>JACKAJ010000001.1 GCA_020635135.1 Halobacteriovoraceae bacterium
ATTATATCGAACTGTTGTTCAGAGACAAATCCAATGGCCTCTTCTCCACAGCAAGCTTGCACTATATAAAAGCCGCCTTCTTCATTTAGCTGCTCTATCAATGCTTCTCTAATCTCTTTTTCGTCATCCACAACAAGAATTTTAGGTGCCATCACCATCCCCCTTTGATGGATTTTTTCTGGTTTGTATTTTTAGTGCTTTAGAGTCGTGGTCCTGCATTGATTTTTCAATGTCTTGTCGAATAGCCTTTTTGATCTCTGCTTCTAGTTCCGAATTGTTGTTAAACATTAAAAGAATTTCTTCTCGTTCTTCAGGAGAGATAGTCTGCCACAGCAATGCATTTGTACGAGCGTGTGATTCTTTGATGATGGGAGCATATTTTTGCTGGTAAAAGTCTCTTAATGTTTCCTTTTCTTCGTTGGTGTAACCACGGTCCGGCAAAATAATTTGTAAAGTGTCGGAAGCAAAACCTAGACGTACAAGTTTTCTTGGAACCTCTTGTTGGGGTTTGAAATCCACATCAATAAGCTCAAGGTAGAGGTGGCCACGATCACCAATGGAGTTGTCATCTGAACCTTTTGGCCAACGCTTCCGCACATACTTGGCAAAGTATTCGGCCACCACAAAGGCTTCCTCCGTGGTTTTGTAGGTGCCAGACAGCCAGTGTTTATCTTCGGGCATTAGTTTTGACTCTAAGTCACTCATAACCAAACTTCCTTTACTGCAACTATTACAGTTTTAACCAAATAACTGTAAATATACAAGTTAATAATGTTGAACTGTAATATTTGCAGTTAAAAAGCCCTGAATTTATAAAGGCTTAGACTTTTTGCCCAAAACTACATAAGATTGAGACACAGGAGGTCAGTTTTTTGAGTAAGCAGCCTGATGGTTCAAATACAGACGTGCGTAAAGCTTTTATGGTCTATGTGCGACCATATTTAGATACCAAAGCAAAAAAGCAAGCTGCTAAAGAAGCCACTGGAATTGAAGTCGGAACCATTGACGGCATGATCTACCACGGAAGAGGGGGAATAGAAGCTTGGCAGAGTCTTCTAACCTATGTTTTCAAAATTTCCGATAAACAACTCGAAACTGTACTAACTGAAATCAAAGACCTACTACGCAAACGAATCAAGCCCACTCCAGGGCAATTGATGTGGTCTCAAACGGGTGAAGAGTTAACCGAAGACGAGAAAATTTTCTTTTCTGAACTGGCCCTTGCTCATAAAAAATTGAAGCCACCGTTTGAAGTGAAGCAAAAGAAAAAATAGAAACTATTGCGGAGCAATCCACATCTGCTTTATCAGCCCATCTTCTACAAAATAGGTAATGATTGCTGTGCGGGGTACACCTTCTTTTATCTTTTGCTCATGGAGAGTGACAAAGGAGCCACTTTGCATTTGGCCTAAAACTTCGGACGTTGCAAATTCACCAGACTCTATTCCTCTTTCGGTATGCGCTCTTGCTTCGGTCTTGTTATTGAAAAGGACTTTGCCTTCTGGGAGCAGATAGACTTTTAAATCATCGGCAAAATACTTAAAGTTTTCGTCCAAATTTTTTCGGTTATATGCCTCTAATTGAGTGAGGACAATTTCTAAACTCATATTCTCTCCCTTCATCAGCTCGGCACATCTATTAGCTTTGGCAATAGGTAGAACCAAGGCCGAACAAATGAACGCTGCAAAAATCAATTTCGATAAACTCATAGTTTCCCCCATGCAGTTGCTCTCACTATTACTACTGCAAGGACATTGCCAACTCTTCATTGGTGAAAACCAAATATATTGGCCGTTTCCCTCTGTAAAATGTTCAAAACAATCAATTCCAGAGGGTAGATTACAAAAAGTTGTAATTCTAAGAGTTGAGGCCAAAAACTTTTAATAACAATGGGTTAACCTGTTTTGTTTAGTCAACTCAGAATCTTAACTACAATTTTTTGTAGTCATAACGCTCCTAATAAGATATACGACATCTGCCAGTAATTTTAAAGAGTTACTGGAATTTGTGGGGGCTCTGATTTTTTTTCGCTACAAGTTTTTGTAGAAGCTCACCAAGTTTTTCTGCGCTCACAGCTCACCGTTGCTGCACCTGCCAGCCACAAATCATTAAAAACTAAAGGTTTATGACCCTTTGGCGTTTTTGGCACATTCGTTGCCTATAGGAGCTTTGAAAGCTCTCGCTGGTGAGGGAAGGGAGGTCTATGAAACCGAAAGTAATTGTCGTTGATGACGACGCCTACTGCTTAACAACAATCAAAAGTTTGTTTGCAGAAAAGAATATCTCTGTGGAGGCCCTTTCCTCAGCCGAACAAGCCATTGAGCTTATAGCTAACTATCCAACGCAATTTAAAATGGCAATAATTGATTATCAAATGCCTGTCCCTGGAGACAAGGTTGTTAGAGAAATCAAACATATAAATCCAGAGATTTATACCGTTATCTTGTCTGCTGATGAAACTAAGAGTGCAGCGACCGCTTGTAGAGACGCTGGAGCTGATCATTTTTACCGAAAGGAAAAAAGCACTGATAATATTCTTTTACTGGCTGAAGTAGCTCTACACAAAGTTAAGAAAAAGAATCTGTCTGAAGACGAATACCACAGGAATAAAACTAAAATTGAACGCATCTTGAAACTTAAAGGCCGATCTAATGCGCTCCTTGAAGTCGCTGAAAAAGTAGAAGTGTTTTCAGATGCGACTGAGAATGTTCTGATCACGGGAGAGTCTGGTGTAGGCAAGGAACAAGTTGCTAAAGCTGTTCATCTAAATTCGACTAGAAAATCAAAGCCATTCATTCCTGTTAATTGTGGAGCGATACCGTCTAACCTCATTGAAAGTGAATTGTTTGGGCACACGAAGGGCGCATTTACTGGTGCCACGGAAAATAAAGCTGGAAAATTTTTGGCGGCAAACGAAGGTACAATTTTTCTTGATGAAATCGGCGAGATGAGTTTGGACTTGCAAGTTAAGCTCCTCCGAGTCCTTCAAGAAAGAGAAATTGTTCCCGTTGGCAGTAATAGACCGATTAAGCTTAATGTTCGAGTTATTGCCGCCACTAACAGAAATCTCAAAAAAGAAATATCAGCGGGACGTTTTCGCGAGGACCTTTATTATCGACTCAATATTTTGCCAATTTATGTGCCTTCGCTTTCGGAGCGCAAGGAGGATATCGTTCCGATTGTTGAGTTCATTATTGATAAGAAAAACAATGAAACCGGAGAAATAAAAACTATTACTCCAGCCGCATTGAAAACACTTGAAGGTCATGTTTGGCAAGGCAACGTGCGCGAGCTAGACGGTGCCGTTCGACAAGCCTACGCTCTTTCGAGGGAAGTCATAGAAACTAAGGCATTTGCGGAATATCTAAATGCCGATCCAAGTCTCAAGATTGAGCGAATTGGAAGTGCTGAAGAATTTCCGTCCTATAAAGAGTTTGTAAAGACAATTTTAAATCAAATTGAAAGAAAATATTTAGAAAAGGCATTGATTTTAACTAACGGCAATAAGCCGAAAGCGGCTGAATTAGCAAAGATTCCTTATACTACTTATCTCAATAAAAGAGAGAAGTTGGGTTTGGATTGGAAAACGGAAGCGTAACTAAAATGGAGGGCACGTTATGGACACGAAATTAATACTCGCTTTGATTGCGTTGGGGGCTATTGACCCGAGTATCGTCAAAGCACAAGATATGGCTGGATACGAAATTGAACAATTAAATATTCATCCACGAACACTTGAAATGCTTCGCTATCTCACTCAGTTCAATGCGGTTCATTACGATCAGGACTTAGGTAAAGTTATTATAGATAGTTCGAGATTGCCAAGTGATTTTGTAGATGGGCTGAGAAGCTCTGCTGAAGTCACTGAGGACCAAGATTTGGGAGTTTTTGTTATGAACGATACCTTTGCAAATGTATTGGCTCAGCAAAATAGTTTCGGACAAATGGGAACTTTGCCATCTCTGAAGGCTCAGCAACTTCTTATGGAGCGTTTGAAAGAAAAAAGCACTCCGGTACTAAGAAAAGACCTTGAGTTATACGCAAGACACAATTTCTGGTGAGGGATTGATTCCGTGAAATGGGGAGTAATTATGTCATCATTGTTAGCCAGTCAAATTGCATTTGCAACTCCATCACTTTCTTCAGACACTCTTGTAGTGAATGTTGGAAGTGATGGAAGGGCACCTTTTTTAAAAACGACACCTGTTCAATCGCTGTATGCTGTTTTGACGCCTATATTGGGACAACTCATTTATTCCTCAAATGCCTATGATCTTGAGCCTGGGCTACTTAAATCATTTCTTTGGGACCACGAAAAGAAGGTCTACGTCCTCAAGTTAAGAGATAATCTCACTTTTCATAATGGCAGAAAAGTAACAGCCCAGGATTTAGAGTTTTCAATATTGAGAGGTTTTTTTACATCAAAGGCCAATTGGTTCGAGGCATTTTTTGGAAACATTGAGGGAATTGAAGCCATTAGAGGAAAAAAACTGTTTAAGAGCGGCATGGTCACTGGAGTCAAGGTTGTCGATGCTGCCACGGTAACTATCAAGCTTAAGAAACCAAATCCTTCATTTCTTCACTCATTGACACGAACCTACTACTCTTTGGTTCCAATAGAAGAATTAAAGAGCGATTACGAAACTTGGAAGCGATACCCTGTAGGAGCTGGACCATATAAAGTTCTTAATTACGAGTTATCGGGAAAGCTTTTATTAAAGAAAATGTATGGCGATGGCCCAGCCGAAGTATTGTTTAGCTCATCAAAAAAGGTCCGACCCTCTGACGTAGATGTTTCCTATAGCGAAAGTAGTGGGAAAACCCTTGTTATGTCGGACAAGGCTACTTCGGTCACAGGAATTTATTTTAATTATAGAAACAGTATAGCAAGCCAAGAAATATTTCGACAGGCCATTGACTTAGCCGTTGATCGAAGTTTATTGGCAAAAGGCACAGATGTTTACAAACCAGCTTTTCAATTTTTAGCCTCACACTTTTGGGGGCGAATACCTGAATTGAATAATCACAATCCCGCAGAAGCAAGAAAGCTCTTAGCTAAGGTGCATGGCCTTGATCTATCCAAGACTTACAAAATTCCAGTGTTCAATAGTTTTTTTGACGATCCAAAATTAGGAAAATATATTTCTTTACTCAATAAGCAACTGAGTGAGGCTGGGTTAAAGGTAGAATTTTTTGACTCAAAAGATAAATTTCTTTCACCTTCCGATTCAGACACATTATTTAAAATCATTTCTCTTGGGGCAGATGTAACCGATCCAGTGGTCTTGTTCGGTTTGATGCGTGGGAAGTCGCCACTTGCTCCTCACTATCCTCCCAAAGATGCTGAATATGAAAATCTCTATACAATTGCTGAATCTGCGACCTCCTTGGATGCAAAGGTTTTAGCTCTAAAAAGCTTGTCGCAGTATGTTTACGATCATCATTTTGTCGTTCCTCTATTTGAAAGGCGATCTCTATTTGGAATTAACCCTCAAAGAGTAAAAGATGTGGGCAAACAGGATGGGGGCTTGGTATTTTTAGTGAACAGAGTGAATTTAAAGAGGTCACAATGAGTTCATGGATTTTTAATTCGAGCGGAGTTGAAAAAATATTAGAGCTAAACTCTTCACTTAAACAGAAAACTATAGAAGAGTTTAATCGAGTCTCCTCTCGCTCAGAAAAAGTTTACTCTCCTTGGATGTGTTGCTTTAGTGACCACCAAAGTTTGAGTTCGATTCTTTGGGATGACAATTTTTTTATAAATAATTGTGAAACTCTCAATGTGCTGGCACGGGCATACAAAATTCCTGAAGCCAAGCAAGTTTTTTTGAATGGAAAAGAAACTAAAAGTATCTCCATAGATTTGCCTGTTCAAAAAGATTATGAGGAGAAATTTCAGAAAGCTTTTAAACTGATTCAAAAAAATCAATCTATTTTGTCACAACTCTTTGTTGACCTAGTAAAGCACGTTGTTCCATTGAGAACAGTCCCTAATGCTGTTCAAAAAATCGGAGTTGGGTTTAGTTCACAATATGCAAGAGGAGCTATATTTTTAGGTGTACCTAGCCTTGAAAATATTTCTTACGTTCAGTTAGCGATTAATTTAGCTCATGAAATAGGTCATCAAGCTCTTATGATCTATCAGTCCGCAGATCAAATTATAGAAAATGGGTTGCATGAGGATGTTTACTCTTATGTAAGAAAGTGCAATCGTCCTGCTATCCAAGCATTTCACGCTTCAATGGCGTTGGCTTACATGGTTTTGTTTCTTAGAAATATTAATCATGCAGAGCTTTCGTCTCAAGAATCCAATTTTGCTAGAGAATCACTTAAAACCTTGGAAAAAGATTTTAAAGATTCAGTTTTGAGCTTTAGAAATATGGAGTTTTCTGAAGTGGGACGACTTCTTTATGGAGACTTGTGTAAATATGCAAGCTAATATCAAGTCTTCCATTTCATCATCTATTTCTCATTACGCAAAGAGAAGAGCTAGACGTTTGGCTCTCAAAATTTTCTTTGCAGGCTTTTTTAGTGTTTTCGTAACTGGCATTTCAATAGGATTTTACAACCACTACGTGCGTGTGACTTCAGTGATGGATATTTTAGGGCATAGTCTTGCACAACCAATTGTCCTTGGTGGTGACTATGTGCCACGTCAACTTTTATCTAGCTTGATAAAAACTCCTAATTTGGAAGATGCGTGGCTTTACAGCTCAAAAGGCAATCTTTTAGCAGATGACCACACAGACAAAACAGAAGAGCTTCCGTTAGGTGATAAAAGAGGCCGACTTTTCTTTTGGAAAAATGGGACTCCATTTTTCTTAATATCAAAGGAAATTGATTATCACGGTCAAGAAGTAGGAAAAATTTATTTTAGCTATGAAGTCCCTCTGGCTTCAATCTTTTATCTAGCTATTGGCATTTCATTTCTTTTCAGTATTCTATCCTACTACATGATTTTTGGAATCCGTCGGTTGGCAGACAAAATTGCAGAACCACTTGTTGAGTTTACAGGTTTCCTTGAGGAAAAAGTAGATACAACGGAGTTCATGAATTCAGCTCAAAAGTGGAAATTTAAGGAAATTCAAATTCTCCATAAAAAATTTGCTGAATATCTTCAAAAAGCTAAAAAGGCGGAGGCCATTACACGAAAATCTATTTCAGATGCACAGGTTGCTAAAATTGCATCGCAGGTTAAGCATGATGTGAAAGCTTCACTTTTTATTGGTGAAGCTGCCACTGATCGGATTCAGAATGGCAGTTCCTCTGAATTTGGTATTTTAAAATCTGTCTTTGAGAGGATTAGAAATACCATTGATGATATTCCAAAATTAGGTGGACTCACGGATAGAGAACTTGATAGTGCCTCCTACGAGGACGCTGACGAAGACGATGCAAAAGATATTTTGAGAAGGAGCCATATTGCGAGTCTTATTAATCAAATTGTGGCTGAAGTGAAGTTTGCTAAATTTGGAAAAGAAAAGCGAATTGCATTTAGTGTTGAATTTGTGGGTGATGCCTTTCATTCCTTTTGCGAAGTCGAACCTAGCCGCTTTAAGAGAAGCCTTGTTAATATTTATAAAAATGCCATCGAGGCCATATTGGATGAAGGACATATTCAAACCGTTGTTGAAAGTAATGAAGGCTTGGTGTCTATTGAAATTAAGGATAATGGAAGAGGAATATCTCCAGATATTTTGAAGGAGCTGGGTAAGCCAGGGGTTACATTCAACAAATCCAACGGCACTGGTATCGGTTTGTCTTCAACAATTGAAAATTTAGATCGTTGGGATGGTAAACTGAAAATTGACTCTAAGGAGGGCTTTGGCACCTCTGTTACGTTGACGTTGCCAGAGTCCGAAGAGGATTTTTTATATCCCACTCAAATTACTCTTTCATCAGCGATGCAAGTCATTGTAGTAGATGATGACCCTACGGTTCACGCTTTATGGCAACAAAGATTCAATCGTGCTGACATCAAGAGGGACAATATTAATGTTCATCACTTTACGGGTTTTGCAAAAGCCAAAGCCAAGATTGATGAATTTAGAAGGTCTGGCAGGGACTTTTTATTGCTGGTGGATAATGATCTTCGTTCATCCGAAGGTCGAGGCGTTGATTTTGTTAAGGAACTAAATGTTCAGGGCCATGCTCTATTGGTTACGTCAGATGGGCATAGTCGATCTGTCTATGCGACTTGTGAAGCTTTGAGCTTACCCATTATTCCAAAAGTTATTCAAAAAGAAATCCCAATACATATATCATTGCACTAAAAGTATTCTATTCAAAATTTGAGAATTGTGCTGATAGATATTTCTATACTAGCTCTTCAACTTTTTGTATTTTTCCCTCCTATTTTCAGTAAATCGCTACAGAAACTTGTAATCAAATTTTCTTTGTAATTTCAATTCATTAATAAAATCTACTACAAGAATTTGTATTTTGCAGATTACAAAAATCTGTATTTGCGAATTTGAAAATAAATTTCATTTGAAATTTCAGTCGCTTACGTGATGGACACGCTTCTCTGTGTTTTGGCACCAACCGTGCAATTTTAAATAGTGAGGGGAACGAAGAAACAAAACACAAAGGAGTATATCACATGAGTAGTAGTCGATCAGCAGATACATCAAATTGTCCACGCTGTGGTGAACGATCATTGGAGAGGTTTTCTACACACACGTACTGTGCTTGTTGTAATTACAGCAACGTCACAGATGAACCTTATCAAGTTTTAGAGCACGTGAGGATTCTAGCTGAAGAAGTTCAGCAAGAAAGAGAACTTAAGAGAAAAGCTAAGAAGAAAGAATCTGAAGAAGTCTTGTTCGCCAATGCGATTTAGTAAAATCCACTTAGGGGGAAGAATGAAATCTATTTTAAAATTTATCGGGAGAATATTTTTGCCACAGCAAGCTGGATCACTGGAGGAATGGCACAGGTTAGAATTTTCAAAGGAGTATCCAAAGAAGCCGCATTATCACCACTCTTTTGATCTTATCAATGGGGGAAGAAAATGAATATGTACTCAAATTTAGATAAAAAAATTGTCGTTGCACTCCTTAGAAAGTTGCCATTGAGACAGAGAGTCGCCTTAACTCTGCGCTTTTGGCATAATTTTGAGATTTTGGAGGTGGCAAGAGAAATCAATTTAACTTGGGATGAGACAGACCAGTTAATTGATGAAGGGTTAAGAAAGCTCAAGTCTAATTGTCTTGAGCAACCACTTTTTTCAAGAGCGGAACTGGCTTATGCAGCATAAATCAGTCAGCATCTATGATGTCTTTAAGGGTCACATTGGGCGAAAAGGAAAGGTTTTAAAAGTCCGCAGTGTAGGAAGAACAACTTTTGATGAGTCCTCTGTTCGAGGTTTGTTGTTTATCAATAGTCTTTCAAAGGGGAACTATTATCTAGCTGCTGAAAACGATCCGCTTTCTGTTCACGATTTTACGATCTTCTATACTGAGTCTGACAAGTTTGATTCGGGGGAGCCAGTTGGAGTCGGTTTTCTCCTCACCGATGAAAATGCAGGTTTAATCCGCCTGGAGTGGGACATTTTCGGTGTTAACGACATGTACGTTAATATTGCCAACTCACTAAAAGAAGTTTCTTTGGAGAGTGCTGCTTAATGGGAGCTATCAAATAAAATTAAAATGGGAAGGTTTATGGGAAGTATTTTTATCAATTTCATGGAGAAACTATGGAACAAAATCAAAAACCTGAAACCTTGCTACTTGGATGGCTTGATCCAAGAAATGAAAAAGTAACTCATGCCGGAGTTGCATTTTATAATGAAAAATTCGGCGAATACCTACTAAAGATTGATGAGGAGCCAAGTGAAAAGCAATATTTTTTGAAGCCATTTGGCTCTGAGAGCGACAGTGTGACTTATAGGATGGAGTTAGTCATTAAAAGGCGTGATGGGAAGTTTTTAAAACGCCAATGTGTGGGCGAAGGTTATAGTAGCGAAGAAACTAGCGGGAATGTCTTTGTAAACTACGGGTCGAAATTCAAAACACTTGTTCTTTATATTAAGGACTAAATCGAATTAATGACAAAAAAATACCTTGGTTTGCTCTGTCTTGTAGCAGTGGTTACAGCCGTATTCAGTTTATTTCCTGAACTGGCTATGGCCCAAAACTACGGGGGGTCTGGCTTTGAATCGAGAGTTAACAGCCTAACTAATAGCCTGATCACAGTTATTTTACCTGCGGTCAGTATATTAGGTCTCATTTATGCGGCCATTTTGGCGGCGACAGGTGACGAGGGCGCAAAGCGAAGAATGGTCTTGGTGGTGATTGCCAGCATGGTTGGCTTTCTTGCCCCCATGATAATTCGCTGGTTCCAATCAGCGGCGGGAGGCTAATGGAGTTACATTCTTCAAGAATCCATAGAAACTTGGATGCAAAGTTGAAGATCGCGGGGCTGGAGGCCCCCGATCTTCTATTTGTTCTTATATTTGCGGCGATAATGAATTTATTTTTTGGAGAAACAAGTTTAGCAATTCCATTGGTATTAGTGCTTCCATCCATTCTTTTGCTGATTTTGTATTTTGGGAAACGAAACAAACCAGAGAGCTTTCTTGTCCACCTGCTGAGATTTTATCTGACACCTGGATTCCTTTCTGCTGGCGAATCCCCGCTAAAAGAAGAAAAAATGAGGAGACATATTTATGAGTAGTATTTCAGACCGCCTGCCATTCTGGCATTTTGATGAGCATTTAATGGTTTTTTCAGATGGTTCGCTTGGAGCAGGTTTTCGGCTTTCAGGATTTGATATTAGTTGTCTTCCTGCCAGTGATATAAACGGTTTTACCCGAAAACTCGAAAATCTTTTGGTCTCTTGTGAGAGTGGCACTAGGTTGCAGATTTTTTATAGACTCACTTCAGATGTAAATGAACTTGTGAATCAACATGAAATTGAGTCGAGAGAGGCTGCTCCAGAGTATAAAGATGTTGCCGATGCAAGATCACTGTTTATCAAGGGAAATTTAAGATCAAAAAACTACTATGTGCCTGAAATTTACCTCTTTGTTCGTAGCTCTAGGATTCAATATAGAAAGCAAAAGCTTTTTGAGAAAGACGAGAGCTTTAAAATTTTGGGCAAAAAGGAATATCAAGAGGGCAAAGAAAAGTTTCTTCGCGCACTCAGGCAGATAGAATCTTCGCTATTTTCTGCTCGGTTAAATCCACAACAGTTAGATAGCCAAGAGTGGTTTACTCTTCTTTTCCAGTATTTGAATTTTTCACGCTCAGAAAAGATTGGTAATTCACAGCTAAGAAAGAGCAATGATCCTTTTGGAGAGGTATTAAACAAGCAGGTGGCGCAAAGTGATATTTATGCCAATAAAGATGGCGTCAGTATCGGTGACTACTTGTTCAAAGTAATCACATTGAATCTATTGCCTGAAGGAAGCACTTACTCTTCAATAATAGATGAATTTACAAAAATGCCGTTTCACTTTTGGATAAGTCAAAATATTCAAATCCTAGATCAAAGTAAGGAGCGAGGAAAGCTTCAATTTCAAAGACGGATTGCTCACTCAATGGCTTCTGGTAGTCAAAATGTCAGCGACATTGAGAGCGAATCGAAATTAGCACACATCGAAGAATTGTTAACTGAGCTATTAGAAGGATCGGAAAAACTGCACTCGATGGATTTTAATATCATCATTTGGGATAAAGATGCCAACAAACTTGATGAAAAGGTAGATGAGGTTTTAAAAGCTTTCCGTTCGATGAATCAGGCCGAAGGTCTAGTGGAAACATTACCAGCTTTAGATGCTTTTATTAAAGCAATGCCAGGGGTTTGTGAAGGGCTACGGCACCGTAAAATGAAATCCAGCAATATCGCTCATTTTATGCCTGTTTACTCCTACTGGCACGGCAACTCTCGGCCTGTCTGTTTGCTTCCTAATCGAGAAGGTGGATTATTTGCGCTTGATCCCTTTGCCAAAGAATTACCGAATTGGAATGGAATTGTCTTTGGCGGCAGTGGTGCGGGAAAATCATTTACGGTTTGCCAACTCATGCTGATGTTTTGTGGTCAAACGCCTCGTCCACGAATAATCTGGATCGACAACGGGGCATCTTCAAAACGGCTTATTGAAGTAATGAATGGTGAGTTCATGGATTTAAAACTTGATTCTGGAATTTGCCTCAATATGTTTGACCTTCCTAAAGGAGAAAATGCCCCCTCGCCAGCAAAGGTAAAACTTATCCTGGCGGTTCTTGAGCTGATGCTTAAAGATGAGGAGCGAAAAGGATTGCCAAAGAGAGAAAAGGCTCTTTTGGAAGAAGCCATTTATAAGACATATAAAAGTGTCAACGGCGAAATTCCCACACTCAGTAACCTTAAAGAACTTCTAGCTAAGCATGAAGTTTCTGAAATGAAGAAGTATGCAGAAGTCCTATACAGTTGGACTGGTTCAACAGCTTACGGAAAACTTTTAGATGGACAATCTAACGTAAAGCTATCCAAAGACCTTGTAACAATCGAAGTGCAATCACTCAACGCTCACAGCGAGTTAAAGGATGTTCTGCTGTTGTTATTGACATCCTATATTCAGGATATGTCTTCTGGAGATTTTGAGAGGCCTTATCTTTTGGTTGTGGATGAAGCAGAGAGACTATTTCAAACAGAAATGGCCAAGCAGTTTGTTATCACATGCTACAGAACATGGAGGAAATTTAACAGTGGCATTTGGAGTCTCAGCCAAAACTATAAAGATTTTTTGGCAGATAAAAATTTGGCAGATTCTCTGATGCCGAATACAACAAGTGTCTTTATTTTACGACAGAGAAAGATTGACTGGAAGGATTTTCAAGAGACTTTTGATTTCAACGAGGCCCAGGTGGATGCAATTAAGAGTTTGGAGATTGTTAAGGGTAAATACAGTGAATTTTACTATCTCCAAGATGAAAGCCAAACAGTTTTAAGGCTCGTTCCTGAGCCACTTAGCTATTGGATATGTACGTCTGATGGAAACGACAAGGCGCGCATTGTAGAAATGGAGAAAAAATTTCCTGAACTTTCCAAAATTGAAATTTTAAAGAAACTGGCTTTTAGCCAAAAGGAGGTTGCATAAGACAAGCTATAAAGGGGCGAATTGCAATAATAGTTGTAGTATCCCTGCTAATTGCACCAATAAAGTCATACGCATTTTTTGATCCAACGGGGCCAGCCCAGTTGGCGTACTTGGCAAAGATTTTAGTGGAAAACATTCGTAGGTATCAACAGCTTCAAATGATGATCCACAATGCGAGAAACCACGAGCAGTATATAAGGGCAATTAACGCTGGACTTGAGAATACGATTGGTCTTTTGGATTCTTTGCCGATTAAGGATGAAAAGATTTTGGCTGAATTGAGAAGCTTTAAAAACTCTTACGACACGATACTCAATCTTTACGGACAAATACCAAAGAGTCCAGACTCCGCAATGCAGATGCTCCACGATCAAACGATTGCCGAAAGTTTACGAATGATAAATTCATTTAAAGACTTCTCGCAAAAACAGGAAGAAAACTCGGAGATGATTAGGATTCAAAGTCGAAATGCTTCTCCAAAAGGTGCTGTTAGAATGACAGCAGAATCAAACGCTATGATATTGAAAAGCTTGAATCAGCTCATACGATTACAAAGTCAAAGCTTAAAAATGCAAAGCGAACAGTTTGCTCATACGAACAAAGGTGACAAACAGTCAGTGGCCTCCTACCAGCGCATTAACAATGATCTTGGGAATGGGTTTAAGAACTTTAAGCATGGCGAAGGTTTTATCAGGTTTTAGTGTTTTCAAATATTGTCGAAGTAGCAAAAGACATTCATGCAGAAATGCTGACTGTCTATTGGATTCTGATTGCTCCTCTAGTTGTTTTGCTTATCATTTTGGAATTTTTTAAGGGTGAACAGGAGAACCCAAATGTAGAAGCTATTTTAAAAAGAGCTGTTATCTCCATGTTACTCCTGTTTTCCTTAAATTTTGTCATTAATACCATTGGGATGATTGGTGATGGTATTGTTGGTAGAATTGATAAAATAACGAATGTTTGGGATGTACTCAAAAACCTTGGCCCTAACTATGAAAATTCAAGTGGTGATTGGTTTAATTTAAGAGAGAATATCCTGTATGCAATTGCTGTTCTAGCCTATTTGATCGCATATCTAGGCTTCTTTGTAGCTGAAGCACTGACCCATTTTGTATGGGTTGTGCTTTTCGTGGTTTCGCCGCTAATGATTCTTGCCTATATACCGAATCAAACCGCTTCTATAACGGGAAATCTCTATAAAGGACTGATTAAGGTGATCGTATGGAAAGTGCTTTGGACCGTTTTGGGAGCTTTGTTGTTAAAACTTGCAATGAACCCTCAATTTACAGGGCTTGAAGATTACCTTATGGCGATAGTTCTAAATCTCTGTATTGGTCTCAGTATGTTGTTTATTCCGATAGCAACGAGGTCTCTCATTAATGATGGAATGGAGGGCGCGGCTTCAGCGATTGCTGCCGTCCCCACAATGGCAACAGCTACAGCCATTAAATCTCAAGCGGCAAAGTGGATGAATAAAGGAGGTCGAACTGCAAAAGATGGGCTTGGTTTTGCCTCTAAACCACTGACGAATCCGATTACAGGGCGAGCCAAGATAATGTCTCAAAAATTGCAGCCTCGTTTAGAAAAAATGAAGCATCATTATTCAGAAATAAATTTACCAAAAGAAGCAAAGGAGTTGAAAGAAAATGAAAAACGAAGAAGTAATGCCCGAAGATATAAAAAAGGAAGATGAAATTAAGCCCATTGATCAATGGGTGGCTTTGAACAATGTATTGCGCCTCTATCGTATTAGTGGAGTCGCACTCTCAGGTGTGACTATTGTGTTAACCGTGGCTCTGCTTTTTTCTATGTTTCGAGACCCTATAGTTGTTGTAAAGGAAAATGGCAGGCACACATTTTTGCATGGGAAACACAAAGCCGAAGCAATCACGGAAAATGACATTGAGGAGTTTGTGCAAGAGTTCATTTCACTGGGGTATGTTTGGGAAGAGCTGAATCCAAACTTAACAGCATCTCAATTGGCACCAATAACAACTGAGGGGCTCAATGAAAAACTTAGGGGCATCTTGATTCAATTTAGAGACAAAGAATTTAAGGATAAGAAAATGAGTCAATCAGTGGCCAACGTCAAAGTAACTGTGACGGAAAACAAGGTGATTGCTACTTTTGATAAGCTTTTAAAGATTGAAAATGTTCCACTCCCTGTACCTACTCAGATATCTCTTAATATTGTTAGTGGATCACGTACAGTGTGGAACCCCCGTGGTTTATATGTAAATGGAGTAATAGAGCATAATGCAAACTAAGTTTTTATTTGGATTGCTAGTTTTCATGACATCGACGGTTTACGCTGGTGTCATCCGCGAAGTTAGGGTTGATACTGCACGAATGGTCCCTATTACTCTTCAAATGGGTCAATCTACGGTGTTACGTTTTAGTGAAAAGCCTCGCAAGGTTGTTGTTGGAAATCAAAACTATTTCAAGGTTGAGTTTATCGAAAATGATATAACTATTCAACCTCAAGGAATTGCGACCACTAATCTATTTGTATATGGAGAGTACAACACCTATGGTTTTATTCTTAATGTTTGTGGGTCATGTCGTTCTGATGATTTGGTTAAGGTGTCATGGAAATCTGATTTTGTTTTGAAGCAACAAAAGCCAAAAGAGTCAAAAATTGTAGTCAAATCATCTTCAATTATTTTGAAGTCGAAGTCTGTTACCGCAAAAGTAACAAAAGTTATCGAGCAGCCCCTTGGCCGAATGCATATATTGGAGATTGATCTTGAAAACAAGACCGACACCCCAATTCCAACTGGAGAGATTCAATTCCGGTTAACGAGAGGAGGAAAGTCACTTAAAAACGTCACTATCGTCTTTGATCGAGGGCAAATCAAATCTCATGACGTAGGTAGAGCGAGGATATTCATTAAATTAGAGAAAAAGTCTGGCTTTACACTATTGATGAGACATCAACGATCAGAGGTTAAGAAGATCATAAGTAGGAGCCTATTATAAATCTAAATCCTATTGGAAAGATCAAGACTTTTTTTCTAAAAAGGGATGGCAACAAGGATGTCGTAGATAGAAAACGTGTCCTTTTATTTGCTGGTGTGGTTGGTTCTATTTTTTTGTTCCTCTCCGTTGTTCGTTTTTCTCAGGAAGATACTAGCGTCATGGAGGTGACTCAGGAACCTCTGGCTGATTCAAGCAATATCGGAACTGAGAACAGTGATGCTTCTTCTAACTCAAAAAAGGTGCAGAATCTTTTAGATAAGTCTTCAGAACTTGATAAGCCAAAGCCGCGTCGCCTACATTCTGGACCAAATTATAAGTTGGACCTCAAATATGAGGCAAAACAAGTCATTGCAAGAGATGACGTATTTGACACTAGCGGAACCATTCCAATTGGAACAAATCTCATTGGAAAACTGCTCACTAGTATCGACACTAGAGAGATGGGCCAACTTTACAAAGTGCTTTTGCCGTATGGTGGAAAATTTAAGGAAGGTGGTGAAATTCCAAAAGGAACTGTGCTTTTTGGTAAAGTTAATTATCCAGGGCGAGGAGAAAAAGTTTTTTTAAAGTTTGAAAAAGGAGTTTTGCCAGAGGGGGAAGAGATTGAAATACACGGACAAGCTCTTACTACTTCGGACTACTCACCTGGGATTATTGGTGACTTTCATGGCAAAGCTGGAACTCGACTTGCCACAACCCTTGGGCTCACAATGTTTTCTGGCATGACAGAAATTCTTACTGAAAAAGAAGCCCTTGGCAAAGATGGGATTAGTGTTGCCCCAAAGGCAACAATGAAAAATGCCTTTTATGGAGGTCTCTCAAAGGCATCTCAGGCTGAAGCCGAAAGACAGGCCCAAGAGCTGAATCAAGAGCCCGAATATGTCACGGTAGATGCAGGGGTAGATTTGATTGTTAATTTAACTCAGTCGTATCGACAAAGGTGATTAATGAAAAAAGGAAATAATAAATCATCCCAAGGACTTGAAAAAGTAGGATTAGCTATTTGTGACCTTGCACTTTCGTTCTTTGTAGTTTGCGGGTGTGGGCTTAAGAAAGTTAAGTTTAAAAAATTTGATACTTGGGCTTATCTTCTCATTGTTTTGTTCCTATTTTTAAGTCTTGCGTATTCTAATTTGCCATTCTTGAACTTAACAAGTTGGATTGTGGGAGGACATCTTTCGCCTTTTGCGCAAAGACTACTAAGTTCGGTCAGTCCGTGGATATATGTTTTATTGTTTGTAGCAGCTATTTCCTTACCTCCTCTTTTCTTTATGGGTATTAAAGAATTTTACCTTCGTCGGAAATTCCAAACAGCCTTGGATGAGTTGGGGCTGAAAACTGCTTCGGGGAAGAAGCCCAAAGTGCATAAAGTGATCGAGTTTCAGAAACATAAGACAAAGCTAGTAATTAATAGCAAAGGTGTGGGATTAGATAAATATGAAACTAAGCGAGCTGATATGACTACCGCTTTTGGACAGATTATCGAAAAGATTTCGCCTTGTCGGGACAAAAAGTATGTCGAGCTGTTACTTTGTGAGAACGATTTGCCAACGAAAGTAACCTTCAAATCAATGTATCCATTGATTAAAAAGCCCTACTCTTTTGTTGTTGGTGACTCTCTATCAGGTCCAATTACACACTCCATTCGTGATCTTCCTCATCTTTTGGTGGCTGGAACCACGGGCGGAGGGAAAAGTAATTTTTTTCGTCAAGCCATTGTTGGATTACTAAAAAGCTCCCCACATCTGCAAGTTTACCTACTTGATTTAAAAAGAGGTATTGAAGTCGCGGAATTTTCGGAGCTTCCCAATGTCCGTATTGCTTCAAATGAAATGGAAGCAAAACTTGTTTTAGAAAAGGTTCTTTCAGAAATGGATCGGCGTTTTGATTACTTGAAAGAGAAAAAATCAAAGCTTATTGATCCGGTTGGGGATAATAAGGACTTGATTGTGGTAGGAATTGATGAAGCTTCGGAACTTTATGGAAAAGAATCGTCCAATGAAGCTCGAAAGGAATTGGTAAAAGCCGCGAGAGAGTTGACCGATAGATTGGCAAAGCTAGCCAGAGCTGCGGGGATACATTTGATTTTATCGACCCAAAAACCTGTAAAAGAAGCTATTGATACTAAAGTTCTTGAAAATCTTCCGGCTAGAATGGCGTTTAAAATGGTTTCCTCTGCGGGATCAAATGTTGCTCTAGGAAATAATAGTGCAAAGGGTCTTCCCGCTATCAAAGGACGGGGTATTTGGCTTTTTGGTAGTGATAGCGAAGAGGTTCAGACGCCTTTTATTGATGAAAAGCAAACGGATGAAGAATTAAAGGCCATAATGGCCGAATTTAGCAACAAAAGGAGAGCTAATCTTCAGCCAATGATCGAATTTAATCAGACTGTAAGCAAAGACCCAGGGAAAGACTTTCAAGCAAATCAAGTGCAAGTTGTAAGTTCTGAAGCGTAGAAAACATGGATTGATTTTGACAGATAGAGACCTTGAGTTGTTTGAGTTTCTATTTGTATCTAAAATTGCATCGAGAGATCAAATTAACAAAGCTGTCTTCGGTTGTGTAAAAAAGCAAACATTAAATAGCCGTTTGAGTAAACTTGTTGGCATGCACTTATTGCAGAGAAAGGCTTTCATAAAGGCTGGACGCCTTACTTCTTGCTATGAGAATACGCAAGCTGCTCTCGATAAGATTAAATCAAGGTTCAAATATAAAATACGAAAGGACTTGATTAAAAGTGATGCCGTTGAGCACGATCTTGGATTGGTAGATTTAAGGTCTTTGCTAAGTAAAAGAAGGTCTGTTGACTTATTGATTACAGAAAACGTACTTCAATCTTGTGAAGATTTTTGGGAATCAAATCAATTTTTCCCATTTGTTGACTTAAACTCTGATGCTTTGATGAGGGTATATACCAATAGTGGCCCTCGCCTGGTCGCCTTAGAATATGAATCTTACAACAAATCTTTAGCGAGATATCGAAAAAAGGCGGACGCATACTATGAAAGTCAAGTGCAAGCTGTTCTCTATATTTGTTCCAAAAAGTTTATAGAATCCATTTTAAAAAAAGCCGAAAAGGAGGTGTATGAAAAGAAAGGATTAACACCAAAGTTTTACTATTGTCTAGAAGAAAACGTACATAATCAAATCAAAGAAATTACATTTTTGAATCAAAACAATTTCCCCGTAGTCCTTTGAGGACAAACTTCAAGGGTGCTGTCGTGGGGTACTGTCCGCCTACTTCCAGCGGAATAAGTTTAACGTCCGTAAGTTGTCGATATTTATACAAAGAGATGGTCGATTTTAGCGACCAGTCCACTAAATTGAATTTTGATTTTAAATATTAAGGAGGTCTTATTAGCAATAGATTTTTGGTAGCGTGTTTGGCACTTCAAGTTTTGGTAACAGGCTGTGCCACCATGAGAGATTCTGTTCTTACTGGTATGGGAACTGGAGCTGCATTGGGGGCTGCAAATGGTGCGGCATTATCTTCAGATAATAGAAATAAAGGAGCTTTAACGGGGGCACTGGTTGGTGTCGCCGTAGGAGGCATTGCCAGTTACTTTATTCACAATGGATTGGAAAAAAGGGATGCTAGGATTCGTCGGGATACACTATTTAACCTTGAGAAGTTTAATGTATCTGGTCCTCAAGGTATGTCGATTGATGGAGGCCATGGGTTGACTATGCCCGTTGTTGAAAGCCAGTGGGTAGACACCCAAGTTCAAGGGAAAAAATTAGTTGAGGGTCATAGGGTCTGGGTTATTTCAGAAGAACCACAGTGGGTTCCTGCTAAGAAATCCAAAAAGTAACTATGGTGAACCAACCAAACAAAGAGAAGAGAGTTTTGCTAGACGAGCGCGCCACTGCGCTCGTCAGCACGACTGTTCAGGAACTTCGATCAAGGCATTGTAAGGTAAATCCATCAACACTTGCCGCTGCCTCTCTCGTCATATTTTTTGAAAAATATTATGAGAGAGAAAAATCTGAGCTTGAAAAAATATTTTTTGATGAAAAGCGATTTTTGAGGTCGGCTATACAGGGCTCTAGCAATCAGGAAGAGCTAGCGGAATCTATCAAAGAATACCTGAAGAAGATAAACATAAAGCCAAAGTCAAAAAGACCTAGTGTCCAAGAATCCAAAGAGTAGGCTTATTGCTCCGAGGGAATATCGGAAGCTCACGGCAGATCAGAAAAGTAAGATTGTGAACCAATGCGGACCTGATGGCCCCTTAAACTCTTTGGTTCCCAGCTCACTCATTGGCCTCGACATTTCAGAAGTGTGCGACATCCATGATTGGATGTTTACACAAGCCCGAAATTCCCATGAGTTCAAAGTGGCAAATAATGTATTTTTCAAAAACTTGAAGAAAAAAATTGCGGAGTACACATCATTTGCGCCACTAGGTTGGCTACAGAAGGTTTTTGCTCACATCTATCATGCTGCGGTGAGACTATATTCAATGGCTCAATCAAGGGCACCAGACAAGTCCCAGCTTGACAAATAGCCAATGGTTATATATCCATTGGTTATGGGTGCTAATGGCAAATGAAGTTAAAAACCTAAGAGAAAAGCTAGGTATCAGTCAGTCTGATCTGGCTGATGCCTTGGGTGTATCGGGGCAGGTTGTGGTCTCTCGTTGGGAGAGATCGGAAAGAACAATTGGTGAGCCGCTACGCAGATTTTTTGCGTGGTTAAATACACTCCCTAAAGGAGAGGCCAAAGAAATTATTGAAGCTTTGAGGGGTCAGAAAGATGAATAATTTAATACTGGAGCCATTATATCCAAAACAGTTAAAGGGTCGCTTACAAAAATTCGTGCGGGACGATCTGAAATTGATTTTGAAGTTAGCATTGTAAATGAGGATGACAAAAATGAGGAAAAAGAAAGAATCGAAAGGCTTGCGAGGAAAATCATCCGCGTTGTGGAGAACTCAAGAAAAAGGGCGAGAGGCCGTCAGCAATCTTGCCGAAAAAATTCAGCCTGAAGAGTTTCAGCTTCAATTTGGTCCATATATCCGTCTTTCTCCCACTAATGAAGAGCGAGAGGAAGGATCACTTGTTTCTCATCCTCAACGAATTGAGGATTTTGTTCGGTTTAAGAATGAACAAATGGGTGGTCAGTGGGGGCAAATTGTCGATTGGTATGTAGATAAAGACTATTCAGGTAAAAATTTAAACCGTCCGGCTTTTCAGAGGTTGTGTACAGATATTGAAGAAGGCCGCGTCAACGCAGTGATAGTAACTGAATTATCTCGCTTGAGTCGTAGTGTAAAAGATTTTTGCCAAGTGTGGGATTTCTTTCAGGAATACAATGTTAAATTTTTTAGTTTGAAGGAGAACTTTGATACCTCAACCCCTATGGGTGAATTGATGCTCATTCAGGCCATGAGTTTTGCTCAATTTGAAAGACATAGTATTGTTGATCGAATTAAACGAGGGGCCAAGGCAAGAGCTGATCGAGGGCTTGCCACGGGAACCCCACCGTTGGGGTATGATGTTGTGCCGAATAGGCCAAATCATAGGCAAGT
>JACKAJ010000010.1 GCA_020635135.1 Halobacteriovoraceae bacterium
ATTTCCCCAGTTTCTGCGTATATAAGAAGAGACAGAAATTTCCCAACTCCCGGAATTGTTTGAAGAATTTTTGTTGTTTCAAGTGAATCTGCAATTTTTTCAACTTCCTTTTCAATTTTCTTTTCCTCACTTTTTATGGTCAAAAGCAAGTTTATGAGACTTTTTATCTGAACATTGGCAAGACTTTGTAACCAAAATATCCCTTTTTTATTCCAGATTTTTGGAGGATAATTAATACCTGAACGAAGAAGCTCTGCTTTTATTCTATTCATATACTGAACTTTTGTTCTTCGCAATCTGAGTAGGTGATGAGTGAGATCGCGATAGGAAAGAATTATGTCTTTTGGAATATAAAGGGGCTTTAGGTGATTTATACGAGTTAACTCTGCAAGAGCTTTTGCATCATAATAATCAGTTTTTTTTAGTCCTGTTTCTTTTCTTGCCGAAGATGCAGGAACAAGAAAGGTACAAAAACCAAGATTTTTCAACATGGTATACGCAATTCTCCATAAATTACAATTTTCTACAATTACTAAACACTCACTATCAGAAATCCCACTCAGAAAAGATACTAGCGCATCTTTTTTAGCTGGAAATTTATGTGAACGAATTTCAACATCCTCTTTGTCCAATATACACCCAACATAACTTTCTTTGTGAATATCAAGACCACAATAATACTTGTAAGTTTTAGATTCCATTTTTGTAAAAGCCCAATTTCAAGAGAGATATTTCTAAATGAAGAATTCTTAGAGAGTGATGACACCAAAGGTTCTAATCTCACCGAAAAACCTACATAATTTGTGAGACGAGAGCAACGAGTCCTCAAATTTGGGGGTTTTACGAGCTTATCTTTTGAGAAGATCAAAAACAAAATCAAAATTTTAGGTTTTTCGACCATTCTCAATACTATTTAATGAATTCTCACTAAACTAGGATTTAAATGAAAAATTTCGAGTGGAAATTTTTATTTTTGGAAAAACTGTATAAATTCGGCCTATTTGGGGAGTTTTGTGTAGTCTCGCAACCCATGTCACACAATTGTACTCATTCTCTTTAGGTTTACAGTTATGATACTAAATTTTAGAAGAAAGTAGAGCTTCACAGCGCTAATGAGTTCTTAATTGGAGTAAGAAATATTTATATATGTTACTATAAAAAGTTAGTCTATGTCATCTAAACTAGAAAGGAAAAACTTCCTTCTTCATCCTATAGTAGATTTTCTTATGATTGGTGGCGCTTCCATTATCTTTTTTACGTTTATCCTCTTTTTTATTGATATGCAAGCAGATTTGAGTAAACTCGGATGGATTATGTTCTATTTATCCTTTGCGATAAATTTTCCTCACTTTCTTGTCTCTTATCAAATCCTTTATTATGATAATGCAAAGTCTTTTTTCGAGAAATATTCTTTTGTTTGGGCAGGAATCATTGTTCCTCTGATTCTTCTTGCTTTTTTTTCTTATGCCTTAATTTCTTCATCTCTCCAGCTTGTAGGATGGGGAGTTTTGTTCATGTTTCTTACTGTTGGCTGGCATTATGTAAAGCAAATTTATGGTTGCATTATTGTAACTTCAACGAGAGTAAAGTTTTATTTTTCAAAATGGGAACGTTATGCTCTTAGGGGGAATCTTTTTTTATTGTGGTTTCTCACACTTATTTCTGCATACAGAGGCATAAGAGATGATTTGTCTTTTTATGGTATCTCTTATCCCTCTCTTAATCTTCCTTTTTATTTACAAGTGGGTTCATATTCGATTTCAACTCTTGCGATAGGCTATGGTATTATTTTTCTTGCTTTTTTGATTCTTTTAGGTCTTTTTGTAAAGAAATATATTGTTCAGGGAGCTGTTCCGCCTTTTCTGGCAATGGTCGCTTTTTTCAGTATTTATGTGTGGTACATTCCAGTTTTTTATCATCCTGCGTTTTATCTTATGATTCCTTTTTTTCATTCTTTGCAATATCTTCTTTTTGTAATGACCTTAGAAAGAAACAAGGCTTTGAAAAAGGCATCTTTTGAAAAAACTGAAGAAAAAAAAAGGAAAACTTTTCTTATTGAGCTTTATCCTTATATTCTTCTTTCAGTTGTTTTAGGTGCTCTTTTTTTTTACTTTATTCCAAGCTTTTTTGATGATGTTTCCCATTATAATAGAGGTGTTTTTGGTTCTACTTTGTATTTGGCGGTTTTTGCTTTGTTCATAAATATTCATCATTATTTTATTGACAATGTTCTTTGGCGTAAAGATAACCCTGATATAAAGGAATATCTTCTTCAATAACTTTTTTGTTTTGGTTGTTTGTTCTTTTGGGTTTCGCGGTACGAGTAGAGATTGTTACTCTCCAATGAAACAAAAATACTATCACTTGAAGTTTTAAACTTTTATTTATGTTGAATAAGAAAGCAAATGTTGTTGCAGTTCTTGTTATTTCTTTAGTTATACTTTCTTCTTTAGTTATTTATTTTGGAAATAATCCTGTGTTTCTTGTTTCAGCAGACGACACTTTTTCTCCTGCTTCAAGTGAAGTGGTTATTTCTGAAGTTGTCCGAAAAGCTGTGTATGTAGGAGCAGAGAAACTTCTCGGAAATGGATATTCCAAAGATTCGCATGCTTGGTTTGAGAATGGGCCTTATCCCCCATCATTTGAGGATTTTATTTTTGCCCTGCAACAGATGACAAAGGAAAATGTGGCTTTGGCTTTAGTAAGTCTTAATACAACTCTTTCCGAGAGTTTGGAGATGGACACACAGGCATTTGATGTCACTTATGTTTACGAACCAGAGGAAAAAAAATTCTTTCTTTATGTAAAAAATGTTTCGTATATGGTAAATCAGGAAAATCTTTATTTGAGTAAATCTTTGGATTATGAATTTGATTTCTCTTCTCTTTTTGTCATGTATGACGGAATGAGATTGTGGAATTCTGAACAGGGTGTTCCTCTGATTAATGAGATTGTCGATTCTTTTAATGCTACCTGTTCTCAACAATGTTCCTGTGAGGGTGTCCCTGATTCTGGTTTGGGGGGAACTGGATTTGATCCCGAATGGATAAGAAATAGGGTTGAAGAAAGTTTACAGACTATTCAAGGATATTTTGAGGGAACTTCCATTGTATGTGAATATGAGGTAAAACAAGAACGCTTAAGTGAAAATTATGAACGGAGTGTTTTATCTGCAGGGCGGAATTCTTACTGTGATACTTCTCAGGCTTTTACGAGTGTGGGGGCGGAAGCGGTTATTTGGAATGAGTTTCAAACAATTATTGACTCTAGCACTTTAAGTTACGAAACAGAAGGTTTTATTCGACTCGATAGGGATTTGGATACAGAGGAGGAAATTGATATTCACACTAATATACTAGATCTTCCTTTGAGAGGACTTGGTGATCAGGGTTCAGGGAGTTCGTCTCAGTCTTTACAGGAAAAGAAAGAACCCTCAGCTGCAATGCAAATTGAAGTTCGCTGTCATGATCAAATTCAGTTTGCGATTACAGCTGATGAAAGTGCACCCTTAGTTTCTCACTTTGGAGTTCGTTTTAATGTGATGAAGGCTTGCACATTACATCCGCACAATGTTCTTGTTGATGCTTCAATATGTGATGGGGCTTCGGGAGATTGTATGCAATATGGTTCCTGTGGTTATGGGTCTCCCGTTTGCGCATTTGAAAACGATCCTCCTTCTTGTCCGGGGTGTTTTTCTCGGGAATGTACAAGAGATGTTGAGTGTGAAGATGAAGACGGAAATCCTGCGAGTTGTCCTGTTCAGGATTTAGAACCAATTACAAAGGATGGAGCTTGTTTGGGCGATCCTTTAGGGGGGCCAGGAACACCTGTTGAGTGTGCTGTTATTACGGGAACCTTTGGTTGTGGGGGTAGTGGATGTTTTGTGCCAGAAGAACCTGAACCTGAACCTG
>JACKAJ010000011.1 GCA_020635135.1 Halobacteriovoraceae bacterium
TGAAGATGTCATAGAAGCAAACCGGTGGCGGATGCAATATGTGGACAGCTTGCTTCGAACAGATGTTTTGGACTTTGAAAACATCCATAATGTGAATGCGATTCGATTGATTTTTGAGTTATTGAGAGAGAGGGTTGGCTCGCCGATTTCCTATAGTGCAATTGCAGAAGATGTGGGAGTCTCACCGAATACGGTGAAAAAGTATGTTCAGATTTTGGAGGCTCTTTATATTATTTTTAGAGTGACACCTTTTTCTCGAAATATTGCCCGGAGCTTGATGAAAGAGCCCAAGGTTTATTTTTTTGATACGGGGCTTGTTAAAGGGTGTGAGGGTGTGAAGTTTGAGAATTTAGTCGCAAACTGTTTGTTAAAACATGTGCATGCCAGGGTAGATTATCATGGAGAAGATAGTGCTCTCCGTTATTTGCAAACAAAGGAACGTCATGAGGTGGACTTTGCATGCATACGTGATGGTCAGGTGGAGAAAATGATTGAGGTGAAGGTGGGGAATCACACGATTGGGAAAGGGCTAATGTATTTTCATGAAAAATATGGGCTGCCAGCTGTTCAAGTAGTGAAAGAACTCAAAAAAGAAAGGGTCGATAAGGGAATAGAGATCATTCAGGGACTCCGGTTTCTTCAAGGTTTAGATCTGTAGGGACCTATCTAAAAACTATTGAGGTATTGAGTTTGAACTCTGTCAAAACCGATCGGCGAAAGGTAATATGTTAAAGTTCTCTCATCTTCAAAAATAAAGGCATGTTTGACATCGCTTTTTCGATACTTTTTTGCACATGCAATTGAAATCCCTAAAAAGTGAGCGATTTCTTGATCGGATAGGGTCACTTTTGGCCCTTTCTTGAATAATTCCTGTAAATAAAATGGGTGTTCTTCCATCGATTCGACCTCTTTGTTAAAAAGGCACACCCTTTAAAGGAAACGGAGAACTAGATTTTTTTTGCTTCGATGGATAAAATAATCCTCGGAGCTAAGGTTCCTGCTGTTATAAAGGATGTACCTTAGTTTCACGCCCTGGGAGGTAGCCGCCTCTCAGGGCACTTTTGTTAAAGTACTTCCACAAGAATATAAAAAATACTCTATTTTATCCAAGAAAAAACGCTTGAGAATACCTTCTAGATGGACTTGTTACTGAGTTTAAAAGTGCTTTTTTTATGCGAGAACAAAGGGGCGCATCATTTCTTGGAATCTTGTATGAAGATCGAGAACCGTTTTTCTCATTCCATCAGCTTTTTGTAGATCAACACCTCCAAAGCTTGAAGTAAATCCAAGTTCAGCTTTTTGTGTTGATTCTTGATAGAACTCATCTTTTAGTCCATGGAAAACGGTATTCCATACCCAAAGTTGCATTCCGATGTTGTTAAACCTAGAAAGTCCACTGCTTGCTCCTGCTACTTCCTCCACACAATGGAAAAAACTTTTGAGAAGGTTTCGAATAATCGCAGCGTTTTCTGCTTTAATTCTTTTGATTGCCTCTTGTTGCGTTTCTGGATTCAATTGGGCAAGAAAAGCATTATTGGCTTTTAAGCGGAGGAATTCTCCAGAACCTCTAAGTTTACTCACATGATCTGTGACTTGGAAGAAACCTGTGAATAGAGAAAGGTCCGATAAAGGATAGGGAACTGAGTTGAGTTGGCTAATCTCAGATGCGGCTGTTTGAGCGTGACGTTTTGGAAGGGCACCTGTTTTCATAGATTGGAGGTATTCGCGAATATAAGGTAACATTTTACTAGGAATGACTCTTTCTAATTTTAAGCCGCTATCTTCCATTCCACGGGCAATTTCACCCATAATTTCACCGGCATCTGCTGCGCGGAGTTGTTGTTGCTCGACTGCATCAAGCTCTTCTCGTCGTCTGGCTTCTTCTACTTCTTGAAGTCTTCGAAGTTCTTCTGCTTTTTCAGCAATAGCCCGTTGCAAGATTTCTTCTTGTTCTGCAGAAGAATGTCGATGAGCTTCTAAAGCTTCACGGAGATGGGCATTTTCAGCACGGAGA
>JACKAJ010000012.1 GCA_020635135.1 Halobacteriovoraceae bacterium
AACCCAGAGTTCAGTTGATTAAAGTTTTGCAGAAACTTGCTTAAGAAGAGTGTTGAGTTCACTTTTAAATTTAGCAAGCTCTAAGAACATGTAGCAACCCTTGTATTTTTCATCGATTTCAGCAAATTCTTTTAGAATTTGCTCTTTTGCACCTTGAAAATCTCCTTGAGCAATTTTTTCTTTAATGGTTTGGATTTTTTCTCCATAAACTCCACTAAGCTCAGTAGATGATGCTTGGGTAGCTGATAGTTCTTCAGATGATCCAACGGGATTAATTTCCATATCGAACTCCTTTGTTTAAAAGTAATTATAATAGAAATTTAATTAAATTAAATATAATTAATTATTTTAATAAGCGCCATTAATAGAAATGTTTTTTTGACAATATTAAATTTTAAACTGTTTTAGCTATAATTTAAACCGACCACCAGAGAGAAAAAAGTCTCTTCTGGAAGAGCTCGCCTTTCTCAATGTTGATGAGACAAAGCTCTCCCTATGCAGTTGATACGATTTGGAAAAAACTTCAGCAAAAAGATCGATGGTTTGGTCCAAAAGATCCCTTTTGTCATCAATCAGGAAACTATAGTGATATCGAACATATACCCAAACAAGTTCCGATTCGATTAATAAGCCTATTTTTTGATTTCTCCTGAAGATAGCGTTTGAATCTCACCATTATCTAAAAGAATATTCAATCGACCATCAGGGTTAAGTGAGTGAAGGGTTCCTGAAATCAGGTGGCCATTTTGTTTAAGGGTAATCGGTTTTCCTTTATGTGTTAGAAGAGCATCATAGCTCATATAAAAAGGTTTAAAGCCATCTCTTTTATAGAGGTGATAATCTTCGAGAAAGAAGCCCTCCAACATATTAATCAAAGGAACTAATTCTTGTTTTTCTCCAAATTCAACAAGAAGAGATGTTGCTGGTTGATCAATTTCATCTAGAGCTTCTTTAGACATATTGACATTGATCCCTGTTCCTAAGATCACCCCAAATTTATCGTGAAGATCAATCGTTTCACAAAGAATGCCTGCGATTTTTTTCCCATTAACCAAAACATCGTTGGGCCACTTAATATGTGGAGAAAGGCCTACTTTGTTTAAGAGTTTTGTGACACTTAGTGAGAGGATTTGAGCGATATTGTTGAGGTCCATGATTTTTTTATCCATCGTAAAAAAGTAGGTGAGATAAATATTCTCTCCCTTAGGAGACACCCAACTTCGATTAAAACGCCCTCGCCCTGCAGTTTGTTCATCCGCAGTGATACATGTGATTTTGCTTAAGTCAAAATGGGAATAATTTTCCTTGGCATAAGTATTGGTGGAATTCACCTTTTCTAAGTGAATTAGTGTGACTTTTTCTACCATAATAACTCCAAATTATGGACAATAAAGTGTTATGTGGAACCATCAAGTTTTAAGACGCATTGATTTTAGAACACTTCCTTTTATCATGGCACTCATGATAATGAGCATTCTTATCATTGCTTCTACGACTTCAGAGGTTCAGCTTACAGGGGAAGATATATTCTTTACCCCACATGTTAAAAACCAAATCCAACGTTTTGGTGTTGGAATTCTTTGTTACCTTTTTTTTGCAGGCCTCGATTACCACAAACTCAGAGAGTGGGCCTGGGTTCTTTATGTTGGAACCATTCTACTTCTACTAGGCCTTTTTTTTACAGAACCGATTCAGCATGTTCATCGCTGGTACCGCATTCCTTTTATTGGTGGGACACTTCAGCCCTCTGAGTATGCAAAGCTTTCCCTTGTTTTTACATTAAGTTGGTTT
>JACKAJ010000013.1 GCA_020635135.1 Halobacteriovoraceae bacterium
CGTTAAACAAGAACATCTTTAATTTTAGATAAACTTTTTTCTAGTCAACTCTGTGTTTTTTCGTTATAACGAAAAAACACAATTTATTATGGAGTTGATCATGATTAAAAAGGCCCTTATCTTATCACTGCTTTTTTCTTCACTTGCTTATTCATACTATGTAGAAAAAGATACTTTAACTCCTGTTCCTGATAAGCCTTCTCAATCGCCCTTAGAGGGATATAAACCTTCAATGGAATCATCGGGTGGGTATGTCTATGCTCAATATCTCCTATGGCGTGTGATTGAAGGGGAGACTGATTATGCTGTAAAAGGAGGCCCCCTTGAGTTTCCTCCTGGGCAAGTCGACATGAATGCGATAGGAAACTTGAAGACAGCGGAATTTGATTGGTCTTCGGGTGTACGTGTAGGATTGGGTTGGCGCTTTACCCCATATAAATGGGAACTTGAGGGAAACTATACTTACTATTCTACAAGTGGATCGAATTCTGTCAGTCGTCCTCTTCTTCAGGGATTAAATAGTACGTTCCCAGCATCAACATCGGGTCCTCTTGTACGAGCAAAAAGTCATATTGAACTTGATTATCAAATGGGGAATCTCTTTTTAGCGAAACGGTTTATCTTGGATGATTATCTTATCATGAGAGGACTTCTTGGTGTTACAGGAGGATATCTCGAGCAAGATTGGACGATTCATTATCTTTCAGATCGTCCTTCAATATGGGATCGAAATAATACCACCCATAGCGACTGGTCTTATTGGGGGATCGGGTTAAGAAGCGGCTTTGAGTGGGATTGGTTTTTTGGAAAAGGGTTCAGTTTATTCGGAGGGTTTAATTTTTCGATTCTTTACGGGCAATATAAAAATCATTTAAGAGATGAAATTTTTCCACAAAATGATAGCCCCTTTAATGTGCAAAATACCCATTTATCTGAAAAAAGAATCATCCCGCATTATGAACTCTCTTTAGGACCTCGGTATGAAAGGATGTTTGAGAACTGGGGCTTTTCTCTATATGCCTTATATGAACTGAATATTTTTCAAAATCTGCATTATGTGATGCGTCATCGAGGAGGGCCTGTGAATGATGGAAGGACCAACCTTCATACGAATAGTTTAACAGGGTTTCATGGCCTTACTTTGGGAGGGCAAGTAAATTTTTAATAGTCTTTCTTGATAAGAACTATCAAAGTCCCTTACAACGAAAATAAGACGTCATATTTTTTTTGTTAGTTTTTGGTCATGATGAAGTTTCTAAAAGAAAGCATTATTTATAAAGGGGTAATTGCCTCTTTTTTTTACATAGGATTGCTTCATCAATTTTCTCTATTGGCAATTATTAATGTCACTGACACAACCTCATTACAGAATGCGATCAATACCGCCAATGCTGCTCCTGATACGATCTTTTTCATAAATGGAATTACTTTGACAGGGCCA
>JACKAJ010000014.1 GCA_020635135.1 Halobacteriovoraceae bacterium
ATAAATCTCATGAAAATAGAATAGCAAAAAAGGGGGCTTTTTACAATCGAATTTACCTATCCCATGACATGAAAATTATCTCTTTAAACTCAGCGTCTTTTATTGCTGTAGGGCCAAGCTGCTCGCTTTACAACTGGGGGTTGTTGTTGCACCATAGGTTGGGGTTCGACTTCTTGAGCAAATTGATCTGCCTTAATAGGGAGAGTTTCAGAAGTTACAAGAGGGAGTTCTTCAGAAATTTCTAGATGCGCAAATGGGTCAAGTTGTTCATCTGTTTCCAGTTTTTGAGTTCTAAAATGATCATTTGTAGAGAGTGTTTGTTCATAGTTTTCAAGATAATCTTGATAATAGAGGCCATTTTCATCGGAGTAAATTGCAGACGTTTGGTAAGTTTCTCCTAAGCTTTTAAATTTGATTTTTCTTTCATGAAGGTCAATCACTTCTGGATCAACATAAGTTTTTTCACAGTGAATATAATAATCCTCAACAGCTGCAAAGCCGCTGATCGATGTGATTGTTAAAATTCCTAGGACTATTGTTTTCATTTCTATTCCTCCAAGAAATTTAAGGTTTCCTGAAGACACAATTAATAAATTTTTTTTTAAAAATCAAGTTAGTAAAGATTGTTGATCTATACACATCATGTTTCAAAATTGGAAATTTTTAGGTCAAGTCGGCGGAGACAAAAACCAATTTTTGAATCATGGTGTGTATAGCTCTTGATAAATTGAAAAGGAAGAATTAAGATAAAAAGTAATGCTAAAACGAGTTTGCACATTTTTACTTCTAGCCATTGTTCTTGTTTCTTGTGGAGCAAAAGGTAAAACGTATCGGATTGGAATTGATCCGAGTTATTACCCTGCCCCATTGGGGGGAAAAGAGGCGCATGTCTATGCTTTCTCAAAAGAACTACTCAGAGCGATTTCTCATGAAGAAGGTGTATTTTTTGAAACGGTAACGATGGCTTGGGATAATTTGATCTATGGACTTAAGAATGATCAATATGATGCCATGCTCAGCTCTATCACTCCCCGAACGACTCTTCAGAAAACCTATACCTTTTCAGATCCTTTTCTTTACATCGGTCCTGTTCTTGTTGTGAAAAAAGAAATGAAAGTGAGCAGTGTGAATCATCT
>JACKAJ010000015.1 GCA_020635135.1 Halobacteriovoraceae bacterium
ACTACACACATTTTAAATTTGATTGCCCATGAACAAAGGATCATCTTTGTTTCACCTCTCAGAGCCTTGGCTGAAGAAGTGCTCCAAAGGGCCCCCATTAAAGAAAAAGGATATCTCAATGCCCGTTGTGAATTTGAAAATTGGAAATTTATCGTTTGTACACCTGAATCACTACTCGTCAGTACATTAGAATTAAAAAGAACTGACCTTATTGTTTTAGATGAAATTCACCTCTTTTATCTTTGGGGAGATAGCTTCCGAGAAAAACTGATTGAAATTCGTGAGCTCATTTTTACGAGTTGTGAAAGGATGATCGCTCTCACTGCGACCATCTCAGATGAAGTCTTTGAAATTTACCAGCAAGAGGTTGCCTTAAATTTTGAACATAACTATCTGATGGACCTTGGTAATCACAAGCTGAATAATCCGCCCTTCATGCACCTGACGCTACCAAAATTTTTGATGACCGATGATCTTCTCAAAATTTTGATTGAATTTTCTCTGACTAAAGGAAGAGTTTTGGTCTTTTCGAATCTCAGAAAGCGCGTCGATTTTTGGCAAGCAAACTTTCAACATTTCCAAGTCCTCACATGCAAAGGGGGAGAAGTTCCGACCTTTGTTGAAGAACTCAAAAAAATATCTCCCGATCTCATTTTGAGCACTATTGCTCTGAGCCACGGAGTCAACCTGCCGAGTGTCGGTTGTGTCGTCTTTGATGGTGATTTTAAAGATGAAAGTTTCTTGGTGCAGATGCTGGCCCGGGCCGGCAGGAGAGGAGAGTCGTTTTTTGCTATTTCCCACTCAGGATCAGCTGTTAGAAAGCTTTTGAGAAGCAGTGCATTCCCAAAGGTGACGCCGTACCTTTTGTTGATTAAAATTTTGCTATGGAAATGCAATCTCTGGTGCTGTCCAAAACTCCCTATGGAGAACGACACCTAATCTGTGATCTTCTCTATCAGAACGGTACAAGAAAAAAAGCAATTTTTTATGGAGGACGTGGCGGAGGCAAAAGTTCCAAGCCTTCTAAGCTAGAACTCGGACATCGTTTGCAGCATCCCAAAGTGACCCGAGAAAAAGAGGGCGGGCTTGTTTCGCTATCGGAGTGGGAACTTACCTGGAACCACAATCATATTGCCGGCAATCATCGCGCTTATTTTTTACTTTCTTTTGTTTGCGAACTTTTGCGTAGTATCTCAGATGACTATGGTGAGCAAAGTGAGGACAAACTTTACAATTTATTAAGCAACGCAGTTTTTTTTATGGAAGAAGATCTGGTGGCGAAGAAATTCGATGCCAACGTTCATCTTGGACTTTTTTTGGTCAAACTTACTTACTATTCAGGAATCTTTCCCAATTTAGAAACTTGTCACTTTTGTGGAAGTGCACTGAGTTTACAAAATGTTGAAGGTTTTCTCGCTAACGAAGGAAGTTTTAGTTGTCAATGCGATTCCGTAACAACAAGAGAAATCATTGATGGGCAAAAAGTACTTTACTCCCTTTATCAACTCTATGGTGCAACCACTTACCGCAATCGAACACAACTGACTCCCGTTGCTTCAAATGCCCTTAAAATGGCGCTCAGATACTTTTTGGGACAGTTTCATCTATCGCAAGAAAGTCTAAAAAGTTACAAGTTTATTTTTTAGAAACTCCTTGTGTTTTGGCAATTCTCACATAGAATTTTACTCATTGTGAATTTTAGAACTTCTAACAAAACAAGGAGAATGAAAATGGCAAAAGGAAAAAAAACAACAACTAAAAAAACAACAACAACGACTAGCAATTCAAAAAAAGAAATGCTTCTCGTTGGATCAAAAACGAAAGAAGCCCTCAAAGGAAAAGGTTTCAACGTTTCTTCTGATACAATCACAGCAATGAATGATTATGTTTATTGGCTAGTAGACCAAGCTCAAAAGAAATGTGCAGCGAACGGCCGTAAAACAATCCGACCATACGATATCCTTGCGTAATATATAAAGAGAAAATATGAGAAATCTTTTAATTGTTTTAAGTTTTTCAATCGCAACAACTTTGTTGGCAAGCGCTGAGCAGTTTAAAGTCCCTGCCACGACTAAACTTGGATTTTCAATTATGAAATTTAAAATTCAAGATGCAGTTCAAGGCAAATTTGGAGCTCTTAACGGAACCTACAAATTTGATGCTGCGACAAATAAACTAGTCGATATCAACGTTACTATTGATGTTAATTCAATCGATACTTCAGATGAGAAAAGAGATGGACACCTAAAGACTGATCCCGATTTTTTCAACACTGCCAAGATCAAAGATTGGAGGTAATGTATCATAAGGATTTATGACAGACCCAGATTTATCAAATGTGATCCATGTATGAGCGTCGAAATTTTTCGATCTAATTTCACAATTTTTTCCATAAATAGCATTTGAATATTTCTCTTGGATATATTTTGATTCGTTTAAGATTGCAGGAAGCACGTACTTTATTGAATTAGAACCTTTCGTGTAAGGTGAATAATAATATTTCTTCACCATCTCGCAGAGATCAATCATGCTTCTCTTTCCTTCCCAGAGAATTTTTTTACCGTTCTTTTTACTAGTAATGGTCTCAATAAAGCTTATTAATTCATCTCTATCAGAAACATCTGAATTGAGGAGTTGCTCTCTTATTTGGCATAGAACTGTATTCTCGTGATTGGAATAACGAAATATTGAACCTCTATTACCAAGTGCATTTTTTAACTCTCTTACAAATTCAAAATTTGGGTGAAGTCCCTGAGTTGCATTTATATATTCATTTGCATGTTCAATTGATCCATCTTCATAAATGATATGATGACTAAACTGAAAAGCAATTTGTTCATAAGGACGTTGCCCTTTATTGAAAGGAATCGCGACCATACATGTTTCAAAATCAATCATGTGAAGTGGGTACTCCCATGATGACATCTCTTCTTGTAGACCATTTATATCAATATAAGAGCTAGAATCTTGATCTTTGATCTTCTCAATTTGAAGAAGTTGTCTTTCTCCATTGGAAAGGCCTTCTCCGCTTTTACTTTGATCAATTTTTAAATCGTTTGCATCGAGATCTTCCATCAGAAACCTATTATCATCAATAGCTTTCTGTGCGCCTCTAAAGTTCCAAACATCAAAAGCAAAGGGTTTACTTAGATCTTCAGCATTAAGTCCATGCTGTTGCTTCCAGCATTCATTAAAGCCACATTCTTTTCCTGCTTCATTGGTTCTAAATTCACATGATTTACATTTAGATCCGACCGCAGTTTCAAGTTTCAAATCTTTTGATAAGGCATCAGCAAAATACCAAATTGCTCCTTCAAATCCTCTGCCATCAAATCGTTCACTCATTTCCTCATCATTGTGAATAATTTCTATAATTTCATTAACTGGTAACTTACATAATATTTGATCACCAAGTGCTTTTTCTGAGATATCACCTTTAGGTACAGCTCCCGTTCGACCTTTATTATTAACCAAAACAAATTTTTGATTAAGGCCATCAACAGTTGCGACTTTGGATTTATCTGCACACATGAGATAATTATTTATTCTGTAATCAGGAAAAGCTTGTTTTAAAACAAAAGATTGAAATGCAACATCATAAAGATAGGATTTCCAATCATTCTTAAGCGAGTGTATACCCCGCTTTAATTCTCTGGAGTTCCACAATTCATCTTCAAATTCTTGTGGATGAGCGGATTTTGATTTAACTTCGATTAAATTAAACGTATTTCCTTTCTTTTCTAATATATCTATTCTGATAAACAAATTTTTATATCTTATAGCAGCTTCAAAGATAACCACTTCATCTAGTTTCAAAAGCTCTAATGTCTTTTTCTCGGATGTTTCATAATCTAGTTCAGTAATGTCATGGCCATTGGGATAATAGCACTTCGCAAGTTCACCAACTTGAAATCCTCCTTTGGCCAAAGCCTCTAGAAAAGGATCATCAAGCTTTGAATTGGCATATTTGTCTTTATGTTCGTTGTAATAAAGCTTTGTAGGGCATTCAAGAGCAATTTTGAATCGAGACTTAGTTAAATATCGCATTTTATTACTATCGGAATATCCGGCAATTACTTGAGTATCCAGCTTGCCTTTCCTGTTTTTCATTCCTCTCCTAACCTGTTGAAATAATGTAATTTTTACTAATGTTGAGTCTCTATTAAGATTGATTTAAGAGATCCTCATGGTTTTATTTGACTCTCGCTATACTCCTCGCCTAGCTCGTAAAACAAGCATTCTACTTCAAATAGGCAGATTTCAGCGATCAATTCCTCCGTTGAATTCGCATCCAAGAGCAGATTAAAAATTTTTTCGTAATCAAGGTACTTTATATTCATCTGCAAATTCTAAGGTGAAAGAGTCTCAAATATTGGGACTAAGCCACTTTCAACAGCTTGTTACGCTTAACTGCATCTACGGCCTTTCTAACGAATGAATCCCTTAGTGGATCTGGAGTTATAATTTCGATGTCTTAAGCATATACAAATAATTGCCCTAAAAACTCGCTCTCATTTGAATACACTAGCTTGTAGTCATCATAGATTAGTTCTCTCAACTTTGGACTGTCTGTAAACAGGTCAATTGTCTGCTAATTCTTGGTTTCAACGGCTTTTACGAGAATATACCAAGGTATAGGAATATTGTTCTTCTATCTTGTTGTAAATACACGCAAAAAGGTACAATAAAGTATCAGCAGTAAAGGAGTTGCAATATGGGAAAGGAATCCCGAATCATGGAATACTATATTTCAAAACAAGAAGAGGTAGATTTTGTTCTAAATCAGAGTGCAATAGATGCTGAAGATTTTCAAGTTGAAAAAGCATTTTCAAAAAGTATAAGAACAAAAAAAGATACAACTACTTATAATGCACATTCTTATCCGACAAAAGTTCCACCAGAAGGCATTACTCCATTTATAAAACATTATACTAAGCCGGGTGATGTCGTACTTGATCCATTTTGTGGAAGTGGAATGACAGGATTAGGTGTTAGAATGTTTACATCTGATAGTGGTGAACAAAGAAATGTAATCTTAAATGATCTTGGGACAGCAGCTACACATATTGCATATAACTATAACAACCCTGTAGATGCGAATGAGCTAGAGAGTGAATTTAATAAAATACTACAAAAATTAAGTAAATTTAGAACAGATATGTATAAAACATATCATTCCTTAGATAAAAATTTTCCACTTAATACAATAAAGTTAGATAAGCTTTCAAAGGCAAAATCTAATAATGGAATACTTTCTATTAAGCAAAATGGAAAAGTATATCAGTTTGTAGAAGCAGAGATTGTTACTGCAATTTGGAGTGAAGTTAATGAATGTACTAATTGCGAGGGAGAGATAAACTTATGGGAAGTTGCCATGAATCCAAAAACTGGGAAAATGGCTAAATCTTTTAAATGCACTCATTGTAATACAACCCACTCAAGAAAGGATTTTAAATCGCCAAAATCAAGCGAGGCAACTTACCTTATTTATGAATATACTTGTCCAAAAACTAATAGATTGAAGCGTAGTGAAAGAAACATGACTAGCTTTGATAGAGAAATACTAAGTAAGTTGGAAAGAAAACGAATTACAACTTGGTACCCAACGCAAGACATTTCACCAAAAAGAGAAATGATGACAATGGGGCCAGCGAAACTTGGTATAACTAAAGTTAGTGATTTTTATACAAAAAGAAATCTAAATGTATGTTCTCAGATATGGAATGAGATTGATAAGTTGAAATGTGAAAGAACTAAGGCGGCTTTAAAGTTTGCTTGTACTAATACATTTTGGCACGCAACCAGAATGAGAAGATTTAATGTTAAAGGTGGAATGAGGCCATTGACAGGTACTTTATATGTTCCTCAGATTTCAGCGGAATGTAATGTTTTTAAAGTTCTTACAAAGAAAGTTAATGAGCTAGTTAAGTTTTACTCCTTAAATATATTTAAAAAGGACTTACTTTCTGGAAATATTCAAACTTGTCACTTAAATGAAAGTGCTACAGATTTAAAACCAATTCCCGATTCTAGTATAGACTATATTTTCACTGACCCTCCTTTTGGGGGAAATATATTTTACTCAGACTGTAATGTAATTTGGGAAGGATGGTTGAACAAACTTACTGATGATACAAAAGAAATTCTTTTTAACCGTTCAAGAAAACCAAAGGATGGTGGGAAAACAAGATCAGATTATCATATGTTAATGGATTCTGCTTTTAGTGAAATGTTTAGAGTTCTAAAGAGTGGTAAATGGGCATCAGTAGTTTTTAATAACTCAGACAATGATATTTTAGCAGGCTTTCTTGATAGTGCTGTAAAAGCTGGTTTCCAAGTTGAAGAGGTCACTTTTTTTGATAAGGATCAAAAAAGTGTTAAGGGTTATATGGGACAGAAAGGAATTCAAAATGTTACAAATCTTGATATAGTTCTTACTGTAAGAAAACCATTGGAAGACTCTAAAGTAAAATCAATATCAAGGAAAAAAGTAGATGATCGTTTTATCTACAATCAAATTCAAAAATACTTAGCTGATCTTCCCAAAAAAATTCGACAAGACAGCACTTTGTTTACCGAGGAACATAGAACAACCCCATTTTTACACTCAATGCTACTCAGAAAATTTATTAAAAAGAATATTGATTTAAGAGAGCTGACAATTGAAAGAATAAATTTCATTTGTGAAAATGGTGGCATGAACTATAAAAATGGTCACTGGTATATTAAGCAATCAAACACAGAGGTTGCAGCATAATGGCAAGGTCTGGAATTACACCAAATGATATTTATGGGCTATTGTTTAATACATTGAAATATTACGACTGTGAGGTTGTATCTACAACAAGTTACGGCGAGGACTATAAAGACTTTGTAATTATAAAATTTGAAAGAAATAGTAAAACATATGTTTTATTCATTAAGCCATTAACTCCATCTAGTAGAAACCCAGAGAGTGAATATAACTTTCAAATTATAGATTCACAGAAGAACAAACTAAAAGAACTCGCCGACAAACTTAAAGGAAAATATATTTATGCAGGTTGGGCACAAGATAAAAAGTGTATTCTTGTAGCAGCCTCAGAAAAGGTTGAAAAATCAGCTAATCAGGGTTCTGTTTTTTTGGCTGTTGATAAATTTAAAGAACAAATTGATGAATATAAAAACAAAGTTTTTGTCCGAAAAATTGCTAAGAGTGAAAATTATTTTAGTCACTGCTTCTTAGAAGAAAATCTAGGTTACTACCTAGATTTGTTAAATACAGGCACAATTAATCTAATTGATGGATCAACAAAGGGAATTGATGATGAAGGATTCGTAAAGTTTCCTAAGAATAAATCTTCAAATACTCAATCAAAAGATGATGAGCTAGTTAAAAAAACAAGCTACCCAACTTCAAATAATTTAATTCTATATGGGCCACCTGGAACTGGAAAAACAAGATCAGCAGCTATAATTGCAAATAAGTTGATTAATGGAGAAGGGATAATCAATGATCCAGAAGTTTTAAACTTTTCTGACTATCCTGAAGAAATTTTATCGACTAATAAGAACCAATATTACAGTACACAATTTCATCCATCTTTTTCTTACGAAGACTTTTTTGAAGGTCTTCGGCCTGTTCAAATTCAAACACCCGAAAAATCAGATGTCAATTACCTGGTCGTTCCTGGGGTTTTCAAAGCAATATCACAATTAGCTAGAGCTTATTTGGAAAAGAGCGAGTATGGAATTGATTTGAATGTTCAGTATTTAGTAGAAAGTAATCAGAATGGTAACGTCACAAAAAAATGGGTAATTGACACTCAATCTTTAGTTGGGATTTATAGGCTTGAGGATAGAAAAGGGTTTTTGACTTACAAAGATAAAAAAGTTCTTCATACAGGTAGTGGACATGATGACCAGTTAGTTGTACCTGAAGGAATTGAGCCTAATGTCTCAGGAGTATATCCCGTAAAGTGGTACTCAATAGATGATGTTAATAATGTTGATTTTGTTCTTTTCATTGATGAGTTAAATAGAGGAAATCCAGCCAAGATATTTGGAGAAGCTTTAAGTTTAATTGAAGATACAAAAAGATATGGGAGAAAAGAACAAGCTAAGATTACCCTTCCATATTCAAGGCAAGATTTTGTTGTTCCACCTAATCTACACATCGTTTGCTCAATGAATTCATCAGACAAAAGTTTAATGAACTTAGACCAAGCATTTAGAAGAAGGTTTACATTTGTATATTTCCCTCCCGCTTTTGAGATTGTAGATAGTGAACAATTTAAAACACGCTCCAAAGGCGTTTTTGATGACAACCTTTTAACAAGTATAAAAAATCATTTCTTAGTAATTAATAGAGCATTAAAAGAAACTGGAATTTCTCAAGAAAATCATATTGGGCATTCTTACCTTCTAAAACTTTTACGGATGTCTTATTTTGAAATAAGTAAAAACACAAAGGCAGACCCAAGAGAAGTAGTTCGATTTTTTCTAAAACAAACATGGGAAAATGAGTTACATAGTCAAATTAGAGAAATTATTGGTGAATTCAAACTTGAAGAATTTTGTGATAATTTTGCAAGTGAATCTTCAAAAGTAAAAAAAGATGATATTTACTTAATATCTGGTGATGATGTAAACAAACTCTTAATTAGATATTTATCAGATTTACAACCATTAGCAGATAATTTTCCATGGAAAAAAGCAGGATAATATAAATGATAACTGCTTTTGAGAGAGAGAGAATAGAAGAAAATATTGGAACTAAAGAAGCTAAAATAAGTTTCTTACAAGAATTTCCAAAACTCGCAAAGTTTAATAAGGGATATTCAGTTTTCTATACATCTGGTCTTTTCCAATTACAGGGAGGACAGCCAATTTTGGTACTTCCTTGGTTTTTGAAGAACCATGAAGACCTACTTAATGAAAATAAATCAAATAGTTCTCTAAGCGACTTTTTTGAATTAATCAATGAAATAAAGTCATTCAGGCAAGCTAGTATTGATTTAGGTAACAATAAAAGTACAAGTGCTCTAGATATAATAATGCACAGTTATTTGCTTAATCTCGAAGAGAAAGTAAAGTTTATAATAAGCTTTAATTTCCAGCAAGACATTGAAAGCGAGGAAAAATCGATTAAAGGTAAATGGTGTATTGTTAAAGACTTAAAGAAAGGCCCAAGGCCATTAAACTTTTCTTGCGAATTTACAACTCTTGAACAAAATATTCCGATACTATTATTTACAAAATCATTTGTTAGGCAATTAACTAAACTATTAAGAAGTAAGAAGAACTTAATAATCATTGAAAATATACTTAATCAGTTAAAAGATGTTGATGCCATTAGTATTAACAAAAAATTACTTGCAGAAGCTCGCTCTTGGGTAGGAAGAAATCCGAAATTTGAAAGCTTTAATAGCTTACTAGATTTTGCGGAAAATCTAATATTTGATTCAAAAATATATTCAAAAAACGCAGGGATCTCATATCAGTTCAAAATGGATAAGTTTTTTGAATCGTTAGTATTGAAAATATTTACAAATTTACCAAATACTGGTGTTCACTCACAAACAAGAGAAAATGTTTTAGGTGGAGCATTGTGGAAGAAAAATAATCAGACAATGTTTGATGATGATGTAAAAAAAGCAAATCAGTATTCAATTCCCGATGTTGTTATTGAAGATGAAAAGAATTATATTGTTTTAGAGTGTAAATACAAACCTTTTAGAATTCCTTACATTAATAATGACTCTAACGACATAGATTTAGTTTCCTTTGGTAGAAATGACAGAAATCAGCTCCTCTCTTTTATTATGAGTCTAAGACCAACCCCATCTTTATCAAATAAAAAAGTTCAATTTTCAATTATATTTCCTTGTAGAGATTTAGAAAACTATGAAGTTTCAGAGTTAGTTTTCAGTTCCGCTAAATTACATATTGACCCTATAGTAAGAAACCTAGTTCAAAATAAGCGAGAATTTAATGATTCAACAATGCTAAAAATAAAATTCGTTGGATTAAACGTGTCAAATGCAATTAAAGCTATAATAGATAAAAATTCAGAATTTTCTAAAATATTAATAGAGAAAATTGAAAGTAATTTATTAAATGAGAATATAATATCTCCAAAAACTAAATTTCAATCGACACTAGAAAAGAGACTAGCATTAGCTAGTATTGTTGTTGATAAATCAAAAAATGACCCTACTCTCGGGAGAGTAAAGCTTGCAAAAATATTTTACCTCGCTGATTCTCATCTGAATTTGAAAATGGATGCTAACTATGTTAGAGAAGCAGCAGGCCCTTTAGACCAAAGGCTTATCTATAATGATAAAATTGGATTAGAAGTTTTGGGTGATAAATATTCATTTTTTAAAACAATAAATGTTAAGAAAAATAAGGAAGAAAGAATTAAATATTCACCTTCTCAGAATATACATTATATGTTGGATAAATCCAAAGAAATATTTTTTGATAAATATGAAAATATAATGTCTTTTCTCGATAGAATCATACCTTTAAATACAGACCAATCAGAAATTATTGCGACTCTATACGCTTGCTGGAACGACCTTATTATTTCAAAGGGCAATAGTTTAAGTGATGAATTGATAATAAATGAATTCTTAAACAACTGGCATGATTCAAAAAAGCGATTTCAAAGGGATCGATTGATTACTGCACTTGCATGGATGCGAGATAATGATTTAGTTCCAAGCGGTATCGGTAAACCTACTTCAATTAAACACGAAAAGATCCCCTCTGGATTTTAGACTATTCATACCTAGAAAGATTATTTAGCTTCTCTGCTTGAAGAATAATTTTGTTACTTTTTGGTGTAGGAATATTTCCAATGTTTGAACTAACATCGACTCCAGGCATATTTATAACGTTCATGTTGTCAATTACTTCAGTCTTATCCATCATTGAATCTTCTTTGCTCGTATTGTTTTTATCTACAAATTTTATAGGTATTAAATTAATATCTGGTTTTTCAATACATTTTAAAATAGCCATTCTAGCGATTATAGAAAAATCGAAGTTCGGATTTTTCTTTAGAAATTCTTTAATTGCTTTATCTTCCTTATCTGTGAATCTAACCGCTTTAGTAGGCATAACAGTAACCAGTCCTTTTTTAACCCTTCTATGACAAGCGTTATACAGTGTTAAACAATGTATAAAAAAGGAAGGTAAGGCGTAGCGTAAATTCCAGTTTGAACCTATAGAAATAATCATAATGGAAACTCCTTACCTACCTGAGCAATCCCACTTTCTATATGCTCGCTATGCCCGGTGGCCAAAAATACGTTTGAATATCCCAGTCGCTTAATTTTCTTAATAACTGAAACTCCATCAATCCCAGCTAAATCATAATCAACATAGATCATCGTATTATTCTTTTCTTCAGGGAGATTTTCGAAGAATTTAACTGGATCGGTATAACCACAAAATCCAATATTATTTTTCTTTGCCATCCCTTTCCACGACAAAATATTAAGTGGCTCATCATCTATAAGTACTATTTCTTTCGCGCTCTGACACAGTGGCAACTTAATCGATACTGTTGTGCCACTATTCAGATCGGAATCGATTTCTATACTTCCATTCCACGCAGTCAGAAGATTTTTTGCATGAAAAAGGCCACAACCTTTTCCTAATTCTTTTGTTGTACTTCCATATTCAAACAAATTTGTAATCTCCTCTCTTGAAATCCCCTTTCCATTGTCTTTTACTTCTATAAATAATTCTTTATTCTTCGTATTCATCACAATATCAATAACAATAAAACTGTTTTCTCTTGCAGCTTCTACTGAGTTATTTACAATATTCGATATAATGCTAGAGAACTCATCCTTATTTACGAGAGAGAGAATATTCTTTTCAATGATTGGTCTAATCTCGACGAATTGATTTTTACCATATTCGAGCCGTTTTACTTCAACGATATCTTCAAGAACATCACTTAAATTAACGATTGATACAGGTGCTTCATCCATATCCTGCTCTATTAATCGAGTGGCCATTGAATCGATATTGGACTGGATAGACTCCAGCAATTCTCGTTCATCTTCACTTAGATGATCCGAAGCCAATTCATTAAGTGCTTTCAAGGCGGCAAGAGGGCTTTTCAAGTTATGGCTTAGAGTTTTAGTAACTCTTAATATTTTTTCATTTGCTTCATTGATTCCTTTAACATGTTCGATTTGAACAAGAGTTTCTAAATGCCTTCGATTAATAATCGAAAGCACTTTAAATGCAATAACAAGAAATAAGCAAACAACTATAAAAAATATCGTGAAGCTGGCCGCATTGGCTTTTATCGACCCTATTGTAGTCAATTTTGGTAAATTATAAGAGATATCGAAAACTTTTTGATCTAAGTAGTTCTTTGCTTCTACTTTAAGATCACAAGGAGTGTCTCCCCAGATTAATCTACCATCTAGACCAATTACACTGAGACATTTTAATCCTAATTTTTGATACTGCTCTAAACTATCCCTAAACCACGCAAAATTTCCGGAATGGTATAGATGCGGAAGTATGGATTTAGCATCTCCCTTTAGTTTTTCTTCAATTAATTGAATTTTTGTAGACTCATAATTGTGGTGAATAAAATAGGTAAAAATAGCACTAGATATAATCAACGTTAATATTGTTCCAAATAGTAGTGTTCGCTTTTGTTGCTTGAAGTTCATTTAACCACCTTCAAACTTTTAACATAAAAATAATTACTTACTATTGAGTCTACTTTATTTTGGTTTGTTATTACTTGATGAAGGCTTGCCGCTCCCATCTTGTTTGAAATTTTGTCGGCCAGAAAATACTTTGTTTTCCCATCATTTTTCAATCGGTAATGATTACCATTTAGCAATTCCAGCTCTATTGAGCTAAATTTTTCGACTAAAATCCCCTTTCGTTCTTCAGGTGAATTTTTGATAGGTCCAGAGCTAATTCCATACGGTATTGGCCATGGAAAATCGGCTTTCAAAACTTCTTTCTTGTCGTTTGCTTTTATATTCGGGGAGTATTTTTCATCTAAGATAATGCTCCTAACCCACCAGCACCAAAATTGTCTTTGTTTTAGATGGGGATAACGTGCAATGGTTTCTGTATCGTAAATTATTTGTAGCCCATTATCCTCTGTAGCAACCTCTTTCCCATTGATATGAGTTGCGATTAAATTATTATTGGCCATTAATTCACTGATTTTTAACTCAATAGAAAATTGCCCTGTCTTTCCGACAACTGTTACATACTGATCTGGTGATATTGCAATATTTTTTAAAATATCTTTAATCAAATAGCCTTTATATTTAGTTTCCCCTTGCTCTTTAAACTTGGGATGATAATTGATTGCTGAAATTTCAACTTGAGTAAGTTTTGAGAATGAAACTTCTTTAATTTGCCCATTAAAAACCACTAATAACGAGCCAGGCTCATTACCATGGGCCACCAGTGAAAATGTGAATAATGAAATAAGTATTACTCTTAACATAACCTCATTAGCTCAATATTTATCCTGCTCGGATCAAGGAGATAAAATCTCTCATATTTTTTACCTCTAACTTCCGTTGTCCCTACACCTTTAATTTTGCAATCTAATGGCGGCATTGCTCTGACATCAAGCTTCTTATCATTTGCAATTTTTAAGATACTTTCAAAATTAACATTCTCAACTTCAAATGCAATATGCTGAGGACTCGGAAGCCTTTCCTCATTAAATGGAACAAGAAGTATTTCAAGCTCTGTATCTTGTTCTTTAATTAAAACATAGCCTTCTTTTTTAGTTCCCGTATCTACAAAGCTATTCACATGTTTGAATCCTAGAATTGATGAATAGAATTCTTTCGATAATTCAATATCTTCACACCCTATAATTAGATGATTAATTTTCATATTCTCTCCCTTTCTTCCAAGATTTTTCTAATCTCAATAAGCGTTTCTTGAAATTCATCTTTCTTGCTCACAATTTCACCGTAAATTTCCTTTAGATATTCTGAATTTTCTAAGTTTGCACCTATTGCATCTAAGGCAGTTACAAGTGTCGTAAACTGATTGTTAAAACGATGTACAAGGCTATTGGATATGTTCTTCATAAACGCTCTCCCCTTCAAATCCTCTCTCGAAATTTGAATCTCTTTTCTGGTTTAATATTTTCCCGACAAGTTGCTTAGAACAACCCAACATCGCGGCAGCTTCTCTTTGATTTCCGTTACTTATTTCAACGAAACTTTCAACAATTTGAAGTCTAAGAACATCAAGATATTCTTTCATTCCCATTTCTTGAATTTTTTTGATCTCTCTTTTACTCAGACTGCTTGACTCATTTACTAAATGAGCAGTTTTAAAATGTTTAGGAATATCATTTGGTGAAATGATACCAAGACCATGAATATGCCAATACTCAACCAGAGATTCAATATCCCTAGTATTATTCACCCACTCTAGCCCTAGCAATACTTTTTCAGCATCTTCAGTTATTGATATTTTCCTAGAATATTTTTCATTATAAAATTTCACAAGAGGAAGAATATCGCACTTACGATCTTTGAGTGGGAATAACTCTAATTGCATACTGCTAATTCGAGCGTAAAAATCAGGTCTAAATTTATTTTCACTTATAAGCGCAATGAGATCTTCACAAGTAGCGCAAATGACTTTGAAATTGGAACGTATAGGCTTTGAAGAACCTACAGGAAAAAATTCCTTTTCCTCAATTGCCTTCATAAGTTTTTGTTGTGCTCTTTTGGTAAGTGAATGAATTTCATCTAAAAAAATCACTCCATTATCAGCTTGTGTTAATAATCCTGTTTTATCACGATCCGCTCCTGTGAATGCACCCTTTTTATGACCAAATAATTCAGATTCAATCAATGATTCAGAGAATTGAGCACAATTAATTTCAACAAACTTATTCTTTGGTAGTTTTAAAGTTTCCCTAATAATATGAGCAACGACTCTTTTACCAGTTCCACTTGGACCTTTAATTAAAATGGGCTTATCTGTCAGACTTATTTTTTTAATAATATTAAGTTCATTTAAAGTTTTCGGATCTTGAGTAATATAATTTTTAGAGATAAGTGAATCCACTCGATCTTCACTATCAAAAGCAATATGTCGCTTTAAAACAATGTTAAGTGCCTTTTCGGTGATGGGTTTAGTGAGATAATCCTGACAACCCAGTTCATAGGCTTTATGGATAATTTCATTTTCAGTATGGCCTGTTGTGATAATGCTATAAATTCCCTTTGACTTAGCGATTTGGGCCAATTCCAGACCAGCTAATTTTTTATCTAGATCAAGATCAATGAAAGCGACGTCAAAATATTCCGTTGATAACAATTCTTTTGCTTCGCTAAAACTCTGAGCTTCTTTTACTTCATGTCCATTGAGTAGCCCACGTAAAGCAATTCTTGGCAGCTTCTCATCTTCAATAATTACACATCTCATTATTTGTCCATATTTGTGTACCTTAGTACATGTTTGTGGACTAAATATAAGTTAATGTTCTCACTGTCAAGCACTCATCACTTCGTTTGCGACGCGTCTTCTGCTTGAAAATACAAACAAACACATAAAATGCACGCCTATTTTTAAAAGTGGCATGGAAGTTGACTTAGAGGAAGCCCGAAGAATGCAATTCATACATCTCAAGAGGAGGAAACAATTATGGACGGCCACTACATGCCCAAGTTTATAAATGAAAAAAAAGAGCTTCACCTATTGGAGCTTAATGATTGTGATTTTATTCCTGACGATGAACAGATATTAAAACCAATTTTTGGAAGGAAACACACCTGCCCTCGCTGTAATGCCGTAACACACATTAGTAGCCAACATCCCTACTGTTTAAATTGTCACTGGGATTCACTAACTGACTATACCCAACGAAAGAAAAAATGCGCCTGAGATTTAAATAAAAAATGAAACAAACAAAATACGGAGTAATGAAACATGAAAACATTAAAAGAAACTTTAGAAGAACAAACAAAATCAGTGGCTTATTATCGCTTCCAGTTATTTATTGACGAAGGCACTACTAAGAAAACAATTGGTATGGCCTATCTCAGAGAAGGGCAAAGCATTTATACACTACGCCTGTGGACTTTTTTGGAAGATAAATTCTTTCTACTTCCAAGCAAAGAGGATGCTTCCAAATATCTTCTCATGACCAGAGAACCGAATAGATCTGAATCTTCAAAAAATAAATACTTTTGGAACATTGTCGGCAATGCTCAAGTTCAATCTGCAAAAAATGTCATTGAATTAGATTTTGATCTTTTTGAAAAAAAGATCTTCATGAATATTTTCCCAGAAGAATCATCATCCCCTTATGAGAGAACAATTAATCAAGTACCACGAGCAGTTGCCTAATAATTTAAAAGGAGAAAGGACATGAACAAGAAACAATTACTACTAACACTCACTATTACTGCGGCCATTGGGGTATTAACTCCTGATTTTGCTCACGCAGGATTGGAAACTAGTTTAATGGGGATCAAATCAAAACTAACGGGAGTCATTCTTCCTTTGCTTTCAGTGATTGGAATTGCAATTGCTGGTATTTCCTTTTTTACAGGAAACCCAAATGCAAAACAACATATCGCTTACGCGATCATTGGTTGCATTATCGGATTTGGAGCACAAGGGATTGTAGACTTTATAGCTCAAACAGTTCGTTAGCGAGGTATTAAATGGGAAACAAAGGCCTAATTACAACGAATGTACCCCGTGCACTCGAAATGAAAAGTAAACTTTTTGGATATGAACTACCTGATTTGTTGTTAATCTTTTTTAATCTAGCGGTAACCAATTTGATTTTTGGTGGAACCTCCTTTCGTTATCCACTTGTATGGGGAACAACGCTTAGTTTGGCGTTGTTCCTCTATTTTGCAAAAAAAGGTCGTCCAGACAACTATGTTCAACATCTTGGCGAATTTTTAATTCGATCTACATATTATGCGGCAGGCAGGGTTGATCGTCATTATCGTAAATTTAAAGGATAGGTAAAATATGTTATTAAGAAATAATACAACTTCTAGTCTCGCTGAAGAACTTCCTTATTGGGAGTTTCAAGAATCTCCCCGAACACATTTAATTTTAAATGACGGATCTTTAGTTACGGGAATAAAACTTAGTCTAATCGACATTGAATGCTTTGATGACAACAAAGTAAATCAACTCGCAATGGGGCTTCGAGGAGTCTTGAACTCTATTTCAGAAAATACAAATGTGCAGTTCTGCCTCTCTGTTGGATCTAACTTCTCGGCAACAATCAATAAACATTCTGAGAAAAAGACATCTTCGATTCATTCACTGATCGCAAACATTGCTAAATACAGAGAGGAAAAACTAGTTCAAGCTCAAGAGAACGGTGAGCTTTATCGACCTGAGCTTTCGATTTATCTTAGGACTGTTAGTTCAAGTGGAAATAAATTGAACTTTTTAAAAAGGAAAGAGGATTTCTCGGCTCTTTCCACTCAAAAATATGAAGAAACTCTTGAAATTCTTTTCCAGAATGTTGATTCAATTATTTCGTCTTTTAATTCCATAGGAGTTTCAGGGAGAATTCTGAAACTTAATGAAATCCAAGAACACATCTACAAAACTTTGAATCCTAAACGAGCAAGGATTCTACCAACACCAGATGTTTTTACTCCACAAAAAGATAATCTTGAAAAAGAAATTCTGGATAAAGCTGATTGGTTAGCAGAACAATCTCCAAGAGAGCAGCTTGTATTTGGTGATCTAATTTTAAGCTTTGAGCAATTTACTTTAGATTCATATTTTCACCGAATCATCACCCTCAAAACTTTGCCAGAGTTAACCTTTGCTGGTCAACTTTCTAATTTTTTAAGATTCCCTTTTCACTATGATCTGACTCTCTCCTTTGAAGTACCTTGTCAACTTGAAGAAATGGCAAAACTACAACAGAAAAGAAAAATGGCTCACTCACTTGCTATAACTTCTGGAAACAAAGCAAGTGATCTTGAAAGTGAGACAAAGCTTAATTCAACAGAAGAGCTTATTCGAGAGCTATTAAGCACAGGACAGCGTATCTACGCAGCACAAATGAGTATCATACTTCGTGCTCCTGCTACTGAAGAAGGAAATAAACAACTTAACCGCCAAGTCAGAGAGGTACTTTCTCGTTTCCGTTCTCTTAATGGTGCCGAAGGACTTGAAGAAACAGTTGGAGCTTGGAAAATTTTCAAAGGAAATCTTCCTGCTGCACCTATAACAATAGAACGTGCAAGAAAATTAAAAACAAATAATCTCGTTGATTTTGTTCCTATTTTTGGCCCGCGTGAAGGTGATGACGATCCTGTTGTTATTTTTAGAAATAGATTAAATGGTCTAGTGAGCTTTAATCCCTTTGATTCAAAACTTCCTAATTACAATACTCTTGTCACGGGCTCTTCTGGAGCTGGGAAAAGTTTTTTAAATAACTGCATATTAACACAAGAGCTAGCAAGGGGTTTACGAGTATACATTATAGATATTGGTGGCTCTTACAAAAAACTAACTGAATCACTAGGTGGCCAATATTTAGAAATGAATTTATCTGATCAGTATCGGCTCAACCCCTTTGTAATTCCTGACCCACAAGTAGGGCCAAGTAGCCAAAAATTAAAATCATTACTTGCCGTACTAGAAAGTATGATTGTAGAGGATGAAAATACTAAACTATCAAAACTAGATCGTGTTCTCTTAGAAAAAATAATTATTGAGCTTTATGAAGAAAAGAAAAAAGACAACCGCGTTCCCGTTTTGAGTGAACTATCTGAAAAACTTGCTCTATGTAAAGAATCTTCTATGCAAAACATATCTAAGATTCTCTACATTTGGACGGGAAATCGACCTTATGGAAAACTACTCGACGGTATAGGGTCATTGAAAACCGACACTCCGATTTGTACTTTTGATCTTAAAGGGCTTTCAAACTACCCAGATCTTCAAAGTGTGATGATATTAATCTTAACTGATTTTATTCTCACTCAAGTTGAACAAGATAAAGTAAATAAAAAAAGAATTATTCTCGATGAAGCTTGGCAACTACTAAAATCAAATGCAGCCGCTAATTTTATGGAATATTGTGCTCGAACCCTTCGGAAGACTGGTTCAGGAATTACTTTCATCACTCAAGGTGTAGAGGAAATCATTGAAAGTCCTATCGGATCTGCAATTATAAACAATAGTGCGACTAAGTTTATCCTTCTCCAGCGTGGAGATTCAAATATTTTAAAATCAACACTGAAACTAAATCAACAAGAATTAAATCTTATTCAGTCCCTTGAACAACGAAAAGGAGAATATTCTGAAGCCTTGATGATTGAAGGAGACTCTCGACAGGTGATACGCATCTTCCCTAGTCCATTTGAATACTGGCTATCGACCTCTGATGCATCTGACAATCATTACATAAATGAACTTCAACAATCTGGATTAAATCTTGTGGAAGCAATTAAGAAGGCAGCTAGAACTTATCCAAATGGAATTGCTCACGAAAATCTTTTCCAGGAGGCAACATGATAATTAAGAAAATGATAGTAACCTTACTACTTTCTTTAACTCTTGTTACACCAAGACCAGCAAAAGCAGATCTTTGGGGTGGTGATGTTGTTGTCCTTACTCAAATACTTGCACAAGCAATACAACAACTTTATCAGCTAAAACAAATATTCAGTACAGGTAGAGATACATTAAGTTTATGGCGCGATATCAACAGAGGGATTAGAGATGGGCTTCGAGTAATACAAATCATTAATCCTAAATTTAATCCTGGATTATACGGCAGTCTTGAAACATCAGAACAAGTACTTAGGGTAATAGAAGATCTTTATGGAGCAATTCCTCAGACGAGTGAATATCGTCTACAAAGAGCACAAGATAGAGCTGTTTCTGAAAGTATTGCAATGAATAGTACACTATTCCAGTATGCTGACAATGTTGATTCTGAAACAAAAAGGATTATTTCACATGCACAAAATGTTAGCCCACAAGGGGCAGGGAAACTTACTGCTGAATCAATCGCAATTTTAATTGGAGTGACAACACAAGTCCTAAGAACAAATTCAATGATGCTCAAGATGATGGGCCAAAACATGGCCCTTTCAAATAGAAAAGAAAAACTCCAGTCAACTCAGTTTAAGGCTCAATACGAAGGCATATCAAATGCATTTGGTGATCTTCCAAAAGAAACAAAACTTAGTCCACTTGGAGTGGATTCAGGGAGGTAAGAATGCCTGATTTTTCACTATTAGGTACACTCATGTCAGAGCTTCACCAAGAGTTTGTAAGAATGTACTACCTCATGCTTCCTGTTTTCTTTGCTCTTGCTGTAGTTGTTGCATGGTTCAAAAGTCCTTCAGGTAGTCCTGAATTTTTGGCTATTTTAAAACGAGCAGTCGTGGCAACAATTCTTCTGGCAGCATTTCCAGACATTAGCAAAATGATTTTATGGGTAGCAGATGGAATTACTGAAAGAATAGATAGTATAAACAGTCTTGATACAATGATACGCTTGGCCCAAGAAAAGTCTGATAGCTACAGTTTTTCGATGACAAGTGTAATTTTACAATTCAATGATCTACTTATCGCAACCCTATCCTTCCTTAGTTATCTTCTACTTTATATCGCTCGTTATTTAACCATAGCAATGTATCACTTCTTTTGGATATTCTTCATGGTTGCTGCTCCTCTCTTATTACTTTTTAATCTATTTGAGGGAACTCAACAGATCACAAAAAATCTTTTCAAAGGAATGATTGAAGTTGCTTGCTGGAAAATAGTTTGGGCAATTTTAGGGGCCATGATGACTTCACTTTCTCTTGGAGATGCCTACCGTGCTGAGGGAAGTTACATTGTTTTAATTGTCATGAACTTCATCATAGCCTGTGCAATGCTGATGACTCCTTTAATGGTTAGTGCTCTAGCTGGTAAGGGTCTTCAATCTATGTCCACTTCACTTGGTGCATCCGCAGTTGCGGCGATGGCAGCAACACCTGTAAAGGCAATGCAACTTAGTAATGTAGGACGTGGATTCATAAACAACTTCCCGAAAATGAATTTGGGCAATAGAAGTAATGACCAATCAATTCATTCCCCAACGCAAAGCAATCAATTGCCTCCCTCGACACCTAAACATATACCACCTCTAAAAAGGTAAAAGGAAAATCATGCAAAAAAGTAAATTCGTAAAACTAAAGATGCCAACTATGCCCACTACTGTGGGAGAACTAATTCATTCAAATCAATTTTTGAAATTCTTTTCAATTACAACTCTCTTACTCGTCTTTATGGCGTTTGGTGTAATTTTTGTACTCATGACAAAAGAACCAATAGTGATCACATTGGGACCTGACGGAAAAGCAATAGAAAGAACTATGCTCCCGAAAGCTGAAGATCAAATCAGAGAAGGAATAAAACGTTATCTTGAAAAACGTTACCAGTGGGAGCCTAGTAACGTTATAAAAAAACTTAAAGAGTCCGAAGAATTTATTCACCCAAAAGCAATAAATGCATTTAGAAATGCAACTGCAAACGTATCAACATTTTCAGTTGAAAAAGTTGTATCTCAAAGCATTTATCCAAACAAAATTGAAATTGACCTAAAAAGTAATAAAGCAATTATAACAGGCGATCGTATCACCTCTATTCAAGGCCTTAAAGCGGCAGGGAATTTAAAACTAGAGCTGACATTTGAAAGTGGGAGCAGAACAAAAGAAAACCCTTGGGGTTTATACATTTCTAAAGAACGTGAAGAATAAGGAGTAATATGAAAAGTAAGTTTTTACTCACATTTACTTTAACTTTTTTAACTTGTCACTTGATGGCTGCACAAAAGGTAAGAAAAGTACCAGTTCAAGGAGATCAAATAGTGACTATCAAAACGAGTATTGGATTGGCCACAATTATTCAAGTACCCGATCGTCCGAATAGTGTTGTTGTTGGCGATCAAGATTCTTTTAAAGTAGAATATCTAGATCAAGCAATTACAATCAAACCACTTATTCAAGGAGCTAAAAGTAATCTCTATATCTACACTGATTGGAAGCGTTTTAATGTAGAGTTAGTTTCCGTTCCTCAGTCTGATGCCGACTATGTTGTTTATCTTGAAATACCAAAAACAAAACCGACTACACCTGAAAGAAAATTACCTAAGATCATATGGACTAAATACAAAAAATATCTTCATCGTGAACCTTTTTATTTAAACGTTACCCGACTCGGGCGGTCCACAGGGGGAATTTTGTTTGTAGAATTTCATATTTCATCTAATAAAAAAATGTCATTTGAACCTGAGTGGCTTTGGCTCACCCAAAATCGAAAGACCCGACCTATTCATAGTCTCGTATTATCTTCTCTTGAAGTAGAACCGAGGAAAAACATTAGAGGAGTTCTACAAATTAGATCAATAGATTTAACAATGAATAAATCATTTCGAATTGAGATGCGAAGAAAAAATACTTCTTATTTAACAATCAAAAATCCTTCCTCGTGGAAATATTAAAGAAGGAGGTAAATTTGAATCTAAGAGACTATTTTCTTAATGAGCCCAAACCATTTACCTCAAAGCGTGATGTAAACTGGAATCGTGTTCAAATCTGGGCCATATCAACTTTGTCGCTTGGGATATTCTTACTACTTCTATTACCAGAAGCAGAGTCAGATCAAATCACATTCCACGAAAAGGCGCAAAATGGAAGTTTAAAAGTCTTAGTTGAAGATGAACTGGACCCTACCCAAGAAACATTACGACAACTAAGAGAATCTCAGGTCAATATGAGGCAAGTTCACGGTTCACTAGATCATCTCTACCGTTCTGACTCAATTACAAAATCAAACAACGGAAGGAATTCATCTCAGAATAATACCTCTATGATTTTGACTCGAGGAGGAACAGATACACGAACACAACTTTCAGCAGGAACAAAAGTTGTTATTCGCCTAACTGGGAAAGTCGTGATTGCCAAAATCAGTATCCCTATAGTCGGAATTGTATCAAGTGATGTGAACGCAGAAAATGGTATTGCCATCGCTCGCGGAGCAAAGGTCTTAGGTAATGCTACTTTTGATGAACAATCTGAGAGAGCATCAATTACTTGGCAATCGATTATACTACCCGATGGAAGAGAGCGACCGTTTTCAGCAATTGCTCTAGGAGATGACGGTCAAACAGGGATCAATGGTCAAGTCCATTCAGAGGGAATTAAAAATGCCATCGGTCAAACTATCACTCGCTTTGTTGGAGCTTATGCTTCAGGCTCAATGAAAACGGGAATGTTAGGATCAAATGAGGGTGGTCATAAAAATGGTCTCCGAAATGCTATTGCTCAAACAGCAGCAGACCAAACCAATGAAGTTGCAGAAGATCTCAAAAAAGAACGTAAATGGATTGAAATAGATAGCGGATCTGAAACTATCGCAATATTGAATCAACCTTTTACATTTCGAGATGCGGGAGCTACCTATGGACAATAGAGTTCAAATTATCGCGATCACCTTATTTATTGTTACACTAATTTTATTTCTTTCATTTTTATGGAAAATGCTAAAAGGCTTTCGTGAAAGAAGATTATTTGAAAAATCAATTACAAGAAAAACCAATGACTCCGTATACTGTGGAGTGACTGACAAGAAAGAAGATGTATGGGTGAAGCCAAACCAAAGAACTATGCACACACAAGTTATTGGCACTACAAATGCTGGAAAGACCGAAAGTATTATTCTTCCCTGGGCCATACAGGATATTCATTCAGGAAAGGGATTACTCTTAATTGATGGGAAAGCTGATAATTCACTAATCGACAAACTCTGGGCCTACACCAAGTTAGCAGGACGAGATAATGATTTTAGGCTTTTCAGTTTAAGTCGCCAGGATCAATCGTTTCAATTTAATCCCCTGCTTGGTGGAACTGCCGAAGAAATCACGGAAAGAGTCTTCAATGCTTTTGATTTTGAAAACCCATACTACAGAAGTTTGCAATACGAAGTCATGAGTCAAGTGATGCGTATTTTTGAAGCTTCAAAAACAATTCCCACTTTTCAAAGACTTCACCAAGCTATATCTAGGCCCAAAGTGATGGAAGATATGCTTGAAGCCGTTGAAGACCTTGAGGTGAAACGTTGGTATCATCGCTACAGCTCAATGACGAATAAAGAACGCGAAGAACGCACAAGTGGACTTCTTTCCGCTATTGGACACTTTAGTTTCGGTGAGAATGCAAAACTTTTTAATCCTGTAGACTGCTCTATTACAATTGATGATGCATTAAAGAAAAATCTAATTGTTTATTTTCAATTACCCGTGCTGCTTTCTCCCTTTTTAGGAAAAGCTACTGGTAAGCTTGTACTCCAATCTCTGCAAGCTGCGGTCGCCAATCGTCACCGACTTGGTTCAGGCAAAGAGAAAAGATTTTTCAGCGTTTTCTTGGATGACTTTTCTGAATATCTCTATGAAGGTTTTGTCTCAATACTTAATAAATCAAGATCTGCTAATGTAGGTATTGTTTTCGCTCACCAAGCCCTGGGTGATATTACTGTTCTAGGTGAACCCGTCGCAAATTCAATTCTAACTAACACAAACCTTAAAGTATTTATGAGAGGCAATGATCCCGATTCATCTGAATACTTTTCTAAAGTAATTGGAACACTAAAAGCAACTAAAACGACCGAACGACAAAAGAAAAGTATTTTAGGAGTATCTAAAAGCGGAGATATGTCAGCACGAGACGTTGAAGAATTTTCAATTCATCCAAACATCTTTAAAAAGGAACTAGGTGTTGGTGAAGCCATTATGATCATTCCTCATGAACGTGGTGTAAAGTCGATTAAAATAAAATTCAATAAAACTGATGATCTCAAACCGATCCCTATCCCTAAAATAGAAAAAAAGACAATGCCACTTATTTCTGAAAATGATCAAGTGCCACGAACTAACGAATCTCACAAAACCCTTGATAATGTAGCATAAAAAAATTCAGGAGAGACTATGGATAACAAAAATTCAAATAACAAAATATTATTGATTATAACTATTCTGTCTTTGACCTTACAGACTGGGTGTTCTTCACTCGGAAAATCACTAGGCTTTGGTACAGCAGTAGGTGCTGGGACTGGCGCAATTCTTGGTGGCATTATTGATCCTAGTAAAAAAGGAAAATACCGAACTCGAAATGTAATTATTGGTGCTGGAGTTGGTGCATTAGCCGGTGGTTTAACTAGTGCTGCAATTTATGAGAGCAATGAGAAAGATAAAAAAATTGCTTATTTAAGAGGAAAAGAAGCTCAAAGAAAATCGATTCAAAGTAAAGCTCCTCCAGCCTTGCAACAACCAAAAGTTGAGGCCATTTGGGTGGAAAGCAAAATCGCTGGCAACCGCTATATCGAAGGACATTTTGAATACATCATCACCGAACCCACACGCTGGGAGGCCCCTTAGTGAAATATAAGAACGGAAGAAATATTTCAAAAAATGTTATTAATGCTATCCGGTTTGTTGGAAAAGTTGGATCGATGGAAAGAGATACTTGGTATGAGCTTTTTTCGCACGGGACCTTAAGATGGAGACAAATGCAACTTCAAGGTCTTATTGCTAAAAAAATATTTAAATATCATACAAGTAGACATGGACATAACGCCTTAGTCATTGATTCTTTCGGAACAAAATTGATTAAAGAACAAGGATGGCAGCATGTTCACACCGTTTACCCTCATGAAATTGAACATGATGTTACTGTAGCGGCTGGCGTCTGGAAATTAGAGGAAAGAGGAATTTGTGAAAAGTGGATGACGGAAAGGGAAATGAAGTCTCAAAACTCACCACACTTTAAAATAAATTTAAGCGGAGGAGAATCAAAGTATCCAGATATTGTACTAAGGCATAAAGTAGAAGACTCGAAATTTATTTCAGCAATTGAATATGAAAAAACAGCTAAAAGTAATTGGAGATATAATAAGATGATAAGTGCTTATAGTGAATCTACAGACTTTGATTCTATTTTATTTATTGTTGAGAACTATGGAATTGAAAGATCAATCAAGAGATCAATGAAATATATTAGAGATTCATATTTAAACTCAAAAATTGATTTTGTTTCAAAAGACGTATGGATAGAAGCGCCTCATCTCGTAAATATCAATAAATTAGCGTCTAAGATATAAAGCAAGAAGTCTTCATAATTTACTTCGTTTTGAGAAGACTTCATTTTTTTAAAATTGAACAAAATAGTTTTGATAACTCATAAGAATAATTAATGTTTTATCGCCGCCGCCTTCTTTTAAATGTCCCTTGATCGCGCTTGACCCCTCCCCCCCAACGATATTGAGAGGAAGGGGTCAAGCACTAGGGACAAAATATCGGCGGCGGCTTAGAAATGAAAAGGAGCTAATATATGGAAAATTATGATGAACTAATAAAAAAAGAAGAGGAGTTTCAAGTAAATACAACAAGCAATACAAACAATAAGAATGAAGAGCCAAAATCAAAAAGAGGAAGGAAAAAGAAATCACTAGGACAAGGAATAAATGAAATTAAAGACCAAAATAAATTCTTTATAGACGTGTCCAAGGATGAAAGCCAAAGAGAGTTAATTCAAAACATATTAAGAGAAGCAAATAATAAATCTTATGGAAGAGAAATTATTTTGAAAGACTTAGTTTTAATTGCGCTACCAAAAATTACTCAAAAAGAAATTTTGCGACTTCAAGAAACAAGCCTCTCGGAAATGGAACGCGTCTCAATGGCACTTGATGAATATAACAAAAAATCTGAAACGAAGCTCAGTCTAGGAGAATTCCTTGTTAAAAAACTATCCCTTTGACACGGGGCCGTATTTTATTGATCTTCTATCTCAAAATTAAGAATTCCTAATTAGAATATTTGCGCCTAAAGTTGATTTTTTTACTGCTCAACCGCCGAGAAGTTGGCACCATTGGGTAATAAAAATGGCTGATAAAACCCCTTACTTTCAAAACGAAAAACGTTATAATAAATGTAGTACCTGTTCAAAAAAAACAGGTCCGCTCTTTGAAAATTTAATAGAGATTAAAACAGACGAGAACAACAGATGGCTAAATACTAATGAAGCCGCTGAATTTTTAAGATTAACACCAAACGCTTTACGAATCCTCGTTCATAGAGCACAGGTTAAGTATTATAAATTTGGCCGCCGTCTTAGATTTAGAGAAAATGATTTGCACTCTCTAATCCTTCCAACGGAGGTTTAGAAATGCCAATCTACACTGAACAAAAAAATGGTAAGACAACTTATACAGTTGTTGCTACCTCAAGAATCAACGGTAAACAAGTTAACAAGAAAAAGAGAAACGTCACTTCGATTGCAGCAGCTAAAAGAATTGAATTAGATCTCAAGCTTGCACTTACGCGCTTAAAAGAAGAACCTCAAATGTGCACTTGGATCGAATGGTCAGAGAAGTGTCTCGATCGAATGAAACTCCAATTCAAAGGAAGTACCGTTGCTAATTACCAATCTAATTTTAACAGGTGGGTTCATCCTTTTTTCTGTAAAAAATTACTTGATGAGATCAAGCCCTCAGACATTCATTCACTTGTTTATAACAAGATTGAAGGAGCAAGTCTTGAGGCCCGTCATGGAGTTTTAAAAAGACTTAAACGTGTATTTGCAATGGCGGTAGAAGACGGAATTATTTCGCGTAACCCAGCAACTGGAATTACAGTCAAAGTTCCTGAATCTCCTCAAGCAGTTTTAAATCGTACAGAGATCAACACACTACTTTCTGAGGCCATGAATAAAAACCATCGCTACTATGCACACTGGGCATTGGCCCTTTTAACTGGGTTAAGAAAAGGAGAGCTAATAGCACTAACTTGGTCAGACATTGATTTTGAAAATCGTGTTATCTCAGTTACAAAAAGCTGGGGACGCATTGATGGTATTGGCCCTACAAAAAGTACAAAGAACCGCTATGTTCCCATTTCAATCGAGCTTGAGAGATTTCTTAAGGTGCTAAGGTCAATGTCTAGAAATGACAACAAAGTCCTTGAGCAACATAAGGAATGGCTATATGGAGATGCTGCTAAATCACTTAAAAATTTCTGTAAAGAAATTGGCATCACTCCTATAAAATTCCACGATCTCCGAGCTACATTTATAACGCAGATGCTCCTTCGAGGAGTACCACTTGCAAAGGTAATGAAGATCGTAGGTCACTCTACAATCAAAACTACTATGCGGTATTTGCGCTTAATTGCAGAGGACACCCAAGGAGCCACTGAGGAACTTGGAATCGTCCTTCCTAGAGCAGAAGAAAAAGGGAATCTAGTTTCCCTATTTAAGTAAGACTTAGGTCTTCTGTTACAAATTAACCACAAAATTCAATTTATGGTAAATATGAAACAAGACTATTCTGCTTGCCAATACTTACCAAACTTTATTAAATGCGAGTAATACCAAGAGGTTAACTCGGAGCGGATCACCCGCTCCATTTTTTTAGATTTCCTTTTATACTCTTACTACTGCTCTGATTAATAATTTACTTTACAGTCTGTTAATGGAATATCTTGAACTATATTGATAATATACCGATTAGTAGATAAGTCCTGCTCAAAATAGGTCACCCTTCTGAAGTTTCCAACTTTTTTAATAGTGAAGTTCGATCGCCATGAATTAGGAATTTCATTATTGCATTCGTAGTCCATTTTCTTGTGGTCGATTTTACAGTCAGCATCTTTGTAGTACCAGTCAACGATATCAAAATCGCCAGTATTGGTATAAAAGCGACTAGTAAAGTTGACTGCTCCATCATATTCTCCAACTGCCACAAAAAAATGTTGATCAGCAAATCCATTAAAATTACAAGACAACTCAGCAGTGTGAGTAGCAAAAGAGGGTAAACAAATAAGCATGGTGGTAATAAATAGTTGAATCTTTCTCATAATATTTTCCTTTTATTCGTAAGCTTAATAATAAGAGCAAGAGTAAACTCCGGTAACACAAAGCACAAGGAATTCTGTAATAAATACATACCTTGATACAGTAAAAAAATGGGGAAAATGGTAACTGCTCAATATCACATTAATTATTTTACAAAGCCTAATGGGTACCCTTACTCTAAGTCCCAAAAGTGTGGACGTACCCTTACTCTACCCTTACTCTATTCTGTAAAATTGCGTTTTAACACTTCCAAAATCTTTTGAGTTTTTTCTCTATCGTTGACAATTTTCTGGTTAAATTCTAGCTCAAAACCTACGTAACTGAGACCTATCTCCTTTCTGAAGGATGTGGCCAACCCGTCTGTTTTGCCAAGGTAAGGATAATTCAATCGGCACTTCACTCCACTTTTAATGAGTTCTTTTTTTAAACGCTTGGCTATTTCTTTTTCTTTTTTTCTGGCCGGGTCATAGAGAATTGAAAAATCACAGTTTCGTTGCACTCCATTTTTTTTAGGCGTAAAGGAGTGAACGGCCAGGTGAATGCCCTCCCGAGGTAATTTTTTTTTAATCGAATTCCTGTAATCTATAAACGTCTTCAATAGACGCAGCCGAGATTTTTCTGAAAGACATTGAGAGTACTTGCCCCAAACATGTTTATTGGTAATGGAGCGATTATAGTCAATCAGTAAACGCGTGACTTTGTTTACAAACAGATCACTTTTTAATTGCCTGGAAATTTCCTTGGCCATCTTCATCGCCCCTTTATCGTAAGCAACGTGACTCTCTAACGTTTTCTGGGGAATTTCAACTTCTCTGGCCAGCCAACCGGGAATCTGATTCCCTGCGTGCTCGCAGGTAATGAGAATTTTAGTTTTCATAGGCTTCGTTTTTAACAAGACAATCGATAATTTTTTTATAGAGATCCAAGCTCAAATCCTCTTTGATCAATCTTTCAGACAAGGAACCTTGCTCTTTGAGAATTTTTAAGCCCCTATGATATCTTTGTGGAATCCGATCCATAAATTTATCGACCAACCCTGCACGCAATTCAGAAAATTTCCCTTTGTCTTCAGCAATGCCAAACAGATCAAAATACCCCGTTAGATTAATTTCTGGATTGTATTGCTTGGAAGCTTCATAAACTTCCCGCAAATATTGATCTGTAAAGACGCCTCCATTTTTCTTCGCATCTTCAAGTGAATAAACAAACTTCACAAGTTCAATTATTAACTGAGCAATTGCAAAATCCATATAGGGCGATTCTTGAATATCCATTAAGCGTATCTCAATGGCCCCCACATCGAATTTAGGAATCGCCGCTCTCGAATTGAGCCAAGGATTTTGTAAAGTTTTGGCATGATCATACTTTGAGATATCAGCATATATTTTCCGCAAGATGGAATGATATTCTTCGAATGACCCAACATTTTCTGGAATGATATTGCCAATAATCGATGGAATTTTTATTTGGTTTTTTTCATAAAAAGCTAAACGATTATCGGCAAAAGTCCCCTTCCCACCGTCATAAAAGGGAGAACTGGCGGCCAAAAAAGGAATTAAAGGTAGAACTATGCGGATCGCCGAATGCAAGAACACAAATTCCGACTCACTTTGGTAAGGAAAATTGATGTGAACTGATTGCAAGTTAGACCACCCATGCCCCCGGCAATCAAATATTTCATTGTATAAATGATAAATTTCTCTCAATTCTTGAGGCCAAAGAACAGTTTCAGTTTTTGGGTCAAACCAGGGATTCATCGCTGTTGGCATCAATGTACAATTGTATTTTTGAAGGAGCTCTTCAATTGAGAGGATTGATTCATGAAAGAGTTTATCGAGATCTTCTATATCACTTTCCGGCTTTTTAAATTTTATCTCTAAGACATGATTAACCAACTCATTTGACCAGCACACATCCCCTATTTCCACATCATTGCAAATCTCTCCGCCATTGAGCTCTTGAAGAATTTTATCTGCAATGGGTGCAACTTTTAATGTGTCTCTATTAACAATTATATATTCAGCTTCAATCCCATAGACAGAAAAAACTTTAAACTTACGAGACATTTTGTCCTTTCCTGTTTTGACATTTATTATAAAAATATTTTGCAATTTTATCGTACAACTCATCCCCTAATAGTTTGTCTTCTACTCCAGCATCAATATTAGGGTTATCATTAATTTCAATAAAATAAACTTGATCATCTTTTTGTTTAAGATCAACTCCATAGAGGCCATTGCCAATTTCTTTGGCTACTTTTAACGATACTTTTTTAATTTTTTCGTCAACATCCTTTGGGTCAATAGACTCATAGTCACCTTCAATATTTTTTCCGTTCTTGTGGTTGATTATTTGCCAATGATCTTTGGCCATAAAATATTTGCAGGCATAAATAATTTCTCCGTCCAGTACACCTATTCTCCAATCATAATCTGTGGGAATATATTCTTGAACAATGAGCAACTCACTTGTTTTAAACAACTCAGCCATTAATTTTTTAAATTCTTCCATGCAAGTGGCCTTATGGACACCTTGCGAGAATGCTGAGTCAGGTTGTTTCACTATGCAGGGGAATTTCAAAGAATCGAGATGCAAATTCAGACTTTTAGAATCTGTAATTATAGATTTAGGACGATTGACTTTTAATCGTTCTACTAACTGCTCAAGAAATATTTTATTTGTACAGCGAACAATGGAATCGGGATCATCCATAACGACCACACCTTCGATATCGGCACTTCGAGAAATTCGATACGTATGGTGTGTTACATTGGTTGTTTCTCTAATAAAGAGGGCATCAAAATTATTCACATCAGGGCGTTCTTCATTTTGAATAAGCCGCACTCTAAAGTGATGTCGCTCAAAGGCCTTGACAAATTTTTTAAGTGCTCTTTTATCGCTGGGAGGATTGGCCTCTTTCTCATTATACAATATCGCCATATCGTAATGATACCTATGCGATTTGGATTTACTGTATTTATTGCTATCAATATAGTCTTTAGCCGTTTTTGCCAAAAAATCGAGATGCTTGGGATCAATTGTTTCCAATGTAAGAAGCGATATTTTTTTTATTTGCCACTGCCCAATATTTTCAAAATAAACTCGGAACATCGGCGCTTGAATGATTCGAAATAACTCCCAAGCAAGTTTATCATAGGCGGTCGCAACATTTTTCCCAAAATAAACACTCAACTCAAAGTTTTGTGATTTTAATTTCTTCAATTTTTTTTGAGCTAAATTTGTAATCTCTTCAGAAATTATTTTATTAATTTTTCTATTATTCAAATCTTGGATGGTTCTTGCCGAAGGTAAAACTTTATCCCCTCTCGCCATGGCCAATAATGAAACATAATAACCTTTTTCCTGATAACCCATGTTTGAAGAAAGATTGAAAACTTTAGTTTTACTCTTATCCTCTTGATTATCGAGGATATACTGCATAGGTGTTTTGGCCACTAACCCTTGGGCCGTAAATTGAGAGATATACTTTTCATTGGCAATAACTATTTTTTTACTCATCTTTTTTCTTAATTAGTAAGAGATTTCCATCATAAGAAGAGATACCTAATAAGACTGAACTTAATAACCGAGTAGCCTCTATATTATAGTGGTGGGAACTATTAATGGGGTTATTGTGATAGGGATCACATATGAAAAACTCTTTGCGGCTATACCCATCAATAACGACAAAATGCCCTACAGGTTCACCATTTAAATCATCGTATTCATTTGTTACTGGATTTTCTCTTTTATCTCTATAGAGCCAAGTTGAGCTCAACCCTGTGAGGATGGGAATCCTTTTTTTTATGATTTTTTTTAATAACTTCCCTGAGAGATCTTCAAAAATTAACTGCCCGCCACTTTTGATAAAAGCAATATACTGGTTTAGTGCAAATTTATGTTTACTATTGATATTTGGGCTTTTAAGACTTTCCTCTAATTTTTTACAAATTTGCTCTGAGCTAAGGTTAAACCAGGTGGGGTCAAAGATGTTGATGTTATAACTAACAATGGAAACTTCATAACCTCTCTCAAGGGCATGTTTGCCCAAGACAGCGGCTAGTGTCCCTCCACCTTCCTCAAATTGATTAATTTCGTTGATGACTTCGTCGAGGGCAATTAAATCCCCATAATAACGATAAACGGCATGAAGACTGGTTGGCCCACAAGTTGTGTAGTCAGGCTGCTTGTCGATAGAGACGTTGAGTTTAATCAAAAATACCTTCTGTTTTAATAAGGCAAAATCAATAAACAAAAGAATATTCCATTGAAAGAAAAGCGTCTATGAGAAGTTCTTAACTCGCTATTAAATGCAGCGCATTGTGGGTCTACTTTTCCCGGCACCAATCAAGATAAAATCGATTCAGTTCTTGTTCGATATCTGCAACCTCAGTGTTTTTTACTGGAAGCTTGATTAAAACTGAAAAGTCTTTACCATTTTCAACGATAATTTTGGTTTTCGGGTCAATCGAAGGAACTAGTAATCCTTCCTTATCGCAGAACTTACTAATGCTTTTCTTGCTTTCTTGTAAATAGGTCTTACAAAATGCTTCTGCTACTTTTAAAATTCGTTCTTCAAAATCTTCCAATCTTTTTTCTTCTGCAATTTTAAAAACAAAAGACTTGATGGAATAACCTTTAAAATAGGATTCATTTTTCAACGCTTTTGAAAGCATTAAGCTATTAGGAATGGCAATGATGTCTCCGGTGGTTTGCTGAGAATTCTTTTCGGGTCCAATTTCTAAAATTTTAGTGGATAACAAGCTCTTCTCAATGACAAATCCCCTATGAGCATCAACCTCAATCCTGTCCCCCACTTTAAAGAGATTGGCGAAGTTGATCATGATCCCACCGGTAATACACATGATGAGCTCTTTAAAGGCCAGGACAATCGCAGCCGCTACCGCCAGAATGGAAACAAAAAAGACTTGAAGTTGAGTAAACCACAAGAAAAATACACAGAAAAACAATAGAAAAAATATGATCCTAGATGTCTTCCTCTTTAAGACAATCTTTTCTTGCTTTGTTCCCGGTCTTTTGTCTATTGTCCTAAAAATTAATCTTCTAACTATCCCAAAGATGATCAAAATAATGAAGCTTAAGAGAATTGTTTTTAAATAAGGGTGCTCCACCAGCAACATCTCAAAGCTAGAAAAATATTTTTTCACTCAACTTTCTCCTAGAAATTTCATTTGCACTCAAGGCAGACCTATTATCCTCATTTTTATCTAAAATTGTAAATTTAATGAAAGTTCGTGTATAATGACCGCACTTTTTTAGAATCAATAAAACAAGGAGGTCCCTTATGCTAAAAAAAATCCCCACACCTCACCAAGACATTGTCGCCTTTTCAGCAGTTGGAACGCTAACGAAAGAAGACTACACTGAAAACATCGTCCCCCTCATCCAAGATGCTCGGAAAAAAGGGGAAAAGATCAAGTTTCTCTTCCAATTTGGAACTGAGTTTGAAAACTTTTCACCTGCAGCTGCCTGGGAAGATTTCAAGCTTGGCGTACATTATTTAGAAACTTTTTCTAGAATAGCCGTCGTTACCGATACACCTTGGCTTAAAAACCTTTCCACTTTTTTTGGTCACGCCATCCCCTGTACCGTTAAAGGTTTTAAAAATAATGAACTAGAGGACGCAATGGCCTGGCTCAACTCTGGTGAAATTGGATTTAATTTCAAGATAAACGAACAAGAACAATACGTTCAGGTAGAAATTAAGGCTCCTCTAACATCTGATAATTTCTATTTGCTCTCTCATGCAGTCGATCGCTGGCTTGAACTCGGCAATAATCTTAAAGGTCTGGTTATTCACACTCAAAAATTCCCTGGCTGGGAAGATTTTGGAAGTTTTGTCTCTCATATTGAATTTATAAAAGACCATCACAAAAAATTAGATAAAGTTGCTCTAGTCGCTGATAGCGAATTCCTCGATTTTGCGACACAATTAGGGAGCCACTTCGTCGATGCTGAGGTTAAACACTTCCCCTATGATGAACTCTCCAAAGCACAGCAGTGGATAACTAATCCATAGTTCCAATTTCAGTATAAAAAGAGTCAAAAAGCGTGCGGTTTTGATGGGCCTCACGCTTTTTAAATAAAAGCGCCATTTTTTCAATCTGATCAACGAGCTCTTGCTTGGATGCTTCTCTCGCGAATCGAGGAAGTTCGTGGACTAGAATTTCTATTTCTCGGAACAGTTCGCGGTTGCGTATGGCCCGAGCATGGACCCAAGGCGCCTTCAGTTTAACCTCGTCAATCGACTGCAATTCTTTTTGGTACTGCTTATAAGTATCAAAGACTTTAGAAAACGCCATGAGAGTTTTTTCTACTGCCAGTCTCTTGGAATCAAAATCTGAAATCTGATCAACTGTCGTCAAAAGCTCAGTCATGACCTTCCCCATTTCCACATATTGGCGGTCCGGGTAGACAAAAATGGTGAAATCGGGATTATGGGCGTGTTTTTGTGTTTGCATAGAATCCTTCCTTTTCTCTAAAAATAACATAAGAACACTCAATAATCGTTTGTACTTTTTTTCACATTAAATTAATAAACCCTCAATTCATTTCCTCGAAATCCCCTCTATATTAGTTCTTAAAGGAAGGTGGTCCTATGGAAAAAGACAAAAAGAAAGTCATTGGTCACATACCTTCGGGGCTTTTTATCGTAACCTCGAAGGATCTCACCAGTCATAAAGTTCGTGGTTTTTTGGCCAGTTGGGTTCAGCAGGCATCCTTCGACCCTCCCCTTATCAGCCTATGCCTTAAGCCCGAGCGCCCTGGAGGCAGCGATATTATCGACAAAGAAGAACCCTTTGCTTTAAATGTGGTCAGCGAAGACAACGACGAATTCGTTAATGATTTTTGCCGTAAAGGAGTTGATCGCACCAAGATTTTAGAAAATATGCCTCACATCGATCTCGGTGAATGGGGAATTGCTCTCAAAGAGGCAAAATCCACCATCATCTGTAAGCCCCGAAACGTGATTAAACCTGGCGATCACCACATCGTGATAGCAGAGGTGACAGGAGGAATGTTCCTCAATGAACAGTCCCACTCCATGGTCCACTTGAGAAATGATGGAAGCAATTATTGAGGAAAAAGGCTATTTCCCTAGGCAAAGCGGCCTTGATGGAGGACAAGTTTTTAAATATAATTTATTTCAAAAAGTGATTTCCCCTCTCTGCAGGAAGGAAATTTTGGCTAACTTTTTTTACTCTCCCCTCTAAAAAAATTCACTTTTTTTAAAGCGGCACTATTAAATATGTTTCGCTTTTTGAAAAACTTGGCTTAAACTAACAAATAGAAAGACTTAACTTTACTATTCATTTTTATGAGGAGGAACCCCATGGCAGTTAAGAAAAAGAAAAAAGCCGCTAAGAAATCTAAGAAAAAGGTGGCAAAGAAAAAAGCAACAAAAAAGAAAAAAGTAACCAAAAAGAAAAAGGCTACTAAGAAAAAAGCAAAGAAGACAAAAAAGAAAGCAACTAAGAAAAAAGCCGCTAAAAAGAAAGCAAAAAGAAAAGCTAATCCAGCTTTTATGAAAGCTTTAACTCCTTCAAGCGCTCTTTCCGCTGTTGTCGGAGCAAAACCACTTCCAAGAACAGAAGTTGTTAAAAAACTTTGGCAATACATTAAGAAGAACAATCTTCAAAATCCAAAGAACAAAAGAAACATCATGGCCGATTCTAAATTGAAGCCAATTTTTGGAAAAAGCGAAGTTTCAATGTTCGAAATGACTAAAATTGTAAGCAAACACCTTAAGTAAGCTTAGAATAAATTCTTAATCAAAGAACGGAGGGGCTAAACCCTCCGTTTTTTTTTTGGTAAAAAGTTCGCATCCCCAAAATCCACTAGACAATGCTCACGAGATTTTAGAAAAAGAGTCCATGAAAATTCTTAGCCTTTTGACCCTCTTGTATTCTTCACTTTCTCTTTGCCATGCAGCAACCATCGCTTTCTTTCAAATATATTCTTATAACGGAGAACTCTTAAGCTTTGAAAAAAATGGCCGTTTTGCTCACGTGGCCCTGCAATATGGTGATGGTTGGATCCATTCTTCTCCTAAAAATGGGGTCGAGTATATTGAAAATTTTAAAGATATTGGATTTCTTCACTTTGAAGTTGAAATTGTTGATAATCCTTCAATTCTTATCGATGAAAGTCTTCTGCTGGACTTTCTTGGAAAACCCTATGACTATCAATTTTTGTGGGATGATAATGAAATTTACTGTTCTGAGTTGGTGGCCAAAGTCTTAAATTTCGAACCTTCTCCTATGGAATTTGCTGCTCCCTACTGGAAAGATCAGCATATCGAAATTGAAGGTGAACTTGGGATCTCTCCCGACGAAATTTACGATGAACTTACTAATTAACGCTCACGAATCCTCTTGTACAACTTGATTCCCCCATAGAGCCCTCCCATAAGACTGACGATTCCAATCCCAGCTTTGACAAAATTCAAATCATCTTTAAAAACCGCCAAAAAAACTATCGTGAACAAAAGGACTGTGGCCACTTCATTATAAATTCTAAGGGCCTGGGGAGAAATAACAATTTTATCGTTTTGTTGATCGGCAAATATGCGATGACAAAAATAGTGATAGAGATAAAGCAAAATCACAAAAACCAGCTTAATGTGAATCCATCGATCAAAACTTCCATATTCTAAAATCATCCAAGGACCCAAAATGGCGGTTAAAATAGCCGATGGCCAAGTTATCCCAAGCCATAACCTCTTTTGCATAATTTTAAACTGATTCTTAAGAATTGAGCGCTCGGGCTCTCCTTTGAGATCGGCTTCCGCAAAATAGATGAAAAGCCTTACAATATAAAAAAGACCTGCAAACCAGGTCACGACAAAGATAATGTGGAGAGATTTGATCAATTCGTACATGCTTAAGATTTTAACAATTTTTTTCTATTGCTGAAAGCAATAGAAAAGCAGTTTGAACAATTAAAATATATTTTAGTTGTAGGCACGAGTGCAGCTGAGCTTCATGAGCTCTCTTCTGTCCTTCCCACCTAAAAAATCGATAACGAGTATGACTTCGAATGGCTTGAAACTTCTTGATTCCTGAGTTGTATCAAAAGACAAATGGACAAGCATCCTATTATATGTTTGAAGATTTTTTATAATTCCTTCATATTCAATAAAGGCTTCTTGCCCTTCAAAATTTAATTCTTCCCAATCTCCAATTTCTTCCCAAAAAGATATGAGCTCTTCAAAACTCACTTCCGAAAGGACTGCGCTTCCATAATATTCCGCGTGAATTCCATCGTTATCAATTGTTTTCATACTCAGATCTGCCACGCCGTCATTGATCCCTTTTTCGATAGAGAGCTCGAGCTTTCCAAAAGTCGTCATCCCTCGACCATACCCTTCACACTCATAGCTACCGTGAATGGCAAACGCTTGATGGATACCAATAAGAATCAAAATCCCAGTCATTGCAAATTTCATTTATCTTCCTTTATTTGAATCTTTCCTGCATCTATAGCAAACTCACTTCTTTTCCAAAAGAATGCTGTAAATCTTTCAGTTTTTGAGCTGAAATGAAAAAAATGAAGAGAAAATAAGTCTTTGCCAAGAAAGGTTGGCAATTTTGATAGTGTTAATTTTTGATCTAACCCCTTGAAAATACTTACAAGAAGACCATTAGATTTTTTCTCTTTCTCATCTCAACCTATAATGAAAAAGATCTTAAAAAAAAGAAAAAGGGAGTCAAAAAAGAGGTCGTCGTCGAACAAAAATAAAAAAGGCTATCGAATGATGGCCTTTTTTATTGGTGCCAGGCTCTTTTCGTTAAACACCTGCATTAAACGCATTGGTTTAACGAAAAGAGCCTGGCACCTTAAAGATTAAAATTGTGCTTCTTCAGTTGAACCTTTAAGAGCGAGCGTTGAAGACTCTCCACCTGTAATCGTTTGGTTAACGGCATCAAAATAGCCTGTTCCCACTTCTCTTTGGTGTTTCGTTGCTGTGTAACCTTGGGTTTCCTTAGCAAACTCTTGTTCTTGTAATTCAGAATAAGCCGCCATCCCACGCTCTTTATAATCCAGTGCGAGGTTGTACATACTGTAGTTGAGAGCGTGAAAGCCTGCAAGAGTGACAAACTGAAACTTGTATCCCATAGCTCCTAATTCTCTTTGGAATTTTGCGATCGATTGAGCATCGAGATTTTTCTTCCAGTTAAATGAAGGAGAGCAATTATAGGCAAGCATCTTATTCGGGAATTTATTTCTCACACCTTCGGCAAACTTTTTAGCGTCGTTTAAATTTGGATTACTCGTTTCACACCACAAAAGATCAGCATAGGGAGCATAAGAAAGAGCTCGCGCAACTGCAGTTTCAAATCCATTTTTAATTTTATAAAAACCTTCAGGAGTTCTTTCACCTGTGAGAAATTGATGATCGCGCTCATCCACATCACTGGTAATAAGCTTGGCCGCCTCGGCATCAGTTCTTGCCACTAAGACAGTTGGTGTATTCATCACATCAGCTGCGAGACGAGCTGCTGTTAAAGTTTTAATAAATTGCTTAGTCGGAACGAGAACTTTTCCTCCTAAATGCCCACATTTTTTTTCTGCTGCTAATTGATCTTCAAAGTGAACGCCTGAAGCTCCGGCCTCTATCATGGCCTTCATCAACTCAAAAGCATTGAGAGCGCCACCAAAACCAGCTTCAGCATCGGCCATAATTGGAGCTAGCCAGTGGCAAGTCGTTTTTCCTGTTTCACTTACTTCAATTTGATCGGCCCTTCTCAAAGCATTGTTCACTCTCTTCACCACGGCGGGCACTGAATCAGCTGGGTAGAGACTTTGATCGGGATACATTTGTCCTGCTAAATTGGCATCCGCGGCAACTTGCCAACCACTGAGATAAACCGCCTGGAGACCGGCCCTTACTTGTTGAACAGCTTGGTTTCCAGTCAGTGCTCCTAGCGCATTGATATAGTCATTTTCGTTTATTAATTTCCAAAGCCTCTCGGCCCCCATGCGAGCAATTGAATATTCAATTGCATAACTTCCTCGCAATCTCATCACTTCTTCTGGTGAATAAGTTCTGGTAATCCCTTTCCACCTAGGGTTTTCATTCCATTGTTTTTTTAATTCCGCTGCCGTTTGCATTGAGGCCCTCCTTATATCGTTAAGAAATCTTTCAGTTCACTGGCCGTGAATATTTTAAAAGCATCATCCTTAGCCGTTTCAAATTGTTTTTTAAGCTCACCCGTTAAAGAAAACTCATTTGCAATATTTTGAAATTCTTCTTCAAAAAGTCGCTTTATTAAAGTCTGATTCACTTGTTCTCCACTATCCAAAGTGATTTTGTGATGGAGCCATTGCCAAGTCTGCGCTCTGGAAATCTCTAAAGTGGCGAGATCTTCCATTAACCCATCGAAAGCCACACAGCCAATCCCCTGATTCCAACCTTGCATGTAGGCAATCCCGACGCGACAGTTTGTTCGAAGGCCTTCTATTGTTTTAGGACCAAGCCCGTCCATAATGAGATCGGGGTATTTATCAAAATCTTCCAATTTAACATCCAATTGGTGATCTTTTTTAAAGGCACTTAGGGCATAACCTATAAAATATGGGTGCGAAACCCAACAACCGTCGTGACCAAGTTTTGCTTCATTAGTTTTGTCGGCAATAACTTTATTAGTTTGCGCTTCTCTGATTTCAGGAGTTTTCCCTGGGGTAAAGGCACTCATTCCACCTATAGCGAAAGCACCATGAGCGTGGCAGATTTTCACTAATCTCTTAGCGTAATTGTCCATCCAAAATTTACTCATATTAATGGTCGCTCGATCGGGGGCAATGCGATCAGGGTGGTTGCGAAGCACTTTGATGTCACTAAAAATTTTATCCCAGCGCCCGACATTGAGCCCGGCAGCGTGTTCTTTAATTTCAAAGAGGATTTCTTCAATTTGAAATGCCGCTGGCAGTGTTTCAATTAAAAACGTCGCCCGCAAACTCGGCACAGGCAAATTCAATTTTTTCTCTAAGGCGGTAAATAAATCATTCCACCACCGAGCCTCTTCGAAATGTTCACATTTGGGAACATAGTATTTAGGTGTTTTATTTTTTTCAATTAAAGTCTTTGCTGTATGAAAAAAACAAGCGGCGAGATCAAAAAGTCCCGCAGGTACAGGTCTGCCATCAACTTGTACATTTTTTTCTTCCATATGAAGCCCGCGCACTCGCACCATCAAGCCTGCCATGTCCTTGGAATCGAGTTCATACTTTTTAGCTGCTTTATTCCCACTTCCCTCTTTTAGAAAACTAAGATTCCCCCTAGCAGCGCCGATCACATTGTGGACTCCATCGATCACATTGCTGAACCACGGGCACATCGAATCTTCAAAATCTAACATCGCTGTATCGGCCCGGGCACCTTTATCATTTCGGCTCAGCATATTGATCACCATTTTGGTGTCGTTAACAGGGCCTGTGATTTCAACTCTTCTTTTTAGCAGGTCTTGCGGGATGGGAGAGACTTCCCAATTACTCGTGACTGCAGGAGAATTTTTAGGAAGATATTGAGGGAGTTCACCTTCGTCATATTTTTCTTGGCGTTGTTTTCTGTTTTCTAGGAGGTTTTGTCGACGATCGTAAAATTGACTCTGGAGTTCAGCGAGAAGCGATAAAAATTCAGGAGTAAAGAGTTCAAGTGTGCGAGGCTGATTAAAGTCTTGATTAAGGGACACGTGGTTATCGAGCTCAATAAAATTCATTCTACCTCCTTGAAATCATCGCTATTATCTCTGTCTCAATTATTGAATACCAGTTGAGTTAGGTCAACGATAAAGCGATACCGCACAATTTCTTGATAATTTCAGATAAGTACTAATAGACCTTATTTCCAGAGGTGAGCCACTGACTCCAAGATTTATTATAGGTATGAACGTCCTCGGTAGGAGTGCCATTTCGATAGACTTGATGCCCAGAATTTTTCCATTCGAAAATCCCACCCCAGAGATTGTAGGCATCGTAACCTAAATCTCGCAATTTTTTTGTGAGCTCAGAACTTCGGTAGCCAACTGAACAGTAAACGACAATTTTTTTATTCTTATAAGAGCTCAGAGGTTTGGAATAAAACTCTGCTTCTTTGAGATGACTAACAGCAAATTCTTTTTTCTCACGAGCATCTAAAACTATAACATCATCACTTGCAAGCATTTTTTCTAAATCGCCGACACTCAACTGTGGGACTTCAAAATCCTCTAAAAGATCTTCAAGCATCGCCTGAAATTTGGAATCGCTAACTTTTTGAGAAAAGCTCGAGAGTGAAAACATAAAAACGACCATGAAAACGAATATCTTCATGAATTCATTCTAGTAAAAAGTCTTAAATCTGGCTAATTAGTTTTGACACTTGAGAGTGTATTGATATTTTTGATTATTGTGAAAGCGGGTGATTTTTCTTTTCCCTTCTTTATTGGAAATCTTGATATATTCTTCTTTGGCAATCCCGGCGGCTGGAATAAAGCTATTGTAAGGAATGCGATAAACGAGGAAATCTGCCACTGTGAGTTTTTTATTTTTATAGCCCACAAAACCACCCACATCATAGTAGTACTTAACCATATCTCCCTCGGCATTTGTCACATCTTCTACTAAAAAACGGCGATCAAAGGTCCCCATTCTCTTGTTTGTCCCCTCTAGGGACTCTTCGTTGAGCGGATGAATATTGGAGATTTCAGCATCGACAAGTAAGCGCCCTTCTTTAGAGATCGAGAGCTGGCAGCTCGCTGTATAGTCCTCAGCATAAGTAGCTGAAATAAAGAGCATAAATATTAAAATTTGCCATGCTTTTTTCATAATTTCCTCAAATATATCCACTATTTTAGCGCATTTAAGAAACCTTCATAGTCCAGGGTGTAAAGCTTTCAAAGGTGTCAAAAAATTAAGCATTACTCGTGATCAAACCACCATATCACTAATAGTGATCGTACCAAGAGTGCCCAAGACTAATAATCTTCGAAAGAAGTTCTGGATATGACAGCTTGGCATACTTCGCACTCATCGCAAACTCATCGTCGTAAGCAATACAAGGATTAGGATTTGCTTCCAACACATGAATTTGCCCATTGGCCTTCATACGCATATCAATTCGCCCGTAACCACTGAGGTTGAGAACTCGGTAGGTTCGCTTGGCAATTTCTTGAATGCGCTTTTCAGTGTCTTCATCAATCTCTGCTTTATAGGCATCTATCCCTTTTCTCTTTTGGTATTCAAGGTTAAATTTTGCACGAGAAGAAAATATCTCTTTGCCTGGATTATCAGAATTTTCGAAAAAAAGCTCCCACACTGGAAGGGCCGTCAATCGATAGTTTCCATAAATTCCCACATAAAACTCACGACCTTCAATAAACTCTTCAGCGATGGCATCGACTTGTAGCTTTTTGTTAATGTATTCAATACGCTCTTTGAGAGTTTCATCGTTGTGAACAATAGAGGCTTGGGCAATTCCCAGCGATGCTTCTTCGTTGAGACACTTTACAATTAGGGGATAATTTAAATTTTTAGGTTTTTTGACATTTTTATTTTTAGGAAACACAAAAAACTTTGGTGACTTTATTTTATGATAGGTCAAGATCTTTTTGGCCAGAGCTTTATCGCGAGCGAGCATTAACCCCCGGGGATTACTTCCCGAATAGGGAAGCTTTAAGAGTTCCAGATAGCTCACCACATTTTGATCGAGGAAGGCCTCGCCTGCAAATTCTTCTAACAAATTAAAAACAAATTGCGGTTTAAACTCTTTAACGGCATCGCGAATCACTTTGAGGTTTTCATCGACACCCAGAGGATAAACGTCATGGCCCAATTTCTTAAGATAATAAATGACATCCCACTCAGTTTTCCAGGGAACCTTATCGCGATCCACATCCATTTTCTTGATATCGGCGGGAGGGACTAGTGAGCTGTGAACGAGAACAACAATCCTTTGTTTCTTCAATGAATCTTCCTTTTTTTACATAGCGTACTTATGGCGACCTGATCGAATAAAAAGTTTGGTCTTTTCTTTCATTATTTTTGCTAGGTAATCTCGCATTCCCTTTTCATCTCGGGCCAAGAACAATTCATTTTCTCGGCAATACTGAACCATCTCTTGAAACATGGTTTGATAGATTCTATCTTTTTCAGGCAATATTTGTTCGCGATTTTTTCTTAAAAAAGCTGAAGCGGATATTCTACCATTGTTCGCTAGAACTCGTTGCAGATCTTTAGCAAAAAAACACTTCCTGGTAAGACCGCGAGCTCTTTTTCTCTCTATATAATAATCACCCAATGTTTTTCCCATCCGCTCAATACAGAGATATTTATCTCTCGACGAGTTTTTAGGCCGTTTTCCTTGAAGGGATTTCATCACCTCATCGAGGTATTGAAGCTTTTTAAGGGCCCCCCAGTTTTTATATTTTTTTTCCCAACTTCTACGACTGGATCCCAGCCAGACGGCGAAAGTTTCGGCCCAGTCTTCATCGGGATGAGCCTGGGCATAGAAATCTTTTATGTGACGGACGTAGTCTTTGCTTTTGGGATTAACTTCATAACTCTCTGGATAGGGTGTTGAAGAAAGCCCAAAGAGCTGTTGGCGTTTTTTTAACATTCGCAAATGAAAAGCGTTATCGAGAACGTGGCCTAATTCGTGGCGAATCAGCATTGTCAGTTCGCTCGCACTTTCTCCTTCGATATCACCCATCATCGAATATTCAAGTTCTATCAATCTTGGGTGAAGGACAAAAAAGGGAATAGCTATTCCCGGTATCCCGTCAGGGGAAAACCAATCATCCGATATCCAGACATGAGACTTTAAGCGGATCTTTTTCTTGGCCAGTTCTGCATAAACTCGCTTCACTACGCGTTCCACCATAGTGCCTTTGAGACTCAATCCCAGCTGATTTATGGGGATATCGAGAAGTTCAGAATCAGAATAGTTTTTCCAAAAGGTATTCGCCATCACTTCTCTATTATAACGAAAACTAGAAAATGTGAAAAATTTCTTATATTTAGCTCCCAAAAACCTGTAAAAATTATACCGCCTAAGATTGCAGACAAATAAAGAACTTTTTGTATATAATGATCGCCTAACTACCTAAAGATAGAGAGAAAAACTTAATTTATTTATGCCCGTTATTTATGTACAGGAGTGAAAATGCAAAAAATTAAAGTGAAAAACCCAGTCGTTGAACTCGATGGCGATGAGATGACAAGAATCATCTGGAAATTTATCAAAGACCGATTAATCTTCCCCTATTTGGATCTCGATATTAAATATTTTGATTTAGGTGTTGAACACCGAGATGAAACCAACGACCAAGTCACTGTTGATGCTGCCAATGCCATTAAAGAATACGGTGTTGGAATTAAATGTGCCACAATCACTCCCGATGAAGGGCGTGTTGAAGAATTTAAACTCAAAGAAATGTGGCGTTCGCCTAACGGTACTATTCGAAACATCCTCGGAGGGACTGTTTTTAGAGAGCCCATTATCTGCAAAAACGTTCCAAGACTCGTCCCCAACTGGACAAAGCCCATTTGTATTGGACGACACGCTCACGGCGATCAGTACAAGGCCACTGATATTATTGTTGAGGGAAAAGGAAAACTCACCATGACTTTTACTCCTGAAAATGGAGAAGAGAAAACTTGGGAAGTCTATAACTTCAAAGGTCCTGGGGTGGGAATGAGCATGTACAATACAGATGAAAGTATTGAAGGTTTTGCTCACGCTTGCTTTAATCAAGCATTATCAAAGGGCTGGCCCCTTTATCTTTCGACCAAAAATACCATTCTTAAAAAATATGATGGTCGCTTCAAAGATATCTTTGAAGAAATTTACCAAAAAGATTACAAAGCAAAATTTGAAGCCGCCGGTATCACTTATGAACATCGCTTGATCGACGACATGGTTGCTTCGGCCCTCAAGTGGCACGGTGAATTTGTATGGGCCTGTAAAAACTATGACGGAGACGTCCAATCAGATACAGTAGCTCAAGGTTTTGGGTCCCTTGGTCTAATGACTTCAACACTTTTAACTCCTGATGGAAAAACCATGGAAGCAGAAGCTGCACACGGAACGGTCACGCGCCACTACCGTCAGCACCAACAAGGCAAAAAGACCTCAACAAATCCTATTGCATCGATTTTTGCTTGGACCCGAGGCCTCGCTTTTCGCGGAAAACTCGACGACAACGCTGAATTGATTAAATTTTGCGAGACCCTGGAAGAAGTTTGCATTTCCACAGTGGAATCAGGCAAAATGACTAAAGACCTCGCCCTTTGTATTCACGGCAAAAATATGAATGAATCTCATTACCTTACCACAGAGGAGTTTTTAGAGGCCCTAGATAAAAATCTTATCGAGCGCCTAGGATAGCGATGGAAAAGTTTTCGGTCATACTGGTTCCAGGGAATAATAAAAAGACAAAGACATTTCATATACCCATGTCTTTGGCCAAATCCATTTCAGTGATTATTGCCCTGATTGTGACCGTGGTGGGAATTCTCTTTTTTGATTACTTTAAATTGGTCAATAGTGTTTACTTAAGTAAACAATTAAAAATTGAAAACCAACAACTCAAAGAACAAGTCCAAATTTTTCAAATGAAAATCAACAGCCTCACTGATGATTTTGAGAGAATCCACACCTTTGAGAAAAAACTTCGAATCCTCACCGGACTCGACAAGGAATCGCTTACCAAGCCCTACTTCGAAGAGGACATAAAAAAAAAAGAAGTGAATGAGAAAGATCTCGATGGGGAAACTTCATCATACTTCTTTGAAAACCATGAAAACATGGTGAAAAATAAGTTTCTCAACAAGCTTGAACTGCAAAACTACGAGTCCAACGAATCCTACGTCAATCTCAAAAATCTCTATCGCCAAAAAATGGTTTCTGAATATGGAATTAATGAGCAGTATGAAGATAAAACTTTTTTGCTCCCTGGTGGATCAGAAATTCAAAAACTATCCGAATCATTCGCTGTCTTTGACTATAAATACGACAAGCTCAGAAATTTTAGTGTGGATTTGGAAAAAGATCTTAACCAGCTCGATCAATTCTTACTTGATCGCCAATCACTGCTTAACTCCACCCCCATTCTCTTTCCTGCAAGCGGGTGGATCACCAGTTTTTACGGCTTAAGAAAAAGCCCTTATTCTGGAAGAATTAAAATGCACGAGGGAATCGATATCGGGGCTCCTTTCGGATCAAACATCGTGGCCCCTGCCGATGGTATTGTTGTCTTTGCAGGAATTAAACCCGGGTTTGGAAAGCACGTGCAAATCGATCACGGTTACGGGATTGAAACTGTTTTCGCTCACTCGCAAAAACTTTTTGTAAAAAGAGGGATAAAAATAAAGCGCGGTGATCTCATCGCTAGTGTTGGAAGTACCGGTCACTCAACTGGACCTCACTTACACTATGAAATTAGAATTAACGGGGTTTCAGTAGATCCCTATTATTTTCTCTTAGAGTATTAAAAAAGGTTAACTATATGATAGGAATGCTTAAAAAAATTGTCGGGACAAAACAAGATCGAGATCTTAAAGGTCTTATTCCCCTTGTGAACAAAATTAACTCACTTGAAGAAAAGATGAAACAATGTGCAGATGGGGATCTCAAAGCCTATACCGATCAATTAAAAAAGCGAATTGCCGATGGTGAAAGTCTTGATTCTATTCTTCCTGAAGCCTTTGCCGTCGTTCGAGAAGCTTCAACAAGAGTTTTAAAAATGCGTCCCTACGATGTGCAACTCATGGGAGCGATTGTTCTTCACCAAGGAAAAATCGCCGAGATGAAAACCGGGGAAGGGAAAACACTCACTGCCGTTTTAGCACTCTATCTCAATGGTCTTTCAGGAAAAGGCTGCCACTTAGTCACTGTTAACGATTACCTTGCCAGCCGGGATGCCCGCGAAATGGGAGAACTCCTCGAATGGCTTGGCTTAAGTGTGGGCTGCATCGTTCACGATATGGACGACGAAGAGAGAAAAGTTGCTTACAATAGTGATGTCACCTACGGGACTAATAACGAATTTGCTTTCGATTATCTCCGAGACAATATGAAATTTGATCTCAATCACTATGTACAAAGAGAACTGAATTTTTGCATCGTGGATGAGGTGGACTCTATTCTCATCGACGAAGCGAGAACTCCACTACTCATCTCTGGCCCAAGTGAAGGCGATGTGGGGCTTTATTATCAAATCAATAAGGTCATCCCCATGCTCACCAAAGAAACCCACTTTACCGTGGATGAAAAAAGCCATTCGGCCATTCTCACTGAAGAAGGGATCATTCGCGTTCAAGAAATTCTTCAAATTGAAAACCTCTACGATCCAAAATACATAGAAATCCTCCACCACGTTAACCAAGCTTTGAAGGCCCACACCCTTTTTGTTATTGATGTAAATTATGTGGTGAGAGATGGAAGAGTTATTATTGTCGATGAATTCACAGGAAGACTTAAAGAGGGATCGCGTTGGTCAGATGGACTTCACCAAGCAGTGGAGGCCAAAGAAGGCGTCAAAATAAAAAAAGAAAACCAAACACTCGCTTCGATCACCTTTCAAAATTACTTTAAACTCTACAATAAACTCTCCGGGATGACCGGAACCGCTGATACCGAAGCTGAAGAATTTAGCAAAATATATGATCTAGATGTCGTCGTTATCCCCACCAATGAACCCATGATTCGCGACGATCAGCCTGATGTCATTTATGCCACTAAAGATGCTAAATACAAGTCTGTTGCTCAAACAATCAAAGAAGCTCACGCTAAAGGGCAACCAGTTCTCGTCGGGACAATTTCCATTGAAAGTTCTGAAATCCTCTCAGGTTATCTCGATAAAATGAAAGTTCCTCACGAAGTCTTAAATGCTAAACAACACGAAAGAGAAGCAGACATTGTTAAACAGGCTGGTGCCAAAGGATCTGTCACAATCGCCACCAACATGGCCGGTCGGGGAACGGATATTAAACTCACTGCTGAAACGAAAGAAACTGGAGGTCTTTTTATTGTTGGAACAGAAAGACATGAATCGAGACGTATCGATAACCAACTCCGAGGGCGATCTGGTCGTCAGGGAGATCCAGGGCGTTCTAAATTTTTTCTCTCGCTCGAAGATGATCTCATGAGAATTTTTGGATCCGATAAAATTAAAAACATCATGACTCGTTTAGGGATGAAAGAAAATGAACCCATCGAGCACAAAATGATCAGTAATGCTATCGCCAAGGCTCAAAAAAGAGTTGAGATGCATAACTTTGATATTCGTAAGCACTTGCTCGATTACGACAACGTCATGAACGAACAGCGCCAGGTAATCTATAAGCTCAGACGAGAAATTTTAGGAGACGATGGCAATAAGGATCTCGTTAATCAATTTATTGAAGATATGAGTTTCTTTTTGGCCGACCAATATGTGCCCACCAAAAAAACTCCTCTTATTGACTGGGACTGGGAAGATATCTCTCAAGGATTTAAATCGGTCTTTCACTATGAATACGCTTTCAATGCCGATGAATGCATGGATAAGTTTTCCTCTGATCTTGGAAGTTATTTTTTAGAAAAAGCGAATAAATTTATCATCCAAAAATTTGAAAAGTACGAAGAGGAACAAGTCAAACTCACTATCCGAGAAGTTCTCCTTTCAACATTTGATTCTCACTGGAAAGATCACTTGCTCGCGATGGATCACCTCAAAGAAGGGATCGGACTGCGCTCTTATGGCCAAAAAGATCCACTCATCGAATACAAACGTGAAGCTTTTGCACTCTTTGAGCGCATGAAAGAAGAGATCAAACGCTCTATTGTTGAAACGATCTTTAGCATTCGCCTCTACACCAGAGAAGAAGTTGAAGAAATGAAACGCCAGCAAGAAGCTGAACTCAAGGCCAAGTTAGAACACAGTCGCCAATTGGCCGAGGCTCAAAAAAGAGCTGAAGAAGGTAAGAAAACTCCCTATAAAAGAAATGAAAATAAAGTGGGGAGAAATGATCCTTGTCCGTGCGGTTCAGGAAAAAAATACAAACACTGTCATGGGGCATAAAGAAAATGAGCGAGATGAAAAATTATCTCGCTCATTTAAAAACTATAAAACTAATCGACCAAAGTCATTGTACAAGCTAAATCGCTATCAACTGTCGGTTGCTCATTTTCAGAATCTATATCGCCATAAACAAGGGTTCCATCCACGGCAATTGTTTTTTCAGTCAATGGACTAGGATTGGAGAGAGAAAGTCTTGAAGCTCTAGTCTCGTCTTCACTAATAGCATAAAGTTCGATAATAGCATCTTCTACTTCCATCATTTCTGGGTCATCTTCAAGATGATTAATATAATCAGTAACAACTTCTTCGCCATCTTTCACATAAGTCAGTGTACTTAAATCTTCCCCAACAACGTCATAAATCATTTCAACTTCTTGACCAGAAGGGTGAGAACAAGAAACTTCCATCGTTTTTGCAAAAAGGTTTGAATTTAAGGCCATAAAAAAGAATAAAACACTCAACTTTTTAGTCATGTCTGTACCTCCAAGGTTATTAAGGAAGTTTTTGTATCTCAATCGCATAAATAATTCAAGTTTATTAAGAAAGTTAAGTCCCTAATAATACTAAAATTCCTCATAATTGATCCCTAGCAATTTATGGTATACTAACGCTATGAATGATAATGAAAATGGTGATAAAAAAAACAAAGAAGACATCACAAAAATTCATGATCTCGAAAGTTTTGATCACAGTGGTAGTGAATTCGACGGCGAACAAATTGATGAGTTGTTTGAAAAAACTCTCACTGATTACAAAATAGATGTGGACGTTCTCAACATGGCCGAAGATGTCTTAAGTGAAGACTTTGACATCTCAGCACTCGATGAAGATCTTTCAGTGATGAGCTTAGAAAAAGATCCAGAAGGTTCTGAAATTGATGAAGTTTTTGACGACGCGAAAATAGAAGAGACTATGCACGGGATTAACCCTGATGACATTCCTGTTGATCTCGACGATGAACTTCCTTCCTTTGAAAAGACAAGTGAAAATGATCTCGAAGAATTACAATTTCAAGATATTTCCGAACTCCATAATGATGAAGATTCAGAAGCTGGCTTTATTGAACTCGTGGATGAAATAGATGAATCTCCCCTCGATGACAATTTAGAAAATGAATTGACTTCAATCAATGAAATCTCTAATTTTAATAATATTGAATTATTGCCGACTTCCATCCAAGAAGAAACTCCTCGAGATCGCGACTTTGAAACAGTCGAATCCCTTAAAAAAGATCCCGATATTGGCAGGGAATCAACTTATGACGTCGAACAATTAAAAAGTGACCTCGAAAAAGAAATTTCAGTTCATACTCCAAAACATGTGGAATTTGAAAACACTCCGAGTGTTTCATTAAAAATATCTCATATCTATGGGTCATCAACCCAAAAAGAAGTCATGCGTATTCTTAGAGAATTTTTAACCATTGAAGAAGACGAGGAAAATATTTGGCTTCGGGCCTTGGAGCGAGGCCAAGTTCTCATTCCACGAATCAGTGAGTATGTTAGCATTTGTATCGCCCACAAATTAAGAAAATACCCTCTAGAATTTGCCATGGGCTTAAGCGAAGAAATATTCCAATCTGACGTGGAAGAATTTCAAAAAGGACCCGTCAACAGCGAAACCATGAAGCTCAACAAAACATTTAGCTACGAAAAAACTAAAAGTAAAACGAAGTTTGATGATATTATTATCACCACCACACCTCAAATTGAAAATGGTCACATTATCAATTATATCGGCTTAGCTTTTGAAGAAAAAACGGTCAATATCGCCGATTATCACTCCAACGTTATTGAAATTGAGACCTCTGAAGGTGAAACCTCAGGTGTTGAGAAATTTGGTTTCAAAGAAATTTATCGCGAGCTCAGTGAAAAACTCAAGCACCACGCATTTAACCGCGGTGGTAACGGTGTGATCAATATTCAATTTCAGAACATCCCTATACCTAATAAAGAAAATTATTACAAAATAAGTTGCAGCGGAACAATCGTTGAGGCCGAATTTTCAAAATGAATGAGCTAGAGCGATGAGTTCAAATCACTACAAATATGTCGTCATTGGTGGAGGAATCAACGGAATTGGCATCACCCGAGACCTGGCCCTTCACGAACAGCAAACTCTCATCATCGACAAAGGATCTTGGGCCACTCAAACTAGCTCACGCAGCTCGAAAATGCTCCATGGCGGCATTCGCTATCTAGAACATTTGGATTTTAGTCTCATCAAAGAAGCATTAAGTGAAAAAAATATTTGGCTTAAACTTTGTCCCGATTTTTGCCACGAAGAGAAATTTTTTATACCTGTTTACAAAAATTCCGCTCACAGAATGTTGGAACTACAAATAGGTTTAAAAATTTACGATGCCCTTTCTAAATTTAAAAATAAAGCTTCGCACCGTCACAGTGTTCAAGAAACTCTTAAATTTTTTCCTAAGCTCAACTCTGAAAATCTTTTGGGATCTGTTTCTTATTACGACGCTATTGTCGACGATGAGGCGTTGGCAAAGGCCTGTCTCTATGATGCGGTTAGAACCCCTTATGCTACCGCGTGGAAAAATTCTGAACTCATTTCAGCAAGCCAAAACAAATATGGGTACTCGTTAATTGTTCTAAAAGAGGGAAAAGAGATCAGCGTTCAATGCCAGTATCTCATCTTTGCCACTGGTCCTTTTACTGATCAAGTTTTAAAGAAATTAAAAATTCCATGGACACCTCACATTGTTCTCTCTAAAGGCTCTCACATTCACATAAAAAAAGAATGTTTTCCGCTAGAACATGCTCTTGTCATTCAAGAAAAAAATCGCATTATTTTTCTCATTCCCAACAAGCACTACCACTTACTGGGAACAACAGAGATTGCTCTGCCTCCAAACTCTGAAATCTATAATATCGAGATAATCCCAGAGGAAATCGAATACTTGAAAAAAGCGTTTTACCAATACTTCTCTCAATATAAAATAACGGACAACGATATCGTTCGTTATCAGGCTGGAGTCAGACCACTCGTGAGTTTAAAAAACTCAGAGGACTCTCCGGGGGAGCTGAGCCGCTTTCACCATGTTTTTTCTCCACTCGAAAATTGTTACGTCTTGATTGGTGGGAAATACACCACATTTAGAAAAATGGCCTCAGATTTGGTTTCTACCATTTTTTCGAAAGAAGGGATTTCTTATAATCCCAATAAAACTCTTCAAAAACTTGAAATCTAGGATGTGTCCTAGAAGCGATAAGAGATACCGATCAGCATTCGTGGACCAAAGCGAATTCGCTCCCACTCTTCACCAGAGATAAAACTCACGTCATCGAATTTATCTTGCCGACGGTACACATCGATTATGATTCTCATCCCGAGACCGTTATTGATATGATACTTAAGACCTCCACCGATAAATGCGGCCATGGAATTCCCACTGGCCTCAGTTGTGTCTTGAGCCGTTGTGGATCTCACCCCTCCAGCAAAGGTATCAGTGACTTTACCAATCCCTGCACCTAGGGTGATGTAAGGAGTAAGTGTGTAAGATCTGTGGGGAGATCCAAAAGCATACCAATTAAAGCCCCCACCAAACTCAAAGAGCGTGCTATCAGTGATGGCCCCATCGTAACTTAAGAGACTTTCTTGCATCATTTGGAAATAAAAGAATGTAGAGAGTGAAGACTCTCCCATATAAAATTCTAATCCCCCTGTGATATTATTTAAAAACTCACTGGCAGAATAAATATTAGAAGATCCGGAGTTAACTTCTGACGAATAAGATTGGAATGCCATCAAAATCCATGTTTCAACTGACTTTTCACTAAGATCTTTTTCTTTTTCGTAAGTACCTATTTTCGCTTCTGAAATGGGTGCCGGGTCAGATTTTGAAACAAGGTCACTATAGACAGAAAATTTCTTATCTTTAATCTGATCGTCATATGTCGAGTTAGATGAATCGTCTTTGGTAATCATAGCAAGAGGATCTTTAGAAAGTTTAGCCTTGGGAGTTATTTTGAGATTCATCACTTCATTGGCATTGAGTAGATCAGGATTGAGAACTCGGTACACTGACCACACCGAACGCTTTTTAGAAGTTTCCACTAAAACTGCACGGGCCACAACTCCTTCGGTCACATAAAATTTTGCGTGGTCTTCAACGACCAATCCAGCATCACGCCCCTTATTGATGAGAATTGTTTTTTTAGAGCGAGTGGACTTGAGGATTCTCACTGTCAATTTCGAATCCACATCGAGAGAAAAAGAATTCAGAGAAAATAAGAAAACACTTAATGCAATGAAAATAGCGCGAAAAAGATTCAATTTGTTCATACAGGCTTCCCTACCATGAGATAAAAAACATTCCTTGTTAGTTATATTTTAAAGACTCTTGGACAAAGACACAATTTTTACTTATTGCGTCATGTCATATTCAGCTCGAGGTTATAAAAAGAATAAAACATTAAGTCAAAAAGGTAATAAAAAATGGCCAAGCGAAGAAAGCATCAGAAAATTTATACCTACGAGTGTAACCTCACTGGTAAAGTCTATAAAAGAACTGAGGAAGCAAAAAATCCTGACGAACTTGTTTCCGTTGAAGGGTATTATCAAATGAATCCAGACAAAGATGATCGCCCAATCGTTATCAAGAAAAAATTAGGAATTGATACTAGCGATCAAGAATAAGACACTTATTTCAAGGAAATTTTATCATGGCAGAAAAAAGAAAAGTGATCATCATTGGGACAGGGCCTGCTGGTCTTACGGCAGCTCTCTATACAGCTCGTGCTAATCTTGAACCCCTCGTCTTTGAAGGACATGAACCAGGTGGGCAACTAACTCTCACAACCGAAGTAGAAAACTTTCCTGGGTTTCCTGAAGGTGTCATGGGACCTGATCTCATTATGAATATTAAAAAACAAGCTGAGCGCTTTGGAACTGTCTATCAGTCAAAAACAGTTGATTCAGTGGATTTTTCGAAACGCCCTTTTAGTGTGAAAGTGGGATCAGAAGAATATCTCGCCGACTCCATTATTATATCGACAGGGGCCAGTGCCCGTTTTCTTGGTCTTCCCCACGAAAAAGAACTCACTGGAAAAGGTGTTAGCACGTGTGCCACTTGTGATGGTTTTTTCTATCGCGATAAAATAGTGCACGTGGTTGGCGGTGGCGACACGGCCATGGAAGATGCCAATTTTATCACCAAATTTGCTAAAAAAGTTTACGTCATTCATCGCCGAGATAGTTTACGCGCCAGTAAACCGATGCAAGAGCGGGCCATGAACAATGAAAAAATTGAATTCATCTGGAATTCAACAGTGAGTGAAATTCTTTTCGATGATTCGGGAGTTACAGGTATAAAAGTGGAAAATCTTAAAACTGGAGAAATTGAAGAGCGCCAAACAGATGGCCTTTTCTATGCTATTGGACACACTCCCAATACCAAGTTTCTCTCAGGGCAAATTGAACTCGATGATCACGGATTTATTAAAACTCAAGGCAAAAACCCCGATACCAATATCCCTGGCGTCTTTGCTTGTGGGGATGTTCAAGATTCTTATTATCGTCAGGCAATTACTGCTGCTGGTTCTGGCTGCCAAGCGGCTATTCGAGCAGAGCGGTTTCTTGACGGTCATTGATTAATCAAGAGATGACAAATCAACGGGTACTGGAATACTTTGCATACTAACGGAGCTTGATCCATTTCCAAGTTTTCCAAAGTTTTCATTACCCCAGCAAAAGGCCCTTCCTGTTCCTGTAATCCCACAACCATGAAGTGATCTCACAGAATTTTGAATAAACTTTCCTCCAGAAAGTAAGTTAGTCATTTGAGTTGGTGTTGCAATACCAGAATCGTTCGGGTCATTATTATCACCGAGCTGAGCGTAATTATTATCACCCCAACAATATTGATCCCCATCACCCATGATGACACAAACAGAATTATTTCCTGACCCTGATAAACTCGTGGCCATGGTTCCGGAAGCAAAATTAGTATAATTTATAAGTGTAGGCAGATGAGCTTCTCCAGATCCATTGCCCCCCAATTGCAATTGATCATCTCTTCCCCAGCAATAAACATTTCCTAAATTACTCAATCCACATGTATGGGAAAGCCCTAATTTGAGATCCGTAAAGATCTCTCCAGTTTGCATATTAGTGGTGATAACAATAACGGGATCAGGTTCACCTGATCCCGTTGAATTATTTCCTAATTGCCCATAGAGGTTTAATCCCCAACAGTAAGTATTACCAATAGTGGTCACACCACAGGAATGATTCCCCCCCGCAATGATAAACTTAAAGAGTTCTGAAGAACCTGGCTGAGTGACTTGATCTGGAGAGTAAGCCGCACCTGAAATACCATTACCAAGTTTCCCAGCTGTATCACTTCCCCAGCAAAAACCCAATCCATTGGCAGCAACTCCACAGGAGTGCCCATCTCCGGCTGAAACTTGAATGAGATTTCGAGCCTGAGTTGGAAGTGTGGTATCATCAATAAGTTTTGGAACAATATTCATTCCGCCCAAACTACCAATACCTGTTTGCCCACTGCCATTATCTCCCCAGCACATCGTTCGTCCTAAATCAGTAATTCCGCAGTTATGGTTTTTGCCCGTAGAAATTTCAATGAAACTCTCACCTGTATAGCGATCTCCTTGATTTAAAATACTTAAAGCTGTTTGATAACCGGATCCAATATTAATTCCCAACTGCCCTTTACTGTCATCTCCCCAGCAAAAAGTAGCCCCTGATCCAGTAATTCCACATGTGTGGGAGTATCCTGCTTGAATGGACTTGAAGCGATCCCCTGGAACGACAAGTGAAAGTTCCATATCATCAGGAATAAAAACATTGGTGTTGGGAGCTCCATTTCCAACTTGAAAATTGTCATCTTGCCCCCAACAATAGGCATCGATATTACCAGTGAGTGCACAAGTCGTATTTCCTTGAACACTTAGAGAGTAAATTCCTTCATTAACAGGAATATTGGTATGATCAATAATAGTAGCCTTATTTCTATTTGTAGGAGTTCCGTCGTCTCCAAGTTGTCCATAAGTATCGGCTCCCCAACAATATAATTCTTTCCCACTGGTAATTGCACATGTGTGGTAATCCCCAGCATCGATTTTAACTAACTTTTCCATTGTCGGTATGTTGACCACGTTCACGGTTTGTGGAGCTGAGTAAGGTCCAGCACCTCCTCCATTTCCAACTTGTGAAGAACTGTTATCTCCCCAGCAATAAGCTTTTCCCAAGTCAGTCACACCGCATGTGTGGACCTCACCAAGAGCTAATTCTGTAAACACTTCAGTGGCTGACCGAGTCCCTTGGATCACTAGAGATGGGATACCTTTGGAAACGGAGGTTCCATCACCAAGTTGTCCACTATTATTATAACCCCAACAATAACCTTTCCCATCAGTTGCAATCCCACAAGTATGAGAAGAATAAGCATAGATAGAAGTCAACCGCGCACCGGTTCCGGAGTAAGTCGCAACATTTGTTAAATCGACAATTGTTGGTTTGTCTTGATTTGTTGTACTGGCATCGTCTCCCAGTTGCCCATCAAAATCATAACCCCAGCAATAGGCATTCCCATGAGTTGTCATCCCACAAGCATGACTATGGCCAAGACTTAAGCTTATAAAAGACTCTCCTAGGGATAAGTTTGTAAGATCAATCAAGCTTGGCATATTTTGCTGACTAGTCAACCCTGATCCATTTCCAAGTTGTCCCTGACTGTCATCACCCCAACAATAAGTGTGACGATGGTTGGTGATTCCACAAGAAAAAGTTCCACCAGAATATATGTGAACAAATTGTTCACCAACGATAAGCGTATCATTGGCAATGAGAACAGGTTTATTTTTATCTTGTTCCCCACTCACCCCATCAGCAGTTTGATCATAATTATCATCTCCCCAGCAATAAACTTGCCCACGATCAGTAAGACCACAGCCGTGGTAATAACCAAGAGAAATTTCTTTGAAAGTTCTGGTATCGTAGTGAACAAAAATAGTAAAAAAGATATCTGCATTGCTTGTAGGTGATCCTGAACTAGCAGTTAAATGAATTTCATAAACTCCTGCAGCACTTGGAGATCCTCCCAAAAGTCCTGTCGAAGGGTTCCAGGTAAATCCATTTGTCCCACAAAGTGTTGTAAAATCTTCTGTGTCATTATCAATATTATCATAGGTACATGTCCAAGATACCCCTTCGAGATCTTCATCGTAATCAGTGCCCGTTGTGGCGTCGTTAAAATCAATGGATGTAAATGTTTCTCCTATCACAACGTGAATATCTGCGACTGGATCGATAGCAGGTGCTATATCAATTTGGTTAACTTGAATAACAAAAATAACATCGTCACTTCCCCCACTACTTGTTCCAATTATTTGAAATTCATATTGCCCTTCATAACCAGGATCAATAGACCCATTGATAAATGCGGTTTGATCGGGAGTCCAATCAATTTCTCCGGTGGTGGGATTAAAGCTCAAACCAGGAATCGGAGATGCCCCAAAGTCACAGTCAACAGGACTCGACATCCCTCCACCAATGACTAGTTCATATTTACATTGATAAGAAATTGTATCACCATCGACGTCACTATCAGCGGAGTTATCGCCGGCATTAATAACAATTTGCACTCCCTCATCGACGTTATCATCAGCAATACTATCAAGCACTGGAGGATCATCAACGGGATTAATAGTTAAAGTGGCCGTCGCCGTATTGGAGTTTTGCGAATTGGCGGTCACTTGAAAATCAAAACTTGCACTTCCGTTATAATTTGTAGTTCCTGTCACCCCAACAGTACAAACTCCTGTCGAACATGCACACGCCGTCGTCACTGTCACATTCACAGGATTTGAAATTGAACAGCTTGTGGCCTGGTCAGAATCAGGATCATTATAATTTAAAGTTATAGAGGATGGAGTATCTTCATTAAAACTGGCAGGGGAAAAATTATTGGCCGTTGGAGGAGTGTCAATTTCTAAGGCACTCGAACATGCTGAGACACTGGTATTCCCAGCATTATCTTGGCTCGTAATTGTATAAGTATAGATTGTCCCACTGGTACCAGAAAAATTATCTGTGTTCACTGCATTTCCTAGAACTGTGGTTGTTCCTTCAGCATTCGTACATGTTCCATCGTTATAATAAGTAATTGTTTGCGAAGCAAGATCGGGACTTGTTGAATATGTCCAACTAGCATCCACAGAAGTACTGGATGTTGGAGAGGATTGAACCCAACCAAGTGCTGTCGCATTATTCGGCGCTGAAGTATCCACCGTCATGACAGCAGAACAACTACTGGTCGTGGAATTTCCTGCATTATCGTAACTAATAATTTTATAATAAAAATCACCATCACCACCTGCAGTGAAAGCATCTGTTGTTGCGACTGATCCTTTGGAATTAGTCGTTCCTTCAGCAACTGTACAAGCAGCATTGGTGTAATAAACAACATCTTGGCTTGCAAGATCGCTGGCCACCGAGCGAGTCCAGCTCGCATTAATAGATGTCGAGTTATAAGGAGATGTCTCTAACCAAGTTAAGGCCGTCGCAGCAGCAGGGGCGGCTGTATCAATTTCCATATCTGTTGAACAACTACTGGTTGTCGAATTTCCTGCAAGATCATAAGTAATGACGACGTAAGAATAAGTTGTCCCATGACTACCTGTAAAAGAATCTGTCGTCACTGCAGATCCAAGAGAATTCGTTGTTCCCTCGAGAGTTAAACAACCTGAATCACTGTAATAAACCACATCTTGAGACCCAATATCGCTTGAAACTGATAGCGTCCAAGTCGGAGTCACAGTTGTTGCGTTATGGGGAGTAGTTTCGGCCCATCCTAGCGCCGTCGCTGCAGAAGGCGGAGAAAGATCAATGAGCATTTCTGGAGAACAAGCACTATCAGTCGTGTTGCCTGCATTATCGCGACTAACAATTTTATAATAATAGGAACCCGCAATTGCTGAAAAAGAATCGCTATTCGAACCTGCACCGAGAGCATGTGTTGTCCCCTCTGCTGTCGAACAACTTACATCTGTATAATAAACCACATCTTGAGAATCAAGATCACTAGAAACAGAGCGAGTCCAACTGGCCGTCACGGAAGCAGCATTGTGAGGCGATGACTCTGTCCAACCCAAAGACGTGGCTGCACTTGGAGCATTAGCATCGATATCCATGACGACTGAACAACTACTGGCCGTGGAGTTACCGGCGGCATCGTAACTTATAACTTTATAATAATAAGAACCATCCCCACCTGCTGTGAAAGAATCGGTTGCCGTGGCAGAACTCAATCCAGTATGACTTGTCCCTTCCGCTGTCGTACAGCTGGCATTGGTGTAATAAACCACATCTTGAGAATCAAGATCACTGGCCACCGATCGCGTCCAGCTGGCATTTATAGTTAATGAATTGTGGGGAGAGGTTTCCAACCAAGTTAAGACCGTCGCAGCGGCTGGAGCCGTTGTATCAATATTCATCACAGCAGAACACCCACTTGTTCCCTCGTTACTCGCATTATCGATCGCCGTTACAGTAAAGAAATAACTATTTCCATCTGCACCTGTGAAAGAATTTGTCGTGGTTGCACTGGAAACAGAATTTGATGTTCCTTCAGCAGTCGTACAAGCACCGTCTGTATAATAATCAACTCTTTGGCTAGCAACATCCACACTTCCAGAAACAGTCCAAGTTGCTGTGACCATCGTGGAATTGTGAGGAGTGGATTCGCTCCAGGCTAAGGCTGTTGGAGCTAAAGGATTTGAAGTATCGATCAGCATTGCGCTTGAACAACTACTTACTGTCGGGTTATTCGCATTATCATAACTGGTAATCGTGTAATAATAAGTCATACTATCTGTACCACTAAAAGAATGCGTATTAACGGCAGTTCCCAATCCAGCTTGTGAAGTTCCCTCCAATATCGAACAACCTGCATTCGTATAGAAAATGATTTCTTGGGTAGCAAGATCTCCAGACACAGATGGCGCCCAGCTAGCATTTACTGTTCCCGTATTGTGGGGACTTGTTTCCGACCAGCCCAGCGAAGTCGCAGCACTGGGTCCAGCAGTATCTATAAGCATAACCGCGGAACAAGAACTCGTCCCCTCATTGCCAGCAGTATCAATGGCCGTCACCGCAAAATAATAAGAACCCCCATTAGAGCCCGTAAAAGAATTGTTAACAGTTCCATTAGAAACTGTATTAGTTGTTCCCTCTGCCGTTGTACAAGCGGCATTGGTATAATAATCAATTCTTTGATTGGCAACGTCACTACTCACAGAAACCGTCCAACTGGCGGTGACTATTGTAGAACTGCTCGGAGTTGATTCTATCCACGAAATTATAGTAGGTGCTGCTGGTGGTATAGTATCAATGGTCATCACACTCGAACAACTACTGAGAGTTGCATTGCCAGCTAGGTCTGTTGTTGAAATTTGATAATAATAACTACTGCCATGAACTCCTCCAGTAAAGTTATGGGTAGTCACTGATGCTCCTAAGCTCGCAGAAGTTCCTTGAGCTGTCATACAACTTGGATCTGTGTAGTAATTAATTTGCTGACTTCCAACATCAGTAGAAGTTGACTTAGTCCAACTGGCGGTAGCCGTCGTGGCATTGTGAGGAGAAGATTCACTCCAGCCCAATGCCGTCGCTGCATTGGGAGGTGTTGTATCAATTACCATTGCTGCCGAACAAGCCGAGGTACTGGAGACACTATTTGAATCGTAACTGACAATGTGAAAATAGTAAGTATTCCCATTGGTACCTGTAAAAGAATCGTTATTGATCGCCGGAGTTAAACCCAAATTGGAAGTTCCTTCAGGAGTTGAACAACTACTGTCTGTGAAATAAATAATATCTTGCAATTGAAGATCACTGGAAACCGAGGGAGTCCAATTGGCTGTTACATTCGTGAGATTGTAGGGAGAAGCCTCCACCCACCCCACGGCCGTCGCAGCGGCTGGAGGTATCACTGGAGTCGTTTGAACTTTTATGACAAAAATTTCTTCGTCAGTATTTCCATGAGAGTCTGAGGCGAGAATTAAAAATTCATAATCACCTGAAGATGCTGCGGGTGGAGTCCAATTCAAAGTTCCAAGATTACTATCAAATACTGGACTTCCACTCAAAGAGCTACAAACATTGGAAGCGGCTACTTGATCATCAACAACTAAATCATAATAACAATCGTAAGTGATCACTTCTCCTTCGAGATCGAGATCATCACCTTTATCGTTGGCATCAATCGTCGTAATGGCCGTTCCTTCAACGGCAAACACATTACTGATGGGATCGATAAATGGCGGAGCATTGACGTCACTAATGAGCAAAGTGAAAATGCTTTGCTTCGTCTGACGACCATTGCTTCCTATCACTTTGAGTTCATAAATTCCCGCTTGCTCATAGCCGATATCCCACTTCAACTTACCCGTCGAGCTATCAACCACCAATCCCAATTCATCACATGAGTTTGTTTCTTCGACTTGTTTATTCACAAGAGTATCGTAATAGCAACTATAAGAAATTTTTGAACTGGATACCGCTTGCTCGATAAAGTCCACTTCAAGTTGGTGACCTTCTTCATCTTGAAGAGTTCCGATTTCTGTCATGTTGGGGAGATTTTCAAAGTTCTCAATTTCAGATAGCGATTCACTTGAAAGCTTGGCTTTACAAGATACAAACAATAAAATGGCAAGATACCCCAATACTTTCATAAGCTACAATTATAAAAGACAGTCCAATATTCTCTATATCGGTAAGTAATTTCAGAGACTTAGGGTTTTCTTTTTAAAGATTTTGAAACCAAAAAGCCAAAAAACTCTGCCACTTTAATTTGACAGAGTTTTTGGTTAGAGTTTTGTAAATTATTGTTTTATTTCAATAGGTTATGTGATTATTCTAGCGAATCGTACAACTTTGATAAGAATCAAAAAATGTCTCGATAACTTCACCTTCCACAGGCACATACATATAGGAGTTTTTCTCACTTGAAGAATAGCTTATGCGCTTATCATTGGTAATTCTTATGTAAGCATCATCTTCATCTTCGTGACGAAATCGAAACTCAGTGTAAGTAAATCCACCAGTTTTATTGGCGTGAAATTCACAACTAAGAAAGTCTTCATAAATTATTTCATTGTCGTAGGTAATAGTCACTTTCGTGATGTAGTCGTCGTACTCACATTTTTCAGGAATCTCGACACTGATCTGATAGCCCTTTGCATCGCAATTCAATTCCTCTGCTTGCGCTACCCCAAACTGGCCAATCAAAACAAGTAATAAAGCTATTTTTTTCAACATGGTTTCTCCTCTTTTTCACTTGTGGGCGAGGATAAAGGAGAGTTATCGAGTCGACTATTTTTTTTGAGTAACAACTACTTACCGGTTTGTAAGTAATATTCAGAAAGCTAGCTGTTTTGTTAATATAAAACATCTAGCACAATAAAATTTTATTTAGTTTTAAATGTTGCCACAACACGTCGATTAAGTTTTCGGCCTTCGACTGTTGCGTTATCGGCAATGGGTTTATCTGGGCCGTAACCAACAGAGGTCAATCGATCCGAATCAATTTGAAATTTTTCAACCAAGTAATTTTTAACGGAATCAGCTCTCTGCTGTGACAACTTCGTATTCCATTCACGTGAACCAGTACTATCAGAGTGCCCTTCGATTTCAGCTTTTGTATCCTCATAAGTCTTTAGGAATGTAGCCACTTTTTCAAGTTCGCTATCGTAGCGTGGGTCAATTTCTGTTTTTCCCGACTTAAACTGAACATTGAGAGTAATCTCGACAGTTTCTTTTTCCGTACAACCTGCGGAGTTAACTCTCTTTCCCTTACCTGTATTAGGGCATTGATCAAGCATATCGGAAATCCCGTCATTATCGCTATCCACTTGCGATGGTGAACATCCATAGGCATCGACTTTCTCAGTTTGAGGCGAGTCAGCACACTTGTCATCGCGGTCACTTACACCATCGTTGTCACTATCTTTTTGAGAATCACTACAGCCAACGTCATCAACTTCTTCATTGGCAGGAGTGTCAGGACATTTATCATATTCATCATAGATATGATCTTTATCCATATCATCTGCAGCTCCTGGCCCAAAGTAATAAGTCACAGAGACGCTTGGACTAAAGATATCAAAATCAGTATCTTTCGCATCTTCAGCAATGAAGTGATAATCGAGGTTCAAACCAATATTAAAGCGATTACTAATAAAATATTCAAAACCAAATCCCACCTTAAAAGTTGTTGCGAAATAACTATCGTCTCCATCTGTTTGAAGAACACTGTCTTTCACTTCAGAAGATCCGGCCCCAAGATTGATATAGTTAAACCAACGAGTTGCTGGCGAAGAAAAGGCATAGAGAAAATTCAAAGTATAACCTTCAACTCCAAAAGCAAGATCTTTCATCTCAAAATGATCGTAAGCAAGTTCTAAAGCAGTTTTTCTGCCAATGTGATAACGAAGGTGAGCATTCCCACTCCACTTTCCTTTAAGCTCTCCAGCAGTTGTATTGGCATAAGCATCATCAAAGGCATCATCATTTTGGGTCAGCGGAACACCGTAATCAACTCCGAATCCCCAGTTCCCTTTGAGTTCAACGGCCTGAGCGCCAAGAGAAATAAAAACAGCAATAAAGGATAAAATGAAAATGCGCATAAACTTAGACTCCTAGATAATTGACAATACTATATAACCTACCTAATTCATTAATTTTTAACAAGATTAAATTTTATTTATTTATCCAATCTTGTGGCCAGTAATATTCCATCATTTTTTGATAAGGACTTCCGGCCGGTGCTTGAAAACCATATTCAAAGCGGCAACGAGCGGGAAGAGATATGAGAATCGAGTCCACTCTCCCTTTGGTTTTTAATCCAAAAAGAGTTCCTCTGTCGTGAAGTAAGTTAAACTCGACGTACCTTCCCCTTCTCCAAAGTTGAAATTGTTCATCATCGGCCGTCCATTTTTCACTTAAGCGTTTCTTAACAATGGGAAAGTAAGATTTGATAAAGTGATTTGAAATGTTCACATACTTTTCAAAATCTTCTTCTAAATTACCTGAATTTTGGTGGTCATAAAAAATGCCACCAATTCCTCTCATCTCACCATCGCGATGATGATTAACAAAATATTGATCACATTCTTTTTTCATCCACTCATAACAATCGTAGGGATCGCAGGCTTCTTTTAAAACTTGGTGAAAATAAATGAAGTCTTCTTCAATAGGGAAAAAGGGAGTGAGGTCCATTCCTCCACCAAACCAGTGTTTAGCGCCTTGTTGGATCATGCGAAAATTGGCATGGACTGTTGGTATTTTGGGATTAACGGGATGAAGGATGAGTGAAATTCCAGTGGCCCACAATTCATCACTTTTTCCTTGTAAGCGAGCAGCAAATTCGGGATCGATCTTTCCAAAAACTTCGCTGGTATTAACTCCTGCGTTTTCAAATACTCCCCCTGTAAAGGCCTTGGTAATTCCTCCGCCTCCGGGATTTCCAACAAAATCTTTTCGAGTCCAAGAATCTTCGCGCAGTTTAAGATCCCCATCAATTTCTTGCATGGCCGCTGTTATCTGATTTTGAAGATCTTTGACGTGTTTCGCAAAGCGCTTCTTAAATGTTTCAAGATTGTTCATTGCCTTTACTCCTTTGAGACAATATACTTGCGTAATTTCGATTTTCCAGTTGCTGCATTGCTGGATATTTTCCAGCGCTAGAGCTCCTGGAAGAGTCCCTCGAATGAAGCTAATATTGACTCTCGGCGAGTGGTTAGTCACTGAGGTATCTCAATGTTACTGAAGAAAAATGAGCCCGTAAAAAATTTTTATGACGTGATTGTGGTAGGAAGTGGCCTTGGGGGCATGACTGCGGCCAATAAACTCGCTAAAAATGGCTATCATGTTCTTCTGCTAGAAGCCCATAACAAACTGGGTGGATTCGCAACCTGGTTTTATCGCGCACAACGAAAATATGTTTTTGACGTTTCCCTCCATGGTTTTCCGGTGGGAATGAAAAAAACTTGCCGCAAATATTGGAATAAAGAAATAGCCGATGCCATTATCCCTTTAAAGGATATTCGCTTCGATAATCCTCAATTTCAAGTTCAAACCGACTTCACAAAAGAAGACTACACCCGCGTTCTAACCTCGCAATTTCATCTCGATCCGAAAAAAGTTCAAGATTTTTTTGATTTCATTGAAAATATGAATTTCTATGACAGCCAAGAAATGACCAATAAAGAGCTCTTTGAAAAGTTTTTCCTTGGGCGAAATGATGTGATGAGATTTCTTCTAGAGCCCATCACCTATGCCAACGGATCAACTCTCGAAGACCCGGCCATTAGTTACGGTATTGTGTTTTCAAATTTTATGAATAAAGGTGTTTACACTTTTCGTGGGGGAACAGATTATCTCATCGACCTCATGAAAAATGAACTTTTACATAATAATGTCGACATCAAACTCCAATCGAAGGTGGAAAAATTTCTTATCAATCCGGAAAATAAACAAATTCAAGGAATTGTTCTAAAAGACCGTGAAGTTCACTGCCGTGCTGTCATCAGTAATGCCAACATTACATCGACTATTTTCAAACACGTTGGTGAAGAATATTTTTCAAACCAGTATATTGCCAAGGCCAAAGCTGTTAGGCTTAACACCAGCAGCTGCCAAGTCTACATGGCCATTAAGTTGGGAGAAACAATCCCCGCTATTGGCGATCTGCTTTTCACATCCAGTGCGGAACAATTTAATACCGATCTCTTATTAGGTAAGAATATTACGAGCCGAACATTTTCTGTCTATTACCCAAGCACACGCCCTCAAGACCAAGAGCCTCGCTACAGCATCGTCTCCAGCACCAATGCTCGCTGGGAAGACTGGGCCAATCTCGATGATGAACAATACAAAAATGAAAAACATAAAATGATTGAAGAGACCATTACGGCATTGGAAAAATATATTCCCAGTGTTCGAGAAAAAATTGATTTTGTCGACGCCGCCACACCATTGACGATTAGACGATACACTCACCACCCTCGAGGGACATCCTTTGGAACAAAATTTGAAGGCTTAGAAGTCAGCATGAATCTCCATAAGGAAATCTCAGGACTTTTTCACGCTGGCTCTGTAGGAATAATAATGTCGGGATGGTTGGGTGCTGCCAATTATGGAATAATTCAAGCCAATGAAGTGGAATCTTATTTTTTCAATCAAAATGAATTAAAGCAAAAGGAAAATCATGCAAACATCACATGTTGATCAAGGCAACATCCAATATAATTTTGAAGGTCAGGTTGTTATCGTCACTGGCGGAACCCGCGGCATTGGTCGTGCCATTTCAGAAAAATTCCTAGAAGCGAAAGCGCATGTCGTCGCCATTTATCGCTCTAACGATGAGGCTGCCAATCAATTTAAATCAGATTTAGGAGACTTAGGTGAAAGGCTCCATCTCAAAAAGCTTGATGTTTGTTCCTACTCTGATTGCGAAAAATTCTACAATGAACTAGACCAGCAATTTGAAAATATTCACGTTCTCGTAAATAACTCTGGTATCCGCCGCGATAACCTCCTTCTACTTATGAAAGAAGATATGTGGGACAGTGTTATAGAAACAAATCTCAAAGGCACATTTAATATGACCAAATTCGCGACTCAAAGGTTTCTTAAATCTAAATACGGTCGCATTGTGAATATGAGCTCCATTGCTGGAACTCTTGGTCTCCAAGGTCAAGCCAATTATAGTGCTTCAAAAGCAGGTCAAATTGCTTTTTCAAAATCAGTCGGTAAAGAAGTGGCGAAAAGAGGAATTACCATCAATAACATCACACCTGGTTTTGTCGAGACAGAACTTATTTCAGATCTTCCCGAAAAACTCGTTGATGAATACAAAAAACAAGTTCCCATGAAAAGATTTGCAACAACTGATGAAATTTCGGTTGCTGTTCTTTTCCTCTCTTCCAGAGAAGCAAGTTATATCACAGGGGCAACAGTAGAAATTGCAGGAGGTCTCAACTAATGAGTCTTCTCGAATCAATCCCCCACCGTGAACCCTTTCTCTTTGTTGATAAAATTATTGATCAGACTCAAAGCTCTATCGTAACTGAAAAGACTTGGCTCAGCTCTGAAGATTTTTTCAGAGGTCATTTTCCTGGAAACCCCATTGTCCCAGGAGTTATTTTAAGTGAGGCCCTCTTTCAGTCTGGGGCCCTTTTAATGAGTTCTCAAAATCAACCTCAAATGACCGGAACTCCAGTTGTTACAAAAATTGAGAATGCCCGTTTTAAGAATATGGTCACTCCTAATCAAAAAGTAGAAATGACTGTTAATCTTGAAGACCAGCTTGGGAATGCCTATTACTTCAAAGGAAAAATGACAAGCGCGGGGAAAACGATTATGACAATCAACTTTACCTGTGCCGCGGTTACTCAATGAATTTTTTAAATTTGGAAGAAAAAAACATTCTGATAACTGGTCTCAATAATAAAAAAAGTGTAGCCTTTCACACGGCCAAACTCCTAAGCGAAGCGGGTGCTCACCTACTTTTTTCAGTTCAAAATGCTGATCAGCTAGCCTTTAGTGAAAAGCATTTTCCTCATAGCCCGCACTTTCTTTGTGATTTAGAAAAATCTGAGGATATTTTAAATCTCGCAAAGGAAATTAATAATCTTAACCGCCCTTTACATGGACTCCTTCATTGTGTAGCCTTTGCTCAATTTAGTACACCTTACCTCGATGAGGTAGGTTTTGAAGAGTTTTCCCAAGCGATGAGAATTTCTTGCTATTCATTGGCTGAACTGTCCCATGCTCTTAAAGATTGCTTTGATCAAAAAGCCTCGATCGTAACAGTGTCAATTTCGAATAAAAGGGCCACAACTTACGGTTATATGGGACCCATCAAGGCCATGCTCTCAAGCAGTATTGATTACTTGGCAAAATCTTTTTCACGTTTTTCTCAAATTCGCTTCAATGCTGTATCCCCTGGGCCATTAAAAACCTCTGCATCGGCAGGAATTCCCAAGTACATCGACAATTATCTCTACAATGAAAAGTTAACCCTCAGAAAAAAGGCTCTCGAGACTTCTGAAGTGGCCAATACAATAGCTTTTCTGCTCTCTGAACGCTCAAGTGGTATCAATGCTGAAGAGATCGTGATTGATAGCGGAGTAAATGTGAACTACTTTGATGAAAATATTGTAGAAGCTTCAATTAGAAATAGAGAATAACTCCTGCACCAAATCCTCCACCACTTAAAAGAGTATTATTGATGTATTCTCCACTATTGTATTCATAATCTGTTTCTAAATCATGAGAAGTAATACCTAAGAATAGATCAAGATCACTTGAAGCTCTATAAATTAATCGCAAGTCAAGTTTGAACATTCCAACTTCATGAATCTTATAATAATCCGCACTCACATCGCCACTTAATGTCCAATAAAAATAAGTCGTCCCTCTTAACTCCCATTTTTCAAAAAATTGATAGCCGAGTCCCATTGAGAGAAGTACACCTTCATAAGAGACACTATTGTTTTCTCTTATTGGGAATGTATTACTGAAATTATCTGTGCCTATTCCAGAGCGGATGAAAAAACTATCTCTAAAGAAAAGACCTGTTCCCAATTCAAATTTAAGTCCTCCCCACTGAGGTCTCCAGAAGTTATAATAAAGTGATATCAATTGATCCGAATAATCTTCTCCACTGCTTGTGAGATCTGCATTTTCAAGTGAAAGCCCAAACTCTCCTAGCCGCGTTTCATAACCAACTAAAACGCCAAAAGAAAATGCCGGGATATCTTGCGAAGATTTTCCATTAAGTTCATTAATTGTTGATTCATATTGAAAATTAATTAGACTTCCTTTTATTTCAACTTTCCAATTTTTCCCTTGTCGCTCATCACCTTTTGTCGTTCCCAATATCTCAATTTCATCATTGTCCCAGAGAAATTCTAACTGACCAGGATAAGAAACAGTCGAATCACTTTTTTCAGCAATAACATCGGCACGGTATTTTCCAGGTCTAATTTTTTTCTTCAAAACTGAATGTGTATTTTTCTTAATTTTCAATTTTTCATCAATTTGTTGATACTGATCTTTCTTTTTTCGAAATAACTGAAAATCATAAGTTACATCGTCTTCATTATGAAGGAATGTAAACTCAAAATGATTATCTTTTTCTTCTAATTCGATGGATGGTGGTTTTAAAGCTTGACCAAGAAGTGCAAAACTCCATCTATTAGAATTTTTAACGAGCTTCCCATCAATATAAGGATGAAGTTCCCAAGAATATTTTTGAGATGTTTTCATTTTATACTTATAAGAATTACCTTTAATACGTTTTTTATGGATTGGTTTATTTTCAGCATCATAAATAATAATATAAAAGCTTGTAATGCCTTCAATTTTTTCCCAAACAAAATCAACTTCTTCTTCCAGTGCATTTCCTACATTTGGGATCTTTTCTTTATCAAGTGGTCTGAAACGCTCAATCTCACTCACATCCACAGTGAATTTCATGTAATCACTCCATCCACCTGGAACCCCACGACTATCCACAGTCCGTATTCTAAGTTGATAAAGCCCTGGTTTCACCTTCTTTTTATAAGTCGCATTATCGCTTTGAAAAACTCCAATCGGAAAACGCTTTCCTTTTCGAATGTTGTTGATTTCGATTTCGTAAAACTTCGCCCCTTCAACTTCATCCCAACTTAAATCAATCCACTTACTGGCTTGAGCCTGAAGTGAAACAATAATGGATAAAATTAATACTAAATACTTCATTGCACTTTTATTTTTTTAATTTTTGGAGCTTTGATTGAACTTTTATCGGGAACATAAAGTTCATAGGCTTCACTTAATTCACTTTTTCGATCAAAACGATCAATACTCATGGTTTCAATATAGTAAACACCCGGCAAGAGATCTTTTAACCCAAAACTTGGAGCTTCTGATATTTTCTTAAAAATTGTTTTCCCAGTTCTATTTTTCAAGCGAATTGCATATTTTTTAGCACCTTCAAGATTTTCTAATCGAACAACAATATTGCCATCTTGAGCCTTTAATCTTTTTTCGCCTTCACCCATCAAGACCTTTGGAGGCTCCAGTGCTCTCGACATTTTCATAGAAACGCTTTGCATACTACTCGATGCTATAAGATTGTTATATTGATCAAGGGCAAAGACTTTAATTTTGTAAACTCCCTCTTTTTTGGGAAGTGTATGGTATTGCGGTTCATTTGTTGTGCTGTTTTTAGGTTCTTTCTCTCCAGGTTCCCAAAATCGCACTCGGTAATCTCCAACAAAATCATCTAAAGGCTTCTTCCACTCAAACTTCACATAGTCATCCCCAGTAAAGAAATACTGTTCTTTTAAATTCTGGAAGACAATTGTTGGCATTTTCAGAGCACTCACGTTTCGAGCTTCACTAAATTGTGAAGTTTTACCATCTCTTCCGACACTGGCAACACTCCATTGAAAACTCCCAAGCTTGTTAAGACGATAAGAATATTGCGGACTTTGAATATTCGCTCGTTCAATTATTTTCCCACCTCTTTCTAGTTTAAAGATGTATTCACTCACTCCTTTAATCCGATCCCATCTAAAATCAACCTTCTTCGTTTTTTTATTAAAGAAAATTTTATGATTGTCTTCTGGGAAAACCAAAGAGGGTGGAAAAATGCTCTTTACTGAAAGTGTAAAATTTCTTTCCTCGCTGACGACGGGTTTATCAAAATCGGGAAGATAAGCTTTAACTCGCCAAAAGTAACGTCCGCTGGGGATGGCCTTTTTAAGATCAAAATAAAAATCATTAACCTTCCCTTGATTCACAATTGTTTTAAACTGAGGGTCTTTGGCAATTTGAATTTCATAGGAATCTGATTTTTGCTCATGTGTCCAAGAAAAATTCAGGTCAAATTCATTTTTTGGAAGAGTAATATCTTCACCCGCTCCAGGTGATATGAGCTGGGGATTTTTAATTTCAGAAACAATATTTTTATAAACAGGAGATTCTATTAACTCTCCCCCTGAATTTTTACCAACGAGTTTCCAAAAGAGAACTCCTGGATTTGTTTTAATTTGAGTTTCACCTTTTGAGGCCAAAACTTCATTTTTCGTTTTAAATTTTAAATTTTCTCTCTCATGACCATAAAAGACAGAAATCTGATAATCTCCTTGAAACGGAACCCATCGGATGGGGATGGCCTCATTTTTTTGAATATAAACTGTTTGGGAAAATTGAGGGTAAATAATTTCGAGATTAAATTGCTGTTTTTGGATATCTTTTGCCAAAGTCGCTGAAGCACCTTTTCCAAGAGTTTCTGACTGCCCTCCAACACTGGCCTTCGCCTCCCCTTTGAGAACGTTTACTTCGAAATCCCCTGTTTTACTTTTTGAAAAGCTCAACTGTCCAGAAGAAAGAGAGACCGATTTATTTCCAGACTTTAATTCGATTTGCCCTTCACCGCTGCCATTTGCTTGATCAACAAAAAGGCTCCCTTCTAAAACGTCGAGTGAAAATTTTTGATCATCAAGTTCAATAACAACCATTGTGTTGGGATCTATCTCAATGGTAGAGCCATTTTTGATAAATTTAACTGTTGCTTCCGCACCTTCCCCAGTTCTTAACATTTCCCCTTGGAAAAGTTCGGCATTGATTTCAAGTGGGCTCCACAAAATAGCATTCTGAGCTTTCTTTTCGACATCGTTTCTCTTGTATTCAAGTTTCGCTACTGCTTCTAAGTTAAGGTTATTATTATTTCCAGGAGGTTCAGGTTTTAGAAAAGTATAGCTCAGAAAAATTCCTGCACTGCTTATTAAAATGGCAAGTATGTACCTGATGAGACTCAATGTTCTCTTCCTTCATTAAAAAAAATAATCCTCTTTATTATATGCTATTTTTTTAGAGTAAAGAATTAAGCAAAGTTTCTCACCACTTAGAATTATCGGGTTCTTTAATCAAGTTTTATATAATTTCGCAAGCCCCTTCCTATCAGCCTCTTTTTTAACTTAACAACCTTCACAAGTATTTAGTTTATCGATTCAATAAAGTAATTTTTTCCTCTTTCACTCACACAAGTCACAAAGTCTTTTTTTTTCCCGAAATGTTTCATGAAGATGAAGAAAAAAATAAAAATGAAAATTCCTCTTTTAATCAAGATGGTCTTCCTAATTGGAGTCATGCTTATTGCTTCCAATTTGTATATTTCAGGGAAGAACAGTGAACTTGTAACAGCAAAATCAATTGACAAAGAAAAAGATTTCAATCAAACATTAACAAGAACACTTTCTGTGAATATTGAATCCATTACTCAATCTCTCATTGATGAATTCACGAACTATTCGACTGAACTTATTCAAGCACATAATGATCGCGATCTCACCAAATTTAAAATTGTAGAAACAAAAGTTAGTAAAAATAAAAATATTTATTTTTTGAGAATTTTTCAGCTGGATTCTTCAGGTCAATATCGCCTAATGAATGAAATCAATCATGATACTGAAAAAGAAGAAGAAAAATCCGTCAATATGATTGATAACTCTCAAGAAAAAGCAGCCATCATGCAGGCTTCCCAAGGAAATCCCCTTGTTGAAAGAGTGAAAAGTCCCGTAGGGAAACGCCCAGTTGTAATGTTTTCAGTTCCAGTAATCAAAGATGGAAGTAAATTTACTTACATCGCTACTTTTTATCTCAACTTTGAATTTTTCTATCAATTTATTCCAAAAGATCTCCTTCAATACAATATCTTTTTTACTGATCACAATGGAGAACTCATTTTTTATACACAAAAGGATATTCTCAATACAATGTTTGCGAAGAGCAAAAAAATTATTGATGATATTCTTGCTAGTGAACTTTCTACCATTACCAAACAATTTCAAGAAAATGATGAGGATTATTTTGTCATTTCTAAACGGACAAAACACAATATCGTTGTATACAGTCGCCTTTCAGTTTTTTCAGTAACAAAACTCGCAAAATATATCGCCAAACAAGGACAATTTGTTCTTGGAATAGTTATTTCAATCGCCTTTTTCTTTCTTTTTGTTTTCTCTTCGAGTATTACTTCACCGATTGAAAAGCTCGAGCAACTACTCAAAGAAGTTTCCAAAGGAAATTTTGAAGTCACCGCCTCTGACACGATACGTTCCCGAGATGAAGTGGGATCTCTAGCGCGAAGTTTTGATGAGATGACCAGCGGTTTGCGAGAACGTGAAAAAATGAAAAATCTCTTTAATAAACTCCACGGTGAAGATATCACAGATGAACTTCTCAATAGTGAGCTCAAGCCAGAAGGCTCGAGTAAGAACGTCGTTGTTTTCTTTAGTGACATTAGAGGATTTACAGATTTTAGTGAACACCATAGTCCAGAAGAAGTTGTTGAAATGCTCAACTCTTATTTTGAAGTCATGGTAAGAATTATCAATGAATACGATGGAGTCGTCGATAAATTTATTGGAGACGCTATCGTTGCCGTCTGGGGTATTAAAGAAGAAACCGATCGAGATTGCCACAAGGCCATCACGGCCTGTATGGAAATGAGAAAAGCTCTTGAAGTTTATAACCAAGAAAGAATCGATCAAGGAAAAAACGCTATATTTACAGGTGCAGGCCTTAACACTGGAAGAGTCATTTCTGGAACAATCGGGTCCACTCAAAGAATGGAATACACAGTTATTGGTGATACGGTGAACACCGCTGCACGAATAGAAGCTTCTACTAAAGGATTTGGAACTGATCTTCTCATTAGCCAATCAATTAAAGATAAAATTGAAAAAGAATTTATTATTGAAAAAGCAGGAGAAGTTAAAGCCAAAGGTAAATCCGATGCCCTTTGCCTCTATAACGTCCTCGGTACCATCGATGAAAGTGGTGTCAAACACATCGTTAAAACTCCTTATTCAAGTTACAAAAAAGATGATGGTGGTGGCGGCAAAACCCAAATCGTCAATGGGTAGCGCTAAGACGTTCTAACCCTTCTTCTATCTTCACTCTTACCTGGTAATCAAAATCTTGTTTTGCTTTTTGATGAGAAAAATAATGATCTTTACTCAGTTGCAAGGCCACAAATCTTGTCATCGGTGGCTCGTTTTTAAGTTTGAACCATTTGAAAACTTTTTCTAAAACTAAACCTAAAAGATAGCAAAAACGCGACGAAAGGCTTTTTTCTATGGGATCAACATTTTGAGTTTTTAAAAGTTGATTGATAAATGACCACAACTTCACTGGTCTTTCTTGACCGATAAAATAACTAGAACCCCCAGCTAACTCTCCACTTATTAATTTTTTCAATGCTTGGATATGGGCCCAGGCTGCATTATCGACATAGATTATATCGACAAGATTTTCTCCATCACCCACTATTTTCAATTTTCCAGACTTCGCCTTATCGACCAAACGGGGAAGAATATGGGGATCTCCTGGCCCCCAGATGAGATGAGGCCGAATGGCCAAGGTTTTCAAGGTCTCTGTATTCCAATTCAAAACCTCTTTTTCGGCCAAGGATTTTGTTTTTGCATAGGCAGTTAAAAACGCACTGGCATAAGGAACTTTTTCACTGGCCCCGCGAATGGCCTTTCTGCCAAAAACAACACTGGGAGTAGAAGTGTAGACAAAATATTTCACACCATATTTATGGCAAAGCGTGAGGAGATTGATTGTCCCTTTAAAATTAATGGAATAATAATCTTCGAATTCACCCCAAATACCTGCCTTGGCGGCAGTATGGATAACAGCTTCAATTTTATTTTCTGAAAAAACTTTTTCAAGTTCTTCTATATTTCTTAAATCTACGGCAAATTGCTCAACACCAATTTTGTATAGCTCAGGATAAATCTTTCGATTGATTCCCAAGAGTTGAAATTGTTTTTCAATGGATAAAAATTCACAGATTTTTTTACCGAGAAAGCCACCGGCACCTGTGATAAGGATCTTCATGTTTCGAGTCTCGGTTTTGTGTCATTCATCAGTTTTTGAGATAAACGAGCTTTAGCCTCTTCACCTAATTTAATGCGATCAATTTTAATATTGTGGCGTGTATCCACAGGCAATTTTTCAAAAAGCATAAATCGAAGAATCTTTTCAGTGTGATCATGTTTTTTAGCAATAAATTCAAGTTCACTGAAAAATTTCTCTTGAACTCCAAGGTTGAGATCCATTTTATGATCTTTTCTAATAACCGCCAGTGCAGGTTTTCCTTCAATTTGGATCAAAGCCGTATTTTCAATATCAGGGTGTTCATTAAATATAGCCTCGACTGAGGCTGGATAAAATCTTTGAGTTTCAAAAACAAATGAGTGATCTTTTCTTCCAAGAAACCACAAACGTCCCCAATCATCGAGATATCCCATATCCCCCATCCGGTGCCAATGAGTTTGTCCATCTGCTATTCTAATTTTTTTGGTCCGCTCCTCATCGCCATAATACCCTCTCGTTGCAGTATCCGATCTGACGATAATCTCTCCAGCATCTCCAGTACTGAGGACTTGGGCCTCTTTAATATCATTGATCACTTCATCACTTGGAGCAATGATTTGTATTTCAACTCCTTTAACAGGATAACCAACACAAACACCTGAACCTTTAGAGGTCATGGACTTCGTTTCCCCTAAAATCATTGACGAAGAAATCAGAGCAACTGGTAAGCATTCTGTTGCTCCATAGGGCGTATAAATGGCCGCATTGGGAAATATTTTTTGTAATTTAAAAATTAATCTTCCATCAACTGGAGCACCAAACATCGCGAGGGATTTCAAGCATGTCACTTCAACTTTTTTCTTTTTAGAATAATCCGCAACATTTTTCCATATGCTTGGAGAACCTGCTGCAAAAGTAATAGAATTTTCTTCTATATCACGAATGACTTTTTTAGGATTAGCCTGCGATGGCTTGGATGCATCGATTTCAGGTATGTAAACAGTCATTCCCATCGCCAGTGTAAAAAGAGAAAACAAAGGAAATCCTGGATAATCGCGATCCTCTGGAGTCAGCATAAACATTTCTTTAAGTTTAAATGTTTGGCGGACAAACATTTCCATAGTGTATTCTACTCCTTTGGGAGTTCCCGTCCCTCCGGAGGTAAAAAGAATTGCCGCAAGCTCATTTTTTTGAAAATCGACTATATCTAATTGGTTGTGATGATTTTTAATAATTTTTTTAAGAGAATGGCTTCCGAGAACAGTTCCATCCACATTCACTAATATTTTAATATTTTTAAAAAAACGCTTCTTAAATTGTCTCAGCATATGAATTTTAGAAATTCCAATCAAGGCCTCGGCACCAACTTCTTCAATGCATTTTAACAGATTGTCTGTTCCCATACCTGGATCAATAAACACAGGCACGGCCCCAATTTTAAACAAGGCAAACACAATGCAAGGAAAATCAAATCCCGGAGGAACAAACACTAAAGTTTTGGTCCCTCTTGTAATCCCAATACTTTCAAGAGAATTACCAATAACATTTGATCTTTTATCGAGCTCATCAAAGCTAATGCATTGAAAATTTTTTTCAAAGTCTGAGGAGAAATTGAAAAAACTAGATTTTCTAACAACGACAGCTTGTTTGCTGGGATTTTCAGCACTAAAGTGCGCAATAAAATGAGCAACGTTAAGTTTATTGGTCATTATTTAAAAATTTCCTTATTTCATCTGTAGCTTGTTCGAGATCATCTTCCAAGACGTAGTGCCCTGCCTCTTCAAAAATGACTCCTTGAGCATGAGGGAAAAAATCGAGAAATTTCTTAAAAAAGCCAAGATGAAAACAAAAATCTTTAGCTCCCCAGATCAATAATACAGGCAACTCGACATCTAAAAGCTGGTCTTCGATATTCTTCAATGTTTGGTAACTTTGATCACTAGGACCGAGTGGAATATCCTTAACAAAATCATCGATGGCCTTACGGTTTTTAAAACTATTATAAGGAAAGAGATAGGCATTCTTAGTCTTCTTACTTAATTTTTTCGAGCTCGCCATAAAGGTCGCTGCCCATGAAAATCCCCCCAAAAAGCGATTGATAAAACTCCCAAGCCAAGGGCGGCGGCACCAGGCAATACTCGCCGGAATATCCGTAGAATTAAACACGGCTGTATTAAGAAATATGAGGCTTTCAAATTTCTCACGGTTTTGCAAAACACTGCCCATTCCAATGGCCCCGCCCCAGTCATGAGCCACCAAGTGAATTTTTTTTAAGCCCATCCCTTCTATAAATTCACTCAAATGCTCAATCCGGTCTTGGAGTGTTAACTTTTTCAAATCATTTTTTGATGAAAGCCCGCAACCCAAGTGATCGATGGCAATCACCCGGTATTGATTCTTAAAATTCTTGATGAGATTTCTAAAATAATAAGACCAAGTGGGGTTTCCGTGAACCATCAACATCACTTCAGCTGCATCGGGATCTCCCTCATCCACATAGTGCATGAGAGATCCATTATTCAAGGCATACCAATTTGATTCAAAAGGATAATCTGATTTTAGCTCTTGAAATTGAGTTGGATTTAAGTGTTGATGGCGTATGACTTGCTCAACATTTTCTACAAACATTTTAAACCTGCCATGGAACAGTGAAGTCCGCTCCCTATTCCCAAAAGGGCCACGTTATCAGAAGATTTAATGAACTGATCCTCAATGGCTTTATCAAGGGCACTAAAAATTGCAGCGGAACCTGAATTCCCGTAATATTCAAAAATTGAATAATCTTTTTCAATGTTAATTTTTAAATTCTTATAAATATTATCGCGATGGAATTTTCCAACTTGATGAGAGATCACTTTATCAAAATGATCTCCTTGGTCTTCATACTGATAAACAAATTTTTTCCAATTCTGGCTTCCAAGCTCAATACCTGCATTCAAAAGTTCTTCTGAATCTGTCCGCATTAAAATCCCTTCAGAAGTCTGGCCACCTCGACACAAATGGCTGACAGAAGTATTGCTAAGATTTTCTATCCTTTCCAGTGCGAGTCCTTTACTGGCGAAATTTTTATGCGAAACCACCACGGCCACGGCCGCTGAACCAATAGTCAGCGAAGCGATAAATGGCTTAATGCTTTTGCGAGTTAAGGTTTTATCATTCAGGAGTTTCTGAATAGTATCCTTCAAAAGTGAACCACTATTTTCACCAGAAACTAAAAGTGCCTTCTTGATTGTCTTTCTTTCTATCATTTCAGCTGCAACTTGAAGACCAGAAAGCATTCCTAAACAAGCATTGCTCAGATCAAAATTGATAACATGATTTTTTAATCCACTCAGCCTGTGCACTTCCGAAGCTGTAGAAGGTTCCATTTGATCTCGGCATACAGAACAGTTAATAAGGAGATCGACTTCATTAATTAAACTTTTTTGATCTTTAAATATTTTCTCAACGGCCAAATTTGCAATTGTGCTCGGACTCATTTCTCGTGGCCAAAAACCTCTTCTTTTAATTCCCGTAATAAGTTCAAGTCTTCCCGGAGGTAGTTTTAAGCGCTTGTATGTTTCATCTAAAAGTTTTTCAATTTCTGATGATGTGAGATATTCAGGAGGATCAATAGACGCAATTTTTTCAATGACAACATTTTCGTAATTCACGATCTGTCTCCTAAATTTGATCCGTACATATTGGCTACTGAAATGCCACTAAGAAGCGAGCCGACAATTCCTAGGAATCCTTGATCTGTTCCAATAACAAAGAGATTTTTTAGTGAAGTTTTTCCATCAGCAATTTTTTGCGTGGCCCCGTAGACGGCACCCTTAAAGTGTGACGTGTATTTTTCTATCGTTCTCGGAGTGAAGGCATCCCAGTACTTCAAAGTTCTATCATCTTGAGGAACAACTTTTTTGATGAGTTCCAACGCCGACTTTTTAGTTTTCTCTTTAATAGTTTTATATTCATCTTGGTTTAAAGTCTTCCATTTTTCATAATTGGCAATGAATGTAATACGGATGAGACCTTCATCACTTTCATACTCGCGATAATTATCTGTAAAGCATACCACGGCACTTCGAGTATCTACATAATCATCTGGTTTCTTATATTCATAACTTTCTGTTTCATTGTAAAAAATAATTGTCTTGTCACAGACGTTTGGATCAATATTTTTATCATAGACAAAAAGCAACTCGACAAAGCTCAAGTTTCCAATGACTTTTTGTTTTAAATCTTTCTTCCCTAGTAAGCTGTAAGTTTCCGCCAGGCCAGCTGAAGAATAAATCTGATCAGCTCTCAAAACTTCACCATTTTCTAAATGAACTTCAGTCGCCTGATTCTCGTGAGCTACAATTTTTTTAACACTAGAGCGATAAAGAAGATCAACATTATTTTCTTGAATTTTATTTTCTAAAACTTCGATTAATGTTCGCACTCCTCCATAAGGTCTCGCAAATCCCTCCATATAAATGGACTTAAACAAAATTACAAACTGGCGTAAATCGACATCATTCTCCCAAGAACTTCCATAGATAAGTGTTGGGAAAAGAACAATCTCAACCAAGCGAGAATTTTGCAGAGTCCTTTCCAAAAATTCTCGACCTGACACAAACTCTGTCGTTATTTGATTGTCATCATATGTGTTTATAAATTCGACTAACTTTTGAAAATGAGAAAAGTTTTCTGGAAAAGATTTTTCAATTTGTTGAACAAAATAATCAAAGTTGTTTGAAAAATTGACTCCAATATCTCCAACTTGAATACGCGATTCACTTTGTTCCTTAAGTTTCAGATCATCGTAAGGAATTCGCAATTGTCTTAAAACCTTTATGAGTGGATTTTTTTTACTATTTTTTCTCGCAAAATTCGTAAGGGCGTGTAACCCAACATCAAATTTTCGAACGCCAACTCGCTTCCCATCTTGATCAATTTTTCCTCTTTGGTAATAGGAATTGAGTCCACCTGGGATAGAATGTTTTTCTAGGAGCGCGACCTTCTTACCGAACATCCCCAAACGAATAGCACAGGCCATGCCCGACATACCTGCTCCGATGACAATAGCATCATATTTTTTTGGCATGGCCATCAAGTCTTTCTACTGAAACTTTGGAGAAAGATATTCAACACAACCATCGAGGGTTGCCAACTTCGGATAATCTTCTTGGGGAACTTCTATCTGATGACGCTTTCTCAGCTCCATAACAATATCGAGAAAATCCATAGAATCGAGATCTAACTGGTCTCTTAAACTTTTTGCACCATCAAGACTGTCTAAATTTTCATCGGGAGCAATATCAGCAATAATGTTAATAATTTCTTTTTTGACCTGTTCAGTTTCTAGCATTTCTCTTCCCCTTTATATTTTTTAACGATGAGACTTGAATTTATACCTAACATCCCAAACGAATTGTTAAGAATGGTTTCTACCTGACAATCTTTTTTAGGTGTTTCCCGCACCAAATTAATAGGAGCGCATTCAGTATCAACTTCGTGACAATTAATTCCAGGATGAATGATTCCATCTTCAAAACTTGGGAGGTTACCCGCTAGCTCAAGAGCTCCAGCAGCTCCCATCGCATGACCGATATGACCTTTTGTAAAATTCACAAAGGTTGATGGACTTTCATCAAATAATTTTTTAATCGCATGCCCTTCAGAAAAATCCCCTGCTCCTGTACCAGTCGCATGCATGCTTATAAGATCGATCTGGTAAGTTTCCAAATTGGCCTTGGCCATCGCCTTTTTCATGCATGCAATTTGCATTTCTGTGTTGGGATTAACATAGTCGCTGGCATCAGAATTCATGGCGTATCCACAAATTTCTGCATAAATATAAGCGTTTCTCTGCAAAGCGGACTCTAATGTTTCGAGAAAAAACACGGCCCCACCTTCAGAAATGACCGTTCCTTTACGATTGATATCGAGAGGTTTAATCGCTTGAGTGGGATCTTCAGCATGGCCCAAAGCACCTTGAGCAGCAAAGCCTGCAAAAATTCCAAATGTGTTGGGACTTTCGCTCACTCCACCAGCGAGTGCATATTCGACATCCCCTAATTGAATCATTTGGTAGGCGTGAATAACACCAAGGTTTCCCCCAGCACAAGCCGCCCCGAGAGTGCAATGCGGACCTGTAATTTTTAGATTAAGTGTCACTTCACCTGCAGGTGAATTGGCCACAGTTCTTGGGTTATGGTGAGGAGACCATAACATTGTATCCATTTTATTTTGATGAAGCTGATAAATTTCTTCTTCAGTTTCGACATTCCCATGCTCAGTGATTCCGAGATAAACCCCAACTACTGATCTATCAATCCTGTCCATTTCAAAGGCAGCATCGGCCAAAGCTTCATTGGCACAATAAATTGCTATTGATCCCGCTCTCGTTCCTCGACGAAGTGATTTTCTATTTTGATATTTCAAATTATCAAAATCACAAAACCCTGCTACTTGTTCGCCCATATAGCGAATATTGTGAAAGGCCAATCCTGATTTTCCTTCCAGCAAGGCCGATCGAAATTCTTTGAGATTATTTCCGTTAGGAGCCGTGAGACCGACACCTGTGATGACTACTCTTTTATTTTGCATCATAAATTCACTCTGTATTGTTTGATAAAAACCATCACCTATTTTGATCTCACAAGCCCAAAAAATCAAATAAAATCTCCCTAGACACAATAAATTATATTTAAAACCTTGACCTTTTAGACCTATATGTAAAACTATCACTGGAAACTCAAAAAACCCCTTCAAAGTGAGGACCAATATGGAAAATTACGTCGTTGTTTCAAAAGTCAAAAAACTTATCAAAGAAAGACAGGGCTTCAACACTTCTCAATCTTTTTTCGAACCCTTGAACAAGGATTTGCTTTCATCTGTCAATCTTGCTGTTGAACACGCACAAAAAATGAACAGAAAAACTGTTATGGGTAGAGACTTCGATTTTTATAAAGACTCTCCTGAAGTTAAAGATAATTTGGTAGTTGCTTCTAAAATTAAAAAATACATCAAAGACAAAGCAGGGCTTAACACTAGTTCACAAGTCATTGAGCAATTGTCTTATAAAGTTGAGCTCCTCTGTCTCAATGCTATTAAGCACGCTGTTGAAGACAAAAGAAAGACAGTCATGGATCGCGACTTCAACCCATTGACCACGACTTCACTAAATTAATAGTTAAAACCAATTTAACTGTATAAAAAAGGGCCTGGAATTGGCCCTTTTTTATTACAAATATTTGAACTAACAACTGTACTTTACTGGTTAAGAATCTCTAAGGGAAATTCACTTTTTAGCCCACAAACTTGGGCCCTTTGATCGTTGGCCCCGCACCATGCTAATTTGTTAGCAACGATTGTTGCAACTTCCACATCGTCCTGAGGGTAAAGGTGAACTGCACTTAAATCTTTATCGACTCCTTCAAAGGTATCCGGCCAGACAAAGGTTCCATCTGGCTTCATTTTCACTTCTTTTTTAGCAAACTCTGCATAGTCTTCATTGATGTCCCAAACCCAAAAGCTAAAAGAGCCATCTGGTCTTGGTTTGCTTAGCTTGTAAACTTGAACCACATGGATCCAGTAATCCCCTTTACTCGTAGTATCATCGTCACCACCTTGAAAATTAAAATCAACAGGCTGAGGATTTTTGTTCTTTCCTTTAGCTTTTTTGCTGCCTCCAGAAGGTTGGGCCATATAGACAATAGGGTTATAGCCTCTTCTTAAACGGTGAAGAACATCAAGGTATAAGCGATAAGCTTTGTGAATATCAGGCTTCTCTTTCACTCCTTGGTATTGAATCAAACCTTGTAGCGATACATTCTTTTTAATCCATAGGCTCACAATATGTTTTTTAATGTAATCCTGAAGATCTCTGTGAGAAGCAAATTCATTAACATTTCTAAAATAAGGGATATTCACAGGACGCAATTGAAAAATGCTATCAATTTTCTTTTTATAAAAGCTTATCCATTTCTCAAATTCAAATTCATACTCAGGGACATCTTCTTTAAAACTATTCTCGGGATCAAAATTGGCCAGCATGTGAAATCTTCGCAATCCGAATGTTACTGCTGAGCAAACGCCATATTCCAATTGCACGATGTCCATAAAATCAAACGCAGAATTCACAAAAGGAAAGTGATCGTCATCGTTGGGAACTCGCTTACTTTGACCCCCTAAAAAAACTCTAAACGGAGAACTTTGCGGGTCTTTTTTGTGTACTCGAGAATAAACCCCGTACTGATCAAGACCATGATCCATAAAAAATTCCGTCATAAAATAATTGGGAATATTAAAGATGGCGGCCGGCAAGCCTTTGAGCATAAGATCCGTTTGAGTAGGAATTTCAATTTCATCATCACTTTTTTCTGAAACTGCTTCTTGAGACCAAATACTTGTGCTGAATAGTAGTATAAAAATTAAAAATAAATTTTTCATATGCTTCCTTATTTTCAATGCTTTAGTCGACTAATTGGGGATACTATTTCTGAGTTTTTTTTCAAAATATTTTGAGTTAAGATAAAGTCTAATGCGCTCGAGGAAAAAGGAGTTTTCTCACCATGAAATCTTATCATCGCCAACACTTTCTCATACTTTGTTTTTTCATACTCGTTTTGCTTTCATCTTGTACGCTGGTTCCACTACAAAAAAATAAAAGTAACCAAACGGCTAACACGCCAACTCCCGTTGAACAAACTGATTCATCTAATAAAGCATTACAGCCTATTGATGACGTTCTTTCAAATGAAGAATCTATGAATGAACAAGCTGAAAGTAATCAAAACTCTGATGACGCGACAAGTGTAAACAATATTAACAATGACGCGGCTGAGGAAAACGGTTTAGATATTAATGATCTCAAGGCGATTGAAAATAAAGTCGCGAGCGACCTCCCCAATCCTGAAGAAGAAAATGCTAATCTTTCTGAAACAAATACTCACTTTTTAGAAAAACAAAACATTCACGTCGTCGATAGTTGGATCGAAGTTTTTGCTGAACGAGAAAAAAACCGTTTCCAGCGCTTCCTCAACAATGCCTATCGATATGAAAGTTTTGTTAAAAACATTTTTCGCGAACACAATCTCCCAGAAAAACTTTTTTATGTTGGAATTATTGAAAGTGGCTATTATTTGCAAGCCAAAAGCCGGGCGAATTGTGTTGGGCCTTGGCAATTTGCTGCTGCCGTCGGAAGAGAGTTTGGGCTCAAAGTGAACCGCTACCAAGATGAAAGACGCGATATTGAAAAGGCTACTCACGCAGCGGCTCGTTACTTCAAAGATCTCTATAATATTTTCGGCTCTTGGGAGCTCGCCTTAAGTGCCTACAATGCTGGGCCTTATCGGATTATTGGTCTTATTAGAAGAGAAAAAACTCGCGATTTCTATAAGCTCAGAGAAAGCAAACGCTTTCCTCGTGAAACAGCTGAGTATGTTGCCAAAACCAAAGCAGCCATGGAGATTGCCCAAAATCCGACCAAGTATGGCTTTCTCGTAACACGTGAAGAAAATCCCTTTGCATCCAGTAAAAAAATTGAGCTTCGTTCTTCTCACAATCTCTCAACAATCGCTAAAAGATTAAATGTCTCGGTAAAAACGTTGAAAGATCTCAACCCTGAGCTCAGAAGAGAAATCACTCCAACCTATCGCCGAGGTCACTACGAACTGCGAATTCCTGCTTCGACCTATGAATCGCGCACGGCCGAAATTAAAAATCTTAAGAACCTTAAAGGCAGTAAAGTTTATGTAAGCAATTCTCAAAATACCCGTTCACTGACCACCAAAAAATCCAGCTATGCTTATCACCGAGTTAAAAGAGGGGAAAACCTCACTCTGATTGCGAAAAAATATAAAGTTAGTATTTCGAGTATTAAAAAGTTTAATCACTTGAGAAGTAATCGCATTATTCCTGGGCAAAAACTCAAACTTCCTCGAAAAATTCAAAAGATTTATATCGTCCGCCGCGGGGACAACCTCTACAATATCGCTCGCAAGTTTGGAAAAACCACTCACCAAATTATTGGGCTAAACTCTCTTAAGTCTCACAAGATTTATCCAGGGCAAAAGTTGATTGTGGCATTAAATAATTAAGAAATTTCGGTAAAAACTTTATTAATCGTTGGACTCGCTAGAACCCTTCTCATCGTCTGCTTTCTTATCAGTAGAAACACTATCCTGTGTGGTACTGACTTGGCCTAGAATATTTTCAATTTCTTCAATTTCTTTCTTAAACTTATCTTTAAAATTCATAGATCACCTAATTTAAAAACGATTCTTATACATCATTGATTCAACTGGCCCGTCATTTTTGGCCGTGTACTTTGCAGAGCTCTTCGCCGTGTAGGGAGTGAGAACATCACCTTCCACTTTAAAGAAAATCAACTGCCCAATCGGCATTCCGGGATACACACGTACAGGTTGCTTGACTGAAATTTCGAGTGTCCAATAATTGCAAAACCCCACATCCCCTTTCCCGGCCGTGGCGTGAATATCGATTCCCAGTCTCCCAACGGAGGACTTCCCCTCAAGAAATGGGACGTGAACATGGCTTTCGGTGTATTCTTCAGTGACACCGAGATAAAACTTATCGGGTTCTAAAACATAGCCTTCTTCAGGAATTTCAAAATATTCGACTTCGTTGTGCTTTCTAGCGTCTAGAACTTTATCTTTGTAGAGGGCTAGCTTTTTTCCAAGGTGAACATCGTAGCTATTGCATCCCAAACAATTTTTATCGAATGGTTCAATAACGATTTCTCCTGAATTTATAAACTTTAAAATTTCACCATCACAAAGTATCATATGCACAAACTCCTAAATCTTTGAAAGACTCCTTTTGGAATACTACGAGAAACGACAATGAGTGACAAGTATATCCTTTTCATGAGAGGTTTAGTTAGAGAATCACGCCACTGGGGTCATCACTTAGACAACTATGGAAAAATTCTCGCTCCCATCAAACCGATCACACTAGAAATTCCTGGCAATGGTCAATATTACAAACAAAAATCATTCACGAGCATCGAAGAAAATGTGGATTTTTTGCGCGAGTGCTTGTTTGAAATAATTCCCAAGGGATCAAAATTGGGAATCGTAGCTTATTCGCTAGGAGGAATGATTGGGGCTCAATGGTTAGAAAAATACCCACAAGATTTTTCTAAGGCCATGTTGATCAACACAAGCTTCAAAGGTATTTGCCCTGTTCATTATCGCTTACAAATTTCAAGCTTACTGCAACTTCTCATCACACGTTTTTCAACTGATCCTGAAAAAAGAGAGAGAGGGATTTATAAAATAGTGAGCAATTGCCCTGAAAAAGAAAATGAAACTGTTAAGTTGTGGACAGAAATTGCCAAAAGCGCTCCCGTCTCTACCGCCAATGCCATCAGACAAATTTTTGCAGCTTTTAAATTTACTCCCAAACTTAAAAAACCTCCAGTGCCGACCATGATTGTCGCCTCAAAAGGTGATCGGATGTGCAACTACCGCTGCGGAGAAAAAATTGCGAATCACTGGAACTGCCCTATTCGACTGCACCCTTGGGGGGGGCATGAACTCTATCACGATGACCCCGAGTGGTTAGGAAAAGTTCTCAAAGAATGGTTTGAAGATCTATGAGTTCTCCTAAGACAATTCCAGAAGGTTATCAGCTTGTTCAAACGGAAGACGGTAGTTTTACTTTTTATAGTGAGAACTATGATGAAACTTGCCACTCCAGCTCTGGTGCAGACAGCGAGACACAGCGCTATTTTATAGAAGGTTGCGAAATCAAAAATAAGCTTGAAACATTTCACGCGCTCAATATTTTAGAAATTGGTTTTGGCGTCGGTAGAGGTTTTTTGCAAACCTTAGACGCTCTCAAAAAATTCACGTCTCTGTTTCCCATTCATTTTGTCAGCACTGAAATTGATGAAAGACTGGTAAAGTGGTTTATAGGAGAATATTCCGATCAGTGGAATTTTCTTCAAAGTTTTAAACAAGTAAATGGAAACTATCATTTTCAATATCAAAAACTTAAACTCACAATCCTTATTGGTGATGCGACTCAAAGTTTAAAAAAATTCCAAAATAGTGAGTCTCTTTTTAAGGCCCATGCCATTTTTCAAGATGCATTCTCACCTAAAAAAAATCCAGAACTGTGGAGTAAAACCTGGTTTTCTCTTTTAAAGGATCTCTCTGGTCAGGATGTCACTCTCACAACTTATAGTGCTTCTCATAGCGTCCTCGAATCTCTTGAAAGAGCTGGTTGGCATTGGGAAAAGATTAAAGGTTTCGCGAGGAAGCGAGCAGCGACCAGAGCTTTTTTAAAGGAAATAAAATCATGATTCCAAATCAAGATATTAAAAATTTTTGCGAGCGCTTTGAATTAGAACTTCCCATCATTCAAGCAGGCATGGTGTGGGTTTCAGGAGCCAAGCTCGCCAGTGCGTGCGCTAATAATGGCATTATGGGAACATTGGGCGGGGGATCGATGCCTCCAGGCGTACTTGAGAAGCAAATTGAAAAGTGCCGAGATCTCACCGATGCCAATTCTTGGAAAAGAGTCGCTATAAACTTTCCACTGCTCTACAAAGATATTGAAAAGCAAATTGAAATTGCGCTTAAATACAATATCAAAACTTTTATCACATCTGCTGGAAGCCCCAAAAAATTTACAGGCTATCTAAAAAGCAAAAATAAAAATGTTATTCACGTGACGAGTTCACCACTTCTTGCTCTCAAATGTGAAGCAGCCGGTGTCGATGCTATCGTTGCAGAGGGATTTGAAGCCGGTGGCCACAATGGTCGAGAAGAACTCACCACCATGGTCCTCATTCCTCAAGTTGTTGACTCAGTAAAAATTCCCGTCATTGCTGCTGGAGGAATTTCTGATGTTCGCCAAGTGCACGCGGCCCATGCATTAGGTGCTCATGGCGTTCAAATTGGATCGCGTTTTGCTGCAACTGTGGAATCGAGTGCTCATTTCAAATTCAAAGAGGCCATCGTCAAAGCAAAATTTGGTGACACAAAACTCATGATGAAAAAACACGTTCCCGTTCGACTGCTTGATAACACTTTTGCTCGTGAAATTGATTCACTCGAACAAAGTGGTGCACCCAATGAAGAACTAATCAAAGTCCTTGGTAAAGGACGCGCGAAAAAAGGAATGCACGAGGGTGATCTTGAACAAGGTGAGCTTGAAATCGGCCAAGTTTCTGGGATGATTAATGATATTCCCTCTGCCAAAAATCTAATTGAAGGCTATCGCCAGTTTTATTCGTCATCAAAAATAGGTCTTTAAAAAAAGTGAAATGCTTTCATCTTTTTTATAAGAATCGTGTCCGTAATGAAGCCCCAGATCAATGTTTTTGAGGTTGTGCTTAATGAGGCTCACTTCACTGGCCCAATGATCAAATCCACTGTGATGATAAAGTTCTGTACTTGCAAGAAAAGATATCCTCGCTGATTTCAAAATCTTTTTCACAAATATTTCAAGAGAAGGATAGAGAAAGCCCCTGTCAACATGATAAAAATTTTGAATATTTCCCATTAAGGAAATTAACCAATTGTTCTCTTCACCAAGACTTGCAAAACCACCTCCAGCTTTGAGATGAAGAAAGTTTTTATCGCGATAAAGACATTTCTCACAGTATTTTTGATAGGAAATTTTGAGATTCCAAGAATAAAAGGGGAAAGCTTGGGTAAAATCATCATAAGAATAAATTTCGACGATATCTAAAGTTTCAAAGACTGTCTTTTCTTTATCTTTGTCATAGCGAAGTTTGAAATTAAGATAATCTATATAAGATGCTTCTGAAAAACCTTCAAAATCATCTTCTCGATTGTGAAACCCCAATCCTGCGGAAAAAAACCAATTGTCATCGTCGCGAAATTGAAGTTTCAATTTGCGAGGGCCATGTCCATTCAATGGATCTGTTTTTACAAGCCCCTGATAAGGATAATGAGGCGAAGTTTTCTTGAGACTTGCTCTTTTCGCGAGTGTAGTTTCATAAAGTGGCTTTCGTTTTTCAGAAAGCTTGGTATTAGAGAGATAATTTTCTTTTTTCCAATATTCGAGGAGCGCATCGAGTACCAAGCGATCATTTAATGTGTTTAAGAACTCCTTATTCTTGCGAGCCTCTAAAAAATTCTTTGTTTGAGAAGAATTCATTTGGTCAACGAGATAACGCGTTTTCTTTTCAATCGAAGCTCGAGTGTGAACCAACGTAGCACCAAAATTTTCCTCTAGAAGTTTCAAGGATTCTGAGGGGAGAAAAAAGAGATCGTGAATTGAAAGCTCAATATCCTCTCTTAAAATTTCTAAAATTTTAACAAGATAATAAGAACAGTTTTCATCGAAAAAATAATAACGAAATCCTGTATTCTGAGAAAATTCCCACAAGATAAGAGAAAAAAATTCCACTTCTTCCTCAGTCAAATTGAGCCGATACTCCCAAAGATCTCTCGATTCAGCATTGGCATACATGCTGACATTTTCATAAAGTGGTTTGATGTTAAAATATCCTGGGTATTGCCCCGTCATCCCTTTAAGAGTATAGCTTAGCTTATCGTCGCGAGGATCTACGGCCGCTAAAAATGCCACGCTATAACTTAAAAGATCGTCTCCCAGCAAGTAATTTTCATTTTCATTTTTGGGAAAACGAAGAAATGTGTGCCCAAAAATAGAGGCCGGGTTTTTGGGATAACGACCAGCATAGACAACCCTCACCTCTTTCATACTGAGATGCTTTAGCCAATTATCGAGTTGAGGGCAATGGATATTAGGAAATGAAATATCCAGATGTTTTTTTATAAAACTAAAGCGAGCAGGAAAAGCGCATTGGGGATGAACTTTGAGAGCTCCTATTTTGGCATAACGATCTTTAAAAAGTTTAATGGCCGCTTGAAACTCTTGCATGGGCGAGGCTTCGACATTTTGAGTGAAAAAAAATTCAGAATTTATTGATGAACTTTCATAGTTTCCACTCCAAGTTTTTTGGTATTGATAAAGTCTCAGCCAAGTTTTGGAATGAGCCAGTTCTTGCCAATCAGATTGATAGCCAAGAACTGGTAACGAAAAAAAAATTAAAATTAAGAAAGTGAGCAAGATTGAAGAAGCTTTTGGTCCTTTAAAATAATTTTATAAACTTCTTTAAGCATTTCATCTGGATTTGATTCAGAAGCAGGAAAGAGATTTTGGTAATTCTCTTGAAGTTTCGAATTTAAATAAGAAAGTTCCGCTTGCCCGCAACCAATTGTTTGTCCAAAGGCAGAAAGAAAAGCCCCTTCCCCAAGGGCTGTTTCATTTTTAAGCTCAAAATAGTTCATCGTTGCATAATATTGAGCTTCTTTTTCAGTCTTAACGATTTTATGTTGAGTGCAATTGGAAGTTCCCACTGTCATCCCAATCGTAGTGACTGGGGCCAGCACTCCATTTGTTGTTGCTCTCAAGGATGAAGAAACTAAGGAATTTTCTTTAAGAAGATACCACCCAGGACCACACCCGGAACTCCCATCGGCACTGAAAAGTTTAGGGATTGATAAGATAAATACGAGAGCGATTAAGTTTTTCATTCTTCCTCCTTGAAAATAATCTTTGTAAATTTTATGACAATCCTACTTATTAACGCATAATAAATGTAAAACTCCAACTTACTCAAAAAGTTGGATTACAGTTCTTGACCCTTGACTCTGGAAAAAGAAATACTAACTTAATAGAGAATAGAGATTTTAGTAGTAACGCAAGGAGTCTACATGGTCACATGGCTTAAACGCATTAGTTTTTTTATGCTTACCAATATCGCCATCATCGTCATGGTCAGTATCATTACCCGTTTTCTAGGTCTAGAAAGATACTACACCGCTTATGGAATTAATTATCAAAGTTTGCTCGCCTTCTGTCTGGTTTGGGGGATGGTTGGATCCTTTGTTAGCCTGGCCCTCAGTAAATTTATGGCCAAGATGTTTTATGGGGTCAAAGTAGTTGATCCGAATGATCATCAATTCGCTGGCCTCGTCAATACTGTTCACAATCTTGCACGTTCAGCAGGTCTTAATAAAATGCCCGAAGTCGGTATATACCAAAGCCCTGATCTCAACGCCTTCGCTACTGGTCCAACAAAAAACAGTTCCTTAGTAGCAGTCTCAACAGGACTTTTAGAACATATGAATTCCAGTGAACTCGAAGGTGTACTGGCTCACGAAGTTTCCCATATTGCAAACGGAGACATGGTCACGATGACTCTCATTCAAGGGGTCGTTAACGCGTTTGTTATGTTTTTTGCAAGAGTTGCTGCCTTTCTTGTCGTGCAAGCGCTAAGAGGAGAAAGAGACCGCAATAGTATGGGCAGTGGATTTCTCCACTTTGGCCTAGTGATTGTCTTTCAAATCCTTTTTGGAATTCTTGGTATGATGGTCACTGGATTTTTCTCTCGCTGGAGAGAGTTCCGTGCTGACAATGGTGGAGCAAAACTCGCTGGTAAAGAAAAAATGGTTGCAGCCTTACAGTCATTACAAAAACATTATGCGTACGCCACCCAAGTGCGCCAAAAAAGCCGCCATAGCAATGATTCTTTCCAGGCCCTCAAAATTTCATCGACAAATAGCTGGCTTCAGCTTTTATCGACTCACCCTCCGCTTGATAAAAGAATTCAAGTACTTCAAAGTACCCCCCTATAATTGCACTGTTGATAAAAGATAGAGAAATTTTATAAAATACAAGTAACGCGAAAACATAATGTTTTCGCGTTACTAGCCTATATTTTTTATTCAAGGATGAATTTAATGAAGCTGATCATTCTCGCTACTTTTCTTTTCGCTCAAAATATTTTTTGTAACACTGAAAACGTTGCACTCATAAAAATGATGAAAGGAGCAGTTTTTATTACTAAAAATAATAAAAAAGTTCCTGCACAAAACGACATGTGGTTAAACCAAGGAGAAAAAATTGAAACTGGCGATAAAAGTTTTGCTCGTTTAGTTTTTGTCGATAAAACATCTTCTAACTTAGGCCCTAATAGTGAACTTGAAATTAAGCAATTTGAACCAGGGAAACCAGGTCTTCTCAATATTATCAAAGGTCAAATTCGATCAAAGGTTTCAAAAGACGTTCTCAATAAAGATAAAACAAAACTTTATTTAAAAACCAAAACTGCAGCAATGGGTGTACGAGGAACAGACTTTCATATTATTGCTGGCGATGCTGGGGAAAAAACAACAGTCCTTACCTACGAAGGTTCTGTGGCCATGGTGCAATTTAATAAAGATACACCTGAACCGGATTACCAAAATTTTGAAAAAACTCTTGTAAAAGATGCATCCGTTCTCGTAACACCAGGAAGATTTTCGTCCACCTCTGAGCAAGCTGGAAGAGTAAATGAACCTGTTAAAGTCGCTCCAAGCCAATTAGAAAGTCTTAAGAAAAATTTTAGTATGTCTGAATCAAATCGCTCTTATGCAAGTGAATCTTCAAGCTCTAAAAAAGCCATCACACCTCCAGGGATCAGCCCCAAAACTGCTTTCAAAGTTGATCTACCCAATTCAAATTCTGGTTCAGAAGAAACTGATAGTACAAACACACCAGAGCCAACACAGCAAACTTCTGATGTTCCTCCACCTCCTGAAGGAATGTTTGATAAAGACTCGGGAAAATTTGCTCCACCTGCAGGTGGGTTTATTGACCTGAAAACAGGAAACTATATTGAACCCCCTAAAGGTGCACAATTCGATCCTGTTACTGAAACTTTTGTTGTTCCCAAAAACTTTGGCGATTTCGATGAAAAAACTGGTCAGTACTTACCTCCTCCACCAGAACCAGGAACTTTTGATAGTGCCGTTCAAGGACCGAGCCAAGAACCACCTCCGCAACTTTTTGGAGAATATACTTATCACGAGAAAAAATTCAATCCTGATGAAGAAAGATCTCCTGCAAGTTATGATGACCCTTTTGGTGCTCCTCCTCCACCTCCTCCTGAAGATGGAGGAATTGTTTCAACTGATCTTCTCCCTCCACCTGAAGACGATCTCTTTGGTGGAGATTTTTGTGACCTCAACCCTTGCGTCTGTGATGTTAGCTTGTGTGATGATTTTAATGATAACCCAGTTGATCAAATTGGCTTACCGACGAATGTAAAATTTAATTTATCATTTCCACAAAACTAATATAGTGGTTTAGCTTAAAAAGAAAAGTAATAGCGTTATTTATAAAAGGTTATATTATGCTTCCCATCCGTTCACTAACAACTTTTATTGTAATTAATTTCATGACAATCACAATAGCCTACACACACACAATCAAAGATGACCTCGAACTTTTTAAACAAGGTCAATATAAACAAATCATTCAAGATCTTGAAAAGCTAGATCCTAAACACAAAAACATAGCAGACCACTTGTCATTGCTCGCTAAATCCTATTTTAAAGTTGAAGATTATAAGCATGCTCAAAAATACTATGAACTTCTCATGAAAAAAGCTCCTAAGGATATTCCTCTCGAAGCTCACTATGAATATGGTCAAGTTCTCTATACTCTCGATTACCCGGAAAAAGCAATCGACGCTTTCAAAACTAGTTACAAGAAAAAATACAATGAAATATTGAGCATCTATTACATCGGTGTTATTTTGCATGCTCAAGGCAATAATCAAGAAGCTTTGAAAAAATATAATGCCATCATCAATAGAGAATTCAAAGAAGATTCTGACAATGAAATAAAGCAAGCAGCATTAGCGCAAAAAGCTGAAATCATTCTCACCATTTTAGTTAAAGAACTAGGCGGAAAAGACTATAAACTTGAATTCGATGATGATGGAGAGATTAAAGACTATTATTTTGTCGAAGAACAAAAAGAAAAAATAAGAAAAAATGTTATAGGAACTCTAGAGAGCGCCATTGAAGTGCGTCCACAAGGAGAAATTGTTCCTGCCATCCAGGCTAAGATTCAAGAGATCTCTACAAAGTATGATCTCAATAGCGATCGGATGATTAATGGTCGAACGATTTCACAAAATAGATGGACTACTCGTTTTAATGCAATCATCGGCTATGACTCCAATGTTGTCACAGTATCAGACGAAGCGCCTACTCAACCTGAAGAAAAATCCTCAGAGACAAGTCAGCTTCAATTTCTCCTTCGCCGCAAATTTATTTACGACGGTCGATACTTTATTAATCCCGAAATTAAAATGGAATTAGACCACTACTTTAATAGAGATTCTGGAGATATCTATCAAAATGATCAGTACACCATCACACCGGCCATTCGCATGACTCGTGAACACAGTATGAAAGGAAAACCAGCGAGTTTTATCTTTGATATAGACTATGCTCAAGTTGAAAGAGATCGAAATCAAGAAGAAGAATACATTTTTTACAGTCGAAGTTATAGTCTTGCTCTAGGTGAACGCTTACAACTTTTTGATATTGGTGAATCCACATTTAAAATCAAAAATAAAATTACAGAAAGCTATGATCCGGGAATTGATTCGAAAACTATGACCTTACAATACAGTCAATTTTTTAATCGCCAGAGTGGTGATCGTATTATTTTTGTTTCTAACTTTAACTTCACAAACAATCAATCCGATGATCTCGATACCAATAGTTATTCATTTATCTTGAATTACATTATGCTATCTAATAGTAAATGGGCCACATTCTATACGCTGGGAGCTTCTGTCACTCTCACTGATACTCTCGAGCAAAAGGACACCAGAGGGATTGAGAAACTCTATCAGCCTAATATAAGTGCCACTAAAATTTTTGGGAAAAACATTAAACTGACTGGGAAATATTCTTACTCCAAAAATGATTCCAAAGATAATGAAAACTATAGTTATAATCGCCATCAACTGACTCTCGACTTCGGAATTACATTCTAAATTTATGAAAAACAAAAAAATTCTCATTTTAAGATACTTCGTCACTTTCTTGCTAATTTCAAGCTGTTTGATGGCCATTTTGCTCGCCACACTATCTCGAGGATTTATTGTAGACGAGTTTAAAGAAATCGCCGAAATTGCAGACACAGTAGAAAATCAATTTTTTGATTTTCGCTATAAAAAAACATTAAAGACAGATAAAAAATCTAACCATATTGCATTGCTTAGTATTGACGATGAATCGTTAGAAAAAATGGGGCGCTGGCCTTGGTCTCGATCTCAGTGGAAACCTGTCCTTAATAAACTTAAAAATTATGGTGCTAAAATCGTCGCTTACGATATTCTTTTTTCAGAACCCCAACTGGTTTGTAATGCTGAAAGCCCCGATCAACTCTTACTTGAGGGAATTCAGAATTTTAATAGCGCAGGAGGTCACGTCATTCTCCCCTACACACTTGCTTCGCAAAGTGATCCTATTATGCAAGAAGTTCCTGGGGAGCTCTTCGAATTCATTATGGATAGTGAAATTAGACCTCCTTTAAATTCCGCACAAGATGCCGGGAACATGTCCGATGAAAATAACCCTAATCATATCCTTCCATCAAAGCTCAACCGCACAACTTTTCCATTGGAATTGCTAAGAACTGAAGGTAATGGTTACGGTTATCTCAACACTTCTGCCGACCGCGATGGTGTCTACCGCCACTTTGCTGCCGCTGCGAATGTGGATTATCTCTATTTCCCTTCTCTGGCCCTAGCAACTTACCAACTTTATACTGGTGATCGAGGGAAACTTTTAGTTAACCATAGTGGACAAAGCCTCTTGGAACTTGCCAGCGGGAAACTTGAACTTAATCATGCTGGTGAAGCGAGAGTAAAATTTTATGGTTCCGAAAAACAATTCTCTGAAGTTAGCGTTTATAAACTTATCCAATCTCAAGACAACGATCCTGAAATTCAAAAAGAATTAGAAGGAAAGATTGTGTTTATTGCACTTACTGCTATTGGTAATGCAAATGATATACGCCCGACTCCAATTTCTCCTCAAACGCCAGGGGTTCTCATGCACATGAACTTGGCGCAGTCTCTCATTCAAGGTGATTTTTTCAAGTTCTCTTCTGATTCTTTAAAATACTCTGCAATAATTATGATTTCCGGAATTATTCTCATTATTCTCTTTCAGCTCTTTAATAATCCCCTTGTCGATCTCTTAGTCGTACTATGTGTCTGTGGACTTACTGTCTATCTCGATTATGTCTATTTTCTTCCACAATCTTATGAACTCAAGCTATTTTTCTGTTTAGCCAGTTTTACTCTCACTTATATTTGGAACACATTTCTTAATTTTTATCTTGCATCAAATGAAAAGAAACACATTCGCGGAGCTTTTTCACAGATGGTAGCCCCTAGTATTGTGGACGAGCTGCTAAAGCACCCTGAAAAACTCAAACTCGGTGGTGAGAAAAAAGAAATTACTGTTTTTTTTAGTGATGTCCGTGACTTTACGACAATTAGTGAGAAGCTTACTCCTGAAGAACTTACACATGCTCTCAATATTTACATGACCCGAATGACAAATATCCTCATACATCACGGGGGTACACTTGATAAGTATATTGGAGACGCTATTGTTGGTTACTGGGGAGCCCCCGTTGCCCTCCAATACCATGCCTATCATGCCATTAAGGCGGCTCAAGCGCAGCTCGAGGCCTTGCCGGAAATAAATCAACAACTTCGCGAACAAAATTTACCTGAATTTAAAATTGGGATCGGGCTCAACAGTGGAGTTTGTTCGGTTGGAAACATGGGTTCAGATCAAATCATGCAGTATACCGCCCTCGGTGATAATATGAACTTAGGAGCAAGACTAGAAGGCCTCTGTAAGCCTTATCATTCAAAACTTCTCATTAGCGAATTCACTTACAACATGCTTAACGATGATCAAAAGAAAGAATTTGTTATTAGAAGAATGGACAAAGTTCGAGTCAAGGGAAAGGAAAAAGCAGTTGAGATTCTTGAAGTTTTGGACAACACTCACCCGTTGTATAAAGAATCAAAAGTTATTACTTCCTTCAATCAAGCTTTTCAGCTTTATTTAGATAAGAAATTTTCTGAGGTTATTGATCTTCTTCACAATTTCTCAAATTCATTTGATGACTTTGCGATCAATAGTTTGATTGAAAAATGCCAATATAATCTTAAAAATCCTCCCAATTCAGATTGGGACGGAACGACAACTTTTACTACAAAATAAAAATTCCCACACGGCATTACACCCTGTGGGAAATTTACTTACTTGTCTCGTGGAAAGGAGTCGTCGATTTTAAACTGAATATCTATGAATTTATTGTTGATGTCATTACCAGCGAATTCGATATTGTAGAATACAACAGCATTAAGATCGTAGTCATAATACCAATAACTGTCTGGGTTTGCAGTTCCTCCTGCAAGCTCTTCATCTTGGAAAATAATCTTAATTGTCGAAGGAATCGGTCTTTCAGAAAGAAAGATTTTAGGCCTTGAAACCAAACTGATAATATCTTTTGAAATCTCGGCAAGATCTAAACCAAAATCATCAATACAAGCTGAAATTCCAAAGCCACCAGATCGGTCAATGACCTTTTGATAAGCACTCGTTGCATAGAGGTAGTCGTCATCTGTCGATCTTGTGGGGCAATTATTGAGATCAGGTGCCCGGAAAGCTCCGTAAAACTTTATTTTCTTCAAAGTACCAAGTTCTGCTGCAAGGTTATCATAAAACTCTTGCGGTTCATATTCAGGATAAACAATATTACCATACCAATCTTTAGAACTTTGCTCAGGTGCATCTGTCACCATAATGGTAATAAAGTATTGAGAATCAGGGCTTACAAAATCAGGAAAATTTTTCAGATTATCCATTAAAGGCTTAAATGTTTTTTCAGTTGCAGAACCCATTAGACCTAATCTCTTGATCGCTGTCTGAAATTTTTGAAGATAGTCTTGAGTTTGCCAGTTGTATTCATCATGAAATCCTAAAAAAGGAGTTTGAGATTCATCCGTCGAGATCATCCCCATTTTCCATTTGATATGAGGATTTTTTGTAAACTCTTGCATGAATAAATAAGCATTATCGGCCACTTTGTTTTGGATATCGCCCATCGAACCAGAATTATCGATAATCCAGACAATATCAACCGCTCCACCTTGAACTTCTTGAATATTATAGTTTTGAGTATAATCTTTCAGAGGAGGAGTAATTCTATGGTGTAAATAGGCATCATCTTTCGAACAGCCTATCAACATAAAAAGTGAAAGAATGAAAAGTAAAAATTTCACTGACTTACTCCTTTAAGACAAGCACTCTCTACATCCGCACTCATGCTAAATAGTTCATCTCCCCAAACCACCCCATCAAAAGGAAATTTCATTTGACCTGTTTTTGCAGTCGCTGAGGCATATGACTTAAGCTGATCCGTATTTTGAGAGCTATTGTCCATGCTTTTAAATTGTTGCATGAGTCCTAAGGTTTCAACTTTGACGAATCTCATTTTACGAATTGTGGAATCTAAAATAAGCTTACGGTTTTGCCACATTCTTCTTGCTTCATAAGACTTTGTTCTCCCTACTTCAGCGAGAGTGACTTGCATATTTTCGATAGCCTCTTTCCAGTGCTGTTGAATACCAATGGCCGGAAGAGCTGCTTCAACTGATCTTTGAGCAAGCTTACTCAATTTTTCTTTTTCTTTAAGAAGATTATCTTGAGCTCGGACTGCCAGTTTCCAATAAAAATCTTCTGAATTAATGACTTCAGGATCTTGACTAGACAACTGCTTATCAATTTTTCCTGCCCAAACTTTATTATTACTAATAAAGCGATCAAAACTTTCTTTGACATCACTAAAGTGACAAAGTTTTAAATTAGCAATTGATCCAGCGAGATAGATTTCTGGTAAAAAGCGATCATCAAAAAGATCGAGACTCAATGAAGCAAGCTCGCCTTTAATTTGCGACATATCACCTTTTCTTAAAAATACCCACAAGAGCTCAGTTCTTGCTTGCAAAAACTTTTCTGATTCATCGGGAACCAACTTGTAATAGTGTTCAGCTGCATCGAGAGCCCCTGCTTGGTAAAGTAAACGAGCCAGCATGAGATGATAAGAAGTGATAAATTCAATATCCTCACTGCGAGTAGCTGCCAGGGGTTCAAAGACTTTCTTTAAAAGATTCGCCGAAGCTGCCAATTTACCTTTCCTAGAAAAATCCACCACAATAGTTTGGGCCAAATTATATTTGAGAGGATCGCTCGAGCTCAAGTGTTTTAGCCAAGGTAGTGCTTGCTCTCCTTTTCTCAAAGAATTCCAAGATTTTGCCATGATGTTAAATCTTGAAGCATCAAAAAGTTGATTAATGACAGCAACCTGATGAGGTTTAATCACAATACCTTTTTCAATAAACCATTGACCTAAATTTTCAGGCAATGTTTGATCGAGAGCAACCAGTAAGTCCTTGCGAACATCGGCAAACTGGGGAGCAGTCTCGACCCAAGCATCAAAAAAACTTTGCGCAAGTCCTAATCTCCAGTAAAGATAGAGCTTCGCTACTTTGATAACATTAATAAATTCTGAAGGTGCTTTTGAGCGAATCGCCGTCAGCAAGTGAGCAGCTGACTCAAAGTCTTTATTTACTATTTTATCAGCCCACAAATGAATCTCATAAGGTAGATTCGCTTGTTGTTTCCACATGGCAAAGAATTGAATCAAAAAGGGATCATCCAATTCCAATTTTACAGTTTTCACTGCTATTTGGTTGGAAAGGTCATCACCCTTTCCTTTCGTCACACCCATGAGAAGGTCAGCTCCTTTTTCGGCAAAGCAAGCTGAGCTTCCTAAAATCCCAACAATCAGAAAACTCACTAATTTTTTCATATCGTATCACCTTCTCCAAAGAGGTAACCAAATGAAAGAAACCCTATCGCATTATGTTTACTGCGACTTCCATTAAGTCTTTGTTGATTATAAAATTCATTGGCCAATCCGATTCGAGCACTTAGATTTTTTCCAATCCAAAAAGCAAAACCAGTATCAAGAATGTACATATTTTCAGAACTTGAAGCCAGTTCAACTTTACCACCACCGGCAGAGATGAAGTGATCGAAATAAACAACACTATCTTGCGAGAATCTCATCTTCCCATAAAATGTATTATAGGTAAGGTGAAGATCTGTACTAGTCTTTGCAAAATCTGTATCAGGAAGGAGCGCATTGTTTTTATATAAACTCTCTCCCGATTTGCTAAGCTCATTGTAGTTTTTCTTGTATCGTAAAGCTAAACTCCAATCAGAGTTAATGTGATAACGATAACTCAAACCAACTTGTGTATTGTCGATGTGACTATCGGGAGTAAAATTATTAGCTCCAAACATTGTCACTTCATGGCGGTTCTTCAAACTTGAGTAGCGAGTTTTGACCGAGTAAATTTTATCCTTACTAACGTAGCCAGGAACTTGGTCTGTAGGAAGTTGTAATTTTTCAAGTTTCTTTTCTAAATCTTCGGCAACAGTAGGAGTATTTTGAGTTTGTACTCTCGCCTCTTCTTGGGTGTCCTGATCTTGACTCGTTTGTCCACTATCTGTTTCTGGCTGGTCGACCATCTCTGTTGCTGTATTTGAAAAACCCCATAATGGAAAAAGCATTAAACTAAGGACAATTATTTTTTTCATTACATTTCTCCATTTTCATCAGTTTGGGATTGACTCTGCTGTCCCTGCTGACTCGAAGTGATAACAGGGGCTTTCACAACAGTAATTGTAACATCTTGCATGACAATTTTATTTTCATCTGAATAGGCCATCAAAGTAACCGCCATTTTGGCACAATCAGTATAACCTGATCCACTGTAACAACGAGAATTTGCAAACAATTTTGCAAAACCAATCTGTGGAGAAAAGGTTAATTGAAATTCAGTATCTGAAACAGCGGTGATATTGAGACCTTGGATTCCCGTTGCCAGAACTTTAAATGGACCAACCGGATTATCATAATCTTCGATCTGAATATAGTGCTGAAGTGTCTCCCCTTCTTTTAAGCTAAATTCTGTTTTAGAAGTCTTGATACTAATTCCGCGGCTAACATCTTGAACGATCAATGAAACTTTTTTGCTCACAGCTAGGAATTCGTCTTCTGTACTCGATAACCAAATAGTGAAATCATGCACTTTGTGCCCATTACCACTTGTTGAGTCTCCATCTTCAAAACTCGGTTTCCATTTGATTAACTTATCTTCTTCAACATATTCAGCGCCTTCAGGAAGATTTTCAAAGCGGACAATTGGCTCTCCAGGTTCAGGAACAAACGCATCAAATGGGATTGATGCCCAAACACCTTCTTGAAGATAGTAGTGGCTTTCAATATCCAAACTTAAAATCGGTTTATTAATTTCAAGAGGGGGAGGAGTATTTTTTGTAATTTCTCCTTCCTGAGGATAAGGATTTTCCTTACAGGAAATCAACATTAACCCAAGCAAGACAATCCATTTTTTCATTCATATTCTCCTATAAATTCACAGGTCTTAGCATAAAGGGATAATTGACTTTAACATCAACTCCCCCTTGCGGTTTTGGAAATTCCCAAGTCATCATTCTATTGGCCATACAACCTTCAACAGTTCGATTGCCAAGTGATGACTTTGCCACCCGTGCAAAATTCAATCGACCATTTCCGTTAATGACAAAATCCATCGTCACAAGTCCTTCGAGACCAGGAATCTTTTGCAATTGCGATTCATAACAACGGCGAATTTGATTGAGGTACTTTGCAATGGTTGCTTGAATCGCGTAACGACTTAAGCCACCATCCAGAACCATATCTTGTGATACTGCTATCGCAGAAATACCTTTTCCATTACCAGAGGCAACAAGAGTATTCCCGTAACCTCCCTTTCCTCCGCCGGCTCCTTTTGTACCAATTCCACCGAGCCCAGCAACACCAGTGTTCCCAACGGTCGTCTTCTTAAGACCTTTGCCAAGTCCAACGAGAACTTCTCCTCCACTTCCAGCATCTCCACCTGGTCCAGCACCAGCTGTTGCTTTAGTGAGTTTCGTAGTAACACCGCCTGTAACATTTTTAAGATTCTTATTTCCAACTAACTTTAAAAATCCAAGGTTTTGCTGAATACTTCTATTGGCTTTTTGTTGTTCAGTAAGAGGCTTAGCTTTTACACTTGTTGGTTGTTCCTGAGTAATGTTGACCGATTGAACTTGTTGAATCACCCGGACGGCAACAGGTTCAACAACCTTTTCTTCCTCTTCAATTTCTTCTTCAGGTTGAATGTAAAGCCAGGAGAAAAAGAGGATTGCAAAAAGTACCGGATAAAAAAGTGATCTTTTTAAAGCATCATTATTTTCTTCAATTTCATAGCCCGGTGTATGGACATGATCGACGTTAGTTGCTGGTGCCAAAACAAAATTACCAATGGGGGTATTTAATTGCCATTTCTTCCCATCTATATTTTTGGCAGTACAATTCTCTGGATTCTTAATTCCGAAACCATTGTTCAATTTCTCCAGTTTAAAACTACAATGCCAAAGAGACCGAACATGGTGAGTCAATCCTTTTCTTTTATTTGTATTAAGTCTTTTATTATAACTTTCTTCAGAAATTAGGCCAAAGAATTGATGAAAACCATAAGTTCCAGATTTATTATTTCGAATATTCTTTATGAATTCGCCATTTTCGGTAGAAATCGCAATCATTTAATTTCCTCCCCAGCGTCATCGGCCATATAATCAGTAAAATTTTCTCGCAAACTGAGGAGTCCATTATCTTTGGCCCCAACGTTTCCGGTAACAATCGATATTTCAGGGCGCTTTCTCTCCCCTTCAATCAATAATGATTGAAAGTCAATCTGCTTACCTTTGCGATATCGAACTCTGGTTGGTCCTTCTGTTTGACTCGCTAACACAGTCCCCGACAACATCAACCCGACTAACCACAGTGCGTGGATTGAAAATCCTTTTCTCATAATTTTGCCTCTTGTTGAGTATCGTTAATCTTTTCTCTTCTCATCTTAAAATAAGATGAGAGTCTTTTATGATCGCTTTCTTGATAAATGTTTTCTAATGAAAGTAAAGCCTCTGGGTTAAGAGGATTTTCTTCTAATTTTTTAATTTCATTATTAATTTTAGCAACCTTCACAGTTTCGATTTTTTTCACGTCGGCAGATAGAAAACTTTGCTCCCAAGGTTGAATCAAAGAACTATAATTTGCAACTTTTTGATTCTCGAGATTCATAACTTTAGTCTTGAGTTTCTCATCCGTAATTTGGGCGATTTGCTCAACTTTTAGCTTTGAATATTTATCTTTTACCTCTATAAAAGGTTGCGCCATTTGAGCCAGTGAATCTTTAACTTGTGATATCATTTCAGCAGGAACATTATCTGGAATTGGTGAATTCAAAATTTCTTGAGAGAAATCACTATAAGCAGATTCCAAAATATTCAAGAGGTAAATTCGAGTTTCCAAGTTTGATCCATCGAGATAGGACTGAGCTTTACTCATCATTTTTTCAATAGCTGTCACACGTTTTTTAAATTTGCTTTGTGAATTTCTTCCATAAAAGGTAATTGCACGCTGCTTTTGATCTAAACTTTCAACTTCTTGGAGAACATAACGAGCCCATGCGGGTCCAGTGTATTTCCCCTCATTCATAATGATATTCTTAGTGACTTTACTCGATTTATTCCATTCCATTTCATCGGCCATGCCAAGAATTTTTTCTTTTTTCCACGGCAAACTTAAGCTCGCAACATCAATCATTCCCATTTCTTTGAGATTTTGAAAAATCAAAGCTTCATATTGCTCAGGAATAGCCTTATTTTTCTTTATAATACTGACGATTCTTTCATAAGTTTTTTTTCTGTTGATTTGATCATTGGCCAATTCATAAAGGAGAGCAACTTTGAGATTCAACTCCAAGTCAGTTTTGAGTTCTTTTGCCTCTAACTCTTCATGAAGTTTTGCAGCAGAGGCAAATCTTCCCATCAGTTCGTATTCATTCATCAATGCTTTTTTATCGCCAAGTTTTTCAAGAATTTTTACGAGCTTTTCTTGATCTTGAAGTTTGACTGCAAGAACTTTTGCATTTGAGCAAGATTTTTCAGTTTCTTCATTATTCATACAGTATTGATAGAATGTTGCGAGGGATTCTTGTGACTCTCCACCAACAACTGCCTTTTCAAAAGTTGCTTTTTTGGCAATTCCTATCATCGATTGCATTTCATTGCTTAACTCTCCACTATTCGCCTGCAGTGAGGAATTTTTTTTCCAAGAATTAACCTGATCAATAATACCTTGATAGTTTTTTTGAGTGTTATAGATATCAAGAACAAGGTTTTGAGAAAGAATGGCCCATTTATCCGCTTGGCTTGCATTGGCTCCTTGTGAAGCTAATTTCTTAAATATTGGCAGGGCATTGTCATAATTTTTTTGCCCATAATAAGCTCTTGCAGCAACATACTGAAATTCTCTTCTTTCATTAGGAGAAACGACTTCCATCTCACTCAGAGCGAGAGATTCCTCAATTTCGATATCGACTAATTTTTCTTTTTGTGCGAGAGAAAGTCTGGTTTGTCGTAATTGCCGAATATCTTTTGGGCTTTCATCATTTTGTAACCCTTCTACAATCCAAGTTTTTAATTTTTCAATTTTTTCATTATTATCATCAACGACAGCAAGCCATCCTTCCTGCATTTTCTTTCTCATCTCATCGCGTGGAAAATGTTTTAAGTATGTTTCAATACTTCTTTTGAGGTAAGGTTTCGCTTGGGAGTTTTGTTTTGACTCAGCATCGAGCTGAACAATGATTCTTCTAAAGATTTTGACTATTTCTTTACTTTCTTTTTCATCGACAGGAACATCCGCGATAGATTCATTTTCAACAGCACTTAAGTACTGATCCACATCATCCCAGCTTCTAAAACCATAAAATTCTTCCATCAAACGGATATTGTAATAAAAATTTGGTTTTTTACTATTAATGTGTGCAAGCACATTTGTTCCAGCTTTTCTGTTTCCAGCTGTATAAAAAGCTTCAGCTAAGTCTCGTAACAACCCTGGTCGATTTATTTTCTTAGATAAACTCTCAATTTCTTTTAATTCTTCAAATCCTTCTGTCGTGTCATTAGAAATAAAGACAATAAAATCGCGAAGAGACTGCTCTCGAATTTGTCCTTTTTTATCCCAAAGTGAGAGGCGCATATTTTCAATTGCAGGAGCGAGCTCACCAATTTTATAGTGAAGCCAAGCTTTGCGATAGCGCACGTAATTACATGTATCGTCCATCTTACAAAATTGTATCGATTGGTTGTAATACTTGAGACTATTTTTCCAATTGTCTTTTTTCTCCCAGTAATCAGCTAAGGCAAGCGCTGATTGTTTTTTCAGCAGGCTTGTAGAAAGTGAACTCTGAAGAACTTTTTCATAATAAGGTATCGATTCATTACCCATACCCAGTCTTTCTTGGATGCGAGCAATTTGAAAGGCAACTTTGATTGAAGCTTCACCATCAATGGCCTTCATACCATTTTTTCCAGTATAAACTTCTTTGTAGAGTCTCAAAGCATTTTTTTGGTAGGTTGTGGCCTTAGCCGAACTCTCAGTTTCTCCATTTTGCCCGATAGCACCGTTAAAGTAGAGATCGGCAAGCCTTAAAGTCAATTCTTGTTTGGCGGGGTCTTGGTAAGAGAGCGAGTTCCTCAACGATTTTACTTCATTGATTAAAACATCATTGGCCCAAAGGACATTTGCAACTATAAAAGTAACAATTAAAGCGATTCCCTTCACTCTCAAACTCCTTGTCTGCTTCCAGTTATATCGTTTAGCGAACGGCTGAACCTATAACTGCAAGCTTGATGGACTGAAATTGTCCACTCGTTAAAATCCCCATCAAGCGAGACACAGTCGTACTTGGTGTCGCCTTGTCAGCTTGAAGGTTGATATCTCCTGTAAAATCTTCGCCTGGATGATTTTTCAGCCAGTCCAATTTTATTTTATTAAGTTTACCTAGCAACACATCAGGGTTTCTTAAGACTTTTCCTGTCTCCCCCACTTCTTTTTGATCGAGATAAATATTTCCATCATGAGATATAGCAACAACTGGTGCTTCTCTTATAAGCGCTGCTGTATGGGAAGCTGGTAATTCAACTCCTTTACTGATCAATATTTCAGGTGAACTTGAAAATGTTTGAAGTAAGAAAACAACAAGCATACTAAAAACGTCGACCATCGAAGTTAAAGTCAAGACGATTGCAACGTTCTTTCTAAACTTATCTTTTTTCTGTTTTCTACTTATTAAGCGTTTTTCAAAAAGGTTACCACTTATAAGACTTTGACTTAAATGCATTATAAACGCCCCTTACCTCGTAGAGATGACTCCAATGTTCACAATCTCATGACTTCTCAAAACATCAAGGACCGCAACCATATTACCATAATCAACAGTTGATCTTGGTGTGATCATCGCCTGCGCTATTGTTATTTTCTTGTCTTTCATCATCAACTGATTAGCAACCACATCGTTAAGTTTTGTAATGACTTCATCAAAACTGGAGGCCTTCACATCAAAGTGTTTTCTTCTTCTGTTGTTTTGCTTGAGGTTTAAACTAATATCTGTTGGTGATTTAAAAACGACATCTAGCTCGTAACTTTCTTTTGGACTTGAAGCCGCTTCTGTACCATGGTGCTGTTTAATTTCAACTGAAGCAACTTCAATCCAAATTGCTGTTACTAAGAGGAAACAGACACAAGTTGATAAAAGATCAATGAATGGAGTTAAATTTAACTCTGCATTCATGTCTCTTTTTCTTCGTGTTAAGCCTATAGTATCGGCCATTGTTACACTTCCTTAGTTGTGTTCGCTTCTTTCATTTTTGATGAAATTCCAGGAATAACATCATTGCGATCAGTTTCACTTTCAGTGTAGAAGAGAATATCGTGAAAAATCTGAGTTGATTGTTCAGTTATCTCATCAACAATCCCATCTGTTTTACTTTGAAAAATCGCATAGGCTACAAGGGCTGGAATCGCAGCAACCAGACCAAACGCTGTCGAGTTAAGGGCTTCAGAGATCCCTTGTGAGAGAAGGTTGGCTCTCTCTACGGGGCTAGCAGCGGCAACACCAGCAAACGACATAATCAAACCAGTAACAGTCCCAAGAAGACCGAAAAGTGTCGATACGTTCCCAAACATTGAAAGAAATCCTGTTCGCTTATCATAGTAATTAATCTCTTTCGAAAGCTGCTCATCCATTCTTGCTTGAAGGGCTTCATCTCCGCCTCCGGCTGCTCGAATTTTGCATCCAACAGAAGCAATTTTTCCAACGCTTGTTTCTCCTGCAGTCATTTCAATATAGTCAGTTGCAGACTTATAGTCTCCACTGGCCACAAAGCTTAAAATTCGCTGTCTGAAATCTGCTGGAATTCCTTTGTATTTGATATACAGTGCGTACGTTCTTTCGATAATGAACGAAAACGTCAGTATGGCAAATAAAAGGATAAAGTACATGAAAAAGCCGCCGGCATGAAAGTGATCAAGTAATTCAGTCATCCTTAACTCCTGTTTAATAAAGATATTTTTTGAGTCAGGCATTGCCTTTATAATGCCTCACTATAAAACTCTGTAATAAAATAAAAATAAAGTAAATTAAATATTTGACCAAGTAAGATTTTTTTTAAAAAAACGTTAAGGTTGACTAATTCACTAGTGTAATTCCGGCACCATTTATGAATGTTTTACAATGTCGTTAGTTTAAATAAGGTTTCACGGTAAGCTACTGAATTTTAATTGATACTCATCAATGACATCAAGAGATCAAAACTTTGACGTTTTAGAAGTTTTCGATGAGTGGAATTTCTGTATCTAAGTTTTGAACAGTTCCGAGATACCATCCTCCAAAATTTCCACTTGGACTTAGGTATGTCCCCCCAAACTGAACTGATCCATCTGTATAGTTGTCATTCACAACGGCATCTCCGTCCATAGAAACCACACTGACTGCTGTGGTACAAGGTGTTGAACCATCCATTGAGGTGCTCAGGTTCATACAACCAGTCATAATTGAACCATTGCTGTAGAAATCATCTCCTCCCGCGTCTGTCCATGTACTAACATAGCTATCATTAGCATCAATAACGCCATCGTTATTCGTATCATCTCTATTCAGAAAATAAAAATCCATATTGCCACTTGAATCGCCTGCTATGGCCACTTGGTCTGCTCCGGTAGAGTTCGATCCCCCAATCCCATTGTCATGAAAATTTGATGACCATAGATAGTATTCATCTTGGTTTCCAGCTTTCAGCAATCGATAGAAACTCATATTTATCTCTGCCCCACCTTCCCGATCACTGTACTTATAACCTTCAATGCGGGCGTAAGCTGGAGACTCAGCATTCCACAACACCATCTCAGTATTGTACTCATCCCCGTCGGCATGGTATTCATCTCTAAGCATTAAACCCAATTTCTTAGAGCAAGAAATATAAAATGTATGCTCAAGGTTATTGTCAAAATAAACACTGATTTTTTTATCAAAACTATTAACGTCGCAAGTTCCCCCTTGAGAATCGTCGTGATCACATATAAATGATGGCATAGCTTTCGACGGAGAACTTGTCACAGAAATCAAAATAGACTCGAGTATTCCATCAACTGGTAGATAGATTGGACCATAGCTTCCTGACAAACTCGAACAACTTGCACCGGGAACTTGAGCTTTTAGCATTCCACCAATATACTTAGCCCCTAAAAAATCTTTAATATTTGAAAGGACAGTATCGTTATGGCCACTGCCAAAATCATCACCACTTTTTTCATGACGAATTTCTTTTCCTAGCGGATGCCCTAAAATATCATAGGCATGCTCTCTCGCAATATTTTCACCAGAATTGGAAAACAGCCAAATCGTTTTGGAAAGACCGGCTGACGAATTTGTTAAAGTTAAGACGTTACCAGCGCTCCATGAAGAATCTGAAGTTGTCATAGAAATATTAACTTCACAACCTCCATTAGTTGTTAGGCTCGCATTGGAAACGGAAAAACTTCCAGAAAGTCCACCACTGCTTATTGTAAAACTTGCTGTCGCACATAGTGCAGTCGTATTTATCTCTTTAACAACAACTCTCGCATATCCACCTTGATCAGATATAGCATAATCGTAGTTATCATCCCCTAAACTTGAAGAAAGACAATGAGTATTCCCACTGCATTTAAAATTTGGGAGGATGGCATCAAAAGGAGAAGTTCCTTTGCCAGAGATAGTATCTGCAAAAACAAACTGTAAGGATTGCCCATTTTCAGTCAATGGGAAACGATCAACACTTCCAAAAGGTGCTTGAAACTGTGAACCCAGAAAACTATTGGCTGCTCCAATTGAGTTAACGGGAATACCACCACTACAATCTGGTTCATCAAACAATTCAATATCCAAACCAAATTTAAACAATCCAGCATACCCGACTGGTAGATTGAGAGAGCTTAAATCTACTGTGCGGTCAGTATCTTTAGGTACATTAATACACTTGCTGACTAAAATATTTTTTCCTGAAGCAGGTCCTGCTCCAAAAAATGGATGAAATGCAATTCTTACAGATCGAGACATTCCAAAATAATCAAAATCTGAACTACATTTACTTGCTGAATTCGCTGCAGTTAAACCATAAGTTGATCCACATCCAACAAGTGCGATCGGTTTAAAGCGCAAAAAACCCGTTCCAGTTGAAGAAGTCATAGAGACACTTGTAACTCCTGATGGAAGCGTTGGGAGAGATTGAAAACAATTGGCATTCGTTGCGGCTAAATCAACTGTTGCACTCGCTCCAGAAATAAAAACTCCAGTAGCTGTTGCACATCGAATACTTCCTTCAAATTTTCCTGGCCCTTCCCAAGTATAAACTTTAAAGTCCCAAGTCTTGTCACCAGGAACAGTGATTTGCCCATTAGCAAAATCAGAACCGTTGTCATAGAGAAATCGCATTTTCTCAACACCATCACCAACATCGAGGATAACTCCACCTTGAATACTGTTTGCAGTGAGAGCTTCAAAACCTTTAAAAGATAATTTGGATTTGTCTTTATCAGAATCGCTACCACAAGAAAGGAATAATAGAATCAAAAACACAGACAGGAAGATCTTTTTCATGCAATTATTATAACGAGAAGTCCTATCAAAATATAGAGGTAAGATTTATCAGGAATAATGTTGTGGGAGTAAAAATGTTTGAAAATTGTTGAGTAAGGATCTCTACTTATTTTTTTCTTTCACATCTTCTTTTTCAGGTTTGTGAATGTGAAGCCGAAGTTTTGCTTGTTGCATTTCATCTATTCCATTGATGATAGCAAATTGCTCGGATTTGGATTCTCGAATGCTTTCATAGGAACTCGGAAATGGAGCAATTGTTAAAACCATAATAACATCGCCCAGCTTAGCCTTGACCAATGAGTAGAGAGGAAGTCTAGTTTCTGATTCAAAAATCAAAAAAGGTTCAGATATTTTTTTTATTCTCCACTGATCTTCCATATAAGCAAAACTTTCTTTATCTTTTTTAGAAAAATAAACCGTGAAATTCTCGTCAGCTGTTCCTTCTAATAGCTTTTCTTTGTAGCGATCAATCATCGTCACGAGCGTATCAAAGGTAAATTTTGCTTTGGTTGTAATAAGTTTTGAATAACCAGCTTCACTGCATTCATAACGATTTGCGACTATGATACTTTCAGCATCTTGACCTTCTTCAATAAGTTTTTGCTTTTGATCGTTTTGCATTTTGATATAGGCATCTTGCTCATCAAAAACAATGATCACAGGATCAAACCCTTCCCCTATTTCTTGAATTTTTGAAACCATCGCAGGGATTTCTCTTTTTCCGATATGAGGATCTTTTAAAAAATAAAATATGATTTTAGGGAGCACTTCTTCAACCAGTCTTGCTCTTGGATCAAGATACTGGTGCAAACGAATTGAAAAACTAAACTCATCAATTTGTTCTTTCCCTTCGTGAAGCGTTCTCAATTCGTGGTCAATAAGTAAAACCCTAAGCTTTTTAGGTCTCGATTTATCATTATCAACTGTTTTCTCCATAACACTTTCAAGGTTTTCAACAATTTTTTTCATTTGCTCTTCAATTTCGGCTTCGTATAAATAGGCAACATTTTGGTTTTCTTCAGTTAACTCCATTAATTTAATTTCTGACGGTGCATGAAAATCGAAATCATAGTTAAATGGAAAGTGGTAATAAAGATTCGAAACACCTCTGTTAATTTTTTTGAAATAAACTGGAACATTAAAGATTGAGGTTTTAATTTTTAAAAGATCTTCAGTTAAAATATCTGCCGAAGACTCTACATGAATTTTTTCTTGATTGATGTAACCAACCCGCATGGGAATAAAAATGGCTGCAATGTCCTTGGTCTCTTTGACATAAAAATCAGGAAATTTAGAGTTATCGGGATTAAACATCAAGGCGGTAGGAACTGAAGAAAATTCTATTTCAGGGAGTTTATAGAGTAGAAAATTTACCCCTGAATAAACCATCTGGTCGATGAGGTCAGTGTTTTCTTTGAGGGCCGTCAAAAAACCTATAAAAGGAATTTTCATCAAGGGATACATTCTTGAGAGAAAAAAGGATACCTTGACGAGGGTTTGACGATCTTTCGAAAAATCGAGAATGATGAGATCGGGTTTTTTGTCGACAACTTCTAAAACCAGTTTCGAAGGCTCAACGCCTTCATATTCAATAATATATCTTTGAAGTTTTGTACGCAATATGCCATCCAATGAGCGGCAATATTGCTCAAAATACTTTTCATCTTTTCCAAAATAAACAATCGATTTCGGACCTTTGTCCTCTTCTTCGTCTGCCATTGCCTTTTTCTATCTCCACTGTTTATTTTAATCCCCTTTGACATATCGTGCAATTTGTTAGGCAAAAACCAGTCAAAATTTGACTTAGTTCTAGCTCTGTCCTATAAATAAGGCATATTTTGCGAGTCTTGAGGACTTAAACGAGGTTAAGTGTTTAAAATCAATAGGAAGGTCGAATATGCCCTTATGGCCCTTGGCCATATCAACAAAAAAAGCAGTGTGGAAAATTGTTCCCCTGTCAGTGCACGCGAAATAGCTGACAAATTTGGCATCCCTTACGATACCACTTCCAGCGTGCTGCAAACTCTGGCGCGGGCAAAAATCCTCGAATCTCAACAAGGGATAAGTGGAGGTTACCACTTGATTCAAGACCTCACTCACTTAAGCTTGCTTGAACTGACTGAGTTGATTGAGAAAAAAAATTTTTATGTTGATTGCCAGGAGCGAAAATGCGATCTTATCGACGCCTGCAACATTAAAAAACCTCTGGATAAGCTTCACAAGGAGCTACGATCCATTTTTGCGCAAATGAAAGTTGGGAATTTATTAGGAAATACAGAATGACTAAAAAAGATAACTCTTCTATCGACATTAATCAAAAAGTTAACGAAGAGTACAAATACGGGTTTGAAACAAATATTGAGGTGGAAAATTTTCCAAAAGGCCTCAGCGAAGAAATTATTGCCCTTATTTCAAAGAAAAAGAACGAACCTCAGTGGCTACTCGACTATCGTCTTAAGGCCTATCGCCATTGGACAACTTTATCTCCACCCACTTGGCCTTATTGTAAAATTCCGGAAATCAATTTTCAAAATCTCTACTATTATTCTAAACCTAAAGCTAAAAAGAAATACTCTTCTCTGGAAGACGTTGATCCTGAACTCTTAGAGACTTTTGATAAATTGGGGATCCCCCTCACCGAGCAAAAAAGGCTCACAGGTGTCGCCGTCGATGCAGTTTTTGATAGTGTTTCTCTAGGAACCACTTATCAAAAAGAACTTGAAGAAGTGGGAGTTATTTTTTGTTCGTTCTCTGAAGCTGTAGAAAATCACCCAGAGCTCGTTAAAAAATATATGGGCTCAGTTGTCCCTCATACTGATAATTTTTATGCCGCCCTCAATGCTGCTGTTTTCAGTGATGGGTCTTTTTGTTATATCCCAAAAGGTGTTACGTGTCCGATGGATCTTTCTACCTATTTTCGAATAAACGCAAAAGAAACTGGTCAATTTGAAAGAACACTTTTGATTGCCGATGAAGGAAGTTTTGTTAATTATCTTGAAGGTTGCACCGCTCCTCAAAGAGATGAAAACCAACTCCACGCGGCCGTGGTTGAGCTTATCGCTCTCGACAACGCCACCATTAATTATTCAACTGTTCAAAATTGGTATTCAGGAAACAAAAAGGGCGAAGGTGGAATTTTTAACTTCGTTACTAAGAGAGGAAAGTGCCAGGGTATAAATTCAAAAATTTCTTGGACCCAAGTCGAAGCAGGCTCTGCTATTACATGGAAATACCCCAGCTGCATTCTTCAAGGCGATAACTCCGTAGGAAATTTTTATTCTGTCGCTCTCACAAATAATAAAATGCAAGCTGATACCGGAACCAAAATGCTTCATATTGGAAAAAACACTCGAAGCACTATTATTTCCAAGGGAATTTCAGCTCATAAATCACAAAACGTTTACCGTGGACTCGTCAAAATCATGCCCTCTGCTAAAAATGCTCGGAATTTTTCACAGTGTGATTCCATGTTGGTGGGAAGTGAATGTGCGGCTCATACTTTTCCTACAATTGATGTTAAGAACCCCTCAGCCACTGTTGAACATGAAGCCTCGACTTCGAAAATAAGTGCTGATCAAGTTTTTTATCTCCAATCACGAGGGCTTGATACTGAAAAAGCTGTTTCACTTATCGTCAATGGCTTTTGCAAAGATGTGTTTAAAACATTGCCTCTTGAATTTTCAGTAGAGGCAGTCAAGTTAATTGAAATGAAATTAGAAAATACGGTAGGTTAATATGATAAAAATTAAAAATCTCCATGCAGCTGTTGACGGTAATGAAATCCTTAAAGGAATTGACCTAGAAGTCAAGGCGGGTGAAACCCATGCCATCATGGGTCCCAATGGTTCAGGAAAAAGCACGCTGGCAAAAGTGATAGCCGGTCACCCAAGTTATGAAGTTACAGGTGGTGAAATCCAATATGAAATTAATCGCCAGTTAAAAGATCTTAATGATCTAGAGCCAAGTGAAAGATCTAAAGAAGGAATATTTTTGGGGTTCCAATACCCGATTGAAATTCCAGGTGTCACAAACCTCTCTTTTCTCCTGGAATCTTTTAATGAGATTTGTACCCATCAGGGAAGTGAAACAATGAGTGAAGAGGATTTTGTCCAATTCCTCAAACCGCGCCTCGATGAACTTAAAATGAATCCAGAGTTTCTCTACCGCTCAGTCAATGAAGGTTTCTCCGGTGGTGAAAAAAAGAAAAATGAAATTCTTCAACTCAAAGTTCTTAGTCCTCGATTGGCGGTGCTCGACGAAACAGATTCTGGACTCGACGTCGATGCTCTTAAGATTGTTGCCGATGGGGTTAATCAATTTAAATCAAAATATAATGCCACAATACTGATAACTCACTATCAGCGCCTCCTTAATTACGTAAAGCCTAATTTCGTTCACGTTTTATCGAAAGGGAAAATTATCGAATCGGGAGATAGCTCACTGGCCATTGAAATTGAAAACAAAGGCTATGATTGGTTATTAAAATGATGAGTTCACCAAATAACTTCCCTATTCACAGGCCGCAAACTCAGCTTCAAAAAGATCTTTTCGATCACTACCAATTAAAAGGCGTGCCTTCAAAAAAAGTCGAACGCTGGAAATTTACTTCTTTAAAAAAGTGGTTTGAAAAATCTTATATAGAAAACCCAACTCAAAATCCTTTTGAAGTTTCAACAAAACACAAACTTGAAGTTATTTCTCCAGAAGAAGCTTTGCAATCCATTTTGAGCTCTCAATATTACGACAAAGATGATTCCTTATTTAATTTATTTCTCTCACAATTAAAAAATGCCTATATTCTTACTCCTTTAGAAAAAAGTCTTCACATTAAATATGATTTTCAAAAAGGATGTTTTTCTAACACGTTAATTATTATTAGAACTGACCATGATCTCAGTATCATGGAAGAAAAATCGGGTGGAGCCAGCTCATTTTGTCAGACAACAACCATTATTGAAGCGCTCAAAGAAGTTGAAATTGAACATATTAATTTCTGCCATATGGATGAAGATTCATTCTACCAATCTTGGCTAAAATCAGATGTCAGAAACTTCTCTCATCTTAAAAATTTTCATTTTCATCTCTCGGCAGGTCTTCACCGTAGTAATCCTCAAATCATTTTGAATTACCCCAAGGCAAGTTGCCAAACTCACTCATATTATCTAGTCAATAATGATGAGCATTTTGATCTTTACTCACAAACTCTCCACAAGAAAGGAGAAACTTATTCTGATCAATTAATCAAGGGATTGCTAACCGACAATGCAATAAGTTCCTTTACGGGAAATATTTATATCGACCACAATTGTAATTTAGTCGAAGCCAATCAGTTTCATAAAAGTCTAATTCTTAGCGAAAAAGCTCAAGCCTTAGGACAACCACAATTAGAAATTTTTTCAGACGACGTCAAATGCTCCCATGGTTTGGCCACTGGTAAAATTAATCCGGATGAAGTTTTTTATTTTCAAAGCCGCGGTATTAGCGAGAGAAAGGCAAAAAAAATCCTCTCTGAGTCTTATGTTTTTGAAGTGACCCAAAAGATTCATGAAGATCATTTCAAAAATCAGATAATTGAAAACTTTAAAGATAAACTTGAATTATTTTATGAATAAACTTTACGAAAAAATCAAAGATCAATTTCCCATGTTAAAAACCCAAATGAATGGAAAAGATTTGGTCTATCTCGACACTGCTGCGACGGCATTAAAACCCCAAACTGTTATTGATAAAGTTACTGAATACTACACATATAAAACTTGCAACGTTCATCGAAGTATTCACCAGCTCGCAGAAAACGTAACCTCTCAATACGAAGAAACTCGCGACTGTGTTAAAAAATTTATAAATGCTAAGAAAAGAGAAGAAATCATTTTCACCAAAGGGACGACTGAATCATTAAATCTACTGGCCCGTACTCTTGGTGATCAACTTTTAAAAGCTGGAGATGAAATACTTTTAAGCGAACTTGAACACCATTCAAACATTGTTCCTTGGCAACTCTGTGCTGAAAGAACTGGCGCGACTATAAAAGTCATTCCCTTGAATGATCAGGGTGATCTTGATTTGGAAATTTATTCAAATCTTTTAAGCCCTAAAACCAAGATTGTTTCAGTCAATGGTATCTCTAATACACTAGGAACAATCAATCCTCTAGAAGAGATGATCCCTGAGGCTCATAAAGTTGGTGCCTACTTTATCGTTGATGCAGCTCAAATGGCTCCCCATGGCTCAATTGATGTCCAAAAACTTGATTGTGATTTTCTCGCATTTTCTGCCCATAAAACTTTCGGTCCTACAGGTGTTGGTGTGTTATACGGTAAAGAGAATCTTCTCAACGAACTTCCTCCATTTCAAGGTGGAGGTGATATGATTGATAGCGTAAGTTTTGAAAAAACAACTTACAATAAACTACCTTACAAGTTCGAAGCTGGAACCCCTCACATTGCCGGTGTACTGGCCTTCAATGAAGCTTTGAAGTTTATAGAAAACACTGGAAGTCAAAACATTCAAAATTATGAAAACGAATTATTAATTTATGCCATCGAAAAATTGTCCAAAATAGATGGACTCAAAATTTATGGCAATCCAATAAAAAGAGCCTCTGTTCTCTCTTTTAATATTGAAAATGTCCACACTCATGACCTCGCAAGCCTCTTGAGTATGGAAGGAATTGCCATTAGAACAGGTCACCACTGTACTCAACCCTTAATGAAAAGGCTCGGTGTCTTCTCAACGGCCCGAATTTCATTGAGTTGTTATAATAACTTTAAAGATATTGATAGGCTTTGTGATGGAATTAATAAAGTTAAAGAAATTCTTCTTTGAGAGGAAAAAGACTATGACAGAAATCGATATAGCGGTGCAACCCACCCCCAATCCCAATGCTCTTAAGTTTATTATCGATGGAACTTTTAAACGCGAGGGGAAATCGACATTTAACGAACCCAAGCAATGCCTTCACATCCCTATGGCCCAAGAGCTCTTTAGCCTAAGAGGTGTCGATCAAATTCACTTTTTTGAAAATGTTCTTACTGTAAGTAAGTTTACTTTTGAACCCTGGGAATCCTTAGAGCCAAAAATCATTGAAACCATAAAAAAACAATATCCCAAACACGACCCTGAATTTGTGGATCAAATCAATAAAACAGTTGATCGATCTAACCTTAGTCCTGAATTACAGCAAATTGAAGAAATTCTCGATCGCCGTATTCGACCTGGTCTACAAGGTGATGGTGGGGACTTGCACGTTCAAAGTTACGAAAACAATGTTCTCTTTATTCAATATCAAGGAGCCTGTGGAACTTGTCCTAGTGCGACTCTCGGAACGCTTGAGGCCATTCGGGCTATCTTACAAGACGAGTTTGATCCCGATATTGAAGTCTATATCGCCCCAGAAATCTCTTAATAATGTTGAAGATGGAGCATTTAGAAATAGTTTTTTCAGTAGACCTTTTCGAGATGAACAAAAGACTCACTTTTTATTTTATTCAGACGATCGTCTGTTAAATTTTCTGTTTTAGGTGAATCTTTAATCACGGCATTGATGAGATCGCGATGCTTTTTCTTATACTTTCTAAAGCAAAGTAACCTATCACTAAGCTTTTTGAAATCTTGGCATTCAGTAAAAGATTTTAAAAACTCTTCATTGAGAGATTGAACTGGATTGACTTCTTTTTCAATCTCTTGTCCCCAACAAAGTGGCAATATAAAAAAATATATAAAGAAGATTCTATACAAAAGAAGATCTCCAATTTACTCCCAGTTTATTTTTAAAGTAAATTAACAGTAAATTTATCGGAAGGCCAACGACATTCGAATAACTTCCTTCTATTTTATCAATAAAACACAAAGCTTGCCCTTGAATCCCATAGGCTCCAGCTTTATCGAGAGGCTCACCCGTCGCAACATAATTATCAAGAGTTTCGCCGTCGATTCCATCAAAATCAACGGCAGTTGTAACCGTCTTTTCCCAATCGATCTTGCCGTTAACATTAATAACCACACTTGTATGAACGAGATGTCTCTTGCCAGAGAGTTTATCGAGCATTTTTTTTGCATCGAGAGAATTTTTAGGTTTGTTTAGTATTTCGCCATCGATCTCCACGACAGTGTCTGCAGTAATAAGAAAGTAATTTTTATCTTTAATTTGCGCTGAAATATCTACTGACTTGATATGGGCGAGTTTTAAGGAATAATCCTTAGGATCTTCTCCATTAGGTTCTGGTTCATTTTTTGATGACGTCAGTTTTTTAAAAGGAATATTTAAAAACTGAATAAATTCTTCTCGCCTTGGGCTAGCGCTTCCTAAGACTAGAGAGTATTTTTCGATTACTTTCTCTGAGCTCATCAATTTTCTTCCCCATTAACCATTTTCTTTTTTGAGAGCTGGAAATCTGCCAAACCTCCACAAAAGAAATACTTTCAAACTGCTCAATATATTTCTTATATTCTTTATTAAAATGAATAAAGAAATTATTATATTGAGAGATACTGAATTCTTTCGACTTATTCAAGCTTTGTTGAATAAAACTCGATATATTAAGTGGCTTTTTTTGATAATTAAGAACAATTTTTTCTTTTAATTCATCAATATTTTTTTCAGCAATCAAAGCTTTTACACTAATATTGTGCAATTGGAGATTCTTTTCTCTTGAATAAATCATTGATGGAAAGTTTTTGAGATAAAGAGAATGCTCAATGGCATCAATGCGTTTTTTTATAACTTCGAATTTTTTATTTTGATCAACCAAACGATACCAATGCCCTGTTTTAAGCGAAACATCTTGAAAATTATTGTGAGTGAGTTGAACTTTAACCTTTTCTGAAATTTTTTGGTAACCACCCCAATCATTTCTCAAACTTACGACTAAATCTTTCCCAGGCTCAAAAAATAGCTCCACAGGAGCATTAATGGCATTGATGATGGCTGTTGGTGCAATTATCAAAAGGTGATGCTTCTTTTTATTGAGATACTCGTCATTCTGATTAAAGAGATTTAACAACTTAGTATTGCGAAATTCAAAGTAATCCTTTCCTTTGAAATCGATATTCACTATACCCTTTTTTTCATTGAGCTCGTACAAATCCCAGTAAGGATTCGCCATCGTATCCTGTAAGGGAAAAATTTCTTTTGTCGAATCTTGTTCATTGATTTCTTGAAAAGGAAGTCGTGGTAAAGCTAAAAGATTTCCTTGAAAGTATTCAACCACAGTCAAACTTTCCTCCGGAGTCAGTGCCAACTCAGAAATCTTGATATGGGTGTCGGGCCCCATTCGAAACATCGCCCCATTATAAAGATAAAACCAAAGAGAAGAGTCACTTCCTGTTTCTATAAGCTGGTCAGTATAAAGAGGTCTTCCATAACTTAATGCTCTTTTCACCTTGTTTGAATTCTGGGTGCAATCAAAGAGACAATCAATGACCTCTCCTTGCCCCTCTTTCGCGCACCACCCTTGTGTCGCTATAATGAAACTAAAAATGAGGAAATAGAAAAGTTTTTTCATCAGTTAATTAAATTTTAAAAAAGAACCGCCGAAATGGCCAATACAATGAAAAAGTTTGCTTTAATTATTACTTTAGTTTTTCTATCAAGCTGTGATTTTGGAACCAGCAATCGCACTTCCGGAAGTGTTTATAACACTAAAAAGGTAGACTCACTAGACGACAAAGACTTTATCGATCCTCTCGTCCCAACGGGTTCAACGCTAACAACTTGTTCAGAAGCTCCATTTAAAAATTATTCTCACGGTCATTTGATTGGAGGATTGAAAATCTGCCGTAAAAACAATGATCCCAAAACTTTCCAATTTATCTTTCAAAAAGAAGATTCTCAAGGTGGGATCGTCTGTTTTTTCCCAAGCCACCGGAACTCTGGCGGAAACTTTGAATATATTGGGCAACCTCAGTGTGTTAACCAGCAGGCCAATACTCCGATTTTAGTTTCTTTCAGTATTGACCGCCCACCTGTAGTTCTCGCAGATGGTACTCAGAAAGTATTTAGTAACCTTACCTTCAACTCTATCCTAATAGTGAAAATGTTCCAGCCACCCAACACACAGCCAGATCCCGTCACAGGAGCTTACTACAATAGCCTCAATTCATTTATTTGCTGTATGCATTCTCAATACAATTATGTAAATAATTCTGGCGATCCCTATGCCCACTGCACATCTGATCTCGAGGCCCTCAATTGTCAAAATTTCTTTTCAAGCTTTAATGGTTACTACATTCGAGACATTAACTTTTAGATTAATTGAGTGATTTTTTGGTAGTACAACTTCCGCGCTGATAGTGCTCATACGTTTTATGATCACCAGAGGGAAAAGAAATGATAGGAACTAAAACTTCGTCATCTTTAATCCCGGTATCTTTAGAGTCAACTTTGAGACAAATAACAAAATAGAAAAAGCTCTCCGCATTTTGTGAAAAGGCCTTAATACTCACATTGATGCAGCGATTTTCAGTATCTCGATGTTCGAAAACTTCATCAGGATCGGAGAGAGTTGGTTCTAAAAACTTTTCATAGAGTGCAAATTTCTCTACGTTAATATCTCTTTCACTTCTCATCGAAACCATTTCTGCAACAAATTCTGAACGCATTTGCTCAATCTGTTCTATGACGGTTCTGGGAAGAACTAATTCTTCTTTTTTAATATCTTCTTCCTTCGGATCGTAGTCACTGTCAGAGAGGTTTTTCCCTACTCGATAATACTGAATGAGTTCTTGATTTTTTGTAAGACAGTGATGAAAAACAAATGAAGGTTTATCTCCAAAATATTTCGTTATCACAATGGTCATACGATTCTCATTATCTTGACGAAATAAATAGTAATATTGACTTCCCAATTGATCTTTATCGCTCCAGACCTCTGCTGGATCTATCAAGCAAGCTTCTACTAACTTTGAAACTTCATCGTCATTGAGATCGATTTCATTTTCATCAATGAGTAAACTCTCACGCATCTTTTTTTCTTGTTTTTCAAAATGTTTAATTTCTTTTTGGTAGAAATCAACAATGCATTGTTCAGAACAAAACGGAACCGGTCTTTGATCATCAATGATATAGCTATCTTCAGCTTTCTCAATTTTTGATCGGCAGGATTGGCAAAAATAACTGTATCGTGGGTTTGTCATATATTAGAGATTATCGCACACTCATTTGCTTCAAAGCTTTTAGAAAAAAATACCGGATTTCCTTGCACTTTAATCAAGATTTATAATGGAGGAAGGTCGAAAGACCAGGAGAAATAATGGACAAACACACTCAGCCTAATCCGAGTCCAATTCAACAATACATAGAAATAGCTGCAACTGGTTTTTATCCCTTATTTTTTAGCGAATGGGTTAGAAATCATCGTCTAGAAGATCTTAAGCTCAATAAAAAGGCTCATGTTCAGCATTTGCGCAAATACTTTAAACTTTTGGAAGAACATAAAAATATTGAAAGAAAAAAAATAGCCATCAGTGCGATGGATGAATCTGAGCGCAATCGCTTTGTCGCTCTTTTTATGAATCTTGTTGAAAATGAAATACTTAAAGAAAAAATTCTTTTTCATTAGTACGCTCTCGTTGATGGCCATCCAGTGCTTTGCCGAGTACCGTGCTTACCAGTATCAAGTAGTAGATCCCTACCATCCCAGTTCTATTCCTATGATCCTCACTTCTAGCCTCAATCCCGTAGCCTTTAGAAGCTATCATGGTCAAAGTCTTGATACCACCCTACTTCGAACTTGGATGTGCTACGGTCATACTTCTCGCCAAAAAATTTGTCCCTATCCGATAGCTGCTCTCCCAGAAGTTCAACCCGGAGAGACTCCATGAGTGTCATTCGCGACCAAGCCCGTCTCAATAATGCTGAAATTCGCACTCTCCAAAAGAGACATAAGAATCGTGTTGAACAAATTAAGAAGCTTCATGAACGAGAAATCGAGTCCTTAAAAGACGACCATCAAGCGCGAGTCGAAACACTCCACTCAAAAAATAAAGCGGCTGTTATGGATGAAGAACTCCGCAAAGAAAAAGCTCTTGTACAAATTGATAAGCAAATACAGGACACCAAAAACCAAATAGATAAAGAAAAAACATTTCTCCAGGAATCTCATAATCAGCGGATTGCTGATATGAATGATGAATTTCAGAGCAAATATCAACAAGACCGAGAATTATTTCAGCAGAAGTATGATCTCTACAATCATAAGCACAAACTCGATCTCGAAAATATTAGAGAGAAAACTGATAGCGAGACTCGTGAAATTCAAAACCTATCTCAAGAGAAGGTTGAACAATTAAAAAAACAAACAGATGCTCGCTTTCAAGAGCTCAATACGAACTACGATCAGCAGTCTAAAAAACTATCGAAGACCCAGCTAAAAGAATTAAAAAAATTAAAAAATGAAAACTTAAAAGTTAAGAAAAAAACCATAGACGACCATTATAAAAATATCTCTCAACTCAACGCCATTGAAAAACAAAAATTTGAACGAACAAAAGCTTTTCACGACAAACAGCTCATGAACCAACAATTAGATTTTGAGAAAAATTTTCGTTCAAAAAGTAATATGGGCCAAGAAAGACTCAATATGCTCAATAGCCAAGTCGCCTTTCAGAAAAATTTGCTTAAGAAAGATCTCTCCCAGTATCAAATCCACACTTATAATAAGGCCAATGACCCCTTCTATCGGATTGAAAAGATCCTCCCTAAGATCTCTGATTTAGAAGATCGCTATGAAATTAGCCTCGATGTCCCACATCATGAGAAAGATACCTATAATCTATCTGGAAACAAGCGAACACTACGCCTCACCTTTAACCGCAATTACGATGATGAGTTTGTCGACCAGGATGGCTCTGTTGTCAAAAGCAAACGCTATGAATCCCACACCAAAACTATTCCTGTCAACGATATCATTGATCGCACCCGCATCCTACGCAGTTACTCTGATGGCAAACTTAAATTTACCGTCATGAAGGCCTAGGGCATATCCTAGTTCTCGACGTTTATTCGAACACAAGTTAGTATATTAATGATGAAGTTCTTCAAACGTCCCATTATATCCAGTTTTCTTGCCCTCAAAACCCAAGACTCTATCGCTATTCGTGCCACAATGAGCATGTCTCAAAAAGTTTACGCTCAAATCGGAAGTGATCTTCTCAATGAAAAGGCGACATCCCCTTGGGATAACTTAGAGTTTTTCCAAAGAAGTGATTTTCGACTCAAAATTGTAGGATTGTCTCCAAAATCAAAAATACTCTTGGTTAGAGAAATAAATACTGACGAATATGCCATGGTTCAACTAAAAATCCCGTCCCAGGTCAAAGATCAAGAAATCACCAGCATCCAAATTTATGAAATTAAATATAAAAAAGGCTTTGAATTGTTAATGGGATCTTTCATTCCCCTTAAACTCAATACTCCAAAAAAAGTTTTGATCACTGATTTTGATAAAACTCTCGTTGATACTAAATACTCCACGATGCGAGAGGTTTACGATTCTTTGAGTAAGCCCATTAATTATTTCCCCACAGTTCAGGGGAGTGTGGATCTCGTTAAAAGATTTTTAAAAGAAGGCTATGGACCTTTTGTTTTATCAGCTTCTCCCCATTTTTATGAAAAATCGTTGCGCGACTGGCTCTATCAAAATGAAATCTTCACGAGCAATATCTTCTTGAAAGACTACCGCAAAATTTTTACATTGAGTTTATCAGAACTCACCACCAAAGACCTGAAGGCCCAAGGTTTTTATAAGCTCAACGAGTTGGTCCAGATTCTCATCATGACGGGGATTCCCGATAACTTGGTTTTGATTGGCGATGGCTTTGAATCTGACCCCATGATCTACCTGATCATCCGATCCATCATCATTGAGCAACACGATCCTTGGGTGGTTTGGAAAAAAGTCAGGGCCCTGCATTCATTTAAACTCACGCGCCGCCAGCAATCGAAATTTCTCACCAACCTCCACAATCTCGCTTCTTTGAAGCGCCCACCCCAGATTTCTTTGCAAATCTACATTCGTTGCCGCGAAACTGACTTGGACAGCATTAGAAATCGCCCTCTTCATATTGACTTTCTCGATAATCAGAGGAAATTTATAGACTATTACAAGGCATAAGCAATATGGGACTTCTCTATTTATTTCCAACTGATGACAGCGATCCAGATCATGCGATCTCTACTAACAGTAAGCTAACTCTCCGATCCTATGGGCTTCCATCGATCTTTTGGCTCTACGCCTTAGGAATAATGGGTATTCTCTTTGTTCTCTATATTAGTATCCATGGACCTCTTCAAAAGTATCTGAGTCTTGGTGAACCAGTGGATCTTTTTCTTGGCTACAGCTTGATAGGACTTTTTATCGCCTGCCCTCTGATACTTTTAGGTTTTCTTTTCTATGAAAAAGTTATCAGTATTGATTCCCAATCGCTTACTCTCACTCATAAACTCTTTTTTCTTCCCATCTATTCGAAAAAAATTCCTTTAGCACCCACAGCTCAATGGGGTATCAATCATTTTATTGACTCTCCCAATATCGCGAAAATTAAAGATGATCGCGCTCTCAAAGCTTTTTACAATCGAGGGTATTATGAGCTCCATTTATTTTTGGAAGGTGACAAAAAAATCTTTGTGGATCGCCAAAGTCAAAAGAAGAGCTTAGAGAAAATTAAGCAGATGCTTGAAAGATCCTTTCAAGGCCAATAACTTCTCCAATATCGCCAATAATCATATCTTTTTTATCAGGAAATAATTTCCTCGATTAATAGCTGCACAGAATTGTTCTAAAATAATCAAATAGCTCTTGAACAAAGGATTGTGTTGTGAGTGATTTTTCAAAAAAATTCATCGAGAAACAACAAAAGAGGCTGCTTGAGGCCAGAGAACAAATTCTCGAAAACTTTAAAAACTTTAATAAAGAAGCTAAGGACGATGGAAAGAATATCTTCACTGAAGAAGGTGATATTGCCCAACAATACTTAGATCAAAAACTTAATATCAGTTTGAGAGAAAAAGATCTCTACACTCTCAAAGAAATCGATCGCGCTCTCCAAAAGATTGATGATGGGACCTATGGCTATTGTGAAGAATCTGGTGAACCTATCGAGGAAAAGCGTTTAGAAAAGCGGCCATGGGCACGCTTGAGCTTGTACTATGCCGAACTCGAAGAGCGTGAAAGACAACGCTATAGTAAGCGCGCAATCTAAAATCTTACATTTTCTCTTTTCTTGTCGCTAAAACTGACAAAAATTCCCGGTTTGATGATGGAAAACGTTAGTTTTTATATGTAGCAAAAAAACCTCATTTTCATTTTAATATTAACTACGCTCGACACGATGTTCTGAGCTCGTGCTTGACAAGGAGATCTAACATGGCGAAACGGATGAATTCCCATTTGAAAAAGAAGGAACTGGACAATTTAAAACAAAAACTATTGTCGGAAGAAGAAAGAATCGTCAATAAACAACTTGCCAAAAAAATTGAATTTAAACTTCAAGCCCCTAGTGAAAGTAAAGATGAAGTTGACTCTGCCAATGACAGTATTCTCGTATATTCAGATCTAAGACTTTCTAATAGAGAACTTCTCTATTTAAAGAAAGTCCGCAAGGCTATTCAAAAGTTACAAACTGATGAATATGGAATTTGTGAAGATTGCGGGGATCAGATTAATTATCAGCGTTTAACAGCAAGACCTACTAGCGAACTGTGTATCGTATGTAAGGAAGAGTGTGAACGCGAAGAGAATCAATCGGCATACTCAAAATCTTCGAAATCTCTTGGCCAGCAAATTAATCTGGTTAAAGGTTTTTAAGGCAATTGATAGTACACTCCTGATTTAGGAGTTACTTTCTTTAGATAGGGAATGAGGGCCAATTGGCCATGTTCAATATGTTCAACTTCATTCCCTGTCACTGAACTTAGGGTTGTCATACTGACTGGAATTTCCTTTCCTTCAGGATTTCTAATTAATAAGTTTTGATTGCGGCTAAGACCTTTCAATGATTCCACTTTAAAGGCCACAAAGGCTCCCTTTTTAACAGAAACCACTTCTCCCACAAATTTTTCATCAACTCTCAAGACATTTTGGTTGATGAGTTTTGGAAAAAGAACTTGCGTTTTATTCACATCAAAATAACCTCGCGTCGTCTCTTTTGGATAATTTTGGAAAAAACTCTCGAAATCTCCGTCCAATAAATCTTTTGTAATAAAAAACTCTGAGCAATCAGTGAAGTCCACACGCAACTCTGAAATTGAACTTTGAACGATCTCTCGGTATCTTTCCACTAAGCATAGGTTTTTCAAATGGTACATATAAGTTCCGGTTTCATTTTCCACAATCCGGAATCCTTTGTGAGGAGACTCTTCGCTTTTTCCATCAATAACCCAGTAAGGTCTTTTTTCTCCAAAGGCAGCACTCACTAATTCACGAGGACTATAAAAAAGTAGAAGAGGCCCAATAAAAAGTATCTCTGATCGCACACCTTTTTCTTGCAATTTTTTTGCATACAAAAAAAGTTTTTCTTTTGGTAATTCAGGAGAAAGCACCACTTTTTCTATACGATCACCTAAGTAATCCACCCAAGACTCAATCGATTGCCAGTTGTGGTGACCCGTCTCGAGGTTGAGGACAATGGGAAAATTTGTTTGTGAATAAAGATACTCAATGATCCCTGGATCTTGAGCTCGCACAGAAGACAAAGGCATCTTCCTTGTCGTTTTATTAAAAATCTCGATAAGTTTAGAAAAATCTTTTTGTAAGACCAGAGAGTTAAAATCCAAGCTAATTTTGACAGCATTTTGAGTCAACTCGCTAAGAAAATCAAAATTTCCAAGACCATAGCGAGAAATTAAATTTGGGGCAACAATGACTTCCTCTACTCCGAGCTCGGCAGCCTTTTCAAATTCTTTTTGGTTTGAAATATAGGCACAAAACTTTTTCATTTTGTCACCCTTGCGCGAACGACATTATACTTTTCAACTCCTTCAAATGGAGGAATACGAATCAACTGATTAGGCTTAGTATGCTCTAGATTTTCTCCGACCACATCGGTGAGACTTTCCACTTGATGAACAATCGTAGTCCCTCTAAATGGAAGTATTTCTAAAGTACTGCCCGGAAGAATTTTTGATCTCGTTTCTAATACGTGAAAATCTTCTGTTGTTTCCAAAATCGTTCCGACCACATGGTATTCAGATTCATTATGAACTCTCTCATCATAGATAGAATCTGCTCCGGCAGGTTGGTGGAGATTTCCTGAAAAATAGGATCTATGAACTAATTTTTGTAAATCTTTTTTAAGCTGAAGAGCATCTAAGAGCTCGCCTTCTCTCGCATAAAGATCCAAAGCTTTTCGATAAACTTTTGTCACTCCAGCAGCGTATAAGGCTCCTTTCATTCTTCCTTCAATTTTTACGGAATCAATTCCAAATTTGGAAAACTCTGGTATCGCGTTGAGTCCCTCTAAGTCTTTAGAACTCATAAAAAAATTAGTCACTTCTTTTTCACCGTCACTCAAAGTATATTCAAAGCGGCAACTGTGCGCACAGCCTCCCCTATTGGAATCACGGCCTTGTGTATAATTGGAAATCACACAATTTCCTGAATAGGCCATGCACATCGATCCATGAATAAACATCTCAACTTCAATTTCAGCAGCAGTTTTAATTTGATGAGCTTCGAGTAAGCTTACTTCACGACCAAGAATGACTCGATCAGCGCCCATCTTTTTCCAAAATTTTGCAGCATTAACATTAAGACAACTGGCCTGAGTACTTAAATGGATGGGAACATCTGTGCATTTCTGGGCCAATTTCATCACACCAAGATCTGAAATAATAAAAGCGTCTGCACCTAATCTCTGGAAAAATTCCATATCACCTTGAATATTTTCTAAATCTTCGTCGTGAAGGAAGCTATTGAGAACCAAGTAAGCTTTCGCGCCGTGATCATGAGCAAATGAAATTCCCTCTCTCAACTGTTCAGGAGTAAAATTATCCGCAGCAGCCCGCAAGCCATAATTTTGAGAAGCGAGATAAACAGCATCAGCTCCATAGAGAACTGTGGTTTTTAGTTTATCTAAACTTCCTGCCGGACAAAGAAGTTCCGGAACAAAGCCATTTGCCATCACTTACGCCTTTATTAATAATAGAGAGGTGAAGATATTTCTCATTTCAACTATTGTGGCAGTTATCGCTGCCAGTTTATTTTCTTCCAGGGCACCAGAGGATCTCATTAGTCTTCCTTATAAAACGCCTCTAATCAAAAGGCAAAATAATGCAGAGACTGTCCTTTTTATTGGAGATGAACACCTTCAAGACATCTCCAAATACCTCAAATATATTGAAAAAAAACTCAAACGCCAGGAGCCCGAGGCCTCAGTCGGAATTATCAGCTATACAGGGCTGGGGATGCACCGAGTCATTTCGATTCTGGAGTCACTCGACCCTTTTCCGGCCATGGTCATTTACTATGGAAATCAGCAAGAGCTTTTTGAGAAAAAATTCTCACTTGATGACATTGTGGTTCTTCGAAAAAATCTTGGTCGATTTCAGCAATCTCTCACTCGCAAACTTTTATTTGTGTTTCCTTGGCTAAAACTCTTTGTTTACCAAAGTTATCACAGTCCGATCGCGCTCAAAGAAAATATTGAAATTGCTCCCCAATCATTAGCTGTTTCGGAAACCGTACACTATCTCGCAACTGCTTATCAGCTTTATGAATTTGAGTTGAAACTCTTATACAATATGATTAAGCAAAAAGGCTCTCAACTGGTCTTACTGACTACGCCCCTAGATTTACAATCGCCTCAAGTTAAAAATTGTATAGATTCAATGCCCCCAAAACTCGAAGAGACTTTAAAAAAACTCACTGAAATGACTGAAAATGGAGAAATTGAAAAAGCCTATGGTCTCTCAAAAGGGATTATGCTCAAGTATAATGGGATCGCAGAACTTTATTATCTTCATGGAAAAATTAGTGAACTTTTAAATAAACGAGAAGAAGCTCTTGATGCCTTTAAGAAATCAAAAATTTATAGTTGCCAGCTCTATGCTGGAAACCCCGTTTTTAATCAAATTGTTCGAAACTTTGCTATGGAACAATCCATTCCCTTTTTTGATTTTTCAGGTTATCTAGAAGAAAAATATTTGAATAATAAAAAGACACTGGTGAAAGGTCATCCAACCAAAAAAAACCTAATTACCTTAATTCAATCGCTTAATATAATTATTGATAATGTTCTTTATAAAAATTGAGAACACCTTTATAAGTTTTTTTAAGATCCTCAAAACTGACAATAACTTCTTCAAAATCAGTAATTTGTCTTTTATGGCGAAACTCATAAAGTCCATCGAGAATTTGATCAATTAAAAAGATATCGTGCTCCACCCAGCTTAATTCAGATGGTCTGTTAATACTTGAAGGGTGTTTTCCAAGCCTAATTCTAAAAAAAGATATTTTCTGGCGTAAGTTAAAATCCACAAGCCTAAACTTATCTTTTATAAAAGTATCAATGGCCGATTTTGTCTGATATATCTCAGATTTTAGACTCATTTCTTCGCTAAATTCCGCATATCCAAGAGAAGTGGCCGACAATAATAGTCCTAAGATTATCCATCTCATGATTTCTTTACGGAGCTTAGAAAAAAAAATAAAATACACTCAAAATATCAGGTAATCAGGAGGAAGAAATGAACATCCAAGATCTCTTAAATCGCATGTGGGAGGACTATACCTCTCTTAATCCCGAGGCTAAAACAATCCACGATTCCTTCAGTGCTGAGGGAGAGAGTGTTATTAATGACCACGTTGCCTTTCGAACTTTTGATCACCCGAAAGTCAATGTCGATGTTTTGGCCAAAGAATTTCTTAAAAATGGGTATATCGAAAAAGGCCAATATGATTTTAAAGAAAAGAAGCTTTTTGCTAAACACTTCCAGCACCCAGATTCAAAATTCCCTAAAGTTTTTATTAGCCAACTTTTGACTAAAGAATTTTCGAAAGATCTTCAAAATATTGTTAATAAACTTGTAGAGCAAATTTCAGAAAAACAAATCTCTGCCGATGATTTTTGTATTTCAGGTCGCCCATGGAATGTTGATTTTAATGACTATCAAACTTTAAAAAAAGAAAGTGAATATGCAGCTTGGCTTAGTGCTTTTGGTTTTAGAGTTAACCATTTTACAGTCTACGTAAATCATCTCAAGAAATATCCAACCATCCAAGCGGTTAATAATTTTGTAAAATCAAAAGGCTTTCAACTCAATACTTCGGGAGGAGAAATCAAAGGTTCTCCATCAGTTCTCTTGGAACAATCTTCGACTCTCGCCTACAATCAAGAAATTAAATTTTCTGACGGAACTCACACAATCCCTGCATGCTATTACGAATTCGCATTAAGATACCCTGACAGTAAAGGCAATCTTTACCAAGGTTTTGTGGCCCAATCTGCTGATAAAATATTTGAAAGTACTGATCGCGGGCATTAGAAGAAGTTCAAGAAAACCCAGCAAGAAAAATCACGACAAGGGGGAGGATTATGTTGTGTTCTTTCTTGCTGAGTAAAACTATTATCACTCTTAGAAATCGCCTATGCTTTTGGCATAAACATCATCTTTTATTTTTGAGTTTGTTTCTCAAATTGCAGAGTTCAAATAACATAGAGTCATCGATAGCTTCAAGAAAAAAAACAAAATAACATTAATATTTAAAAGATTTTCACAGTAAAAAATGATTGAGCGAAGCTTTTCATTGATCATAATCAACGCGATTGATTTCAATCAATCTCTCTTCGCGCTCGACATGCATGAAGGAGATTAAAAACGGCAGACCAACTATTGAGTTTTAAAATTCCACTAAGGCCAATTTTAGTAGCATTCCACTGATCGCGAAAAGAAAGTTCACAAAAACCACTCTTCACATAGCACTCGTCATGATTTTTAAAAGCTTCTTTTTTGATTTCACTACAACTACTCTCTGAATGATATAAGTTTTCTAAATTGCCTAAGAGACACTCTTTCGTTTTCAACGCCCACCTCATTCCATCATCACTAAAGTGATGTATTTTTTCTTCAGTGAACTTCTGACAATATCGATAACCAAAATTTTGGAGATAGCCTTTTTCTCCACATTTTTTTTGTGATTCAACACAAAGATAATATGAGCAGCTTTCTTTAAACTCCTCACAAGGAATTTGGCTTTCTTCTATTTGCTTGACTTGGCTTTGAACCAAGAGAGTTTGGACAGCTCTATTCAACCTCCCACCAGTTCGCTGGGCATGGCCATCCCCCCTCGCTGTTGAAACAAATAATGAAATTAAAAAATAAAAAATAAATTTCACAAAGCTCCCCCCTGGGGGGACATTTTAAAAGACGGAAAACACTTTTGTGAAGGCGCAAAGAAAAAAAGGAGAGTGGTTAGGGCAAACCACTCTCATTTTAACAACATAAAGGGACATTATGGGGGGTTTTGGGGCTGCAAAACCTACTTAATTAATCGGATAAAAAAAGGAATACTTTAGCTCCCCCGTCGGAAAAATGACACTTTCTAACAATTTCAAGAGCTTGGATCTAAAATTCATGGAATCTTCACATTCTCTTTTTTACTTCTGAAAACCTTTTGTCTAAAATTTAACTATCATTCTTTAACAGAAATAGTAGGTTTCCCATGAAATTCGCTCTTTTGAGTTTATTGATTTTCGTCTCTTCTAGTTTTGCCCAAAGTCGATCCACCCCCATTTTTTATTACGGAAAAGATTTTTATAGAAAAAAAATGGATACCGACCGCCCGTTAATCAATCGAAAAGATGCTAGACTTTTACTCAACAAAATTCTTGATAGTATTCACGAAAAGAAAAATAACACTTATGATGGCATCGGAAACTGTCAAAAAAACTGTTATGAACAAGTTGTTCTCGACTACATAAGTGAAGTCCGCCCCCTCGTCATGGCCGAGCTTCACTCCGAAGAAGTCATGAACAAAAGAACGCACCGCATTTCAAGAATTGTTCACACACCCTATTGCAATCTTCAGTATACAGTGAACCGAAATCGCAGAAATGGAGAATACCAGCTCCCTGACCCTAAAGACTTCAACGTTGAACATACATTTCCAAAAAGTCGCTTTAACTCTCACTACTCATACGACATGCAAGTAGCCGATCTCCATAATCTCTGGCCAGTAATGAGCCGGGTGAATACATTACGAGGGAATGCCTCGTTTAAAGAAATTCCTGGAGAGTCCAGTGCAATTAGTTTTTGCAAACCAAGTGAATATGGAAAAGTGAGTGGTTCAGAATATTTTGAACCCCCCAATAATCACAAAGGGCAAGTTGCTCGGGCCATGCTTTACTTTGTCGTTCGCTATGAAATTGATCTCGATTCAAGAGAAGCTTCTCAATACGTCGATTGGAATAAAACTTATCCTGTTACTGAGGAAGAGAAAAAGTTTAATGACGATGTCTATAAACACCAAAAGACACGAAACCCATTTATCGATTTTCCACTCTTGGTAGATTATCTTAGCAAAGAATTTTAATTTCCATGGGTAAACTGAACCACATCCTCACAATTGATATTGGATCCAATGCGATGCGAGTCAATGTTGTCACGATTGATGGTGAAATTGTTATGGATAGCCCCTATTCTAAACGTTATCCCACTCGTTTAGGAGAAGATAGTTTCACCAAAGGAATTATCTCTAGGAAAAAAGAAAAAATGCTCTTTGAAATTTTTGAAGAAATCAAAATTCTTCAGAAACACTTCAAAGTAACTGACACCTTGGCCATTGCCACGAGTGCCCTGCGAGAAGCTAAAAACAATCAAGAAATCATAAAAAAAATCAAAGATCGCTTCGGGATAAAAATTGAGATTATTTCTGGAAAGCATGAGGCCATGTTGGCCTTTGAAGCTGTTCGCGAATGGATGGATATTTCCAAAGGCAATTACCTTATCGTTGACATGGGTGGTGGGAGTACGGAAATTATTCTAGGCTCAAATAACGAAATGAAAGCTTTCGAGAGTTTTCCTATTGGAACTGTTCGGCTCATTGATGTACACCCTCTATCGAGCATGGAAAAAAAGATTTCGAAATCGGTAGATGAAGTTATTGAATATTTTAAATCTTACCCTGAATTCAGAAAACTCGATGGTATCATTGGTCTCGGTGGGAACTTTCGCCGAGTCGGGAAGCTTCGAAAAATTCTTTTTAGTAAAGAATCAACAACCTATGCCAATCTCAATGAAGTTAAAGATATCTATAATCAAATCTCCATGTTGACTTACGAAGAGCGAGTCAATCAACTTAAAATGAGAAAAGATCGCGCTGATGTTATTGTTCCCGCCAGTTATCTCATTCTCACCCTGATGCAACAAGCGAGAGTGAAACAACTTCATCTTCCTCGAATTGGTATTCGAGATGGCCTGGTCCTTCTTTATCTCAATGAAAAAAAAAACTTAAAATCGATAAAAAAACTGATTAATTATAGAGAAAACGTATCGACGACTTTATAAAAGTTCATCAAGAGATCGTGAGTTGACTCTGGCAATTCTTTTGCAGCATCCACCAATTGATAATCCCCCGCTGGTTTAAGTTCCCATCGAGAAAGCGTATCTTTGAGCATTAATTTTAAATTTTGAGCAATCATTTTTTTATGACGTTCATCTTGAATGGGCGCAATAACTTCAACTCGGTTACTAAGATTTCGGTACATCCAATCAGCACTTCCTATAAAAAACTCTCCTTTTTCCATATCTTTTTCTCCTTTAGAGAAATAAAAAATTCGAGAGTGTTCAAGGAAGCGACCGACAACAGAATAGACTTTGATATTTTCGCTTAAATTTTTGACTCCAGCCTTCAGACAACAAAACCCTCTGACAAATAGAACGATTTCAACCCCAGCATTGGATGCTTCGTATAGTTTTTCTATAATTTGTATGTCTTCAAGACTATTCATCTTGGCAATGATCTTGGTTTTCTTCCCTTTTTTCTTCAAAGCAATTTCTTCATCAATGAGTTGAATAAACTTTTCTCGCATATTAAAAGGAGAGACTAAGAGCTGCTTATAATTTTTCTTTAAGTTCCGTCCTGTTAAAAAGTTAAAAAGCTCAACAATCTCAGTAGTAATTTCTTTATTCTTTGTAAATAATCCAAAATCTGTATAGATATTGGCCGTGACAGAGTGGTAATTTCCCGTCCCGACATGAGCGTAGAGTTGATTTTTCCCAGCCTCTTCACGAATAACAAGCGATAATTTGCTATGAGTTTTAAATCCCACGATCCCGTAGACGACATGAACCCCTGCTTGCTCTAGTTTTCCGGCCCAAACAATATTTCGTTGTTCATCAAATCGCGCTTTCAGTTCCACCAGACAAGCAACTTGTTTTCCTTGTTCCGCCGCTCTAATAAGGGCATCGACAATGGGGCTTTGGTCTCCCGTTCGGTATAAAGTCATTTTAATGGCCCGAACCCGAGGGTCTTCTGCTGCTTCTTTTATAAATCTTTCAACTGAACTTTTAAAACTTTCATAAGGATGATGCACGAGAACATCTTCTTTTGAAATGACTTCAAATAAGCTATTCACATTGAGAAAGGCCAATGGAGTTTTCGGAACCCAGGTAGGAAATTTTAACTTAGGAAGATTGAGTTCAATAATGGGTTTGAGGGAAGTAAAGTCAATGGGCGATTTAACCTCATAAACGTCATTACTGGTTAATTCGAGTTCTTCTTTGAGAAAATTTAAAATCCAAGGATCGGGTTTCTCTAAGCACTCTAGTTGTACAGGTTCTGCAAATTTTCTTTCTTTAACAACTTCTGAAACCATCTCAAGAAGATCTTCAGCATCTTCATCATCTTTCTCTAAATCAGCATTACGAATTAATCGAAAAGAAAGTGTTCCCACTACATCCATTCCCGGGAAGAGCAAATCCAAATTATTTTTTAAAATTTGCAGGATTGAAATAAATTTTTGATCTGCTTCACTACTGCTAGGTGCTTTCACCCAGCGTGGAATAAAATCTGGAATTTTTATCCGAGAAAAAAATGTTTCTTCCTCTCCTTTCGGATACTTTAAGGCCACTCCCAATGATGTCGAAAGATTCGATATAAAGGGAAAAGGGTGACCAGGATCGACTGAAAGTGGAGTGAGGATAGGAAAAATATTTGATTTAAAAAACTTTCTTAAATTTATTTTTTCTTTTTGTTCTAAATCATTCCACTCGACTAATTGAATCCCATTCAATTTAAGTTCTTTATGGATGTTTTTAAAAATTTTGTATTTTTCAATAATGTCTTCTTGGATAATTTCGCGAATCTTTTTTAATTGTTCTTCTGGGGTGAGCCCATCGATAGAAAGTACCTGAAATCCTGACTCCATCTGGCGCTTGAGTCCACCCACTCTTTTCATGACAAATTCATCGAGGTTAGAAGTAAATATACTTAAAAACCTCAATCTCTCTAAAAGAGGGTGTCTTTTATCTTTGGCTTGATAAAGAACTCTCCGGTTAAAGGCTAACCAGGAGAATTCTCTATTATTATAATGATCGTAATTTCCCACTTTTTATCCTCTAGGCCGCATCAATATTATCTGAAGCTTTGAGAATTCCAATTTTAAAGGAAGCAATAAAAATTGAGACTAAAGGAGTCACAAGATTGAAGAAACAGTAAGGAAGATAGGAAAGAGTTTCAACTCCTAAGATGTTACTAAAATATGCTCCCCCTGAGTTCCATGGAACAAGTACAGAAGTGACTGTTCCTCCATCTTCAAGTGTTCGAGAGAGATTTACTGGAGCCAATCCAAATTTTTGGTAGGCTTCACGAAACATTCTCCCTGCAACAACAATAGATAAGTACTGATCAGAGGCAGTGATATTGAGAAAAATACAACTCGCTAAAGTGGCTCCCACCAAAGTCCCTACACCACTGACAAATTTAAGAAGATGCATGGCCAAAGTTTCAAGATAGCCACAGGCTTCCATCATTCCTCCAAAAAACATCGCCATCATAATAAGCCAAACTGTATTGAGCATGCTTGACATGCCCCCGCGACTAAAAAGTGAATCAACAAAACTATTGCCTGTTTCACTAACAAACCCATCACTGGCCACTTTGATAATCACTTCATAACTATTGCTTCCCAAAAGTTTTTCTTGAAAAAATAATGCGAGAACAACACCTGCGAGTGTCCCCAAAAGCATCGATGGAAGAGCGGGAAGTTTTTTATAGACAAGAAAAAGAACTAGTCCGGGTGCGAGAAACATCAATGGGCTAATATAAAAAGCTTTTTCGATAACACTCATAACTTCGTTAACTTGGTCGAGAACAACTTCATGAGAAGAAAACTGCAACCCCAATACAAAAAAACCAAGGACTGCCAAAGTGATCGCAGGAATAGTTGTTATCAGTAAATAGCGAATATGATCAAAGAGATTTGAACCTGCCATGGCCGGGGCCAGGTTTGTCGTGTCAGAGAGTGGAGAAAGCTTATCACCAAAATAACTTCCGCTAATGACTGCCCCAGCAACCATCGGGAGGGGAATTCCTAGTGTTTGTCCAACGCCAATCAAAGCGATCCCGACTGTTCCTCCTGTTGACCAGCTACTTCCGGTGGCCAAGGAAACAAAACTGCATATCAAACAAGCCGTTGGCAAGAAAAATTGTGGGCTCATGATTTTGATCCCGTAATAAATCATAGTAGGAACGACCCCTGAGAGGATCCAAATCCCAATCAAACTCCCAACACTCAAGAGAATAAGATTAGCCTGCATTGAATGTTTTATAGAATGTATAGCTGCCAGTTCGAGATCGTAATAATTAAGTTTTCGAAGGAGCTTTCCCATCAACATCGCCACAAATCCGCTGAGAAAAAGCGCCATCTGGTTAGGACCAGCAGTCGCATTGTCTTTATAGATCTTTACATTGACGATCAACAGGACCACGAGAACAATAACAGGAAGGATGGCTTCAAAGATCGAAATCTCACTTTCACTTTTTTTCAAGACTATTTCTCCTTAGCATGAGCTAAAAAACGCAAGGCATAAACTTTAATCACTTGAACGTTTTTGCAAAAACTTATATCAACAAGATCTATAACAAATTGACAAAAAAAAAACTATTTGAAAATATGAGTTTACTGCCAAGATTTAAAGGGTTTAGATTTGTTGAAAAAATTGTTCATTTTTATATTTCCGCTTTGCGTCTTAAGCGCCGCTTTTGGTGCTGCCACTCCGATTGAATCGTTATTTCCAGTCAATTTCAGCACTGAAAGTCACGTAAACCAAGACCTGGAAGAAGATTTCTCTTCATATTCGGGTTACGTTCACGATATCGAAGTGAATAATCTCGAAAATAAGCAAATTGAGATCATAGAGGACTCAATTGAACTCGCTAGAAAATAATCTCTCACTCGCAGTATTTTGTTCTGCCAGTAATAACGTCCCTAAAAAATATTTTGAGCGCACAGCGCAATTCGGAGCTCTCATCGCAGAACGTGGGTACCATCTCATCTATGGCGGGGCTTCCGTCGGATTAATGGGAACTTTGGCCGACAGTGCTTTGGCCAAAAAAGCTCGTGTCACTGGTGTAATCCCTACAGTTATCTTGCAAAGAGAAGTGGCCCATAAAAATCTCGCGGAACTTATTGAAACAGAAAATATGCATGGGAGAAAAGAGAAGATCTATCATCTTTGTGATGCTGTGGCCGTCCTTCCAGGTGGACTTGGAACTCTCGACGAGGCTTTTGAATTTATGACTTGGAATCAATTGGGTATTCACAATAAAAAAATTGGTTTTCTCAATTGGTTTGGCTTCTTTGATCCTATTCGTGAATTTTGCTTAAATGCTCAAAAAGAAAAATTCATTAAAAATTATGATAATTTTACTCCAAGTTTTTTTGAAGATGATAAAGAATTTCTAAATTGGATTGCCCATGGATAAAAACTCTCAGCAATCCAAACAGGAAACTTACTTTTTCATGTTCCTCTTTGTTGTTATTGCGCTTTTATTGTTTAAAATACTTCTTCCACTCTCTGGTCCTATTCTCTTTGGTGGTATCCTTGCAGGAACTTTCCTTCCTCTCAAAAGACATTTAAAAGAAAAGTATCCTAAGTGGAGTCAGGAAAAAACATCTATCATCATTTGCTTAATTATTACTGTTGGTTTAATTGTTCCTGGCGTTCTTTTAAGTATTCAGGTTTCAAAGGAAGCCATAAACGTTTACGGAAATATCCAAGAATTTATTGAAAATGGAAAAATGCAGAACTTTCTCTTTGGTGAGGGCAAATTTGCTTCCCTGCTTAATTCAGTTTCTCATCTAATAGGAGTACATCTCACTTGGGAAACTCTCCAAGATACCCTGCTTGGTTACGGGCAAAAGTTTAGCTCCACTCTCCTCAATACTCTTAATTATTTTATTGGAAACGTTCTAAAATTTCTTTTTAACTTTTTTATTACAATGCTAACTGTGTATGGGCTTTTGGCCGAGGGAACAAACCTTAAAAAATATGTTTTTGCACTCTCTCCTCTTCCCGAAGAAGACGAAAAACTTCTGCTCGATCGATTTAACCAAATGAATTATGTTTCATTAGTTTGCAATGGTGTTGGTGGAATTATCCAAGGAGGAATTGCTGGAATAATCTTTTTTGTTCTTGGAGTTGGATCCCCCTTTCTGCTAACGAGTATAATGATCGTCCTGGCCTTTATTCCATTACTTGGAATTTCTATCATTTACATCCCTGTAACATTTTTCCTCTTCCTAGAAGACCGAGTGTTCGCGGGAATTATTCTTTTTGTTCTCTGTACTGTGCTTGCTCTCTGGGCTGAAAACTGGTTTAAGCCTAAATTCATCGGTGATCGCATTAAAATCAATTCACTTTTTGTTCTCATGACAATTGTTGGCGGGATGTCTGCTTTTGGAATTACGGGAGTCTTTTACGGACCTTTGATTGGGATTATGTTTCTTACTATCGCAACGATGTACAGTGAGAGATTCTAGAAGTCGATCTAAAAACTAACACTTACTTTTTGTATTTTTTAAAAAAATCGCTGATGACTTGTGCCAATTCTTGAAATTCATCACCTTTTCGAAACTTGAGATTGGCCAGCCTATCGAAATCTTCTGGAGATGACTCTTGCAGCATTAATTTTAATTTATGAATCGGACCGACTATCCGGTGAGTTAAAAGTAATCCTGTTAAAAAGAGTATCAAAGTAAAAAGAATAATCATTCCAAGTAATGTATAAAAAGCGTGAATAACTCTATCGTTGAGTAACTGGGCGAGATTGACATTCGCGTTTGAAAGATAATTCATAATTTCGACATAAACATCAAAGAGCAAATAAAAAACACCACTTAAAATGAGAAGTGATACAGAAATTGCAACGCTCGCAAAATATAAGGAATATTTAAATTGAAACTTTCGGTTATTGATGACTATTTTTCGTTTAAATTTTGCCATGACCACACCTTTGCTCCACCTTTGTTAAGTAAGCGAGCCCTTTACTAATATTTTAGTTCAAAGTTGCGGTGAATAAAAGTCTCAAAGTGTTTTACTCTGACTCTATGGCTGATCTTTTTACTCGCCTTTGGATTATTCTTAGACTTCTAGCCGAAAGCTTATCGTCTCCCACTCGTAGCATTGGGGGCAGCGCCAGAAGACATCATCGGAGTTATAGCCACAATTAACACAGTAATGGCGAGTAGAGGCCTTCTGTAACTTATCTAAGAGATGGCTCGTTTCTTCAATGGCCTCATCTTTGAGACCCATGGAAATAAGCAATTTAATATATTCTATTTTAAGGACATCGTTTTTGCCTGGATGCTCTGTAAGCCATTTTTTATAGTATTCGTAAGCTTCAGCTTTATCGTCGCGATCTTTTAAGAGCTGAATTTTAGAAATAAAAATGGCAGTCTTATCTTCAATATCTTCACTTTCCATTTTTAAGAAATAATCTTTTAGAGAATTCAATCGTTCTTGATAAGTCAGCCTTTCGTCTTCATCTTTTCCTGTAAATTTTTGAAGTGAAAGGAACATAAAGCTGACAAACATTTCGTGTTCATTGATAATTTCAACCATGAGGGCCTTGGCATCTTCCATTTTCCCCATCACGAGATAAAATTTAAGTTGTAAAATTTTTGCAGAGACACTGGGTGCGTATCGAAAAGCTTGTTCAAGTTTTTCCCAGCAAATGGCATACTCACCTTTATCAAAGGAATTCTTCGCTTGTTCAATATAAATGTGAGAGATGGTTTCCGATTGGTTTTCACTGGAAAGTTTAGAAAGCATCATGCGATATTTTAAAGCTTCGTCCCAGTCTTCCAAATCTTCATATATTCGACAGAGAGATTTGATCACATCAACTTGTTCTTTATTGAGTTGCAAAACATCGCGATAAGTTTGGATGGCCTTTTCTAAAAAGCCCCCTTTATCAAAGTCTTTCCCTAACTCTTTCAAGGCCTCTAAGCGTGTGGCCTCCGAGATATTATCGCGAGCAATAATAGAGCGGTGAATACTTACGGCCTTTTCAATTTCTCCGTTAGAGCGAAACAAGCGACCAAGAGTTAGGTAGGTATCAATGGTTTCTTTGTTGAGTTCAACAGCGTTGAGAAATTCTTTAATGGCAAGATCTTTATCCCCAGAGATGAGATAGTGAGTGGCATTGAGGAAAATCTTCGACTGAACTTCAAAAATAGAGTTGCGGTATTTTTTTGAGAGCTTAACGCCTTTTCCACGCTCTATAAAATAATAATAAAGAAGAACCAGGGTAATAACACTGGCAAAGATGGCCAAGAGATTGTCGAGTACCCATGGATAGACTATTGATGACATTGATTAACTCTTTTTATTGGAATAAAAACATGGGAAGAATTTTTTTCGCTCCCAATTCAGTAATAAAACTTTTTGTTTCTTCTTCCATATCTTCTATAAAACTTCTAAATGAAAATTTTCTTTTCTTTTTTATAAAGCGCAAAGAAAACTTTCCTTCTAGTCCTAATTCTTTATGAATGCTACGACCTGCTGCCCACAGACCACCAAGCTCGTCGACCAGTCCAATTTTGTACGCCTCTTCACCAGAGAAAATTTGTCCTTGAGCGTGCTCAATAATATCGCCAACGATTTTTTCTTTTCTCGTCTGGGCAATATCACTGATAAACTGGCGATGGACAACTTCCAGCATATTATTCATGAGATTTCGCTCTTCACCGGTCAGAGGACGAAAGGGCGATCCTATGTCTTTATACTTTCCGGCCTTAAAAGTTTCCGGTTTGAGTTTGGCCCATTGGTAGAGATCTGACATATCCATAAACTGCATGATGACACCAATCGATCCGGTTAGAGTTCCTGCGTTGGCAAAAATTTTCCGGCAAGCAGCCCCTATGTAGTAACCGCCACTGGCCGCGATGGATCCAAAGCTGGCGTAGATTGGTTTTTTAGCATCGATGCGAGTGATTTCCTGATATATTTCTTGAGTAGGCCCCACAGCACCACCCGGGCTATTGATTCTCATGATGATGGCCTCGATAGAATCATCTTCTTCGGCATCCAATAACAACTCAATCGTCTTTTTACTCTCTAAAATAACACCTTCAAGTTCAATTACAGCAATCGGTCCCTTGCCGGCCTTGATCATATCTTCATCATCAAAATCCAAACTCACAATTTTCATGTTCTTGATGATAAAAAATGAAAAAAGTAGAAATATAAAAAAAAGAGAGAAAATTAAGATAAAAATTCCGATAATCCCTCGGGACCGCTTCTCTTGACTCACTGCACATCTCCTTGTCAACTTGCCAAATATTCAAAGCTTATTTTAAAAGATAGCCTGTGTGATGTATACTCTTCTGATTAAACTTTTCAGGGTCGTTGATGCTCGATCGCGGTATTTCATCATACAGCTTCACGAGCATCGCCTACCTGAAAAGCTTAATCATGTGAGTATAAATTTTAGAAACTATGAAAGAACTTAATCTCCCAGGCGATAAATCCCTCACCCATCGTTACCTTTTATTTGCGGCCTTGGCCTCCGGGACGAGCGTTCTTGAAAATTTTCCTGAAAGTGACGATTGCCTGAGGACTTTGAGCATTCTCGAGCGCTTAAAGATTCACTATCGCTCCCTTGGGCAGCAGACTATCGAAATCGACGGCAACCCGAAATTTATCCATAAAACCTATCCACCCTTTAGCTTTGATTGTGGAAACTCCGGCACCACCATGCGCTTATTTTGTGCCATCCTGGCAAGCTTGCAGGGGCAGTGGACTCTTACGGGAGATCAGAGTTTATTGGCGAGACCCATGGATCGCATAGTAGATCCATTAATTGCTCTCGGTCACCACATTGTTTTGGCCAATGCTCCCCACCCCCCCGTCCATATTGAAGGAAAAAAAACTGCCATCGAGAAGCTCCATTACTCCCTTCCCATGGCCAGTGCCCAATTAAAGACTGCGCTTCTTTTTTATGCTCTCATCAATGAAATTCCCGCAAGCTTAGGTGGCCACATTGAAAGCCGCGATCACACTGAAGTTTTTCTAAAAAGCCAAGACTTCGCCATTCAAAGGAACGAAAAACAACTCAACCTTAATGATACATATAAAAATCTCAAAGCCTTTAAAGTCAAAACACCCAGTGACCCCTCTTCAGCTGCATTCTTTATCGGAGTCCGCCTTCTCACTCCCGGCGAAAAATTCAAAATCAATCATCTGCTCCACAATCCCACTCGCTCATTTTATATTGATCTTCTCATCGCCATGGGAGCATCTCTTGAGTTAAAAAATAAAAGAAATGTGTTGGGAGAAACTGTCGTCGATCTAGAAGTTCATTATAGTGAAAATCTCAATCACCAATTTCATATTCAAACTCATCAAATAGCTTCTTTGATTGATGAACTTCCCTTTCTCATTGTTCTATTTGCTCTTACTCCCGGTGAATCAATCATCGAAGGTGTAAATGAACTCAAGCATAAAGAGTCTAATCGTTTGGAAAGTACCCGTGAGCTTTTGAGTTGTTTTGGATTAGAAGAAAGTTTACACATCTCTCACGATAGCGTGAGAGTAACAAACTCCTCGCGTAGAAATTCTTTGCAATTAAAAAAACATTTTACTTCGAAGGATCATCGCATGCTGATGCTGAGAACATTACTAGAAAAAATTGCCAAAGTTCCAAGCCAGTTCAGAGAAGAGGAAATCTCTTCTCTGAACACTAGCTTGCCTAATTTTACACATTATTTAAAGATTTAAACACACAACTTTTGGGATCAAATTTCTTCCAAAAATCTTTATCTATTGAAATTTGAGGATTTGCTTTAACCAGCCTAGAGTAAATACGGTTTCCAGCTTTTCCTTCAAATAATTCATTAATCTCAGGAATTAAATAGGTCAATCCCTGTCCTGTACCTGGGGGCACAATCACCAAATTTAATCCACCTTGACCATCGCCTGATAAATACCATCCAGCTTTAAATCCATGGCCGATTCCTGCTTGCATTGGATCACCAAAATCTACACCTGGTAACCCTCCTGGAATTCCACCTCCGCCAGATCCACTACCACCTGATCCACTGGTACTACTTTTATCTTCAAATTTAAGACCAGGGTTTTCGTTTTCATATTTTACTATTTGCCTTTGAAACTCATCTAGGCAATCTTTTACAAACCCACTGTCTTTTCCATCTGTACAGACATTTATAAAACCTCCTGCAACATCTTTGTTTTGTTTCGCATGAGATTTATCTCGATCAAAAATTCTTGCTATTGTGTCTGAACACTTAGCCCCTCGACTAGTGAACTCTGATAGTTCAATATAACCTTGGTGAACCGTAGTACTTACCCCAATACGGCTTTTACCATCATAGGCTCTTTCCTTAATCTGAAAATGTCCCATTTTCTGAGAGGTATTCGTTTCTGCATCCCAACGCATTTCGAGACAACCTGAACTTCCTGCTTGAGAAGGAGAAAGTGGATTAGTATCTAAGGTCGTCTCAGAAAGTGACATAGAGTTTTCACTTCCCATAGTATAAGCGACTACTTGATCAGTAATGAGAGAAACAATATTTCTTCTTGAAACTTCCACATCACAAGAAGGAATCTCATCTTCATACATCTTAGCTAATTCATCCGCAATTCCCTCTGTTCTTATTGAAGCATCATTCCAGATAAAATTACTTTTTGGAGGTACAGCTCCTGTACCTGTACTTTGTGGAGACAGAAGAGCTTCAGCAAAATTACTGACTGCGAGTTCGAGGACAAATAACCCCGCATCAAGTGCCTTTGAATGGCTAGCTTCTTTTTGTGCCTCTTCTAAGGTCTTTCTAAATGAATGAGTTGATTCTTCTCTAATCATATCATTTATCAAATTTTGAATTTTTGCGAATAAAGCTTTAGCAGCTGGATCATCAGCTTCTATATCCCTTAGCAAAAGATCGAGGTGCGTATTTTCTTCTCCCTCCAGGTAATTAATTCCCGTCGAACTGCTTCCCTGTGCAATATTTTGTGCTGCTGCAATAAGAGCAACACTTAAAACTGTTGATTTAACTTTAGAAGAATTACCAACGAATGGAATTGACTTAATCGCTAATTGGTAAGCTTTATTAGCTAATTGATATGAGCCAAGTTGAATTTCAAACTCCCAAATTGGTTGAAAATAAGAATCTGCATCGTTGGCCTTTTCTACAAAAGCCTCAAGAAGTGGATTCTTTAAACTTTTGGATTTTACTTTTAATGTCACTGCCACTAAATCTTCATTAGTAACTTTCCATAGATACTCATCGACAATTTCGATAGAATATAACTCTGTATCTAATTTTTTTATTGGATTTACACTGTTTAAATTTACATGGCTAAGATAATTACCATATAATCTTAAAGCATTTTCTTCAACCTCATGTGCCAAAGCATTGCTTTTCCAAAACTTAGATAAATCGATATATTTTTTTCCACCTAAAGTATTTTTATAAGGACGACTTGAAGGATGACCAAAAATCTTATCAACCTTTTTTAATTCATCTCCTTTTAGAGTTTTTACAACCCATTCAAGGAGGTCATCAATTAACATTTTGGGACCTGGTCCTGAGGGAGCTAGGCATTCATTTCGAAATAATGCTCTCCCATGATTTGAAAAAGCCGTTTTTTTTGTATTTTCCTTGCAGGATAATACAATTGAAATAATAAAAAAAAGAACAATTATTCTTCGAAAAATTTGATTTGAAACCATATTCCCATCCTCTATATATTTGTTTTCCTCTTAGATTAATCTCGATCAAGTTTTTCAATAGAACAGTGATTTACGAATGAGTTGTTTTCATGAAATATCAAATAGTTAGTAGGTAAAGTAAATAAGAAGAGACCTCGCCATCTTGCCCACTAATATTGGCAAGATGGCTGCTTCTATCCATCATATTAAGAACAAATCACTTTTAGAGAAAGAATAATTGCTGAAGTAATTTTTCAAGCCTTTTTTTCTTCAGATCCCGAACTTTTTGATCAGATGCCTTCTATCTTCCTGATCATTTAACTCGAGTTTCTTACAAATCAAAACTCTATTACCATATAGCTCAAGAGTCTGCACTCTTGCAAACCAACACAGCTTTGGTAAAATAAAAAAAACCAAGGATCGGGCTTTTGGGCCCGAGCACCCCTTGCAGGGAAAGAACGGGAGGGGTGCTTTTTTGTCCTTGGAAAACTCCCTAAATTCTTAAGCAGTTTTTCCAAGCATTATCTATAAAGCAAGGTTAGCAATCCAAATTTTTTGAATAGTATTTCAGAAATGAATTTTATGAAATGGGGATCGTAAAAATAGGAATCCCGGCATTGTGCCTTACCTCAGGAATAGTCGTCCCTCGCAAGATGTCTTCCAAAAGTTTGTGGCCGTGCATTCCTAACACCAGCATGTCTAAATTTTCTTGGTGTGAAATATCGACGATGCCTTTCGCTGGTCTCCCCGTTCCAATGCGAATTTTGCATTGGATGCCCAGCCCTTGAAATTTCATTGCTATTTTTTCCATGTAGGCTGTATCAAATTTAATTTCTTCGTCGTGAGCATCGGCCTTTAACAAATAACCAGCAGCACTTTCAGTTATATGAATGAGAACAATTTCTGGTTTTATTTGGCGAAGAAAGTGAAAAGCACCTTCTAAAATTTGCTTGTCGTGATCGATCTCATGCACTTCCAAAGCAATCCCAATTTTTTTAATTTCTGATTCCGATCCAAAATCAGGGATAACCACATCCGGAGTAGAAATTTGTGGTTTTTCGATGGGTGTTGCTTTCTTAACAAACGGTTCAATAACAACCCATAAAAGAAGAAGCACTAAACCTATACTGGTCGGCATGAGAATAAACTGGGTCGCCACTCCCAATGATCCTGGTTCACTCCAAGAATCAAAAATAAAATCATAAACCAGTTTAAGATTTAAAACGATAATCAGAGTCGCTGCTAGCCAACCAAAAATTTTAAGCCACAGTGGAGATGCGAATTCTTTCATCTTTAATTTGTCGTTTGTAAAATGAAGAAGCGGAATTAAGGCAAAAGGCAATTGCAGAGAAAGAACAACTTGAGAAAGAACCAGCAAGGAATCAACCGCTGAGTTTCCCATTACTAAAAGTAAGACAACGGCAGGGACGATGGCAAGAAGTCGCGTAATGATTCGCCTAAGCCAAGGGCGAATACGCCAACCAATAAATCCCTCCATCACAATTTGTCCCGCATAGGTTCCTGTGATGGTTGAAGATTGTCCAGAAGCTAATAGCGCAATCGCAAACGCCATAGGCGCAACACTGGTTCCAAGCAGAGGCTCTAACATTTTATGAGCATCGATGATCGAAGAAACTTGCGTGTGCCCCGCTGTATAAAAAGTTGCCGCCGCTAAAACGAGAATTGCAGCATTCACAAAGAATGCTCCATTGAGAGCAAAAACAGAGTCAATAAAATTAAAGCGAGTGGCCTCTTTAAGTGAACGCAAATCTTTTCCAATTTTTCTGGTCTGAACAAGCGCCGAGTGCAAATAGAGATTATGAGGCATGAGTGTCGCCCCAATAATACCAAGAGAAATATAAAGAGCACCGGGTGAAAGTTTTGAAGGAATGAAACCTTTACTGAGTTCAATAAGATCTGGTTTTGAAAGAAAGATTTCAATACCAAAGCAAATTCCAATGGTTGCCACCAATGTGAGAATCAAGGCCTCCATTTTTCTCACTCCAAAACGCTCGAGGGCCAAGAGGATCATCACATCCAGTGCCGTAACCACAACCCCTGCGAGGATGGGGAGATCAAAAAGTAAGTACAAGCCAATGGCAGATCCTAAAACTTCAGCAAGGTCAGTGGCAACGATCGCAATTTCACAGATGATCCAAAGAGTGAGGTTAACTCGTTTGGTGTAGTGATCGCGACAAGCTTGAGCAATGTCTCGACCTGTAACAATTCCCAATCGCGCAGAAAGTGTTTGAAATAAAATCGCAAGGATATTTGAAAGAAGAATGACCCAGATCAGTTGGTAACCGAACTCTGAACCACCGGCAATATCTGTGGCCCAGTTACCTGGATCCATATAGCCTACGGCTACCATAAACGCTGGACCTGAGAAGCGAAAAAATCTTTTAAAAAAGGAAACGTCTTTCTTTACTTCAACACTGCCGTGCATTTCGTAAAGCGACTTATCGTGTTCGTGGTGATCCATGCCCTTTAAAATAGCATGAAATCGCGCTTTTGCTAAGATTTATGATGGTTTAAGATTGTTGGAGATAACAGGTCATATCATCAACTGTTTCTTTTTTTCTGACACTAAAAAATAAAATGTAAATTATTCTCTCAATGCGGTGATGAAAAATATCAATTTTGATTGTGTCTGCATCAATGCGCTCAAAGCTCCAGCGATCATAGTCTCTGCGTGGAGAAGTTTTTGATTCGACAACAAACCGTCCATCACGGCAAGATTGTTTGTATTCTCTCTTTAACTCGTCCATATCAAAATCCATATTTTGAGTGGAGAGAACATCGTGATAAGAAAAATGAAGTTTTTCGTTTTCTCTATCGTAATCGGCAATAAACTTGAAATCCTCTGGAATCCCCGAAAGGGGCTTCCCCCCAACAACCCCCGGGAGTGTGAGGGTTGAAAGGGAGGAAGATGTATTGGCAGCACAAGAGATGGCCTGGAGGTGGTATTGCTTCCCAAAAATACCGTCCAAGCACTCTAGTCCATAAGATTGTATCGAAAAACTGAGTAATAAAAATATGAGGAAAATTCTTCTGTAGGGATTGTTTGTTTTAATCATTTTAAGAGCATAATCGCAGGTTTACCCGCCCACAAGAAGAGAATGCTTACAATATGTATCCTTACATTGGATACATGCTGTAATGCATCGTTAGTTGGGATCTTTCAAAAAATGATTACAATTTTTATAGAGAGTCTTCTTCCATTCTAAAATTTCTTCCATCTCTAACTCTCGAGAACCACCGGGGTACAAAATAAAATTCCTTGATTTACTTGAAGCTGTATCGTGATTGAAAAAAAGTGCCAATTTTATTTTATCCCATTGGTCCATTTTCTTACTTAAGATTTTTTTGATTTCCTCAAAGTCTGCTTCGTTATTATCTGAGTAAGTCAACAAATGATATTTTCCTGCGCCCTTTCCATTCGGTGATTTCATTTCAATAAAATGCTCTTCAATTTTTTTCTTATTGAGAGAGCTTAGTCGCTCTTCAATAATTTTTTCAATGGCAACGGCACCACTGACTTTCCTAATATTCTTGGACTGAGGAATATTTTTGAGAATTTTGTTCTCCTTGAGAATTGAAAATAGCTTAAATGCCATTTCTGGATCGCGATCTGTGACTAAAATAACATCTTCAGCTGAAGCTTTATTTTTCATGGCCCAGACAAATTCATTCCAAGCGTCCCCTCGCCAGTTGGTTTTATCGTTTTCTAAGAGCTTCTTTAAATATTCTTCATTAAAATCTTCTTCTTTGAGATTAAGCACATTGCCTTCAAGCTTAAAAATAAATTGAGTTTCCTGACCTTTGGGATGAAAGTCTTCAATCTCTTCACCTAAATTGACAACAATATTCTGAAGTTTTTTATCCCCAACTTCTCTTCGAATTTCAGAGACCTCTTTTTTAATTTCTTCAAAATCCCCATCTTCCACTAAAAGTTTTTTAAGGCGATCTATATGATATTTCGCATTTTGTATTTTCTTTAAAATGTATCGATTCTTAGCCTCTATAACATCGATAAGCGTTTTACCATCTTCTTTTGCCTGATAAGCCAAATAATCTACGGCCCCCTTCATCTTTTGCACTGACTTGGAATCGACCATAGCAAGAATTTGCTCATTATTGCTCTCGGCCCCATCGCTAAAATTAAAAGAGCCGCCTATAATCGAGGCCTCATTGGTCACAAGAACTTTGTGATGAACTTTTACTGAGATCTCGAGAGGACTCTCATTAGTTCGAAAAGTAAAATTCCCAAATCCTGCACTTCCAGTAAAAACAGAATTATTTCTTAAACGATCTATATTTCTTTTTCCGAGTTCTTTAACCCACAGAGACTCTTCATCTTCCACATAAGTTTGAAGTCCAGTCATAGGATCTTCGGCCACTTTATAACCAATCATTTTCAAAAGTTCAGACCAATCCATCGCTGCGAAAGGAGGATCTCCCACCACTTTAAAATCAATTTCTTTTTTACTGGCAATTCTCTCTTTGAGTTTTAAAAGAATCTCATCACTCAATTCATCAGATGACATAGCAAAAATAGCAATCGCTAACTGACTGCCATCTGATTTCCTCACCATGGTACCAATAAAGTTTTTATTGATATTATCCAAAGCTCCCTGGGGAGCAAAACTTAAAAAGAGCCTTAAATCAGAATTGGAATCAATGACTTTGAAAGCTCCACTAATGGGATATTCACTACCTCGCAGTCCCATCTCCAGCGTATAATATGTTTGATGGCGAATAATATTGGCCAGCGCATAGCTATCAAAGATCACGCAATGGTTGGCATTGGGCTTGGCAAGCTTTCGCAGTTTTTCCTCTGCTATGAGCTCACCACTGTAATCAAAAATTTTGAGTTTACTGATATCACGACCGGCCAGATCACCATCGGGATGAATCCCTGAAGTTGTGAAATTCCCAGAAGAAAAAAGGGCCTTAGCCTTTTTAGGTTCCGTCCAATCAATCGCGATCATTTTTTGGTGATTGAGCCCAACTGAGTTGACTGCATAAGTCTCTATTCCCGCCTTTTGTAATTTTTGATAGATTGCTTTCGCTGTGACTTTGTGTTCGATAACACCGGCATCAATTCCGACTGTTACTTTGAGCCCCTGTTTTTTCTTTTTTATCAAGGCATCAGCTATTTCATCCAGATCAAAATCGTAGACATTGACGACTATTTCTTTTTCAGCACCATCAATAAACTCAACGATTCTTTTAAGAACGTTGTCTTCTTTTCGAACTGGAACTTCTTTTCCATCGATTTCCACGAAGTGGCTAAAGCGAGGGTGAGATTCATCGAGACTGGGGTCTAAAATTTCATGGGTAAAATAGAGTTTAGGTCTTCCAATATTTTCATCGATCACATAAGGCATAGTGGACTTAAAAACATTTTTAATTTCTTCTTGAATATTATTAGCTTCTACAATTTCTTTAAATTGTACTTTAAACTTATCACGAAGCGATTCATCCACTTCTTGTGTAGCATCTAGAACTTTTGAAGCATAACTTACTAGAAGTTTTTCAATTTCAGTGTGTTTGTCGAGAATCGCCAAGAGTTGTGTTTCTGTTAAATTTTTGTAGACGTCTTCAGGAATATCGTATGTTTTTATTTCTTCTTCAGTAAAAGAGATGTGTTCACTAAAGACTTCAGAGAGAAAATTCATAACCCGCTCTTCTTTGATCACTCTGCGGACCAGAGCAAATTTCTCTGTCAGATTTAATCCGGCCCATGCTTGAACGTTGAAAAGCACTGCCCAGCAGATAAAAAATAAGAACTTTCGTTGAATGAATTTCATCACTTATTTTATCGGATAAAAAAAATTGAGGGCCAAGAACTAAAACCGTAAAGATCTTTATTGCCGGATCTCTGAGAAGTTTTGAGAGGAGTAGAGATGGAAGGCTTTTTCTTGCATCTCAAGCGACCAAGAATGCAGCAACCGATACAATTGCTCGGAATTAATTTCATCAATTCCCAACTTACGAGCAATTTCTTTTCTTGCTTCTAGAGAACTCAAAAAACGCTCATAACTTAAAGATGTTAACTTATTTTTAAATTTATGGTGGGCAACTTGATCAATCAGCTCGAGCCGTTTGGCCACGAGTTCATAAATTCGCTGGTCTATTTCATCAATTTTTTTTCGGAGAACTTCAAGTTCTACACTTGGCCCTTGATCACTCGACCTCAGTTGAAGACTCTGCAATAGATTTTGGAATTCAGAAAAATTAAGCTGTTGCTTACTATCAGTTAAAGCGCCCTCTGGACTAGGGTGAACTTCAACCATCAAACCGTCAAAATTAAGATCCATCGCCATTTGAGAAATCTCTGGAACGTATTGTCTCAATCCAGCGATATGGCTGGGATCACACAACAGTTTCATCCCAGGAAATATTTTTTTTAGTTCTAGTGGAATTTCCCAAAAGGGATCGTTTCGCAATTTTTTTTCATAGAAATGACTAAAGCCACGATGCACGGCCACGATCTCTTGGACTTTTGATTTTCTCACTCTTTCAATGGCCCCAACCCATTGAGAAAGATCGGGAGTCATAGGGTTTTTTACAAAAACTAGTTGCGCTTTATTTTCAAAACTTTGAACAATTTCATTGACGGCAAAGGGGTTGATTGTCGTTCTAGCGCCCAACCAAAAATTTTTAATACCTGCTTCGAAACACTTTTCAACATGCTTGGGATGGGCCACTTCAACGATGGGAGTAATGCCCATTTCTTTTTGAATGCGGGCAAGCCAAGGAAGGGCCAACTCACCATGGCCTTCGAATTCATCTGGTCTGGTTCGTGGCTTCCAAAGACCACTGCGCAAGTAGTGAAGCCCCTGAGATTTGAGCAATTCGGCCATTTCTTGCAGCATACTCTCAGATTCAGCACTACATGGTCCTGCTACAATCATCTTGTTTTGGAGGATACTTGCTCCCTGCGCCATTTTTCCCTTTCTAATGCAATTCGTAGTAAAACAATTTCTCTAACTGTGATATAGCCATCTCTAACCGAAACTTAGAGGAAGCGTCAACTGCTATGAAAAAGATCTTTAAGGCTTGCTTAATTGGAGGGCAAACGAGTCATAGTCTCTCGCCCGCTATTTATAGCGAGCTTATTAATAGATTTGACCTACCTCTCACTTATGAGTTGATATCAATTCCCCCAGAGAAATTGCAAACTCTTCTTCCTTATTACTTGCGAGAATTTCAAGGGATTAACATAACAACACCCTATAAAAGAGAAGTTTTTGATTCTTTAAAAAAAATTGATAATGCTGTTTTCGATCATCAAGCTGAGAGGATTGGAAATTGCAATACACTTCTCTGTGATCTTCCCGAAAAAATTACGGTTCACAATACTGACTATGATGGGATTGTAGCCTGTCTTTCATCTTTTGCTGAAGAGCTTAAAGATCAAAATGTCTTTATCTATGGGGCCGGTGATGTGGTTAGCACTCTCATCTACTGTTTACAGGATTTAGGAGTTAGTAAGATGACAGTTTATAATCGAGGCCATAGAAAAATGCCTGAAGAAAATATCGAATTTCTCACTTGGGATCAATATGCTGGTCAGATTCAAGGTGCTCGACTTATCATCAATGCAACTCCGCCAGGAATTTTTAATCTCGAAGTCCCTCACTTAAATGAAGTTGGATCTCAATCACTGATTTTTGATCTCAACTATCATCGTGAAAACTCAAATTTCTATCACTTTTCACAAAATAAAAATCTGACATATATCGATGGGTTGAAAATGCTTATCTGGCAAGCTTTAAGAAATATTGAAGTTTGGTTTGATTTTACGATGAATAACAAGCAATTAGTCGCTGAGGAAATTGAACATGCCTTTTTCAACTGATCGACGACCACTCGCTCTTATTGGGTTTATGGGAGCAGGGAAGACTACGCTCCTCCAAGAACTCAGTCGTCATTGGGATTTAACTGGAATCGATCTCGATCACTATATTGAACAAAAACAAGGCTTGAGTATTGCGAAACTTGTAGAAAAAGAAGGCTGGGAATACTTTCGAAATCTCGAATATATAAGCTTACAAGAAATTCTCAATTTTCAAAACATTGATATGCTTGCTCTCGGTGGTGGGACTCTCCAGCATACCCCTTCACGAAAACTCGTGATGAAAAACTTTAGAACGCTTTACCTCGATGTTTCTCTTAACACTTTAGAAAAAAGACTCAAGGATTCTCACGCCTCTCGTCCATTATTGAGAACTCAAAGCCTTGAAAAGCTCTACCAAGAACGGTATCCCTTTTATCAAAAATGCCAATTTCATAAAAACATTGAAGGGCTTACAATGGCCCAACTCTCTGAGAACGTTTATCATGATTACTTTGAATACTAAATCACAACACATTTACTTAGAAAATAGAGAAGAACTCAAAAGTACTCTTGAGTCGCTCTATGAAAGTAAACCTTCTGTCGTCATCTTCTGTGATAAAAATATTGAAGATTTGAGCTTTCTTCCTCAAACTCTTCAAAAACATGTCAAAAGAATAAAGGCCAGTGAAAAACTTAAAAGTTTTAAAAACATAAAAAAAATTTATCAATATCTCCAAAAGATAAAAGCAACTCGCCACACTCACCTTCTTTTGATTGGAGGAGGATCTCTTATCGATGCCCTTGGTTTTGTCGCTTCAACATATTTAAGAGGAATCCCTTATTCCACTATTCCAACGACACTTCTCGCCCAAGTCGACAGTGCGCTGGGAGGAAAAACCGCTATTAATCTCGCAGGAAAAAATCTGGTTGGGAGCTTTTATTGGCCAGAGCAGGTTCTTATTTGCTCTGAATTCCTCAACACACTTCCAGATCGAGAAATAACTTCAGGTTTAGGAGAATGTTTCAAGTATGCACTGTTACTGAAAGAACCCTTCAATAAAGAAATCTCTCTCGATACGCTAAAAAAATACGGTAACTTTAAATCTCAAATTGTAGAAAAGGATCCATTCGATTCCAAAGGAATGAGAGAAGTGCTCAACTTAGGTCACACTCTGGCCCATGCACTTGAAAAGGTAGAGGGTTTTGAAAAATGGCGCCACGGGGAAGCCGTATTGCGGGGAATTCATTTTAACATGTTTCTATCCATGAAACTGAATCTCATTTCAATCGAGCAATTTGATAAACTCGTAAGCTCCCTAGCAAATTTTGAAATTCCCCACCTTTCTCTTCACACTTCAATCGGAAAACTTACAAAATCGATGCAAAAAGATAAAAAGAATCACAATAATCATATAAGCATTTTGCTTTTTAATAAGACCCTTGATATTGAAAAATTCCTCATTGAGAGAAAGGAATTAAAAAGGTATCTAAAAGAATATGTACGAAATTATTAACGGTCCCATTCGCATGAGCACTGCCGGTGAATCCCACGGTCTTGGCTATACGGTCATCATCGAAGGACTCCCTTCACAGATAAAAATGAGTGAGGAAGAAATTTTCATGGAGCTCAAAAGAAGGCGACCCGGAAAAGGCGTCGCTTCAAGCGCCAGGGTTGAAAGTGATCGTCCCCAAGTCCTTGCAGGATTATTCGAAGGCCAAACAACCGGAGCCCCGGTTTGCGTTTTTGTTCCCAATAGCGATGCCAAGTCTCAGGATTACGACAATCTCAAGAACACTTTTCGCCCCGGACACAGTGATTACTCTTATTTTACCAAATACGGAGTGCGCGATCATCGGGGGGGAGGTCGCAGCAGCGCCCGAGAAACTCTGACCCGCATGATTGGCAATGCCTTTTTCAAGAAGATTTTAGAGCATCAAAAAATTAATGTTCAATCATTTTGTACTCGCATTGGTGACTTCCAAGTCACGACCGCGAATCTTTTTTCTATGACACCCAAAGATTACGAAAATCCCTTCCTCTTCGCCGATAACAAGCAAATTGTGAATCTTGAAAAATATCTTGAAGAACTAAAAGAAGATGGAAATTCCATTGGAGGGCAATGCACTGTCATTGCCAATATCCCCGCAGGACTCGGGGGATCTTTTGAAAACTCACTCAAGGCCAAACTTGCTTACTCCCTTTATACGATCCCTGCCGTTTATGCAGTAGAATTTGGAAGTGGAACAAAGGCCAGTTATCTTAAAGGAAGTCAGCACAACGATCCAATGAGTGTCAAAGATTCTCAAGTGAGCTTTGAGCAAAATAATCATGGAGGTATTCTCGGGGGAATTTCAACAGGAGCCCCTCTGCATATTACGATAACAGTAAAAGCCCCTTCATCAATTTCCAAGTCTCAAAAAATGCTATCAGAAAGCGACGTTGGGGGCTTTAAAGAAGTACAAAAAAGTATTTCAGGAAGACACGATGCTTGTCTTTTGCCACGTTTTTGCCCTATCGCTGAGGCGATGGTCAATTTCGTGCTCGCCAATGAAGTGTTGATTAGTCGATACTCAAGTCTGAATAATCTTTAACATAGACATCGTCGTAGAAATCTTTAATTAATTTTAAATCCTCAGCTGAGAGGGCACTCTCATCAAAGCTAAAATCTTCTTCTTTAAATTTCTTAAATATTTTCAGAGGACTTTGATAATCTTTGACAACAATTTCATACTGTTTATACCAGCCTGACGCCGTATTATCCAAGGCTTCATGACGAGGGATTTTGACAACATAAAGAAGATATTCTGAATCACTAATGGCCTGAAAAGGAAAATTCCCATAATTATTGATATACTGATCAGGCCTTGTACTAAAAGAAACCCCTTCTTTACCTTCATCATTAAGAGCTTGAAGATAAAGATCGATAAATGTTCGCTGGAACTCTTCATCCACTCCACGAAAATCATACCTACTTTTAGAAAATCTCTCAATGAAGCGAGCCAATTTCGCATCATTGGGATTTTTTTCAGCACGCTTTTTGAGATAAGTGAAAAGCTTTTCCTTGAAAGGAATTCTCGCCAATAAGTCTTTAACGTCCGCTTCGCTCACAAAACCGATATACTTTGAGAGATCCAAGTCAGAGCGCAATAGATAGATATCGTAATTATACATTTTCATGGCCTGCTCAAATGTTTCTTCGCTTAAAGGAGTGTATTTGAGATATTCATTGACCAATTTTATTTTGGGAGTTTTTAAAAGAATTTGTTTTTTCTCAAGAGGGAGTTTATTAAACTCTGAATAAAATTCTTCTAGAATTTTTTTAGCCGCTTTGAATATTTTATTTCTCGATTCTCTGATAACAGATATATATTCAGGGAATTTAGCCCGGATTAATCTCTCCATATCAGAATAGAACAAATCAACCCTTTGATACTGACCAATCACTGTCCCTAGCCCCACTCTTCCACCACGATGGAAGGCCTGTTCAAAACTTGTAAATTGACCATTATTAGGAGAAAGGATAGCCATTACATTCTTTTCATCAATTCGAATTGATTCGAGAATGATATTTTTTTGCCATGGATAAATATAAAGCTCCATACGATCATTGGCCTTGGCAATCACGTCATAATCAATTTTTTTGTATTCACCCTTATTGATAGCATTTCTTTGATAGGCATCTAGGAAATTAAGGTGGTCGCGAAAAACTTCCTCTTGAAACACTGAGTTCTTTCTTTTGTAGTGAGTTTTTTTGTCTTTCTCTGCTATTTTTATCACTTCAGGGCTGAACTCTCCGTTCATTCCATAGAGTAGATAGGTTTGATCGGCGATAGGATAAAATGTTTTTTCGTGAAGAATATGGGGAATTCCTTTATTATTGTAAAAGAATCCATCTTTAAAGAGAATAAAGCGTTCGTTGGCAATATAGACTTCACTATTCGCTCTTCCTGGAAAAATATTAACATTCACATTTTTAAAGTCTTCAAATTTTTTAATATAAGAACCATGATCTTTGAGCCCAACAGAAGGGACTGTTTTGTAAAGTTTCCGAGTCGTCATTTGCCTTTTCGTTTCTTTTCCTAACTCAAAAGCTTTTAAGACTCCATCGGCAACCATTTTCACCCATTCATCTTCAGACACATAGAGATCAACGTTATGATTATCGACAATCGCTGGTGGATACCCGAACTCGTAGAGAATTCTATTCATAATGAGGCGTGAAGTCCTTCCATTACCGTTATAAAAAGGATGAAGAGCGACAAAATCTCTTTGAAATTTTGCAGCTAAATATATGGGATGAACTTTGTCTTTATTCTCATTAAACCACTTGACGAGATTTTCCATTCCCTCTTTTACTTTTTTGCCAGATGGAAAAAGTATTAATCCTCTTCTCTTGTCTTCAGAACTTAAAAAAGGAATTTCGATAAATTTAAGAAAGGGATTTTCTATAATTTGCTTATAGTCAGCCTCGGAAATAGGTGATTTCAGAGGATGAAATCCAAAGTTACTAAAAGTTTTAAACTTACCAGCCTTCACAACAAATTGATTAATGATGGGTACGTGGGAGAGAAATTTTTCGTCTAAGCGATAGACACCTTTCATGATTATCCGGTGAAGATCTTGAATCATCCCTGTGCTCAATTCGAGTTGCCCTTGAGGAATTTTCATCAGCGTTTCAAAACCTGTTTTATAAGCGCGATATTGCTTGAGTGAATTTTTGTACATATCGAGCGGGTGATAAGTTTCAATGAGAAGGTTATAAGTATTAGGATTGATGAAGCGCTTGTAAGCCAATTCATCATCAATCCAGCGTCGATAATAAATTTGCGGTTCATTGATTTTCCAAAAGCGCCGAGCTTTCTCTAAATCTCTCGCTATTTCTTCTTGAAGATACTGGTTACAATCAGCTGCAAAAAGCCCTAGCGAAAAAAACAAAAACAAATAAGAAATAAATTTTTGCCTGGTATTCATGGCCAATTTCTCAATTTTATAAGTTATTCAGACTTATCGACTTCTTGCGCCATTTCATTATATTTCGGGATTGCCCTATAGTTTTTATCTAGTTTATAACTCTCTGCTTGATTTCTATTCGAAATAAACGAAATACATAAGCCAATGGTCAGTAGCAAAAAATATTAATTGACGTGTTCCATCAAGTTTCATAGAAATCACCCACGGTTATTTGAAATATAAAATCTGTAGGAGGATTATCATGAAAAGTTTTATCGTTTTGTTACTCGCTGTTTTTTCTCTTTCTTCATTTTCTCAAACGAGAGTAAAGCCTAGAAGTGCTGAGCTCGATGCTATCGACAACCTCATTCACAAAATCAACACAAATAAAGGTTACTGCCAAAACCTTGGTGGTGTTCAATTTGGTGCAGAAAAGGCCATCCCTTCAAACTGTGGTGGGACTTTCTCTAAAGAACAAAAAAGATCAAAAGACGGTCAACTTATTAGAAGAGTAAAAATTGCAGACACAAGATGTAAAAATATCATTCTTGGTCTTGATGACAATGGATACTCACTTTCAGTTGCTAACGATACAGCAACAAGACTTTACCAACTTGATGTTGATGGGAAAACTGCGACAGCAAATATCCAAATCAACAAAGATGCTCTTGGATACGACAATGATACTGTTGTTGTGTTGACTTCGACTTCTGGAAAAACTTGCTACTCTATGAATATCAATTTCTAAGTATTAAACAATACGTGGCGCTGGGGCCAAGCCTCGGTGCCACTTTTTTACGTCAGCGGCTTTAATTCTTTCCCATTAAATTTAAAAACCACTTCTTTATCTTCTACAATCGTCTGCAAATTCACTGGCCTTTTCCAAATATAATAGAGATTTCTCATAGTTTCCGTTGCAAAACTCATATCGAGATCGACGCCATAGTGACGATGAGTGAGAAGCAGCTCAGCTTTGTTTTCAAAATTGCCATCGATCACTTCGATAACGGGACTTCCAAAATTAGTGAGTGATAAGAGTAGCTTTTGCTTGATGGCATTAAAGTCACGCGAATCTATTTCAAAGCGCTCAGTTCTTGGATTATATTTGTAAGTAAACAACTGCTGGCGATTACAAAATTCAGGAGTCAAGAACTCGTCGATAAAAGAGATGTCGTTATGAGTACGCCTCACTTCAAATATTTTCTCTTTGCCCATTCCTACTTTTTTATCCCAGTGAAGTTTTTCTGGCATATCTTCACATTCATTATACTCTTTTCCAAAACGTCCCGTGTCCCAGCGATACTCAATATCTCTTAAGAGTTCAATCCCAACCTTGTAGGGATTTATATTTTGTTTGCTCATGACCATAACACCAGCGTGTTTGTCAGCAAAGTCGATCACTTCAGAAGCATTCAGGGCTTTTTGAGTCATGATGGTGGAATGCCAATAGCTGGCCCACCCTTCGTTCATTATTTTGGTAATTCTTTGAGGGAGAAAATAATAAGCTTCATCTCGCAAAATTCCTATCACATCCACTTGCCACTCCTCTAAAGGGGCATACTGCATGAGAAAATAGAGAATATCTCTCACTGGGCGTTCAGGAATTTTCTTTGGGATTTTTAGAAGCTGATCTTCCGAACTTTCTTTGGCCACTTTCTTTTTGGATTTTTCGTGGCGATATTTGGAACGTAGAAAAGATTTTAGAGATTCACTACCAGAATCTTCTGATTCGTATTCTAGAGAATTTTCGTAAGCAAATTGCCGTTCTGTTTCCTTTCTCTTTCTTTTGATATCAGATGTTTCAAAGAGTTCGCTCATATCGAGTAGGTTTTCAAGAGAGAGAACACAATCGATAAAACGCTCAACGTTTTGCAGACCATACTTGGTAATATAGCGGCGGATTTTGGACCCATGATTGGCCATGACATCCATCATTTTGCGATTGGTGTTTCCAAACCATAAATTATTTTTAAAAAAATCGTTGTGGCCATAGACGTGGGCCATTACAAGTTTTTGATCCACCCAATTATTCACATCAAGCAGATAAGCATAACAAGGATCCGTGTTGATCACCATTTCATAAATTTTTTGGATCCCGTAGCGATAGCCTTTGGACATTTGATCGTAATTCATTCCAAAGCGCCAGTGGGGATAACGGCTAGGAAAACCTTCTTGCGAAGCCAAAATATTGATGGTTTCGTAATCGCACATCTCAAAGATTTGCTCAAAGAAATCAAGTCCATAATCGATGGCATAGCCTTCAATTTCTTTTTGAAGTTCTTTGAGTTTACCGGTAATGGGTCGACTTCGAAGCATTATTTCCCTTTTCCTAAAAAGTCTTTAATAGAGTCGAGAATGGCCTCTCGATTTTTAATTTTGCTCAATATAACTTCATCCGAATTATTGCCATAGGCTGCTTGCAGGTCTTTATAAAATTGACCCGAGCCGTAGCGGCTCTCGACTTGGCCGTAGCAAAAAACGTTTGAGCTCGGTAAAATACTGTTGTTGAGGAGCTCCATACAGAGTTTAGTGTCGTCACTAGACCAGTTATCCCCATCACTAAAATGAAAAGGATAAATATTCCACTCTTCCGGGGAGTAATCGGCTTCAATAATGGATTTACAAAGTTTGTAAGCAGAAGAAATAAGGGTTCCCCCACTTTCTCTGGTTTTAAAAAATGTCTCTTCATCCACTTCTTTGGCCGTGGCATCGTGAATGATGTAACGAATTTCAATATCCTTGTATTGGCTTTTAAGCCACAAGTTAATCCAGAAACTCTCTGTTCTCACAATTTCTTTTTGCTCATCCCCCATGGAACCCGAGACGTCCATCATATAGATGACAACTGCTGAGTTTTCAAACTCCACTTTGGATTTACTGGATCGATACCGAAAATCTTTTCGACTAGGAACAATCGAGGGATTATTGGGATCATAGGACCCAAGGGCAATTTGCCTCTTTAAGGCTTCTTTATAAGTTCTTTTAATATGGCGAAGTGAATCCGGTCCCACTGTTCCGATACTCGTATAGCGGTTCACCTGGGTTTCGATTTGTTTTTTACCTTTAGGTTCAATGCGGGGAAGTTCGAGCTCTTCTCCTAAAATGGTCGCAAGTTCATCGAGGCTCACTTCAACTTCAAGTTCTTTATTTCCCTCGTCGCTTCCAGCTTCCCCTTCTCCTGGTTGCCCCTCACCCGGTTGTCCTTGAACGGGATCACCTGCTTCTCCGTCACCTTGACCAGTTCCCCCTTGAGACTTGTCACCAAATTTAAAGCGAGGAATCTCAATGGAAGGCATGGGGATATTAAAGCTTTCTTTTCCCTTCGGGATGATTTGCTGACCTTGCGAGACAAAACGTCTTAAGTTTTGTCTGATCTTTCCCTTGATAATTTTTCGAAACCGCGAATGGTCTCTTTTAATTGGATGATCCATGTACCCGACCTATCTTTTTGCTACCGTGTCACCCTTCGCAAAGATGCTCGCTACATAATTGAGAGCATCGGTCGCACAGATATCACAGTACCCAAAGTTTTTGATCAAACGACTTTTTACGACGTCAATTTTCTCTTGGGTTGCTTTATCGACCACGTTTGAAATAATTGTCGTCAACTTAATCGTGTCTTTTTGATCTTCAAAAAGTTTTAACTCAAGAGCGCGGTGAAGGCGTTCATTTGTTTTATAATCAAACTGTTTTCCTTCAATGGCCAGAGCTCCGATGTAGTTCATAATTTCGCGGCGAAAGTCATCTTTTCTCGACTCCGCGATATCAATTTTCTCTTCAATTGATCTCATAAATCTTTCATCGGCATCTTCAAGTTTATTTGAGTACTTGTTTCTGATTTTTTCTTTTTGAGTGTACGCTTTGACGTTATCAATATAGTTGGCACAAAGTGTTTGGATAGCGGCTTCATCAACACTGATAGCTTTCATAACATCATTTTTCACAATATCTTCGTACTCTTGCCGAGTAATGGCCAAAAGTTCTTTGTAATGATCAATCTTATCTGGTGAATTAATGAGAGCATGGTTTTTAAGCCCCGATTCTAATTCATTAAACACCATAAAAGGATTCAAGCACCCGACTTGGTTATTTTTTACAAGCGCATTAGAAATTTTATCTTGAATATAACGAGGAGAAATTCCATCAAGACCTTCTCTCACCGCTTCTTTTCGCAATTCTTTTACGTTGTCTTCGTTGTAACCAGGAAGTGTTTTTCCATTATAGAGCTTTAACTTCTGCATCGCTGTGAGATCACTTTTCTTAGGCTCTTCAAGGCGAGTAAGAATCGCCCAAGTCGATGCCATCTCTAAGGTATGAGGGGCGATATGCACAGGCAATGTATCCTTGTTGAAATCTTTATTGTAAATGCGAATTTCTTGATCCAAGCGAGTAATATAAGGCACATCAATTTTCACAGTCCTGTCGCGAAGAGCTTCCATGAATTCGTTATTTTGGAGTTTCTTAAATTCCGGTTCGTTAGTGTGGCCAAGAATAACTTCGTCGATATCTGTTTGAGCAAACTTCTTAGGCTTAATACTCTGTTCTTGAGAGGCTCCAAGCAAATCGTAAAGGAAGGCCACATCGAGCTTAAGCATCTCGATAAATTCAACAATCCCTCGATTGGCGATATTAAATTCCCCATCGAAATTGAATGCTCGAGGATCGGAATCACTTCCGTATTGAGCAATTTTTCGGTAGTTAATATCTCCAGTGAGTTCAGTGGAATCTTGGTTCTTTTCATCTTTGGGTTGGAAAGTTCCGATCCCAATTCTATCTTTTTCACTTAAGAGCAAACGTTTAACATGCACGTGATTATTAATCACTTTGCTCCAATCTCCATCGTATTTAATCATGTATTGCTCAAAGATAAAGCGACACGCTGGATTCACTTCACCTTTTACATTGATTCGATGGCCATCATTATTGGCATTAAATTCTTCTAAAAGTTTTTTTCGGGCATCGAGAGGGACCAACTTAATGGGGTCTTCGTGCATCGGACAAGGAAAAACTTTCGCTCCTCCCAAAATATCTGATTCATTAGCATCATACCATTCGTAAGTATAGAGAGCCCCTTCATCAGTTTTTGAATAATATTCCAAACCTTTTTTCAGAAGTCTGGCAATCGAAGACTTGGCCGAACCAACCGGTCCGTGTAAAAGAAGAACCCTTTTTTCAGTTCCATAACCTGCAGCCGCTGATTTAAAGAAATTTACGAGTTTCATAAGATGTACATCAATTCCAAAGATGGCATCTTTTCCTTTTTCAACCGGGTCATCAAAAAAGTGGTAACGAGTAATTTCTTTTTTATATTCCGTGTATTGAGAAGTTCCAAAAGACATGATCATGTCGTGAACTCTTTGAAATGAATTTCGACAGACTTGAGGATTTTTAGTGACAATATCAACGTAGTCTTGAAAATTCCCAGTCCAATGAAGATGAGAAAAATCTTCAGAACTATAGTGATCTTGTACAAACTTGCTAATGTTAACCATGACGCCCTCCAATCGGTCAAAAGCACTCTCTTTAGTTTATAAAACTTTTAACCAAGATTAAAGGGTGACAGTATTGTTTGATCGATTTAAACAGGAATTATTTTTTTCCATGTCAAATTATGTCTAACTTGTTTATAATAATATTTGGCTAATCATGTGAATATAAAAGTGAGTGTGTATGCCTTTACTTTGTACTGGTAAAACTGATCGCGGTCGCGTTCGTAAGTCCAACCAGGACTCAATCTTCATCGACCCCATCAACAAGTGTTTTGTGGTCGCCGACGGGATGGGTGGTCACCGCGGTGGTGACATTGCCTCGCAACTCACAGTCAAAATATTTTCTGACCACTTTGCTCATCTAAATCGTGAGCAGAGAAATAAAATCAACGATGTTACCCTCTGTATCGAGCGATCCAACAGAAAAATCTTTGAAAAATCTCAAACTGAACCGCTTCTCAACGGAATGGGAACAACGATTGTTTCACTCATCATTGAAAAATCCAAGGCCTTCGTGGCGAATGTGGGTGACTCAAGAGCCTATCTTATCAATAACACCATGATTTATCAGCTCACCAAGGACCATTCACTTGTCCAAGAAAAAGTGAATCTTGGTATTTATACCCGCGAAGAAGCCTGCAAAGACAAAATGAAAAACGTACTCGTGCGCACATTAGGTTTTGAAGATCGCATCAAAATTGATCTCTTTGAATACTCCATCTCTAAAAATGACATTTTTCTTCTCTGTAGCGATGGACTCTATGGAAAAGTCTACGACAAAGAAATAATGGAGATTGTGAATCGAAATATTCCTTCGCCTTCACTGGCCACTCCGCAAGATCTCGATAAAACTGTGCAAGAATTGATTGATGCCGCCAATGAATATGGTGGTAACGATAATATCTCTGTTATTCTCGCCGTCGCTCAAGGCAAGGCCAGCTCCTAAAGGTGCCAGGCTCTTTTCGTTAAACCACTGCGTTTAATGCCTTGGTTTAACGAAAAGAGCCTGGCACCTTTAGGGAATAAGCATAGCTGGACAAAACAGTTTAAGTTTTTCCAAGCTCTCCGGATTGGCATTGTGTTTAAACGAACTCAAATAGACAATACTATCGGCATTTTTTGAATTCTCTGAAAAATTGCTTGTCCCTTTTTTTATCCCTTTGTAGAGATCGTTCTCCGCTTTGGAAATAAAAGGGTTCGAGCGAAAATCTGATTCTGGAGCATTGATTCTTGTGGAGAGATAAAACTCCTTGGCTCGCTTTTGGCTCGCATTGTATTCTTTTTCAGTCATAGAACTTTGAATTTCCTTGATAACATTTACTAACTCTGATCTTCTCTCACTCACAACGGTATACTGGCTTGAAAATTCATCCAACACCACTTGATCTATATTTAAAATTTCACTTAAAAGCTTATTCGAATTGACTTCAGCTTTTTGGTATTCAAAGGATTTGAATGTTATATAATCCCAAAGTGTTTTTTTCTCTATGTACTTTATGCGAGATGAGAATATCGGTTCATAAAGTTCATAGAATTTAGAAATTGTTTTTTCATCGAGCTTCACAAGCATATTGTCGCTCAACCCTGCTCTTTTAAGCCAAAGAGAGGCAAGGTTTTTTTCAAAATTTTTCTGATAAAGCGCTTTTAATTCTTCAAGATCATAGCGCTGACCAATAAATTCTTGGGTAAACTGATAAATGATATCGTTGCGACTTTCACCTAAAGCACCTAAAATGAAATACTTATCTTTTCGACTACGGGGAATAAGACCTGCAAATTCAGCGAAGACTTCCACTTGATCAATCGGTCGGTATTTAAGTTCATCATTGGGGAGAATTAAGTGGTTTCCATCCATCTGCCTCGCAGTCCCATAATCAAGACTCCCTCCTATTCCATTCATATTTGAAGGGCTCAGCATCCCATGATAAAAATAACTATCTTTATAAAGAGCAAATTCATAGGCTAGATTTTCTATGAACTTAGTTATAAATTTTTGGCGAAGTTTAGGCGTCATCCTCGTATTTGCTGGTAAGTTCAGCGTTCTTTTCGCCATCAAATCAAAGATTTTTGCAAATCTCTCTGTATCATCGACGATCGCTCCTAGGTGTGCTGCTCTAATTTGACTTCCCACTCTCACTGAAATCGCTGCATCTAAAGTTTTTCCTTCAATAGTTTTCTTTTTTATGGGCAATTTGATGACACATAAATCTTGGGTTGTTCTAAAACCATGAATAGCGTTTCTTTTACTGATGATAAAACTATGAACGGCTTCTCTTAATCCTAAAAGGCCATCGTGACTTGAAGCTTGGGCCAGTGGAGTTTTTCCTGTGCCTTTCACAAGAATATCGGTATCAAAATATTCTGAGGCCTTGTTTTTAACAACACCTGTGATCACGGCCCTGCCATCACCCGTTCTTTTATTTGTGGCATTCCCATAATAAGTGGCAATTCCCTGCTTGGTCCCATCGGATCCCAATGTGATTGCATAATCAGCAAGCAGCTCGCGCTCCAGCTTTTCTGGATCGTCGACTGAATAACCTAGTTCAGCTGCCAGTTGATAATTTACAAGAACAAGCTTGGCACCTTTCCAGTTTTCGAGATTAAACTTGATAGAGTTCTCTCCATCATCCAGTGGATGGATTTGCGCAAATGTAGGGATCGTATATACGATAAAAAATAGAAAAACTAATTTGTAAAAAGTGAATATTTTTTGAAAAATCATTGATTTCTTATCGTTTAAATTATTGAAATTGATTACAAATAACTCAAATCATTTTACTCAAATATCCTTTTTTGCCGCAATCCCCGCCTATTTTATTTTTTGAGAGTTTTTGCCGAAGAGAAGGTGTGAAACATAAGGACATGGAGGATCACTCGTGAAAACATTAATCGCACTTTTTATTCTGGCCTTAGGCCCATCGCTCTATGCTGAGACAAAATCAGAGACTGAAAAGTTTGTGGCCGGGTCTGAAACTGTTCTTCCCGATACTGTCGATATTTCAAATGAAATTATAGAAATCAATAAAGACTACGTCCGCGATCTCGCTTCGGAAAAAGAGGAAGATGGGAGAGCTCAAAAAGAAGGCGACGTTCAGTTTTGGCTATTTGATTAATTTTTTTTCAGTGTGTATTTTTTAGCATCAAAATAATTTTAATACCCATTTTGCTGATATCCTCATCGATATGAAAACCCTATTCACTGGCATTCTTTTTTCAATTTTCTATCTAAGCTCTCATATGAAAAAGAGCACGCTCTAGTAATTTTTTTCTAAATATTTTTCGTATTCAATCACAGTTTTTTCTACGTCTTTCATTATAGATAAATAATTTTCTACAACATCATTTAACGAGATATAAAGTTCCTCAAATTCATAGATATCGTTAAATCCATTGATCGAAAAATATTCAAATGATTGTAAAAAATACATCTTATTAAGAATCTTAGGCTATTCGAACTGTACGTCGCGTCAATCAGTGCTAAATTGACCTCCTCATTATTGTTACACTAGGAGATAACTAATGAAATTATTAATTTTAATAGTAACATTTTCATCATTTAATTTATTTGCTTCAAATTCAAAAAGCGCATCTTTAAACGATCTTAATAAATACGATTGTTTTGTCCAATTTGATCAAGCACCAAAAGGATTAGCTAATGATGGTTTTATGATTCAAGTACGAGCACAATCACCAAAAAGTGCAATTGAGCAGGTTATCAGACAAACTAATTTAGAGGAAAGCGCTTCTGGGTTAGTTTCTGCACATTTCAGTGCTATAGATAATGCTGCAGTTGTTGAAGATATCAATTGTAATGAAAAAATTTAAAAATTAATTAAAATAGTTTGCTCACACTTTTGAGACCTAAGGCATTTATTGCAATTGGTCCCAAAAGTGTGGACGTACCTTTTAATTTTCCCAAAGATTGAGTTTCTCATACTCAGATTTCAACTGCCCACACGCTGCTAGGATATCATCGCCTTTGGTGGCCCGAACTGTGCAAACATATCCCCTATTTTGCAAAGATTCTCGAAAGTAATCAATTTTTTCTTGGGAAGGTCTCTTATAGGGAGATCCTGGGTATTCGTTAAAGGGAATGAGGTTGATCTTTGATTCACGTTGCTCAATGAGATCAGCGAGCGCCCGAATGTCCTCGTCGGTATCGTTAAATCCATCGATCAAAATATACTCATAAGTAATTCTTCGATAGGCTTTAAGGGGAATGGTTTTGATGGCCTTGAAAAGTTTTTGCAGGTCATAGACTTTATTAATAGGCATCAACTGAGTCCGCATGTCATCGCGAGCACTGTGAAGAGAAATCGCAATATTCACAGGGGGAAAGCTCCAAAGTTTTTCAATTTGCGGGACAAGACCCGATGTTGAGAGCGTGATTCTTCTCTGCCCTAATCCCAGCCCATGATCGTCCATCAGAATTTCAGTCGCTTTTTTAACATTATCGAAATTGTGGAGGGGCTCGCCCTGGCCCATGTACACAATATTGGTAAGTGGTAATTGATCGTGCTCTCGAAGCCACAAACTCACGGCCATGTATTGGCCAACGATTTCTTCAACGCCCAAGTGCCTCTTAAGCCCCTGCGTTCCGGTGTGACAGAACTTGCATCCAATAGCACAGCCCACTTGGCTGGAAAGGCAGAGTGTTCGGCGCTCTTTCATGGGAATCACTACGCATTCCACGGTTTGTTTATCACTCATTTGCACTAAGAATTTGCGGGTTCCATCGCGAGACTCCCCTTCCCAGATGATTTTTGGGAGCTCAAATTTGAGAATTTCCGGCAAAAGGAAGCGGTTTTCCTTGGAAATATTGCTCCAGAGCTCTGGGTTCACTGTCCATTTTTTGTACACCCAATCGAATAGCTGCTTGGCCGTAAAGGGCTTAATTCCCTTCTCAGCAAGAAAAGTCTTTAATTCATCAAAATGGAAGGCGAAAAAATTCATAATTGGTAATACTCGTCTATCTAATTTTTTGTCAATCCTTTGAAATCATTACATGGCTAATTGCAGCAATCGCCCTAATCCTCGAAAATGAAAGGGCTTATAAAAATTTTAAGGAGACAACCTATGAAGGCCCTACTCGTTCTTATCACTTTTTCTCTCGTCTTGTCCTCTTGTGACAATAATAAAAAATGGAGAGGAAACACCTTTATCTTAAAACAAGATGGGGTGAAAAAAGAGAACCCAGAAGACAAATCAGATGAAGTGGAAAAAGAAGCACCACCCCCAGCTCCTCCCATTGATACAGAAGAAACGGTTCTTCCTAAAAAAACAAATACCAATGTCGATCCTTGCTCTGATGAAGTGAAACAACTTAATTCGTCACTCGTCGGTTTCAAAGAAGATATGAATAACCGCTATTCAGAAATGCAGTCAAGCTTTGAATCAGTGAAGTTGGCCATTTCTGAAAAAGATGCCATGGCCTACAATAAATTTCTTGAAAACTTTCTCGAAGCCTATGCTCGTTATAATCTCTATTACACTGAATATCTTCCCCACGCTTGTCTTCGCGATAGCTCTGCTGAAAATGAGGCTAAAGACTGTTTACTCGAAGACAACAATGTTTGGAATAACGACCGTCTCAATGAACTTTGTGATTTTTCTACTCTCGAGAGCCAAGTGAAAAAGCTCCACACTGAACTTGTTGCAACAGGGAATGATATTCAAAATGATAACGAAGACGAAACTACTGATGATCAACAACAAGAAGTTGCGAAGATTGATAGTGTTGAGATCAAGGTAGAAGGCCAAGATACTGTTGCTCAAGTCAATCCTGAAATCTCTTCAACTGAAGTAGAGAGCAATGAAGGGATTGAAACCCAAGAAAGCAATGATGAAGAAGTTATCGATCATGAGGAAATTGAAAATGTTGAAGAAGATGCTGTTGTTGAATCAACTGGAAAGAACACAACAACTATCTGTACTCCAGGAATTGTAAACTCATTTTCTGCCATTCAAGAAACAAATGTCGTTCACCAAAGACTGGTTCGCTACCATGAACTTTCAGTGAAAATCTCTGATGACATCCTCAATGCTCGCACTGAAAATGTCGACGGGGCCATTGCGAACTTAAAAGAAAAAGTAGGATTGTTCACAGATGCTGAAAAAGCTTATACTGCACATTTTAACTTCCTCGTAAAAAATATTAAAGACAATGCCTGTCTTTATAACGACACTGTTGTCGATATCGATCGCATCCGTTCACTTGATAAAACGATTGGAGTTAATACACTTCACCTTGATGTCTCTATGGCCTATAATAAAGTCATTGCTCAGTACGGAGAAGGTGAAAAAGAGGAAACTCAAGCCTCTGATGAAGAAAAAGTCGCTTCAGAATCTGAAGTGAACAAAGAAACAAAAGAAGTTGAAACCAAAGAGGAAGAAACTGCTTACTTTCCTCAGTGTACAGAGCAAAGAAAAGAACTTATCTCTAATATCGCGACACTTTATAACGAAGCCACGAATCAAAGTAAAAAGCTTCGCGACTTGTACGCTCTTTTTTCTAAGCTCGATCCAAAAGTTGAAATGCACCACGATATTTTGGCCAGTGAAGCTGAAATTGATAGCCTTAACAAAACTCTTCAGAAGACGACAAAAGATCTGAGAAAAGATTGTGCTGATTTTAATAAAAACTACAACGTTTGCAGCTACGGTGATGTCGTCATTGATGAGCGCTATAAAAAATTCTGTGAAGACTTTAAATCTCTAGAAGTGAATATCGATCAAAAAATTATTCGCTCTAAAGTGGCTCCTGAAGTTCACTCTGAGGACTTAAGCAAAGTTAAAACAACTGTGAAAAACTCTGATGACATGACTGACGAAGAAATATTAAGTTCATTGGGACCAAATGTTCTTCCCGTCGCAACAATTATCGCCAAAAAAGAAGACTCGAAGGCCCTCAAATCAATCAAGCAATTGAGAACCAACATCCTCAACACAGTGATTGGTCTCTACAACACTAGCGATGAAGCAATTATCAATGCTGGTGATGTAGACCTCGATATCTTTTCAACTTATTACACAACTTTTACTAATAACTACCAAAAGTTAAAGACCACAGCTATTCCAAGTTTCGAAGCTCTCTGTAAAGATGTTATTGGTAGTGGAACAGTAGCCAATTATGAAATCGACAGTGTTAAAAGTCTTTGCGTTAGCAAATTCATTAGCACAGACCGTGAACTCGGTGAAGTTATCACGAGTCAAGATCTTACAAAAATCTCTTGGGTTGAATTTCTCGATTCATTAATCCCTGAACTCGAAAAAGCGAAAGCTAAGTACAATAAAAAGCAATAAATGATAGGGGGGTGACATCCCCCCTTATTGCGCCTATATTTCTTAAATGAACTCTGTTTTTTTATTGACTCTCCTTGGATTTGGAATCGCCTATTTTATATGGAGACATTTTGTCGATCACTACCAAGATGGTGATATCATCGTCCCCAACGATCCTCACTATGTAGGAAAACACAGGCTCACTCTTTATTTTTTTAGAAGTCCTACCGGAGTTAATTGGACTTCTCCTCGAGCCCTCTTTCTCTCTACTCTTCGTAACTTGATTAGCCCTCATAATCGCATGATTTCTCACGTGGCCTTAGAAGTTCAAGGTCCCCATAGTTTTGATGAAAGGGCAAATCCCTATTATCGATTTACCAGTAAGATTGATCTTGGAAAGAAAATCTTTAAACATTTGTTCCAAGAACAAGTCGGTCTGGGGATGATTCTTCTCTCCTACAAGGGAAGTTTAGAACCAACAGGTCTCCTACAAAATGAATTGCGTGAGAAAAGAAAACAAGGAAGAGTTCAAAGTATTACCTATATTATCTCTGAAGAATCGGCTTTTCGCCTTCAAAAATACCTCAAAGAATATGTTGAAGTTGGGAATGATAAAATTTATGCAGGTCTTGCCAGCCACCCTCGCTACTTAGAAGGTGCTGGTTGCATGGCCTTCTGTAAAGCAGCTACGGAAGTGGTTGGTCTTGATCAAGATATCACTCAAAAAACCTGGATGACATCTATTGATATTCCTCAAAATCTTATCGGCAACAGTATTGAAAAGCACAAAGTCCCCATTACAAAAATCCTATTTTCTTCCGAAGCTAAACGATGGGCCCATAAGCATGAACCTCATGTCTCTATAGAATTTTGGGACATTGATCGAATCTTTCACGAATTAAAATTTATTGCTGAAAAGAAAAAGCGCAACGAATCTCTACCCGAAGCTCTCAATCATTATCAAGATCTTAAAATAGAAATAAGAAAGCACGATAGATCTTATGAAATTATTCTTGATAGGACACAGATCGCCCCCCCCACCGAACCACTATGGCTAAAACGATAGAATTCTCTCGAGGATTCCCTTTTTGCCTTCTGTATAGACTTTATTTTTACTTTTCTTTTGAACTTCGAAGAAGTTTTCTAATTCACCAATTTTATTAGCCTGGATAATCCATTTGTTGAGTGCGGTCGTCGTTACTAGGTTATAATATTTTTTGGTCAATTTTTCGGCCAAGAAATTTGAAAAATTCTTCAACTCTTCAATCGTTTCAAACAACACATCTTTTTCTGTGACAAGATAACCGTACTCGAGATAGAGCTCTTCTAAATCAGCACTATTCCAAATTTTTTCATTGGTAAACACGTACGAAATTTTTAAACTCCCACTGGCAAGCACTTCATCTTCGTGATGCATTCGATAAACGATCAATATAGCATTGTGATCAATCATAAATTCCTCGTTTTCGAAAAGTATCCAAAGTCGAGAATGATCGAGCCTCCCGGTTTTAGCTCTACAGAGAGACCCGACGTAGAACTCACCACTTCGGCGTTCTCAGGGTTAAGGTATTTAATAAAAACCGAGTGCTGAGTGTTGGCCACAAAAACTTTTTCTTTAGTGTGAGAGCTATTAAAGACAAAGACCCGGCGAATTTCTTGATACTTTAACTCAAAGCTCGAAGCATATCGACGATAGACTAGCCATTTTACCTTTGGTGATGTTTTCACTTTCAGGGGATTCACATCTAAGTAGTTTAAAATTTTTTTCCAAAAAGTTTTCTTTGACTTTGGAGTTTCGTTGTCAAAAGTATTTCCTTCGTAAGTCACTAATTCGCCAACAAACTCACCTCTTCCAAACTTATAGTAGTTCACCGGCCCGATGTTTTGGATGTACTGCCCTTTAAGACCATTTTCCATCGTAAAGAGATCGAATCGTTTACGGCGATCTGCACTGAGTTCAGAAACATCAAGAATGACTTTTTTCCCATTGAGAAAAAGCCTTAAGGCCCAAATAAACTCTTCATCACTTAAATGCGCCGCTTTGAGAATATAGAGTTTATCCGTTTCGTCTTCTAAATTTTCTTTGGAAAGTTTAGAAACTCTATATTGGTAAGGCGCAATTTCTTTGAGATACCCCCCTAATCCTGTGAATTGAATATCCTTTTTGGGCATATTCATAATTTCGACAAAAACCAATGGGGAGTACTGAGACTCACTATTATCATCGTAAAGTGTCTGCCCTAAAACTTCTTTGTGATAGTTGTGATCCACCAAATAATCGAATGCTTTTTCTAATGTTTTCGAAATATATTTTTTTTCCATCAACAATTTGGTTGGTAAACTATTGTGACTTAGCGATGAAAATAGATTTTCCCACAAATCGTCTTCATTCATTTGTGAGCAGGCCAGTCGATAATAAAACTGCCAAGGCTCTGTTCCTAAAACTGAAAACTGAACACTTCCGGCCCAGTAACTTCCCATGCTATCTTCTACAATTTGGGCAAAAAGTTCTCGCATTGTTTGCCTAAAATTTTGTTTGATGGCGTCTGACTGTTTGCTAATATTTGAAACATTAATTTTTTTAAAGCGGGCGAATGCTTGTTCAAAGACTTCTGATTCATCAAAAAGAGTTGATACAAACTGGTCACCTTTATAATAACCCCACGAAGCCCCGTATACTCGGGATTGGAATCCTTCTGAGATAAAAACTTGTCCCAGAAAAGAAAGAAAGTGCTGATAATATTTGATGACTCGCGGGTGATAGACTGAAGGAATTTTCCAAATTTTTTGATCAAAACCAATCACTGCTTGAACCAGCCCTGTTTCATCCATGGCGTTTTCACTCATCAACCAATCGGGAACTCCGCCGTTACTAAATAAAGGCATTGGGGTCATTGGAATCAGATAAATAATTTGTAAGCGCAGTTTCTGGGCAAGGCGATCAATGGCCTTTAAATTACAATCGTTGCGATGGCGTCCGAAATCATAGTGAACACCATTTTCTTCTTTGATACAGTGAAAGGCCCAATTAATAGGAACATAAATAATCTGCTTGGCCTCAAACTGTGAGAGTTTTGCTTCCCACATGGAAGGAGAAACTCTCCAGTACAAGAACCAATTCTCGAGCCTAGCCTCCCCATCGTTTTTTGTTGGCTTATTGAGATAGCGCTGCTTGGGGCTAAATAAATTTTGATTATTCTTGGGGTTGTTTTCTGGTGCTATCACTTTTTCTTCCATAAAAAATTTAGATAATGCGAGTATCCATACTCCCTTCTCTTCTATTATCAAATATCAATTCATGGTTGACAACAATAGCCTCGGAAACCAAGTAAAAAAGATCTGTATAAACCGACTAAATTTATATAGATTTAATATATAATAATTATACTTAGCGTAAAAGAATGAGAAGAAAGGAGAAGACATGTGGTTCTTCACTGATGAGCAAAAAGAACTCCAAAACGTTTGTCGCAGCTTTGCAGAAAAAGAAATCGCACCTTATGCTGAAAAGCACGATCACGATGAGACGTTTAACATTGAAGCCTTCAAAAAAATGGGTGAATTGGGATTGCTCGGTATTACCGCCGACCCCAAATATGGTGGAGCTGGCCTTGGAGCCATTGAAGCGACCATTGTCATGGAAGAGTTTGGTAAGGCCTGTGCAGGTCTCACATTAAGCTATCTTGCTCACAGTATGTTGTGTGTTAATAATATTTCTACTAACGCCTCTGAAGAACAAAAAGCAAAATACCTTCCCAAACTTATATCGGGAGAACAAATTGGCTGTATGGCGATGAGTGAACCTGGTTATGGATCCGATGCTGTAGGTATGCAGTGTAAGGCCGTTAAAGATGGAAAAAATTATGTCATCACTGGCAACAAGATGTGGATCACCAATGCCCAATATGCCGATGTCATTTATCTCTATGCTAGAACTGGAAAAGAAAAAAAGGCCCTCACAACTTTTATCCTCGAAAAAGACACCAAAGGTTTCAGTGTCAGTAAAGAAATTCACAAAATGGGAATGAGAGGATCACCAACGGGCGAGCTCACTTTTGAAAACTGCATCGTCCCTGAATCTCAAAGAGTTGGTGAAGAAGGAAGTTCTATTCATCACATGATGAAAAACTTGGATATTGAACGCATCACTATTTCGGGAATTTCCCTGGGAATTGCCGAAGCCTGTGTTCAGCAATGTATTAAATACTCTGGGGAGAGAAAGCAATTTGAGCAAACACTTGCCAATTTTCAACTCATTCAAAAAATGATTGCGGAAATGTCTGCTGAAACAACGATGATGAGACATTTTTTATATTCTACTTGCAAGGAATACGACCTTGGAATCCAAGACAATGTTCAAGCAGCAAAGGTAAAGCTCCAACTTCCTAAAATGGTCACCAAAATCGCCCTTGATGCCATTCAATTACACGGTGGATACGGCTATTCACGAGAATTCCCTCTAGAAAAATATATGCGCGATAACAAGTTGATGGAAATCGGTGCTGGAACTAATGAAGTTATGATTATGATTATCGCCAAAAATCTTCTCAAGGAGGCGATGAGAGGATGAATGCATTTCACAAAGAATTAAGCGAACAAGTTCACAAATATTGTTCTGATAAAATTTGGCCATTGATGGAAGAAGATGACGAAAAAGAAATCTTCAGGCCAGAGCTATTTCATGGACTTGGTGAACTAGGACTTTGTGGCATCCCTATTCCCTCTCAATATGGTGGGGCTGAACTCAAATACCACGACTTGTGTATCGTTCTCTCAATTATTGCCGGCTACTCAGTTCCCTACGCCGTGACGGTTTCAGTTTCAACCATGGTTCAAGGTATTTTACTAGAATTTGGATCTGAAAAACAAAAAGCAAAATATCTCCCTGAACTCGCTGAGGGCAAGGCCATTGCCTCTTTTGCTTTTTCGGAATCCCACGCAGGTTCCGATGCCGCTTCTATGAAAACCACTGCTAAGAAAACCAAAGGCGGCTACATTCTCAATGGATCAAAAATGTGGATTAGCTCCGCAGGCTATTCAAAGACTTATGTGGTGATGGCGCGGACGGGAGCCGAAGGCTCTAAAGGAATATCCGCTTTTATTGTCGAAGATGGGATGGAGGGCTTTAGCATTGGAAAACGCGAAAAAAAAATGGGTTGGAGAACTTCGGCGACCTGTGAAATTCTCTTCGAAAATTGCTTCGTCCCAGAGGAAAATCTTATAGGAATTGAAGGGCAAGGATTCAAGATTGCCCTTTCTGGTTTGAATAAAGGGAGAATCACAATCGCGGCCATTTCTATAGGGCTCGCTGAAAAGGCCATCGACGTGGCCACTCGCTATGCTCTTGAGCGAGAACAATTTGGCAAGGCCATCTACAGTTTTCAAGGACTGCAATTTATGATCGCTGAAAATGCCACAGAGATTGAAGCAGCCCGCAGTTTAATGGAAAAAGCTTGTGAGAATTACGATAACAATAACATCAATATAAAAATTGCGGCCATGGCCAAGCTCAAAGCTACTGATGTTGCTATGAAGGCCACCACTGATGCTGTCCAAATCCTTGGCGGAGTTGGTTACACCAAAGAATATCCAGTTGAGCGCTTTATGAGAGACGCCAAGGTTTTACAAATTGTAGAGGGGACAAATCAAATCCAAAAGGTTATTATCGCGCGTGAAATGAAAAACGAACGCACTTGATAAGGACCTTTCATGATTGTATTGCCTTCCCACGTCGAAAAAAATTTCTCTGACGAGCAAATTCAAAAACAGCAAAATTACTTACAAGATTTTTTAAAAAATAATCCCCGCAGCGATTTTATGAAATTCCCAGATGAAAATCGAAATTTAAGAAAAGAAATCGCAAAAAATTTTTCAACCAAAAAATATTTTATTCACGTTGGGCTTGGTGGAAGCTCTCTCGGAGCAGAAACTCTCGTTCGCGCCCTTTATAGTGAAGCAAAAGAAAAGAGAAAATTCTTTTTTTTAAATAATATCGACTCTGATGAAGTGGATGAAATTCTCTCGCAAATTGAATGGGAAAAATCTCTTTTTTATTTTGTTTCCAAATCTGGGGCTACACTCGAAACCATGGCACTCATGTGTGTCATCGATAAAAAACTTCAGGAAAATATAGGAGATAACTATCGCCGCGAAGATTATTTTGTTTTTTGTAGTGATCCCAAGAAAGGCTACATGCGAGAACTCTCAAGCCAGTGGAATGTACCCTGTCTCGATGTTCCAGAAAATATTGGTGGCCGCTATAGCGCTCTTACAGACGTTGGTCTTTTTCCCTGTGAAATGGCCGGAATTGATACAGATGCCATTATCAAAGCCCGCGACCAACTCTATACAAAACTTGTAAGTGGAAACTCTCGCGAACTCGCCGAACTCAGTTTGATAACTCACCACTATTTTGTGAACAATAATGTCGATCAAACAGTCTTTATGCCTTATTCAAGCAAACTGAAATACTTATCCCTGTGGTTTGTGCAACTTTGGGCAGAAAGTTTAGGTAAAAAAAGAGGATCGATGCGCACTGGTCTCACCCCTCTTTTTGCCTATGGCCCTACTGATCAGCACTCGCAAATGCAACTTTTTATGGATGGGCCTCGCAATAAATTTCTCTACTTTGTGGAAGTAGAAAACACCAAAACCCAGCTTTCAATCCAAACAGAACTTACCCACAAAAATACGCTCATGATGAACAATAAGGATCTTCACCGAGTCTTGAGTGCTGAACTGAAAGGTTCACGAGATGCTTTGGCCCAGAATGAAGTCCCCTTTGCTAGCTTTAAACTGGATAAAATCGGAGAAAAAAGCCTTACGGAACTTATGCTCTCCATTGCAAATTTAACGGTGTTGGTGGCAAACTTGCTAGAAATTGACCCATTTGATCAACCAGGAGTTGAGCTAGGAAAGGTCTTAAGTGCCCAATACCTGGAGAAATCTCGATAAATCGTCACTACCGTATTGAATTTATTAACTTCAGAAGATAGAATTTTTTAAGTATGGCCGATGATAACTCAACCTTAGTTATTACAAATATTTACGAAGCACTTAAAGCTACAGATAAAGAAGCCAGTGCTCGTCCCGCCTGCCTGTTAGTGGTAGGAGGAGAGCTCAATGGAACGCTCTTTGATCTCATACCTGGAAAAATGAGTGTCGGGAGAAGCCCTAGCAATACTGTTTCACTCGAATTTCAGGGTATTTCTCGCCATCACTTTGAAATCGATACCACTCCGCATGGAGAGGAAACGCGATCAAAAATCATAGATCTCGGATCCAGCAACGGAACTTTTGTTAATAATGCTCGTATCGCCGAGTCTATGGTCTTGAAGAAAAACGATATCATAAAGATTGGAACCATTGCTTTTAAATATCTTCCCAAGGGTGATCCTGAGCGTCTCACCTACGATAAACTTCACGAAGACGCCAATACTGATGGACTTACTAAATGTTTTAATAAAACATTTTTTAACAATGCTCTCGATTTAGAAGTTAAAAAATCCAAAGTCACTGGTGACCCCTTGAGTTTGATCATTTTTGATCTCGATTACTTCAAAAAGCTCAATGATAAATATGGTCATGATGCTGGAGATTTTGTTTTAAAAGAAATGGCCAATATTATTCGCGCCCACGGAATACGAGAAGGCGACATCTTCGCACGTTACGGTGGTGAAGAGTTTGTAGTCCTTTTACCTCGAACGAATCTTAAACATAGTTTTGAGATTGCAGAGCGCTTGCGCAGAATGATTGAAGGGCATTCATTTATCTACGAAACACAAAAACTCCCAGTCACCGCTTCTATCGGTGTTGCCGACTATCGTCAGGGAATTCACTGCGGAACTGATCTTTTTAAAAGGGCCGATCAAGCGGTTTATGCCTCTAAAGAGGGTGGGCGGAATCAAGTTAATTTCTATAAAGGATAGAAAACCGTACATAAATATCTCATCTTCTACATCATGATCAAAAGCATCTCTTTGCGACGTGCTAAGAAAAAATGGCTTCTTGATTAATCTATCCAAGTAACGTACCTATAACATTAATGGAAATACCAAACACTGGGGAAGCGGTCCACAAAATCAACTTGCTCCCCGAGCACGTTATCGATCAGATAAAAGCTGGGGAAGTTATCGACTCCACGGCCGGGCTTCTTAAAGAACTCTTAGAAAACAGTATCGATGCCGGGGCTACTCGCATTGAAATTCATCTTATCAATAATGGTCTCGATTTTTTAAGCTTTAAAGACAATGGCCATGGAATGGATTTCGATGATCTCCCCTGGGCCTTTGCAAGACACGCAACAAGTAAAATTTCAAAATTTGAAGACCTCTATCATTTGCACAGTTATGGTTTTCGAGGAGAGGCCCTAGCAAGTCTCGCCAGTGTCGCTAAAGTGAGTTGCACAACGACCAATTCACAAATGTCGAGCTCACGAATTGTCATCGAAGGGGGGCACACCCATGTCCATGAAAAACTATCCTATTCCCAATCACAAAGTGGAACGGAATTAGTGATTAAGGATTTGTTTTTTAACACACCAGTGCGTTTAAAATTTCTTTCACATCAAAAGTCTGAAAAAAATAAAATCAAAAAAATGATTCAAAACTCTATTCTCTCTCAACCCCAGGTGGAATTTCATATCAAATGGGATGACAAAGATAAAAAAGTGATCTCTCCCTCAACGAGTTTGAAAGAGCGTTTCCTCAATCTCTACAATGAAAAGAGCGATGAAAATCTTATCGAAAGAGAGCAAAGTTTCGAAGATATGAGACTTCATTTTTATTTTATAGAAAGTGAAAAGAGCTCCGCTCTCCAACAAATTTATGTGAATTCCAGACCCATCGAAGATGAAAAACTTCGGAATACTTTGAATTTTTTTATCAACGAAACTTATCAATCTAAAAAATTCCCTTGGATTTTGTGGTTAGAGCTCCCAAGTTATAAAGTGGATTTCAATGTTCATCCTAAAAAAACTCAAGTGAAATTTTTTCAAGATTCTCTAGTTCGTTCATTTATGTCTCAATCTGTGAAAAAGGCGCTCTCAAAAGCAACTCAGCCTAAACACCAGGGAAATTTCATGGGATCACCTGAACAGCATCCCAGTTTTTGTTCCCCTTCAAGTCTCTCATCAGAAGATAAAATACAGACGCAATATAATAGAGTAATTTTTCAATGGAACAACACTCAATTTCTCATTCAACATGAAAATAAACTTTACGGGACCACATCAAAAACACTGATAGAAACCCTTTTAACTCTCAATTCTCAACATTCAAGTGCAATTATTCCTCTCCTTATTTCTGAACCTTTGCAAATTCCTACCTCTGCTGTGGAAAAATTGCAAAGCTTTGGCTTCGAACTTTCATCAATAGACAATCAAGGAGATTACACTCTTAGAAGCTACCCTGAAATCTTTAGTGATTTACCTTTAAAGATTTTGCTCGAAAAACTTGCAGTTAATGAACTTCATCAAGTCCCGCTCCCCGAATCTAGTGTTGATAAAATATTAAGTAAGTTTGAGTTTAATACTTTCGTTGAAAATAATGCCTTTCATGAAATTAATCCTAATGAAATATTTTACTCATGATTGATGAAAAACGCGTTCTCATTATCTCTGGACCAACAGCGACCGGAAAAACTCATTTGAGCATAGAAACAGCTCAAAAATATGATGCCGAAATCGTCAATTTTGATTCTTTACTCTTTTACAATGAACTCAATATCGGAGTGGCAAAGCCTACTCTTGAAGAACTCTCCAGTGTCCCTCACCACATGGTTTCTATTGCTAGCATTGCAAAACCCTATAACGCTGCCATGTACATGGAACAAACAATTCCCCTTATTAATGAGATTCATGGAAGAAATAGGCCGGTGATCTTAGTGGGTGGAAGCGGATTTTATCTTCAGGCTATCCTTCAAGGAATGTACAACTCCCCGACAACGCCTTTGGAAACTCTTGAAAAGTCGAACCAGCTCTACGAAGATAAAGGGATTGAACCCTTTAGAGAAATTCTTAAATCCCATGATCCCTTAAGTTTTGACCGTTACCATGAAAATGATCACTACCGTACCCGAAGAGCTGTTGAACATTTTTGGACAACTGGAGAAGCATTTTCTTCTTCGAGAGAAGTCAAAGAAGTTGAAAATCGTGAGAAAGCACAGTGGCCCAGCGAGCGTTATCATTGGAAGACTCACCACATCTATCTCAATATTCCCAAAGATGAACACTATAGTATTATCTTAGAACGTACAAAGTCGATGATCCAGCAAGGACTAATCCAAGAAGTCAAAAATCTATTGAAAAAATATACTGGTCTCGAAAAACCTCTCCAATCAATTGGCTATAAACAAACTATTCAATTTTTGAGAGGGGAAATAGCCACTGAAGAAGAACTTGTGGAAAAAATATTTATTGCTACGCGAAGATTAGCCAAATCTCAAAGAACATGGTTTAACAAAAGAAAGAAAAACGAATATAATCCTCTTAAAGATAAAAGCGAACTGCTGAACTCCATTTCGAAGTTTATGCAAGGCTAGTACTAGAAAAAATTATGAACAATAGAAATAGAATTCGTGTTCTCGTCGTCTCAGATGGAACTGGGAAAACCGCTAAAGATTTAGTGCGGGCTGGAGTCTCGCAATTTAAAAATAAAGATGTCGTCTTTACGACAAAAAAAAATATAAGAAGTATTGATCAAGTTGATGAAATTTTTATTCATGCCTCTTCAAGTTACGACGCCATTGCTTACACAATCGTTGATTCTAAAGTGAGAGAGTATTTCCAACAAGAATCACAAAACTATCCCATTGAAGTCATCGATATCATGGGCCCCGTACTCAATGCTTTTGAAAAAACTTTTGATGAAAAGCCTCAATATCGGCCCGGTCTCATGAGAAATACTGATACCAACTACTTTAGTAAAATTTCAGCCATGGAATTCACACTAAGACACGATAATGGTCAACACTTAGAAACTCTTCAAGAAGCAGATATTATTTTGGTAGGGATTTCAAGAACATCAAAGACCCCTCTTTCAGTAGTGCTCTCGTTGGAAGGGCTCAAAGTCGTCAACATTCCTATTGAATATAAAAAAAGTTTGCCAGAAATTCTTTTTGAAATAGACCAGCGGAAGATCATTGGTTTAACTATTCAGGCGGAATCTTTGCAAGAAATTCGCCGCAATCGAGTGCTAAAAAACGAAAGAACTCAGAGTGAAAAACTCAAGAACTATACTGATCTGGAAAGAATTAACAAAGAAATTGCCTGGGCCTCAGACATCTTTAAAGACAATGAGATGTGGCCAGTTTTCGATATCACTAATAAATCCCTAGAGGAAATAGCTGCTGAGATCTATAAGTTATTGGAAATGAGAAGGGCGAACCTCGAAAAACAAAGTTTGCGTTTCAAAAGATAGAACTTTTCTTGATAATTTATCTCCTTTATTTTCATTTTAAAGCCTGCCCTATATTTCATCTGAGCTTTTGAGTGTAAAGTTTGATTGGCACTTGGACGATAAAATAATGTGAGGTTTTATTAATGTCTGAGATTGAAAAGTTTGATATCAAGAGATTTGGGCGCTACCTTCTCTTAGACCATCTTGTCGATGGTGGGATGGCAAAAATCTGTCGCGCTAGGTTTCTTGGTGAACAAGCCAACAAAATTGTCGCTATCAAAATGATTCAGCAACAATATTCAAAAGATCCAGCTTTCGTTCAAATGTTTAAGGACGAATTGAAAGTTACCTTTGGATTGATACACCCCAATATTGCTCAAACATATGACTACGGTGAAGTGGATAAAATTCTCTACACTGCGATGGAATACGTCGATGGGGCCAATCTCAAACAATTCTTGGATCGCTTAAAGAAAAGAAAATTTGTCTTTCCGGTAGAAATTTCAACTTATATTATCTCGCAAGTTTGTCAGGCACTCTATTATGCCCACACCTTTACAGACAAACTCACAGGAAAATCTTATAACATCATCCATAGGGATATCTCTCCTCACAATATCATGATTACCTATGATGGTGCTGTTAAAGTTATTGATTTCGGAATTGCCAAAGCAGAGACAAATTCCGAGGCCACTCAGGCAGGGACAATCAAAGGAAAACTCTCCTATCTTGCCCCTGAGTATCTCGATGGGTTAGAACTCGATCATCGCTACGACCAGTTTGCAGTTGGTATTACTCTTTGGGAAATGCTTTGTAGCCGCAAACTATTTACTGCGCCTAACGATCTCGCTGTTTTAAAACAAATTCAAGCTTGTAAAATTGCAGCTCCTTCGAGTATTAACCCCAATGTTCCTCAAGAGCTCGACGAAATTGTCCTCAAAGCTCTTCAAAAAGATCGCAATTTAAGATTTAAAAATATGGATGCTCTCAATAGGGCGTTGGTTCGCTTTCTCTATTCTAAATATCCTGATTTCAATGCCACTGATCTTTCCTTTTTTGCAAAGGAATTGTTCAAAGAAGACATTAAAGAGGATAGAGACAAACTCAAAGAATATGGGAAAATCGATATCAAACCATTTATCCAAGATTACGAAGAATCCTTCAAGGGACTTCCCAAGCATGGTGGAGGTGGAGTCGATCCATCGACTGTAGAGGCCCTCATTGTTACCAAAAAAGAAGGTGTCGTTGAATTGGAGATGGCCGAAGAAGATGACAGCCTTAATGTGGAGTTCACAAGAACAACCAGAAGAAATGATTTTCACGAAGTTGTCTCAAAAGAAAATGAGAAAATTCAATCCATGCTTCGCCAAAACCCGGCCAAAGCTCTCAAGCACGACCTTAGAAATAAAACAGCCATTCGCCGTTACGGTGCTTCTAAGAATCCTACCACTTCTGTTCGCTTTCCTAAAGATCGTGAAGCAACTCAACCGCTTGTTAAATTTGCACTCATGGCAGCGATTTTAGTTTCAGTATACTATTTTATTCCTGAAGAACTCCAGAATAAAGTCATTAGCATGGTGACTGGAAAAGAAGTGGTGCGCGTTCCCGCTAGTAACAAAGATCCTAAGCTTCCCGACGATAAACTCAATGCTGAAGAAGATATTCTCAAAGTTCAACAGACGGGAACTATCTATTTTGAAAATTATGACCCCACGATGCGCATTAGTATCAATGGAAACTCTGAGCGCTATTCTCCTCTAGGGATTCAGGTTCCGCTCAATAAAACACTCAATATTACTATTTCTAAAAATGGTTACTCTCCTCATAAAGCTTCAGTGACTCTCAATCCAAAATCTAAAAAATACACACTGATTATTCCGCAGCAGTTAGACTACAAAGATGAAGGATTACTGACTTCCAGAAGAAATTACCCCGACGGCACCTTCTTCTACTATGACCTTGATGGAAAGAAGTATAAAAAGAAACTACCTTTTAAAAATCACCGCATGCCCGCTGGTATTTACGAAGGCCTTATCTATAATAAAGAACAAGGCATCAAGAAAAATATTATTATCAAGATTCAAAAAGATAAGCTTCACTATCTCAACTGAAATAGCTCTACTAATTTATCAGCAACTTTCACCCCATCGACCGCGGCCGATGTAATGCCTCCAGCGTAACCAGCTCCCTCTCCACAAGGAAAAAGCCCAGAAAGTTTAGGAGACATGAGATTTTCATCTCGCAAAACTCGAAGGGGTGACGAAGTTCTGGTCTCAGGTGCGATTAAAAGTGCATCTCCATAAGCAAACCCCTTCCACTTTTTATCAATCCGAACTAGTGCACTTTTAAGTTCCTCAACAATAAAGGAAGGAAAAATTTCAGAAATATCAGCCTTAAATATTTTAGAAGGACAAGAAGTGACGGGAAGCGCTCTCGAATCAAGTTTTCCCTCTAAAAACTCTTTAATCGTCATGGCCGGCAATTCTTTTCCAGAGGCGTATTTGTCAGATAAATTTTTGGCCTTCGATTCAATTTCGCCTAAAAAATCAAACCCTGAAAGAATTCCTTTGTCGGGAAAATCAACTCCCGCTCGTGTCGTTACCACTAATGCAGAATTAGACCAATGAGAATTGTGGGCTGAATTGCTCATACCATTGGTAACCAGCCCTTCTATTTCTGTTCCACTAGAAAGCACATATCCTCCTGGACACATACAAAATGTATAGACTCCTCTTCCGGTTTCTTTATTGTGATGAGAGGCTCGGTAGCGAGCTGAGCCTAAACGTGGATCTTCTGCAAATTCACCAAATTGAATTTTATTAATGTATTTTCTAGGATGTTCTATCCGCACACCAACGGCAAAATCTTTGAGGCTCATCGGTATGCCCATTTCTTCTAAATGCGAATAAATGTGGCGAGGAGAATGCCCTGTGGCCAGGACCACAGAAGAAGAATAAATCTCTTTTCCACTTTCCGTTTTTATCCCTTTAAGATTGCCATTTTCTAACAACAATTTTTCAACGACTTCTCCACTTAAAAATTCTACACCAAAGTTTTCGAGAGTTTTTCCAATCTCTGAAATGAGCTCGCGAATTTTATTAGAGCCAAGGTGAGGATTAGACTCATAAGCAATATGTTCAGGCGCCCCAAACTCGACCAGTTTTTTCATCACGTAGTGAATGAGATCAGACTTCACCCGGGTCATGAGTTTCCCATCACTAAAAAGTCCCGCTCCTCCCTCTCCGTAACAGACATTGCTGTTCACATCGAGCTGACCATAGCGCCAAAATTTTGCAATTTTTTTCATTCTCTCATTCGCACGATCTCCTCTATCGATGAGAGTACACGGGATTCCATATTCCATCAGTCTAATGGCACAAAAAAGCCCTGCTGGACCAGCACCGACAACAATAGGTTTTACTAATAGTTCTTTTTTCGGAAATGTTGACTTGAGATCTTCACCACTCTTTGACTTGTCGAGGATTCGGTACAAGAAAACAGGCTTTCGCCCTTTGGGAGCATTTCTCGCATCGAGACTTTTGGAGAGAATTTGATAATTCTTAACATTGGGATAGTGCTTTTTTAGATATTCTTCGATATCTTGATCAAAAGTTAATGAGAATTCAATAATCTGGTCCACAGCGTCCATATATAGGCTAAAAAAGAGTATAAGTTAATGAAAATTGTAGATTTTATAGGTATTGGCAATGAGCTCCTCCAAGGTAAAATCCAGGACAAAAATCTTCACTGGCTCGCTCAATGGCTCTTTAAAAATCACCTCTATTTGCGAAAAGCTCAGATCGTTCGCGACAATCCAAAAGAACTTACTGAAGCTTTACGAGAATCACTTCAGAATGCTGATATTGTCATCACTTCTGGGGGCTTAGGTCCCACAGATGACGATATCACCAAAGATGTTATCGCTGATTTTTTTAATCTCCCTCTAGAGGAAAACGCTAATGCCCTCCAAGTCGTGGAAAGACAATACAGTGAAAAAAAGCGCTCCTATAGTGATTCCAGTGCCAAGTACCAATGGATCCCTAAAAGCTCTCGTGCGCTTTATAATAAGGTCGGCTACGCTCCAGGAATTTATCTCGAAAACCAGAATAAGAAAATTTTCCTTCTCCCAGGTGTTCCTCTTGAATATCAGGTCCTGCTCGAAGACCAAGTTCTTCCACTGATCGTGGAGAACAATCACCTCCACAAAAACCTCATCTACCGAACTTGGAAAATCCCAGAAGAAAAACTCTTTAAAACACTTGAACCTAAGCTTTGGAGCGAATTGGAAAAACTCGGTGCAGTCAGTTCCCTTCCCCACGTCTCAGGAGTGGACGTCGGGATTACCATTGAGGCCAAAAGCTCCCAGGAACTGAAAAATAAAGAAGAACAAGTCCAGGCCATTATCGATAATTCCCAAATAACTGAATACATTTGGAATCGTGGCCCTGAGTCCCTTCCGGAAGTAATTCTCAAACTTTGCCAATCTCAGAATTTCACAATTGGAACTGCGGAAAGCTGTACTGGAGGAATGATTAGCTCCAAGCTTACTGATATTTCTGGAGCTTCAGAATCCTTTCTTGGGGCCTTCATTACCTATTCTCCAGAGGCCAAAATTCGACAGCTGGGAGTCAGCCAAGATACAATTGATAAGTATAATATTGTCAGTACCCAAGTGGCGCTGGAAATGGCGAGAGGCGCACGCAAAAACCTTGGATGTGATTTTGCTGTAGCCACCACTGGACTTGCAGGCCCTGGTGGTGGGAGTGAAAAAATTCCAGTTGGCACCCTCGCTGTCGCTGTGGTATCACCCCAATTCGAAAGAACAGAAATTATCCACTATGCTGGCAATAGATTATTGGTTAAAGATCGGTTTACCGATACGGCATTACACATATTGCGAGAAGAAATATTAAAGTACGATAAAAAATAATGGAAACATTTCAAGAGGCCCTCAAATATTTTATTACTATCATTTCAATCATCAACCCGATTGGAGCGATACCAATTTTTTTAACATCGACGAAAATTTACTCCACTGAAGAAATTGCTAAAATCTCTACCATTTGTGCAGTAACAGTTGTCGTCACACTCGCTATTAGTACCGTGCTCGGAGATGAAATCTTGGGCTTTTTTGGAATTCAAATCGCAAGCTTCCGAGTCGGTGGAGGGATCTTGATTGGGCTCAGTGCTCTTAGCATGTTGAAAGGGGAGCCCGCTCCCATCAAAATGTCTCAAGAGGAAATCGATCGCCAAAGCCAAATGCAAGAACTCAGCATCGTGCCTCTCGCAATTCCTCTCCTGGCCGGTCCCGGGACTATTGTCACTTGCATTATCCAGGCCGAAAGCTTTCAAACCACAACTCAATGGGCCAGTGCTTTCTTTGTCATGGCGGTCATTGGGATTCTCATTAAATTAATCCTCACCTTCAGCCGGAAAATTAGAGAAAGACTGGGACGAGTCACTTTAAACGTCATGACCAGAGTCAGTGGGATTATCTTGATGGCCGTCTCGATTGAGCACATCTCTCGGGGTGTTAAGCAAATCTTCAACCTTTAAACTACTTCACTCAGGTACTTTCATAATCTTTCTCTTTGCCGATAAGAAAGTATGAAACTCAGTTTTCTCTTTCTATTCTTTGCCTTACAAGCTTGTCTCTTTGATGAGAGTAAAGGCAATCGAAGTGCATCAAGCACAGAAGCCAATGAAGTCTCTACTGCTGAGGCCGGTGGTTATTTTTCTTATTATGAATCTTATTTTCAGCAAAATGGTGTAAAGTCTAACACCCAGTTTAGCTTTCAATCCCGCACAGCCCCAATTTTTCTCCTAGGGCGCGCGCTTAATGATGATCTCATTAACTTTCCCTCTCAAAGTTATTGTTTAAAAGCAAAACTCTCGAGTGGACTCAATCTCATCACGGCCGCAAGCCCTCTTGAAGCTGTTGATCTCGCTAGTGGAGAAAAAGTTTATTATCTTCATCTCGATTACTTCAATGAAACTTTAAATAAACAAATCTGTTCGGCCTTCGCAAATCCAGATAATGTTTTTACCCTCGATAAGTCTTGCTCAAGTAACTGTCCCTACTCTGAGATTATTGCCAATTCTCACAAACTCTATTTTCCCAATAGCTCCGCTCTTGAGATCAGCCTTTCGCATTTGAGTTTAAATATTAATGTCGCCACTATTCTCAATGGGAATGCAACACCTGGCACGCTTACCTGTAACATCAACGAAGACTGCGATCTCAATACCTATGATTGTTGCCAAGAAGAAATGTGTGTGACGAATGGTCAGGTAAAAGAGGGCGTGGATGAACAATCTCTCGATTACATCAATGCCTTTAATGAAATCATTACAGGTTCAAAGCAATTCTCTGATTACCCTCTGTACTTTTACTCCTGCCCGTAAAACTCTTTTTGTCAGATTTTTTCCTACCTTGTAACCTCAAATAAATTTGCTAAAATAAAAAAAACCAAGGATTCGGGCCTTGCGCCCGATACACCCCTTGCAGTCCATACACAAAAGAGTGTAGGGAGGGGTGTTTTTCTCCTTGGAAAAAACTTCCTAAATTCCTAAGAAATTTTTCCAAGGATTATCGGGAATCCTCTACTCTTTAGCTAAAAATTTAAGGAATTATTTTATTTTTGAAATCTATTTGAAAAACATGACAAGGACAATGATCCCAATTAGCGTTCGATATAAGAAAAAATACAAGAACGGAAAGCGATTAATAAATTTAAGAAAATAGTGAATAACAAGAATCCCAAGAAAAAAAGAAATAAAGACTCCCCAAAGAGTGACTCCCACTCCCGGTAAAACTTCTTCGCCTTTCAAAACTTTGAGACTTTTGTAAAGTGCGCCTATCAGAATCACTGGCACTGACATTAAAAATGAATACCTCGCGGCTAACCCCCGAGTCATCCCCAGCATCCGTCCGCAAGTGATTGTAGCTCCAGAGCGACTCACCCCTGGAAAAATAGCAATGGCTTGCGAGAGTCCCATCAAAATCGCAAGCTTCCAGCGCGGGCTTTGAAATAAATCCGGAGAATTATATTTTTCAGATGATTTTTTGTCGAAGAAATAAAGAAGAGCACCAAAGACAATGAGATTAATTCCAATAAGGAGATTATTTCTTCCAAAAGCTTCGGTAATAGGTTTCAGCATGAGAATAAAGACAATGCTTGAAATGGTGGTGAGCCAAAAATGAAAGGCGTATCCCGATCGCGATTTCAAATTGAGTGTTAAAGTTTCCGCTAATAATTCTAAAATTTCTTTTCGAAAATATACGATCAAGGCCAAAGATGTCCCAATGTGCATAAAGAGATCAAAAATGACGCCTGGGTCTTCAATGGAGAGAAAAGTAGGAAGCAAGGCCAAGTGTCCAGAACTGCTGATGGGAAGAAATTCGCAAAAGGCTTGGATTATTCCATAGACAGTGCTCGCTAAGTAGCTCATGGAGAACTCTCAACTGGCACAGTGGTCGCCGAGGGGACAACACTTTCTTGGATTGGCATACTCGCACTAAAATAAGTGAGATTCTGAGCCTTCAAATTTTCAATCATCTCATTGAGTTTTCGAATGAGTTTGTCGTATTTGGTTTGATCAAGTGATGTTTTTCCCACATCTTGAAAATGCTTGCGATCCTTTTCATTTAAAGTTACGAGAACTTTGAGGACATTTTCCATTTTCTTAATTAAATCATTGCGAACAGTCTCATTTTTGGACTTCACCAATAATCTTGAATATTTGTAGTAAAAAGCAAAAATTTGCTGAGCCTCTTCATCGTAGCTCTCTTTTTCAGGGAGATTGACAAAGAAATCGATAATTCTATACGCGTCCCAACTCTCGGTTTCGTATTCAATATTCTCTTTCCACTCCACTGATTTAAAGAAATTTTTATAAAAATCTAAAATTTCTTCCTCAGAAAATTCATGCCCTTCTTCAATTGAAGAAAAACTCATATGGTAAATAATCCCTTTCGGGTAATTGATTGTCATGAGCAGTTCTTCATTTCCTGGAGCCGTGATTTTCATAAAATCTTGATCACCCAATTTAAGAAAAGCAATCTTCTTAATTTCTGTATCGATAGTACTTAAAAGACTATCGCGAAAGTCGAAAAAGGCTTTGTAGAAAGGACCATACTTCAATGTATGCTCTTGAAGTGTATCAAAATTAAGAGTTAAACTGGCATAGACGAGATCTTTAAATTCTGCAAGAAACTTATTGCCATCGATGGGTTTACCTCCCAAAAAATTCATAATCTCTTCAAAACGAATAAAAGCCAGAGGGTTGGTTTTGAGAGCGTATTCCAACATCGCTCGCGCATTAAATAACTTTCTTTTTTCAACCACCACAAAATATTTCTTTGCAGGGTAATAAACTTGTAGCATTGGAGAAATATTTCTCTTGCCCTTCACTCTCGAAACACTAAAATCGGGATAAGTTAAAAACGTCTTATTTCTCTTATCTTTTATAAAATTAAAATAACGAGAATAAACTTTAGGATTGAGATTAGAGACTGAAGTCATTCTGATCGTCTTAAACTCAACATCTTCTAATTTTTTCAATGGCTCTCGCTCAAAAAGTGGAATGGTAAACGAAATCAAAAGTACCGAAGGTAAAAAAACTGCTGTCAGTAAAACTGATTTCAATGAAGACTTAAGATAAAATCGAGAAAGACATAAAATTTCTTTTACCGTCGGGCGAGAAACCAAGGCCGGAAAATCAAAAACCAGCAACGGAAATGTCACAAAAAACAAGAGAGATCTTAAAAAGGCCCGCACATTTCCAAGGCTTGCCTTCTCTACAGAAAATCCAAGTAGCAATTGACCTAAGGTGCGCTTCAAAAAAAGATTACTCAAGACTTGGTACAAAATAAAAACACCAGCATAAGGTGCCATGTATTGAAATCCTGCCCCTAAAAAATCATTAAAAACTAAACGAACTGGCTCAACGACAAAAGAAACGACGTTTAGCATGTTGTATTCAATAAGTTGATTAGTGATCAACACAGAGAGGGCCATGTCCATGATAAAAGCACTGATACGAAAGAAAAAGTGAACACCATAAGTGGTATCCACCATGGCCGTTCCCTGCCCTTGTATTTGAACAGTTTGAACAGTGTTGTCTGCAGCTTTGGTCGGCTTCATCTTAGGCTTCTTAGTAGCCCTCGACGAATCTTGAATTTGCACAGTATTGGTATGGGTTTCAAGGGGCTGCTCCACTTTCTTTTCAGGAGCCTTTTCTTTTTTCGGTTTTCTTTTTGAGAGAGACTCTTCTTCTTGATCAATTTCTTCGATCAAGTTTTCGATAGTGAGAATTTGTGTTTTTCCATCATTAGTTTTCTCATCGAAGGTCTCGCGAACCTCTGTCGGTAAATCGGGAAGCGGTGGTGGAGCAACGTCAGGAGTTTCTCCAAGCTTAGTGATTTTTAATTTAATTCCACCAAGCATGATTTTATCATCGGCCATTAAAATCACTTTTTGCTCTGAAGGAATACGTTTTTCATTGATAAACGTTCCTTTATCACTGTGGTGATCAATGATCGCGAAGACTCCATCCTTAAAATAAAGCGAACAATGGCGAGGACTGAGATCGGGATGATCAACGCTAAAATCTTGGGCAAAACGCCCAATACTCATCTCAGGTTTTATCTTAATAACGGGCGAGCTTGAAACATTTTCAGCAACAAGGCAAAACTCTTCGTTCATCTTCATGATTGATTCCTATGCCCTGTAATACTAAAAACTTTCTCTAGCCCCAATTTTGCAACGGTTGTAAAAAAGTTTTCCATCAAGAAATCGGCATAACCCAAATTTTTTCCTTTCCAATCAATCTTAGCAAATAAAAAACACCGTTTATCAATTTCTAAAATATCGAGAGTTCCCGTCAATCCTTTCAAAATCCCTGCACTAAAGACAAACGGGTACAGTCCAGGCTTATCAATTCGTGGCATCTTCATTGTAAAATCAAAGGCCATAGGGATGAGAGAAATTTTTAAGCGCATATTAATTACGCCGTTAACGTAAGTGCTATACTCGATGAAGCTCATGTACTTGGAATAATCTTCGTAACGACTCAGCTTCGCTAATACTGGTTTACAATCTCTTGAATGAAATGCAGAAGCCTTGGTCCACATCGTTTGGGTATCTTTATCAGGTGAATCCACATCGCTATTGGCAATCACTTTTCCTTTCAACAAATATTCGACATTAGATCGCGAGTAGAAATCATTTTTTTTCAAATAACTTTCCACTGAACTCTTTGTATCGGCCGTCGCCCAATTCACTCCGCCGATCAACACCCACGTCAACCCAAAAAGTAATAAGTCATTTTTCATCACACCGGAATTCCCTAAATAATATTTATATGGACTTACCATTTAACTACTCTTCCTTTAATATTATGAAAATTATAATGAAATAACGCAAGCAGACTCTGGTTCAACTTAAATGAATCTAGTGTGTTATTTTTGTTTTTTTGGAGTTAAATTAAAAATATGGCCGAATTATCTGTAAACAAAAAGCGCAAAGGTAAAGTCAAGGAAGCTGAGATCGAGAGTAAAGATCAGCGATGGCATTGCCGGAACCGAGTCACCTTAGTATTTGGAAGTAATGATATCGAGGATCTAGAGACCTATCTTTACACTGAAGATTCTGTCGAGTTCCAAACCGTTAAATTTCATCAAGCAAAATCTAAGGCAATTGAAGAAATCCTCGATAACTGTATCGATGAATTTTATCGAGGACATGTCAGTGAAGTGAAAGTCACTTTGAGTCCAGACAAGATGGAAATTACAGTCGAAGACAACGGGATTGGGTTCCCTCTTTCAAAAGTTCCTCAAGTCTACACTGAGTTTCGAACCGGCTCGAAGTTTAAAGATGAAGAAACTGACTCAAAAGGTTTTCTCCATCGAACTCTTGGACAAAACGGGTTAGGAGCCTCGGCGACTTGTCTTACTTCTGATCTTTTTGAAGTTCGCGTTCGCCACTATAACTCCAAAAAAGAGCAAACATTTACTTTCATTGATGGTGCTTTAAAAACAAAAAAGACAAAACCGAAACCCTTCAAAGGGCATTCTGGTGTCCGGGTAAAGCTCAGCTTGGCCAAGGAAGTTTATAAAAATCCCAAAATTGATGAAGACCTCCTTCGAAAAAGAATCATCGATCTTGCCTATAACAACCCTGGATTAAAATTTATTTTTAATAACGAAAATTATCTCTATAAAGAAGGACTTTTTGAACTTGCTAAACGTATCGATCCCGAAGGACCCATCCAGTTAGGGAGTGACAAATACGTTTACGAAACAACCACTTCAAAAAAGAAAAAGGCTAAAGGGCAAATTGATATGACCGTTGCCCTCACGATGGATTTTAAATCTGAGGAGCGTGAGCGCTTTATTTCTTTTGTAAACTCAACACCGACTTTTGATGGTGGTTTTCACAACGACAGAATTAAACGAGTCTTTATCAATAGCATTAAAGAAAAATTAGAGCGTCAAGCAAAGAAAGAAAAAGTTTCTATTAACGACAATGACGTTCTCCAAGGGCTCACTTTTATTATTGGGATTACCATGCCCAATCCCCGCTTTGAATCTCAAACCAAAAGAAAACTTGTTCGCGACACTCATCTTGAAAAAGGCATTGAAAGTTTTATGTCGAAGGCGATGACTAAATTCTTGAGAAGTCAAAAAGACTTTTTGGATTTGGTCCTGGATCGCGCCAAAACACGCCACCACTTTCAAGATCTCAAAGAAGCCAGTAAAAAAGGGAAAAAGGCTAAAAAACAAAGAGTAGAAAAACTCTTAGATGCTAATGAAAGAAAAGATCGCTCTAAGTGCATGCTTTTTATCTGTGAAGGGGATTCTGCGATTGGAGGACTCCGCTCTGCACGCGATAAACTCATTCAAGGGGGGATTGCTCTCAAGGGGAAACCCATGAATGTCAGCCAAGCCACAATTAAAGACATACTCGCCAATCAAGAATTGAGCGACATTATGGCTTCCATTGGCCTCACAATTGGAGTGAAAGCCGATATTGATAATCTCCGCTACTCAAAAATTGTCTTTCTCGCCGACTCTGATGTGGACGGAGGGCATATTAACACACTCCTTACTAATTTCTTTTTTACTTTCTGGCCTGAACTCTTTCAAAAGGGAATCATCCAAATTGCGAAAGCTCCACTTTTTGAAATTATTACCGATGGAGAAACTCTCTATGCAGAAACTCCGGAGGAATTAGAAAGTATAAAGAAAAAGAAAAATGTAAAGATAAAAGAAATCCAGAGAAACAAAGGTTTGGGGGAAATGTCTCAAGAAGCGTTCAAACACGTTCTCAACCGCGATTCATTTACCAAAATCACCACTGAAGATATGAAAAAATCCAAGAAGATGCTACACGTTTGCTTCGGAAAGGATACCCAGCTTAGAAAAGACTTACTGCTTGAGGAAAATGCTTAATGGAAGAAATATACCTGCACTCAACTGATGCTATCCCCTTAGAACAAATTGTAAAAACGGAATATCGAAACTACCAGATCTACACTCTGATGGATCGAGCTATTCCCTATTTGCAAGATGGTCTCAAGCCAGCACAAAGACGAATTCTTTACACTCTGTGGAAACACCGAAATAAAGGCTTAACCAAAGTCTCCAGCGTCACAGGGTTGGTCCTCACACTCCATCCTCATGGACCTGCTTCCATTGAATCTTCTATCGTCAACTTGGCTCAAGACTATGCGTTTTCCAATAACTACCCGCTCATTGATAAAAAAGGTTATTTTGGAGAGCGAATGGAAACCGCTCCAGCCGCTGGAAGGTATATTGAATGTAAGCTAGGAAAAGTTGCGGATCTTTTACTTTTTGATGATATGAACCAAGTTGAGATGATTCCCAATTATGACGAGCGCGAAGTCGAACCCTTGGCTCTTTTGCCAAAGCTTCCCATCATGCTTCTCAACGGAGCGGAAGGAATTGGAACGGGATTTTCGTCGGTTATTCCAAGTTTCAAACACTCTGACATCATCAACTCCATGATCTTCTATCTCGAAAAAGGTAAAGCTAAGCGCTTAAAACCTTGGGTTCGAAACTATTCTCTACCTGTTGAAGTTGAAAAATCGGGAAGAGTTATTTTTCAAATTGGTTTTACCCAAAAAAATGACAGTATTTATATTACAGAATTACCTAAGGGCTACGACGCTAAAAAAATCTATAAGCACCTCAATAAATTCATTGATAGTGACTATCTCAAAGACTTTATCGACTCTACAGTCGATAACCACGTCGAGATTGAATTGCTCTTTAAAAGAGGAAAGCAACCAAGTTTAGAAGAAGTTGAGAAAAAATTGGGAGCTACTTCGACACTCGTTCCCAATTATACTCTCATCAGTGAGCGTGGGGTAAAGATCTTTGACCGCGCTGAACAGATAATCGAACTCTTTACAGAACAGCGCCTGGTCGTTGTTAAAAGACGCTATGAGCTCTTGATTGCAGATTGTGAACACAATATCAAAAAGAATAACGAAATTATCCGCTTTATTAAAGAAAAGCATTACGCAGAAGCTGAGAAAAAGGCTAACAGAACAAGCTTTGTCGATTACTTAAAAACCAAAAAATTTAGTTTCGCCGATTATCTTGCCGATATGGCCATCTACCGCATGACCAAAGAAGAAGTGAATAAGAGACAATTACTCATCAAAGAAGACACTTCGAAGCTTAAAACTTACAAAGATATTTTCAAATCCCCTGCCAAAATAAAAGGGAAACTCATTGATGAACTTACTGATATTGATGTGAAACTCTCTAAGATTATGGAAGACAAGGAAAAAGAAAAGGCCAAGGCGCTTTCTAAAAAGAAAGTCAGTAAGAAAAAAAAAAGTTAGAGAGAAATTTCTAGAGTAAACATGCCCTCTGTGTAATTAACCTTTACTTCTCCTTCTCCAGTTGCATAAACAACTGCCAATCCTGCTTGAAGATTACTCATCTGCCAGAACATAAATCGAGCACCAAGATTATAGACAATGAACTTGTCTTCTAGAAATTGGCCATATTCGGTTTGAATATCATCTTTTTGGACCGAAGTATAATCGTCATTATTAACAATTTTTTCTTCAAGTGTTGTTTGTCCTAATCCTAAAAAAATATGAAAACTTGAGGAGTGTATGAGATAAAAATTTAAACCATAAGTAACTTGGTCTTGATCAACTCTTCCTCTAATCGAATCGTGAATAAAATCATACTCTCTGTTGTGAATTCGATAAAAAATTTCAGCAAACCACCCACTAAAAACTTCCATGCTCAAGCGAGATGAATAGCTCAGCCCTGTAGGATGAATATTATGATTGCCTAATTTCTCTTCATAATAATTTCCATAGCCCAAATCGAAACCTAGCTTAGTATTCAAGCCAGCCGCAAATATATTGCTTGAATACAAACAAAACAAAAGGATAAATACGCTAAAAGACCCAAGAGTTCTCACTCTAATATTTTATCAAAGAGATTGAGTATTTCAGAGATCAGAAAGAACTTCCATACCCGACAAAACCGCTCAATCTTGACATGAAATTAAAATCTCTGCAATCTTTTCCGATAAGACTAGTATGAAGATTTTGAAAACAATTTTCTTATTCTTGTTTGTTTTCACAAGTTTGCACAGTTGTAACAGCGATGAACCTCTCGGATCAACTTCTGCAACAGAAACATCGAGTAATGAAGGAAGCACAGATACAACCCCTAGTGATGTTTTTGAATCTGGTGACATTATCATCTCTAGCTATAGTGCTAAAAAAATTATTCTTTTTGATAGTGATGGAAATTTCAAACAAGACATTGCTGTGTTTAACCCTTTGCGAGACTCCGTTCATGGTCTTGCTTGGGATACGGCCAACGACCGTTTACTTGCCGTCATCAATGGAACACCTGATCGGGTTTTAGCTTATGATAAAGAAACAGCTACAGAAACAGAGCTCATCAATAATTCAGGACTCAACGGAAACACCTATGGTTTAACGGTTCTCGATAACAATGACATCCTAGTCATCGAAAGTAATAGCCTTGAGCGCTTTAGTGAAACAGGCCAAAGGATTGGAAACCCTTTTGCCAATAATATTCAAACAACACTCCAATACGTTGATGCTCTCAGCACTGGCGGTTTTGTCGCCTGCTCAACGGGTACAGATCGCGTACGAATTTATGATGATGATGGAGTCCAACTCTATGAAGCCACTTCAAGTGTTGCAGGAACCACAAATGCCTATGGTTGCATGGAAACTTCCGATGGAAATATTCTTGTAGCCTGGAATGGAACTACAGACACCATCATCCTCTATAACAGTGATCTTTCAACTGAGCTTTACACTTTCAGTGACACCAGCATACTCCCCGATCCGCGAACTGCTCTCGCCGAAACAAGTGATGGCTACTTTCTAATTCCCGATTATACCTATGAATATATTGTTGTGCTTGATAGTGAGCTAAACTTTGTAGAAATCAACCAGAATCCCACCATGGCTGATCCATGGGGGATTGTGGTTGTACCGTAAATAATTGATTAATCGTCTTTAGCGAGTTTCTCTTTTCTTTCGGCCATAACTTTTTCTTGAATATTGTTAGGGCACTCAGAGTATTTTGCAAACTCCATGGTATAGCCAGCTTTTCCGGCAGTACCAGATCGAAGGTCTGTTGAATATCCAAACATTTCAGAAAGAGGAACAAAGGCGTTGATAATAGTATCCCCATTATCATTTGTTTCACTTCCTTGAATGATCCCGCGCCTTGAAGAAAGATCCCCAATAACAAACCCTTGGTACTCATCAGGAGTTTCAACTTCAACTTTCATGATTGGCTCGAGAAGAACTGGACTGGCCTTCGCAATCGCTTGTCTCATGGCCTGACGTGAAGCAATTCTAAATGCCATATCAGAAGAGTCGACGTCGTGAGATTTTCCGTCTTTCAAGAAAACTTCCACATCAATAAGAGGGAAAGCCGCCAATGGACCTTTGTCCATAACGTCTTGAAAACCTTTTTCACAAGCACCAATAAATTCGGTAGGAATCGATCCCCCTTTAATTTGGTTATGAAAGCGAAAGTTTTGATCTTCTTTCTCTTTATTTTCTTCAGAAAGTGGACGAATTTCTCCCACAACTTGACCAAATTGCCCAGAACCACCGGTTTGTTTTTTGTGAGTGTAATCAAATCCGGCTTCCTGGCGAATTGTCTCACGGTAGTTAACCTGTGGAGCACCAACTTCAACTTCTGCTTTGTACTCACGCTTGAGTCTTTCAACATAAATTTCTAAGTGAAGCTCTCCCATCCCAGCAATTCTCGTCTCCCCTGATTCTTCGTCAGTGAAAACGTGGAAAGTCGGATCTTCTTTCATAAAGCGTGAAAGACCTTTCGACATTTTGATCTGGTTGTCTTTATCTTTTGCTTTAATTGAAAGCTCGATAACAGGAATTGGAACATGCATCCCTTCGCAAGAGATAGTGAGCAAGTCGTCGTTTCCGACAAAAGTGTCCCCGGAAGCACAATCGATTCCAACCATTGCAATAATATCTCCAGCTCCAGCGCTATCAATATTGTCTCGATCGTTTGAGTTCATTCGCACGATTCTTCCTACCCGAACTTTTTTCTTCGTTCTGGTATTCCAAATAAAGTCACCTTTTTTCAATTCACCTTGATAAATTCTTGTATAAGTTAATTGTCCAAATTGCTCGTCAGTAATTTTAAAGGCCATACAAACAAGGGGCTTATCAAAAACAGGTTCCAAATTAAATTTTTCATCTGTTTCATCATTAATCGCCGTCGGCTTTGCACAAGTTAATGGAGAAGGAAGGTATCTTCCAACAGCATTCAAAAGTGGCTGAACTCCCTTGTTTTTAAAAGCTGATCCCATGAAAACAGGAGTAAGTCCTAAAGTTTGAACACCTTTTCGAACAGCATTATGAATTGTCTCTTCAGTCACTTCATTGCCTTCTAAAATATCTTCCATCATTTGATCATCAAATTCACTGACAGCGTCGAGCATTTGCTCTCTCAACTCTTCAGCTTGATCTTTAAGTTCAGCAGGGCATTCTTCCACGCGAACATTTTCTCCGTTATCACCATCAAAATAATAAGCTTTCATTGTGATGAGATCGATGACACCTTGGAAATTCTCTTCAGCACCAATTGGCATTTGCATAAGAACAGCATTGTGCCCAAGTTTCTCACGAAGTGCTTTCACACCATTGAAAGGGTTCGCTCCCATTCGGTCCATCTTATTTAGGAAGGCCATTCTTGGAACGTTATAGCGTTTCATCTGACGATCAACTGTGATCGATTGAGACTGAACACCGGCTACTGAACAAAGGACGAGAATCGCACCATCGAGAACTCGAAGCGATCTCTCAACTTCAACAGTGAAATCCACGTGCCCCGGAGTATCGATGATATTAATCTTAATATCTTTTCCACCACCTTCAGCGCAAGTCACACCTTCGTTCGCAATCCCTCTCCAGTGAACAGTCGTCGCTGCAGAAGTGATGGTGATCCCTTTTTCTTTTTCAAGTTCCATGTGGTCCATCTTGGCTCCATCACCACCACCGCGCACGTCTTCAATTTTGTGAATTTTATCACAGTAAAAAAGAATGCGTTCAGTGAGTGTCGTCTTCCCCGAATCGATGTGGGCCGAGATTCCAATATTTCGCGTTTTTGGTAAGTCTTTTTCTCCAGACATTAATTTTCTCCAGAATAAATGATCAATATTAGTAATTTTTAATGAGGGTACTATAAATCTTAAGTGCGTCAAACTCAAGTCTTAAGTGCTCTCATCGTGAATAAATTATAAATTCTATTGACTGATACTTAGCACATGCATTACAAAGAATAAAAAAAAAAATTAAACTCTTCCGCTAAAAAACTGCTATGGGTACTAGGAATATTGAAAAAGAAAACCTCTACGAGTCTGTAAAACAGCTACTCGAGTGTGAAATACCACACGTTCACCTTCCCCAGCAGAAACTCTTCACCCTTTTTAGTATCGCTTTTCAATACATGCTCTACCGTTCAAGTAACGAGCCAGGGGCTTATATATTGAGAGTCGAAGACAGCTATCTCGCTGAAAAACTCGCTCGCAAGGCCAAAGACGAAACAAGCCGCAAATTCATGGCGAGACTACTGCATACGAGAAAATTGAGATTTGAGAGATCCAGCTTCTATTTAGATTACTTTAATCTTCAAAGTTGGAGCTTAACGGCCGATATTCCCAGAGAAAAAGTAAAAGCGGCTCTTATTGTTAAGAATACTTCTCACAACCCACTCATTGATGAAACTGATTTTCGCTACCAAACACAATCGGATATGCAAGTTACAGATATTCAGGTTCCAGAAGAAGCTGTTGAAGAACCGGTTGAAGCTCCAATTCCATTTGCGGTCAAAGAATTTGGACCTCACTATTACCTCGAAACTCTGAAGTCTTTTGTTCCCAACACTATCACGATTGCCTACGGTGAGAATTTTGATGGAGTTGAGCCTGTAAAATTTGGTTTTATCCCTGAGCCCCAAGAGACATTGCATGGGGTCAAAATCGCTCGCGACGTCCAACTTACCGACTCTGAAGACGAAGATTAATTCTCACTACCAAGATTGCAATTTTTACTCACCCACTTAATGGTGCTTTCTTTCTATGCTAGAGAGAATTCATGAAAATTTTAATCGCATCATCGTTCATTGTTTATTTAACAACTTCAAGCCTGGGATTGGCCCGTCACTTAGAATTTTGCCAAGAAAATTTGATCGGGAGCCGGGACCAAGAAGTTTATGACATCTGCACCGATTCTAAGCTCCAATACTCTGAAAACGAAGATGATTTTCCCGATTATTTAAGGCTAGAAGTTCGCAGGGCCTTTGACGGCGAACAAACACTCTACAAAGAATACGTTCAAGTCGAATGCTATGAAGGCTACTACCGCGACCGAATTTGTGAATATCTCACTCTCGACAATGAAACGTTGCGAGTCTACTTCATGAGCCCTTATTCCTGTGGGGAAACCTTTTACATGGAAGACGAAATTCCTCGCTGTGTGAATTTCACTTTTCCCGATCAGTCTTATCGCTAAATTTTAAATTTTTTTATTAGGTTTGAGATCTTTTTGGTTAAAACAAGGAGGTGGCGGCCTGAAAAAAATTTTTCTACAAAATTTTTTTTGGTAGGTAATAGGCAGGAATGGAGGCCAACTCTTCATTCGAAGCATTGGTTTTAGGTATGATGTGTTTCCACGGTAGGATTCTGACATCAGGCCATGCCACCTTAACCTCTTGTTGCTCTTCTTATAAGCAATTGCTGTGCCAAAACTAAATACTCTGTTTTTCTAAGGACTTGAGAAAATAATTCGCAAATGACTCTTTGCGCATTACAGTTGCACTTTGATTCTTGCTCTTACTTTGATACCGGCCCTCGGTATCATGACGGGACTGCTAAATACTAGCAGCATCGAAATTCATCCTTTAAAATTGACTCATGCACAAAAAAATTAAAATTGGTCTATTGCTGGATTCTCTCACTGTTCCTGCGTGGCAATATGCCATGTTAGAAAAAATTCACCACTCCCAATCGGCGACCATTCAACTGCTTATTGTGAATCAATCAAAAAGTGAAAAAGTATCCGCGTTCAAAAAACTTTGCTCGCGATTTGAAAGGCTCATTTATTTTCTTCACTATCGTTTAGACCGGGCAATTTTTAAACCGCGTCCCGATGCTTTTACCCCAAAAAATCTTGAAAAATTATTATCTCAAGCCTCTCAAGTTTCTGTTTCTCCCAGACAGACCTCCTATTCTGATTATATTGAAGGTGAAAATCTAAAAAAAATAAAAGATGCGGATCTCGATATTTTGATCCGCTTAGGGTTTCGCATTCTTCGAGGTGAAATTTTAGGAGCGAGTCGCCTGGGTATCTGGTCTTATCACCACGGAGACAATCAAGTTAATCGAGGAGGCCCCCCTGGCTATTGGGAAACCATGAAGGGCCGGAGTGAATCAGGTGTCGTCCTGCAAGTTCTCTCTGAAAAACTCGACAATGGAAAAGTCATTGATCGCACTTGGTCCAGCACTAACCTCTATTCTGTTTCAAGAAATGTGAACAATTTCTACTGGAAAGCGACCAACTTGCTCCCTCGCGCCCTGGAGCGCCTTCATACCGTTGGAGAAAAACAATTTTTTGAAGAGCGTTCACGCTTTACTCCAGAAATTGCTTCTTATTCTCACCCACTCTATAAGACCCCCACAAATTTTGAATGTGCCGTTCATACTTGCAAACAGATAAGAAAAATTTTAATGCGAGCCTTGTTTCGTCTCACTCACCGCTACCAGTGGGCCCTTCTCTATCAGCTTCAAGATGATCTCAACCTAGAACCTCGCAAATTTAAAAAGCTCACTCCGCCGCGTGATCGCTTCTGGGCCGATCCCCACGTTGTTACCCACAATAATAAGTTTTATATTTTTTTTGAAGATCTCCCTTTTAAGACAAATAAAGGGTATATCTCTGTTATTGAAATGGATAAAGATGGAAAGCACAGTGAAGCTCAAAAAGTTTTAGAAAAAGATCACCATCTCTCTTACCCATTTGTTTTCAAGCATCAAAAAAAATTTTATATGATCCCTGAGACGTCTCAAAATAAAACCATCGAGCTCTATGAAGCCACCGACTTTCCATTTAAATGGCAATTCAAAATGAATTTGATGGAAAATATCAATACAGCTGATACCACTTTATTTTTTCACAACAACAAATGGTGGATGTTCACAGCTCCCCTGGAATACGCTGGGGCAAATCGCAACGATGAACTTTTCGTTTATTACTCAGACAAACTCGAAAGCAGCAACTGGGTCTCTTACCCTCTCAATCCACTACTCTCCGATGTGAAAAATGCTAGACCAGCAGGTGCTGTTTTTTCTCACAATGGAAAATTATATCTTCCCCTCCAAGACAATTCTAAAACTTATGGCTATGCTTGCAACATCAATCGCATAGTTGAATTGAGTGAAGAAAAAATAGTTCTTGAACCAGTCACAAAATTAGAACCACTTTGGGATAAAAATGCCGAGGCCACACATTCGCTGGCCCATGTTCCCGGGCTAACAGTTATTGATGTTTGCTTTACGGTGCCTTTACGGTGCCAGGCTCTTTTCGTTAAACCGTTGCGTTAATGAAATAAATCTATTTTACAATTTGAATTCTTTTGCATGAAATATAGGCTTTCTCCATGGGACGCCGAAAACTTATAAAAACAGATGAATTTCCTTATCACATTGTTTCTCGTACAAATAACAAGGAATGGTTCGCTCTTGAACTTGAGCAAGTTTGGAGAATAGTAAAAGACTCTTTGCTTTATTCTTATGAAAGATGTCCGTTTGAACTTATCGATTTTGTCCTAATGAACAATCATTATCATATGTTAATTAAAACACCTAATGCTAACATTGATGAAATCATGTTCTATTTTAATTCATTTCTTTCAAAGTCTTTACGGCTCAGAACGAATCGAATCAACAGAATGTTTGGGGGGCGTTATAAATGGTCTATCGTCGATAATGAAACATATCTCTACACAGTTACAAGATATATTTTTCAAAACCCAATTAGAGCTGGCATTTCTACTGATTGTAATAGCTATCCTTTTTCAACTCTATTTTATAAAGTTAATAAATTGAAGTTTTGTATTCCTTTATACTCACTTTTCCCTACGAGCAATTTCTCCGACCATTCGTTTATCGATTGGCTAAATTCCATCAATGATAAAAGAGATAATGAAATCCGAAGAGGATTAAAGCAAAAATACTTCAATCCTTGCAGTACAGGGCCTCGTAAAAAGATTCACCACAAAAACTGGTAACGCAACGGTTTAACGAAAAGAGCCTGGCACCTTTAGGGATTATTCAAAAAGGCTAGCTTGCTTAGCGGGATAAGAACTGGCGCCACCTGGATTAATGTCATACCACAGTCCCGCTTTATCTCCTTGTATTTTCCATAACTCAAAACCAGCGTCTTTTGTTTTTGCAGAGAAAACGAGTTGATCACCGAGCATGAAGAAGTTTTGCGGGTAAGAGCCATCGTTATCGTTAGTAGAAATATCTTGAGAACTTAAATTTTCATTGGCGTCCATCATCCACAACTCAACTCCTTCAGCAGTTCGTGCTTGAAAATAGAGTTTGTTATTGGCCACGATGAGATGAGAGGGTTTGGAACTTTGTCCACCAGGATAAATATCAGAGACTAAAGTAGCTGTCGTTCCATTGAGTTTATAGAGTTCAGCACCAATAGCCATCGACCCATAACCAGCAAAATAGAGATTACCATTAAATGAGGCTAGCCACTTATTATCTCCCATACTTGCTTGACCAACGACCACGTTCAGAGTTAAGACCAACTCTGCCGCTGTTCCATTTACTCGATAAAGTCGTCCGTCACCTGCAGAAAAATAAAGTGTGTTATTATGCTCAACTAAAAACTTAGGAAGTGAATACCCTCCTGTAATTTCTTGTGATGAAGTGCCATTATAAGCATACAAGCGAACTGCATTGTTGGCATTCGCCACAAAATAAAGTGTATTCCCTACAACAGTTAACTGCGCGGGATCTGAGCTCGCTGCCCCTGCACTAATATCAGAAACAACGGTTGCAGAACTTCCAGAGAGTTTCATCAACTCATTTCCCGCAGTTCCGTTATTTCCTCTAAAATAAAGTTCATCATTATAGACTGTCAGAAAATCGGGATTCCCATTGCCGTTGGGATTAATATCAATTCCCATAGAGAGACTACGAGTTGCGGGATCAAAAACCCATATTTCACTTCCACCGAGAGAACTGAGATCGCCAAGTTCTTCTACTGAAAAATAAACCTTCCCATTAAGCGAAGCCATGCTCGTCACATTAGCCCCTTCTGGGAAATCTCCAGCTTTATAAGCTGTCTTATTACCGTCGATATAGGCGATTAAAATTTGGTTGGTATCTTCATAGGCAATAAAATAATCTTTTGATTCAGTAGGTGCTGCTTGTCCTGGAGGCAAAGGATCCAATGTTCCACCACCTGGAGTTCCCCCACTTCCGCCTGGACCGATGGGATTATTGCTCCCGCCGCCCGAGAGAAAAAGTGTGCTCGATAACTTTCCTCCATCACAGGAAAAAAGTGAAAACAATAAAAAGATTAAACCTATTAACTTCATCTTAGTCTTTATCCATTTCAATGGTGTAGGCTAAGCCTAATCTCACAAAGTGAGTTACATGTTCAACACCATTGGTGATCTGCAAAGTATCTCTTGTCGTGTGAATATTGGTATTGAGCTCATTTACAGGAGCTCCGTTAGCATCGAGATAGCGCGCTTCAAAAGGGTTGGAAGCAGCGTAGCCTCTTTCAAACCACGAAGCGTGATCGGAACATGAGTAACCACAACTATGGTATCCCCATGTAACTCCCAAATATTCATCAACCAGCTGACCTAAAAAAGTATTTTGAGCTGCACTGGTATTATCATTGGTGATATTAATTTTTGTCGCCGATCCATTGAACATCGTCATATCAAATTGCAAGACCCCCACTACATTTTTTCCCATGCTCTGGTAAGTGGCGGCGACATCGCGAGACCCACGCAGCCCCACTTCTTCAGCTGCGTAGCCAATAAACACAATTGTGCGATCTGGTTTGTATTCACTTTCAGCAAGGATGCGAATAATTTCCGTCAAAGTTGCAATTCCAGAAGCATTGTCATCAGATCCAGGAGCTCGACCGCGAGAACCGCTGACGATAGAATCCAGGTGTCCTCCAAGAATGATCACTTCATCACTTTCACCTTCAAAAGTGGCAATGACACTGGGTTGAGTAAAAGTGTGATGAAATAGTTTAACATTCACATCGGAGCGTCCACGGGTGAGATAGCGCCACTTGTTCATAATCCAGCGAGTGCTCTCATACCCAGTGGGACTTAAGTAATAACGATTAATATAGGCAGAAAGTTGAACCACAACTTTCAAGATCTCCTCTTCGCTGACTTTACTCAAAAGATCAGGGATAGTCGCTTGCTGGTTTATTTGATAATCCACTAAAAACATCGGTGGATTTTTTCCCTTGATATGAATTTCATCGGAAGTCATAAACATCGCAGCGTCCATATCTTCGTGCTCTCCAAAACCTCCACAACGCTTGAACTCATCGTGCATAATTTCTTGGATGTCACCAACTCTTGTGGCCTTCACTTCGATTGCGGAAACACCATTACCATCTTTTCTTACCACGACATCAGGACCTAATTTTTTCTTAATACTGGGTATTGTATCTGAACCGACTGTGAGAAATCGCGTTTGTGATTGAGAATACAGCTGTAGTGAAAACAGTTGGCTGATTATTGTAATCAGAAATAAATGGCGCAATTTCATACACTTCCTATCGTCACACATGACCAAATCCTTTAAATTATACCCTACTTTGAGTTTTAAAATAAAATATTCCGCTAACCCCCCATGATTTTGAATTTTAAGTGACAAAAACAGTAGGCAACTCAAAAAACTCCTCGAAATATTTCTAGTAAAGGCTCTAGAAGAAAACTAAAAGCATCTCAAAGCCTTTTGCCTCTATTTGGAGGCAATTTGGCTTTAAGCTTTCAATGACTTAGATCAAAAGTCTTTTAGTTACTCTTCACACTTTTATAATTTATAAAAAGGAATTATGGGTAAGGGTTATCATTATGAAATCAAAAAGTTTAAATTTAATCATCACATTGTTGTTGACGCTTTCTTGTCAAAAAGAAAAAGTCACAAACTACAAGTACGATCATAGTGGCTTGTATTTCTCAGGAACCTGTAGCCTCGAAAGTCTTGGTGTTGGACCTGGTCCAGGAAAAGGCGATGAAATCGTCGCTAAACTGCTCGATGATGCCTACGATTATCTTAAAAATCTTCTTCACTGGGGAAGAAGCGAAAATTTAGGCTTTTTGGACGATATTTATTTTCAACCTCGAAAGTTGAAAGGGAAAACGATCGCGGATCCCTTCCACCCTATTTGGACAATATCTAAAAATGCTGTTGCCAAAATTCAAGATGACGCTGCTGATTTTGCAATTAAATATGTTATTGCCAAAATGAATGGAGAAAAATTACTGCTTAAAAGTAAAATCATTGGCAATATGAAATACACTATCGAAAATACTGAAAAGGCCATGGTCTTAAAGGTTAAAAGTCTCGATGGAACTCCTATAACAAAATTTCTTACTGACAAAAGCTTATTTGGAAATTCCGTCGAATACTCAACTGAAACCAGTCTTGTGGTTGCCACAAAAACAATACCTAAGGCCAATAAAACGATTAAAATTATAAGAAGAATTAATCGCTATGGAGATGAAACAAAACTCAGTGGAGCTTTCTTATTTTCAGCTTCAACTGTCGCCAATGCTCAAGACTATGTTGAATCTTGGGGAAGCTCAGGTGTTGAAGCACCCCATATGCAATTACTTCTCAAAAGATATTATGAAGGAGATAAAGAAGCAGCTCAACTTCTTCACCGAATTCAAAATCTCCTCAATGATGTCAATGTTCAGGTTAGTCTTGAATCGATTGATCAAACTATTGCCAACACCAAACTTCCAATTTCAGATCAAGAAGGTAATCGCTTTTTTAATCAAGAGACTTTAGAAGCCTTGGGTGGTTTAGGGATAGCCGTTGCCCTAGGAGTTGTTGGAGATCTTATGGATCTCTTGCAAATTGGTGGATGTACAAGCAACACCAAATGCACCAACATTAAAATTGAAAATGCCATATATGATAATTCCGTAGAAATCTCGGAAGATCTTACCAAAATGTTTGAAGATGAAATCCCTTCTTGTAATGCTGAAAAAGCAAGAGTGGAACTCTCTCGACTTGCGATGGAATTAATTGGAAGAAGTTCAACGACAAGTGAAAGTGGATGGCAGGCAGAAGTCATCGATACCCCAACAAGTTCTTCATCTGGAACAAGTGAGCCAAGTTGTGTGGAGATGAAATGGCAAGCTGAAACGAATACATCCATGAAACAAGGGGCGATCCACGTTAAGAAAACTGCTTTTGATGGAAAAAACCAGTTTGGGGTAAGCACGAATGTTCACCAGGGCTATATCGATAACTCTGAATTTCTCTCACGAGGAGCGAAATGTTCTGATACCGTCAAACATATTTTTGATAAAGATAAAGAGCACTCAAAAAAGAACAAAGACCCCGCTGGTGGATTTATAAAAGTTTGTTCTGATGGTGGCAGCGCTAATGCTAACTTCGCTAGTGATTGTATTAAAGAATTCTATTCACAGATAGACCAATATGAAAATGAATTTCCAGGATTAGAAATGGAAGACACCAGTGCCACGAGTGGCTCAGGTGGTGGAAGCTTTAGTGGTGGACTCGCTCCTGGCCTTCCTTCAGCTGACTTTGGTGATCCAATGGATGCAGGGATCGGTTATGGAATGCAAGCTGGCTGGTATGCAAAAGGTGATAGCAAATATCCTAGCGGAGTTAAAATTATCGTCACTCCTCCACCAAAAGATGGACTAACGTATTTTTCACCAGAACTCGATTATCAAGATTTTCTTAAAATAATGATTCATAAATCAAATCGAATTTGTCTCAATTAATATTAATCAGAACCTTGCAAGAACTTTAGACATTCTTGCAAGGACTTCTTCAAAATCTTTTTTTGAAGCTGCCGGCGAGAAGCTAATACGAATTGAATTTTTGGCGTATTCCTCTAATCCCATGGCCATCAATGTTTGATTGGGTCTGAGAGACCCAGACGAGCAAGCCGAACCGGTACCAACCGCAATATCCTCTCGATCGAGAGCTGCTTGAAAGACATCGGATTGTGTTTCGTGAAGATAGAAAAAAACTGTATTATTGTTGAGATCATTTTTCCCATTGGGAAGTATGCTCCCCTTAGAAGCTAAGAGCTTTTTCATTTTTTCTCTAAAGTCTTCAATATGATTTTGAGATTCAGGCTTTTTTTCCATGATTTCTTCCAGGGCAACTTTTAAACTAACAATCCCGTGAGTATTGAGAGTTCCCGATCGAAGACCACCTTGCTGTCCTCCTCCTACCATAAGCGGTTCCAGCGACTGAATATTGCAAAGTTCTTCGTGAATAAAACTCCAACCCACTCCTTTTAAAGCACCAAATTTATGCCCAGAATATGTGTAACAATCAACCAGTGGTTGCAATTCACAAAACTTTTCAATCTTGCCTACTGATTGTGTGGCATCCACGTGAATAAAGAGTTTTTCACTATAATGACTTTTGAGATATTTTAGATCTTCTAGCGACCACTTGACGCCAAGTTCGTGGTGAACCCAAGTGAAATTAAGAATCACCATCCCTGGAGCTTTTAATATCAGTTTTTCAACTTCATCTCTAGGAAAAACAAATTCTTCAGTCGTCTTGTAACTTTTAAGTTCCACTCCTCTTTTATCCAAGACTTTCTCAAGCTCAGTCACACAAGGGTGATCAGCACGCGAATAGAGAAAGAGAAGTGGGTGGTGGTCTATGAGTTTTCTAGCAAGCCCCAGAATAAAGGTATTGGCCCCTTCAGTCGCTCCGGAGTGAAAGAGGCAACGATGTGATGAGCTGACATTAAAAGTTTTAAGAAGATAGTCTTCTGTTTGATGAATAGCCTTCAAAGCTTCTTTCGCAAGTAAATGTTGAGAAGAAGCATTGGCAAAGGGAAGATCAAAAAAAACCCCTTTAAGTTTGTCGCTTAAAGGGGCTGATGCATTATAATCGCAATAAATCACGTTAATCTATTAATAATCACCGATGTTGTGAGAAAAATTATTAATAGCAGTATTTGATGCTGCTGCATTTTCATTGCTATTAATTGTTGTGTTCTCACTCGTTGATGTATTTGTCGTTGTTGTGGTCGTTGCAGTGTTATCTGCTGCATTGGCTGCCGACTCTCTTGCTTTTCTCATAAGATCCCCAAGAGTTGTTGTCGTCAAATATTCTTGCATGATCACACCAAGGTTTTCAAAGTATCCCCTAACAAGATTAAATTCAATCGTGTTGACGAGAGCACCGTCACCATTTTCTGCAGAGAAGCTTACTCCAGAACTTGGAGCTCCACTAATATCCTTTGCTGGGTTGATGTTTTCCCCAACGCTACCAAGGATATCTCTCATCGAGATTTCATCCATACTTCGAGAAAGTACGTATCCACCGCCTGGACCTCGGACTGATTTGACAACGTTCCCAGTTCTTAACTTTCTAAAAAGCTGTTCAAGGTAGTGCAAGCTAATAGCTTGTCTTCTTGAAATCTCCTGAAGTCTGACTGGATTGCCATTACTGTGAAGAGTTAAATCTAGCATTGCCCTTACGGCGTAGCGACCTTTCGAAGTGAGTCTCATGTTCATTCCTCCATAAAAATTAATAGTTATTTTAACTATCAAATGGCCATTCCCTGCCATCTGGAGACTTCAGTAGGGAATTTAAAATCCTACTAAATTGTTCTCAGTATAAGTATCACCTTAGGAAATAACTTACGTCAACAATTTATTAAAATTCTTTATTAAAAAATTTTACTCAAAAATATTTTTATTTAGATCGTTGAAATCATTAAGCTTTGTTTGTTTAAATTTCTGTAAAAATAACTGACATTATCAGGAAATTATTTCCTATTCTTACAGGCCCTTTCACGAAAATCACTTTCTTTTAAAAACTTGATGATTTCAATCAAGCCTCATTCAGAATATTTTTTCAATCTTCGATAAGAGATTAATATGAATTCAAAAGGCTTTTCACTTATAGAAGTTCTCGTCTCTGCCGGCATTCTTGGCGTTGTCATCCTTGGTGTTATGCGAGTCAACGACCACCTCTGGCAAGTCGAAAGACGCTTTGAAGAAGCGAGTGATATATTAGAAATAACCAATAACCTCAAGCTCTATCTCGGTCACCAGCTAACCTGTATGGGTACTCTCTCTCAAGCTAAAGAGGAATCTGGCCCAGGAGAATTTGCCATACCCCTCTCGGGAACACTGCCTGGAATTCTCAATTTCAAGGGACGCGAATACTTATCGAGCTTTAAGCCCTTTGGAAAAATTCAAATTGAAGAGATCAGCTTTTCTCCGCATGAAGGGCATTTTACGGAAGATCAATTTGAGCGAGAGCGAGGTCTGCTCGATCTCAAAATCCATATAAGAGGAAGTGGTAAATCGATCACCAATCGCTACAAAATCATCCCACTATGGGTTTATGCTTCAAAAATTAAACAACAAGAAGCCAAAATTCTCTACTGTGATTCAGAGAAAAATGATATTACTAATCAAATCACTATCGCAGTCATGAACCAAGTGTGCAGTAGTTTCGAAGCTCGTTACGATTACAAGAAAGAACGCTGCCTATTTTCTAATGACCATGAAGGAAAAATAAAAAAGGACATGTTTCAAAAAACTCTCTCCGAATCTCAAAAATCTCCCCAAAACATTCGTATGCAAGCTGGAGACATGGATTTAGAGAAAATTGATATCAATAGTATGAACAAGATATTTGAGATGTTAATCAAATCAACCCAAGAGCCGAGTCAGTGACAAAAAAAGGCTTCGATCAGAAATACTGGGATGCCAATTATAGCAAAATGGATGAAATGGACGGCATTGGCAATGTCAAAGAACACGTCGATTATATCCATTCCGTCTTTGCTCTCGAACAAATCGATATTAGCTCCATTGCTGATTTTGGTTTTGGGACCGGACACCTCTTTAAGGCCCTTTTAAAAAAATTCATCCCCTACAAGGCCTATGGGATTGAGCCTTCTAACTATATGTTTAAAAAAACGTCGGCAAAAAAACTTAGTCCTGTTCCTTCGACCAAAATTAAAATTGAAAATATTGATCTGCTCACTTGGGCCAGAAAGAAAAAACATTTTCACAAGCGCTTCGACTTAGGCGTGTGCACATCAGTCCTTCAATACCTTAGCGTTAAAGAAATCAATGAAGTCCTTCCTGTCCTCGCCCAAAGAGTAAAATACCTCTATTTGACGGTCCCTACCGACGTAGAGCTCGATCGCCAAATTGCAGAGCTCGAATTTCACGATACATACGCCAAAAGGCGGACTCAAAAGAAGTATCTCAAACTCTTAAGTCCTCACTTTACAATTGTTTCTAATAAAATTCTCGAGAGCAAAGTACACTTTGATCAAAAAGATACTTTTTTCTGCGATTTACTCTATCGTTTTTAAGAAAGCAGAGGATCAATCGAATAAAATTTAAGATCGCGAATATTGGGATTGTTTTCGTCGTTAATGATAATTTCAAGCATGTAGTAAAAGAAATGATCGGGAACATAATTAACGAGCTGGCGAAAAAATTTGCCTCCCCATTCAGCAAGAAAAAATTCTTTTTGCTCTAAATATGTTGGAAGATCGAGATGAATAATCTCATCTACTGATTCTAAGCGATAAAAATCGGCATGAATCATGTCGTCGAGTTCACAAATAATGGAATATGTAGGGCTTAAAACTGAATCACCTGAAAAGTAACGAGCCAATGTCGTTTTACCTGCTCCCAGTGGTCCTTCTAAAAAAATAACTGAAGGACCTTCAACATCAGCTTTAATTTCACTAACGATATAGCTGTAGTCGTTTTCGTAAGCTTTCTTCCACTCTTTGATTAATTTTTTGTGCATAACTATTTTACTTTAAAGTTTTCAATTTCATCGAAAGCCGTTGGAAGGCAATCGATAATTGAAGTGGCAGTCATCGCCCTCTCCCCCAACTCTTTCGCCGCAAAATGACCGGCCCTTGAGTGGATGAGCACCCCAAGCAAAATTGTCTTATCGATACTAACTATCTTTTGATAAAGAGAGACATTTTTTCTCAAGTTACTATCTTGAGCCAAAAGACCTCCGAGGATCCCAGCGAGAACATCCCCAACACCTCCAGTGGCCATCCCACTGTTTGGAAAATAGTTAAAGAAAGTATCACCTGATGGCAAACCTAGAAAAGAACATGGTCCTTTTAATATAACAGTCGCATTGGTTCTTTCCACAACTTCAGATAAATATTTTAATGGTTCCTTGAAGACTTCTTCTCTATCTTTTTCCACCAATCTTGCCATCTCCCCGTAGTGAGGTGTGAGAACGGTAAGGCCAGAGCGACTTTGAAGAAGATTGGCATCTTCATTGAGATTGAGCACATTGATAGCGTCGGCATCGACCACCACAGGTCCTTGGTAGTGAGATAAAATCGCATGCACGGCCCTGCGTGAACGAGCAGATACCCCGAGTCCTGGACCAATGACAATAGAATCGTAGCGATTTAACCCGCTAAGGACTTTGTCCCATTTGGTTTCATCCGTAGGAATATAACCTGTCATAACTTCAGGAATGAGTCTTGAAATAAACTCTTGGTACTGTGGTTCCCATGTAGCCCCTGTAACTAAACCGGTCCCAACTTTTAAGGCTGACTGAGAAGCCAGGACTAAAGCGCCGGTAAGCCCATGTGATCCTCCAAGAACGAGTGTATGCCCAAAAATTTTTTTATCTGCAAAGCGGTTTCTTTGTGCAGCTGTTTCAATCACATCATCTTCTGTGGTCAAGTACTTATTGCCTTGATCTTCTAGGACCTGCGGAAAACCTACGTTGATGTTGATAAGACTTCCAGTGTACTCAGCGCCATTAGAAATGTAACAACCAACTTTTGGAAAGCCAATGGAGTAGACTAAATCAGCTTTAACGGCATTCCCTATCACATTTCCAGTGTTAGTATCGACTCCAGTAGGGAGATCAATCGAAATTGTATAGCTGCTATTTTCATTGATTGAATTGATAACATCGTAGAGAAAATCACTTAGAGGAAGTCTTGCGCCAGTGCCCAAGATGGCGTCCACTATTATATGCTTACTCATGTTTTGATAAAAATAAGAATTGAGAGTTTCAACTTTTTCTAACGGGCTAACTTTCACTCCAAAAAGTTCAGCAATTTCCATTTGGCGTTTCATTTCAGAAGAAGTTTTCCCATCTTCTGCCAAAACAAAAGCGCGAACATTATAGCCTGCATTGGTAAGATAGCGAGCGAGAGCGAGACCGTCGGCTCCGTTATTCCCTCTTCCAATTAAAAATACGAGTGAAAAATCACTGACTTCTTTAAGCACTTGTTTTTCAATTTTATGAGCAAGAATTGAGCCCACATTTTCAATGATCGTCGCTTCAGTGAGTTTGTACTCAGAAAAAGTCACCTTTTCAATTTCTTGCATTTCATTTTGATCGACGATACGCATTTTGATCCTTTATCGTGTATAAGTTATCCATCAAAGAGCGAAAGGATTTCACCACTGGGCCCAACCCATCAAAGATAGCTTGAGAGATAATCCAATGACCTACATTGTACTCTTCAAAAAGATCTTCCTCAAGAAGAGGTTTCATCATGGGAAGTGTCAGCCCATGACCGGCATGGCAGTGAATATCTTGAGCATTTAATAGTTTTTTTGAAATTCTAAAATTTTGAAGAAACTCGTCAGTATCTTTTTTTGCTAAAAACATCTTAGCAAATTCTCCCGTATGAATTTCCACAGCATCAATAGGAAGATTAAAAGTTTTTTCTAAAACTTCTTCTTGGGACTCTAAAAAAAGTGAAATTTTAAGCTCTGGAAGATAGGACTTCAAAGTTTCACAAGTCTTTTTTATTTTTTCAAAGTTTTTTGGATTGAGAATATCAAGCCCACCTTCCGTGGTTTTTTCTTCTCTTTTTTCTGGAACTAAACAAACCCAATCCGGTCTCGATTCAACCGCGATATTAGTGACTTCTTGTTCACAAGCCATCTCTAAATTAAAAAGTGCTTTCTTTTCTGTTGTAATATTTCTTACATCAAACACATCGTAAGTTTGAATATGCCGACGATCTTCTCGCAAGTGAATGGTAATTTGATCGGCGCCAAAATCCAGTGCCGTCCTTGCGGCATCTGCAACGGAAGGGTATGCTTCCCCCCGCGCTTGTCTTACGGTGGCCACATGATCAATATTAACACCTAAGCGTATTTTTGAGCTCAAACCATTTCTCCAATTTCTTTATTGAGAACATCTGCCAATTGATCGCAGTAAACTTGAATTTTTCCTTCATTAGCCCCTTCCACCATCACTCGGGCCAGAGATTCGGTTCCTGAATAGCGAAGGAGGACTCTCCCGTCACCGGCCAGTTCTTTTTCAATTTTTTGAACTTCGGCATTCACTTTATCGAGATTCTTAAAAGGAATTTTCTGTTTAACTGGCACATTCTTTAAAACTTGTGGGAAGAGATCGATATCTTTCACCAATTCGCTAAGAGGTTTTTGATAAAATTTCAAACACTCAATCACTTTGAGAGCCGCTAAAATTCCATCTCCAGTCGTCGCATAGTTTTTAAAAATCAAATGGCCAGAAGGTTCCCCTCCGAAGACGGCCCCTGATTGCATCATTTTTTCAACAATATAGCGATCTCCCACTTTGGTTCTGGAAAATTTAATTTTTTTACCGAGAAGAAACTTCTCAAGCCCAGAGTTAGACATAACAGTTCCAACAACTTGATGTTTTCCATCCAGCTCATCTCTTTCTTTGAGATAATTAGAAAGAAGTCCTAGTAACTTATCTCCAGGAATCACTCTCCCTTGTTCATCGATCATGATAAGGCGATCCCCATCCCCATCGAGACAAATTCCAATATCCGCCCGGTATTCTTTAACCGCTTGAGCGCAGTTATCGGGATGAAGGGCCCCACACTTGTCGTTGATATTCAAACCATTGGGGTTAACCCCAAGAGGAATAACCTCTGCTTCCAATTCTTCAAAAATCATCGGGGCCACTCGATAACCAGCTCCATTAGCACAATCCACCACCAGGCGGATACCATCCAAAGACTGTGCTAGCTGATAAGCACTTTTGGCGTGAACAATATAGCGACCAATAACTTCGTCTAAGCGCTTGGCCCTTCCCAGCTCTCCATTAGTTTTTGGAACCAAGAGGTCGGGATTTTTTATCAGATTTTCTAACTCAAGCTCAACTATATCGGGGAGCTTGTGACCGGTTCTATCAAAAATTTTAATTCCATTATCATAATAAGGGTTGTGGCTAGCACTAATCATAACCCCAGCATCGGCGCGCATGGAATTTGTGACGAAGGCCACTCCTGGAGTAGGAAGAGGTCCTGTAAAAATCGCTCGTCCCCCTTGTGAACAAACCCCAGAGGCAAAAGCTTGCTCTAACATATAACAACTTAATCTTGTATCTTTACCAATAATGATCAGCGGGCGTTGTCTTTTAAAGCCACTGGTTTCATTTTTTTGAAAGTAAGAAGTTACTGCGCGGCCTAAGGCAATGGCCACTTCACTGGTCATGGGGTAAACGTTTGCTTTCCCTCGGATTCCATCGGTGCCGAAAAGTGTTCTGCTTGTAGTCATAAATAAGCCTTCCTTTGCCTATTTTTAGCTCAAAGCACTTAAAAATAAAAGAACATAAGTTCTTTTTGTCTCTTAAGCGGCTTTGGGTAATTGAAAAATTTTGGTATCCTCGTCGATATCCTTTTTACGCTTGGATTTTTCAAGCACCTGAAGTTTCTCATAGGTTTTTTCACAAGCTATGAGCTTCTTTCTCAAGGCTTCACGGCTGATCCCCATGGCCTCAGCTGCTCGCGATTTGTTGCCTTTATAGCGCTTGATTTCTGCCAGCATAATCTCTCTTTCCACTAACAACACCCGGTCTTTCAAATCAATCGAGTGGTCGTTGATATAGGGAATTTCTGCAGAAACTCGAGGATTAATAGGAGCCTTGAGTATCGGTAAAATGGTATCGTCAACGTTGGTGATTACGTGATTTTTAGGATTGTAGCGCACTAACCTTGCGATCGCTGTTTTCAATTCGTAAACGTTTCCTGGCCATTCATACTCAACCAAGGCATCTTTTATTTCATCAGAGAAAACTTTTTGGAGAAAACCTTGAGCCTTACACTCTTTGGCCAAAAAGTAATCGACTAATTCAATGATATCTTTTTTACGGTTTCTTAAAGCTTGCATGCGAAGCACGTTTTGATTGCAATAATCAAAGAACTCCTGAATGATACTTCCATTTTGATAGAGCTCATCCAGCTCTTCAGTGGAAGTAAAAAAGCAGCGAAGATCAAGCTCTGTTTTATCATCTGCGAGAAGGGAGCGATTGAGAGTTTCCACCAGCCTTCTCTGAAGTGTTTTAGGAAATTTATCGATGTCGCGAAAGCAAATGCTTCCCCCTGAACACTTTTCAATCCATCCAATATTGTCGTCTTTTCCCCACAACTTTTCTTCCATCTCGATAGCACTCATGCTGTTGCAATCCACTACCTCGTAGTCGTGAATACCTCGTGCGCCCTCTGAATGAAGAATGCGAGCATAAAGTTCTTTCCCCGTCCCTTTCTCTCCAACAATTGTTTGAGGAGTTGGAAGGTCTTTAAGTTTGAGAATCGTTCTACGAAGATCCATCGTATGTTGAGATTTTCCAATCCAAACAATATTTCGAGCAAAAGGAGCACTGAATCTTCTGATCAATGATTTCTTAGAAACCGGGTTATACTGACTAAAGAAACAAGAATAAATGAGTGAAAGAAGCTTCATCACTTTCTCATCTTCTTCAGTAAAACGGTCTTGGTTTCTTTTGTTGGCCACTTGAATGGCCCCAATAATTTTATCTTCTCTGTTGGTGATCGGGTTACAAATGACAGACTTGGTTTTAACCCCAAGTTTTTTATCGATCTTATCAAAAAAGCGAATTTTGCTATGGCTAGAATCGATATTCAGAGAGACCCCTGTGGTAAAAACTGAACCAGCGACCCCTTTTCGATAATCAAAGCGCAAGTGTTTTTTACTAATCCCCACCGCATGGCTTGCTTCCAGTTGGTTTGTTTCTGTGTTGATAAGAAAAATAACGGCTCTCTGAGCATTGAGAATTCTCGTCGTTTCTTCGAGCATCGAATCGATAAAACCCTCTTGGTTAGCAAAATTGGTAATATCTTTAAAAAGTGAAAGCATGAGCGAGAACATCTCAAAGCCTTCAGTAAGATCGGAGTAACTTTCAGAGAGGGCCAAGTTTCTTAAACAATCTTTTAGGCGCTCTTGACCGAAGTGATTGATCAATTGCCCTAAGAATCGGCTCATTTTGTCTCTGTCTTCGACTTCTTCAATTTCAGCTCCATAACTCATCGTCGGATCATCAATGTGACCAGAAAACGCCCGAACAATTATGGCCGAAACATCAAAACGCAATCGACGGTAATTCACAGAGATACTAATAGTATCACCGATAGACATCTTGTGACGGCTTTTGAAACCAAGACCAGTTATACTCACGTCAGTGACTTGCAAGTCATCAATAAAAACGCCACGCTCACTAAATGGATCATCGTGTTCTACAGTTACTTGGACGTCGTCGCTGGATTCTATAGGTATTCTAAAAGATTTAAAAAACCTAAACTCCGATAAACTTCTGATCATGATTCACTCCTTATACATGTTCTCATTGTGCCTATCGGAGTTGGCAATTAAAGCTTTAATGGAAAAATTAGGATACCCGACAATAGAGCTCCCCCTTTTAGAATAAAAAAGGCGAAACCATTTTTAAGGGGGGCTTAGATTTGGTTTCGCCTCTATTTTAAAGTTAAGGATTTCTACTCACGTTCTGCTACAATATTTCGCTTTTCGCACTCACTTTCACTTGAACATTTCGCTCTGGTACTCAAAGCAACAACCACAACTTCCACTTCAACATTAGCTTCAACGATTCGACACTTAACTCTTATAATTCATCACAATTCAAAACAAACTTATAGCTTTCGCCATCTGGAAATTCTATAACGGCATCAGCTGTAGCTCTATTTCCTTCAAGATCTTTGATCTCCAAAGTTAGGCTTTGTTCGATGGGAATATCCATGAAATCAGCCTCTGAAGATCCTTTATAATAAACCGAAGAACTCGACTCATTAAATTCAGTCACATTGTAATAGATTGCGAATTCCTCATCATTCAGCATAAACCCATCAACCAGCCCATTAGCTTCATATTCTGCCTTGGAACCCTGATAGATCCGAATTTCGCCCTCATTATTGACACTGTCGATAAAAAACGCAGCATCGGCCATTTCTTCTCCCTCGGCGGCAGTGCAAATCCACTGACTTCCCGTTGCCGCAAAAGTCGATTGGATTAAACTACCTAGCACTAAAATTGTCGTCATTGTCTTTTTCATTTTTCTTTATCCTTTTGATTAAATACAAACTACTTCATATTCACGATCTAAGTATTCTTCAATAAAACCTTTAAGATCTTCAGCTGCTTTTTTTCCTGAAAAAGAAGTTCTCGCTTCTTCACAGTTGGAATAAATTTTTTCATCCTCTTTATCAATACCAAAAAAGCAATTCCCACTTTTAATATTTTTCATAAACTCACCCATGCCCCAAGTATCGACGATTTCAAAACGTCCTTCGTCCATGTGGATTCTTCCCACTTGTTCCGAAGTCCCAGCATATTTAACAGCACAGATTTCGCCAGCAAAAGAATTTAAACTTAAGATTGTCATCATTGTTAAAACTAATTTTTTCATTTTTTTCTCCTTAGTTTATTAAGATCAATTATTAATTGTTAGCTTCGTATTCATCAGCAGTGACACAAGGAATTTTATAGGTTTTACCACTTGTTCGAGAGGTCACTTCGAGAACGACTTCTTCATCTACTGTCACGCGAACGTCATACGAACGTTCTTTTATACTTAAAAGACCAGGTCTAGTTGTGACAAAAGAAATATCCTTTCCATCTTCAGAAATAACTAAATCACTTGTAATTTCAGGCATAGCGGGACCACCACCTAATTGCATTTCTGCAAGAGATATAGATTCAGGTTCAGAAACACTAAACAGCGCAAATAGTGAAAAATCATCCGCACAAGCATACTCTGCTTCGCCTTTAGGAGTATCAAATTCATAGCTCTCAACAAGTTCAAAGTCATCGTCATCAAATGGAGGTAACTCTTGAGAAAAACCATTAACTGCATACCCAGTGATTAAAAATAAACCCATTAAAATTTTCAAAAGCTTTGTCATAAAATTCTCCTATTAAAATTTTTAAATTTTTAAAACATATCAACCGATGCGCTTTAGTAACATGAGTCCTTTAGTAAAAGGAAGAGATTTTTTATTATTACTAAAATATGAGTATTTTTAAGTAGTTAGAGTATGAAAGATTTACAAACCACCATTATCGAAGCGGCTATTACCGTCTATGCACAGAAAGGATTAACAGCCACTTTCGGCCAAATCGCCAAAGTTGCAGAGATCAAGCAGCCTCATATTTTCTATTATTTCAAAGACAAGAAAACCCTCTTGAAGGAAGTCATTATCTATATCGTCTCCATCAACCACACCATGGTGAGAAATGATATTCAAAAAGAAGACAACTCCCAAACTCGACTCATCAAACACTGCCGCATGAATGTCCGCTGGGCCTTGGAATACAAAGAGTACGCGCAAATTTTGCTTCTTATGTATTACATGAGCACCAATGATCCAGTTTTCCAGCAAATTCACGAAAAAGTGATGGTAACGGGAAAAGAGAGAATTCTTGAGTATCTTTATATGGGATCACGAGAAGGATTGTGGAGTGAGACCAATCTGGAATTTAAGGCTGAACTCATTCAACACTATCTCGTATCAGAAATCATGACTCTCATCTCTTATCAAGATAGAGAAAAGAATGATGAAAGTGTGCTCTCTCGACTGCAAATGCTTGTTGAAACAATTTTAAAATGAAAACTTGGGTATTATTTTTTATTTTTTTCTGGGTCTTCTCAGCAAAGGCCAATCAGCAAATCATTTGCGATCTTGCTCTCATCTCCCCCCATACTCACGACAAAAGTCTTTCTGATACATTACAGCAGCTCAAAGAATTTGCTAAAAAAATTGAAATCAATTTTTCCGATAAAAATCTTATCTCTGAAATTGAAGGTGAACTTTTTCAAACGATCAAAAATCAACTTGAGGACAATAACACCATTTTCAAAGAAATATCAGAAAACAATCTTCTTATCGTCCCCTCGGAAAAGGGAACAAAACTCAACCAGCTCGCCTATCAATTGCAAATGAATGTCCCTGGCGCAAAGCTTATTTATTCTCCCCATCTTCTCCTTAATGATTTTAACCCCATCGAAGCGGGAAAATCGCCTGATCTTATCAAAGATTTCTACCTTACAAGCCTAGAAGCTGTGAGTGATAATCTTTCAGAGTCCCTTATTTCTCAAATTGAAAGTTACGACAAATATCATTTGAATAAGTTAAATCAAATCTCTGACAGCCAAGAAAAATTAAAAATTGCCCAGATGTTTCATGACATTCTTCCCTATCACCGAAAAAATAAAAATCTCTCCGCTGAGGAAATTCGTGATCTCACTGAAGATTTTCTGAGTCAAATCGCAAATATATTAAGAAAGAATAATCAATCATTTGAAAACACTGGCGAAATCATCATTATAAAACCCTATGCCAGTGATGTTCCCGAAACGGTTATTGATCCTCAAATTATTTTTTATGACTATACTCAAAAAAACAAATGGGTAAGCAAACTCTTTTCTCGATCGATTGAAGAAAATAAAATTTACTTCACCCTAGAAGACATCCTGACTGATGATTTTGGACAAGGAAGACTCTATATTGAATCCTACAGCTTCGCTCAGTCTCAATACCTCTTGAGCAAGATCAACATTAAAAAGGCAAAAGAGATGAACGAGCTTATGCCTGAGTTAAACTTTAAGCCGTACTCTAATTCACAATCGATCGTCGATAAATTTGAATCGCCTGTGACAAAAATTATCGACAAGCTCTATGACTTTTTAGGACAAGCAAAATTCAAGCTCGCCATTTCATCTGATGAACCTATGATCAAGCGACTCAATTTTTCTGAGGCAAAGAATCTTTCTTTAGCCAAAAAAATTAAAACATTGATTGAGACAACATCCACTAATGAGATCAGAGAATTTAAGTTTGCAAACACTCAAAAATACAATTTTCAGCAAGCGTATAATATCTTTGTTAGTTTTCTCGTTATGCTAGGAGACTATCCTCTCTACAAAGCTCAAATCAATGAAACGATTATCAAGCTCTTTAACTTTGAAATGCTTATGAATTTTCAGACTTTGAATCCCAAAGCAGAACTTGAGAAATATTTGGATTTTTTAGAACCTATTTACCATGAAGTCATGGGTGTCACTAATGAACGTTTTCAAGAGTTGAGGGAGATTTCAATAAGCATGATTGAACGCAGTCAGCTTTTCACCAAGGCGAGAGACAATAAAATTATTGCTGGAGCGATTGGAGTTCTTAGTCACAAAGCTCAAGAAAAACTCCAAATCGAGGAGCTTTATAAGATTAAGCTTCCACGAATCCAGATTGATGGTAAAGATCTTCCTCTCTTGGAAGTGGGACGTTATGGAAAACAACATGGTGAGTATGAATTTTTTAATATCTTCAAAACAATTGTGTTTTCTTATATGAATAAAAAGCCTCGTCCGAGTCATATCTATATCGGAGTGGATGTGAATCGCGCTAAGATTTTCACTCGGTATGGTTTTAAAGAATATCCAATCGAAGTCACTGACCACGACGATCTCTACAAGAGCCGGAGACCTATCGTCATGGTTGCTAAATTTGAAGAAGTTTTAGAAAAATTTTTAACAATTAGTGATTAAGCCATCCCCCTAAAACTCAACACTCTTTGGAAATCGAGGAAAGGGTATGACATCACGAATATTACTCATTCCCGTAATATACATCACTGCTCTCTCGAGACCGAGACCAAAACCTGAATGTGGAGCCGATCCAAAACGGCGCAAATCCAAATACCACCAATATTCTTTTTCTGGAAGATTCATTTCTTGCATGCGTTTTTTGAGTTTTTCGAGATCGTCTTCTCTTTGTGATCCACCGATGATCTCCCCAACTCCCGGCACCAAGATATCCATGGCCCGTACAGTTTTTCCATCATCACTTTGTTTCATATAGAAAGCTTTTATTTCTTTGGGATAATCAGTGACAATCACTGGAGAATTAAAATGCTTTTCAGTAAGGAAGCGTTCGTGTTCTGTTTGAAGATCCGATCCCCAGGCTACAGGAAATTCAAATTTCTCCCCTGAATTTTGAAGGATTTCGACAGCTTCAGTATAAGTTATCTTTTTAAATTCAGAACTCACAACATGGTTGAGAGTTTCAACTAATCCTTCTTTATATTGTTTTTCAAAAAAAGCAATTTCATCGGGACAGTGCTTAAGGGCCCACGAAATGAGGTACTGAATATACTCAGCTCCAAGAGCTGCAATGTCTTCTAAATCCGCAAAAGCCACTTCAGGTTCGACCATCCAAAACTCTGCAAGATGTCTAGGGGTATTGGAGTTTTCTGAACGAAAAGTTGGTCCAAAAGTGTAAACCCCTCCGAGAGAAAGGGCCAAACTCTCAGCTTCTAGTTGCCCAGAGACGCAAAGAAAAGTTTGTTTCCCAAAATAATCTTCAGAAAAGTTCACTTCTCCTTTATCAGTGCGCGGAGGATTTTCGGCATTGAGCGTAGAAACGCGAAAAAGCTCCCCAGCTCCTTCACAATCTGAAGCTGTTACGATCGGAGTATGAATATAGTAATAGCCTTTTTTATTAAAAAAATCGTGAGTGGCCATGCAAAGTTGGTGGCGCACTCGAAAAACTGCAGAAAGTGTATTGGTTCTTGCCCGCAAGTGAGCATTTTCTCGCAAAAACTCTAATGAAGTCGATTTCTTTTGAAGAGGGTAGTCTTCTGGTACTGTACCAACAATTTCAACGGAGCTTGCCTGCATTTCCAAGGCTTGTCGCCCACCCGATTGAACAACCTTTCCCTCTACTTTCACGCAATATCCCGTTGAAACACTGGTCGCGTTTTCGTAATTTGGGAGATCGGCATCGACAATAATTTGTAAGTCTTGAAAGCAGCTTCCATCATTTAAAACAAGAAATGCAAATTTCTTAGACTTTCTAAGACTTTTCACCCATCCAGCAACTTGAAAACTTTTATCATAAGCTGCAGAAGGATTTTCAAATAAGCTTTTTATTGATGCTTTCATTGTTGACCTCAAACTACATTATTTTTTCACGAAATTCGTGCAAGTGATGAATCATTTGATCTTGAGTTAAGCGCGGACCAAATTGAGAAACAATTTTTGACGACAAGTAACCAGCTAGCATGCCGGAATATTTAAATCCTAATTCATGAGTCATTCCATAGAGAAAACTTCCCGCAAACATATCTCCCGCCCCATTACTATCAACAGCCTTGACCGGAAAGCTTGGAATATCAATATACTTTTCTCCATCAAATCCTCGAGCCCCATCCATTCCAATGGTCACTACAAATTGGTGGGCATAATTTTGAAGTTCCTCAATAGCCTCATCGAGATCATCATTTTTTGTCATTTTAAGAGCTTCTTCTTCATTACAAAAAAGGAGATCGACTTTATTTTCTAAGATTTTTTTAAATTTATCGTAAAAACCCGTGACAATCCCTGGGTCTGAAAGTGTAAGCGCAATTTTAACACCATATTTTTTCGCTTGAGCAATTGATTCAAAGATCGCTTCGGTCGCAGTCGGACTCGCCACCAAGTAACCTTCAATATAAAGATATTCAGCCTGCTTTAATTCTGATTCGTTAAGTTCAAGTTTAGAAAAACGACTTGTAACTCCTAAAAATGTATTCATCGTGCGTTCAGCATCGGGAGTAACAAACACATAGCATCGACCAGTTTTATCGGTAGCATAACTGGTGATTTCTTTTTGATGCCCGACCTGGTTAGAGGTCAAATCGTCGAGATAAAATTTACCAGCTTCATCATCGGCTACTTTACAACAGTAATAACCACTCCCCCCTAATTGAGAAAGAGCAATAATAGTATTAGCAGCAGAACCACCCGATTGCTTCTTTTTGGGATTTTTTCCTACTTTTTGTGCAATTTCAGTTCCTCGCATTTCGTCAATAAGCGTCATATGCCCCTTGGAAATTCCCAATTCTTGTAAAAAAGCATCTTTGACTTCGTATTCATAGTCGACGAGTGCATTGCCAATTGCATAAACATCATACTTAGGCATGAAGAAATCTCCTTGAGATTATAACCGATAAATAATTCACACAATGAGTGAACTATACTACACTGAGTCTTCTATAAACAACATGAAAAAAGAAACGACAAGTCTTTCTTCCAAGAAAAGTAAGACTAAGAGTAAAATTATAGAAAGTGCCATTCGCTGTTTTGCTAGAAAGGGAGTGGCCCAGACCAAGCTTATTGACATTGCCGAAGATGCCAAAATCAATCACTCTCTCATTTTGTACCACTTTAAATCTCTCGATGAAGTTTGCTATTCGGTCATAGAAAGCATCCTCAATGAATTTCTTGAAGCTTTGCGAAAGTTTGAAAGTAAGACAATCGTCAATCACACGGCACACTTGCGAAGTTATGTTCAATCGTATTTTATTTTGGCAAAAAAGAGCCCCGCTCGTTTTAGCATTTGGCTTCATTTTTATTACAAGGCTTCTCATGATGAGCGCTACAAAAAGCTTTTAAGAATCATACGCGAATACAGTCTCGATAAAATTCGCACCTTGCTCCTACACTATATGGATGAAAGCGGAGTCACTCTCCCCCCTCAAGACTTGCAAGATGCTTCAACATTTGTTTTGAGTATTATCAATGGCAATATAATATTGGCTTTGACTGAGAGTGAATTTCCAATGGAAGAATATGGAAGGCAAACCCTAAGGATCGTCGAAAGATATCTCCAAGGAATTAAAAATAACAATCATAGCGAGTCGATTTCCCCTTAAATTTTAAATTCGTATGAGGCCACAGTTCTTGTGCGCCGAGGGCCCTCTTCACCACCACACGCTTGAGCAATGCATTCGCTTTAAATTCAGGGGGACTTAAAAATTCACTTTCAAGTTTCAATTTTCTTAAAACTTGCATATTTTTGTGAGTCTTTCTCTTGCTTGCCGTCTCTTCGTAGTAAGGATCATAAATCACGACCAGCTCATTGCTCGCAGATTCTAAATCACTCCACTGGAACATATGGGGGCAGTGAGTGAAGGGAAATTCAGCTATACGCTGCGAGTTTTCCACAGCATTGACTATCAAAACATTGATAAGTGGATTGAGTTCAAATGTTTTAACGGACAATCCCCAAGCTAACAGCAAGAGAGTATCCCCTAAAAAACCCCCTGATGCGTCCCAAACACAGCGATACTTTGAGCAAGCCAAAGCCTTGTAAAGTGGTTCCCGGCTAAACGCTGCTCTTTGGTAAAAACGTTCGTGGTATATGAGCTTCTCATCGATGTCAATAAATGCAGGACGTTGCTCCTTTTCTCCTATCTCTAAAAAACCGAGGCGTCCGAGGTGCCCCACCAGTTGAAACTGAGAGTCAAGGAGGTTGAATTTCTCGAGCTGTGCTGGGATGCTTGAATTTAAAAGATCCGCTTCCTTAGGATATTTCTCTTGGAATTTTTTTGAGAGATCTGTATTTTTTAGGAGCTCTGCCAGGGGGTAGTACTCCCACTCAGACGCTGATTTGAGCTTAAAAATTGCTGATGACATATAGTCAGCATATCACATAAAATCTAAAGCTAAAAAGCGGAGTGATAGAATATGTCTCAAGTACCAACCTACCCTTACGACCTCAATTCTCTCGATAGAGAAAGCTGCCAATACTATATCAAAGCCAATGAAAACGATATTACAGAAATTTTAAATGAACTCGGAATTGATTCTCTAAAAGATGTCTATTCCCATATTGACCAAGACAACAAGTTCCCATCTCCTCCAGCTCTCGGTCAAGAATTGGCTTATGAAGATCTTGTTAAGCATGTTTACATGCTCTCGGAAAAAAATGAAAAACTTGCCTGTTTTATTGGTGATGGGCTCCCTCACTACCAGATACCCAAACAGGTACAAGAACTTTGCTCTATACGGGGTTTGACTACGGCCTATACACCTTATCAACCAGAGCGATCTCAAGGAACTTTGCAAACTCTTTGGATCTATCAAACCTATTTGTCCAAACTCACAGGATTTGAAGCCATCAATGCTTCACTTTATGAAAGGTCGACTTGTCTCTACGAAGCGATTCAATGTGCCCTAAGGATTAATCGCAATAAGAATAAAATTTTAGTTGTGGATTCTCTCTACCCAGGTGATAAAGAAGTTCTTGAAACTTTATGCCAAAACACAAATTTGGTTATTGATTATCTCCCACTGGATCCTGACACAGCTTGTGCTTCACAAAGTGAATTGAGTAAATATTTTGAAGAAAATGCCAACAAAGTTGCCGCTCTCGCTTTTTCTCAAGTTACCAGTCTAGGAACACTCGAAGACGTCGACACATTAACAGATCTTGCAAGAGCTCATAATTGTTTAAGTATTGCTTTATTTGATCCCATGTTGATTTCCAATAATTTTTTAAAACCCCCAGCAGAATACGGACAAAATGCGGAAGGTGCCGATCTTATTGTTGCCGAGGGACAGCACCTCGCTCTTGATAAAAACTTTGGAGGTCCTGGCCTAGGAATTTTTGGTGTCCGCTATAACGATAAAGTTAAAAATAATATTCGCAGTACTCCTGGACGCTTTGTAGGGAAAGCACAAGACATTGCTGGCAACCCTTGTAAGGTCATGGTCCTCTCTACTCGAGAACAACACATTCGCAGAGAAAAAGCCACTTCTAATATTTGCTCTAACCAATCATTTGTGGCCACGCTTGCTGGAGCGAACCTTCTCGCATGGGGAGATCGTGGTTTAACTCAAAAAGTTCAAAAATCGAGAGAAAATGCTCTGTACTTTCTCAACGAAATTCTCGATCGCAAAGGGATCAAGCTCGCTTTTGGAACAGCCTTTGTTAACGAAGTGACACTTGAGTTAGCACACAGTATTGAAGAGCTGATTTCCAAATCTCTTAAAGAAAATATTGAAATTGGAATCAATGTTAGTGATAGAGTTGCTGGACAAAAGAGCCTTCTTAAAATTTTCTTTAATGATACGCAAACTAAAAAAGAAATAGATCAACTCATCCAGTTTTTTCATAAAGAATTTCCTGAAACCAACGGTAATGAAAGAGAAACTTTTGATTTATCTGAAAAATATTTAAGAAAAAACTCGGTTGTTCTCCCTCAATTTTCTGAAGAAAAGATCCTTGCTTATTATAAAAGATTAGGATCACTCAACGTAAGTCCTGATGATGGTATTTACCCTCTTGGTTCATGTACCATGAAATACAATCCTTATGTAAACGACTTCTGTGCTTCTTTTAAAGGGTTTACTCAAACACACCCTCAATCTCATACGGACAAAGTTCAAGGTAATTTACAACTGCTTTATGAAATTCAAGAAATGTTTAAAACAATAACAGGGTTGTCGGCAGTCACAACTCAACCAGTTGCTGGGGCTCAAGGCGAACTTGTTGGGTTAAAATTATTTCAAGCTTATCATCGCGATCGCAAAGAAAAGCGTGATATCATCTTAATACCGACCTCTGCTCATGGGACAAACCCTGCGACTGCTGCTGTCGCTGGCTATCAAATCAAAAATCTGACGGCAACCTCACATGGTCAAATCGTTCTCTCTGAACTTGATTCTCTCATCAAAGAATTTGGACCTCGAATTGCTGGAATAATGGTTACGAATCCAAACACGGCAGGCATTTTCGAAAGCCAATTTAAGAAGATGAGTGAGCTCATTCACCAATGCGGCGGTCTCGTGTATATGGATGGAGCTAACATGAATGCCATTGCAGGAATAGTCGATCTCTCTAAAATTGGTGTCGATGCCGTTCACAATAATCTTCATAAGACTTGGACGATTCCTCATGGAGGTGGAGGTCCTGGCGATGCGATTGTCGCTGTCAGTGACAAACTTAAAGACTATCTTCCTGGAAAGCAAATTGAATTAAAAAATGGAAAATACCTCCCTACAACTGCACCTAAAAGTATTGGTAGTTTTCATCGGCATTGGGGAAATTTTGCTCACAAAGTTCGCTGCTATACTTACTTGAAAGCTCTCGGTGGAGAAGGCGTCGCCAAAATGTCGAGTTATGCAGTGTTAAGTGCCCGCTATATATTCAAATGTCTTAAAGGTTTTTACCCAACGCTCCCCTTTCAATCTGAAAATGTTCCAAGGATGCATGAATTTATCATCACACTAACTCCTGAGATGTTTGCAAGAATAGAGTCAATAGGAATGCCGAAAGCTCAAATTATTGCAAGGATTGGAAAACTATTTTTAGATTTTGGCTTTCATGCGCCAACAGTTGCTTTCCCTGAGGTTTTTGGGCTTATGATTGAACCAACTGAAAGTTTTTCTAAAAAAGAACTAGATACGTTTATAAAGGCAGTCATTGGTATCTCTGAAATTTTGACTCAAACCCCTGAAGTTCTCTTAACAGCACCTCATTTCACTCCTATCAAAAAAGTTGATGAAGTTTGGGCCAATAAGAATTTAGATTTTTCAGAAACAGAAATTGATGAAAACTTTTTAGATCAAAAACATGTCTTTAACACAAAAGTTAAAGATCTAAAGGGTTTACAGCAATTAAGTATTGAAGAAAGAAAAAATATGATTGTGAATGAGCATCGAGCTCAATCATGAAGCTTTTGATTTTTTTTGAGTAAGCTCGATATTTGTAGCTGTTCCTTTTTCCTTTAGTCGCATAAAAGCTTCAATCACCAGTGGTGGTAATTCTTGATAATAATCTTTTTTTCGAAAGCTTAAGGGAAGTATTTCTTGAGTACTCGCAACATCTTTTAGATAACGGCAGAGTCTATAAATTGGAGCTGATGCCTTAAAAGATTGGTAGAGATTCAAAATAATCGAAAAGACAGTGAATACAACAAAAATAGCCGTAATCGGAATCATAAATTCAACCTTAAGAATTTCATTAGAAATTTGCTGCAGATTTAATTTATCAATTTTATAAGAGATAAAAGCTAAGGTTGAAGCAAAAAAACAAGTTAGTATAAAAAGATTCGCAAAGACTAAGCGAAATTGAAATTTATGATTGATAATGGCCTTAGAACCAAAGAAAAAATTCTCTCGAACATTTTTTTTCTTAAAAGCATTTATCTGACTATTCCTATCCATAAAACAGTTCTCCTCTCACATTATTATAATGGTTGAAGTGCTAGAGAAACATAGGGAAAAAGCCCTTGGGCTTAAGAAATTAATGGTTTGCAATATATTGATAGAACTGAGTTCTTCTGGTGTTGAGAATATCCTGAAGATAAGCCTTTGATTTTTCGAGATTGCGAGCAGCAACCTCATTTAGTTGAGAAATATTATCAGTTGAATTATTTATAAGCTCCGCCAGTGCTTGGGCATTTCCCACTTCAACACGGCATTGTTCTTCAAGCAACTCAAGAAATCCACCTGTATTGCTTCCCAAGCAAAAAAGGCCGCGACTCATAGCCTCAATAACGACTCGAGGTAGTCCCTCACTTCGACTAGGAAGAACAAAAATATCTCCTGAATCCAAAAAATCGCGAATAGCATTTCCGCTTGGCAAAGTACCAATGAATTCGACAAGGTCATTTAGCTTTAATGCACTCGCAAGTTCTTCATGAAATTTTCGATAACGTCCATCACCACAAATTTTTAATTGAAATTTTTTTTGAGGGTTTAAATCTTTTAAGATGGCCAAGGATCTGAGAAGGATATCAGTTCCTTTAACCATATATTCGAGGCTTCCAATATTTACTAGCGTAAACTCTTTTTTATCATTTTCAAGAACTTTACTTTCTTTAGCGAGATCATCACTTTTGAGATTGATAGTCGAAACTCCGATACTCATAGCACCTGAAGACAAGGGGTATCTCTTTTGTAAAACTTCTTGAGTAACGTAAGATCCAGCTTGAGCTTCTCTACATATTTTTTTTAATTTCCAAGTTAAATAATACTTAAAAAATATACGAAGGGGATGGTGAAAGACACCTTTGCCAAAAACTTCCCATGGATCCCCTACTATTTCTACAGCATACGGAATATTATTTTTGACTAAAATTGGCTGCAATAAACTTCCAATAACAGAAGCTACTCTCATGATGTATTTATCATTGGGATTCACCAAATTTTTAAGAATTTTTTTTAATTGAAAATAGTTTTTAAGAAAACCTATTGGACCAATATAATAAGGAAGTGCCACAACCTCAACACCTGATCCATCAACTCTTTTCCAAGAACTCATTGATGAATCCACATTTTTGACCCTCACAACCACCTTCATGCTTTTAAAGACTTGCAAGTAACGTTGCCAAAACTCATAATCAAAATGATTTTCTGTCCAAGTTTTTCCATCAGGGGTTTGATAGAGTCTAATTTCACAAGTAATAACTAAGGAATGTTTTTTTTCAATGGTCATGAATTAGCAATATACCACTCAATCGCCTCGCTTAGACCTTCACGAATAAAATGAGTGGGCAAATAGCCTATTTGTTTTTTAGCTCTAGAAATATCGGCAAGAGAGTGTCTAACATCCCCTGGACGAAAATCTTTGTAAAAAATATTTTCAGAATTGACTTCAATTCCCTTATCTTTAAGGAGTTGAATGATGATATCTTTAAGTTCATTTAATGTCGTCCGTTCGCTACAGGCCACATTATAGATATCATTACTTTGGGAATTATTTTTGAGGGCGGCTAAGATATTCGCCTGAACAACATTTTGAACATAACAAAAATCTCGGCTAGTTTCGCCATCACCATAAATTTCAATTGGGTCTTTATGGATTAATGAAGATACCCAGCGAGGGATGACCGCTGCATAAGCACCATGAGGGTCTTGCCGCTTTCCGAAGACATTAAAATAGCGCAATCCAACACAATCAAGGGAGTAGCATTTTGAAAAAGTATCCGCATACACTTCATCTATTCTCTTAGTAGCAGCATAAGGGGAAAGAGTTTTCCCAATGTTTTCTTCTTGCTTAGGCAATGCGGGATGATCACCATAAACAGAACTGGAAGAAGCGTAGACAAATTTCTTAACATTTTTTCTTTTAGCGAACTCGAGCATATAGATAAAAGCATCCACATTGCAGAGGTGAGTATTTAAAGGATTTTCGATCGAACGTGGAACAGAGCCTAGAGCTGCTTGATGAAGAATATAATCAACATCAAAAGATTCTAAAGCTTTTAAATCGCAATCGACTGCCAAATCGTGCTCTACAAACTCAAAGTTTTCGCTTTGCTTTGTATGTTGTAAAACATCTTCAATATTGTGCCTATGACCAGTAAGAAAATTATCAACACCAATAACTTTTTGACCATGAAGTAAAAGATTTTCAATCAAGTGTGAACCAATAAATCCCGCGCATCCTGTAACTAACCAAGTGTTTTGCTCTTGTAATAATTTATCTAAATTAAATTGGCTCACTGTGACTCACTATAAATATTTGATCATCGCCATTATATCGACTTTACGCTGCTTGGACAACATTCTTGCGAGAAATAATCTCATAGAGTGCTTCTGCTACATATTTAAAATCCTCTTCTTTCATAGAATAACTGAAAGGAAGAGCCAGAGTTCTATTGGTAATCGCATTCGTTACCGGAAGATTGTCTGAACCACGCGTATTATACTTTGCAATATATGGCTGGTCGTGAACTGGCGTAAAATAAGCTCTTGCCGGAATTCCTCTTTCATCGAGTTCCGCAATAATTTCTTCAATGCCCACAGGGATTGTCACCTTAACGACATACACGAACCAACTCATCTTCACATTGGGCTTGATCACTTGAGTGCTGATAAACGGATTATCTTTTAAATATTTGTAGTAATAGCCGGCCATGCGCTCTCTTTTTTCTAATATCTTTTCGATCTTTTGAAGTTGGGTAATCCCTAGACTTGCGCTCATTTCATCCATTCGATAATTATACCCAAGATACTTGTGACTTAGCCAAGACCCCATCCCTTCTCGCCCTTGATTGTGAAGTGCTTCAGCCAATTGGAAGGATTTTGAATCATCAGTAATGAGTATTCCCCCCTCACCAGTTGTCATTTGTTTATTGGGGTAAAATGCAAAACAAGAAAAATCAGCAAACGTTCCAACTTTCCTTTGATTTATGGTCGCCCCAATAGCCTCACAGGAATCATCAATAGTCGCAATATTGTGTTTTTTAGCAAATGTATTAATATTTTCCCAGTCAGCAGGGTGACCGAAGACATCGACAGCAATAAGTGCTTTAGTTCGAGGACTAATTTTTTCTTCAGCGTCTTTAATATCAAAACAATATGTTTCAGGATCAACATCGACAAAAACTGGAGTTGCTCCAACATAAAAAATAACATTCACCGATGAAATAAAGGTGTACGATGGAACCAAGACTTCATCTCCTGGTCCTACACCAATCACAAGAAGTGCCAAATGAAGAGCCGTCGTTCCTGAGGTCACGGCCAAGGCATGTTTGGCTCCTATATATTTCGCGAACTCTGATTCAAATTCATTTTTCTTCGGCCCAAGAGAAAGGCATCCACTTTTCAAAACGTCCATAACAGCATTGAGGTCATCTTCTTCAATCAAAGGCGCTGCCATCTGAATTCGCGAGCCTTTTGTCATTAATTCAATTTCTTTCGACAATTCTCTTGCTGGGTTTCCACAATATGTTTTATCGCTAGCCAAATCTTTGGTAACAACTGAATTCCCTCCCACTATAACATTTCTTCCAATTTTTTTATTCAAAAGAACTGTGGAATTGAGTCCTACTAATGTCCCTTGACCAATAGAAACAGATCCTCCGAGGACAGTCCCTGGAGCAATATGGGAGAAGTCTTCAATCTCACAATCATGTTCAACAATAGATTTAGTATTGATGATACAGTGATCTCCAATTTCGCTATAGGGTCCAACATGAGATTCGTGTAGGATCACTGTCCCCTGACCAATCTTTACTGAATGATGAACATAAGCAGTAGGATGAATAAATGATTTCCAATTGAGATCAAATTCGTTTGCAATTTCTTGCCTTACATCATTTGATCCGATCGCAATCACATAAAAACCATGAGACTTTGCATCTTTTAAATCGGAAATGCTTCCAATAACTGGAGTTCCGAGATGAAAGGACCCGACTTCTAGCCTATCATCGTAATAGCCATGGACTTTAAATCCTAAATCTTCAATGCAAGCCCTCACAACTTTCGAATGCCCTCCAGCTCCAATAATAAAAATAGGCTTATCAAATCTTTCCATCGAGAGAGAATCAGTCGCATTCGTCTCTTTAAAGCTAAATATTTTAAAAACGGTCTGTACAATTATTTTAATGTCAAACCACAGGGACTGTCTGGTGACATACTGTAAGTCATATTCGAACTTCTCGTCCCAGGAAAGCTTATTTCTTCCAGATATTTGCGCAAGCCCTGTCAGCCCAGGAAGAACGTCGTGTCTTTTCATCTGTTCTGCGGAATAAAAAGGTACATACTCTTCTAAGAGAGGCCGTGGTCCAACAACACTCATCTCACCTTTGAGAACATTGATAAACTCTGGCAACTCATCGAGACTTGTTTTTCTCAATAACTTACCAAAGAAAGTTACTCGATCTTTTTCAACAAGAGAGCTATCATTCTTCATTGTTCTAAACTTTAAGATTGAGAAGGTTTTTCCTTTATAGCCAATTCTTTTTTGGCGAAAGAAAATAGGTCTACCCATTGTCAATAAGACAAGTGTCCCAAGCACCAAATAGATGGGTGAAAAGATTGTCAAAACAGCGAATGAGAAGACAATATCAAATAGCCTTTTCAAATTTTATTTCCTTATGACTAATTTCATTTTCCAATAAAGTCCAAAGCATTTCGATGGCCCGAGCATCGTTATTCAATGCAAGTTCAATCATTTCTATTGCATATTGTTCCGTTCTCTCAATAACATTTTTAAATTGTCGATCTCGAGATTCTGGTAAAACTAGGATATCTTCATGAGTGGTGTTTAGTTCATCACCTTTGAGATAAAGTTCTTCTACAAGTTTTTCCCCCTTTTTCATTCCCGTAAAAATGAGAGGCACCTCTTGTTCTGATTTACCTTTGAGTAGTAAAAGTTTTTTTGCAATATCAAGTATTTTAACGGGCTCACCCATTTTGAGGACAAGTATATCCCCTGACTCTGCAATCATCGATGCTTTTAAAACCAGTGAAACAGCTTCCGGGATAAGCATAAAATATCTTTTCATCCGTTCATCTGTTATTGTTAGTGGTTGGTTATTAATAATTTTTTCTTCAAGGATAGGTATTAGGCTTCCACTACTTCCAAGAACATTTCCGAAACGAACTGAGCAGAATGTCGATTCATTAAATTTTCTTGCATAAGAAGAAACCAACAATTCACAAATTCTTTTACTCGCACCCATGACACTAGTTGGATTCACTGCTTTATCAGTTGAAATTAGGACGAACTTATTAACTCCGTTCTGAGCCGCATGTTTCAAAACATTAAGAGTTCCGTTAATATTATTAATAATTGCGCTGAATGGATTCATTTCAAGCAGATGCACATGCTTGTAAGCAGCTGCATGAAAAACCACGTCAGGCTTTATTTCTTCAAAAATCTCTTGAACTTGATCTTCGTTTTCAATCCCTAGTAGAACAGGAATAATTCGCTTTTTTAAAGAAGGATATTCTTCTTGAAGCTCATTAAAGATTTTAAAAAGATTATACTCCGAATGCTCAATAAGATAGACTTGAGCAGGTTCTTTATCAAGGACTTGACGAGCAATTTCACTTCCAATAGAACCACCGGCACCTGTAACAATCACGGCCTTTTTCTGAATTTCATTTTTAAAGTCGAGGAGATCGACTTGAACCCTTTTACGTTCTAAAAGATCTTCTAGATTTAAGGGCCTTAAGACGTTACTTATTCCACTTCTTCCATCTGGCAAAATATTTTCTTGAATACGCGTAACTTTCAAGCCTAGTTTAAAGCAAACTTGAAGGACTTCACTAATTTTTTCCGGAGCAACTCTTGAACTTGAAATAACGACATCGGTGACTTTGTATTTAATAGCCACATCTTCAATATTCTTTAGAGTTCCTAGAATTTTTTTATTGTGAATGTAATGACCAACATTTTCAATATTGTCATCAAGAAATCCAACAATTTCGAATGTTCTAAGTGGTCCTTTCAGTACAAAATCAATAAAACCAAGAGTTGCTTTTTCACTCCCATAACAAAGGATTTTTCGATTCTTCTGTTTACCTGTTTTTAAATCTCTTAACTTAAAATGCCCCCAGCGACTGACGAACCTAAGTGCTAAGAGAACACAATGACCGCTAAAGTGGGTAATAAGAACTTGAGAGACTGTTAAAGACTTAGCATCAATGGATGCATTGTATATAAGTAAAAATCCAACTGATCCAATCATACTTAAAAAATGATTTTCAAGATTGTTGAACGAAAAGAGGCTCCAGTGAATCTTGTATATATTAAAGAAGTGGTTCACAAAAAGTGTTACGCCTGTGTACACAAAAGCTCGATCGAAAGTAAAGTTATCAAAAAAGAAAAGATAGCTTCCTGCAAGAAACATAAAATCTAGAAAATAGGCATATTTAGCACTCAGTAAGCCGAGAAATTTCATGTCTAATTTATCGGTAAATTGAAAGAAGATAATTAGTCGCTCTTAATGAAATCTTAACACTTGAGAAAAACAATCAGTTGAGGAACTTAATCAAATGAGTCTATTTTTTTTGTGAGTGCAACTACAAAGTTGGTAGGTATAATAAAGGCATGCAAGAAAGTTATGAGTTCTATCTATGGTTATCAAGCTTGATTATTGTCATCAAGCTTTTGATTCATTTCAAAGACCCCATGAATATTCTCATCATTTTTTACTATTTTTTTACATTTGGAACTGTGATCAACTACCACCTTGGGGCTCCCATCTACTTTGGTATTGTTCAAGAGTATATTCCCATGGCCTGTAAAATATTTTTTATCGGTATTCTTACGATGTGCAGTCTTTCATTTATATTTAAAAATTTAAATTACAAAGAAAAAAATCTCACTATTAAACACTATGACGTCACAAGCTTGAAGCCATTATTAATTTTACTTATTGTTTTTAGCCTTTATCAAATTGTTCTTCTCTTACTTACAGGGGATTCTCTCTCAAAAGTTGAAAGAGTTGCATTTGTTGGTCCTTCGTTACACTATCCCTATCTTCTCATTCAAAACTTTCTCATTGCCTACTATTTAATTTTAGACAAAAAGAAACTAACCTTTAAATTTTTCACTCTTAATTTAGCACTCTATCTATGTTATTGTTTAATGACAGGTGAAAGAGACTTTGTTTTTCTATTCACAAGTATACTCATCCACAATCTTTTATTATTCAAGCAAAGTCGAAAAAAAATCATTCTTTATTCGTTTTTCATGATTTGGATGCTTATAGGGGCCGTCGGTGTCTTTTTACTTCGAGATGCAAGTCAAGGTTCTGAAAGTATAATAGAAGCCCTACTCAATCAAGGATCTATTCTTTTTATAAACACCAATGTTATAAAGTATCTTGAACTCAATATCTCTAGCTTTAATGGTTTTACATACCTTAATAGTTTCATAAATCTTATCCCGAGTTGGATTTATCACACTGATTTCAACACAGTTAGCTGGTTTAAGGAAATGTACGCTCCTGCCAGTAACTCAGGTTATGGTTTTGCCCTCGATGCAGAAGGTTTTATGAATTTTGGCCTAGCAGGAGTTTTTGGAACTTTCTTCTTTATCACAGTCATTCAAAGAATTATTTATAACAATATTGATCGCCATCCTATGATGCTTTATTTCAGCACATTTTATTTGAGCTTTTCCATGTATTCTCTACGAAATGACAGCCTAGCTTTTTTTAAGGGAAATCTCTACGCAATAATATTTTATGTTGTCATACACCTCAGTTCTCGATTCTATAGGATTTTAACTTCACAAGCTCAAGGAAAAAATTTTTTTGAAAGTACTTCATCTCGTTAAAACAACACATGGTGCTTCGTGGGCACTTCAACAAGCGAAAGTTTTGCTTCAAAAAGGAGTGGAAGTCCATGTCCTGCTACCCGACAACCAAGGACCTTTTTACAGTTCTTGGGAAAAATCTGGTACCAAAATCCATATTCTCAATTTTGATATTCCAATAAAGTCCCCATGGAAATACCCAGGGCTAAAATCACACTTTCTCAAAATTATTGAAAGAATTAAACCGAATCTTATTCACAGTCACTTTTTTGGGACCTCGATGATGATGAGAAGTGCCTTGCAAGGTCTTGCTATTCCAAAAGTATTTCAAGTTCCTGGTCCACTACATCTTGAAAGTCCTTTTTTTAAACTTTGGGATATTTCATTTTCTGATTCTCAAGATTATTGGATTTGCTCTAGCAAATATATAAAAAAAATATATAAAAAAAATGGCATCGCTGATAATAAACTTTTTCTAAGTTATTATGGCAATGACTATTCCCAATTTTTGCCCGGACGCAGTGAGAATTTACGATTAAGAATGAATATTCCGAAAGATTCATTTGTCGTTGGAAATCTCAACTATATGTATGCTCCTAAACTCTACCTGGGCCAAACCTATGGGATTAAGGGGCATGAAGATCTTATAAAAGCTTGCCAATATTGCTTCAAAGAAAACACAGACATTCATGCTCTCATTATGGGATGTGCATGGAACAATAAAATAAAATATGAAAAGAAACTGCAACTTTTAGCCTCTAGCAATTCATCACAGATCCATTTCACTGGTCGAATTGCAGGAACTGAAGCGAACAAAGCACTCCAAAACCTTGACCTCCTCATCCACATTCCATATTCAGAGAACTGTGGGGGAGTTTTGGAAGCCATGCTACTCGAAGTTCCCGTATTGGCCACTCCTACTGGAGGTATTCCAGAGCTGGTGTTTGAAAAACAAACTGGTAGTTTGCTCGAGAGCCGCTCACCTTTAGATATTACGAATAAAATTCTAGAAATTAAATCCAACTACGATTTTTATAAAAAATGTGCACAAAAAGGTCGTGAGCTGGCATCAATCATGTTTGATATCAACCGCACGGCTTCTGAAGTATTCGAGATCTATCAGCATATTCTCGACAAAAGCAAAACAGCTCCCCAAGTTTTTGATCCACAAAAATTTTTAAAATCTTAAAAATGAGTAGCTACTAATCGTTAACTTGTTCGTATATGAGTATAGTCGAAAGAACTGTTGCGATTACAGATATTAAACTAGTATAGTAAGTGCGATTTTCATAGAAGCGCTCTTTTTTGACAAAGACCACGTCACCAGCTTCTAAGTCAAACTTAAAGGCTTCAAGTTCTCCGCCTTCTGTCAGATCGAAGCGGTGTTTTGTCCATTTCCCTTCAACCCGTCTCGAAACGTAGATTTCATCTAAATTAGCATCCCCCGTAGTCCCTCCAGCGAGAGAGAGGCCTTTGATGAGATTAGTATTTTGAGGGATGTAATGCAGTCCTGGGTTTTTGATTTCACCCCAAATATTCGTGGGAACAAGAGCACTTTTCTTTTTTCCTGGTGAATAATATATAGCTCCTGGCTTTTTATTTAATTCTTTAATTTCAGTTGGGAGAACTAAATTTTGAATATCAATATCCTCGGCACCAATCGCATTGAACTGAAAAAATAAAATAAAAAACAGCACTCTCTTCAAATTCATATAATCACCTATCAAAAGAAACAACACTTCCTATTTCTTCTAATCCTGGGAAGGTCTCCTTGTAATCTGAGTAGTGATAGACTCGATCATCGAACAAGAACCTGAACAGTAAGAAAAAAAGATTCATAAAGACAAAAGATATCATTGAAAAGAAAATCATTTTTTTCAGTGAATGGGAATTTAACTCTTCAATGTATGGATAGTCCTCATAAAATGAAAGACTTGGTATCACTGTATTTCTTTTAAACTCTAAAAGCTCGAGACGTTTTTGAAGTTCAACAATCGCATCTTCCACCGGTTGAATTATTTTAATTCTCTGCTCTACTTGATTCTTCTCTTTTATCATTGAATCAACCTTTTTACCAAGATCTTCAATCTCACTATTAATACGATTCATTGATTTATTATAAACACTTTTTTCAATAGTTAATTCGGGAAGATTCTTTTCTCGATGTTTTATATACTCTTGAAATGTATGGGCTTCATTATCTGACGATGCTAGTGTTCTCAAGTTAAACCGCATTCGCTTAACTTCATCTTCTAGTGAATCAATCAAATTGTTATTCTGCCCTTCTTTATTTTCTTGTTTTAAAATAATGATATTTTCTTGATAAAGGGCGATTTTTTCTTCAAGTGAATTGACGCTTTCATAAGCAATTCTCTTTTGATCTCCATTATTTTGTCCAGAGGATGCTTTCATACTTTCAATTTTTAATTCAACTTCGTTTCTCTTATTTAAAAGCGTGTTATATTTGAAGTTTAAATCAGTTTGCTTTTCTTTATACTCAGTTAATTTCGCTGTATATTGAGCCTCTCTTTCGATAAGTTCCGAAAGATCATGTTTCTTTAGGATTGTTTCCTTCTCGGAAATGAGCTTTTTAACCATTGTAATTTTTAAATCGAGATAATTAACTTCTTCGCTCTTCAAGACTTTGATGATTTCTTCTTTTAAAATTGTAGAGAGATGAATCACGGTATTGCGATGTCCCCCATTCGCAATCAAAGAAAAGTCATCAGAGTTGACATTTTTTTTGACATTATACATTTTGGTCAATTGCTCAGCGAGCTCTTTAGTAAAACATTGATTATCTCCCTCACAAGATTTCTTAATATCATCAATGCTATAAAGCATTCTCTTTCCTAAATAAATAGGTTCAGTTTCATTTAATTTAAGAATTTTATGAATAAATGAGTTGTTAAATTCCCATGAAAGAAGTAAAGCTTTTAATTTTCCGAATTCTTTCCCGATTTTGTCATCTTCTGATGATTTCTTGAACGGATTCATTTTCTCTATTTCAGCGACCTGGTCAGCATCAACTTGGCGGTAGTGAAACTTTGTCATTTTCACGTAGATTGTTTCTTGAAAAAGATAGAGGTATCCCCCTAGCCCAAAACACAGAATACCGATGAAGATTACCATTTTTTGATATCGTGATATCAACCTTACCAAAAGTGGTAAGTTAATAAAAAACCGAGGGTCAATCAGTCTTCTTAATTTTTCAGCTTGAACTCTGCTCAATGATTGCTCCAAACTCCACAAGGTTAAACTTTTTAAATATTCTTCTTACTTTGTTAACAAAAGTAAATGTTGCTTCTTTTAATTTAAAGACATAGATCACACCAGTACATTGTAAAAGAAGAAATCGCCAAAAATCGTCCTTTTCATTTGCTTCTAGATCAATATTCATTCCTAAAAAAAACATTTGGAAACTTGAAAGTATTTTATTAAAGTAAATTTCAAACTCTTGAAGATCACCGAGTTCTTGGAGCCGATCTCTTAGTTCATTAACATCAATTACTGAAATATTATTCGTTAAATGAAAATGACTAATCGTTTGATTTTTTCCAACGAGAACGACTGATTTATTTTCTTGATAATGGGGAAAAAATTTTCGAACTTCATCTATATCTTGAATGAGACAAACCTTTTTATTGTTCTCAAATTCAAAATAACTAGCAATCGACCAAAGTGTTGAAAGCCATTTCAGAGATCGCCCCTTGTAATAAAATGCAACTACTGGAGTTTCAACTTGAATTTTTTTCGTGATCCGAGAACAAATATCTTTTAAGTTTTTATAATTGTGTACATTATAGAGAATATGTGAGCGAGAAAATTTATTCTCATTATTTGAGTTTTGATCTTTTAACTCTAAAAGATTTCTTACCCCTTCAAAGGAACTCATTACTATCTCCCTATAGCAGAGGGTTTTAGTCGTACTTGCAAAGACTCCCTCCCTTAAGGATAATAAAGACTTGGACCAGATGATAGAGTGAAGCAAATACCATTACAGAGTGTTTTTGAACCTTATTCTCATCTTGGCGAGAAAGTGATACATTAAAGTGAGAATGACGACGCAAGGAGGCTGCTCAGATGCACGACAGAAACACTCAAGAACAATTCTTTAATGAAATGCTCGAGTGTATCACTCCCTTTAAATGGACATTTTTCATTTCTCATGGCAATTTCTATCCCTTTATTTGTCTTCATTCGGACACAAAATATAAAAAGAATTACCCTTATCGCATTTATGAATTGGAAGCTCTTTGCCATTTTCTTAGTGTCAAAAAAAATCTCATCAATATTGAAGATAGAGAATTATATGAAAAATCAAAACAAAACGAAGTTTGCTATATTCATCGCTGGAATGAATTCTCGAGACAAATAATTATCTTTCATGTCGACACCGCAAAAGGGCACTTTGATAATTACAAACTGAAAAACTTACTTTTCAAGAATGATGACTTCATTTCCCAAAAATTTATAAGTTATTTTATGAACTACCAACAAGAGATATATCAACATGGCGACAAGGTTTTTTCCACGCTATCAGACAACTGAGCTCAATATTCACGCGAGTTTTCTTGGAAGCATGCCTCATAAACTTCCTGAAATTATATCTATTGATGATTTATCTCTCACTGGTTTTAAAATGACTATCTCTGGAACTTTTTCAGAAGTCATTCCTGAAAAAATTGCTATCCGTTATAAGCAATATTCATTTTATTTTAAATGCATGGTTGTTTGGGTCAATCCGTTGCCTGATGAAAAGCGCGAAGTTGGAATTCAAATTTTTGCTCCAACATATGATATATACCAACGATGGCTTCAGTGTGTAAAAGAAATCGATTACAGACTCAATCCATTTACCCAAAAAGCTGAGCTCGAAAAAGAAAACAATGTTAAGACAGTAGCAGAGAAGCCCCATGCCTCATTGTATTGATGGCATATGAACGTGTAAGACTAAACATCTTAATCCATTGTTCATCACCTAAAATCCCCACACTAAATGGCGAAATTATTTTTACTAAGCTATCTTCTTTTAATTTGTTAATACTACCAACAAGTTCAACATATGTTTCTTCATTACAATCCATATAAAGAACTTGAAAAGTTTCTTCTTTTAAAACTTTATAAACTAATTCTTTAGAAGCATAGAGTACATCAAGCCCTCTATCACCAATACTTTTAGCAAAGAGAGAGACCAAAGAATAAATCTCTTGATTAGTGCATAGAAGAAGATTTTTTCCTCCTCTCAAATAGGTTTGGAGAACGAATTTTAAAGCATTCTCTTCGAGATTGTCTGAAGTCAGTAAAGTTACATTCTTTTCTGGCAATAAATCAAAGCTATTAAATGAAATCTGCCCTGGGATGGTCTTATTAATATGGAAAAAATGTCTCTTGTTGTAACTCTCTATCAGATCAATAAATTTAAAAATATTTTCTTTGTGAAATTCTATCTTAGATGCTTTCACTGCTTGGCGAACTAAATCCACTCGCTGCTCAAAATAAGGATGATCGAGCTCTCCCCAAGTCTTGTAATAATTGGATCCTTCATCAAAAATAGATTTTCTCTGGGTGTGAACATTAATTTTTACATGAAGAGGAACAAGGTAATCAACACCACCGGCCTTTGGTCCCGTTCCAGAGAGTTTAAAGCCTCCAAAAGGTTCTATGGCCACTCGAGCACCCGTATTGGGGCGATTAACGTAAATGTTCCCAGCTTTTATATTTTTGGATAAGTAGTTGATATCATCTTGCGACTGCGCATAGATTCCTGCTGTTAACCCATATTCAATGGAATTTGCAATCGCGACAGCTTGGTCTAAATTTTCATATTCAATAATATGAACAACTGGGGCGAAATGTTCTTTTTGAGACATACTGGACTTGTCAAAAGATCTATCTCGATTCAATTCCACGACCAAAGGTCCGACACAACAAGCTTCCCCCTCCCACTTTACAAGATCCACATGGACTTGCCCGCCATATTGTTTAATTTCATCAAGAATCTGTTCGCGAACTTTATAAATTCTCTCCACCTCTTTTTCAGAAATAAGTGGGTTAATCAGTGTGCTGAAATCATCTGCACGTCCTATCTTTACAGCCTTTACGGCTTCAACGAATCTATTGAGAAAGGCTTCTTTAATTTTTGAATCGATGATAATTCTTGAAGCAGCAGAACATTTTTGTCCCGCGTGGGCAAAAGCAGAATAAAGAATTCCAGTAATGGTTTCATCAAGTTCACAGTTATTGGTCACAATGATGGGGTTTTTCCCTCCCATCTCGGCAACAACGAGACGTGAATATTTTTCTTTGAGAGCTGGATGCTCGTAGAGTTTTTCTCCATAATTTTCATAAAGCATTGTTCCCACGGGTTTCGATCCTGTAAACAAGATGGCCCCAATATCTTTATTTTGAGCAAGTTCATCACCGATTTCTTCTCCCGGACCATTTATGACTTGAAATATTTCTTGAGGAATTCCTGCCTCGTAAAAAATCTCTTTCATTTTCTGTATAATAAGTGGAGTTTGCTCAGCTGGTTTTAAAATAACTGCGTTTCCTGTGACGAGTGCACTCACTGTCATCCCGCAAGGTATTGCTAAGGGGAAATTCCAAGGGGCTATGACGAGCACAACTCCTCTTGAAGTCACTAATTCATTTTCATTTCTCAATTTATATTCTTCACGTACATAAAAATTAATAAAATCAATGGCCTCATCAACATCGGCAAGGGCCTCGAGAACAGATTTTCCAGATTCATACACAATGAGAGATGCGAGCTCATCTCGTTTCATTTGCATTTTTTGAGAAGCAATAACTAAACTTCGCAATCGCAATAGCAGTGAATCTTTCCAAGAAGATTCACAATAAGCTGTCTTGGCCGTTTGAACTATAATTCCAGCCTCATTACGAGAGCTCTGTCTAATGGCCCCAATAACCATTCCCTTGTGAGAAGGTGAATAGACAAAATGAGGTGCATGGGAACTCTCATAGATTAAAGGTAAACTTTTCGCAACTTCAGTCATTTTTTCTAAGAAACGATCAAACTTATTGTGCAGATAATATTTTAAAGGTGGATTATTTTGAAATGTCCCCGATTTTTCATCAACTCTAAATTCTTGTTGATAATTTTTATCCAAAAGGCTTTGCTCGAGTAAACTCGCTAAATCTTTTGTTTCTTTAAAATTTTTATGTGATCTCATTAGAGATAAAAAACCAACTTGTGAAGAATTTTCCATAATTCTTCTAACTAAATAAGCCATCCCCACTAACAAATCCCCGATAGGTACGTAATTACGAACACTCCACCCACAATTCGCGAGACCAACTGAGAGTGCTTCATAAGTCATATGCAGGCACTGGTGCTCAATATTCTTGGCCTCTGGATAAAGCTTTTCTCTTAAGGCTTCGGCAAAACAATGATCTTGAATATTGTGAGAGGCAAGACAGAGCTGCAAATATTTTTCAGATAGTAAACAATGGCATAGCTGACGAAAGTGAATATCTGTTTCGACTTTATTGATAAACTGCGGAGCTTCATCATTATGGGCCTTAGCTTCTATCGTTTCAGCATCCCAGTAAGCTCCTTTAACAAGTCGAACAGGCATATTTTGTTCGCGCATTCTCGAAAATTCTATAATCTGCTGCAGGTGTAGAAAGGCATCTTTGAGATAAGCTTGAACAACAATCCCTGTTTGATCCCAATCGTAAAGTTCTTTTTCTTCTTCAAGCACTTTACTGTATATTTTCCAAACGATGTCTCTATACTGATAATTTTCAGCATCGACATTAATAAAGACATTTTCCTCTTTTGCCGTTAAAAGAATTTCTTTTAATCGTGGAGCCACTTGTTCGTAACAATAATCAAATGAGAGAACTCGAAAATCACTCGCAAGAGCAGTTACTTTAATAGAAACGTGGGCTTTTAAAATTCCTGCATTATTTTTCTCTCCACGAGAGTATATCTCTTTATAACCCTTGATTATTGAAAGAACTTTATTTTTATAGTCTTCAGCTTCATGTTCTGTAAGGACCATCTCTCCTAATTGATCGACAGTCGCATCACGCTGAGTTTTGATCAATGATTCTAAAACATTCTTTGACTCGTTAATGTTCTCTCCTGCGATGAATCTTTTGGCCATGTAACGAGTCATGAAACGTATAATCGGAGCCAAAATAAATGCAGGAGTTAAACTCGCTAGAGAGTTCAGCATATAGATCAATAGAACATAATGAGAAGGAAATGGTCTTATGGGTTTTAAAAATTCTTTTTTAGCAGCCTTTTTATTGTCGTTGATAAAAGAGCCTAGCGACTCTAAGAAAATTCTTTTGACTTCCTTCCCTTTCTTGTCGTGGTCTAAGCAAGGCAACACTGCCAAGAATTTCAAGAGATGAACCCGAATAAGTTCATAGCGAGCAGCTAGGTCCAGTGAAAAGTCTGATAATTTTTCAAGAAACGTTAATTTATAGTTTTTAATTTTCCCTAACAACAAATCTTGCAGGGCTAATTGTCTTTTAAAAACGTTTTGAAAACTCTCGGTTAATGTATAGGTAGAACTTCCGTAAGGTGTGAGCTGGTGTTTGACCGTCAAATAGTTAATTTTAGCAAGATCACATTGATCACTAATTTGTTTAATTTCATCAATAAATTGGGAAAAAAGATCAAAATTTACATCTTTGTTTCCTCCATCAAAGCGGTAAACTTCATTTAAAAAAAGCTCATCACTAAGATTCAAACTGAAAACATAAAATTTAGCGGGTTCTTTTTGAATCGCAAAGCCAAAAGCCTTGTTTCCTAAAAACAGTCGATCAAAATAAAAATGCGATCCCATCTCATCAAGAATGTGAAAACATTCTTCCATTTTTTCTTTTAAATCTTTCTTAAATTCCGTGACGGAATCTTCAAGGATTTTTGGGAAAAAAAGTGTGCTCTCATAAGCCCCGACATTAACTTCTTCAACGACTATATCAATCATGTTCGGTAACCTTCCCCGCCCGTGCAGAAACTGTTCATTTATTGAAAAGAGTTTTGATTTTAAATCTTTTTGTTCGTATTGACTATTTGCATCCATTCATTCAAGCTTTTAGTTGTGAGCATGTATAATAGCTATACTCAAAATTCTCTATTTTATAAACGGCTTTTATCTGTGCTTTGCGCCATACTGATCCCCCTCAGTTCTACCTTCGGGGCTTATAAAATAGAAGACCTCGAACAGCTGGCAAAAAACAAAGAATTTCGTGAGTTTTTTCTCCATGCAAAGGACATTGTCCCTCAAAACCGTGGCGATCGATGGGAAAAACTTATCAAAAAATCAGCCGACCAATACCTCACCACCTTTGATCCCGAAAACCTCATCGTCCCCAGGATCGACTTTGATATTTTTATGGAAATCCAAGCCTGGCCGGCTATTCGATCCAACGAAACCCTACTGCTCAAACTTAATCAGTACTCTCTTTTTTATCTAGAAAGTGAAATTAAGCTCATAACCAAAAAATCAGAACAAGAAATTGTAGAACTGAAAAATATACTTCATCAATTTTGGAAGAATAATAAGCAATTTTTTAATTTAGGTTATCAAATAGCCCTATCCTTATATGCTTTTAAAGAGGAGGCCACCAAACCTCAGTCAGCACTGACTCACCTCATTTCGCCCTATCCCGATTTTATGGCCTACCTCTATCTTTTTACCGAGCAAGCTTATAAATCCCCGGTCTCTCACGTCTTCTGCGATTCCTCGATGTCTCAAAATATCATTTCTTATAAATTTCAAGAACTTTTAGAAAAACAGCAGACATTACTAGACGATAATTTTGATATCAAAATCTCTCAATTTGTGAACCGCAAATGCTGGGAAACTTATCGCCCTTATCTTTTTGAAATCATCTCTCAAAAAAACTCAGCCCATGATAAAAAAGAAATGGCCTTTAAACTTATCCAGCTTGATCGTTCTCTTCCAAGTGAACAAAAAACATTCGCTGCCATCCTCTATTTACTTGATGGCCCTCAAAAATCTGAGCTCTATAACTTGAGTTGGAATCGCTTAATGGATTTAAAAAAAGAGCCGGAATCTCGAAATTCTATTGCGGCCAAGATTTCAAATCTTGATCCCGTTCCTGATAACCTTTTCTCTCAAACTAAAAACATTCAACACATCTTACTTACAAAAAATCTTGCTCAATATTTTCCAGAGCTTTTTGAATCTTATTCTAGTAAATGTCTTGAATACTTAGAGGGAAAGGGAAGCTTTAAAAAAGGAAACCCTACAATTCATTGTAAAGATCTGTTTTTAATTTTAAGGGGACTTCACCAAAAAGATGAAGTCGCTCCTCGCGTTTATTACTCACTCAAACCTTATTTCAAAGATATCAAATAGCTTTTTTAAGCTTTAAATCTGACTCATACTCATTTCACCATCTTTCCAGTCCAACTCCAATGATCCCTCTGGGAGATCTCCTTGGAGAATCTTCTTCGAAAGTGGACGGATCACGAATTTGTTAAAAACAGCATTTAAAGGTCTCGCTCCATACTGAGGATCATAACCGCGATCACAAAGTAAGTTTTTAAAGTTTTCAGAGAGTTTCACATTTAAACTCTTAACTTTGAGTCTTTCGTTAAAAAGCCTGAGCTGCTTACCTACTAATTGTTCCATGATACCTTTATCAAGAGCATGATAATTCAATATGGCATCGATGCGACCAAGAACTTCAGGTTTAAAGTCTAACTGAGGGTTCTTAGAGTTTGATGTCATCATGATAATGGTATTTTTAAAATTTATCGTTCTCCCTTTATTATCTGTTAATCTCCCATCGTCCAGAATCTGTAACAAAATATCAGAGAAATCAGGATGCGCTTTTTCAATCTCATCGAAAAGAACGATAGAAAAAGGTTTTCTTCGTACGGCTTCAGTAAGAACACCCCCCTCATCATAGCCGACATAACCGGCCGGGGCTCCGATCAATTTAGCAACAGAGTGTTTTTCTGAATACTCACTCATATCCAATCGAACAACATTATTTTCATTATCAAAAAGAAACTTCGCTAAGCTCTTAGCCGTTTCTGTTTTACCTACTCCTGTCGGACCGAGTAAAAGAAATGAACCCATGGGTCGAGATTCATCACTTAACCCAGCAAAACTGCTCATTAAAGTTTCTGAGATTTCATGCAGGGGCTCACTTTGTCCAAACACTCGCTCATTGAGATACTTTTCGATATTGAGAATCTGTTCTTGTTTTTCTTTAAGTATTTTCTCAGTCGGGATTCCTGTTTGTCTGGAGATAATCTCAGCAATATGCTCACGAGAGAGAATCCAAAGATGACCAACGCTTTCAAGTTCAGTTTGCAGTTCAGGAATGATCGAATACTTTAACTTTCCAGCTTCCTCATAATTTCCCTCACGTTCAGCAACTTCTAATTCATACTTATGGCGATCGATCTTATTTTTAAGCTCACTAACTTTTTTGAGAGAAATCACTTCTTCTTCCCATTTACTTTTTTCAATATCAAATTCTTTTTGAAGCTTATCAATCTCTACTAAAATTTCTTTATTATCTTTTTCCACTTTAGAGAGAACTCGCTTGGATTTAATTTCTTCTTCCAAGTCTTCTAAGCTTCGAGGCATTGCTTCAGCTGAAAGTTTTAGGGCCGACGCCGCTTCATCGATCAAATCAATGGCCTTATCGGGTAAGAATTTATCAGTGATATACTGATCTGATAAATAGACAGCAGCATAGATTGCTTCATCAGAGATGCGAATCCCATGGTGCATTTCAAACTTTTCTTTAAGCCCCATTAAAATCTCAATAGCATCTTCTTTACTTGGTTCATCAACCGGAACACTTCGGAACCTTCTCTCAAGGGCAGGGTCTCCCAGAATGTATTTTTGAAATTCTTCAGGAGTTGTCGCTCCAATGGCGTGCAATTCTCCTCTGGCCAAAGCTGGTTTTAAAAGATTGGCTGCATCCATGGCCCCGTCTGTTCTTCCTGCTCCAACAAGTTGGTGAATTTCATCGATAAAAAGAATGGCCTCGCCATTCTGCGATTTTATAAATTCAATGAGTTTTTTTATTTTCTCTTCAAATTCTCCGCGGTACTTTGTTCCCGCCATCAAACTTCCGAGATCCAAGCTATAAACGGTTTTCCCCTTGAGAACATCGGGAACGGAGTTCTTAATTATTTCTCCAGTCAAACCTTCTACAATCGCCGTTTTCCCAACTCCAGCAGGTCCAACTAAAACAGGATTATTCTTGCTTCTACGCCCTAAAATTTCCATCACAGCGCGAATTTCTTTTCGACGCCCAATCACCGGGTCTAACTTTCCAACCTTAGCCTTTTCATTGAGATTCACTAAGAAATCAGGCACTTCACTTTCTTCTTCATTTGCATGGAGGGACGTGTAATCGATATTTAAATGGGCGAAAATCTGCGGCATAAATTTGAGAAGATCTTTTTCGGTAGTTTCTGTTCTTCCATTTTCTGCAACGTGCGCACTGGCCATGGTTAACCACTTGGTCAATCCTGTTGAGGGACGAAGATTTTCGAGGGGAATTTCGGTACCGGTACTTGGCTTTTTAGAAAGCTCTGCCAATACTTTTTCTTTCTCTTTTTTGAGGGCCCTAGACGCAAAACTCGACTTATTGAGGATAAGTCCTAATAAAAGATGCTCAGGGAAAATTTCTGAATTTTTTCTCTGTGACGCTTCCTTTTGGGCAATATTAAAACTCCCAAGGACAATTGAGTCGAATTGATACATAAAACCCTCCTAAATAGGTCTCACGTCGTGTGAGTTTTGAGATCGTTCTTATATTAAAAATGGTGTTATTTTAAGGGATGTCAAGATTACAAAAAGTGAGCCTCTCTCAATTTGAGCCTATATGCGGAAACCTGCCTTATTGTGTTGGCAGTGCCTTCTCTTGCTTAAAGCTTCGAAAAGCCTATAAACAAGGGTTTCTAGGATTTCTATAAAAAATTCAAGTTGTTGGAGCTTTATAATAGATATATGAGACTGGTCATCTCCACCCTATTTTCGATACTTATATCATCCACTTTATATGGGGGGACAATCGCTCAGTGTTTGAGTCTTCTTCAGACCAGTAATGAAGCTCAAAAATACCAATTATTCAATGAATGTGCTGAAAATATGTGCGCACAACTTACCGATGAAAAAGCTTATTTTCAATGCGTGAATCAAAACAAAATTCTTGAAAACTCTCAAGGTAAAACCATTGCAGATAGCGAACTCGGAAGCTTTGTCTCCAAGGTCGTATCTACTTATCAATGTGAATCGGGCTGCCAAGTGGGAGAAGCTTGTCTGCCTTCTGATTACATTGATGTTCTCAATGAAGAACACAGCGATTTTCTCGATACACTTAGAGCTCTTTACCCGACTAATATTATGGCCAAAAGGGCCCAAGAAACTTGCTCCAAAGACACGGACTGCGCCTCTTTGAAGTGTTCAAATAATAAATGCGCGCCTAAGCTTTTTTGTCGAAAAGCGGGCATAGGCGAAGTCGCCTCGGGAGGACTCCACTGTGCTGAAGGTCTCACTCCCAATGCTCAAGGGAAGTGTTTCCCAGCCAGTTATTATAAAAATCGAGAGTTTCAACTCATCACTCAACTACTCAATCAAAACACTGATCCCTGTTATAATGGAGCCACTTCTCAGCCACAATTTCAAAAATTGTTTTATGAACTCAATCTTTCAATGCGGGCCTTTGAATATCTTTTCTCTAACCATAATACTGAGCATGGAAGTTTCAACTCTCTTACTGAAAAGTTAAAACTCGTTGCTAAAGAGATGAGCGAAAAAAGAAGCCAGATCGTGGTCAATTTTGATAATAACCTCAAAGAATTTCGAGAAGACTACCAGACACTTTCTTCACTTAAGCCTGATTCAGAAAAAGAAGTTATTTTTAAAGGAAAAACTTATAAAGAAAAAGATCTCTACGCCAGTAAGGCAGCCAATAACCTTCAAATGGATCTCTTAAAAGAGCTCGAACAAGTGCGCCTCAAATATAACCAAGAGATGGCCACCCTTTATGAAGATATTTTCATCCGTTTTCAAGCTGTCCGCGATGAATATGTCGAAGCTGGAAGTGACAATAAAAACTGGAAGTATCGTTTAAGTGTTAAAGACTCTAAAAAATATAATTTCCTAAAAAAATATAATGAAGGTAGCATTGAGAAATTCCTAGAAATTCAAGGGCACTCTAATCTCTTGGCCGACAAGAAGCTCTACCTTTTTGATTTTCCCGATAATTCTCTTAAAAAGTATGCGCCTACACTTTTAACACCAATTACAAAAAGAAAGCGTTTCCGAGAAGCTATTCGCAGTCCTTTTTTATTTTCAACTGTATTTCTTAGCCCTATCATCCCAATGATCTATCGCGATTCCATTATCAAAAAAGCGAAAGGAATCAATATAAAAGACGATGGCTACACCATGCCTCTCAAAGAAATTGAATACGATGGTCTAGTCCATGCAAGCTTTGAAAAAATTAAGTTCGAAGAAAAGTATGAAAACTCTCTTTTTGATCCCGATCTCAAAATCTATAGCGGCTGCGTGAACGGACTCATTCCAGAAGAAGACAGTCTCAATCGCTGTTCAAAACATGAGCAAACTCTTAAAGACTTAAAGGCCCGTATGCTCGCTTCTCTCGTCTATTTTAGTGGTCATAGCCGTAAGAAAAACCCCAAATCTTATTTTGGAGGAGAACTGGTCGATAAAGACAAGTGGTCTTATCCAGATCTTAAAAAATACAAAATGAATGGTGCTCGTGGAGACTACTACAATTATATCTATGAAGCTCTCTATAACCTTAAAAACACTTATAAAATCTTGGGCAATAAAACAGATTCTCGCATCGCTTGTCTCAATGAGCACAAGTATGATGGAACTTCTGCAAGGCAGTTTAATATCATCAACAAAGAGGTCTTTGCCTTTAAACCAAAAACCAGAAGCATCGGTGACCTCTCAACCTCACGTTCACACCCAGCTGAAGCAAGCAGCAGTGTCCGAGGGCAAGGAACAGGTGGCAACTCTTCAGTTCGTGGATCGAACGATAATACCGCTGGTTATGCTGATAATAAGTCAAATGGTCAGTCGCCAAATATCAACATTAATAACTCAAGCAAAAACGAATCTGATAAAGTGAAAGAAGCAACAGGCAATACTCAAAAGATCAGCGCTCACTCAGTTAACCCGACTCAATTCCAAAGACCACGCTCTTCAAGTAATCAATCAAAAGATGATAGTATTTTTCCAATTTTTGGACAAAGTTCTTCTCAAGATAGTTCAGGTCGAAACCTCAGTAGTCTTAACCTTCAAGAACAACGCCATATTTTAAAGAATCTCAATAAATTTAAGGCTACGGCTCGCTCTCGTAGTACAATTTTTGAGGACATTTCTAATAGTTATGTGGATAAGGCTTATCCCATGATCTTTTCTGAATAACGAAATTATATATCGTCTTGTCTCGAATATAGCTGTTCTATAATAATTTGCTCTTTTTCGTAATTTTTCGTAGGATCTTCGTTTGAAAGTTGAAGCCCTTCTTCTTTCATCTCTTCTAAAGTCAGAATTCCTTCATTATCGAGAGCATTCATTTCTTGGTTAATTTTACGCAATAAATCCGCATCTGCATTCAAAACTTCTAGATTGATGTCAGTATGAATCAAATTAATTCTTTGAATATTCTGACCGCCATTAAAACTTAGCTCCAGTATATGATCACTAAAGCTTAAGACTCTTCCCTTCGCTGTTTTAGATTTTTTAGCATGGTTAAAATAATCAATTTTAACGTACGTGCCAATGAGACTGGGTATTTCACTATAAGAAAAACTCTTAAACTTTCGATTGAAATATCTTTCATCGCCAAGCACTGATTTTGTCACGATAGGGTCAATTTCTTCTACTGTATAGAAATAGATTTCCGCATAACTTTGAGAGTCTAGGTTGATTTGATTTTCGATGTCAGTCGTCAAAGAATAAGAATCGGTCTCAGCCAGAATAATTTTACCTTCATTTAAATCTTTTAAAACTTTCTTGGGATCTTTTGATAATTTCCCTACAAATAATTCTGAGCCTATTTTTGAGTCTAATTCAAAATAAGTACTTTGCCCATAATGTCGAACTCTATTGCCAACACCGCTCACATATGTTGAATATTGAGGTCTAAGACTATCCTTAACACTTGTTTCTTTTAATATATACCTTTTAATAACCACTTCTTTCCCGGAAAAATTATTAGCAATATATTTTAGATTTTGATCATGCGATATTCCGTAGTGTTTGAGAAAACTCTCATCAAAACTATCTATTTTATAATCATTAAGAACTCCCTTGCTTGGATTGACGGAAATAATTCTTTCTTTAGTGTGAAACCGCTTGTTTTCAAAAATTTCCTGAGGTTTATCGAGAATGCGATTTTTTTTAAACAACCTATTAAGTAAAGATTTCGACAGTTTAAAGTTCTCAATAGAATTACGCGCATCGAGATAAGAAAAAACTCCAAAAACAACTTGCAATAACCCCATTTCCCAAAAATGAGACTGAGTCGATGCTGCAAAGATGGCGGGAGATAGGATCGTGGCATAGATCATGAAATTTTCCAAAGGTTTTCGAACGTATCTCTCACAATAGTTCTTAGCCTTCCCTATCACCCTCGTTTCTGGCACAGCTTTAGAAGTGAATAGGAAAGCAGTCAATAATATAATCGAAAAAATTCTCATGATCTTCATCATCGGAACATTATCCAAGTCCCTTGAGACCTTGAAAATTTTACATCCTCGCCATTCCCGACTTTTCAGCTCAAATTCAGAATGATAAGTCCTCACCACTACATAAAAGGAGGGCCTATGAAAAAACTAATTTCAATTGCCTTATTATTGTCTTCAATGAGTCTTTTGGCTGATGAAAACTGCGAAATCAGAGGAGCAGCTCGTTGCTTCAATTGTCCTGCTGGTATTTACGTCAGTTGTGAATCAGATGATTACGCTGGTGAATACAACATTAAAGATGATGAAATTGTCATCAATGAGAAAGGTGAAGAAAAAACAATTTCTGAAGTTTATGCTGAAGAAGGATACGTTAATATCGTTCTCAAAACAGGAACAAAACTCTATCACGATGAAAATGCTGAAAATCTTTTCACTGAAATCGTTGATTAATTCTTAGAAGATCGACGTTTATCCGAACTCAGACCTATAAAAAAGCCCTCATTCGAGGGCTTAATTAAGCAACAAGGAAAGGAAAAAGGAGTTAGCTATTTATTATTATTTATAGCTTCCGATTTTTTTAATACAGTAAGTTTTTTCTTTATCATTCTTAAGATTTCTTTCGACGAGCATAATCCCTTTAATTTCAAGATCACTAACGACCACATAAGTTGATTTTAAATTTTGCTTATTGGTGTCTTCAACTTGTGTTACTTTCACTCGTAACACTTCACTCATATCATTTGATACAAACTGGTAGTCTTGAGCGGCATAGATCAGCTTTTCTGTATCTCCAATGAAAGTTGAAAACTTACCGACATTTTTTCCAACGTTGAGGCTTAAGGCCAAGACGCCAGAGTGGTTTTCAAAATCTGTAAGAGGAGCAATTTCAATATCTACTTCGCGAAAGAGGTTAATCCCTTTAACTTTTACATCAAGAAGATCAAACTTCGAAACACGTGGATCGAGAAGATTATCATTGAGGCCAAAAGAATTATCGAGAAGACAACTTCCTAAACTCGCAGGAAGGTCTGAAATATTGCCATCAACAAGTTTCTTAAGAGCTTCAGCTTCATCATTGGCCACAACAACACTATCTGGACGCTCGATTAAAAGTGTTCCAAGTCCATCACCAACTTCAGAAGCTCCTTTGACAAGATCAGATATTTTAGCTTCTGCTTCTTTTTTAGCGTTTAGAGTTTCTTGCAACTTTGCTTGTAAACCTTCAATTTCTTTTTGAGAAAGAGTATCTTGGTTCTTTAATTCGGCTGTGATTTGCTCGATAGTCACTGTTAAAGCTTCGATTTGTGCTTTAATGCTAGCATGAGCTTGAAGTTCATTTTCAGTTGCCTTTTTATTAGCGACAGCTGTTTGAAGTTTCTCTTGAGCTCCAGCAGTTTTATTTTGAGCTTTTCCAAGTTTTTTAAGGGCGACCTCAGCATCTTTTAAGACCTGATTAGCTTCATCCATTTTGGCTTGATTGTCAGCAATCTCAGCTTTTGTCATCTTGGTATTTTGAAGTGTTTCATTTTTAAGAGCGACAACTTCTGCTCTTTTTTCTTTTACTAGAGCAAGAATCTTCTCTTGAGCTTCTTGTTCTGTTTGGGCACTTTCTAAGATCTCTTGAGCCTTCTGGATTTTTGCTTGTTTTTTAGCGGTTTCTTCTTTAACCCCAGCAAGTTCATCGAGAGCTTTTTCAGCTTCTTTGATGACTTTTTCATTAAGCTCAATTTTTCTTTGAATTTCTCTTACCTGATCTTCAGTTAAATTTTTAGCATTCACTTTTTGATCAGCAAGTTTTTGAACTTCAACATTTTTCTTTTTAACGAGAGCAAGAATCTTTTCCTGCGCTTCTTGTTCCGTTTTTGCTGTATTATAAATTTCTTGAGCTTCTGCGATATCGTTTTGGTATTGGGCGATATCATTTTGAACTTTGTTTAGTTTCTTTTGAGCTTTTTCAGCATCTTTTTTAGCTTGGTTAGCTTCTTTTTTCAATTTCTTTGATTTTTTGTCTGCAGCTTTTTGCTGAGCCTTCTTCTCTTTTTCAAGAGCTCTATCAGCTTCTTCTTGAGCTTGCTCAAGATCTTTCTGAGCTTTCTCTTCAGCATCAAGGATTTCCTCATCCCCGTTGTTTAAATATTTTTTAGCTTTTAAACGAAATTTATCTTTAGCCTCTTCAATTTTCTTTTCTTCTTTTTCATTGCGAGCTTTGATATTCGCGATATAAGTTTTCTTAACAATCACTCCACGGCAATCAATATTTTGGCCATTAACAACTTTAATCCCATTGATACAATCCGGGTCATCTAAATTTCTTTTAATCAACTCTAGAGTTTCATCACCATCTTGAGTTTTTGTAATGACTAAATCAACGTAGTTATCTGTTTTTTCACTAAAAATTCTCTCGGTAGTCACTTCGTTGCCATTACTATCGTAAGTAACAACTGGACCATTGTTGAGATCAGAATTACCTTTATCACCTTTATTTTGGGAATTGCTTGTATTCACTGGATCTACTTTTGAATTTTTAGTGTCCTTTTTAGCAAGATGAGCATTGCTGTTTTTGCTCTTGCTACAAGAGGTCGCACTAAGTGCCAAGGCCATTGCATAGATGAGGACCATTGAAGGTTTCATAATTAGTTCTCCTTATTTCCCATAAGTCTTTTTTAAAATAGATAGAATCAGTGTAGCGGAGATCCAGATGGGATCGTAGGTCACCCTGTAGAAGTTATGGACTTGGCTAAATTTTCGACAGTAAATTGAAAGGGGTCAAGACGCTAACCCCTTGAATTTTATAGGTTTTAATGAAGACTTCTTCTCAAGAATAAATTGCAAAGCCCTGCCTTAAAGGCTTGAACATGGGCCATGGCACTGGAATATTCTCCATGATCAGTAATAAAATGCTGGGCCACTTTGATAATTTCCGAGAAGTTGTTGGCACGATTGATATTGGTATCAACATAAAGATGAGGTTCAACACCTAAGTTTTCGATAGGCTTGCCTCCATGAATTTTCTTATTATAAAGAAGAGATTCAGTCATTCGAAAATAGCCATGCGAAAAATCTAAAGGGCTATAACCCACCACATTTCCACCTGCACCCATAGTTCGTTGGCCGATAATAACTCCCAACTGGTTATTTCTCACATTGGCCATAAAAATATCTCCAGAGCTGGCTACCCCTTCGTTGGCCAAGAAAACAAATTCAAAACCGACAGCTTCCGGGTTAGGTTTTACCTCTGTCACAATCGTCTCGAGTGAGTATGTGTGAGACATTCTTTTTCCTGCTTTGTATTCATTCATCATTTCAGTGTGCATTTTCATATAGAGCTTTTTCTCATCACCCTCTGCCTGTTGAGCCATGTAATAAAGATCTGAAAGCCAGTTGTCGTTGAGTTTAAATCGCATATCTAAGTGTTCAATGGGCTTGGGACTCATCATTTGAGTAAGCTTAGTGAGACGAGACTCAATCGCCCCCCTCCATTATCAAGAGCATCGACCACAATCTTTTTCACCCCTTTTTTCTTAAACTGTTCTAGAGTTGAGGCGACTTGCTTCATAATTTCGTCATCACCAGCTTCCGGACTAAAGGTATCAATTCTCCAATACCCAACTTTGGTTTTCTTACCATCAACTTCAATCGTTTCAATATAAGCAGGAAAAACATCTGATCCCTTAATCCATTCGACATTCTTAGGAACATTTCTTTGCTGGTGCAATCGCTCCATTCCCTCAGATTTTTTTCTTTTGAGAAGTTTGTCGAGCAGTCCAGCTTCTGTCGTCATGCTTAAGAGATCTAAGTCCCTAAATGCAAAAGTTCCATTGAATCTTTCATAGTGATTAGGATTGGCATCAAAAAAGTTCAAGTAGTATTCATAGAGATTGACAGGATTTCCTGCCCGATCTTTATAGGCTACTGGAAATTCTTTCAAAACTTTTCCCGATTTATCTTTAAACTTCACATTAACAACATACTGGTTATTTTTTAGATTTTTAAGATCGTATTCAAAATTGGCGTAATCTTGCTCAGTCCACTTAAGTTTTACAACTTCTGCATTATTTTCCATTCCACTCCGAAGAACTCGCAATTTAACGTACTCCGTATTAGGAGGAAGATCTGATAGTGAGTTTCGATGAAAAATACTATCCATAAGAAAAGTATAATTAGATTCTTTATTTCCTAGATTTCGATATTTTGTGATGTACTGATCGATGTAATCTGTAAGAGTCATCATTTTATGCCCACCAGGACCGACGTGTTCAATATGGGTGATAACATCCCCTGGTCTAATGGGAAACTTATCAGCATTGAGAATAAGTGGGTGTATTTGAGTCACAAGATAATCATTGCCCTGTCTTCCTCCCAAGACCCCCAAATACTGCATTTTTGAAAGCCCTGGGAACGCCGTCGGAAAAAAGCTCACTGACATGTGAGCGTCTTGAAATTGAGCAAAAAAACGAGTCACTAATCGCGTAAACTCTTCTAGCCTTTGGTCTTCAGGAAGCTGAGTAATCTGAATAACTTCACGATAAAACTTTTTCTTAACAATATCGTATCCTCCCTGATTCTTAAATTTTTCTTCTAAGGCCAAGGGAGCATAGTTACTTTCTATGTTGGCGATCAGTGAATTAAAATCAGCTTTTATTTCTTTGATGGTGAGCGGTTTGACGGGAACTGAGCGGTAGCGGCCAGTTGAATCCAGGCAGCTCAGCAAGACAAATAATAAAGACCATGAAATTAATTTCAGTAATTTTGCGATCATCAGTTCTTCCTTGAAACGTTATATCTTAATTTAATTCAATTATTGTGAAGGCGTTTTTTTCTTCTACTATTTTAAATTTAATGTCTGTTCCGGGAATAAAACTTTTAATGACTTTTTTACTCACTCCCCGGGCCTTAAGTTGCTTTTTTAACAGGCGAACTTGCCGCAATTGATTGGAGTTCTCAATTTGGGAACACACTATAAAATCGTAACTAAATTTGGTTTCTTTTAATATCCTAAAAATAATTCCACTTTTATCAACTTTACCTTCTAAATTCTTCTTATGATAAACATGAAAAATAGTAGGCATATTTCGTCGATCTTTATTGAGTTTTTGAGTTAATCGCTCAATGCTCACCTCATGACGAACATCAACATATTGATGACACCAATCTTCAGAATCAAGACTTATTGGACAAGTGGCCTGTGAAAAACAAGGATAGGCTACTTGATAATTGAGGTCATTAATAAGTTTTTCTCTTATCGCTTTAAGTTTGTGAAATACTTCATGCGTTCCTGGTTCCATAAAAAGTAGGCGCTCAGGCTTGAAGTAATCTAAAATTTTCATGAACTCACCTTCGCTCATCTCATTGAATGAATGAGTAAAGCATAAAGTGGCATTTTCTTTTCTCTCAACATCCCGATAATTATTTTTAAATGTCGTTTTTATATTGGGAAAATAAGTTTTAAAAATTTCGTGAGCCTGCTCAACCATGAGATCAGCAGTATCAACTCCAATCACCTCATTTGAAAAATCAGGAAAAAATTTAAGCCAACTCACAAGAAAACTCCCTGGTCCCATTCCAATATCAATGACAGGTCCTGATTCAAAAGAAAGCCTTTGCCTTTCATAAATTCTTTTTAAGAGTTCGATTCCTTTGGGTACATTGGTCGCAAAAAAATAGTAGAGATAAGCTGAAATACCTTGTTCAGAATCGTAAAGTTCTGGGATTCGCTCTCTTTCAAAATTATAAATACGAATAAATTCTTGAAGAGTGGCCATCAACTCAGATTCTGAGCGAAAGGGATATAGGGCAATTGAATCGAGATTTTCGCGAGTTATTTCCAAATTTATTATCGAGTAGAGAGTCGTTTTTTAGCTAACATTTTTTTTATAAGCCAATCTCGACAATGAAAGGGCATTATTCTGGATAGAACAAATGACAACTTAGCATCGCGACCAATGCGGTAACGAATTTTAGGTTTTGAAGATTCCACTGCATGTACCATGGCATCGCCCACCAAATCGACAGAAGCTCCTGTGTCTCGAGCATTTCTCGCACCTTCTTTGACAAGATTTAATGAACTTTCGTAAAGCTTAATTCGTTCAGGATCAAAACTTTCAACCATTTTATTGGCACTGGCCAAAGACTTATCCCAGATTGGTGTTCGAATCGTTCCGGGTTCAAGCAAAGAGACTCGAATACCAAAATCACTCAGTTCAACTCGAAGTGCATCAATCATGGCCTCCATGGCAAACTTGCTCGCACTATAGGGACCGACAAAGGGTCTGGTAAAATAACCAGACATTGAGCCAGTAAAAATGATTCGCGGATCTTTAGATTTTCTAAGTAAAGGTAAACACTCTTGAGTGACAGCAATCGGTGCAGTGACATTCACTTCAAACTGACGATTAAGTTCACTGACAGGAATAAGCTCAAGTGGACCAGCAACTACAATTCCAGCATTGTTGATTAAGACATCAAGCTGTCCACAAGTCTCTTCTATATACTGAGCAACTTCTTTTATATTTTCGGATTCAGTTACATCGAGATAAAGTGCTTGAATATTTTCATGTAAGTTATTGAGCTTTTCGAAATCTTCACTTTTCCTCACTCCTGCATAAACTTGATGCCCAAGCTTCGCTAACCTTATGGCAGCGTTTTCTCCTATTCCACTAGAAGCTCCGGCAATGAGGATAGTTTTTTTCATTGAAGATTATTGATCGCTGAAATCTCTTAGCGTCTCTCCAGTGTAAATCTGACGAGGGCGACAAATTTTAAGTGAATCCCCTTCAATCATTTCTTTCCACTGAGTTAACCACCCAGGCAATCGACCAAGAGCAAACATCACTGTAAACATTGTGGTGGGTATTCCAAGAGCACGATAAATGATTCCTGAATAGAAATCTACGTTTGGAAAAAGTTTTCTTTCAACAAAATAGGGATCTTTGAGAGCCTCGGCTTCCAATCCTTTAGCGATATCAAGAACTGGATCAGAAACTCCTAGTTTTGCGAGAACTTTATCACAAGATCCCTTGATAAGTTTGGCCCGAGGATCAAAGTTTTTATAAACTCTGTGCCCAAATCCCATTAAACGAAAAGGATGTGATTTATCTTTAGCAAGTTCAATATATTTTTTGTAATCCCCACCATCAGCTTGGATAGAATCCAACATCTCAATCACAGCTTGGTTGGCCCCACCATGCAGTGGTCCCCAAAGGGCATTGATTCCAGAAGCTATGCTTGCAAAAATATTGGCCTTGCTTGATCCCACCATTCTCACAGTGGAAGCTGAACAATTTTGTTCGTGATCGGCATGCAATATCAAAAGTATATCGAGGGCCTTGGCCACGTCTTCATCTGACTTATCAAACATCAAAGAAACAAAATCTTCTGGATAATTCAGCGATGATTGTGAATTGAGCTTCATACTCCCCGAACTCACATGACGATAAATCGCAGCACTAATAACTTTGAATGCTCCCATCAATAGTGGAAGGGCTTTATTTTTTTCATCGTCATTTAAATTTGATTTTACAAACTCGGGATAAAAACCAGAAAGGGCCGTAACCGCTGTGGCCAACATTCCCATGGGGTGAGCGTCTTTAGGAAACGCTTCAATCATTTTAATTATTTCTTTAGGGACAACACTATATTCCCCTATCTTTGCTTTAAAACCCTCGAGTTCAGATTTATTAGGACGTTTTCCATAGTAGAGAAGGTAGGAAACTTCCTCAAAACTAGACTTCTCAACGAGTTGCTCGATGGGATAACCGCGATAGCGCAAAATTCCTTTGGCCCCATTAATAAAAGTAATTTGAGATTCACAAGAGCCTGTGTTGACGTAACCATTATCTAAAGTGATATAACCGGTTTCCGCTCGAAGATTAGAAATATCTAATCCCTTTTCGTTCTCAGTTCCCACAACAATGGGAAGTTCAACACTCTTGCCATCCAAATCCAATTTATAACTAGACATGTACACTCCTCAAACCTGAAAGTTTCGCACCATGACTTAAAAAAAGACACCTGTTTTTAAGCATTTACTAATATATATATTAATGATTGCTTCGTCTAAAAAATATAGGGCCTTTCTGACCTAGTCCCCCAAACCAACACCTTGAATTGATTCTAAACGACACCACGGAGAGTAAGATCGGCATAAACTTACTTGATTTACATCGACTAACTTACTAAAATTAAAGAATAAAAAATAATTCTTACATTTTCATTCTTGCAAAAAAGTTGGAACCCCTTTTGCATTTTCAAAAATCAAAATCATTTCCAAGGATTGGAAAAAAATTTTTAAAACTTCAACGACTACTTTGAGGAGGTCATCTGTGCGTTTGGGCTTAAACTTAAAAAAATTTACAAACTTTCTTTTACTCAACTTTTTGCTGGGATCACTTTTTCTAGCAAGTGCCTCTTATGCTCAATATGGGTCATGGCACTCCTCTAAAAAATCGAATCCCAATCAAGGAAGTCAAATCAGATCCTATACCAATACAATTGATTCTGGTTATTTGAACATTCGACTCAACAACAACTCTCTGGGTGTGCTCGAAACAATTGACCGAAGCACCAACCAAAGACTTGATGGCCTGAACATACTTCAAGTGATTGTCAGTGCTCAAAGTCTTGATCGCAGAGGGCGTACTTCTGAACTTTCACTGCTGGTAAACAATCAGTTAGTCGACACCATTTCGAATATTTCTGATAGAAGCGAACAATTAGTTTTCGATCTCGCCTACTCACTTCGAGATAATTCTATTGGCCGGGGAATTCGCTCCCTTCAACTAGAATCCAGGGGAGAACTCGCCATCCAAGGTCTCTCCCTAGTGGTTGAGGAACAGTCTGTGGGTCTAAAAAACCAAAGGCTCGTCGCTCGCAATATAAGTCTCGGTCGTTATTCTTCAAGTGAAGCGATTGATCTTATCGATGCCCTTCGCTTGCACCCTTCTCAGTGTCGCCGAGGCTGCGAGGTCAGTGAAATTTCGCTCAAAGTTCGAAAACTTGGATATGGAATTGAACGCACAGTCCTGACTGTTTCTGCAAGTGGCGAAGGAGCTCTTAAACATATTCATTTATCGGGTAGGTATGGATCTTATTCAACTCGCGAAGATATTTACCTGAGAAGAGGAGTAGATCTTGAAGACATCAAACTTACCGCTCGTGGCGGTGTCGAAATAGAGGAAATCGTGGTCATTCTAGATGAGTTCTAAAGGGACTCATCGTACTCCAAATCTCACGCGTTCAGGGCCATAAAGACGGCCGGCCCTGGACGCCTTTTCAATTGCATTCATCTGTTTTAAAAACACTTCATGGAAATTGAAAATCCCCAAACTGGGATCATTACAAAGAGATACAAACGTTTTCTTGCTGACGTTATATTTGAAAATGATCACAAACAAACAATTTATGTCCCCAATACAGGAAGCATGGAATCTTGCTGGGCAGAAGGCTGGAAAATTGTCGCAAGCTTTAAGGATGATCCAAAAAGAAAATACGCTCACACATTAGAACTCACTCACAATGGAGAGACGTGGATTGGCGTCAACACCAATAAAACAAATGATCTCGTCTACGAAGCTTTAAAAAATAAAACCATTACTGAACTCAAAGAATACGAAAATATTACTCGTGAATACAAAATTGGAAAAAGCCGATTAGATTTTAAATTAGAAAACAGTAAAAACGAGCCCTTTTATCTAGAAGTTAAAAACGTTACGCTTAAAAAAGATGGAGCCGCATTATTTCCTGATAGCATCTCGACCAGAGGGCATAAGCACTTGCGAGAACTTATTGGTTTAGTAGAAAAGAAGCAAAGAGCAGGGCTTTTATTTGTAGTTCAAAGAGAAGACGTTCAAGAGTTTAATGCTTTCAACCCCATTGATTCAACTTATACAGAGCTTCTCTATGAAGCAAAGAAGAAAGGAGTTATAATCCTAGCTTATCAATGCCAACTCCATAAAGATAAAATATCTATTTACCAAAAGCTCCCTATCATCTTCCCTAAAAAATGAAAGAAAACAAAAACCAACAATCTTTAGATAAACTCCTGTCCCAATGGAATCGCTATTTCTCAAAAAATTCAAACGATGAGAAAACACAAATCGTTCTCAAAGAAAAAATTTGTTTTTATGGAGGAACTTTTAATCCTTGGCACGATGGTCATCGAACTTGCATTGAACTCTTCCATAAGTGGGATGAAAATAATAACTTTAGCCTAATTGTGATCCCTGACAAAAGCCCCTGGAAAACTAAATCCATACCCAACTCTCCCTGGGAACAATACACTCAAGTGCAAGAAAATATTCCTGGAGAACTTGTCTACCCTGGTTTTTTGGCCAAAGATGGACCCAACCCTACTGTTGATTGGTTAGAAATTTTCCATCAACAAAACTCAGACAAACAACTCTCTTTTTTAATGGGTTTTGATAATTTTTCCCAAATCCACCGCTGGAAACGATTTGAAGACTTTATAAAACTCCTTGATAAACTTTTCGTCGTCGATCGCCAAAACAAAGAAAGCATTAAAAATCAACAAATTAAAGCTCTTAAAAGAATTTCACCGAGCCTAGAAATCATTTTCCTTGGTCCCAATCCCTATGAAAAACTCAGCTCCACTGCCTTGCGCAATTAGCTTTACTTTCGCACTTATCCATACTAAACAACCTTTGGAGTCATTACTTAAAAAATGATAAGATAAAGATTAAAAAAACGTAAAGTATTGGAATGAGAGAAATGTATAAAGAACCCAATGAAGGCCAATTAAAAAATACGACCCTCAATCAAATGGTCGTCAATTGCTTGTCTAAAGATAATTCAGGGTTGAATGATTTCCAAAAACTTCCAGCTGAAGATGGCATTGCCATTCCCCGAGTCGGGATCAATCGCTTTCGCATTCCCATCAAGTTTTACCACAAAGACGAAAAAATTGAACGAAGCCACGACTGCACAGCTTCTATGTATGTTAATCTCAAAGCCGGGAAAACTGGTATTAACATGAGCAGGCTCTGCCAGATTCTCACTCAAGAAACTGAAAGCCACACTCTAGATTACCCATTTTTAACAAAAATCATTAATCGCGTACGTTCTGAACTTCGCGACTATCCTCATGAAAAAGAATTCAAAAATGCTTATATCTCTATTGATTTCACTTACCCTCTTAAGCAAAAATCTCTAAAAAGTGAAAACTGGGGATGGCAATATTACAAGTGTAATCTCGAAACAAAAGTCTGCGAAGACGATAATATCCGACACTATCTCACCGTTCACTATGAATACTCTTCAACTTGCCCTTGCTCACTCAGCATGGCCAAGCAATATGAAAAAGATTTTCAGGAAAATAAAACAACAGAAGGAGTTGGGCTTGGAGTTGCTCATTCACAAAGATCACAAGTGAAATGTAAAATTGAACTTTCCCAAAATGGCATTAATCAAAACTTCTTTATTGAAGACTTGATTTATCTTTTAAGAAAGGCAATTCCGACAGAAACACAAAGTCTTGTTAAAAGACTTGATGAACAAGCTTTTGCGATTCTTAACGGAGAGAATCCGATGTTTGTTGAACACGCAAGTAAGCGACTTTATCAGGAGTTAAACAAATCTCATTTTATTCATGACTGGGTTTGTGAAATTGAACACTGGGAATCACTCCATAGTCACAATGCCGCCGCTTTAATTTATAAAGGGCTCCCCGACGGCTTACGCCTAGCCTAGATTATTAACCTGTGTTCGGATAAACGTCGAGCTTCTTCTCAGGTAAATATAGTTAACCTTCGAAAATTGTGAACTCAAGAAATTGTAGTAGATGGCAGGAGCCTAGATCTCGACGACTGAGGCGGACTTCCTGTCCGTCGCAGGGAGGAGATGATCGTAGCGACGAACCAGATGCTACAATTTCTTGAGTTCACAATACACCATGAAAATACTAATGATGTAGAGGATTTAACCCATCTTTACCTTTAAATTAAGATAGCTTTTAATAATTGTATTGTGCTAAGTTTCAAACTCTATACAATGATTTTTATTGTTATGCTTACCAGCTGTTCATGGGTAAGAAAACAAGGTGTTAACTTCACGACCCCCGTGCTTGAAAAAGGGGCATCACAAGTTAATGAAATTCAAGACTGGGATTATTTTCAAAAGGCTACACCAGGGAGCATTCTTCTCCTTGAAAGCCTGCTCGCAACAAGTCCGCAAAACCCAGAACTCCTCTCCCAAATTATCAAAGCTCACTTTGGATACGCTTACGGAGTTTACGAAACTGAATATCTCGGAGAGTACTACCGAGGCGTTCGCCACTCAAGTTATAAAAACAAAGCCCTCTACCACTACAAAAAGGCCATCGAGTATGGAAAACAACTGCTCGAAGCCTACGATGTTCCCTACGATAATTTGAAAAAACTCATTCTCGCTCCTCCCAAAATTCTTGAAAGGCTCGACGAGCGAATGACATCTAAAGCAGTGCTTGGGATTTTCTATACTGGAGCTGCACTTTCATCGAGTATAAACCTCCAAAGAACGCGCGGTGATCTCATTACACTTGTCCCTCTGGGCAAGGCGCTCATCGATTGGGCCTGTGAGCAAGATCCCGATCTTGAATACGGCTTTTGCCAAATCTTTGATGGCATGTATCTCTTAAGCCGGCCAAAAATGTTTGGCGGGAACCCCTCAAAGGGTCTGAAGCTCATGCAAAGCTATGCTCAGAAAAACCCAGGAAATTTTTTAATCCCGGTCACACTTTTGCAATTTCATACTATCCCTACTGATAACAAAAAAGAATTTAATAAATCCGTCAGTTTACTATCTCAGAAATTTAAAAATTTTGAAGACAATAGCATCGATTTTAGTGGAAAATCTAAACCCGTGGGGCCAAGCTATTTTAACTTATTCAATGCTATCGCCAAAAAAAGATTTGAAAATATTGTAAAAAATAAAAAACACCTTTTTTAACGAGGATTCTATGAAAGTGTTTACCCTCTTAGTTTTTCTTCTCTCTCTCAACGCACAAGCAGTAACCCTTAAACTTGCATTTTTAGCACCAGAGGGAACGACTTGGGCCAATAGTTTACAAAACATGGCCAACGAAATTGACGAAAAAACTTCTGGTCGAGTAAAATTCAAACTTTATTTTGGTGGAGTTTCCGGAGACGAGCCCGATGTTTTAAGAAAAATCAGAGCAGGACAAATGCATGGTGGGATTTTCACAGGAAAAACCTTGGGGGATATTTATTCTAATGCCCGCGTTTTTGAAATACCTTTTACCTTTACAAACCACCAAGATAAAGCCCCTACAATTCTTAATTCTCTTTTTACAGACTTTCAAAATGGCTTTGAGAAAAATGGTTTTCACTCACTTGGCATTTACGAAATTGGTCACGTCTACTTCGTCAGCACCAAAGAGATCAAAGACCTCGATTCTCTCAAAGGTTTAAAGATTTGGATTTGGGAGGGAGATAAAATTGTTGAAGCAGTTCTCAAAGAACTCAATCTCGTATCGGTCCCTCTGGCTCTACCTGATGTACTCTCTTCTCTTTCAACTGGGATTATTCAAGCAGCTTATGCCCCACCACTTGGCATCACGGCCCTTCAATGGCACACAAAAATAAAGTATATCGTCGACTATCCCATGGCCTATAGTATTGGTTCACTCCTCATTTCGAAAAAAACATGGAAGAAAATAGGCAAAAGTGATCAAGAACTGATCTCAAAAATCTCTCAAGAATATATTGATAAGGCTAATATTCAAACAGCTCAAGAGAACAAAGAAACTCTCGCTCAATTTAAAGAACTCGGTATTAAATTTATTAACTTTCCTGATTCTGACTATAAAAAAAGTTCCCAAATTCGCGCAAATGTTGTGGATAAACTTCAAGGGAAATTTTTCTCTAAAAAAATTCTCTCTAAATTTGGAAAGCTTGTTGAAAAACTATGATTGAAAAAATTGAAAAAGTTTTTGACCAAATTACTCTTTATGTTTTGACTTTTTGTCTTTCCATGATGATTTTATTAAGTCTTTTTTCAATTATTGCTCGATTTTTTAGCTATACTTCAATGTGGATCGACCCCTTGGTAAGACATCTCGTTTTTCTCTGTGCATTTCTGGGTGGATCACTCGCAACAGGAAACAATCAAAACATCAAGATTGATATCCTTCCCAAATACTTAGAATATAGTAACGACCTTTTGAGAAAAAAATACTATCTCATTATGACTTCAATTTTTACATTGATCATTATTGGATTTCTCTTTAAATCAGGCTTACAATTTTTTCTCTCAGAATTACAATATGGAAAAATTACTTTTCTTGGACTCCACTCTTCCATTCTCACTTCAATCATCCCCTTTGGGATGTTTATTATTTTCACACGCCTAATCCTCAAGACTCTCTCCTACGTTTTTTGTAGCCAGGAGAAGCAACTTGAATGAAATATTGCTAGTTGTGCTTTTTTTTATTCTCTCCATCCTTGGAGTCCCCTTGTTTGCCATCATGGGTGGCTTGGGAATATTTCTTTTTAAACTTGCAGAGACTGATATTTCCGCTGTATCAATTGAAATGTATCGAGTAGCCTCTTCACCTACCTTGTTGACGATTCCTCTTTTTACATTTGCAGGCTACCTTTTAGCAGAATCAAAATCCCCTCAGAGACTCCTCAATTTAGCCGATTCTTTTCTTGGAAAGCTCCCAGGAGGAGTCGCCATCGTCTCACTTATTGTTTGTGCATTTTTCACGGCCTTCACCGGTGCTAGTGGAATTACCATTATCGCTCTCGGTGGGCTTCTCTATCCCATGCTTATGGAAAAACATTATACCGAGGAATTCACACTTGGTCTGATTACAACTTCGGGCTCCCTCGGTCTCCTCTTTCCACCAAGTCTTCCTCTCATACTTTATGGAATTGTCGCCAAAGTCGATATTGATCTCCTTTTTAAAGCCGGAATCATTCCGGGGATACTTTTAATTACAGTTCTCAGCGCTTACGCTGTAAAAAAGAATTCGAAATCAAGTCCTCGAGAAGAGAAGAATCTCAGTATTAAAGAGGCCTTGCTTCAAGCCAAGTACGAGTTACCACTTCCCTTTATTATTTTAGGGGGGATTTACTCTGGAACTTTTACAGTTACAGAAGCTTCCACTATCACAGCAACCTATGTCCTCATCATGGAGTGTTTTTTATACAAAGATCTCAATATCATGAAAGATCTTCCCCGAATCATCAATAAAAGTATGACTCTCGTAGGGGCCATTCTTTTAATTTTAAGCTGCGCTCTTGGCTTAACAAGCTATCTGATCGACGAAGAGATCCCCATGCTCATTCTCGAGAAACTCAAAATGCTCATCACAAACAAATATGCCTTTTTACTCTTTCTCAATGTCTTCCTCTTAGTTGTAGGAAGTTTGATGGACATTTTCAGTGCAATTATCGTCGTTCTCCCTCTCATACTTCCCCTGGCAGAAAACTATGGTATCCACCCCATACACATGGCCATTATTTTCTTAACAAATTTAGAAATTGGTTATATCACCCCACCAGTCGGAATAAATCTCTTTATTAGCACTTTTCGATTTGATCGATCCATTCTTCAACTTTATAAGGCCAGTTTCCCCTTTCTCTTATTGCTCCTCTTTTGCCTTATTATTATTACTTATATCCCTGCCCTCAGTTTATTTTTTATCCCTTAAAGGGAAAACTGAATCTTAATGGTTAGAAAATAATTTCCAGATACGATTGTCGGGATCAGTGATTTCTAAAATAAGTTTCTTTTTAAGTTTGATATCGTGAAATTGATATTGGAAAAGTTTTTGAAATTTTTGATGACGATACACAAATAATTCAAAAGAATCTTTAAGAGATATGAGAGCTTCTTTCTCCATCTCGAGACTCATGAACTCATAAGGTTGGTTTCTTTTTTTCTTATCACTATAACGGAGCAATTCGATTCGCAAATCATTGTATTGAAAAGAAGCCTTGTTCTCATTTTGTGAGAGAATATTAACTTCCAATAATTCGGTACAAAAACTCAACATTTCATAGAGATAATTTGTAGTTAATGTTAAGCGATCAATTTTAAACTTCATCAGCTCAATTATAGACTTATTGTCTAAAATGCTCAAAATAAATCTTCCAAGCATTGTAAACTGAGGAATCATGAAGTCTCACAATGAGATCATAATTTTGTTGATCGGCAAGCTGGTTTAAAATTTGTTGGATAAACATTGATTGGAGAATTTCTGTTTCTAAGAGTAAGCGGGGATCTTGTTTCTCTTTATTTCCAAATCTTAAAAATGACTTGCGAGAAATTCCAAGGACAAAAGGATATCTCGAAAAAGCTTTTAAAAGAGAAGAAAAATTTTTCAAGAGCTCATGATTTTGTTTACGTGACTTCGAAAACCCAAAGCAAGGGTCTAGATAAACCTTGTTTTTGAGCCCCTCTTTTTGGTATTTCTCCAAAAATTTTTCAAAAAAGCCCACCATCTTATCCCAAGTCCAATTTTCATCGACGTAATCCATGTGCTTAGCACACGCTTCACGAGACTCGCAGAGATTGTGGGAATAAATATAAGAAACTTCTGGGTGAGACTTTAAAAAATCACATGTCTTTTTATCAAAGCAGCCCGAAACATCATTCCATATCAGTTCTGAGAACTTCCAGTCATTGCAGAAATCTTCAATACTTTCCAAATGATAAGTATCCAAAGACAATCTTTTAAATTCTTTTTCCTCTAAAATCGGATAGAGATACTGCTTTAAACGCCTTTGTTCTTCTTGAAAAGTAATGGCTTGATTAAAAGGAGCTGTTGATTCGGCTCCAAAATCAAAAATATCACAGCCAACTTCCTCTAAATTCTGTATCTGTTGTTTGAGACGACTTTGATCTAAGTAGAGTCCTCCATCAGAAAAGGAATTGGGTGTGATATTAATCACACCCATCATATAAACATTTGTTTGAGAATAAGTGAACATGGGGTTTAGGACATATTTTTTCGAGCAGTGACGATCTTGCCGCCAGAAGGGAACTCTTTTTTATTTTCTTCTTTTTTAGATTTCGCTTTAGAGCTTCCTTTGTTGTTATCGTCTTTATTGGTCTTATCAATTGTGGGTTGACCAATATCTTCACCCTCTACAATTCTTCTTACCTGATCTGAATCGAGTGTCTCCCAGAGGATCAGGGCCTCAGACAAACGAACCAGAACTTCTTTTTGCTCAGTCAAAATTTTAGTAGCGTGTTCGTAATTTTTTTGAACAAGATTGTATATTTCGTGATCGATTTTAATTGCCGTTTCTTCTGAAACATTATTTTCAAACTCTGAACCTTGCATCCCGACAAAAGGATTACTGCGGCTTTTTCCAAATGAAATCGGTCCGAGAGATTTACTCATCCCCCAGTTACAAACCATGTTATAGGCAAGCTCAGTAGCTCTTTCAATGTCATTCGAAGCACCGTTAGTCATTTGTCCAAAAATAAGTTCTTCAGCACAACGACCACCCATTAAAAAAGCGATGAAATTTTCCGCACGCTCGCGCGACATATTGAGTTTATCTTCATCGGGTAGTGTTTGAGTCACTCCCAATGCCCCTCCACGAGGAATAATAGTCACTTTGTGAATGGGATCAGTATGAGGAAGTGTAAGGCCGACTAAGGTGTGCCCCGCTTCATGGTAAGCTGTGACTCGTTTTTCATCATCGGAAATATGCAGTGATTTTCTCGCCACCCCCATGAGAACTTTATCTTTGGCATTTTCAAAATCGATATTATCCAAGTGCTTCTTATTTTCTCTTGCTGCTAAGAGGGCGGCTTCGTTCACAAGGTTCGCAAGATCAGCACCCGTAAACCCTGGAGTTCCCTTCGCAATGACTTCGAGATCAACAGAATCACTCACTGGAGTCTTGGCAGTGTGGACTTGAAGAATTTTGTGGCGACCTCGCAAATCAGGTCTCCCCACTGTCACTCGTCGATCAAAGCGTCCTGGTCGAAGAAGGGCCGGATCAAGAACGTCGATACGGTTAGTGGCCGCAATAAGGATAACACCTTCATTTGATTCAAACCCATCCATCTCAACAAGAAGTTGGTTAAGTGTTTGTTCTCTTTCGTCATGACCACCACCAAGACCAGCTCCCCTATGTCTACCAACAGCATCGATCTCATCAATAAAGATAATGCAAGGTGCGTGTTTCTTCCCTTGTTCAAAGAGATCGCGAACTCTGGAAGCTCCAACCCCAACAAACATTTCTACGAAGTCAGAACCTGAAATTGAGAAAAAGGGAACTCCAGCCTCCCCTGCAACCGCTTTGGCCAATAATGTTTTCCCTGTTCCCGGAGGTCCTATAAGAAGAACACCTTTTGGGATTTTCCCACCAAGGGCCGTGTATTTTTTCGGTGATCGAAGAAAGTCGACAACTTCTTCCAATTCTTCTTTAGCTTCATCGACACCAGCGACATCAGAGAAAGTGACTTTCTTATCACTTTCATTCAGCATTTTTGCCCGTGATTTTCCAAAGCTCATAGCCTTCCCACCACCCGCTTGAATTTGGCGCAAGAAAAAATAAAAAATGACAAAAAGAAGGAGCATCGGAAAAAGCCAGTTCAACAGTATGGTTGAAAGCAATCCCTGTTTTTCCTCTTTTTTATAATTAATGATCAAACCATTTTCACTTAAGAGTTTGGTGTAATACTCACTATCGAGATACCCAACAGATTCAAAGTAAGTTCCATTTTCAAAATCCGCTTTATATTTCCCAGTAATATTATCAGGACGCTGAAAGCTAACAGACTCGACGTTGCCCTCTTTCACAGCTCCAATAAAGTCAGAAAAACTTAATTGCTTAATGTGAGCCGGTTTTTGATCGAGCACTTTCATGATAAAGGCCGTGAGCAAAATGATCACAAACCAAAGGGCCAATGTTTTTTGTGGTTTTTTCATGAATTTACCTTTTCCTCTTTTTTTGGATCCATAACGATAAAGATGGTATCGAGAACCCTATTGTCTACCCTCTAATTTACCATATTTTAGAGCAATGCTCTATCGAGTAGAGATTCTAACCCCTTAAAATCTTATAAGCTAGATTTGAAAATCTAAAGACTTAGACAAAAGATGCTTGTTTTTACTCCATTGTCGGTAAAGCTGGATGGAATTATGCATATCGTCATCAAGAGGAGTATGAGACCCTAATTTTGCGAGATAGGGTGAGTTTTTAAGGGAAACTAATAAAGTTGCACTGGCCATAGGTTCTTTAGTCAGCCTGGAAAACAAATATTCTTTATACTGCTTGAAATTCATCGTCTCCCATTTTTTAGGAAGCCCTTTCTTGCTTTTCCAATCAACTTTTTGGTTGGTTACAAAAAGGACACCACTAAAATTGTAGACACGAACACCGCCTGAAAAATTGAGCGGTCCTAAGCGTCCATTTTTAATCGCCTTAAGAAGCTTTTGCAGTTGATCGGCAATCTTCCCACGCTTCTTTCCTGAATAAAAAATAATTTCCGCTTTAATTTCTTCTAAATAATCTTCAAAATTTTTTGCAAACTTTTTTAAGTAAATAATCGAGCCATCTTTTTTTCGAAGCAAAGTCAGCTCGCTTGATTGTAGACCTCGGGCATGAACTCCCAATCGTTTGGCCATTTGATTAGCGCGGTAAACATATTTTTTCAAATGCTGTGGGTAGCGTTCGCGAATGAGAGGAATAATTTTGTGACGAATATAGTTTCTTTCAAAATGAAGTTCTCGATTACTTGAATCTTCGACAAAAGAAATTTTTGAAAGATCACAGAAATTTTGAATATGCTTTTTACTCACACACATAAAAGGACGAATGAAATAATTATTTTTTACGGGAATTCCCAAAATAGACTTTAAACTTGCCGTTTTAAAAGTTTGCATGAGCGACCATTCGAAAGAATCATCAATGTGATGAGCGGTAGCCACAACTGCACCCATTTGTTTGGCAATGTCTTCGAAAATTTTTTTGCGTTTTTCTCGCAAAAAATTTTCGAGGTTGGAGCGATTTTTGGGAAGTTTGTCCACTTTATGGATGTGAAGGTAGATGGTGTGCTTGTGGCAAAAGTTTTTCACGACCTCCATTTCTGTGTCATGCTCATCGCCTCGAGTGTTATGGTGAACATAGCAAGCATTAGGAGCGTGACGAAGAAATCCCGATTCGTACCAATCGACAATAACAGAAAGGAGGGCCATCGAATCCCCCCCCCCTGAGACCGCCACCAAGATTTTTGAATTTTTATCGATCAGTCCATGATTGAAGCTAAAATCCTTTACGAAATAACTAAAGGGCTTATACAGCTTCATAACTTCTTACTCAACAATATTACAAACAGCTTCTCTATCCACAAAGCGCAATTTCTTAATCTTTTTTCCAGTGTTATTGAGCATTGGTTCCAAAGTTGCATAAAGAACAACTTTGGCACGGTAGTTGTTTTCTTTAATAGGATCAGTTAAGTCGATAACGGCTCTAAACTTATTTTCTCCATGAGATTTAATCACTATTTTATCTTCTTTAAATTTAGTCACTGATTTCTGTTCAGTGTATACAACTTGATAACTATCTTTATTAAATAACTTTGAAGAAATAAAAGATTTGTCGTTAGAGTAATTCATCAGAATGATCATTTCAGGAGCAAAACTGTGATAATCATAACGTTCTTGAAGTTTTGGCGATACATCTATAAGACAGCTGATGATAGGCTGACTTTTCGAAAATCCCCAATGAATAGAAAATAATAAAGAAACAATAAGTATAAGGTTTTTCATCGTAGCTCCTTGAAATTAAATAATACAGAGATGCTGCCAGCACGCTAGCATTTTAGCAACTATAACTTAATGATAAAAAAAGAAGTTTTGGTAGCTGGGAGTGGAATTGAACCACCGACCTACGGGATATGAATCCGTCGCTCTAACCATCTGAGCTACCCAGCCAAACTTGATAAATAAGTTTTCAAATCCTAGTGAAATTGATGGAAGATGTCAATTACTTGGTATCAATTCATTATTGACCAATGTAACAAAGCGAAAAACCTTATAAATTAAGCTCTTAAACTCAGAATCAGTAAAGAGTTCCTCTGGGGTAAGCTTTTCGGTAAGTTCATTAAGCCTTTTATAATCGCTATTCTCTACGATCTTCATAAAAGTCGGAAGTGTCTTATAGTAATCAGTTCTCGCCCTTTCAAAGACCTGATAAGCATTCATTGATTCATCAATTTCAAATAATATTGGAAGTCTGAGGAAAGTTTTGTCGTTCATGACAAACATCGTTTTATGAAAAACTTCAATGTGAATATAATTTAAATAATTATGAGGTCCCAAGGAGTCGAGAAGAGTTTTGAAATTTAAAATATGATAAGGAATTGAATCCTGCATATCATTGAGAAACTTTATATTTTGGATAACTCGAACAAAAAACTTGTCATCGGGTTGCTTGGCACTTTCAAGCTCTTTCACTAAATCTTTTGAATAATTATAAAACTCTTCAAAAGAGACATTCCGATCATAACCAATTGAGAGTTTTTGCCGATACTCAGTTAGGGATTGTGGTGCTTCATCGAGGTGTATTTCTTTAAGTTTTTTTTGAAAAAACTTTTCAAGAAAATTCTCACCTTCTTCTAAAAGCCCTGCAATAAATTCATTTGGAATTGTTATCACATTATTTGCTGCAGATGTGACATTGGGAGGTTCGAAAATTCCACCGGTTGGTGCCATAATCATAAAAGAATAAGCATTGGGAATTCCCCTTAGATCTTTTTCTCTATGAAGAGCGTGTTTAAGTTCATGAAAAATCACATGGTCGCCGATCCTTCCATTGAGGAAGTTTTCGATAACTCCAAGCTCTCCCAAAGTCGTAGAAAAATTTTGGGGATCATAATACCCTGAGTAATGAAGTAAGAACGTCGAAGGATCTATCACAAATGTATTTAAAGAATGAGGAAGGACTCTCTTAATCCTTCTCAAAAAAACCAGCAGACTATTATCCCCTTTGATCTCAAGCAACTCCTCTATATGAATTTTAATTTTTAAATTTTCGATTGAGTTCGAAACTAAAGAAATGGGATTATTCAACTCATCACTTTTAAAAAGTTCAATACTTCCTTCTGGGAAATTCATTTTGTTAAGATATTCCCAAATATTGCTGACAACCTGGTTATTGATTTCAAAAAAATTTTCAATTTCAGAATGAATAAGAGAATCAAGAATTTTCAGTTCATTAAGCTTTATAAAATCGAGTTTGTTTAAATATTTTATCTTGTCATTTTCACTGATCATCCTCGCATTATAAAGATTCTCGATCATTGTCATTATTTCAATATTCAAACCGTTAACAGCTTGCGTTTTTTCATTTATGTTATGCTTAAAAACAATTGAGTAAAGGTTGTCGACACTCGTTTCTAAGTCAAAATAGCGTGCTTGCAAAAGACCAAAGAACTTCGCCTTTTCGCCATCAAAAATATTTTTACAAAACTCATCAGCATGAACAAATGGACTGAATATCAATATAAACAAAAGTATAAAATTTTTCATTTTAAAGCTGAATATTCCATTTGTAAGCAAGCCAGTTAATCAATGGTCCTCGCTCATAATCTTTAAGCTCACGATTAAAGAAAAGAACCTCTGCAATCTCACCTTTCCAAGCCTTCTTAGTCCCATTGCCAATAATAAAATTACTTATATCCTTAAGACTTCCCGAAAGGGGTTGTGGGGAACCTGAAATACTTTCTGCTCCATTGGCATAAATTTTAACAATCGACGAAGAACTCCAGGACGCTCCTGTGATGAAACTATCAAGTGACTGAAGACTCGACTTACTTTCAGTCTGCACTTCTCCCAACTCTGTACGAATACCTATTTTCATGCAATCAATACAACCGGTATTCGCTCCTTGTTCATCAAAGCGAAGTGAAGGAATATCATCTTTGAGATTAATTTTTCCTGTATCCCAAAAAGCGCGATCCACTCCCACTTCGTGTGAGCGAATGACGGCAATGAATTCAAATCCACTAAGACCATTGAGATAATCACCTCCGTGTGAATCTTCAAGAGAGTCATTGTCTCCATCAAAGTACAATCCCTTACCTTTAAAATATTGAGGACGGCGATTCTTTTTAGATTGAGTCAGCTTATGCTCAGTTGAATTTCGACTGATCCAACAACCTATCTCATCACCATCGGCCAGCACCCTCTCTGTGCAAAGAGAGTCTTTAAAAAACATCCCTTCTTCAACACCATCCATCCAATACTCCAGACCTGGAATAACTAAGGGGAGATCGAAATTGCCAACGACATTCAGATAAGTCATTTCTGCTAAATTTTCATCATTAAGAGCGGAAATCTTTAGTTCTGCCCCTCGAAAAGACTCAAGCTTTAATTGAACATATGTTGAGAATCGATTGAGATTACAATCGATGGCCACTTCGCCTTCTAAAAGACTTTTGGATTCAACGACAACAGAAGTTGCATCATAGCACTCTCCTTTTATTCGAAACCGGCGTGTGACAAGCCCACCCTCTTTCGGGGTTTCAACAATCAATCGGGGAAGTACTTTTTCTTTTTTCTTAGGAATTGGTTTGAGATTACTAGTATCAGTTGAAAAAAATAAGCTTGGGTTATTGACCCCGCAAGCTGATAAAAAGATCACTGCTAAAAGACTGAACGTCCTGTTCATGCCTGAAATCCCTCCTGGATAACATTGAACTCTTCAATTTATTTTAGCGCAAAATGCTAGTTGCTCCTAGCGAAGGAAGTATTTAATTGACTTCTTCAATGGACTTTGAAGCCTGCTCTTGAGAAGTGAGCTTTCTAGCGACAATAACAGCAAGCATACCCAATGCACAGCCCCAGTAGACATTAAACTGCCAGGGGAGGTCTAAAAGTGTTGAGTTAATATAAACACCTAAAACATTAGCCGTGTAAACTGCTAGGATAATCCAACCATTGAGTGCCATTTGAAACTTTTCTCTCCAATGAATTTGTGTGAAGAAAATGGCAAGCAAGGCCCCTCCACTCCAAGATTGAATCTTTAATCCCAGGACCAGCATTCCATTAGAATTCGAGGCCACAAAGGCAACTAAGACCAAGAGAATAGAAATCCCCAGTGTGTCCCAAAACACGGATGAGCGGATCGATCGCTTGAGATTTCTTCTAAAAATATCATTGAAAAGTGTACAGCTGAGAGCATTGATGGTGGAGTCGAGTGTGCTCATGGTCGCCGCTAATACACCGGCCAATAAAAATCCTCTCACGACGGGTGGGAAATGTTCTGTTATGAAAAATGCGAAGATACGATCATTTTCGACTCCTTCAGGTAAAGGGTGAATTTGATAAAAAGACCAAAGCAACGCTCCAACACCTAAAAACAACAGGCCCACAAAGATCGAGAGAAACGAAGAACAAACAATGGCCCTCTTCGCAGTTTTAATTCCCGTGCAGGCAATTAACCTTTGAATATAATCTTGATCCATTCCGTGAGTGGCCACATCAAAGAGTATACCACCAATAATTCCCGCTCCCCACGAGTGGTAATCGTAAAGATCAAAGAAAGTTGTTTTCCCTGCATTACTGGCCATGGTCCACATCTCTCCCCAACTCGATCCAGCGATATCAGGTATGAGATAATGAGCGCAAAGCCCACCACTAATAAAAAGGATGGTTTGCATGAGGTCAGTTCGAACAACGGCCTTTAATCCACCAATAAGTGTATAAGTAAATGTAATAAATGAAGTTATGAGAATCGCTTCGTATATACTGACTCTAAAAAATTCAGATATCAAAACAGAGCCTGCGTAGAGTCTCACTCCAATCGATAACACTTTTGTTATAAAATAGATAAGTGCCGCTGCTCTTCTCGATCCAAAGGTCGATTGATTTCGGGAAGTCATCACTTCATAAAGAGTGTACCCACGATCATAAATTTGGGGTAAAACTATTCTGGCAATTAACATCCTTCCAAGAACAGCTCCAAAATAGATATTGATAAAGCTAAAGTTTTGTCCAAAAGCAAAGGCAGGAATCCCTACAAATGTTAGGGCGGAAACTTCTGTTGCAACAATTGATCCCATGGCCTCAATAAAAGTGACTGTTTTATCAGCTAGAAACTGATGCCTTAAAAGATCAGCTCCCGATTCTCCACTGGCCTTGGCTCGCGATAAATACGCAAGGACAAAAATAGAACATAAATAAACGGCAACAATAGATAATTCAATTCCCATGTGTCTCTGTATTTTATAGTTGAATAGCGCCAAAGATCAAATTATACTCATCTGATTAACATTCAACCGAGTAGATGACACCTCCCTTAGTCTTTTTTTAAAGACTTTGTGGTGAGTCACGCTCGAAAGGGAGAAGAAATGGAAAAGGTAAAATCGACTGACAACTACACAATTTTTAAGAAAAAAAACAATCGCTACGCTGTTAAAGCTTCTAACGGCTGGGTTAATGGCGATGAAAAAGTAAAAATCCTCGTAAGTGAAAAACTCATTACTGTGGCCTTGCCTAAAGTTGAAGCTGCAGCTCCTGCAGAAGAATCAGCTCCCGTAGAAGAAGCCCCTGTCGAGACTCCAAGCGAAGAAGCGAAAGAAGAATAATTCTAGAGCGAGTTCTAATAAGCTCTTTTTGAAACTTCAGAGAAAAATTTAGGAGAGAACACTTCCGTTCTCTCCATATACTTAAAAACAGCAGAATAACTTGCTTCATTGAGGATGTATTGTCTCAATAAATAAGCTCCCCAATCAAGCCCTGATTTTTCAGCAGCTTTGGCAGAATAACCCAAAAAAGCAGCGGGGATTTCTTTGCGCGATTCTTTAAGCATTAAATTATAAATACCTGCCGGAAGAGAAAGAGCAACACTGTTGGCTTTCAAAATTTCTTTTCTTTTTAGATAAGTCATTCCCTTTCGGGTTTTTCCCTGCATTTCTAAATAAAGATCTGCATTAAATTTGGGCATGGTAAAACAAAGTTCTTTTTGTAATACTTTGCTAGGATCGTCATCAATAATAAGAACATGCTTGAGAGTTTCATCAATAATTGAAAGATCCTTCGCTGGAGAATCCTCAACCATTTCGTCTAATCGCATGTGGTTTCGGGTAAAAAGCCCAATGGATTTTTCTTTGAGAAGTGGGAACTTATCAATCAGAATTTGATAGATTTCTCTTGAAACATTATCAGCTTTATCACTGAAGATAACAAAGCCTTGAAAACCTTTAACTTTTGCAAGTGACGAAAAAAGACCATCTAAATTAGGTCTTAAAACAACTCCTTTTGGTGAAAGAAGCACTCTTTTATCTGCATAATTAAGAATTTCATCGCGAAGAACTTCGAAATCAGCAACTTCTCTGTATTTAAAAGAAGATTCAAACCATTGCGACAAAATGGTATTTTCCATATCAATCGCGACTATAAAGTTTCGAGAATTGCGGTGAAATCTTAAAGGCTCAAACTCACTTTCATATTTGCTGACAGCATTGGCTTGTTGTCGAGCCTTTTTTAAGCACGTTTTTAATGAGTTTGCTTGTTTTTGCGGAAGAACTGAACGACTGCGAGCCTCTAAGCAATCCCGCATTTTATTTTGAATTTCTGCAATTTTTAAATATGTGTATTGAGGATTAATTTTTTTAATATTCGCGAAACGTAAATAAAATCCACCATAATACTTATAACTTTTAGCCGATACCCATTCAATAAGCTCTTCATCTTGATCAAATAATGATTTCACAGACACAAGATCCGATTTTTTTTGAGCAAAGGTGTCTAGGACCAAAATAGATAGAAGAAAAAGCAGGGTGAACTTAAAATAATTCATTAAAACTCTCCGGTAAGCCAATTGAGCCAAGGTAGTACAGCTTGTTTTTGGTGTCAATTAACGTCATAATTCTTCTATGGAAAATATTATAGAGAACAAAGACCTTATGGACCTTCATGTCATTCCTGGATGCCCTTGGCACGAGATGCTCGAGAAATGGGGACCTCCTAATCTCAATTGGTGCGAAGCTCCCGTTTGTTCCTACTTTAATAACCCTGCTAACACCTGGTCAAATCTAGGCTTTATACTGCTTGGAATTTACGTACTTTTTCGGGCCAGAAAGTATCTATGCATCGAACGCTTATGGTATGGTCTAACACTCTTTACTGTTGGGGCCCTGTCTTTTGTCTATCACGCTACAAATAATGGCCTCACTCAATACTTTGATTTTTTTGGAATGTTTTTATTTCTCTCTTATTTATTTTACATTTACCATATCCGCTTAGGTCGCGAATATAATGGACGTCGCTCACTTGCGATGGGTTTCATAGTCTTTTTAATGTTCAACCTCCTCTATTACGTTTTCCCAATTATCAATATCCCCATTCAATACATTATTGCTCTCGCTATTTTCCTTCTTATTGGTCTTGAAGTGAAAACAAATCACTTCAGTCAGCGAGAACATGTTTATTGGACACACTCTGGGAAATTTCATGATAAGAAATATTTCTTCCTTACACTTCTTTGTTTTGGGATTGGTGAAGCTCTCTCATTAATGGACCTCAAAAGAATTTTCTGTGATCCTAATAACCACATTATCCAAGGACATGCACTCTGGCATTTGTTTGATGCGCTAGGGTTGTATTTCTTGTATTTTTATCTAGGTCAGTTTAGTTTCTTTAAAAAAAGTGATAAATAGTGACATTTAAACATCGAGGCGTTTAGAGCCAAAGATGATTTTATGTTGCTGGACAATAACTTTAAAGACACCACCGATTTCCATATTCCATTGGTAAATTTGCATGATTCTTTCGGCATTGAGTTCCTCTCCGGTATTGTAAGCAGGAGTTAAAACCCAGGTAACATCTTTTTGTAATTGTGGATCAAGTGTTAAATACGAATTATAAACATATTCAAAGTCGATTTTAGATTCAATGACGGATTTAATTTGAACTTTAGATGAATATTCCTTAAGAACAGCACTAACATTTTCCAGTCGCGTCGCGACACCTGTACTAGGGGTTTTGAAATCAAAGCTAATATAATTGACCATACTAAAAATTTTATGATCTACCACATTCCCACTCGCTTCGATATTGAGCCAATAATTTTTTTGAGACAGATCATGACATAAGGTTTCTGTTTGATCTCTTAAACGGGGATTCAGGGGGTCTCCCCCTGTGATAGAAGCTCGCTTAATTTTTGGCCATTGAGCTAATTTGGCATGAATATCCTCTAATCTCATCAACTGAGCAGGCGCAAAACTCCAGGTTTCCCTCGAATCGCAATTTTTGCACCCTACTGAACAGCCTTGGAAGCGTATAAAAATTTGGGGGCTGCCGATTTGAGTCCCCTCTCCCTCGGTTGCCCCATAAATTGAGTGAATATTCATAAGATCTGTATTTTTCATAAGCGAATGATTCATAGCACATTTTGAGTTTATCCTGCAAATAGGCTATGAAATAAGCACAGGGGGAAGAGATAAAGACCTTATGGATATTGAAGAAAACTACTTACAGATTATAGAAGGCTTAAAAAGAGGGGGAAGACCCTTAAAACGGTTTTCTGGGGACCAAGTTGAAGTCCTCAAAAACAAGCTTCAAGCCCCTCCCTCCCAACAAGACCTCAAACAAGTTATTTGCTTACTTTGCTATAGCACTAAACCTCTACCGCAACTTGAGCCCCTTTTACTAGATCATCTCAAGCAGGCTGAACAATACAATGATCAAATTGTTATATCTTTGCTTGATTGTGCAAGGAAGCATATCATCATGGGAAATTTTCTCAAAGGAAAGCGATTAAACTTTAGCTTTCTCAAAGAATTAGAAAACCTACTCAATACAAAGAACTCAGAAGTTCTCTTCTGGCTTCTGGAAACCATCCACCAATGTGGGCCTCAAAAAAGTTATTTATTTAAAAAATTACGAGAGATCAAGCCTCCGCTTTTACAAAGACTCTTAGTCTCTAATAAACGAAAAATTGCACGGTCAATTGAACACATTTTAGAATCTTAAGTCTATTCGTGGGCAAACTTAGCATCGATATATTTTTTAAAAAACTCCACTAGAATTTTTTCTTCTTTTGCATAGTCTATAAGCCAATTTCGCGTATAGAGAGCTTTTCTAACAGAAGCATCCTTTTTCGCATTTTCTTCATCGTCAAATTCAACAAAGATAACTTCATAGTTCAAAATATTTCCTCTTAAAACTTGCAAGCAACCTTTTCCATAATGTTCGCAAGTAATAATCGAAATATTATCTGTATCAATGATTGGAATTGGAGCAATGGGTACCGCCTTTGGATCTCCTACTCTTATCGCTTCGAGAAGTTGTCGAGGACTATATTTAAGATCTTCTTCTTTTGAGCAAGAAAAAATTGTGTTGATGAAAAAAAAGATTGTTATGACTTGAATGAATTTTTGAATATTTTTTTGCATGAGAAACGCGCGCAAACAATTTTTAAATCTTCTAGAAAAAAAAAGGGGACCTCCTGCAATGGTCCCCAATTTTTCGGCTTCCTGCCTCGAGTGAAGTAACATCCCTATTACTTCTTATTTTATTATACCATTTTGAAAAATAATAAAAAGTGAAAAAAGATTGCAGAAATAATTTCCGCACCCCTCCAAATCCCTTGCCTAACCTTAACAAAGTGATATTCGTACTAACCAAAAATATCGGTTATTCACTCGTTTCAGAACTAGACAGAGCTTTCAGAATACCCAAAAATGAATTTAAGGGAGATAAATATTCGAATGATGATGAGAGGTAAAATTTTCCTAGTGAACATGACTCTGACTTACACTTGCTTTGTGAGTTGCCACAAATTTCCAGTGAAATTCAATTTCTTAAAACCAAGAGTGCAAAACGAAATTATGGAGGTTAGCCAGCTTTATACCTGTCAAAACCAAAACAGTAGGGAAAAGTATCTGTCAGAAAACCAACTCACAGTGGAGAGCTTCGAAGAACTTATCAACAATTTACACAATAGAAATGTTAAATTATCAAGTGCAGATAGGTTCGTCCTATGGACACTTGCCCAGGTCTACTATCGCCCTGATCAAGCTTCTCCCTCAGCCCATGTTACGGCTATCATTAAGAAAAAAAATAGTGTGAAAATTCTTGAAACCCAAAGCTCGGAAGATTCCGATGAGATTTCTCAGGCTCCACTTTTTGTCTTTCTTGACTCGTTTCTCGTTCAAGAAAAATCAAAATTCAGTCTCCGTGAGCTCATCACCCTCTTTGACCGCTATTTTACTTTACAAATAAAAGTTGAAGAACAACTCTCTGAGTTTCTCGCCCAATATAAATCTATACTCAAAGAGAAAAAAGAAAAGTTTTCAAAATACTTCCGAGGCACTGAAATAATTAGCACGAACGAACAACTTACGCGTTCGAACCTACTTCCGTCCTATCTATCCACAAGACGTCACAACAAAACAACATTACAACAAACAGATTTAAAAAACATAAAAGAACCTACGTACTGCAATTTTCAAATTCAAAATTACAACAAAGGTCAGCACTATATTGAAAGTCAAATGATTGAAAGCTATACGTTCGGGATAAAAAATAAAGATTTCATTATTCTCGTTAACACTCACATTAAAGGACACTTCAAAAAAACTTGGAGTGAAGATAATCTTCTCTTTTTTAACACACTAAAAGCCAATCCTACTCCCTATTGCCAATTTTTTAAAAATAACAATAGCTTCTTTTTAATCAGTACAAAGGGGAAAGACCCCGCTCAAATAATCTCAAACCTATATCAGTATGAAATTACGAAGACCACAAGTCTCAAGCAACTTCATCAAATTTTGGGGTTCTCACGACACATGGTTCTTATCAATCCACTTCGTATTATATATGAATCGAAGCGCGGGAACGATGCTCAATTAGACAAACTCAATTCATTTCGAATTCCTATTTACCATGCTAAAAGCATTGGCAATGTTCAGGGACTTTTCCAATTTTCTGAGAGAGAGCCCTATTTTATTCTTGATGATCGAAGTGATATTCGAGTACATTGTGAGATATGAACAAATATTTATCAATCGACATTGAAGCGACTGGATTAAAAGAAAATTGCTACATGATTGAATTCGCAGCCGTGGCCATTGATGCCCACACTAAAATTATCGATGAAAATATTTCTTTTCACAGCTATATTCGATGTCCTAGTTTCGAAGATTTAAAACCTAGCCTCGATCAATGGGTCATTGAAAATAATAAAGAGCTCATAACTGAAGCTCACTCTCACGGACTCCCCCTTTCTCAATTTAAGAAAAATTTTGAAACCTTTTTAGAAAATGATGAAGTTAAAAATTTCTTTGGTAAAGAAAAGATTATTCTTTTTGGAAAATCCATGAATGCCATTGATCTTCCTTTTATGAATCGTGACCTCGGCTGGGAATGGATGAGAACCTATTTTTCTCACCGAGTCCTCGATTTTACTTCAACTTGTTATAGTTTTGTTGATATTGGTATTCTTCCACAAGGAATGGAATCAGGATCTGCTCTCATGAAACATTTCGGGATGGGTGAAGTTGCTCACACGGCCCTTGAAGATGCAATTAACACGGCAAAAATGTATTTTCGAATTCTAGAAGAAAAAAAACCCTCTTAAGGCGTGTTCTAAAAGAAAAACTCAATTGAGAGGTTTGACAGGCAAACTCAAGAAATGATGGTAGATGGCAGGAGCCTAGATCTCGACGACTGAGGCGGACTTCCTGTCCGTCGCAAAGAGGAGATGATCGTAGCGACGAACCAGATGCCATTATTTCTTGAGTTTGCCCTAGTTTTTTGCAACTGCTTGTTGCGGATTAAGATATTTTAACGGGTCCGTAGGACTATTCTCTTTTCTCACTTCAAAATGTAAATGATTTCCAGTGGCCCTTCCGGTACTTCCCACTTTCGCAATCACTTGTCCTCTATCAACCCTATCCCCTTTATCGGCAATATTTCGACTATTGTGAGCGTAGACAGTATGGTAACCATCATCATGACGAACAATAATAACTTTTCCGTACCCTCTCATTTTACCAGAATAAATGACCAAGCCATCACGGCTCGCTACAATTGGTGTCCCTTGGGGAGCCGAGATATCAATACCATCATGATGCCTTCTTTTGCGCCATCCATAATAAGATGTAATGGTGTTATGGTACGGAAGTGGCCAAAGATACTCACCTGATCCAGAAAAACTCATTAAGCTCGAGTTAGAATCAATGTAATAAATTCCCCGTTTGGTAGGAATAAAAATCCATTTACCAGGGGCGATTGATTCGTTTACATTTTTGATTTCTTTGACTGTTGTTCCAAAGTGGGTAGCCAACTGGGGAAGTTCAGATAGCGAATTAAGTTTAACAAACTTACCACTTCTCATAGAGCTACAACTTGCTATGAGTAAAAATAAAAAACTATAAACTAATCCTTTCATTGCATGCTCCAATAATTTCATGAATCGCTGAAAAATCTATTTGTTCACCCATGATAACAGGTAAAGGGACTACCGAAACAAAATGGTTATCGACAAGTTCTGAATCTGTCGTACCATCCATTTTGCGAAAGCCTTCATATTTTCCAACCACCCAGTAATAATCTCTATTTCTCGAATCAATTCTGGGTTCTATTTCTTCAGAGTAATAGCGAAACCCCATCTTCCCACATTTCACACCTTTAAGTTCTTCAAAAGGAATGTTAGGAACATTCACATTAATCATAGATAGTTTCGGAATATATTTTTCAATATTGAGTTCAATAAGAGTTTCCATTACTTTGGCTGCCGTTTCATAATAAAACGGCGTATCGTGATGCATATCACAGACCAAGCTCACAGCAACAGAAGGAAAGCCATGAAAAGCGGCTTCTCGAGCTCCGGCCATTGTCCCAGAATAGTAAAGATCCTGTCCGAGATTGGCTCCTCGGTTAATTCCAGAAAGAACAAGGTTTGGCTTTTTATCTTTTAAAATATGACCAATCCCCATTAAAACACAATCAGCAGTATAACCTGTACACCCATAAATATTTTCATCGATATGCTGGAGGCGTAGTGGCTTATCAAGGCTTAAGCTGTGCCCTGTTGTTGATCTCTCTTCTAAGGGCGCGACGACAAAAGTATCTGAATTTATATTTTTAATTACTTTAAACAAAGAATTAATTCCTGGAGCATTCACACCATCATCGTTGGTCATTAAAATTCTTTTCATCTCTTTTCTACCTGTTTGATTTCATTGTTTATATTGCTTATGAGACTTTGGACTTGTCCAAAATTAACTTCTCGATAATCTTTTTCCAACTCTGGGCTCATGCACAATACATACCGATCAATATCGACATACTCATTTATATTGAATGAAATATGATCATTCCACTCTAATTTTAAGTCAAACTTCACTTTTTTCTCAGGCATATTTTTTAAAATGCTTTCTAAACGAATAGCATACTGCTTAATTTCTTTTATTTTATAAAGTTCCTCTAAAAGTTTATAGGAAATTATCGCGCCTTTAAAATTCTTGCACCATAGCCAATCTTCAAAATCTGAAAGCTTATCAAGATACATATAAAATGGTTGCTCGAGTTGATTAAGAAAAGAAAGGTCCCGAATACAATCAAATTCCAAAATAACTTTATTGTTGTGCAAACTATTTGTTGATTTAATGATCTCCGAAATGACAAAATCTTTGTCATCAGAAAACAAGTACCGCAATTGCTTAAAAGAAATCCCTTGTTCTAAAATTTCAATTAAGTGATGTTGTGGAATAAAATTAAAACTTCTTGGCCTAAAATCAATTGTAATGTCTTCGATATTAAGAGAGCTCAGTAGTTCAAGTGTTGATTTATCATAGGCTCCTGAAAACCTTAAATTCATAGAACTATTGTACACTAGTTACTCGAGAGGATACAGCTGAGAAAAAGAGAAGGGAAACTAGTCCCTATTGACTCAGGATGAAATTGATAAGATCGAATATGCTTCCAATCAGTAGCCATCAGCTCACCTTGAGAAGAAAAAAGAGTTCTTACCTCAGGTTTAAATCCCCAATCAAAACTATTCCAGTCAACTACCAGGGAATTGTAAAGTTGAACCTTTAATTCATCCTTTTGATTCCAAGCTAAGATTTTTTTCCATTCACTATCAATTTTAATTTCTATTGTTTCACCATGCCGAGGTTGTTTCGAAGCTCCAACACATGCCCCTAAATAATTCCAAATGAGCTGATGCCCTAAGCATATTCCACATACTGGAAATTCTGAATTTGAAACAATTCTTTCTATCCAAGGATCGAAGTCACGATAATCATCAGGATGCCCAGGACCAGGTCCTAAAACTAAGTGATCAAAGCTTTGTGGTTTGTTTAAGAACTTTTGATATTGCAGAACCTGAACTTCCAGTTCTTCATCCAATTTTTTTATTTCTGAAGCAATATTGTAAGTAAAGCTGTCATCAAAATCGATGATTAAAATTTTCTTCCCCATTAATTTTCCTAGAAAACTCTTTTAAGCTGATTATGAAATTGTGGATTTCCAAAATTGAAATTGTAGTAAATTCCAAAAATATCTTCATGAGAAGTTTTTTGATAAGTGAACGAAATCAGCCAGCAATCGTTTGGCGGAGTATAATGAAGAGCGTATCGACGACTAATATTTCTTCCATCATCAAGGTCTGTTTCATGAAACAGACCAAAGTAAATTTCATTCGTTAATTGAAAATCAATCCCATAATTGTGTATTCGATCATCTTGTAATTCATTAATTTCAAATAAGTTATAAATCCGAAAATAATCAAAATAATTTCTTAAGCTAACATTTAACAAATGATCACGAGTTTGATGGAAATAATATTCTGAAAGCCCCAGTGTAAACCGCGGTGAAAAGGAAACCCCTGAATTGATCGCCAAACGTGTTAAACGATCATTGAAGGAATTAAAACCATTATCATTTTCTAAGACAATCCCTTGTGAAATATTAAGATAGCCTTGTCTTGAATAGTTAAAATTATCATTGAGCAATCTTCCGTCTTCGTTATAATCAAAGTTCTTTGGGGTTTTACTCAAAAATGTATGGTTCCATTGAAATTCAAGAGTGTTTTCATAGGGAATTTGTGTACTTAAAAGTTCAGATGTTGAAAGATATTCTTGGCTTCTAATCGCATCAAAGAAATCAAAACGGTTTGAATCTTGGCCAATTTGATCTAAGAAATTCTTATTCCCATATTCTCTCTCTGATGGAATATCTCGGTGAATAATATTAATTTCCTGACTATGTTTATAACTTTTAAAGACAACTTCTTCAGTATTTTTGGCTTTGGCCAACGTAAAGTCTTCCAAGCCTCCTACCAATTCTGAATCCACAGATATATTTTTTGACTCTTCATCCTTATCACTAGAGTTTTTATCTTCATCAGTTTCTTCCAATTCTCTAGGCACTTCTTCTTTATATGCAAGTCCATAAACTTTCTCGAAACCAAATGAAAGCTTAGTCGCAAGGACTCCACTGTATTTTCTAAAACTATTCTCCCAGTCTTCTCTAAAATCGTAGTACTGCATATCAGCTTCATACTCACTACTTAAAGAAAAAATTCCATTATCGTAGAGACTTAAATGAGCAATTGGCACAATATTGAGTCTTTGAGCATTTCTTAAAGGAAGGTTGCCACTGCGTAGCACTCCCTCATCAAAATCGTTTTGCTTGAAATGGTTGGCATCGAATCGTCCGGAAATATACATAAGATTCAAAAAATTTCGATTAGCTTTAAAAAATACTTTTGGTGCCATGCCCATATGAAGCCGAGGAAGAGTCTGAACTTGATTATCACGCAAGTCAAAAAAATCATCATAGTATAGAGGATCATTTTGCAATAAACTTTTTTTCACAGAATATTCTACTCCATAATCAAGTGAATCAGATCTAGAATTAAAGAATCCTTCAATACCATATTCAGTTGAATTAAGGTGTGGTTCTGCAAAATCATTGTGATCAAGTGGAAAACTCAGATCGCTCATATCAGAAATACGTGTATAAAAATTATTTCCGTATCCCCATTGATAGTTCACTTCACTATCAACTAAATAGCGATCGAGAACTTCATTTTCTTCTCTAAGAAGATACTTATCACGAACATACCGTCCATCGAATTCAATGAAAGATCGAGAGTTGATAGCTTTACGAAATTCAACATCTCCCCCCCATCCTTCTGAAGCCCAAATAGTCGGAGTCAAAGTCATATCAGTACTTTGATTGATAGCCCAAAACCAAGGCTGTGCATAGGAAAAGTCCCCAGAAGTCGATATCGTTGGAAATAAAACTCCAGTTTCTCTTTCATTTTTTATCGGGAAAATAACATACGGAAGGTAAAAGAAATCTGCGCCTTTAACTCTCAAAAGTGCATTTCTTACTCTTACATATTGATTGGTTGTTACAAAAACCTTTTCCCCATAAACAGTCCAAGACTCAGTACAATCCTTACAAGTTGTAAATTCAGCTTCCTCTGCAATATAATCATTCACTCCCACCTTTCTTACTTTTCGAGCGACAATTCGGTAACCCGGCGTAATTAAGCGCGCATTATCGATGAGCATTTTCCCATCTTTGGTGCTGTAATTGAGATAAGATCCATAGAGAGTAAGATCTTTTGTTATGTAGCGAACATTCCCATTAATTTCAAAAAGACCCTTTTCAACATCAAACTTTGCAGCATGACCATAAAGTGTTTCTTCGCCGTGAATAATGACAGCATTACCAATAGCTTCAAAAATCTTCCCTTCATTTCTTCGGATAGCTTTTTTGGCAAAGACACTAATGTCATCCCCCGCCTTGAACTGCAACTGGTGTCTCGCAAGTAATAAAGGTGATTCAATGAGAATAGAGATACTGATAAACCTGGCCAATAAAATAATAAGATCCCGCGGCCAGGATTTTTTTCGGGTGAGAATGAGAGGCACTATTGGACAAAAATTCTTTCCAGTCTTCAAGAAATTCCACTTGTTCTGACCCTAATTCCTCTAATATAAATTTTATTTGATCCTTCTGTAGGGCCTTCCAATTATCAAAGTATGTTACGTAAATTTTACACCTTTTTCTTGTGAAGGCCAATACACTTAAGAGCATCGTGCGTATATCTTGGAGTTCTCTCATTGAAAATGCGAGTATCATCGTTTTCTCAGGAAAATCTTTTGCACAGAGCATCCTCATAAGTTTTTTCATCCCATCAATATTGTGACTACCATAGAGATTAATCTCCAGTCCCCCATGGGTAATACTTTGACCTCGTCCTATAATTGGCGTCCAAGAGTAAGACTTGGCGAAACTCCGATCAATTCCCAACTCAATGGCTAACTGTGAAGCTAAAAAAGTATTTCTTTCACTAAAGTTATGGGACGAATCTACAATCAAAGTTTCAAATAGATCGTAGTGAATAACACTATCTCGACTCGCCCATTGTTTAACAAGCTTTCTAAGATAACGACTCTCTAAAGCTGTGACCAACAATTTATGAGGTCTCGAAATTTGATATTTTTCCCACAGTATGTCTTTGAGATGATGCCCTAAAAACTTTTGATGATCTCGAGATACAGAAGTTATCGCGCACAAAGAAGGAGAAAGAAGATTCGTTGCATCTAAACGTCCTCCTAATCCCACTTCTAAAATAAAATAATCAACATCAAGCGCATTGGCCCAATCTAAAAAAATATAAAAAAGAAATTCATAGAAACTTAAAACTTGTGATTCATTTATGAGTTTTGAATGTAAGCGATATATCCGATTTTCGAGTTCAGCGTAAGAAATTATTCCTTGATGAGAATGAAACCGCTCTCTAATTGTCACGACATGAGGTGAAGTCCATAGACAGTATGAATGGCCTTTACTTTTGAGAATAGCTGCCAAGTGATGAGCCGTTTGCCCTTTCCCATTGGTTCCACCAATGGTGATAACCTTTGAATTTATTTTTTCAATAAGTGATTTAAAAATGGGCCGTAAACGCTCTAATCCTCGATCAATGGCATTTTGATAGTTCTCAAAGCCAACTTCAGTATCAAGAAATTTTAATATTTTCTCTTCAGAGGCTAAATTGAAATCACTTTTATTCATTTTTTAGAAGAAAACATTTTGATAAAAAATGATAACTCGTTTTTTAGTTTTAGTCGGTGACTGACTCGATCGACAAACCCGTGATCACGCAAAAATTCTGAACGCTGGAAACCTTCAGGAAGTTTCTGTCTTATGGATTGTTCTATAACTCTTGGTCCAGCAAAACCAATGAGAGCATTTGGTTCAGCAATATTAATATCTCCAAGCATTGCAAAACTAGCAGCACAGCCACCTGTCGTAGGGTCAGTTAAGACAGAAATATAAGGTATCTTAGAATCTCTTAATTTTTTTCGACTTGCTGATGTTTTTCCCATTTGCATGAGTGATAGAATTCCTTCTTGCATTCGAGCGCCACCAGAACAACTCACAACGATGCAGGGTATTTTTTCTTTAAGGGCTTGGTCCATCGTCATGGCGATCACTTCACCACAAGCAACTCCCATCGAACCTCCCATAAAAGAAAAATCCATAATGGCCATGGAAACACTTTGCCCATTAATTTTACCAATCCCTGCCACAACGCTATCTTTAAGACCGGTTTTCTTTTGAGTTTCTTTTAAGCGTTCAGAATAATTTTTTTTATCTTCAAACTTAAGCGGATCCAAACTTTCAGGCATATTTTTAAATACTTCGAGTTTTCCATCATCAAGAAGTAATTGCAGGCGATCACTTGCACTCAAGCGATAATGAAAATCGCAATAAGGGCAGACATTGTGATTTTTCTCTAAGCGATCGAGGTTAAGGATCTCCCCACAAGAAGAGCACTTCTTCCACAGCCCTGCAGGCATATTGTGCGGACTTTTTTTCGATTTCTTGAGCTTTGGACTCTGGATATTATCAAACCAACCCATGCCCCGATAATACTCTCAAATGCAAAAGGAGTCACCCAGGAAATAATTCAACGCACAAACCTTAAGAAATTAGTCACTTATCCCGATATAATGTTGTGAAAACCTTGAGTCTTTTTTTGTCACTCCTCATCGGCATCCTTTGCTTGGCCAGAAGTTCAAGTGCTTCAGCTCCCGGCCATTTGCTTGCCCAAGAATTTAAAAACTTACCTCGAACAAAACAAATTCGTTTTCTTAAAGCTTTGCAACGCTATCTCGTGCAAATTGATTACCGAGATTACCAGAAACGTTTCCCAAACAGCACATATTGGAAAAACTTCCTCAATAATTTTGACTCTCGCGCCTACGCTCAAGAAACTGGAAATGAAGAGAATGAAAAAGTTCCACAAACTTCAAAGGTTTGTCTTTATGGAGGATTTTATTCAGAGATGGCCGGCGAATATTGTACTCATCCACTCCGAAGCTCCTTCGCCAGTGAATATCGCGAAGCCTGTAATGTCTTCGAGAAAGAAGAACAAAAAGCCAAATGCCTTAAAGATGACCTCAAACTCAATGTCTGTAATCCCCTCATCTTCGGTAAAAAACGGGCCGAAGAATTTTTCAATAAAGTGAATGCAGGTTCAGAATATTCAAAATTCACAACTTATAATTGCCTTGTTAATGCTCGTACTGGTGATGAACAAGAAAATCTCGGTGCTATTCTTGAAAATATTCTCAACAATTCACTTGATGATTTTGCCAAACTTCTTGAACATATTTTTCAACTATGTCTTTGCCCTTCAGGCCAACAAGTTCAGCTTGTCGATCAATCATTTAAAGACCGTCATTTTGGTTCCAATACTTGCATGGCCCTTTTATATCAAATTCAAAGTTTACTCAACGTAGAGAAAAATAGCTGTGAGAGTTTTAGTAGCGATCAAAATGAAAACCTCAAAGACATTCAAGAAACTCTTGCGAGTGTCCTTGAAAGTTCTCTCGATAAATTTGAAGAATATCTTTCAAAAAAAGAATTGAAATATAATGTCATCAACGAAAAACTCTCTGAATATGAAAAACAATTCAGTGAATTTCTCTCAAATGACTCTAAGAATGTACTCCTTAATAACTATTGTTCATTTGAAGCTAATCTCAATAAAATCAGAGAGAAAAAAGAAGAAGTAGTAGCCGAGCAAGCTGAAGAAGTCGACGCTGAAGAACCCAAGTCTTGCCTCGAATCGCTCACAATGGATATTTCAAATACTTGTGATGATGACAAAACCTTACTTGAATGCGATGTGGTTGTGACTTTAGAGCTTGAAGAAAAAGAACTTTGTAAAAAGAAAGTTAAAGATATGAAAATCCAATACGCACTGACAACGAAGGATCATCCTTTTGAAAAAGAAATAAAAAATCAAAAAGGTGAGACAAGTTCTGAAGCGAGTAATAAATTCAATCGTGTTTTTCTCAAAGACTATAGCATTGAATTTGTTCTCAAGGATAAAGACGAAAAACTCAAGAAATCGGCAACAATTCCATTTTTGATCCAAACAGGTGGAGACAACGGCGCCCGACAGCTTTTCTTGAAAGGCAAGAATTAAAGATTGATAATTTTTCCGTCGTGATGAACGATGTGAATATTTTTAAGATTGAGTGCATCTATCTCTGAAATGACTTTTTCTTGATACGCCGGTTTTAGGTGCGTGATATAAATAGGAATATTTTTCGGCATCTTTTTGTGTTCTTCTTTGAATGTTTCGGCCGTCATATGATAACTCAACTTGGCCACTTCTTTTAGGCTATTGGGAAAACTCACTTCCGTGACAATGGCCTTGATATTTTTCTTAGTCCCCGCTATTTCCCAAATTCTTTGAGTGCTCGATGTATCTCCTGTAAAAAGAATACATTTGTCATCTTTCTCAATAAAATAGCCCATGCTATCACCAGGATGATTAACCTGAACTGGAAGAATTTTGTATCCCCCAAGCGTAAATTCCTCTTCTGGAATAATCGAATGGTAACGAATGGTTGGGGCTTCTGGAGACGGAATAGTTGAAAAATCGGGCCAAATGGCATCATTAAAGAGATGATTCTTAAGATTGGTAATTGTTGTAGCATGAGCGTGTAGATTAAAACATTCATCTCTTAGATCGAAACAATTATCACAAAGAAAAGCTAAGTCTTTAATATGATCAAGGTGAGAATGAGTTAAAAGAATATTATCAATTTCAGCTTGTCGCTCAACGGGAAGATTAGAAGCTGCAGAACCTGCATCAATGAGTAGATTACCATCGATTAAAAACGACGTTGCACTATAACCATTAGACACCCCACCTTGGGCCCCTAGGAATTCCACCTTCATAGTTTTCCCTTATGCCAAAACATATACTCACATTATAAACGCTCTCATATGCTCGTTGTGTAAGAGGAAAAATGTGCATTAACAAACTGAAGAATTTTTATATGAGTTTTTTGTAGATATCTTGAGGAGTCTCATTCAGTATCATGGAAAGAAGCTTGGCAACTTCTTTGGTCTTGGCCTTGGTCTGAATAACCTTATTAGCTTGCTCGGTAAAATCTTTATTATACTCGCCTTCATCGCTCTTGTGATAAAAGAGAATGACAAACTCTCCACGCCCATCGACAGTAGTTTGCATCGTTTCCCAGTCTTTTCCTAAAAAACGATACACATTTTGAAACTTTTTGCTCGCCTCTTTCACAAGAGAAAATTCACTATCTGGAAATTCCTGACTCAAAAATTTCATGGTTTCTTCAAGTCGATGAGGAGATTCAAATAAAACGATGGTCCCTTGAAACTTTTTCAATTTCTCCATGGTCTTCCCTCTCTTAGTCGCATCTCTTGGAAAAAAGCCATAAAAAGAAAAAGGGTGAGGCGGAAGTCCGGCAAGCTCTAGTGCATTGATTACTGAGCTGATTCCACTGTAACTATCTATCTCAATACCCTTTTCAAGGCAGTATTGAATGAGAGGATAAGCGGGATCAGAAATAATTGGGCTCCCCGCATCTGAGAGATAATAAATAATGTGCTCTTTTTGAAGAATCTCATTAAAAAGCTCTAAGCGTCGATCATCTGAGTGATCGTGATAGCTAATAAAGGATTTGTTAGCGAAATCAATTTTATGATGGCTGAAAAAAGCCTTTAAAGTTCGGGTGTCCTCACAGAAAAAACACCGCCCTTCATTCAGAGCGCGAAAAACCCTCAATGTGAGATCTTCAGGGTTTCCTATGGGTAAATTGAGAAGGACTAATTTTCCTACCATTTTTTTTCCCTCGTGATGCTGTTATGCAGAAATGTTACATTATAGCTAGAGTTTTATGTTCGCAAACTTGAGCAAATTAAACAAATAATAAATGAACTTTGAAGGAGAAAACCCATGTCCATTCACGCCAATATCTTAAGGGACTCATTAGGAAATATCGTTATCCAAATGAAAGGTGACTTTAACTATGAAAATAGTGACCCCTTGAGAAGTGCGCTCCAGGACATTGCTGAAAGCTATCCAGAATCGAAAATTAAAATCGATATGTCGGCCATGAGTTTTGTGGGATCTTCGGGAATCAGTCATTTCGTTGAAACTCTCAAAATCCTTCACGTTAAAAAAAGTGAACCTATTCATTTAAGCAACGTGGACCAGGACTTTAAGCGCGTTTTTGAACTCTATGGGCTTACCAATGCCATGGTTCTCATAAACAACTTTAAACTTGAAACGGATACCACTGAAAATATGAATCAAGAATTTGGAAATCGTCAGCGAACTTTTGAAAATTAATTCGGAAGTTAGTGATGAATGAACAAAAGTTTTTACTCTGGAAACTCGCTCTTAGCATTATTCACTTAGACGGCAAGGTCGCTAAGGAAGAAGAGCAATGGTTTTTAGAGACAATAGAAGCTTTAAAGAAGAATAAACTCCTCAATTTTAATACTCAGCAAATCGAAGAACTTAAAAATGTTCTCTACCAAAGATCTGAAAATCTAATAAATGATTTTAACTTGATTACCACTCCAGGCGATTGTGCCTTTCTCGTTCATACAATAAATTATGTTAGCCAACTAGACTCTCACTACTCTCCTGATGAAAAAGCCATATATGAGGAGTTGAAAAGTGCTTGTTTAAAAGGAATTGATCTTGGTGCACTCGAATTAGAACTCGTAAAAATAGCTGAACACGAGGAAGATCCCAATGAGTTCTACAAGCCCATTAATCCCTCATCACTGTTTGAAAAATCTTTTAAATTTATTGCTAAAATACTCAACTCAAAATTTTCTTGGAAAGAATAATCTAAAGGCGTTTATAAATGCTTCAGATTCAAGGAATGGCGGAAACGACGACTGAGGCGTGCTTCCTGCACGTCGCAAGGAGATGTTTTCGAGCATGACGAAGAAGATGAAGTATTTATGAGCGCCTGCTAAAATGAAATATTTGTGATGGGGATATAGAATTTCTCAGCGGAGTTTTTCTCGGCCACAAGATCACTCTTGAAATCATCTTGGATTTGATAGCGGCTAAAAGTATTGTAGTCGCGATAAGGATTATCGTAATCGTCTGGATAGGGATCGTATTCTTGGTAAGCATCATCAAAAGTATAAAGAACATAAGCTCCAAATATAATCCCTGCATAAAGACCAAGCGAAGCCCCTTGAGCTATCGCCCGTGCACTTTCTCCGAAGGCCATGGAAGCAAAACCGAGTAAAGCCCCTCCAACTAAACCATACCCAGAAACCACTAAAAACGCTTTGGTCTTGGGATTGAGTATAGACTCATCTGTCGAGACCGTCGATTGACTCAAAGACACTGGCTGGTCTTGGGCCACTGAGTGAAGCGGGAGTAGGAATAATTGAAAGAAGACTAATAAAGTTACAAACCTCATCATACTTATAAGATTAATGGATTTTGAGACAGACTCCAAATGATTTTTAAAACCGGAAACGAAGACCTACCTGAACCTGTAAAATTTGCGCAATCCAATCAACAGACTTTTTTAGTCGCTTATACTGCCCACGACTTAAACCCCAAGCATCTTCGTGTTTTACTTCATAGACAATAATTTTCTGATTTTCTGATTGATAAATGGCGAGATCAATTTGTCCGGCCCCACGTTTTCTTAAAACCACAGGAGAAATCAAAACGGGAATTCCAAGAGAATGGATAGTGACCGAACACTGCTTTTCGTATTCAAGTCCCTTTTCCCATTTCCTCAAACTTCCAGACAATGCTCCTTCACTCCTTTAAAACTTTTCCGATGAATAGGGCTCACGCCGTGAGTGGCAATCATTTCTTTGTGATGAGCCGTTGGGTATCCTGCGTGCTTATCAAAACCATACGCTGGATATTTTTCATGCAACTCTATCATCAATTGGTCGCGATATTCTTTGGCGATGATCGAGGCCAAGGCAATAAAAAGGGATTTAAGATCCCCTTTCACTACCGGTGTTACGACAAATCCCTCACCTATTGAAACTATTTGGTTGCCATCCAAATAGCAACGACCTCTAGTGATATTTTTTGATTTTGAAATTTGTAAAATTGATCGCTTCATGGAGTGAAGACTTGCTCGCAATATATTATGAGTATCAATTTCTTTTTGATCACAACTTCCTAGACTAAAGTAAAAAGGAAATTGATGAACACTTCTGGAATAAACATTTCTTGGAGAAAGAGTTTTCACATCAATCCCCAGCATGTCCAGAATTTTGAAACGCTTTTTTTGAGTCAGTTTTTTGGAATCAGTGACCTTTAGAGATTCAAGTTCACTATAGAAAGATTGAATATTTTCTAGGCCCCGGTAGTGAAAATAAACTGCACAGGAAATGACTGGACCAGCAAGGGGACCGCGCCCCACTTCATCACAAAAAAAGAGATGATCCTCCAAGTTTGCACTTTGGAGGATCTCACTATCAGTAGCAGTGAACATAAAATGTTTTTAATTTTCTCGAGAAAAGTCGACAGAGATACGAGCTTCTTTCCCTTTTCTATCTCTAAGATAGTAGTGCTTAGCTCTTCTTGTTTTCCCGCGAGAAGTGACTTCGATTTTATCGATGTTAGGACTGTGGAAAGGAAAAATTCTCTCAACACCAACACCATCAGAAAGTTTTCTTACCCGAAAGTGACCTGTATAGGCACCTTTTGCTTTTACACCAATACAAATTCCTTTAAAAACTTGGATCCGTGTTCTCTTTCCCTCAACAATTTTCACGTGAACGGCCACAGTGTCCCCTGAGCGAAAGTCTGGAAAAGATTTTACATTTTCATTGAGATGTTTTTCGTTAATTTGATCGACGAGATTCATTTCTTCTGCTCCTTAAGCATTTGTCCATAAAGCCCATAACTACTTTTGCTGCTGGCCCAGAGGGAAATCGTTTTAATAGCTTGAATATTTACAACGCTAACAATCAAAAAGTCAACTTGAGATTACAAGTCACACAGCGAGTCAATTTGAGTCACCAGGGACGTTGCCATAACCCCAGTGTTCTCGAGAATATAGCCACTGCCTCCATTTACCTCTTTCAAGAGCACTTCATTAGCCTTTTGGTCAAAAGCAACGTGCTTCGAACTGGGAACATCGACTGGCGAAGGGATCTTTTTTACGGCCTTCTCTTTAGAGGCTGAATCGATAAATGACTGAACTTTCGCAAGATCGCCGATACTGACCTGATAACTTTTAATTTTGGTCATACCGGTATAAGTGAGCCTAATTTGTTTTTCAATCTTATCGTTATAAACGATGCAGCTCTCTGTGTGGCTGCGATCCTCTGTGGTGAATCCAGTAGACTGGGTCCGCTTAAAAAGTGGGGTGGAAGCAAAACAAGAAGTACAAAGGAATGTTAAGAGTATATATTTCATCATACCCAAAACTCTGCACTAAGCTTCCTTTACTTGTCAATTTCCTCAGCTTGAACCGCACAGTCGATCAGAAGTTTTGTATAGGCATCGGGGTTAAAAAAACCAACAGAGGAACAATTATCAAAATCCTCATTATCTCGATAAAGAGTGGTGAGAATTCCCCAAATATCGCCTTTTAAGCTCAAAGTTTCATTCTGAGACCCGATGGCATCTGAAGGTAGGTCACGGATGTTGGCCTGAGCACAGGTTAAGGCTTCAAGATAGAGCTCTCTCATTTCATCGTAAATATTGCGCTCTCTTGTCCGGTCGCTTACAAGGCAATCCCGATAATCTTTAGAATCGGCGAAGAGCTCTCCAAAAATATGCTGCGCATCAAAATAATACTCCCACGGTGATTTTGCAAAGCTCACCAAACTGTTTGATAATATTAAAAGAACAAAGATTGCTCTTTTCATAATGGCCTCCCAAATTTCAATTTATGGCCACTATCTAACACCCCCAAATACCCTTGTCTAGTTTTTAAAGGCTAAAATGTAAGATTTTCTTTTGAAATAAAAAAGCCTGGAAGTTTTCTTTCCAGGCCTTCTCTCTATATCTAAAACATTAAATTCTATTTGAGAGCGAAGCCATTCCAGCAACTAACTGCTTTATTCACAGCTTCTGAATACCCTTCAGTAAACAAGCTTACCACTTCTCTATCTTTAGCAGCTATGGGATACATGAGGTTCTCATAAGAATTCCACACAATTCCCCCTGCTTCAGCATCAGTGCTCAAGGCTTTATCGTGTATGTAATAATCGAAATCTTCTGCACATCTTCGATCTTTAGCAATTCCCCCGCTGAGGATGTCATTAAAGTTAAAAAGTCCTACCCCTGGAGTTGATCCAGAGTAAACGGCTGCTGTATGGTTTAAACCAAAAACGTGTCCAAGTTCGTGACCTAAAACGATATTTTGATCTGACTTAATAGCGTCGTATCTTCCCAAAAGAATATTGTGAGAGGTATCAGGGAATGTCCAAAGAAAAGAGACTCCCAAACAACCTCCCGATAGATAATCGGTAATAACAAATGTCAGTGCATCATCGGTACTGTGGATTGCAGAAAGCTGAATAATCGCATTACAACTGGTTTTATAATGTTCAGTATCGAGAACTTCTTTGACTCCAGTTAACTTGAACTCAACAATCTGTTCTCCATTGTCATTAAGCTGAGAATTTAATTCAGAAAGAAGTAAAGTAGCATCTGCTAGATGATCATCAGTTAAAGTTTCATCTTCACTCCGCAAAAAAACCACATTCAATGCGACTTTACTGGAATCGCGGCATTCCCCAATTGAACTTTCAAGAGAAGCTATCTGCTTTTTAAGGTCTTCTAACTTCTTTGCTGAATCAATAATTTCATCACAAATATTTAAATTGCTCGTCTCACAAATAGCGAGCGCTTGATCAACACTTGACGCTCCAATCAAAGTTATCTGAGTATTCAATTGAAAAGTGAGTTTTTTTCTTTCAAAGCGAAGAGGCTTAACGTCTTCTTCCGATTGTTCGCAAGAAAAAATAATTTTTTCACTATCATCTTCTATATTTTTGGTTTCGGAAGAACTACTAAACTTCGATTCTTCTTTTTGATTTGGTTTACAAGAAAAAATAAGCCCTATCAGACACAACAAACTTAAAACTTTCATTTTTACCACCTCTTTTATTTTGGTTATTTACTATTTTCTCATTTTAGGATTCAAGCATTGATGTCAATGAAGGAAGCTTCGATCAAATAATGATTCTAAGCAGTTAGGATAGAATTAACTTTTTGATATTTGCCAAGTTTAGTTGGCAAAGCCTTGAGAGTCGTTCTTGAATTTGAAAAGAAAGACCTATTTCTGTTTAAAGAAGATGAAGTATTTATGGACGTCTTCTAAATTTGGGAGGCGTAGATGGCCGCAGCCGACCTCACTGAAAGGTGGTTATAGCCATCACTCGCCTTCCCTAATATGGGATCTAAGCGAATGTCTGTCTGCTCGACGATAGAATGGTGAAGTCCCCAACCCGTTCCAAAAATCAGAAGAATGGCCCTGTTCTCTGATTGCGCCACCTCCATCAGCTTTCTTGGACTGGTAAGTTCTTCTTTAAAATTCGCACCGGTTGAGGCCACGAGAGGTCGATGCCCTTCTTGCCGTTCAATATCGAAAAGGACTTCTTCGAGACTTGGGCAAACTTTAATAAACGACAAAGCATCATAGCGATCGGGATTGTAATCGTTGGCAAAGTCTTGATTCCAGTACTCGAGAATTTCAGAAATTAATTCTTGTTGCTTAATTATTGGCGTAACGATGTAATAGTTTTTATATCCAAAAGTCCGGCAAGTTCGAGCGATATCGTGAATATCCATATTGGTGACGGACGTCGTGACAACCTCACCTCTTTTGTTGGTGATAGGATAGTGAATAAGAGCTAAATATTTATGAGTCACAGTTTTCCTCCCTCATGATATCTTTCCCACAAATCGGGACGATATTTTTGAGTCAAGCGCAAGCGCTCGGTCTTTTTAAATTCTTCCATTTTTTTGTGATGACCTGATAACAGCACGCTGGGAACTTCCCGGTCTTCAAAAACTCGCGGTTTAGTGTACTGCGGGTGTTCTAAAAGACCATCTTGAAAACTTTCTTCTTGATGAGAACTGCGGTTTCCAAGTATTCCTTCCACAAAGCGAAGTGTGCTATCAAGGATACACATCGTCGCTAGCTCTCCACCAGAAAGAATAAAATCACCAAGAGAAATATGGGTATCCACATATTTTTCCACAAAACGCTCGTCTATTCCTTCATAGCGACCACAAATAAAAACCAGATCTTTTTCACAAGAATGAAGGCCAATATATTCATCAGCAAACTCGCGCGCCCACACGTTATTCCAAACCTTGCCGCGTGGAGAAGGAAAGACAACATGAAGGTCTTCTCTTTGATAGTTTCCTACTTCAAGAATTGATTGAAGAGCTCTCTGCAAAACATCGGCCCGCAAAACCATGCCGGCTCCTCCGCCAAAAGGATAATCATCAACGCTTTTGTAATTATTATCAGAAAAATCGCGAATATTAATAAGTTTCAACTCAAGATCGAGTTCTTCACTGCGCTCTCCTGCCAGAGCTTTCCCTATAACCCCACAACTTTGAAAAGCGTGAAAGTATTCGGGAAATAATGTCAGTATCCAAATTTTTTTGACTCTCATATTAACTCAGGGACAATAATCTCAACTTTTCTCTTTTCTCGATCGATATTCTTAATAAAATTTTCCGTCATCGGTATTTCTACACCCGTAGAGAGAACAGCAATATCTTGAATGCCGTTACTATAGTAGTGATCAAGGGCACCGACTTCTTTAAGGGTTTCACTGTCGACAAATTGGAATCCGATGAGATCCACCAAGTAAAACTCCCCATCATCGCACTCTTCAAAATCTTCTCTATTCATATAAATTTCCACAGGGATGAGAGCTTCGAGTTCAGTTCGCGAATTAATCTCTAAAAGCTTGAGAAGCGGGCGATTGTTCTGCTGGTTGAGGCTTTCAACGTGAAACTCTCGATACTCACTGGATTCGGCGTTTTTTAAAAAAACCTTTTTCCCTTGAGAGAGTTGGGAGTCTTCAGGGTTTTGCATAACAAAGAAAGCTTCGCCGCGAAGACCATGAGGTTTATTAATTTTACCTAGGAAGACATAATTCATGACAAACTTCTAGCGCAACGCCAAAAGAATCGTCAAGTTTAATTGAGTAAAAACGATAGGGTTTGGGGTAGATTTACTCGATAATTTCGAGGACCGAACGTTTTTTTAATTTTGTTGAAGCTGCGTTGAGGATTGTTCTCAATGCTCTTGCTGTTCGCCCTTGTTTTCCAATGACTTTTCCAAGATCAGACTTATCGACTTTGAGTTCGATAACAGTTGTCTGCTCACCTTCAATTTCGTTGACTTCGACGTCATCGGGCATGTCGACTAATGATTTGCTAATGTACTTAATGAGATCTTTCAATTCGCTCATAACTTCTACTCACTGGTTGTGTTTTAGACTATTTTCAGGATTAAATATTAACCTTGTCTCTCGCTACTCATTCTAACGAGAATATCCAAAAATTCAAATCATTTAATCAGAAATTAGTAAGTGATGTTATACTTTCTAAATAAAGATTTTAGAGAATCACTTAACTGAGCACCACGGCTTAGCCAATCTTTAATCTCTTCAGTTTTTACGCTGTTGAATGGCTCTGTACTATGTGGATTGTACTGACCTAATTTTGCAATAAAGCGACCATCTCTTGGCGAGCGAGTATCAGCTGCAACAATTGTAAAAACTGGCTTCTTTTTTCTTCCACCAAGGGCCATGCGAATTTTGATCATAAAATAAACTCCTCTCAAATTTTCTAATAGCTTGGCATATTAGATCGATTGACCCTTTAACGTCAAGCACCTTAGATTAAACTTCATGCGTCATACGAGAATATTCCTCTTTACCAATGGCCAGGGCTAACTGTAAAAAGGGAAATACATGAAAAATTTCCTCTGTACCATTATCTTTCTTGCTTTAGTTGCCTGTTCAACCAGTAAAATTGATATCAAAAACAAGGTCCCTACTTCTATTGGTATCACTCCCGAAGCTGTCGGGAAGCAAATGGGTGGTGAAGCAGCCCTGGTCCTACAAAGCTCAGCTGAGCACAGTACCCTGCGAGGCTACCAGGCAGATTTGCCAGTTTTAGGTCCAAGCGACGTTACGATTGAAGAAAACTCTGAAGTCGATAAGACTCTCAACTCAGGGATTCGTGGAAAACTTGGAATTTTTGAGAGACTCGATATCGCTGCCATTCAATCCTCATCTTATTATCCTGTTTTAATTGGGGCCCAATACCAATTTTATGGAAGCCCTGCCTTTAAACGAGAAGTAGGTTACAAAGCCTCTATTTATACTTTTGCTGGTTATTTAAAGCGAGAATATCAAAGCCAAGATTACGTCCTTTTTCTTCCGACGGAAGATGATCCCGACAGTGAACTTGCCGATCTCTCTGGTTCTTCACGCATGAAAGCTAAAATGGTGGGTTTAAGTTGGGGATACCGAAAAAACGAACACACTCTTTATTATTCAACTCTTCACTACGCCAAGACCGATACCGAAAACGAAATCATCGATGACGTCCAAGCAAGACACACCAATAGCTCTTTTAGTGAAATGTCCACACTCGCTCTCGGTGTAAAAAATAACCCTGGTTCCTCCAAAGAATCCGCTGGATTTTTATTTAAAGCTGAGCTTGGAGGATCGTATTTTAAAGCCAAGGGAGCCGAGCGCGAAGAGATCCTCCACTTTTTACTCGAAGTAGGCTTTTATTGGGGTGGAAGTAAAAACACAGTTGAAGATTACGATGATGAAGATGAAGACGACGACAGATACGATGATGAACCTGAAGAAAATAAGACTTCAAACTCTCAAAGCCTCGAAGAGCAGTTAGAAACTGAACACAAAAACGACAAAGATCTAGAAAAAGAATTAGAAGACTAAATTGGACCAAATTATGAAAAACTTAATCCTTTTATTTTTTATTTTCTCTTGTACCCACGGTCATCATGGGCATCACGATCATCAGCATAATTTTGGTGATGTGGCTAAATGGGAAAAGAGATTTGAAAGTAAAAAAAGAGATGAGTGGCAAGAGCCCCAAAAAGTTTTTAAGAGTGTCGGTCTCAAGCCCAATTCCCTTGTCGCTGATATCGGTGCGGCCACAGGCTATTTCCCAATTCGCATTGCGAAGGTTGTAAAGAAAGGAAGAGTTTGGGGTGTTGATGTTGAGGCCAGTCTTGTGCGCTATTTGAATAATCGTGCGCAAAAAGAAAAAATAAATAATCTCTATAGTGTACTGGGGACTTATAGTGACCCTCTCATTCCGGAAGCGGTGGATTTTATTTTTATCGTTAATACTTATCACCACATTGAAAGTAGAAATGCGTATTTTCAAAACCTAAGAAATTATCTTAAAAAAGATGGAAAAATCGTTATTATCGATTTTAAAAAGGGAGATCTTCCTTTTGGACCGAAAGACGATCATAAGTTTTCAAAAGAAGATATTATCAAAGAAATGGAATCTGCTAGTTATAAGCTGAGTAAGTCATTTGATTATTTGAAATACCAAAATCTTTTAATTTTTCAGTAACTTTTATATTTGCTTGATTGCATTTAAGTCACTCACACCCCAAATCCCATTACTGTCTAAAGTAAATTCGACGTAAGCCGAGTAAGTTCTTATCTCAGTTCCACATGCAGTGCTAATTGTAATAATTCCTAGTATTTTCTTTGATGTGTTAAGGATTTCGACCAAGTTTGTATGCTTATAGTCTCCTTGAGGAGGAGTTGGATCACAATTATCAAAGGTGTTTTGAATTCTCCATTCTGCAAACCCTCTATCAAAATATTTCATTGCAACGTCAGCATAAGTTGCTCTGTCTTCAAAATTGCTTTTGTTCAACACAATTTTATTAACATCTATCTCTTGTGAGTAAGCAGAAAAACTAAAAATAAGAATTAAAAAATTAAAATATTTCATAATAACTCCTCATCTTGATCTATAAATTAAAAGCGTCCACCAAAAGGTCCGCGACGCTTGCCTTTCTTGCGTTTTTTCCCTGACTGACCGGGAGCTTGGCGAAAACCTGCCCCTCCCCCACCGAAAGGATTACCGAGACCAGGCATTCCCATGCCTCCACCTTTCATCATGCCCATCATCCCCGACATCATTTGCTGCATTTGCTCGAATTTTTCAATAAATTGATTCACATCCTGCACACTCTTCCCACTTCCCTTGGCAATTCGTTCGCGTCTGGAGCCGTTGAGAATTTTGTGGTTGTCGCGCTCTTGATTGGTCATGGACGATATAATAACTTTCATTTTTTTCATTTCATCTTCAGCAGGTGAGAGATCGCCAATTTGCCTTAAGGCCCCTCCCATTCCAGGAATCATTTTTAAAAGGGATTCCATCGAGCCAAGCTTAGAGATCATTCCCATTTGTTTCATAAAATCATTGATGGTGAATTTATTTTTCTCCATCTTTTTCATCATCCGCTCAGCTTCTTTCTCATCAATGACTTCTTGAGCTTTTTCTACCAGAGTCACCACATCGCCCATATCGAGAATTCGCTTGGCAAGGCGATCAGGATGAAAAGGCTCAAGATCCTTCATCTTCTCGCCAGTAGAAATAAAGCGAACAGGAACATTGGTCACATGGCGGATAGAAAGGGCCGCCCCACCTCGGGCATCACTGTCCATCTTAGAGAGAACGATGCCAGTAATCCCAATGCGATCGTGAAAAGTCTTCGCAACATTCACGGCTTCTTGCCCGGTCATTGCATCGGCGACAAACAAGACTTCTGGGTCTTGAAATTCTTTTTTAACGTCCTCGAGCTGGGCCATTAGCTCATCGTTCACTTGCAAACGCCCGGCAGTATCGATAATAACAATTTCTTTTCTAAGTTTCTTGGCCTCTTCCATCCCCGCTTTGGCAATTTGAGCAGGACTCATGGAGAGGTCGGAATCAAAATAATCAATTCCTAAATTTTTAGCGTGAACGATCAACTGATCTTTAGCTGCTGGTCTGAAGTTATCAGCAGGAACCAGATAAACATCTTTATTTTTTTTGGCCCGAAGATAAAGGGCCAGTTTTCCTGTAAACGTTGTCTTCCCGGCACCGTTCAGACCCACAATCAAAAGTGGAACGGGAGGGGCCTTAGAGAGATTGAGCTCACTGTGTTCATCTCCCATTAATTTGGCAAGCTCATCGTGAACAATCTTAATAAACTGCTCACCAGGATTTACTCCCTTAATAACTTTTTCTCCGAGAGCTTTCTCTTTAACTTCATTAACGAAAGTCTTCACGACTTTGAAATTCACATCGGCTTCCAGAAGGGCCGTGCGAACTTTCTTTAGAGTTTCTTCGATATTGCTTTCAGAAATTTTCCCTTTGCCTTGAAGGTTTTTGAAAGCATCAGAAAATTTTTCACTTAAACTATCAAACATTCCTTATCCTTTAAATGATGGTCAGAACTTTTTCAGCAGGCCTGCCAATTGCAGCCTTATTACCATTAACAACGACTGGTCTTTCAAATAACTGTGGGTGCTGACTCATGGCCTTGATTATTTCTTTTTCACTGGCATCTCTTAAATTCAGCTCTTTAAAGAGAGCTTCCTTCTTTCTCACAAGATCAGAGGCTTTCAGTGAAAGCTTATTCAAGAGATCGACGATCTCTTTTTGGGAAAGCCCCTCTTCCATATAGAGCACAACTTCTGGGTGAATCCCGCAATTTTCTAATAATTCGAGTGTCTCGCGCGATTTACTGCAGCGCTTATTATGGTAAATTTTCACCATTTTTCCTCCTATCGAACCCCGACATATTATCAAGATCTTTTTCTTATGTTAATGATTGGTTCTATGTTTAGTGCAAAGCTTCAAGCAAAAATTGATTTTTTAAAGAAAAAGTCCCTGCCTATCGCGCTTGGGAGCATCAAATTTAACTCTCCCCTACTTCTAGCTCCCATGGCTAGTATCTGTAATGCCCCTTTTCGCCTGCTGATGGAAGACTTGGGCGCGGGAGGCACTGTCAGTGAATTGATTTCTTGCCACGGCATAAATTATGGAAATCGTCGCACACTGGACATGCTCAAAATCGATCCAAGAGAAAAAGTCACTGGTATACAACTTTTCGGCGAAGAGCCTGAGGCCATGGCCCGGGCTGCAGAAACCGCCATGGATTACAAACCACAATTTATCGACATCAACATGGGCTGCCCCGTAAAAAAAGTAGTGACCAAAGGCGGTGGATCGGCCCTTCTCAAAGATCCCAAAAGCCTCGCTCCTTATTTACGAGAAATTAAAAAAGCCATTCCGATCCCACTGACAATTAAAATACGCATGGGTTGGGATGCCGAGGGTATCAACGCGGATGAAATTGTCAAAGTTGCCAACGATGAAGGTATCGAATGGGTTGCCATTCACGGGCGAACCAGGGCCCAACAATACACAGGTCTTGCCAATTGGGATTACATTGAAGCTCTTGCAGAAAATTCTCCACTTCCAATTATCGGTAACGGAGATCTTCATCACCACGAAACAGTCTATGAACGCTTGAACTCCACGAAGTGTGAAGCCTTGATGATTGCCCGTGGAGCTTTAAGAAATCCATTTATTTTTTTAGAATCTCTAGCCCCAAATCAAATTGAATTCACTGGCGAAGATTATTGGGAAATTATTCAAAAACTCTATCAATACACAACAGAAAGTTTTGAAGATGAAAGAACGCAGTTGATTCAAATTAGAAAGCTCATCGTGTGGTTTGCTGCAGGATTCCCCAATACCAGTAAATTTCGTGGTATACTTTTTCAAACAAAGACAATTGAAGAGTCTATGCGCTATTCAGAAGACTATTTCTTAGGTCTTGGAAACTCTCAAAAATCTATTAATTACAGTGAGCGCTTTATGACCTCTGGTCATGGATAAAAAAGGAAAAAATTATGGAAGACATTAAAATTGACCAATCGGTAGCCATACTCATTGATGGAAACAATATCGAAAGAAGTATTCACGAAGTTTATAATAGCAAATCTGTTATGATTAACTTTGATGCTATTATACCTCGTCTAGTCCAAGAAAGAGGCCTCAATCGTCTCATCTACTTTCGAGAAGGGAAAAATATATCCAGTAAACTTGCTGAACGCCTCCACCAAAATTTTTATGGTGCCGTTCGCCCTTGTCACAAGTCCGCAGACATTCCTCTTTCCATCACGGCCATGCAGCTCGCGAGCAAGATTGATACAATTATTATTCTCTCGGGAGACTCTGATTACGTGGAACTCGTACGCCACTTAAAAAGTGATGGAGTTCGAGTCGAAATCTGCGCAGTTGAAGAAACTACCGCTCAAATTTTATTGGAGGAATGCGATTACTTTCACCCCATTGTGAAAGACGATTGCTTTAATCTTCCTAGCAAACCTTCTAAAAAATCGAAAAGAAAAAACTAGGGTCTTTCTACTATCGTATCGATAGGATCATTAAAAACATCGATTCCCTCATGAAGTGTGGAGTATTTTTTGATGAGGTATCGATGGAGATCATCATTATCTTCTATTCCAAAATCTTCTAAGAGCCTCTTCACTTTTTTCGTTTTAAGAAATTCAGTTATAAAATTTTGCATCACCCGTGACTCAGATCCATCCCATCCGTCGCTTCCCAAAATAAGATCATTGCTGACCCACTGGTTCTCTAATTTTCCCGTTTTTTGTATCAGTGCGCTCATAATCAAATCAAATGCCCATTCACTGTGAAGATTTTCACCTGTGAGAGAGCGCATTTGAGATGTATAGTTTTTCATTTCTTTAATTAAATATGTATTTCCCTTTTTCAAAACGATATCAGCTTTTCTTTTCATCTCAATCTTGTATTGTTGACTATCAATTTTAAGGAAATCTCCTGTATTCAAATTCCCAAAAGTTTGCTCAATTCTTCGCCATTTTGTTCTCCACCAACTTTTCTCAATCAAAACGATCTCTTCTCTTCCTCTATTTTTGATAGTCATTGCAAAAATATTCTTTTTTGAACTACTTATTGGTTTTAAAATATAAAGAGGAACTTCAAAACCAATCAATTGAGTACTCCAAGATCCTCTCAACAAATTAGTGACGTACTGATAAGTGAAGTAAGCTCCTCGAAACTTGGTATTACTTCTTCGACTTTTAGCTCCCAATTCGGCAAAAAGTTGTTCGATTCCGATAACCTCATGATGATCGTCAAAAAACTTCATCATTTTTTCATATTCTTTAATGACTTCTTTGAATTTTTTATTTTTCAAAGTCGTTTGTTCGTAAAGGTTTTCAATCATCCGGATGGGTATTTGAAGTCCATCATCTTTATTTTCTTCACGCATTTTAAAAAAGATTTGATTAAAATCGCGATTCCAATTAATTCGGTTCAAAGCCTCTAGTGGATTAAATCCTTGGACTTCATCATAACTTTTACTTATTGCTTCCAGTTGATTGAGAACACTATTAATATCACGTGGGTTGATTTCAGTCATGGCCATGTCGATATATGAAGTCGGGAACTTATCTTTAAGATAAATCAAGTCGTTTAAAGCTTCATCAAAACTTGCTCCTTTAACATGAAGGAGATTAAAAGCCACTTCAGGACTCAACACTGGAATATCTTTTATTTGGATGTTTGATCTCTTTTCCATCAAAAGTTTTTCAAAAGCTTTTTCTAAGGCAATATGAGCCGCTGACTTTTTTCTAAGAGCAGTTATTTTCATAATCACTTTAAAACTTAAAAAATCCCAGGCACTATCAAGAAAAGTATTTAGTTGGTATTTTAATTTTCCCAATTTATAAGCTAACCAGTGAAGACGCCTAAGCTCTAAACTGACAACAACTTCAAGTTCTCGAAGTGAAATTTGGCCATCTGTTTTTTTCCCAAGTTCATAGAGAATATTCACACTAGGGTAATGAGAGCTAAGATTATCTTTGATTGCGAGGATAAAACTTAAAGTTTGATCTACATTTTTTTTTGAAAAACTTTTATCCATTAAGCGATTAAAACCAATCCAATTCGTTTCATTTTCTCCCATGTAACGAAAGAGTTTAATGAGAGAATCGCGTGGACTTAAACGGCTTGGATTACGGGACAAAAAACTCCAACTGCGAGACCAAAACGAAGTTTTTTCTCCTCCGACCAAGCGTTCGAGAATGTAAGTCGCTTTTTTATAATCCAGGAAGCGATAAAGATTATTTAAAATATCAGCATTTCCAGCTCCCAGCTTATTCATTAAGGCTAATGAAAAGCGATAATCACCATTTTGCTTCAAAACATTGAGGGTATGAGGATTGAGATAGTCGGGAACATGTTCTAATTCTAAAATTTCTTTATTTTGAGAAGCTTCTTCAAAATACTCACTGGTTTTATACTCAAATTGAAAAAATTTTTCGCATAAAGATTTCGCCAGATCATTACTCCAGCATTGAAGCGAAAATAAAAAAGGAAGGACATAAATATAACGAAAGTTCATCGCTTAACTTATCGATATCTCTAAAAAATTAATTTTTGAGTATTTAACTTTAGGAAAGTTCTTCTCGCATCGAAATGGCCCTCTGGTAGGCTGCTTGAATAGCTGCTTCCATCACAGACTGGAAATTTTGAGATTCTAGTGACTTAAGGGCCTCGAAAGTCACACCACCCCTTGAAGTTACGCTGTTTTGAAGTTCTTGAATACTTGTCTTATTTTCTACGAGACTCATGGAACCTTTAAACATTTCGACCACTATCTTTTCAGATTCCACCCCATCAAAACCAGCATTTTCAATGATACTGGCCAGGACTTTGATAAATTCAAAAACCAAAGCGGGCCCCGAAGCACTCACACCCATAATTTGATCAAGTTGTTCATCATTTTTCATTGGATAAAGGCTAGAGACACTGCCCATTATTTTTTCAAAATCATTTTGGTTCTCTCTCGAAACTTTCGCATTTTTAATAAACAAACTAACACCTAAATTTTTAAGCGATGGTGTATTCGGCATAATCCGGATGATTCCATTTTCTGGAAAATCCCTCTCCAAGCTCTGCATAGGAATTCCTGCCAGCAGCGACCAAACTGTGGCCCCAGGTGAAATGACATCTTTGTACTGAATGACGGCATTTCGGTAGTTTTGTGGTTTAAAACCAAAGACATAAACATCCATTTCTTGAAGCTCAGATATTTCAGAGACAAAAATTCCCCCAACTTCTTCAGCAAGTCTCTTTGCCTTGGTGCCAGAAGGAGTATAACAATAAAATTGGTAAGAAGAATTTTTATTTTGTGAGTGAAATCCGAGGATGATTGCGGAAACTAAGTTTCCGCAACCAAGTAAAGCTATTTTTTTCATAGAACCATTTACTTATTTTTTTCAAATTGCTCGTTAACCCATTTCCAGTTAACAACATTCCAAAAAGCATTGATAAAATCGGGACGACGATTTTGATACTTGAGATAATAAGCATGTTCCCAAACATCGAGACCAAGAATAGGTGTTCCTTTCGTCGACTCAACATCCATCAAGTTATTGTCTTGATTAGCCGTTGAAGTTATTGCCAAGTCACCATTATTTGTCACAATTAACCAGGCCCAACCTGACCCAAAGCGAGTTGCAGCAGCGTTTGAGAACTCTTCTTTAAATTTATCAAAGCTTCCCCATTTGGCCTTAATAGCATCGGCAACAGCGCCTGTTGGATTCCCTCCTCCATTTGGGCTCATGGAATTCCAAAAAATATTGTGATTATAAAAACCACCACCAGTATTTCTTACCCCTGCCGGTTGTTTAGAAATGCTAGCGAAGATATCTTCAATACTTTTGTTTTCTAGATCTGTTCCCTTGATCGCATCCATAAACTTGTTGAAGTATCCTTGATGGTGCTTGGAATAGTGAAGCTCCATTGTTTGAGCATCCATGTGAGGCTCAAGAGCGTCGTAAGCATAAGGCAATTCTGGAAATTTAAAACTCATGGTTTTCTCCTTTGTAAAAAGTTATTCAATATAATCCCTGCTGATAAAATTCATGTTTTCATCAAAAGTTATTTTTATGGGTTTCCCTGTGGGAATCTCCAATTTTACAATCTCATCGTCGCTGATACCTTCCACCAGTTTAATTAAGGCGCGCAAACTGTTTCCATGCGCTGAAATAATAATTTTTTCGCCTGATTTAACTTTGGGCTTAATAACATTTTCCCAATAGGGCTGTACGCGAAAAACAGTGTCTTCTAAGCTTTCACCTTGGGGATAGCTTTCTAATCCGTCGTAACCTTCTGGAACAGGCTGTTCTGCAGACTTAGGAGGCTTGGTATTATAACTTCTTCTCCAGATGTGAACTTGTTCATCACCATATTCATCACGCATTTGCTGTTTGTTTTTTCCTTGAAGATCACCATAATGTCTTTCATTTAAACGCCAATCCCGAATTACAGGAAGATTATTTTGTCCTATTTGTTCAAGAACAATTCGCAAAGTTTCATTGGCCCGTTTGAGGACAGAAGTGAAGGCCATGGTAAAATGATAGTTGTGAGTTTTAAGAATTTTTCCAGCTTGAATGGCTTCTTCGATACCTTGTTCTGACAACTCAACATCCACCCAACCCGTGAATTGGTTGATCTTGTTCCACTCACTCTGCCCATGACGTATGACAACAATTTCTTTGTTCATTCTTTTTATACTCCGATGATATAAATTAGCTCAAAATGCTTTTAATGACAAAAGACTGATTGCCTTTAAACTCATTTAAAGCTTATTAAATCGTCTTTGATGATTGTTTTTAGCTATGGCGTGATCAGCAAGAACACTTATCTGTTTTTTGTTTAACTTTGATTCAAATTGACGACGAAGATCGACGTTTTGGATTTTCCCTGAGTTCGGAGAAACAAGAGATTCTAGGAGTCAAGAGTGAAAAGACGAGGCATACGCTTTGGTATGTCGCAGTCTTTGAGTCTCGAAGACGACGACGAAGATCGATGTTTCTCCCAACTCAGGCTATTTAATTCCGACCCAGCCCTCAGGTCCAAGGCGGATCGTGTGAGTGCGAACTCTCCTACCCGTGTAAGAAGACATGATATTGTATTTAACTTTTATGGGTCCACCTTCATTCCAGTCAATATCAACCAAACCGTAATTAGGGCGCAAGCGCAACTTCAAAGCGAGAGCAGGCTGTTCAATAAATATCCAATACGGAAAAGCTGGGTGAGTTAAGCTTGAAGACATAAATTCGGGATAGCGCTGTCCATTTTCAATTTTTTCCAAATAAACGGCATAATGCTTATCACCTGTTAAAAAGATCACTCCTGGAGGATTGTATTTAGCGATTAAATCAAAAAGTCTTTTTCGGGACTCGGGGTAATCAGTCCATTCTTCTCCGATTTTTCGATGCTCTTCATTGAGCATGACGGTAATGCTGGAAACAATAAAGTGAAGTTGCGCATCACTATTGGCCAATTCATTTTCTAACCAATCCCACTGTTTTTTTCCAAGCAGATCGGGCTTACCATCGACGATGGTATCTTTAAAATAGCGAGCGTCCAGCAGAATAAATTTTACTTTTTTTGGAGCAACACCAAAAGTATAACTCGTATAAATTCCTTCCTGTTGTCTTCTTGGACTTGTTAAAGGTTCTCTTACGTGATTGAGAAAAAGTTCTTGTCTTTTATCTTTATCTTTAGTTGATGACCCAGAGTTATTGAGACCAAAATCGTGATCGTCCCAAACTCCCATGATAGGAGTATGCTTAATAAATTCTTGAAAATCTTTTCTAGAATTTTGAACTTCATATTCTTTAATCAAATCTTTAATTTCAACAGCATTAGCGTAGATATTGTCTCCGGCCATCAAAAAAAACTGTGGCTCATTGTCCGTCATATGTTTCCAATAGGGTTGTGGAAAGTCTTGTTTATTACACGAACCAAACGTAAAACGCTCGAGCGTGCCTATGGATTGAAGTTTATCACTATTAGAATTAGCAAGAACATTGCCTGCTAAACTCAAGACAACAAGAATTAAAAATTTTTTCATGGAAATAATTTAATGAAACTAATTTGAAGAGTTCAAGCTGCAGTGAAATAAAAAAAAGGCTTTCCTCGCAAACGAGGAAAGCCACTATAAAGATTAATTATTGTCTAGAGTGAACTCATCGCACCCGGCATATCTTGAACAGTACTATTGATACTCATGTCGCCACTGGCGTTGATGAGTAATGTTCCCGGTGAACCAATGGCGAGACCTGAACAAGCTCCATCAACAGCTGATGGGCTTGAGTGACTGGTGTAATCAATACACATCACATCCCCGCCTCCACTAGAAAGGAGAATGTCGTCAGTATTGGTGTGTGCTGTATCAGCGTCTGCGTATGTTCCACCATCTTCATAAGCAAGAAAGACAGTGGCTTGTTTTGTCGAATAGTTCCCACGAATTCCTGCACGAAATCCCGACTTCGTACTTCCACCGTCAGTTTCAGCGCGAGTCACCCACAAATCATACGTACTGGAAGAATCAGTTTGAAATTTCGCCTGAAAAAATTCTTCTTCAACACCAGCTGCATCATACTTCATCGCAATTTCAAGCTTAGTTGAAGCGGAATCTTCAGTGTCCCAAAACATTTCAATATGGCGAGCATTGGCGAGAGAACTTCCCGAGATATCCTCAGGAGAAGCAAAACGCAACCATCCAACTTCAGATGAACAGCTAAACTCAATATCCATAAAGTGAACCCCATCGAGATCCACAGATACTCTTTTATCAAAATCACCACCGCCTCCAGTGTAGCCAGAAGGGATTCCCTCCGAAGGTGCTTCAAAAGTCATGGTGAAAGTTCCCCCTTCGTCAGTCATTTGACAACTTCCCGAAGCGGGTACTCCTGAGCATGTCGTGTAACCACAAGAAGCTAATCCCCCTCCTAAAGCAGTCGGACCAGTTATTTCTCGTATCATACCAACAAGACCTGTGGGGTTTCCTGATTCATCTTCAGGTCCTCCATTGCCTCCAGCGTATTCTGCATCTTCAGTTCCATTTATAAGTTGATAAAGAAAAAGTGGCATAACCTCTTGGTTAGCTGCTTCTATTGTGGCTTGTGAAAAAGCCGAAAATGATATCGTCCAAATGATCATTGCTAATAGTGTTTTCATATTTAACTCCCTTTTTTATTTTGCATATTTTAACTAACGTACAAATTTTACATACATTCACTATCTCCACACTGCACGCTCGGAGATGGGAGTGCGCTCGAGGTTGATGAAGTTGTGGCGTTACTATTATTATTGTCATCATCTGATCCACAAGAACTAAAGAACCCAATAAATAAAAGTAAGCAAAAAAGTAATCTTAGTTTTTTAAACATATGACCCTCCAGTTAAAAAATTCTTGATTGCAAAATAGCTTAAGGGTTTCTTCGGTTCATTGAGGTCAATTCCTGAGTGAAAAATTCAATTATTGTGAAATTTCGGGAGCCTGCCCACGCAAACTTTGATTTTCATCGTGAGTTTTGGGGTCTTTGGTTCGCTTGATTTATTAAAATTTTGCAAAAAATTATTGGCAAAAATGGCTCAACCCTCTCGCGAGCAACTCTTGTAAAATCTCCTTATTTCAAATAGTTAGATGTGGCTCAAGAGTTTTCCCCAATATCCGATTAAAATATTCAAATACCTTCTGCTGTTGGAAGCTAATGAGGTGGAGAATGAAAAAAAGAGACATTACTATTCAAGAGTTTCAACTCGTTATTAATCTTGCTAAAAAATTAGGCCCTGATGGGATTGAGTATTACTTGCGCGAAGGTGAACTTCCACTCGTAAAACTTAACCAAAAAGAAATGGCCTTTCTTAAAGGTGGATCTGGTCGAAACCTCTTTTTCGATCTTCTTTCAACAATTGCCAATATTAAAGGATAATGAGTATGAATGTACGAAGCACTATGACAGTTGAAGAGTTTACGATGATCATGACCGTTGCTCGCAAGATGGGAGTGAATGGTGTAAATCTCTTTCTGAGCCAAAATAAAATTCCTGATAATAAACTCGATCGAAAAGAAAAAGAATTTCTTTTAAGTGATTTTGAGGTTTCGGGATTAAAACTCCCTTGGTTTTTAGAAAAAGCTTGTGAGTTATTTTAATAAAGAGAGGAAGCTTAACACTTCCTCTCCTTGAGATATTTCAATCTAGTAGAGTGATTCTGAGACTTTTTGAAACTTTTGTTTTTTAACAGGGATATTCCAACGAACTCCAATTCCCCCTCTTTTCCAAATACTGTTATCAATTTCCTTAAAATAAGAATCTTGAATTCCAGGATTGGCTTCAAAGAGTGAAAGTTTTGAACGTTCTTTTTGGAAGTATCCAAAGAATGTTAGACCATCGAGTTTTTTAGATCTTTTAAACACTTGCCCTAAATCCACATTGAGATTATAGCGAGATATTCTAGAATCCATTTGAAGGAAGTAAAGATCGTTAATTCCGCTTGCAGAGTCGATTTTATAGACAAAATTGGCTTCGATATACTTGAAGAGATCGAGCCCTACCATCAAATCAGTATCTCCAAGAAAACCATCATAAGAAAATTTTCCACTTCGAGAATTATAAACTTCTGGACCTGCACCTGAAATTTTACTCCAGAGGCTTCCCGTTTTTAAAGACTCCGATGGATAAAGATCGCGACCATTGGAATAAGGAGCTAGAAGGTCTTCAAATTCTCTAGAAGAGTGTGTGCTTCGAGAGCTATGAAGTGGTGCAAACTTTCCTCCAAAAACTAATTTAACGTGTTTTTCGCCCAGTCGCACAGCACCTTTGAAATTAACTTCAAGAAAGTTCAATCTCTCAATAGCCAAATAATCTAAAGCTGTTTCTCTGAAAGCTTCGCGATCAAATTGGACGAGATCAAGAGTTAGGTTGTACTCACCAATATCATGACTGTCGTAAAGAGCTTCTCCATCGGCGTTGTAAAGAACATTTCCTTCAGCATCTCTTCTTTTCTTTTTGAGATTAATATTGTGAAGGTTCCCAGTACGAAACAAACCAAATTGATATTCACGAATGTTAAATTTTCCTTGGTCTTCAACAATAACTTCAAACTCAAACGGAACGACAGCGCTTTGGCTATATTGACTAACAGGAATCCCTCGAGATTGTACTCCAACTAAAACCTGACTTTGGTTTTTCATTCCATTTAGTTTTTGGATGTTATAAGTGCGCCCTTCCAGACTAAATCTTGTGAGTCCTGTCCAATGAAGCGGGTTTTCTTTATCTTGAGCATGGCCGAGTGTAATTAACTGGGACAGCAGCAAGGTAAAGACAACAAATAAGTTTCTAGACATAAAAATCCCCCTTGTTTTTTAAAATCCTCTTTCTTTTATCCTTAGAATTTTTTAGATAGAAGCATGCAAGAAAATGCGAAGCTTTACAAGATTTATGTTGATAAGAATCAAGATACCGAACCGCTCCGTAGCTGCAGCGCGACGACTGAACAGCCCGCTTTAGCCATTAGACGGTCTTGTTCAGAATGAAGCAGTTTTTTCACTCCTGATTCAGGGAAGGCCCCAAAGACTAATAGATCAAATTCAATACTGGCCGTGACAAAGGCATCAACTTCTTTTTCTCCTGTAAGAAAATTGATACTTCTGTTTTCACTTCGGCAAGTTTCACAGATTTGAGATATCTTTTTATGGTACATATCTTTTATTTCGTCAGAATCATTTTTTTTCACAAATTTTGTCACTGTTAAAGACGCACCGGCAACATCGGCGAAGTGATCGGCAGTATCGATTACGCGAGCATCACTTTCATGATTTCTCACAATCACCATAACTTTTTTAATGTACCGAACGCCGGCATCTCGAAAAGTAATGACGTTACAGTGTAAGTGATCGCGAAGCCAGCCGATAGGATCGTGAAAAGTCAGCGCATCTCTTGCTCGCCCCTGCCATGAAGTGACTAACCATTCACAGTGGAGCCCAAGACTAATTTCATGAATCGATTTATACATATCGTGAGTCGCTATATCTTCAAAGGTAATGGGTGTTTGAAACTGATCACTAATAGCCTTAACTCTTCTTCTTAGCGAGCGAATGTAAGCGGGTTCATCACCAATATCATCGAGATCTGTTTGTTCTGGAATTTCTGTTAAGTGTACTACTTCTAAATTTCCCCGATCAGAAAGTGCAACGCCAATCTCTACCAGCATATCGGAAGCTTTTTGTTTTCCAAAAAAGGCAACGACAACGTTAGCCCCAACTGTGAGATCGATATTCTCTACATGGTGAATGATTGGAGCAACTTCTGTTAAATCTTTTCTTTTGGCTCTTATGCCTACTACACCTTTGCGATTCACTCGAGGACGCCCGTATATAAAATAAAGTAAGAGGCCCGGAATACTAATCACTAAAAGTGCTTTGACAACAATGACTCCCATATAAAGAAGCAAGGCCAAACTTGTTAGAATTCCGAAAATTTGAACAAAAGGATAAAATCGAGTTTTATATTCAGGCTGATACCACTGCACTCTATTTTCTCTGAGAACAATCACGGCCACGCTTTCTAAACCATAAATAATGATCATGAAAGTCGATGCAAACTTGGCGATGCTATCAACTTCTAAGAGGACGATCGATGCCATCACAATCAAAGATGAAATAACAATACTCCAGACTGGTGTTAAAAAGCTTGAGGCAAGTTTTCCTAAAATTGGTGGGAGTAATTGATCTCTTGCCATCGCAAAAGGAAAACGAGAAGCAGCCAAAACTCCGGCATTGGCTACAGAAGCCATTGTGATAATTGCAATAATCGCCGCAAAATAACCAAGGTTTTCACCACCAACTTTAAGTCCCAAAGTGATTATGGGTTTAATATCTCCAGCCAACTCATTTAAAGGAATAACTTTTGATAATACAAAGGTCACTCCACAATAAACGACTGTTGCTACAAATAATGAAATCAAAATTCCTCGAGGAAGATTTCTTCCTGGATTTTTAACTTCTTCTGCAATCGCTGCAACTTTTGTAACACCAGCGAATGCGACAAAAACAGTGGCCGTGGATCGAAAAAATCCTCCAAGTCCATTTGAAAAAAAAGTCTCATGAACAACAGTAGAAGATGTTTCTCGAACGACCATGGCCCACAAACAAAGGCCTCCTATACTTGCTAGCATCACAAATAAAATAACTGACAATAATTTACTGACTTTGCTGACTCCTAAAATATTAATAACCATAATCACGAGAGATATAATAATGGCCGTCTCAATAAGGGGGACGTGAGCAATGTAGGACAGATAAGCACCAAGACCGATCAATGCAAAAGAACTTTTTAGAAGTAGAGAAAGCCACAAACCAATTCCCGCAATCGTTCCAAAAAACGGACCAAATGTTCTCTCTAGATAGACGTAAGTCCCGCCAGAACTAGGCATGGCTGTCGCTAACTCAGCTTTTGAAATCGCCGCTGGCAAAACACACAACGCCGCAATCAAATAAGAAAACCAAATGGAGGGACCCGTTTGGGTCACAACGAGACCGGGAAGGACAAAAAGTCCCGAACCTAACATAGCACTGAGACTAATCACGATAACTGATTTCAAATTGAGGCTACGCTCAAGCTTTTTCACTCACTCTCCACTCACAATAATTAATGAACATAATTTATTTTCCCTATCTTTTTCGCAAATCACAAGTCTAGAGATGATCTTAATCATTTCTCAGACAATAATACCTAGCAACAATATTAATTTTAGGTTAGAATTACTGCTCTTCATTAGGCAAAAATCAGCTTTTTCGCTATAATTAAAGACACAGGGATATGGGATCCAAATAAACACTTTTTTACGGGGCAATTCATGATTAAATACTTACTTTTAGTTCCAACTTATCTATTTGTATGTTTTCTTATTCTTGTCGGATTGGGAGAACATGGAATTATTGGGGACTGGATTAATTTCGAATCACTTCCATGGGTCAAATACATTATCTTCATGGTGGCCATGACTCATATTACGATTACGGCCATGAGTCTCTCATTTCACCGCTACCACACTCACATGGGAATTATTATCAATAAATATTTAGATTCTTTTTTCCAAATTTGGCTTTGGCTTTTTACCAGCATGTCTAAACTTGATTGGGTTTCTGTCCACATTTATCACCACGCCAACTCTGATAAGCCCAAAGACCCCCATAGCCCTGTTCAAAAGGGATTACTTAGAGTTTTCTTTGGTGGAACATATGATTACAACCGCGCCAAAAAACAAGAAGACGTGATGAAACTTCGCAATACGATAAAGACCAATGCCCTTGAAAAATTTATGGATGTTAATTATCTCTTAGGTCCTATCTTAACAACTTTTGCATTTTTAATACTTCTAGGCCCCATTGCCGGAACAATCTGTCTGGCCAGCTGTTTTATGATTTCACCAATCTTTGCAGTAGGAGGGGTAAATGCTCTCGCCCACTATTATGGTTATCGCAATCATAATTCTGGCGACAATAGCCGCAACCTGGGGTTTCTTATTCCGCTAAACTTTTTACTTTGTGGGGAACTCGATCACAACAATCACCATAAATACCCCCGTTCATGTTCATTTCGTCATAAGTGGTATGAATTTGATTATGGCTATATCTATATCAAAATTCTCAGCAAGCTCAACCTGGTAGAAGTTAAAAACCTTTATACTGTTAGACACTTTAAAAAAGATTTAAGAAAAAAACTCATCGACCTCATCAATAATGACGTCCGCGTCGTTGAGCGCCTCAAAGTATATGCAGATGAACTCAATATGACTGTTGAAGAAATAAAAAAGAAAATTTCAGATTTCATCGAAGGCCACAAGACAGATTTGGAAATTCAGTTGAGAGATTTCGTCAGAGAATTAAAAAAGGCGACCAAAGGGCCTGCCTTTGTTTTGAATTAAATTCCTAAATTGCCACAATAACTTTGCAAGTGAATAAAAGAGTGTCTACAGATAAGACACTCTTTTTTTTAAAGTGTAAAATCTGTTAACACATGAGAATTAAAGAGATTTATTCCCATACGCCCTAAATTATTTTTATCTAAATACCGATAAGCTTAGTAAGACAAACAACTGAAGGTTTTACTCTATGAGTTTTACTCGGTATTTTTTTGGATTATTTTTATCAACTCTTTTCTTTCTTACTTCTTGTAAAGTGGACACAGCCGCTCGTGTTGTAGAACCTCAAATCAGTAATTTTGATCCTCACTGTTGTTTTGTTGAAAAAAGGACAACAGCTGAAATTGAAAAAGAAAGTGAAGGCTTTGATAAAATACGCTTAAGTCTTGTGATCGATGATTCCTTTAGCATGGTTCAAGAAATTGGCTGGGTCAAAGATGCCCTCCTCAATCTCTCATCACTCATCAAAGATTCAAAGCTGAATGTTGAAATTGAGTTTTATCGCATAAGTGAGATTCACTCCAACTACGATCAAACACCGGTCGGGGGTGGACTTTCTCATTTTGTTTATAAAATGCCACTTCCTACTGCAACGGTGAAATTTAATGATCAAAAAACTCTTGATGAACTCAAAAAAGAAATCAGTGATTCACTTAATAATTTTGATGCCACTGAAGGTATTGGGGCTGAAGAAGGTCTGTGCTACGTTACAAGAATTGTTAATGAAATCAAGCAGAATGCTAATGCCAATGAAAAAGTTGTCGCTGTCGTAATAACCGATGAAGATGAGCAAAATGGTAATAACTCTTTTCAGTGTTGGAAGGAAAGTATTGGCCCTGTCCCTGAAGTGACTGTAGAGCCAACCCCCTTCGTGGACAATAATGATAATAGAACTTTTGATACCATCATTCGCGATTATCTTCTCGACGCTCAAGTTCGAGATAAAAAATCTTTTGCTTTCGTAGGTATTATCTATGATGAAAATAACAACGACTGTGGAGTTCAAGAAGATGGTCAGCATGGAGAAAATTATCTCCGTCTCTACAATGAGCTTTCTTCTGTCGATATTGATGCGACGATTGGAGATGTTTGCTCTAAGTCTTATACCAAGATGTTTAAAGAGAAAATTATTATCAATTACATTACTAAAGTTCACTTTGAGTATGTCTTAAAGGATATCACTTCTCGCCCAGTTATTAAGCAAGTGCGCTTTGTAAGCAGCACAGGTGACAAAACTATTGTTGATAAGAATGACTATGAATTTGATTTTGTTAATGGGAAGTACCAAATCACTTTTTCAAAAGACTTAGTGGATGCCCTTATTGAAAATGTTATGATTGAAGTTATTTATGACAAGAGAGTGAGTGATGACACCCACTCTCTTTATTAATAAAACTAATTAGCTGCTTGGGGTTTAAACCAACAAAGTGGTCTGAGTCCAACTGAAAAACCTTCCGCTCTATTACAAGTTCCAAGATTCGCATCTTCAGTGCTTACAGCATCTTGAAAATTCACATCACAAAGAGCTCCATTGAGGTAGGTATCGAGACGACACTGGGCCATTGGGTGAGCATCATTTGTTTTTCTCACGACATTGGAATCTGGCGTATCGAAATCAGGCATTTTCCCACCTGATAAGCTTCCCAATAATCTCGCCAAGGCAAGACCACCCATTGCAGAACGCTGACAGAGAGCTATTTCTTGAGCGTCTGTAAAAGAAGCTTCACATTTTGTTGTCACAAAAGCAGGAACGAGTTCATAAGTTAGTTTTCCAAGGGCGCGTAGAGCATTTTCTTCTTTTGCTCGCTCTTCCATGATGGCCACGTTGTCATCATTTTCCCAAAGGCGACGAGCACATTTCAATGTAGCCCAGTAATCTGACTGTCCTTCATTGCTAGCCCAGCTAACTCCAGAGCCGAAAATAATGTGGTTGTGGTCATCATCGGCACGGCCCCATCCAAAATTTCTTTTCTTAGGAGCTCCACCAATATGGTGACCAATTTCGTGACAAGCAACCAGAGCAAAGGCATCTTCAGTCGCTTCAGCGTGACGGGCTAAACCTCCAAACATAGTGACCATAAAGTTTTTTCCAGAGCGATTAGCGTAGGCGTTGACTGTTCCATCAGACCACTTGCGATTAACAACCAATGTTCCACCTTTTTCAGCAACGTAAGGGCCTAGAATTTTTTCGACCTTATCGAGAATTTGATTGAAATCTTCCTCTGTAACCTCGTCTCCACTGTTAGGTTTTAATTGAGTTTTATCCCCAACTTCAATTTTGACGTTGTTTTTTGGAGCAAACCATCCAGCGTGTGAGCAAAGAGAGTTAAATAGAAAAAATAAGACAATAAGAGTTGTGAGAATTCCAGTTCTCATGTGTAGTTCCTCCGTGATTGTTGTATAATAGATCAATTTTAGTCAGATACTCATAGCAAACTAAAGTTGCAAGTTCTGATATTTTCTGACAATAGCTGTCGGGCTAGCTATTAAACAATTAATTCCTATGCCTGATTTCTCTATTTTCAAACAATTTTTATGAAGTTTTGTTTACTTTGCAGCAAACTTGGTTTATTTTTTCATGCAATTTCAGAATTTTATTTCTTGGGGCCCTTAGCTCAGCTGGTTAGAGCGCTACCTTGACATGGTAGAGGTCAGAGATTCGAATTCTCTAGGGCCCACCACTTTTCCTACAATAAAACAGTGTGACTTTTTCCTTTTCACAATATAACTTTTTTCTATTGAAAAAGGATTTCCAAAATGAAAAAAACTCAAATCTTAGTTATCGCATTTATTTCTTTAATTTCTATCAGTGCCTTTTCTGAAACGCACATTTTCCCTTCTTTTGATCATCAAGGAAAAAAGCTGGTGTTCACCGATTTTCAGACAGCCTTTTATAAAATCGATTTTGACATTCAAAATAAAAATGCCACCGTCCAGGCTGATATTATTTTTACGACTTATGAAGAAGGTTATCCCGTGTTTGATCTTATCCAAGAGCCAACACATCTTAGTCTCAATGATGAAGAGCAAACTTCTCTGACAACAAAGACACCTTCCGGAGAAACAATCATTCGCTATATCAATAGTTCTATTCCAGTAGGCACTCATCATTTATCCATTGAATGCCCTTTGAAAGACCTTATTTCTTTTTCAAGCGGTGGAGTCTCTAGTGCTTTCTGGGTCACTGACCTCCAAGATAGAATGTTTTTGGAGAGATACATTCCCGTAAGTTTTGAATACGACCAAGTTAAGATGGTTTTTGAAATCAATTTTTATGGGAGGACTGTCGAACAAATGATATTTGCCAATGGTAATATTCAAAAAAGAAGTGAAGACCAATACCTCATTGATTACCCTGTTTATTTCACCATGAGTTCCGTTTATTTCCATACAACTCCTGCAGCAAGTTATCAAAGTTTAGAATTTAGTTATACTTCTTTCACCAATGGCAAGGTTATTCCTGTTACTCTTTACACAAAGGGAAGCATTGATTTCCAAGAATACAAAAAAACCATTCTCGCTGCTTTCCTAGAGTATGAGACTGACTATGGAATTTTTCCTCACGATTCATTCATCGTTTATGATGCCAATTTATCGAGCATGGGTCTTGGAGGAATGGAATATTCTGGGGCCACAGTGACGAACTTACGATCTGTACAACACGAACTACTCCACTCTTATTTTGGCAGGGGAATTTTTTCAGCTAACGGAAATTCTGGCTGGATCGATGAAGCGATTGATTCTTGGAGAGATGATGGGTATCTCACTTATTATCACTTAAATGGCTTTTCCATCATGGCCTCTCCTCACCCTCCGTATACTCGCGCCACTGATACTCAAGCTTATACCTTTGGTTCAACTTTTATTTCTTATCTCAACTCAATGTTTGACATGAAAAGTGCTTTGAGGTCACTATTACAAAATAAACTCTTTACTCCTATTACAACTGAAGATTTTATTGAAGAATTAGAATCTTTTAGCGGACTGTCCCTCCAAGCTTACTTTAACTACCATATTTATGGTGAAATACTCTTAAAAGGACTGTCCCCCTGGGACAATCAACCACTTATCAACCGAGTGCTTTCGACTTCTGATAAGCCAATAAAATTCTCACCTGAAATGCTCTACCATTTGCTATAGATTTGAAATTGTTGACAATAGTTTTGGATTCGAACTTCTTAAGTCTCTATTTTTAGAGACTTAAGTACCACTTTTGCTTCGCCGATAAGATTAAACAATAAGTAAATTGATTAATATCATGACCAAATGGTTTCTCCTGTTTGCCTTTATTAACTTTTCGGCCAACGCTGAGGTATGCGAAGAGTTTTTCTCTGAAGATGCGAAAGCAATTCTTCTTCCCGATAATTTAATTAAAGAACTTAATCGCCTCCTCGATGAAAAACCCATAAAAAGAAAAGAAGAACTGGTCGCCCTTTGTGAGACCATGTACTCGACTCACTGTCCTCAATTATTGAGTCATATTCTTCGCTATTACAAAAATTTGCGAAATAGAATTTTTGTATCTCCTTCGGACATATTTCAAATTCTCACCAATCCTCGAATGTTCAATTTATCCATTCGCAATTCCAGAGATCGCTTTTTAAACGCCAATTATGCGGAGGTCGCCGAAAAGATCGCTCATGAATACAAGGTCAATATTTTATCGGCCTACGACAATACTGTTAATTTAAACTTTATGACATTGACTAAAAGGGAAGTCGATGGATTGTCCGATATGGCCTTTAACTTTTTTGATGAAGTTGCAGTCGATCACAATTTAAACATGAGTAATGTCATGAGTAAACTTTTTCAAAGCTTGCTCGGTTCTCCCTGGCGCAATGATGTCGATCGTTTTAATAAAATTGTTTACTATTTTAATAATTGGGATCTTGCTAATATCTCTGCTCAAGAAAATAATTCTTCTATTTTCTCATTCATTTTTAATTCACATATTGCCTCAGGAGATAGAACAAATCTTATTAAATCACTTTTAGATACAAAAAATATGTATCGCTATAATAGAAACGGGCTAAAAGAAACTCTTTCCTTAGTAGAGCAAGAGAAAGTTCTTAATAAAATTGCCTTGAACTTGCTCAAAAGTTTTCAAATTCGTTACTCGAATTTTAGTGCCGATAACTTTGCCCAAATCCTGAATGAAATGATTCTGAAAAACTTTCAAGGTTTGAAGCTATCACCGTATACCTATAAAGAATTACAAATAACAGTAAGATGGAAACTATTTCTGATTGAGGAGATTGAACCTATCGGTGAAAACATTGTAACTATTGCCCTCCGTAAATTGCTACCAAGACTTCACCAATTACAATATGTCCTTGAACAAGTTTCTCTTGATGATATTCCCAATAAATACGATATCCTCACGGATATTTCAAATAAAATGGAACAAATTAAAGTTGATTTAAGATCAAATAGAGCCTTACAACGACTAAAAAACAAGACACCGTAAAGCTCCTTAATATTCTTTAGGCTTAAAATTATTCTCTTTCCATACAAATTGTTTGAATTGACTCATCTCTTCCTGGAATTTGAAGATGGGCAGTGACAGGATCATCTTCAAACCACATAATCACAGCTCTTTCACCTGAGTTAAGGCCAAAACTGATGCCAAATCCAGCGTCATTAACTTCATAATCACCGTTTTCAATGTCACCAACATTAACACCTTCATTCATTTCAACAGTGAGAATCTCATCAGCGAGACTCAAGGATCCAATGTAGTGATCGCGATCTAAGAGTTTCATGAAGTCTTCTTTAGATTCCATCTCCATAGCTTCCTCTTCTTCAAAGTTGTAGCATTTCAATTCAAGCGTTTCAGCTGCATGAAGAACGTTCGCAAAAATCATAACTGTAATTAACACTAATTTTTTCATTTTTTCCTCCCAAAAAAATAAATTATTCAATCGCTTCTTTATCGATACACAAAGTTAAAATATCGAGACTCGCTCCTGGCACTGCCAACTGAGCGGCACGAGCTTCTTCTATTTCATCTAACCATAACAAATAAGCAGACTCATTGGAGCGAATAACTATTTCAGTTGAAGCGAAAGAGTCAGGTCCATCGCTGACGTAAGTTCCATTTTCAATGTCCCCAACTTCTGCACCTTTTTTCATCTCCACAGTAGCCAAATCCCCATCAAAAGAAATAGTTCCTACGAAAGTGTGCTTAAAAGATTCAACCTCATCTTTAATTGAAGCATTGGGATCGGCAGCGAGAGATTCTGCAATCTCCTGAGTAAGATTGTAGCAATTCAAGACCAGATCACTTGATGATCCGGTTCCCGCAAATAAGTTCGAAGTTCCAAGTAAAAACGTCACCATTAACAAATTTTTCATAAACCAGTCCTCCATTATTGTTTTCAATGACAGCTTTTTACTATTAGTTCATTCCAAACACAACCTTTTTTAGTAACACTAAAATATTTATAATTTCAATAGCTTAAGTGTGTAATTTTTATAGAGTTCCATTACTCTAGGTTCATTTATGAGTCTCTCATAAATAGGCGACCACTTTAATCAAACCCGACAATTCACTTTCAATAATTCATGAAATTGTATTTAATAGTATAAAGATATGAAGAATTTTATATTTCTATGTTTTGTTTTGAGTTTAAATCTTGCCTTTGGTCAAGACGAAACCTCCAATTCACCTGAAATAAAAGAAAATCCGACCACGGAAAAAGAAGACGTCAAGGAAGTGGACGCGACTGAAACAACGACTCCTGACCCATCTGAATCTCCTCAAGAAGAAGATATTCCTGCAAACATGAAAAAAGTAAAAATTTCTTGGGATGTCATACCTCGTATTTCTACTTATCAAATTCTTGTTCGTGCTCCAGACAAATCTTTTCAAAAACTTATGAAGTCTGATAAACCTCTCGTCGAAGTCATTATTCCCTTAAATAAGGAACTCTACACGGCTCTTCGCTTTAAACTTGAAAAAACTTCGCGCTGGTCAGAAAAAGAATATTTGGTTCTGAATGACATTGAAGAAGGGAAAGATCGCTATCATTTTTCATTCAAATGGCAAAAACCCGATGGATCTCTCTCTTACGGGAATCCTCCTGAGGAACTCTTTAAGAAAGAAGAGAAAGAAGAAATGAGTGCTCCTAGTGACTCTCACTATTCACTTTTTTATTCTTTTAGTACAGGAACTCTCGATGAAAGTAGTGTCGTGCAATCGGGAAGTATCTCTGAAGATCAAAACTCACCTCTTACCCTTGGACTTTTTTATGGGAAGCCCCTAGGCCCACTTTCGGCTTTTAGTTCTAGTGTTTATTTCTCTTATTTTAGTGATGTTAAGCACGCTGGGGATAACTCAACCAAAACCCCTCCTCTTGAATATGGCTTTAATAGCTATTACGAGAGAAAGGTCAGCTGGTTTAATGAATTTTTTCTTTACGGTGGAATTGATTATGAACATCTTTCGACTTTCAATACCGATGAACTGATTTTAGCAAGTAATGAGATCCAATTTAGAGAACAAAACTTAGGCTATCTCACTGCGGGAGTGAGAAAAGATTTTATGCTTTGGAAGAAGCATTTACTGTTTAAACTCTCTCTCTCCCAAGTAGTTCTTAATTCTGGTGATGACAATCCACTCAATGGCGAAGGTTATAGTGGAATGAAATATATCTTTTTTATAAGCTATAATATTTTTCATTCTTGGTCAGTGAGCGCATTCTATAAGCAGCATTTACTCGATGGGGCCGGCGATCTTACTATTACCCGTTATGGTCTGGGCATAGGCTACAACTTTTAAATATCCACAACCTTTAAATCACTTCTCTTATACGATTTTAATTTTGCTGGGAGATTATCCAAAATCACTTTTTCTAGAGAGTTTATAATATTTTCTTTTAGAAAGACTCGCGAATGGACAATACTGACTTCTCGTGAAGGGCGCGGCCTTAAAATTTCGCGCACATATTTTTCTTTTTCTTTTTTATTTAACCTCTCAACAACAAGCTCCGGAATTAACGTATACCCTCCACTCTCTTTAATAAGATTCATAATCGTCTCAAGGCTTCCAACTTTAAATTTGAATTTATTTTTTTTAGCTGAACTGCATATCCTCTCAACTTGAGAGCGCAGACAATGCCCCTCATCTAAAAGCCAAATATCATCACTTTTAAGTTTTGAGAGAGTCATCTCTTTGGAACTTGAATATTCGTGATCTGTACCGACGTATAGAGAAAAAGGTTCATAAAAAAGTACTCTTTCAATAATTTGATCATCATAAAGTGGAGTCGCTAAAATCCCTGCATCTATACGATCATCTTTGAGTTCCTGGATGATATCTTCTGTTCTCATCTCAATGAGAGTAAGGTTAACATGCGGGTATTTTTTTACAAATTGAGAATAAAAATAGGGAACGAGATAAGGCGAAATCGTCGGGATCACACCTAGCTTGAATTGTCCGATAACTTCGTCTTCTATTTGACTAGCGATGTGTTCAATTTTTCGATGTTCTTGCAGGACGATTTTTGCTTGTTGGATGACTTTTTTCCCAATTTCAGTGGGAAGAATTGGCTTCTTGCTGCGATCAAAAAGTATAACTCCAAGTTCATCTTCTAGTTTTTGAAGCTGCATCGACAAACTCGGCTGTGTCACATGACACTCTTTCGCTGCTCTTCCAAAATGCCGAAAGCGATCAACGGCGAGTAGATACTCCAATTGGGTTATGGTCGACACACATTACTCCTTTTCTATTAGCTCTAATAGAGCTACACTATACCACATGGATGAAAAGTTTGCTAAAAAAGCACTCGAGCTGGCCAAAGAAATTAGGCAAAAAGCTTATGCTCCTTATTCAAAATTTCAGGTGGGAACAGTTATCAAACTCGCCGGTGATGAAAAGCTGTACTCTGGTTGCAATATAGAAAATGCCAGTTTTGGTGGCTGTATGTGTGCTGAGCGCGTCTCGCTTTACAAAGCTTATACAGAGAGTCCCGCTCCCAAAAAACTGGTCGAAAAAGTCTTGTTGATCACGGACAACCCTCAATACGATGTTCCCTGTGGGCTCTGTCTCCAAGTTTTGAGTGAATTTAGTGATCAAAATACCGAAATATATCTGGCAAATCTCAAAGGTGTTGTTAAGACTCTCAAGTTTTCACAACTTCTGCCTGAGTCTTTTTCAAAAGAATCACTCCCTGGCCACAAAAGCTAAATTATTTCTTCATCGCTTCTAGTTTTGGAAATGTCACTTCAAATTTCTTATTTTCAATTCTTACTTTTTTTAAGAACTCATTATTGATACTTTCTGTTTCTTTTAGTGAAAGGAGAAAGTTTATTCTTTTATTTTCTTTGTCCACTTTCATTTTGAGTAGTTCCCCATTGAGAGCCCCAATGGGGTGCATCGTGACTTTTAGAAGGGGTATATCACTAAAACCATTGTAGAGTTCATCAATTTTCTTAGAAGCCACTTTAGAGACAATTTTTTTGAAGCGCTTCGAGATCTGGCAAGCATTGAAGCCATTTTCGAGTAATTGTCGAGAACTTAAAATTTGTGGAATATCAAAAATAAGCTCAGGGATCCCTTTATCATTAAACTGCAGGCGTATTTCCGTCAAGGCCACAACCGGAACATGCACTCCCTTTTTTCCAAGGACTAATTTTATCAAAAACTTTTGAATGCCTTTTTTAGGCACAATCGCAGTGCAAGCTTGTAAATAGCCATTATGAAGAGAAAGTTCTCCATCCTCAGCATCAATTTCATCAAATGGAAGATCTGCAAAGTTAAATTGCACATCGCTTGGATTAAAAACAGTTTTATCGATTTGTTCTTGAAATTGTCCCAGAGCATATTTTAAAAAATCATTAAAAAGATTTTCTCCAATACTCACGACCACATCAGCCTTTCTTTCTCCTCCATAGACACCAATTTCATTTTCAAGTTCGCCAATAAGTTTTCTATAGTTATATTCTTGCACAACTTTTTCTTTTTCCTTATCGCCAAATTTAATATCCACTCCGGTAACAAGTTGCTCTCGTTCTGTTCCGGTATTAATGAGTGAAAGCGAGGAAAGTTTATAGTGAATCTGCCCAAGTTCACGGATTTTAATATTCCCTCCTAATGACAGGTGATAACGAGTAAAACCTCTTTGAGACATTTGATCCACAATTTTTTCAAGATCATTAGCAATGGGTGTGACAAGAAGTTTAATAAGATCACTCTTTCTCTCGCCTAGAGCAGAGTTAATAAAAGTGTCATCAAATTTAATAGGTGAACTTTGAATAATAAGACCAGCAAGTCCGTTGATATCAGCGGCTTTCCCAGACAAAAATTTAATATCAACAGAATCTTGAAGCTCGCGGGGAGTTAAATCTGCTATGAGTTGATCAATACTCCCTTGCTCAACTTGGAGATTGAGTTCACCATTTAAAAGACTTAATTTTAAACGAATATTAAGAGCCAATGGAGCAACTTCTCGAGTATAGGCCTCAATTCCCCCAACTTTTGCACCAAGATCCCTAAAGTATTCAAGATCTCCCAGTTGGTTCTTCACTTTTTCTATATTGATATTCATTTTTTTGTCTTGAACGAGAGACTCTATAAATTGATTCATTTTTAATTTCATGAGATCAGCTTTCTCACAGAAATACCGAGAGTCTTTTTTGACAATTTCCCAACCTCCATCACTTTTAGCCTGCTCACCAAAAACACTAAACGAGATACATGTATCGTTCGATCGAACATAAATTTTCGATAACTCTAACTTCAAATCTAGAAACAAACTTTGTCCCACCACCTCAGAATCAATATCCGAAATCACAATCCCTTCTGGATTTATCTTATACTCCAAGTCATTCAGTTTAATATTTAAGGCTAGTTTATTTTTAAATCGACGATCTTTGCTAAAATCCTCTTCTCCCTTCAAAACTTTTTTAACATAGCTGTTATCGAGTTCTTCTGCATGCCCAAGTTTGAAAAAGAGAATTTCCTCTATTGTATCTGAGACTTGGGATTTCATTGCTTTCGCAGTTAAAAGGGCCAAAAGTTCATTTCTTTGCAGTTTAAGCTTATTTTCAAAGAAATTCCCCTTGGGTTTCAAGGCCTTCACGATATCATAAATTTGATTGGCTAAAAATCCTCGAGCTTGCTCGTCGGACCGCATTTGAACGAGGATATGGGGCTCAGTGTATTCACCCACTCTGTTGATGACCATTTCTTGGGCCATAGCCTGAAAAGTTAAAATAAAAAAAAGAATATATTTATTCACTTTTTTCTTTCCTTATTTTTATTTTTTCAATAAATTGATCAATATTTTGAAACTTTAAATTTAAGTTGAGATGACCTTTATCACTCAAACCTAATTTTTTAATTTCTATTCCCTGCTCAATATTCTCGTTAAAAAGTTCAAATTCGAGATAATAGACATTGTCTTCTTTTTGCAAGAGTTCACTATTCTTACCCAAAATTTTTTTCAATGAGTATTCGTAAAGACCTTTATATTCAAAAAGTGTCATTTTCCCAAATCGTTTATCGAGGTTAATTTCCCATTTTTTTTCATTCATCAAAGAGTACAGCATTCGCAAAAGATAGTGTTCTCTCCAACTCGACTCGACATATTGGCTGCTAAAGAGCTTTTTCGCCTCAGGAAGCATCACCTTCAACTTATATATGTCTTCTTCTTTGAAAATTTTAAGCCGCAACTCTAAGGCCAAGTTTAAAACTTCATCATACTCATCGTGGCTTTCAGTGAGCAAGTGCCAACATTGAGGGAAAAGATAAAGATTATAGGGATTTGTCCTTTGAAGAATCTCACATATTTTCCTGGTAATCTTCTTAAAAGGTTTTTGTATTTGATAGTCATTCGCAAGTAGAAGCTGGAAAATCTTTTTAAGTTTAGATGTTTCAATATTGATATTGGCAACTACGTCCAACGTGTTTTCTTTCACTGGCACCACAATTAAATCGTGACTATCAAGACTCAAAACGGAATGTCCTTCTCGATCTACTAAATAAGGTATCTTTTTGAAAACTTCTTCAGAGAAATATTGATCAACTTCGTTGATAATATTTGCAATTAATTTCCCATTAACTTGAAGTCCAAAATCACTTGTCGATTTCTTTATTTTTTCGACATTTGAGTTAAAATAACGACATGAAAGATAGTACCCGTCATTGCACTCTATACGATTCCCATCAATCTCCAAATCTGAGTTCAAGAGAATAGAAATTGATTTTTCGGGATTAATATCAATCTGCTCTATTCGTGCAGTAGCCTTCATTTTTTCAATATTCTTTTTCAAAACTTCTTTTACAAATTTTTGCTTTTTCTCCTCTTTTTTAGTTTTGTCTTCTTTTAAGAGATCTATGAGGGCCATTTCTTTTTCAAATTCTCTTTTTAATGAAAAACTTTTCTTGGAGATATCGACAGAGAGCTTCGGTATAAGTTTCTCTTCGAGAAGACGATCAATATCCATTGCTAATTTTTCTTTGATTTTAGGAATGATCGTTTCATCAAAAAGCTTCTTTTGAAGTCCTGATTGACTTCCCTCTAATTCATGACACCTAATTTCTAAATTATCTTGAGCATCGAGACCATAAGTAGCAACAACGACATCATTAATTGAAAACTGCTTACCTTGTAAATCCATTTGAACAATTTGATCGAAGTTTTGTGGGGTAAGATTATCTTGAAGCTTCAAATCTTCAATTTTTACTTGAAAGTCTTTTCCATCGGGCTCAATAGCGAGTGTACCTTGAGCATCAACAATTAAACCTTCAATAGTGACTCGGTGATCTTTGGCCGTAAATTGTATATTTTCCTGGGACTCAGACTGACTCAGCTTAAGACACTCTAGCAATGCATAGCGCTCAAATAACTGTTTATTTACTTGCTCATTGTAAGAAGAGTGTCCGGAATCTTTAAGCCCTTGCAGTTCTTCTTCCAGCTGCTGAAGAAGTCTCGTATTATTGAGTGTAAGACCTTTTTCGGTGACACTCGATTGACCAATATTAATTTGAGCTTTTGCAAGATTGATTTGTAGTGAAAATGGATAGAGAGTTCTGTTATTCTCTTTTTTAGAAACTCCAAGCTTAACATTTGCTGAATCTAATTGACTCTCATAATTAATGTTTTCCAATGAAACATCAATTCCAAATGGCCTTTGAAAATCCATCATCAAAAGATGCTTGCCATAGACTGATAAAAAATTGTGAGGCTCAACTTTAGTTGGATTTTGAAGTGTAATATTTTTAACATCAAAGGCAATATTCTTTTTCAAACTCCCCTTAAACTCTTTGTCCACCAATTCTTTTTGGATAATCTTTTTTAAAATTTTGTTAAATAATGGTCCAGAAATATTAATCGCCAAATCTTGGGTCATCGCCCAAGAAGCGTAAAGGCTTATAAATAAGGACAAAATGAACTTGGTCATCGATTTGCAATTCCTTTTTCCTGAGCATATTTATCCACTACTGATTATGCTCTAACGTTCACGAATAGTATGGAAACGTGTAATAATTACATTGATTCATGGACGACATTATCAGAAAAAAACTTCCAGAACTTATTGAAATCGAAAGCCTTGCGGCCAATCACCCCGACATTGTCAAAATTGAAAAGCTTGCCGAAGTCCCGGATCCCAATCGAGGACTTCTCTATCCCATTTACGGACTCGTTATAGGAAATTCAGAAGATAGGACTCTACCAACTTTTGGTCTCTTTGGTGGCGTTCACGGGCTCGAGAGAATAGGATCACAAATTATTTGCTCCTACCTGTACACCCTCAACAAAAGACTTACCTGGGATCGCGATTTGATCTCTCAGCTTAAAAAGCGGCGAATCGTTCTTATTCCCATCGTTAACCCCTGGGGAGTCGTCAACAGAAGGCGATCCAATTTTAGTGGCGTTGATCTTATGAGAAATGCTCCCTTGGATGCTGAAGGTAAGCCCACCCCACTGGTTGGCGGGCACCACATCAGTCCCAAGCTTCCCTGGTACCGTGGTCAACGTGGCTCTCCCATGGAAAAAGAGGCCCAGACACTCGTCGATTTTGTTGTGCGCGAAATGTTTTCGTCTAAGTTTTCAATTGCTCTCGATGTGCATTCGGGCTTTGGAATGAAAGATCAAATCTGGCATCCCTGGGCCTATTCGGCTCAACAGAAATTTCCTTTTTTTGATAAATACTCTGAGTTTAAAAATCTCTTTGAAGAAACATATCCCCATCATATTTATCGCTTTGAAGCTCAAGCCGTTCACTACACCACCCACGGGGATCTCTGGGATTATTTGCTCTTAGAGTATCTTAAAAATCCGACCGGCTTTTTTATTCCTTTGGCCCTAGAATTAGGTTCTTGGATTTGGGTAAAAAAGAATCCCTTACAACTTTTCTCAGCTTTTGGGCTCTTTAACCCCGTAAAAGAACACCGCTATAGCCGTACCATGCGCCGGCACATCTACCTGTTTGATTTTATAAGCAGGGCCCTTAGCAATTACCAATATTGGCCACAAAACAACCACCACCTCTCATAAGTTCCAATACTTTAAAGAAGGCTGTAATTTAAACCGATAAAGCCTTGTGGAAAGCTGGCAAAAACTCGAAAATTCTAAAATTTTAAGAAGAAGAATCATGGCCCACGTCATTGATATTTCAATGATATTTGGCTGCTATATTGGGATTATTGCAAGTTTTGTGAGTTTTCTCTCTCAGTTCGATAAGCACTTTCTTATTACTCCCAAACTTCAATATCAAAATCAATTTACAGCATTTATATTTCTCATTTTTCCCATTTGTTTCGTGTGTTACTTCACTTTGAATTACTACATGAGTGATGGGCTGACGCTGGGAAAACTTTTGATGAAAATTCGCATGCATTCAAAAAAAGAAAAATCGCTCTCTCTTTCTTTGTGTTTTTTGAGAGCCTCATTTCAATTAATGAGTTATTTCACTTGTAGCCTTCCTCACTTTTTGAGTTTTGTCCGTGAAGATCGTCTAAGTCTAACAGACCTTTTTTGCCAAACTTATCATGAATATCTTATTGAAGAATCCGAAACAGAGACATTGAAAAGTGATAACGTCGTCTTTCTTCCCTACTATCCCCTCGAAGCTTCAAAAGAAATTGTTTCAAAGCTTGAAGAAGAAAACAAAAAAGCTTCTTAGCTTTCTCTACACTGCAAGGAGAAGTTTTCTCTCATGACGATGAAGTTGGAGTATTTATGAGATGGCTTCACTCAAAATCGGGGACGTTGGGACTCCACCCTTGAGCATACCTCATAAGATCGATCACCTCCCGAGCAGCCCCTTTGCCGGCATCGCGGTGGCAAACATAATCGACTGTTTCTTGAATTTCATGACTGGCATGTTTAACAGTGGCAGCAAATCCCGCTCTTTTTAAAAGAGGAAGATCGAAGAACTCATCTCCCATATAGAGAATTTCTCGGTCTTCAGCATTTTCTCTTTTTAGAATATCAAGATAAGCTTCGCGCTTATCTTCATTTCCAAAACACTTGTAATGAATCCCCAGTTGATCCATGCGGTTATAAAGGCCAGTGCTCGATCCCCCTGAGATAACCCCTACTTTGATTCCAGCATTCATTAGCATTTTGAGACCGTATCCATCTTGCACGAAAAAAAAGCGATTAAAGCCAACTTCTTCTCCTTGATAGTAAACTCTCCCATCAGTGAGAATACCATCGCAATCAAAGAGGGCAATTTTTATGGGTGTTAACTTTTCCTTAAAGTCTTCTGCAATCTTCCTTAAATTTAATTCACTCATAATTGTTCAATAGTCCTTTTTATTTTGATTAAATCGCCAACTATTTTTGAAACATTTTCTATAGGCAATTGAGTCGCAGCATCGCTCTTGGCATTCTTAGGATCAGGATGAGCTTCCATAAAAATTCCGCTAGCGCCAGCTGCTATGGCGGCTCGTGCGAGTGGGACTATGAAATCGCGATTTCCTCCCGTCTGCTTACCTTGACCTCCAGGTCGCTGTACACAATGAGTAGCATCGTGAATCACTTTGACTCCAAAGCTTTTCATAATTTCAAAACCTGCCATATCCACAACGAGAGCATTGTAACCAAAACTACTTCCTCGTTCAGTGAGATATATTTGCTCTTTGGGAAGCTCACTCGAAGCTTTCTCCACAATATTTTGAGCCTCTGTCGGACTTAAAAACTGTCCTTTCTTAACTTTCAAAATTCTTCCAAATTTTTTACAAGCTTGAGCTCCTGCGAGAATCATGTCCGTTTGACGGCAAAGAAAAGCTGGAACTTGAAGCACATCCACGACTTCTGCGACAGCGTTTGCCTGATCAGCTGTGTGAAAATCAGTAATTGTTTTGAGTTCTAATTGCTTTTTAATTTTTTCGAATATTTTCAATCCTTCTTCCAAACCTGGACCTCTGAAAGAATCAATACTGGTTCGATTGGCCTTATCAAAACTTCCTTTAAAATAAAACTCAATATCGCTTTCATATTTTTCGAGATCTTTTTTTAGTCTCTCTGCTGTTTTTAAAGAAAAGTCTTCACTCTCTAAAACACAAGGACCGATAAAAAAAGGAATTTTCTTACTCATGCAACGATCCTTTTCTTTGATAAGTAGCCTCTATAAAAGTCGTAAAGAGCGGATGAGGGAGATCGGGTTTTGATTTAAACTCAGGGTGGTACTGGCATCCAATGAAATAAGGATGAGTTGGAAGCTCTATAATTTCCACTAAATTAAGTTCTTTATTTATTCCCGATATTTCCATCCCACTATTTTGAAGTCGTTCAAGATAGTCGTTATTTACTTCAAGGCGGTGGCGATGGCGTTCACTAATTTGCGTTTTTCCATAAATCTTATAGGCCAATGTCTTTTTCTTAATTTCACAGTCATAAGCTCCAAGACGCATGCTCGCCCCTTTAGAGCCATCGCGAGTTTGCCCTGGCATATAGTGAATGACGAGATCTCCATTTTCACTAAATTCTTCAGATGTAGCAGCTGAGATGCCTGCACAATTGCGAGCGAACTCTATCATCGCTAACTGTAAACCTAAGCAAATTCCAAAATAAGGAATATTATTTTCTCGAGCATGTTTTATGGCCGTAATTTTACCTTCTGTTCCTCGTTCGCCAAATCCCCCTGGAACAAGTACTCCGTGAATATCTTTTAATTTAGAAGCCACATCGTTTGCCGATTTTCCTTCTAATTCTTCAGCATCGATATAAACCAAATTCAATTTTAATTGGTTGGCAAAAGCACCGTGACTGAGAGCCTCATCCAGTGACTTATAAGACTCAATAAGCTCTGTATATTTTCCAACTATCCCGATATTGACCGTGTCTCTGGGATTTTCGGCATTATAGACAACTTTTTCAAGAGAACTGGTATTGGGGTTGGTGGTCCACATCCCAAGCTCTTCCGTAATTCTTTGATCAAGCCCTTGTTTATTAAAGGCCAAGGGAACTTTGTAGATGAGGTTTTGATCGAGAGACTTAAAAACATTTTGTTTTTTAACGTTACAAAAAAGCGCAATTTTTTCTACAATCCCTTCATCGATATCGCGGTCTGCTCGTAAAATAATCATTTGTGGAAACAACCCCAGTGATCGCAATTCTTTTACCGAGTGCTGCGCTGGCTTTGATTTTAACTCCCCAGCGGCTTCAATATAGGGAACAAGAACTAAATGAATAAAGAGAACATTTTCTGTTCCCACATCGTGAGCAAACTGACGAATCGATTCGAGATAAGGTTGCGATTCAATATCTCCAACCGTTCCTCCAATCTCTCCAATAAGAAGTTCACAATCTTCTGCTGCTAAATTTATTCTTCTTTTAATTTCATTTGTAATGTGGGGAACGACTTGAACTGTTTTTCCTAGATACTTGCCCTCTCTTTCATTTTCTATAACCTGCAAATAAACTTGACCTGTAGTGAAGTTATTTTTTTTAGAAAGAGTTAATGTCGTAAATCTTTCATAGTGTCCAAGATCGAGGTCTGTTTCTGCACCATCGTCAGTAACAAAAACTTCTCCATGCTGAGTTGGGCTCATCGTTCCTGGATCGACATTGATATAGGGATCCATTTTGAGGAGATTAATTTTAATCCCTCTTCTTTCTAAAAGGCTGGCAATGCTGGCTGCTGCGAGGCCTTTCCCCAATGAACTGGCCACACCCCCAGTGATAAAAATATACTTTTTATTCTTCTTGGCCATGAATGACTCCTCTTTAATTTAAAGACTCTTTTTTATAAGATTTTTTCTAATGCTTCAACATCTTCTGGAGTATCAACCCCCATAAGTTGTTCGGTCACCTCTAATGCCCCAATCGTCATCCCATTTTCCAGTGCACGCAGTTGCTCTAAGCATTCAGTTTCTTCTAAGGCAGTTGCTTTAAGTTTAAAAAACTTCAAAAGTGATTCTTTTTTAAAGCAATAAACACCTATGTGCTGATACCAAGGTCCTTCAGGACGATCGTCACCTCTCACATAAGGAATCGCGGCCCTTGAAAAATACAAACAGCGCCCAGTTAGCTCATTAAGAGCTATTTTTACAATATTCGGATTATTTTTGCCCCCATCATCTCTTTTTCGATACATTGTGCAAATATCAAAATCTGAATTTTGATGAAACTCCACTAATTCTTTAACTCTGTGGCCAGTGAGCAGAGGTTCATCTCCTTGGACATTCACAATATACTCAGCCTCAGAAGACAAATGTCTTTGATAGGCTAGAGCTATCCTTTCACTACCAGAAGCGACATCATCATCAACTCTCAAGACTTGTCCTTGAAAGTTTTCCACATGCTCTGCAATTTTTGAATGATCAGTCACAACATAGGTCGCAAAACCGCTAGAGCTGACATTATCATAGACCCTCTGAATGAGTGATTTACCTGAGATTTTAGAGAGAGGCTTCCCCGGAAATCTAGTTGATCCATAACGAGAAGGAATTAGAATCACCACGGGGCTCATCTGTTAAGAATATTACAATAAATGGAGGTTGACCACCGCCTCTCGAGACTTAACAATACTTTCATGAACAATATCTACTCATTTGAGGCCACTCTCAACGATGGCTCACGAAAAGCACTTAAAGATTTCAGCGGTGAGGTTCTTCTCATTGTTAACACGGCTAGCCAATGTGGTTTCACACCTCAATACTCTGAACTCCAAACCCTCCATGAGAAATATCGCGATCGAGGTTTTCATGTTCTCGCTTTCCCCTGCAATCAGTTTGGGGCCCAGGAAAAAGGAAGTGATCAGGAAATTAAAAATTTTTGCGAGACCCAGTTTCACATTAACTTTCCCCTGTTTCAAAAGATTGAAGTTAATGGCTATAATGCCCACCCACTTTATTCATTTCTCAAAAGCTCTCTACCCGGAATACTCGGAAGTCAGGCCATCAAATGGAATTTTACAAAATTTCTGATCGATCGCCAGGGTAATCCTGTCGAACGTTTTGGTCCGCAAGTAAAACCGACCAAAATAATTCCCTCCATTGAAAAACTCTTAGGATGACTATAAATCGACTTAAACCTACACAGGACTTGTTCTCAAAGCACAAAATGTTAAAATTTATTTATGCGATTTTTAATATTTTTTAGCGTTTTCCAATTGCTATTAAACTTAACTGCCGAAGCGACAAGTTATCGCGATTTAAAATGCTATCGCTTGCAGCGTGATCATGAAAACCGCATTGAAATTGTAGAAAAAATTCAAGACATCATTCCCAAAATTCTCAAAGTATTTCGCCACAAGAGTGCACCCATGCATATTAATAAAGCTCAATATTTGCGACGGTTGAAAAAACTGGTGGCCAAGGAAAAAAAATTCAAACGCCTCATTCGCAATCACAAAGAAAATTATATTCTTAAAGGGTGTTCCGATATATGAAATTCCTCTTCTTCTTTATTCTCATGACTATATTTCAATCTTGCGGAGAGATTTCAGTATCAGAAGCAAAGAAAGACGAACAATTCCCCGAAAGAAATCTTCCCCATATTGAAAGAGAAAAAACTTTCAATCTTCTCATTCTCTTTGATCTCGATACCACTTATCAAAAATCCATGATTGAGTGGGATCAAAATATCCAATATTTCCTGTGGAAGCTTCACGAGGATTTTAATTTTAATGTGGCCATCTCTGAAATCGATAACCGCTATCAGTTTCTCTACGCCACAAATAATGAAAGACTCATTCCCAAAAAATTCACTCAACCAGTTGGCGATCTCAAGTCAATTCAATTGGGAAGTTTAATTCAATCCCCAGAAAAAAAAGCCCCAGGTCTTCTTTACACCTTAAACAAGTTAAAGTTTCTTGCGAGCTCTAAGTTTTTCAATAAGGATCTCGATACTATCGTCGTAGTTGTTTCAGCTCAAGACGACTATGATTATTACGTCACCATGGATGGCGTAATCAAAAAAGATCACTTCCAATCAAGAATTGATGAATTAAACTCCCTCAATCAAGAAATTCACTTACCTGATCTCCGAAAAATTCAATACTATACTTTTAAGCAAATGCGACTTTTCACGCTCGCTCCTCACAATGCCTATTGTTCAGGGTCTTTGAATAAATACTACCGCTACCGATTAGCTTCAAAAGAAGTCTACACTCACTACAAAAACCCTAACCCTAGAGAGACTTGGCCAGATTATTACAATTTTTGCCATCGCGGCTTACAAAGTATTTTTAATGATATTTTCAGAGAAATTAAAACGAGACTTTAAAATTGAGTTACTCTATCTTACTAATAACGTAGTCTTGATTATTAAAAAGCGATTTCTCGCGATTGACATAAGCTTTAGCTGCATTGATTGAATCAAAAATTCCGAGACTCACTCGATACCAAATTCCCTTTCCCGAAATTTCCACTTCATTCACCAAAGGTTTATACCCTCGAGCGATAAAGCCTTCGGCAAAACTTTGGGCTTCATCTATTGTTTTGTAACTACCAAGCTGAATAGTGTATTTTCCCATAATACTAGGATCAATTTTAAGCTGCTTTTCCGTGAGCTGTTCTTCAGCCCCTTCATCACCCATCATTGTTGTGGTTGTTGTACTTTCTTCCATGACCTCGGAGTTTGCTTCATCTCCTGGCTTTGGAGGCTCAAAGTTTTTTCGGTCAAGTTTTTCAAATTCGTCTTGAAGTTTTTTAAAAGCTTCCTCATCAATATCTTTTTCGTTGCTACCAGCATCACCTTCTTCCATGGTGGCAGCTCCAGGGTCTGCGGGCATGCTCTCTTCTTTTTGCATCACTTCGTCGACGTATTCTTCACGCTCTGATTTAAGCTCCACTTCCTTCATATGCTCTTCAGTCACTCCAATACTCTCAAGGGCCAACTTTTTACCAAAGCGAATCCCCATCACAAAAGCCGTGACAGACATAACCACAAAGAAGAAAACCAGGAGTGATAGCTCAACGCGATCAAAAACGAAAACCCGATTTCTTTTATCCATTTTGTACTAATTTCCTTTCACTAAATTGCCTTGCGAACAACTCAATATATTCTATACCCAATAGATTGTATTTTCGAGACCTCTCAAACTATTATCTTTTTGAATTACCAACTTTTCAACACCCTTTTTCCAAATACTTAGCTCAGGCGAAAGTTCTCAAGATTTTGCAGTTACATCTATAATGCTGAAACAAACAAAATAACTTTGGAGACTTTATGGTTCATCACTACTTAAAGAAGAGAAAAGACCTACTCAATCGCGGCCAGTCGGTCTTGGAGTACATTATGCTCACTGGACTGATTGGAGTTTTTTCACTTTTTGCTGTTCAAAAATTTGGCCAGCAGATTGAAAGAAAATTTGAAGCAGCCTCTGAGCGCGTCAACAAAACTATAAAGATTAGGTAATCCCAGTGTCAGCGATCATCAAATTGATCTTTTGGGGGCTGAATATCACACTTTTCACCTATCATTTTAACAGGACAATGCAAGATATTCAGCTTTTCCAGAACCTGAAATCTCTTTCGAATCAACAGCGACTTCAGGTTTGCAGACAAGGACTTTGTGTTTTGAACTTTTGTCTCCTCAATCTTTCCATATTGTTGGCTATGAAATTTTTTAATCTTATATCAGCTGAGGTTTTTCAGTGAGTGATCAAAATATTCATCTCAAAAATTATGGTTTTTATTTGCTGGAGCAAATTCTCTGGATGCTCTTTTACAGCACTATCGTCATGCAACTCCTTCGCTTACAAAAAATTTCTCTTTATAGGAGTCTCTGTCACACACCATGAAAATTTCAAGAAGAATTCTTCTCATTCCCATGTTAGTGCTCATTATCTTAATAGGTAGTGAAGTTCAAAACAATTTCGAAGAAAAAAAGGAGATAGTTTTCACACCTCCTGCTGGTTACACAGCTGTTTACCTCGACCCAATGACCAATTTGATATTCTCAAAGGGCCAATTGATCTCAATTTACAAAGAAAATTATTCTCAAAAACTCTCTATAGGGATTTGGGAAAAAACTGATTTAAAAAGGACAAAAATATGGGTCCCTGAAAATAATGTTATTCGCGTTCTAAAAAATCAAAATGTAAAAATAGCTCCAGAAAAAACTTTTCCTCAATTATCAAAAGGCGAACAGTTTGAAATTTATTATTAAAATTATATTTTTTTCACTTTCACTATTTTCAAATTTAAGTTGGGGACAAGAAAAACCAATTGTCTTTAAATATAAATTACACAAAGAACAAGCTTTACTCGCACGAGAAATATTTCACAAGATAACAAAAATTCCTTTGAATCTTACCACCATTAAATGGTCTGCAAATCCTTGCTTATTAGAAACAACTAACAAGCATCTTATTTTTTGTTTGGATTCAGAAAGCGAACTTCACTTGCTCTTTCAGCAAGGAAATATAGTGAATGAAACTTATCGCGTATTTAGGATAAATGAAAATGATGAACTGTAATGGAAATTACTTTCCAGGATGCACAGAAAATTTAGGAGTTGTTCCTTTGTTTCTGTTGTCAGCCTTTCTTTGCTTTCCAATTTTTGTTGCTTTTCTCTTTCTTACCGAACGAGTTTGCTTTGTCTTTGACGCCATGGGTATAACCTCTTCAAAATCATTAATTGCGGGGCACAGATTCTCTTATTTTCTATTTTTTGTCAAAATAATTTTACTGCAGGGGGTTGTTTGGGGCGCAGAGCCGGACAAGACGTTAATCTTTTCCAAAGGCGAGCAAAAGATTATTCATTTCGAGAGCTTAAGCCATTACTCACTAGGAAATCCTGAGGTTATTAGCAAAAAACTTAGTCTTCCTAAAAAAACTCTGTACCTCAAAGGTAAGAAGATGGGCTATACGGATCTCATACTTTGGGACAAGAGCAAGCACAAACAGCACTATCACATCTATGTCCTCTCAAAACGAGAGGCCCTCAAAATGGCCGATCTCATTCAATCCATCCAATTTTTGCCTTTAGAAATTCAATTTCAAGGAACGGGAGTGAAGGTTTCAGGAACTCTAGATCGCTTAGAGGAATTAGAATTTTTCGAGAAAATTAAAAGAGACTGGAAAAAACCTCTTTGGAATGCCGTGAACTATACCCAAAAGCTTCAAAAGCAATTGATTTCAAAAATATACTTAGAATTTTTTCAACGAAAGATACAGTCCTATTCTTGTCAATTGGGTCAAGATCAAATTTTTCTCTGTCACTATAAATCGTTTTCAAGACTTACTGACTTAGAAAAACTCTTTAGTCTTAAGTATGGCATTCAATTCAATTATCACCCCTTAAGCATTTCAGAATCTAACTTTCGTCTTAGCTTTAAAATTGTTCAAGTAGAGCGTCACGACGGGAAAGAATTCTCACTTGGTCTCTACCAGCTCTCTGGCACCATCAAGAGCCTCATCAATATCGGAGAAATAAGTCTCATCGAAAATAATGCAGTCAATGCACTCAATCAGCACTTCAAATTCAAAACACTCGCTGAACCTGAAATTACCACCAATCTCAACACACCTGGGAAAATTAATTTAGGTATGTCTCATCCTTATCCCCAACTTCAAAGAAGTGAAAATATTGTTCAAACTGACTGGAAGGATACAGGGTTAAAAATCGACTACCAATTACAAAATCACTCCAGTGATCTAAAACTTAAATACTCCATTGAACTCTCTTCGCATTCAGATGGTGGAATTAAACAAAGTCGAGAACACGCAGAACTTAGTGTTGAACGATCTTCCCAATTTATCCCCATCTTTCATACAGGGCTTCAACAAAACCAATCATCAAAAGAAGGGATTCCCTTGCTTTCAAATATTCCCATTCTTGGCCATTTTTTTAGTTATTCACGAACAACTCATAACTTTAAATGCATTATTGGCTTCGTAAAGGTTGAGCATGCTCCGTAGTCAAAATACTGATTTTATAAATTCGTTTTATAAAGCTCTCAATAGTGGAATTGCTCCATCACAAATTCTTAATTACTTTCAAGAGACTCCCGCTATTAAGGACTGGCTTGCCCCACTCTTTGAAATGCAATTTTTAGAAGAGCTACTCCTGAAATATCATCCCAATGAAATAATCTTTCATGGAAAAAACTGCTTAGAAGTGCGCAATCCTTTTGGGAAACAAGTTCTCAACTATCCTATGACTGATGAGGAATTGTGTTTGTGCTTTGAGTGGCTGGCCCTTCGCGAAGGTACTCCTTGGAACATGGCCCACCCTGTTGCCCACTTTAAATACCAACTCTCTCAATTTCATTTACGAATATCGTTATTACAAAATTCACTTAGCCTTCGAACTCATAAATATTTTATTCGTATTCTTCATCAAAAAAATTTTCACTTAAGCGATTTTCAAATAACGACCTCAATTGAAAAACAAATAGTCACAATGCTTCAAGCTAAAAGAAATATCATCATCTCAGGTGCAACGGAATCAGGAAAAACGACCTTGCTCAATACTTTGCTCAATAAACTTCCAACTTCTGAACATATTATTAGCCTCGAAGACACTGAAGAGCTGAAGCTTACCCAACCAACACACACTCAACTTATCGGTACAAAAACTTTTAATCTCAAAAAACTTCTTCATTTTTCCTTGCGACTTTCACCTGATCGCTTAGTCATGGGTGAATTGCGAGGCTCAGAAATCGAAGCTTTTATATTAGCACAAAACACGGGGCATAAAGGCTTGATGGCCACGGTGCATGCAAACTCTGCCCGGGACGCTTTAGTGCGCCTGGGAACTTTGTTCGAGCTTTCCCTGGAAAAGACAAGCATTCCCTTTGAAACCATCATGAAATTGATTTGCCAGAACATTGATTACGTTATCCACATAGAAAATAAAAGAATCAAAGAATTGATCAAGGTTCACGGGCATGACCAAGGGCAGTGCCTCTATGATTTTGTTGCTTAAGGCTTTTAAACCGGCTACTCTTTTTCTCTATGAATAAAAGAGCCTTAACCTACGACGATGTTTTATTAATACCAACCTATAATCACTATGAATCGAGACGAATTGTGGAAACGAAAGTTCTCGATCGCAGTGAAAAACTGGAACTCGAACTTCCTGTGATGACTGCCAATATGGATACTGTGACTGAATCCAAGATGGCGAACTTCATTGGTGAAAAAGGAGGCATTGGCTTTCTTCATCGATTTCTCAGCATTGAAAGAAACGTCGAAGAGTTTAAAAAGTGTAAATTTAAAACTGTGGTTTCTATTGGTTGTAGTGAAAAAGAACTTGAAAGGGCCCAAGCTTTAAGAGATGCAGGGGCTCAGTATTTTTGCATTGACGTGGCCCATGCTCATGCTCGCTACGTTGGGCGAACTATAAAAAAATTGAGAGAGTTTTTAGGCAAAAATTCCTGTATCATCGGTGGAAATGTTGCCACTTATGCAGGAGCTGACTACCTCGCCAGTTGTGGCGCTGATATTATCAAAGTTGGAATTGGTGGCGGCAGCGTGTGTACCACTCGGATTAAAACTGGTTTTGGAGTTCCCATGCTAACCTCCATTGAAGAGTGTGCACGGGTCGATCGTTCGATTATCGCCGATGGCGGAATTCGCACTTCTGGAGATATCGTTAAGGCTTTAGCCTTCGGAGCTGACTTTGTCATGATCGGAAGTTTGTTGGCGGGAACAGGACCAACTCCTGGTCGCGTGCACGAGAGAGAAAACCCAGACGGTTCGATCTTTAAGTATAAAGTCTATCGAGGAATGGCGAGTTTAGAAGTTCAAGAAGAGTATCGCGGGAATATGCCTGGCTGGAAAACAGCGGAAGGCGTGGCCACGGAAGTGGAAGCTAAAAATAATGAAGAAGAAATTATCGCCGATATCATTGGTGGTCTTCGTTCTGGGATGACCTATGCGGGAGCTTCTACGATCCGCGAACTGCAACGCAAACTCGATTTTATCGAAATTACTCAAAGTGGAAGAATTGAAAGTCTTCCTCACAGAACTCTTTAGAGACAATTAAGTTCATGGAGATCTCAATGAAATACATAATCAATGGGTTATTTGCCCTTGTGATCACTTCAACCTCTTATGCCAATCTCTGCGAAAGCCTGCCAGCTGGAGAATTCAATTGCCTCAATACTGATAAAGAAGAATGGAGTGTTCGTATTGCCCATGAAAAAAATGCTCTTGGACTGGACATGATAGCGATAACTCCTCGAGGAAATGGTGATAGCTTTTACGATCGTCTTGCTATTTATTGGCCAACTATCGTTGTCCCGCTTAATTCTCAAAAATCTGATTATAGTGAAAGAAGATCCAGTATGAGTTTTGAAGAGTTTGATAAAGTTATTTGCAAGAGAAATAAAATCATAGTGAAAACAAAAACAAATTACAGTGACAAAACTCAATCTAAACATACGACAATCTATCGTTTAAAAGATCATCACCTTAAAGTGAGAACACACTCAGGTTTATTTCATCACAGTGGATTTGACTGCTCTCTATAATGAAATTCGTCTTTATTAAGAAAGTTTAAGTGTTGTCATTCTGTTCAAAAGCTCATTGAGCTTATCAAGATTATTAGCACAGTCAATTTCTATGATTTTCATAGGCGAAGTTTCCCCAGAAACGATCATTAAATTCTTTGATGGAACCTGAATAGCTTTTGAGAGAAAGCGTATCAATTCCTTATTAGCCTTCCCCTTCTCAGGTGCTGCACTAATAGAAACTTTTAACCACTGATCTCCATAAACACCTAAAATTTTTGTTGCTGAAGAACCGGGGGTAATTTTCAAATTGAGTCGAACAATGTACTGATCATTTTTTAAGTGAACCGAAAGAAATGGATGAGATTTTGTATACTGAGAAAAGTCAGTAGGCTCTATTCTGTGCCTCTCATAACGTAAACTTCGCTATAGCGTTCGTCATAGATGTACACATTCAAGTGACTAACGTCATCGTCTGAATCAGCTCCATCTTTGTAATAAACAAAAGTGCGAATGAACGGATCTTTTTCAAGATCTTGATAACTATTAAAAAGTATATCGCGTTGTTTTTGAACTACTTTTGAAGACTTGCCATATTCGAAGCAGTAAATGTTGTAGAGGATACTTCGCATGTCATCCACATTGGGAAGAGAGCGAGATATTTGCTCACCAATATGCATGTAATAATCATCTATCTTTTCAGACTCAGAAATAACATCAATTAATTCGTAATCACTAAGCTGTGAAGTTTGTGAATTTTTTTTGAGTTTTATAACTTCATTTTTAATACTGGCCGGAGCATCATGACTAATTTTACAAGCACTCCCATCCAAAGAAAGTGGCTTTAACACTTTAATATTTTTATAGAAATTAATAAGAACAGAAGACTGCAAACCATCAATGTTGGCGTGACCAAAAACTGAAAATAAACAAAATGTCAAAAAAACAAATAGTTTTTTCATGATCTAGAACATTCCCTTGGTTCGTTTTATATGGGATAAGATACCAAAAAAATTACATTTTGGAAAGTTTTGCTTGTAAAATTCACACTCTCATATTGACAATTTGTCAGTAAAAATAAACTCCATGAAAACAATGTTTTACAAGCCTAATAATTGTTTGATATATTATACTCTCTCGAAGGACAGCATACGTATGAGTAATAGTAAAAAGTTGAGTGACTTTAAAGAAAACTCCGTGGTTATTATCTCTTCTGAACAAGAAATTCCTCTGAAGCTCAGTCAGCAAGGTCTCATTGCTGGCGAGAAAGTCCGTATCATCCAAAACAAACGAGGCTGTCCAATACTTTTAGAGTTGCGAACTGTGCGATTAGGTATTAAGAGAAGGGATGCGAACCAGTTGTTTGCGAGTTTAGAAACGCCATGAGTACGACTTTTGCCCTTTTAGGGCCTCCCAATTCAGGAAAATCCAGCCTCTTCAACGCTTTGACGGGGAAGAATCAAAAAATTGCCAATTACCCTGGAGTGACGGTTGAAAGTGCCGTTGGCCAAATATCAGAAAACATCACTCTCATTGACTTACCAGGGATTTATGGCCTCAAAGCTTATAGTGTCGATGAACGCATTAGTCGCGATTACATCCTCAAAAATGGCGAAAATCGCTTTCTCCACAAGTTTAGCTCTGGTGAACTCGACTACCATACCTTAATTGTTGTTGCTGATGCCTCTCAATTGAAAAGATCGCTTTACCTCTGTTTGGAACTCATTAAGCTTAACTTACCTATACTGCTGGTTCTGAATCGCACTGATATTGCGAAGAAGCGTCAACAAGTCATTAATACTGTCAGGCTCCAGGAGCTCTTAGGAATTCCTGTGATCGAAACTTCTTGCTTTGATAAGCTCTCAATCGAAAGACTCAAAATGAAAGTTGAAGAGATGGCCCAGTCACAAATAACACCTACAACTCCTCCCAGTGTCCGGGAGCTCCACCAAATTATTCAAAAAACAGACTGGTCACAAAAAACTTATCGTAAAATTGATGAAATTTTATCTGAGAGTGTCGAAAGAGAGATCCTCCCCGATACAGTCGTCGAAAAGCTTGATAAATTTCTGATCCATCCTCTTTGGGGAATGGTTGCCTTATTAGGTGTCCTATATATTGTCTTTCAAACACTCTTTACTATCTCTGGCCCCTTTCAAGACGGTATTACCTTTCTCTTCGATTCTCTGGGGGCTTATGTTTCTGAACTCACTATTCCTACGGCCCTCAAAAGTTTGCTGGTCGATGGGATCATTGCTGGTATTGGCGGGATTCTCGTCTTCCTACCGCAAATTCTCTTTCTTTATTTCTTTTTAGGGATTCTTGAAGACAGCGGTTATATGGCCAGAGTGGCTTATTTGCTCGATTCATACATGGCGAGACTTGGGCTTCCAGGTAAATCAGTTATTCCCCTTTTAAGTTCTCATGCCTGTGCCATACCTGGAATTATGTCGATTCGCACACTATCGAATAATCGCGATAGGATCGTCACAATGCTACTCGCTCCTATTATGACTTGTTCGGCCCGTTTACCTGTATACACTCTTTTACTTGCAACTTTTCTTCCACTTAAATTTCAAGGTTTCGGATTGCTGCTGCTTTACATGGCCTCCATTCTTACTAGCTTTGTTGTGGCGTTTGCTCTCAAATTTATACTTCCGCCTGAGAATGCTCAGTATCTGCTCTTGGATCTTCCTCACTATCAAATTCCCCAGATGAAACTTCTCTTGCAGAATGTTTTGAGAAAAGCAAAGCTCTTCATTAAAAAGGCTGGGACAATTATTCTAGGACTCACTGTCGTCCTGTGGTTTTTGAGTTATTTTCCAAGACCAGAAACCCCTGAGACCCCACACAATATCGAAGAAAGTTATGCGGGAACCATTGGCCGCACTTTTCAGCCCATTTTTGCCCCGCTTGGGTTTGACTCCAAAATGACGACCGCTCTTATTCCTAGTTTTGCTGCTCGCGAGATTATGGTTGCCACTATGGGAACAGTTCTCGCTATTGAAGATGCTGAGTCTGATTCTGGTATTGCCGAGCTTCAGGACAAGATTAAAACGCTCTATCCAATAAGCTCTATTATTGCGCTTTTGGTTTGGTTTATCTTTGCTCCCCAATGTATCGCCACTTTTGCAGTCCTTAAAAAAGAGACAGTAAGCTACAAATGGCCTTTTATTACTTTTGGGTACACTCTCGCTTTAGCTTATAGTCTAAGCTTTGTGGCCCATCAAATGGCAATTTTCTTTATTTCTTAGATTTCTTGTCTTTGGCAGCTTCTTTAGTGTCTTCCACTAAATAGTACCCACTATCGAGTTCAATGCGACGAATTTCTTTTTTAGTAAGTTTTTCGGGAGTATTAAAAGTAATCTCAACTTTGTCACCGGGAATATCAAAATTAAGTTTCTTAATTTTTTTATGTTTTTTACTCGCTTCAGTGATCATTTCCGTGCATTTTTCGCAGGTCAAATTAACTTTGTAAGTGACTTTGAGATCTTTTGTCTCAGCGAGTAGAGAAAAAGTTAAAAATAAATTAGTTACCAGTACCGCAATTATCCGAATCACTTTCTTCTCCAGGTTGTAAGTTAAAGAACATTCGCTTACCGTTGTTGTCATTGCCGAGGTGATGATTGTACCAAGTATTCACTCTTTGGCCAATATCGGGCATGACTTTTCTAGTGTGAACATAGCTCTCACCTGGTTGAAGAAAGACATTCGTTGGTCCGTGCTCTAATCCTGAAGTCGCATGGGGGATAAGCCCTTTATTTCCTGTTGAATTAGCAGAGTTGTTCATAAACTCGACTTCTAGCCCCGCTGTGTGTTCGCGGAAGCAGAGTTTTTCATCTTTATCGTAAAGGGCAGGAACAGCGTCATTCATTAAGCGAATTGTGATTCGGGGAAGAACTTCCAGGTTTAAATTTTGGGAACTTCCTGCATCGTCTCCTGACTCCATCGCAACTATTTTAATATTTTTCCCACTAAATGATGGGGCCATCGAAGTTGTTTTAATTTTTAAAACTGCCGTTTTTGTCTCTCCAGCGCTTAAGCTAATTTTTGATGGAGAAAACTCAAAGCCCACATCTTTTCCAGCCTTAATACCTGCTCCATCAATGCTTGAGCGATCAACAGAAAGATCTATACTTCCACCACTATAAGAAGAGTCGGCTTTAATAGTTACTGTATAGGGCTTGTCCTCAGCTAACTCGAGGGTAGCCTGACTTTCTGAAAGTGAGATTGAAACAGGGAGACCAGAGGGATCGCGCGGTAAGACACCATCGTTGTGATCATCCTCACTTGAACTTGCTGTTCCTCTCAATAAGCTGCTGTATTTTTTCTCTTGAGGATTACAAGAAAAAAGAATTCCTAGCGCAACAGCAAACAACATTAGACGTTTCATATCGATTTCCCTCATTGATTGATATATATCATTTTACTCGCAAAACATTCATACTCATAATATCGGCTATATTAGAGGATTATTTAATAATTCTAAGCCAACATTTGTTGGCACTTCCCATATATGCCTTAAAAATTTATAGATTATCGTCAACATACCGATAAACTCCCTATAATTATGATGAAATTCTTAAAGTCTTTTTTTATTTTCATGTTGAGTTTTTCTATACTCGCAAAAGCTCAGGACACTGAGCTAGAAAAACAAATACGGATTAGCCAATTCGTTAAGAGCTTTTTCTCAAACTCCAATCTCTCAAATTTTTTAGAGGTTTCTCACTATCAAAAAGAAGAACTCGAAAATTTTATTTATAAATACCCTGATATTTTAAATCTTATCAGCGAAGAACCTGAGATCGAAAAAATACTCAAAACCCATCGCCTAACAATTCCTTTGGATTATGGAGAAGGTCTCAAGTTTGCAAGTCACCTAGAGCTGTTTAATTATTTAAAGAAAAAACAACTCCAAGCCAGTATTGAATTATTCTCTGAGTATTACGATATTTTTCACGAAGTGTTTTTTGAGGGGAATATTGATCTCCTCGATCAACACTATATTTTCAAACAACTCAATAGCAGCATGATTGGCGACAAAGATAATGTCATCTACGATTTTTTCTACTCCGAATTTAAAAACATCGTCCTTCAGGCTCTCCTCAATTTTGAGACCGATTTCGATCCCGATCAAATTGCACAATATGCTTGGGGCAAAGTCATACAAGACAAGGCACTTTCTAGTTTAAGTGAAAAAATTTTAAAGATGCCCAAGAATGAACGACTCGCTTTTTTGGAGAAAACAGTGGATCAAAGTGAAATGGACAGCGTCTACCAATCATTTTTTAGATCTTTAGCTCGAATAGATTTTACTCAAAGCCAACTTATCCAAAATATTACATCTTCAAGTTTTGATATCAAAAATGCAGATCTTAAATATCTTGCTGAGCGATTGGTAAAGAATTACTACAATGCTCATATGCCCGCTCACATGAAAGTCGATATTTTCGTCGATATTTTTAACTTGCAGCCTGGGTTTAAAGCTAAAACCATCGAGCCGATTTTTCTTTCTCACTCTGGAATTGTTTTTCAAAAAGCCATGCAACAATTCACAAATCTTTCTGATAACCTAGAGTTTAAAAAATATGGCGATCTCATCAAGTCTTCACTTCCTTTTTTAGACCGAAAAGATGTTGAATATCTCTTTGTCAAATTCAAGCTAACAAATATCGAAAAATTTAACCAAGTCGCTGCAGGGACTACAGCGGTAGGAATTATCGGAAACTACACTAACGACAATATTTTTGGAAAAATTTTGCGTCCCGGAACGCTTTTAAATATTTATCGCGATAAGGAGCGACTTATCGCCATTGCTGATGGAGATAAAAAAGCGATATCTATTATCGTCTCTATCGTTAATGGCATACTTGTTGAAGTCAACCCTAGAGACGAAGCTTTCCAATTTATCTTAGCAAAACACCTCTATCATAAGCCAGAACTAGGAATTCACATCCCCGATATCGCAAGAGAACTCCCCATCAACGAAACAATGTTTTTCATGAAGGTCGCAAAGGGTAAACCCGTTTCAAAAATTAAAGTCGACACACTAAAAAACCCTGAATTAAAAAATTTAAAAATAGCCTATGAAACTCTACTCGATCGCTGGCTAGAGCAATCTCTCTACTTTGATTCGGTCGGCTTAGACTGGGATGAGTACCAGAAGTCTGTCGAACAAGTTAAAGATCTCTACATTGATTTCTACCAACCCAATGACAGTGAAATTAAAAAACTTGATTTTGAAAAAATTCTTCATACTTTTCATGGAGATCCTCACGAAGGAAACATTTTTTATAAGTATTATGTTCAAAGCGGTGGCTTTGAGATCACCCCTATTGACTGGGGGAGTAGTCACAATCTCAAGCTTTCACAAGTGAGAGGACAATTAAGCCTTCTCCTACATTCGATCAATAAAAAGCCAGAAAAGATGGCAGAATCTATCGGAGATATTGTCAAAACAGCAAGTGAAGAACAGCTCGAAATTCTCACTAACAGTCTTAAAGAATTCATAAAGCTCAATCCTAAATTAGAAGGAAATAAATTAGCAGGTTTTGCTATATCAATGGCCCTGGATATAGGTATTAATCTTCCCAAAGAAATTATCTACTGGCATCGCTTTAAAGACCTTCTTTTAAGTACACTCAAAGATGTTATTATGCCTGAAATGAAGGCCCGTGGTTTAATCGATGATATTGATGAAAATAAAATTCTCACCAAAATTCTTTTTAAACACATTAAGCGTTCATTGAGATCCCAAGTAACAAGTTCATTAGCTCGCAACAAAGCTCCTGTTACGCTAGGACAGATGACAAAATTCCTCGTCACAAACACCAGTAGTGCGATTGCTCGCTTTTGTAAATCGCTTTTTATTAATCCTTTTTAAAAGCTCAATTTTCAGGAATCAATTTGTGGTAGTAAGCTGATCAGAACGATGGGAATGATGAGGATACTAATCCCGACTAAGTATGGGTATTGGGATCCATAATTCCAATAAATGAGACTGGCCACAATTGGACCAGCAACTCTTCCGAGTGAGCCCAGCGAACGAAAGATCCCTAACACTTTTCCTTGTTCAGAAGAAGGGGTATAGAGAGAAACGAGGCTTGTTAAGCAAGGAATAACCATGGCCGATCCAATGGAAAGAAAGAAAAGTCCTCCATACAGAAGTCCAACACTTTGAGTGTAACAAATTAAAAGAAGACCTGGGATGAGAAGAATTAGCCCTTGGCGAGCCATTTTCTTTTCTCCCACTTGATGCGCTTTCCTTCGAACATAACCACCTTGAGTAAGAGCAATAAAGAAGCCAATAAAGATAAACATCATTCCATTGTCCATGGAAGAAAATCCTAATCTCTCGACAGCGAGGAATGTAAGAGTAAACTCCATGCCTGAGAAGGCAAGTGTGAATAAAAAATTGGCCCAATTAGTTTGATTAACTCCCTTGTAACTAACAGGATGAAAAAGTTTTAAAAGATTCGCAGAGCGCGTAGTCGTATGGACCTTTCCTCTTTTTTCAGCAGGCAAAGTTTCTTGAAACGATTTTTTAATCATCCAAAGATTGATAAGACAAAGAATTGCTGAAAAAATAGCTGGCACACTAAATGGGTTTATTCCATAACTTTCAAGTGCTGGGGCCATTTTCGTTAAATCAATGAGAGAAAGAATTCCACCAATTGCGGGCCCAAAAATAAAACCAAAAGCAAAGGCTATTCCAATAAAGGCCATTCCTTTAGAGCGCCTTTTCTCATCGGTAATATCGGCAACAACGGCCGTCGCCGCAGAGAGATTTCCTCCCATCAATCCTCCAATGAAACGAGCAAGGATTAGAAGTGAAAACGATCCAGAGAAAATCCAAATAATATAACTAATGAATAGTCCAAATATAGTCGTCAGCATGACAGGTTTACGACCTATGCGATCAGAAAGACTGCCCCAAAAAGGAGAGGAAACAAACTGCAAAAGTGAATAAAGTGCACCTAAGATTCCTCCAAAAAGAACAACCGCTCTAAAAGAACCTTCCGTCGCGCTCACTCCACCCAGATACTCGACGCTTCCCCAAATGAGTTTGAGAAAAAAGTTATCGGGATCCACTTGTAAATAATATTTAGAAAGAGCGGGAAAAAGTGGAAAAATAATAGAAAATCCCACCAGATCGAGAAAAATTGAAAAGAAAACAATTTTGAGTGTTCCTTTCATTTCTTTGGAAAGAGGTGGTGATTGCTGTTCTTGTTCTGGAATTTTTTCAGTTACCATTTTTTCATCAATTTCATAAGAGAGTTCATTTTTTTCTTTGAGATTGCTATTGATCATAACATCGATGGCCTTAGCATAGCCCTCTACCCACTCATCTTGATCGTTTAAACAGGAAATGGCAATAATTTCACAGCCCAATGGCCTTAAATCTTCCCCCAATTCATGGCCAATCTCATCTATAGTCTCCAGACAATCCACTGTAAAACTTGGACAGACCACAGCAATTTTTTTGGCACCAGCTCTCGCGAGACCTTCCGCATAGGAGTCTGTTGCTGGTCCCAACCATTGCTCAGAGCCAAAGCGCGATTGAAAAGTTAAATGAATCTTTCCATCACTTAGACCAACAATACGTTCTTTGAGTAAAAGATAGGTTTCAAAGCAATGTCTGTAATAAACATCCTTTTTTTGAATCACCCTTCTGAGAGGAATCCCATGAAAGGAGACGATTAATTCATCTGGATTATTTTCACGAACAGCTTCATTTATATTCTTAACATATGAGTCAATAAAAGCTTTTAATCGATGAAAATGGCTCACAAACTTGATATTTGGAATATTGACAGCCTCTTTAATGTCTTTAGCGAGACAATCGTAAACAGAAGCAATCGTACTCTCAGAGTATTGGGGAAATTGGGGGAGCAATAGCACTCTCTCGGCTCGCGTTTCAACAGGCTCACTCTCCCATTGAGCCAGTATATCCTTTGGTCGTGGATCACTGAGAAGAAAGCAAGTGTTAAACTCAATGTCTTCACGATTTTTAAAATGATTTTTAAGTTTATCTACAAATTTTTCAGTTATTGTTATAAGTGGAAAGCCACTGCCATCCCAAATCCTCGAATAGGCTTGAGCCGATTTCTTAGGACGAAAGGGAAGCACAAAAAGATTGAGAATAATTTTCCAATAAGTGGGATTAAGATCCACAACTCTAGGATCTCCCAAAAATTCTTTGAGATAGGTCCTCACATCGGAAACTTTGGGAGTCTTGGGCGATCCCAATTGTGCTATAATAACTTTTGTTTTTTTCATTTATTCAATGGATTTTCTTAATGCTTTTTCTATCGTATCACATTGAAAAACAAAAGAGCTATTCAAAGCTTTTTTGGGAATGACATACTGCCCTTCCAATAAAATCACAGACATCTCACCGAAAGCAAGTTTTGCAGCAAAGGCCGGCATAGGGAAAACAGTAGGGCGCTTCAAAATTTTTCCTAAAGTATGTGTAAAAACTTTATTACTAACAGGTCTCGGAGCAGTGGCATTGACCACTCCTTCCACACTTTCATGTTCTAAGCAATGAACGTAGAGATTGACGAGATCATCTCGCTGAATCCAGCTCATCACTTGTGACCCGTCGCCAATGATTCCCCCTACCCCCAACTTAAAAGGTGTGAGCATTTTAGCAAGCGCTCCCCCCCCTTTATCGAGAACAATTCCCACTCGCAATTTACACAGACGAATTCCCTCTGAAAGGTTTTCAGTCGCTGCTTTTTCCCAATCAATGCACAGTCCACTTAAAAAATCACGAGGCTCTACTGGAAATTCTTCTGTTAATTCTTCAGATCCAGGGTGATCACCATAAATCCCAATAGCAGAGGTTGAAACTAAAGTTTTCACTCCAGTAGCTGAAGTTGTTCTATATTTATTGAGTGAAGCTATAAGGTTTTGAGTACCCACAATACGGGAATCATAAATGCTTTTTTTCTTAGCTTCCGTCCATCTGGTTGCTAGATTCTCACCCATCAAATTAATGATGGCATCTACGCCTTTAAAAGCAGCCTCCTCAATCAATTCCGTCGTGGGATTCCAATTCCAATAAATGTACTGGTTTCCCATCTTTATTGCCGCTTTAGGAGCATTTCGAGTTAAAATTGATATCTTGTGGCCATGCTCAACGAGCTCGCTCACTAATTTTTGCCCGACAAATCCTGTCGCACCAGTTAGAAGTACATGCATGACTATTCTCCTATCGTTTTAATCTATTAAACACTAACTCTAATATCTTTGAAATGAAATAGATTCAAGTGGAGGAATTGTTTAATTCCCTAGATTTTTTTTAAATTTTTACTAATAATATTGAGTATTAAGAAATGTTTAACTCATCTAAACAGGGACGTTTATCATGAAGATTCTTTTGCTCTCCGCCTTTTCATTTGTTTTGTCATTCAATGCTTTCTCTGCCAGCTCATTTTTTGACATTGATACCGATAATATTAGCTATACTGGTTCTTGGTCAGCTCCAGAACGAACAGCTCTTCAAACACTCCTTTTACAACTGGAATCTGAAGGGCAAGCGCAGCTCAGTAACATCGAGCCCGGTGATTATCTTAAAAACTCTGCTAACGCTACCATTATGGCCGGAAAATCGGTGGGATCAGACTACGCTAACAATCCTGATCTCTTTTTAGTCGGTGCCGCTGTCGGAATCGGGATTAGCACCGAAGGACAAAGCCTCACAGACGTTACCGATAGTAACGAAGACATTGAGGATATTGTCAACGGTATTGGGGCGCAAGTTTCTCTTCTTGGAGGTGTGAACCTTGGAAGACTCCCGTTTGTTCCTAAAAAAATTGCTTTCTTCGATATGAATCGCTTTCATCTTTTTGTAAACTTTTTTAAATACGATATTGAAAAAAATGACTTTTCTGCAGATGCTCTATCTTTAGGATTTATGCTTCGTTACCAAGTCTTAGAATCAAGAGCATTCTTTCCATTTAGTATGCTCTACTGGGAAGGGCTTCACGTTCACCTCGGTATGCAGAAAGGTAATCTGGATCTAGAAGTTAACGAAACTCTTACTCTGACCGAGTCTGATAGCACTAGCGTTCCGGGGCTCACGATGACAGGGACATTTAATTCTATTGCTGGAGCTAAAGTTGAAGTTGATACACTTTCAATTCCACTAGAAATCTCTTCGGCCATTCGCTTTCTTTACCTCATGACTCTCTACGGAGGGCTTGGAGCTGATCTCAATACAGGAACAGGAAGCGGGCAAGGAAGCCTTTCCAATTCAACCGTTACAGTTTCGACAAACCTCTCTAAATCAGCATCAACGACAGCATCTGCTTCGCTTGGAGAAGAGCAAAAAGTTGATTCCTTCTTCTCAAGAGCGTTTGTTGGTCTTCAATTTAATCTTTGGAAAATTAAGCTAGGGATTCAATACGATAAAGCCTTAGGTGATGATCTCTACGGATTAGGTGCTCATTTAAAATTCGTTTGGTAAATATTATTCGAAGCCACACATAAAAGAATTTCTCTAAGAGGGGTTCGGTAAGACACCCCTTCTTAGAGAAAAACCCTCATATTACTCCTGTTCCAAGTATGCGACTGCAATTTCTGAACCTTCTACAGGTTCACTTCCTAAATCAAAGTCAATCGAGTTAAGTTCGGCATTATAACTCCATCCACTTTCTAACTTAACACCATCTACATACACTTCTAGATGGTTGAGATCAGGAATTTTACTCAAAACAAAACTTTCAATCTTTTTAATAATATCAGAACTGATATTACTTAAAGTTGTGGCAAAATCATCAGTGATTTCAGCATAGCTACCATTAGCAGTTTGAGTGGCCTCAATGTATCTCGCTCCCCCTTGAGTGCTTCCGCCCTCAAGTTGTTCTGTTCTGACAACAGCATGAAGCTGTACGAGTGAGTTTGATGGCTTCAATCCCATAATAGCTGATGCGTAGAAGCTAACCATTTCATCCGATTGGTCTTCTTCATCTGAGACATAGACAACGACCAAGTTTGAATTTTCTCTAACGAAGCTTGCTCCATACTTTGAGAAAAAACTATTCGAAGTATGCAGCCCTTTTTCATAACCGGATCCAGAAGTCCCTACAAGGATCATGTTTTCAAAGTCGTTAAAAAACTGTGATGGATTAGATAAATAATTATCGTAAGTTAAAGCATCCATACTTCCTGCTACAGGTTCACCATCTTTTGCAGGTGTTGCATCTGTAGTGACAATGGCCATGTTGAAGTCAATTTGCTTGGTCACAAATTGATTTATAAAGGCACCAAAATTATCGGCAAGAGCTTGTTGCTCATTCGCCATTGAACCCGAGTCGTCTACAACCCAAAGGATATCCAATGGTCTTTTCTCTCCATCACCTGGATTCGCTGTAAATGTATCAATAATTGTTTGGCGAGAAGGATCGTCAAAACCTGGATCAATTTGTCCACCAGATCCCCCATTACCACCTGAACCGTCATCACCTGGGTCTCCCCATTTTCCTCCGACAGTGTCGTCGTTAGTTGGGTCCCCTTCAATCGAAGCTGTATCAACCGCTTTGTTGTAAAAATCGGTTTTTCCACAAGATACAAACAGAAATGAACTGATGATCAAAAGAAGAGAAGTCTTTTTACCCCAAAAAGATTCGTTAATTCCTTTCATTCTTAAGCCCTGCCCTAATTCGAAATGCCCCTGATTCCTACAAGTTCAAAAAATGATCTACCCTCTCAAAGGTTGAACCTCTTGCAATTCATTTAATTTCGATAATCTTTTTTTAAGATAGTAATCGACTAAAAAGAGGATAAGAGAAAGCATCATTTCTCATTCCAGTAGAAAAGCGTTGCTTTTCGGTATTCCCCAATCTTGGCAGCCCCTAAGTTACACGTCCTTCTTGAAATAAACGTTCAACAGCAAGATCAAGAAAACTAAACTATGCATTTATACTAACAAAAAATTGATTTATTACTAGTATTGGAGAATGGCTGGATAAAAAATGTTAACCAAGCATCTGAAATAAAAGGGAAATTTGGGGCTTCTTAAAAACATTCAAAAGATTGACAGAAAATAAATTAAAAACCAAAAGGTGCCAACCATCTTTGCCAAAGTGTTATCTGCTCGAAAATGCTTATTTTAAGGGCTTTTTCGATGTTTTCAATTTTTTACGTTTTTTTTGTCTCCACTTATAGGGATCATAAAAACTATCCACTGCCCAAATTCCAAGTTTTTTCATAAAAGCATTATCAGTTGCTTCCATAAACATTTCTTTGGTAAATTCTCCTGTGAACTGGGCGTACCAATAAACCACCGCAAATCCATCGCGCACTAACTTCAGATTAATATTCTCATTATTGAGATAAACAACTGCGAGATCTCTCCCGTAGTGATCACGGTTTTTAATTTTTAAAACGACCTCTTTGCCCTCAACTAGCTGGGATAGGTAATTTTTCGACATTTCCCCTAGCTGAACGAGCTTTTTTCCTTCTCGTGAATTCTGAAAGGCGACTTGATCCATTTCAGGGGCATCTATATAAAGCAGTCTAACCCTTCTCTCATGTTTGCCGTCTACTACCACGAGGGTATCCCCATCAATCACCCGTTGAACTGTGCCCTGAACAAATTCAGGCTTTACTGTGAAATAAAAGCTCACAGCAATGAAGGCAAATAAGCCTAAAAGCATTAAATATTGGTAAATTTTACGTTTTTCTAAGAATTTCTTTGCCATCGCTGCTCTTTTTTACTATTTCCAGCTTAACTGATTATGACTGAAATTATAAAAGCAAATAAAGATTTTTTCCATTTTGAACTGGAACACGTTGATTCTCAATGTGGTGCCCGTGCTGGGAAAATTCACACTCCTCATGGAGAAATTCCAACTCCCATTTTTATGCCGGTGGGAACTCACGGTACGATTAAGGCCCTCCAGCCTAAAGTCCTCGAAGATCACAATATCCCTATTATTCTCTCAAATACCTATCACTTAGAGCTCACTCCAGGATCGAGTCTTATTTCCAAGGCCGGTGGGCTTCATAAATATATGGCCTGGCCAAAGGCTATTTTAACCGACTCAGGTGGATTCCAAGTCTTTTCCCTCAAGGATAAAGTTATCGATGAACAAGGTGTTAAATTTAAAACCCACAAGGGCGTAAATATTGAACTCACTCCCGAAAAATCAATCGAAATTCAACAAAATCTCGGTTCTGATATTATGATGGCCTTTGATGAGTGTATCCCTTATCCGGCCACTAAAAAATATGCGGAAAACTCTATTGCAAGAACACATCGCTGGCTCAAAAGATGTATCGACTCTTGGGATAATCCTCGCCAATCACTTTTTGGAATTATCCAAGGATCAACCTTTAATGATTTACGAAAACAATGCGTTGATGAAGTTTGCTCTCACGATCTTCCAGGTTATGCCATCGGTGGTGTCTCTGTTGGTGAAGGTCCTGATTGGATGGAAAAAATTGTTCACTACACGGCACCTCTCATGCCTAAAGATAAACCTCGCTACGTCATGGGTGTAGGAAATCCCGAAGATCTTCTGATGATTTGGGAAAATGGGATAGATATGTCAGATTGTATTATTCCTACAAAGTTTGCCCGAGGTGGAACTGTCTTTACTAATCGAGGAAAAATTCGCATTAATCACCAAAACTATCGAAGAGATTTTTTTCCGCTTGAGCCAAACTGTGAATGCTACACTTGCCAAAATTTCACTCGCTCTTATATCAAACATCTCTTTGATGCCAATGAAATTCTCGGAGCCATTTTAGTTACCACTCACAACATTGCGTGGTATGTGAATCTCTCGAAACGCGCTCGGCAGGCTATTTTAGAGAATCGCTTTTTGCAATTTAAAAATGAATTTTTGGATCAGTACCAAAAAGGCAAATAAGAAAATCGAACTCAAAATTCCAATTAAGAATGAAGAATAGAAATTGTCATCGTCAGCTTTATCTTTTATCGATGTTATAAGCCCACAACCATCAATTTTTTTAGGATAAAGATAAGTCATAGCATCCACATCATCTGGTCCTAAGGCAAAGCGCTCCGGTGTTAGTGTATAGTACATGATATTTTCTTGATTTCTCATGTGACCGATCCCAACAGCATGTCCGATTTCGTGTGCGATAACGACGACTTGCTGAGCATAACTTAGCTCATCAAATTTTGAAGTACTCGAGCTATTGATCACAATAACAGAACCTAGTAAATTGGTGTCATTGTAATTATTGGGAAGAGTAAATCCGTAAATCCCGCTTCTCGAAGCTGGAAACATCACATCCGAAGTCGAGTTGGAATTGCAGCTAATGACTATTCCCGTAACTTTGGGAATCCACTGGCTTTCATTGGCACTCGTGCACCCTGATTGGCCTGATCCACATAATAACCCCGTATTAAAGAGCGCATTTGAGGTTTGGTAGTAGCCACCATTTTTAAGTTTTAATCGACTCGTTGTCACGGTATTCCAATAATCATTGATTGCAGGATCAATCATATCGCTTAATTCTGCTTTGGTGAGACCAATATTCGAACAATCCGTATTTGAAGCCACCATGACTTTGACTTCGTCACTGGAAAAATAGGCAGCAATATTACTATTAAAAGTCGCCGCCAGTACTGGCATACTCATAAAAAGAATCAAACTAAGGAAGGATTTCATCTTTTATTTCTTCTCCTGGACTTTCAACAAAATTTTCCGTTGTTTCGGAACTTGCGCTTTTCTTAGTCTCCCAATCAAAAAAATAATTGAGATGAAGAGAATAAGCATAATTTCTTTTTTCGCTTTCAAAAAGTGAAAACACATGGGTTTTAAAATCAACGGAAAATTTTTTGTGAATAAACTCTAAGGTCAAATCAATAGTATTAAGAATTGAGGTACGTACTCGATCAGAAAGATAAAAGGGCTCTATGTTTCCACCATTTTGAACGTTTTCTGTTCCAGTTTTATTTCCTTTGACTGAAAAAAAGAAATTATTAATTCCAATATGGGGACGAAACCACGGGGTTGTGTTGTGAACAAAGTCTATCCCAAAACCATAGACATATTTTTTCATCAAGGAATCGCGAGAGTCCTCGGGATTAACAAAAAAAACGTTGGGAAGAAAACTCCAGCGCCCGACATTCCCAAATTCTAGAGCCGATTGCACCACGAACTGAGGATCGTAGCCAATTTCTCCCCCTGTTCCAGAGTCCTGATAAGTTTTGGGAAAAAGACTTATCACTCCAAGCCCAACCATCATCCCCTTCCAACGAGCCTCTGTTTTGAATAGTGATTTTTTAGAATTATCAAAGAGAAATCCATAGAAAGGTTTATTCGCAGACGGCTCAACTGGTGGGACGGCGGGTAGCTCAACTTCTTCTTGCTCAAGCGGAGCCTCTTCAATTTTCTCCTCAACCACCTCTTTTTCAACCGGTGCCACGGGATCTTGTTCAGGGAGGGTGCTTGGTCCTTCTTTTTCAACTTTTTCAAGCTCAGCATCAAGCCCCTCATTGAGCTCTTGCTTGATTTCTACACGGCTTGGACCTGTGCTATCTTGAGCTTCAATAGTTTCTTCCTCTACTTCCATTTCAATTTGGTCCTGGCCATCAATTTCCAGGGCCTCATCGTACTCAACATTTTTGTCTGCTTGAGCAAACCCAAGGTTAGTGATAAATAAGAAGAAAAGAATTTTAATCATATAGACTATTTTACGAGCTGCACGGATTTTTTACCACGAGGGCAAATTCCAGTAAGCTTAAGCGATGTAAAAAGCCTAGTGAGAACTTTACGACTGGAGTCAACTATGTTTGAAAAACTAACGATCCCTCAAGAACTTATCCCTTCAGATCCTCGTTTTGGCTGTGGACCTTCACTCATCCCCACTGAGACCCTTAATAACCTGGCAAAAACAGGCAATACTCTCTTGGGTACAAGCCATAGAAAATCAGGAGTAAAAAACTTAGTTAAAGAAATTCAAGAAGGCTTAACCCAATACTTTGAACTTGAGCCTGATCGGCAAGTGATTCTTGGAAACGGTGGGGCCACATTCCTTTGGGATATGATTGGAACGGGGATGGTCAACAAGGCAAGCTTTCATAATGTTTGTGGAGAATTCTCAAGCAAGTGGCACAAAGCTCACGCTAATATTCCATGGATTGAAGCTTCAAAAAAAGAAGTGGATTTTGGAGAAGGGATTACGCCTGAAAAAATCGAAGGCCATGATGTGATCTGCACTACTCTCAATGAAACATCCACAGGTGTTCAAATGACCAGTACTCCGACTTATAATGACGATACATTGGTCGCCATGGATGCCACTTCAGGAGCGGGCCAGATTGAAACGAATCTCAAGAACATCGATTTTTATTATTTTTCTCCTCAAAAAGTTTTTGCCTCTGAAGGTGGACTTTTTGTTGGCTTTATTTCAGAGAAAGCTCGCGAGCGAGTTCTTAAAATTGAAAACGATAAAAATCGCTACAAGCCGATCACAATGAGTTGGAAGCTTGCCCTAGAGAACTCAGAAAAGAATCAAACTTATAATACCCCTTCGATAAGCACTCTCTTTTTCCTCAATGAATCTGTCAAAGAACTTAATAGACTCGGAAGAGCGAAAGTCACTCAGCTTGCACGTGAAAAAGCTGATCACCTCTACCAATGGGCAGAGTCCAAGCCTTATCTTGAAGCTTATGTTCACGATGAAAAATTTCGTTCGACGGCAGTCGCAACAATTAATGTCGATGAGAAAATTCCCGTTGAAGAACTTACGAAAAAATTGCGAGAGCTCAAAGTGGTTTACGATATCGATGCCTACCGCAAGCTTGGAAAAAACCAATTTCGCATTTCTCTTTTCCACTACGTTACAAAAGAGAATCTTGAAAAACTAACCCAGCTTCTCTCACTGGCCATCGAATCACATCTTTAAACTGTAGACAGAATTATAAGCGAGTGCCCCTTTTCTGGCACTCGCTTAAATAATCTTTATAATACTGCAATTCTTCAGGTGTTAGCATATTTTCATCCACCAAACACTCTTCTATTCCAATGAAAACTAGCGAGCGAAAACGAAGATAGCCCTTTAAACTTGGATGTTTTTCCACAAAGGCAATATTCTCATGGCGAATCCCATACTTTCCTTCAAAGTAAAGCCCGGGCTCAATAGAAACAAACTGCCCTTCTCGCATGGGAATGGTACTGCTTGGAGCTAAGCGAACTCCTGGTTCATGCACGTGAACTCCCACTCCATGCCCAAGTCCATGTTTAAAATCGAGACCTAACCGATACAAAGGCTGCCTTGCCAACATATCGATTCCAGAGCCTAAAGTTCCTTCGGGAAAGACGGCCATTTCAGCCGCTATTTGTGACTTCACTACTAATGTATAGGATTTTTTGATTTCATCAAAAAGAGGGCCCTGCTTATTAGAATTGGCCAAAAAAGTTCGGGTGGTATCTGTGGCCAATCCCGATTCAAAATAACCACCAGAATCGAGAAGCACCAAATCTTCTTCAGCGATAAAGCGATCTTCCTTGGGATCACCATAGTGAACGATGGCCCCATTTTCACCAGCTCCACTAATGGTATTAAAACTCTGTTCAACTCCACCATGTTTTCGATATTTTTGTGAAGTCATAAAATAGAGATCTTTCTCTGAGATTTGCGCCCCTTTGCTCACTTCCTCTTTTACCCATTGAATAGTCTCAAATATGGCCATATTGGCCTTGTTAAATATTCTCTCATACTCGGGAACTTCTACTGCCAGTTTGATGCATTTAATTTTCGAAAGTCCAACGTTACTTAAAACTTCGACAGAAGAAAGGCTTTTCAAATTTTGATAATCACTAATCGTTGAAGAGTTTTTATCAAAGTAAACTTTTTTGATGTTATTATTTTTTAAAACGTTTTCAAGCGCATCTTTAAAATTCTTTTCGTAAAAATAAAAACTTAAACTTTTTTCTTTTAAAGCAGAATCATCGATGGGAACGTCTTGATTGACAAAAATATGAAGAGAATCGTGAAGCATCACGGCCTTAGCCAAAAAAGAACTCATAAATGGTAAGTGATAACCCCGACAATTACTGGCCCAAGCAATATCATCAGTCGCTGATAGAAAAAAAGCTTCTCCCTTATTCACACCCACTCGCTCAATTCTCTCAAGCACGCTCTGACCAATAAGCTTTTCATCCACTTTGAAAACTTTTTTAGGAGTAAAAAGATTTTGGAAATTAATCCATTGATGGATTTCATCTTGAGAAAGGCTGTGAAAGTGAGGAAAATCTTTTTCAATTTCTTCAAGTTGACCAAAGGGAACTCGCTCTGCAATCACTCCAAGACGACTTCTTCCAAGAGCCAGGGCCTTGTCCAGGAGGCTTCGGAATATACGCATTTGATTCTCAAGTTTTACAACTTCGATATTTTTAGCTGTTACTTGCTGATCTGCTTGAAGGTGATACCGACCATCCACAAACAGGTAAGCTTTTGACTCTCTGCAATCTAAAAGAACATCCCCCATGGAACCTGTAAAACCAGAAAAGTAATAACGCAAATTATTCCAATGAGGCACGTATTCACTAATATTTTGATCGAAACTCGGTACATAGAGGCAATCAATGCTGAGATCTTTCAGCTCACTACAGACTTTTGCAATATTACTTTCAATTTGATCTCTCTTAAGGGAAAATTCCATCAAAAATATCCTCCAGAACAGAAAACTTAATCAGTTTTGTATAAATAAAGTATAGGAAATGAGATGGAAAAGCTACACTACGCCGACTACTTACAACTAGAAAAACTACTAAGTGCACAAGACTTAGAAAGTGAAAAAAAAGGAAAAAAGGCCCACGATGAGATGCTTTTTATCGTTATCCACCAAGCCTATGAGCTTTGGTTTAAGCAAATCATTTTTGAAATGGGCTCCATTAAAAATCTTTTTAACAATGAATACCTCGAAGATAAAACCCTCGGTCTTATCAACTCTCGGCTTCAGAGAATCGTTAAAATTCTCGAACTTCTCAATGACCAAATTCGCATCATTGAAACGATGACACCGCTAGATTTTTTAGACTTCCGCGATCTCTTACAACCTGCTTCCGGATTTCAAAGTCTCCAATTTCGTCTCTTTGAGGCTCACCTCGGTCTCAAATGGGAAGATCGAAGTCCTGTTGAAAGACAATATTTTAACTCTCGGCTGAGAAAAGAAGAACGTGCTATTCTCGACAACGTTATTGCGGAAAAAAGTATTCGAGAACTTATCGACTCTTGGCTCTCGCGCCTTCCGTTTCTCGAGTTTTCTAACTACACATTTTGGGAACACTATCGAACTGCAGTTGAAAATATGCTCAATAGCGATGAGCAATCAATACAAGAAAACCATACTTTGAGTGACCCAGAAAGAGAAATGGAAATTAAAAATCTTAAAGCCACTCGTGAGTCTTTCGAGACACTTTTTGATAAAGACAAGTACTCTAAACTTCTCGATAAAAGCGAAGTAAAGTTCTCGAGGAAGGCCATGCTCGGGGCTATTTTTATTTTTCTTTACGAAGATCACCCGCTCCTACACTTGCCATCCCGAATTTTAAATAGCCTCATTGAAATTGATGAGCTTATAATCAAGTGGCGCTACGCTCACGCCTTGATGGCCAAGCGTATGCTCGGTACAAAAATTGGAACCGGAGGATCATCTGGGCACCAATACCTGAAAAAAACAGCTCAACGCCACAGTATTTTTAGTGATCTTTTCAACGTTTCAACATTTTTGTTACCAAAATCTCAAGTGCCCGTGCTCCCCGATGAAATAATGGAAAGATTAAGCTATCACTTTGATGTGCTTAGAAAGGGATAACAAATGTACGAACACTTATTTAAAACCACTCTTGAAAATTTAAAAGAAACTCTTCCCTTTCAAGGTCACTCCCATCACTTATGGCCCGATGTCGCATTCGAAGGGATTAAAGAATATTGGCAAGATTCAACTGGTTTAGTTGACGATAAGTGGGATAAAATATTCTCAGAAGTCATCCCCTACTTTCAAAAAACTGTTTGCCAATTATTAAATATGAATAATCCTGAACGCGTGGCCATTGCTCCAAATACACACGAACTTGTTTTTCGTCTCATTTCTTCATTTGATCTCTGCAAAGATCTCAAAATACTGACAACAAATAGTGAATTTTATTCTTTAGATCGCCAATTACGCCGTCTCGATCAACTCGACAATGTCAAAATAGAACGCTTGAACTTAGAGGAAACAAATGGTGATCCCGAAGTCATCATCGATCAACTCCTAAAAACAGCAAATACTTTTAAGCCCCATTTGCTCGCAATTAGTCAATGCTTTTTCAACACCGGGCATTTTATCCCTGAAGCTTTGTTAGAAAAACTCGTCAAAGGACTCGAACCACAAGTCACTGTTCTCGTGGATGGTTATCACTCTTTTGCGACTAGAAAATTGCATTTTCAAAACTTACAAGAGCGCATTTATTTTATTGCTGGTGGATACAAATACGCCATGGCCGGAGAAGGGATTTGTTTTATGACAGTCCCAACGAACTCCAAACTTGAACCGCTCTATACTGGCTGGATGAGTGAGATTGAAAGACTTGATAATATGAGCACGGGAGAAGTCTACTACCCTGAAAATGGTCGTCGCTTTGCTGGTTCTACTTTCGATCCGACTGGGCTCTATCGTTTTAATCACATATGGAGTCACTTGGATGACAAAGGGATTACTCTTAATAAAATTCACGAATATATTCTTGAACTGCAAAATTATTTTTTAGAAAAACTTTCTAACACCCAAACAGTTTTATCAAAAGCTAAACTCCACCTCCACTCTCTCGATCACCACGCTCATTTCTTTAGCTTTGAATTTCCCAATAACGAGCAAGCCGCTGAATTTTATAAATCTGTGCGAAATAAAAACATCATCGTTGATAAAAGAAAAAACATCGTGCGTTTTGGTTTTGGACTCTACTTAACAACGAAAGCTATTGATCAGCTTTTTTTGAGGCTAGAAGAGATTTAAAATGTTCCCCTCGTTCATTAAAATTCTGGTACTGATCATATGAGGGGAATCCCGGACTGAAAAGTATGATCTCACCCACTTTAGGCTTTAAATCCTTCATTACCTGTGCGAGATCGTGATATTTAAAGATATTTTCGTTATTTTCAAAGCATTTCTCTAGTTTTGAAGCTGCTTGGCCAAAAAATCGATAAGACTCTATATTTTTAAATTTCAGTAATTCTTTAAATTCAGAAATATCTTCACTGCGATTTTTTCCCCCTAAAATAAGATGGACTTTCTCTTTAAGAGGAAAAGCCTCGAGAGCTGTTATTGTCGCCTCGACATTTGTGCTTTTAGAATCATTGTAATATCGAACTCCCTGGTAAGTTCCTGCATATTCTAAGCGATGAGGAATGCCAGGAAAATCTTCAATTACTTTCTGAAATAGATCATCACAATTAATTCCTGCAGCTTTCAAAGCACGGTAACAAAAAGCAAAGTTTGAAACATTGTGTTTCCCTTTTACTTTGGCCTTCGATAAATCAAATTTTTGCTCAAACTCCTCAAGATCCACGCAATCAAAAAAATATTGAGCATGAGTCGCAATTTTATACTTGGCTTCTTTATATTCCTTAAAGTTCGAGTAGCGTTCCATATGATTGGGAGTAATATTCAACAAGCAAGCCACCAATGGCGCAAAGTCTTCAACGAGCTCGAGTTGAAAACTTGAAAGCTCCAACACAGCAAACTTGGCATTTTGGTATTGGGGATCGAGAAGAATTTCGGCATAGGGAAGCCCCCAATTCCCTCCCATAAAGTGGGGAATTTTTAATTTTTTGAGAGCAAAACTCAGCATATTAACAGTTGTCGATTTTCCATTACTTCCCGTCACAGCAATAATAGGAACATTAGAAAAACTACTCACCAGCTCCATTTCACCTGTTATTTCAATTTTACTTTCTTGAAAATGCTTGACGAGTGGGTGTTCCCAAGCAATTCCTGGGGATTTTACCACCAAATCAAACTTCAAAGATTGATCAAAATCTTGCTCTGAATAGTCGACGCCCTCAGCTTTTTTGTAATCCAAGACTGTAACGTTAGCACCAAATTTAATAAGGAAATCTTTGGTCGCCTTACCGGAGACACCGTACCCCCAGACCAAAACTTTTAGCTCTTTAAAATTTTTCTGATTTTTTATATGGTTTAAAATACTCATGGTCTGCACCTTTAGTCTTTATTATCAAAAAACTAAAGGTGCAGCAATATGTTAAAATTTAGGTCGTGTGATCAAAGTCAAAATAGAGAAAATCACCTGTTGAGAGATAAATATATAAGTGAAGAATGGAGCAATACTCTGACTCTTCACAAGTATCATCTGGATTGACAACAAAAACAGCTTCAAACAATTCTCTGGTCAGAAAATACTCGAGAGCATCTCTAAACTCATGAGTATCGTCCACATAATATTTCCAATCACCATTATAAAGAATATCTTTCCCCTGAAGTTCCCATATATCCCACCCGTATGATGAGCTTCCGTCATTGTATTCTTCATTCAATCGCTCAACCTCTTTTTCACTATCAAAACTAGAGACGTCGAAAGAATCTTTCTGGCAATCACCATTTCCAATAGATTCACAGCCAACTTCCATCAATCTTTGGACATTCTCAGCAATTTCTAATTCAGGAAAAAGAGATCCCTGCTGAGCCAAGCTGATTTGAGAAACAAGTAAAGTCGCAATTAAAAGTATTATTTTCATAATTTCCTCCCGTAAAGTGATGAATGCGATTATCATTTAATTTTATTTATGTAAAAATTTTTGTATGATGCTGCTCTATGAAATCGGACGAATATCAAAGACTTAAAGATATAGAGGACTTTATCGAGCCCTTTCATGACCTTTGGCAGTATGAAATCCTCAACGAACACCCTCGTCTCTACAATCCTCATTGGGAAGCCTGGGCCTGTGAGCTCTCAAGGTTTGATCCCTCAGAACTCTCTTTCTATCTTCAAAATTACCAATCGCCTAAACTTTCAAGTGAGTTTAATAACTACTTAAAAGATATAAGAGAACTTCAAGACTGGAATAAGTTTAAAATCTCGCAAGATATATTTAAAAACGCTGAACTTCACCATGCCTGCCGAAAAACAACTCCCAAAAAAAGGCATGAAATTAATTGCATCGTGAACTACTTTTCAAACACAAAGCTCGATCAAATAGTCGACTTTGCAGGGGGAGTCGGTCACCTCTCTCAGGCGCTAAGTTTCTATCACGCTCATTCACCTATTCTTTGCCTCGATTGCGATGAAAATCTTCTCAATCTTGGAAAAAAGAGAGTTGAAAACTACTGCTCCGACTGGAAGTCACCTCCACAATTTGAAAACTTTTCTATTAAAAAAGATATGGAACTCAATAAAGAGTACAAGACTCTTTTAGGACTTCATTGTTGTGGGGATCTCACTCAGTATATTCTGGATTATTTTAAAAATTCGAGAGCTCAAAATCTCTTGAGTGTTGGGTGTTGCTATCACAAAATCACTGATTCAATACCCCAAATTCCAGGATTCAAAAATTTTCAATACTCACTGTACGCAAAGACGTTGGCCACTCGCTCACACGCTCCAAGCACTCCTAAAGATCTCGCTATTCGCTTTCAAGTGAAAAAGTATCGCTACAGTTTTGAGCTTCTGCTGCGCTCTGAGTTTGGGATAACAGAGACCTCTACCTTAAAAAGCTCTCTCAAAAATATTTATAAAAATAATTTCGCAAACTATGCCCGGCACCAATTGGAAAGACTTCATCTCCCTTCTCTCTCTAGTACAACACTCGAGAACTTCTACCAATCTCCTTTGATTAAAAAAGAATCAAATCGCTTAATTTACTTAGGTTTTTTGCGCCAATCTCTAGGTAGGTTAATTGAAATGTCTATCGTACTCAGAAGATGTGTTGATTTACAAAATACAAACAAAGAAGTGTCGATGTTGGAAATTTTTGATCGCGATATCTCTCAGCGAAATCTTGCTATTGTTGGTGCAAAATAAAAAAGCGGACTCTTTCGAGTCCGCTTAGTTCCACTAGGAGGTTTCAGGAGGTCTAGTATATCGTTACTTAGAACGAATGTATCCAAGCTAAAGCAACCGTCATTTCGTTATCTTGTGCTTCTCCCTCATCATCAGTGTAGATCTCTTCATCAGAAGAATCTTGTCTTACTTCAAGTCTGAATTCAGATCCACTGTCGCACATATAAGAACCTGTAAGCGTGATACCAGTTAACTTGTAGTTAGTAGTTCCAACACCATCATCTACGAATGAAGCAGCCCCTGCTTTATCATCGTTTTCCCACATGTCATAACGAAGAGCAAAGTAGAGGTTATCTGAGTGTTGATATTTTGCGTATACTGCATAGTTTGTCCATGCTGTATCGTTAGCATCTTCATCAACTTCACCCATTAGGTAGTTAAGAGCGAATGACCATTGGCTGTTAAGATCAAAAGTGGCAACGATGTTGTGATCAACTCTTTTATTACCAGCAGTTTGAACTGTACCATCTCTATCAGTCCAATAGTTATAAGTTACACTCCAGTTGTCCATTCCATAACCAAGTTGAAAGCTATAAGCTTTTTGATTATCTGCTTCTGCAGTTGTATCTGCTCCATCATAAGCATAAACCCCAGCATTGAATCCAGAATCGTGCTTATAATTAACAGCTAAACCATCAGCTGATTTTGGCATAAATTGAAAACCAAGAGATCTAGAGTAGTTCCAGTTATCCTTGGCATAAATTCCTTCAAAACCAGTGTTTGTATGAAGACGCCCAATAGTTACAGAAACCATATCATTGATGTGGTGTCTTAAGTAAGCTTGAGAAATGTCATCATTAGCACCTGCAGTTACTGTTTGCTCTCCACGAGCAAAGTCAATCAACCAATCTACTTTTTTGTGGCTTCCAGAAAAGTTTAAATCGACAAGTCCAACACTGAAGCCTTTGTTATCAGTATTGTACGCGTGATAACTCGCATCAACATTGTTTGAGCTATTGTACGTGTAGTTCGCATCAATAGTTCCGTGAATGTTTACCTGACTCATGTGGTTATCTGCTTTTGCGACGCCCGCAACAAGTAGAGCTCCAAAGAGTAAGGCAGAAATTCTCTTAATTCGTAACATAATTTTCTCCTTCTTTCGGTTCCTATAAGTTTTTACTAGTCGTATAGTAGTTGCTTTAGTTTTCTTCCGACTAAATTTAAATAACTAATTTACACTGGTTTGCTTAGATGATGGCAATGCTTATTTAAAAACTCAACGTTTTTTTTATGAAAATAACCACTGTCTCAGTATTTTTCGTATTTTTTTTTGCTTTTATAATGAATTCGACAATTTTTTGACAACAACTTACCCTGTTATATTCGTTTCTAACCTAGATAATTTTTTTTTAAAAAACTTTTTTGCCACGATAAAAAACATTTTTTACGTGCAGTGGGTATTGAGCTCTTTGAGTTTTGTATTTGTCGATTAGTTTTTTGAGAATTTGTTCGGGATTTTTATTTTTTAAATTTCGATACGGATTTTTAATAACTAAAAAATTTGCTTCTTTATTTTTAGAAAAATTTCCCAGTTTTTTTTCTACACCCAAGATTTCCGCTCCCGCCAAACTCGCGTGATAGAGCGCCTTTACAAAGCTAACCGCCTTCCCGGCTCGCAAATTTTGATAATAAAACGATCGCATAACATCGAACATAGAAAGATGGGGACCAGCTCCAATATCACTGCCTAAGGCCCATGGAATTTTGAATTTTTCCACTCGCTTAAAATTAAAAAGTCCAGACTCTAATCCTTGTTCACGATGAGGGGCATTGGAGGTCGGGCAGTGAACCAAAGCGGTTTTAGTCTTGGCCAAAAGCTTTAACTCAGACTCGCTTAAGTGAATTGCATGGCCCATCAAGGTTTTTGCTCCTAGCACCCCGCATTTACCATAGATTTCCGTATAATTTTCTACATGACCAAAACCTCGAAACTCCCTATATAGACTTAGAGTCGAGCGAATCTCATCATGATTTTCACTCAAGTGAGATTGAATAAAGCTTTGATTTTTTTTGGCTTGCTTAGAGCCAAATTTCATGGTCTCAGGGTCGGTGGCCAAAGCGAAGCGAGGCGTAAAACAATAACGTTCTTTAAATTTTTCAGCGAATTTTTTAATTTGTGCTCGCGCTTGGGGAATTTTTTGACTCAAAAATGCTGGCGAATTCATAGTCATGACCACATCACCAATGACAAAATGCCCTCGAGCTTCTTTAAATGCATATTCTAAGGCATGAGCGTGAATCGAGCTATATATAGCCCCTCCCAGCGTTCCACCAGCCAAAAGTTTTCTAAAAAATTGCCTAGCTTCCTTTTTTGCATAAGACCTATTTTTAAACTTATTTTCTGCAGGAAAAGTGTATTTCGTTAGCCACTCTAAAAGTGAATCTTTAGGCTTAGCTCTCACATGGTCCTGAACCCAATGAAAGTGCATATCAAAAAATGGTGGCATGAGAATATATTCAGAGAAATCGCAAACTTCACAATTTATTTTATTTATTTCTTCTTTTAAATCCTGAATGCCCAGACTTGAAAAATTGTAAATTTTTTTTATTTTAAATTCTTTTTCACTCCCCTCTTCCAAATAAAGGGCTCCATAGAAAAATTCACACTTCTTATCACTTAGAGGGTTGAGAATATGACCGAGAATTAACTTATTCAACTTCACTTATGTATCCAAAATTATTAATATGTGTTCAAAATTATGATAAAAGTATTTTTCTTCAGTATTTTCACTTTTTGGAGTGCCCTCGTTCTTGGCTCACAAGATTATCGAGTCCAAAAAGTCTATGAGCTTAACGTTCAATCGACAATAAACCCTGCCATTCTTCGTTATCTTAAGTCTGGCTTTGAACAAGCTCGCTCTACAGAAAACTCTCTCGTTTTAATTAAGCTCAACACTCCTGGCGGGCTCGTCTCAACTACTAAAGATATTATCGGTTTAATCGGTGAAAGTCACCGTCCTGTCGTGATTTGGGTTACTCCAGAGGGCGCCAGTGCCACGAGCGCGGGAGCGCTCATCAGTTCTTCTGCCCATTTTCTCTTCATGTCCCCGGGAAGCAATATTGGCGCAGCCACTCCTATAGGAATGGGCGGTGATATTGGAGAAAAAATCGTTCAAAAGAACAACAAAGGCGAAGAAAAAGTTGTGGGACAAAGTGATGTGCGCGCTAAAGCCGTCAATGATTTAGTTGCGCTTACGAAATCACTTTGTGAGGCTCGAGGCCGAAGTGCCAAACACTTTGAGCTCATGATTAGCCAGGCAAAGAGCTATAGCGGGATTGAAGCTCTAGAAAAGGGAATCATTAACGGTGTCATCAACAATAGAACTGAGCTCACCGAAGCCATCAACAATAAGAACATTAAAATTTTAGGAAAAGAATACATCACACTCATGGATGCAACTGCTGAGTTTCAACCAATAGAAATGAGCGCCGGTGATTATCTTCTCAATATATTCTCTAACCCACAGCTGGCTTACATTCTCTTTTTAATTGGTGCTGCTCTCATTTATTTTGAACTGCAAGCTCCTGGCGGATTTATATCTGGGTCACTCGGTGTGATTTTTCTCATTCTCGCAGGCATGGGGTTTCAAGTTCTTCCCGTCAATGTTGGCGCCATCGGGTTAATCATTCTCTCCTTTATACTATTTGTAATAGAAATGTATGTGACCAGTTATGGAATCCTTACCTTAGGAGGAGTGGTCTCCTTAGTCTTTGGCTCAAGTCTACTCTTTGAAACCAGTGACTCTCTCATTATTCTCGATAAAAGATTTATCTTTTCAGCTGTCGGAGGCATTGTCGCCTTTGTTGCCCTCATAACTTATATTTTCATTCACTATCGTCGCAAAGATGATCAGGACTTCTTTGGACCCTTAAAAGAAGAAGGAGTTATTCACAAAGTGAACGACGAACATGGAAAAAAAATCTATCAAGTTAAAATTGGGGGAAGTTTTTGGAAGGCCCAAAGCCATGAAGACAATCTTGAAGTTGGTGACCGGGTTCGCGTTTCTCAAAAGGATCAATCCCATCTGCTCATCTGGATTCAAAAAATTTAACCGGAGGAATATATGCCATTCACATTTTTACCATTTTTAGTCATTTTTCTCGTGTTGCTTTTTAGCTGCGTAAAAATACTCAACGAATACGAAAGAGGTGTTGTTTTCAGGCTAGGGAATTTCACTGGAGTCCGTGGACCCGGTCTCATTCTCCTCATCCCTGGAATTGAGAAAATGATAAAAGTCGATCTCCGAGTGGTCACCATGGATGTCCCTAGCCAAGACATCATTACAAAAGACAACGTCACAGTTAAAGTGAACGGTGTCGTATACTTTCGGGTCAACACTCCTGAAAAAGCCGTTATTTCAGTGGCCAATTATATTCACGCTACCGGACAAATTGCTCAAACCACTTTGCGATCTGTAATCGGACAATATGAACTTGATGAAGTCCTTGCCCACCGGGATGAAATCAATGCCAAACTGCAAACAATTCTTGATGAACTGACTGAACCATGGGGGGTGAAGGTTACAAACGTTGAATTGAAAGCCATTGATCTCCCTGAGGCCATGCAAAGAGTAATCGCCAGGCAAGCTGAGGCTGAAAGAGAAAAACGCGCTAAGATTATCTCGGCTGCTGGGGAGTATGAGGCCAGTAAAAAACTTGCCGAAGCTGCAGAAGTTTTGGCATCTCAAAAAGACGCCATTACTTTGCGCTATCTCGATACTATGCGAGAAATCAGTACTAATAATAAAAATAGCACGACCTTTTTCCCATTTCCCATTGAACTACTTGGGAAATTTATGAAATAATTAATCAGTTTTGAGGTTTATTGAGCTTATCTACTGAATCTTGAGGTGTTTCAACTGATATTTCTGGACCTTTAATAGAGGCCGGTACCCTTTTGATCATTTTTTCATGATCCAGGTCACTGTTGTTGTTTTCGTTTTCTATTAGACTTAAAAGGTGTTCGTTTTTTTTACCACTCATGATTGGCTCCATGGCCAAGAGATAAAATGAAGCAGCTAAAAAAATGAATGAACCTAATATTCGACTCATTACATTAATTATCAGATAGAATAGTTTATTAATAAAGAGTCATTTGAAAAAAACGGTAAGCTTAACTAAAATAATAACTGACTACGGAGATCACTCTATATGGGTAAAGTATCGAAATACCAATCAAAAAAGCCCAATTCTCAAGGAATTGTTGAATACACTGATCAAGAAAGCAAAACCTGGGAGTACCTTGTTCAAAGGCAAAATGTTCTCATTCAGTCGCGCGCCTGCAAAGAGTTTATTGATGGAGTGGATATTCTCAATTTTGGAAAAAAAATCCCTCAGCATTTTGAGATAACTGAAATTATTAAATCAAAAACTGGATGGGCCATTGAACCCGTTCCTGCAATTATTCCCGCTCAAGATTTTTTTCAGCTCCTCTCTGAAAAAAAATTTCCTTGTGCAAACTTTATTCGAAACCCTGATGAAATAGACTACCTCCAAGAACCTGATATCTTCCATGAAATTTATGGCCACTGCCCACTTCTCACAAACGATGCTTATGCGAATTATATGCAAGAGTATGGAAAATTGGCCCTCTCTGTTCAGGGAAAAATGCGAATGAAACTCTTTCGCTTGTTCTGGTTCACTATTGAGTTTGGTCTCTTAAAAGAAAACGATAATTACCGTGCCTATGGTGGGGGAATTCTTTCTTCAACCAGTGAAACAGTCTATGCCATCGATAGTGAAAAAGCGGAGCGCATCCATTTAGAAGACCCGTTAACGGCTTTGAGAACCCCCTACCGCATCGATATTTTGCAACCAGTTTACTTTGTGTTAAATAATCTAGATCACTTATTCAAACTTCTTGAATATGATCTGGTGGCGCTCGCTGAGAAGGCCATTCAGTTGGGGGACTTTGAACCTAAATTCCCTCCCAAAGAAGTTCCCGACACAAAGGAGGACGGCCTTGGCTGTTGAAAAATTATCGACTGATGAAATAGCTAAAAACCTCGAAACTCTTGAGGGTTGGGAATACGATCTCAAAACTGATCACATTATAAAGAAATACCAATTCAAAGGTTTTTACAAGACCATTGCTTTCGTGAATTGCGTAGCTTGGTACGCGCAAAAACATTGCCATCATCCTGACTTAGTCGTCACTTTTAATACTTGTGAAGTGAGGCTCACCACTCACGATGCCGGTGGGATTAGCCAGAAAGACTTTGATCTTGCTCGCCAGCTTGAGGTCCTCTAATTAAGGTTCGAATCTCTCAACATTAGCCCCTAGTGCTTCTAATAAAGTTAAAATCCCGTATTTTCCATACAAATGAGCTACTCCAAAAATGATAAAGCTATCACCTCTTCTCAAAAGCTCCTTAATTTTTGGCATCCACGATAAATTGCGATATTTCATTCCCGGCTCAAGTGTTTCATCCTCACTCTCCACGTTTCCTTTGCGATAATTTTCGATAAAAGCATCCGCTTCATGTGACGACGTTTCTAAATAAGACAGACAGCATTCAAGAAACTCTTCAAGCGTTGGACCATCAAATCCAGCATCTTGATCCAACTCATCAGCATGATTTCTAATTTCGTCGTTTTCGAGCTCTACAATTTCTTTATCAAGTTTTTGGGATAAAACCTGAAATTCCAAATCTATCGATTTGTACTCCTGATTAAAAACATAATCCTTGTAAACAACGACAAAACAAGATTCCGGTGAATCAGTCATTTTACAAGCAAATGACTTGGGAATACCTAGATTCATGAGCTTGTTTTGTGATTCTACCGAAAGTAAGGTTTTTTTTTTGGAATCTTCATCATAGCGTTTTAATACTGCCTCGTCTGGATTTTCATGGATCATTTTCAAGGTATTCAAATAATCTTCGTCAGCAATGATCATCTCATAGGCATGCGTTTTTGAGTTCTTAAACTTTTCCATGACCATACTAGGAAATTCATTAACACCAATACCAATATGAAATGATCCTAATATATAGCTTTTTTTCCCCTCATAGGTCACTTCATAAAAGAATGGATTGGTGACTTGAGAATAGGAATAACTCGTTAAAAAAAGGACAATAAAGCTGAAAAGTAATTTAAACATATATTATAGCCTCGTTATATTTTGATATCCTAACACCTTTTTCTCCTTTGACGTCTTAACCATTCAAAATTTCACAAGCTTGGCTAATAATTAAACAGCCTCTTTCCATATGCCTCTTAAGAGACGATCTGACAGATTTTCGTGGCAGTTCATTTGAAAAGCACTCTCCTGTTTGTACGCTCAACCTATTGATATTACTTGTTTTTTATTTTTAGCTTGATTCTCGAGATTTCACTCAGTGTAACGCCCTTAAAATTAAAGCAGGTGGTTGTGAAATGAAAAAAGACTTCTTAAATTCAGCTGGCTTCAGTTTGGTGAGCGTTCTCATCGCTGTCTCTATCGTTGCGGGACTATCTGTTGTTATTCTCAACCAGCAAAAAACAATGCTTAAAATTCAAAGCAGTAATGAAATCAACAACTCCATTTTGCAACATGAGTACCGCCTCTCTTCGGCCCTTCAAACTGATAAATATTGTAAAAGTATTATTGGAGAACACTCTGAACTTATTGAAAGATTAAAAACACTTACAGAAGACGATCTTCCTGGAGCGAAGGAAGAACCAAAAGTTCTTTTTGGTCTCATTGAAGGAGAAGGTCTTTTTTATACTTATGAAAAAAATGGGGAAGTCGTAAAGAAGAGCTTTGGAGAAGTTGGAAAAAGACTCTCTGGAACGAAGACGACTGTTGAAGATATCTATTTCACGACAGGTGATACCACAAGTATGGTTAACCTCAACATGCTTATTTCCAAAACAGTGACAATGGGAGAAGGTTTTGATGAGAGAGTGGTGGCCAGCCAATACTTGGGCTCGTCTCATAAGCTCATCACGATACCTATTTATTATTATATTTCTGCCGAAGGTGAACTTAGCTGCCAAGCTAATAATCCTTATGATGTCACATACTGTGAAGGAAAACCCGGAACTGCTTTTGCTGGTTTCAAAAATGGGCGCCCTGATTGTGTGCCCATTAATAATAAAGATCGCGAACTTCCTCTAACGGATTTTGATACCACTGTGCTCGGTGAAGTTTCCACAAAAAAAGTCAAAGATGAATTTGTTAATTGCCCTCAAAATTCAATTCCTGTTGGCTTTTCTCAATACAAGGCCCAAAAAGGACTCTTTAAAGAAAATAAAGTTGAGTTTTCAATGAAGTGTCTCTCTAATGTCGTGGCCAAAAAAGTCAGTGTTGATGAAAACGGAGAAGAGCAAACTGATGCCTATAAGTTTGATGGCTACGACCAAGATATTGAATTTCAAAGCCGCGTGGAAGAAGGGATTTGGGGCCACTGTCCAGAAGGGCAAGTCATGTATAGCATGAAGATTAATAAGAAAAAAGAAATGGATTATAGCTGTCGTCACTTAGTTTTCGCTCCTGAAAGCGATGACGTTCAAGATGTGCCCCAGTGTTCCGCTGAAAAAATCGATGAAATTAAAAATCTTATCGCCTTTTATGAAAACCAACGTGATCGCATTCCTCGACCAGCAACTTTTGGAACTGATGGAAGAGATGATCTGGGAAGTAAAGGAAGAGAAGAGATGGAAGCTTACAATAAGCAAAAAGCTATCTACCAAGATAATATCTATGCTTACCAACAGGAACTCGATAAATGCCATGTTAAATACGTAAGTTCTAAAACGATAAAATCCCGCACTATCTCCAGTGTGCAAGGCGAGGCGAAATGCCCTGAGTCCATGTTCACAACGGGTGTTATCTCCACTGCAGACAATATTAAGTTTCGCTGTTCAAAGTTTACGGCCGAGAAGAAGCGCTACGAACTCGAATAACCCCTAAAAGTGCCAGCACCCAAAAATGGTAAAGGGTTACGTTATCATGCCTTGTGATTGATCTAAATTATAGCAAATAAGATTATGATGATTTTAAAGTCCAAGCTTTTGAATAACAGGATAAAAAAGCGAAATTTTTGAGGCTTCGCCCGACTTCCCTGAAGTTCAAGAGTCGGACTTTGAAAATATGTCTAGTGATTAATTTTCGTCGTTAATTTTAAGAACCTTTAAGTTTTCTATTAGTTTAGAAGCTGCATCCTCTATCGAATCAGTGCTGGTTGCGATTGCTTCTCTTTCAATATGCCCAATAATCAAATTAGAGACACAAACAAAAGAGTCTAACTCCAAGCTAACAAGGTCATCTAGTTGTCTCTTCAAGTAACCAATTTCCTTGCTATTTCTCCAAATCGTTATAGCCTTACCTTCCAGATCTAGTTGCCTAAGATAGCCATCAAATTGGATATCACGAACAACTTCAGTAATTTCATTCACCTTGATATGAAACAAGTAACCGCTATGTTTATTTTTCTTAACTTTAAAGGACTTCAAGGTTCCACATGTTAATTCAAGCTCGTAGTCATTTTCAGTAGAGTAACCTACAGAGGAAAATAATATTGCAAATAGTCCAAGTGCCAAGACCCTGTTCATAGTGAGACTCCTTCAGTTTTAGTATAGTCATATTTTAGATAGTTATTAGAGGATTTTGTAGCGATAGAGTAAAGATTTCAAAACAAGCTCTTTATTGTTTAAAGCTTGAACAGCAATCTAATGCAAGCTGACCAAGTGCCTCTATTGTAAGTCCTAGCTTTTAGATAACAGTAAAAAATGGCTATATTTCGTAATTTTGCCCGATTTTCCTGAGCTTCAGGTGCAGGGCTTTGCTGACATGACCAGGAATTAATAATCTTGGCCATTGACGTTGACGTCGCCATCACCTTCGCCAGTCAATTCGTTCTCTCGTGTTGACTCAGCTTAACCAGCATACACACAATTTTGTATATAAGATTCTTGCACTCAGCATACCTACTATACTCAATTAAATTCAGTTCATTGCAAATATCAAGAATGGCCCCTGACTCATGCGCTGAACCTCGAGCAATATCATAAAATCTCGCTCTATCTCTTTTCTGATATTGTCCATAACCTTCTGAAATACTTAACGGAATTGATAAGAACAATTAATTCTTTTCTGAAATTTAAACTAGGGCGTGTCCTAATGTTAAATGATCGTTTCTCTTTAGCTAAATACCCAAGTTTTCAGGTCAACTTTTATTCTCAAAGAAATCCTGCGATCTTGCAAACAACAACGAATTTGCTAAAATAGAAAAAACCAAGGATCGGGCTTGAATGCCCGAGCACCCCCGTGCAGGAGAAAAGCGATGTGGGGGTGCTTTTTTATCCTTGGGAAAACACCTTAAATTCTTAAGCTGTTTTTCCCAGGATTATCGATAAAGCCTTCCCCATTATCCAAATATTTTAAAATGTATTTCAGAAATGCAAATTGTGAAAAAATCTAAAAACCTCTCATAAATGCTTCAGATTCAAGGAATGGCGAAAACGACAACTGAAATGTTTTCGATCATGACGAAGAAGATGGAGTATTTACGAGAGGTTTTACCGAGTTTTAACGATCCGATCCCGCCAAGCAATGATATCGTCATCCATGTAGTTGTACTTCATCTCTGTCACTGTGTACTGAGCAAACTCGTAGTCGTGAGAGTGAGTTAAACATTCAGTCGGGCAAACAGTCGTACAAAGTCCACAGTAGCAACAAAGAGCTGTATCAATCGTGTACTGAGTGAGAATTTTTCTCTTGGCTGTTCCGTCTTCAGTTTTGGGCGTTTCGAGATCTTTTGGTCTGTTGATAGAAGAAATATAGATACAATCAACCGGACAAGCAGTCGCACACTGATTACAAGCGATGCAATTGAGAACGTCATTATAGAGACGCATTCTTGCTTTTTCGGGAACCACTTCGCGAACTTCTGGGTATTCAATAGTCACTGGTTTTTTAGCGATGATGTATTTAAAGGTAATTCCCATCCCTTTCAAGCAAGTGGATACTGCATAATAAATATTATAAAAATACTTTCTCAATGTGAGTGGTTCAGCTTTTGTTGTCATCGATCGACCTCTCCAAGGACAATGTCAATGCTTCCAATAGAAGCAACAAAATCGGCAATCATTTGCCCGGGAGCAAAATGCGGAAGAATTGAAACGTGGGTAAAGCACGGCGATTTAATCTTCACACGATAAGGCTTCTTCGTCCCGTCACTCACCAGGTGAACACCAAGCTCTCCACGAGGGCATTCCGTTCTTACAAAGACCTCACCCTTAGCAGGTTTGATCACTTTCGAAACTTTTCCCATCACTGGGCCGTCTTCAAGCTTATCGAGAACTTGACGGCATATTTTTACAGATTCTTCCATTTCTTTCATTCTGACGATGTAGCGGCTGTAACAGTCACCCACCACACTTCCTCTTTCTCCTGTCGCGACAGGAACATCAAATTCCACTTCATTATAGCAGAGATAAGGATCCACTTTTCGAAGATCCCAGGCATAGCCAGAACCTCGAAGAACAGGTCCTGTAGCTCCATAGCTAATGGCATCTTCTAAAGATAGATTTCCAACATTAATAACTCGTTCGAGGAAGATCTTATTTCCAGAAACAAGGTTGTCATATTTTACGAGTTCTTTTTCAAAATTATCGAGAAATTCTTTCAATGTTTCGACATGCTTGTCAGTAATGTCGTTCCACACACCACCAATCCAAATATAATTATAAAGTAACCGAGCTCCAGAAATTTCTTCAAAGAAACGAAGAATTTTTTCTCTCTCATCAAAAGCATAAAGAAAAGGGCTAAAAGCTCCAAGATCGAGTGCATAAGTCCCGAAGGCCATCAAGTGAGAGGCAATTCTTTGGAGTTCCAAGATTAACATGCGGAGAAGTTGGGCCCTACGAGGAACTTCTGTTCCCAGCATTTTTTCAACGGCTGCAACGTAACTATATTCTTGGCTCATGGAAGCCAAATAATCGAGGCGATCAACAAAGGGAATAACTCCCCTGTAATCGAGATTCTCGCTGTGTTTTTCCATGCAGCGATGGAGATAACCGAGATGAGGTATGGCCTTAGCAACAACTTCCGAGTCCGTTTTGATTTCAACTCTCAAAACTCCGTGAGTTGCAGGGTGCTGAGGCCCCATATTGACTGTTAAGAGTTCAGTCTTGAGGTTATTTTCACCTGAATTTTTTTCTTTTAATTCTTCAATTCCTAAATCCCAGGTTTGCATCTCTTACATTCCTCTTTCTAGCATTCTCTTCTTTAAGTCTTCTTCCATTTGTTTTTGACGAACAATAAACTCACGCTCTTCATAGTTCATCTTGTCGTCTGGAAAGACTTCCATATCGCGATAATATTTTTGAGTCATATAATCTTTTCTAAGGGGAAATCCTTCCCAGTCATCAGGGCAAAGAATTCGTCGATGATCAGGATGATTATTAAATGTTACTCCCAACATGTCGTAACACTCACGCTCTTGGTAATTAGCTGCATGCCAAAGCCCACACACTGAATCTAATCGTGGGTTGACTCTATCAGTAAGCTTAGTCTTCAAGATCAACTGCCGAGGATTATTCACATCAAAATTACCAAGCATATAGTTCACTTCAATACACTCGAGGTAATCAACACCACTGATCACCTGAAGAGCATTAAAAGAATATTTATCATTCGTTTTTAAAAATTCGCAAACAGCATAGATTGATTCAGGAGCAACAAGGATCGAACCTTCACCGAGTGAACCTTCTTCAGGATTAATGACTTCCGCTTTAGCATTGGGAACTTTAGAATTGATAAGACTAGATAATTCACTAAGCATTTTTCACCCATTTATCAGCAAGCAATCTTTCACTGGCCATTTTTTTCTGAAGCGTCATAATTCCCTCAATCAATGCTTCAGGCCGAGGCGGGCATCCAGGAACGTAGACATCAACGGGAACAACTTCGTCGACTCCCTTCAAGACGTGATAACCGTGTTGCCAATAAGGTCCCCCTTTATTCGCACACGATCCCATCGAAATGACATATTTTGGCTCAGCCATTTGTTCATAGAGAACTTTCACTCTGGTCGCCATTTTTAAGGTCACAGTTCCAGCAACAATCATCAAATCAGCTCGTCTTGGTGTTGCCATAAAAGCTCCACACCCGAAACGCTCGAGATCGTATTTACTTGCCCCAGTGGCCATCATTTCAATTGCACAGCAAGCTAGCCCAAAGGTCATGGGCCAAAGTGAGTTTTTTCTACCCCAATTGAGGAGCTCATCGGCTTTGGCAAGGACAATGCCATCTTGCATAAAAATTCTCCAGTGATAACTTTGCCCCATTTTAACGGTTAGGCCTGCTAACCGTCAATGAATTAGATCTTAAAATAATTTAAGACAATTCTTAAAGCTTGAAAATCACTTCTGGCATTGCCAACCAACTCTCCAACGACACAAAAGCTTCGATTTATCGAGGCATTTTGTAGCATCGCAGAGAGCAGCACCCAGTACCCAGCTCACTTTGGTTCCACCAATTTTACGAGCATTGCTTTCAATGTTGAGATTGGGAATTCCTTCGATAAACGACTTGTAATAGATATTGGCAAAGCACTCCGACTTCACCAAATATTCAGGAGTGTATTTAACAGCAGAATATTTTTTCTGATTGGCCAACAACTCATCTTCAGAGAATGGACAAATTTCGGCAATATTGGCATCAATTTTTTCAAAATCCACATACCCAAATCCCCCCACGGCATGAAAGGAACTTCCCACGGGAATCTCGATACTTTGTCTCCGCCCCTGCGAGTGAGCTTTGACACTTCTAAAGTTGAGAAAATCTTTAATAACGGCTCGATCACCTCTTTCACGAATAACTTTCTTTATGTTCTTTTGACATTGCTTGAGATCGTAAGAATCACGCCACTTTTTATTGAATATGTGTTCACAGACATTTTTCTTTTCAGTACTGAGAATGCGAAAAGCTTCATTTCTTCCTAAACCCAAGAAAGAATAGCTAAAAATATTATAAGTTTGTCCTTTGTAATTCACTGGTGTCGATTGATCTAAACAGTCTTCATCGAATTCGGTACAAAGATAAGCCAGTTGAACGGAACTTCCTCCCATCTCAATCGTTCCTTGCTTCAAAGTCTTATTTTGATGAAGTTCGTTGATACTTAAAAGAGTATAAATTCCCTCTTCACTACCAGAAATTATTCTGGCTGAAACACCAGGGCGGGATAAGTTAAAATAATCTTCTCCCATATTAATAAGTTTTTTATAAATAAAACTTTCAAGATCTTTAAATGTTTTTTCAACTTTTTTCACGCCTACTTTTTGCTCAGCTAAGCGCATACCACCCGTAGCGTAGAGGCTGACACTCTTAAGTTCTGACGAACAACTCCCTGTTTTCTTGTAATGAAAACTCATGAGTAATTGTTCCACAACGTTTTCAATATCCTCATAAGTGCATACATGATCTCCACATTGCTTTCTCTCTAGGGCCCAAGAAACACCAATATCTTTTTCTTCATCAAAGACATTTTTGAAAGCCCCCTCTGTCTCTTCAAAAGCATAGAGTCGAGTCCCTGAGCTTCCAGCATCGAAAACGATGACACAATCACTAGCTTGAGCTGTGCTTAAAAAAGTTACAAAAAAGGCAAAGATGATACTTAAAATTTGCATAAAAGGGCTCCACTAAAAATCATTTTTGCCAACTCGTATCTTAGAAAAATGGGATATTCAAGCCCTTGAGAAAAGTGTGAAAAAAAGACCGAAAAGTGCATCGCGTTAAATAATAAAGTCTTGGCAACGATTCTCAAAACTCTCAACCAATAGATGATAGAGCTTTAAATAGCGCTCGCTTTCTTTGCTTTTGGAAAAGCTACTTTGGATGTATTTCAATCGCCTCTTATCATTTTTACAAGCTGCCCCCAAAACACTTTCGTATTCTAGTAAAGCGGCCATGGGGTACGGGAGAGAATGAGCCGATGAATAAAATTGAACTGGTTTATTAGAAATCATTGGAAAAAGAGAATCGATCTTTTTTTGGGAATCGCTATCGAGACGAGAAATAAACTGATCGAGAAAAGGTCCCAGTTGGTAAAAAAGTGAACTGGCCTTTTCTTTGGAATAGACCTTCTTGTCGGAATCATAGGCGGTATCACAACCAGATCTTTGGGTTCCCGTGTACAAAAATAACTCTTTATGAACTTGGCACTCCACTAGAAACGCATCCACCTCTCCACCTTGCCCTTCAATAGTACTTTCAACAAACTTCTTCACTGTAAAATGATCCACATAAGGATTAAAATTCTCGCGATAAATAAAGTGAGTGAGTTCGTGAGCTAGATCGAGAACCGCGTGATATGTCGATAAATGCTTATTTAAGAATATAACTGATTGCGTATCGTAGACGACTTCCAAGGCATTATCAGGATGAAACCTCCGAGTCAGCGTATTATCTGTAATCGATCCTTGGCCGGCGTGAATAACATCAAAGAGACTTTTATTCCATTGACTCGTTTTTTTAAGAGCTTTTTGAACAAGAGCATTGCCCGATGGTGATTCCTTTAAAAAATCCAATATCCGCTTAATATTATCTTGGTCATTGTCGTAAATTCGACTCCAAGTTTTATCCAAGTCTCGCTGAGGTTCCCCAGACCAAAGAGAAAGGCTCGATAATCCGATAATCAATAAAAAACCAATCTTCATAGTCTGAAGATCGGTCGATGACTTTAGCTTCTAAATATTGCTCTTTCGATAGGTAAAAATGGTAGGTTCCTCGCCAGTAATTTCAATCTTACCCAAGTTGATCACTCTGGCATTTTTGGCATCACCATCAGCGAGTTTCAGTGAATATTGCCCTTTTGGGAGATGAAAGCTGGCCATCCTTAGTTCATTTGGCAAAGTCGTCCAATGCCTCACATCTGCGACTTCAGAAAAAGAAGCTGCTGCAGAACTCCCCATATATGCTATTAAGGCCATGGAACGGGCCATGGTTTCATTCTTCCCGTCTGAACCTCGCAAGGAAAGATAAGTGGTATAGGCTCCTATTACCGCCAACGCTTGCTTTATGAGAAATCGTGTTCCAACTTTAAGGAGATACTCTCCACGTTGTTCTTTATTAGTTAAACGAGCATACTCACCTAGGGGTGAACTCAAGGCCACTGGTTCAGATCTCAACAGTTTATCTTTTTTATACACTTGAATAGAAAAATTATGTGCTACAACTTTGTTTTCAACGTAGGGCAGTTCGAATTGAAGGACTGGTCCCGTTGTGTGAACGTTGACCATATCGTTGACTTTATAGCTGTCGAATACTTGAACTCCATTATTGGAAACAAAAACCCCACTTGGCTTTAGTCCCAAGACATCGTAAGCAAAAGTGCGAATGGCTACATTGGCAGCAAATGCCAAGATCTTTTCGGAAGTCGTATGCTTAGAGCTGAAAGCTGAGTTGAGATTGAGATCAATTTTCTTTTTTTCTTTTTTAGGAATAAGTCCCGTTTCAATAATGACAGAAATATTATTTTTTTCTTTTGCTTTTTTTACATTTTTAATAGCGAGCGAGTGATAAGTTTTACTTTTTAAAGCCTTTTTATATTCGTTTGAGCGATAACGTTTAAGAAGACTTAAAAGTTTAAAATCAACAAAATACTTTAAATTATCAGCTTCACTGTCGACTAAACTTTTTGCTTTCTTTTTAAGCTTTCCCTTAAAATCATTTGGATTATCTTGGATAACTTCGAAAAAGTTATCAGCGTATTCATCAGATTTGTTATTAAAGTTTTGATAAAGAGGCACTAAGTAATCAAACATTTCTCTAGCATCTTGGTAGAGATTTATCGCTATGGCATCTTCACTTCGCTCTCCAATACATTCGTGAATTGTTCCTGCGAAAACCTTGGAAAAAATATCGCTAAAGTAGAGTGTTTTAAATTCTTTAGTTTTTTGAACATTTTCAAAGAAAGCATTCCAAGCCACCATTTCCGCACGAGCAGAGAAGAGATTATTCCTCTCTCCCGTTTCTTTATAGAGATTAAAATAGCTTAAGGCTAAGTAATAGTAGACATAAGAGCGTTCAAAGTCTTCACCATAAAAGTTATCAAGAGTATCATTAAGAAGAATCGTTTTAGCTTTTTTAGAAATAGAGATGGTGTAAAGTTCTTCCATCTTTCTTTTGGCTTTTTGGAAAAACTCTACCGCTAACTTATAGTCCTTATTAGCGAATGCAATATTCCCTCGTTCCATAAAATACAACAAAGGGGAGTCTTCATCCTCTTTTAAACTCGACTTATCTAAAAACTCAGAAGCTTCATTGTATTGCCCCATTTTATAAAGCTTGCGAAGTTCTGCTTGTTCCTTGTCTCTCAAACCTGCACAGTTTTGAAAGACAAGGAAAAGCAATATAAGTCTTATAAGTTGAGGCATAGAATTTTAAATTTACCAGCCAAATTTATTTTTTTCAGAATACTTATGAACTTTCGTTCTCGTTCTCAAAATCTCAGTACCCGATTCGATGTCAGTCATCCTAATATTAACAGAGTACTGCTTAATTGTTTTCCCTTTTCTCGTTTCAGGACGCATGTGAACGTTTCCAAAAATCAAGAGATCTGCCCCAGTTTGCTTGCCAATGCTCTTGGCAGTATTAGGGTCAACCATTCCATCATTTTGGTATTTTATTTCTTCTAAAATTCTTTTTCGAGCTGCTTCGTCGACTAAAACAAAATCTCCCATATTCGATAGACGATTGAGTAACTCATCATTCAGATCACTTATAGGAAAATAGGATTCACTTGTCAGATTTTGAACTTCAGCAATAAATACAGCAGGTCGACCAGATTTTTTAGCCAGGTAGCGCTGATAACCTTTGTGATTTTGCATTTGTTGGATAATTTTATCGATAGCGTTTTCCGTATCACGCATGACCCAATTATCTGTGATCTCTAATGCCTTTTCATCACTTTCATCACCATCGACTCTTTCCGCTTTAAAACCGGAACAAGACAATAACATCCCTGAAAATAAACTTACCAATAAAAAGTTCTTCAACATATAAACTCCCTTAAATTATTATAATCCACGCATTTTCATAAAATCGTTATCAGCATCTTCAAGAGCTTTTTCAACTTTCGCTTTCAATTCAGAACTTTGTGTTTTGTTCATCATGTCCATGCGAACTTGATCAATTGATTTCGAAATTGTTTCACGATCAATTTTTGCAAGTGTCGCACAGGTATAGCCAAAGTAATCTCTCTTTGCTCCAAGATCTTTTTTAAACTCTCTTTTTTCCCAATATGTTTTCTCAATAGAAGCACCGACGATAATCGCTTGGACTTTTTCAACCAGGCTATTTTCAACGTAGCTTCGCAAAGGTTGGGTCATGGGGTTATTAGGATCGATCGTTGCAACCCCCTCTTCGCTGGCTCCTAATTTTTTTTGAATGAATGTTGTAATTTCTCCTGCAATATCGGACTTCACATTAGCCTTGGCCAAATTACATGCCATTTCCCGAGAAACTTTGGGTTCTGTTTCATAAGAGAAAAATTTATACTTATTAACATCATAGCTTTGTTTTTCAGCCCAAACACCCGCATCCACGATCCATCCTGGTCGCATGTTCGTTGAAGCATCTCTTACTTTGTAATCCCTCTCAATATTTTCACTAATATCAACATCTTCTACTTTCTTCATTTCCTTTGATTTTGTAGAACTACAACTTGTCGTAAAAAGAAAAGCTAACCCTAAAGTCATAATTATCAGTTTCATAAGAAACCTCCTTTATTTATTAAATTTTTAGTTTATAAAAGTTTTCTACCAATCTTTCTTGGATGTGGTTTTCAAATTTTAAAATACAATCTTCATCATTGCGTCCAACAATCACTTTCTCTATCGTAAGCTCTCCATATTGATTGCCACGCGAATCTTCATTAATAAAAGATATTTGATAGTTCCATTTCTCAAATCCCTCGACATTGAGATATTCCTGTTTTTTTTCACTTCTAATTTTAAGAATAACTTGAGCTGTTTCTGATTTTTTAACAAGGATGTGGCCAATTTCATTAATTTTTTCTGTAACGCTCGAAATAATTTTTTGAAATGGAGTAGTGCTTAGGGAATCAATGTACACAATTTTTTTCGGGCTAGAGCTCAAAAAGGTTGTGATCTCTTCAAGTGAATATGGAGGTTGTTTTTTTACTTTATTGAGAAGACGAAAGACCAAATTTTGCTCTTGCCACAGTTTATATAAGCTAATGAGGTTGATATAACTGCTACGCGACTGCCAATGAAATAACTCGTTCATCTGCTCTTCAATTCTTTTCATTTTAGTGAGAATTTCAGCATTCATCATTTCTTTATCAAGCTTGGCAAAAGAATAATAATCCCCTTCAGGATCGTGGTAGCGATGAGCCACGAAAACCCCAACCAAAATTTGGTGAACTTTTTGGTTAATTTCATTTTCACTAAAAGAGAGGCTTTTTTGTTCAGAAAAATCTGAACTTTGGCTCATGGTCTGAAAATCTTGAAGTTCTGAACTTATTTCGGTTTTAAAATAAGCCGCGAGGTCATTCTTGGCCTGCACATCAGCTTCCAATTGAGACTTTGCCTGAGCTGACGCACAGATTTCCTGGTTTTCCAGGCAATTTTCTTGGGGATTCTCAATCCAACTGGGACGCGCCAGGGGGTCGGTTGGCGAACTTCCCTGCAGTCGTTGCTGTGAACATCCTGAGGCTAAAGCCAATAAAAAATACAAGCGCCAAAGCCGCTTCATCATTTTCATTCCTTTTTTAAAAGCCTTCCTATTTTCCCTTATGGTTTGAATTGTCGTCAACCCCAGATGCGAAGCGTTAAACCGGCTAAATTATTCACTCTTTTGGTCTTTTCCTAGACTGGTTTTCGATATTATGCTACCAATCATAAATAACGAAATAGTCTATTCATTGAAGGAGTCGGTTATGAATAATGTTCTCATCATCGAAGATGAGTTTGATATTGGAGAGCTACTCAAAACCCAGCTGGAAATTGCTGGACTTCACCCCCATGTCATTCGCAATGGAAACGATGCTTTAAAAGAAATTAATGATCAAGGTGAAAAATATCAGCTCTTTATCATTGATTGGATGCTTCCTGAGTTTACAGGAATAGAGCTCTGTAAATGTATTCGCGAAAACAATAACACCCAGCATATCCCTGTTTTAATGGTTACGGCCCTAACTCAACCTGAAAACATTATTGAAGGCCTCGATGCAGGTGCAGATGATTATATTACTAAGCCCTTTGATATGGATGTTCTTTTGGCCCGGGCTAGAGCTCAATTGAGACGTAACCAAATTTTTTCATCGACTAAAGACCAAACGGTCATTGAATTTTTTCCTCTACGAATCGACTTTAAAAAATGCCAAGTACTTCTCGGAGAAAGTCCCATATCGTTAACAAAAACAGAATATGAAATCCTAGGAACACTTGCGAAAGATCCTGGCCATGTTTTTACGAGAGAACAACTTATAAAAAAAATCCTAGGCGATGACGTGCATGTGACTAATAGAACAATTGACACCCACGTCGCTGGATTGAGGAAAAAATTAGGTGAAGCCTCAAGTTTCGTAGAAACAATACGAGGAATAGGCTATCGCTTTACGGACATTCATGAAACACAACAAACCTAATGTTAGAACGAGAAAAAAAGCTTCGACGATTTTTCCTTGGACCTATTTTATAAAAATAGCCCGGCTTCACGGGCTCATTCTCATTGTTAGTGTTCTTTCTTCATTTTTTATTCAACGTTATTTTTTCAAATCAGAACTTCAAGAAAATTATCGATCTAATCTCATAGAAAAGTTTAGAATTTACAAAGAAGTTTTTAATGATAGTGACAAAATTAAGCTTCTTTGCCAAAAAATTCCGCTCCCTAGCAACATGTTTTTAACAGTAGTTAATAAAGAATTAGCCCCAGTCTGCCAAAACCCCGTGTTTTCGTTTACACAATTTAATCCTCAATTTCTCATCGACGATTTTAAAGATTTGAAAATTAAAACAATTCACAAAAAATTTCGGGACACTTCTCACGATTATTATGTGGCGATTCAAAATCTTGATCCTGGTTACAAACTCATTGTCGGAAGCTCTGCTGAAACTTTGCAATCGCGTTTTTTTGACCTCGATAAGTCCATCCTGTCATTGCTTTTACCATTGATCGTCTTCACCTATCTCTTTTTGTTATGGTCAAGTTTTCAATTTTCAAAACCTTTAAAATCAATTCTTTTTCATGCTTACAAATTAAGCCGTAAACTCCCTCGGAATTTTAAAAATTTTCAAGATCTCTCTGAACAAGATGAGTGGAAAGAACTTAGAAAGACTTTAAGTATGACTGAAGAAAGCATGGACAACCAACTCAAAATAATTAAGCAAGAAGATGAGAAAAACAGGATCCTCCTGGAATCAATCACGGATGGAATCATTGCAATAGACCCTAATGAAAAAACGCTTTTTTATAATACACGTTTTAGTAACAAATTCTTAAAGAAGCTTACCCTCAAAAAACAATATTCACTTGAAGAAATTTTTCAAGATAACGAAATTTTAGAATCATTTCGGACTTGCTTAAAAACAGCAACGTCTTGTCGTGTAAAGGATTTTAAAATTTTTCATAAAAATAGAACACTCTACTATGACATCATCATTAACCCAATCATTGAAGAAGAACACCACAAAATTCATGGAGCCGTTGGAGTTTTCCACAATGTGACTGAAGCTAAGCTCACTGAACAGATGCGAGTCGACTTTGTGGCCAATGTTTCTCACGAAATTAGAACTCCCCTGACTTCAATAAAGGGCTTTTCTCAAGTATTAAAATCTCAAGAGAAACGCATTCCAGATGAGCTTAAAGATTATCTCGATAAAATCATTTCAAATACGGAAAGACTTCACACTTTATTCCAAGATCTCTTAGAACTTTCTGTTATTGAATCAAAACATCGTTTAAAGAAAAAGGAAATTAATCTCAAGAAAATGGTAGAAAACGTCAAAGCAATGCTACTGCAAAACTACCGACAAAAGAAAATCAATATTGAATATGATATTCCAATTGAAACAATTAACGTCGACCCTAAGCTTTTTGAACAAGTCCTCATTAACTTAGTCGACAATGCTTGCAAGTATGCCGGAAATGAACCCACTATAAAAATTTCAAACTTTGAAGATGGGGACAATCTCATTATCACTATTTCCGACAACGGCCCTGGTATATCTCGTGAGCACTTAGGTCGAGTTTTTGAACGTTTCTATCGGATTGATTCTTCCCGACAAAAAGGCGATGAGATTAAGGCGCATGGAGGAACAGGTCTTGGGCTTTCCATCGTTAAACACATTATTAATAAACATAAAGGTAAGATTTGGGTCGAAAGTGAGGAAAATCGCGGAACAATATTTTTTATTGAAATCCCTCATACTCAACCAAATATTCAACTCTACCACCTTCCAGAACACTCAACTACCCATCACCAAACTCCTCCTTCCTTGCACTAAAATATTACCTCAATAGATTTTTCTATTAATTTTGTTGTAAAATTGAATTTACCTTCACATTTTTAAGGTGGTGCTCTTAATGAAGTTTATAGTCTTTATCAGCCTTGTCCTCTCCATCAAAGGCTATTCCAACCTTCTTCTAAAAGAAAATGCTGAAGTTGATAAAAGTGAAAAACGTGATGGCTTCTCTCTCAAAACTGGGAAAGTGAACCAATACCGTATTTACCAAGCTAAAACCACTAAACTCTATCAACACCCTCCCCAATTCGTAGCGAAGGCCATACTGGATTTTGAAAATCGTTGTAATAATGAATATCATGACTTGCGAGAACATCTAAAAAAAGACTTTCATTGCCCATTTTTCAATAAACTCCTCGTTGAAACAATTCGCCATCCCATTGTCTCTTCAAAAAAAGATGGTGATCAATTTGTTACAACCAAAATTATCAAAAATCGTGGACGTCATGTCGTTAATGAACTTGTTACGGTTAAAGATGTCTATGAAAACGGGAACAAAAATGTTCTTATCACAATTGAAAGTATCAATGACCAATTGGCAAAACAACTCACACAAAAAGAACTTAAATCCAGCACAGTTATTACAAAATCTATTACTCGCTTCTATCTTAAAAATATTGGCAATGAATCAACACTCATTGATTATAGTTATGAGATGAAAACAGATCATTGGCTTATCAATAAGATTATAGCGGCATCAAGTGTCTTCGATAATATGCATGAAAATATAATCAACTTGCTCGAGCAGATAGAAAAGCAAACAACAGGTGATGGAAACATCCAGGCAAATACCCAGATTCATTGAAATCTTCAATTGAATGACCCTTTTAAGCCTAATCTCAATCTGTTTTACTGAAATTTATAGCGCAATAAACTTGAATGCCTCTGAATGCAGGCAGTGAAATTTTAACTATCAAAACTTTTGACACTCATTAAGTCACCGAAAACTTGTCAATCACCCTATATTTTCTGGGATTTCCTATAATTTGGTTAACTTTTTAATTTGGGCATAAAAAGTTTTAGGGCATTAAAAAGGGGCAAGGGCATGAAAACAACATTAACTATTCTTTTCCTTCTATTATTTTATTCATGTAATGATAGTTCACAGTTTTATAATAAAGTTAATTCTGCGGCCGTAGGCAGCGGGGATGAGAATCCTGATGAAACTATCGTAGATGATCGTCACGACGATTTTGGCGACAATGATGAAATAGCCGATGATAATGGCGATGATACTCAGAATGATAGCCCCCCTGAGGTTATTATTATTGGAACTCCTGATTATGACGACACTCAATCAGGCGGTGATGTCGCCCAAAACGACGATACCAACAATAATAACGATACTGGAAGCAACTCTGGTGACGATTCCGTTAATAATTCAAATAATGGCGGTAACGACACTCAATCAGGTGGTGATGTCGCTCAAAACGACGATACCAACAATAATAACGATACTGAAAGCAACTCCGGTGACGATTCCGTAAACGATTCTAACAATAATGGCGATGATGACATCGCTCAAGGTGACGATTCTAATAGTGGCGATGATTCTCAAGTTGGAGATGACAATAACAATGACGACGATGTTGCTCAAAACGATGATAACAATAATGACGATGACAGTGCAGATAATGAAGAAGATGATAGCAAACCAAAAGTTTGTCTTTTTACTGAAGACTTTGAACAGGTTGAAGTTGAAAAGAAAACTTGTGGTGGAAAAAAACATGGAACAACGAAAAAATATTCAGTTACTCATGAACAAATTCAAGACTTCCAGTGTGAAAGTGGAAAATATATGTTCTGTCACTTTCCTCCTGGAAGAACTGAATACGATGAAGTCACAGGCATGATTTTTAATACAAATGCTCATGTGATCATTATCTCTGAAAGTGCTGTGGCCACTCATTTAAGTGTTGGTGGTTACCTTATGAAATGTAGTGAAAATAGTGATTTAAAGGCTGGGGATCTCTGTGGAGATACTCAGCATTTATGTGAATAATATGACTTAGGAAGGAGGCTTTTAAGTTTTATTACATTCTCGCACACATTCCAACGCAAAGAAGCACCCTCTTTTATCCAGGAGGGTGTTTTTTTATAAATCTACTTTTTGAACTTCAATGCCAACACTATTTAAAACGCCAATTGAATCCTTGATTCTATAATCATTGAGATAAAAAATTTTTTTCACATTTCCAAGATTAATTAATCGCTTTGCACAGGCGACACAAGGAAGATGGGTAACAAAAACAAATTTATCAAAATTGCGAGGAGAATCACAATTAATAACTGCATTCTCTTCTGAATGCAAACATCCACAATTTCCTGGCTCTTCACGATCACAACAATTATCTAAACCAGAAGCGTTCCCATTATACCCAACTGCTAAAACTTTTCTAAAATCAGTTGTTGTTATAACTGTTCCAACTTTTAGTCTTTGGCATGTTGATCGTTTAGCCATTAATGTTGCTAGTTCAATATAAACTTGTTCAAAACTAGGTCTATCTCGCATATCTTATCCTCTAAAAAAATCTCTGATTGTTTTATAATAAAAAAAAAGGTGAAAAGCCATCCTTGGCTTTCCACTATGACGATACAATCCATCCCTAGAATTTAGGATATGGATAACGGGAATTCTTCCAAATGAATTGATTGATTACTTAAATCTTAAGGAATTGATGACGAATGTTAAATTGGCATATGCGAAAAAAGTCTAACTATTTCTTACTTCTATGCACAAATTTCTGCACCAGCTTCTCGTGCTCAGAACTTCTCTGGGTTATGGCCTGCAAGCATGCCATGAATTCCAAGTGATGATAAAGCTCACTTCGAGATGCATTTTTCAAGCCGGCTTTATTCATTCGACTTGCCACGGAGCCATGGGAAGCGATGGACTTGGCAATCTTCATAGCCTCTTCCTCGAGATCAGTATGGGAAAAAACATAGTTTACGAGTCCAATTTCGAGCGCTTCTCCTGCTTTAATTTTTCTTCCAGTGAGTAACATATCCATGGCCCGCCCATATCCGATAATTCTATTCAAGTAATAAGAACCACCATCTCCTGAAACAAGTGCTAAATTAATAAAACTTTCTTTAAAAAAAGCTTCACTACTCATAATTCTCAAATCACACATACAAGCTAAATCACAACCTGCACCAACTGCTGCGCCATTGACAATTGCGATAAGAGGGGTTTGCATTTTTTCAATTGTTAGCGGAATTTTTTGAATACCTCTTTGATAAAGTGTTCTGAGTTCATCTATATCTCCTGCAAACATGTCTGACTTTTCATGCATGGCCATAATATCACCGCCAGCACTAAAAGCTTTTCCCGCGCCAGTAATAACGATAACATGCACTTCATCTTGCTCTTCATACTTTTCAAGACAATCGACCAACTCACTAACCATTTCTAAGTTAAAAGCATTGAGTGTGTCAGGGCGATTTAATTTAATCATAAGAACATTTTCTGAAAAATGTAATTGTAATGTCTTGTATTGGTTAAGCTTAAAACTCATATTTTATAACCTTTATTCACAAAAGCCTCTCTAAACTTTGAGGGAGATTTCTTTTTAATTTTATTAAATATAATATCTGATCCTCTTATGAGTTTTTCAAATTCTATATTGCCATAATCAACACCTAGAGAGTGAAAAAGGTAGAGGACATCTTCAGTTGCGACATTACCTGTAGCTCCTTTTGCGTAGGGACACCCACCAATGCCGCCAGCAGATGAATCAAACACACGAATTCCATTTAAATACGCAGTATAAATATTTGTCAGCGCAAGACCTCGTGTATCGTGAAAATGCATCGCAATTTTAGAAAGATCGAATTCACCTTTTAAAGCCTTCATCCAATCAATGACTTTAACTGGAGTGGCAATGCCAATTGTATCTCCAAGAGAGACTTCGTAACAACCCAATTCAAAAAGTTTTTGAACTTGCTCAATTGTTTTACTAACAGGCACTTCTCCCTCGTAAGGACAACCAAAAACAGTTGAAAGATAACCGCGAACTTTCATTCCTTTTTTTATTGCTTCTGGAACAAATTCACAAAATCTCTCTTGAGCTCCTTTTAGAGAAGTCTTAATATTTTTAGAGTTAAAGGCTTCTGAAGTTGATGTAAACACAGCAATTTCTTTGACTTTTAAATCTAAGGCTATCTCATATCCCTTTCGGTTGGGAACGAGGCAGGATAGCTCTGCCTTTTGATCTAAGCCTTTTTTCACAATTTTACGATAGAGTTCTTCTGAATCAGCCATTTGAGGTATAGCCTTGGGATTCACAAAACTAGTGACCTCCATTCTTTTAACGCCAGCATCGATTAAATTTTCAATAAACTTAAGTTTGTCTTCAGTGCCCAGAGGAGTCGCTTCATTTTGAAGTCCATCTCGAGGACCGACTTCAACAATTTGAACTTCATTCTTCATTGAGAAATCTCCTCAAGCTCAACTATAACATCGCCGGTTTTGACTTGTTCACCTTCATTAAAATTGATTTTAGAAATTTTTAATTGTTTAACAGCTTTTAAAGGATGTTCCATTTTCATGGCCTCGAGAATGCTCACCGTCTCATTATCGATAACGGTCTCACCAACAGCTTTTAAATGTTTAAAAACTTTTCCAGGCATTGGAGCAACAATTGAGAGCGGATCCGATTTCCCCCCTGCTCTTTTGCTTTTTCTTTGTCTATTATCATTCACACAATAAGTTTTTCCCTCAATTGAAAGATAAGTTTCTCCACTTTTTCTATTCTGAAAAAAATTCGCCGTTTTCCGTCCCATCGGTGTTTGATAATGTATAGCGTGATCTTCAACGCTAATAAGCTTAAACTCTCCTTGAGGTTTTAATACTTCAAATTCATTTCCGTTAACAATTATTTTTTCGCTCATAATTTTATACTATCCCATGGGTCAGTAAACGCTTTCGTCTTCGAATTTTTCCCAAGACCTTTTGGTATTTTTTTAATTTCATCGAGTAAGAAAAAAAGCTCTTCAGGAAGGCTTTCCTCTTTTAACAAATTATCGATATGTTCTTCTATATAATGAGTTGTGAAAGAACTTTTTTGAAAATCTTTTTCGTTTAAAATTTTTAATAAAAAATCTCGGTTGTTGACCACTCCTAAAAAAGGGGTCTCATCTAAGACTTTTTTCATCTTTTCAATAGCTTCACTGCGAGATTCTCCCCACGTTACAAGTTTAGCAATCATAGGATCATAATTAATCGAAACTTCGTCACCATCTCGATAAGCTGTTTCAACCCGATACCATGGATAACTCTCGCCTCCGATAAATCCAATTGTTCCTGATTGAGGGAGAAACTGATTTTTGGGATCCTCTGCATAAATTCGACATTCAATAGAATGCCCATGAAGAGAAATATCATTTTGCTGGAGTTTTAAACAATCATTGGCAACATCAATTTGCAATTTAACGAGATCGACATGAGTCGACATTTCCGTCACCGGGTGCTCCACTTGAAGTCTCGTATTCATTTCTAAAAAATAGAAGTCAGACGAAACTTGATCATAAACGAGCTCAACTGTTCCAGCTCCTCGATATTGAATACCTTCTGCTAATTTCACAGCTGTCTGGCAAATTTCTTGTCTTTTAGATTCAGTTAAACTTGGTGATGGGCATTCTTCAATAATCTTTTGATAGCGTCTTTGAATGGAGCATTCGCGTTCAAAAAAATGAAGAAAGTTTTTCTTTCCATCGCCAACCACTTGAACTTCAATATGCTTTGGAGCCGTTATGTATTTCTCCAGTAAAACTTTATCATTGGAGAAGGCTTTGCGTGCTTCACTCTTAGCCGATTCCAGTGCTTCTTGAAAATCTTTTTGCTCGCGTACAATGCGCATCCCTTTTCCTCCGCCACCTGCAGAAGCTTTGATAAGAACGGGAAAGCCTATTTTAAGAGCCTCACTCTCTAGTTTTTTCAATGACTGATCTTCACCATGATAGCCAGGGATAACGGGGACTCCCAATTCTTGAGCCTTGATTTTTGATTGAATTTTATCTCCCATAAGTGATATGACTTTTGCTGTTGGTCCGATAAAGAGTATCCCTGCATTTTCAACTTTTTCTGCAAAAGAAGCATTTTCAGAAAGAAACCCATAGCCTGGATGAATAGCATCGGCCTTAGAGTCTTTGGCTATTTTTACAATTTTATCTTGATTGAGATAAGTATCTGAAAGCTCTCCGCTGCCCAATGAATAACTTTCATCAGCCTTTTGAACATATTCAAGGTTTTTATCTTCCTCTGAATAAATAACAACAGTTTTTATCTTCAAATATTGGCACGTTTTTAATACCCGAAAAGCTATTTCAGAACGATTCGCAATCAATATTTTCTTTACTTTCATTTCTGTACCCACTTAGCCGTTCTCTTTTCAAGTAAAGCTGTCATCCCCTCTTGCCCTTCACCCGAAATTCTAAATTCTGAAATCGTTTTCACAGTATAATCTTTGAGTTTCTCTTTATCAGAGACCAAAAGCTCTTTCACATTTTTCAATAACTTCTTACAACCACGAGCACTCGCTGGTCCTGCTCTCAGAAAACTTTCAACGAGTTCACCTGTACGACTTTCTAATTTATCAGGCGAACAAACTTCGTGAACCAAATCCATCTCTTTGGCTTTTTCAGCATCAAAGACCTCGCCTGAAAAAAACCACGCCCGAGCTTGAGACTCTCCAATTTTTCTTAAGACATAGGGCGAGATCACCGAGGGAACTAATCCTAGTCGCACTTCAGTGAAGCCAAACTTAGCTTTTTGGTTCGCCAGCACATAATCACAAACACTCACAATCCCAACTCCCCCACCTAAAGCATGCCCCTGGACAATTCCCAAGATAGGAAGCTCGAGCTGGTCAAAGCACTCAAACATATTGGACAATTTTTCAGAGTCTTTATAATTTTTCTCGAGAGAATAGTCTTTCATCTTTTTCATCCAGTTCAGATCAGCTCCAGCACAAAAACTTTTCCCATTAGAAGCAAGAACAACTAACCGCAATGATTTGTCCTCATGGATTTTTTTCAAAGTTTCTGTCAGTTCGCTTATAAACTGATCATCGAAAGCATTGTGGACATCGGGGCGATTAAACGTAACCCTGGCAATAGATTCCTTTACTTCATAAATTATATAAGAATGACTGGTCACGGATAAAATCTCCTCTTACATTCTAAAAATGCCAAATTTAGTCTCAGGGATTGGAGCATTGAGGGTTGTACTCAATGCAAGTCCTAAGACTTTCCTTGTATCTTTTGGATCAATAATTCCATCATCCCAAAGCCGAGCTGTTGAGAAATAAGCACTTCCTTCTTTTTCATATTTTTCGAGGATAGGGTTTTGAAAATCACGCAATTCTTTATCGCTCATCTCTTTTTTTCCTCGACGTTTTAGCCCTTGGTTTTTGACTGTGGAGAGAACCCCTGCGGCTTGTTCTCCTCCCATCACTGAAATCTTAGCATTAGGCCACATCCATAAAAAGCGAGGATTGAAGGCCCTGCCACACATTCCATAATTACCGGCTCCGAAAGATCCTCCAATTATAACGGTAAGCTTAGGAACTTCAGCACAAGAAACCGCGGTAACCAATTTAGCCCCATGTTTTGCGATCCCTTCACTTTCATATTTTTTTCCAACCATAAAACCTGTTATGTTTTGAAGAAAAATGAGTGGAGTTTTTCTTTGGCAGCAAAGTTCTACAAAGTGAGCTCCCTTTACCGCACTCTCACTAAAAAGAATTCCATTATTGGCTATTATCCCGACAGGAATTCCAAAAATCTTAGAAAACCCACAAACCAGTGTTTCTCCATAGTTCGCTTTAAATTCATGAAACTGTGATCCGTCGACTAAGCGAGCGATAATCTCTCGAACATCAAAAGGTTTTCGACTATCGGCAGGAATGATGCCTTCAATTTCTTCTATCGGGTAAAGAGGTTCATCAATTTCCATAGATTGAAAATGTAAACAATTACTTTCTTTTTCTGTTTTATAATTTAAGTTGTGAATAATATCGCGTATTTTCAATAAAGCTTCATCTTCAGTTTCAGCATAGTGATCGGCAACACCTGACGTCCGGGTGTGTACATCAGCTCCTCCCAATTCTTCAGCTGTCACATCTTCTCCAGTCGCGGCCTTAACAAGTGGTGGACCTCCGAGAAAAATCGTTCCATTACCTTTCACAATAATGGATTCATCACACATTGCAGGAACATAGGCTCCACCCGCAGTGCATGAACCTAATACGGCCGCAACTTGAGGTATTCCAAGTGAGGACATCACCGCCTGATTATAAAAAATTCTTCCAAAGTGTTCCTTATCTGGAAAAACTTCTGACTGCATAGGAAGAAAAGCACCTCCCGAATCCACAAGATAGATACAAGGCAAACGATTTTGTTGGGCTATCTCCTGGGCTCGCAAATGTTTTTTTACAGTTAAAGGGAAGTAAGTCCCGCCCTTTACAGTGGCATCGTTAGCCACAAACATACATTCAATTCCGTGGACTCTCCCAATCCCAGTCACAACTCCTGCGCTGGGAATTTGCTCCCCATACACATCCCAAGCAGCGAGTTTACTCAATTCTAAGAAAGGGCTACCGGGATCAAGAATTTTTTGAATTCTTGTTCTCGCTAAATATTTTTTTCTTTTTTCATGTTTTTCAACAGCATCCCCTCGAAATTGAGTTTCCACGGCCTGCGATCTCTCACAAAACTCTTTCACAAGCATAGAAAACTGTTTTTGGTTGTCATTAAAATCTGTGCCGGTGGCCTGAACAGTGGAATCCAAAATCTCCATAGGTATCCTTTTATAAATTACAGACGAAAAGACTTGAGTAATTTTAGCTGTTTGATAGCAAAAGATAAAATGTTCAGCTGAGAAAACAGCAAACTAACGCACAGCACCCATTGTTATTTTTAAGATTCTTTTTATTTTTAATCTTTAGCTTGAGAAGTTTTGCAGAGGTTCGTAAAATTGCTACATGGCACTAACACGAGAACAGAAGAAACTTTTTTTTGAGAGAGGATGGTTTTCTCTTCCGAATCTTTTCACTATCGATGAAATCGAAGTGGCTAAAAAAAGTTTTCAATCACTCGTAGAAAAAGCAAATAAACTCCAAACAACTCAAAACTTTGAAGATTCCTATTTTGTACTCGATAAAGATCAAAACAACCAAGTCATTATCAAAAGAGTTGTCTGGGCCGGAGGAACTGAACCTGCACTTTTGGAACTAGGTCGAGATAATCGCATAACTTCAGTTGTTTCAGAACTTCTCGACTCTAAAGAAATTGTCCACCTCCTCAACCAGGCTCACTTTAAACGTCCTTTTGATGGAGTTATTTTTGATTGGCACCAAGATATCCAACACCGTGATAAAGGTCCTGGAACCTGGACTGATGTCGATGGAAAAGGAAGCTACATTCAAACTGCATTAGTGTTAGACGAAATGACGACTGATAATGGTCCATTGCTTTTTATACCAGGAAGTAGCCAATGGGGCGTGGTGGATTTTGGGAAACACGATTACGACAATCCAAATTACGACAAAAAACTCCCCCCTCAATTTGATAAAACTCAAGTTCAGACAATCACAGCAACTCCTGGAAGTGTGCTTTTCTTTGGACCCTATACTGCTCATGCTAGTTTTGAAAACAATTCAGAGAGTTGGCGGAGAATACTCATAAATGGTTATGCATACCCTGGAGCGAACCACCGAACTTACCCTGGATCAGGAAAGGGAATTTCACTCTTCCCATAATCGCTAAGTAGTTGATTTCAAAAGGGATTTATTTTATTTCACCAATTAGCTTATAATCATGATTGAAATCAATTTGAGTACAATTCATGGCATCTTCTCTTGCCATTATACTCATTTCCCTACTGCTCCCTCTTTAGAATCAAGGGCTTAGCACTTTTCATAAATTCATTCCGGAATGAATTTATAATAACAATAACAAACTTTTTAAAATTAAAAAGGAAATAATCATGAGACGTTTGTCTTATCTATTAATACTGATTCTTCTCAATGGGTGTGTTCCAGCTGAAGAGCTCCAAGATACTCTAGGAGATAATAACCTCAACCAAAGTGATGAGCAGGATGATTCTGATGAAACGGCTATCGCTCTTGAAGCTGAAGCTCAAGTTTTGAGCATTCAAGACAATGCCGTCATTCTTAAAATTGAAAGCAGTATTGAAGCTCAAATTCAAGTGAGTGATGATTCAAACTCAGCAATAATCGCAGCCCTCAATGACGAAGCTTCATTTTCTAAAAATAAAATTATTACTCTCTCTTTAGATCAAGCTACTGAAAATTTTGATCTGCAATTTACAGACAAAAAAGGGAAAGTTCTCAACAAAAAAATAACAGTCAATAAAGCAGCTTCGAGAACTGATCTCGATGCCTGGGAGGGAACAGACTGTCAATTTGATTCTCATAATGTTGAAGAAATTGTTCTTTTAGCTGGAGGTGATGATGATTTCACTGGCATTGAAAACGGTGGAGACTTTGCCCCCGATACAAATTTCACAACAAATTTTGGAACATTTGTAGGACAGTCACAAAAGTTTTTTGATGAAGTGGGTATTGATAAATGGGTTGCTGCAACTTTTGATGTTTCAGAGTATAAAGGTAAAATTCTTTGTGGAAGTGTTCAATTTCACTTAAAAAATGCCGGGAGTTTATGGACGACTGACAGCGTGAGCCTCTTTTCGTATGATCCTCTCGATAATTTTGCGCGCTCGGACTGTGCAAGTAAACCAGAAGGACTGACTTGCTGGTACGACAAAATAACAAACCATGTTTCCTCTTGGAGCTATGGAACAGAAATGCTCTTTAACTATGATATGAAGGCAATGAAAAACTCGAGTAATGAAACTATAAATATGATTGAAGCTATGAATGAAACAGGAATTGTTCATGCTTATGTTTCTGATGATGTCACCGTAGACTATTACCTTATCAAGCTCCTTGTAAAAAAGAGTGATGATGAGCTTGAAGAATGCGAGAGAGGCCTAAAGCTTGGCCTCTACAAATGGAAGAATCGTCCGAATAAATGCCGTTTTGTCCTTCAAAATGATTTAGAATAAAGGTTTAGCTATCCTAACAGTTTGATTTTACTAGCCCTTATCCCGACTAAACAACTCAAGATCTGCGCAATCTTACCCGATACGAGTAGTAAGGTGTTTTATGCCTTGAAATGAGCTCGTATGTTGAAAAGTATATTAAGTTACCCATCACTCTTCTATTTAGAAGATCGGCCACCTCATCAGCCTCCTCAAGAAAGAAAGCAGAATCTTGAGTGGTATGGGTCAGCCGGTAACCTTCCCCCTCAAGACCCCCAACTCCCAAGAAGTGAGACAGCACTCGATATAAAAAATGATAACGACCTGGTCAATTTTCTTCAACAATCAGAGCTCTCTCTCGAGGAAATTAAAGAACATCTTAGCTCAATGAAAGAATTTTCTTCAGATCTATTCACTAAAGAGCTCGAAGAGTATGACCAAAAAGAACTCAACACAAAAATTTTTAATACTCGAAGAGAAATTGAAGAACTTTCAGATGCCAATTTTATTCGAAGTCAAAATTTCATTCGCGATAGTTATAAGCATATTCACATGCAATATAAGCCTTTTATGGGCTCTATCTTTAACTCTAAAGAATTAAGTCCCTCTTCATTTGACTTAAGAATTAATGGAGTTAGTGGGCATACAAAACACCAAAGCCGCAATGCTGACGTGAATCTCAAACTCGCAATTGAAGATATCGATTATTCTCTAGAAAAAATTAATCATTTCAAAACAGGTATTCAAAACAACATACTTCGCTTAAAAGAAAAATATGTAGACGAAATTAATTCAACTATCATTTACGATAACACAGATGCTTACCTCGAAAGTTCAAAAGACTTTGTTGAAAAGATCAATCAATTCAAGGTCAAAGGCGATATCGATAAAATAATGAGTTTTCGAGAAGAAACTAAAAAATTAATTATGACTTAGGGCTTTCCTTCAATCGATTTATTATTGAAAAATAAAGGCTAAGCTGAAGGTCAAAGAACGATTGAGATAATCAAAGTTATTGTAATCAAGTTGATTTACAGCATAAGCTAGCTGAGTCCTCCACACTTTCTCGCCTGTGACGTATTTAAGATAACTGAACACCTCATAATTATTATTTTTATTGATCTGTTCAGAATATAAATTCGTTGAAACATCAAAACCAAGCCCCATAAGAAATTGGCGCAATTCAAAGATGTCCGCCTCAAAAGTATAACCGAGACTAGAATAGAGCTGTTTTTCAAAAGTTGTTCCGAATGTTTCTTGGTCAACCTGAAAGGCAAGTTTTTGCCCTACTTCTGTATAGACCTGTGAAGTAGCATCAATACTATGCTTATAGCCTGCATTCACTCGGGCAGCAGGCATAAAAAAACTAATATCTTCATTTGTCCCATACTGCGCACTTGACTCGTAAATATGGTTTTTAAATATACCTTCACCTTGAAGTGACCATTTTTTTCTTAAGTGCTGCCCATAAGAAACTTTTACAACTTGAGAAAGATTTGAATAGAGAGTTCGATCGTAATTTATCGCATTTCGAGCCCCCATTTCTTCGTGGAAAACGCCTAAAGACACTGAATACTTTCTGTCTTTACGATCGAGATCCCATGTACTTATTTCTTGAGTTGAAGAAGGAGCTGCAGCGATTGGTGGCTGATTAACTTTAACAGACTCTTCTTTCTTTATTCCTTCGACTGGGACACTAAATTTGTAACCAATTGGCAAATAATGAGCAGAACTCCAGTTTTCATTATTGTAATCGAGAACAAGTTTTATAAAGTCTTTATCATAAATAGTATCGATATGTTTATTAACGAGTAGAACATAGGAGATACTTTCATTTTTATTGAGAGAATAATGAATTTCGTTACTCGCATAGACACAATTCAAGAATGAGAGAAATACAATCGCAAATTTAGACATGTTACTCTCCAACTCCTCGAACAAGCATTTCATCTTGGTCAACACTTCCTTCGGAATCTTTGGGCTGAATCCAAACAGCGAATGGAAAATCAGCAGAGATGATAGTTCCTTTGCTTAGTCCTTTTATTTTGATTTGAGTTGGGGCTCCTAAGAACTCAAAACCCTCTCTTTCTAATTTGTGAAGTGTTGTTGTTAAAGTCTTAGGATTCCAAACTTTAACTTTGTCTTTTGTCGTACTCGCAATAGCAACCCATTGAGTATCAATATTTAAGGTATAATTTTTTCTCATTAAATATTCAGGTAAAAAAGGAGATGACGCCCATCCCGATCCATCAGCATTGCTTCTTGCAAAAAACTTTTCTGTTGAGAATATTCGCAAGGCCTTAGAGTTGTAAAAAAAGTTACAACAAATTCCATTATTAGGAAGTCCTTTTTCAACGTCATATTCTCCAAGATCTGCTTTTCCTTTAGTACTGACACCATTGGAATAAATTCCATCGTAATAAATAATTTGATCTAAACCGCTCACAATGGCCTTGCGACTTGGAAACCCTATAAGCATTTCATAAGGTGGCAAAACGGGGTGAGCATCGACAATTTTATCGAGCTTCTTACCAAGAGATATGGCATAGCCTAGCATGACTCCCTTAGAGACTACGTGATAAGCGCCTTTGTTTGGAACTTGCAATGTTAAAAGTTCATGAGAGTTCACTGTAAAACGCCGAATATGCTGAGTTCCACTATAAATATCAATATCTTCATTTGTAAAAGTATAAAGGCTTAGCTCGGTTGGAAGTTTTCTATTCGCACTAAACGAAAAACTCGTCGAAGCCCATTCCGGATAACTCCAAACTATATTGGCATTATAAAGAGCTTTGTCTTTCTTCCCTATCAATTTGCCCGAAACAAAAAATGGTTTATCTGAAGTGAGGAGATCACTTTTCTTAGAGAGAAATTCATATGTCTCTCCCTTATTTAGTGTCGCCAGGCTTATTCCATTGAGAAAAACCTCAGTAGCATCTTCATAAACACTCACTGCACTTTTAATGGCTCCACCTAGATTGAGAGCGTTGTGGAGAGCAGGATCAAAAAAACTATCTGTGCCACCTGGATTATCAATGGGATCATCAGGCTTTGGAGGATCTTTGGGTGGAATTGGCGGAGTTGGCTTTTTTTCAGGCCCTAAAGGCGGAGTAGTGACAACTCTAATTCCAGGAGATTTTTCATAAAATACATTGTCTTTCGAACCACATGAAGGAAAGAAAATAAGAGAAAATAAATAGAGAACAATCAACGGGAATGTTCGGAACACAAGCCACCTTTCCTGCTTTTCAATGAACCTTATTTAAATCTAACCTGAACGACTCAGGATTTCAATTTTCTCTTTTTTTAAATAATTATTATTCATTCTGCTTTTGAATTTCAAAAAAGAGGTTGGAAGAGATTGGGTTTGTGAAAATCAGGTTTTTCCTGTCTTTGATCAAAGTGAGCAAAGTATTCTCGCTTTTTTCCTAAGCAACTAAAGAAACCTGCATAGAGATGAGCACCTTGAAAATTCAGTGCCAACTCTTTGAAATCCATGAAGATTTCTACGGTCCATGTCGATTCTTCAAAGTGTGATACAGACCTGAATTGTTCACATAGCGGAAGGGCCATGATTTCCCGAGGCTTTATAACGAGCAAGGAAAATCCTTGATTAAGTGGAGAGATTTGGATTTCAAGATAGGGGGATGTAAATTGATTTTGTTTTTCTCGGGCTTGAAGAAATATTTCACAAACATCATATTCCCATAACCCCCAATTGCGGTTTTGATTCTTTAAAGAAAAACTTTCGCTCGTGTTCCAGTGACCAGCTATTTTTTCAACTTGAAATTGAGCAGAAAATCCTTCGTCGCCTAACTTCCAATCGTACTCCACAATAAATTGAGATTGCTGCTGTGACTGCGTATTTAATTTTTTCATCAACTGATAGTCTATTCTTTGATCATCACTCGAGCAAACTCCATATGCTCATGAATAATTGAAGAATCGGTCAAATTAATCACTCGTCCATTAAAAGGACTGAGAATTTCTTTTTTAGCTTCAGAAATATTTTTGGGGTTATCGACAAAATCAAATTGGAAGACATGAGCTATAACATCTCCTTTCTTAATATCCTGTCCTGGTTTCACCTTGTAGCTAACGATGCCACCATAAGGAGCAAAAAGCCTCTTATAACCATCTGGCCTACAAATATTATACTTCAGCGAAGGTTTTTTAACCTCACCTTTTATTGATCCTCTAAATTTTAAATAATTGATAATATTTTCAAATTGTTCGAAGGCCATCGCTTCATCTGCTCTTTCCTGGGATCCTAATTCAACAGTGTAAGCTTCTACAGGAATTGAAATTTCTAATTGCGAATGTTTTCTAAATGCTTTTTGCAATCCATACCAAGGAATAAAACAAGCTTCGTCGAGAGCTCCCAAAAATTCATTTTGGATAGTTATAATATTCTCAATTCCAAGATAATTAGCATTCATATTTGCGATACTAATATCAGGTGCGTAGAGATGATTTAGAGAGTTACTGGCCGTATGGAGATCGAGAACAATGTCTGCTTTTTGGGCCATTTTTTGGAGTTGAAAACAAACAAAATCTCCATAATCGGCACCAAATTTTTTTTGATTCTTTCCAATTTCATCGAGACATCGGTTCAACTCATCTTGAAAACGACTGACGATTGTTGATTGAGTGCAATCGTTATTGTTTTTTATAAATTCACTTAAATTAATTTGCTGTGGGTTTTCTTGCCCATCAAGTAAATTTTGAGCAACAAGATTAAAATAGTTTCTATTATAGTTTTTTCCATTTGTAGGATCAAAACGTCCAAATGTATATTCTCCCAACTTAGCATTGAGACCATAAGGGTTAGCCTTGGGAACAATGGTAATATTTCCAAGCGGTGGATTTTTTGCAAGATAATCCAACAAAAAATAACAAACTAAATTCCCTTGAACTTCTGCTCCATGAATATTGGCTTGAATATAGACTGAAGGAGCTTCACCACTTCCTTCAAATTCAAATACGGGAATTTCTAAGCTATCTCCACTGGCCATTTGTCTGACAGGAATTGATTTCTTTTTCATAAACTACCTCATTAAACTATCTATTTTTTGTCTGGTTCTTAAAATTTCCATGTTTCCTTCTGAAAAAATAAACTCAGCAGGAAGGTCATGGCATAAAAATAGTGGCATGCTTTCTGAGAATCCATAAGCACCACATTGAGTAAATACAAGCCAATCGCCTATTTCAATCTGACTTGAAAGATGATGCTCACCTAGATAATCAAGACTTGTGCACAAAGGTCCATAGACACGATAAGGACTTTTTTGAGAATCTGATCGCAAATCCATTGCAGGGAAATATTGCTTGGCCAATGTCCCTCTAATCATATGGTTAATCCCACCTTCAAGGATGAGCATTCTCACACCTTGAACTTCTTTAATATCAACGATTCGATTAGCATAATAGCCCACTGGCCCTACCAAAAACCGCCCCAATTCGAGCCAAATTTCTTCTAACTGATTTTCAATTCTTTTTGATTCTAAATATTCGAGTATTTCAGAAATGACGAGAGGCTTATCGTGTGTCGAATAAGGAATACCAAGCCCTCCTCCTAAATCGATCACGGGAAAATTTGTCAATCCTAGTTCTTGTGCCCATAACTTCGAATCAATGAATATTTCATCCCATATCGAAAAAAGTTCATCTCTATTGAGAATATTTCCCCACTGAAAAATATGAAATCCTAAAATATTTAAGTTCTTGAGCTCTCTAAAATTTACTTTTTTCCAATCGAATACTTCTAATCCAAATTGGGATAATTGATTTCCTCCAATCACATTTTGTCCAGAAAGTTTCCAGTTTGATTTTTGAATTCGAAGTAAAACATCAACTTCATCTTTGGCAACTTCATTAAGCCAATAAGCTTGATTTTGACTTTCCAATACAAAGTTTCTTACACCTCTTTCAACTAAAGTTTTCAAATATGCTTTTGACTTGGAAGGACCAGTGCTTATAATTTGCGAAGCTGAGTAGCCATTCCTCAAAGCCTGCTCAACCTCCCCTAAACTTGCACAATCAATCGGAACATTTAACGAATGCATTGTTCTGAGAATGCTTGAGAGGGGATTTGCTTTTTGTGCGTACCAAAGCTTCACCGATTTTGTAGAAGAAAATTCTTCTACAATCTTTTTTAAGTTATCGAGGTCGTAAACGTAAAAAGGATAGTTCTCCTCTTCTACAATTTTAGATATTTGCTGGAGAATTTTATCGCAAAACATCTTCAAGCACCAAAGAGGCGTTACTTTTTTCATCTCTATATTTTACGATCAACGCACAGTACATCTGTAGTCCTTGTTCCTTGGCCCAAGCTGAACTTGATGGTCTTGTCCCTGAAATGACAACTGCTCCTTCAGGTATATCTTCACCCAGCTCAAGCTTTCTTTCGTTTACTAGATCGTAAACTGGTACAGAGCGACTCAAAGAAACTCCTGGGGCGATGACTGCATTCTTTCGAATAACAATCCCTTCAACAATGACAGACCCCGCTCCAACAAAGGCATTATCTTCAATAATGACTGGTCGCTGACCAATTGGTTCGAGCACTCCACCAATTTGAACTCCTGCTGAGAGGTGAACATTTTTTCCTATTTGAGCACAGCTACCAACTAACACGTGGCTATCAATCATCGTACCTGAATCGACAAAAGCCCCAATATTCACATAAGCAGGAGGCATGATAATTACACCTTCAGCAATATAAGCTCCTCTTCGAACACTACTTCCTCCTGGAACCATGCGAACTTTTCTTTTAGTATGAAAACTTTGAGGTAAAATCGTATTCTTATCTACAAAACCTTCATAGTTACCAGAGCAATTAACATTTTCTCCGGCTTTAAACGCATCAAGAATTGCTTGTTTGACATTGATATTCGCTTCCCATTTATCGGAAATGAGATCAGCAGCTCTGATGTTACCTCTTTCCAAATTATTTAAAACATTTTCCCACTCAAGCATGAAGATTCTCCTCTCTTTTAGTTTGTAAGCGATACCAATTTTGGATAAGACTATCTGCTTGTTCTAATGTCTCACTGTCACATTTTTCAAGATGTGTCAGAGGAGCTCTCAAGATAGGTGTTGTTATCCATTTTTTGAGATGAAGAAGTTTCTTCGCTGGTACCGGGTTGCTCGCTATAAACATGCTCTGTGCCGCTATATCCCAGCTCGGATAAAGTCCTTCAAAATCAAAGTTTAAGCATTTTTTGACAAAGAGATTCGTTTCTATTGGCCATGGATTACTCATGACAGAGACAAGCCCCTTGGCCCCGTAATAAGCAAATGCAGGAAGCAGCGAATCTTCTCCACTGTAAATTTCAATATGGGGAGCTAATCCACGAAAAGTTTTAAAGTCTTCAATACTCCCACTTGCTTCTTTCAAGGCCCAAAAGCGGGGATGATTGGCTAGATTTTTAAAAGCTTCAAAGCTAAATTTTACTCCTGTTCTTGAGGGGACATTGTAGAGCATACAAGGGTGTTTAACACTATCCATGAGTGTTCTAAACCATTGGATTTGTCCTTCAGTTCCTGGCTTGGCATAAAGAGGAACTGGCATAAGAAAACTATGAAGAGCTTCAAATGATTCACAAAATTTTAACCACTCAAGAGTACTTTCAAGATTAAAACCATTAACTCCCACCATAATGGGTGTCCCTAGATTTAATTTAAAAGCAAAAGTGACAATTTCTCTTTTTTCAGCCTCATTAAATGCAAGCCCTTCTCCGGTACTTCCCAAAACGACAATACCATTGTGCGCTTGAGCCTGTTTTCTCAAAATATTCTCAAAACTTTGGAAATCAATTTTCCCTTCAGTAGTTAAGGGTGTGACTATCGCTGTCCACAGTACTGGTTTTTCCATAAATTTTCTCCTTCGTTAATGACATATCCATAATTTGATTAAATGAATAAAATTCAGATGTAATATTATAAAAATTTCGATAAATATAATCGGCACACCATAGAGCACCTTCAGCAAAAATTCTTCTAGATTTTGCAAGATGAGTAAGAGTCATAACTTCACTTTCGCTCTCAATTGTCAGCTCATGGTATCCTTTAACATCACCTTTCCTCTCAGAAGAAACTTCAGCTCTCTTGTTTATAAATTCATTCCACATTAAAGCCGTTCCACTTGGGATGTCTTTTTTCATTTCGTGGTGAATCTCATGAATTTTGTATTGAAAATGATCAAACTGACTAGCCAGAGAATTAACTGACTCTAAAGCCATTCTCATTATTTGCATGCCTAAACTAAAATTTGCTCCATGAACCCATATTGAATTATTGAGGGAAACTTGGCTTTTAATTTCATCGGTAAATTCAAAACCAGTTGTTCCTATAATAACATTTTTCTCACTCGCTAAGAGAGTATCAATGATTTCACTGAGAACTAAAGGGTTTACAAAAACAACGACTGTATCAGCCTCTTTTAGTTTCTCTACACTTACTGGATTTCGACTATTAAATGGTCCAATTAGATTTTGAGGCGAAACAAGTTTTTCGACTTCACTTCCTGTTTTTCCCGTCCCGACTACCGCGACTTTCATGCAAAGACCTCCTCTTTTATGGCCCCGCTTTCTTGAGTAATGTTTCGATGCAAATGATTCATAATATAGTTAGCATTCTCACTCGGCACAAGAAAGCAAACGTTATGCAAGCTGGCTCCTTGACAAAACAATCTCACTCGCATTTCTTTTAAAAGACTCATGTCTTGAGAAAAATTAAAGTAACCATCAGGTCTATTCCCTATAAGAGCAATAAGACTAAGATTATTTTCAATTTTTAAATGACAAAACTTCCTCAGCTCTTTAATTAATTTAGGTTCTAGGTGGACCCCAGATCCATAGCCATTATTATTCCCGTCCAGGGTAATGGCCACACTAGCCTCACTGGTCGTGACCAGATCGATATTCATTTGAAAACGGTTTAGAGTTTTAAAAACTTTTGCTAAAAATCCTGGGGCACCAATCATCTTCAAGCTACTAAGAGTTAGTAGCGTCTGGTGATCGCGTTTTGCGATTGCTTTGACTGGTCTTTCATCGATATGGCTCGAAGAAATTTCTGTCCCTTTAATTTCAGGCGCAAAAGTCGATTTAATAAAAATTGGGATATTTTTCTTTTGAACAGGTCCAAGAGTTAAAGGGTGAATAACTTTAGCACCAAAATTTGAGAGCTCTGCTGCTTCTTTGTAGCTCAATGCTTTGATCGTCACAGTTTCTTTAACAATATTAGGATCACTTGATTTTATTCCCGGCACATCCGTCCATATCTCAAGTTTGGTTGCAAAAGCTGCTCCTGCTAAGATACTTGCTGAATAGTCACTTCCTCCCCTTCCCAATATTGTTGTATGGCCTCGAGAATCTCTCCCGATAAAACCTTGAGTCACGACAACTTGTCCTGCGACTTTAGGAAGGAGTTTATCGATTACTAAAGTATCAATTTTTTCAAAACTTGGAATAGCCCCTTTCGCTTGCCTGCTTGTTTTCATGACTTTTCTCACATCAAAAAGCACGACCTTCATTCCTAAACTTTTCAAATAGCGACTAAAAATCAATGAACTCAACCGCTCACCAAAGCTTAGAAGTTCACCTTTGAGCTCGCTAACTCTTTTCTTTTCAAGTTTAGCCATTTTAAAAATAAGTTTGTGAAGTTCTGAAAATAATTCTTCTAAACGCTCACAGGTTTCACTACCAAGCAATTCAGCATAAAGTGTTCGATGTCTTTGAGTCATTTCCAGATAAGTTTCTTCTAAAAAATCATCTGTACTCTCTTGACTTTCAATTGTCTCAGCTATTTTTGAGAGAAGATTTGTTGTCCCTGCTGTCGCACTAAGGACAATCAATTTTCTATTGAGATCCTGAGATATTATATCCGCACACTGCCGCATGTTTTTAGAATCTTTAACACTGGTTCCTCCAAATTTGCAGACAATCATTGAAGTACTCCATGCCAGTTTAGAAATTCATTCATATTGTAAATGGCAGCTCCCGCAGCCCCTCTCACTAAATTGTGCCCAAGCACAGTCATGCCTATGACATTTGGCGAAGTGGATTGTTTGATTCTTCCAATATGAGTTCTCATATCGTAGTGTCCAAGATTTTTAACTGGCTGTGGTAAAAAAGGATGCTGATAGAGTTCATAGAGTCCAGGGTTCACTTCATTAGCTTGGTGATACAAATTGTAAACATCATCCACAGATACTTTGTCTTCAAATGTCACATGAATCGTAAGTGTGTGCCCATAAAGAACTGGAACTCGATTAACGTGAACAAGCATATCAAATTCAAATTGTTCTTCTGGAGTCCCGAGTATTTTCTTAACTTCTGTTTGGATTTTCTCTTCTTCGCCTCCAATATTGGGGATTGTATTCGCATTGATATCGTAAGCGGCAAGACTCGCACCTGCTCCACTTACAGATTGCAAAGTCACAACATCAACATGTTGAAAGCGTCCTAATTGTTTCAGAGGTGCAAGGGCCGTCGATAAAAAAACGGTGGAACAATTAGGGTTAGTGACAATTTTTCCTTTAGTCGATTGTTTATCAACTAATGATAAGTGATCACGGTTAATTTCAGGTATTAAAAGTGGAACTTCAGTATTCATTCGAAAAGCTGAGGCATTAGAAAATACATGAATCCCTCTTTCAGCCAAGGCAGGTTCGACTTCTCTAGCAGTCTGGGCCGGAAGTGCAGATATCACGACAGGAGTCGTGACTTCACTAGGTAGGCGAAGTTCAATGCCGGCAACATTCTGAGAAAGGGGAAGAGATTCCATCCAAGTCATCGCATCACAATAGCGCTTTCCTTTATTTCTCTCTGAGGCAGCAAGTTGTGTGACCTTAAAACGTGAATCCTGTTCGAGCATGGCCACAGCTTTTTGGCCGACAACTCCCGTAGCGCCAAGAATAGCAACTTCAATCGGTGATGATGACATTTTCAAACTCCTTATGTTTGTTAAGGAGAAACTTTGAGGGGATTTTTGAAGGAATGATTCAAGAATCGTCTCAGAAGCTCTCCACGTTTTTCGTGACAGTTCGCAGTCTTTCTAACTACGACCCAACCTGAAGACCTGATAGGAAATCTTCAAATTTCGGCGCTTCTTCCCTCACTTTTAATCGATGGGCCTAACCCCTCATAAAAGCTACCTAAGACGCGCACCTCTTCCGTCTAAACTTACATTCAGACTAAAATTAATGATTGCCCCTGTCAAGCAGGTTTATACATGTAAGAATTCTATGGATTTACAGCGGCTAAAGTTCCCCGGGATGAAATTTTCCCGGGGAAAGAGATTATTGAAATTAATAACGATAGATAAGTTTTACGTTATCCCAAGTTTTTTTGCTATTAGAGTGGATATAAATGTTGATTTCTCCATCTCTATAAAGCTCATTCCATACTCTATTACTTAAAGTATAGTTCACATTGTAAGGTCTAACTGAGTCGGCTGAAGTTAGCTTGTAAGAATTAAGCAAATACCCTTTGTAGTGAGTTTGAATCTCAACGTTTGAGCAATTTTGAACGCCTTCAAATTGCAAGTGAAAATTCTGACGTGACTGTCTCAGTTCAACTCGTCCGCCACAGTGATCAAGGCGAGCACTATCTATATACCAGCTGTCAGCAAAAATAGACATTGAAAACAAAACAGAAACTAAAAAGACTAATTTTTTCATAAGTTCTCCTCTTTTTGTAAAAACGTCACACGAGCCTAGACAAGTTTTTACAAAAACTCAACCTATTAAAATCAAGAAATTTTTGTATTTTTTTTAATTTTGAATTTTTAAGCAATTAAATGGAATACAGTAATCATATCGCATTATTATGATGAGGGGCAGAGCAAGCGTAAAGCATTTTAATGCTCAGCCCCTATAGGGTATTTTTAATGAAATTCTCTTTGAAGCATTTTTATGGCCAGTTCATTTGTTTCTAAATAAACACTCACAAGTGATCGACCATAACGCTGCATATGAGCCCGCAAATTTACTTGTGTGATCATTCCCATCATAACTTTGGCAACATCTTTGTAAAGCTTCCCTGGATCTTTGTTGTAATTAGGATTTGAAAGAACATACTTCCATAAATGGTGTCTCACAGGGGTAAAGAAATTGTGCACGCTCGTAATATATATACTTGCTAAAATTTGCCCTTTCTCACTTCTTCCAGATTCGAGAGAACTCTTCATGCTTCTCAATTTTCGAGAGAGCGCTTCAAGGCTGTTGTCGTGGAGATCGAAGTTTCTCAATCGAGCTGTTAATTTCATCTCTTCTGAGACTTGAGCAAAATATGTTTGATAGAGCCCATCCTCTATTGCAGCAGGATCATTTGTTCCTAGCACGGCTAAAACGTCAGCAAGAAGTTCGTGTAAAGCCCCTTGGAGGAAATAAGCAAAATCTTTTTCCAGACTTCCCTCTTTCATTTTGTCGATGGCCTCTTTAACTTCTTCACCAAAATTTCTTTCAAAAATATAGTGCCCATACTCATGCATTAATATGGGGTAAAGATATTTGGGATGCTTACTTTTTCCTTTCATGTACTTGTCATACAAGACAAAAACTTTTGGCATTGTTATGAGATCGCCAAGTTCTTTAGAATAAAATGCGTTATCGAGCTCATCGAGCACAACAAAGTTGATATCCTTAAAATCCTGATTAGTCTTAACTTGATCCTCAAGCATCGTATCAATTTCTTCCATCACACCAGTAAATTCAGATAATTTTTCACAAACTGAAATTCTATTTTTTCCAGTGGTCATCTCTCTTTCAGCAAAGACCCATCGAAGAGGATAGCGAGATCGCGTAGAACAAGATTTTTCGACTAGATCATAACTTTTTTCTAAAAACTCATAGAGAGAACTTTCTAAGAATTTCTCATAATCAGGTTTCGTCATATGAATCTCTCGACGTCGCACTTGAGAATAACCAAGAGAACTAAAGAAAACTAAAGTGAGTAGAGTTAATTTAATCATTTTTTTCACAGACAAACCTTTGGTAGAAATGAAACTTGGCAATCATCCTAAGAGAGGAATGATTTTGCTGACAATGCAAATAGTTTGAAAAAGACTTACTTTATAATATTGTATTGGATCAAATTTTCAGACAATGACTGACATTATTTAAGAATTTTTTTTTGAGAAAACTCAATTATCATAGTGAATAACTAATCCTACGTTTTTCTCAAAGAGTGGTTGCACTGCAGGGACAAATTCAATAAACAGTCCTCGTGAATCCTCGACCAGCTCATAAAGGCTAGGATCAATGAGGGTAAGTGCCTGTTTATTATCAATTAGTTGGACTGTCATTAACGAATAATTTTTTCCATCATCAGCTAGTTTATACTTGAGCCCCACCATTTCAGAATATTTTGAAAAGAGAGTTCCCTTTAAAAGGTCATAATAGCTTTCTGCACAAATATCCCCTTTCATGACATTGATATTCTTATGGGTAAGCCAATCGAGGAACAAGAGATAGTCTCGACCATGAGTATTATCCTGCTTAGTCACACAGCTGGAGTTATCTTTATCGTACATGATAATCCCCAATGCATAGTTTTCTGCTTTGGCAGGTCCGGCCGCTAAAATCATGTCTGCGACTGCAGTTTTGAAAATTCCCCGCCCGTTGGAATCTGTATAATAGGTATTTAAATCCGATTGAATTTTCGATTCAGACAACAAGCAATTGTCATAAGGGTATCGACCACTATTATCTTCGTCGGTGATCAGAAGAGTCACATCGGCTTTATGTTCAGTTGATTCCAAGTATTTTTGAGTCAACCTTGAAAGAAAGCACAGTCCTTGCTCATACCCACTTCCTTTTTTAGTTAATATATCATCAAGGATCTGATCAACTTTTAACTGCACTTGATTTAGGTCAGTAGTGCTATTAATCGTTACTGAATCGTTTGGATTTGGAGGGTAATAGTAAGTCATTGGATAACCCTCTGGAGATTTGAGATTTTTAAAATTCTTATTCACATCAGCGAGAACAAAGAAGTTAATATTCACGGGAACATTTGAAGAATTAAATAATTGAGTGATATCTCCCATGGCTCCTTTTATTGACATGATTTCATCTTCCATGCTTCCAGAAGTATCGATTATAAAATTGACGTCGACATAATCAACACTTCTTTTCAAGGCAATATCCATAATTTTATGTCCACAATATTTAGAATCGTTGTCGACAGTAACCTTACCATCATACTTTTTGATATAATCATTATAATTTAAGTAATTTTTATATCCACTGTATTCTGGAATATCACAAGCCGTAAATTCACAGTATTCATAGCCCTTACCAGGAGCATAATTTGTGGCTTCTTTGTTATTGCAAACAAACTTGTTCACACATGTGCTGACGATCGGTGGGCTTTTTAAGGAATTAGCTTTTTGGTATCCTACCACAATAGATCTCAAGATATTATCAAACTCTTTATAATTTCGATCGATGCATCCAGAGAATACGCAACTACCATTTTCTCGAGTGTGGTAATCTTTATAATTATCAGCCTGCATGTGTGTACAGCCATCAAGTTTTCTCACACAACCTTTTTCTCTATCGATCGTCCCTTTAAAAGATATATTCGATGCACTTAATTTATTGAGATAAGTTGATATTTTGGTATCTTGATCCTTATTGTATTCTAAATATTTGTTGTTATAACAACCTTGAAACTCACAAGTTCCATCTTCTTTTGTAAAATTAGGGTTATAATTTTTAGCAATTTTTTCAGTACATCCCGAAATTTTTGTTTGACAATTATAACGTCCTTCAAGCTTTCCTTGATAACTGATATTGGCTTTTTGTAGCGAAGCAAAGTATTTCAAAACCTCGACATATTTATCTCGTTCATATTCCGCATAATCATTGTCAAAACAGCCTTTAAAATCACACTTCCCATCTTCTTTTTTATAATAATCTTTATAATTACTAGCCTCTGCGCTAGTACACCCAATCACTGATGTTTTACATTCGAAGTTTTTATCGATGCTACCTGTATAAGGAATTTTTTCTTTCTTTAATTCATCGAAATACTTTTGAATGCTATAATACCTTGATTCATTGTATTCCAGATAATCGTCATTATAACATCCTTGAAAAATGCAACCACCGTCTTCGACAATATATTGTTTTCTATAATTCGTGGCGAAACGTTGTGTGCAACCAACAATAGATTCTTTACATTGATAATTTTTTTGGACTGTACCCTTATATGGGATATTTTTGGTTTTTAAATCATCGATGTAATCTTGGATTTTTTGCAACTTATTTTTTTCATATTCAGCATAAGTATCTACAAAACACCCTCGAAAATTACAACTTCCATCTTCTTTTGTGTATTGTTGTTTATAATTGAAAGCCAATGAGTTGGTACACCCAATTACAGTTTCCTTGCACTGAAAATCTTTCTTCACACTACCTTTAAAAGCAATATTGCGCTTCTTGAGATCTGCTAAGTATTCATTGACTTGATCGCTAGCATTTTTATCAAATTCTACAAAATTGTCGTCGTAACAGCCTTCAAACTGGCACGATCCATTTTCTTTGGAGTATTGTTTTTTATAATTTTTAGCAAGAGAGTGCGTACAACCGACGACAGTTTCTTTACACTGGAAGTCTTTTTTTACGCTACCTTTAAAAGGAATTTTGCGTTTCTTGAGATCTGCTAAGTATTCATTGACTTGATCACTAGCGTTTTTATCAAATTCTACAAAATTGTCGTCGTAACAGCCTTCAAAGACGCATGTTCCATTCTCTTTAGTAAACTGTGAATTATAGTTTTTCGCCAATGGATGAGTACAACCGACGACAGTTTTCTGGCACAAATAATCTTTTTTAATATTCCCACTAAAAGTAATATTGTGCTTTTTTAGATATTGTAAGTAATCGTTCACTTGGTCGTGAGCACTCTTATCATACTCATAATAATTATCATCAAAACAGCCTTCAAAATTACAAGATCCATTTTCCTTGGTGTATTGAGCTTTATAATTTTTAGCTAAAGAATGAGTACAACCTATCACTGAGTTATGGCATGTTTTGTTTTTAACGACTCGACCTTTAAAAGGAATATTCATTTTCTTTAATTTTTCTAGATAGTCATTGACCTTTTGGTACTTTGATTTTTCATACTCTACATAGTTCTCATCAAAGCAACCTTCAAAGACACAGGAGCCATTTTCTTTTTTTAGATGGGATTTGTAATTGGTAGCTAACGAGTTAGTGCACCCTATGACACTTGTCTGGCAACTGGCCATCTCGTTAATTTTCCCAATAAAACTTATATTTTTATCCTTAAGATCTTGAAGGTAATCTTTCACAATTTTATCTTTTTCTATATCAAATTCGACGTAATTATCACTTAAACATCCAGAAAATTCACACGATCCATTTTCATTTATAGATTTCTTAACAAAATTAAGAGCATTAGGATTTTGACAAGCATTTAATAAATATTCACAAGTCGATTGAAATTTTGAATCGGGATACATTCCCTTATAAACTTCGTGAGCGACCACAACATCTTTTTTATATTCATTATACAGTTGATCTTTGCAGCCTTCAAATAAACACGACCCATCTTCTACAACAGCGTACTCATTGAAGTTAGTAGCTTCTTTAACCAAGCAACCAGAAGCAACTAAAGGAGGAATTTCAACTACATTTCTTCTTGCAGCGACAGAAACAGGTCCTTGATCTCCACAGCTTTGTAATGCGAGTACAAAAAGTAAAAATATCCAAGAAGAAGCATCTAGCTTGTATTTTTTGAAATTTTTCATGACACCAAAGTTTCGGTAATCACAAAAAACATTCCAAGATGATTATAAGAATCGGTAAAGAGTTCCTACTCCAAAATGATAACTGAATGACTCATTTACAAATCGTTTAAATATTAGACTTTTAATTAGTAAGACAGTTGACCACATCTATTGCAAATAATCTTTGATAATCCAAAGATCCATTAATAGCCATGCTGTTAAGTCTTTTATCTGCAATACCCGTCTTTTCCACACAGTTTTTCAAACGATTGGAAGTTTTGTAGATTGGCTGCTTATAACCTGCTACTGGAGTCCATTTACGAGAAACGTCTTTAATTCTTAATTCAGTTGAAGGTGCAAAATATCCTCTTTGTTTCACGTCAAAATGGGGAATGACTCCTTGAAGATGATTTGATTTACCCTTTGGTCCAGTAAAAATTTTAGTAGTATAATGAAGACCTGCCGCCCCAGTTACAGATGCATGAAAGTCATAATCTTCCAAATATCGCTTCAGACTAACACTGCTTTGAATGGTTCCCTTTCCAAAAGTTTCTCTTCCAACGAGGATAGCCCTTTTATTATCCGCAAGTGCCTGGGCCAATAACTCAGAACAACTTGCAGAATTGTGATCAACGAGAACCACAAGTGGAAGCTTAGTGAATTTACTTTCTTCAGTTTTATGCTCAATCAATTCGGTCTCACCTAAATTTAAACTTTTAAAGATTTTTCTTTTTTTTCCTAGGAAAATTTCGGCAATTTTTTCAGCTAGCGATACTAGTCCTCCTGGATTACCTCTTAAATCCAAAATAATTTTTTTAGCTCCCACAGACTCCGCGGCTAATATACTATTTTTAATTTTACTCTCTGAATATTCATGCATAAAAGAATTGAGTTTAATGTAGAGAATTTCATCGTTTTTATAGTAGTATGTACTAACTTCAGACTCCCTAAATTCTTCATTCTCAACTGTAAAATTTAGAGTATCCGAGCCTCTTAGTATTTTAATATCATTTGACTCTCCTAGTGAAAAATTAAAATGCTTCCAAAGCTCTTCAACTGAGCTAAGCTTTTCAATATTCACTCCATTGACTGCTTTTATAATATCTAGTTCTTGGATGCCAATTTTTTTAGCTTGGCTTTGAGGAGCTACGGCAATTACAACAAAATTTCCCTTAGCATCCTTTTTTATCGAAAAATGAATTCCAATATAAGCATTCTCGCTGACATTTTTGTTTTGCATGCCAAAGTAAAATGGGTCAAATGACCAAGCTTTTCTTAACTCTAATTGTGATTGATCATCGTATATCCACTTGAACATATTTTCGATAGCAAATGCTCCTGCAGAGGCACTCGAACTTTCATCCCCAAAAATTGGTAAAAGCCCATTATAATAGCGATTAAAATCAATGGGTTTTATCTGATTTGAATAAATCTTCACTTTCCAGTACTCAACAACATCGCGAAGCAAATCAAAGCGACCCTTCTCTGGATTATCTTTTGTTTTTTCATAAAATTTTTCTTCATCGATTTCTGCGATAAAACCTAGCTCATTATATATTTGTAAAAGATCATCATTTTTGACGACATCTTCTAAAAAACTGGGAACATCCTCGGTCGGCAACATAATCACCCCTGACTCCGACATCGTGAAAGCAATGGCATACATTTGGAGAATAGTATCGAGGCAATAATCAAAATATGGCTGGGAATCACATAGATTATTTTCAATAAATAAAGATTTGAAATCTTGAAGATCTATACCCGTTTGTATCCAAGGATTAATGATTTCTTGGTCTTGTGAAAAACCAGATCCTATTTGGAAGAATGAGATAAAAACTAAAATTCTTACAGACAAAACAGCGTGACGCATCTTACAACTCCCTCTATTAATCAGGTAGTTGCAAGATATTTAAAACTTTATTTATTTACAATGAGGTTTTTCTTACATTGATTAACATCAAGTAGAATTTACAGCCTTATTTTCCAAAACTCCGCAAATAATGGCTCAAATCGTCTAATTGCTCAGGTGTAAAGTATTCTTTCCATCCAGGCATCTTGTCTTTATAACGAGATACATTGAGGAAAAAACGCATATTTGGAAATTCCTTGGCCACTTCTCTTAGATTTCGTGGCACTAAACCAAGTTTTTGAGCTTCTTCACCATCGCCCTTGCCTTTAACACCATGACAAGAAAGGCAGTTCTTTTGATAGAGTTTCTGACCTCTCTTAGCGGCAACTTCATCGATTGCAATTTTAGCATTACTATCGTTACTCGCTGCCAAAGTCACAATTCCATGTTGCATTCTTTTATTTTGAAAATAGTATTCCTGAGATTCTCTATTAACTTGAGAGCAAGCTATAAAAAAGGCCAAAAAGCTTAGAATGGATATCCGTATCACAATCGTCTCCTTTGATGAATTTGTAGTGATATTCTAACCTACTTTTTCTTCAAACATAAGCCCTTCAAATAATCACCTTCAGGGAAATGTTTTAATAAAGGGCAGTCGTTTGACAGAAAAAACTCTTGTTCGATTTGTATATCAGCTTTTTTTAATTGGTTTATGACTTGCTTAAACTTTGTGCGATTCAAACTATAGGTATTGAGGAACAAAATTAATTTTCCCGACGGAGACAAAAGTTGAGTTAATTGCTGAAAGTAATTTTTATAAAACTGCAAAGAGCTGACACGTTTTTTACCATTGAATGAAAAGCTGGGTGGATCACAAATAATTGCATCATATCTATTCCCTTGAGAACAAGCTTTTGCGATATATTTCTCTACGCTAGATACCACTGAATGATGCATAGACTGATCAAATGAATTTAATTCAATATTGTTTTCTAACCAATCCATATATTTTCGCGATAAATCCACGGAAGTCACCTCTGCTCCCATACTTAATGGCATAAGTGAATATGCCCCAGTATATGAAAAAAGATTGAGGACACGTTTTGCCTTTTTTATACTCGATTGAACTTTTTTTCTAATTTCAGACATATCTGTATAAAGACCAATATCATGATTTTCATTGAATTTTATTTTGTATCGAATTCCAAACTCCTCTATCAAAAATTCTTCACCATGATTGTTTATTTCCCTTAGACAGCGCGGAGGCTTTTTCTCAACTTGTGGAATTCTCTTTTGTTCCCAAAACTCACAATCAGAAAATAAAGATGAAATATTCTCTACAATTTTTTTGAGCCATTTTTCCCAGAAAAAGGCTTGATACTGAATGAGAATAATACTTCCTAATTTCTGAATAAAAAGGCCAGGAAGTTGATCTGCCTCTCCAAATACGAAATAATAATTTTCTCTATCATTGATTTTTCTTTTTGCGATGGCATCATCTAAGCGCTTTAATAAAGTTTTTTCAAAAGAAGATTTTTCAGCACTCCAAAACCGTGCTACAACTCGCGGGTGCTCCGGATCATGTAAAAATTGACCTAAAAAATTATCTCCATCATAGAGATCTAAAATTTCCTTATCTTGTGGAAATTTTTCACTGTATTCATCTCTCGTTACCCACGGATGAGACTTTTTGAGTGATTGTATGCTAATAGGATGAAGCTTGAGGTTTTTCATGAAAATGCGCTACATAATTTTAAATAAACCATACGGAGTCCTATCACAGTTTACCCCAGAAATAGAAGGGCAAAAGACACTGGAACTCTTTAATCTTCCGCCAAATGTCTACGCAGCAGGAAGGCTCGATAAAAACTCCGAAGGATTACTTTTACTCACCAATGACGGACCCTTTATCAAGATGTTCCTCGATCACCACCCCCGCACCTATTGGGCCCAAGTCGAGGGAATTCCAAGCTCTGACGATCTCAATAAAATGCGCAGGGGACTAAAACTCAAAGATGGTCCAACCAAACCCTGTAAAGTCAATGTTCTCTCCCAAGTTCTACTTCCAGAGCGGGACCCTCCTATCCGCTACCGAGCTAATATTCCAACAACGTGGTTAGAACTAATTCTTACTGAAGGTCGAAATCGTCAAGTTCGGCGAATGACTGCAGCGATTGGCTACCCGACATTAAGGCTCGTTCGCACTAAACTAGGTCACTTCCAAGCCCCAAACTTGCCTCCTGGTGAATGGATTGAAATTAATAAAGATCAGTTAGTCTGATAACTATCACAATAATGAAAAAGAAATAGCAGATTCTCAGTACTTAAAAGTAATCGAAAACCTGCCATTTTCCCTTTTCCTCACAACTTCCATGTTTTTAGCGTAAAGACTTGCCTTGTATACTCTCCATGATTCTCTCAACCCTTTGAGCGTCGAACCCCTTCCCTTTAAGGCCAATATTTCATCAGGATTAAGTCGAAGTGGAGGGTATTTCCCTGTTTCTAGAAATTGATATAATTGAACTTCTGTTAGCTTATTAAAAAAGATAAGCAGTATATGCTTGCGATTTTCAGACGCCAGCAACATTTTAAATTTAAAACTTCTTATTAATTTGCCCATAACAATCCTTACCCTATTTTAAAGAATAAAGGACTGTAGGCTCTCAAAATGGAGCCATAAACTTGTAGACACTAAAAACCTCGTTATTTTAAGAACTTAATTAGTTGGCAGCTCTTCGAAGAGGTTTATTTCACTACCACAAAAAGTTGCCATTTTAGCTAATTACGCTTTCTTGGGGGAGTTGGCGGAGGTGTTCTGTGCGGTGGTGGACAGCGACGAGCACTTCGAACGATTCTCCAATAGCGATCTTCTTCGTAACCCCAAATCCGGCAACTCGACCGATAGTCTACAACTCGATAATGTAGGGTTTGATTCATTGAATACTGAGCTACAGAGTTTCCAGTTAGGAGCTCAAGCAACTCTAGTACAAAATCAGTATTTTTAGATTCGTTGTGGTAGCTAATATCTTGCTCTCCTCTTAAAAGTGCTGATTGGGAAATCCAAACAATTTGATTGCGAGAATTTCGAGTACATCGACGATATGAACGGTAGTGACTACAGCTTTCAACTCCATAAAAATCTTCGCCACGATCGTAAGTCGTTTGAATATCACCAACCAAATCGTAATTTTGCCCAGTGAGTGTACTAGGTAATTCAAAAGACCCATTTTGTTCAGGGACATAAACATCTTTTGGGATTTCAAAATTTATCTTTTTCTTCCCTGGAATTTTTAAAGTCATTTTTTTATTTTTAACTATGATTTGAGCTCTGTAAGCTCCAGGAGATAATAAAATTTCGTTGCTCTTTTTATCTTTCAAAACAAGATTTTGATACACATCGAATTTCCCATCACCCTCAATACAAGAATTTAAAGTTAAAAAACTTAAGAAAAGAATTAAGTATTTCATTATTTTTCACTCCTAAAAAACGATTCTTTACTAGGATTAATCTCTAATAAGCAAAGAGCAATATTGAAGTAGAAAAAGTCAGTATTTGTTGGTCTTTTATTACCAAAAACCAATAATTAAAGTCATTTTGATACTAGCTAAAGAAGTATTCTCATATTTTCTTACTGAAAACTTGACTTCAGCAAAATCGTACTCATTTTTAGTTTGCAGAAAAATGACAGTACTCTGACGTATATCATTTTCTTTTTTTCGATAAGAGGTATAAGTTGGAATTACAGTCAGAAGGTTCTTGCCTTCACTCATTAAAGGAGGAATTTAATGAAGACTTCTCACGAAAGTTTAATCGAACAAACTCGCAGTCACATTGAAAAAATTTACCCTTGGGCCAGAGACGTTTCCATTACAGTAGACGAGGATGGTCACGGAGTGTTTAACGCTAAAATTATTGTGACCTCTAACCGGGGAGATTTAATCGCTAAAAAACATGACTCTAATTTTCAAAAAAGTCTCGATAAATCCTACCACGCCATCGTCAGGCAAATTCACAAAATCAAGGCCAAAAATGACCGGAGAAAACACCCTGACCACCATCATTATTATGAAGAGGACGAAGACCTCAGTGCTTAATATTATCCCTTCAGGGCCCCATTGTAGGGGCTCTGAACCCCTGTAAAATTGCCATACCCCTTTTTAAAACTGTCTAAGATCTAATCAATTTCCAGCAACCCTGTAATTACTGGACATCTCCTAACTGGCCAGCATAATTCTTTGGTAGAATTCGATATCTATTACTTTAGAAAGGATTAGAAATATGCGTAGTTTAATGCCCCTTTTACTCATCTCCCTTTTGTTTGCTTCCTGTACAAAAAAGGAAATTGTTAGAGAAGTCGATACAAAAGAACTTAAAAAACGTGACCAGCGCATCGATGAACTCGAAGCTCAACTAGATAAAGATTCTCAAAAGCTTGAAAATCTCAAAAAAGACTTAGATTCAAATAATAAAAAAACAAAAGGATCTCTGAATAGCCTATTGCAAATGATTGAAAAAACCCAGGCTAATATTACAGACGTTGCTACAGATCTTGCTCAATTGATCACAGTCGAAGTAACGAAAGCTTCAGATAAATATCGCAAACTCATTGATGAAATAGGAAAGAATCAAAACTTATCCACTCTCATCGATCGTATTGAATACCTAGAAAACAACCTCGTAAAAGCACATGAACTTAAAATTTCGAAACTAGAAAAGCAAATTCAAGATATACCCAACTCAGAAGAAATTGTTCTTCTCAAAAATGAAATAAAAAACTCTAAAGCTGATATTACAAACCTCAAGCAAGAAATTGAGTTTTCTAAAACAGAGTTAAAAGATCACTTTGACTTAGAAATTAAGGAACAAATAAACTCACTTACAGTAGAAAATAATCCGAATGCTCTAAAAGAAATTGAAGAAAAGCTCATACTTGAAAGTCAGCGTTTACAACTTAAAATTGCAGACAATGAAAATAAAATTCAAGCCCTCGATCAGAGTATCAATAAAGATGAACTCGAAAAGCTCATTGGGACAAAAGAAGAAATTAACAAGCAACTGGAAGAAACAAAAAATCAACTAGAGTCCCTCAAAAAAATCGCAGCAGAAGGATTAGGAGAAACAAAATCAGATTTGATTACAGATGAGCTTTATGCTGTCTGTAAAACTAGCCTCAAGACTGAAAAGGATTGCATTAGCTTCGCCGCTATTATCATACGCCTTGGTGGAGTAGTCATCGACCCTATGAAATTCAAAAGAACCAAAGAGGATTTTCTCAACTTTATCACACTTTCTGGTGTGCAAACTGAGGCTATGACAAAAAACATTGATAGTATCATTGTCCCTAGTGCTTCAAATAAGAAATTTTTTGAAGAATGCCATCCAGAACTAGAACACAATATTCCTCCTCAAAAATACTGGCTTAAAGGTGTGGCTCTTGGTCTTCTTTTAGACAAGATCGAGCAAAAGATTGATATTGATAAAAAAGTTAACTACATAGAAAATATCGCCAAAATAAACAAAGTCACAAAGCTCAATAGCTGGTACCGCTCTAGCTGTTACAATCAAAAGATGGCAAGCTCCGGAAGTACGGGAGACCACATCACCGCAAATGCGATTGATCTCAACTTTTATAAGGTAGATGGAACTATCGATGAAGATACTCGAGAGTATTATTATAATTTTTTCGGTAAATATGCCTGGGAAAATGACATTTTAGGTTTATCTAAGCCCTTATCTCTCAGTGCCTTAACTTTTGAATTAAGTCTTGGGCTGGGGAAATCGAAAGCTCACCTTGGAATCGGGAATCAAAATTCTTCTCAGACAAACAAGTATAGAATTTGGAATTATCAAGAATACGATATTAACAAGTTTAAAAATGAATTTTCGGGATAAGAATTATGAAAAAAATATTTTTGATCTTTATTCTTCTTCATTTTTCTCATACTCTCTTTGCAAGAGACCTCTGCCAAGAGGCTCAAGAGAGATATCAGTCTAGCTTTTTTAGCTCAAAAAGCGATTTAGAAGAGTGCCGTTCCATAAATGACAGTATTCGCTCACACTACGACCAGGCAACCGCAAGCGAAGTTTTAGGGTTTTGCTTAGAAGCTTATGAAGGCTCTCCTCAAGTATCAAAAGTTTTTATGAACATTAATAAATGTTTTAAGACTTCCAGAAAAATCCTCTACAAATCAGATATCTGTAAACTCGAAGAGATTGTAAATAAATGTGTAGATGAATACCAAGAAGTCACAATCGTTCGCTATATGTATGGGACGACGCCCCTTCAAGAGTGCTTAGAAGAAAATATTTAATTTTCCAGTTCAGACTTATTTGGGAGAGAATCGAGCTCATTTTGAAGTGAAATACTATCAAGAACTTCAACTTTAATATCAATACTGTCAGCGGTTATATTCTCAGCTTCTGCGGCTTCTTTAAATTTTTCGTCATTGTTCATAAGTCCCTCAAAAACATTTCTCTTTCCTACTATTTCTTCTAGTTTCTCAGGGATATTGGCAATATCTTCTACGGCATCTTCAGCGGCTTGTTCACTACCAGAGAAAATAACTTTAAAGATTAACTTTCCACCTGAAAGAGTGATATAAATAGCAACCCCTACAATACTCCAGATAACTGAATTGATATATTGATCAGTAAACAAAGACCCAACAAAGCCACTATTCAAACGACTAAGAAATTTTTGATAATCTTCATAGGAAGTTATTTTTGATAGTTGAGACTGATCCACCCTTTTAGATAATGTTTTTCTAAAAGCTTTTTTTCCTGCATTTTTTATCGTTCTCAAAACTTCAAATTTAGACACATAGAGGAATTTCTCCATAAAATCTTGATAAGCAACGACTGTACTTTGACTTAAACGAGGATAGATTGTAATTGTTTTAAATTGATTTATTTCAATATCGATTGATTTTCGAGGGGCATCCCTGTCACGAATGAAGGATCTTATATATTTAAAAACTTCATCAAACTTTTCTTTTTTATCTTCAAAGGCTTTTTCGCCCTCAAAATTGACAATATCATAACCCAATAACACCGCTTCATTCTGTGAATTTGAATAATAGACTTCTTTATAATTTAATTTTAAAAAATAAGGACTCGGATAAACATCAGTAAGAGGAATCATAATTTGAAATTCACCTTTTTTTAAGATGGCATTCTCATCAATTCTATTAACATTAAAACCGGTGTGTTTAATAAACCAAGGAAGGGTTGTATTATGAGAATACTCTTTGCCTACTGTGATTTTCAAGTCGATATTTTTCAAAATATTTGTAAGGTAACGAGAGCAGTAACGTGAATCAACTCTATCTTGCAAATCGATATTTCGACCGAAAGTCGTTTGGATGAAAACACACCACAAGCATAGAAAACTCAATAAACGTTGAAGCATACTTCATTATCGACATAAGTTAAGGTTTTCATTACCCCTTCCATTTCATTAACCCAGCAAAGGGGTCGGTTTTTCCTTCACTCTTGAACTTTACTTAAAATGCCTTATGATAGGGGCATGATAAAAACTATGCTTCTGCCCATCGTTTTATTTTTCCTATTAGCAGTCAATGGCTACTCACTCACGGCCAAGGAGTGTAAGGCTCAAGCTGGGTTAATCATCAATACATTAGAACACCCCAAAGGCTGCTTTAAAGGTTATAACCTTGGCGATGTTAAAGGCATGCGCTGCCCTTGCATCTGTTGTGCTGACGAAGTCATAGTCGATTGCAAAATTGAAAAAGTCGCCATCCAATCCATTTGCCACAAAGACAAAAAAATTCATTTGCAATACAAGTACGTAGGAAATTTAACTGTCGATCGCATGGAGCTTAACATCAACTCCGCTGTTGCTGGAACTTTTGTTGATGCCAAAATCGACCCTAGTAAAAAAATCCAAATTATCCCTATGGGCGATAGCGAACTTCCAGAGGGAAAAGTCCTTTTAGGCAATCATATCGTTCACTTTAAAGACTCACCGTTTTTCACATGCAACAGCCGGCATTGGGAAAATCTTAGTGATATTCCCCTCAAAGCTTGCCCTTAATCAGCTTCAAAGAAATGACGAATGCTCACTTTTTCGCTAAAATCTCAACAAAAAAGAGATTTTATGAAAAAAACATCCCTCATTATCACGGCTATTATTTTAAGCATTCTTGGAATTTTTCTTTTCACTCAATATAATCACTTGCGGTCCTTTGAGCTTATATCACCTAAAAAGGGAGATATCACTGAAGCTATTTATGGTCTTGGTACTGTTAATTCTCATAAATTTTATGAATTCAAATCAGCCATTCCCATGACTGTTGAAAAAATATTTGTGAAAGAAGGTGATCATGTTGAAGCCGATCAAAGACTCTTATCTCTCTCAAGCGGTCAAATTAGAAAAGCTCCATTTGCTGGGACTGTAACTGAACTTCCAGTTCACGAAACAGAAAATGTGCCCCCCAATTTTGTCATCATCCAAATCCAAGATCTCAAAGATCGCTACATTGAAGTCAGCCTTGAACAAGAAGGAGCTTTGCGAGTCAAAGAGGGGCAAAAGTGCAGAATAATGTTTGAAAGTCTTAGAGGACATCATTTTGAAGGCGCAGTATCTGCATTTTTCCCTAGAAGAAATGAATTTCTTGTCCACATTAATGTCTCTAACCTTGACGACAACATTCTCCCTGGAATGACGGCTGATGTTTCCATTGAAATTGGGAAAAAAGAAAATGTTCTTTTGATCCCAGTTTCCTCAATTGATTCCGGGATGGTTTCAATAAAACGCGATGGAAAAAAAATGAAGGTCAAACTTAAAATTGGCCATGTCCAAGGCAATTGGGCCGAAGTTGTTGAGGGCGACATCTCTCTTGAAGATGAAATTTACGTTCCAAAACTGCACAAAGAGTAAGGGATAAAGACGTGTTTAAACTTGCTTTAAAGCAAATGCTCGCCAAAAAGAAACAAACTTTTCTTATCTTTTTAGGTATTGGTTTTGGAACGATGATATACATAATTGTAGCAGGTCTTCAATTAGGGATGAGAGCTTATATGGTAGAGCAGCTCCTTAATAATACCGCTCATATTCTCATCTCAGGTGAAGAAAAATATATTGAAAAAGACTTTGTTGAAAACCATCTCTATCCAGATGAAATGGTTTCGTGGGTTGTTCCCCCAAGTGGTAAGCGAGAAGAAGGAAAACTAGGAAATCCTCAAGGCTGGTTCGAAGTTCTCGACAACACTCCCCAGGTTCTCTCCTATTCTCCGCGTTTGAATGTCCAGGCCATCGCTTCAAACACTCAGTACAGTGCTGGAATATCATTACTTGGAATCATTCCTCAAAAACAAATAAAAATCAGTAGTCTTGAAGATTACATGCAAGAAGGATCTATTCTCGATGTTACAGGAGGAACAAACACAATTATTCTCTCTCACAAGCTCTTGAAAAAATTGGGAGCAAAAATGGGATCCACGATTAACCTCAGTAATGGTGTTGATGCTCCTTTACCTTTCAAAGTCGTTGGAATTATCAAGTTGGGAAATAATCAATTAGACGAAACATTTGCTCTTTCTCATCTTAAAGATGTGCAAAAACTCAATAAAACTCCAGGACGCATTACTGAAATTGCAGTTGCTCTCTATAATATGGATCTTGCAACACCTCTCGCAAAAAGGTGGAAACTCTTAAGTCGCGATCAAGTGCAAGGCTGGCAAGAGGCTAATCAAAATCTCATGGAGATGATAAAGATTCAGGATCTCTTTCGCTATATCATAACAGTGACAGTCCTTTTAGTTTCTGGTTTTGGAATCTATAACGTCCTCAGCATTATGATTAATCAAAAACAAAAAGAAATTGCGATTCTTCGCTCGGTGGGATTCAGTAAAGAAAAAATCTTACAACTTTTTCTCTCTCAAGGACTTCTTTTAGGTATCGCGGGAGGTATTTTAGGAAATGTTTTGGGGCTCATTCTTTGTAAGATCATTGGTAGTATTGAATTTTCTTTTGAAATAGGAAAATCGAATAATCTTTGGGTATCCTACGATTATTTGATTTATGTGACAGGATTTTGTGCAGCAGTTTGCTCTTCGTTAATCGCGGGAGTCATACCGTCTTATTCTGCAAGTAAGCTGACTCCACTCGAAATTATTCGAGAGCATTCTTAAGGATTAATCGTGGGTCTAGTTGTCGATCATATTCATAAAGACTTTGGAAAACAAAAAGTTCTCAAGGATATCAATTTTAAAATTGAAAACGGTGAGTACGTTTCAATATCAGGGCGCTCGGGCTCAGGAAAAAGCACACTGCTTTATATTCTTAGTACGCTCGACATTCCCACGGCCGGTGATGTTTTTCTTGATGAGTGCAACACTAAAAAAATGAATGACCATGAAATTGATGTTTTCAGGGCCAAACACATCGGTTTTATTTTTCAATTTCACTATCTCATTCCAGAGCTAACGACTTTAGAAAATGTCCTCCTACCGGCGACCAATCTCAAAGTTGAGAGTTCAAAAGTTGAAAGAGCCAAGGAACTTCTGAATGAACTTGAAATACTTGATCAGATTCACAAATACCCTTCCCAAATGTCAGGAGGACAGCAACAACGTGTAGCCATTGCTCGAGCCCTTATCATGGAGCCCAAATATATCTTTGCCGATGAACCCACCGGAAATCTTGATACCTATAATGCCGCCAAGGTTATGGATATGCTCGATAAGATCAATCGCGAGTCAAAAACAACAATTGTGCTCGTGACTCACGATCCAGATTTTGCTGCACGAGCTAAAAGAGAAATTCTCTTAAGCGACGGGCGAGTTGTAAATTAGAATTCGATTTCAGCTGATCCTTTAAAATCAAAAGTACATTTTAAGTATTTCAGCCCTTTTTTCTTACAGATAAAATTCTTAGATGATACATCAAATTTTTTATCAAAGTTCATATCAACAAGTTGTCCCTTTTCCATAAACTGAGTGAGAACTTTCTGTATTGTTCCAATAATCGGCTTAGCACTGGAATAGTGTAATTTTTTAATTTTACTATATTTAAAAGAACCAAATGGTAATATTTTTCGAGAAAGCTCTAAATAATCTGGAGTCGTCAATTGCCCTACAACTGTTCCTTCCTCACCTTCAAATCTATCGTCCAGATAAACTTCATCTTTATCAAATACAATAATTTTAAGTTCTGGTTTAATATTGCGTCGACCGATATAAATACCCGTGACATTGCGGAAATGATTAAAGAGGGCATTAAATTTTTCTAAAGTATCATTACTTGCTGGATTAAGAGTGACACCACTTTCATCAATATATAAATCACCTTTCAAGACTTTATATTCTAAGTTTTTTGCTAATTCATTATTTTTAAAAGTTTTTTCATCTTTGCTAACTTTTTGAAGAAGCATTTCTCCAGCTCCTTCGAGCTCAAACTTTGCGGTATCTGCAAAGGCACTTACCAAAAAAGAACACGCAATTGTAATAGCACATAAAAATTTCATTATTTTCTCCTTGTTAAAATAGCGAATGATGATCATTAAACACTGCTTTCAAAGTAATGTATACTCTTCTGATTAAGCTTTTCAGGGTCGTTGCTGCTCGATCGCAGTATACCCATACAGCTTCACGAGCATCGCCTACCTGAAAAACTTAATCATGTGAGTATAAATTTTATTAATTAAGGAGAAGACTTAAAGTGATTTTTTATAATTACAAAACAAGACTAAGAAAAATAGAAAAGGATTAATCAAAAAACTAAAGATAAAGCAAATGGGTAATTAGTACAGGTCCGCTCAATTCATTACTGAACTTACACTCCCTGCCTATCAAACTCGTAGTCTACAAGTTCCCTAAGAAATCTTATCTTGAGATGGGCTTCCCACTTAGATGCTTTCAGTGGTTATCCCTTCCGAATTTAGCTACTCGGCAATGCAGCTGGCGCCACAACCGATACACCATGGATTCGTCCAACCCGGTCCTCTCGTACTAAGGTCAGATTCTCTCAAATTTCCTACGCCCACAGAGGATAGAGACCGAACTGTCTCACGACGTTCTGAACCCAGCTCGCGTACCACTTTAATTGACGAACAGTCAAACCCTTGGGACCTGCTCCAGCCCCAGGATGTGATGAGCCGACATCGAGGTGCCAAACCTCCTCGTCGATGTGAACTCTTGGAGGAGATCAGCCTGTTATCCCCGGAGTACCTTTTATCCGTTGAGCGATGGCCCTTCCACGCGGAACCACCGGATCACTAACACCTTCTTTCGAACCTGCTAGGCATGTCTGCCTCGCAGTCAAGCTCCCTTATGCGTTTACACTCTACGCCTGGTTTCCATTCAGGCTGAGGGAACCTTCGTGCGCCTCCGTTACTCTTTAGGAGGCGACCGCCCCAGTCAAACTGCCCACCAGACATTGTCCCCCAGCCGGATGACGGCTGTAGGTTAGGATTCCAAGTAACATAGGGTGGTATTTCAAGGGTGACTTCCCGTACGCCGGAACGCACGGATCAACATCTCCCACCTATCCTACGCAATGTTACTCGAAACCCAATGCCAAGCTACAGTAAAGGTTCACAGGGTCTTTTCGTCCTACTGCGGGTCGCGCGTATCTGCACGCGCACTCCAATTTCGCTGGACCTCTAGTTGAGACAGTGGGGAAGTCGTTACGCCATTCGTGCAGGTCGGAACTTACCCGACTAGGAATTTCGCTACCTTAGGACCGTTATAGTTACGGCCGCCGTTTACTGGGGCTTCAATTCAAAGCTTCGCCGAAGCTAACCTCTCCTTTTAACCTTCCAGCACCGGGCAGGCGTCAGTCCCTATACTTCCACTTACGTGTTTGCAGAGACCTATGTTTTTGATAAACAGTCGCTACCCCCTTTTCGCTGCGACCTCCGTCGGCTTCGCCAGCAAGTGACTACACCAACAAAGGCATACCTTATTCCGAAGTTACGGTATCATTTTGCAGAGTTCCTTAACTAGAGTTCATCCAATCGCCTGAGGATTCTCTCCTCACCTACCTGTGTCGGTTTACGGTACGGATTGATAACACAATTCCATAGAAGCTTTTCTCGGAAGCAGAGAATCACGAACTTCGGCCAAAAGGCCTCCCCATCACGTCTCAGGATATATATGTTGCGGATTTACCTACAACACTCCCTACTCGCTTAGACCGGGATAACCAACACCCGGAATCGCTATCTTTCTCCGTCACTCCATAGGTAAAACTCATGTTACCAAGTACGGGAATATTAACCCGTTACCCATCCACTACGCTTTTCAGCCTCGTGTTAGGATCCGACTTACCCTGGGCGGAGTCACCTGGCCCAGGAACCCTTAGGTTTTCGGCGGGAGGGATTCTCGCCCTCCTTATCGCTACTCATCTCAGCATCAGCACTTGTGGGACCTCCAGCGCTCCTCACGGTACGCCTTCGTCGGTAAACACAATGCTCCTCTACCACTTAAATAAATTTAAGTTCACAGCTTCGGTACTATACTTTAGCCCCGTTAAATCTTCGGCGCAGAACCACTAGTCTAGTGAGCTATTACGCTTTCTTTAAAGGGTGGCTGCTTCTAAGCCAACCTCCTAGATGTCAAGGTAGTTCCACAACCTTTTCCACTTAGTATAGATTTAGGGACCTTAGCTGGTGATCTGGGCTCTTTCCCTTTTGACTACGGACCTTAGCATCCGCAGTCTCACTGCCTGGATAATACTTAACGGTATTCTGAGTTTGATATGGTTTGGTAAGCCGGTAGGCCCCCTAGCCAAGTCAGTGCTATACCCCCGTTAGTAAATTTCCAGACGCTGCACCTAAATGCATTTCGAGGAGAACCAGCTATCACGGAATTTGATTGGCCTTTCACCCCTAGCCACAAGTCATCCCAAGTGTTTTCAACCACAACGGGTTCGGTCCTCCACGTGGTTTTACCCACGCTTCAACCTGCTCATGGCTAGCTCATCCCGTTTCGGGTCTACAGCATGCAACTATCGCCCTATTAAGACTCGGTTTCCCTACGACTACACCTAACGGCTTAATCTCGCTGCACACCATAACTCGCTGAGTCATAATGCAAGAGGTACGTCATCAGGCTTTACAATAGCCCTTTGACTGTCTGTAAGCATACAGTTTCACGATTCTATTTCACTCCCCTTGTCGGGGTTCTTTTCACCTTTCCCTCACGGTACTTGTTCACTATCGGTCAGTAGGTAGTATTTAGCCTTGGAGAGTGGTCTCCCCGGGTTCAGACAAGATTTCTCGTGTCCCGTCTTACTCAGGATACTCGCCGGCTTTGAACGTTTTCAGATACGAGACTTTCACTCTCTATGGTGTGACTTCCCAGACACTTCTCTTAACATTCTCCACTTTATGCAAGTCCTACAACCCCAGTATGCACGCATACTGGTTTGGGCTGTTCTGCTTTCGCTCGCCGCTACTAGCAGAATCTCTTTTGATTTCTTTTCCTGCAGGTACTTAGATGTTTCAGTTCCCTGCGTTGGCTCTGTCGAAACAGTGGCTATGATCTCTCATAGTCGGGTTTCCCCATTCAGGTATCTCCGGGTCAAAGTGTGTTTAACAACTCGCCGAAGCATATCGCAGTTTAACCACGCCTTTCATCGCCTCCTACTGCCAAGGGATCCGCTGTATGCCCTTAGTAGCTTCATCTTAGTTTTATTAGATGATTAATCCTCGTCTACTTTCTTAATCCTGTTATGTAATTATAAAAGATCAAAATATCGAACAATTTCAGCTCGTCTACTTCGTCGACTTCACGGATTCAAAACCTGCGACGTGGAAGACCACGCCTCGGCTTTTCACCGTTTGTCTCCTAGTATCCAATCTAAAATTTTTCGCCATTCTTTTATCGAAATAAAAAAACAGCAAAATGATATTAAGACGAACCAAAGAATTGGCTCGTTAAATATATTTTTGATTTTTTTCGAACTATTTTTTGCTTTTAAGCAGGAGTGCGAGGCAGTTTCAACGAGGCGTACGCTTTGGTACGTCGCAGTTGAAAGTGTCCGATGCACGACAAACTTAAAACAAAAAATAGAAAGAAAAAAAAGGAAGAAACAAGAAACATGCTCCAAAGAGCACCGAAAATGATTGACCTCGATCAGAAACTTTAAAAAAGTTTCAAAAATCGTTAAAAGGAGGTGATCCAGCCGCAGGTTCCCCTACGGCTACCTTGTTACGACTTCACCCCAGTCATCGGTCCCACCGTAGACGCTCTCCTCCGAAGTTAGAGTCACGTCTTAAGATTGAACCAACTCCCATGGTGTGACGGGCGGTGTGTACAAGGCCCGGGAACGTATTCACCGCGGCGTTCTGATCCGCGATTACTAGCGATTCCAACTTCATGGAGTCGAGTTGCAGACTCCAATCCGGACTGAGATACAATTTTTGAGATTAGCTCCCCCTCGCGAGTTCGCTTCCCTTTATCTGCACCATTGTATTACGTGTGTAGCCCTGGACATAAGGGCCATGAGGACTTGACGTCATCCCCACCTTCCTCCTGGTTAACCCAGGCAGTCTCTCTAGAGTGCCCAACTTAATGCTGGCAACTAAAGATAGGGGTTGCGCTCGTTGCGAGACTTAACCCAACATTTCACAACACGAGCTGACGACAGCCATGCAGCACCTCTCACTGAGTTCCCCGAAGGGCACCAAGAGCATTACCTCAAGTTCTCAGGAGTTCAAGCCCAGGTAAGGTTCTGCGCGTTGCTTCGAATTAAACCACATAATCCACCGCTTGTGCGGGCCCCCGTCAATTCCTTTGAGTTTTAGTCTTGCGACCGTACTCCCCAGGCGGAGCACTTAATGCGTTAGCTACGTTTCTGAAGGAGTCAATACCTCCAAAAACTAGTGCTCATCGTTTACGGCGTGGACTACCAGGGTATCTAATCCTGTTTGCTCCCCACGCTTTCGCGCCTCAGCGTCAGTAAATTGCCAGGAAGGCGCCTTCGCCTCCGGTGTTCCTTCACATCTCTACGGATTTTACCCCTACACGTGAAATTCCCCTTCCCTCTCAATTACTCTAGATGAGAAGTTTCAGGCGCAGTTTCGGGGTTGAGCCCCGAGATTTCACACCTGACTTTCTTATCCGCCTGCGCGCGCTTTACGCCCAATAAATCCGAACAACGCTTGCACCCTTCGTATTACCGCGGCTGCTGGCACGAAGTTAGCCGGTGCTTTCTTCAAGGGTACCATCACACACTATGGGTATTAACCATAATGTCGTTTTTCCCCTAGGACAGAGTTTTACAACCCGAAGGCCTTCCTCACTCACGTGGCATTGCTGCGTCAGAGTTTCCTCCATTGCGCAATATTCCCTACTGCTGCCTCCCGTAGGAGTCTGGACCGTGTCTCAGTTCCAGTGTGGGGGATCATCCTCTCAGACCCCCTAGACATCGTAGCCATGGTAGGCCATTACCCCACCATCAAACTAATGTCCCGCAGGCCCTTCCAGTAGCGACAGCTATTTCTTCGCTTTCCGGTGCCAGGCACTTTTCGTTAAACTGTTGCGTTATTTTTATAACGCAACAGTTTAACGAAAAGTGCCTGGCACCGAGAAACGAAGAAAAAGAAGCCATCTTTCATGAATTTTTCCAAGGTCATTCATCACATGTGGTATTAGCACCGGTTTCCCGATGTTGTCCCACACTACTAGGTAGGTCACCTACGTGTTACGCACCCGTGCGCCACTTTACTCGCACCCGAAGGTACTTTCTCGTTCGACTTGCATGTATGAGGCATGCCACCAGCGTTCGTTCTGAGCCAGGATCAAACTCTCCAAGTAAACCGATATTTCGTATTACTTAAAAGTTAAATAGCTCAATATTTTTTCGGAATAAATTAAGATAGTAAAACAAACTCAATTAAGAATTTGTTTCGACTTGGCTTAAACTCAGGTTGTGAGTCCTATCTCGCGCCAAATCTTAGTCATTAACGGGTTATACCCAGTTACGGGTATATCTTGTTTCTCGTCTCTTCCTATACATCCCAAAAACTGTGTTTTTGGGTGTAAAAACCATATTTAATTGTCAAAGAACTAACTTCATTTTTGCTTTAAAAATTGTGAAGCGGATATGAAGATTACTTCCACATAATTCAGAAGTCAACAGCCAATATAAAAAAAAATTAATTTTTTTTTGGGGGTTTTTTAGACCTTCAGGGAATACCCGAAATCAGCCAAAGTTGCCACACATTTATCTTCGTAACCCTTGATTATTGCTGGCTCCAGGGTCTTAGAAGGGTCCTGATAAACGAACCGAATCGTCACGGCATTGTGTTCTTCATTAAGGGAGAAGACCTGAACGACTTTCATGGATTCTAAGTCTTTAATTTTTAACTTCTTTTGAATATCAAACACACTGGCAACAGGCTTATTTTTTTCAACCAAAACAGTGCAATCAAAGCTCGCCGCGGGAAATTTAGGAAGTGGAGTATAACTTTGAGATTTTTTTATTTCAGCAGATGTGAATTCTGTAAGATCAATTAAAGCAATGGAAAGATTTCCTTTTATCTTAAAATCTCTACAAACCAAAGGATGAATTGTTGTTAAAGCCCCTTTTACTTTTCCTCGAATGATAATTTCTTGTTTTTCGTAAGGGTGCAATCCATTCCAATCTTCAGCGATGTAATCGTTTTTAAATTTTGAACTACAAAAATTTTGAAATTTAAAATTAATTCCAACGTAGTTAAGAAAATTTTCAACAGAGTTTAACAATTCAAGAAAGGTCGATTTCTCTTTTGAATAAAAGCAAACTCCTACCATATTTTTTTCATGAAAAAATTTTTCATCACCAGTTGGGTGATAAGTTCTACCCCATTCAAAGAAACGAAAACTTTCAAAGTTTTTAGTGTTCACAGATGCTGCTTCTATCAACGAAGGAAGAAGACTGGGACGCATGCGATCTGCTTCTTGCGAAAGGGCATTTACTAGTACTAATTCGTTATTGAGATCACTCCAATGAGCTTTTTCCAGAAGCTTTTCACCAACTAAAGGATAAGTCATAATCTCATAGCTGTTAGCATGGAGACTAAAATAATCTTGAACTTTTCTTTCCACATTTTTGTATGCTGTTAATGTGATTGGTTTTACTTCAAGTTTTGGAGAAGCGACAGGAATAGTTTCATAACCTATAATCCTTCCAATTTCTTCAACAATATCGTGAGCTCCCTCGATGTCTTTAGTCGCTCGGTAACTTGGAACTATGATTTGAAGTTCATCGTTTTTAGAATTTTCAACTTTAAAATCAAGACTTTCAAGGATTGAAACAATCTCTTTTCTCTCCAACTCTGTTCCCAGAATACGATTAATATACTGAACACTAGTTTGAATTTGAAGCGCAGGAATTTTACTTAAATCCAATCCGTCATATTCTGCTTTTCCAACAACATAAGCTTCTGGGCAAAGTTCTTTTACTAATTCTAATGTTCGAAGCAGAGTTCGGTAAGTCATCTTTGAATCAAGGGATTTTTCATAGCGAGCAGATGAATCTGTTCGAAGACCTAAGCGAACCGAAGTTCTTCTCACTTCTTCAGGTTTCCAATTCGCCACTTCGATAAATATTTTAGTCGTTTCATCGCGGACACCACTATTAGCTCCCCCCATAATCCCAGCAAGAACTAAAGGCTTTTGAGAATCACAAATAACAGTGTCAGTTGAGATAAGATCTCTTTTTATTTCATCGAGTGTTTCGAAAACATCATTTTGACCAAGACGCTTAATATGAATCGTATTATCGCCAATAAGTTCACGATCATAAATATGAAGAGGCAATCCTAATTCCATCATCACATAGTTCGATATATCGACGATATTATTAATCGGTCGCAAGCCAACTGCAATTAGGCGGTCTTGTATCCATTTTGGAGAAGGTCCCACTTGTACGCCATCAACACTTAATCCCCAAAAGGAAAGGCAAGAAGAATCACTTTCAACTTTTGGTGATATTGGGGATTTATCTTTGGTAAAATTCTTTTCTAGTTTTTCTTTCCATTTGTCATCAAAGGGATTTTTGAGAGGTTTATGGTAAATAGCCGCAAACTCTCGGGCAATTCCATACATTCCCCATAAATCAGGTCGATGGGTTAATGATTTATTATCGACATCAATGAGGTAGTCTTGATTGAGTTCCAAATGCTCCAGCATAGTTTGGCCAACCACTGCAGCTTTACCGAGTTGTAAAAGTCCTTTCGAGTCTTCCCCAAGTCCCAGTTCTGTCGCAGAGCAGAGCATTCCCTCAGAGAGATAGCCTCGAATTTTTTTAGGCTCAAGAGTTATTCCATTTGGAAGAGTTGTCCCTAATTTAGCGTAGGGAACTTTTTGGCCAACTTCTAAATTGGGTGCTCCACAAACCACTTCTTTAAACTCTTTTTCTCCATAATTAAATGTAACGAGATTGAGGCGATCGGCTTCTGGGTGCTTCTTCAAACTTACGATTTCTGCGACAACAATGACTTTAAGGTGTTCGTTGAGCTTTTTGACTTCTTCGACTTCAGCAGTTTTCATTGTGAAGTCGTTGGCAATATCGTGAATATTGATATTGGGGACCTCAGTAAAATCTTTAATCCAATCGAGTGAAATAAGCACTTTATTGTTCCTTAAAAGCTGGCAAATTGTTTATTAAATCTCAAATCCCCACGGTGAAGTAAGCGAATATCTTCAATAGCATAGTTCACCATAACGAGACGATCGAGACCTAGTCCAAAGGCAAAGCCACTGTATTTCTCAGGATCAACCCCTCCAGCTTTGAGAACATTAGGGTGAACCATCCCGCAGGGAAGAAGCTCAAGCCATCCACTGTGTCTTGCAGACTCGTCTTTAGGGTCAGGTTTTTTCCAACGAATATCGAGTTCAAAGCCAGGCTCTACAAAAGGGAAGTATCCAGGGCGTAGCCGAACTTCCATATCCTTTTTGAAAATAGCCTTAAGTAGCGTTTTCATAAAATAAATTAAATGGCCGGTATTAATTTTTTCTCCCACCATCATCCCTTCAAGCTGGTGAAATGCCATTTCATGCGTAGTATCTGTTCGCTCGGAGCGAAAAACCTTTCCGGGTCCTACAAAAGCAAAAGGAGGTTTTCTCTCTTTCATTCCACGAATTTGAATGGTCGAAGTGTGAGTGCGAAGCAAATGTTTTTTATCTGCAAACCAGAAAGTATCCTGCATATCTCGTGCCGGGTGAGTTTCTGGAATATTGAGAGCCTCAAAATTGTGGTATTCATCTTCGATATGGGGCCCATCTAAGACTTCAAATCCCATGGAAAGAAAGACATCCTCAATTTCTCGTTGAATTTGATGAGTGGGATGTAAGCCGCCACCTTGAAGACCCAACTCTCGCAAAGAATCGCGCAGAGAAAAATCTGTTCTATTTTTTTCAAGTTTTTCATTTATCTCGTCAAACTCAATAGCTTTTAGCTTGTCGATGATATCGCGCTCAATCGATTTTTTGATTTCATTAGAAACCGGACCGATTTTTTGACGTTCTTCTGGGCTAGCATCTTTTAGGCCTTTTAGAATCTCGGAAAGTGATCCCTTTTTTCCTAAAATTGCAGCCTTAAGATTGAGCACTTCCGCTTGCTTACTCAGTGCATTCAATTCATTTTTAAATGAGGAATAGATTTCTTCAATTTTTTCGATCATGGATTTTTATGATACCCAAGGAATTTTGTTTTGTCATAGGATAATAACTTGCTGCGAAGTTCTTTAAAAAAATGCTGCTTTTCTTCATGCTGATAATCGGGATAAGTCCAAGCAAGAAATTCAAATTTTCCCTTTTTGTAAATGTATTGAAGATCAGCGTAGACACCTTTGGCAAGATACAGTCGGTGAGCATAAGGCTTTCCAGTTGCTAAGATCATTTGTTCTAAACTTAAAAACCCCACATCTATATTTATAATTCGATTGCCATTGACCGCAGTTTTTTCTTCGATAAAAGTCGCTTTTACTTTCCAATCAACAAATTGGTCTCTATCTAATGGCTTAAGAGATCCAAAAATAACCCGATCGAGTGATTCTAAAGTCCCCATTTCTTTCGAATAATAAGTCAGTGAAGGGTTATAAGTAGGTTTGAGAATATCGTAATCTTGAAAGAACTGGAGCTCTACCAATTCTGATATATCACTCATCCTGAAATATTTTTTGCTAAAAATGATACTTAAGAAATAAAAACCTTGAGGTACCGGATTGAGCTTGCTCATAACTTTAAGAATGTTTTTTTATGTCTTCTTTAGTTCGAGCATAGTAATCGCGTATTTCATTGCGTGTTACTGTCGCTGTTCCTTTCTTGGCCACGACTACTCCTGCAGCGAGATTGGCCATCCAAGATGCTTCTTCTAGTGTGCATCCTACTATTAATGATGCCGTTAAAAGCGCAATTGATGTATCTCCTGCCCCTGAAACATCATAAACATCTCGAGCGATGGTTGGAATGTGCTTAACTTTTCCTTCTTCTCGATCTAGGGAAATCATTCCCTCGGCTCCCAAAGTAATGACTAATTTATTGAGATTGAGCTTCTCCAAAAGGATCTCACACATTTTCTCTTTATTGCGCTCTCCGTGATAGCCTAGAGCATCGATTAATAAACTTGCTTCTGCATAATTCGGTTTAAAAAGAGTTGCTCCCCTGTACCACTGAGGAGGATTTTTGCGAGAAGGATCTACTGCTACAATTTTTTTCTGCTCTGTGAAAAGAGATATGATGTCTTGGGAAAATTTTTCGTTGAGAAGACCTTTAGCGTAATCTTCAATAATCAAAGCATCGTAATCTTGGCTAAATTCTTTCATACGATCCATCAGAAAATCATATGACTTATTATCCACAGGTTTTAGACTTTCATAATCAATACGACAAATCTGCTGAGTCTTTGCGACAACTCTTTCTTTAAAAGTCGTCATTCGTTCAGATGAGCGGACAATCCCCCAGGTTGAAAGTCCTCGATTCTCTAATAACTCTTCAAATATTTGGGCATTGTGATCACTACCGATAACCCCACAAAGAACTGAATTAATACCTAAGCTAACAAGATTGTCAGAGACGTTTGCCGCCAACCCCAGCTTAGTCCACTCTTTTTCAACTTCCACAATAGGCACTGGAGCTTCTGGTGATATCCTTTCAACCGATCCCGAAGTATATTTATCAACTCCGACATCGCCAAGCACAGCAATATTTTTGATCTTATCGAAAGAATTTATAATTTCATCAAAGCGCTCTTGATTAAGCATTAATTAGTCCTTGTTTTGTCAATATTTGCTTTATTGTATCTAACACTTCCTCTATTGATAAGTCACTAGTATCAAGCTCAAATGCATCGTCTGCTTTCATCAGTGGTGCAATTTCTCGACTTGAATCGCGAGTATCTCTTTTTTTGATGTCCTCAAGGATCTTTTTTTCCGTCAGCTCCCCTAGTTTCCCATTTTGCTGGAGCTGGACAAATCGCCGCTGGGCTCGGACTTCAGGACTCGCTGTTAAAAATATTTTTGCCTGCGCATTGGGAAAAACCACTGTTCCAATATCGCGTCCTTCAACAACATAAATATCTTTTCCACTTTCCACTATATTGCGTTGCCACTTTTCAATTATCTTTCTAACTTCAGGATTCGCCGAAACAATTGATGCTAATTCTGAAACTCTATGCTCACGCAAATGCTCTGGACCATACTCTTTGCCGTTTAAACTCACCGTGACTGGATTTGTTTTGTAGTGGAATTGCAAATTGCTTAAAAGTTTTTGGAGTTGAAAAGCATCCACACTTTTGAGGGAGGTTTCCAAGTCATTAAAATGTTCGCTTAGAAAAAGAGCAACCGCTCGGAAGAGCGCTCCAGTATCAATTTTGACAAAATGAAAATCAGTGGCCAATTTTCCTGAAATTAATGACTTCCCGCATCCAGCTGGACCGTCAATCGCAACGACAGGATCTTTTTTGGTTTTCATAGACCCTAGAATTAGCACAAAAAAAGACCAATCGCTAGAGATAGCCTCATTCTAATCGAGCTGACAACTCAAAGATTGAAAGTAAACAGCTTCATTTGTTTGGGGATTTACCAGTGAATACCGTCCAATGACGACAAGTGAATTACCTTTTTGGGCCGAAGTAACAAACTCTATGACTGATGTCACGACATGCTCTCCCCCTTCAGTTGTTGAAACATTCTGAGGCTGATCTTTATAAAATGAAAGATTGTCTTCTCTTATAATGATATCTGCACGGATGCCATCTTTTCGCGTTATATAGAGAATTTCAGAATCTTCAGATTCTTCAAAGACAAGAGCACATTCTGTTTCTGTTCCAACGAGTTTCCCCGTATGGACTTTTCCGGTTAAAGTATAGTTTTCGTTAGCAACCAAGTTGATATCAAAATTCTTAAGGTATTCAGCAATCTCTCCAGCATAGCTGGTCGAAGTGATTAATAGGCTTAAAAAGACCATCAATTTTTTCATAGAAACTCTCCACATTTTTTTCATTTTAACCCTCTAAGAATGGACTTCCTAGAAGCTTGAAGAGTTTACAATTAAACTGTCAAAAATCTGATCAATTGAAGAGACTGCTCTAGGGCGTGCCCTAATACTGATACGGACTGTAATTGTGTTGAGATACCAAAAAGAGAGAACTTTGAGCTGTTCCAGTCAGAATCCCATAGTATCTCTTAATTTTAGCAAGGTATTTGTTAGACTCACTTGCGACTTCTTCCCCGCTACTAATTGATCGACTCACCCAAGTCGGACCCATATTGTAAGCGACTGTAGCGTAGTGACTGTCTTTAAAGCGATTTTGAAGATTCTTAATATAGTAAATTCCTAGCTCGAGATTAGAAAGAATTTTTCTAATTTGTTTTTCTTCCTTCTTATTAAAGCCATTGGCAATTTCTTGAATCTCACTCCAGCTTTTCTCAGATTCGAGCTCTATCCCTTTTTTATGAAGCTTTCTTTTTAAGTAACGTCTTGTTTTTGGCATAACTTGCATAAGCCCTGCAGCTCCTACATGACTTTTAGCCTCATGATTAAAGTGACTCTCAGTCCAAACCATGGCCATAATCCAGTAGGGATCCACTTGGTATTTTTCACTGAGGTGAATAATAGGACGAATAAGTCGTGATGCTTTTGAGCGGATATTAGAAAACACATTGTCGAGAATGCGCTTTTCAAAATCTTCTTTTTCTAAATGCTGAGACTCTCTGATTTTGGTATATGAAACTGATTCAAAATAAATGACACTTTCAGAAAAGTTATATTTTTTACTTTTTTCTAGGAGATCAATTCCTTCTGCTTCAAAATAAACAAGAATTTCTTCTATTTCCTTAGAGCTATAAGCATCTTCATTGTGCTGACTGGCAGCAGGAAAGAGAACCAAAACAACTAAAAGTACTGATAAGGAAAAAGTTGAAAACAGGCTTATAGCCGGTATTTCCGAGATTTTTTCGATTAAATTTTTCATATCTTACTCCACCAACGTGCTACTTATAAAGCTGGACTTCTCCAGTCAAGCTTTTTCAGATATACAAACATTGTAAATCCGAACCATTTCCACGAAGATAGAAAAGTGGGTAATCCAACGCAAATTCAGTCTAAAAACCAAGTATAAATTATGAAAAAAACCCGTGATTACAATAGATTAAAGGACAGTTCTTCACTTTATTTGAAGCAACATTCCCACCAAAAAATCCATTGGTGGTCTTGGTGTGATGAGGCCATAGAAGAAGCTAAAAAGAGAAAAATGCCAATTTTTATTTCCATTGGCTACTCTTCATGCCATTGGTGCCACGTTATGAGCCGGGAAACTTTTGATGATCCTCAAGTAGCTGATTTTCTTAATGAAAACTTTGTGTCCATCAAAGTAGACAGGGAAGAAAACCCCGATGTCGATACCTATTTTCAACAAATAGCCCTTAAAAACCTTGGACGGGGAGGCTGGCCGCTCAATTTTTTTACTAACTCAGATCTTATCCCTATCGCAGGGGGGACCTATTTTCCGCCGAAAGATTTTGACAATATGCCAAGCTTTCTCACAATGGCTAAAGATAGCGTAGATAAGTTTCAAAACCATCTCGATGAGATCGAAAAACACGGCCATCAGCTTATTAAAGAAATCTCTAAGAACCCCTCTATTTCGGCAAATAAAGAGATTAAATTTGAAGGACACTTCGTATCACCTTCTTCAATCCTCAATGCTCTTAAGCCCTATGAGGACGCTGAAAACGGTGGATATGGTGATCCCCCACGCTTTCCTAGTTTTGCTTACTATGAATGGGCCATTGAACAGATTTTAGAAGGGGTCGTTCCCAAAGAATTTGCAGAGCATATTATTAAAACGATAGAAGCCATTTGCTGTGGAGGTATCTTTGATCAAATCCGCGGAGGTATTCATCGCTACAGCACTGATAAGAAATGGCTAGTTCCTCATTTTGAAAAGATGCTTTACGACCAATCCGGTCTATTGCGACTCTTAGTGAAAACCACTCTTCTTTACCCTTCACCTATCTTTTTTGATGCTATCATTCTAACTCTAGAATACCTGGAAGCAGAACTCTTAAGCGAAGATGGCTATTTTTTTAGTGCTCAAGATGCAGAATCAGAGGGTGTGGAAGGGCTCTATTTTACATTCACAGAAGAGGAATTTGAAGAAGCTCTCAACCAATATGACGACAAACTGGCCGATCAATTTGATAATTTAAAAAAATGGTTTGGTGTTACACCACTAGGAAATTTTGAAAATAATCTTAATGTTATTTCTATCAATCGCTCTCATCTTAAAGATATTCTCGATCCCCTTAATTGGGAAATCATTCGAAATACCAAACAGGCACTTTACCAAGCTCGAAAACAACGCGTTCCTCCTGCTACAGATACAAAGGGTGTGGCTAGCTGGAATTTTATGCTTATTTCAAGTCTTTGTGATCTCATCCAATATTCAAAAATTGAAATCGTAAAGAAGCAAGCTCAGGGACTTCTCAATGCTTGTTTAGAAGGTATTCACAATACTTTCATCAAAAAATCAGAAGATGGAAAAACAATAATCAATCATAGCACAACCACAGAAAACAATATTGATCATTTTGAAGACTACGTCTTCTTTGCCGAAGCTCACACTCGACTCTATGAAGTCTCAGGAAAAGAACAATTTAAGAAGAATGCCCTTTTAACCCTAGAACATATTGTTCAAAACTATTTTGATGGCAAATTTTTTCGAACAAGACCCTATAGTAAAGATAAAAATTTAGCGTATCCCAATCTTCATTATGCCCTCTATGATCAGTCTTATCGTTCTCCAAGCTGTACACTCATTCATTTATTAAGAAAATGGAAACTTTACCAACCTGAATTAACAAGATTTGATGGTTTTGAAGAACTTATAAATTCAATTAAGCAATTTTCTCTCGGTAACCCGATCGCTTTTGGGGAAGCCTTGCGTTCGGTTGTCTATCCTCCGGAAGTTTACAAAAAAATTGAAGTTCCTAAATCTTGGCTAAAATCAAAAGAATTCATTAAATATAGAACTTTCTTTTCTGTTCGTTTTTTAATGATTTATTCTTCTGAAGAAAGTGGTTGGCAAATTTGCGACACTCAAAGCTGTGAAGGTCATGGTGAAACAGTTGAAGAATTTATAGATTTTTTATCCCCTAAAAATGAAAAGGCTTAAGTTTAAAACTTAAGCCTTTCTTCACACAAGCCTGAGGGAATTATTACTTGCGTTTAATAATCACTTTATCACTTTTTACAGTTTGACCCTGGACATCTTTTTTGTTGATAAATCCAAAGAGTCCCTTTTTTCTTTTATAATCATAATCTCTTGTATTGAGGATTTGCTTCGCAATAAGTTTTTTGTCAGCAGAACTCAATTCAACTCCTTCAATACTAAAGCGCTTGTCTCTCTTTTTTCCAAGGTGTTGGTGAAGACTAACTCTATAAAGTTCAATTTCATCACCTTCAAGAGGTTCTCCATCAAACTTAATTTTAAGTGTATCTAAGCGAGAAAACTTGTCAGCAAAACAATATTTAACAGGAACTTCCCCTCTCTCCGCACAGTTAAGACCAGTTGGATTTTCTACATATGTTAAGTAAACTTGAACTTGCTTAAGCTCTCCTTCACTATTGAGGAGCTCTTGTGACTCCATCTTTACTTTTCCATCAGCAATATCTTGAGCATATGTATCTTTCATAAATTCATAAGCAGCTTGGCAATCAATATTTGCAAGATCGTAAGCAAAGCTAAGAACGTTATCAATCGCAATATCTTCAGCTGTTAGCCAAACATCGTTATGAAGAACAGCTTTCATCGTTAAATTCACCTCACTTTCATTGAAATATTTTGATCGAACCAAAATAACTTCTGGACCATCAATACTAACAGATGAGCTCGTTAACTGATGAATTGTACCATAAGAGTTTTCTAAATACTTTTCGAGTACTTCTGCTTCTCCAGATGTTAAAGGTAATTTGCTTCCATTAACATCTTGGGCCCACACACTCCCGAAACTTAAGACGAGTAGTAGTGCTAAAAATTTCATAATTCCTCCTTCAGGACTTTCAATACAAATTTTAAATTATCCCTATTGTATCGATTTCCTTCACGGAGTTAGAGGGGGGCTTACATCTTTACAAAAAACCGTCAAAACTTTCGACAATTCCTGCTCTTTCAATTTCTCAAGACCTCAAATATACTATAAAAGATGGATTATTTAGAGCTTACGGGACGAACAGATTCGCACCTCACGAAGGTTCCGGGAACGGAGTTTCTCATCTACACTCCAATTCTAGATGATTTCCTTGACCTTCAAGATTCCGCAACGAAAGAACTGATCGATTTAAGAATTGTCAGTTCTTATAGAAACTTAGACTATCAGTTGAAAATATGGTCTGAAAAAGCAGAGGGAAAAAGAGACCTCTACAATCGTGACGGAAAAAAACTCAAATATTCACAGCTTAACGAAGAGCAAATTCTCTCTGCTATCTTAAATTTTACCACTCTCCCTGGAAGTTCTAGGCATCATTGGGGGACAGACCTCGATCTCTATGACCATACCGAATTTAAAAATACAGATCAAAAATTGCTTTTGATTAATAATGAATATGAAAAAGGTGGACCATGTTTTCATCTAAGAACATTCATGGATAACAATAAAATTTTTTACCGCCCATTTGCTTCCGACAACCTCCCTATTTCGAGAGAACTTTGGCACTATTCTCATCGATCTGAGTCCTTGAAATTCCAAAAATCCTATACTTTTGAAATTTTCAAAAGAAATATCCAAGAAATTGAATTCCCTTTGAAAGAACTTATTGTTCGCGATCTGGCTCGCTATTACCAGCATTGCACAAGTGTTTCGATGCCATAATGACCCCAAAAATTTTCTTAATGTAAGAAATATTCTTACCTCTATAGTCTCCTTTATTTTTCTCTTTCTATTTGTGAATACAAATTTCTAAGTGGTGTCTTTTTTACCCCAATGGATCAATATAATGAGAGTTTATTTCTTTTTTAACTTTATTTTTATTTTGTTAATTTAAATACAAAGAAACTAAAGGAATTAGTCAGCAATTCATTAATATTTTAGGAGGTATCAATGAAACTCTATCATCTGAGTTATTCGTTTATTTCGGTCATTCTTTTCATGGCCCTCAACACAGACGCTTTCTCTCAATCGACACCGAAGAGAGGGCCAAGTTACGGTAAAAGTAAAAGAACATCAGGAGGTTCGTCGAGGTCATCAAGTTCTTCACAAACTCGAAAATCCCCAAGATCTTCATCTGAAGGGACTCGCAGTTCATCGTCATCCCATAGCCGAAGTGGCTCTTATGATCGAGGAACTCGTAGAACTGATCCACCTGGGCGCACAGGTTCATCACAAAACTCGACTCACTCTTCAAAAAGAGGAGATTATAGTCGTAGTGGCTCACGAGGAAGTGATCATCATGATAACCGAGGGGGCTATTCAAAATCGACAGATCGACGAGGACCTAGTTATGATCCAAATCGTAGAAGAGACGATCATGGAAAAGGTCCACGATACAACCCTCCAAGAACTCGCACAAGCGAATACAAAAAACAGCATTATCAAAGAAGAAACTATACTCCTTATAGAAGAGTAGATTCACATAGAAACTATTGGAATGGTCGTTCTTACTATGACTACCACAGAAATCACTACCACGGGGCCCATGTTTATAGAGACTGGGGTATCGTCTGGCATGTGGCTCTCGGTGATGGCTACTATTACGACAACTACCCTTACTATGTTTTTAATGGACTTCGCTATCGGTACTCACAAATTGATCACTGTAATGTTGTTCTTGAAGACGAAGATTACTACGATCCTAGCTATTCAATGATCGAGCGTACCTTCTTTGGTAACTTTAGCTGTAACATTGCCGTTGATATGTGTATCCGTGAAGCCATTGATCTCAATGACTATTACGGCTATGACCGCTACGTTTGTAAAGAAACACGCTACGGTCGAGATTATGCCGGTTTTCGCTACAGCCGAACTGTTATTCATTACTAATAAAATTGAGCTCATAGTGAGCTCTATCTTCCAAGCACACAAAATACCGTTAGGCCTCCTTATTCTAGGAGGCCTTTAAATCTTAAGTCTTGTCTTTTTTTCTTATTTTAATTATTTGGTAGATCTAAAATTCGCCACAAATACCAACAAGCGATTGTTCGGTAGGGTTTCCAATTTTCAGCTGCCTTGGAAAACTGTTCAGCTGTCGGTAGTTTTCTTTTATTGTAAAGCTTGGCAAAGCCTTTTTGCAGTCCTAAATCACCTGTTGAGATCAGATCTTCCCTTCCAAGGGTAAACATCATAAACATTTCAGCACTCCAAGGACCAATACCTCGGACTTGCGTTAAGGTTTCTATGAGTTTTTCATTTTCCATTTTTTTGAGCTTAGAGATTGATGGTAAAGTTCCATCGAGTATCTTATCTGAAAGATCTTTCACTGATTTCGCTTTCGCTTCTGAAAGGCCTGCTGTACGCAAAGTTGGAAGTGAAGCCTGCTGAACATGTTCAGGTTTTAGAGTGGCATTTGTTGCTTCAAAGAGAGCAAGAAATCGTCCATAAATTGTTTGAGCAGCTTTTCCTGATAATTGCTGGTAAACAATTGCTCGAGCCAATGAAGAAAAGAGGCGAGGTCTTTTGGGCACTTCTAAAGTACAGGGTCCCACAATTTTGATGAGATCTTTCATCTTGGGATCTTTATTAAAAATCTTCATATACTGTTCGTGAGGAACCATTGCTACCCTATTCTTCTAATATGATCCCACAGGCTTCAATCCATTCTTTATCAGGATGAAGCATTTTCCTTTTCTCAGTATCAAAAAATCCTAGTTTGAAAAAAGCTTCACAACAGTTTTCTGAATCTCTTTTCATAATTTGATGAACTGTCAAAAATCGTCCATCAAATTCACTCGCTTGAGAAACAATATTAATAACATCTCCACTTTTTAATTCTCTTTTAAATCGGACTTTGACTTCTAAAAGGACCGGACCTCTTTTTTCTTTTTGAATCTTTTCAACAGTAAATCCATTATTTGTAATAAAGTCCCATCTCGCTTTTTCAAAAATCACAAAATATTTAGAATTATTGACATGATGGAAGATATCCAAATCGGAATCCTGAACAATGTATTCAAAATTGAAAATTTTAGCACTTTTAATATCCATGGGGAGGATAATAGTGGTGATTAATAAAGATTGTAAATCATCAATTCGTTATTTTCGACTTTTTTGCGATGAACACGTGTTATACGCTTGAATAGACTTGCTTTTGATCGAGAAACACTGCTGGCAACAGAGCGATCGACTGGTTCCAACTTTTTCCCATTTTTCCCTCTATTAAAGAGTTTATTAAAAGGATTCTCAGCACTCTTCTCAAAAGGGCTTTTGAACTTTGACGAAATCTTATCAAAACCTGATAAAGATCGAGCTCCTTGAGATCGTCTTCTCTTCTTTGATTTTTTATAATTCCCTGCGGACTTCGCTGTATACATACCCTTTTTACCCTGGGTCTTCCCTTTCGCAATTTCTTCTTTAGAGGCTTGAGCCGGGGAAGTCCGAGCTCCACCCGCTGCACCAGCCGATCCCCCAGTTCCCGATGCTCCACCCGATCCAGATTTGTACCCTGGAACGAGAGCTCCTGGAGGGGCATCGTCGAATCCTCCACTAGAACTGGCAGTGCCAAACACAGCGCTCTGGCCGGAAGATCCACTTCCAGTCGCTGCTCCACTAGCTGAAGCATCTGCAGTTCCTCTTCTCGTGATCGCACCATCTTCTCCACCGAGTGGAGTGAAACCAGAATCAAGTCCTCCACCAACCGTTGGATTGTATCCACTTTGTGGTAACTGACAGTCCACATGAGTAGGATTTTTTTCACAAAATGAATCTACTGTCGTCGAGGATTTATAAGAAGCCCAATTTTGATTTAGGACGTCTCTATTGTTGGACAGATCGTTTAAGGCAGCAATAGATGAAGCTTGCTCTTCTACAGTCATCGATATTAGCTGAAAGAGAAATGCTCTTTGTTGTTGATTAAGAAACATATTATTTGAAAGGCTCTCTTCAGCACTAGCACAAGCAACCTCTTCACCCGAAACATTATTACACTTCTTTTTAAAATTCTGAGGAGTTGGCCACTGAGCTGCTATTTTTTGGAATAGTGATTGTTTTAGAGCAAGTGCAGTTGAGTTGAGTTTCTCTCGAGTTTGAACTCTAGCAATTTGCTTATCCTGTAACTCAAAGCCTTTGTTAGTCACATCTTGATTTTGTATTTTTGTGGTCTCCAGAACTGCTTTATTATTAGAATTCGTTATCTGATCTTGAGTTTGATAAAATTTGCTTTTCTCTTGATTCATCATTTCATAACTAGAGAGAACATCCACAAGTTCTTTACAAGCATTATAATCTAATGTCGCTTGTTCACCTTCTTGGCATTGGCAATAAAGCTTAATACCAGGAACATAATAGAAACCTTGATCTGGACAGCTTCCATAATAGAAAATATCGTTTTTGAGTTCTCCTTGAGTCATCTCATAAATGATATTCTTAGTAGACTCTGCTTTTTTAGAAAGTTGATCGGCTGAAACATCTTCTGTTTGCGTCTGTTGTGAATTGACAGAAGCATTTCCTCTTCCATCTGTCTGCTCTGAAACATTATAATAAGTTAAACATTGTTGGAGGGCGCTGTAAGCGCTTTGGTATTCCTCAGAATCAGGATCCACTGAGTTCAATGCTTGTTGATAAGAATCGCAGGGATCTGCGAAGCCATTTAAAGCCCCTACTAAAAAAATAAATACAATTCCCCATTTTGATCGCATACACCCATTATAGCTTGAATAAAAGAAGCCTAAGGATTTTAAAGGTTTAAGCTTATTAATATCCACCAGTTAGCGACTTTTTCCACTATAGAGGCTCCTGCCAATGAGAGTTGGCGATTTTTATCATTGATCGCGACCATTTCACTTTCCTCCAAATAGGGACATCTTTGCATTACCAAAAATCAACAACCTTCAAATGCAAATTTCTTGTTAACTCAAAGATTTTGCCAAAATCTTTTGGCAAAAAAGCGAGGATCTCCTATCTAGTCCACTTCAAAACACCTGTATTTTGGTGAAAATTCAATCTAACAGTAAAATAGAGAAGCGGGTGTTACTTTTTGTAGGGACAAAATTATGAAAACAAAAGGAATGAGTCTGGTCGAAGTTTTAGTGGCTTCTGGATTGCTTGGAGCCTTAACACTTTATATTGCTACCAACAACAAATACATGAACCAATCAGCTCGCAACTACGACACCAGTGTTTCAATTACTGATTTTAACCGCAACATAATGAATATTCTTAATCACCCTGCCAGTTGTAATGCCACAATTAATGCGAACCAAACTCTTTTCAATACTGTTTTCAATTCGGCAGTTGGATCTAATACGGCTGCAAATAATTTCTCTTTTATGAGTGTCGAGGGCGATGATCCCAATACTCCTCCAAGTACTTTTGCTGAATTAGGTGAAGACATTGAAGATCGCTTTATTCTAAATGGTCTAAATATCATAAAAGAATCAGACACTAAATTAAATTTTCAAATTCGTTATGACAAAAAAGGAACCCCATTAGGTCCTAAATCATCAAGTAAAGTTTTTTCTATCGTACTTAATAACAATAGCGGAGTAATGACTTGCCTTGGGGTTGAAGACCTTTCGAATTTCAAAGAAAAATTTGCTCAACTCTGTGAATTTTTAGGTGGAGTTGTTAATACGGCTGGTGAATGTCGGTGTGCCAATGGTCAGCCCCTTGCAGCTGAAGAAGTTGTTTCAGGAAGTGGATGTCAAGATGCCTACTCACTTGTTGAAGATGAAGTGCAGGCAGAAATAGTCAGTCACTACAACACTGTTATCGACCCAAGACTTGATAATCACGATGCCATACTCACTAACCACGAAGCTAGAATTAGTTCAAATAGTAGTTGGATTACGGTAAACGCTCCTATTGTTGCTGCTAATAAAACACGCTCCGAAAGTAACAGCTCATGGATAGCAGCTAACTCTCCTATCATTACAGCCAATACTTCGAGGTCACAAAACAATCGAAGTGTCTTATCAAGTATGAGTGGTGGATGTTCTGGTGGTAAAATCCTAGCTGGTTATAATATTGGGACATCATCAGCTTCACCCATTTGTATCGACCCTCCATCGGGAAGTACAACAACAAATACCAACACAAATACGACAAATAATCCAAATATCAATATTGGAAATGCCAATTGTCCCCAAGGTGAATACTTATCGGGAATCAGTGCTAATGGAAATACGATTTCTGTGCAATGTTCAAGCATGAATGTTGCTTGCCCTTCAGGCCAAGTTCTCACAGGGATATCCAATGGCTCCGCCGTTTGCGAAGATAGATCAATTGCTTCCACCCCAAGTAGTGGTCCTCCTAGTGGAAATACATGTTCACCTAAAGGGGGGAGCTGTACAACACAAGCCGATTGTTGCGCCCTCAACTGCCCAAGTGGATCGACACCTTCGGTACCTCGTTATTTTTGTAATGCAGGCCAATGCACAGATGAAACAACAAGTCCGAATGGTTTTCCAATGATTGGGGCTTATTGCCAATTAGCGAATACCCCAACAGGTCCATCAACGAATCCAGGACCAGGACCTGGTCCACTTGGACCTTGATTTTATTTTTTAGTTTTAGCTTTAAATCCCTGGCAGTCTTTACCAGATGAACTTTTAACAATATTCATCGGAAGTGTTTTGGATTTGATATTAAATAATTTACAGCCATGAGGTAGAGAGATATCCCAGCTGATATGGTAATACTGGCAGTTTCGACAATGAAGAATTTGTTTTTTGTCGAGTTCTTTTTCCATAACACCATTATACGTAATTATTCATACAACTTTAGAAAATTCGGAAAAATTTACCGCTAATCGACTGTAGAGAGAATTAAAAAGATTAAAGAACTTTATCAAATGACTTTTCAATAGAGCGAGAAGCTTGAGCGTAAACACCTTTATCAAACTCTTCTTTTAGATGACGGATAAGAAAGTGAATATCGATTCTTCCGTAATTTTCAATGAGATACCAAGCAAATCTTTCATACACCAAATAAATTTGGGCCATCGGAGAAATGTTATAACTTAAATCGACAGGAAAACCAAAGCCAGATTTGCTACCATGATGTTGCATGATAAAAGTCGGAAGACCATGAGGAAGACCATCAATTCCAGCGACTGTTTTTGCTGCGGCCATAGGGTGATGAATAACTCTTTTGTACTCTTCATCAGTAAGATCTGCTATTTGAAGATCGTGTTGAGTTAAAATTCTTGTCTCTTTATCCTGTTCTAGTTCGCAGTCACAGAAAAATGCCATATAAGTCAGAATTTTAAGAGCATCAGAGGCATAAGACTGAATTGAAGTGATTGAATTCATAAAAAGAAAGTAAAGAATTTGCACTTTCTTATATGAAAAAGAAAGATCGTCTGAAGATAATTTTTTTAAATGCTGAAGAAGATCTTTGTTAGATTTACTCACTTTTTTCAGCCAATTAACACTTTTCTCGACTCTTGCTTGAGACCACTCACTTTTACTATTTTTAAGTGATTTCATGAGTTCGTTAAACTTCTTATCAGAAATGATATGAATTTCTTCTTCCGCCATTGTTTCATCAAAGTCTGGAAGAGTTGGTGAAACCATTTCTTTATAATCTTCAGCCCGAATATAGAGATGAATATCTTCACCTAATTCTGTAAGAATTTCATCGATAGTCACACTATCGCCTTCTTTATATCTTTTGAAATAGCGAGTATTAGACTTTAAGTAGAGATCACAGGGGATTTTGCTGTGACCAGTGAGATAGGATCTATCTAGCAAAACGAAGTCTAATTGTTTTTTTTCAGCAGCTCCCAAATTATCACCTATCGATTCATTAAATTTTACTATTTTTAGGTAGTTACAGTATCGGATTTCTCCAAAAATACTGTAGAGCTAAATTGAAAATCTATCATTTTTACCTTCTCTAAACTAGTCCTAATATTCAAACTTTAGACACTTTAAGATGGGATATTGTAGAGATAACAGGGTTTCTTTATCTCTAAATAATTTATTGCTAAGCTTTCAAAAGAGGCTAATTTCGGGGAGGCTATAGAGAATGGACAACTTAGAGGGCGGGGATAAAATACCTCAAAGGTTTAAAATTTACAGTTTTGATCAAGAATCATTAAGCAATCAAGAGGAGTTTGTTGACGATCCTCTCGAAGCTTTACTCAATGAATTCGGGACAGAAAACATCGAAAATACCTATGATCGTCCCTTATGGGAATCAGATGAAACTTCATTGGACAATACAATTGAAAATGAAGATATTGCCAGCATTGAGCGTGATTACTTTTACCAAAAATATTTTTTCGCGGAAGAGTGCTCACACGAAACGAGTGATCTCAATATGAATGAGCTTGAAAATCTCATCAAAAGATCTAAATATCTCACGCAAAAGCTTAGATACTATAACTCTTATCTTATTTCCCAGTCTTAATTCATTTTAACGACGACGATTTAAAACGCGATAAGGATCATCAGTATATTCTAACAAATATTCCACAGGCTTTTGGTTGAGTTGAAAAGCTTTCTGAATCATTTCGGCTCCAGGATAAAATCCCCCCTCACCTGCTGAGCTAGGGTTAAGCTCAAATGTAAAACAGAAAATCTCGTGCTCTTTATATGCCCAATCACAGGTGTCTCCCGAAGAGGTGTATAAACCTGAAGACTGCATGGGTGTATAGTTATTCCATTCGGCCATATCTTTTGCCATTTTGGCAAAGACCTTTTCATCTAACCCACCAATGGGGTCATAAGTATAGCTCCATGGGTATAAGATCAGTTCAGAATAAGTGTGAAAAGAAATCATCGTTTTTATATTGTCATGTTTTTTTACAAACTCATTTATATTTTGAGTTTCAGGTTCTGAAAATGGTGCAACACCATGATAAACATCGCTACAAGTAGAACTTGAAGACCCTGAACCTCCAAAATCAACTGGATAATTGCGATTTAAATCCACTCCCTTGCAAGACGAACCTTCATTATCTTTTCGATTCTTTCTCCAATACTTATAAGTCTGCCCCTGGATATCATGAATCTTTCCATCAATATTGATAACGGGAAAGATATAAACGATTCTATTTTTCATTTCAGAGTGAAACCGTGAATCTGTAGATATTTTTTTAAGAAAATACTCTGCAAGCATTAATGGAACTTCTGTGCTTAAATGCTCTCGAGAATGATGAGACCCCATAAGCATCATGGCCGGCTTTTTATTTTCATTGGCAAAGCCACTTCCACTGATCTTGATACCCAATTGCTCATGCCCTTCAATCGTTTTCCCTAGGCTTAAAACTTTTGCAAATGTTTTGTATTCTTTTGCGAGTTTATTGAGTTCATCGACGACTTCTTGATAAGTGTGATAAGGCTCATCTCCCTCTGGAAACTCAATTTTAGATTTATTTCTCTTGCGAGCCAGTTCTCTTTTCCAGTCATAAACCTTGAGAACTCGGACTCTCGATCCAAAAATTCTCTTCAACTCCTTAAGGTCAAAACTATTCACATAAGCAGTCACGTAATTTTTTTTAATTTCGAGCAAGTGTGTGATGCTTGCAGCTGAGGCTCTTTCAGACTTTTCGTGCGTGACTATTTTGACGTGGTAAATTTTTGATGACTCTGAAAAACCTTGGATAGAAAAAACTGACAACATTAAAGCCAAAGCGGCAAAACAAAATCCCTTTAACACTTTATCCCCCTTTCCTTAGGATTACTGAAATTAGAAAGTAGAATAAAGCTTAGCCTTTCTGAGTGATCTAATCAAGATTTATTAGTCAAAAACTATAGCTCTTTAATAATCACAAAATTAACTGGCACATGCTTAATGAGATCATAGCTCGTACTATTAAAACGAAAACTTTTCATGAACCCTGGATGAGGTTCAATAAAAAGCAAATCAACGGGGTTTTTATTCAAGTGCTTTACAAGATCGACAGCTGGCTCTCGGTCCACTGTTACGATAAGATCGATTTCACATTTAATTCCTTTGGCATCAATCTTCGTTTTGTATTCAGCAAATTTCTTTTTAACGAGCTCTTTCTTTTCAACGATATACTTGTTTTTATTTTTTTCAACATCACTCTCAGTAAGAAAAACATTTTTATAAATCTCACGAGAGTCAAAAGATTCAACATGAATAATATCGATGTTGGCATTCAAAGCCTTGGCCATTTTAATAGCCTCATCGAGAACACGTTCATTGTCTTGAATTGGATCAAAACACACACCAACCTTTTTAATGGGGGCTTTCACTTCATTTTTAAGGAGAATAACTTTTTGAGAAGTATTGAAAATAGCTTTTTCAACAAAGCTTCCAAAAAGTAATCTTCCCAAAAAATCTTTATCGCTTGCTGCCACAACAAGTGCACCTTCTTTATCAAGATTATCGAGATAGTCTTTAACATCTTCAAAATTGATTGCTTCCACCATCTCTAGAGAAATGTCTTTTTCACTTTTACCAATTCGCTGTAATTGCTCTTTAAAGTCTTCATACAAGTGAGCAGGTATTTTGTTGCCACCATCAGTGTCTTTATACATTTTTCCAAGGTCAGGGATAAGGTCAAGGTTCTTTATACGGCTAATAACTTGGTCCCAATGAAAAACAACTCCTGGAACTGAAAGCATCTTGGCTAAACTTAAACCTCCCTTTACGGCAAGGTCACTTTGTTGGCTAAAATCAGTTGCAATGGCCAGTTTTTTCATTTCTCATCCTTTTCTTTAGTAATCTTCTATACTTATAAATTCTTACAAAACTATTAACTACCCTATTTTTACTAGATCTTTCATAAGCTTAAAAGTCAAAATATTATCAAGAGTTAAAAAAGTTAATACCAAGGAAGGTTAAAGGTGACTAAAATCATCATGATAGGGATATCGCTTTTTTTAATAAACACTTCACTCCAGGGCGAAGAGTTCTCAGCCAGAAGACAGTTTTGTAAAAGCAAACTTAATTTTAAAACGCTAAATTCTTCTCTTTTAAACAAAGAGAACCTCTTAAGCTTTGAAAATGAGGGGGGATTGTTTAACGGAGGGGTTTGCTGGTGGCACTCAAGGTTTCAAAGAAATGCCCTTTACCTTGCCTATTTCAGACCTGATCTTCCCGCCCCCACTAAAACCTCTGAAATTAAAAAAATTATTCGAAAGATTATCCAAGGAAGGGTCGTAACAAAAATCCCTGGTTTTCAAAACCTCCAACAATTTTCAACGAAATACTCTAAACTCATTCAGAGAAAACTCAACCAATGGCAACTACGCGATGGGTTTGTTTTCCAGAAATGGATTGCCGGATTATCAGGGAAATCAAAAGCTTCTTCCGACTATGTACTTCACTTAATTGATAGACTCTACCAGAATGTTGAAATTGAAAAAAATATAGCCTACACAATGCTCCAAATGAGTGGCATTGTCGCCCATGCTTGGCTGGTATTTAAAGTTTCAAAAACATTAGAAGGGTATAACCTTTATTTTATTGATAGCAATTACCCTGATACTCCTTTTATCTATCAATACAAGAATGGGGATAAATTTTTTGATTTTAAATGGTATGGGAACTTCATCCCTTATCTCAAAGAAACAAAAGAGCCCGTCAGAATGAAAAATGCCCTTGCTCAATATTGCCAAACAAATTAAGCAAGGGCCCCCAAGGATATAATTCTTAAAGCGAATTAATTATTTTTCCATGTAGTTTCTTTCTTTAAATTTTCTTGCAATAAGTGCAAAAATGAAAGCCGCTACAAGTGTCATTATTGTAAATGTGTAGAAGAAGTGAGCTCCTTCAAAAACATTGATTTGCGAAATTACCCCAGCAAGAAGGTTTCCTGCAAAAATCGTCAACATCCAAAAACTCATAATCGTTGATTTCATACTTCTTGGCGCTTGAGTATAAGCAAATTCAAGTCCTGTAATTGAAACCATCACCTCTGCAATTGTAATTGTTAGGTATGGGAAGAACTGCCACATAACATTGAGTTTATTCCCAGCATCCAACTCTGTTTGAATCAACCCAACCATCGCAAAAGATAGAGCAGCAACAACCATTCCTACTCCCATTTTTCTCAAGGGAGTCACTTCTATAAATTTACCTATGAGGGGATAAACTCCATAAGACATGATTGGGATAAGGCACATTACCATAATTGGATTTAAAGCTGATATTTGAGAAGGTAATAAATCCATCCCCATGAAATGGAGGTTCATTTCTTTAGCTTGAATAACCCAAGTTGATCCGTGTTGATCAAACATTGACCAAAAAAGCGTTACCATTGAGAAGACGAGTCCAACGGAAAGAGCTGCTCGAACACCTTCAACGGCTTCAGAAGAATGCTTTTCGGTGGCTCCATCCAGAAATTTTACACCTGGCTTTCTGTTTTTCACAGCCGATACAAAGATGCGGAGAAGTGAATGAGGATTTTTTCCAGTTGGAGGAACGTGAACAAAGTGATTGCGTCCCATCCAGAAGAGAAGTGTTGCAACTCCCATCAAAACGCCTGGTATACCAAAGGCAACTCCTGGCCCATAAGCTTGCAATGTCCAAGGAGTAATGAGTGTTGAAAATGTCGATCCAAAGTTAATCATCCAGTAAAAGAGATCAAATACTTTTCTTAAAAGATGCTCTTGGCCTTTAACAAACTGGTCTCCTACGTGAGCTGAAACACAAGGCTTGATCCCCCCCGACCCGAGAGCAATAAGACCAAGTCCCCAGTACATTCCGAGTTGATTTTCCCATACTGCAAGCACAGCATGACCGGCACAATAGACAACAGAAAGGTATAAAATAGTTTTATATTTTCCTAAAAAGCGGTCTGAAATAAACCCACCCAAGACTGGGAAAAGGTAACATGCAGCCGTGAACATGTGATAAGTTGTTGTTGCTTCAACTTTATCAATCATAAGGTATTGGATCATGAAAATGGTAAGAATGGATTTCATTCCATAATAGCTATAACGTTCAGCTGCTTCGTTCCCGACAATGTATTTTATCTGCGGTGGATAGCGATCTTTTACAAGATCTTTCGAACTCTCTAACGTCGACGACACATTCGTTGTACTCATTGATAGAACTCCCATGTTTTGTTGTTGAGTTTTTAACTATACCTTTGTAACTTTTTGTTGCTTAAATCTTAAGGACTAATCTCTAACAAATGATTACACAAAATCGCCTAAATTTTTGATTTTAAAGAATTTTTTGATGCCAAAATGACACTGACCAAGAGCAGGCAACTAATTATGTTTACAACATAAGGTGTTATTTATATAGACCTGTCTTCAAAGGCTTCGCTCACCGAGCTTCATCCCTAGGATAAATACCAAAAAACCACCAAGAACGTGGGCCAAAACATATAAGAATACACCCTGTATTTTTCCTTCACTGTAGAGCTTATAATTCAAAGCTTCAAAAGTACTAAAAGTGGTGAGACTTCCCAGGAATCCAGTTAGAAGAAATAAACTTAGATTCTTCTCAAGTCCTCGAGTTAAAAAAAATCCAAATAAAAAGCAGCCAAGAACATTCGAAATAAAGATTGTCAGTAGATTTCCAAGGCCAGGAATCAGAACAATAAAATAGCGGCAAAGGGCGCCTAACATCCCTCCTAACCCCACAGAAAGTATGCTAGCAATTGGCATCTGGATCTCCTCTTTACTCATTGGCTAAAATTTCCCCGAATGCCTGAGTTATTCAGTCCTGCGGTATAATTTTGTATGGCCATGAAAACGAAGGTGCTTTACTCCGTTATTTATCTTTTTACTTTCTTTATTATTACACCAAATCTTTATGCCTTGGTAGATTTAAGTGCAGAATATGGTTTAAGTAAAAGTATTTACGGTGAAGACGAGCAAAATAATCTAGAGAACAAAACTTACACGGGAACACTGGCTTGGTACGTGTTTAGCACCACTGCTTTAGAAATTAACTATTCTCGATCTGATAGCCAAAGTACTCAAAACTTTACAGACCCAGGAACAAGTTTGTGGGTTTCTAAAATTGATAGCTATATTACAACTCACAGTATGGGTGTTGGTATCAGGCAACTGTTAGCTCCTGTGAAGTCGAGTATTCGCCCTCTCATCTCTTTAGGCTATGCCAAAGAAATAAAAAGCTATGAGACAGAATACATTGTTATCGATGACACTAATAACTCAACAATCACAGTAACGGAAGATCCCGCAGATGAAGAAACCGATAGTGCTTTTGCCACTTTTGCCCTAGAAATAAGGCTCTCCGATCACTTGTCTCTCAAGGGAAGTATGATGTCAGTTTTTCCCGCTTTTGAATTTGATAAGATGGAAAATAATCTTCGCTATCTCGCTGGTATATCAATCTATTTTTACTGATGATTAAACAAAGGGATCTTTGAGAAGATCCACAATGGAACGATTCCCCTGTTTTTCGGAAAGAGGAAGTCCAATAGAAAAGTTTTCTAAGTCATTTTTTGAAATTTTCTTATACGTTTTTAAAAGATAATCCCAAATCGAAAGATTAAAACCATAATTATGATGAATGTCTTCTGACTTACTCGAATGGTGAACTCGATGCATATCAGGAGTGACAATAAACTTTCGTAAGAGTGTATCTATTTCTTCTGGGATATTGAGATTTGCATGATTAAACATGGCGAGGCCGTTGAGAAGAATTTCAAAAAGAATCACAATTGCTGGATAAATTCCAAAAAGAACAATAAATATTGCTTTGATAAAAAAAGATATAATCATCTCGACAGGATGAAAACGCAGCGCACTTGTTAGATCAAGGTAGCGTTCTGTATGGTGCATGCGATGAAACTTCCACAAGAATGGAATATCGTGAAAAATTCGATGTTGCCAATAAATCACAAAATCAAGAACCAAAAACTGAATTATCGGAATACCAATACTCCAATCAGTAGAGAGATAAGACAATCCAATTTCTTTTTGATAACACCACTCTGCAATTCCAACCAAGCTAACTGGAACGAGAATTTTTAAAACAAACTGAGTAATAGCAATTAAGCCAAAATGATTGAGCCAACGCTCTTGGCGCGCTCTAAAAGCAAAATCGCTCTTAAAGGGAATAACGACTTCCCATACGGCGATAGCTATAAAAAAAAGAACAAAGAAAAAAAATCGAACCAAGCTTATTCTTCCTCTGAATATTTAAATGCTTTTGGTCTCTTAAAACCACCTTGCTTTTCATTCGATTTTGCTGGGGTAGGATCACTGACTTCTTTTTTTTCCACATCTTTAGATTTTCTAAGTAAAATCTTTTTCGTTTCTCGACGTCTTCGTTCGTGTTCTAATTCTCTTTGATCGTGCCCACCAATATCTACTTTTATATTACCACAAATTTTGGTCTGACAGCTCAATCTCTCACTTGTGATGTGAAAAACATTACCTAAAAGTCTTTTTTCTTCAAACGTTTGCTCTAGAAGATGATCTTTTCCCTCAAGAACTTTGACAACACATTCACCACAACTCGCACAGCCTCCACAACTCGATTTTATAAAAACCTCAGCTTTTCTAAAAGCTTCCAATAAAGTCTGCCCCTCTTCAACGGGGATCGATTTATTGAGCGGAGCAATGTGTATTTGGTATTTCATTTTTAAAGGTACTTTCTCAACTGTCTTTCAAGGGATTCCATCACTTTCCCCTTTAAAGGTTTTAATAAAAAACTCAATTCTAATGTTCCGTGAGCTTCATTTTCTTGAAACTGAATACTAAAGCTAAAACCGCTTCCTTTTGCTGAGATAACCTTATTGGTTTCATCGTATTCAAAAGAAGGACTAACTTTATATTTCTCAAGAACTTCAGGCGTTATGTGAGTCTTGATTGATTCATAGGCTTCATCTTTAGTCGTGCAGTTATGATAAGAAATACAAAAATCCATAATTTTCTACTCTTTTAACTCAAAAAACCCCGTCGAACCAAAACCACTGACAGAACGCTGGGTATGCGACAGTACCTCGACTTCATCCCATCCTATTTTATAAATAGGAGCAATCACTAACTGGGCGATTCTCTGACCGTGCTCGATAACTTCTACTTGATTGGAGAAATTTGCCACAATAATTTTTAACTCCCCTCGATAATCACTATCGATTGTTCCAGGGGAATTTGCAATCACAAGCCCAGTTTTGAGACTCAACCCAGAACGCGGTCTAACTTGAATCTCGTGGCCGGCAGGGATTTCAAAAGAAAGCCCTGTTGGGACTAGGGTTCTCTCAAAAGGCTTTAGCTCTAATGAGCCTTTGTCCTCAAAGCATGCCTTCACATCTGCACCAGCTGCTTCAGCAGAACCATAAAAGGGAAGTGTTAATTCCTCATCGAAGTGAGGAAGTTTCTTAACGCTTACCTTTATTGTCTTTATTTGTGCTCTCATACTTCTTTTCCAATGGAGTAACCGCTTTCGCTGAAAGCTTAATTTTTCCAAAGCGATCCACATCGAGAACTTTAACTTTAATAGGATCACCAATTTTTAAGTATTCTTCGACATCGTTAACTCTTTCGTCGGCAAGTTCCGAAATGTGAACTAAGCCACTAATGCCTTCAACGATATCAACAAAAGCTCCATACTCTTTAATAGTGACGACAGTTGCATTGTAATCTTCACCAATTTTTGGACCATTAACAGTCAAATCAATGTGATTGAGAACATCATTAGATTTCTTCTTGTCGTTACCAATAACTTTCACGATTCCAGAATCATCAATTTCAACAGTCACTCCATATTTTTCCTGAAGCATTTTAACATTTTTACCACCTGGACCAATGACAGCACCAATTTTGTCTTTATCAATTTCAATGGTCAAAATCTGTGGAGCCGTATCCTTGAGTTCAGAGCGTGAAGCAGAAATTGTTTTCGCCATTTCTCCAAGAATATGCTCTCTTCCGACTTTTGCTTGAGCAAGAGCCTTTGAGAAAATCTCATTGGTAATTCCTGTAATTTTAATATCCATCTGAATCGCAGTAATCCCTTGGCTAGTTCCTGCGACTTTAAAATCCATATCTCCGAGGTGATCTTCATCCCCTAAAATATCGGAGAGAATTTTAAACTTATCGCCCTCTTTAACAAGGCCCATGGCAATCCCTGCAACTGGATTCGACATAGGAACTCCAGCATCCATCAAGGCCATTGAACCAGAGCAAACAGACCCCATAGATGATGATCCATTAGATTCTAAGACTTCGCAGTTTACTCGAATTGTATAAGGGAAATTGTCATATTGGACAATATTTTTTAAAGCTCTCTCGGCCAAGTTCCCGTGACCAATTTCTCTTCTTCCTACACCTCGATAGCCCCTTGCTTCCCCAACTGAGAATGGAGGGAAGGTGTAGTGAAGATAAAAATTGTCGTAAGAAATTCCTCGCAAATTATCCACCATTTGTTCACCAGTCTTTCCTCCAAGAGTGACCACTCCAAGAACTTGAGTTTCTCCTCGAGTAAAAAGTGCTGAACCGTGAGTTTTCTTTAGTATTTGCGTTTCAGTTTCAATAGAACGAATTTCGTTAAGCTTTCGCCCACCAATTCTTTTTTCTTCATTGAGGATATCTGCTCTCATCATCTCATAGAGTAGACCATCAACAGCTGCATAAGCTTCTTTAGAAAAGCTGGCACTTTCATCTAGTCCATAAGCCGAAGGATTTTCTTTAAGTGCTTCAGCTACTTTTTTATTGAGAGCTCCAATAGCATTTCCTCTTTCTAGTTTGGGAACAATATCAAGACAAGCTCTCGCATCAGTTTTGAATTGATCTTTAACTTTATTTCGAAGTGTTTGATTTGGAGTGACAGGGACAAACTCTCTTTTCTTCTTCCCTACTTCCGATTGCATCTTGCTTAACATTTGACAGTATTTTTTGATTTCTTCGTGAGCAAAAATAATAGCATCAAGCATTTCTTGTTCAGATAGTTCTTTAGCCTCACCTTCAACCATAAGAATGGCTTCTTCACTTGCAGCAATAATCATATCAAGTTCAGAATTTTCAAGTTCTTTATGAGTAGGATTAAGAACAAGTTTCCCATCGATTTTTCCAACTTTGGCAAACCCAACTGGACTTAAAAAAGGAACATCTGAAATGACAAGTGCAGCCGCAGCTCCCATTCCTGCCAATATTTCAGCATCGGCATTTTCATCATAAGATAAAACTTGATTCATAATAATTGTTTCGTTGAGATAGCCTTCTGGGAACATTGGTCTAAACGGACGATCGATCATTCTCATTAAGAGTATTTCAGCAGTAGAAGGTCGCCCCTCTCTTTTCATAAATCCACCGAGAAATTTTCCGGCTGAATAAAATTTTTCTTTGTAATCGACGAGAAGAGGAAAAAAGTCTTGCCCTTCGTTTGCTTCTTTTGCCGAACAAACTGTACAGAGAACTTGAGTTCCTTCGCAGCTAATAATAACAGCACCATCAGCTTGTTTTGCTAATTTTCCTGTTTCCACAGTAATTTCTTTTCCACCAAAATTCATGGTGAAAGTTTTTGCATTGTTCATATGCACTTCCTTTCTTTTCTGAGTTCAACTCTTGATCTTATAGGTTGATCTTAAAGAGTTCTCTCGAATCTATTAATGTTTATTTTCTAGAGGTAGGATTCTGAAATGTTAAAAGATGTGTGGTTAAGCAATGCTAAAGAATTACCAAATCACATATCTTTTAATTTCAGTATTCCTCCGACTAGGTTTATGGTGCCAGGATACTTTTTACGCTTACATGCGTCAAGAAGCCTGGCACCAAAGCTTCTTACTTTCGCAAGCCGAGTTCTTTGATCACGTTTTGATAGCTTTCAGGATTTTTCTTTTGAAGATACTTCAGTAGTCTTCTTCTCTTTCCAATAAGCTTCATCATCCCTCTTTTTGAGTGGTGATCGTGTTTGTGCTCTGTAAAGTGTGGAGTCAGATACTTGATCCGCTCTGTGATAAGCGCAATTTGCACTTCTGTTGAGCCAGAATCGTTCTCAGTTTTTCCAAACTTTTTAACAATTTCACTTGTTTCTTGAAGATTAAGCATCGTTCTATCTCCTATGGCCCAGTCAGCAAACTCTTTAAGGAAAGCAACCAGATCCAAGGTTAAGCCCTGTTCAGAAGTCCTTTTTCGACTATCAAGAGAGGGCACGGTTTATGTGTTAAGAATTATTATCTTATATATTCACTCATGTAAACTTTTAATTTTTCAATGAGTCGAGCCTCAATTTGGCGAATTCTCTCCCGAGAAACCCCGTATTCATCGGCTATTGATTGTAATGAAGGGGGGACTTCTTCAAGCAGTCTTTTTGTAAAAATATCTCGATCGCGGGGCTTTAAGCCTTTAATAAAATCCCCAAGATTTTCCTGGAGTATTTCAAGGCTTTGTCGCTGAGCAATATCTTCTTCGACATTTTGCTCTTGATCAGCAATGACCTGCGAAAGTCCTGGAGAATGATCGTTATCGAACTGTGGCTTATCGAGGCTCACTTCTGCCCCCTCTGGACCTAATCTTTTCTCCATTTCAATAACTGATTTTTCTGAAACATTGAGAGTCTTGGAAATTCTCTCTGGAGTTGGATCAATCCCCTGAGCCAGGAGTTTCTGTTTTTCCTGCATAAGATTATAGAAAAGTTTTTTCTGTTCGGCCGTGGTTCCAATTTTAATAAGCCTGAAATTATCGAGTATAAACTTTAAAATATAGGAACGAATCCACCAGCTCGCATAGTAAGAAAGCTTCGCACCCTTGTGGGGATCATACTTTGAAACGGCCTTCATCAGACCAATATTTCCCTCTTGGATAAGATCCATCACATTTTTATGAGCCTTTCGGTACTCCATGGCGATCTTCACAACTAATCGCAAATTAGCCAGTACAAGCTTTTTGGCAATTTCAATATCGCCAGTTTCAAATAATTGCAGAGTTAATTCTTTTTCTTCTTCAAGCGAGAGAACTTTATACTTAGAAATTTCTCTTAAATAAATAGTAAGGGGGTCGAGAACTTTGACATCTCTTCCCGAACTGGTTGTAGGTAAAAGCTCTCCAATTTTGGAAGGGAGCAACTCATTGCTGTTATCATCATTATTCGAATTCGACATTTCCATACACTCTTTCTCACTTGCAAACTTAATTACAAGAGTATCGGTGCTTAATTTACGCCAACTCCACGCAATTCGGCAAGTTTCTGAAGTGCGAAAAAACCAAATGAAAAATTTACAGGGATATTTAAGATTTTCTCTTCATCTAGAAAATCAATTTTAGAGCCTTGATATTTTTTTAGCTGCTCAATCACCCCTCCTGCCAATCTTTCATAGAGATCCCCTTCGAGACGCTTAAGAGCAAAAACTTGACTGGCATAATTTTCAAGTGAACTTTTAAGCTTTATCGCGAGTTCTTTTTTAAGCTTTTCTGTAAGTTCATCTTTTTCATGAAAAAATTTAAAATTAATTCTCTCAAGTTCAAAATAAAGCCATTTAAGATATTTAACTTTTAAATTAGCATTTAGTTTCCAAGTAAATTTATCAACTCCGTTTATAACTCTATCAAATTCTCCTGAAACAATATTAAAATTTAATTTCATTTCAGAAAGCTTATGAAAGTTTTCCATCGGATAGAATGAAAGATCAACGGGTTCTTCATAAACCAATTTTTGAGACATTTTTTTTATAAGAAACTTTGACCATTCTTTTTCTTCTTGAACAAGCCGGCTATAAAAGTAATTCATATTGCTATTCCAGTTCTCAAGAGCAACAGGTGATGGTGTTCCCGTCATGACGGCATATAAATTAAGTTTTGAAACTTTTAATTGATCTGGATGGAGCTTTAAGCGTATTTGTGAATAATAATCAGAGACACTTTCTTTTTCAAAATCGATATTCTTAATGTCTTGACACCAAAGTGATTTCAACTCTCCCTGAAAACTAGGTTTATTAATAGCATAGGAGTAAAGATTTTTAAAAGTCTCATCATTCGCAATTCGACAACCATTATCGAGACACAAAGCTTTATGGGGAGCATTCACATAATCATCGACCACTAAATTTCCCCATAAGTCATCCTTGAGATAATAAGTTAGTATGTTGACAGAATCGCGATTAGACTTCCAAGAACAGAAATCTCCAAAGAGTTTAAGCGCCGAAACATAATCGGTACTGCTCTCTCCTGCAACAAAAGATTCTTCTAAATCAAAATTTCCCATCAGTGCATTTTGAAGTGTTTTTTTCGATGCAATTGTCAGATATGGTGAGCAAAATCTATCTGTCACGACTTCGATATCGCGAGAGAAGTCTTCGCGGGACATTTTCATTTTCTTTGCTGTTCCTGCAATATAAGGAACAATGAGTTTAAATGCTAAAAACTGTGAATGGGCCAGAAGATTTAAAAGGGCTCTATTCTTATCCTTTCTCGATTTGTAAATGGGAGCTTCTCTAAGTTCTTCACAAGTTTTTTTATACTTGTCATAATTTTTTGCCATATCAATTAAAAGATCATTTTTAGCAAAGCTTGAATGGACTTGAAGCAATAGAATTAAAAATAAAGTTATTCGTTTCACAGTCTCCTAATCGAATAATTCCCTTCACTTATAGATCTCCATGAGTGAAGGGGCAGTATTTACCCGAATAATTTGCTAGGGAATAGTGTCGATTTATTCAAACCGATTATAGGAATATGAAAAGGATCATTTTTTTTATATTCATTATAGGGCATTCCTATGCCGTAACTCAGTATGATCTCAATATTTTTGAAAAAAATAGACTCAATAACAAAGAACGAAAAATCAAATACCACATTCTTCAAGGAGAACCTCTCAAAGCGAAAGCTATTTTCAATGCCAACAATACCCTCTTCCAAAAAGCTGGTATTTCTCAATACTATGAAACTATTTTTTATTTTTTAGAGAAAAATTATCAAAAAGTTCTTGAACTAACTGCAAGCACAGATCAATTGCAATTCGCCCAAAAAAGGCAAGTTTGTCAGCTTCAATCGGTAGCCCAATTATTTTCAAAAGATTTTGAGCATCTTTATGCTCGATGGAGACGTTGTTTTGCACTCAATGAATTTTCCAGTCATATGAATCAATTTTGGTTCAAACTACTCATCGAACACTTTGAATTTAAGAATGATATATTCCACCAAACTCGTTTTGATCTCTATCGAAATGATATCAATGAATTAAAAACTTGGCTTAAACTCGCTCTTTTTTTAGGTAAGCAAGATGAAGTGTTAGACTATCTTCTTAATTTACCAGTGGACTACTATAAAGATGTTGAACTCAAAGAAATTATTTCACATTTATTCTACGCGGATAAAAAAGTTCAACTCGCACATCAAATGATCAATGGAGCTGATACGAGTAGAAAAAATCTTATTGATGCGAATCTTTTTATTGCTGCAGACAAATATGAAGAGGCTAAAGAACATTTCCAGCAAGGACTTAAAAACGATCCCTCTTCACAATTCACCCTCAATAGATTGATTCAAATAGCTTTTCTTGAAAATAATTATGATGAAACCCTAAAATGGCTCAATTATTATCAAAAATTAAAAAGTGACCTCCCTCTTGATTATTTATGGAAGAAATCTCTTATTCACATAATCAAAGGAGAAAATGATTTAGCCGCAGACACACTTGCTGAATACCGGGCCAAGGCCAAAACCCTCGGGAACGCCTCCGTCTACCATCTCTTAAAATTCTTATCATTCCAAGATGAAAACCAAAAAGAAACTCTATACTATTCATTAAGAAGCTGTGAGAGAGGGGACGATTCCGGTTGTTGGCTAACACTGATTATGAAAAAAGACTTTGAAGAACTAAAAAACATTAAAGCAGATTACAAAGACCAAGAAGATTTTATCGAAAAAGTTAAGAATAATGAGACGTTGCAAGTAAAACAGCAAACCGAGCTAGGAGACAAACCTCTTTATAGCCAGTCAGATCTCAATCACCTCGATCTTTTAGAAAAAACGATGGATCACTTTTACTTACCAGCCTCAACTCCTTAAGCCCTCTTTTGGGGTAGCCAAGGTGCTTCCCTCCATGTTAATTTCCAGGCATGCCATTTGAAAAAAATTGTCTCGTAAATATTAATGGAACTGTCTGTAAACCTGAAGAGGCAAACATTAATATTTTTGACAGAGGTTTTCTCTTTGGTGACAGTATTTATGAAGCGACTCTCTGTCAGGAAAATATTCCTCTTTTCATGCAAGAGCACTACGACCGCCTCTTAAATACCGCTGAAATTGTTCACACCCCAGTTCCCTATTCACTGGAAAAAATCATAGAAGAATTTAAAAAAATAACTTCTCAAAAAACCTTTAGCCAGGCCATTTTGAGAGTGATAATTACTCGAGGAATAGATTATCTTAATATATTTCCTAGTGGCGAAACAGAGCCGAACCTTATATTGATTTACAAAGAACTTAAAGGTTATCCGCAATTATGGTACGAAAAAGGAATTTCTATTAAAGTTGCCAATATCAAAAGAAATCACCCCAAAACGACTGACCCTCGCGCAAAAACTGGGAACTATCTCAATAGTGTTTTAGCTGCTCTTGAAGCAAAAAACGAAGGGTATGACGACGCCATTTTCCTTAACCTCGATGGCAATATCACAGAAGGTACGACAAATAACTTTTGGATAGTGAAAGGTCAAACAGTCCTAACGCCTTCACTCGATAGTGGTATTTTAAGCGGAATTACTCGAATGAAGGTTATTGAAATTTGCAAAAAACACAATATCGCCATTCAAGAAACTCACCTCAAAGAATCTGATCTCTCAGAAGCCGATGAAAGTTTTATCACCAGTTCAACCAAAGGGATTGTTCCGGTCACACAAATTAATCGAGATCCCATTGGCTCAGGCATGATTGGAGAAATCACTAAGCTCTTAACTAATCACTATAATAAGCTGGTTAGGGATTATACTAATTCAAACTGACAAAAAAGTGCTAAATGATCTGAAAAGTGCTTCCAAAGTGGTTGTTTAAGGACCCGCACATCAAAAACATTAAGATTTTTATAGTAAACACGATCGAGTTTTAAAACAGGCATAAAACTTGGAAATGTTGTCGGAAGTTTTCCATAAAGTCCTTGGTGAGCCTCTCTCACATTAAGTTTTTCTTTTAAATTTCGATGAGCATCAAGAGTCCAGTCATTAAAGTCACCACAAATGATAAAAGGCTCTCCCGAAATTTTTAATGTTTCTACAAACTCCACAATCATATCAACTTGCTTTCGTCGATCATGTTTTAACAAATTGAGATGCGTGCACATCACGTGAATATTCGTAGAGTAATCTTTAATCTTAACTTTTGAATACAGAATACTCCTTTTTTCTAATTTCGAAACGGAGATATTGTGATTAATTTCGTGAACGATAGGAAAGCGTGAAAGTATAGCGTTACCATGGTGTCCTTCAGTGTAAACTGCATTTTTTCCATAAATATTATATGGCCAAAATTCTTCCGCTAAAAACTGGTATTGATTACTCGTTTCAGTTTCTTTGATTTGCTTTCGTTTCTTTGTATGGCTCCCGATAACCTCTTGAAGAAGTATCAAATCGGGATTCATGTGATTGAGTTGATTCTTAAATTTATCAAGAGTTTGCTTGATATTAAAAATATTAAAACCTTTATGAATATTATAAGAAAGTAAGCTATACGTTGCCATTTAAAACCAATACCTCATAAGATAAACGATATTTGCAAGTGTTCTTTTGATAATCCCGATCTGTTTATATAAAGAATAAGAAAATTGGACCGAGTGGTTTTCTAAATACTTTAAGTCCATCTCTAGTTCTTTTTTAGCTTCTCCATCAGTAACTTCAACAACAATTTCTTGATCGTGCAACAAGCTTCTTAAATTAAAGTTTAGTGATCCGAGATAAAACTCATCATCAATGACGAGGAGTTTAGCATGAAGAAATTTTTCTTTATAAAGACAAATTTTAATCCCACATTTACCTAATTTTTTAAAGTGGATAAAATTTAATAAACCTGGGAAAAAATGATTGTTTTTCTCAGCAGTAATTAATTTCACATCGACTCTTTTTGAGACATCTTTAAAAGCTCTATTAAATCGAAATGTCGGGTTGTAATACGGAGTCACGATTACGACTCGTCTTTCAGCGTTCAGTATTTTTCGCACAATAAAATGATTTATATTTTTTCTTCTTTGAAATGAATCATTGAGATAGAAAGGAGCGACTTGGGTTCCTTTACCTATATTACTTTTTACCCTTTCATAGAGCTCTTTTTGAATATTTTGATGAGACTCTTTTAAAAGCCTAGTATCCGCTCCTTCAATGTATAGCCCATAGTCCTTCCAATTCTCTTTAACTGCAGAAGTATGAATATCGGCTATATTCATTCCCCCCATAAAGACTTTCGTATCGTCTATGATAAAGAACTTACGATGATTTCTTTTATTAATTCTAGAAAAATAGCTCAGTGGATTATAGAGAGTTTTCCTAAAATCAATCAACCCATGATAAAAAGATATTTCAATTCCTAGCTCTCTTAACTTTCCTGCAATTTCAGTTGAAAAATAAAAAGATCCAATAGCATCCAGAACAATAGAAATGCTCAAACCTTCAGCTCGTTTTTTTATAAGTTGAGCAAGTATTCGACTTCCAATGGTATCGACTTCCCAAATATATGACTCCACGATGATCTCTCTTTTAGCTTCTGCCAAACACTTTTGAAGATCAGCAAAATAGTAATCCCCATCGAAATACACCTTTTCTTTCATATGCCCCTATTATAAAGAACTTCACCAAGGAGCGATATACTGAATCTTTCAATTCTTGTTAAATTTTGCTAATATTTGGGATCTGGAGAGCCGGCATGCAAATCGAATCAATATTTGATCAAGACACTTTTACCCTAACTTATATTGTTTATGATGAAGCCACCAAAGACGCTGTGATCATCGATCCTGTGCTCAATTACGATCACGCAAGTTCAAGTTTCTCTTTTGAAAGCTTTCATAAACTCGTTCAATTTATTAATTCTCACAAATTAAATCTTCAGTATATTTTGGAAACCCATGCCCATGCCGATCACCTCACATGTGCTCCTCAAATAAAAAAACAATTTCCAAAAGCTCAATTGGCAATTAGTAAAAATATTGTTGAAGTCCAAAAAACTTTTAAGAATGTTTTTCACTTTCCATGGTTAGAAACTGATGGATCTCAATTTGATCGCCTCATTTCTGATGATGAAGAATTTTCAGCTGGCGGTCTTATTATTAAAGCTCTCAGTACACCTGGGCATACTCCTGCCTGCCTTTCCTATCTCATCGGGGACTGTCTTTTTACTGGTGATGCTCTGTTTATGCCCGATATGGGCACCGGTCGCTGCGATTTCCCAGGAGGAAGCTCCGATCACCTCTATCACTCTATTGCTGATAAAATATACAAGCTTCCCGATTCAACACGAATTTTTGTGGGGCACGACTACCAGCCAGGGGGTCGAAAACTCAAATACCAAAGCTCCGTTGGTGAACAAAAAGAAAGCAATATTCAGCTGACATCTAAAACAACTTATCAAGAATTTAAGAAATTTCGAGATAATCGCGATAAAACACTGAGCGCTCCCCGTTTACTTTTGCCTAGCATTCAAGTGAATATCAATGCAGGTAACCCTCCACCTACAGAAGAAAATGGAGTCAGCTACCTCAAGCTTCCCTTAAAAGAAAAATAATTATCTTATCGATAGACACACATTGCACTGATATCAATATCGTCAGTATCTAAAAGAAAATTTCCATCTTCCCCGATCAATTTTGGCAATCCGAGAAAAGCATCTTCACCAATTTCTTCCACTGCATGGTAAAGACCAAGTTGAGTGACGTAATCAGTATCTTCTGAAAGATCCTCTACATTAAAAAAACTTTCATACCAAATGCCGTTGTCCACAGTTTTTCTTAAGACTGGCCATTGTTGTGTTTTAAGTTCTGGGATATCTGGGAACAGAACCATTTTATAACCTTGATCTTCTTCTACAATGCGAATTCCTTCAAGCCCATAAAGTTCGTATGAAGGTTCTAAAAATTCACATTCAATAATGACTTTTGAACTCGCAAGGGCTGAATGCAATCCCAAAAAAGTTAAGGTTAGAATGAGATATTTCATAAAAAAGCTCCTTATAAAGTTGCCTCTCAATTACTATTTGCCCAATAAGAAGTAAAGGTGGAGAAAAGACGTGAGGCTCGTCGCGTTACACTAAATCTGTATGAACAAGAGATGACATAGCTCATGTTCAAGTCTAAAATCCCTTCTTAAGATTTCATTAGTGTTAATAGGTAAATTTACCAAGGAGTATGTTATGATCACTAAGATCCGTTCTGCATTTTTAATTCCCCTACTTTTATTATCCTGGAGCTCAATAAACTATGCCCACAGTGAGGCTTCAAGTCTTATTCCGGTATCTCGCACATTTGTTCCAGTTGGATTTGACTCTAATGACAATGTTGAAATTTTTGTAAAAGGGTATCTCCCCAATCTTTGCTACCAAACACCTCAATTCAAAGTAAAAAAAAGAGGGACTAAAATATATGTTGATGTTAAAGCCTATTATTATCCCGATCAACCATACTGCCCTCAAGTGATCGTCCCATTTGGTCTGACAGTTCCAGTGGGAAGATTGGATAGCCAAAAATATAATATCGTTATTAATAAAAACACAGAGTATGAAACCAATGAATCACTTGTCGTTGGAAGTGCTCGCAGTGAAAACGTCGATGACTATATTTATGCTTTAGTCGAAAATATTGAAGTTAAAGATGGAAAGCTTATCCTATCAGGAAATAACCCAAGTGATTGTTTTGCTCTAGATGATATTGAAATAATCAGCAATGGCAAAAACACATATTCTGTTCTTCCAAAGTTAAAAAAATCAACTGATGACTGCCCAGTAAAACAAGAGCCTTTTGTCTACGAGAAAGAATTTACAAATAATCTCGATACAGAGAAGGTTCTCTTTCACGTTCGCAAGATGGATGGACGGGCCATCAATCAAATTGTCAAAATTAAGTAATTAACAAAAAAGCAAAAAAAAGGGGGACTTATCAAAGTCCCCCTTTTTTGTATTATCTCTTTTTCAAATTTTTAATAGGCTTCCAAATAGAATTTCAAAAGATCTGTTGAAGTGACCATCCCAGTTAGCTCAGAGTTTCCATTAACGACTGGTAGGCTATGAAACTTACCTTTGGCCAAGAGTGCCGTTGCTTCTTTTATTGTTTCATCTTCATGAATTGTTTCTACGTTTGTAGTCATAACTTTTTCAACGGATGAAAGATTGTCCAACAAAGTATCTGCTTGCTTGGGATCTTGAGCATAAAGTTCTCCAGAATCAATTCTTAAAATATCTGAATAACTTATCAAACCAACAATTTTCTCTCCCTCGACAACTGGCAGGTGATGTACACCATTTTCAACAATAATTTTTCGCGCGTAAGACAACTTATCAGTCTTGTTAATTTTGAATAGATCTTTTGTCATAATGTTTCGGATAAAAACGTTTTTTTTCATATTCCATACTCCTTTAAATGATTAGCGAAGCCTTGAGACCATCCTATAATGCTAAAATTTAATATTTAATGACCTCCATCATGTTCTTGTATTATTTTTCAAATATAAATAAGATAGCAAGAGCAATAACTATTAATAGGACAGGAGTTTAAAATGCCAACCGAACAAACTGAACACTTTAAACAAAAACTACTCGATCTGAGAGGAGAACTTTTGCAACGAGTCGAAAACTTAGATGCCGATAAGAAAAGAAAGTATGGTGCGCTCAATGCTGACTTTGAAGAACAGGCCAGTCAACTGGAAAACGATGAAGTTGTCGATGCTCTAGATGACATGGAAAGAAGCGAGCTCAGCCAAATTAATCGCGCACTTGTCAAAATTCAGCAGAATAAATATGGTACTTGTGAAAACTGTGGAACAACAATTTCAGAAAAGCGCTTAGAAGCACTTCCTTATGCTAGTAAATGCATCAAATGCTCAAGCTCTGATGAGGATTAAGAGATTTTTTTAATCTCTTGAATCTCATTAACAATTTTTGAGATATGTAGTTGTGATAAATCGAGTTGCTCGAGCCATTCCATATTTTTTTCCAAATCATCAATTGTGATAATTTGGTTTTTGAGCAACTCCAATTTAAAGTTTTTCCCTAAAGATTTAAGGCTCGTTATTGGATAAACTTTGTTTTTAACCATGAGAATAGAGAGATTTATACTTTTTGGAGAAAACAAGCCCATCATTGTCATTCCCATGCAATTTCCTAATTTGAGGGCATCGTCTGAGTACTTCGAATTACTAGCAATCCAAAACTCATCGAATTTATTTTTATCATTTGATTTCAAATCAAAATAACGGCCGAGAACATAAAGAGCTGTTTTGGCATCATTTTTATGGCTGACACTATTGTGAAATTTGCATTCAACATAAACAGTATTTTCGGGAGCACAAGCAACAATATCAATTTCATGCTTAATACAGCGCCCTTTTTTGATAACATTATTTGTAGTTTTATAGCCTTCTTTGGCCAAGCACTGTGCTACGAACTGCTCAAAAATATACCCACCCGGTCCTAGTTCCAAAATGGCTCTCTTGAAATTGTATTTGTAACCAAGTTGGCGATATTTTTTATAAAGATAACGTGAAGTAATTCTTTCGATTTTTTGAGTTGATACCCCCTCAGTCAAATGAGGTTCAACTTTAGATAAAACGTGTACTGCATGGTCACGAGAACATCCTGTTCGCTTGAGGGCATTCAAAAACTTTTTTGGATCAAAGTGTTCGAACTGCCCTGACTTCTTGCGAACAGAAAGACGATTTTTCTTTTTTTTATAGCGTAACTGTCCCACGTCAATCGAGCTTAAAGATTTATTATCTCAAGACGAGAACATCGTAAGGAGAATGTTTAATCATGTAATCAGCAAAAGATGAAGTAAACAACCCTTCAATTCCCTTTTTTCCTCGAGTGGCCAAGATGACTGTTGAGTATTTATGCTTATTAATAAAGTTCTCTAGCTCAATTTTTGGGTCTTCACTAAATAAACAGGTATACTCATATCCACTTGTCTCACCATCGGAAATAAATCCATCCACCATCTTTTTCATAATGTCTTCAATAGTCGACTTAATCCCAGCTTTTTGGTCAGGTGATGGGTAAATATAAGGGGGAACTATGTAGGGGTATTTTTCTTCTTTAAAAACATGAACAAAATGCAGTTTAGCATTATGGTGCAAGTTGTGCTTTTTAATCCCATCAAAAACTTTATTTTGTAGGACTTCATCATTCATTGGGAAACAAACAATATGTTCTCTCATGGCCATCCTCCTTATTCAAGGTTATGTTAATGCCCCAGCATATAATCTATCTCTTAGATTTTCCAATTAATATGATCTGTATCAGCTATAAAAAATAGAGTTCCTATAGTATCGTTACTATAACAAGCTACTAAAAAGGATTTTTGAAATGAAAAGAACACTTATTTTATTTATGCTCTGCTCCCCCTGGCTTTACGCTACCCACCCCCCCACTCAAGATCTTAAAGACAACATGCAATCCATCGCCAAAAGTTTTTCTCACATAGTGACTAAAATTCTCGTGGAAAACATTTCAAAAGATAAAAAGCTTAAAAAAGATATTGATAATATACAGAAAAGGATTTCTTCTCTTGAGTCCCATTTTTTTTCTGACATGAAAAAATATAAGTATTCAGCCAAGTCCTTTAAAGCACTTATCAACCACTTCGATCAAATTTACGACAATGCTGATCTCGATTATAAAAAGAATATGGTCATTTCAATGGCCAAGAACTGTTTTCAATGTCATTCCCACGACAAAATCCAAGCTTCTTTTGAAGTGAATACTTCTAAAATGAATAACGAAACCAAAGCTTTATTTTACTCAGTTACTAGAAATTATGATAAAGCTGAAAATGCTTTAAACGCTTATTTCAAAAATCTCGTCAACAACAAAGCAAGAAACATTGATAACTTGTTTACTATGGAGCAAGAACTTTATCTTCAAGTCCTCAACTCTCCCCAAAAACTTCAAAAACGCTATCTTAAACGTTTAAAAAACAAAGATGTCAGTAGCGAATACAAAAAGAAGGTCCAAGTTTGGCAATTGGCCATCAAAAGTCTTCCCCAATATAAAAACAAAGAAGCAATTTTTGCGGCTTCAGAAAATTTTATTAAAAATCGGATAGGTCTGTTTGCGAGTGACTCAGATAAAATTCGCATCCTCCACCTCATCGGTCAGCTCAACGAAGAATTAGCCGATGCCGATCGAAAAGAAGTCCCTCTAATCCTTTATTACCTAGGGGCTCTAGAAAACCGAATCGATCACCAATATTACTCAATTGATAACCTCTACCTCATCGATTGTATGGAAAACTACACCGATTCCCCTTATTCTCAACGCTGCCTTAATGAGTTTCTTGAGCAAGTGGAGTTTAGTTTTACGGGAACCGCTGGAAGTTCAATCCCTGACGACGTTCAGCTATACATTGATAAGGTAAAAAAGAAGGTTAAAAAGAAATAACCAATTGCGCAAAAACATTCTCTTTAGCTAAACTTTATGCTAGGTTGAATACCTATGGCACAAAAGAAAGATTTACCTCAAGAATGCAAAGACTGCCCGTCGCGCGGTAAGGGAATTTTTTGCGATCTGGAAGCTGCTGAACTTGATGAAATATCTCAATTTAAAGTCGTCAACCAGTTCAAAAGAGGCCAGAGCATCTTCGTCGAAGGAAATCCAACTTTTGGGTTGTATTGTATCAGCGAAGGAAATATTAAGCTTTCTAAAACTTCCGAAGACGGCAAAGATGCCATCGTAAGAATTGCCACGAAAGGAGATGTGTTAGGGCACAGAAGTATCTTCACTAACACTCCCTACAATGCAACAGCAACAGCCCTTGATGACTCTGTTATTTGCTTTTTAGACAAAAAGTACATCTTGAAAAAGATTCAAGAATCTCCCAGTGTTGCTCAAAACATCATTAATAAACTAAGTAGAGACTTAGGTGCCTCAGAACAGAGACTCGCCGATATGTCCCAAAAAAGTGTTAAGCAGCGTCTGATTGAACTTTTACTCCTTCTGCATCAATCCCATGGCATTCCCCAAGATAATGGTAGTGTGTTAATTGATATCAAATTGACTCGAGAAGAGATGGCTTCCATCATTGGAACGGCTACAGAAACTCTCATTAGAACCTTAAGTGATCTCAAAAATCTGGATCTTATCACTTTGGATGGCAAAAAAATTATTATTCCAGATGAAAAGAAGCTGCTCGAGGAAGTCACTTTAGAATATTGAGCTGATTCGCTGACCTAAATCATTCCCATTTTTTACAATTCGTTAGCTAATAGGGGTATGAGTATCGCGTACAAGACATACCAGCCCATTGACGACACATTGCTAGAAGAATTTCTTAAGCAATACCCTGAAATGATTTTTCCTAAAGAAGCGACTTTATTTTACAAGGGACAAATTCCACTCACTGCATTAATTCTTCTCGAAGGAGAAATTGTTCTCAAAAAAAATAAGCAATTTTACTCACTTACTCCCTATACACTCCTAGGAGCTAACAATCTCCTCCAAAATAAGCCCTGTACATTTGAAGCTATCGTCCAACCAAAAACCAAAGTTATCTCCATCGATAAACTCAGCATCAAAAAAATATTGGAGCAATTTCCACAAATCAAAAACTCTATTGTATAATCGACGCCTATGAGCGTTCATATTCAAGCCAAAAGCACAGACATTTCCGATAAAGTTATTATTCCAGGCGACCCATTAAGGGCAAAATATATCGCCGAAACCTTCCTTGAAAAAGTCACTTTGTACAATGAAGTGCGAGGAATGCTCGGGTTTACAGGCTACTACAAAGGTAAGCGAGTTTCAGTTCAAGGAACTGGAATGGGTCTCCCTTCCCTTTCTATCTACGTCAACGAGTTGATGAGCGAGTTTAAAGCCAAATCTTTTATCCGGGTTGGAACTTGCGGGGCCTTTCAAAAAGAAATTGAACTTCGATCAATCATTTTGGCCCAAACTGCTTCAACCGATTCAAATATCAACCGAAGAATTTTTAATAATCTCGACTATGCCCCAACAGCTGACTTCAATCTCTTGCTCAAGGCCCATAACCATTTAGAGAGTAACGGAGTCAAACACTACGTAGGAAATATCCTCTCAACAGATACTTTTTATAACTCTGATACAACTGAATCTGAAAAATGGGTTGAATACAATATACTCGCAGCCGAAATGGAGTCTTCGGCACTCTACACTCTTGCAGCCAAGAACCGTTGCCAAGCTCTAAGCATTCTCACAGTTAGTGATTCCATTCCCAATGGGACACAGACAACAGCCAAAGAAAGAGAAAATAGTTTTTCTGAAATGGTAGAAGTCGCTCTCGAAATTATTTAAAAATTTTCACAAATTGTATGACTCCTCAAACAGTTGTTTGCTTTCAAAAACCTTCCTTTTCATTGAGATAGCAAGGACGAATAAAAAAAATCTTTGTATGATTTAAATCATTATAAAAGAATTCAACTTGCAAGAATATGTAAGTAATTTCACAAAAGGAGAAAATCATGAAGAATTATGATCGTCGATCATTTTTTAAACTATCGGCTATGGCCGTTGGAGCTCTTGCTCTTTTTAAGAAGTCCCCCTCTTTTATTTCAGAAGCTTTTGCCGCTGATAGAAAAGATAAAGGCATTACAAAGCTCAACTACGAGCAAGATCTCACTGTGAAGGAACCAAAACACAACATGTATCCTAAGCACAAAGAAAAAGTTGTAAAGTTTTTTGATAAAAATAAAGAATTCAAAATTACTGAAGCAAAAGACAAACTACCTATGTGCCACTATTGCAAATTCTATACAAAAGTTGATGAAAACTGGGGATATTGTACTCAGTTAGCTAAAAAAGGAAACAAAGAAGGGCAAATGGTTTCATCGAAAGGATGGTGCCAAATGTTTAACCTTCAAAGTAAAGGTAAACTCAAAAAGGTTTTAGGAGTCTAAATTGATGCAGGTAGAGGCTTCTAGTCCCAGTGAACATTGTCATCATTGCGGGTTGGAAGCCTTTAACCCTGTTCATAACCATGAGCATGTTTTTTGCTGTCATGGGTGTTCTCAAGTCTATCAACTTCTTCACGATCAAGGTCTCGAAAATTTTTATGAATTAAAAAAAGAAGGAGTGAATTTCTCTGCTAGCTCTCCAGTTCAAATTTCTGATCGTGAAGAATTTTTGTATCTCGATCAAAGTGAATTTTTTGAAAAATATGGCAAGACATTGATTAATGGAAACAAGCAGTTTTCATTTTATATTGAAGGAGTTAATTGCCTGGCCTGTATTTGGCTTCTCGATAGACTACCTCATTTAAATAGAGAAATCGTCAATTCTCAGTATGATCTCTCAGTTTCCAAACTCGACGTGGAGTTCAAAAACATCCCTCTTTCTTTAGTCGCAAGCTTGATAACCCAACTAGGCTACAAAGCTTACCCCTTAAAAAACGAACAAGAACGAAAGTTAAAAGAAAAACAAGAAAATAGAAATGAACTTATCCGTCTCGCTGTGAGTGGAATGTGTGCAGGAAATATTATGCTCTTTGCGATTTCACTTTATGGTGGCGCCGTTGATAGTTGGGAAAAATATTTTCAATGGGCGTGTTTGGCTCTCTCGCTCCCTGTTCTCACTTATGGAGCTCTTCCCTTTTATCGCAACTTTATGAGAGATATCCGTTCTCTCAAAATATCTCTCGACACACCAATCGTACTCTCGATTGTTTTTGGAAGCATGATGGGTGTCTATAATATTTTTAGAGGAAATCCAGAAATTTATTTTGATACACTTACAATTCTCGTTTTTCTTTTATTGTCTTCTCGTTTTCTTCTTCGAAAAGTTAAGCAAAAAGGGCTTCAACTTAATCACCTTACAGACTATTTTGTTCAAAGCTGGGCCAGAAAATGGAATCAGGAAAAAATGCTTTTTGAAAAAGTTCCTGTAGAACAAATTCACCCTGGAGATAAAATTCAAGTTAACCCTGGAGAGCTAGTGCCTGCTGATGGTACTCTTTTCGCCGGAGAAGCCCTCATCAATACCTCATTAATAACGGGAGAATTTTCTCCTCAAAAAATAAGTTTAAACCATCCTATTTATTCAGGAACTCAAGTTGTCGATCTTCCCATCGAGTTAACCATTACAAATATAGGGAAAGAAACACGCATTGGAAAAATCCTTGAAGAAGTTAAGAAGAATTGGCACCATGACAATAGCACTGTTCGCTTGACTGATAAAATTGCTCGCTACCTCGTAAGCGCAGTTCTAGTATTTGCAATTGCCCTTTTTTCTTATCTCGCACTTGAGAGCTTTGATATTGCCTTCAGTAGAACACTGGCCCTTATTATCATCACTTGCCCTTGTGCCTTAGGGCTTGCTACTCCTCTGGCCATGGTGCTTGGAATGAAAAGAGCAGCATCTCAAGGAATCATTATAAAATCCGACGAAGCACTGGAAAAAGCGAATCATAGTGAAAAAATTTTCTTAGACAAAACAGGAACAATCACTTATGGTCGCTTTCAAGTCACTCACTGGGATGGAGAAACTCCTTTCATTCGCTCTATCGTTCAAACTTTGGAAGCCAATTCAAGACATCCCATCGCACAATCATTGATTGAATACATCGCTCAAAAAAAACAAGACAGTTTAGAGTTGAGCTCTGTTCAAGAAATTTTAGGCTCTGGTGTCATGGGACAGTATAAAAGTGAAATATGGCAAATAAAGACACTTCCTATTTCAGAAATTATCAATTCAAAAACTTACCAAACACGCATTGGCATTTATTGTAACAATAAACTCGTGAGTAACATCACGCTTGAAGACAAATTGAGAACCGACGTTATCGACATACTTCCTGAATTTCAAAATAAAAATTTATCAATCAATATTCTCTCCGGAGATAATGAAAACTCAGTCAAACACATTGGTCATCTTTTAGGATTAGACAACGGACATCTTTATTACAATGCTGGACCCGAAGCTAAAAAACAAATTCTCCAAGCAAGCGAAAATTCCATCATGGTTGGAGATGGTGCAAACGATGCTCTCGCACTTTCAGCTGCTTCAATAGGAATTGCGGTTCAAGGAAGTATGGCCATGAGCCTTAAAGTCGCAGATGTCTATCTCACAAACCCTGGAATTAAAGGTGTGATTGATTTTATAAAAATATCAAAATCAACTATGAATGTTGTGAAAAGAAATATCGTTTTTTCTCTGCTTTATAATACGATTGGCATCACTGCTGCATGCCTCGGCTTTGTCGGTCCCCTCTGGGCAGCTATATTTATGCCTTTAAGCTCTATCACCGTAGTCTTATCAACAATTGCAGGAACCCGTGAACTTAGAGAAATAGGCAAACACCCAGGGAGTCAGCTATGAACGTGCTCTATTTTGCCATACCGATTGCTCTTTTGCTTGGAGTTGTCTTTCTAGGATTTTTTATTTGGGCGACTCGCAGTGGGCAATACGATGATCTCGATACTCCTTCTTATAAAATATTACTTGATGATAAGGAAATAGAACCAGAAAAAGGAAAGAACTATGAATCAAGAAGCTAATCAAAACTTGGAGAGCTTTTCTTACGATGACAAAATCGTAAGGTGGTTTACTTACGCCACTCTCCTGTGGGGAGCTGTAGCCATGCTCCTCGGTGTTACGATCGCCTTTCAACTTGCCTATTGGAAACTCAACATGGGGTTGGAATGGTTAACTTTTGGTCGCTTGAGACCACTTCATACCAACGCAGCTATTTTTGCTTTTGTTGGTAACGGTATGTTTGCCGGTGTTTACTACTCTTTACAAAGATTGTGTAAGGCAAGACTCTTTAATGATCTCTTGAGTAAACTCCATTTTTGGGGTTGGCAACTTATCATCGTCTCAGCAGCTATTTCACTTCCTCTTGGTATGACAACAGGAAAAGAGTATGCAGAACTTGAATGGCCAATTGATATTGCCATCACCGTTGTTTGGGTTATCTTTGCTGTAAACTTTTTTGGAACACTCATCCGAAGAAGAGAACGCCACATCTATGTTGCTATTTGGTTTTATATTGCAACAATTGTCACTGTCGCTGTACTCCACATTGTTAACTCTATTTCTATTCCTGTCAGTTTAATGAAAAGTTACTCCATCTATGCCGGGGCTCAGGATGCTCTGATCCAGTGGTGGTACGGACACAATGCTGTGGCCTTCTTTCTCACCACACCGATTCTCGGTTTGATGTATTATTTTGTTCCAAAAGCAGCGAACCGCCCGGTTTACAGTTACCGCCTTTCGATTGTCCACTTTTGGTCACTCGTTTTCATTTATATTTGGGCCGGTCCTCACCACCTTCTTTACACGGCCTTACCTGAGTGGCTTCAGACTGTGGGGATGGTTTTCAGTGTGGCCCTTTGGGCACCAAGTTGGGGGGGGATGATCAACGGTCTTCTCACTCTTAGAGGGAAATGGAGCGAAGTTCGCACAAACCCTGTTCTCAAATTTTTAGCCACTGCTGTTACATTTTATGGGATGTCGACATTCGAAGGTCCGCTCCTTTCAGTAAAATCTGTTAACTCCGTAGCTCACTTCACAGACTGGGTTATTGGGCACGTTCACGCCGGGACAATTGGTTGGAACTACATGCTTACAGCTGGGATGCTCTATTATCTTGTTCCCAAACTGTGGAAGACAAAAATTTACAGCATTGCTCTTGCTAACTTCCAATTTTGGACAGCAACAATTGGGCTTTTCTTCTATATCGTCTCAATGTGGATCGCTGGTGTAACTCAAGGGATGATGTGGAGAGCGATTGACGGAGAAACGGGAACACTTGTTTATCCTAACTTTATCGAAACTGTTACCCAAATCATTCCGATGTACTGGGTAAGAGCGATAGGTGGAACACTTGTTCTCATCAGTTTCCTAGTGATGATTTACAACCTTCTTAAATCAATTGCAGCTTCAAAATCTGATCTTAAAGAAGAAATTTATCAAGCTCCTGCACTTAGTGCTAACACGGCCACTGGGCATAGAAAACTTGAAGGGCTTCCCATGATTTTTACAGTCTTGGTCCTTCTTTCTATTATCGTTGGAACAGTTGTTGAGATTACCCCAACCTTTTTGGCCAATCGCTTTTTTGTAAAAAGTGACTCTATCACGCCCTATACTCCATTAGAACTTCTCGGGCGCGATGTTTTCATTAAAGAAGGGTGTTACACTTGTCACTCACAAATGGTTCGCCCCATGGTTTCAGAACAATTGCGATACGGTAAACCATCTCACATCTCAGAATCGAGATACGATCACCCTTTCCAATGGGGGTCGCGAAGAATTGGACCTGACCTCGCTCGTGTAGGAAGTAAATACCCACACATGTGGCATTACCGGCATATGCTGAATCCAAGACATATGACTCACGATTCAATCATGCCGAATTACCCATGGCTTGCTCGTAAAAAGATTCACTATGATGTTTTAGAAAAGAAAATGCGAGTGATGCAAGCCTTAGGTGTTCCTTATAGTGATAGTGAAGTTGCCAGTTCTGTTGAAGATGCTCAATACCAGGCTAACGAAATCGCCGATATCCTCGCTCAATCAGGAGTCGATAAAAGCGTAGCCGATAAAGAAATTGTTGCCCTTATTTCTTACCTTCAAAGACTTGGCTCTGAGGTTGCTGAGGGAATCACAGACCAGGAGGTGGAAGAATGAAATCACAGGTTTTTGAAAACTTTGATTTAACAATACTTCCAACTATTGGAATGATTGTCTTTCTTGTGGTCTTTCTCTTTGTAGTTATTTGGGTTTTTAGAAAAAATTCAAAAAAGATTTATACAGAAATGAGCAACATTCCTTTAAATGAGGGGAATAATAATGAGTAATAATAAAAACGAAATACATGAATCAGAAAAAAAGTTACTTCTCAATCACGATTACGATGGGATTCAGGAATTTAACTTTCCACTACCGAATTGGTGGTTGACCACTTTTTGGGGAGCCATTATTTTTGGAATTGGATACTTTAGCTACTACATCATTTTCAATGGACCAGACCTCAAGCATGAATACTTTGTAAACAAAGAAGAAATTCACGCCTTGCGGGCAGAGTATTTGGCAAAGCTTAAAAAGTTTGACGTCAACACTTATACTAGTTACGCCAGCTCTCCAGAGATGGTAAAACATGGTGAGTACGTGTTTAATATGAACTGTGTCGCTTGCCACCGTGAAAAAGGTGCTGGGGATATCGGTCCAAATTTAACGGATGAGTATTGGCTTTTTGCCAAGGGGACACCAGAGACAATCTTTCCTTTTATTATTGAAGGAAACCCGCTCAACGGTATGCCTGCTTGGGGTGAGCTCTTAGGTGAAGATGATCTCTATGCTGTTACAGCATACATCATGAGTATCCAAGGTTACCCTCATGAAAATCCGAAAGCCCCTCAAGGAGAAATTCCTGAGAAGGAGTAGAGTTTTATGAGTGAAAATCTCGAAGCCCCTGTCGAAGAACGCTTAGCAACTACTGATGAACACGGAAATCGGGTTTATGTCCACCCCGAAGATGTTCACGGACAGTGGAAGACGAGAAGAAGGACAGTTTACTGGATTCTTATCTCTATTTACCTCATACTCCCTTGGATAAATATCGGAGGTAGGCAATCCGTTTTAATCGATATCCCCAATCGTGAGTTCCTCTTTTTTGGAATGCACTTTTGGGGACACGAAATTCCCTACTTCTTTTTGTTCTTAGCGGGCTTTGGATTTTCAATTGCTTTTATCACAGCTATTTGGGGTCGGGTCTGGTGTGGCTGGGCCTGCCCTCAAACTGTGTTTATCGATACCATTTATAGAGTCATTGAAAGAGTTGTCGAAGGAAGATCGAGAAGACGAATGAAACTCGATGCTTCTAAGTGGACATTTGAAAAATTCTATAAAAGAACTCTCAAGTGGACGCTATTCACTATTGTTGCTCTCATCACTTCCCATTCTTTTTTGGGCTATTTCATGGGAGCAAGAAATCTTCTCGAAATTCTCACTCATTCACCGACTGAGCATTGGTCAGCTTTCACTGCAACCATGGTTTTTACTGGCATTATCCTTTTTGACTTTGGCTGGTTCCGGGAGCAATTTTGTATTATTGCTTGTCCTTATGGAAGATTCCAATCTGTCTTTATGGATGAAAATTCTCTAGTCGTCGCCTACGATGAAAAAAGAGGAGAGCCAAGAAGATCAGTCGCCCCTTCTAAAGATCAAGAAGGTGATTGTGTTAATTGCTATCAGTGTGTAAGAGTTTGCCCAACAGGCATTGATATTAGAAGAGGGACACAACTTGAATGTATTGCCTGCACCATGTGTATCGATGCTTGCGATAATATCATGGAACGGCTGGACAGACCTAAGGGTCTGATACGCTATACCACAGAAAACGAACTGGAAGGTAAAAAAAGAAAAATTTTTCGTCCAAGAATTTTCATCTACCTGGGAGTTTTTTGTGCCCTGATACTCTCAGCTTCAATTCTCTTTTTAAATAAAGATGGATTGCGAGCGATGTTTATTCGTGGAAATCGCGATCCCTATCAACTCATCCACAGAAAAGACCAGCAAGATTTGGTGGTCAATCACTATAAAGTAGAGCTCTTTTACCAAGGAAGTAAAAAGCTTAACCTCAATTTTGAAGTCGATCCGAAACTATTAGAAGACGGCTTACAACTCATCACCCCACTTAAACCTTTCCCACTTTCTGCAAGTCGAAAGAAGGTTGCGAATCTTTTTATCAAATTTCCCCCGAGTATGCTGGAAGAAGGCTTAAAAAAGATTTCCATCCAAATCAAAGACGACGATCAGCTCATTACAGAAAAGGAGGTCATGCTTGTTGGCCCAATTAAATAGCGAAGCAGGGCTTTACGCTCTTGTCATCGCTTTCCTTATTGGTCTTTCAGGGAGCCTTCACTGTGTGGGGATGTGTGGACCACTGGTTAGTGTGACCAGTAAAACCAAGTGGCAAACGGTTCTTTACCAAGTTGGACGCCTACTCGGTTATCTTCTCGTCGGTCTCACAATTGGTCTGTTAGGCAAGGCCATCCTTTTTAAAATCAGCCGTCCTTTGAATATTGTCTTTAGTATTCTTATCGCCGCTTTTTTTATCTATCTTGGAGTTCGCCTTTATATCAACAAACCTTTAAGCATGAAGATGCCATCAATCATTCAAAAGATTTGGAATTCACTCAATCTCAAAAAACAAGGAAATACCCATTCCTTTTTAGTGGGGCTGTTTTCTATTTTTCTACCCTGTGGATTTCTCTATGCCGTTCTCTTTGCAACCATGAGCTTACAAAATCTCGCCGTCGGTCTAGGAACAATTGTTGCTTTTTGGATGGGGACATTGCCGGCCATGGTGTCAGCTCCCGTTCTTTTGAATAAAGTCCTGCAGCCTTTTATGAAACGGCGTCCACAACTCACTGGTCTCTTTCTTGTCTCTCTAGGAATTTTGACGCTTTTTATTCGCTTTCAAAATAGCCAGAGCCATTGTCTTTTCTGTCATTAATTTATTTATCTGAAAGATATTGATTACAAGAATTAACTTCTTGGTAAAAGAATTCGAAAAAAGTCTTCAGTCCACCTGTAAATGATCGATTGTATTTTTCATTAAAATTGAGATCAAAATCCCGAGGGTTCAAACCATTTTCAACCAAGACATTATCAAAACTCTGCATGATCCCGTAATAAAAATAATTAAAGTAACTTATTGTATATTCATTTTTAATCTCATTAGACCAATCCCATTTTATGTCATTAAGATTAAGTGGTTTCTCCAAGTACCTATTAACAACATTTAAATATCGTTTTGTTTTTTCTTTAGCACCATTAATATTTGAAATTTCATTGAACCATTCACTTTTAATATCTGATGCTCGTAATATACCATCACTTAAGTTTAAAAGTTTTTTTTCTACTTTAGTCTTATCCAAAAAGTGATTAACATACTTAGCATGGAATCGATAAACTTCTCCACCAAAATTCATATTCCTGTTCGCCATTTCGCTAAGATTTAAATCGTGAGGAATTTTAAGTTTTTTGAGTCGAGGATAGTCATTTTGATTTTTTAATATATGACTTAGCCCATCTTCTTCAAATTGGTGTGTTGGCAATTCACTCGATCCGACCTTTCCACGCCCATATTTGATATCGTTATGAGACATTCCATAAAAGCCAATCCAATCGGGGTAGCTATCCCAAATAAGTTTAAAAGTCCCATCAGGTCCACCGTGACATTTCAAACAATGAGGTGGATTTTTTCTAAAAACATTATTCACTGAATCCCAACTGCCCCAATCAAAAAGTCCTGTCTTACTATTAAACTGCACTATTTCAACAATTTCTCCATTTCTCATTTCTTCATCTGCAGCATAGCTTAAAACTTCAAAGACTTCATTCTCAGGTTCAACGTTAAACAAAAATTGCCGGGGAAACTCGAGATTTGCTCCTATCGGTGAGCGAGAATCAAAGGCCCATAAAAACTGCTCAAGAAAGATAGGATTAATTTGGTCTTGTAGACTTTCAACACTGTTAATGGCATGGCTATTTGATAGAGTTTCTATTCGCTGGAGTAAACCTTGCGCCTGCAAAGTCTTTGAAAAACAAAATAAAAAGAGAATATAAAAAAGTCGATTCATTTGTATTGATTATCGACAAGCTAATAATCAAACAAAACCGACTTTTTTAATAAAGAATCAATTACCTATTACTTTTCGTAGCAATAAATATAAGCGTCTTCAATATCCCCCAAAACATCCATATTTTCATTGAAGATTCCCCCATATGGGTTACCACCGTCACAGCTATCTTCACTTGAGTAGAGAAGAACATAGGTCTTACCAGTCTTTGTTGCTGTAATGACTTCGAAAGTAAATTTTGTGTCCTTACAGTCTTCGTAATCTAAATTTTTTGCGAGTGCTGGAGTAGCATAGAACTCTTGTTCGTAAAGCTTTGATTTCAAAGTTTGAACACTGGTGTAATCTTCAGTGTCTTCAGCAAAAAGAGAGACACCTTCCAATTCTACACAAGCCATTGCTCGCACAACAAACAAACTGATGAAAGAAATATAAATAAATAGTTTTTTCACTTCTACCCTCTTGAAAATTTCAATTAAGTTGTAATCGCCAAAATCTATTTTTCGTAGCAATAAAAATCAGAATCTGCAATATCACCGATAACTCGATCCATTCGATCATTGAGGATAGCTCCAAAAGAATTTCCTCCATCACAGCTATCATCAGTAGAGTAAAGAAGTATATAAGGTTGATTGGTTTTGGTAGCTAAAATAATTTCGAAAGCAAACAATGTATTTTTGCAAGCTTCATAGTCCATATTTTGGGTTAAAGCTGGAGTGGCGAAAAATTCTTCTTGAGTAAGTGTTCTATGTTCCTCTTGTAAAGAAATATAGTCATCAGCATCTTCAGCAAAAAGCGAAGCTCCATTCAACTCAGCGCAGGCCATCGAACGAACGGCAAATAAGCTTAAAAAAGAAATGAAAATTAATGATTTTTTCATGAAAATCCCCCTTGTATAGGTGGACTGTTATCACAAAAATGAAGAGATTCAAAATATTTTAATAGTGTTGCTCTATGAATAGGCGTAAGTGCTTGAATTCTCTTTTTCCACTTAACATATTCATTTTGAGCACCAAATTTTTAAGAAGCGTTTTTGATTTTTCTGCATCCACTTGAAAGAGATTAAACCCCGTCTCATTGGAATTCTGACCCGCTTTAAAATCATCAAAATCATCGAGAAGTTGAAAGGTAAGTCCCATATAAGTGCCTAATTTCCACAAATCTTTGTAGAGTTGATAATCTTTTTGATCACTAAGAATATAAGCTCCCAAAAGACACAGCTGGATAAGTCTGGCTGTTTTTAATTCGTGAATGCGAATGAGCTGTTCAAAAGTCATCTGAGATTTTTCGCTAAGATCTTCAAATTGACCTCGAATTAATCCCTTTCCACCCATGGCCCAAGTCACCAATTGCAAAAGTTCGTTGAAACGAGGATGTTTTATTCGACTTAAAAACTGATAGGAAAGATTAAGAAGAGCGTCTCCTACCAAAACGGCTTGCCATTCGCCGTATTTTGCATGCACGGCCAGCTTTCCTCGTCGGTATTCATCATTGTCCATGCAAGGAAGGTCATCATGGACGAGCGTATAGGCATGGTGTGATTCCAAAAAATAAGCAAAATAGTTTAGAGAGTTTTCATCTGAATAGTGAAAATCCCGGCAAAGAGTGAGAAAAAGTTTCGGCCGAAAGAGCTTTCCAGTGGGAAACAAAGCGTAGTGAATCGCTTCATTGTATTCAGTATTTTTCTCAGGAAAAATTCGCTCTAATTTCTTTTTAAACGATAATTCCCAATCATTCATAATTTGTCCCATAGCAATTGCAGTGCATAAAACTCTTTCTCTTCTGGAGGGAAAAAATTACCTCAAGGCAGAGAATACCTAGCCAAGTGATAATGTCAAAATTAGGGGCACAAGTAAATTGGCTATATAATATTAACTGAAGAATTGAAACGGACAAGGAGGTCCAGTGAGATTCATTTTCGTCACGCTTTCTGCAGCAATTTTACTCACAAACTGTCACGACAAAGCTTTTCAAGCTCTCACCCTCTCAAAAGACAAAGATACTGATGGTATCGATGGTGGCGGTGGAGATCCCAATCGTCCACCCAACCCGGGAGAAATCGTCAACGCCAAATGTGATACCGTTCAACTTTTGGGGACTTTGGGTTTTGATGATCCCTATGCGAGCTGTATGTGGAATATCATTAATCGCGGACAGGCGATTAAAAAACTTCCAAACGACACTTATTATGACATTCAAGGAACTTCAGGTGCTGATTTTAATATCTCTTCATATGCATTAGAAAAATATTCAGGCAAAGGTATAAATATTCATGTTTCTGATGATAGCTTTGATGCCACTCACCCCGATCTCAAGGCAAATTTTGATCTTACACATTCGAAAGACTGCCGATCTCACGGGATGCCTCCTTACGATCCTGATGCTGATGTCTTCCATGGAGTGATGGTTTCAGGAATCATTGCTGCTGTTGGAAAAAATGGTTTAGGAACAACAGGGATTGCTTACCAAGGTTCCATTTCTGCATATAATCCCTTTGCCTGTCGCAACTTTATTTTTGCTGCCGATGTTCCAGGTGTTGATATCTGGAATGGAAGTTACGGAACACTCACTTGTGATGCCCACTTCCAAGAAGATCAAATTATTTTTGAATCCTTCGAGGCCGGAGCAACTAAAAATAATGTTCTCTATGTTAAAGCAGCTGGCAATGATCGCAACGTCACAAGCCGTTGTAAACTAGGCTACGGCGATGCCAATCGCGATCCAACAAATACACTTCCTTATGTTATGCCTGTCGCGGCCCTTGATAATAATGGCCAAGTGACAAGTTATTCTTCTCCTGGAGCCAATCTTTTTGTCGCGGCTCCTGCGGGTTATGGAGGAAGATCTGAAAGTCCTGGCATTTGTACTATTTTAAGAAATGGTGAATACACTTGTTCAATGAATGGAACATCTGCGGCTTCGCCAAATATTGCGGGCTTGAGCGCACTGATCAAAGAAGCGAACCCTCGTCTCGGCTATCTTGATATTATGCATATTCTGGCCCTTTCTGCTCGCCCAGTTCAAGAATCGCAAACAACCAAGAACAACATTAAAAAAACTTTTAATATCAACAGCAAAGAATACATTAACTACAGTAAAAACTCGGCCGGTTACCAGCATAGTTTTAATGCAGGTTTTGGACTGCCCGATGGTGATAATGCTGTTAAAATTGCTGAGTCGTATTCAAATTTTCTTCCTAAACTTGAACGCTATAGCGAAGTCTATAATGTCGTCGTTCCAGAAAGTTCTTCCGAAGTTATTGATATTCCCCCACGCACTTGTGTTTCAAAAATCATTCAAATCAATAACTCTTTTCAAGTCTTTACAAATCGTTTGAGTGTCAGCGCCAATGGTCCTATTAGTGATTTTATTATTTCAGTTTCAATGCCTGATGGAGTTGAATATCAACTCGTCCGTGATTCCTTTATTCAAGGATCGTCCTATGCCCACAGCCAAAAATTTAAATCCTATGCCCCTTTTGCAACTAATGCTCAAGGTAATTGGGAAGTGGAAATTTGTAATAATAATCTTACTGAAATGGGGCAATTCTCAAGTGCTCGGATGGAACTCTGGGGCTATCGAAATCTTGGGAGCTTGCGATCAAAATGAAAAAAATTCTTCTTGTTGTCATTGTCTTCCTTGGCGGATTATTTCTGTATAATCAATCCATAAAAAAGAATGATCAGAATGATGAAAATCTCTCTAAGAATAATCTTGAAACACAAAGCCCCTCCCGGGGTATTGCAAGCGTTCCCGATCCAGCTGTTAGCCTAGAACAACAAAATTTTGATGAGAAATACCCTCCACCTCAAGATGGACGAGCGATTGCTCAACTTCCCAATCAATTTGATTCTTTCGATAAAGTGAAGAGTTATTATCATCTTACAAATAAAAAGCTTCATATCGATGATAAAAACTTTTATCAAAGTAAATTAAGAACGCTTTCTATCGAAAATGAATTTAATCCCGAATTAGGCAAGCTCATCACAACAATTCATGGTTATTACGTCTTTTTTCCTCTCAACAAGCAAGTCGCCGAAAAGAACACTCCTCTCCTCGTGGATGAACAAACTTGGATGCCCACAATAATTACAGGGAAAATTTATGTTAAATACACAGATGGAAATCATGGTGAAATGATTGCGAGAACTCTTCACGATCTTCACTATAACATCAATTTTCATCACAAAAATATTAATATTTATGAAGTTCAGATTAACAATCTCTCGGAAACTCTTCGCGAAAGAAAAAAGCTCCAAGATAAATTCGAAAAAGCGCGAGTGACAATCGAGCTCAAAAGCTCCGAATATTTCCCAATCTAATCTGAGTTCTGATAAACATCGATCTTCTTCGTCGTTGCAAAAATACCCCGACTGCGATTTGGAGGAACCAAACCTCGTCATTTCATTTTCACAACTCCTAGAATCTCTCGTTTTTCAAAACTCAGAAATGTTTCAGATTCAATTAGAGTGGTTCTTCTAAATACTGGTGCTCGCTGGTAAGTATCGAAACGTACTGAATACCTGGCTCTCGGGGTATAGGTACAGCTCCCGCTCCATTAGTTTTCCTCACAACAAACTTATCTTTTTTATTGTGAAAAACAACAATGGTATCCTTCAAAGAGCCTTCGTCTGATGAAAATGAAACACTACTACCTAATTTGTTCATTTTTATTTTTTTAGGCGGCTTCATCCTCACCAAAAGTGTCGGGTCCCCGAAGATGTGAAACCACGCCATATTTTCAATCACTTCATTAGCATAATCCCAATTCTGAGCAAGATAAAATTGTCCCCCCATCAGAATTTGCCCAAGATGAACTAAGTGTTGAGACTCCTTAATAAGATTCATCCCCGTAGCCATAATCGCGGGGGGCTCCCAGGTGATTTCAACAGATCCACCAATGTACGCTGTGGCCCCAGTTGATCGATAGTTAACATCTTCAGCATTCATAAACCGCTCACCCATAGAGCCAGGAAGATAGCGGCCATTAGAGCAGGCCAAATCGAGAACTACAGGTTTTATTGCATGGGCCTGAATCTGTGAAATATTGTGAATATCATAATTATCATTAGTGGAGCTCCAGCTCTCCCCGCTTCCATGGCCTAGATAAGTCACCCAAAAGCTTCCTCTTTCAAAAAAATCATTGATCCTCTCAGCAACTGCTGTCCCTTGAGATTCTTTGAGAAAATCGACACGCGATTTATAGTATTGTTTATAGTTTAACTGAATTTTTTGGAGAATTTCCTCATCACTTGGAGACTCTCCTTCCTCGGAAGCAATCATTAAACTATTTTTAAATCCATTAAAATCTTTTTGATTCGCCTTTTCATAGTCAATAATTTTTTGGATCTGATTTTGTACTTGCTTTTCATTTCGAGCCACAAATCTGCCATAGAACACATCAGGGATTGCATCTCCTGCTCCTCCGAAGGTAAAATAAGGAAGATCTGTTGGAGTTTTATCATCAAAAGTCGTTTTAGTATAAAAAGTTGGGAAGACATCTTCATCACCAACAATAATGGCGTACGAAAAAGCCCCACGGTCTTTGGACTTCATATCAGTTCGCGCATAGATTCGCTTGAGATTTTCTTTAATGACCTCTGGTCTCCTTCCTAAGTCTTCGAGAGTAAAAACTAAGACTTGGAAACCCAAGGTTTTCTTCCAAGTCACAAAGGGCTCAAGAGATTTCACAAATCTTCTTGGACTGAGAATAAGAAGATTATTATTTCTAGATTTTAAATCAAATTTTTCCGGAACAGTTTCTCCGAGTTCGACTTCAGTATCAAAAATTTCGAGTTTTTCTTCGGCCCGAGAGACTATAGTCATTTTAAGATCGGGGTAAATTTCTGCTTTCTTTTTTTGAATATCGTAATTGATGGGATAAACGACAACTTGGGTAAGAGGTTTTCCCCGAAAGTCTCCCAAATACTGAACAGCAAAAGAAGCTCGATACTGCTCTAAAATCTTATAATCCACAGAAGTTAAGGTTTTCATTCTTTTATAGCGGGAAGAACAGCGGCATTGATACACACTTCGCTTAAGACGACTCACTCGGGGGTTGAGAACAAGTTGCTTGCGAGATTTTTCTAAATCAATTTTTAAATCACGAGGATGGGCTTCAATTAAAAAGCTGCTATAGGGAATCGCCGGCGTTCCAGGAAGATCAACATAATTAACTCCCGAAAGAAAGGCACCGTTACGATTACCATTTATTCTTTCGAAGAGACTTGTATCTATTTTAAATTGAATTTGAATTTTTTTGCTGCTGAGTCGCTCAATTTCATAGACCTTAATTTCTTTTGAATATCCCCAAAATAACGGGAATAAAACAAGTGAAATCCAAAGCAATAACTTCATAATAAGATACCTTTTTTCAGATATTAATGGCAGTAAAGTAACATGGCGGGCTCAAGCCTAACATTTGAATTTCATGATATTTTCTAACAAAGAATATATTTTGCGATAACCTCTGTTGAATCTTTTTGGAACTGTGCGGGAGATGAAATCTCAATTTTTTCTAACCGATCGAGGAGTTCTATCAGATCAGTGGATTTGGCATCATCTTCCGAGACGACCAGAGATTGAATTTGCTTAGCCGCTTCTTGGGCATTGTAAAATTGCTCATTTCGCTGAGCTATTTTTAAAGGAATAAAGAGGGCTTTCTTTTGCAATGCAATTAACTCAGAAACCGATCCTGCCCCAGCCCGTGAAATGACGATGTGAGCAGCTTTCATAACATCAGGAAGCTCTGCGCCAATAAAAGCAACAGGATGATACCCAGGTGACTTGAGAGTTTTAAACTCCTCAAAAAACTGCGCCCCTACTTGATGGATGATCGTATATTTCTCGAGGAGCTTGTTGAGATTTTCTTTAATGAGATCATTAATAATCTTCGCACCATTGCCTCCCCCCGTAATATAAAGAAGAGGTTTAGGGATTTGTTTTAAGTTCAACCCTTGAAATTCTACTCGACTCAATGAATGGTTGAGCATTTCTTTTCTCAAGGGATAACCCGTAACAATCGTTTTTTCTTTTGGAAAGAACTGTAGAGAGTCTTCAAAACTCACAAAAATTTGATCGGCAAAATAGCTTGAAATTTTATTTGCAAGCCCCACTCGACTTGTCTGTTCGTGGAGATAAATTCTTTTCCCTAAACACTTTCCTGCAATCACAGCAGGCACGGCCACAAATCCTCCGGTAGAAAAAACAATATGGCTTTTTTTCAAAGGTCCCAAAAATAAAAGAAAGCTTTGCAGTATCCCTTTAAGGACTTTAAAAATATCCACAAAATTTTCAATACTGGCATAACGACGCAATTTTCCTGTCGCAATTGGATAATAATTAAGATTATTTTCTAAAGCTAATTTTCTCTCAATTCCATCAATACTTCCAATATAAGATATATCGCTAACTCCAAATTCTTTTAAATGCTGAATAATTGTCATGGCAGGAACAACATGCCCTCCACTACCGCCTCCAGTAAAAATAATTGAAAGACTTTCGGGAGTTATTTTTTTAGCGACCATTTGGTCTATAATCCTTCCTGTGAATTTGATATTTTGTACCATCTAAAACTTTGTCGTAAAAGTGAGAAATCCGATACCAAACTAAAGCACTAAAGCCAAAGATGATAAAAAGAATCCAAAATGTATCGCTCTTGAAAATTTTTTTCATACAAACTGTTCGTATTCTTTTAGACACTCAGGATTGGCCATCGCTTCCTTATTATCAAGAGGTTTACCATTCATCATGCGAGTAATGGCCAGTTCCATTTTTTTTCCACTACGAGTATAGGGGATACCTGTGACTTGATAAATATTTTTAGGCACGTGTCGTGGTGTCGTTTCAGAGCGAATAAATGTTTTTATTTCTTTAATTTTATTTTCGTCCAGTTTTTCATTATCGTCTCTCATTTTTACAAAAAGAACGATATCCACATCACCTTCAGAATTCTGAACTCCCACACACAAAGTATCGTCAATATAAGAAATCTTTTCAGTTTGGCGATAGATTTCTCCTGTTCCAATTCGCACACCACCTGGATTTAACGTCGCATCACTTCGGCCAAAGACGATGACTGTTTTATCTTTGGTCAAGGTCACAAAATCGCCATGATGCCAGACGCCTGCAAAGCGATTAAAATAAGCCTTTTTAATTTTTGTACAGTCACTATCATCTAAAAAATAAATAGGCTGACTGATAAAGGGTTTTCGGCAGACCAGCTCCCCTTCGACTTCGTAAACAGGTTTTCCTTGCCCATCGAAACAGGCCACATCCATTCCTAGTCCTAAACACTGAATTTCACCTCGGTAAACTTGGCGAAGAGGATTTCCAAGCATAAAGCATGAAATAATATCAGTTCCCCCACAAATACTGGCCACTTGGAGATCAGTTTTTATGCTTTCATAAATATAATCAAATTGTTCAGGGAGTAAGGGAGCCCCAGTCGAAAGTAGGCAACGCAAATATTTAAAATCTCCAGATCTTTTCCAATCATTCACTTCCAGTGCGCGAATAAATTTGGGGCTTGTTCCCCAGAGTGCAATTTTTTTCTCATCAATTTTTTTCACAAATTCATCGAGACTTGGATAACCTGGTGATCCTTCGTAGAGAAAAACTTCTGCTCCTATGGCCAGGGAACTGACGAGCCAATTCCACATCATCCAGCCACAAGTCGTAAAATAAAATATTTTTTCATTTTGTTTAAGATCACAATGAAGAGCCAGTTCTTTCAAATGTTGAAGAAGAGTTCCCCCCACACTATGAACAATACATTTAGGTTTTCCAGTCGTTCCTGACGAGTACATTATATAAAGAGGGCTTGCAAAAGAGACTCGTTTAAAAGTTAGGCCATCCCTACTCCCTTTTCTTCCTATTTCATCCCAAAACTCGCAATCACTCTCTTGAAAAGAGTTTTTGTCAAATTGTCCTAAGAAATCAACTAGGATAATTTTTTCTATACTAGGAATATTCGCTTTTAATTCCTTCACTCGGCTTGAGAGATCAAAATATTTCCCATTGTATTGATAGCCTGTGGCCATAACGAGAATTTTGGGTTTCGATTGGCTAAAGCGATCAATCACACCTTGCAGACCAAAATCACAACTCGTTGATGTAAAACACCCGCCTAGCGACGTACAACTCAACATGCTCATCACTGTCTCTGGGATATTGGGCATATAGCATGCTAAGACGTCACCTTCACGAAAGCCTGTTGACTCTAAGTAGTTAGTCACTCTAGCGACTTCGCTTTTTAATTGCCCATAATTTATTTTTTTCTCTAATCCCGATTCATGAAAAAAGTTTAAAGCACAATCACTTTCTTTTCCTTTGGCGAGAAGATTTTCAGCAAAGTTAAGTTTGACATTAGGAAACCAAGGGTATTTCAGAAAACTTTGCTCTAAAGCGACTGGTTTGTTTTCCCCTTCATGGTTTAAATTAAAATAGAGAAAAATTTCATTCCAAAAATCTTCTGTATTTTCAACTGACCATTGGTGAAGATCATTGTAATGAGAAAATTCTTGAGAATATCGATTTTCTATGTGCTTCATGAAATGGGCCATCTGGGAGTTTTTCACGGCCTCATCACTTGGTTTCCAAAGAACTTTTCTCTCCATGGGAATTCCTTCTAATTAAAATTCTCTTCTAACTTGGCAATCACCTCGGCATCAACCTTTGGAACCAGTCCCTTAGGTGCTTTAAAAATTTTCAGAGGATGGGAGCTCAAATATTTTTTGAGATCATCGAACTGCCCTCTATAAATAGCCATGAGGAAATCTTTATCTCGAAGTTTTTCATCAAAATGTTCCAATATTTTTTCTGAGAGATCTGGAAGCATCGACGAGAAATAGACTCCGAGTAAATAAACTAAGCACACTGAGTGGTAGAGTGTTTCTTTGGCATGAGTTTCATCTTCTTTAATCTTTGCCCAGGGTTCACGATCACTAAAATATTGATTCGCCTTAAAACCGATTTGCATTAAAGAATCTAAACTCTTTTTAAAATGAAACCCATCGAGTTCTTCTGAATATTGCTTCGAGAGTTTCATTACATCACTGAAGAGTTCAGTTCCAAAAAAATCTTTCGTCTCTGATTGAGCAACTCCTTCAGGAAAATTTTTGACATAAAATTTCAAACAGCGATTGATAAAATTTCCAATATTATTGGCAAGCTCGTTATTGACTTTGCTCTCAAAGCCCTTCCAAGTAAAGCTCGAGTCTTGCAGCTCCGGAATAAGGCTAATGAGATAAAAACGAAGGGCATCTGGTCCAAATGTTTCCACAGCTTCTTCTGAGTCCACATACCAGCCTTGAGATTTCGAAAATTGCTTTCCAAAAAGATTCACATATTGGTTAGCCGGCAATTCATCTACAGGTTTTACAATCCCAGAAATCAAACTCATCAGAGGAAAAATTATTCCATGAAAAATGATATTGTCCTTCCCTATAAAATTCGTAAGGACAGTGTCTTTATTTTCCCACCAATCTTCGATGTACTTAACTTCAGTTCCTTCAAAAAGCTTTTTGGTATTACTCACATACCCGATGGGGGCATCAAACCAAACATAGAGCTTTTTACCTACGGCTTCTTTAAGAGGAACATCGATTCCCCAATCGAGATCACGTGTAATCGCCCGATCCACTAAACCTTCTTTCGCTAGTGATTCCAGATAGGGATAAACAGTTTTCTTCCAGTGTTCTTTTGTTTTAAGCCAACTTTCAAATTCTTTTTGGTATTTCGAAAGCTTGAGATACCATTGAAATGAATCGACGACACTAATATTTGTGCTCTCACAAAATTTACAAACAGGATTTATTAGCTTTATAGGATCGATCCAAGTACCACAATTAGGGCATTCGTCCCCTCTCGCTTTTTCATAACCACACTCATAACAAGTTCCTTCCACAAATCGATCAGGAAGAAAGTTTTTACAGTCTTGGCACTGTAATTGTTGTTCGTCTTCTTTTTCAATGGCGCCTTTTTCATACAACACTTTAAACCATTTGAGAGTTTCTTCTTCATGATAATCACTGGAAGTTCTCCCAAAGATATCAAAGTGAATCGAATAGCGATCAAAGAGTGCTTTGTGATTTTCATGCCACTTATCCACATACTCCTGATACCCGATACCAGCTTTTCTCGCATTCATGGTGATGGCCACTCCGTGCTCATCAGACCCACTTACGTGGATTGTTTCAAAACCTTGAAGTTTTTTGTGGCGAACATAAATATCAGCAGGGAGATACACTCCAGCAATATGACCAAAGTGAAGCGGGCCATTTCCGTAAGGAAGTGCAGAAGTTACCAAATATTTCTTACTCAACAAATCCCCCTTTGGTCATCTTTATTGGATCGAGTGCTTTTTCTAATTCCGCGCGAGAAAGATCACACATCTCTTCAGCGACATCAATCAAGGAACGATTTTCGGCATAAGATTTCTTTGCAATTTTTGCAGCTAGATCATAGCCAATTAATGGATTCAACGCTGTCACCAGGATAGGATTTTTAATAACTTTATCCGCAATATTCTCTTCGTTAACTGTCAAAAGATTCACTGATTTTTCTGCAAAGTTTTTAGAGACGTTGCCTAAGAGCTCAATAGACTCGATCAAATTATGGGCCACAACGGGATACATAACATTCAATTCAAAATTCCCTGATTGGGCACCAATAGTCACAGTCACATCATTTCCAATGGCCTGTGCACAAACCATGCACACCGATTCTTCAATTACTGGGTTTACTTTTCCAGGCATAATGGATGATCCTGGTTGCAAAGGGGCCAGCTTGATTTCACTAATTCCTGAGTTAGGACCAGAGTTCATCCAGCGAAAATCATTAGCAACTTTCATCAAACTTGCAGCATAAGTTTTCAATTGCGCACTCAATTCGCAAGGGGCATCGACAGTCGCTTGCGCTTCAAAGTGATTTATCGCTTCTATAAATGGATGCCCTGTTTCTTTTGCCACTTGAGCCGCAAATTTTGCCCCAAACTCACTGTGGGTATTGATCCCAGTACCGACTGCAGTCCCACCTTGAGGAAGTTCTCTAATTCTCTCAAGAGTTGATTTCACTCTTTGAGCCCCAAGCTCAATTTGCCGAGCATAACCATCGAAAACTTGTTTCATCGTCACAGGCATAGCATCCATAAGGTGAGTTTTTCCTGTTTTAACAACATGGGCATACTGATTCCCTTTATTTTTCAAAGCCCCTTCAAGTGTTTTCATCCCAGGTATAAGAACTTCTTCGACCATGTTATAGGCAGCAATTCTCAAAGCCGTTGGAAAAACATCGTTTGAACTTTGGCCAAAGTTGACGTGATCGTTGGGATGAACATGAATATCGAGATTTTTTTCTCGAGCCAATTCATTGGCACGTGAAGAAATGACTTCATTGGCATTCATATTCGAAGATGTCCCCGATCCCGTTTGATAGATGTCGATGGGAAAGTGCTCATCGAGTTTTCCATCAATGACTTCCTGAGCAACTTCTTGGATAAGAGCTGCAATTTTTGCATCGATGAGCCCAAGCTCGACATTAGCGAGTGCAGCTGATTTTTTAATAATCCCAAGACCTTTTATAACTGAGCGTTTGATACGAATTCCACTAATCGGGAAGTTATTCACAGCTCTTTGAGTCTGTGCTTGATAGTATGCGTTAGAAGGAACTTGCACTTCCCCCATAGAATCTTTTTCAACACGAAAATCGGCCATAAATTTCTCCTTATGTTTTTAAAACTCCAACAGTATAATCCCAATTCTATGATTTCTCTAGAAGGACTTAACCCAGAACAACGAAGTGCAACAGAATGCCTTGAAGGACCGCTACTGATCCTAGCAGGAGCTGGTTCTGGGAAAACTCGAACCATCACTCACCGTATTGCTCATATGATTCAACACCGAGGCGTGCCCGCCTCACAAATTTTAGCGATCACTTTTACCAATAAAGCCGCCAGTGAGATGAAAGAGCGGGTCCGAAAACTTTTAAAAAAGAAAACAGAAGCTCAAATTAGTACATTCCATGCTCTTGGACTTTTAATCCTCAAAGAGGAAATCCACCGTTTAGGTTTTCAGAAAAATTTCACGCTCTACGATCGCTCTGACCAAATGTCATTACTTCGCGAGGCGCTTAAACACTACCGTGGTGGAAAGGCTTTCGATAAAGCAACTTTGATCGCCATGATGAGTGATCTTAAAAATAAGGGAATCACGGCCAGCCAATATGTGACAAGTCCCTACTTTGATCCCGATAATGATTATTCTCTAGCGCTCGAGCACTGCTATCATTACCTCACAGACAAAATGCGCTTTTTTAATGCTATCGACTTTGATGATATTTTAATGCTCGTTGTGAATATTTTTGAAAAATTTCCAGAAGTGGCTCAGAAATTTTCTTCCAAATACAAATTTGTTACGGTCGATGAGTACCAGGATACTAATCCATTGCAATTCAAAATGATTCAAGGCTTAACCAGCACACACAATAATATTTGCGTGGTGGGCGACGACGATCAGTCTATTTATGGTTTTCGCGGGGCCAATATTCAAAATATTCTCGATTTTGAAAGACAATTTCCCGGAACCAAAGTCATTAAGCTAGAGCAAAACTACCGCTCCACCAGTTCAATTTTGGATCTTGCAAACAAGGTCATCAAAGAAAATAAAAAAAGAAAAGAAAAAACAATGTGGTCAGATCAAGAAGAGGGACTTAATCCTTTCCTATGGGCCACGGCCGATGACACCCACGAAGCTCAAATAATTGTCGATGATATCAATAAACGAAGAAATAAAGGGGAAGATCTCAATGAAATGGCCGTCCTCTATCGCAGCAATAAGCAAGCCCCAGTCATTGAAGATCAACTTCGCTTAAACCAAGTTCCCTATAAAATTCTCGGCGGTCAAAAATATTTTGAGAAAAAAGAAATAAAGGATATCATCGCGTACCTTTCGGTCGTTCAAAATCCCTACGACGAGATTTCACTTCGAAGAATTCTCAATGTTCCCGCTCGCGGAATTGGTCCGGTTACTTTAAAAAAATATTTGGAACTCGCCGGGCAAAACAAACTCTCTTTGTATCAAGCTTTCAGTCAGTTTGCTGCAGCCAATAACGATTCAAAGATCCTGGCATTTTTGGCCCTGATTTCAGAGTTGAAAATAACTTTCAAAGAAAAGGCACTTTCCGAAGCACTGCCTGCTCTGGTTTCCAAGATTGATTATTTCGAATACATTGAAAAATTTTACGAAGTTACGAAACAAATTGATGTGCGGAAAAATTCAGTCTACCAACTCTACGAAACGGCAAAGCGATTTGAAAATCAACGCGATATAAAACCAACTCTTCGAAACTTTCTCGAAAGACTTTTACTAGTCGACAATCAAGAATCAAAAAATGATGACGAACAACTTAAGCAAATCACTCTTATGACTCTCCACAGTTCTAAGGGGCTCGAGTTTGATACGGTCTATATGGTCGGAGTTGAAGAAGAACTTCTCCCCCACAAACGTTCAATTATCGAAGACCAAGACTTAAGTGAAGAGCGCCGACTCTGTTATGTTGGAATCACTCGCGCTAAAAAACATTTGATCCTCTCTTATTGCAAGGAAAGAAAGTTCAATAACAAAAATATTCCAAGACACATTTCACGCTTTCTCATTCCCCATAAAGAAAGACTCACACACCAAGATCGCACCACATTTGAGCACCTCTCTCCTGAAGAAGCTATCGCTCACAAAAAGCAAGTGTTCAGTGACATGATGAAGTTTCTCGATTGACCACCCTTTTAGGTGCCATTTTAGGTGCCAGGCTCTTTTCGTTAAACATATGCATTAAACGCAGTGGTTTAACGAAAAGAGCCTGGCACCTAAAAGATTAAGCGTAAAACAAAATGAGAGACATTTAAAAGTACAGTTAGTGTAAATAGTGTAATCGTAAATGGATTAAAAATAAGATCTTCGTATTCAAGTATAAAAACCAAAGAGATTGCAGAGATGACAACTGTTCCGTAGCGAAAGCGATCAAAGGCCAGCAGTTCTTTCCAGCGAACGAGCACAAAATTAAAAATGATAAACGACGTTACCAAAAGCAGGAGTTGAACTAAATGTTTGCTTTGAAGAAACTCCATAATTCCATTTTACAGTAGCAAAAAATATTCTTATAAGAATAGGAAAAATAATCTTATTGAGATTTATTGTCCTCGAACGCCGATTCGTTAAGAAAATTTATCATAGATGAGCGGGAATAATTTAATTTATTATTTTTTTTATTTCTCAGTTGACTAAGATACTCAATACCAAGTAACTTTTTTAAATCAGATCGAAAGAACTTTTGACTTTTGTTCATTTCGAGAAGTTTTTTAATTCGTTTTTCAACTTTCACAACTATGACCTCCATATCATAGGGTTGTATCCTTAGAGCCTCGATCCTTGTGGCAATCACATGTGTATCCTAATTTTAAAGACGTTAAGCATTAGACGTCAAATATTTTAATTATCCACGCCCATTACCTGACAAAAACTCTCTGCTTTATTCAACATCTCTTGATATTCATCACCACATTCACTTAAGAGAGTTAGCCCACCTCCTGCGCCATAGCTTAAGTCATTTAGAGAGTTTTCTATCCAAGCAGTGCGAATATTGATGCTTGCGGTTTTTAAGCCCCTCCAAGACAAAAAGGTCGAGCCACAATAAACTCCCCTCTCACTTTGCTCTAATTGATCTATAAGAACCATAACCCTCTTTTTAGGTGCTCCCGTGATACTCCCTCCGGGGAACAAAGCTTTCAATATCTGCAGTTCATTAATGCTACCTGAAAGTGCACATGCCATTCTGGAATAGAGATGCCACAAACCAGGAACTCTCAACAATTTTTTCTTAGAAATGACTCGAGAGAGGGGTTGCTCAATTCGAGAGAGATCGTTTCTCATCAAATCACTTATCATATAAAGCTCTGCTTGGTTTTTCTGAGAATCAAAAAGTTTCCTTTGATCATTTGGATTAGCACTCTTAATGGTCCCTTTAATTGGCATCGTATGAATATCATAATAATTATCATGGGAATAAATTTGAAAAAGGCATTCTGGTGAATTGCTTAATATGAGTTTATCCCATTGAGGAATATGAGTATGGTGTGCATAAGCTCCTAAATCCTTTTTTTGAGAATAAAATTGTAACAAAATATCAGTACCATTTTTTATTTTGTAGTGAAATTTTTCAGTATAGTTCACTTGATAACAATTCCCGGCCTTTAAATTTTCGTTTATTGATTGAAATTTTTTTTGATATTTTTTATAAGAGATTTTTTTCTCCAACTTTAGACCAAAAGTTTTTTGTGGTTTAGGAAAATCACAATTTACCCATGAAGAGTTTTCATAGTGAATTTCCAGGGCCAAGGGGATATCAGGCTGAGTGTTTTCTAAAATCCACTTTTTTCCAAGTTCGTAAAAGAGATGGTAGACAACTGGATTTGAGTCTTGATGCTTTATTTTTCTGAGAGAAAGAATCTTTTCAAATTCTTCAATTCCAGATTTCATTTTTTTGTTTTTTAAAAGATCAATTGAATGATCTCGATAATATACAACTGCTTTACTTGCAGAAGAACAAAGAAGGAGATTTTCTCTTTTTGAAAAATAAAAACAAGAGTGAAGCTCACGATTGATCCAATTGAGCATCATGGACTGGGAGAAGGTGCTCCCGCATCAGATCTCTTAGAAGCTTGTGGAGTTGCTGTTTGAGTTCCGCCAGCATAATTTTGCGAGAGTGGAGCAAATTTGGTTTGCGATCCAATCCAAGCCAACTTCACAGTTCCTCGGCTACCTGCCCTGTTCTTCGCAATGATAACTTCAGCAATCCCTTTTTCTTTTGATTCAGGATTGTACATGTCATCGCGATAAATCATCAAAACAATATCGGCATCTTGCTCGATCGAACCTGATTCTCTCAAATCGGAAATGAGAGGTCTCTTATCGGGACGCGATTCTACTGCACGGTTGAGCTGCGATAAGGCAATGATTGGACATTCCAATTCTTTGGCCAAGTTTTTCAAACCTCGAGAAATTTCAGAAATTTGTTGTTCCCGACTAATCACTTTATTGTGGGATTGCATGAGTTGGAGGTAGTCAATGACCACTAAGCCTAAACCTTGTTCTAATTTAATTTTACGGCACTGACTTTTGATATCGAGCAAATTCACATCAGCGGCATCATTAATATAAAGTGGTGCATGCGAAAGTTCTTGAACAGCGTGAGCAATGTTTCTCAAATCTGAATCTAAGAAGTTTTTCGTTCTCAGTCTTTCAGAATCAACACAGGCTTGGCTCGAGAGGATTCTCATACTCAATTCTGGAGCTAACATCTCTAGTGAAAAAACGGCCACTGGTAACCCAGTATGCTTCACTGAGTTCACGGCCACACTAATAGCAAGCGACGTCTTCCCTACCCCCGGTCTAGCCGCTAAGACAACTAATTGTCCGGGCTGGAGACCTAAGAGTGCTCGATCCAGATCCACAAAACCGGTGGGGAGCCCTGAAATTTCCCCTTTTTTCCGGTTAACATTTTCTAGTTCTTTAAGATTGTGTTTGAGAAAAGTTTTAAGATCGCGCAGCCCCCCTGAACGGGTCTGGCTCGTTAATTTAAAAAAGTTAGCTTCAACTTCTGATATAAAGTCAGCAACAGTTCCTGTAAACTTTGTTCCCGTTTCAATGACTCGAGAAGCTGTTCTAATAATTTCTCGAACAATCGATTTTTCTTTAACTATTTTAGCATAATGAGTGACGTGCACAGTAGAAGCTTGATCCTCGATGAGTTCGAGGATGTAACCTTGCCCACCTACTTGCTCTAGCTTTCCAGAATCACGAAGTTTCGCACATACACTCACGTAATCAATGGCCACGTTTTCGTAGTAAAGATCTTTTATAGCCTTAAAAATGCTTTGGTATTTAGGATCATAGAAATCAGTTTCTTCTAATCCCGATTCACTGATGAGATCAAAGCAATGGGAATCAATCAAGAGACACCCCAAAAGCGACTTCTCCGTTAGAAGGTCGTGGGGCATCTCTTTGATTGAAACACTATGACTCATTTTAAAATCTCTTTTTTAGAGGAATCTATTCTTCAGTTGTTTCTTCGTTACTTACTTCAACATCTTCCTCTGAATTTTTCTCTTCTTTTTTAGATGCTTTTTTCGATTTCAACTTTTTTTCTTCTTCAGCAACTTGTTTTGCATCCATTTCGACATTCACTTTAAAAGTCGCAACCACGTCATCAAAAAGCTTAGCTTGAATTTCGAATTGTCCTAATTGTTTAATTGGTCTTTCGATAACAATCAATCGCTTTTCAACATCAACATCTTGTTTGCTTAATTCAGCAGAAACTTCAGTAGTGGTTACTGTACCAAAAAGTTTTCCACTTCCCCCGACTTTTTTTCTAACAGTCACTGTCACACCTTCAAGTTTTTTCTTGAGGTCTTCAGCACGGTTTTTTTCATCTGCGATTTTTCGTCCTAAAGCTCTTTTTTTGTCTTCTAAAGCTTTTGTATTGGAATCATCCGCTAGAGTTGCTAAATTTCTTGGGAACAAAAAGTTTCTTGCATATCCAGCTGAAACATTGTGGATCTCTCCGACATTCCCAAGATCTTTTACTGTTTCGTTTAAAATAACTTTCATAAAAATCTCCTTCGTCTTTATTTATTTTTTTTATTCTTTTTTATAATCAAGGCTCTAAAATCAAACCAATTATCAAATAGCCCAAGAAGAGCAACAAACTTACTGGCCATCAAGACCAATAAAATGATGATAAAAGATCGAAAGAACCCATAAATCCTATAGGCGTTAAAGAAAGTAATAACCACGCCGAATCCTTGAAAGAAATAGAAAATTCCCAGCACACGCAGAAAACCCATTCCAATAATGGGATACCACTTCTGATCAAACCAACTGGCTTGCACATAGTCCGCTCCCAAAACAAGAAGTAAACTTGCAATAAGAACCCAAATGAAAGCATCAGGAACTTTAAAATTGAGTAGGTTCAATTCAGAATATTTAAGAACTGTTGGAGATGCATAAAAATGATACGTCCTCAAAATGAGATAAACATTCACCCAAAGGACAAAGAAAACGGCCATAATAATATAAACCGGTGCTTCCACCATTATTTTCTCTGCTAATTCTTCTGGTTCATTGAACATGCTCACAATTTCGAGAGCTTCAGTGTCGGCGTTGCCGATAAATTTTTCTTTTTCTTTATCAAATTCAACTTTTGTTTGTTGGACCATTTGCAAGATTTGCTCATGAGGAGAAAATCCTCTTTGCATTTCAGAAACTAACAATCCTGCTCCAAGAGCAATGAGAAGAAAACCATTGACCACGATTGATCTCATTGGTGGAATTTTTCTCAAAAAAGATTCTGAAATTAAAAATGCAAACAATAAACCTATGGCATAACCAATATAGAGGTCAGATCGACTAAATATAAAATTAGGAAAATTCACTGACAGTATAAAAGTTAGCGCAAAACAAACAAGAGCGGTAAGATACCCTTTAACTCTTCCGTAAATAAGAACGGCGACAATGAGAGGAAAGGGAACAAAAATGACGGTATAACTCAAAAGAATTGAAATCAATCCTAAGAAAAACAATCGTGAAAGACTTTGTGTATTGTCTAGTCTATCCATTATTGTGTTCATCTTTGTTAATATCCTTCTTCATAACGCCTTTTCTCTGCACACGCTTAAGCGCGGTAAGAAACATCCCCAGTTACGTAGCTGATAAATCCCATCATTCTTCCACGCTTAATAGCAGTGGTTGCCATTCTTTGATAGCGAGGGCGAAGACCTGTCACGCGCCCTGGAGAGATTTTTCCAAATTCGTTAACAAGCCAGCTGTAAGTTCTAGGATTTTTCCAATCTGGTTGAGTTTTTGTTGCAGAAAACCAACACGATCTTCTTTTAGAAAGGATTTTTCTTTCCTTTTCAAGCTTTATGCGATTTTCATCAGCATTTTCGTGATTAGGATTCTGATAAGACTTTTTGATTTCATCTTCATGTTTATCAGTTCCAAGTTTCACAACCAACCATTTCAAAACGTTCTCATTGATTTTGAGACGTCTTTCTATTTCGTTGTTGATGTGTCCATCAGACTTAAACATCACGTAAAAGTACTGTCCTTTAGACTCACCTTTGGCTGTTGGTTGAGCAAAATTCATGACTCCCCAAGAATCATTGATGAGAACTTCACCTTTTGATTCTTCAATGGAACTTGTCACAAGTTCTCTCACCTTCTTGGCGTCTTCTTCTGTAATAGTGGGCTTCAATACGAAAGCAGTTTCGTAAATCATAGATAAACTCCCGGGTAAATGCCCCTAGACCTTTTATTTTGCTAGGAACGAGTTAATAAGAATGTCTTAGGGAAATTAGGATGATCTGCGCCATTTGTCAAAGAACTTACGGCTCGCCAGAACGAATTGCGCGTCGCGACTACATTTACTCTACAAAAACCCTCTAGAATAGATTCTCTCTATAAAATTATTTAAAAAGATTTCGGAGTTTTACAATGCTAAAATCACTCTTATTGTTTTTGCTTATCCATTCGAGCGCTTTTGCCCAAAGTACGGTGACTGATCCCGCCTCGGTCATTGCCCAGATAAAAAACCTTAATAACTGTCAGTATAACGACCTTAAGCAAAGACAATATTACCTCTGCACCTACCGCGTGACCAAGAGAACCTCCGAAGAAATTCGCGATATTTTTGTCAACTCCATGTTTCAAAATGAATTCCGCAATCCCTATGCTAACGATATCACTTTTACTTCTGGAGATGGGGAACTTCTCATTTTCACAATCGAAGATGAAAAGCTCTTATTGGCCATCGACAGCCAAATTCCAGTCATCGATATTAAACCAGATTTCAAACCTCTCCCTACCATTAAATTTAAATTAGATCTCTTAAGTATAGACGAAGAAGTCGTTCAAGGATTTGATATTAGCCTCAACTCTTTTATAAAATCCATGACTCGTAGCTTTGATAAATCGGCTATAGACCAAGGAAATGGCCTTAATGTTAGTCTATCCAATGGTTTTGAGAGTTTTTCTGCTTTCATCGGTGCCGAGAGATCAAAGCAAACTATTCATATCGTTGAGGGTGGAGAGATTTACGAATCTGAACGTAGCTATCTCAATCAAAGTAAACTTAAAGTTCAGTACATCTGGCCCGATGGTGCCATCAATCCCGAAGAATTTGAAACCGGATTTGATATTGATGGAAGCTTTAAAATCGAAGAAGACTCTAAGACCATAGAATTTGATTGGCTCAATGTTAAGTGGTTGCAAGTCGATCCCAAAGTTGCAGAGCGCTCAATAGACACTCCTAATATTCTTAAGACCAATCCCAACAACTTTGTCATGAAGTTGGGGGTTCCTCGGGTCATTGGAACTTTTTATTACAATGAATCGATGAAAAAAAATAAGACTCGCGTTCTTGGTATTTCAAAGAAAAGTAAGAACAAAGTACAAAAATGGGTCATCATGCTTACAGCAGTCGGCTATCACGATGAACAAGAAGACCTTGCTAACGTCAATAAGCTCTACACTTTTGAAGAAGTTGAAAACAATTTCGATATAGAGACCATCGCAGGAATGCCGTCTTGTGAAGATTTCGAGAAAAATATTTACTTCACGGTGACTCGAGACTTCTTTGGAATTGCACAAATTCAAATGGGACTCAAAGCAGATTCACTTTACCCCATACTTTCTAAAGAATCACAAAATGTAAGTGTCGGAGTCAAAGTCAAAGGAAGTGGGAAGCGCTCACACCTTCTTATTAACCTCTTGATGGAGCCTAGGGAAATCACCACTATTAACCCTTCACTACTTAAAAACTCCGCTGCTGTTGAGATGAATGTGAAAATAAAAACCAACTCACCTGGTTTGAAATGTAAAATCAGTAAAAAGATTCGATATACTCTCCAATCGAGAAAGACTAATGCTATTGAGATTTTAAAGTGAAGCTTTTAAGTTTTTTCATTATCTTTTTTTCTCAATCACTACTGGCAGTGGAACTTCCTGGCCAAGTCCCGCATCCTGGGAGTTCTTTATTCCAGCAAATCCGTGCTCCTTTCGTTACAAAACTGAGTGACATCAGTACCAACTATATCGCTCGCAGTTTTAGTAACAAAATAGAATACTCCACCTACAAAAAATTTCAGTGCCAAGATCAACCCGATATGCTCGCACCTGGAACCGCGGTCTTTGTTATCAAGTTTCAGCTCAACGATCAAATCCTAAAAATTGATTACTTCGATTGCACTAAGACGCTGATCCTCACTGAAGTCTTCCAGACAGACTTTTCAAAAAGTGTGAATATTTATGACTATCTTTTTGGGAAAATTAATTACGAGCAGTTTATTGGCAACTACAAAGTCGTTCTATACGGAAAAGATATTCTTTTCAAGTACAACGTCTCCACTCACGGCCCTGATGAAATTCAATATCGCCTCTACTTTAATGAAGATCTCTTTTTTCAAGCTTATTATAAAAAAGAAACCAATGAACAATTTCTTAAGTATACTTTTTGGCCGATCCATTTTTTTATGAACCTTCATGGACACACCATCCGATACGACGCCCACCAAGAGCTCAACTCCCTGAACTATTACAGCAATGAAGCTCTCTTCCCTATTTTTAAAGAAAACAGCCAAGTGACCTCTGAATTTCGCTTCGTCAAGGTTTATTCGGAAAATATTCAGCGTCTGACCGGTTTTAGTAATGCCTTCTACAAAGAATTCAGCGATCAAATATTACCCTTTACGGAAGTTTTGCAATCCACAGGTGCTAACACGCGTTTACTCGACGAGATTAAACTTTATAGAAGAAAACTCCAAACGGGTTCTCCCGCTGATATTAACTTTGTCTACACTCAACTAAGCGAACTGATCAATGCTATTGAAAATAGTGAAATTATTATTGATGATCGCCGCAATTAACTGCGCTTTAGCTCAGAGGTGGTCTAGCAACACTCCTCACTATGACACCCAATTTGAAAATAGTGTGCGTTCATTGAGTTATCTTTTTCAAGAATACCAACCCAAATTTATTATTTATTGGGAAGACGATTTTAAAAGTTATTATACTCGAGATACAAATCGTTCACTGGCTCACACCCTTTCCGTCGGATCCAATGGCCAAGAACTGGAATGGCTTTATCTCAAAATGGGAGCCCACCCCATCCTTGATCTCACTATCATTCATCGCGGTTCCCAGAAAACACTCCACACACAAGACGAATTAGAAAGTCTCCAGTTTCATACTCCGAGTGAAGATGAGTCCATGACTTATTATTTCAAAAATCGAAATGCGATGATAGAAATTGAAAACACATCGACTTACAAAATCATGCGGATCCTTAAACGAAATGCAAGTCAGCAAAAGGAATCCAGCTTTTATGAACTCAACGAAAACAATCACTCACTTTTAAAAGTGACTGGTTATAATTGCCCGACGGGAGTTTCCGAACCCTGTGGGGAGCAAAAAATTACGATAACGGCGACCAGCACGCTTGTCTCAGAGGATTTGCAACTTTGGGATCGCCGCTATACTGAATTTAGCCGCTCCTATGGCTCCCGCGAGATCACTGAAGGGGATTTTCTGTCACAGTATCAAAAAATTTTTTCTGCTCAGATGGAAGACGTTTGGGGAGATGCTGGATTTTATTTTAGTCTGCGATTTCAGGATGCACCCTAGGGTGCCAGTAGACTTTTTGCTGACATTGCGTTTACTGCACAGAGAGGCAAAAAGTCTACTGGCACCTAATAATCAATATGCATAACCTATGAATGATGATAGCCTTTGCGCAATAAATAAATTGGAGTCGTATTATGAAAATAACTTTTGCAGGACTAATGATTTTTTTGTCTACAACAATATTTGCTCAGCGTAGACCTGTTGATTTTAACCCAATTCAGAAATCTAAACTCCTTACAATTTTACTTAATCATGCTCATTCAAAAATTCAAGAAGATCCTGATTGGCAAATTGCTACAGATATATTTTCTGCTCGCAACCCAAAAATGGTAAAAGTAAAAGATGTCTTAGACATTCAAAACCCATCTAAAGAGAAACTCTTTGCATACTCAAAATCAAATCTAGTTGCATTATATTGTTATGAACGTGATTCATCATATGATAAAGCAATACATTATAGTTGTGAGCTTGATGTAGATCTTGTCATAAGTATTTCTGATGAAATGGAACCAATAGGAGAAATTGAAAAAGATGTAATCTGGAAATTTCAATTTCAATTCTTTCCAGAATCCTTAGATTTGGACAGTATGATAATAAAACGATCTAATATAGGGCTTTTGAGTAGCCCTTTTGCCCTTTAATACAGTCAATTACGATAACGCAAATCTTAACCATTTGGGTGCTGGCACCTAATACCTAATAATCATTAGCAAAAATTTCGTATTGTTCGACGTGATAATTATTATCGGCGCGGATGGATAGCGTTTTGCTGTGGGCTTCTTCAGCATACTCGATAATACCAAACTCTTCACCGGCCAAGCGAGCGCAGACTTCAGGGTGAGCAAAAACAGAAATTTTCGACTGCTCCGATTTTTTGATAACTTTCATAATTTCGCGAATCACTTCAAAGCAAACAGTGAGCACTGATTTCACTCGTCCAGTTCCTTCGCAATAGGAACAAGGTTCACACATGGTGCGAATCAAAGTATCGCGAGTTCTCTTTCTCGTCATCTCGACAAGACCGAGTTCTGAGATGGGGAGCACGTTGGTTTTGGAGCGGTCTCTTTTCAGAGCATCGAGAAGAGCTTGGTAAACAGAATCGCGATGTTCTTCTTTTTCCATGTCGATAAAATCGATAATGATAATACCACCACAATTTCGAAGTCTTAACTGATAAGCAATCTCTTTAACCGCTTCAAGATTTGTTTTAAGAATTGTCTCTTCAAGAGTTTTCTTGCCAACGAATTTTCCCGTGTTGACATCAATTGAAACCAAAGCTTCTGTTTGATCAACATTGATAGAGCCCCCTGATTTTAGAAAAACTTTATTGCTTAGGGCCCTTTCAATTTCCAGATCAATTCCATATTGTTCAAAGATGGGGTTGTCTTCTTGGTAAAGATTGACCTTACCTTTCATTTCTGGAAGGTATTTATTCACAAATTTATCAATGGATCTCTTGGCGGATTTGTTGTCCACTAAGATTTGATCGACATCGTCGTCAGTAATATCTCTTAATGCTCGTTGGAGAAAATTGAGATCTCGAAAAACTTCATTGGGAGCTTTCGCTTTTTCGAGTTTTTTAAGAACTTCTTTCCAAACCTTCACGGTCATGCCGAAGTCATTCTTTAAAGTTTTATACGATTGCCCTTCGGCCACAGTCCGAGCAATAATCCCTTTTCCTTCAGGACGTATGCTCTCGAGAATTTCTCGCAAACGCTCACGCTCTTCTTCGGCTTCAATTCTTCTTGAGACACCAATATGCTCGATATAGGGCATGTAAACTATATGCCGACCGGCAATCGTAATATGCCTAGTAACCCGGGGACCTTTTGTCGATATCGGCTCTTTTGCTACTTGAACAACAATTTCACTACCTTCTTTAAGAACGTCCTGAATTTTTACTCCTGGTCGGTATTTAAGATCGACTGTTTCAGAAAGAGTGCTCATCTCATCATAGATTATTTTTCCAGGCCTTTGTTCTCTTTCTTCTTGCAGTTCTTTAATTTTTTGGGCCATCTCTCTTTGTTCTTCGAGAGTGGGAAGATAGGCATCGTCCACGTAGAGAAAGGCTGCCCTTTCAGTTCCAATGTCGATAAAAGCAGATTGCATACCAGGCAACACGCGAATTACGCGTCCGAGATAAATATTTCCCACATTGGGATAATTTTTTTTCTCATTGCCTTTGGAGCGATCGACCAGAAGATCGAGAATCTCTCCATTTTCGACCAGCGCTACGCGGCATTCATTGTGTGTTTCATTAATGACAAGCTCTTTTCCCATGGGGACATCATAAACGTTTTGGTTCAATGCGACCAGGGATCTATAGGGTTTTTTGAGCTTCTAAGATAATTAAATCTGATTTGCCTTGGTGGTATTTCCCTTCTTGCAACTCACATTCCAGGTGTTCATTGCGAAGAATATTTAATCCGCGGAAATCTTCGCTTAAATCTTCAAGGCTAAAGAGGGCCTCAACTCTTTCGGGTCCGCCCGTCTTGTTATGAATTTGCTTTTTCTCGTACCCAACGAGCAGGAGTTTTCCTCCTGGAGCTAAAGCTTTTACAAATTTGTGGTGAACAGCTGTACGTTCACTAGGGCGCATGTGACAAAAAACTGTTATGAGAAAATCAAACTGACCAACAGGAAGTTCTCCCGTTGTTAAATCCAGTTGCTGATAATCAATCGTAACTTGAAATTCCCGCGCTAAGTTTTCAGCTTTTCTCTTGGCCTCTAAACTATAATCATAAGCTTGCACGACTCCGCCTTTTTTTGCGGCGTAGACAGCATTTCTTCCCTCGCCCTCGGCAATAAAGCATAGCTTTTTGCCGGAAATATCATTGTCATCGAGAAATTTTTTTACAAAAATATTGGGTTCTTTCCCGTAGATATAATCGGGATCGGAAAAGCGATCGTTCCAAAAATCTTGCATAAAACCATTCATAAAATTAAACGAGAATTCCTGCAATACAAGCAGTCATCAAACAGGCAAGGGTTCCGCCGATTAAAGAGCGAATACCTAGGCGAGAAAGATCTTGGCGCCTTTTGGGGGCAAGAGTTCCAATTCCACCAATTTGAATAGCAATGGAGCTAAAATTGGCAAAGCCACAAAGAGCATAAGTCGATATAACCACTGCTCTATCAGAAAGAATTCCTCTCATATCTTTTAAATCAAGATAAGCAACAAATTCATTAACTACTAATTTTTTCGCAAGAAGAACACCAACATTAAAACAATCATCCCAGGGAACACCCATCATAAAGGACACAGGAGCAAACACATACCCCATGATGAGTTCAAAACTGAGTTCAGAAAAACCAAAAAGTCCTCCAAACCAAGAAAGGATTCCGTTAATCATTGCAATCAAAGCTATAAAAGCTAGAAGCATGGCCCCTACGTTAAGAGCTAATTTTAGACCCTCTCCTGCTCCATTGGCAGCAGCATCGATCAAGTTAACTGAGTTTTTTTCAAATTGTATTTTTACTTCACCGGCGGTGTTGGAAACTTGGGTTTCTGGAACTAAGAGTTTTGCACAAACGAGAGCTGCAGGAGCTGACATAACGGATGCTGAAAGCAAGTGACCTGCATCAATTCCAAAACCGACATAGGCAGCAAGAACTCCACCGGCAACGGTGGCCATTCCTCCTGTCATCAAAGCCATCAATTCGGAGTTAGTCATATCATCGACATAAGGTCTTACAACTAAGGGTGCTTCGGTTTGCCCCACAAATATATTAGCGGCGGCACTTAAAGATTCTGCGCCTGAAGTTCCCATGACTTTCATCATAAGGAGCGCCATCCACTCGACAATTTTTTGCATAATCCCCATATGGTAGAGAATGCTCATCAAACTGCTCATAAAGATTATTGTAGGAAGGACCATAATGGCGAAGATCATTCCAAAATTTTCCATACTATGAAGACTTCCGAATAAAAATTTTGATCCTTGATCAGTAAAACCTAAGATGGCATTGAAAAAGTCTTTAGCCTTATCAAAAGCAGCAAGACCAAAACTTGTTTTAAGAATAAGAATAGCAAAGACAAATTGAAGAATAACTCCAGAGATAACAGTTCTCCACACAACTTTTTTACGATCAGTGCTTAGGAGATACGCAACTCCAACAAAAAATAAAAGTCCAATAAAAGAGATTAGTCTATCCATGCCATCAAAAGTGATATTACTTTTGGGGCTAAATTACAAATTAAAACGACTTGGTTAATTGAAAGGACAGTGCATTATTTTCAGAATTTTTGGAAATAATGGCATTCGACCACTGATCCCGAAGGGAATTGTATTGAAAAGTATAAGTTCTTTCATCGGGAGTTTGAATTTGATGCGGTTGCTCTTCAAAAGTGCCTGGCACATTCGCTTGTCTATAAGCAACATAAAGAACACCAGCGATAATTCCAAGGGCTCCACCTGTTAAGACATTGTCCCAATGTTCTTTGGGTTGATCGACGAATGAAAGAGTTGAAAGCCCTAAAACAGCACCAGCTGCCCCTGCTGCCATAACAACTAGAAAATCATTTTTTCCTTGTTGAACGACATTTTGATTGGCATAAGGAACTGTCGACTGCTGATAAGATCCGGGAGTTTGGGCCATAGATGTGTTGCAAACGAACAAGAAGCCAAAAAAGATAAAAAAGAATACCTTTGTTTTTTGGTTTGTTTTCATACGACCCTCACATTTTGTGGCATTTTTACCACTTATTAACATTCTAAAGGACTCTCAGATCGAATGCAATAAAGACTAAAACCGTACTGGAAAAATTATGCATCAACTAAGTGCTTATCAACTCATTGCTAAGAAAAGATCTTCAAAATCTATTAATTCTGCGGAGATTAACTGGCTTATCGATGGGATTATTTCAAAAAAAATACCTGACTATCAAACTTCAGCTTTTTTGATGGCCACTTACCTCAACGGTATGACCAAGAAAGAAACAGCTCAACTGACAGAAGCCATGATGAAATCAGGTACTGTGCTTCACTTTGACTCCCAAGAAGTCGTGGATAAACATTCCACTGGCGGTGTGGGCGACAAAACTTCCTTTATTCTTGCCCCAATCGCCGCTGCTTGCGGAGTAAAAGTTCCCATGGTAGCCGGAAGAGGACTAGGACACACCGGCGGGACTGTTGATAAAATTGAATCGATTCCCAATTTAAAAACTGAAATGAGCCTGGAAAATTTTAAAAAGCAATTAATGGATAGCGGGATCGTTTTGATTGGCCCAACCTCTGAAATAGCGCCTGCAGATAAAATCATATACGGACTTCGCGACGTCACGGCCACAATCGAATCCATACCACTTATAACTGCTTCTATACTCAGCAAAAAATTAGCCGAAGGAACGAACGCTTTGGTGATGGATATTAAAATTGGTTCTGGTTCATTTATGAAGACCAGAAAACGAGCGGAACAATTAGGGCGATCAATTATTTCTGTCTCAAAACATTTTCATCGCAAGTGCTGTGCACTCATTACTGACATGTCTCAACCCTTAGGCCAATATGTCGGAAACTCTTTGGAGATGGTTGAATCGATCAATACACTCAAAGGTGAAGGTCCGGAAGATCTTACACATTTAAGTCTCGAACTCGCTGCTTACATGGTTTTGTTTGCCAAAAAAGCTAAAAATATCAAAGAGGCGCGTAAAAAATGTGAAGAGGCTCTTTATTCAGGCAAAGCTCTCGAAAAATTTAAAGAACTTATAAAACTTCAAAGCGGCGATGCCTCTTTTATTGATAACCCTGAACTCTTTGTAGTTGCCCCTTTAAAAACGGAAGTTCTTTCAAAGAAAAGTGGATATATCAAAAGTTTTGAAACTCAAGAAATTGGATTGCGACTTGTGGACTTAAAAGGCGGACGCAAAACCAAAGAAGACAAACTTGATCTGTCGGTTGGATTTATTTTTCACAAAAAAATTGGTGATAAAGTCAAAAAAGGCGAATCACTCGTCACAATTTATCATCAAAAAAACCAGCAAGGTCTTGCTGATGAAATGAAAGAAGATTTTGTCAAAAATCTCATCAAAATCTCAAATAAAAAAGTGAATAAACCTAAATTGATTGTTAATATTTTAAAATAATGGACGAATATAAAAAAATAAATGAAGCCAGTGCTCAAATTAAGGCAATCCTTAATGACAACGGATGTGATCAGCACGTTGATACTTTCATTGCTCTTGGTTCTGGACTTGGTCCCTTTGCAGATACTTTCGAACAGTCTCTGAAAATTTCAAATAAAGATCTTCCACATTTTCCAACAACAACTGTTCAAGGACATGCTGGCGAGATAGTCATTTCGAAAATTAATGATAAAGTTTGTATGTTTCAAAAGGGACGCCTCCATGCTTATGAAGGGCATAGTTACAACGATGTCATTCGTCCACTTCGTATCGCTAGAAATCTTGGAGCAAAAACTCTTATACTTACGAATGCTGCAGGCGGGATTAATCCGAGTTACTCTCCAGGTGATCTGGTATTGATTAAAGATCACATCAACTTGAGTGGACGAAATCCCCTCGTTGGAAAAAATATTGATGAGTTAGGTCCGAGGTTTCCCGATCTCAGTGAAGTTTATAGTTATAAACTAATGAATGATACCAAGAAAATTGCTCAAGATAATAAAATTTTAGTCAAAGAAGGTGTCTACATTCACGTCTCTGGACCAAGTTATGAAACACCGGCGGAAATACGTATGTTTGCAAAGCTCGGAGCCGACATGGTCGGTATGAGCACTGTACCGGAAGCGATTGCCGGAAAACATTGTGATATGAATATTCTCGGAATATCGTGTATAACTAACTATGCAGCAGGAATAGTAAATCAGAAACTTACCCATGAAGATGTTCAAGACGTTGCCAAAAAAACCATGGAAAAATTTTCGAATCTACTAAACTTGATTTTGACAAAGTTATAGTTTAACTTTGTTATTCACCTCCCCCAATTTACGAAGGTGAGTTTCTTAAGAATTTAAGAGGGTAAATGGCCATTCAAAGTACTGTTCAATCTGAAAACATACTCAATGATCTCAATTTTTGCGTCATCGATCTCGAAACAACTGGTGGAAACCACAAATACGATAAAATTATTGAAATTGGACTCGTCAAAATAAAAAACCTCGAAGTCCAAGAAAAAAAAGAATTCCTCATCAATCCAGAAATTCCCATTCCTCAATTTATTCAAAAATTAACAAATATCAATGAAGACGATATTAAAACAGCTCCTCGTATTGAAGAAGTCATTCAAGAAATTTTAGAATTCATTGATGAAGACATTTTAGTTGCCCACAATATTTCTTTCGACATACCTTTTCTCAACAGTGTATTGAAGAGACTTAAAATTCCTGCACTTAAAAATCGCGTTCTTTGTACAAATGTCATGACAAAATATCTTGTCCCTGAAATGATGAATTCGAATTTACGATATCTTTGTGATCTTTTTGAAATTGAACACGTCCAGGCACACAGAGCCTTGTCTGATGCCCACTCCACGGCCTTATTGCTATTAAAGTATCTTGATATTTATATCCAAAAAGGTATCAAAAAAGTTAATCAAATTTATTATCCCAAAAATAAATTTGAACTCGATAGAATACATTTCGACAGAAAAACTCCTCAGCAAACCATTTACGACGTTCTTGAATCTTCAGCACTTCCCTTGACCATCACACTCAAAGGTTCACAGGGCGTGATTAATTACTTTATCCCATTTTCTCGAGAATTCATGAGCACCAATCAACTCCTTCCTTTTTTGGAAAGTGACTGGAGTCGTATCACTCTCACTCTCCATGGAAGTTTTTTTCAATGTCTTATTCGATTCAAAGATTTTTTTCTCAATATCCCTAAAGAAAATCGTGATTCGACATTGCAATTTTTAGAATCCATTTTTTCCATAGATAAAAAAGCCGTCCAACTTGAAAAGAGCATCGATGATGTCGATTTTATTGTGGTTCCCCACTTAGTGCGTGGCCAATTTGTTATCTATAATCGATTTAAAATTAGTAATAAGAATGCCCTGATCTTTAAATACCCTGGTCACGAGAAAAAGCTAGAACAATTCGTTCGCACTCAAAAAAATAAAATGAATGAAAAAAAGAAAAAGGGATTCCCCCAAAATGAATCTCTCCAGCAAATTTATCAATTTCTCAATTCATTCATTACGGTAAAAAAAGATTCTCAACTCTTTTCATATTTCTCAAGAAAAGAAATCCCTTTGCAGACTCCTAAACACCTCGACAAATTTTTTCAAGAAAAAATAGATTTAAAAAATGGAAGCAGTTTTCCTCGCTTTCATTTTTGAAAAGAAACACCCATCCCTTGGTATTGATAGTGAACTTTGGCTTGGCTCAGCAAGTGATAAAAGAATGCAGAGTTATTCACTTCATTCAATACGTTGGTAGAATCGTGATCAAATCCTAATTTTAATTCATTTGGTCTAATGTTGATGTCGAGTTTTATTTCATTAATGGCATTACCATGGACGAGCTTTTCTTTGCTGAAAAAGTTAAAAATATTAGTAAAAACGATATAAAGGATCATCGTCCATAACGGCTGATTTGAAACGGAAAAATCACCGAGAACATCTTTTTTCATTTGAAATTTCAAGTTGCTTTCCACCATTCTCGTTCTCATCAACGACAAGGCTTGCTCAAGAATATCTTCAATCTCGGTATCTTCTTTTTCTTGATAGTTCGTTTTTGTAAATCCCAAAAATGTTTTAATGAGATCCCGACACTTTTTCGCGCTATTATGGATTTCCTCTATGAGGACCAGATCTTCGCTTACTTCATCCTTTACTGATAACATCACTTCAGTTCCGGCCAATATTCCGCCAATGGGATTATTAAGCTCATGAGCGATTGAACTTGTCACAACTCCTAGTTCCTCATTTTGAAGAGAACTTTCATGAATTTCACTTAATTTGATAAATTTATAAACGATGTATTTATTGGAATCTCGCATACCTTCAATTTTGACGACACTATAAACTCCGCCTTCAGCTTCATATTTTTCACCTGTATCAAACTTGCGGCACTGACTTGGCAATATGCCAAGTTTTCGAAAAGCTTTATTGCTAACGATCAAGTCATAGAAATTATTTAAAATAGCGATTGGCTCTTGGAGATTATTAAAAAATTCTTCTAAAATTTCCAAAGACTCTTGATATCTTTTTCTTTTCAACAAGAGTGATGAATTTTTAAGAAAGTGTAGGTAGATGTGAGCGATGAGAGTAAAGTCTTCCTCAAAAAATTTCCAACTAATATATTTCGATGGATTTGAATTGTTATCAAGAAAGATTAAACTCTTACCATCTTTTGTTTTTAAAGGCTCTAGCCCCTCACTCAAGAGACTAAACAAGCTTTTCTTACCATTATACATTAAAATATTATTGTGAAATTTAAGGAATTTTTCTTTTGATTCAGAACTCAGCTCTTCTTTGGATGCTAAAGATTCTGATAGCGATTCAAACGTTTTGTTTGCTGAATTCCATATTCTTTTCTCGACCTCAAGACACGACTTTATAAATTGACTTAAAAAACTTATATCGTGTGATTCTTCACTCCAAAAAATATGGTTATCAAGTTTTTCAAATTGAGCGTATGTTTTTTGATCACTGTGAATATAGAGAGAAAAAAAATCTTCCTTAAAGGTATTAATATCTTCAGGGGATTCAACCACTTCATAAGCATGCTCAATTATATCGAGGAGTCTGGTGATTGATCCTTGTTTTGTTTTAAGAATAACAATATTGAGAAGTGATGGTTTCACAAAACATTATTTTGTGAAATTTTTGCCATATATTCAACTTGTTTCTTACTTTCTTTAACCAGCTCTACCCCATCGATCCAATTCCCGTGCACTTTAACTCCCCAATGGAGATGTGGGCCAGTAACTCTTCCTGTCATTCCCGCTTTTCCAAGGATTTCTCCTTTCGAAACGACGGTTCCCACTTTCGCTGAAATCTCACTCAAGTGTCCATACATTGTAAAAATACCCAATCCGTGATCGATGATGACAGTATTCCCTGAAAAGAAAAGATTTTGGGCCAAAACAACTTTACCTCTATTGGCACTAGGAACTTTCTGTCCGACTGGGGCCCGAAAATCAATGCCAAGGTGTTGAGTTCTTTGCTTATTATTGAATATTCTTCTATTCCCATAAAAGCTGGTTAACTTGGAATTCAAAGGCTTTTTAAAAGAATCGGAAAAGAGAAACATCGGAGATGATTCCGCGTAAACTTTGTTAAGAATTTCTTTTTCTTTTATAACTCGGTCTAAGTCTTTTTTACTTAAATCAACTCGCTTTTTATCAACATTAAGTTTTTCTTCAGGGTATTTGTATGCAACAAGTTTAAGTTTTATATAGGATTTTTTCTTATCAAAACTTTCAATTTCACATTGATAGTCTTGAAGTGGGGAAAAATAACTTTCTGAAATATAAGTCGCACCTATCGAATTTGAAATTTTCGAATAGGGTATTCTCTTGCCTTTACAAGTAATATAATTTTGGACTTCATTCGATGGTAGTGAAAAAGTTACAAATCGAGGATGCCCTGGGCTGATTGTTACAACTGAGGGTGTAGATTTTTGAGTAAAATCATTTTTCTTTTCATCGGGAGAGGTTTTTGGTTTTTCAGCAGCTGCATGCAAAGATGGCTGTATTGGAGCACCTGATGAATCTCTTGCTGTTAAGGAACAAGAGGTACTTATTAGACATATTAAAACTAAACTTATGATTTTTAAGATTTTCATTTTTTAAAAACTTTTCCTTTTCCGTCGTGAAAGTGAACTATTAAAGATCCTTGTCCTTCTATTTTATTAAACTTATTCAAATCATCAATTACCCGACTCCTGCTGTCGGTTAAGTAAGAGTACCCACGTTTAAGAACTTTTTGGGGATTTAAGGAATTGGCCATAGCATGATGAGATTCTAAACGCTCTCGAGTGCTTCTTAAGAGTTCGTAAACCCTATTAGAGCCATTGCTCAAGAGGTCGTCGATATAGCGATATTTATCAGGAAAACCGATATAATAGGCTTTTTCTTTTAGATTAATTTTATCAACACGATTTTTTTGATCTCTATGGATTTTCCACAAATTCCCCAACAAACTTTTAGGGTGCCAACGCTGAAGCTTATTTTGGATAGAACTTCGCAATTGAACACCACACATTCGCAAATGTTTTTGAAGAGATTGCTGCTTCAAAAGATAATCCTTTTGATAATTAGACAGATATTCCGCAGCAGCTGATGGAGTTTCACACCTCAAATCAGAGACAAAATCAGATATCGAATAGTTAATTTCATGACCAATGGCGCTAACTACTGGAATTGGGCAATCGTGAATCTTTCTAGCGAGCAGTTCACTATTAAAGCACCATAGATCCTCTAAACTTCCTCCACCTCTGGTCAGCACTATGACTTCGATATCTGGAATATTCTGAGCTTTTTCTAGGGCGGAAATCAAAGATTGCTCAGCACCTTCCCCTTGGACAGTTGCAGGAATGACAAGAATATCATAACGAAACGAACGTCTTGTAATAATTTTCAAAAAATCTTGAACCGCAGCTCCAAATGGCGAAGTAATAAGGGCTACTCTTTTGGGCATGGTGGGAATAGGCTTTTTAAGAGAAATATCAAAAAGTCCCTCTCCTGCAAGCTTCTTTTTAATTTGCTCGAACTTCTCTTTTAATAGTCCTTTCTTATTAAGTAGGGTGACTTGAGAAACAATAATTTGGACAGAAGAGCGCTGAGTATAAACGCTCACCTTCCCTTCAACTAATACTTTCTCACCGGATTTTAGTAAACGCACGCTAGGGTTTTTAATGGCGTCAAAGCGAAAAAGGGCACAGCTGATACTTGCATTTTCATCATTCAGCGAAAAATAGAAATGCCCTGCTTGTGATTTTGAAAGATTATTAACTTCTCCAAAAAGTTTAACACTCTTAAACTGAGATTCCACACTGAACTTAATTTCATTGAGAAGTTCTGTGACTGACTGATAATTTTCCAACTTCACCCTATTGAATTGACGACTTTTTTATATTCTTTAGGTAGAGATTGGATTTGAAGTAATTAACGGCCATTTGTACTTGATAATCTTCTTCTATGGATTTTTTTCTAAATTCAACATTTTTAGAATCTTTTTTCAGCTTCTTAGCTTTTTCACCCAAAAGCTTATCCATAATCTCTTTGTCCGTCTCATCTAAAGAAATGTCTGGTTTAATTCCAATATGATGAATCTTTCTCTTTAAAGGTGTCAAATATTGTGAAATTGTGAGCTTAATGGCCCTTTTTGCGTCAATAGGCGTTACACTCTGAACTGTCCCTTTTCCAAAGGATTGTTCTCCCATGATTGTGGCCCGGTGATGATCTTGAAGTGCACCTGCAACAATTTCAGATGCTGAAGCACTGGATGAGTTTACTAGAACGACAACTGGTGTTTCTAAATCCTTGAACCCGCTCTTTCGGACGTAACGTATATCTTTTATTGAAGGGTCGCGAGATTCGGTAGAAACAACAACTCCTTTTTTCAAAAACAGAGAAGAAACACCGACAGCTTCATCGAGCAAGCCCCCTGGGTTTGAGCGCAAATCTAAGATAATTCCTTCGATTTTATTATCTTTTTTCTCTAAATATTTCTTCATAACTTTTTCTAAATAATCCGTAGAATTGGACTGGAATTGAGTCAAGCGCAAGAATAAATACTTATCTTCGAGCAATTCACTCTTAACAGGTTTAATTTTAATAATTTTTCTTTGTAAAGTTACATTGATGACGTCTTCAACTCCATCTCTTCTAACTCCGAGATGAAGAACTTCGCCAACCTTTCCCTTCATTTTATCAATAGCCTCATCAAGTCTTAATCCTAAGGCATTTTCTTTGTTAATCTCTACAATTTTATCCCCTGCTTGCAGTCCTGATTGAAAAGCAGGAGTATCATCGATGGTTGTTATAATATACAAAGCCCCATCTTTAAACGAAACTTCAATCCCAACACCTCCAAACTCTCCAGAAGTATCGTTTTTCATTTTTTCAAAGAGATCCTCATCTAAATAAGTCGAGTGGGGGTCTAAACTATCAAGCATCCCTTTTATCGCTCCCTTGATGAGATCTTCGGTATTCACTTCTTTGTAGTAGTTATTTTCAATGAGATAGAGAGCCTTGTTAAATAGCTCGAGTTCTTTATAGCTTTTTTTCTCACTTTTCTCATTGGAGAATAGCGGACTAATCGCCAATAAAGACGCTGTTAAAACGATAATTATCTTTTTCATATTTTTCCTATCTGCTCACTGAAGTTCGCATTCATATACTTCGCCGTTTTAAGGGGTTTTTCTCCTTTGCGAAGTTCAACATAAATTTTTCTTTGATCTTGTGTTAATTCATCGGCGTTAGCATAACCAATGACTTGCCCTTGCTCAACCCAATCCCCTCGCGATACTTTAGGAGTGAAATTACCTAAAGTTACCGTTCTGAGATCATTATTGTGCTCTATCATTACAACATTTCCAAAAGTCGATAATTTGTCTGAATAGACAATCTTTCCACTGGCGACACTCAGGACAGGCGTGTTTTCTTTAAAGTAAAAGTGAATTCCTTTTCTTGTCTCTTCTATATCTGTAATCAATTCGATCGGTGGCGAAATTGAAAAAGAATCAGGAGTTAATGACTTCGAGAACTGTTCTAGTTTTTTCTTTGCTAAAGTGCTCTCAAGCGTGAGTTTTTCTTTAACTGAATTGAAATAATTTTCAGAAATGTCAGATTTTTTACCCTCAAGATCATTGAGGATTGCATAAAGCTCTTCTTTTTCTTTTGTAATTCCTTTCAATTGAGTTTGAAATTCTGTAATTTTCTCATTGAGATTTTTATTTCGCTGCAATAAGTTCGAGAGTTCGAGAGAGTCAATTTTGATTTTTTTAAGAAGAATTTTTCTAGTCATCGAATTTTCAACGTTATTTTCATGACTAAAAAGCAACGTTGTCATATATTCACGCTTCAATTCCTTGAATTTCAAATGAATTTTATTTCTATTCTGAACTAGTCCCGCGCTCAATTCATCAAGAGACTTTTCGATAGAGTTCTGCAACTCAAGTTGTTTTAGATAGGCATTATTTTTAACAGCTAAGCGACTATCAAGACTTTTCACAGAAGCCTTGAGTTGAATAACTTCAGTTTCATAAATATTTATTTTATCCTCAATATCTTTAAATCCTTCATTGGCTAATGAAGAGTTAGACAAAAAGAAAAAAAAGATGAGGAATATTTTCATATTGATCAACTCTAATGAATTTGGTTACTAATATCAAAATCAGTGAAACGTGATATCAACCAATAAAACAATGCAAAATAACAAACAAAAAGTCCCAACACTAGGAAGTTAACATTGAAGAAAACCCAAAGCATCATAAGAAGTATGCTAAACAGAAATGTCATTCCCAAAGAAAAACTTTTAAATGCAATATTTTCTTTTCTTTGAAAACACTGGTAGACATAAGATTTTCTCAATATAACTTTCACAAAATCGAAGTAAGTAAAACAAAAGAAAATAAAAAGAAGCCCTGTAATTCCTTTCACCATCCATTTCAGTAAAAAATAAATAATAAAATTTTTGGCTGAATCGTCATTGGGAGAATAAACCTTTGAAACGACAGCTTCTTCAATTCCAGAAAGCCTAATAAAATATTTTCGAATCAATTCTCGGTTATCAGCTCCAAGTTCTGGACTTAGAATAACTTCGACTATATTCATTTTTTCTTCCAGTAGATATTCGGGAAGATCGATATCATTCTCTGAAAGACTTTTTTTGATGTTCTTCTGGAGTTTATCTCCTGAACGCATGTGAAAGCTGAGAACTCCAGGAATTTGAGTCATTCGGCTCTTTATGGATTCGAGATTAGTCCCTTCTTCCACCACAGCTTGGAAGTAAACCTTTTCATCATCATTCATAAAGTTTTGGGCCATAAAAGATCGAACCAAGCTTTCATTATTGGCAAGAAATGTTGTTGTAAAGAGCAAGAAAACAAACAACAACCCATTGATCTTATTTTGAACTAATGATTCCCAAAAAACTTTTAAATAAAACATGCTTTTCCGTTATAGACTATTTTTCCTGCGTCTATGTGAATAATTTTACCGTGAAAGTTTTTAATGAGCTCTTTATTGTGGGTAGCCCAAATAACAGTTAAACCTTTTTTATTATTAAGTAAGCTAAGAACGTCAAAAACTTTCATTGCACTTTTTTTATCAAGTGAACTTGTTGGCTCATCGGCAATGACAACATCTGGCTTACAAAGCAGACTTCTAATGATCGCTACTTTTTGTTTTACTCCACCGTTCACTTCAGTTAAACGGCGGCTCAACATCTTTTCTAATCCAAAAATTTTACAATAATCCATCAGCTGCATAGAAAAGTCTTTTTCTGTATTATAAATTTTTTGATCGTATGCATAATAAAGATTTTCAAAAATAGTTTGATGTTTAAATATTTTCAAATCTTGAAAAATTCTTGATACAAAGAGCTGACGATTATTCGCTTGAAGATTTCTTCTCATGTTCCCAAGAACACGATACGGTTTTTTTTCACCTGATAAAACATTTAAGAGCGTTGATTTACCCGCTCCGGTCGGACCAGTCACAAAAAATAAATCACCTCGATTTATTTTAAGGTTGATTGAGTCAAGAATAAGTTGATCTTTGATATAGATCTGGGCATTTTCCATAAAAAAGAGCTCAGCATTTTTTTGATGGAGTTTACTAGAAATGTATTGGTTTCTTTTCGGTATGTTACGATATAATTGACTTTCCATGTCCACCCTATCACCTTCGTGGTTCTATGTATTATTCTACCTATTTTGCACGGTTAAAGTAAAGCCGTATGCATTTTTCAGGTTATTATTCTATCATGCCCGAGCTTTTTAGTAAGTCAAAACTCGACTGAGAACAAAATGCATGAGGGATGAAATTAAATGAATTCTGAAGCTTGCTCACGAGGTTATTTTCAAAATTCGAGAGTAAAAGAACATTGCCATCTTCTGTGAGAATTTTTACGGGATCTCGCTCGAGAAGTACGTTGGACTGGGTTTTATCCTGAACTATTCTTTTATGAGATTTTACTAGATAAATATCTTTTTTCGGGAAATCTTGAATAATCCAATCTTCATCATTCCCCTTTTTCTTTATACATTCAGCCAATTCATTAAACTTTTCTCTGGCTCGTTTCAAGATTTTATCATTTTCAGTTTTATTGTCCTGCTCTAGGATTCTTTGCATAAAAAGTGGGTGCTTGATTGTTGCTGGCGATAATCCAAAAAGCAACGATTTCACCATATCTTGAATCTTTTTATTCTTTTTTAATTTTCCTTCACTGTAATATTGAAGTGCAGTTTGGTGAAAATAGTGATCATTGAATGAGTAAAACTTCACAGGATCATTTTCAATAATGTCGAGTAAATCACTATAGTGCCAAATAATATTTTCTTTTAAAAAATAAAAAGCGATTTCTTCGGCGATGGCATCAAATTTAGCTCCTCTGGCCGATCGAACAACCTGAGAGTACCAAGCAAATCGAGAAATCAAAAAATCTTGGATACAGTTAATCGCCTTTTCTTTTACCACCAAGATGTCTTGTTTCGCTATTTGTGTGGTTGTGAAGTGATAGAGAAGATACTCGCGATCATAGGTCCCATATTGAAGACCCGTATAATGAGCATCCCTCAAGAGGTAGTCCATTCGGTCACAATCAATTTCAGAGTGAAGTATTTGGTTTGCTAGAGCACTCGCATCGATTCCTTTTACTAAATTAGAAATTCTTTGAGGATCTAGGCCGTGCTTTTCCAAAATATTTGTAATCCCGCCCGCTTCTTTCGTTCTTTTGATAATAAATGAACCTAAATGTTCATGATTATCCTGGTGGGTCATTTCGGAATTTTTCTGAGAAGATTCTGCGTAACCAATATAAGAGTTTTCTACCGTGTGTGAAAAAGGAAATGTTCCTATATCGTGAAGAAGGGCCGCGACCCGAATACTTTGGTGCTCAAGCGTAACTTTAGAGTGAAAGTTACCGTTAATTAAATCATTTTTGTCAGCCCCTCTGCCAATGGAATTGAGAATACAATCAGCATTGTGAAGGACTCCAATTGAATGCCCATAACGAGAATGTTCAGCTCCAGGGTAAGTATAAAAAGAAAAACCTAATTGTTTTATCCAGCGCAATCTCTGGTAAAAAGGAGAATGAATAATCTCCCACTCCACAGGGGTGAGCTGGATAAACCCATAAAGGACGTCGTAAATAAGATGATTTTTTTTAGATTGGAAACTTCCTTGTTCCATGAATTTTAACCATTAAGTAAGTTATTATTGTATGTTTTTTGACTTCGAACGAGTCTTTCTTTTACCCTTTAAGCTTTGAACAACTTTTTCTAGAAGAACTTTGGCTTCATGTCTGAGGTTGTTTTCATGAATAAATCGGTAAAAATTTGTAACTTCGGAAGAACTCTTAAAAGCTTTCATTTGCCCAGTGAGGAGTTCTTTTTGTGCTGCTTTTTCTTCTTTTGATGCTGCGCTTCTTCTTGCCATGGTTATTTCCTTTGCTTTTGTTAGTTTATCTTACTCTCAATAAAAAGACCATCGAGAAAGGAGGAAGATTCAGCCTTCCTCCTTTCTGTTTTTTAAATTTTTACTGGTTTGTTTTTGCAATAAGTCCATAGCTGTGGAGCTTATTATAAAGAGTTTTTACTGTAATGCCTAAAGACTTAGCTGCTCGGGTCTTATTGCCACCTAAGTGCTCTAAAGTTTTGCAGATATGTCTTTTTTCAAGATCAGCCAATGTGCTTGGCTCAAATTCTCTTTTTTCATCTTGGATTCTTTGATCTTGTCTTTCTTCATTTCTTCCAAGGATATCGAAATCAGAAAACTCTATTTTAGAAATATATTTTCCATCAGAAAGGGCATATGTTCTTTCCATAGCGTTTCTTAATTCGATAATATTTCCTGACCATGAAGATGTCTTAAGTTCTTCTAAGGCCACCGCCGTTAAAAATTTCTTTTCTGTTTTTCCCAGATTTAAGAAATGATTAGCAAGAATTTTAATATCATCTCCTCTTTCTCTCAAAGCAGGTAAGAATATTTGTACTGTCGCCAATCGATAAAAGAGATCATCTCTAAACGATTTTTGAGCAACGAGGTCTTTAAGAGATTTTTGAGAAGTCGCCACAATTCGCACGTTTAATCCGATTGATTCGAGGTTACTGCCTTTCTTTATCTTTCCAGTAGTCATGAATTCTAAGATTTTTGACTGCAGACGAATGCTCAATTCAGAAACTTCATTGAGAACAATTGTCCCATGGTTAGCAACTTCGAGAACACCTTTCGCGTTATCATCACCAAATATTTCTTTTTCAAGACTAACTTCATTCATTGTCCCACACTCGATAATATAAAATGGTGAATTATGTCTATCGCTTAGGTGATGAACTTTTTTAGCTAGTAATCTTTTCCCAACACCAGCTTCACCCTCAATGAGCACTGGAATATCTTGAGTTGCAACTCTCTTTGCAAGAGAAAGTGATTGAAGTAACTGTGTATCGTGTCCAATCAGTTCAATTCTTTCTTTGGCAACGTTAACAGAATCTTCGGATCTCACCTCGACACCTTCTGCTTGTTGCTTAATTTTTCCAAGAAGTTCTTTATTTAAAAATTTTGCCATGAGGTAAAGGTTGATATTTTGAAGAGGAACGCTAAGTTCGTTGAGAAGATTCTTGACTGAGCTTGCGAAGCCATCATCATATTTTTTACCGGCATCAAAAGACTGAATATGGATAGTGGCCAAAATTTTTCCTTCAACACTCACAGGAATGATCATTTCTGCTTCGATTTTCGCGTCTCTCATATCTGAAGCAAAAACAGGATCTCTTTTTACACTGTTGCTATAGTAGATTCTCTTGATCTTTGTGACATAACCACAAGCACCTTCTCCTCTATTTTTAATCGGAGAATCAGCGAGGCTTTCACCATCTCTTGCAATAAGTTGAGTTGAATCATCATTGTAGACAAGATTGATTTCGACAGAATCTTCACCTGTAAAGTCTTTGATGTATTTTGACAAATGAGCAAAGAAAACATTTTCACGCAAATCACTCAAAAGAAGAGTTGAGATTTGGGAAAGGTTTGAGGAATGCTTTGTGGGATCTTGGCCGATCATAGTAAAACTCCTTGACGCTATAGAAAATAAAGTGTTTAAAAAGCTTTCGCTTCGCGTTACTTTGCCAGTATAGCACTGCGTAAAAATTTTACAAGATCTTTTTTATCGGGTACTGAATTTTTTACACTTTTTTAAAGTAAATTCAACTACTTAGAGAATCTTGGAGAAGAACAATTCCCAAGATTGTATGTTAATTGACCAAGGATCTCACCATCCCGGTCCATAATGTATAAATTTTGGTCGGCCTTCACTCTCGATATCACCCTTTTTGACGAAAAAACAATAAATTGGCCATCTGGCGAATAGCTCGGGTCTTCGTTAGATCCAAAATTTTTAGTTAATCTCACTAGAGAATGCCCTGAAGAGGCCAAGCGAAAGAGGTCGAATGTGTTATCCATCCAAGAAGCGAATACGATTTCAGAGCCATCGGGAGAAAAGCGAGGGGTAGCGTTGAACTGCCCAACATAGCTGATTCTCTTTACTTGGTATTCAGCACGAATTGGATTCAGCGTATAAATCATGGCCCGCCCAGCTCGACCAGATAAAAAGGCCAAAAGATTTCCCTCGCGATTGATAGAAGGATCCACATCAACAGCATAATTAGAAGTTACTTTTCGAAGTTTCTTGGTCGCCAATTCCATGTAGTAAATCTCAGCATTACTCCCATGACTTAAAGTAAGGTAAATACCCTTTCCATCGGAAGCATAGACTGCTCCAGAATTTATTCCTTTTTCATTAGAGACAATTCTTATGGTCTTTTTAATGAGATCCATTTCATACAGAGCAATTGTAGTACTTTTACTTTTCACATCGATCAAACTGTAGAGTATTTTATTACCATCAGGAGAAAAAGCAGGAGAAAGAACGATACCTTTGTGCGAAGTCAACTTTTTTACTCCCCTTCCATCGAAGTCCATGATGTAAAGTTCTTTGAGTTTATTTTTTAAGCCCGATTTTTCGTCAGAGACAAAAACGATACGCGACAAGAACAAAGATTCTTGCCCTGTGATAGCTTTAAAAAGAGTATTGCTGGCCTTGTGGACTAAATGCCGATCATCCACACTTTCAAAGCTGATTTCTTCTGAAGCCAAAAGTTTTTCTTCTTTTAAATCGTAAGCAGTCAGAGAAACTGAGGACGTTTTGCTGCTTTCTGAACAAGTTACTTCAAGAAGGAATTTCACAGAATCTTTAACAAAGTTTTTTTTCAAATCAATACTTTTTGCAATGGATGCATTTGTTTCTCTATATAAAATTGGAAAATATGTTTTATAGAAAAGAAAATTGTTTTTTACAATTTCAGAAACTTTTGAAATGCTTTCTTTTACTCTTGGAGCTTGTGAAGTGTTTACGCCTTCACACTCAACTTGATTAATAAGAATTTTTTCATTAATTTTTTCAGCTTGTCCAACTGAAACAGCAGTAAAATTTTGTGCACTTAGAAAACCAGGATTCAACGTAATGATAACTAAAACTATACTCAACCAATTCATTTTTAAATTTCTCCTAAAATGGGAAAACCAGAATAAGCTTTCCATCCTCTAATGACTCCACAATTTCTTCTTCAGGTTTTTCAAATGGAGCAGCATATTCTATCGCTCCTTCAACTCTCTTATCATATTCACCATTACCGCTATTTTCAATGAAAGATACTCTGACTAACTCACCTTTTTTGTTAATAAATAGCCTTACCTTACTCCTCAAGTCCTTTTCGAGAAGATAGGCAGGGAGCTTCCAATAGGCTTTAACCTTTTCTTTGACTCTCAAGGCGTAGCGATCGAAATTAGAGAGTTCGATATCAGAAGTGTCTTCTCCGAATGCCGACTCACCTGTCGATAACTTATTTCCAAGCAAAACGAGCTCTTTAAGTTCACTCAATTGTTTCTTAGACAATTTCCCTTTGTTTTTGGATTTCCCCTTTGTCTTGGACTTTTTCTTAGTTTTCTCTTTTCCTTTTTTCAAAAAAGTCTCAGAACTTTCTTTGGCTTCTTCTTTTGATTCTTCCTGTTTGGTTTCTTCTTTAGCGGTTTCTTCATTTTTATCTTCTATTTTTGTAGTCGTTTTATCACTAGGTGCACTTTTACTTAAAACCGGAAGTCTCTTTAATTCAGCAGGAGTTAATTCTGGCATTCCTACCAAATCTACTTTTACAGACTCAGGAATAATTTTATCTTGAACATCAATTTGTGAACTTAGAAAAAATCGAAAAGCCATTGGCAAGACAACAATCAATGTTGCGAAAAGTGCATGCATGGCTAATGAAGAGGCAAAATATTTTTTAATATTTGGCATAGATCAATTATTCGTCTTCAATGTCTGTAATTAAAGAAATGTTTGTTATACCGCTATTTTTTAAATAAGACATGGCTTTTGCAACTTCTCCATAAGTAATTTGCGTATCCGCTCGTATAAAAACACTCTCCGTCTTTTTTTCCGCCATAAGTTTTTTTATAAAATCAATAAGTTCACTTCTCAAGACTCTTTGCTCATCGAGAAAATATTCTCCTGCTCTATTAATAGATAAAATGATTTGCTCTTTTTTTAACTGAACTCCTTGAACTTTTTTAGTTTTTGGGAGTGTTAAATTAATCCCATTAAACATAAGTGGTGCACTGATCATAAAAATAACCAGTAGGACCAGCATAACGTCGACGAGAGGAGTAACATTTATCTCCGCGAGGACTTCTTCGTCTGAATCAGTATTTTTTATTCCCATAGCGTATCACCTGCGTTTACCCAATTGAGTAACGTTTCAAAATATTTAGTAGATCTTGAGAAAATGAATTCATATCGACTTTTAAGTTTTGGAGTTTTTTAGAAAAAATATTATAAAACCAGCTGGCAGGTATCGCGGCTCCAAGCCCGACTGCAGTTGCGACAAGAGCCTCGGCAATCCCAGGAGCTACAGATTCTATCGTTCCACCACCAGAAGACAAGCCGTTGAAAGAATCAATAATCCCCCAAACTGTTCCAAAGAGTCCAACAAATGGGGTCACTGTCGCAATTGAAGCGAGCATAGCTCGGTGCTTATCCACCATCTTTAAAGCGGTATTGCTCCCTTTAGTTATTGAGCGTTCAAAATTACTGAGATCACTATTAGCAAGATAATGCTCTAATGTAGCTCCCGACTTCATAGTAACTTTGTCATTCACTTTCATCAGTTCTTTAAAAACATTTTTCCAAATAGAATAGAAAGGAGATTCTTTCAACTCTTCAATTTTTTCATCAAAATTGCGAAGTGAGGGAATATCGATCATTTCAAAATGACTATAAGACTCAAAGAATTTTGAATTTAGATCATCAAGTTTTTTATAAACTTTGTAGTAATAAAAAACGATGGCCCACGAAATAACTGAAAGTCCTATTAAAAGTAAAAGAACGAATTTGACGACTATTCCCGACTCTAAAATAATTCTCAAGATATCCATACCTACCTCATATAGTATTTTTAGACAAAATTGCTAACGTTATTTAATTTTAGCAGAGATACACTAGAGATCAATTTATCCCGACAGGAGCAGTCGGGTTAATTTAATCTATCTTGAAAACGAATAAAGAAAGCCGTTCAGGTATAGCTCAGGTTCATGGCGAAGAAGATGGAGTATTCACAAGATGGCTTCTCATATTGTTTAAGAAAAAATAAACTGTGAAGACAATTAGAGAGAAAAGTAATGATTGGTAAATATAAAAGATATTTCCAATCTGATTGCCGATATAAGTTATGGTTCCAATACAGCAAGCCCCTGCAAAAGTGACTGAAAGCTCACGACTAGTCCACCTATAAGACCTTAGACTTCCAAGAAAGATCAACAAATGTAGGGTCATCACAAGAAAAAAAGTGCTTAAGGGTTGGTTAAAGACATAGCCAAGTTCCAATATAACAAAAAGGAACACAATAATCCCTAAAACATAGATTTTCTCTTTCTTTTCGACTGACTTTAGTAAAAAGATGTCCGCACTTAGACTTAAGAACCAGTAGGCAATGTGGAGAACGGGGGATTCTTTAAAGTGCGCCCAATAAATCATGTAAAGAAATGATGATAAGAATATAAACGCCAGCCTATTAAAGTAATTTTCGACATCTAAATGAATCACTTCATTTTCGCTAAAATAATATTTAAATTTTTGCTTTCTTAAATAATAGACACTAATCAGAGAAAAAAACTTAGCCGCCACATAAACAAAGAAACGGTAGGAATAAAACCATGAGGCAATGTCGTTATAACTTCCACCTGAAATGAGAATAAAAAAGAAAGAAAAACCCACAAAACATGAGCAAAATAAAATAATAAAGAAAAAATACGATAAGACTACGGTCATTGAAGTTTCTTTTCTGTTGGCTTTAACCAACTCAACTGCATCACCGTAGAAGGGTAAATCCCATTATAGAATTTGTAAAGAGCATTACTGCTGACTAACTGATTTCGTTTTTGGCACAGGCTGTAGTAGGCATTCCAATAGTCTTTATAAGGCTTGAGAAGTTCATCCATTTTTCGCGTAATTTCGAATTGCTGCTGGAAATTAAATCCTTTCTTAAAGATAACATCGGAATACATCCCAATCAGTTCATTATAGCTTTTCATCTGAAGTTTTTGATCTTTTTCAATTTCCGTTCCGATGAGAGGAATAAAACTTGCTTTTTTCAAGTTATCTTTAAAATAAGAGTTATTACTTCTCAAAAGATCTTCAAGAAGTAGCATTGAAATTTCTCTTTTCGATAAATCCATGGAATGGATAAAGGGAACACTCAGAACAAAAATATACTCATCTTTCGAGGAAGGAAGAGCAAAATGAGTAATATTGGTATTTTTAATGAGGAGAATTTTAATTTTCTTCTCTATAAATCCAAGTTCAACGAGAGTCTTTTTAAAATTTACGCCAATCCCATAAGACGGTTTATCAAAATCCCACTTTAATTTCTGAGCATTTTTAACAAGCCAGTGTTCAGAAGCTATTTGCCAAAATATATCGTTGGTAGGGTATTGAATTTTTTTAGCTTCTTCTATTTTTTTACGTTTTTTTTCAACTTGTTTTTTAATTTTCTGTTTTTTCTTATAGCTTTCAAGGAGTTGATCATTTTTTAAAACATCTTTTAGTTCATTAAATTCAACTTCTTCAGAATTTTGAGTTTCTTCTTTTTGATCTTGAGCAAAGACATTTATAAAACTGAAAAAAATGAATAGACTGATGAATATTTTCATGGTTTTGTCTCTACTTGGATATATTGATCATACAATCGCCCCCAGTAGTAAAGCTCTCCGAGATCTAAGGACAATTCATTATAAAATTCATTATAATTTTTTTGAAAACACTGAGGCCTATTTTTACTTAAATACTGATTCGAAATAAATCCCTTTTTCTCTCCTAGCTCAACATAACTCCATTCTTTGAAGTTATTATCTTTATTTTCAAGAATTCGTAGCGGATATCCACATGCAATCGTCGTTTCACTAGAGGAAAGTTCATATGGTTTATTGTGAACATGCCCAAACATTTTATTGAAATAAACGACTTCATTTTTTCCAGAACCAAACACATTCCAGGAAAACATAAACAGAGTTAAAATGAACATGTATAAATTCACGGCTGATGCCCTCGCCTATTGTGACTGGTTGCTAACCAAAGCCTAATTCTATTTTAGGTGATCCCGCTCAAATTTCAAATGTGGTGGTATGAAAGCTTGGAAACTCTATAGAAACTTCCGTAATTTCCTTGGACGAGCAAAAGAGTCTACTTTTATACATCGTCATATTCCAACGAACAAAATCAGGATGGAGCTTGAAATTATTAATAAAATTGGGAGCCGAGACTTCTTTGAGACTATTTTTCTCCAACTGGTCTTTAAACATTCCATCATTGAGTACTTTACTAAAATTATCCGTACTAACGACGATGAAGAGCTCAGGGCAACTGTTTTGAAGATCTATTTCCGATCCCTCGAGCCAAGAATTAAAAGGGCTATCTTTGTCGATCTTGGCCATATAAAAGTCAAACTCCATAAATGCCCTCGAATACCAACTCACTCGTTTGAAATGGAGATCTTCAGTCCAGGATTTCATTTTATAGACCCCATCATTCATAACGATTTCGTCTTTTAAAACTTTTTTCTCACTCATCGAAGAGCAAGCAATAAAAACTAAAATTCCCATCAAACTTATTATTCTTTTCATTATTTCACCTATATAAATATTTTAGATAATTTTTCATTATTTTCAAAATGCAATATTTCAACTTCACTATTAATTAATAATTTAGAAACTGCATCAATGAGACTTCTTTTTTTAGAACTCTTCTGAGTTAATATAAAAACTGTATGAACATCCACAAAATAAAGAGCCTCTCCTATCCCTTCAAGAAACTTCAAGTATTGACGCCAAAAATTCCAAGTCAGGGCCTCTTCTTTTAAAATATCTTCGCTTTTTTTGGATTTGTTAAATCTCAGCTTATACAAATCAGAAAATTCATTAGGAAGATCCACCTTACTTAGAAGTAAGGTCGTGATGTTATCATCAAAAAGATTGATATCTATAGAAAAAACTTTTTTTATTACTTGATTAGCAAAGACAAAATCATTTTTAAAGAGCCCCAATAATAAAAAGAAACTATTTCCCATTGTCACGACTTGAACGTTCTCTCCCTTTGGCACACTCCCCAAAAGACGCTTGAAACTCTCTATCAGTATGTTCATGTTCTCAACATGCCCCCGATCCCCGGCGCTCAAACCATGCCCTGGGTAATCCCAGAAAACAAGTTTCACATTTTCTTTGCCGATTAAATTTTTGACAAAGGGAAGATCGAGAAGTTGAAAATGAGATTCTCCAAATTCATAGAGAAAAATATAAGTCTTTTTTGTTTCTTTCTTATTGTACTTTGATTCGTAAATTTTAAGATAAAGTGGAAGATGCTCTTCACAATTGAGAGTCTTTTCGATAATTCGAACATCTCTTTTTATTTGATCTTTAGAAGAGTCAAGATCCATTTCTTGACCTTTGGTTAATGAGTTGCCAAGTAAGAGCTAATTGCGTTTCTTGCATCCTGATTGAGGTCGACAAACTCTAGCGAAAATCCTGCATCATCATCGAGAACGCGAACAATTTTTGCTTTCGCAACAAACTGATGCCCTTCTTCTTCGGGGTGAACGTTCAGAGAAATCTCTTCTCCCAATTTTCCAGGAAATTTATCAATTAAAACTTTCATCCCCCCAAGGGATAAGTCTTTGCAAATACCTTCAAAAAACTGATCTTTATTGGTAAAAAACAAACGTGCAGTAAAAGGTTTTCTTTCCCACACTCTTTTATCTGTATCTTCAATAATTGGTGGCAATTCTTCAAAAACATGCTCGAAATCTTCAAACGATCCCAAGACTCTCCAAACATCTAACCCAGGATAAAAGACAAGTGTCTTTCCATTAATGCGATTTTGCTTATAAAGTTTTTTAACCATTGAAAGATTGAATGGTCCATATTCATGACCCCGACCACCGCGATCCAATCCTGTCTTGAGGTAGATCATTCTTGCATTGGGATCAATTTTTTGAAAATTGAGTTGAGTCTTTTCAACTTGTTTTTTAGGAACAAGTTCTTCAGTTCCTGTATTATCCATTGAACTTAAAGAAGGTTGTGTCGCCCCATCGTGATGAGTATTTTCAAGCTCATCGACTTCTTCAATTTTTTTCCAATTGTCGTAACCTTTAGTCCAAACAAAACTTTGAGCATCGAGAGATCCACTTTGCATAAGTTTAAAAATCTCTTCTTTGGAAATGGGTCCTTTTCTTTCTCCCTCTTCCACATAGTACCATTTTTCGCTCATAGGCACTCCCTCTTACAAATCTAAGCCTCTGAATTTACTACAAGTATATCATAAAATGAATTACGGGCTGAGGGCATCATTTTTACCCGTCTACATTTTTTCTCCGACGTATTTCCTCCAATTTTTTTTGCTTAACCTCGGTTCTTCTAAGCTTGGAGAAACGAGAGATTCAAGGAGTCGATGAGCGAAAAGACGAGGCGTGGTTCCTCCACGACGCAGTCTTTGAGACTCGAAGACGACGAAGAAGATCGACGTTTATCCGAGCTTAGAACTTTGAGACTTGCAGACGACGATGAATATTGATGTTTATCTGAATTCAGGTTAGTTGAGAGGGGCGCCTTTATAGTAGACTGTAGCCTTAGTACCGTCAGTATAGATAGCACTACCATTAAGCTTGATCACATAACCCGTCCGGAAAATTCCCGGATTGGCCGATGCAGGGTTAGCAGGCGACTTTACTAAAAGATTAACTGATTCTTTATATCCGATATATTCCCAACCATTAGTTTTATCTTGAGGGATTTCTTTATCATTAATAACAACTTGGATGGAGTTTTCCAGAGGCTCATCTTCAATAGTTATATAACCATAATATTTTGTGAAATCTTCTTTGGTGACAATCAAACATTCCGGATAAGTGACCTTGGCGGAATTGTGTAGCTCAATAAAGTATCCCGTATAATTTTCAGCAGGAATTCCGCTTGATACTGGCGGGTACTCTCGAATATTTAAAGTGGTAAAATCTGGTAAAAATGTATAGCCCTGAGAAGCGTCGTCTCTTTTGAGAGTTTCTCCTGAAATTTTCTTTTTTACAATCAACTTATCGGGATCAAAATCGAGCTTATCACCCAGGGGCCAGTACTTATAAATATGACCTCGATTAAACTGCTTAATCGTTTCTGCAATATTCACAAAAATATCCCCAAAAGATTCTTTACAAAGATCATAGCTATCGGGAGTCGATGTTTTGTCATCAGTAATAGGCTGAGCAATATAAATTTGATTGGACATGGCCTTATAGCGCTCACCTGGATCGCGCACTGTAGACCCACAAGTGCTGTGATTAACTACAGTAATAAAACGCAAGTTATGAGCATTCATTTGGCTTTTGAGATTGAGAAGCTTGGCCTTGTTCCCTTCAAAAGACCCTCCATCAGATTTATTTCCCTGGTTATCAGTAAACCAAAGATCATTATCATCACCATTAGAGATAAGGATCACCATGGTATAAGCTTTGTTTCTAAAAAGTGGATACGGCAATTGCCCTCCTACTTCTGAATTTGCATAAAGCATATCGTAGGCACGAGCAAAACCTTTCTCACCGTTGTAGTTAACTTTAGGAGGACCTTGCAGTTGATTGATCCCGACTTGGTGAACGCTGATAGGAAGATTACTTGGAACATTGGTAATCACTTGGTAAGAGCGCTTCACGTCTTCGGTCTCTACTGTGTAAGGAATTAAAGGTGCAATATAAATGCGGTAATCAAAAAAATCTGAAGCCGCGTTGGCAATGGATGTGATTGCCTCTTTAAGATTCACTTGTAAAAAATTTGTACTCGAAGAGTTATCGAGTAAAAGTAATATGTCCACCGGTGGCGGAGAAAAATTCGAACACTTCTCTTCGATGGACTTTTTGATGGGCTTAGAGCTTCCCGAACCACTTTTCGTCGTTTTGGTAAACTCGTCCTTGGTGCATGCAAAAAGCATCAAAAATAGCGCAAAAAGAATTCTTTTCATCACTAGCATGTTCGGATGTTTTCTAAGAGATCTTTAACATTGTTATCCGACCAAAACGCTCTACTTGGGCTGGCTTGGTCGAAACCCAATTGGTCTCTTTCCTGGTATATGAAAAGGATTATAAGAAGGATCTAATGGAAGATTACACTTATATTTTTCAAGTTTTCCCAGGTTAGGATCGAGAACATATTTGGCTTGCCCTGGGTTTTCCCTCACCTGCTCGGCCAGCTCGAGTCGAACAAAGCGAGCAATGATATTTTCGGTCTCACTCATGCTCAACTCAGGTCGATAAAGAGCATTGGTGGCTTCTTTTAGAAACTTTTCTCTATTTTTTATAGTTATCGTTCTTTGATTGGCTGAAAGTTGTTCTTTGATAAAACCATCTAAATGCAATTTTAATCCTTCATAAAACTCAAATTTCGTTGGTGGATAAACCGGCATGATGGCATTAAAACGTCTCAGCGTTTCTGGAAGAAATGTTCCCGATTCTAAGAGCCATTTTTTTATAGTCGTTGGGTTAGTATTTTTCCTTAATGCTTCCTTGATCGCTTTAGAGTGGGCTTCATTAATATCATTGGGCATATTTTGAGTGATAGATGCAAAGTGCTCGACGAGTCTATCTCGAATGGCATTAGACGTCGCAATAATAGTCAAGTTTTTTGTCGAGATTTTTCTTGTCACATAATGACTTCCAAAATCAGAAGCCTTGTATGAGAGATTAAAACTGCTATCCCCATAAAAAGGAAGAAGAGCACGCTGACCTTCCCCGCCTGCTTTTTCTATTTCATCGAGAAGAATAACGGCCAGTGGTGACTTGGCAATAGCCTGTGCTAACTCTTGCAAAAGCTTTTCCTTGTCCCCTTGAAAACTGCTCATGTTTACTTTATGAAAATATCTCTTGATATATTTGGCAAACACACTGGCGATATAAGTTTTTCCACTTCCCTCCATACCGGTCATCAAAATTCTGACCGGCGGAAGATCTGGTTTTCTCGCGTGAGTGAGATCGAGAAGTGTCAAATCGTAGAGCTGCCCTTTGATATCTTCAAGTCCAATTAAACTGCTCAAGCCTTCTAGAAATTTCTTTTTCTCAAAGACTTCTTGCAATCTTCCACGATCAAAATATATGGGGTCAACATTAAAAAAGAGTTGGGTTCCTTTCTTGACCATTTCTTCTGTGATTACTGTTCCGTACCCATGTTCAAAAAGTACATCGTCAGTAAGCTGAGAAAGAAATGATGTTTCAAGCCTAGGAGAATTGTCCATGCCATATTGATGAGCATAGTGATAAATTTTCTCGTAAACATTATCACCCTCAACTCTCAAACCACTTTTAGCAATTTGATTTTTGATAATTCCTAAGATCTCATCTTTTTCAAGAATTCTTTTTTCTATCTTAGAAAAACGACTCCCTGTTGCCGGGTCAGCACTAAAAGCTTTCGTAAAATCATCGTTGGTTGTTCCACCGGAAATCCGAATATAACCTTCCTGAAGCCCCTCTTTGAGACTATCCCAAGGGTTTCCAAATTGAGTTCCTCCCCCCAGAGCATTAGAAAAGCTATGCATTTCATCCATTTGAATAAGCACAGTTGGCTTCCACACATAGACACCAGATTCAGGAAAAGTTTCAACCTTGATCATTTTAGCTTTACAGTAGGCTACCAAGTTATTAATTCGCGTTTCATTATTCCCACGATACTTACCACCTGAAGTGAACATTCCTGGATCAATTTTGATGACCTCTCGAATAGTCGTATCATACTCTCCAGAAAGAAGAAGTCTCGTGTACATATCAAGAGAATAAGATTTTCCAGTTCCCGCATCCCCAAGGAGTGCAGTACTTTTATTTCTTATTTTTCTAGCAATTTGATCAATATCAGGGTCTTTTTTAAGTATCTCAACGCGTTCTCGATCCATGGGCTCAAACTGTCCCATACTCATGGGCTTAAATGTTTCATCTGCATATTTTTGCAAATCAACTGTTTCCCCTTCTTCGTTTTTAACTTTTTCATGAATTTTTAAACGCTCTTCAAAGAATTGTTTATTTTCTTCAAAACTTTTATTCGAATTGACCAGTTTTTCAGTTTGCGCTTTATTATTAGGACCAAGATCCACAAATTGAGTCGATCCTGTTGGGAATTTAACTTCAACTCTCTCTCCTCCTCCAGTTGCAGATAGTTGATATTTTAAATCTTTGACGACACTGTGTCTGAGTGGATTTTTTTTATTGAGAAGATAACTTTTCTTAGGATTATCAAGATCAAACATGTTGACCATAAAATATTCTTCATCGAAATTAAAATCATCGGCCATAGGAACAACGAGGATTCTTCTCCCTCCTCCTTCTAAATAATGAAGAGTTGAAACATCAATAATTGATTTTTCATTATAGCGATTCGGACGAATAAATCGCTTGATAATCTGAAGATCCTCTTCTCCCGATTGAACGAGAATAAGACTTGATCTATTTTCAAGGATTATCAAACCAACTTTACCTGAGTCATCATCCATAACGTGCATCGCATACCCTGCATCTTCTCCAATCCGCACTCTTCGACCATTTTCTTTGATCATATAAAAAGACATCTGTCCAGAGACCTCTTCGATCTCAGAAGTAACCACTCGTCCATCCGAAAGGACAACACGATCTCCAGCAATAAGTGAAGCGACAAAAATCAGCTGCAAAGAGATAAGAATAAAAATCTTTTTCATGAGCTAGAACCTTTTATTTATTTTTGCTTTCGTTAACTTTGTTAAACGCATCCATAAAGCGAATAATGGGCATGAGTTTTTTAAGACGCTCAATAGAAACTTCCAATTTCATTTCACTATCAGAAACGACATAGGCTTCCCCTACAATTTTTGCTTCCCGAGCATCATCTAAATCATCGACATTAATTGAAATGTTGCGATATTTAAATTCACTTAAAATAGGACTAACATCGACCATCTTCCAAGGAGAAACTTTTTTCCCTTCAGGCTCTTCAGCTTTCATCGTCCCCTTATTAATTCCCAGATACAATTCCTCCAAGAATGTTTTAGTTTTACTTCCAATATTGAGGCGTTTATCATCGGTTAAATATTTTTCACCATTATAAAAAACGAAAAGGGAGCGCAAAAAGTTGACATCCTTGCATCCAAAAATATTAGGGAGTCCATTTTGATCATTAATCTGATCAATAATACCCATTCCCATCAAGATATTGAGGACAGCTTCGAGTTTGACTTCCATGATATTATAAATTTCTCGACAGTAGAGATTGACTGAATTTTTTGTTACCAGAGCGCGGCCTTTAGCATCTTTATCCCCGTGAGTGTGAAAGATGAGAAACAATGTTGAGAGAATTTTTAAAAGCTCATTTTCTTTAATGAATTTATATTCTTTCACACCATCGTTATAGCTCAGAGAGTTCGATTCTAATTCTTTAATCCGCCCATTAGTCGCGCGAAGCCGATTGGCCAGTGTTGTAATAATTGTTTTAAACCAAGGATTAAGATTACCAAGAACTTTTCCAAATGCTTGGAAGGAAATTTCAATGATCTCTGTTCTCACCATGGCTTCGGCTGAACAACTTCTTCTTCCGCCACCGCCTCCATTATCATCAAAGAACGCCATTTCACCAATAACTTCTCCCGTCCGCAAGATAGCGAGTTCGACGAAACCTCGGCCTTTGGGGCGAAACAATCGCAATTGTCCTTTTTGGATAATATAAAGTGATTGAGCAACTTCTCCTTCGTTAAAAAGGATTTCTCCGGGTTCTAAAACCCGAAGCCCAGACTTGGCATTGCCTGCCTTTTGATCTTCTTGAGTTGGTTGTTGCGTTTTCTTTACAGCAGCAGTCATCCCCATCCCTATTTCAAGTTTTCTTTAAAACTCGAAACAGAGATTAAAGAAAACTTACTTTATTCTTTCAATGATCATGCTGAGAGCTTCGCCACCACCGATACACAGAGCTGCTAAGCCTCTCTTCGCTCCCGTTTTTTCCATAGCGTTCATCAACGTCACTATTAAACGGGCACCACTACAGCCGATGGGGTGACCTAAACTAATACCCCCACCATAGATATTGACCTTGTTATGAGGTAATTCTAACTCTTTAATAGCGGCCATCGCGACTGCTGCAAAAGCTTCATTTATCTCAAAGAGATCGATATCATTTATGCTTAGATCGGTATTTTTAAGATTATTCTTAATGGCTTCGACGGGAGCCGTAGTGAACCAAGTGGGATTTTGAGCAAAACCCGACCATCCTAGTATTTTAAATTTGGCCTTATCCTTGTATTCTTCTCCAGCAAGAACAACAGCTGCCGCTCCGTCATTTAAAGTTGATGCATTGGCTGCTGTAATCTTACCACTTTTATCAAATGCTGGTTTCAAACTAGGAATTTTATCGAATTTAGCCTTAAACGGACCTTCATCCTTATCGATGACAACTTCTCCTTGGCGAGTATTGATTGTCACTGCTGCAATTTCATCTTTAAAAAGACCTTCATTGGTAGCTTTTTGAGAGCGCTTAAAAGATTCGATAGCAAAGGCGTCCATTTCTTCTCGAGAAAAATTATATTTTGCCACACATTCTTCAGCACAATTTCCCATATGCCGATCGCTGTAAACATCCCAAAGACCATCATTAACCATGGCATCTTTCGCTTTAAAATCTCCAAGCTTTTGACCCTTTCTTGTATTTGGTAATAAGTGTGGAGCCAGTGACATATTTTCCATTCCCCCAGCCACAACGATCTTCTTTTTATCCACCAATATATTTCTAGCAGCATCAATTATGGCCTGCATTCCAGAGCCACAAACTTTATTCACAGTCACACAAGGAGTGGACTCTGGTAAGCCTGCAAAAAGGGCTGCTTGCCTCGCTGGAGCCTGGCCAACTCCTGCTTGAATAACTTCTCCCATATAAACTTGTTCAACTTTATCGGGTGCAACTCCAGAAGCTTTGATTGCAGCTTCAATGGCCGAGGCCCCTAGTTTGGGAGCAGAAATATCTGAAAGTTCTCCTAAAAATGAGCCTTGGGGTGTTCTTTTACCTGAGAGGATATAAACGTCCATAAAATCGTCCTTTTGAGTGGTTGCACAAACCGTGTCTTTATAGTACAAAACTCTGAATCAAGTTTAAGATAATAACGTGATCGAGAGTCATTAGATTATATGTTTTCAAGAAAATCGGCAAATTCCAGTGGCGCATCATTTCCAGAGAAGTGGCAAGACAAAACTTCTCTCAATTTTAACGAATACTTTCAAGGAAAGTACAAGCTAGAGAATTATTTTTTCCAAGCTTTCGGCTATATCTACGAAAGTGAGATCACTATTATTCTCTCTTTAATTCCAAAAGAGACCTCAATGTCGTCAATTACTCTTTTTATTTCTAAAGAAGTTGACTCTAAACTTAAAAATAATCCTGCAAAGCTCGAAAAAATTAAAGACACAATTCTCGATATCCAAGGAATTATTTTTGATGAAGTTCTCAAAGATTTAGAAAATGTTCCTTACTCTCACGAATGGATTGACTACACTTACAAAAAAGAAAAGTACCATTATAAGCTCACACGCGAAAATGTCGAATTAACTCTAAAAGCTGAAGAATGGCTTGCAGAGGACTCAAAATCCCCTAAGAACGATCTATGATATAGATCACCTTTCTGATTTTTTTTTTTACTACTGCCAACTTTTATTTTAACAAATTTTTCTTAAAACCTCGTTTATCCCATTTTTTTATCTATTTTCCGATATTCGATATAATTTTCGTAGAGCTATTGCCGAAAAGGAATGCACATGAAAACGCTTCTAGTTTTAATCTTTTTATTTCTCTCCTGTAAGCCCAATGATGGTGTGGTGAAAGACCAACAAACCAATGCCACAACGACCGGCACATCATCAAGCTTGCCAGCAGATAAATTTCAAGCTTTTCAAACTATCATCCGTGGTCAGTGTATTCCTTGCCACCAAGAAGGAGGACCCCAAAAATCGTTTGAGTTTGAAACTGAGGAGGAGTGGGTGAAAAGCTATTATGTTGTTCCTGGACAGCCAGAAAACTCTTTTATCTACTATTCTCTCAAAGGAGCCGGAGTCAGACCCGCTGAAGAATTTGCTCCTACAATTGGGAAGCTACCCCAGAATGAAATCGATGCTATTCGCGAATGGATTCTTTCTCTCGATCAGTAAATTCTAATCGTCGTCGATAGCAGCCCCTCGTACAGAGAAATCTCTTGTTTCCATATCTAAATCATCTTCACCGTCTTCACTACCATCATAGTCTTCGTATTCAATATCCGAATCAGTAATATTGAGTTCTACTAAAACCTTGTTAAATTCACGTGAATCTGAAAGATCTTCAATCAGAGATTGAATATAAGGAACAGGGTATTTTGATACAAGTTCTTCGATATAATCTTGGAGTTTACCCTCTTTAAGAATTTCTCTTTTCATATTGATGTCTTTCCAATTTTTTATGTAATGGAAACGACAGTACATACCAGTGGTTCTTAAATTGTCACAACCTGGCTCTAAGCAATCGTCATTATCAGGGATAAATAATTCCAGAGAGTGAATCGCATCTTCAATATCTTTCCAAGAAAAATACTCTCTTAAATCGAGGATTTTATCCTGGATAGTTTGTTCGAGGTCGTCTAACTCTTTTTTGGCTTTGTCTGTAAGATTTTCTTTTACTTCAGCGGCGTCAACAATCTCAACTTTTTCATTTTTTTCAATAACAACTTCTTCTTTTGTCTCTTTGGCTACCTTTTTCGTAGTTTTTTTCTTCTCTTTCGTTTTGACGACTTTCTCTTTTTTAGCCGTTACTTTTTTTGCTGTCGTTTTCTTTTTTGCTGCTTTCTTTTTTGTTGCCTTCTTTTTCGAAGTCGTTTTCTTTTTACTTGCAGCTTTTTTCTTCGCAGTCGTTTTCTTTTTTGTTGCCTTCTTTTTCGAAGTCGTTTTCTTTTTACTTGCAGCTTTTTTCTTCGCAGTCGTTTTCTTTTTCGCTGCCTTTTTTGCAGTCGTTTTCTTTTTCTTCGCCACTTTTTTCTTCGAAGTTGTTTTCTTTTTCTTAGCTCTGGCCATAATTTGGGCTCCTAATTTAAATATTTTTTTCATTTATTTTTTTAATTCACTACTGGCGATTACAAGCCGCTGGACTTCTGAAGTCCCCTCATAAATTTCAGTGATTTTAGCGTCACGAAAATATCTTTCAACGGGATATTCTTTTGTATAGCCATTGCCACCACAAACTTGAATCGCTTTGGTTGTAATCCACATCGCTGCTTCCGCCGCAAAAAGTTTTGCTTGAGCAGCTTGAAGAGAATAATTTTCACTTTTATTTTTTCTTATACTCGAATCGTAGATAAGTAGTTTCGAAGCTGCAATTTTCGTGCTCATATCTGCGAGCATAAATTGGACGGCCTGCAAATGGCTGATAGGTTTTCCAAACTGCACTCGCTCTTTAGAATAATTCAGGGCATACTCAAATGCTCCTCGAGCAATACCAAGAGCCTGAGCTGCAATTCCAATTCTTCCGCCATCTAACGTGGCCATGGCCACACGGAAGCCTTTTTCATAGTCTCCCAGAAGATTTTCTTTGGGAACTTTCACTTTATCGAGTGCGATTTGAGCTGTTGAAGAACCTTTGATCCCCAACTTGTCTTCGAGCTTGAGAATACTCCAGCCTTCTGTTTTTGTTTCAACAATAAAAGCAGAGATTCCTTTGTAGTTATCAGTTTTTGACGTCTTCGCAAAAACGACGGCTATCTCAGCTTCCTTTCCGTTAGTTATAAAATTTTTCACACCACTAATTTCATAGTGATCGCCACAGTCTTCAGCAAATGTCGTTAGTGAACCGGCATCTGATCCTGCATTCGGCTCACTCAAACAAAAACAACCAATTTTTCCTCCAGAGGCAAGATCAGGGAGAAATTTCTTTTTTTGTTCTTCTGTTCCAAAATTAAGAATCGGCCAGATACAAAGTGAATTGTGAGCAGAAACGAGAACACCTGTGGAAGCACAATTTCTCGATAACTCTTCGACGACTATTGAGTAATCGAGATAGTCCATCCCGGCCCCGCCGTATTGCTCAGGTACAAAAACACCCATAAAACCATTGGCATAGAGTTTATCAATAATAGCTTTAGGTATTAAAGAATTGAGATCTATTTCTTGCGCGAGAGGTGCAACTTCATTGTCAGAAAACTTGGCTGCCAAATCGCGAATCTCTTTATAGTTCTCATCAAGTAGCATCTTAATAACTCTCCGTTAATTTCTGTAGTCGTAAAACCCTTGGCCAGATTTCTTACCGAGTCGGCCAGCAGCCACATATTTCTTTAATAGCGGACAAGGTCTATATTTGCTATCTGAAAATCCCTCAAAAAGAACTTCCATAATTGCAAGACAAGTATCGAGCCCAATAAAATCAGCAAGAGTCAAAGGGCCCATCGGTTGATTAGTACCAAGCTTCATCGCTTGATCGATATCTTCGACACTCGCAACCCCTTCATAAAGAGCATAGACAGCTTCATTAATCATGGGCATCAGAATGCGGTTGACAGTAAATCCTGGGAAATCGTTAGCCTTCACAAAAACTTTTCCCATGGACACAGCAAGTCTCTCTGTGAGATCAAAAACTTCTTCGGCAGTTTCCAGGCCACGTATTCCTTCTACTAGTTTCATCACGGGAACTGGGTTCATAAAATGCATCCCCACCACTCTATCTGCTCTGCTCGTAACAGCAGCAATTTCAGTGATAGAAATGGAAGATGTGTTGGTCGCAAGGATCGTCTCTGGAGGGCAAACCTGGTCTAGCTTTTTAAAAATATTCTCTTTTATAGACTTATTTTCAGTAGCCGCCTCAACCACGAACTGGCTCTTAGCAAGCTCTTCAAAAGTAGTAGTGCCTAAAATTCTTCCAAAAACTTCTCCGGCCTGGTTCGCATCCCACTTCCCTTTTTCAACCCCACGATCCAGCTGTTTTTTGATGAACGAAACCCCGGCATCGAGCGGCTTGGAATCAATATCATAGAGCGTCACTTGATAGCCTGAAGCAGCAGCAACCTGGGCAATTCCACGCCCCATCTGGCCAGCTCCTATCACACCTAAGTTTTTTATGCTTTGCACATAGTCCCCTAATGATTCCTTATTACACAGTTTATTGCTTCCATGAAAATTTCTTGCCAGATTGCGCTTCATGGCGTAAGAATAACTGCTTAAAAAAGTAAAAACAGTATAAAAATATTATTGTTAAAAGGAAAGGAGATAATCTTGGCTAACCATAAATCGGCAATCAAAAGAGCTCGACAAAATAAGAACCGAAGAGCAAGAAATCGTTCAAGAAAATCAGAAGTGCGTACTGCGATTAAAAAAGTTAGAGCGGCTTTGAGTGAAAACAAAAAAGACGTTGCTGCTGAATTGTTTGTTAAAGCACAATCGCTCCTTTCACGTCTCGCGAAGACAAGTGCGATCAACAAAAAAACTGCTGCTCGCTACACTTCTCGTCTCGCATCTTCAGTAAACAAAGCTTAATTTTATTCAATTTCAAATAATAAAAAGGCTGACGATTTCGTCAGCCTTTTTATTATTTCATTTCATTTTTTTGTTTTTTAAAGTCTATTCATCTTCGCATTCAAAGCCCACATAGCTTGTCGTAATATCAGCTTGTTCGTAGAAAGCTTCTTTCATTGTTTCACCAGAAGCGACTCCACCTCGGCCACCATCGTCGGCATAAATAGTCCCGTCTTCTCCAACTTCAATGGATTTCCAACCGTTGCCCAACCACTGTTGATGGAAAAGAACATCTGCCAAAATCAACTTCACTGCTCGTTCGTTATGAATATGAAGTTTATTTTCTTCTGGACTAAAATCAGCGACGATGTCGTCTTGAAAACTTAAAGTGCATGGGTAATCAGAATTCCCCATAACGATCGTGCTCGTAGAACTGAAAAATATGATCATTAATAAATTTTTCATCTTTGCCCTCCTGTATAAAAAACTTATTCACTCTATACTAAGGCTAGGAATTTTCAGCAAGTTTCATTTAGATTTTTTAGGAAATTCGAGAAAATAATTCAGAGTTTTCATTTGAACTTTACGGATTAATCCCGCCTGCATTGATCTTAATCAATAAAAAATGAAGATAATCTAAAAAACCTAAAATTCCTATCAAATAGATATTGCCAAGTTAACCACTCCCTAAGCAATACTTGCCATCAAAAATCATCAAATTTGTTCAGTTACAATATGCTCACCTTATTATATTGCATTCATTTTATAACCAATTACGTACAATGCTATAATTTCTTTGAGGATACTATGAAAGCAAATAAGTTCATCGCTACATTCTTCTTACACTTAGGACTAATACTTTTAATTAGCTGTAAAACTAATATCAGTTTAATTGAAGAAGTACCGACACCTTCTTCTGATCAAGAAACAAATTTTTCTCTGTCTAACATCGATCCGATACAACTCGAAGTTGGCCAAAATTTTTTACTCATAATACAAAATTACATCCATGCCCAAGAGAACCTAATCTCTGAAATAAACTTTTTATGTAAATATGATCTTGTGATTGATAATGCCGTTTCTAGTCCTTTAGATTGCAATTCAATTTCAGGACTCTCTTTTAGTGAAAGTAATGGACAGATAAGTTGGACACCTATACTCAGCGAGGTTGGTACTTATGAATTTAACATAATTGCAACTTATTCATCTCATACAACGAGCACTATTTTTAATATCCAAGTCAGTCCCCAGTCTCCTTCTTACAATACAGAAGAAGTTGTTCTCATCGGTAGTATTGACAACTACTATTACCTCTCTACAGACTCAGGTGAGACTTTTACAAAAAGAACTGATGCCAATGCGATCAGAATTAGTATTGGAAAACATCACCATATTTCTGATGATCGTCAAACAATTATAATAGGTATGTATACTGCATCCACTGCAAACCCTAGTATTCATGTTACAAACGATAAGGGTTCTACATGGAGCATTGTTTCTCTGCCTGGAATTACAGACGCTAGCACTTACATCCCTTCACTCAATGGTACAGGCCAATATATCCTCATTGCAGCTTGGGCTAATGGGGGAACATTTTTCTCTACAAATAATGGTGCTTCTTTCACAAAAATTGCTGCAAACTCTAGAGTTGCGAGCGCTCTTAGTGACGATGGGAAATATGCGGTCGCTCTTAACTGGGCAGGAGATCGAATCGTCAGTAATGATTTTTTGAGTACCTTTACAAATGTTGGTGCAGCAGGCTATCAGGCAGGGGTTGATATTTTTATGTCTGATTCAGGTGAATACACTTTAATTGGGGATAAATTCTTAGGGATGCTTTTACTTTCGAATTACGGTTTGACAGAAACAACTATTTTTAATCCGACAACATCATACACTCCTGTGTCCATGAATTCCGATGGAAGTTTAATGGCGGGAGTAAATGAAGATAACAGAGACTTATGGTGGTCTGATAACCTGGGAGTTACTTGGAATCAATTGTCTATCCCTGGCTCATCGACTAACATTGTTGCAATTCTTGAAATTCCTGATTCTTCAATTCATAGCGATAAAATTTTTGTTGTTAACTCAACCGATTTCCCAAACAATCTTTACAAAATTAATGCTGCAAAGAATGGTTTTGATTTAGTTTATAGTTTTCCAACAAATATTGTAAGATTTATAGGAACTGAAGACCTCTTATTTGTGACCCTTGCTGATGGAAGTTTGTATCGAGCTCAGCTTTCCGATTCAAGTAGTTTCACACTTTTAAGAACTTTCACCGATCTAAATATTGAAATGAATTATCTCGATGCTAAATAGCAAATTTCAAGAAGAGTAAAATTTAAAAAGAACAACAATAAGAACACCCGTCACCGATACATAAAGCCAGATTGGAAACGTCCACACAGCCATTTTTTTGTGAAATACCAATTTGCTTTTCAATCCTGCATAGAATGTCATGAGCACCATGGGGAGAGCAACCACAGAAAGAAAAATGTGAGAAATCAAAATAAAGAAATAAATGGGACGAATAACCCCCTCTCCTAAAAACTTCTGATCACCATGGAAAGTGTGATAAGTTATATAAGAAACAAGAAAAAGTGCAGAAAAAACAAAGGCTGTTCCCATGCATTTTTTGTGAGCTTCAATTTCTTTATTTTTAATTTTTTTATAACCAAGAACGAGAAATACTGAGGCCATAAAATTGAACCCAGCATTCAAAAAGGAGAGACTCTTTAAAAATGTCATCCCTTCAATAGAGTTAGCCTCTCTCCCATAGATGAGCCAAAAAAGAAAGATTATCGCAACGAGACTGACCGATAAGAGAGTCCAAATTTCAAATTTTTTTAACATGCCAGGAGCTTATGTAAAATATGTTTTTTTGTCTAGAAAAGAGTTTGAGACAAAACCCTTATTTCAAATGAGTAGCTGAAAAGTAATCCTTTTTTTCTTTTAGGCAGTAATTATCCCAGACGATTCTCGATTTTTTCAAGCAATTTTTCTTTTTAATTCGAAAGATTGTCAATGGACTCTTACAGACATTTTTTCCCTTATAGACGCCTAAATTTTTCATGAGTTTAGGGCATGGGTTTACAAGCAGTGGCCCCTTGGGATATGTCCCAACATTGCTACTTCCCTTTCTTACAATTTTAGGAGGAATGCATCCCTCTTCATCCAGCATACACCTTTTATATACTCGAACGTAATCAATATAGTGATTTCTCTCTTCAAAATTTAAATAGTCAGTCAATTCAAAGTTTGATTCCCCTAAAACAGTAGTGTTGAGTATGAGATGATAAGGCCAGTCTGGGAAACGAAAGTGATGATCTTCCCCTTTGTCATGTATTGTTTGGCCTTTTAAAACCCTCTTGACGACTTTATCATCCACTAGCCAAGTCAATGATTCATCATCCCATTCTAAAGAATAAACGTGGAAATCTTGTAACCAATCATTGTTTGTTCTCTCTTTAGTACTCGTTGAAATTTCATCTGCACTTCGATATTCGTTATATTTTAGATACTTTTCTTCGCTCGAAGTATGGAAACTATAAAAAAGATTTCCTTGATTCTCGAAAGTATATTCCATAATATCGATTTCACCTTTGCCAATAACAGGGTATTTGTACTGAGCTTCATCACGATAAGGCAAAATCCAATGGGCGGGAAAAGCTCCTGGGTAACCAGAAAACTTTGCTCTAATTTCAACTTTTCCTTTTTGAAAAGAAAAGCCTTTTGTCCTCTTGCTAGGGTTACTCCAAATTCCTCCTGATAAGACAGGACAATCTTTTCTTTTCGAGTAGTTTCTAGTTCCATCAGGGCCAAATTTTTTACAGTTTGTATTGTCGTTGACCTGATCATTTTTTCTGGCTTTTAAATTCAAAAAACCATTCGCGATCTCAATTAAATTCATATCAAATGAATTTATACCATAGACAATATTATTATTTTCATCTCGTGAAACTTCAGATTCATCGAGTCCAAGTTTTTCCATTTTTTCTTCATTAAGTCCTAAGGACATCCAATTGTAATGATGAAAAATTGACCATGTACACTTATCTAAATCATCAAGTGAATGATTCGTAACTTCCTCTAATTCTCGACATTTAAACGCTGTTCCATAGTTTTGCAGACAAATGGGTTCTTTGTTGTAATAACACTCTTCTGGAGCACCATTTCTAATGGCTTCTTCGGCTCCATTAAATTCATCTGCCCACCAAAGTTTCCATCCCAATTGAGTTCCAGTGGGATTTGAGGCTATCGCTCGCTTTCCACTAGATAGTTGTAAATAATTTTGAGGTGAAAAAAGTAAGTATGCTATAAAGCACGTGAATATAGATAAGAAATAGAATAAATATTTATCATGATTCATGTTATATTCCCTATCGGTCTTTACTGGATAGACTTTTAGTTTTTGTCAAAAAAAAAGCCTCCTGATACCAGGAGGCCTTGCTTTAAATTTCGTATAGATTGATGAATTAACCGAGAAGTTTAAGTGCGTTTTGACCTTTAAGGTTCGCTTGAGCAAGAACAGAAGTCGCAGCAGAGTTAATAACGTTAACTTTCGCGTTGTCTGCAGAAGCTTCAGCGTAATCGAGGTCTCTAATTCGAGAATTCGCAGCTGAAAGGTTTTCAACAGCATTTTCAATGTTGTTGGTTGTCACTGTTAATCGGTTTTGAAGGGCACCAAGTTCCGCTCTGTTTTCGTTGACGATTGAGATTGCCTCATCGATAGAAGCAAGTCCGTCTTGAGCTCCTTCTTTTGAGCTTGCAGAAAGACCGTCAATTCCGAGAGCCTCGACCGTAACATTCGAACTTTGGGCGTTGTATGAAATACGGTCTTGGAAATCATTGTTGTGGATACCGACTTGAAAGTCGAATTTATCCCCTTCACCATTCAAGAGTTTTTTACCGTTGAAATCAGTAGACTCGGCAATACGCTGAATCTCTTTTTTCAAGTTTTGGTACTCCATATCGATGTATGATCTCTCATTATCACCGACTGTGTCAGATGCAGACTGAATGCTTAGTTCTCTCAATCGGTTTAACATGTTCCCAATTTCGACGAACCCACCTTCAGCAACCTGAACCATGGAAATACCATCGTTGGCATTTCGTCCCGCTTGTTTGAGCGAGCTAATGTGCCCTTTCATTTTCTCAGAAATTGCTAATCCAGCAGCATCGTCAGCTGACTTAACAATTCTAGTCCCCGAGGACAATTTCCCCAAGTTGGACTCAAGATCTCTGTTGTTCATTTTCAGAGCTTTTTGTGCCGCGATTGAAGCGACGTTGGTGTTGATACGGAAACCCATCCAAATCCTCCTTAATGTTACGGCCACTTCCTAGTGATCAATCTCTACGCCCTTGAGGACTGATAAGCTTCCGTGCTAACTGTTTTTTTGGTTTAGTTTAAAAATCACATTCATTTGTGATTCGTTACTTGCTTACAACTTGCTCGGAGCTCTATAAAAAATCTTTATGGAAAAATGGAAAAATTTTCCGATTTTTTTTACAATAGACAACTGATCTTCACGGTTATTCGCTAGTTTTTACCCAGCTGAAATTGATAACAGGAACTATTAAAATGACAGCATGAAGCATTTTTTTATGATTCTCTTAGTTTCATCCTTGGGTTTTCTCCATTCCACCATGGCCCAGGAGCAAACGAGCACCCGCATCGACTTTCTTCACAATGACGTGAAAGTTCACCGCAGCCCTATTGTCGAAAAAAAAATCAGCATCATTCTTAATAACAAATCTTATAGTCGCTTTACACTCGTTATAAAGAAAAACAGAGAGATTGCTTCTTACATTAACCTTGGGCTTCAAGAAACTAAGACCATCAATATCGAGGCCGGAAAAAAAGACTTACTTGAAGTGTATTCCTACGCACCCGCATTAGAAGTCATCAATATTTCCCACGGGTACGTACCATGAGTAAAACAGCTGCCCCTCAGAAAGTTATTCCCGTTATCTCTGATATCCATTTAGGTGCAGGCCAATACATTTTTGGAACAAAAAATGTCTTAGAAGATTTTCACCACGATCGCGATCTTTTTAACTTTTTTCATTTTTTTTCAACAGGTAAATATCGCGACATCAAAGTAGAAATTGTTATCAATGGCGATTTTCTGGATTTTCTCTCAGTTCCTTATGTGAAGTATTTTGATGATGAATTTTGGTCAGAAGATGCCAGCATTGAAAAACTCATCCATATCCACTCGGGTCATAAACTAGTTTTTGAGGCAATGGATCGCTTTCTCTCAGTTCCCAATAAGTCCATCACATACATTATAGGCAACCACGATGCCGAAATTGCATTGCCGGGAGTTAGACAAAAATTTCTCTCCTACTTTGAACCAGATAACACAAAAAAAATTAAAATCATTCACGACGAAGATACTTACAACCCAGCTCCTGGGGTTTACTTTCAACATGGGCACCAATACGAGAAGGCCCACGTTTTTAATCCCAAAGAAACAGTAATCCAATCAACTGAAGGGAAGCGCTATCTCAAGCCAACGTGGGGGTCTTACTATTGTCATCACGTGCTCAACAAATACAAACCTGAAAGAATTTACATTAACCAAATTATGCCCATCAAGAAGTATCTCACCCACGGGCTTTTGTATGATTCCTTTTTCACCCTTCGCTTTATTTTTGCCACTGTGTATTTCTTTGTGATGATTCGGTTCTGGTATTTTTATATCACTAAATTTAAACTTCACGTTATCGTCGACGATGTCAAAGAAGAGCTCGCACTTTTCAAAAACTATGAATCACTCACGAGAAGCTTTTTTCAAAAAAACGACGATGCCAGGTGCCTACTCACCGGTCATACCCACCACGCGAGTTATAGAATTTTTCATGACGGGACGACCTTTATTAATACAGGGACATGGACCCGTGTCATCAATATTGATTTCTCATTTAACCTCAATGGTCACTACCTGACATTTGCCCTTTTGGAGTTCGAAGATGAAAACTATGAACTCAAAGACTTTCAACGAAATGTTCGCTCTTCTCTATTAGAATGGCGTGGAGATGCTGGACTTCCCTACAAAGATTTTACTATTTGAAACTCAAATTTGAGATTTTTTGAAGCACTCTGAAATAACGACTTCTTCATTTTCCGAAGTCGGCAACCAGTCCCAGACCGTATGCTTTTCAGAAGACTCTAAAGAAAGTATTTTATATTGGCAGAGGGTAGATGCAGTAAACTTTTTGAGTTTCAGAAAAGCTAAAAGAACTTACAAAAACTAAAAGAAAAAAAAGGCCCAGTTTCATAACTGAGCCTCTACTTTGGAATATTGATTTAACATTCTGATTTTCTACTCTTCAGTCATTTCCTCACCGGCAGCATCATCAGCCATCGGTCCCTTACCTTTACCTTTTCCGTGCATTCCCTTCATGCCCTTCATTCCTTTCATTTTTTCTTTGAAAGCTTTGCGATCATCACGAAAATTTTTCCTTGCGGCCATCATTTTCTGGTGAGCAGATTTATTACACTCTTTAAGAGCATTGGCATCTTGAGCAGCAGAAATACAAGTTTTAGCCTCAGTCAGCGCATTGATTCTCGTTGTAATGTGTTCAAGAGCTTTTTCTTTTCTCTCTCCAAACATTTCTGGACTATCTTTCATTTTTCCTTCACCTTCAGCAAAAACACTGAGGCTAAAAACAAAAACAATCCCTAAAGTTAACAATTTCATAAATTCTCCTTAATTAAATTTCAATACTATTATTCACTATAAGTGCATTCGTAATTGTGTCAGTTCGTGGATCTCATCTCTTAGCTGAGCCGCTTCTTCAAACTCTAACTCAGCAGCATGTTTTCTCATTTTCTCTTTGAGAGCTGAAATTCTATTTTCTAATTCTGCCAGGGTCAGATCAGAAAAATCAATATCTTTCTGAGCTCCTTTTCTTTGACTCTTTGAGTCTCTTCCTAGATACTCGAGCATTCCTTTTTTAATATCCTTTTTGATACTCGTAGGGGTTATACCGTGTTCCAGATTGTATTGAATTTGCTTTTCTCGACGATCAGAAGTTATTTGCATCGCCTCAGCGATATTTTTAGTTTTTTCTTCTCCGTAGAGGACAACAAGTCCTTCTGAGTTTCGAGCGGCACGCCCAATCGTTTGAATTAAGGATCGAGTGGAGCGCAAAAAGCCCTCTCTATCGGCATCAAGAATCCCCACTAAGGCCACTTCCGGAAGATCAAGCCCCTCACGGAGAAGATTGATACCAACTAAAATATCAAAGTCACCTTGTCGCAATTCTCTTAAAATTTTCACTCGCTCAATGGCATCAATGTCTGAGTGCAAGTACTTGACCTTAAGGCCTAAGCTTTTGTAATAAGAAGTCAATTCTTCAGCGAGTTTTTTGGTGAGTGTTGTAACTAGAACTCGATAATTTTTCGCGATAGCCTTTCTCGCCTCAATCAAAAAATCGTCAACTTGGTTCTTTGATGGACGCAAGACAACTTCGGGATCAAGTAAGCCTGTAGGTCTTATCACTTGCTCCACAATCTCCCCTTTCGTTTTTTGCAATTCATATTCACCAGGAGTGGCCGAAACAAAAAGAACTTGGTCATACTTTGATTCAAACTCTTGAAAATTAAGAGGTCTGTTATCAAGAGCACTGGGAAGTCGAAAGCCATACTCCACAAGTGTCATTTTTCGAGAGCGATCGCCTCGATACATTCCACCAACTTGGGGAATAGTGATATGAGACTCATCAACGATGAGAAGAAAGTCGTCTCCAAAGAAATCAATAAGTGTTGGAGGAGGTTCTCCCGGCTGACTCCCTGTTAAGTGGCGAGAATAATTTTCTATTCCCGAGCAATAACCCAATTCTTCAAGCATTTCAATGTCAAAGAGAGTTCTCTGAGTTAGTCGCCGAGCTTCGAGAGCTTTATCTTCGGATTCGAGAGTCGCAATCCTCTCGCGCAATTCTTCTTGAATGCTTTTAATTGCCTTTTTGAGATAGCCTTGGGAAACCACATAATGAGTTGAAGGATAAATAACAACTTTGGATAACTCATTCATCGTCGTCCCCCGGAGAGGATCGACAAAGCTAATGTTGTCAATCTCATCATCAAAAAATTCAACTCGAACAACGTACTGATCTTCATAGCTAGGAAAGACTTCTACAATCTCTCCTCTAACTCGAAAACAACCTCGTGTGAAATTAATATCATTTCTTTGAAATTGTATGGCGATAAGCTGTTTTAAAAAATCTTTTTGATTTAACTTATCCCCCTTAAAAAGTTTAATTTTCTGCTTACTATACTCTTCGGGAGAACCAATTCCATAAATACAACTGACTGAAGAAACGACAATAACATCGTTTCTCTCAAGAAGACTACGAGTAGCTGAATGGCGTAACTTATCAATGTCATCATTGATTGATGCATCTTTTTCAATAAAAGTATCCGTTCCGGGAACGTAAGCTTCAGGCTGATAATAGTCGTAATAAGAAACAAAGTATTCCACAGCATTTTCTGGAAAAAATGAACGGAACTCCTCATAGAGTTGAGCTGCAAGTGTCTTATTGTGAGCAAGAATCAAGGTCTTTTTTTGCAAATTTTGGATGATATTGGCCATGGTAAAAGTCTTTCCAGAACCTGTGACCCCAAGCAAAGTTTGAAATATCTGATCTGATTGAAAACTTTCCGTAATTGAACGAATGGCTTCAGGCTGATCACCCGTTGGCTTGTAAGAAGATTTAAGTTCGAATCCATTTACCATACTCTTTTAATCCGTTTTTATTCCATTCCCAAGCTTTCTCTAAACAGTTGATCCCAACCCCGGTCATATCTTATCATAAAGTGTGAACTATTTTATAAACTCATTAATCAAATTAACAGTCATCTCTTCTTTTCTTCTCTTGAGCCTTTCAGGGCGTAGTGCCACCATCGATGATCAATTTAAAAAATTCCTAAAAATGTACCCAGCTCTCGATGCTCAAAATCAAGCTTATTGTTATATCGACGATGATGGCAATGTTCAAGGATTCAATACCCAAAAGCTCATGGGTATCGCCTCAGTGGCCAAAACAATCACCACCATGCATGCCATAGAAAAATACGGTAAGAATTATCAGTTTGAAAGCAAAGTTTATGTCAATAACGGCAATATCCATATTACTGGCGGAAACAATCCTGTTTTTGATCGAAGATTTTTCTACCATCTGCTAAATGCTCTTAACAAGAATGGTATCACTCACGCCCAAAAGATTTCCTACGATGCAGGTGTTTTTTTCGAGCCTCAGCTCATTGACACCCAATCTTTTACACAAGCTAAATATAGCGTTGATGGTAAACGTTTTTATTGCCAATACTATGAACCCTCAAACACTGATCCCCAAAAATTTTTCGAAAAATATTTTGATACTTCAAATTGGAATAAACTTAGGACTGAAATCACAGACTCAGGTCAATGTATAACCACTGAAGGGGTCACAATTACAGAAGATTATGAACAAAAAAGAAATTTGATTGGAAGTTTTCAAAAAAATTTAGAATTTTCTTTTGAAAGTATTAGTTATAATCCACAAAATCCTTTTGAAACATCCCCTGGAGTTTTTCTTCCTGGCACCAAGGTCATAACTCTCAAATCAATAGAACTCATTAAAATAGCTAATTTCACAAATCGCTTTTCTCAAAATGGAATTGCCGATACCCTCTTTTTTGGAATGGGAGGAAAACAAGCTGTCCTTCAAAGACTTGCCGATCGCTTTAACGTAAATGACGATACCTATTTTGAGAATAATTTTCAACTTCTCTCTGGTTCAGGCTATGCTCTTAAAGAATTTGAAGTGACAAACTCTAAAGGCTATATCCCTGGCTACAAACTTATCCAGAGAAAAAGAACCAAGGCCAGTTGCCAGTTTGTTCTTCAAACTTTTGAACTCATGCTCAACCAAGCCAACGGCTATCTTTGGCCCCTATTTGATGGTTTTGAAATTCCAGAAAGGACAATCAATGATATTATGCCTTATGATTATATGGCCGTCGGAAAAATCGAAGGCACTCTCACTGGAAGATTTCTTCACTCTAACGTCCTCACTGCGAAAACGGGAACTCTTGGCGATGCTTCGACTCTCGGAGGAACTTTGAGTACCCAAACCGGCAAACGCCAATTTGCCGTTATAAACAATTATTACGATGCCAATTACAAAACGGCATCAAAGAATATTCAAAACGGGATGGTCACAAAAATGTTTGATAGCTTTGGTGGAGAAAAAACTTTTCCTTATAATGCGAAAAATAATGATAGGAAGAGTTTTATCCCCTTTGATCCCAATATTGAAATAAAACAATACTAGGTCATAAAAATGAAAATAATCTTAATACTTTTTTTATTTTTTTTAGGTTGTGGGCAAGAAAAAAAGACCACAGTCATTGCTCCTTTAAAGTTATCTCAAAACCCAGATGAAGTTCAAATGAAAATGATCAGTGCAGCGACCAGCCAAAACTATTTCTACATCCAGGAAGTTCTCAATAGAAGCGATGAAACGAATCAACCAAGAGAAAAACTAGCAAATACTCAAAATCAATATGGAGAAAATATTTTAACTATTTTGCTTGAAAATTCTTCAAATTGCCAAAGTGACTGTCTTGAGACTATCAAAAATCTCATTCGAAGTGGGGCTCAAATCAATCAACGCTCACGCAATGGTTTTACACCCCTTTACATCGCTGTCTCCAACAATTCAGAAGAAATTGTTCGCATCCTTTTAGAAAACCATGCCAATGCACAGCTTACCTATGGTGGTGATCAACATACAGTTTTTGATATTGCTAAAATTAATGGAAATCAATCGATTCTTGATTCTCTGAATTCTCTTGAGAACTTTCATCAATAGTCATTTGATCGCTTCTTTTTTTCAAAGCATGTTCTCGGCAAAGTTTAATTTCATCATCAGAAATTTCTGTTGAATGCCCCATAATGGAAGCAAGCTTAACTCCGTGTCTTCTGGCAATTTGATCGATTTCTTGGACTCTTTTATAATCAAGATCTCGAGAAAGGCTAAAACATTCAAAACGATTTTCCAAAGCCAAAAGAGCCGTTTCTGCTAGACAAGCGTAAACGACTGACCCATGAAGCCCAATATTACAAGTCAGATGAACATCACCGGGTAATTCAACTTCTCCACTCGCAATCACCAGGACATCAGGTCTCAGAAGGGCCTCGTCTTCAGAGACATTAAAAGGTCGGCTTACATCGCAAATGACTGCTCCTGGTTTTACTTTCTCAATATCTATAATTTTTTGATGAGGAGAACTTGTCGTGCTGATAATAAGGTCTGCCTCTGCGATATGTTTATTGGCATCAGTGCTATAGACAACTTTAGCATCTGGGACAATTTCTTTAATTTGTTCAGATAACTCCATCAATTTATAAGGTCTCGGGGCAACTAAAATTACCTCTTTCCACTTGCTGGCCAGAAGTTTTGCCGTTACTTTCCCAATACTTCCCGTTGCTCCAATAACCAAAACTTTTCCACAATATTTTCCATCTTTAAACGGAACAAAACCCATCTGAGAAACTGAATAATTTGCGGCCCAAAGAGTTGAAGCAGCTGAAAGACTGTTTCCTGTAGTTACCGGAAGAGGCGCCATCTTTGCAATACTGACTCCAGCGTCACCGACAATTTTTGTATAAGCTCCCAGACCAAAGATATCTGCTCCACGTTTTTTAGCTTCATGGGTCAGTTTATCAACTTTTTGATAAAACTTTTCTGGATTAGTTTTGAGAAGCATTTTCGGAGTCTCTGAGACAGCATAAATCATCCCTTCAACCTCCTTCCCTGTTTTTTCACTTCGAATTCCCGTTATTTTTCCAAAATAAAATCCAGGAATTTTCTCAGAAACTTCCTCGACTAACTTTACTGCTCGAGGAAATTTTCTTAATGGTCGAAGAGGTTTGGCCTTCACGAGATCAGTTGACTTTAAGGGATGAACTAAAAAGGCAAACTTTGATCTTTTTGAATTTTCAAGTTCTATGTTTTGAACATTTGGCGCTAAATTATACTCATCGATATAGGGTTGGATATCATCAAAGATCAAGGGTGTTCGCACTTCTTTCAAGGCCATAAACATCGCTTCCATCAGCGTAAATCCGAGAAACTCATTATTCACTTTCGGCTCGAAACTTATTACTAATCGAGGGTCAAAGTCTGATAACCTTGTACTCAGCGATGGTGGTATTGAATCCACAATAAGTATTTTCCCTTTGAGAAGATCTGTTTTTATAATAGGCAATGTTGTCCCGTTACTGACATAGATATCACAATCCATAAACTCATTTAAAGTTGGCATTTTAGATAGTTTTGCCATAGTAAAATTTCGAGGTTTAATTTTATGCAAAGAATAGTTCAGTAATATTCCCAACGATTTTTTCAAGAGTTTATCTAAAATTCTAACTTTCTTTATAAGGAGAGGAATTTTAAAAAGGAAATAGGCATCTGCAAATATCAACTGGGCATTGAGGCTCTCGTAAACCTCCATAATATTTCTCTGAATCACTCCAGCAAAAAAACCAATCCGAGTCCCTTCAAAGAGTTCTGGATATGCTTTATGGTATTTTTTCAAGGCCCAAGGAATATAAAGTTCCCTTAAATTTTGACCATCAACGATTGGAGTTTCTTTAGCAATTTTCAATATTTCTTTTAATTGCTTATGATAATATTTTCTAGAATTTAATTTGAGAGAATTAGGAAAACCCGAAAGAGCAATAGCATCACACTGCCCCTGATATTTCATCACAAGTTTTTTGGTGAGCTCCACATCGTAATCAGTGCCTAGCGTTGTCACTTTGAAAGTCTCACCAAAACATTCATGGTGTTTTACTGAGTTTTCAGACCCTGGGTTTAAGCTTATATGGACGATTTCTTTCATTTCACATCTCCAAATAAACTTTTTTCTATTTCAATATTTTGATATTTTGAAAGTAACGGATAATCATTGAGTAAATTTTTTCTAGAATATTTCGTTTCACTAACAAAATAATTTGAAAGTTCTCCTGGTACATCCAATTTTTTCATAATTCTTTTAAACATGCTTTGTTTCATTGGGACTCTTAAGAATGGTTTCGTAATTTTGAGATTATCACGACAGATTCTTAAAAAATTTACAGTTTTCATGGGTTCACCGAAAACATGATAGGTTTTGATCACTTCATCTCCCATTGGATGAAGAATCATTTCACTGAGCCAAGAGACGAGGTAATTGATGGGTATAAAAGGTAGCTCGCCTTTTTTTGAATAACAAATAGGAATTTTTCTAATGAGCGGTTGCTTATTTATAAATGGCCGCCATTTTTTTATGAGTTCAATAAAATAATATGGCCCATCTTTTTTAATCTTTTGTTTTTCATTACTATCACCAATAACAATTCCAGGCCGATAAATTCGAACTTTATAAGATCCTTTACAATTATTTCGAATATACCATTCTGCTCTATTTTTAGACCAAGTATATGGATCTTCTTTCTTAATATCGCGTGAAAGTTCTTCTTCACTACAAGTGTGTTTTTCACCGTTATTAACGACATAGCTGGAAATATAATGAAAATTCTTTAAATTTTTAAATTGTGAAGAAAGTTCCACTAAATTTTGTGTTCCAATCACATTATACAAATAGCTATAATAAGTTCCTGCTGTGAGATCATAGAGGGCAGCCATATGGATGACATCTGTAACTTCCTCTTTTAATCGCTCCAAATCCTTAAGGACCACGCTTAAGTTTTCAGACTCTAATTCCCCAACAATTAGTTCAATTTTATCAGGGTACTGTTTTAACAGATCAGCCATTTTATTCACGGAAGAAGCTCTCACCAGAACAAAGATTTTCTCAACCTCATTCACAAATTTGTGAATGAGCTCTTTTCCAATAAATCCACTTGCTCCTGTAAAAAAAATCTTCATCTTAAATCATCTCAATGGTATCGAGTTTATAAGTTTTATTATAATCGTTATTTTCGTCGTGAAAACAGACTTCTTGTTTTTGCCCTGACAAGTTTATGCTAAAGTTTTTGTCTTCTAATAAGATATCTCCATCGCCAAAAAATCGTAGAGGATAATTGGCGGTATTCATTATTTCAACTCTATCTGTTTCAAAACTTATGAGATTGGGATCATTTTCTGGATAAAATCCAAGTCTAAATTTCAAAGCCACTTCCATAAAATCTTTTTTATTTTTATGCTTAAAGATTGTGACATTAAACTTTCCATCGTCATTTTTGGTTTTGGGAGCAACGTGAAAATTCTTTCCTAGAGATCTTTGATTGTTAATAAGCACTAGCGGAGTTTCGACAATTTTGTCCATCAACGTCGAATCGGGGCTATCAATGTATAAGCGATGAATTGGTAAAGAATCCATTATAAGCTTTTTAATATAGACTAAAGAATAGATTTCACTTTTAATTTTTTTCATAAACTCTTGATAAGTCTTATACTTTTTCCGATAGAGGTTTATTTCTTCTACAACATTAGTTATAAAACCAATGCCACCGTTAGTAGCCATAACTCGATCGTTAATATTGATAAGATCAATTTTCTTAGTAGTGTGATGGATAAACATTTTTGAAATGGTATTAATATTGCTGACAATACCAAGCTCTGAAGCAAAATCGTTTGCCGTTCCGGTAGGAATAACCATCAACTTGGTTTTTGCCAATTTTCCAGAACGCAAGTTCTGAAGGATAGTATTCACTGTACCATCCCCTCCTAAGCAAAAAATGAAATCGACCTGCTTTCTTTTATCACTTTCAATTTCCGCTTTGAGGTTTTCTAAGGAATTTGGGGCTTTAAAAACAATATCGTGACGAAAAAATTTTCGTCTTAGTTCTTTTTCCCAAAGTTCTGCATTGGTTTGGGATGCAAATTTGTTAAAATAAACCGATATTTTGGCCATTTTTCCTCTCTAAGCAAGCCACTATAGCACTGCGTGACGATACGCTCAACCAATCCTATCGATTCTTCACTTTAAAAAAGTATTGTGTAATTTTTACATTCTCTAGCGAAAGAGCAGCATAATCGCTACTATGCACTCCCTATGAAAAAATGGTTATTTGTAACTTTATTGACTTGGACAACAATGTGCCTCGGAGCTGGGTTTAAAATTGTGACCCTCAACCCTTTTGATCACCACTATATTCAAGTAGAAGTTCTCTATCTCGAATATTCAAAAGATCTGCGGGACTACCCCATCTTTTACAAATTTTTTTACTGCGACGATCAAGATGATTGCCAAATATTTGGAAGTGAAAATGGTTATTACCTAGATGTTCTTTTGAACTATTATGATAACATGATAGCAACAATTGAAGTCAGTAAACTTGCCTCACGCTTAACCGGTCCCAGCAATCTTGCATTTTCTGTCGCGTATTCAGCTTATCTCAATTTAAAAACCAGAACAATTCTTAGAATTTTTGAGCATATAAATGATGAAAAAGAGGAAGACCTTACCTTTGGGATATTTAGTAACTCGGATACTATTAAAAATAATTTGACTGAGATTTTTCTTGATATTGCAGGAGCCAATGAAAAAGATGATCAAGAAAATAAAGAATCCCCCGATGAATCCAAACAGTAAAACGTTCACTGGTACAATCGATTCCTTAAGTTTTCGAGGCCTAGGGTGTTGCCGATCACCTGGCGGAAAAGTCTTTTTTATCCCAGGAAGCTGGCCTGGTGACGAAGCCATTATCGAAATTACAGAAGAAAAGAAAAAGCACGGATTTGCTAAAATCAAAGAAATCATCACCCCAAGCCCGCATCGCCGCACAGAAATTCCTTGTCCCTACCACGGTCATACACCTCAAAATTGTGGTGGCTGTCCTTGGCTTATGGCCACTTATGATTCTCAACTTGAACAAAAAGAAAACATACTGAAACAACTCATTGAGCGCTACCAAATCCCTCTTGCCAATGGCGTTTTCAAAAAAATTCTTCCCTCTTCTCATGAGTTTCATTTTAAAAATAGGGTTCAAGTCAAACACCTTGGTTCTCACCTTGGCTTTCAAGCCAATCGCTCTCACCAAGTGATCGATATCCCTGAGTGTTTGATTATGAATCCGGAACTTCAAGAAATATATAAAGAGCTTCGAGCATCCCTCAAAACAAAGTCGGCAAGTGAAACTGAAGTCTACTCCTTGGACGATCAAACTTCTCTTAAGCAATCATTAAATCAGCAGCAAGTTGATTTCCGCCAAGGTCATAGTGCCATGAATGCTTATATGAAAAATTGGCTCTTTGAACGTGTCAGTAAGGAATCTTCTAAAGAAGCTATTATTGAACTCTTTTGTGGATCAGGGAACTTCACCGAAACTCTCGTTGCTCTTTCAAACTCTTATCTCGCAGTTGACAGTGCTGAGTCTGCCATTCAAAAACTCAACTCCCAATTTCCACAGGTCAGTGCCCACGCGCTCAATCTTTACGCTAGCGATACAGTGACAACGCTGAAAAACCTTTCATTTAGAGCTCGCATGCTCATCCTCGATCCTCCTCGATCTGGGCTCAAAAATATTGCAAACTTCCTCGAAATTTTTCCTAGAGTTGAATCTATTTTCTATATAAGCTGTGATCCCGATTCTTGGGCCCGCGATATCGCCAGTATTTCAAATCAATTTGAACTGACTGAGATCCAAGCTGTTGATGCCTTTCCTCATACTCCTCATTTTGAGACTTTGAGCTCTTTGAAGAAAATATAGTTCCCATATAAATATTTCCACTTTCTCGATGTAAGAAAAATTTTCTTTGCTTATAACTATGTCCTGTAGTATTCCCATGGGCTATTGAATTTAGAATGAATTGATTAGAATAAGGAGAAATAAATGAAATCAATGATTGCTCTTTCACTCGTTACATTGGCTTTTAATACTTTTGCTTCACCAAGACCAAAAAAAGAAACTCTTTTACAGGCTCCTTGTTATATTGAGTCATCAGTATTTGGTGGAACTGTTGGGAAATTTCTTGATGGTCTTTGGGGAGATGGCGATGGAGTTCTAACATCTTTTTGTAATGCCTCTATTGCTTCAAAATTTTATTATGATAGTGGACGTGAAAGAAATATTTCTTACCAAACTGGAAAGGCTTCTTTTAGCTACCTTCTTTGCTCAAAAAAGAGAGTGACTTATTTTGAAAAAGTTGATGGTGAGAAAAAAGCCGTTAAAACTCAAATCGAATATAGCGCATCTCAGATTAATAAAGAATTTTATGCAAAAGAAGTTGGATTCAATCGAAGCTATATAAAAGAAGATATTTTCTTTCAGAGTACTTGTGAAAGCGAAGCTAAAGCAGTTTACAATCAAATTAAGCTTCTTCAACAAGGCTTAACTGAAGAAGAACTCAAAGAGTTTGTAACAAATTCAGTGCAAAATAAAGTTATTGCAACGGAAGAATAAGTCGTATTAAGCTTTAAAATAATACTTAACAGAAGGGACAGCTACAGGCTGTCCCTTTTTTATTTTTAAACAATGAAAGCAATTGCCTTCTTCTTCCTGTTTTCGGTCTCTTTTCAAGGATATTCTCAGTATATCCCTATTTACCGTTACCCCAAAAACAACCAAACCCAAGAAGCTGCCATTTATCTCAATTTTGGCTTTCTCAAAAAGAATAGCTTTTTTAGCCCATCAAAAGACTACGCAACTCTCGCACAATCTTTTAGTGAAAACGAAATCGCCCCGATTCCTTTCCACAATGCACGAGTCGATTTTGATTACAACAAAATAGACGCTTACCCAGCAGAACGCGAAGTCCTCAGTCTTGAAGAAATACTCTCAGGGGAGCAAAAGTCTTCCTCTTGTGAGGCTCAATGCCCTCGCAATCTTAAAATTTTATATTTGAATAAATCCCATATAAAACCCTATCGTGAAAATAGTCTTTCATTTACTAATGATATTAGGGGTTATCGAGATATCGAAAATGTCCCTACGCCAACTTATAATTATTGTCTCGGTCACTCCCAGGCGACAGCGACTTTGCGCTATCTTTCCATTTTTGATCCAGAAAATGCCTTAAACTCCACAAATCTCGCTCCCCATTCAAAACTTTGGCGCAAACTCATCAAAGAGCGTATTGAAAAACTCTTTAAGACTAACGAAGCAAGTGTTTTCCCCTATGTTTCCGATCTAGAAGAGCTCTCAGAGGAATTCACAGCAACTATCAAGTACTACGTCGCCTGGACTTGGTTTAACTATACTGTCTCTTATAAAAATCTTTTTCATTCCTATTTTAATGAAAGCTCTTTTTCTAAAAATTATATTGATCGCCTATTAACAAGCTTGAAGATGAGGCTCTTAAGTGGACAACTTCCCCTTATTATCATCAATCCCTGGGGCGACAAATTGGGGCATGGACTCCAAGTTTATAAGATTACTCACCACGATGGTGATTACACTCTCTATGTCGATGATAGCAATGTCTCCAAAGGAGATTTCCATGATGCCCTCGATTTTGATTCTCAAATAGATATCTCTATTGATCCCAACAATCCCAATGAATACACCGTTTTGTTTGATGAGGGGATTAGAGATCCCGAAGATGTGGGAAATCCCAAGGCCCTCCATGGAAAAAAAGTTCGAGTGGGAAGAATAGATGAACTACAATTTAATAAAGATTTTTATGCTCGAGCCGTTGAATCACTCCAGCGCTTCTGCCAAAGTCATTGTCAATAAAGACTATCTGCCAATTTTTTTTGCTCTCAATCTTTCATTTTGCTTGTCAAATATTGCTCTTAAGTCTTTGATTTTTAAATAAGACCACTGCCAACTTCTATACTATATGAAGATTTATTTAAACAATGCCGATGAGTTTGCATTGGTATTTAGTTTGATTAAATAGCGTGGAGTGTCGTCATGAAAAAAAGTGTATTGCTCATAATGAGCTTTATCATCTTCGTTAATTGTGGGAAAGAAGGTGATAACTCTGTCGGTTTATCTAGCCTCAACCCAATTTCCCAAAAAAGCTGTGGCCCCCTTTCTGGTTACGCCGCTAAAGTCAATGAAGGTGTTGTTGAACTCTATTCACTCAATCTAAAAAGTGGAAAAAGTTCTCTGGCAACAGAAGTCACTGGAGCACGAAGTTTGTGGTCGGGAAAAGGTCCCGTCTACGTAGCACGGAATAATTCACATTACTTGATTGCTGCCGATGAACAAGTTAAACCTAAACTTTATAAAATTAATTTTCAATCAAAAGAAATTGAAACACCTAGTTTGCTCGATGGGATAGGGAATCCTACTCTCGCTGGGCTCGGGCATGATCTCAACATTTATGGAGTTGGTTACCAAGGTAATCAAGCTGTGGCCTTCAAAATTAATATTGAAGAAGACAAACTTGAAGTATTGGGATCACTAGGTGGACTCGCTAACGTCGTTAACGGTCAAGTTCAAATAAGTTGTGATGGCGAATTTCTCTATGCACTTGGAGAAACGAATGTAGGGAATCGAATATTTGTATTCGATATTCTTCAACAAACGGCCCGCAGTCTTCCGGATAATCTAGGAATTGAAACATTCGTGGCCAGCCCCGATGAAGGACAGGTCATCGCAACCAAGACAAATGGTGAAGGAAAGCTTGAAATTTTCTCATCTAATATCAGCAATAACTCCATGAGTTCACAATCTTTAGGAGTTTTTGAAGGCCTTGATTTTTGGATTTTCTCAAGTGCTTTTGATTACAGCACCAATACATTTTACGCCATTGGAAATGCTGGAAAACTTTTTGGATTTCGCTACCAGGGGCAAGAAAACTTAAGCCCGATAGATGTTGGATCAAACTTCGTATTGAGCCGAAACTAGGGCGTACCCTACTCGAGGATATTGATTTCCCCGCTCTCTCCGTTGAACTCGATATCCATGCCTGTTTTTAAGCTCTGAGTGAGCCCCTTAACGCCGACAACACAAGGGATACCCATTTCCCTTGCCACAATAGCCGAGTGCGAGAGAAGGCCCCCTCGCTCTACCAGAAGCCCTGAAGCTGACGGAAACAAAGGAACCCAGCCTGGATCAGTTCTTTTGGTTACCAGAATTTCTCCGTCTAAATTCATATCATCATCCAAATCGAGAATAACTTTAGCTTTTCCCTTCACAATTCCAGGGCAACAACCTATTCCAGAAAGTTGTCCTTTTTCAGCAAAATCGATTATTTCTTCTTCAAAATGTTGATTCTGCCAATAAACAGCTCCCCGAGTATTAAAACGACTCAAGGGCTCTCGAGCTGCAAAACTCTCATAATCTTCACGGCGAATATTGAGAAGTTTTTTAAGTGAAAGAGCTGCATTCGTCCCTTCAAGAGCACCCGTCATTTCTTCTAGTGTTAGAAAAAAGATATCTTCATCTTTATCTATAATACCCTGTCTCGCAAAATTCTTTCCAATGGCATAAAACATTTTTCTAACAATTCCATAAACGCGAGTTCGACAGAAGCGAGTATTTTCTCTGTTTCTTACGGCCTTTCGAGCGTGTTTCAAACTCCACTTATAGATAAGTTTCTTTAAACCACTAAGCTCGGTAAAAACCTTTTTTTCAGCGGAGGCCCTAATTGTCGTCTCTCGCTCTTCCATCTTCGATAGATCAAAATTCCCTGTCCGCAAATAATTTTTGATAAAGATAAAAAACAAAGTAGGATCCATGCTCAAATCAATTTGCTCTAACTTCATTTCAGACATACAGCGGAATCCAAATTTATCAATATAATTTAAAACTTCTTTATAAAAATTTTGAAATGGTGACTGGCGGAGAGCCTCTAAGCAATCGGAATCTTCCGTTTCCGTTAAAAGCATCCGCAATTCCTTATTGTCGTTTACAATACTTGCGAGACGCATAATTTCTTTGGTTGGCGCAGCTGATTCGAGATTCCCATCTCCACACAAAAGATCGTTTTGAATTGAATCACCAAGCTTTGAAAGCCATTTATTTGTCAGCATTTTAAAAAGCCCAAAGTGAACCATGCAAAGATAGTCATTAATAATCGGAGCCTTCCAATTTCGAAGATAAACTCTCTCTAAATCTTGATAGTGCTCATAAATCTGATGAGAATCCAATTGGTCGTAGTCGATATTTTTATAATGATCATAATGCTCATAAAAGTGTTTTAGAAAATTATCGACCACACTTTGAATTGTATAATGAAAATAAAGGAATTTAAGTCCAGTCACAAATCTTCTAATTTTAGAAGTCCACTTCTCTTCAAAAGCTGGTGGCTTAATCCGATCGGCGATCTCATCAGCGAGTTTATGATCTGTCCCCATCATGGTTTCCATAAATCCACGGTTATATTTAAATCCAGGGAGGATACTAGTGAGTTTATACCAGTTCAGAATATTATAAAAAACTCTCCCGTAAAAAATCCCCAACATATTTCTTAAGAAATAATCCATCTCACGAATACGCTTTTGAGGAACCAATAAGATCTCACAAAACTGGATATAGACTTGATGATAGACATAACGAGCAAAAGAAAAAGTTAAAGGTTTCGTTAACCCACCATAACTTTCTATAATATTAGAATTGTCCCATATAAATAACTTTCCACTTTCATTGAAAATATTGGTGGTAATGGGACGCGCTTGGAGGACGTAAAGTTTTCCATCTTTGATGGCCCACTCTATATCTTGCGGGTAGTGATAAAATGCTTCAATTTTCTGAGCGAGTTGAGCTATTTCTGTGATCTGCTCATCACTGAGAGTTTTCTCACTGGGATTTTTTAACTCAACTTCTTTGATTCCTTCTCCAGAATCATCAAGCGTTAATTTTTTTTCTTTCTCAGCAATTTCAGAACTTATAATTTTTTGCTCATGTTTATCGACAATAAAGGTATCCCCATCGATTAGGCCAGAAACCAGTCCTTCACCAACACCAAAGACACTATTGATGACAATTTCATTACCTTTTTGATTGACTGGATTTCCAGTAAAGACAACTCCACTCACCTCTGGATTAATCATTTCTTGAATCACCACGGCCACATCAATATCGATGTGCTCCAAGTGATTATGGACGCGATAGCTGAGACTTCTCTCTGAGTAAGCCGAGGCCCAGCACTTTTTGAGCGCTTCAATTAAATTTTCTTTTGACTTAAGATAAAGATAACTTGAAAGTTGACCTGCAAAAGAATGCTGGGAAGAATCTTCATCCACAGCTGACGAGCGAACAGCATAAAGTTCTGCTTGGATGATCTCCATGGCGCGCTCAACCAGGGTTACCGTTTCAGGGTCAAGATTGGTATTCAAAATAATTTTTTCGATCGTCTCCGCTTTTAAAGAAAAATCACTTGAGTCGTGGAGAACACTTTCAAATTTTGAAACGAGATCATTCTTTTTCTTGAAATTAGAAAAAATATGTGAACCGATAACAGCCCATTTCGGAACATTGGCTCCCATCTGGCTTAAGATATAGAGATTCCCACCCTTACCTCCAGTTCTTTTTTTGACAATATATTTTTCGCTCTCGCTTGTAACCAACATAACTACCCCTTAATTTTCCCCAATGAAAGAACAATATAGTGAAGTAAGATATAGACTCCGGCCATGTTTCGATAAAGCTTAGCTTTGTTTTCCGAATCGTGACGAGCATAATCGTAACCATACCACCCCAACCCTATTGCAAGAGTCAAGGCCACTAAAACGAGAATCGTTTTATCTATAGCAAATGCCAGACAAAACACTCCTAAAAAAGAATTCATCACGACGAGATGAATTGCTCCTCTTTTCCCAAATATTTTTGAATAAGAATCCACATCTTTTTTTTCTTCACTCGTCGCCCATGTTTTTCGAGCGAACTCGAAGACATTAAAAATAAACCAGTGAGAAAGTGAAAAAAGAAAAACTTCCTTACTCATTTCCCCTAATCCTTGTCTTGTGACCAGTGAAACTAAAGTCAATGAAAGAGGAACAGTGACAACTGTGTGGATAATAGCATATGTCGTTAAATGGGGACGAATAAGATCGCCAATAAAAAACTCATTATACATGAGAAGCGAGTAAACAATGGCAATGAACATTACAAAAAGTGTTGAAAACCCAGCGTTTGCAGAAAAAATAAGCTCAAGCAAAATAATCACAGCAATCAGCCACTTCACTTCAGAAAGAGGAATTAACCCCCTGGCGAGAGGTCTAGTGGGGTTGTGAATTTTGTCGTGTTCATAGTCTTTTATTTCATCATAGAGACGAAGTTTAAAAAAGAAGATCAATGCAAGGGGAAACAAGAGAATAACAGGACCAACCCGTTGTTCAGGTGCCACTGTAAAATAGTGGGCCAAACTGAAAACAACCACCATGGGAAGATAGCTACCCAGTGGGAATCGTTCTCTACAAAATTGCCACCACCTGTTCATACTTAGATTAATTTTTTGTCGCGAAGCTCATTTTTGAGGACTTCGTACTCAACCTTACTATGGTGCCGTGGGTCCATTGGAATTTTGTCATAAAAAATAATTTGATCCACAGTCACTTGGTTTTTATTAAACAACCTATTAACTTCCGCTTTTTGTTCTTCTTTAGTCATTTCTGATTGATTTGAAGTTGGTTCAATTACGCAAACGATTTTTTCACCAAGTTCCGCATCACTCACACCAAGGTATGCTCCACGAGACACAAAATCGAGACGCTTCAAAATAACTTCAGCCTTAACTGGAAAGTGAAATGTGTCCTTTCTTTTTATGGCATTGTGAACTCGACCAACCAACCAAAGATCTCCATTATTATCAATAAAACCTAAGTCCCCCGTACGGTGCCAAACACGGTTGTGGTTATCGCGAATCTTGGCGCGAAAGAAAGCTTCTTCGTAATTATAGTAGTTTTCACAAACGTGCTCACCACTTACAATCAACTCACCGACTTGACTGCTTGGAAGTTCAATATTCTCCCAGTCTAAATCGGTTTTAACAAAGACGGGGTCTTTACTAATTTGTATAAATTTATATTCAAGCCCAGAATCGATCTTCCCAACATTCACACCGGGGTCAACAAGTTCTGGATCTTCATCACCAGCAAATTTTAAATTAATAAAATCATTCGCTTCAATATGGGCGATAGGCTCAACTTCAGTCGAACCATAGAGGACAAGTATCTCAGCATTGGGAGCAATTTTTCTAAAATCCACTAAATTATCTCGAGAAATTGGCGCTCCTCCAGTCACAACTCTTTTCACTTTTTCTAACTGAATTGAGTTTTTTAAACAATATTCAGAGAGCTTATTGAAAAGCCAAGGTGAAAGTGTCAGACAGGTAATATTTTTTTCGTAAACTTGAGCTAAAATAATTAATGGATCATTTTCTGTTGGCATTCCTACATCAAAAGCAGGAATAACCGTTGTCACACATTCAGCAAGGTTATTCAAAGAAAAGATTGGAAAAACCGGCATATCGCGATCATTATCATCATATTTTAAAGATCGACTAATAGCATAGTGTTGAGCCGCTAGAAAACGGTGCGTTCTATCGGCACCTTTGGGGCGACCAGAACTTCCCGTCGTAAATGTAATCAGGGCAGTTGCTTCTTGCTCAACAGCTTGCTTATTCACTGACGACATTGTCTCCAGTAAATTTTCATAGCTCGATGTATAGTTTTTAGTAGTTGGTCCAACAGAGATTTTCATTTCTATTTTTGCAAGTTCTGGAACTTGTGAACACATATCAAAAGCTTGCTCAAAACTAATCATGGCCTTAGGATCAACTGTCTCTGCACTAATTCCTAATTGCCCGCGCCTCGCCCATGAATCGAGAAACACAGGGATGGCCCCTAGTTTTTGAAGAGCGAACATGCAAACATAAAGTGGAACCGACATTGGTGCAAAAAGAATAACTCTATCACCATTACCAATTCCTAATTCTGAAAATCCTGCCGAAATTCTTTCGCAAAGAAAAAAGAGTTCCTTAACTTTTATTGATTGATGCTCAAGCGGTGTTTTAAGATTTTTATCCCAAGTCCCTAGTGTATCGCGATTTACCCAAGTGAGAATCTCTTTATCTGGATTTTCTTGAACATGTTTTTCAAGAAAACTATAAACATTGTTTCCCTGGTGGGCCCCTTCAAAATATCCTATTTTTGACATTTGAGATCTCCTTTTTGATATTTCTTAATCAAGTTCGCAATTTTTTGAGGGTGAGACCACATTAAGGCATGCCCTCCTTTTTCGATTTCTTTGACAATAACATCTTCAAATATTTGACTAAGCTTTTTCAGTTCTTCATTTAGTTTCGCCGTCCGATCACTTTTACCCCAAATGACCAGTGGAGTGATTCCACTCAAAGATCCCTTGCACTCTTCAATCATTTTTTCAGTTAAAAAGAATTCATCTTTTTCTTCAATCGAAGAGAACAATTTATCAACAGTAACAATAGACTTGATATAATTTTGATACTCATTTTTTCCGTCTTTCCCACAAAAAGACTGCTTTATGAAATCGCCAAGAATTTTTTCTCTTTTAAGTTTCAAAAGAAATTTTCCTATCCAAGGAAGGGAGATAATAAATTTCTTCAGCCCCCTCACCGGCTCCATCGGCAGAAAAGGGGAAATCAAAACGACTTTTTTTACGTTAGAATTTTGGAGAGAATTTAAAAGCTTCAAGCATCCCCAGGAATACCCCACCCAAACTTCAGAGTTTTCTAAATCTTCTGTTATCAAATAATCTTTCATGTGCTCGTCGAGAGGGAGAAAATCCCTGATCGATCCTGGAGAGCCATGAAAGGTCGTCATATTTATTGTCATAAAACCATTCCTGAATCCAACATCTCATATATACGCTTTGCTGAAGGATTTCTAGTGTATACTACTGGTGACCCTCCATTTTCAACTTTCTGTGTCAATCCTTTCTTTTTTACAATTTCCTCGAGAAGATCAGCGAGAACCTGCCCTTCCAGCAAACTAGCGCGGTATAAGTATTTGAGATAGTTTTTCTCTGTCCCTTCAGAATCAACGACAACTCGCTTTAAAATGGCTCCTGCGTCCACTTTTGCAGTCATTTCATGAATAGTGAAGCCAGCTTCACGATTTTCACTAAGCGCATAGAGATCGCACATCGTCCCTCGATATTGAGGGAGTAGCCCATGATGAATATTGAGACAGCCCAGTTTGGGAATCTCTAAAACAGCTTTTTTATAGATATAGCGGGTTCTCATGTTGACAATCAAATCGGGTGATTCCGAACGAAGAAACTCAAGGCATTCATTCGAATTGATATCTTTAAATTTGTAACAAGGTATTCCATAGTATTGAAAGAGTTTTTCACGCCTTTTCATAGGAAGCTCGAACACATTTTTCAATAAGCTGCTTCCCACATTATTGGCTCCCAATAAATAAAGGCTCAGACTTTTTGCCAAGAGACTGAACTCAAAATTCTTTAAGATGATAATTCCAGCTATATCCCCTGAATATTTCAAGAGTAACTGCTCGAAGAGTCCTTGGTAATTTTCGGGGATATAGGTGACCTCAGAGGTGACGAGAAAGATTTTCATGATCCAATCTTTTTATAAACTTTAATTTGGTAAACACCCACCTTATCCATGGAAGTAAGGTCGATATACTCAGAGGTCACATCTTCGTATCCTCGCCAATCAGTTCCCTCTGGAATTCGCAAATAGTTGCGAATAACAACGTGAGCATTTGTACTTAAATGAGGGTAAATCATTTGCATAAAATTTTGCTCTATTTGACCTTCGAAATAGGAAGGAACATTACTAAAAGAGAAGAAATCAATTTTTGCCCCCAGCTCATTCTCATCCAGATCCACAGCTGAACGGCATAAATATTGAACTTTAGTCTTTTTCAAACCTTCTACAATTTGAGAAAAATATCGAGGATTTGCTTCGACAGTTACCGCCTCTTTAGAATACATTTTCCCTCTAAAACATAATTGGACAAAGAAATTATTTTTCAAAAGTGTCGTTGTAAAAAGTTTTTGAAAGGTATCAAGATAAAATTGGAAATGAGTCTTATCAATATTCTTTTTAACAAAACTTCCCTTATAAAGAAGTGAATTAAAGACTGAAGCATTTCCCAAGATTCTTATAATCATGGCCCAACGCCATTTTGGAAATTTGTGCTCATAAAATTCGATTTGTTCTTCAATTGTATTAAACGAACAAAACTTCTCTAGAGTTTTGTTTCCAATGATTTTTTGAGGGAGATTTGAAAACTTGCGAAATGTATCCTCCCACTTTCCTTCGTAGATAATCTCTCCCCAAGCAATGCTCTCGAAAATTTTACGAAGCTTTAATTTTACTTGGGTATCGAGTTCAATTTTTTCAAAGATTTCTTTACGTTTTTCTCGATCATTCAGACTCTCAAATGGAGGGAAGCCAAACAAGCAACAATAATCTTCATAACTTAAAGTTTTATAGCTGATTTCTTTTAAGAGTGTGTAATCTAATTGATCTTGCGAAAGATCCACCACACTCAAGACTTCCGGCTCACACCCAGCTAAAGGAAGAGAACGCCCCCCACTCCCCGCGACGGCAAGAACATGCCGGGGTTTAAGTTTCTGACACATCTTCAGTTCAATCTCGTTATCTTCATTAGCGAGAGTATAATTGAGTTTATTAAAGTATTGCTCACTCATAAGTGCCGGGCAGTATACAACGCTCTAAGTAAATCACAAGAAAGCCTATAATTATTACTGGTTTTGCTCCATTTTTTCTATCCCCCTCTCAAATTATGGTATGAAAGGACATGCTCAAAACAATCATTTTGGCTTCTATTGTCCTCTCTTCGAGTTTAGCCATAAGTTCAGAGACAGCTCACAATTGCTTTCGCAAGCACATTCTCGATGCCATAGAACTCAATAAACAGCGTAAGCCTCTGTATGAAGCCATTTCAGATGGCGAAAGCAAAAAAATTTCTAATAAACTCATTAGTATGGAATACTTACTTATTCCCATCTCTTTGTATTTTGATCTCTCTGCTCTGAGATTGCAGAATAAAGGTGTCCCCTTAATGTGCGACGAATTTATCGATATGAGTGAAACTCCTCCATTTACGGCTCTGGATGAAATTCCCAAAACGCAATACAACAATCTCCCTACTCTTTCCATTGAGGAGAAAATTTCTCAATACCGTGAAGCTATGGACCAAAACAGTTTTACAAAAATTTCGAAGCTCAGTGAAAAATATTTAAAAGAATTAGAAAAATACCCTTCTTATTTTTGTCTCTATCGCCATTTCACAGAATCAATTCTTCGAGCCTCCAATAAAGCTATGCAATACCAAGCGATGGCCCTCAAAAATGAAGTTAAGTTTGATTCAAGTCTTTCTTGGCGATTTATTGATCTTCAAGTCAGTGGACTGAAGCGAGTTAATAAGATTGATATCCTTGCGGCCCCACTCCAGTTCAAGGGGATACCCATTATTTGCAATGATGTCCCCCATATCCCTGCCAATTAAATTAGCGACAATTTAATTGAAGCTCTTTGTTTCCATCAATCGTTAGCCACGACTCTTCCATCTCGTCGAGATAAATCATCATGCTTACTTCTCTTCCCTCATTGTCTTCACCAATAAATTGGAACATAACATCTTCTACTGTTACCAAACCTTCGATCTCAACTTCAGGCTCCCAAGCTGATTGGTCTTCATAAATTTCGAGTTTGTAAGAAACAACCTCTCCTTCATCCCAATCAGTATTGTCATCAGAAACCGGACTAAGAACAACAGTACGATCCAATACAGCTCCTGTTTGATAATCGTATTCTTGGCAAACATACTTTTGATAATCAGTACGAGCCAAAGCACTGAAACTTCCCGCAAGAACAAGTAAAGAAATAAATTTTTTCATGCAATACCTCCGTTAAGAACCTCACCTAGCACTCTCAAATCAAAACGAATAGGTCTTTCTCAATGACTTTACGCAAAAAAACAATCCCAATAAATCATTTTCCTTTTGAAACCAAGAAATTGATGTTAAATCGCATTCACAACATTGACATCCATCAAGGAGAAAGACATTGAAAAAACTATTTATCTTATTAATGATGACTGCAGCTTCTTATACTTTTGCAAGTGATGAAGCTGGATTTTATTACAACAATGAATCCCTTTCTGAGCGCAAAGTCGCTGAAGAATTCTTTAAAGAAATGAAAATTCGCGAAGAAGAAGATCAAGAAGTTGATGTTTGCTACGAAGGTGATTGGGAAGAAGCCACTGAAAATGTCAATGCAATCATCTCTATAAATGTCCTCGACATCTATGGAGCAGGTGAACTCGACGTTGAAATCTATCACAAAAACGGTGATTCTACTTATGGAATCATTTCTACTTGCTACTAATAATCACTTTTATTATTTATGAATAATTTGAAAGAGCTCAAGGTTAACCTTGAGCTCTTTTTTATGGTAAGCTCTAAAAAAGAGTTGCGATATTACTCAAGCGCTTTTGCATAACTTCTTTTGGAATAATGGGAACAAGATCCCCTAACTCTGGACCGTGATCGTGGCCTGTTAAGCACACTCGAGTTCCCATAAAGAGCTGTTTCCCTTTAATTTTAAGATCGGTTTTAAGTTCATTAAAGAGAGAATCAAAATTATCTTTACTCAGAAAATCACTTTTCTGTTCTTTAACTTTCTTATCAAGAAAGCCGTGAATCTGCTTTGTCGTCTCCCAAGAAAGAACATCTTTCAACTTATCAGTGACTTCCACATTCGGATTGAGAAGATCTTCATCAATACGTTTTTGAAAATCAGAGAAAAATTCAATTTGATTTTTATAGAGTTCAATGGCACTTTTTTTCCAATCTTCACTTTGCCCAAAATAAAAGTGATCGTTCTCGATAAATTCTTCGATTCCTTTTTGAAGTGTCTCAAGAGGAAGTGCGCGGATATGCATACCATTAACCCACTTGAGTTTCTCCAAATCGTATATCGCTGCGGCCTTGCTAAAGCGAGTAGCGTCAAATTCTGTTCCCAAATCATTAACATCAAAAATTTCTTTTTCGTCAGGGTGTGACCATCCTAAAAGAACAAGGTAATTGGCAATGGCCTGTGGCAGATAAGATTCTTCCTTGTAATTCACCACAGAAGTCGCTCCATGGCGCTTAGAGAGCTTTTGACGATCTTTACCAATGAGAAGAGAAACGTGGGCAAATTCCGGCAACCCTGATCCCAAAGCTTCGTAAATCATCATCTGGCGAACAGTATTATTTAAGTGGTCTTCTCCACGGATGATATGAGTAATTTTCATTTCAATATCGTCAACCACACAACAAAAATTATAAACAGGAAGTCCTGTCGAGCGAATGAGAATAAAATCCCCAACCATGTTTTCTGGAAACACCACGCGACCGCGAACATTATCGTGCAAAGTATAAGATTTGCCAGGAGCTTTGAAACGAATAGCCGCTTTTTCTCCTGAAGCTAGGCGATTAGCTGCTTCTTCAAAGAACTCTTCATTCCTCCATTTCCCTTCGTAATGAGGAGGGCGACCTTCTTTGAGAGCTCTTTCACGCATTTCTTCAAGCTCATCATCTGTACAAAAATCATAATAAGCGAGACCACGATCCACTAAAGACTGGGCGTATTTCTTGTAGATATCCAAACGCTCCGACTGCCGATAGGGACCGTAATTCCCTGGTTTGTCGGGACCTTCATCATAATCCACTCCAAGCCACTTAAGATCTTCAATTTGCAGTTCTTCATATTCTTTTTTACTGCGTTCAAGGTCAGTATCTTCAATTCTCAATACGAAGGTTCCCTTTTGGGCCTTGGCAAAAAGATAATTGTATAGAGCGGTACGCGCTCCACCAATGTGAAGATAGCCTGTTGGGCTTGGTGCAAATCGGACACGGACAGTCATAAAGCTGAACTCCTCTCAAAAAATAATTACTTGGGATTGAATATGCAATTAATTGAAGATGACGTCAATCTGATGACCAATTTCAGATTCACTATCTCCGGTAGAAAGCGCAATTTCCTTGACGAGAAGATCGCGACACAAATCGACCATCTTTTTTTCACCAAAACTGAGTTTTTTAGAGAAACGTAAAAGAAGTAAAGACCGCAATACATCAGCAATTTCGTAAACTGATCCAGAGTTAATTTTTGCCATATATTCGCGATGACGACGATTCCAAGTTGCTCGATTGAGCTTAATATTGTGATCTTTTAAAAGATCAAAAACATTGACCACTTCAGTTTTTGTCACAAGTGGCCGCAAATCCTCTGAATTAGAGGGAACTATAACTTTCATGCCATTTGAAACAATTTTGATAGTGTAAGTCGATAGAGTCCGAGACCCTAAATTCTTTTCTTCAATAGCAAGAACCTGCCCCACACCATGGCCTGGATAGACAATATAATCGCCTATATCAAACTTAGTCATTATTCTTGATCCCTTGAATTCGATAGTTAAATACCCAATGATTTTATCACGTTTCCCATGAGCCTTGGGGGGTGTCAGTAAACTTTACAGTGTGCTGGCCTTTGAGCAGAAATTTTTATAGAGCTCGCCCTCAAAGCTCATAAATCCCTGAAATTACAAATATGAAAACTTGGCCACCCGCTTGCATTTCTGGAGCTCAACCGAAAGGTTGGGCTAATTTACTAGGAGAATATTTATGAAAGCTCTAGCTTTGAGTCTCATGGCCTTAGTGTTGACACCCCTTTTGCTTGCCCAGGATTTAACCCCTGAGTCTAAGCTCAAAAATTGCTATACCGGGAGTCCAATGTTGGAAATAAACGATGTGTGTCCAAACGGAGTTTATACTCAAAAAATGTATGACAGAGATATGAGTGAAATAGCTCAAGGAACTCAAGCACTCCCCAGCTCTCAACCTGCGGGCATCCAAGACAATTCAACCGAGCAAGTAGCTGCCACAACTGCACCAGGCACATACTCTAAATTTTGTGCTTACCGATCACCAAGTGGAGTTCAGTATCGCCCTTGCGATACCGGTGAAGTAAGCAACTATGTTGTTCCCCACTACATTGATCACTTTGTCACAAGCATGGATCTTCTCAAACTTAAACTCGAAATGGAGTATACAAAAACAAGATATGAGCTTCTTTCTAAAAAATACCTCTATAAAGAGCAATACTATCATCAGCTTTTCCCAAATCCTGAATTTGCATATGAAAAACAGTACAGCTTCTCACAAATTCCAAACAACAAAGATGCGAGAACTGAGATTTCTGAAAAGAATAGTGAAAATGATTCTCAAGAAGATAGTATAGAACCTGCCAACAATAATAGCGACGCCGTAACGAATTCATAAAAACATTAGTATCAAAAATAAAAAGCCTCCAAATTCTTGGAGGCTTTTATACTTTACTTCAATTTTATCTTTTCAAATAAAATTAAATATTTGTTTCAAAGTATTGGTGTCCTGGAGCAAGCACAGAAACTTTTGAGTAGCCTGCTTCTGTAGGAATGCGAACATTTCCTGCACCATCAGTTTTCTTAATCAAAAACTTATCTGATCCATTGTGGAAAACAACCACTTGATCACCAAGCACTCTTTCTCTTGAATCAGAAGATAAAAACTTAAGAGTGTTTGTTGTCTTTTTAACTTCAACTTTGTTCGGAACTCTTGTTCTGACCATCATCGTAGCATCGCCAAACAAATGGTACCAAGTAATGTTATCAATTAGATCTGAAGAGTTGTGCCAGTTTTCTGAAAGATAGAACTGACCACCAAGAACAATTTGTCCTAAGTTTTTCAAGTGTTGCTCTTCTTTGATTTTATTAATTCCAGTCGACATAATCGCAGGTGGGTGCCATGAAATATTAACTGATCCACCATAGTAAGCGACTGCTCCAGTTTCTTTACCATCACGATCAATACTATTCATGAAAGTTTCACCAAACCATCCAGGTAAAAAACGGCCATTTTGGCAGGCAACATCGATAATAATTGGCTTAATGCTTGCTGGTGCCATTCTATCAATATCATCGATATTGTAATTGTCGTTTGTTGAAGCCCAAGAAGTACCACTTCCGTGACCGACATAGGCAACCCAAAAACTTCCATCTTCAAAAGCAGCGTTGATATTCCGAGCGATAGCGTTTCCTTTGCTTTGAAGAAGAACACTAAACTCTGAACCGTAAACATCACCGAAATCTTTTTCGATCATGCGCACGTAATCTTCATCAGATGGGCTTGAACCTTCATCAGAGGCAATGAGAAGTCCATTTTTTAAACCTTTATAATCTTCGTGTTGAGCTTTTTCATACTCAACAATTTTATTCACTTGTCTTTGAAGTTGTTCTTCTGTTTCAACTACAAAGCGGCTGTAGAAAACATCAGGAATATAATCATCATCACCATCAAAAGTCACATAAGGAAGATCTGAAGGAGTTTTATAAGAGCTTGAAGTCTCTTTGTAAAAAGTTGGGAAGATTTTTTCATGCCCAACAAAAACGAGATAAGAAAAATTTTCTTGTCCTCTTCTTCTTTCGTTTGATTGGTAAATTTTATGGATGGTTGTTTTAATTTTCTCTGCACTACTTCCAAGTTCTTCCATCATTTTAACTTCAACATCAAAGCCAATTTTCTTTTTCCAAAGAACATATTCAGCAAGAGCTTTTGAGTCTTGGAATTTTCTTGGCGCTACAACAAGAACTTTATTATTTTTTTCTTTTAAATCCCATGTCCCTGGTTGAGTTGCTTCGAGTTCTTTTTCAGAATCAAAGAGCTCAACAGCTGAGCGAGATTTTGACTGAATAACAACTTGCATATCAGGATAAAGTTCAATCTCATTTGCACTTCTGTCATAGCTAACAGGATAGACAGTGACTTGAGAAATTGGAGTTCCTCTGAACTTTCCTAAATAGCTAACTTTAAAAGTTCCTCTATAGTTTTCAAGAGTTTTGTAATCTCTATCAGTCCAATCAACATATCTATCTTTTGGAGAAGAACAACGGTACTTACAAATCTTTCTCGCTTTCTTAGAAACTCTAAAACGATTAAGTTTTTGTGATTCTTTTTTGTTCATGACCACTTTGAAATTTTCTGGCGTTGATTTCACGAGAAAGTTCGCAAAGGGAATACGAGGAGCATCGGGAACTTCAATAAAATTGTCGAAACCTTTAACAGGTACGTTAAGACGGCTGTAAGTTGAAGAATCGAGAGTAAATTGAATATCGATACTTCTTCCTCGAGACTGCTTAATTTTGTAAATTTGATGATCAGTAGCAAAGACAGCAAAGCTCAACATCAATGTTAAAATGACTGATAAAATTCTCATAAAACATCCTTTTTTAAATACTTTTTTTGAGAGTCATAAAATCATGGAAAAGACGAGTAATTCTGTCAACTAACTTCAACAGTAAAAAACAAACAAAAAAAAAGGGCGCATTAAGCGCCCGATCATCTAAACAATTACACTTTATTAGTTCTTTTTGGGGAGCATGTCCCTAAAGAAAATTTCTTTTGAAACCCAGAGTGGGCCGACTAAAAGAAATTGTAGATCTTTAAAAAAAGAAGGCTTTTTTCCTTCAATTTTATGACCAATAAATTGGAAAATCCAGGCCACAATAAAAATACTGAGACATAAAGAAAAGAGTATCGAAGTATTTTCATATATCGAGTGGGCCACAAAACACATCAGTGACACTTCAAAGAGCATGACGATTGTTGGCTTCACTCCCAACGTAAGATAAAAAATCATGCAAGCCCCTGCAAAAAGAGTTGCCCAGTTAATCCATGGAGAAACAAAAGCTTCCATCCTCGGAGCTGTCCACAGCATTCCAAGGATTGAAAACATGATCAATGGAACACAGACTTTATGAATGTAAACATTCGTTTTGTGTCTATGTGACTCTCCGTATTCACTAAACCATTGTTCAATAGACTTCATGGCTATTTACCACCTTTCAAAAATTTCATTATTTTCGAAAAAATAAGAAATCTCTCTTTCCGCTGATTGCGAAGAATCTGATCCATGAACAGCATTAGCTTCAAGTGATCGAGCGTAAAGTTTTCTCAAAGTCCCCTCTTCAGCTTCTGCAGGATTGGTGGCTCCCATGATCTCTCTGTTTCTCAGGATGGCATTTTCACCTTCTAAAACCATGAGGACAATCGGACCAGAAGTCATAAAGTTCACAAGAGAATTAAAAAATGGCCGCTCTTTATGTTCGATGTAAAAGCCTTCAGCTTTTTCTTTCGAAAGAGTCGTCAACCTTGCAGCGGCAATCTTTAAACCTTCTTTTTCAAAACGGGCAACAATATTTCCAATATTGTTATCTTCTACTGCATTTGGTTTTATAATACTCAATGTTCTTTCAATCGCCATTTTTACCTCCAAAATAATAAATAAACGAACTTATACTTTAACTTCTAAAATCTCTTTACTTAGAGAACTTCCGCTATTTTCTCACCCAATTCTGCTGGGCTTCGAGCAATTGTTACTCCACATTCTTCTAATATTCTAAATTTTGCTTCTGCAGTGTCGTCACCACCTGAAATGATGGCCCCTGCGTGCCCCATTCGCTTCCCTGGAGGAGCTGATGCTCCAGCAATAAAGCTGACAACAGGCTTCGACATATTGTCTTTAATCCAGCGAGCAGCGTCTGTTTCTGCACTTCCACCGATCTCACCGATCATAATGACTGCTTCCGTTTCAGCATCACTTTCAAAAAGATCGAGACAATCAATAAAGTTTGTCCCGTTCACTGGATCTCCACCGATCCCAACACATGTTGATTGCCCAATTTCTCTTTGAGTTAACTGGTAGACAGCTTCATAAGTAAGCGTTCCCGAACGCGAGATAACCCCAACGTTACCTGGCATGTGAATGTGCCCTGGCATAATTCCAATTTTACACTCTCCCGGAGTTATAATTCCAGGACAGTTCGGTCCAATTAATCGCGACTTTGAATTCTTAAGAACTGATTTCACTTTCACCATATCATTAATTGGAATTCCTTCGGTGATCGCAATGATCAAGGGTATTTCCGAATCAATAGCTTCAAGAATTGAGTCCGCTGCAAACGGCGGTGGAACGAAAATCATAGCGGCATTAGCCCCAGTTTCTCGTACAGCTTCATTGGTTGAGTTAAAAACTGGAATCCCTTCGTGAATATGTCCACCTTTTCCTGGAGTAACCCCACCCACAACATTAGTCCCATAATCTCTAGACTGAAGGGTATGAAAAGTTCCTTGTTTTCCTGTTAAACCAACAGTTATTAATTTTGTATCTCTGTTAACTAAAATTGACATCTTAAGCTCCTCCCTTGGCTGCTTCGACAACTTTCTTAGCAGCATCAGCAAGATCATCGGCTGGAGTAATTTCTAAGCCTGATTCGTTGAGAATTTTCTTTCCAAGTGAAACGTTTGTTCCTTCAAGTCTTACGACGAGAGGAACTTTGAGCTTCAATGTTTTAGCAGCAGCAACAATACCTTCAGCGATAATGTCACACTTCATAATTCCACCAAAAATATTAACGAGAATAGCCTTCACATTTTTATCTCTTAAGATAATTGTAAAAGCTTTTTCAACTGTTTCTTTGGTTGCCCCTCCCCCCACATCGAGAAAGTTGGCAGGCTCTCCACCATAGAGCTTAATGATATCCATCGTAGCCATGGCTAATCCCGCACCATTGACGAGACAACCAATATTTCCATCGAGACTAATATAGGAAAGCCCATACTTAGAAGCTTCGAGTTCTTGAGGAGATTCTTCAGTAGGATCTCGCAATTCTTCAATCTCTGGGTGTCTCATAAGAGCATTATCATCAAAGTTTAATTTAGCATCGAGGGCGATCACGTTTCCATCTTTTGTGGTGACCAGTGGATTGATCTCAGCAATCGAGCAATCTTTTGCCAAATAAAGATTGTAGAGGCCATGGAAAAAGTGAATAGCCTTTTTCATGGTGTCACCAGTTAATCCTATTCCATAAGCCAGTTTTCTTCCAACATAAGGAGAGAAGCCCGTAGCAGGATCAATGGCAACTTTTATAATTTTCTCAGGATGAGTTTTAGCAACTTCTTCGATCTCAACCCCCCCTTCTGAAGAAGCCATCATAGTGATTTTCCCTTTCACGCGATCAAGAACAATTCCAACATAATATTCGTGATCAATGTCACAACCTTGTTCAATGAGAATTTTTTCAACCTTTTTACCTTCAGGACCTGTTTGGTGAGTGACAAGGTTCATTCCAATGATTTCTTTAGCGTATTTTTCAACTTCATCAAGAGAATGGGCAAGCTTAACTCCTCCCCCTTTCCCTCGGCCTCCGGCATGGATTTGAGCTTTAACAACCCAAATATTCCCTCCTAGCTTTTTCGCTACGGCGAGGGCCTCCTGTGGTGTGCTGGCAACATCACCATTGAGAACGCTGATGTTGAATTCCCTCATCAAGCCTTTCGCCTGATACTCATGAACATTCATAAACTATCTCCTCTTAATTACTAACCTGACTAACTAATCCAAATTCCAGGCATCCTCGACAAAGGACAGTTTCGAAGACGGAGTTCTCGTTAGATCATTATAGAAGCTAAGATTATTCCACATCTTCAATAATTTCAATATTCTCTTGGCAATTAACATTAGCTTTGAGAAATTGATTTCTATCATGAGTAACAGATCTTATCACTCTATTTACCCTAGTTTTTTTAAACTCGATGGCGGCGCGATGTTCGGGATTATCCCCAAGCCCCTCTGGGAGAGGCGAATACCCGCAGATGAGCTCAATAGAATAGAGATGAATTGCCGAATTTTTTATATTCAAAGCGGGGACAAACACATTCTCATCGACACAGGAGTTGGCGATTATCATGATGCGAAGTTTCAAGATCGTTTTGGACTCGACGCTATTGCTCATCCTGTTGGAGAATCTCTTCATAGTTTTTGTGAAATAACTCCGGACGCTATTACCGATGTGGTGCTCACACATTTGCATTTTGATCACGTCGGTGGCCTTGGGACAAAAGATGGAAAAACCCCACTTTACCCCAATGCGACAGTTCACATTCACAAAAAACACTACGAGTATGCTCTTCGCTCGACTCCTCGAGATTCTGGCTCTTTTCAAAAGCATTATTTTCAACCTTTGATTGAACTTTTGGATGGCCGTGGAAAAGTGCGCTGGTTGGACGAAGAAAAAACTGGATCTCTTCTAGAAGGCGCTGATGGTTACAAACTTCAATACCGAACATGTTTTGGTCATACTCCCTATCAAGTTCTCCCCTACGACGATAAAATTATTTATATGGGTGACACTGTTCCCACTGCTCATCATATCGATATCCCCTGGGTCATGGGATATGACATTCAACCTGGTGTGAGTTCTGTGGAACGCAAGGAGCTCTATCAATTTGTCATGGATAATAATCTCATTATGGTTTTTGATCACGATAAAGAACATTGGGGCGGAAAAATTGCGGTGGATGAAAAAAAGCGCTACATCTTTACAGAGCTTTATCCCTGTCAATCAAATCAATTTGAATCTCATCAACTTTAGTTTTCTTTTTGGTAGAGGTCAGACATCTCTTCACAAGATGGGGTCACTTCTCGAATTCTCTCGTTAAGCATCTCAATCGCCTTTTCATTACTGGGAGAATTCCAAAGTTTGGAAACATCTTTTTTGTCTTCCCAAATGACTTTATTTTTAGGGTTATGAAACATTTTGAGATGGAGTTCAACCGTTTTTGTGAAGATTATGGGATTAATCGTGACGTGAAAATCAAACCATAAACGTAAGTGTGTTTCTTTTATTTTATTGTGGAGTTTGTAAGCTTTAACCTCTAATTCTTTAGTGGTTTCTTCAGTAATGTCGGTAAATTTAACAATTGAAGTCTCGAACGAAGCAGGATCTTTCTCTTCTAGAAATAAGGAGAGGCATTCCGCTTCTATAGGATGAACAGTTTCAATTTTTGGTGTTGTTGGAAAAAATCCTCTCAATGTTTCCACTTTTTTGATAGGGTCCAATTCCATTCCACAAGAACTCAAAAAAGCAACAATCAAAATTGAGAATAGCATTTTCATAGGTTTAATTTATATCAGTAACTTCTATGAGCATCAATCAAATATGTAAATTTTATTTATCTTCGTCCTCATAAAAACCAAGAATGCGATAACTTAATAGGTTTGTTATTTGCTCTTTTTTCCACGTATTTATTCTCAATCAAAACGCTAAAATGGCAATTAACTCATCAAATTCTGGAGGTTTCGATGAAATTAATATGTTTATTTACAAGTCTTCTCTTATGGAATTTTCAGGCCAGTGCAGTCACGACTTTCGACGAGGCCAGAACACTTTTTGAAACATCTGACAGCATGGCCAGCAGCTATGGTGATTTTGTCGGTTCATGGACACCCAATCAGTTATTCACTGATGGCCAAGGGATGATCACGCTTGGAATGATTAAAGAAGGTCTTAATCTTTTCAGCGGTGAACTCGATGGATTCAAGTATTACAACCAAATTAAAATTACTAGCGAAGATGTTTTGATCTATATGGATTCGCTTCTTTATAATATTTTCGACAAGCAAGCGAAAACCCATTTAACAAATCTTAGCGACACAATTGAATTTAGTTGGTCACAAAAAATTAAGAAAAATGATCTTGTCCATATTTATGGTGTTGATAAAGCCGATGCTGTTAACCTTGGTAAGGTTCATCACTCACAAGTTTGTAAGATGATCGCTAAGAATCAAATGATCTGCGAGCAAACTCTCAACAGCACTTGCTCACAAGATCTCACTCGTTACCTCGTATACGATCGTTTCTAAAAATTAAATATTTTAGGAGAAAGCTAAATCAGCTTTCTCCTCTTCTCAACCACCAATCATAAATAATTGAAGCCAAGAAACGACTCCCTTTATTAGAGAGATTGTCGAAAAGTGGATTGTATTCATAAATTCCGAGTATTGATTTCGCTGACTCTTCTCTCCAGTGAAGAATCTGACGCCTTAAGAACTCTCCTGGAATTCCTTTAAAACTGACCGAACTTACCGCTTCCATAAGGGAGCTTTCAATAACGTCACAGTCTAAACTCACTACGAGAATTTCATAATCTTTTTCTAAGAGTTCTTCGAGTTTAAGCTCATTTTGAAAAAATTTCGTTTTCTTTGAAAACTCATCATAATTGATAACCTTCATGCCCAAAATATTTTTGTAGGAATCTGCGGAATTGTGAGTGGGGTTTATTCCCAACTGAATCAATTCTCCCTGCCACTTTTTATTTTCTTTAATAAAGCGACGAAAGGGATTACCCGAATGAGGGAAATCATCTGTTCGCGTATCGAGATGGGGATCGAGATTAATGATAGAAATTTTTTGATACTGTTGTGAGAGAATTTTTAAGAGCACATAAATATGATCATGCCCCCCGCCTAAGTGAAGCACTGAGGTATTTTCGCCTTTTGTCTTCCAAACTTCTTGCCCTCGAGTCATTGAATCCTCAATGGCTTTCTGATAATTTTCATTTTCACTTGCATAGTCACATAGCGAAGCTGAAATAAGTTTTCCCATTTTAGGATCGCTTCGCAAAGTCGCGAGCTGTGAGAGGATGGCTTGAGGGGCAAAGCGAGCTCCCAATCTTCCTAAATTGAGCTGAACACCTTTATCTGAAGGTGATGAATAGACAAGTAAATCGCTCTTCTTTGACGTTAGATGGGGATCCCACTGTTCTAGAGTTACTTTTTCCAAAGCTCTTTTAGTCTTCACAGCTTTCCAATCCTGACTCATTCGCTCTCCATAGGTAAGAAATATAGTAAAGTTTTATTTAAATTTAAAACAGGTTATTCTTATAGAGTGTCAGGCGTGGACTCCCTATGAATAAACTTTGGTACATTTTAAAAGAAAATAATCAATTTGGCCCCTTTGATGAAACAGAACTTCAAAGAATGTTTCAAGACAATCGTATCAGTGCAGATACCACTTTAATTCGAAAAGGAATTAAAAGAAAAATACTGCTTCAAGAACTCATCAAGAAAAAACCGTCGATAAAACTTAAAACGCGAACATTTGTTAATCCCTTTCGAGAGTTCCCCTATCGCTTTAAAAATGAAAACGTTATTATCCCTCAAAAAAATAAAAAGGGTTCTCTTCAAGCCCGCAAACTTGGTAAAACCAAAGGTGGGTGGATTGGACAACTTAAAAAAGAACTCGCTGAGTATTCTTTTTTACTAAAAAACAAAAAATATCTTATTGGAATTGCCCTTATTTTCTTTGGTTTTATTGGAACAATCAGCCTCGTTTCTCACTATCACCAAGTCAATCAATTTGACATCGAACGCCCACACGATGCAGATCGAGGAGATTTCAAACAATTTGAAGAAAACTTAAAATCCGCATACAAAAAAAGAAAGGTCACTTGGAATATTCTCAACTCTAAAGATATGAAAACAATGTGGCTTGGAACAAGTCTTCCCGGAGAAGTAGAAGTTGAGTTAATCTTTAGCAGTAAAGATCAAAAAATACTTTCAAAAACACCTGTTAAATTTACCAGCCGTTTTTTTCTCAAAAACTTCATGACTTCTATAAATTCTATACGCTTTCAAGAGGGCTCAAGAATAACTCCAGGCTTTTATCACGTGCGACTTAACGTCATTAGAAGAAATCTGACTTTCTGGGAAAAAATATTCACACCCAACTTTGATCCCAAAGAAATCTATTCCACTGAAATGCTCGTAGGTGCCCAATCAAAAAAGAATTTCTTGCGTGAGTTAAAAAAATTCCACCAACTTCTAGAGAAAAAGGAAAATGCCTTCTTGCAAGATATAACAATGAAGTACCAAACCTTAATTACAATTTCGGAGAGAATTTCAAGTTATCTTTTAAGGGCCAAGAACTATAAAAGTAAGCGCCAAATAACTTTTATGAAAAATGACTTTCTCAAAGGGTATCAAAATAAGTATGGAGCTTTTTTTAGCAATTTCATGGTGGAAAATGAAGCCAAATTTAAAGAGCTTACGGCTAAGGCTAACAATCTCAATTCTTCTATGATCGCTCACTATAGTTTTCTTTCCAGTGTCGCCAAAAACTTAGGGATTATCAGTGTGGACGCTCTCGATGGATTTCAGCAACTTCCAAATTCCAGAGCAGTTTTTGATAGCGTTTTAGAGCGTTATCACGCCATCATTGAGCAATGTAAGAAAAAGCTTAATTCAATAGAAAATTGACATGTCCAATAAATATTCATGACCTGTATCTGTAAATTCTTCATCCTCTCTAGAAATGCGTATTAAGTTTATGTTAAGAGGGTGAGGAACCTTTGACTTTTGCATGCAGTCAAATCTAATTGTAGGGTATAACAAAGACCAAAGAATAACCTCTGGTCGAAGTTAAAAATGACGAAATTTTACTATGAAAACAATGACAATGAATGAAGCAAAAACAACATCAAAAAACCCTACAACCTCTATAAACTGGAAACAAATTTTAATCAGCTACGTGCCTGTTGTTTTCCTACTCTTCCTCTTTTTAGTTGGAGTTAAATCACTTGAAAGTTCATTTAAACTCTTAGGAGCAGGTTTTGCTCAAGGACTTCTTAATAATTCGGCAAACCCTTTTGTTGCCCTTATGTCAGGGATGTTTGCCACTGTCCTTATTCAAAGCTCTTCGGCCACGACATCTATTATTGTAGGTCTTGTCTCCAGTGGAACACTTTCTCTGGATGCCGCCATTCCTATGGTCATGGGAGCTAATCTTGGAACGAGTGTTACAAACACACTTGTCTCTTTGGGATACGTTAGCAGTAATAAAAGTTTTTCGCGAGCTTTTGCAGCTGGAACAATTCACGACTGCTTTAATTTCTTAAGTGTGGCCGTCTTACTTCCTTTAGAAATCATGACAGGTTTTTTAGGAAAGTCCGCCAATTATCTTGCTCACCTTCTCTATGGATCAAGCAACAATATGACTTTTGATAGCCCTATTAAAGCAGCAATTAAGCCCTTTGTTGGGGGAATTAAGAGTCTGGTCGTTAATATCCTAGGATTTGAAGGGCGCTCGGCTGGTCTCGCTCTCGCGATTCTTTCAGCAATATTAATTGTTATCTCCCTGGCTCTTATTGTAAAAACAACTAAAAAAATCGTTGAAAGTTCTCGAGGAGAAATTCTTGAAAAACTTCTTTCAAGTAACCCTTACCGGACTATTGCTTTGGGAACTGTCCTAACATTTGCCGTTCAATCGAGCTCAATTACAACTTCGCTCCTCGTTCCGCTTGCAGCTTCAGGACTCTTGTCTCTCGAGGCTATTTTCCCAGTTACAGTTGGGGCCAATATTGGGACAACGGCCACTGCGCTTTTAGCATCTTTAACAGGAAACGTTCACGGTTTAGCCATAGCTCTCGTTCACTTTTTATTCAATGTTTTTGGAACATTGATTTGGTTTGTTCCACCATTTACAAGAAAGCTTCCTCTGCTTATGACTAATTTTTTAGCAAGAATGAGCATGAAAAAGCGACGTTATGGTTTTGCCTACGTCGCTGTGGTTTTCTTCATTGTTCCGATGAGCTTTTCGATCATCTTTTAGATTCTAATCGTCTGAGTGGTCATCGTCGTCGTGGTCATGGTCGTCATCATCATGGTCATCATCGTCATCATCGTCGTGCTTTTTCTTTCCCTTTTTATCTTTCGTACAGAGGTGCCAAGTATCGTCACACATATCTCCAGCTTTAAGGTCCCCATGTTCTTTACAGTTCATCAAGTAACCACCTACTCTTAGATGTGTTTCCACTGCAGATTCATCGATAATAATCACATGGGCGCCATTATTGTAGTAAACCTTATCAACATCATCATACTCAGTTCTTCCAGGTGGGTAATGGCAAAACATGTACTTTCCACTATCACAAACATAATCCTTAACATCGACATCAGGTAGCTTGTCTTTAGGGACACACTTTTTAGGATCCATTCCGCCGCCGCCGTTATCTCCTGGATCTGTTGCACCTGAATTTCCACCTGATCCGGAAGATCCACTCACAGCTTGAATATCCTTTCCAAAAAAATCTGTTCCACCACAAGAAGTAAAAAGTACAAAAATAAGCATGAGTCCCAATTTCATAGTTAACCTTTTCATAGTGCCGTCCCTTTCCTGCTTTCATTTCTAAAAAAGAAATGTGTTGTTTTTTTCTAATCATAATTTTTGGCAAGAACTTTCTGACTTAAAAATGCCACAACCCAATCATTCTAAAAGCTTATGCAAAATTGAAGGTTGCTTATACTGCCAACAAATTATGGGGCTCACAACTTAGAAGATGAAGTTTTGCCAGGGATCTGTGGCAATTAAGAACTCAAACCCTCATTTTTTCGATTCTTGTCTAAAAACAGGAGAATAATAGGAAGTACAATGAAATCAGCAATAAGGGCCATAAAAAGGATGATTGAGACCATAATCCCAAATTTTACGTTGGGAACGTAATCCGAGAAAACAATCATTCCAAAGCCAACATTAAGAATAAATGTTGTAAAGAAGAGTGCCGGGAATGTGTTGTGAACAATAATTCCAAGTGACTTAATAGTATCAATACCTCGACGACGATGTTTTTGGTATTCAAAAAGTAAATGAATACTATCATCGACAGCAATCCCTAAACAAACACTGGCAATGATTACTGATCCTATATCCACGTGTTGCCCAGCTAGATAATAAAGGGCCCCGCCTAGAATTAGTGGTAAAATATTGGGAATCAGGGCGAGGAGCCCAAGCTTCAATGATTTTAATGAAATAATAAGTGTGAGAGTAATACAGATAAACGCAAATAAAAAAGAATTAAGGAAAGTTCCCACAATTTTGGGAGTCAGTTCGTGAAACAATGGAAGCTTTCCAGTGACTTTAGCATCAAGATGAAATTTTTTAGCCTGATTTTCAATTTCTGAGATCTTGTGAAGGGCCGTGGTCGAATCTTCAACAGACCATAATCCCGTAATTCTAATTGATTTTTCATCGAGTGAGATTCTATTGGTTAGCTCTTTGCCCTGGGGCAAACCCAATGTATAAAAAAAGATGTTTTCAGCAATGGCTTTTTGAGATTCTGGAATTATAAAAAAATCTTGCTGATTATTATGAAAAACTTTGTTGATATTTTTAACAATATCAACAATTGAAACTGTTTTAAAAATATGGGGATCACCTTCAAGCCAATTTTGAAACTCTTGAACTCTCTGAAGAAATAGAGGATCTTTAACATTCTTATTCTCTTCACTCTGATTAATTTTTATTTCAACCACCCCTGATCCACCAAGATATTCAACGATTTTATTTTTCGCACGAACAATAAAATGATTTTCGTGAAATTGATCATAAGGATTCATATTGACTTTGAGCTGAGAGCAATAATAAGTTCCCACCACTCCAAGGAACGCCGTCACTAAAACAACTTTGAACTTAGAATTAGTGAGGAAGTGTAAGAAACGTCTCTCTTTGGATGTGTTTTGAGAATCAACTTCAAAAGTATGTTCAAGACTTTTCAGATCGAGATCTCTTTTTCCACCTGCTTTCACTGGTCTCAAGAATAATAAAGAAACCATGATGGAATAGCTATAGAGCCATGCCAAGATCACACCAATCCCTACTGAGAGTCCGAGTTCAGCAATAACTTCAATTTCTGATTTTGAAAAACTTATAAATCCAATAAATGTCGTAAACGATGTGAGAAGTGTAGGATAGAAATTTTTATCAAGAGAATAGTGAATACTCGACGCTTTATCATACCCCTTTTTCTGAGCAAGGTTAAAACTTGTAAGGATGTGAATCGTATCCGCCAGGGCCACAGTCAAAATAATCGTCGGTATTACCGAAGAAAGGGAATTGAGAGTGAAACCGAAATAACCAAAAACACCCAATGTGCTTCCAATCGTCGTCCCGACAATAATCATAGGATACAAAAATCCCGTAACTGTTCGAAAAATAAAATAGAGAATCACTGAGAGCGCCACTAATATCATGGGAAAAATAAAAGAAAGATCTCGTTCACTGGCATCTCGAAAAGAATAACTCAATGGAACACTCCCAGAATAAAATAAATGATATTTTTCTTTTCCTTCAAATTTTTTAATTTTTTCCAAAACCTCTTTCATAATCAGCGTGTTGTCTGGGACATAGGCACTACTGGGAACAATTTTGGCGTCAATAATGGTGTAACGCCCATCTTTTGAGAGGACGAAATCTTTTAACATCGGATCATCCAATGCCTTTTTCTGCATCTGTTGGAGTTGATTATCACCAAGGTTTTCAATTTCATCGGGTACAAGCGGTAAGCTCTCAATTTCATCATTCTCTGAATAAACAGCAATGTGATTTGTCAGAGAATCTACACGAATAATGTGTTTTACACTCCAAAGTTCTTCAGTAATATCTCGAATAGCTTGTAAGACATCGCGATCAAAAATCCCCTCTGGGGCTTCAATCCCTATGGCAATCCCATCATCATTCCCAAATTTAGATTCAAACACTTTAAAGCGTTTCATTAGCGGATCTTCATCGTTGTACCAAACTTTGTATGTGTAATCTGAGACGATATACTGAATTCCAGGTAGTAGACAGGCAAAAAGCAATAAAGCTGCCACTCCTATCTTATAGGGATGACTTTCTAGAAAATGAATAACTTTAGCCTTAAAGGCATGAGAACTGATCATACGAAGATATTATAGAATATTTTAATTTCTCTTGGCACTTAATTTCGGTTGTACACCTTAAAACTGATTTCAGGGTAATTTTTTTCTGTCAAATAATTTTCAACCAACTCTCTGAGCTCTGTAACGGCCTCTGGCTCAATTCTTCCGGAAAAATAATAACGAAGTTCACTTGGAGCCAAGGGAGATTTGATATTTTTGAGGTAAGCAATCATATCTAAAAGTTTGAAGAGTTGATTAATGTTACCATGCCCTAGATCTTCAAATTTTCGAAGTGATTTTGTTTTTATTTCTCCCCAAGATAATTTTCCTTCTGAATTTTTTTGAATAACATCGATTTCTGCATTAAAAAATCGATCATCGTGTTTAAAGACACTTGCAAATTCTTCACTCGTGCGAATTTTTACTCCTGAGTCCACAACATTTTTTAAGCGAGAGATTACAATTGCTTCGCCTAAAAAACCAGTCCATTGGCCTATCCACTTATTCAAATGCCCTTTCATCTCATCTGTGTATTCTTTATTTAAAATATTATCGCGGATGAGATCGTTATAGCTTTGATCCATGTTTTCTGCCCGAGGCTCAACACTATATTTATAGTTTTCTAAAAAATGTTCTAAGTCTTTTGAAAGACCTCCCCTCTTAGATTCTATAACTTCCGCAATTTTATTAAAAGTCACTTTTTTAACGACTTGTTGATAAGCCCAAAGTTCTTTCATCTTAGGGTTCCGCCGATAAATTCGCTTAAACTCACTAAGAAAATACTCAAAATCAAAAGCTGAGTGCAAAAGAATATCATTCAAGATTTCTTCAATAAACAGAGCATTTTCACCATAGCTTCCCTTTTTTCCAGGAATATAGCGTGAAGCAAATGAAGACTCGACATAATAGTCATTAACTTTTGGTATGAGGAAACTTCTCAAGTCTCCATTTTCCAAAACAATTTCTCCTGATTGCCAATCGACAAACATCCCCACTTCTTCAAAAATTTGGAGTGGAAACTTTTCGACATCTTTAAAGATAAGCTCTCTTACAACAGAAGGCTGATTAGCCTCCACAGTGACGTGCCTTAAATTGATATAAAAATCAATAACAGCGAGATCAGAATAATGTTCAGAATTAACAAGTTTTAAGGCATCTGAAACAGCGTCATAGTGGAAAACTTCACTGAGAATATCTTCGACATCCTTTTTGAATAGATACCTTCTCCCTCTAAAGTGTTTTTCTAATTTATCTTCAAGAACAAAATGGTATGCAAGCCAAAATTCCTCCTCGGAAGCCCCCTTTGGCACAATTTTAAAATTTTTGGAGTTGAAGGAACTTTCAAATTCATTCATAAAGCGTTCTACAACTTGAGGTGGCTTGAGGATCCGACTACCCTGAACTTCATCGGCCATGGTCTCGCGAGCTTTTTTAATTTGCCTCAGAAAATACTTAAAGGAACGTGTGGCATTATCTTCCAAACAAGGGAGGACAAATGTGCTAAACGTGTTCGCCCTGAGTTGCACAGGGGAGCTCAGAAACACCATAATAAACATGATAATAGACTTCACAGCTAGCTTATCGCTCACAGAGGCCTCTCCTTGGAGTAGAAAAGCAAAGATGGAAACTCTTTCACCTCAAATCAGCTAATCGCCAATAATGCGTGGGAATAGCCCTGGTACAAAAAAACAAAATATGCTTACAACCCTTTAAGCTTTCTATCTCCATTCCTACATAACTACCTAAAAATACAATGATCTTTACAGCTAATCCTGTTTTGGTACTAATATTTTCTATAGGCTTGCCGAATATTTGTTTGGCATACACAACAAATATGTTAAAATGACTTCTAGGAATGTTGGAGAAAAACAATGTATATCTGTGTTTGCAATGCCATTTCTGATACTGACTTAGAAAAATTAAAAAACCAGTATCCTCACTTAAGTTGGACTGAATTGGCCAACAAAATTGGTCTAGGATCTGACTGTGGCTCCTGCCTTCAGAATCATTTAGAAATGCTCGACAACAACCCCCCTACCGCAGCAAAAAATTTAGCGTCAAAGAAATTGGCCCGAAATTTTCCAAAAAAATAAATCTAGTAATCGTTTCGTGTATTGAGGACACGCCCTCGCTTGAGTAAAGTTTTACAAGATCGTCCAAATTGTTTAAATTGTTGGACATTAACGTTCTCAAAGCCAGGAGTTATTCATGAAGGGAAGCCCAAAAGTTATCGAAGCACTTAATTCAGTTCTCACCGGAGAACTTACGGCAATTAATCAGTATTTTCTTCACGCCCGCATCCTTCAAGACTGGGGAATGTATAAGCTAGGAAAAATAGAATACGAAGCTTCGATAGACGAAATGAAACACGCCGATCAGCTCATCCAGAGAGTTCTTTTTTTGGAAGGACTTCCCAATGTTCAAAAGCTCAATAACATCACAGTTGGCCAAAACGTAAAAGAAATTATCGATGCCGATCTCAAAGTAGAAATGCACGCTATTGAGCTTCTTAAAAGCTGTATCAAGTTGTCTGAATCAGAGGGGGATTTCGCAAGCCGTGATCTCTTCAGCTCTATTCTCAAGAGTGAAGAAGAACATATTGATTGGCTTGAAACTCAACAAAGCCTCATCAAAAGTGCAGGACTGGAAAACTATATTCAATCGCAAATTTCCATGGAAGAACAAGCTCCAGAATAATTTTTATGGAAAAACTATCCATTCCTCCTGGCAGCATTGTCTTTGCACCCATGGAGGGTATTACAACTGAGCCCTACCGCCAGGTGATTGAAAAATTGTATCCAGAGTGGGACTACCTTTGCTGTGATTTTTTGCGAATACCTGCTGTTGGCCAATACCCTGTTAAATTTCTTCGAAAGCACATCGGTGAAAATGTTTTAAACTCCCCTGTTCATCGCAAAACAATTTACCAAGTTCTCTGTTCAGAGAATTCACTTATTCAGCAAACAATTCAAGATCTCAATAGCATCGATATCCCCTGGCTTGATCTCAACTTAGGTTGTCCATCAAAAACGGTCGTTAAACGAAAGGGTGGATCTTTTTTATTATCAACTCCTGAAATTTTAAAAAAAATTATTTATGAGTTAAGAGATAATTTCTCAGGTTTTTTTTCAGTTAAAATTCGACTTGGTTTTGAAGACGATAAACTTTTCATCGACAATTTAAAAATGTTTGAAGATTTAGGAGTTGATGCCGTAACAATTCATGGAAGAACGAGAGCCCAACTCTACAAAGGAAAAGCAAGTTGGGAACATATTGAAAAAGCTGTTCGCGTTCTTAATATTCCAGTTCTTGCGAATGGAGATATTTGGAATGCTGACGATATAAAAAACTGTTTTGAATTCACTGGCTGTCACGCTGTCATGGTTGCAAGAGGAGCTTTAAAAAAACCATGGATGGCAAAAGAATATAAAAACAAAATTTCCTATGATTTATCTGAGACAAAAAACCAAATTAAAGATTACTTTAAAAACTTACATCTTTATTATTTGTCTAAGGGCCTTAATGACACCAAGATTTTAAAAAAATTCAAAGAACTTTCTCGTTACATCTTTGATGATTTTCCAAATTCTCACGAAATTAAACGTAAAATTTACCTATCTCACCAATTAAACCAGTGTACAGACTCTATTTTTATGTTATAAGCGGCATGGAAGATTTGCTAATTTACAACATGCAACATACCCTAAATAAGTAAACTAAAAGTTAAAAATTGAGGAGAAATTTTTATGAGTACGCTAGAGCAGATTTCGATCGACTTTGTATCTGCGGTATGGGGCCTTCCTTTGGTCTTTTTATTGTTTGGTGCTGGAGCTATATTTACAACCATCTATACATTCCCTCAAATTCGCCACTTTTTTCACGCTATAAAAATTGTTCGCGGAGACTATGACGACGATAGTATGAAAGGGGAAATTAACCACTTTCAAGCACTGTGTGCTGCTCTCTCTGCAACTCTTGGTCTAGGAAATATTGCAGGGGTTGCCGTTGCTATTGCTTCAGGAGGACCTGGAGCTGTTTTCTGGATGTGGGTTGCCGGATTTCTTGGTATGGCCACCAAATTCACAAGTATTTCTCTCGCCCTTATGTTTCGAGATGAATCAGGGAGTGAAGTTCACGGTGGACCCATGTACACCATTAAAAATGGACTTGGAAAAGCATTTCTCCCTATGGCCCTCGCCTATGCCTTTTTTATCATTCTAAGCTCTTTTGGAGCTGGAAATATGTTTCAATCAAACCAAATGGCTTCAATCCTTGATTCTACATTGAGTATACCAACTTGGCTTTCTGGGAGTATTTTTACTGTCTTAGCGGCTATGGTTTTGATTGGAGGGATTAAGAGAATTGGTAATGTTGCGGGAAAGCTTGTCCCAATAATGGTTGTCATTTACTTCCTTGGTGCACTTGGAATTCTCTTTTACAATATTGATAAAATCCCCGGTCTCATTTTTTCTATTTTTAATGATGCCTTTACTGGAACTGCTGCGATTGGTGGATTTGCAGGGATTGCCTTTAAAGAAGTTGTTATCCAAGGTGTGAGAAGAGCTGTCTTCTCCAACGAAGCAGGAATGGGATCAGCTGCTATTGCCCACACTGCTGCGAAATCAAATCCTATTCAAGAAGGACTTGTCGGTCTTCTCGGTCCCTTTATCGATACAATTGTTGTTTGTTCCATTACTGCCCTCGCTCTTCTTGTTACAGGTGTTTGGACTCAAGGTGGAATTGAAGGGAGTGAAATGACTGCGGTGGCTTTTGAAACTCTCTACGGGCCCTTAGGTCGCTATATCATTACTTTAACTGTAGTCTTGTTTGCCTTTTCAACAATTATTTCTTGGTCATATTATGGTGAACAAGGAGCCGTCTTTCTTTGGGGTGAAAAAGCGATTGTTCCCTATCGTTTAGTTTTTATTTCCTTTATCCTCATTGGATCGGTCTTGAAACTCGATGTCGTTTTAAATTTTAGCGATGCTGTTTTTGGACTCTTGGCCATTCCAAATCTTTTAGCCAATATCCTCTTAACAAAAAAATTAAAAGTTGAACTGAAAGGCTACGAAGCGAGCATGAAATAAAAAAAGCGGCTGATTTCAGCCGCTTATTTTTTATCCATTTTCCATCCTGATTTTCTTAAATCTTATCTTCTCAATCTTAAAAATGAAGGTCTAGTTCTCTTTGCTGCTTTCTTAACTGTTGTTTGTGTTGAGTTAATTGCCTTACATTCTTGAACTGAAAGTTTTCCTCCGGCCACACTCACAACTGATTGAGAACCAAATTTAGCACTTACAGAGTAGATGTTAGCAGGACAAGCATTACTACTACTTATCATACTGTATATCTTTGCTGTATTACTGGAGTTTAAAGTGTACTTCGATTTACATGTACTTTGACAAACGCTATCTGATGATAAAAGTCCTACATATTCAGAGTTCACTAGATCAACAGCGGGAAAGTAAGAACCTGCGTACAATTGACAATAACAAGATGCTGGTCCCGAAACAGCTGGTGTCTTTTTGTTGTACTGAGCGAATGAAAGTGTTGGTAAAAGTAAAAATGCAATAAATAATTTTTTCATAAAGCCTCCCCTGTGTTTATTAAAAAATTTTTCAAACTTTTTAATTGCCTTTCAAAAAGTATAAGTCGAGGTGGCTTCCCAAAACACCGGCCTTTTTCTGGACTCATTAAAATCCATAGTTTAGAGTGAATTTTTGACCAATATCAAGAGTTTAAAATGCCTAGAAAAGTTTGCAAAAGCCCCCTTATTGGTATTTTTTTTGATTAGAGAGCATTTCAGAAATGATTGATTCAAGTCGCTTAGAGACCTCTTTTTCTCGCTTTTTAAGCTCGAGTATCTCTGAAGTATTTAGATAAGGTCTCTCTTCTAAACTCTGAGTAATGAGATTCTGGGACTCATCCTCTAGTTCTCTTAAGAGAGTGTCCACCATCTCTAATTCTGATGAATATTGCTCACCGAGATAATGAAAACGAATCATTTGTCCTAAAAGATCTCTTTTGATTTTGATTTGTCCGACGCTCACATGTCCATTTAAACTATTAGATAGTTTAGATAGCCATTTCGTCAGAAAACTTTGAGCGCTATCTTTTGGTAAAGTCGAAAGCTTATTTATAAGGACTTCGTTTAACTGTCCCTCTTCTTGTTCTCCGCAATCACCGAAGTCAGCCATTTCTCTAAAACTTTCTCTGGGGTCAATAGAATGCATATTTTTTTCCATAAACCCTACTAAAGTATCCCACTTGGCTCTCTTTGATTGAACAATTGTATAAAATTGATCGAGGATTACTTGTAATTCGTTCTCTGTCACAATATTTTCAGGTCTTTCACTAAAGAGTTTTTCCATAGAATCGATACACTGTTTGTCTTCTTCTTTTATTTGATTGGAAAGCGTTTTAAATTCTTTGAGAGTTTCTTGATTGGGGGCAGTTGTTAATTCTTGCTCCTCAGTCACATCATCAGAAACTTTAGAAGATTCAGATTTATCAGTGTTTTTGAGACGTTTTATTCTCTTCACCACTCTTTTGACATGTGAGTGATCGCCATTGACTCTCTCGTGAGAAACTTCATTGTTATAAACGAGAAAATAAAGTGTGATAAATATTCCCGCAAAGAAGCCAACAAGTTGCCAATTAATTTTCAAGAATCCTCCAATCGAAAATATTTTTTCCAGTCAGGATACTCTCCATTTTTTTGAAGCCCCCCAAATTGTCTATTTGTAAGAACCACAAGAATTTTTTGCTGAATTTTATCGATAAAAAGACTACAACCTGTAAATCCGTGGTGACCAACGGTACTTTCTGAAAATTTAAACTTTAAGACATCTTCAGCTTTTGCAAAACCTAAGGCATTTTCTTTTCTCGTTGTTTTCGTAAAAGTTTCGTATTGTGGATGTTCTTTGATTATAATCGCAAGTTTCAAAAGACCTCGAACACTGGAAAACAATCCACAATGCCCGGCTAATCCTCCAAAAACTTGTGCGCAATTAAAATCATTCACCTCACCCTGTAAACGATACTCTCTCCATTGTTCATATTGTCTGCCATACTTTGCAGTCAATTTTTTTTCATAGGGATTCCCAAGAGAAGTAGGAATAGCTTGACTGCTTTCTAAATTCCCTTGATATGTTAACTCATTTAATTGGTGCTTTTCTAAAATTTCACTTTTCAAAACAGAGCACAAATCGCGATTGTAAATTTTTTCTATAAGTTTACCCAAAAGTATAAATCCAAGGTCACTATACATACGCTTTGCCCCAGGAGGATTCTCTAATTCAAGACGATTGAGATACGAAATAAAATCATTTTGATTTTTTAAAATCGCGTAGAGAGGTCTCCAACTCGGTAACCCCGAAGTATGCGTGAGAAGATGAATGAGATTGATATTTTTTTCGAATTCCGACAAATAACTAGTTGCGCTTTTACCTAAATTGATTTCATTTTTTTGGGCCAAATCCATCAAAAGCAATGTCGTCATGGCTACTTTAGTAATCGACGCAATATCAAACAAACTTTTATCACTGGCCTCTCCCAAAAATAAAAGTTCCTCGCGCCCAGCCTCCCAGTACCCATAACCAACTGCTGTTGCTGCTTTAGACTCTAAATATTTTATTCCATCAAAATACTTCATATGTTTTAAGTATATCTCCTCTGGCGTATTGACGCAAAGCTGACTGCACGGTATTCTTGGGCTCTATGAGCCAGATTCGTTTTGACAGTCGTTTAGAGAGAAAAAAAGAGGCGCTGGACTACCACAGTGAAGGCCGACCAGGAAAGACAGAAGTCATTCCGACCAAACCCTGCCACACGGCTAGAGATCTTTCCAATGCCTATTCCCCTGGTGTTGCGTGGCCGTGCCTAGAAATTGCAGAAAATCCAGAGCAAGTTTACAAGTATACCAATAAAGGAAACTTAATCGCGGTCATTTCAAATGGCTCTGCTGTTTTAGGGCTAGGGAAAATTGGGGCCTTAGCTGGTAAACCCGTTATGGAAGGCAAGGGTGTTCTTTTCAAAAAGTTTGCCGACATCGATGTCTTTGATATTGAAATCAATGAGACAACTATTGAGGGTATGGTCAATACGATTGCTGCTCTTGAGCCTACTTTTGGGGGAATCAATTTAGAAGATATTAAAGCCCCGGAGTGTTTTGAAGTGGAAACACAATTGCGTGAAAGACTTAAGATTCCAGTTTTTCACGACGACCAGCATGGAACGGCGATTATTACCAGTGCCGCATTTATTAATGCTGTTGAAGTTATCAAAAAGAAAATAAACAAATTAAAAATCGTTTTTAGTGGAGCCGGAGCGGCTTCCATTGCTTGTGCCAAACTTTTGATTGCCATGGGAGTCGATAAGAAAAATATTATCATGTGCGATTCAAAAGGTGTCATCTATCAAGGTCGAACAGATGGGATGAATCGCTATAAAGAAGAATTTGCAATAGAAACTAAATTGCGAACTCTTGAAGAAGCAATGGATGGTGCCGATGCTTTTGTTGGACTGTCTCAAAAGGGAGTCCTCAATGCTAAAATGGTCAAGACAATGGCTAAGAATCCTATTATTTTTGCCATGGCCAACCCCGATCCTGAAATTCTCCCTGAAGAAGTCGCAGAAGTGAGAGATGATGCCATCATGGCTACTGGTAGAAGTGACTATCCTAACCAAGTGAACAACGTATTAGGTTTTCCTTTTATTTTCCGTGGAGCTCTCGATGTTCGAGCAACTACAATCAACGAAGAAATGAAAATCGCAGCGGTGAATGCCTTAGCGAGATTAGCTCGCGAGCAAGTTCCTCACGATGTTCGCCTTGCCTATGGAAATAGAGACTTTAAATTTGGTCGAGAATACCTTATTCCTAAACCTTTTGATAAAAGAGTTCTCAGTCACGTCGCCCCTGCTGTTGCCAAAGCAGCCATGGATAGCGGAGTGGCCACTAAAAAAATCGAAGATCTTTCTACATATGCTCTATCTCTAGAAGAGAGATTAGGTAACGCTTCAAGTTTTATGCGCGATATCCGCTCAAAACTTCCTAAAGACAAAAGACCGCGTCTCGTTTACACCGATGGAAGCCATTTTAAAGTTCTCAAAGCTCTATCAACTCTAAGAGATGAAGGTGTTATTGAACCCATCGTTCTTGGCGATTCTGATGAAATTCAAGCAGCGATCAAAAAATTTGAAATTGATAATCTCGATGATCTCACTATTGTTTGCCCTACTGAGCACCCTCGCTTTGAAGAGTATTGCGAAACTTATTATAATGAAAGACAAAGAAAAGGACTCTCCAAAGAATACGCCATTGATACGATGTCCAGAGCTACTTATTTTGGTCCTATGATGGTCAAAATGGGAGATGCAGATGGGATGATTACCGGTCTTGGAAAAACTTATTCTAAAGCCTTCAAACCAGTGGTTCGAGTTTTAGGAAATAGAAATAAAAAGAAAGCTTCGGGTGTGGTTATTCTCACTTTTAAAAATAAAGTGGTTTTTCTCGCAGACTGTACACTCCAATCTAATCCTCCTGCTGCTGATCTGGTTGAAACGGCTGTCAATACTGTAGAGCTTTATCGCCAATTGATGGATAAAGAGCCTCGAGTTTCTTTTTTAAGTTATTCTAGCTTTGGATCCAATAGAACTGTATCCGCTCAAAAAATGTCTGAAGCCGTTCGAATACTCCAAGCTAATCATCCTGACATTATTGCCGATGGAGAAATGCAAGCTGACGTTGCAGTCAACAATGAACTTCTCTCCAGTTTATTTCCTTTTAGCCAATTAGATAAATCAGCTGATATTTTAATTTTTCCTTGTTTAAGTTCAGCGAATATTGCTTATAAACTGTTGGTTCAATTAGGTGGAGCTACTCCAATTGGCCCTATTCTGACTCCTATGGATTATCCTATTAACATTCTTCAAAGAACAGCTAACGAAGAAGAAATTATAAGTATGAGCCACTTAACGGCTATTATTTCTCAAAGAGCAAAAGAGGCTAAAAATGAAAAACGTCATTAATAACACAAACGCTCCTCAAGCAGTTGGAACTTATTCTCAAGGTGTTGAGTACAACGGTGTTTATTATTTTTCAGGACAAATTGGAATCAATCCTGACTCTGGTGAACTTGAAAAAACTTTTGACGATCAACTTCAACGTGTGATGAAAAATATTGATGCTCTTCTAGAAGGAACAAATTTAAAAAGAGAAAATATTCTTAAAACAACTATTTTTCTCACAGACCTCGCAAATTTTTCTCTTGTTAACGAAGCTTATATTGGATTTTTTAAAGAACCCTATCCAGCTCGATCTTGCGTCCAAGTTCCTGCACTTCCCAAAGGAGCATTGATTGAAATTGAGGTCATCGCTGCTCGCTAAGAGGTTGCAAAATGGCTTTCCTTATTAATTTAGTCAATGCAATTTGATACCAAAATTTCTTACCAAATCAAAAATTGGCCCATAGTTCCTGGCCTTTATTTTGCAACGTCTTACTCTAAAGAAATATCAGGATGATAATGTTATGAATTTTATTGAGGTTGACGGTATGAAAACCAGGGAAAAATACATTGTTAAATTCTATTTTTGGCTTCTTTCAGTGACTCTCGTTCTTATCTATGTGTTTTCACTTGCGATAGGACTTTAACCAAATCAATTATATTGATCTGCATCTGTTTATCCATTTTTTTTCCAACTTCATTTTTTGTCATCCTCATTTTTTTTTACCAGGCATTGTTGAATGGCCATTAATTAGTCACAATAGTAGCTTATGGTCTTCGATAATAAGAACTATTTATTTGAATCCGACGACGTCAAAAAGAAGCGAACACGTAGAAAAATCCTTCTTTCCGCCTTGGCCATATCCTTTATTATCGTGATTTTTCCTCTAGGGCATCACTACTATTCCCAAAGACTCATGGAAGACTCTCGTGAAAAATTTTTCCATAAATCCCCTGACCTCATCGCCGTTTTTACAGGGGATCAAGGAAGAATTAATCGAGCCCTGGAGCGCTCACTTCAACACCCCTCCAGTAAAATTTTGATTTCAGGTGTGTACTCTAAAAACACATTGATTATTCTTTTGAAAAAACATTTCAACATCACTGAGGACTCCCAAGAATACATCGACTATTTTTCAAGAATTATTGAACTTGATTTTCAAGCTCAAAATACCTATGACAATGTAAAGATGACTTTAAAATTTCTAAGCGAAAACAAAACATTTAAAAACGTCTTAATCATTTCTCACGACTATCATCTCCCTCGCATCCACTTGGCCCTTAAAATGATGGAGATCAAAAATAAAGACCTTCAAATATATTTTGAAGGGGTGAAAACTTCAAATTTCTTTGAATACCTACGGCAAATCTTTTTTGAACAACTCAAAATTATCAAGCTTCTCTTATTTTAGGAGAGCTGAAGTCGGAACTGACAACATTTGTTGCTATAATTTTTCTCGTTGATTGAGGTCTGCCAACATTTGTAACTACCTGATTTTCAATAGTTTTCTGCTAATACCCCCTAGAGAACTCGCTTTTAAAAACTCGCAAAGCTTTAAAATGGATAAAAGGGAAGAAAGGGGTATTTATGAAATTGTTAATTTTACTATTATTGTTTTCTTGTGGTGGACGCGATTTTTTTGCTAAAAATGATTCCAGTGGAGAAGAAAAAACGGTGGCTCCAGGATCAATCGGTGACTCTCCAGCAGCGAACGATCCCAATGGAAAAGGAAGCCTTCCTAGGGTCTGTGATAATCACAAGCACATCATTGCTTTTGATACATCAACAAGTAATGCCACAGATTCAGATCCTAAAAGAATTCGCTATCAAAAGCTACTCGATGCTCTCGATCTCAAAGAAAATTCAGATAATGAAAAGTTTCTCTTTGTAGAATTTAGTGATAGCCGGATTGTTATCAATGGCGGAGAAAATCGAGAATTTCAAAACCTCCAAGAAATCAAACGAATCATTGAACGCCAGGCAGATCGATCAAGAGACTCAGGATTCACTCCTTATATAGATACATTTAGATCGATCAAAGAAGTTATTGCAGATGAGGCTGATCAATCTCAAGGAGAAGATAAATACTCAGTGAATTTTTTCACAGACGGTAAACCTTGTTCAGAAGAAGATGGCTGTGAACTTTTTAAAAAGTTTGGAGTTGTCAAAACTGACAATATACTTATGGAAGTAGAAAACCTCAAACAACTCCAAGCACGCGATTCCATCACAGAGCTTAAGATTCACACTATACAATACGGAATGGATGCTTACGGAAGATCAGAAATACTTATCGACATTGCTGAAATAGGTGAAGGCAATAGTCTTATCCTAGATAATTTCGACGACCAAAACTACAACGAAATGCTCAAAAAAACGAGTTTGTCTTGCCAGTAAGGCGAGGCAAGCTCCCCTCCTCAATTTGAAAAATTAATTTCGTAACCTTGATGCTTTCTAATATTTAAAACTGAGTTTTCAAAGATTAAGTATTGTCCCTTAATACCAAGTAATTTTCCTTCAACGACTGGAGTTTTATCAAAACTCAAACTTTTAATTTTTTGAGGGTATTCTTCAACAGGAAAATGAATTTCAACCACTTCTTCTTCTAATGTTTCAGCTCTCATCTCCACAATTTCTTTTTTGTGTTTCTTATACAAAGTATCGCGAAACTCTTTCAAATCTTCGCGCTCAGGAGTTCCCTCCAGCATTTTTCGCCATTGAGTTTTATCGTTGACCTCAGTCTTAATCGCCTCTTCAATTAGCCCTGAAGCAAGGCGGTTTTTAACTTTGAGAATGGGAAGAGCATAGCAGGCACCTTGGTCAATCCAGCGAGTTGGAATTTGAGACTCTCGAGTTATTCCAATTTTCACTCCCGAAGTGATGGCCAAGTAGACAAAGTGAGGTTGCATACACTCGCGTTCCCCCCACAAAGGTTCTCGGCATGTCCCTTTGTGGTAGTGGCATTTCTCTGGTTGGACGATACACACGTCACAGGCAGCCAGTTTCACAAAAGACTCATAGGAATATCCGTTATTATAAGACTTATTAATTTTCTTCCCTGTATCGATACAATAGATATTCCCGGTGAATTCCAATTTCATTTCTTTGCCAATAAAAGGATTGAGAGAAACCAACTCCTCTCCCACTGGAAGGCGATACTCGACCTCGCCTTTTTCTCCTAATTTACCTTTCATTTTGAGAATGGATCCTTTCATATGTCTTTTCCTGGTTCGAGATATTTTTCAAAAAAATCTTCCATTTTTTCATAAAGTTCGAAGCGGTTTTCTTCATTGCGAAAACCATGCCCTTCATTTTCTTTTAGGATGTAAGGCACATCAACTCCTCTGGCCCGTAAGGCCTCAACAATTTGATCAGATTCGGCTTTTTTAACTCGGGGGTCGTTAGCCCCTTGAGCAACCATGAGCGGGGCACTAATATCTTGAACGTGAAATAGAGGCGAAGCTTCTTTTAAAAGTTCATAATCTTTTTCTGGATGACCAATTTTTTCGTAGAACATATCTCGATAAGGTTCCCAATAAGGTGGAATCGTTTTTAAAAGAGTAAACAAGTTAGAAACTCCAACATAATCGACTCCGCAAGCATAGAGATTAGGCGTAAAGGCAAGCCCGGCGAGTACGGCGTAACCTCCATAGCTTCCGCCATAAATACAAATCCTCTTCGGATCAGCAATATCTTTATTGATCAGCCACAAGACTCCATCAGTAATATCGTCTTGCATTTCCTTGCCCCATTTTTTAAATGAGGCCATCCAAAATTTTTTTCCATAGCCAACAGAGCCACGAAAATTCATTTGAAAAATGGCGTAACCTCGATTGGCAAGAAATTGTACTGTCGGGCTATATTGCCAAACATCCCGAGCCCAAGGTCCTCCATGAGGGATCACAATAAGTGGAAGATTTTTTAAATTATCTTTAATTGGCAACGTTAGGTAGCCATGAATCATCAACCCATCTCTCGCTTGGTACTCGATAGGATCCATTGGTGCGAGTTCTTCAGCCTTCAACCAAGGGGCCCGACTTCCCAAATAAGTCATCTTTTTTTGTTTTTTATTATAGACGTAATAAGTTCCAGGATTTCGATCGGAGTAAGCAATCACAATATAATTTTCTTCATCACGATCTGATTTTGAAATTTTAATTTCTTCTTGGGGAAAAGTTTCTTTTATTTCATTATACATTTTCTCATAACCACTATCTTTAAAAAGGTATTGGTCTTTCCAAGTAACATATTTAATGGCCAAAAGTTTTTTCGATTTTTCAGAATACTCAATATCATCAACATCAACTTGGTTGTGCTGAAAAATCTTTTTAACTTCTCTATTATTCAAAGGATCATAAAGAACTAAAGCCGTCTTATCTCTTTTAAGATTTGAGAGAGCATAGAGATACCTTTCATCGCGATCGAAAACAATAGGATAAAAAGTTTCTTTAAAATTAGTGGTGATAAGTCTTTTCCACTTTCCTTTTCTCTCAAAGTAAAATGAACGATTGACTCCATCAGTACTGATGGCCCCTCGCAATTTCCCACTATGATCCGTTAAAAAAGATGTAAAACCGTTATCATTTTTTAAGACCAATTTTTTCTCACCAGTTATGATATTGAGCCGATAGACATCAAAAAACTTTTTATCGCGCAAATTCAAGCCTACGAGAATGGTATCGTCATCAACATACTCATAAGAATCAATGAGGATGGCCCTTACACCTTCATGAGGAGTCAGATCTTTAGTCTCCCCTGTTTTGATATTCACATCAAAAAAGTGAAAATTTTCATCCCCCCCGAAATCTCTCATGTAGACAACTCGCTCAGGGCTCTTCCAAAAATAATGAACAATATCGCGATCACTTACTTCTGTTATTCGTTTTTCATCGTCAAAACCCTCAAGGTTTCGAATGTGAATATTGAGACGATTTTTATAAGGCTTGAGATAGGAAATATACCGACCCTTGGGAGAGATTCCGAGATGTGTCATCTCTGAATTTCTGAAAAAATCGCGCAGGGGAATTTTTCTCACATTGGTCACTCGTCCACTTGAACAACCCCACAAAAGCAACAAGAAAAATAAGAATTTCATCTTTTTCTACTCCATTATCTTTTAGCAATATGTTATTGGTTCACTATGAAATTGATTTTAATCCAAATGATTAAACTATACCAGTACGCGCTTTCGCCTTATTTAGGCAATCGCTGTCGCTTCTATCCGACGTGCTCTCAATACGCTATTGAAGCCTTTCAAACCTATAGTTTCCCCAAAGCATTGTTCCTGACAATTAAGAGAATCATAAGATGCCAGCCCTTCTGTGAAGGAGGAGTTGATCTTCTCCCTAGGCCAACGCAGGCGAGGAATTGTTGTCATGATTAAAACAGCACTCGTTGGTTTTGGTCTCTCTGGAAAATCATTTCATGCTCCTTTTTTAAAAGCCCTTGAGCATTTTGAAGTTTGTTGCGTTCAAAGTTCACGTACAAAAGAAGTTCAACAATATTTTCCAGACGCTAAAATTGCCAAAACTTTTGAAACTGTTATTAGCGATGCAAATATTGAACTTGTCATCATCACTTCCCCTAATCACTTTCACTTCTCTCAGTGCCGCCAAGCCCTGGAACAGGGAAAACACGTGTTGGTCGAAAAACCTTTTGTATTAGATTCGAAAGAAGGAGAAGAACTCATCGCACTCGCAGAAAAAAGAGGTTTGATTTTGAGTGTCTTTCACAATAGAAGATGGGATCGCGATTTTCTCACACTCAAAGAACTCATCAACAACCAAACTCTTGGAGAAGTCTATCTCTTCGAATCGTATTTCGATCGTTATAAAGCTCACAAAAAAGAAAACTGGCGAGATAAAAAAGATTTTGGAGGAGGAATTTTGTGGGATCTAGGTCCCCATCTCATCGATCAGTGCCTGGATCTTTTCGGTTCTCCACAATCTCTGTATTGCGATTTAGGCTTTCAGGAAACCAACGAAGTCGATGATTACTTTGAACTGCATCTTCACTACCCAAAAACCAAAGTCATCTTGAGAGCGGGAACTTATGTTCAAGATAATAAAACTCGTTTGAGAGTTTCGGGAAAAAACTGGGGATTCACTCGCGATGGACTCGATAATCAAGAAGCTCTCTTAAGATCCGATGTTATCCCTTTAACTGATACTTGGAATAGAGAACTTGAGAAAGAAAAAGCTCTTCTGATCAACAGTGACGAACAAAAAGAAATTCCACTCTCTGAATGTAATTATACTGATTTTTATCTTTTACTCGCCCAAGCGATCACTGAAAATCTCCCTCCGCCTGTCTACGCTCGAGAAGCTCTCAATGTCATTAGGATTATTGAACTCGCGAAAAAATCATTTCAAGAAAAAAAAGTATTAGAACTCATTTCAATAACGAACTAAAGGAAGCCGCACAGAAATGCTTCAGATTCAAGGAATGGCGGAAACGACGATCCTACACGTCGCAAGGAGGAGTTTTCGATCATGACAAAGAAGATGGAGTATTTATGAGACGGCGTTTCTAGTTTTTGAATTCTTTTAGATGAAGAACTTCCAATCTCTTTCTTGCAACTGTAATGAAAGAAGCATAACTCCATGTAAGTTCAGGAGCTCCTGTCATAAATCCAGAATCGCGATCAAGTTGCTCGTCCATACGCCCCGTTCTTTCGTCGCTGTGAATCTTAACTCTTCCAAGATACTCATCAGCTTCATTTTTAAGAGCCTCAATAATGGAAAGATATTTAGATGATGATTTTTTAATTACCCCAGGGCTTACCGAAATTTTCAACTGCTCTCTGAAAAAAGGAACACTTCGAGAAGTGATTTTAATCTCACCTTCTTTATCGTAATAAAGAATCATATTGTAAAAGTACTCGGCCATGCCATTGGTGAGAAGAAACCATGGGTTACCATTGCGGTCTTCGTCAGGAACATCTCGGAATTTATTTTTTTGAGACATTGACCACATCGAAGTTCCCTCAGTCGGGGAATACTCATCTTCTGGATAGCGACCAATAGCCACACCTTTTTTATAGCGAGCATTGATTTTGTATATTTTTCTAAAGCGATTGATTAATTCGTTAGCTGTTGCAATCACTCTTTCATCACCTGGAGAAAAAGTTTGCCCAGGAATCCATACTTGGTTGACGGCAAGAATAACAGATGAATCGAGATTGCTGGGTTTATTCTGTTCGCCCGAAACCCAATTGATGGTAGAAAGAATGTAGCGGCTGCGACTTCCTGGCCAGTGTTTCTCTAGTTCTTTTTCTATCTCTCCAGCTTCGCGTTCATAACTTTTAGCTGCAGGATCATCTCCCAGTTCACGGGCAAGCTTCGCTCCTACTTGAAGAGCTGTTCTCTGCGCCATTCGGGTGTAAAAGTGATTCCCCTTAACTTCTTCCCATAAATCAAAGTCTTGATCTCTCCAATGATGGGACACGTATTCCAAATCTCTTTTAATGGCCGTGCGTGCAGGAAGTTCCCGTCGATAGAGGTAGCGTTTCACATAAGATTTATCATCTGGTTTCCCGCTAGCCAGGAGATCAAAGGCATAATAACTAAGCGTCAAAGCTCTTAGGGCCGGTCCATCATTTTGAGGTCTTCCCCATGGTCCGGTAAAGGCAGCGCCATTCGTTTCATATTTAACCTCCCCTAAATCTTCAATATTGTGGGGATTCGTTTGGTGTTTATCGACGATATTCACGTAATCTTTGAAATAGCGTCTCTGATCATCAAGCTGGTAAGCGATATCGAGGGAACGCATCACAAGGGCAGCATCGCGAACCCAGTGATAGTAGTAATTGGGCTTTACTCTCTCTGGTGAAGCAATGACGAATCCTTTATAAACTGCATCACTGACAGAGATATTTTTGTGCATATGCTTCAAAGAAAGATTGTATTGTTTTTTTATCCAGCGCTCTAAATCTTGGCCAAAAAGATTATTTGACAATAATAGGGCTGATAAACAATATAGGTAGATCTTTTTCATAAAACTCTCTTTTCATTGAAGTAAAGTTAGATAATTGTTAAAAATCTTAACCTAGGAAATTTAAATTGGAAAACACTCTCGCATTATCAGGTCTCGATATCGGCATCATTGCCTTTTATTTTATAGTCATATTTGCTTTCGCCTATGCCGTTACAGACAAAGGGCGTCATAAGGATTCAGAAGAGTATTTTCTTGCAGGAAAAGACTTAGGTTGGTTCTTAGTAGGCTCTTCTATTTTTGCTTCCAATATTGGCTCAGAACACTTGGTTGGTTTAGCAGGATCCGGGGCTTCCACTGGTGTTGTGGTCGCTCAGTTTGAAATCCTCGCCTGTTTTGTTCTCTTATTGTTAGGTTGGTTTTTCGTCCCCTATTATCTCAAAAACTCCATCTCAACGATGCCGGAGTTTTTAGAAAAAAGGTTTTCCCCCGGGGCAAGAAATTATCTCACATTTATATCTATCGTTTCCTACGTGCTCACAAAAATTTCCGTTACCATTTATGCAGGGGCCGTGGTCTTCGAATCCATTGGTGTTCCTTTTTGGATTGGTGCAGGAATCGTGGTGGTCACGACGGGGATCTATACTATTATAGGGGGTCTCAAGGCCGTTATCTATACAGACATGGTCCAAATGATTGTCATGCTCTTGGGTTCTCTATTTATTACATATTTTGGTTTTGAGTATCTCGGCGGAGTCAGTGAGCTAGGCAATACACTTGATGCCTCATTTTTCTCAATGTGGAAGGTTTCCAGTGATCCCGACTTCCCTTGGACAGGGATACTCTTTGGAGCTCCAATCTTAGGTGTTTGGTATTGGTGTACTGATCAGTATGTTGTTCAAAGAGCTCTTTCGGCCAGAAATATTACTGAAGCAAGAAGAGGAAGTCTTTTTGCTGGTTTTCTCAAACTCCTCCCACTCTTTATCTTTGTTTTTCCAGGAATGATCGCCCTTGCGCTCTCAAAGAAAGGATTGTTTACACTTCCCAAAGCTGATCTCGCCCTCCCTACTCTGGCAAGTCACGTTCTTCCCATAGGATTTAAGGGATTTTTTATTGCAGGATTATTGGCAGCTTTGATGAGTTCTCTTTCATCAGTATTTAATTCTTGCTCCACACTTATAACTTACGAAATTTTTAAAAGACGAAACCCCAATGCTTCGGAAAGTAAACTTATCCAAGTCGGAAGAATTGCAACGACTGTTCTCGTTGTCTTTGGAATTCTCTGGATACCCATGATGAAATATGTTTCAGGAGAGCTCTTCACTTACATTCAAAGTGTTCAAGCCTATATTTCTCCACCAATTGCTGCCATCTTTTTTCTTGGGCTTCTCTGGAGTAAAATTAATAGCTATGGAGCCTTAACAGCACTTTATTCGGGATTCATTCTCGGGATCACCCGGCTTGTCCTAGAAATTAACAAAGGTGATACAACTGGATTTCTTGGCTGGTTTCAAAAAACAAACTTCTTACATTTTGCCCTTTATCTTTTTGTCTTTACTTCCAGCTTAATGATTATTGTGAGTTTGCTCACTCAAGAAAGATCGAAAAAGAAAAAAGTCCAAATTAATATGGAAATTAAAGATGATATCGTGAGAGATGGAAAATACAAATTTGATATTGGTCTCTCCGTTGTTTTAGTCATCTTAGTTCTCAGTGTTTGGTGGATCTTTTCATGAGTTTACTAGCACTAGGAATTGATATTGGGGGAACAAATACCAAAATTGGTATAGTCGATAGTGACGGAAAAATTCTCGATGCCCACCACTTTCCCACTGAATCTCACAAACCTATTGAAGATTTTTTAGATCGCCTGGCACTTGAAATAAATCAAATTTTGGAAACGAAGAATTATCCAAGAAAAGAAATGAAAGCCGGAATTGGAGTTCCCAATTATTCATCTCATACGGGAGAAATTCTCAATCCGCCTAATCTCAAATGGGGAACGGTTCCCTTTAAAAAACTCATTGAAGAGAAAATTCCTTTTGAAGTTTTCATTGAAAACGATGCTAACGTCGCTGCTGTTAGCGAGAAGCTTTGGGGTGCAGGGAAGAATAGCCTCAACTTCTGCGTCATTACTGTTGGAACCGGAATTGGTTCAGGAATTTTTTGTAATAACCAACTGGTTACAGGACACACTGGTCTTGCTTCGGAAGCAGGTCATCTCATTCTTCAACCCGATGGAAGAAAATGTGGTTGCGGTGGACAAGGGCATTTTGAGACTTATTGTTCAGTCACTGGAATCAAAAAAACCGTTGAAGAAATCTACCAAAAACCCCTTCACTACAGTGAAATTCTCGAGTTATTTTCCAAAAATGACGAGCGAGTTCTACAAGCTTACGATAAAACAGCTCGCTACTTTGCCATTGGGATAGAACAAATATCTGTTTTGTTTTCTCCTAAAAAAATTATTCTTGCTGGTGGTGGCATGGTAGCCGGTCCGAAATTTCTTGATATGATCAAGTCAAAGATCAAAGATTATGCTTTTCCGACAATCTCTTCCACAGTAGAATTAAGCATATCAAAACTCTCGGTTGAACATGGAGCAGTCCAAGGAGCCGCGGCTCTAGCCTTTTTCAACGAATAATCGACAAAATACCTCTAGTTCTCTTCGTTCTTTCACCGGGAAAATCTGATCCCCTTCAGAAAAGATCCCCAATTCCCCTCTTCTCTCGCCGAAGAGAGGAGTATGAAAAGAAAATGGCTACTTCCCCTCTTTGTTTTATTATTCCAGGCTTGTTCGAAAGACGAAACGAACTCACTCGTTATTCAAGAAGTTAAAAATGAGCCTATTATTACAGATTCACTTCCACTTCACTGCGATGAAATCAATAGCGATTCTCAAAACAGTGAATACCTAGGGCACTGTAATACTCTCACTGATATTCCCATTACTTTTGTCTTTATAGATTCAGCTGAGTCTGCTCTTAGTCCTGACCCCCAAACTGATGCAGAAACAGCAATCGATGTCCTTAATCAGGCATTTCAATTTGAAGGAAACCAGTACATCAAATTTTCACTGAAAGAAGTTAAAAATGTGGTGGATGAAACTTACTACAATACCAGTTGTAATTTGCTTGCAGAAATATCGAGTGTCTATGGAGAAAGTGGGACACTCACCATGATCTTTGTAAACGATTTGGAAGGTGGCTGTGCTGGAGTCTCCTATCTTTGGGGATTTCCAAGTTCTGCTCAAGCTGTCACCATGGCTGAGTATCGTTTTCCATTTATTCTCAACTCCTTTACACCCATTCGTCATGAGTTTGCCCACTTGATGGGTCTTCACCATACTGCATATTCTTACCCTGGAGCAGCTCCAGATACCGGATTAAATTCTTTTAATAAACTCTTAAGAATGAGTTACCGGCTGTCCGAAGATCGCGAGTGTCCAGCAACATTTTATTATTTTATCGACCCTATCCCCCAGAATACCAAAGCGCTATCAGGAACCATTGAATGGAACAGCTACGTGAACACGATGTACCCATCGTTTGGCAACAAACCTGACGATGGATTTTTTACTGATGGTTATGACTATGCCATGAGCCGCGCTTTTAGCTGTTGGTACTCATTTGCCTTAGAGGATATTGAATAGGAAGAAAGCAATGAAACGATTTATACTTTTTTCATTTCTTATTTCGGTCACTGCTCTTAGTGCAAGTGAAATCACTGAAAAAAATGTTCTTGAACAATTGATGGGAATTCACGGAGCTAGCTGGAGCTCTCTTATAAAATCTGATGACGACAAGGCCCAGATTAAAAGTATCCTCACTCAAGTCATTGAACAAAATCTCGATCCTGTAAGTTATGGCTATAAACCTGAATACACCAGCATGATTCGCCAAAATGCTTTCACCGAATATGGAAACTTCGTCGAAACCAATGACAAAGGAAACATAGATAAATCTGATAAAAAACTCATTGAGAAATATGGTGAAGAGGCCATGCAAGAAGGACCCGACAGCCACAGTGCTCTCGCTTACTATGGAGGACTCACCAATATCGGAAGCCCTGAATCGCTCGAACTCTTAAGTCGCTACCTTGATGAAACAGAAAGTCTCTCAACTTTACATGCCATTGGTAGACAGCTGACAAGTGCTCTGCAGGGACAAAGCAATGAACCCCGAGACCCAAGCCTTGATTTAAGTTATATCAATCCTTATAACCCAAACACCAAAGATCCTTTTACAAAGAGAAAAGGAAATTGGAAAAAAGTTATACCTAAAATTCAAAAGCGTTTGAAAAAAGCTCGCGACTTAGCGTTGAGTAAATCTAAAAGCGATAGCTTTAAGAAAAGTTTTACTGAGTTATCAAATAAGATGGATGGCTATGAAAAGGACTTAAGCAAAATTAAAGTCACTGAAGTTGATCAGAAGAAAAAAGAAGAAACAACTCGCGCTGTAGCCATGGATAATTTTGAAGCCAGTGATAGTCTTAAGGATAAAATTCAAGACAGTGATCGCCAGACGGCCAGCCTAGAAGAAGATGAAGAAGTTCCAGCGAAAGAAAACTCCAGTCTTCTTTATATCGTTAGTTTTTTACTCGCGATCATTGTAGGTATTGCCCTCTACAAAAAACTATTCACTTAGAAAGTTCATTAAAGAGATTCTGACAAGATTCTTCAAGCAGATCAATGACATGTTCAAAACCTGCTGCCCCACCATAATAGGGATCGGGCACAGACTCTCCCCGGTTGCCTTTAGAATAATCAAGCATGAGTTTAACTTTGTCTTTATATGTGCCATTGGGATCGAGGCTTAAGATATTTTCAAAATTGGAGTGATCCATAGCAAGGATAATATCAAATTCATCAAAATCTGAGCGCACGAACTGACGGGCTCTGCTTAAAAGCTCATACCCTCTTTTTTCAGCGTGTTCTCTCATTCGAGGATCAGCTTTTTCACCAGCGTGCCAGCCGCCTGTCCCAGCACTATCACAGTAAATTTTTTCGTGAAAATTATTATCTTTAAGAATTTTTTGAAAGATCCCTTCAGCCGCGGGCGAGCGACAAATATTTCCCAAGCAGACAAAGAGCACCTTCATGATTTTTTTTCCTTATCTTTCTCCTTGTCCTTATCGAGACAGACATTTTTGTGCTCACAAGCTTCACAACTTCCCTTGCCAAACATGGCATTGAGCCCACCACAGGTTCCACTCAAGCACTTGCCTTTAACGATCGCCCCTATGGCCATTGCCGCTGTAATCAAAAGAAAAGCAAATAGAGTAATTAAAAAGACTTCTATCATGGACGCACTATATCACACTCACCTGCTAGGTGCCAGGCTCTTTTCGTTAAACAACTGCGTTAGCTGCGTCAAGTTAACAAAAAGAGCCTGGTACCTAGAAAGCACCTAAAAAGTTGAAAGAATATTTTGAATATGGTTTAAGGGAAAAACTATTTTAAGGGGGTTATATGAAAAAAATAGTTTTTGCTCTATTAATGTTATCTTCGAGTTTATCTTTTGCTCAATACCACGAGTTCACCTTTGAATGTTCATGGTACAATCCTACTGGTGAAGGATACGAACACCAAGTCGTTATTCGCGTTGATGGTAATGATTTTATGAATAATGGCGGAGGGATAGCTGAAGTGACCTATAAAAGTTGGGTCGACAATGTTGGAATGGTTCAACGTTTACATGCCGTAAATGCCTATGTCGAAAATACCAGTCTCGAGAGACACAAGTATTCTTTTGATGTTGATATGGGAAGAAGTGGAACTCTTTCTATTGAATCACTAAAAAAGCAAGAGGAAGGCAATGCGACTGTTCTAGCAAACTTCTGGGAATTAGAATTGGAACCAACTGAAGATATTATGTGCCGATTTTTTGATGGTTCAGGAATGCTTCACTAATCAAAGATCTCTTATAAATGCCAGGTTCTTTTAGCTAAGATCCTGGCAAATATAAAAAAACAAATTTACTCTAAACCGTTTACCCGATAAATAGCCCGCATATCAGGGTCTTGCCCGCGAAAAGCACGATAAGCTTCCCACTCATCCACACTTCCACCAACACTGAGGATATAGTTGCGAAAGCGCATAGCAATTTCAGGGCTAAGGGTGCCGTGTTTTTCGAAAAATTCGAAAGCATCAGATGCTAGGGCCTCGGACCACATATAAGTGTAATAGCCAGCACCATACCCACCAGCAAAGAGGTGTGAAAAACGCAAGCTCATAAGTCCTTTAGCGACACTAGCCTCCCAAGGAGTGCGATCAAAAAGTTTATCTTCAAATTTCTTGATATCTTTTATCGATTCAAACTGATCGGTATGCCAGGCCATATCGAGAAGAGCATAAGTTGTTTGAATATTGAGTCCTGTTCCTGCTTGGAAGCTTTTTGCTTTGAGAAGTTTATCAATCATTTCATCGGGAATTTCCTTACCCGTTTTATAGTGAGTCGCGAAGGACTTTAAAAACTTTTTAACATATAGAAATTTTTCAAAAGTCATCGAAGGAACTTCCACGAAATCCCACTTCACACTGGTTCCTGCGTGACTTCGATATTTGACATCAGAAAAAAGACTGTGAAGACCATGGCCCAATTCATGAATAAGAGTTTCAGCTTCATCGAGAGTAAGAAGCGTAGGATCACTGCCAGCAGGTTTTGGAACATTCATTACATTGACAACGTGAGGGCGATAGTTTTTGTCACCTACCTTGTATTGATCCATCAAGGAATTCATCCAAGCCCCACCTCTTTTAGTTTCTCGAGAATAGAGATCGAGATAATACAAGCCCACTTGCTGTCTCGTTTTGCTATCAACAATGGCAAAAGTCATAACGTCGGGATGAAACTTGGGCAGTTCTACAGGTTTAATTTCAACTCCATAAAAATCTTCGACGAGTTTAAAAACTCCTCCTAGAAATTTGTTTACCTCTAAGTAGGGTTTCATATCATTAGGGTCAAAATCGTAAAATTTCTTTTTAAGAAGTCTTGAATAATAAGCATTATCCCACGGGGCGATTTCGTGATATTTCCCCGTTAAGGTTTCAACAAACTTTTTAAGTTCTTCTTCATCTTGATCTTTAAACTTTTTAGTTTCTGAGTGGAGATCATTTAAAAATGTAATAGCCTTTTTACGACTGCCAATCATCCGATCATCGAGAATAAAATCGGCATAGCTGTTAAACCCTAAGATTTTAGCTTTTTCCTTTCGAAGTTTTGCTATTTGATAAACGATTTTGGTGTTATCAAATCCATTCATCGATCCAACAACGGCCGTAGCCTCATAGACTTTTTTCCGAGTACTTTCTTTATTGGCAAATTCAAAGACTTGGCGATAAGTTGTTCCCACTGCACTTGTACCGTAAGGCTGTTTCATTCCTTTTTTAGAAGCAAACTCTTTAAAAATAGCTTTGATATCTTCAGGGATGCCATCCATTTCCTCTTCAGAAAAGCCAATAACAATAGATTCACGGTGCTTGAGAAGATTTTTGCTATAATTATTGGAAAGCTCTTTAAGAGTGAGATCAATTTGAGTGAGCCTCGCTTTTTTAGCTTTCGGGAGGTTCACCCCTTTACGAACAAAACCGTCGTAGTAATCTTCAATGAGGACGATATCCTCTCGATCCAATCCCAGCTTTTTTCTATCTTTGTAGACACTTTCAACTCTTTTAAAGAGTTTTTCATCATAGTTTATGAGATCAGAAAAAATTTGGTAGTCTTTTTCAAGTTTTAAACTCACCTCACTGGTATAATCCGTGTAATTGACGGCTTCATAATTTCCGACATAAGTAAAAGCGACTCCAATTTTTTTATCAAGATCTTCAAGAGCGATAATCGTATTTTCAAAAGTTGGTTTTTCTGGGTTATCAATAATTTTTTTAAGTTTATTTTTGGCAATTCGAAGTTCGACTTCGAAATATTTTTTCAGATCCGTGATCGTTAAAATCCCATACTTGATAGCCCCTAGCCGAAGGTTTGATTCTTCAAGGATTTCTCGAATTTGATCGATGGGTCGCCCATAAATATAGTTTTTACAATCTTTTGGATCTTTAGAGTAAACGATTGATGAAATTAAAAGCAAAGCGAGGAAAATTCCTTTTTTCATAGATCTATTCCTTAATAGAGAAGAACTTCAATATTTTCTTTTTTAGCAGCTTCCAGAAGCTTTTTGCCATCGACCATAAAAGCTGTCGCCCAGGCATCAGCATGGGCACAATCATTGGCCACAACCGAAGACCCTTTGACTTTGTTTACAGCAGGTTTGCCTGTTCTCGGGTCAATAGTGTGTCCCCATGTCTTACCACTTTTATCTTTTTTAAAGTTTCGATAATTTCCTGAACTAGCGATGCATTGATCTTTGAGCTCAATGGTGCGCTGAATTTCTTTGACATAACTGGTTGTCACAGGCTTTTCGATGCCAATAGTCCATTTGTGTTTTGTCTGAGGTTCTTTATAACCGCGAGCAAAGACTTCTCCCCCAATTTCTACTAGGTGGTTATGGCTATAACTATCGAGAAGTTCTGAAACTTTATCAATCGCATAACCTTTGGCTACCGCAGAGAAATTAAGCTCAACGCGCGAATCTTGCTTTTTAATTTTCCCTGGACCAGAAACAACAATTTTATCAATCCCCACATAGTCCATGACTTTTTTTATTTCACTCTCAGTAGGCTTTTTGACAAATTTTTTCGGTCCAAATCCCCACATGTTGACTAGCGGGCTAACAGTCGGGTCAAAAGCTCCGTGAGACTTTTCAGAAACTTCTTTTGAGACCTGCAAGACATGAAAGAAATCACTGGGAACGAGAAACTCTTTTTTAGAATTAAACTCGTTAAATTTTGTAATCACAGAGTCATCCATATAGTGAGACATCTGCTTATTAAGTGTGAGAAGGAGTGAATCAACCTCTTTTTTAGCTTGAATAAAGTTTATGGGTTCAGTTGAAGAAAGACTAATTTTATAAGTCGTTCCCATTGTTTTCCCTTCAAAGGAAACGACTTGATATTTCGAAAGACTTTTGGTCTGATCAGCTTTTGAGTATAGATAAGACGCCGATAATAATGCTATTAACGTGACGAAAATAAAAACTTGTCTTCTATCCACCAAAGTCGTCAAGTGCAATATTCTCCCTTTCCACTCCTAGATCGAGAAGCATATCAATTACGCATTTATTCATAATCGGGGGACCACAGAGATAGTATTCACAATCTTCTGGATTTGGATGGTCCTTCAAATAATTATCATACAACACTTGGTGAATAAATCCAGTGTATCCTTTCCAATTATCTTCTGGCAGTGGTTCTGAAAGAGCGACATGCCATTCAAAATTTTTGTTTTCAGCAGCGATACTGTCGAAGTCTTCGACGTAGAACATCTCTCTTTTACTTCTAGCCCCATACCAAAAACTGACCTTTCTGTTTGTGTGTATCCGCTTAAATTGGTCAAATATATGAGAGCGCATCGGGGCCATTCCAGCTCCCCCTCCAACGAAAATCATCTCAGCGTTTGTGTCTTTGGCAAAGAACTCTCCATAAGGACCAGAGATTGTCACTTCATCACCTGGTTTGAGATTAAAGATATATGACGACATTTTCCCTGGCGGAACATTTGGCAATCTCGGCGGAGGTGAAGCAATCCGCACGTTGAGCATGATAATCCCTTTTTCTTCAGGGTAATTGGCCATGGAATAAGCCCGAATAACTGGTTCTTTTACTACAGATTTGTAGCGCCATAAATTAAACTTATCCCAGTCTTCTCTGTATTCTTCTTCAATATCAAAATTTTTATAATCTACTTCATGAGCAGGGGCTTCAATTTGAATAAATCCTCCAGCTCTAAAGGGAACGGCTTCCCCTTCAGGGAGTTCGAGAACGAGTTCTTTAATAAAAGTCGCTACGTTATGATTGGAGCGAACTTTACATTGCCATTTTTTAACGCCAAAGAACTGCTCTTCAACTTCAATCTCCATGTCTTGCTTGCATGTTACCTGACAAGATAGTCGCCAACCCTCTTTCGCTTCGCGATTATTAATGTGAGAGCGCTCAGTTGGAAGAATATCGCCACCGCCTTCCTTAACAATGACACGGCACTGGCCACATGTTCCCCCTCCTCCACAAGCAGAAGATAAGAAGATCTTTTTCGCAGCCAAGGTATTTAATAATTTATTTCCGGCAGGAACATCAAAACTTTTGTCATCGTCATCATTGATTTCAATATGAATATTCCCTGTGCTGACAAGTCTCGATCTTGCAATCAAGATCAAAAAGACCAAGCACAAAATAATAACTGTAAACATTAAGACGCCAAGAAGGACTTCACTCATGACTATAAACCTTTATTTTATAATTGAATTCCACCAAAACTCATAAACACAATGGCCATTAAACCCGCCGTGATAAACGTTATTCCAAGACCACGCAACCCCACAGGAATATCACTGTAACTTAACTTCTCTCTAATTCCAGCGAGAGCGACAATTGCCAGAGCCCATCCAGTTCCAGAACCAACTCCATACACAACGCTTTCTGTAAAATTATAATCTCTTTCCACCATAAAAAGAGTTCCTCCTAAGATGGCACAGTTAACTGTAATCAAAGGAAGGAAAATACCTAAGGTGTTGTAAAGTGCAGGAACAAACTTATCGAGGAACATTTCCAGAATTTGCACCATGGCCGCAATAACACCGATATAACTGATCAATCCTAAAAAGCTTAAATCTGCTTTAGGATAGCCCGCCCAAGCCAAAGCTCCTTCTTTCAGAAGATGATTATAGATGAGATTATTCACAGGAATGGTAATTGATTGAACAACAATGACCGCGATCCCTAAGCCCATCGCTGTTTCCACTTTCTTCGATACAGCCAAAAAGGTACACATCCCAAGAAAAAAACTTAAGGCTAAGTTTTCAATAAAAATAGATTTAACAAATAAACTTAAATAGTGTTCAAACATCTTTTCTCCTCACTATTCTTCAATTTGTGATGGGTCGTAGGTTCTAATGACCCAGATAATACAGCCGATCAGAAAAAACGCACTCGGGGGTAATAGAAACAATCCGTTTGGAAGATACCATCCCCCGTCTCTTGTTAACGTTAGAATTGGCATTCCAAAAAGTTTTCCCGAGCCAATAAGTTCTCGAAAAAAACCAACAACGAATAATATACAAGAATAACCAAGCCCATTTCCAATACCATCTAAAAAGCTGGCAATCACTCCATTTTTCATGGCAAAACCTTCAGTCCGTCCCATGACAATACAGTTGGTAATAATAAGCCCAACATAAACCGCCATTTGCTTTTCTTGCTCATAAATATAAGCTTTCATAAATTGATCAGCGACGATAACCATAGAAGCAATAATCGTCATTTGAACAATAATCCGAATACTATTGGGAATATGGTTTCGAATGACACTGACAAAAGCCGATGAAAATGCTGTAACCAGTGTCACCGCAGCACACATGACCAGCACGTTTTTCAACTGAACAGTGACGGCTAAAGCAGAACAAATTCCTAAAATCTGTAAAGCAATTGGGTTATTCTTTAAAATTGGTTTGAATAAAAGTTCTTTTACTTTCATTGAAATTCTCCACTTCTAATTTTGCTTAAAAACGGACCGTATCCATTTTGTCCCAACCAATAGTGAATAGAAGATTCTACTCCATGAGTTGTAATCGTTGCTCCAGAGAGAGCATCCACCTGATGGTCGGCTTCAGGATTTCCCTCCTGAACTCCACCCTTGACCATATTAAAAACAGGTTCCCAGTTGCTATTATAGAGCTCTTTTCCAATCCACTGTTTTTTCCACTTAGGGTTTTGAACTTCAGCACCTAATCCTGGAGTTTCTCCTTGCGCATAGTAAGCAAAGCCTTTAACCGTTTTGGTATCATTTTCAAGAGCTAAAAATCCGTACATTTTCGACCACAGTCCAATACTCTTTATAGGCAGAATAATTTCTTGTATCTCACCGCTTGGCCCTTTCAAAAGATAAAGTTTGGCATACTTCGGTCTTTTTGAAAGTTTTGCCACATCTTCGCTACTTGGAATTTTTTCATTAAGATCAGGTTTTTTTTCTGCTTTCACCATATCATAGCTTTCGGGATCAACGGCCTCAGTTCTCAAACCTGTATCAAAATCAATCACCACTGTTTCGATTTGATTGAATTTCTCTTCAATATCGACACCTTCTTCATAAAGACCTGCTGCCGAGAGAATATTCTTTTTCATATCAAGTTCTTTATTCTTATCTTGAGCTGGCTTTAGGAAAACGGCCGTGGATGAAACCATAACTGAACACACCACGCATAAGAGGAAAGCAACAACAATCGTTTTAATAGGACTTTCAGACATTTCTTTTCATCCTTCTCGTAATATTTGATTTAACAACAAAATAATCAATGAGCGGAGCAAAGGCATTCATAAACAGAATAGCAAGCATCCATCCTTCGGGATAAGCTGGGTTCACACAGCGAATGATAATCCCCAAAACACCAATCAAAAAGCCATAAAGCCAACGCCCTTTATCCGTCATCGCTGCGCTTACGGGATCAGTGGCCATAAAGACTGTTGCAAAAGCAAAACTTCCAAGGACAAAGTGCCACTGTGGAGGAATCGCAAACATCATATTGGTATCACTTCCAACATTATTGAGAAGTAAACTCATAGAGATCATTCCAATCAAACTTGAAAGCATGATTCTCCAAGAGCCAATACCTGTAATAATCAAAAAGAATGCTCCAAAGAGGCAAGCAGCCGTTGAAGTCTCTCCCATTGATCCAGGAATAAATCCCCAAAAAGCATCCCACCAATTCACGCTCACAGCAGATAGCCCACCAGTTGCCGCTTGACCAAGCGCTGTGGCGCCAGTGAATCCATCAACGGCCGTCCAAACAGCATCTCCAGAAATCTGAGCAGGGTAAGCAAAAAATAAAAAGACCCTCGAAGTAAGGGCTGGGTTTAAAATATTTTTTCCCGTTCCTCCAAAAACTTCTTTTCCAATAACAACACCAAAACTAATCCCAGCGGCAACCTGCCATAGAGGAATCGTTGGAGGTAAAATGAGGGGGAAAAGCATTCCCGTTACAAGAAATCCTTCATTGATTTCATGTTTTCTCACAACAGAAAACAAAAGCTCCCAAAGTCCACCCACAATATTTGTCACTAAAAAGACAGGAATAAAGAAAAGAGCACCGTAAGCAAAGTTTGAAAGGCAACTAGCTGCTGAAAAACCAATTCCCAAAAAATTCATCACATCAGCACGCCACCCAGTGGCCACAAGACCTGTGTGCTCCAAAGCAAGATTAGCTTGATATCCAGTATTGTACATGGCCATCAAAGTACATGGTATCAGTGCCCAAGCCACGGTCATCATGGTGCGCTTGAGATCAAGTGATTCACGCACGTGAGTACACTCAGGAGATGTCACATCCGGTGGAGTAAAGATAAAAGTATCGATAGCTTCATAGAGAGGGTAAAGTTTCTCTAACTTCCCACCTTTTTCAAAGTGAGATTTTTGTTTTTCTAATAAGTTTTCTATAAACTTCATGGCCTATCCGTCCTTCTCAATTTTTTCTAAATTTTCTCTAAGAACGGGACCAAATTCATTTTTTCCCGGATCAACAAAAGAACAAAGAGCGAGATCTTCTTCGTCTAATTCCAAACAACCCAACTGCTGAGCTACATCCGTGTTTCTCGCCATCAATGAACGTAATAAAAATGTTGGTTGAATATCCAGAGGCATAACTTTTTCATAAGAACCAATCGGGACAATCGCTCGTAAACTTCCATTCTTACTCGAAGTAAAATTATAGAGCTTGCTCGGTAAAAAAGCTGAAACAAAAGCCCTGGTCACTGAAAACTTATCGAGCCCAGGTTTTTGCCAACCTAAAAATTCTCGAGGAGCCCCTTCTTCAATAACTGAAACTTGATGGTGGTAGCGCCCCAAATAATCAAAGGGACCTTGAGCTTTGCGACCATTGAGAACAGAGCCCGAAACAACGCGAACACCTTGAGAAGCAAATTCATCACGTAAGAGTTCTTTGAGACTAGTCCCTCTTCTTACTTTGATGATTCTAGGATTTTTAACCATTGGTCCAGCTAAAGAAATATATTCATCAACACTCAGCTCTCCTGTTTTAAAAAGGTGCCCAATGCGAATAACGTCTTGATAGTGGATATGCCACACCATTTTTTTAGAACTAACAGGGTCAAGAAAATGAATGTGGGTTCCTACCAATCCTGCAGGATGGGGTCCTTCGAACTCTTCGTGAACGAGATTGCTAATTCCTTCAGGCACGCATTCCTTCATGTTAGAAGCAGTACAGAGATAAACTTTTTTGCTTACAAGCTTTGATAAAACTTTAACCCCTGCCTTGAACTTTTCTAAATTACTTTCATGATTAAGAATTGTTTTAGCATCGGCACACAATGGAGCTGTTTCCATTGCTGTTATAAAAAGTGAATGCGGTTCATTTTGAGGGTCGGCAACTTTGCTATAGGGTCTTCCTCTCAACGAAGTCCACTCTCCTGATTCAATTAAAAGTTTTTTTACAGACTCTGCATTGAGAGAATCAAGACTTCCCCCACTGTAGTGTGAAAAAGTTTTAAAATTTTTTCCATCATTGGCGATCACAATCGACTGAAAAACTCTTTTTTCGCCTCGGTTAATTTCAAGAACTGTTCCTGAAGCCACTGAACAATAGTTGACTCCTTCAGTTTTCTTGTCACTAAAAAGCACATCGCCGATTGAAACTTTGTCACCAACTTTAACGGCCATTGTTGGTTTCATCCCCTCGTAGTCAGGACCAACCAATGCTATTTTGGTCGCTGCTTTAGAGTAATTTTCAATTTGCATTGTGGGAACACCACGGATGGGGAGATTGAGGCCTTTTCTCAACTTGATCATATAGGGAAACCTTTTGCTCATCGATGATAAAATTGTAATTGAAATATATAATATTAGACATAAAACATAAACAAATTTAGTGCTTTATGGAAAAAACATTCTCAGGGTACATTTTTTTTGTTTAGGGTGAAAAACAATGACTGCTCGCATAAACACGCACGATTCGATCAATAAACTCTTTTCGGGTTTGTATCGCTACGAAAGAAACAAAAAAAAATATGCTGACGAATATTTTGAGATTTATGAAAACTATGATTCAAAAAATATTCTTTACCACTCGACCTTTATGTCGAGGCTTCAAACTGGGCAATTTCTCTCCGTTGAAAGCCTTTATGAGCTCAATGACAAATTTCGACCAGTCCGCGTGGCCATTGATCGGAGGGTGGGGATTCACGAGGTCAGTGAAGAATTCGCCTTCTCAAAATTTGATCGAGGTGTGAAGTACTCTTTTCGCTCAAAAGACACTCAAATTTCAAAAGATATTCCTGCAGGAAAAACTGTTTTTATTATGACTCCAAGTTTTTTGACGAAAACTATTTTTGCTATTCATAGAAAATACGGTACCAGCGCTCGCATTCCCTACACCGTTATTCGTAGTGAAAATTTATGGCAATTTAATAAAGTTCCAGCAGAATCTCATCTCTATGTCACCTTTGATACTCAAAACATGAAACCCGTCATAATGGGTAACGAAGAATACGATACCTTTACAATTCACGTTTATGAACAAGACACTTGGTCTGAAGATGATGAAAAACCTATCGTCCTCACTATTGCCAAAGATCTCTCAATTCCTTTTGAATCAGAGCTGGAGGACGGGACCAGAATCCAAATCGTTAAGCTCAACAAGTTCTTTCGAACAGAAAAAGTCTTTAAGATTTAAAATTGCTTTTTCTAACTTGCATTTCTCAACTTGATAAGGTTCTAAAAGTTGCTTGAACTCATTAAAGGTGCGTGATTGCCAGCGAGAAATTCTTGGATCAGTAACTATGATAACACCACTGTCGTTTTGAGTTCGAATGAGACGACCAAGCTTTTGCTGGAGCTTTCGAGCACGAGTAGACATGAAATATTCCACAAAAGAATTTCCAAAAGAGCGGTCAAAAAAATCTTTTCGCATTTGATAAATATTATCCATTCCAAGATCAGGAATTTTATCAATATAAATAAACTGGAGTTTTTCTCCTGGAATATCTATCCCCTCACCAAAGCTCTCTAATCCTAATAGAACGGCTTGGGCACTTTTTTTAAATTCATCGACGGCATTGCCCCCCATCCCTTGATAGAAAACTTCCAAATGCCCTTCAAGCTCTTTTAAAAGAAGCTCTCTCGCCAATTCAAAGCGCTTATAAGAAGAAAAAAGCAGAAGACTTTTTCCTTTAATTTCTTTCAAAGCAGGAAGGAGCTGAGAAATAATTGTTTCAACATACTCATTAGTATAGATTGGCGGGACGTCGTCACAGAAGTAGACTTTGGCATTATTTTTATAATCATAAACGGGATCAAGGAAAAAACCTGTTTTATAACGACGATCAGGCTCTAGATAATTGTATCCCGTCAGCCATTCAATATTGGTAATCCCCTTGTCTCCTTTCATATTGCCGAGAGTGGCAGAAGTAAAAACCACAGATTTTGATTTTTCCAGGAGTTCCTTGTGGACAAAACTTCCGATATCAATAGGGACAGACTGCAATTCAATTCCCTCATTTTCGTGATAGCGCAAGCTATGGGCGTATTTTTCGTCAAAACTAAGAAGTGTCTGCAAATTGTGATGGAATTCTTCCAAATGATTAAAATAATCTTTGAAATAACTCCAGGCCATCAGTTCATTTTCATCTTCGAGTTCTTTAACTTCAAAAATCGCATAGTATTCCATCAAGCGAAGTTTGAGGGCGTCGAGTCTTTTGGTTAACTCCACACACTCGTTCAAAAATGCTTGCTCTGTGGGAGAATTTTCTTTGTTGAGAAGCGGGCGCTCATTCCAGTACTCAGAAGTATAGCGAGGAAGTTCTCTGGCAATTTTCTCACTCATAATTTTGATTCCATCCACATGGTTTTTCGCATCTTCAGTTGTTTGCAATACAAATTTTCGAAGACCTTGGAGATCTTTTTCAATTTCTTGAGACCCGAGAAGATAATAGAGCGCTCCTACTCCTGAACTGCTGGCCTCGCTCGGTTTTAAAAAGCGAGAAAGTTTTTCAAGGGAAGTAACAACACTAAAAGCCTGGGTTGCCGATTCTTCGATTTTATGGGCCTCATCAAAAATGACATGTTGGGGACGATCGATGGCCTTAGGCCAAGAAAAAGTAAGCGCATGATTTCCAATGATCAAATGAGATTTTTTAGCGCGATCAATTCCCACATAATAAGAACATGAATCAATAAACGGGCATCGCCGTCCTAAGCAACTTTTGAAATCGAGAGCAACGTTTTCTTCCCATTGTCCGAATTTATCGACCATTCTTTTTAAAGCATAAGGAACTTCTTCGCGAGTCACCATGCTGTCATAACTGACGAGGGAATTATAATAAAAAAGAATTGAAAAATAAGCTTCTGAAAACCCTTCCCGAAAGTCATTGTATTCCAACAACCCTCCCGCTTTATTTTTTAGGTGATGAAATTTTGATTCACAAAGATGGTTTTGGGTTCCAATAAGTTTTGTCACCTGAAGCTTAGAATTGTTTTCTCCCAATATTTCCATGGCGATTGGTAAATCTTTTTCTTCAAGTTGTTTTTGAAGAACTTTCGTTCCCGTTGTAAGAAGTACGGGTTCTTTTTGCTCTTTTGCAAATAAGATAGACGGTATGAGATAGGCCAAAGACTTCCCTGTTCCAGTGGGGGCTTGAACCATCCCGTGGATACCATGCTTAAAGCTTTGCCCTATTTTTAGGGCCATTTCTTCTTGTTGGTGACGAAAATGATACTTGGGAAGAATTTCTTGAATTTCTTTTTCGTTTTCAAAAATATTTTTGATATTTTCACCACTTAAGACTGCAACTGACTTTTCTTGCCGATCTGGGGTCTGTTTTTTATTCTCTTTTGTTTCAGTTTTTAAAGTCGCTTTTTCCAAATCAAATTCAATTTGGTCCGCAATCTTTTTTAAGCTTTCTCGAGAGAGCTGAACAAAATTTTTGAACCAATAATCTTCCGAAATTCGCTCAATGGCATCGATCATAAATCTGCGCAACTGTGGGTTATCGTAAGAGTGATAAACGCTCGCAAGGAGAACTTTCAAGAGATCAAGAGAGTCTTCAAACCCGCGGTGAATTTCTTTTTCAGCAATTTGATAATCGATGATTAAAGACTCAAGTTTTAAGCTCGAGCGCCCCGGGTGCATCAAGGCCAAAAAAGGAATACTATCACCGAACATCCCCCCTAATTCACCGGGAATAGTCTGCACTCCGGTATTTTGCAAAGTCATCTCGAGAAAAGAATTTTCAAATTGAGCATTGTGGGCAATCACGTAATGATCATTCAAGGCAACCAACTCTTGGGCGACTTTGTCCCACTTAGGGGCCTTGGCCACATCTTTATCGCAAATTCCAGTTAGGTGAGTAATAAAAGGTGAAATATTTTTTTCGGTATGAACTAAGCTTTGATACTTTTTAACAAGCTTATCGCCTTCAAAGCAGAGATACCCAATATCAATAATATCATCGTAGGTGGGGTCAATGCCGGTTGTTTCGATGTCTAACAGGGCCCAATTCTTAAGACTCATAGCAGTATTCACCTTTGTCATGTTTTCTAGGGATTCCCATTATGTTAAAAATATTGCTATTAAAAAAGAAAAAAAGAATGAGCGAGATGCCCTATGTCGTTAACGGAAAAAATTAGAAGCCTTCTCAGTGAGAATTTCCCCAATTCCGAAGTGGAAGTGGGACCTATGCGTGGGGCCTCCGATGATCATTTAGAAATTTGCATAACATCAGCAAAGTTTAATAATCTCACGCTCCTGGAGCAACACCAAATGGTTATGGGAGTTCTCAAGCAAGAGTTTCAGGATGCTTTACACGCTATTCGCTTAAAAACATTAAAAAAAGAGGAGTCCTAGACATGAGTGAAAATAATAATCCTTTCAATGTAGTCAACCCAAACGTTTCTGAAGAGCACGCTCAAAAGGTCTCAAATGAAATCCCTACGGGGTTTGAAGAATCCGATACGCTTAAGCGGATAGAAAAAATTATTCAAGCCTCTCCTATCGTTATTTTTATGAAGGGAAATGCCTTTTTCCCTCAATGTGGTTTTTCGGCCAACACTGTTGCAGCTTTTAGCAACCTTGGAGTTGAGTTTAAAACCTATGATATTCTTCAAGATCCTGAACTTCGCCAACAAATCAAAGATTATTCAAACTGGCCAACTTTCCCCCAAGTTTATGTTAAAGGGAAATTGATTGGTGGGAATGATATTGTGATGGAACTGTATCACAGCGGGGAACTTCAACAAATATTGAATTAATCTTAGCTTAGCTCTTTACCTGTAATTATCCAGTGCATGAGTCGCATAAATATGATGGTACTTTCTTTCATTCCAAGCAGAAGCTCTTGAGTATCTGTTTGAGTTAAATCCAGAAGTTTGAGTGCGGAGAGAATTTGATCGCCATGAGGCAATTCTTCATGCATATGAATGACTAAAAACCGAGAGTTGCTTTTATCAATAAAATCTGAATTTTCTATCGATTTTTTAAGTAAATCGGTTGAGCCATTAGAAATATTTTCGAGAACACAAGTCCCCCCTAAGCGAATCATGGGGTTTGTCAGAAGTATTTGTTTAAAATAACCTTTCCATAATTTGACATCAAAAGGAACATCTCCAGTTTCTGCACCGAGAGCTTTTAAGTCTTTTTCTGCAAGCAAATAATGATTTTCTTCTTCGTGAGCAAAATTACAAAGAAAATCGCGAAATTTTCTATCTTTTACAAATCTTCTGTTACCTGCAATACGAAAAAAGTCTTCTTGCACTCCATTTGTAAGGTGATATTGCATCTGCAAATAGCGAATATAGGCTTCTTTTTCAAAACCTTTCTCAGCATAATCATGACTGATCAGCAGATCTCTAAGCTGCTTTTGAACCTTTTTTATCTTTGCTTCGATCTGATCCATCTCTATTTTCCTCAATCTTTAATTTATCAGGATAAAAATCATATTTTCTATGCTTTATATTAACAACCTCTTTAACCCCTCGCAACTCGACATTCTCTTTTGATTCCCAATTTGAGAGCAATTGCTTCGGAAGATTCTCATAGTAATTTTCAGATAAAACAATAGTGCTATCTATATCTTTGGATAAACTTTGTAAACGAGAAGCTCTATTGACGGTTTTCCCGATACAGGTGAAGTCCATTCGATCTTCAGTCCCAATATTCCCTCGAATGACTTCTCCATAGTCTATACCAATTCCAACTCTAATGACCGGCAATCCTTTCAGTGTGTTTACTATATTGAGTTTAATAATTTCTTTTACTAAATTTGTAGCAGCAGCATACGATTTTTCAAAGACTTCATTTTTATCTGTAGTATCATTTAAATCCCAAATAGCAAAAACTTCGTCACCAATAAATTTATCAATAATTCCACCAGAATCTTTAATAGATTTTTGAGCTTTTTCAAAAACTTGGTTCAATAATCCCACCACAATTTCAGCAGGATAATCTTCTGAAATCTGAGAAAAACCTCGAATATCGAGAAATAAACAGACAAATTTCTTACTGTACCCACCGATACCAAGATAATTTTGCTCCAATGATTCCTTTTTAAATATCCCAGGATTATATTTTTTTAATATATCTAAGGACTCTTTCAACTCGTCGTATTTAGATTGTTTTGAAAGAGCGATACCCAATTGTCTGCCAATATTTTCTAAAATCTCTTGATCATTTTCATTTATTCGATATCCAGCAAAATCAATTGTCGATTCACTGTTGTATTTCACCGTCATATCACCTTTATCTGCAATGATGACACCTAGAACTTTATCTTTTTCAGGTATCGGAACAATGATAAAGGCCTTGGGTCCAAACAAATCAATGAGTTTCCTTGATTGCTCATTTAACTGAAAATATGATTCTTCAACATTGTTAATAACAGCTGATTTATTAGAATGAAAGACTGAAGAAATAACTTGCGGATTATCTCTTTTTTCAGTTAGTGCTACTTTAAACTTCCAAATATCATCAAAAATTTTCGTTTCACTTATAACAGACATCACCTTGAGAGCATTTTCTTCTTTATCTTTCAGCATAATAAAAGCTCGCGTAAATGAAAATTTCACCCGAAGGGAATCAAGAGCATTCTGGAGAATTTTAGGGATTGCTTCTTCATTTTGAATAAAGTTATTAACATCGAGAAGCGTTCCTAGCTCGTTAACTTTCAAATTAAGTTTCTTTCTCGTACTTTGTAGCTGGTTATATTGTTCACGAGAATCTTCTTGATATGATTCATATTCCCGTATCAACTCATCAAATTCGTTTCTCAAAACAAAATATTTTATCAGGCTTATAAAAACATAACTAAATAAAGCCACGCCAATATTTAAGAAAACAAAATTCCAACTCGGAATTTCAGAGAGAATCCCCTGATAGATTGCAATACCATTCACTAGGACCAGTGAACAGGCCATCACCAAATAGCTTAAAATACTTTTATTTGGCTTCCACTTAATAACATAGGTACAGCATTCATCTCCATCATAACTATTTGTCGTTTGCTCAACTGAAACTCGATCTGAACCCAGAATAACAGAAGTTCCTTGATAAAACGTCATTCGAAAGTTATCAGTCGATTCTCGGTGTTTTGGTAGTCGATATCCATCTTTTAGATAAATTTTAACTTCAATTTTATTTTTACCTAAGAAATGAACTTTCGCTTTTCGAGTAATATTAAGTTTAGTAACTGAGTCTTCAACAGATTTAACAAACATTTTTGGCGAAGACATATATTTGAGAAGATAATATTTTTCACCAAGAACTTCCGGGCTTATTGAAATTTTTGCAGCTATCTCAGAAAGATCTTTAAGAGAAACATACTTGGCCATTCTCTCGTTAAATTCGTCAAAGAAGTCGACACTAATCCAATTTGTCTTCTTATCAAAGTACTCTCGATTAATTTCTAATCCTTCTAGAATTTCACTTATTTTGTCTTCGCCGAGCAACTTATCCCCTGCAAGGATATAAGGTTTAATGACGAGGGCCGAGAAATGTTTTTCAGTCCACCTTGGGTGAAGAACTTGCTCATTTTTTGTGAGATTAAATTCACGGGAATGATTATTTTTATTTTTTTTCTTATTCTTAAGTTCAAATAATTCTTTATAGATAAAACTAGCTGTTCTATCGACCAAGTTTCTCTTTTTGGGAGGGACTAGTCCTAATTGGACAGCAAAATCGTAGGATGTTCTATAGATAATGTCCCAGGTATAAGGATTAATATTCTTAGCATTCATATGAATTTCAGGAGAAATACAAAGAATGTTCAGAAAAGTATTTTGAAGTTTGGGATGAGGAACTCTAATTCCAGTTGGTTTTGCACCAATCTTAGTATAAATCTCTTTCAATTGGTCTGTTGCCGATATAATGCCGTAACTTGTCCCTATTGAAATCGAGTAAATATGGATTTTCTGAAACATTCCAACAATAACGTCACTGCTATGGAGATTAGGATGGATAGCGAGTTTATTCACTTCAATGATATCCTCATCTTTGATTCCTGGAATTTCTTGGACTTTTAAATTTTTCCTAAACCAAAACTGGTGTCCTTTGCTTTTCGCTCGAACTTCAAATGTAGAGACCAATTTTCCATTGAGATAACCTGCAAACACAGTCCCTTCGTTTTCGAGTCCTTCCCCCATCTCCAAGAATTGAGTTCCTTGAGCAACCTTACTCTTGCTCTTGTAGGCCATGTATCTTAGTTTTAAAACTTCGTTATAAGAATCTTCATCATCAACAATCTTATAGCTTATAAAACTCTTAAGTTCTTTTTCTCGACCTAAATCTTCAACAACTTCATCAAATCCGACTTCGTCACTTCCAAAGCTGTAGACAAATTTTCTTACAAATTTTTCATACTCTTCGATATTCTTTAAAACTTTGCAACCCACATGAAAAACGAGATTGTTTTTTTCGTTATCTTTTCTGGTATTGACGATTTTAAATGATATTTCAACATTTCCGAGAGAAACAAACTCGACTTTTGCATTTTCGATCAACATTCCCGGTAAAATGTGTTTGTTCGATAAACTTGTAGAGGCCTTAAACCCATCTCTGGAGAGATCTTCAATATTGAAATAAACATTACGAGTGGGATCAAGAGGGTCCTTACAGATAAGCCGAGGGGCGTATCTTGATCTTACTTTATAGCGAGGATTATTTCTCCGTATCGCTCGTTTAATATGAAGAAATTCGACACCTATCTTCCGGCTATTATCAAAATCTTTTTCCCAACAAATTTTATAATGAACATTTCTTTGAATGATATTCCCACCGACTTTAAAATCCATGAGAATACTATCCTCTTTTCCTTTCATCTTATTGGGTAATAAATCGTTTGTTGGAATTTCGATACAACCACCAGCATAATCAAGGTTAACAAAACTACATTCAAGAGAAACTTCTCCCATTTTTAAAATAGGCACAATACTGTGCTTAACCAGAAAATGATTTAATCGGTTGTGATATCTTTTATCCATAGACCATCCCACCTAACTTATCGTAATTTTTTGGAAACTACTGAGCAGTTGACTTCAGTAATCAAGAATATGACTTCCTCATAAGCCACGTGAGAGCATAGAGAGATGAAAGAGGTAGCAAAAATTAAATTCGATAAAGACTTTTTTGCTCAAATTGAAAAAAATCGAATGAAATAATGAATAAAATGAAAAATTCTTAAAATGCTGTCAACTCAATTTGGACTTCGAAATCTTGCACAGGGTCTGTGGATTTTCCGCGAAGAATGAGAATTCCCTTTTGAAAGCTATCCCCAGGATTGAGATGGAGTGTTGAATCTTCAATTGAGGCACTTTCGAACTTATCGGGAACTTGAGATATTTTTAGATTGTCGTTCACAATATCAAACCCATCCAAAAGATCATTTAATGGAGCCGTCAGGTCTTTTCTTTTTGAGACCATGAGCTTTCTTTTGATGATGAAAACTTTAGGCTTAGTTGGGTCTTCAAGCTTTTCACTGGTGAGATAAGCTAAATATTCTTGTGTTCCAGTATAGAGAACTTGTTTGACTTCAATTTTATAAGATATATTTTTTCGAATTTCTTGAAGCTCTTGAGTATTAACATGAGCTTCAACATATTTCTTCTCACCTTTCAACTCAACATGATCAATATGTATATAATTAGCAACTTCAGTTCTTTGTTCAACTGTTTCAGCATAAATATGCACAAGTATCATTTCTCGAGCAAATGATTGAAAACTAAATAGTATTAATAAGAATCCTAACTTTTTCATGGTAGCACCTTATAAGGATCGTCGGTATTTTCAATCATGTAAAGCATTGGCGCTTGATTATCTTGAAAGACACTATTGATGACCGTATCCCGTGGATAAAAACCTGCTGAAGATCCACTATTGGGTGTCAACTCAAATGTCATACAAAAGATTTTATGATCAGCATAGGCCCAGTCACATGTGTCTCCAGAAGCAACATAAAGACCCGAAGCTTGCATAGGAGTATAACCATTCATGCCCGCCATGGTATCGGCCATCGTTTTAAAAACATCAAAATCACGTCCGTCTATTTTATCCGTTGTCCCTCCCCACGGGTAGAGGATCAACTCAGAAAAAGAATGAAAAGTGATCATAGTTTTAATGCGTCCATCTTTACTTTCTACAAAATCTTTAACAGCTTGTGTTTCAGGCTCACTAAAGGCAAAAGGTCCTCGATAAACATCACTGGAAGTCGTTCCAGAAGCTCCTGGACCACCAAAGCCGTAGCTATAGTTTCTATTAAGATCGACTCCATATTGACCATCAGGAAGTGGGCGATAATTTTTTCTCCACAGAATTAACCCTCCCTCAACATCATGAAGAGTTCCGTCTGGATTGATCATAGGAAATACGTAAATTTCTCGAGACTTTAAGAGCTCATTAAAAGTTTCATCCGTTTTCATTTTATCGAGAATAAACTCAATCATAAGAAGGGGAACTTCAGTTGAGAGGTGTTCCCGAGCATGGTGTGTCCCAAAAATTGCAAAGATAGGTAAATTCGTTTGATTTTCCTGAATATTATCTTTATGGCTAATCCGCAATCCTAATATCGGTCGTCCTTCATGAGATTTTCCCATGACAACAATCTTTGAAGTTTCAGGATACTTATTATTATACTCTTTTATTTTTTGAGTAAACTCTTGATACGTATGATAGTTACCAAAGCCATTTGGAAATTGAACAGTAGAGCTCCCATCTTTATTACTTCCACCACACTTAGAGTCTTCGTTAAGAATATAGCCATTTTTTTCATCGATATATTTCTGATACTCTAAAATTTTATCAACGCTGTAACCTTGCTTTAAAGGATCAAGACAAACCTTAAACAAACAGTTTTCAGGATCAGTCCCTATCGCTTTTTGAGAATAGTTGTCTGCTTCAGGGTGAAAGCAATAAGTTGAACCTCCTGCGGGATCGCGCCCACCAGGATTACCACTTACTGGATTATTTGTTTTGCTAAAAAGTGACAGTGTTGTCGTTGCACTTTCGTTACATGAAAATAACAACACGCTGAATGTGAATAGGGCGACAAACCGTTTACTCATGGATACCAACACTATCGGCAATTCCCTCTTTAAAGATAAGTTCCTAAAATCATTATAAGCACCATAGAAGATTATTCCCTGAGCGGTCTCTCCAATTTTGTGGAAAATTAGGGAGTTAGAAGTTATTCTAGGAATAGACTCTGCTAAACAGCTGACAAAAAAACTTCTCATTTTTCGCTGAAACTAATATCGTTAAGACTATGAAAACATTGATTTTTATCATAATTCAATTTGGCATTCTCAAGACTCAAGCCCAGTCGACAAATTTTCACCCCCAGCTTCCCTTGCAAAAGGCTTTGCAGTTACTTGGAGAAAAACTTCCAACACACTATCTCGATCCTGATCCCGAACTGATTCAAAAAGGAAAAGAAATTGTTTTTCAGGGTTCTACGACTGATTCTCAAAAGAGACCACTGCCCGAACAGTCTCCTGTTTTTCGTTGTTTTCACTGCCATAACCTCGTCAAGGAAAATCCTGAACTGGCTGTCGACTCTATTGATGAGAAAATCAATTTCGCAGAAAAATTTAACCTCGCAATTCTCCCTGGAACTACGCTCTATGGAACTGTTAACAAGACGACTTGGTTTGCTGGCGACTATATAAAAAAATACGGCGAAGATCTTATCAAGCCTGCACTCCACAATCTTCAAGAGGCCATTCAGCTCTGTTCTCGTGAATGTTCCAAAGGGAGAAAACTCTCCGATTATGAACTCAAGGCCATTGTTCATTATCTATGGTCCATTCAATACAAACTACAAGATCTCAATTTAAGTTCTGGTGATTATGATTTTCTCAATAGAAGTAAAGCCACTCATTCCCAGAAAGTTAATTTTTTGAAATCAAAATATCTTCAAGAACTCTCCATCACCTTTGGTCATCCACCAAGCGATTTCAAAAAAGGTTATGGGTATAATGGTAATCCTCAAGTTGGTGAAATTATCTTTGAGCGAACCTGCCTGCATTGTCACAACTCTCAATCTATCATTCCAGAGATAACTATTTTTGATCCCAATAAGATCAAAACGTTTCGAGCTCTCAATAGAATGAAAAATTCCTATCAAATCATAAGAGAAGGCAAATTTGATGAGCCCCACATCTACATGCCTAACTTTCCTATCGAAAAGCTCAGTGATAAAAATCTTGATGATTTGAAAGCTTATTTTGATAAAAGGATTGAGGAATTAATGAATCCCTAACAAAGCCTCTCGAAGAGGCTTTGTTAAGTACTAGATCTTATTTTAAATTCAATTGGTATTTTTTGTTAATGTAGCCAAGAAGGCTTTTTACACTATTCAGCTTCTTACTCACCAATGTCTCACTTGTGTGATCGACATTGATCTGAACCACACAAAAGTGATCCCCTGAGTAAATATCTTGATCATCAAAATCAAAAATGAGGTTCTTAGCTTCTCTTCTTGAACCATTAGCAATGGTTATTCTCTTCGCCATGCCGTTGAAAGTCTGGTTTTGATCAACATTGTAGTGACTATAAGTTGTTCTCATAATCTTTTGAGTATCAAGAGAGTATACAATAACATTTCTTCCCTCTCTCGATAAATTCTCTAAAATCCCACAATAGCCTTGGATTTTATAAGTTCGGTTACCACGACTTTGGTGATTATTTGAATTTGTCCCAGTCACATTGTCTGCACGATCATCAATATAAACCCAAATATTTCCTTCTGAATCTTCAAGTTCATATTCACTTTTCTTGGTCAGTTTAAATTTACTACCGTTTTTGTCACTAGAAACAATTGTAACGACGGCTCCTCTAATATTGTACTTCCCTTTTTCTAGACCTTGAGAAACGAGAAACTCAGTTGTTCCTTTTCCACTCGTCTCAAAAGTAATCTCAGCTTCACAAACTTGATTTGTACTTGCCGTCTCCAATCTTTGGCCATTTTCACAAAGCTTTGGAAGACTAAGTTGGCTGCGATAAGTTCTTTTCGCTTCAAAATATGTCGCCTTTTTCTGTTCTGGAGCTGAACTATCGTCCTTACTACAAGAGAATAAAAATGTTGCTAGTAATAGCATAGATAGCATTTTCATGGTCAAATCCTTCTTTAAAATTTAAAAGTTAGTGCTATTAAACCCTAAATTACTGCTCTACGGGGAAAAGCCTGTAAAAGAGAAAGGGGTGTAAAAAATCTAGACACCAAAAGGAGCTTTTTGGTAAACTTCCAACGGTTAAAAGGAATTCAATTATGACAAATGCCGATAAACTCAAGCACGATCTCAACAATAATATTATCAAACTTCAAGGGATGTTTGAAATACTGATCGATGGCGAGTCTGAATTTGATACGGATGAAGTCGTTCATGATGCTAGAACTGTCCTAGAAGAACTCAATACTCTCCTCAACGAATTTAAATAATTTGATAAAAAGTTTTAAAATTTAAAGAGAACTGCCGCAGTTGGAGTAAAGTCTGTTGAATTACTTACACCATCAATATAGTTAAAGTAGACTCCTCCAATATTGACCGCAAAAGTTTCAGTGACCCAAAAATTAAAGCCTAAGTCTAATTGCCAATAGGTCATGCTACTTTGGGCCAAATTGAGATCAAAGATAAATTCATCGGAATCGCTTTGAGAAATTTCAGAAACAGTATAATTGACAGTATTATAGCGAATGGCCATGTACGCCTCAAACCATTGAGTACGAAAACTTGCGATTGGTCCTAGCATGTATCCTGATGCTTTGATGGCCCCACCACTTTTAAAATAACCCCCATAAGCCGCTAGAGCAAACCCCGCAGGGTTATTGAGAAAACTGTATTTTCCCCAAAGAGCAGCCACCGGAGCCAATTGCTGTTCGAAGGTGACACCGAGATCGAAGTCTGCTGTAACACCATAAGAAGCATTCCCAGAAATTACGGGATAAACTCCTATATCCACTTCAAAATTCCCAGGGGGGAGGCTTCGAGCGTTTTTAGGCGTGTATATCGGTGCAAGTGTACAAGACGTCACGACTAAAAACAAAGTCAGAAGGAATAATATTTTTTTCATAGAATTCATCAATTTATAATTTCTGGCTTGCAATTTCTGAAAGAACTGATCTTTCACCTACTCTCAAAAAAGTATGAGAAACAATTTCTTCATCTTTTAGCCGATCAATACAATAAGTGAGACCATTGTTAATGGAATCGAGATAAGGGGAGTCAATTTGCTCACAATCCCCAGTAAGAACAATTTTGGTTCCTTCACCAGCCCTCGTAATAATTGTCTTAATCTCATGAGGAGAAAGGTTTTGTGCCTCATCTACAATCATATATTGCCCAGGAAGAGAGCGCCCTCGAATATACGTCAAGGGTTCAACATGAAGCAAGCCTTGGTTGATAAGCTCTTCCCAAGAGATTGTATCTCTCTCGCCTTTTTTGTTTCCAAATAAATAATCAATATTATCAAAAATGGGTTGCATCCATGGTCCTAATTTTTCGTTAACATCTCCGGGAAGAAACCCAAGATCGCGTCCCATAGGGATAATGGGTCTTGAAACCAATACCCGCGTATAGTGCTGCTTATTAATGGTTGCTTCTAAACCAGCAGCAATGGCCATTAAAGTTTTTCCAGTTCCCGCTTTTCCTACTAAGCTTACAAGATTGATGTTTTCATTAAGGAGCGCATCAAAAGCAAACTGTTGCTCGTTATTCTTAGGGTAAATTCCCCAAACACCATCACGTTTGGTGATAAGAGGTACAACTCCCCCTTTTCTTTTACAATAACGACCTAATTTTTTCTTATGATTATTTCCATTAGCTGTTAAATAAACATACTCATTGGGAAAGAGTCCATTTACTCCCAAGTGATCTTGAGGAATAAAACGATCTTGATTAAACATTTCAATGGTCGTCTCATCCACATCGATAACTCTCGTACCCGTATAGAGTTCATCTAGAGTGACATGAGTTGTTTCGTAGTCATCGGCTTCAACACCTAAAGCATCCGCTTTAAGCCGCAAGTTGATATCTTTCGTGATAAGAATAACGTTCTCACCATTATTTTTCAGCGAAAGAGCATCTTTTAAAATCACATTGTCGTTGAGATTGAGATCAATTCCTGTGTTTCCTTGAATCTGAATATCTTCAACGACAGATATTCGAAGCTTACCCCCTGATTCAAGTTTAACCCCTTTGGCAAGTGGCCCTTGGCTTCTAAGTTGATCCACGATCCTGGAAAAATGCCGAGCATTTCTTCCATTTTCGTTTTGATCTTTCTTAAATCGATCAAGTTCTTCAACAACGATCAAAGGTATAAAGACATTATTTTCCGAAAATTTAAAGATAGATTGTGGGTCAAAGAGTAGGACGTTAGTATCGAGAATAAATGTTTTAGACAAATAACCTCCAAAGTCTTAAAGGGATTGTGAATATGCCTAAGTTTTATTCTAGAATAATCAATAAAGGCCATCAAATGAAAAATCCATAAGACTCAAATAAACCAGCATCCTTTTACTTTTTACAGATTTTTCTTTAGGACCAATATCCGAGCGATATACTCCGGCAAAGAGCTTCATAAAGAATACATCGAGCTCGAGACCATAACTAAAGCCACCCTTGTTATAGCCAGCCATTATATCAATAACAGGAAGATCAATCATTGTTCCAAAATGAACTAAGCGCTCAAACGGAAGACCTTTATTAATCTGCTGAAGATCAGCTGAAAACGTCAGATCCAGCAAGCTTCCAAATGAAAATGTGTAAGATGATCCAAGGGAAACTGCCATATCTTGATCCGGAATTTGAGCATCAGGATTACTTTCATCTCTAAAGCGTGTATCGGCAACATCCTGAACGACTATTCCTGCAGCGTATTTTCCACCACTAAACTCTGATCGGTAGTCCAGACCGAGATCAACCCCCCAAGCAGAATCTTTTCCTAATCCCAAAGAAGTTGCAATATCTTTAAGATTTTCATTGTCATCACTAGAGATAGCATCGAGAATTTCAGTTCCCAATAAGCTATAGCGATTATAGAGTCCCTCTCGTGAAATATACTTCACTGATCCTCCAATACTGAGTTGCCCTGCTTTCCCACTACCTAAACTATGAGCATACCCAGCAACAAAACCTCGATCATAGCGATAATCAATTTCCATAAAAGGGTGTACTTGGTTATAGAGAAGAACATTCAGTTCTAAATTATAAAGAAACGAGATTCCAAAATTTTCTAATTTAAGGCCAGGAACAGAGGAAAGGTGAACGTGAACGGGATAATTCATAAAATCACCTGCAATTTCCACAGGATCATCGGAAACGTTATCAAACTTATCTGAATCTTTCCAAACATCAGGAGCTCCAACCCCAACATTCAGAGCGTAAACAGAGAGACCATCGTGATGCCCCAGTAAGGCAGGATTATAAAAAAGCGTCGACTCATCATCTGCAAGAGTGGTATAAGCATCCCCCATTAACAACCCTCGACCTGATCGATAATAAGTCGCATAAGGAGATGACAAGGCATAGACCACTTGCGCTGTTAACAGAGTAATGAAAGCTAAAAATAATTTTTTCATCTATAAAAAGTTGGTTTCAAAAAATACTGCAAAATACCTTTCGATTGTTGTTAAATTCGCTGCATCTTCAGCAAAACTAATGCAACTACTGTATGTATAAAAAGCAAATATCGGTGCAATTGTAGAATCCACTGTCGTCGCTGCAGTGATAATTGATTGGACATCACTAGCTATATTAGAAAGTTCCGCCAGAGAGTCATTCGATGAAAGTGTTGTATTGAGTACAATATCGAGAAGGTGATTAAAATGAACAATCGGATCACAAATTCTCGCCGCAAACTCACTCTGTCCAATAGTTCCAATATCGAGATCGGCGTGTCCTGAAAAGTCAGCACAGGCTCCCGTAGAGGCTCCCGTGATATAGGCTTGAGTGGCGGCATCAGTATAGTCAATCAAACAATCGGTTTTTGTTCCTGTGCCGTCAGCACTTCCGTAATACTGAAACCACTTTCCCAAATGGGCCAAGATCATGAACATAGCCTGGAGATTCATTTCACTTTTTTCAATAACTCCAAAAGCAGAAGTTCTTGAACTACTTACTGGTGCGGTTGAACTTCCTGAATAGAGGATAGTTCGAATTCCATTTTTTAAAGCAACGTATTCAGTACTATTAACAGTTGTTTCCCTAGAAGTTGAAAAAGTAGCGAGAGAATTCAAGAGCTGTGAAGTGTTAAGATTACTCATGTCATTTGAAACAAAATTAATCTCATTAAAATCACTTTCGCATGCGTAGGAAGCAGCCAATGTTTTTATATAAAAAGGATTATTACCATCGCTCACATCAACCAAAGTGCTCTGAGCCTTTTCACAATTGCCATCAGAAAGATAGATATTGGCTTCACGAATAATATCGTCGTCTTTGTCGCTTTCAGATTCAGTGCTGCATGAAAAGGCCAGGCACACTCCGAGCAAAGCAATCAAGTACTTTTTCATACCCAAAACTCCTTGCCTTTATTTTAACGGCTCAAAATTTTGAGGCTAATGGAGGAAAGAAAGTCTATATAAAAAAGACAAATTTAGAGGGCGTGACTTCGACGAAGAAGACCCTTAAATCACCTATTCTCTTGAATGGTCACAACTCCTGATTTAAGTGAGATTCAAGGAGTTGAGAGTGAAAAGACGAGGCGTACGCTTCCTTCTTGCCTCCGCGTCCTGCTACGGCAGTTGCATTTAGCAACACGCCTTACAAGGCTCCTGCCTTGTAAGCATCGCAGTCTTTGAATCTCGATAACGACGAAGAAGATCCTTAAATCAACTATTCTCTTGAATGGTCACAACTCCTGATTTAAGTGAGATTCAAGGAGTTGAGAGTGAAAAGACGAGGCGTACGCTTTGGTACGTCGCAGTCTTTGAATCTCGATAACGACGAAGAAGATCCTTAAATCAGGAGTTGTGAGGCTTGGTGAGATATTCGCAAAGCTTGTTGATTGCATCCTCAAAGGGAATTTCTTCTGTTGTTAAGCTTATCCGAGCACTATTCGGCAACCCAAAAGGTTTTCCTGGGACTAAGGCAATATGAAGTTTATGAAGAATATCTTCACAAATTTTAAATGAGAGATCACTTTCCTCGGGATAACGATCTTTGAATACTTTATAGAGGTTCGTTCTCGAAAAATCGAGCATAAAATAAAAAGCTGAGGATGTTTGATACCAACAGTGTGAAAGATCGTGACTTCGAAAAGCTTCGCGAAGAATTTCAGAAGATCTTCTCAAGTGTGAACGAACTTGTTTTAAGAAAAATTTAAGATTAGAAAACTCAAAATCTTTTAGGGCCCTTTGAACGAGACTGTTGGCTCCTGAAGTGGTTTGGCTTTGAATGATGGCCATAGCATCGACAATATCTTTAGGAGCGAGGCAATAGCCAATTCGCAAGCCGGTTGAAGCAAAGGATTTTGAAATTCCATTAATTATGAGTGTTCGACTAAGTAAGCTTTCATCGTATTGATAGAAGTAAGTCGGTGCAGGATCATAATAAAAAATATCGCTATAGATTTCATCAGAGATGAGATAAATGCTTGGGTGCTCTTTCATTGCTTCAGCAAAACTTCGCATCCAATCGGAGTCATAGTGAACACCTGCAGGGTTGTTCGGGCTATTTATAATAATCGCTTTAGTTTTATCTGTAATCTTTTCGAGAATGAGATTAATGTCGGGGCTGAAGCTATCGTAGAGATAAGTTTGCACAAATACAGATTTTCCACCCCAGAAATTAATCATCTCCGGATAGGATACCCAATAGGGAGTTAGAATTATGACTTCATCACCGGCATCAATCAAACTTCCAAAAGCATTATAAAGAGAATGTTTTGATCCGTTAGAAATGATGCAGTCAAATCCATTGTGTACTTGAAGATCTATTTTTCTTTGTCCTTCAACATATTCTAAGAATTTTTTTCTTAATACAGGCAAACCTTTAACTGGTGGATATTGAAAACTTCCTAAAAAATTTAATTGGCTACTTAAAGATTGGATAAATTCAGGGGTCGGTCTAAAATTGAGCTGACCTGATGTAAGATTAAAAACTTCTTTTCCTTGTCTTCTGATGTCTTGAACGATTTCGTTCCACTCCATCGTGACACTTTTAGAAGATTGAGAAATTCTTTGACTTAGTTTCATATGTTCTCTATGCAAATAAGGTAATGGCTACCTTGCTCATAAATTTTATTAATCTCTCCAAACTCACTTAATGAACACTGCTCAATAAGTGATTCGGCAGAGCAAGTTTTATCTTTATCACCTTCAACCCAAATCATCGTAATGATTTTTTTGTACTCCCGCAATTTTTTTGCCAGCGATCGATAACTTTCAAGCTCTCCATAAGGCGGATCAATATAGATAATGGCCTCTTGCCCATGCAGTAAGCCTTTGAAATTAAATTTATTGACATCCATGCACAAGCTTTCAATTTGTAAATTGTGCTCAGAAGAATAAGCTTCGCAAAAGCGATCGAGATTCATTTTCAAATTTTCAAAGCTTTTATTGTTTTTTTCAATGAAATAAACTTGTCCAGCCCCTCGCGAAAGAGCTTCCATCCCCATGGAACCAGAGCCTGCAAATAAATCATAAAAATCATAACCTTCAAGATTTTGAAAGCGATCAAAAATTCTTCGTTTGAGGAGTGAAAGAGTCGGACGGTAAGTAATGTTCTTTGGAATTTTGATGGTGAAATTTTTAGCAAACCCACCCAAAAGGTGAATAGACACTTCTAGCCTACTTTCTTTATATCATCCGTATGAAATGGTAATCGCAACTGAAGACCATCTTCCATTTCAATAACAAGCCCCTCATCTTTTCCATCGATACTAATAAAGACAGACTTTCCGTTCACGAGAAAACTCATATCGAGTTTCATATTCCCTTCAACGTTAAAGTTGAGCTGACTATAATTATCTGAAGTTGGAACATCTTCTTCTTCAAAATCTTGCTTTACTTCTTTTTTAGGCTTTGAAATTGGTTTGACATTATCTTTTTTAGCAACAACTTTACTTTCTTCTTCATCAGAGGAAGCATGCTGCTCTTCGATTTCGCTTTCTAAGCTTTCAATTTCACTCATGATGTTTGCAAGTTCATCATCATTAAAATTCTTTTCTTCATTTTCTTTAGGATCGCTCATACGATGCTCCTATCCAGTCTAATAGAATTCTTTTACGGCTCATCGGAGATTGTTTCAAAAAGTTTAATATTTCATTTTCCATACCCGACAATCCCAATCAAACGGCTAATTAAGTTATTATAGCTAAAACCGATTAATTATTAATTGAAATCAATATTGAGGAAAATTTTATGTATCGACTACTCATTTTCACTTTTGTACTGAGCTTCTATTCTTGTTCACAGTTTCAGCATTCTAATAGCAGAACAATAGCTTCTGATGAACTCAACCTCCCAGAAAACCCTGAAGAATACCCAGAACTTCTCGATCTTAAAGAAAAACTGGAAGCTGAATTTAGTAAAATTTTTGATGAAGATGGAGTTATAAAAAGATTTTCGAGGGAAGAAAAAGATGAGATTCTCCAGACGATTAAGGAACTTTTTAATAAGAAATTAAATTTTATACTCAAAATGTCGGAACCCAATATCTCCCCTTTTAAACGGCCTGATGATCTCTATCTGACATTCATGAAAGGTGTGGTCAAAAAGCTGTTTAAAGAAAGAACTCCGTTTAATTTGGCAGTTATTGAGCATAGTGGTAACATTCTTGGTAACTTCAGAACCTATGTCTATTGGAATAATCAGTATCTCCTAAATGATGAAATGGTTTTAAAAACTCTCGAAAAAATTCCTAGCATCCAGCAGATGAAAAATTTCGTCATTGCTTATCGTAAGGGAGTAGGAAAAATAGAATTTGAAGGATTAACAAAACTAGTTCAAGAGAATAAAATCAATTTTCAATCAGTTAGCGCCAATGAGGCTAAATTTTATTTGGGGTATAACTATCTCTACTGGGATGGCAATATCTATACAACCAACCAAGAAATCGAGACACTCTTAAAAACGAAAATCACAGAAGTTAAGCACCTAACTTCCTTTTTATGGGAAAACATCCACTATTTTAATGATCCTATTTCAGGCGATGAAAGAATGAAGAGAGTTGTCAGAATTGCCCAGAGTGGATCTTTTTATAACGCCATGAAATTTGAAGCGGCTATCAAAAGCATCGACGGCGGGCATGTCAATCTTTGCAATGGAAACTTCGTTAAACAATGGGTTGAAACTTTAGGTCCACATCTCGAGTTCTCCCCTCCATTTCTTAAATAATTTCTCCAGAGAGATATTTTCACTTTTCAAATCCTAACTATCTGAAATTCTAATTCTTCTTAGTCAATTAAAGACATCGATATTTTCTATATTCCCTGAAAAAAATACAGACTCGATCGGGCCAAAAGCTCTCATTTATGCTAAGCATCCTCTCAAGAGGATAAACCATTGAAAACAGCTTTTTTCTCTCTCTTTCACGCTCTGTTGAAGTTTTATTATAAAACTTCTTATAGCTATGAATTGATTGGTCCAATCAAAGGGAATCATCTTACAAAAAAGAGATACGGCGAAATTCTCAAAGTGCGAGAGCAAAGGTTCAAACACCACACCCCCTATCTTCTCGATAAGTCTGAAGAAAATATCGATTTTTCAAAACACTGCGAACACTTTATCTGCATGAGAAATGGAAAGATCCTGGGAAGTGTGCGTTTTACCGACTTTCCTTTTGAGTTTGGTCTTGAACTCGACGAAAGACTTCAAAAAAAATACACCCATAAATATAAAGAAATTTCTCGACTTGTGACAATTGGAAATGGGCAGATATCAAAACCTCTCCTTACCTACTCAGCGCTTTATTACATCAAAAGAAGACAAATGGAAGGTTTTATTGCGGTTTGCAAAGCCCCACGGCTTCGTCTTTTTAAAAAATTCGGAATGAAAGTTATTCGATCAAGCGTTTCTTTAAAATCAAGAAACAGCCACGATTACAACATGATTACAGCAACTTTTGATGAATTAACAAAATCCCATTTCTTCTACGTCCTCAATAATACTATTAACAAAAGCATGAGACCTTTTTCTCTTGCCACAAAAAGCTGGATTTTAAATGGACAAAGAAATAAAAAGACTTCATAAAGTCTCTCACATAAAAGGTACCTATAGTATTCTTATCGAATGGTTCATGATCGCTATCGCCATCTATGCCAGCGAGTCTCTCAATTCAGTTCTTTTCACCATCGCTGTTCTCTTTTTTATTGCTGGTAGACAGCATGCTCTTGCCTTTTGTGTCCACGAAGGTGTTCACTATCTCGTCTCAAGCCATAAAAAACTTAATGATTTTTTTGTCAATGGCTTTGCCGCTTGGCCGATGTTTATGGAAGTTAAAACGTACCGAGGAAATCACCTTGCCCATCACCGTTATAACAATACTGAAAAAGATCCCGACTGGGTAAGAAAGAATAACGAGCAATGGGTATTTCCTAGAAATAAAGAAAAACTTTTTTTTGATTTCACTCGATCATTTTTTGGCCTTGAAAGCCTTAAAACCTTTTACGCTTTATCGGGATTGGATGCCCAGAAGAAAGGTTTAACAGCTAAAACAGGGATTTCAAAAAACCTTAAATTTTTAAAAATCTTCTATTATTTAACTTTTGCAGTATTGTTCATAAAACTTGATATCTGGGATAAGTATCTCCTCTATTGGATCCTCCCCCTTTTTACTTGGCTTCAAGTTCTCAATCGTATGAGAAAAATATCTGAACACTTTGGGCTCTACAATGAAAATCCTGATCTTCGAACCAGAACAGTTGTTCCAAATATTTTAGAGCAAATTTTTATTGCCCCCAAAAACATTTCTTATCATTGTGAACATCATTATTATCCACAAGTTCCCTATTACAATTTAAAAAAGCTCCATAAAAAACTCCTTAAAAATAAAGAAAAACCTATGCATGTGACCTATGGTTACTGGAATGTTTTGAAGGAGTGCTTGTAAATCGTGGAAACGTATTCTCAAGAAATCAAAAATTATTATTCTCAAGAAAACGAAATCACAAAAAAAGCAGTTTTTTTGAATTCAAACGAAACAATAAATATTAACGATTATATATCTCAATTGCGAGAATGGAGATCTCACCACGCTTTCTTTCATTTTTGCATGGAACTTTTTCCATTTTCTTTTTTTATAATTATTTTTTCTAGTCTTTATTATTTCACTCTCAATTCACAATTACCTATAATTTTTAAAATAATTATCTTCACAATTGTTCACGGCATTTTTTCATACCAATATGTCGTCTATACTTTACACGAAGCAGGCGGTCATGGCATTCTCAGAAAATTTCCAAGTTTAAGCCAAATATTTTTTCACTCCAGTCGTCTCTTTTTTGCTGACCCCATTTATTATCGTAGACGACACACGAATCACCATAATTACCTTGGAACCGAACAAGATGGTGCCTTCACTCATTTTGTTCTTCCTCAAAGAATCCTCATCAGCATGCTTCCTGGAGCTGGAGTTTTCTTTAAAAATAACTATAAAATTGCCCAGGATGAAAAATTCACACCTTCAATGTTTTTCTCACTCCTGACAGGACTTAGCTTTGTGGCAATTCAAGCTTATATATTAGGTTCCCTTTGGTCAGTTGGAGTCTCGTTTATTATTTTGATTGTTTTGAGCCCATGGATTGCAATGATTCTCGATAGAACAAGAGAGAGCGTCGAACACCAAGGCATGCCAAACAATAAAAAAATGGGAGCCAAAGAACTTGGTTTGGGTCCGTTGGCCCTTCTTATTGGAGGTGGCCCCTGGGGACAACCTTGTCACTTTTCCCATCACTATGCACCTGATTTGAGTTGGTACCAGCAAATTTTGCTCCATAAATTTATCCTCAAAAATACATCAGATGAATTTTTAAACTTTTATGGATTCAGCAAAACAACAATCGCAATACTTCGAGAAACATTTATATTTTATAAAAACTATTGGCAAGAAAACCAATTTCATAAAATACCCCAGGAGTCGTTATGAGTTACGTAGAAAGGTTGATGAAAACTTTAAATGAAGAAATGGACTATATTGCAGAGAATGGAAAACTTGAATTGCTCATGACTCCAGGCTTTGTCGACAAAAGACTTTATGCTATTTATATGACCGAAACTTACCATTACACAAAACACAATGCTCGTAATCAAGCCATTGTGGCTACTCGTCAAGAAGATATGAATCCAGGCTATATGCGCTTTTGTCTCAACCATGCAAGAGAAGAAGTCGGCCATGAACTCATGGCCCTTAAAGATATTCAAAAACTTGGTTTTGATGTCAGTGAGCAAACACTTCCACGCCCTCTGGTCTCCACACAAGCTCTCATCGCCTATCTCTACTATATTTCTCACAATGAGAATCCTGTTGGGAGACTTGGCTATAGTTTTTGGGCCGAGCGAGTTTATCAATTCATTCGCCCACTACTTGGCTTGATGGAAACAGGACTCAAAATCCCCAAAAGTGCGATGACATTTTTTAATGAACACTCTGATATCGATGCCAAACATGCTGAGGAAGTCGATGAAGCTATCTCTCGCTATGTCACCAATGAAGAAGATTACAAAATTGTAGAAGAAATAATGCTCAATTCGTTAAAACTAACTTTTGAAATGACAAATGAAGTAATTGCCGAGTTTCAAAAAGTAAAAGATTCTAAGGAGACAAGATATTATTATCTTTGATTAATCATGCGTAAAGATACACCCAAAGCTTTAGAGCGTATTTTCTTTTTTTATCCTTTGTTTCAAGGATTGGGGATCCTCTCTTCGCTAGGATTTGTTATCCTTCAGAAAAATTTTTTCATTAGTATTATATCTTTACTCTTTTTTTCTTACATCCTTTCTCCTCTTCTATGGCTATTCATAAAAAAAGTTTCGGGAGAATTTCCCACTAACTCTTATATGGGAAAAAAAGTTAAGTCAGGAAACTTATGGTTGATTTCCTATCAACTTCAATTTCTCTATAATACCATACGCCTTTTTGAAGCTCTCCTCTTGTTTGTCCCAGGGCTTTATAGTTTTTGGCTTAGACTCTGGGGAAGTTCTATTGGTGAGAAAATCCTATGGGCTCCCAATGTTTCTATCATTGATCGCAACTTGATCGATATCGGTGACCGCGTCCTTTTAGGAAACAATTCATACCTCTCTTCTCATATTATCAAAAAGCGAGAACGAGGGCGTTATCAGATTTATGTAAAAAAAATTAAAATTGAAAATGATGCTGTCATTTCTTTTGGATCAAATCTTTCAGCAGGTGTAGTCATCGGTGAACAATCATTTATTCCTGCCAAATCGGATCTTTATCCCAACACAAACGTCCTAGGAGGAGAGAATTATGCCCAGTGATCAAAATCTCTCGAAAGATTCTATCCTCTACTTTGGCCATTTGGAAGAAGATCATAAACTTCGAAAAATGCTCGACAAAAAACTTGATCAATTCCTCGTCACTCAGAAGTTAAATAAATTTCCTGATTATTTTTGGGGAGCAGAAAAATATGGTCTCGAGAAAAGCCACCTCTTTAAAAAATTAAAAAGCGAAGAGCAAACTCAAGTTCTCAAGCAGCTTTCCCAAATGAACTTGGCCTTGTCCTGGTATATCGAAAGAGCCGCTTATACCCATGGTGCAAAAATGATTCTCGCAAGCACCACTCAAGAAGAGAAAATGTTCTACTGCCAATTTGCCTTTGAGGAAGCCATTCACCAACGAGAATTTGAGAATATGATGGATTTTATCCCAGAAGAAGATAGCCACTGGCACCCCATGGTCGATGTTCTCTCTGATAGTATTCAGTTTGGAGAGCGCGAGACATCTATCTTTATGGTTCAAGTTATCCTTGAAGGGTATGGAATGTATTTCTATAAAGCCTTAATGGATAGTTGCCTTCATAGTGAATTGAAAAAAGTTTACAGAAGAATTTTAACAGATGAGGCTGATCACCACGGATCAGGACTTATTTTATCTGAACAAAATATTCTTAGTGAGAAATCCAAGCAAGAAATTTTCAAGTATTCTCAAAAATTCCTCGAAGCGATTCAAATTTCAGGAGAACTCATTAAATCAATTGAGAGTGTTCATGGAAAACTTTCAAAAGAGGAGAAAGATCTTCTCATCGAAGAAATTGGATATAAGAGGAATCTCGAAAAGAGAATTAAAATTCTTAAAGACCTCTTGAAAAGAGTCGATCACTGGGGACTTTCCTCTATGCTAGAAGATGCTGGAAGTTTCGAAGTTAAGGAACTTTCATGAAATTTTTGTTAATTATCTTTTTCTTATTCACCCAAGCCTATTCTCAAGAACTTCTTTTGAACAAACTTTCATTGTTAAGTGGTGAAGATATTACTCTTGGAAATAATATTGAACTCCTTATTAACAAAGAGATTCACGATACGAAATTCGAAATGCTCAAAAATAGTAAAATTTTTTTCTGGGCCTCAGTATTCATTGTCCGCTGTGATAAAGAGACGATGCCATTTTTTTATGAAATGAAAAAAAAACATATTGAAGGCGTTGATGTTAGGTTATTAGTCGATTGGGCCGGCAACTTTATTGACACCTCAAGATGTGTTCAAATTTTAAAGTCAATGGGATTAGACATTCGCGTAGTAAAAACATCGCGTAAAACTTTACTCTCAGAACTCACTCACGACTTTGGAGAGCGGGGATCAGTTGCCTTTCATCCCAAATTTTGGATTAGTGATAACCGCGAAGCCATTGTCGACGGTGTCAACATAATGAATATTCACATTCGATCAACCGATTCTAATGGAATGTACAAAGACTTAGGAGTCCATATTAATGGTCCTACTGTCACAACCTTATCGAGGAAATTTATTCAATACTGGAAAAAATACACGAATACAAATCTAGCGATTTCACACTTTAAGAAAATTAATGAGGCTTATAAAGCACAATTAAAAAATTTAAAACGAGTGAAGGTTGTCTCTGAAAATCATAAAGGAATGTGCGTATTTCTCGACCAAAATCCCCTCGAAAATCAATTTCATGCCTCACAAGGCTTGATTGAGCAACTCAAAGCTGCTCGAAACTCCATTACCATGACTCCTCTCGAAGCTGAGTTCAATAATAAAGTAAAATATGATTCTTATTACAAACAATTTTACCAAACCTTCTATGATATAAATGACGAAAAACAAATCTCCATTAATTTACTCCTTAACAATAAAGGCACCTGGAGTTTCTATGAAGAAAACCCAGAGCAAGATTATTACAATCATGGTCAAGGCTTTTGGGGTGAAATGATCACCAAAAAATACAAAAAATACCTCGCTGAAGAAGGCCTTGAAAAGATGAGTTCACATGTTGATTTTTTTAGAGATCACAATCCCAATTTCCAAGCTCGTTATTCTCATCAATTCAATCACAGTAAAGTTCTCGTTACTGATAATAACTTTTTTTCAATTGGAAGCCACAATATGAATGATCGATCATTCATTTCAGATATTGAAGCCATGCTCTTTTGCTTTGAACCAAACGTTGCAGCTCAAATTTCCAATAAAGTGATTTTTGATATTTTTAATGGAGAAAAAATTGGAAATTAGAGCAACATTCTCTATTAAAAATTATCTCGATAACAAAGTCGCAATGTTTAGGACTTCAACTAAACTCGGTATAGTGCGATTAATGTTTCTTGTAACAGCATTTTTTTACAAATTGAGAAATAAAAGTTTAAACAATATCACGGCTACGAGAAATAATATTAACTGGCTTCTTGATCTCAATGAAGCTATCGACTATTGCCTCTATATTTCAGGCGAGTACGAACCTGATCTCATCCATCTTTACAAACACCTTATTGAAAATAAAGATTGGGTCGTTCTCGACATTGGAGCTAATATCGGAGCACATTCACTCATCATGGCCAAGATGATGGGTCGCAATGCCAAAGTCTATGCTCTTGAGCCTACAAAATTTGCTTTCCAAAAGCTCACCCAAAATATTAGGCTCAATGAAGATCTCAAAGAAAAAGTTCTCCCGCGCAATATTCTCCTGACCAATGAATCTCAAGAGGTGGCCATTACTCAAATAAGCTCAAGTTGGGATATTTCAAAAAAAATAAGTGATTCTGAGAGAAATCCATACGATGGTGGCTTTTATAAAAGTACTGAAAATGCGACCCGGATGACACTCGATCAGTTTATCCAAAGCGAAAAAATTAAGGAACTCGATCTCATCAAACTAGACGTCGATGGAAACGAAGTTGATATCCTGAGAGGATCCCGTTCACTCTTTAAAACTCATAGGCCCATACTTTTAGTCGAGCTATCTCCCATTCACTTTGATCATCATCCTTATCAATTCAGTGATCTCGTGGAAGAACTTTCCCTTTTAGACTATGATTTTTTTAGTGTTGAAGGAAAAAAAATAGAACTGAATTCAGAGCAAATTGAAAAATGGATCCCTCACGGTACCCTTGTGAATATTATTGGATATCCTAAAAATCTTTAAAAATTTAGGTGAAAGGTCACTGGTCCATCGTTGACAATACTCACTGCCATATCAGCTCCAAAAACCCCGCGTTTCACTGGCAACGATTCTTCGAGCAAACGATTAAAGACTTCAAATTGTAAATTTGCCTCTCTCGCAGGCATAGATTTTTCAAAGCTTGGTCGGTGCCCTTTTCGGCCATCCCAGCATAAAGTAAATTGACTAATATTGAGAATCTCGCCTTCAACTTGTTGAATGTTTTGATTCATCTTTCCATCTTGATCTTCAAAGATTCTTAAATTAAGAATTTTGTGGGCTGCTTGTTGAATAGTTTCTTTTGTATCCCCTTTCTCTAAGCAAGTGAGAAGGACAAGTCCATGCTTTATAGAAGAGACTTCATTATTTTCCACTACGCATTTGGCTTCACTAACTCTTTGAACGACAATTTTCACTAAAAATACCTTTTTCTTCTCATCTTGAATAAATTCGATGGAATAATATTCTCTTTGATAAACTTCGTAAATGCTTTTTTATCTATCTGGCAGGAGAGATATTCATCTTTAAATTTTTTCTCATCAAAGATCTTATCTTGAACATTGAGTTTTTCATACAATGCTTCGCCAAATAACTCCCCTACAATCTCACTCAAATCAAAAATAGTTTTCATTCTCTGTTTCTCTAGCACTTTAGGATACTGAGAAAAGTTATTTAAAATTTTCAGAGCTTGTTCCCATCTTTTCTTCCGAGTACGATCTTTTTCTGTTTTGGCGAGCCTTTTAATATCGAGATAAAGGTCACATTTAAGGAAGGGATTAATAATTTTAGAGAAAAAATAAGAGAACATAAAATTCAAAGTATAAAAATTGAAAAATTCTTCTCGGCTTGCTTTTTCAACAATTTTTGCAAGCTTGTCGACTCCGTAGAGTTCTCTAAAATACTGTTGATAAAAAAATTGACCTGCCAATTTTGCTAAACGATTCGCCGAATAATTTGCACAGTATATCTTATTCGTATCAAGAATTCGAAAGGAACGATGCTCTCCGAGGAGTTTTTCGTAAAGTCCTCGCAGTCTTTTTTCTTTTATATCCTCAATCGAATCATCGATAAATTCAATATTCGAGTGATCATACAGATTAAAGTTAAAATCCATTTCTTCTTTAATGTTTAAATAATTTTTTAACAATCCAAGGATGAGTCGAAAATTTTCATCGGTATCCTCTGAAAAAGTTTTCAAACCTTTATCGACAATGTATTCATGAATATCAAAATCCGGGTCACCTATAAGGTTTTCGTACCAATAACACATACTTTCATATTTCATCCATGGAGGAGAAGAAAGAAGGCAAAACTCATTGCCAGAAAACTGAATAACTCGATACGAGCGAATATCTTTTCCAGCATCAATAATCTTCCAATAAGGTTCATCTAGATTTTGATGAATAATAGTCTGGCGTATTTTTAAATCTTCGAGGTACAGTTTTACTTCTTTAGGGAGTTTATTGGGAAGTATGTGGAGTTCTCCAATCAAGACAAGAACTGGGACCTGAGGATTTTTTTGGACAAAATCCCCAATCACTTTAGAAGCGGTCATATCTCTTTTTTCGAGGCTACCTCCAGAATTTATTCCAAAAGCTTCAATATTATATTTCTTGAGGCAATCAAATATAATTTTGTAATGATTCCAAGGGAAGCGCCAGGATTCATGATAATCAATTGACTCCAAGAACTCTAGTTCCGTAATGTGATTCTGTAGAAAAGCATCGAGAAACTCTTGGTCCTTTTGCATAACAAGCTCTAAGGCCATGGCAAACTTTGATTTATTTTGAAGAAAGTTTTTAATAATTCTCACTAAGTTTTTAGAACTTTGATCAAAAGTATGAAAATCTCCAAGGTAAATCACATGGGAATTGTGAATAGAATCAATCAAGGTCTCCATGCTTGATTTCGAAAAATTTCTTTTCGCATAGTACTCTTGATCTTGAGAATAGTGGAGAAGGTCTTGGCTAACCTCTATATCATAGCTGAGGGCCCTCGATTTCATCGAAGTATAGATTTGCTTTTGAGTGTTATAAACTCTGTTTCTCATTTATTTTTTAAAGACGAATCAGAAACTAATTGATGAAATGTCTCTTCAAGTAGTCGATCAACATTTTGATACAGTTCTTTGAGAATTGTTGATCGATTGATAAATTGAGATATGACATGTCTCACATCGGACTCTTTCGGAATTCTTAGATTTTTCAAAATTTGAATAACAGGAACGTTAATCATTTTAGAAAAAATAAAATTCAAAAAAGTTCCTAGATAATGTGAACAATGCACAGATAGAATTTTTAGATCTTCTGACCAAATCTCAATAATCATTTGCTCGTCATCCACTACATTAATGATCTTTTTAGTGAATGGTTTTGGCAATACTTTTGTATTTTCTCCATGGTATTCAATGAATAGATCTTCATTGTTAGGATAAAAAGCAATGGTCGGGCACTCAAGTATTTTTTCTTTGAGTTCACCATGGTTAAAATCAAGATTTTTTATGTGTGTTTTGGTCCAGCTTAATTTTTTTGAACAATTATATAGACCAATTTTAAAATTCGTAAGATAAGAAATCACCTCCAACGAATAAGAGAGAGAAAGTGATTTTAATAACCCAAGCCCATCTTCAAGCTGTCTGGCCAAACTTTCAAAGTCACTTTTAAGAATTTCTTTTTCATCCCATAACAGGTATTCAAAGCAATGTTTCAAATGTTTAGGAATTTCTCTTCGAAAAGCAAAAGATTTAGGAACAAGAATTCCTGAAATTCTTGATTTTGCTTGGTGATAACTTCCAGAAAATGTCATCTGAATCATTTGCTTTCCAAGTTTTGAATACAAATACTCTCTAAATATATTGATATTCAAATCTTTAAACTTGGGTTCGAGGATATAGTAATAACAACTCGTAATACCGTATTGGTACGATTTTGATTTCAGCAAATCAAAGGTCGTTATCTCAATTTTCACATCGCTGACATTATTAAAATTGAGGATAAGAATGAGCTTCCCATTAAAATCTTCATAATCGAGACTGCTTTGAGAATAGTGCTGAAACTTTAATTGATCTTGTGATTTATTTTTACCATGCAAAACTTCTTCAATATTTAAAGAATTCAATTCAAAGAAATAGCCAAAAGGCAGGCAGTTTTTCATCATTTTTTTAAAAAAATGAGGATGCGTAATATGGCTTGAATCATCTGAAGTTGATTGGATCAACTCTCCATTGATAATGGCATTCTGAAAGAATTCCATTTGAAAGCCTTTATAAAAATCTTCTCGATAAAATGCCGGTGCATTATCGAGGTGTTTTTCAAAAAAACCATTGAGTTGATTTGTGATGCTCGCAAAATCATTATAAGAATCAAGCTGGGCAATAACTCGAAAATTAAAACATGAATAGCGCTCGAGTTCTTTATTTTTTGCAGTATAGCGTTCACAGCTTGATTTTTTCGATAGCAAATAAATATAGGGAGGAAACTCTCCTTTCAAAGAAACATCCTGAAGTTGGATAACTGTTTCAAGATTAAAGTTTTTCAAAAGAGATTTTGTCTTTTCTTTTTGACTATGAATAAAAAGATTTTGATTTGTTAAAACAACGATGTATCCATCTTCTTTTAAATTTTTAGCCTGTTCCTGAATTTTTTGAAGCAGATAAAAATGGGTGTTTCTTTTTTTATTCACAACTTGAGAAACCACAATTCTATCATAGCTTGATTCTTGCTGTGAAATTTCTTCTAAGAGAAGTTGTCCTTGGGCACTTGATGGCTCCGATCGACTTTGCTTGAATTCTTTAGCACAAAAACTAATGAACTCAACAGCAGAACTGCTATAAAAGGAAGAAATTCCCACTAAAAAAGTATAAAGCTCGACCTCATTAATAAGCTTCAAGAACAATTTGATTGAATCATTGGAAACTTCAAATTCCGGGCAAATGAGATCTGACCATTTAAAGTAATTGTTATTATACTGGGCAAGCCAATGAGAAGAAGTTAAATCGACAACATGATCGCCAACAAACTTGGTCGTGATTGTTCGGATCTGATTCTTATCGAAACTCTCTACCCCATGTTTGTTTTTCTCGAGCCACTCAAAAAAATTAAGGATGAGACAGTTAATAAAGAGTCCCGTATTTTTATGAGCGAGAGAGTGTGAACTGGACTTAAATTCGCTAAATTTTTGCGATAAGACTGTCGTAATATCAACGTACGTTAATTCATCGCAAACTTCATAATAATCATAAATTCTATCTTTAAGGTGAGCACTAGGAATATACCATGTATAATGATTCGATTGGACAATTGCTGATTCAAATTCACTTGAACTACTCTTTTTAAAATAGCGTAAAAATAAACTATTAGGCGAAAGAAGGTCTTGAGCTTCGAGTTCCTTGCCCAATGAATTACACAGGGCCTTAAAAAAGCGAATTTTCAAAAGATAAATAACCGCGATCTTAAAGCAAATGTCATCGATAAAAAGATCGAGTTCTTCACGATAGAGACTTTCAGAATCAAAGAGTTCTTTCCAAAACTCTTGATAGCTATCTACTTTTATATTGAGATTTTTAGATTCAGCAAAAGCAACAAATTCGTCATAAAAACTAATTTGTCTTTTCTTTGGAAAATGAATATTGCGCTGAAAATTTTTTAAAATATCCTTCTTGAGAATGCTGGTCGATTGAAAAAAAACATAACCAGCTTTTGAAGTCAGGTTTTCTGCAAGCCACTCTAAATCTAAGTACTGAGAAGGCTGAAAATCCAATTGAGCTGCAACTTCATAGCGACGAGGCATAAAGCTTGGAAGCTTTCGAGAAGGGCTTTCTGGCCGGTGAGAGACGTTCATTCCCCCTTCAAGCGCTGCAACCTCAGGAGTATCGGAACTCCTAACAGGGTTGTGCGTTCTTAGCCAATTTTGCGCTGTAAAATTCCTTTTTTTCAACCAAACCCCTCCAACAGGCATAAAAAATAGTTGATTATGAAGCGGTAGATTAAATTAGTATAGGATTAGCCGAAAATTGTCACTAGATATGAGATTAAGTAAGAAAATTAATTGCCATGCATTAGCACAATAATGCTAAAGGTCGGGAGTGGATTCTTTGCGAAAGGAATTTAGAATTTGTCTCTTCGTGCCTTTCACAAGTCGTTTCAAAAAATTGTCTCGCTCTTCGAAGAAAAATCCTGTTAATTCCATAGGAATACTAAAATTAAACTTAATTTCTTTTTCTCCGTCTAAACCAAAACTGTTTTGTATGGTCGCTTGCCCACCGATCTCGTGAATCAGTTCGTAAACCATCGAGAGATTTCTATCAACTTGTTGTCCAAGCTCAGCTTGAGGAGTGTTGAAGTATTCAAGTTCTGAAGTATTAAAAAGCACTCCTCGCACTGTCAAAAACAGCTGAACAAAGCGATTTCCCATGCTCTGAGTAGCTTGGATCGTGCGCGCTTCCTGGGGCACATTAAAGTCGTGAAAAGCTTTATTAAATTTAGCCAATAATGACTGAATGACTTGCTCTATAACCTCAAATTCAGCCACAACTTCAAAGTCTTTGGCATTAGAGGCAAATTCCCAAGAAATATTTTCACCACGATTGTTGCGCATAAAAGCTCTGGTGGTCATCGCAACGAGATCTCTAAAATAGTAGCGAGGTTGCACTTGAGTACTTTTATTTTCCGTCGACTTTTCTGAGCTAATTTCATTTGCTTTCAGAGCAATTTTTTTGAGCTCAGTATTTCCTAGATCATTTATGTCTACGGCCGTGATCTCATCTTCAACTTCTGCATACTCGAGGTTCTGAGACTGCACTAAAAAATCGTCGTCCAGAAGCTGATTGCTCACTTCCCAGCCATCATTGTCTTCGTCGACGACACGATGGTTGAAAAGAGGCTCTTTGATTGTTGGTTCATTGATTGCGGGAGCTTGAATACCTTCCAAGAGATCAGTTTTATCATCTAAATGAGCCTCGAGAGCAAAGGCATTTTCACGCTTTACTTCTTCCGCTGTTACATTTTGAACATAATCAGAGGGGTTTTGAAAATCTTTTTTCTCTAAAGAAACTGATGAACGATATTCATTTTCAGAATCATCACTAACTACTCGATAGGATTGTCCTTTTTCTAAAACTTCCGCATGGTAATCAAGAAACAAATTCTTTAAGGCCGGTAGTTGAAGAAAACTGAAGACTTTTTCAAAAAGATTCTGAATATGGGCACTTTGATCCAGATTGGCCAATAGCTCAACGGCTTTCCCTTCTATTTCTCTAAAGCCTCTTTCTCTTTTGCGAATAACAAAAAAGAAAATCACTGTCGTCATGGCCAAAAGAGAAATCAGGGCGAAGAGCACATAATTCCAAATCGATAAACTTCTATCGGAATCTTTTATTGCTTTTGCGAGGTGAAGACCTAATTCATAGCGAGTCTGTTCAATGGCATTATAAGTTTTCGCCACTTCAGCACTGGATGCTTGGACTCCGCCAAGAACAACATTTTTAAAAGTGAGGTATTCGTCAAAAACTTTTGCCGCTAACGAAATTATCTCAACTTTGCTAAAGCCTTGAGACTGCTGGCTAAGTTGTTCATAACAATCTGAAGTTTGAGCCAAGTATTCCGTCGCGAGGGTTGAAGAATTCCATTGAGCTTGAGAATAGGCAAAATAACTTTGTCCTGCTCTATTAGAGCAAACATACATTCCATTTCTAATATTTTTTGTGGTTGCAATGAGTTCTTGGTTGCTGGAAATAAGAGAAAATGTTCCTGCAATACAGAGGGTGAGGACGGCCACACTCAAAAGCACCAAAGCTTGGGATTGAGTTCGACGAAAAAAATCAATTCGAATCATAAAACTTCCTGTTTTTAAAAAAATCCCCTAAACTTAGCCTCGAGATGGCTTTTTTAAATAAATATTCGTTACTCCCCATCCCAACTAATATTGTCATTTATTCATCATTTCATCGAAAGGTGGAAAAAATTGCCGGCATGGTGTAATTTTCAGATTGAATGGAAAACCTTCAAAAAATACAAAATACCTTCCTCGTCCTTTCAATCGCGATTGTTCTCCTAGTCCATGTTATCCTTCTTTTTCTCAGTTCACAAATTTTGGTCGCTGAAAATAAATTACAAGAAACTCGTCAGGAAAAATTTATCGTCGATATAAAACCTCTGGGTGAAAAAAACAAGGAAACTAATAATAAAATCTTGATGCAAGCTTACAACGCCAAGAAGAGAAACAGAGTAGAAAACTCAACCGTTTCGCAAACTCAATCGCCATCACAAGAAAAAAATGAACAAAAAGAAAAAACAGGAAATACACAAAAATCTTTCAAGAAATATATTCGCAAAGATAACCAAGGGGAATCTCTGCGCAAATTTTTACCCTATCAGCTACAAAATTCTCGAGTTGCTGATTCCAATGCCCTCTTTAGCTTAGAAATTCCAGAAGGCTTGCCTGAAGACCAACTCAATCGCCTCACCCAAGTTTTTTATTCTTTCTACAAACGAATTGGAACCAAATATATCAGTACAATTGTCGATAAATATTTTGAATACGAAAGAGAAAAACCTCATATGCACATTCCTGTTAATGAGCAAGAAGACTCCACCGTTATTCGAGCATCCTACGATGAGTTTGGAAATGTCTTACGCATCCGCGTTCTCAAGAAAGGAAAATATGCTTATCACCAAAAATTTTTTTCCGACACAATTGAGGCCATTCAATCAATTCCCAACCCACCTAAGCAATTACTCGACAGCAAAAAACAATTTCATGTCATTTATAGTTTAGAGTACAACCCAAGAACTTAAGAGGGCACTAAGAATTCTGAATAGCCTGTCCAATAAGCTCTTTAAAATTCGTCGCAATATTGATCAGTCTCTTTGTCGGAATATGATGAGGAGGAATTTTTTCTTGTAAAAATTTCCGTATGCCTGTGTCTTTATTATTCTTAATAAAATCGTAAAGTAATTTAGCATTAGCCTGAACTTCAGAACTCGACGGGCTAAAAAGAATCCCTTCTTCTTCAGGAACTTCCATCCAAGTGCTCAAACTCAGCTGATTCATGCCCGAGAGAAGGTTTTCAAAAATTTCAAAGGACTTAAATTCTAAGATGGTTTCAATCATCTTGTTATCAAAATCTAATTCAGCAAAAAAATAAATGAGAGATCTTTGTTTCCAAGGCATTCTCTCAAAATCACTTTCACTGGCCGGTTGAAACCTTCCCTCTCTCAAACTTTTTAGATAAAAAAAGCCAATTTTATTAAATAAATAACTCAATTCATTTTTTCGAAATTTATATCCATCCAAGTCTTCATTTCTCAATTTGTTTCGAGTCCACAGCTGTCCAAAAAATTTAATCACATACGATTCCATCGCCTCTTCAACAATCTCGACGGCGACAGTGGCGTCAAAACAGAGCACATAAGAATACTCAACGAGTTGCCTCGTCAGTTTTTGGATGGTGTGATTTTGTCGACTCTTTAAATTAAGCTCATTCATCACCGTAACTATAGCACAAAATGCTCGAGACTTTCCAATGCCCAAGCGTTTCACTCGGATTTTTTTCTATCCTTGAGTTTTTTTGCCTGCTAATTGAGACTTACCCCTAAATAACGTACACTTTAAGAGGATACATTCAACAGGGAAGTAAGGAGTGTTCATGAAGGTTCTCAAAAGCTTTTTTAGCTTATCCATTATCGCAAGTTCTCTTTTATTTTGGAGTAGTTGCAGTAACGATAGTGGTAAAGTTTCAACAACTCTTGGAAATTCTTCTGATGAAGTGACCCGAGAAGTTGTTCCCAACGATGGAGAACAACCAGTCGGTGGAGAAAATAGCTGTACGGGAACCGTTGATGATGGTTGGGATGATTCCAACGGACAAAACACAATTCCCCTTGCTTCACTTTTTATTTATCAAATTTCGATGGCCGGCGGGTATGACGCCGTCCCTGGACAAGACCCTCAAGAAAATAAAGTCTACACTTATATCGACGACAATGGACAAACGAAAGAAGCCTTTATCGCCCACCGCCTTCCTTCTTACGCTGATTCATTTTACGTATTTCAAAACGATGGAGCTTATTTTATTCGCTTAAAAGTTAATGAGCAGTTTTTCCCGGCCAAAGGAAAACACCACTGCTATTTGAGAAATATCAATGCTGGTCGAAGTAATTATTCCTATCAAAAATTGCGCTTTGGAATTAATGCTCGCATTGTTGTGAAAAATTTAGACGGCTCAATCACTCCCTACGGAATTCAACACTATATTCAAACAACTGACCCTATTGAGGTTGGTAAGTGTTCACCGATCATCAAAATACCGGCACTCCCAGGTCCTCCAGGGCTCGATCCGAGTCGCTATGCTACTGTCATCGAGTTGCGAGATGTTCGCTCAGATCAGTGGTGCCAAGAAGGTGTGGATGGAGAGACATGGTGTCCCGCTGAAAGACAGCTTCGCGAAGCTGATTGCTGGGATGTAACTCTTGAGATCTCCACCAGCAATACGCATTTCTTTAAAGGCTATAAGCGCTCTGATTTTAACTGACAGGTGCCAACTAGGGTACAACTAGGGTACGTCCACACTTTTGGGACTAATCGCAATAAACGTCATGGGTCCCAAAAGTGTGGACGTACCTAAATAGAGACGTACCTAAATAGAGCTATGATTTCAAAATAGCATAAATAATCCAACCTATACCAACTACAGCCACTAGCAATCCTTGATTAGGATGAAAATGCCAGCTACGAAACCCTAAAATAGATCTTTTATCAACCTCTCTCATGAGTTCATCTGATGGTGGATTGAGCCATTTTCGATACACAAAAATACACATTCCAAATAATGTAATTAACAAGCCTTTCATCATAGGATTTTGAGATAACCATTCTTTCATACAAATAATTTTAAATCATTCATAAAAAAAACCAAAGTGAAATCAGAGTGGAATTTTTATAAAATAATGCTTACTTAACAAAGAAAATTTGACTAACCACCTTTATTTTAATTCTTAGCTCTAAAATCATGATCCATTTTCCGGTAATTTTTCCCGATATTTCAGAACTCAAAAAGCAGAATTTTTAATATTTTCATTTGAGAAAATTCCATCCATCTCTTCTCATTTCGAGTTATCGATTCACTTTTGCAACAACTCTAGATTGAGTATTGATTTCTTCCCCTAAGATAACTTAAATTGTCTCTCCTATGGAGTTTAATAAATTAAAAATAGAAAATGTTATTTATCTTATTCGTAGCCATAAAATTATGCTCGATGAAGACTTGGCAAAACTCTACGGAATTGAGACAAAGGCTCTAAAAAGAGCAGTCAAAAGAAATCTCGATAGATTTCCTAATGATTTCATGTTCGTACTGAGCAGGGAGGAATACTTAGATTTAAGGTACCAAATTGGCACCTTAAGCAAATCGGGCAGAGTAGCGAGTAAATACCCTCCTATGGCTTTTACGGAACTAGGAATCGCCATGCTCTCGACAGTACTTCGAAGCCCTCAAGCCATCCAAGTCAATATTGCGATTATGAGAACTTTCGTCAAAATGAGGAGAATCCTGGCTTCGAATGAAGAAATAGCGAAAGGGCTAAGAGAGCTTGAGAAAAAAACAGGGCAACTGTTTCACGTAGTTTTTGATAAAATTGAAGAACTAGAAAAGAAAACACCCGCATTACCAACAAAAAGAAAAAAGATTGGTCTCTAAACACAACAAAGGCAATAAGCGCACTGACTTTAATTAGAAAAATGTTTCATCATTTTCAAAGCAATATTTTCACCCATAGCGTGAGAGACTTCTACTAAAAGCGCAGGGCAAGTGATATTCACCTCTCCCAATTTATCATTGAGAACATCAAAAGAAACAAAAGGAATACCCTGTTCTTTGAGAAACCACGCCATATCATCGCATTCTTTTTTTGCCACAGCAGAGAGTGTGGCCCTTTTGAAAGTCGCTCCTTGAGCGATATTGCTTAAAAAACTTCCTTCAGGAGGAGTTTTAAGGATTGTTCCAATTTCTTCACCAAGCCAATAGACGGCCCGGTACTCGCCTTCACTCATGACCTTTTTTTCAAATGGCTGCATGATGAGGGCCCCGTCATTTTTTTCCACTTGTTCAGTAATAATGGCTTCAAAATTCTTATCGAGCAGAGAAACTTTCATCACCCCATAACCTGAAAATGAATTCAGAGGTTTTAAAATGCAATCTTCGTGACCTCTTTTGATGAGCTCATCGGCAAACTCCATAAAAGCTGGCACAGAGGCTCCCACACAAGATTCAGGAGAGGCGTCTTTTCTCAAAAAGCACACGAGCTTCTCGTTATATTTCAAAATGGCCGATGGATCATTTAAAACTGTGCAGTGGTATTTTTCTTTTAAAAATTCAAAAAGCCACATGGCCCGAACATACCCGACATCCACTGGAGGATCAATTCTGATATGAAAGACATCATTCTTATCGACCACAATCACTTTTTCATTTTTTAAATTCATGCGATCCATATAAAAATCGTCTTTTACTCTCCCTGAAAAATCGTAAACCACTAGAGTCTGCTTATCTTGGTAATTCGTGACATAGAGGTCTTTATCGAACAGCAAATAAACTTCTTCCTTTAGCTCTTTCAAAGCCAAGGCCATCATTAACGACGAATCCTTCTTGTAATTAAGTTTCTCAAAGGGGTCTACATAAAATATATGTCTCATTTTATTAATCCTTCTAAATATTTTTCAAAAGAAATTTTAGGTTTAGATTCATTATAATTTTGATACTGCCTATCGAGATAAGCTAAAAAATTTCGTAAGTCTCCACCAACCTTATCTCGAAGCTTAGAAATAAAATCTCCTTTTTTCTCATAAGTCATATAGGCAGCGAAGCGAGCATTATTCCAATCACCTTCAAGGATGTGGCAAGTTTTCAACTTCAACTCTTGGCATTTTTTCTCAAGGCTTGGAAGAAAGTTTTTCTTTAAAAATTTATCGAGCATCACACGGCTTTCTTTCATATTTTTAGGTTTATTTTCTACCAATTCTTTTTTGTATTCTCTAATAAGCCCCACCAAATGATCTCTCATCTGGCGTCTCAGCTCTTCTTCTTTTTTTAACTTCTCTTTTTCCTTTGCATCAAATTTAAAATAAACCTGCATTAGTTGCTTGCCAAAATAATTCGCTAAGTTTTCATTCACATCCACATTGTCTTTAACAAAAAACACTGTATGAAAAATCTCATGAAAAACCATTTCAGCAAGTTCGTAATCGTCGTATTGAAAAAAAGAAGAGAGAATCCGATCTTCAAAATACCCCAAAGATGAATAGGCATAAACCGGTCGCACGTAGGTATAATAATCTTTTTCTCGCATGTCTTGAGCATATTCTTCAGCAGACTCTTTGCTAAAAAATCCTAAATAAGGAAATTCTCCCATAAAGGGAAACCATTCTTTGTGGGGCTCAACTCGATCAAAAAGTGAAGCAATCACTAAATGAGAAACGGCCTCTCGGTCCAAGAATGTCACTTCACTATAAATGTCTTGATAGGGTTTTTTGAAATAATCATAAAAATATTTTTTATAAGTTTGAATTTTAAGAATTTTGTCTTTAATCTCTGGCGAGACTTTGGGATCCTCTAAAACTTCTTTAATTTCCCGACTGTTCCATTGAATTTTAAACTGCCCTACACCTTGCTCTGTTAGATACAAGAATTTCGAACAACCCAGCAGTAGAAAAAGAAAAAAAATATTAGCGAACTTCATGACGTTCCGACTTCCTTGTGGCCACAAATAAACTTACTGCCACCCAGATCATTGCGAGAAGAATTATAACCCAGAGAGCTGGTTGTGTGGCAAAAATACTTACGCCCATGATAAAGGCTATCGTTAGTATACAGAGAATTTTAGCCTTTGGTCTAATCACTCGATGATCTTCCCAATCGACAACCAAATGCCCAATCCCCGGGAAATTTCGAATTTTTTGATGAAGCCGAGGCGAGCTTTTGGAAAAAAAATAAGCCGCTAAAATAGCAAAGGGAGTGGTCGGCATCACTGGTAGTATGGCCCCAATAAATCCCAGAAGAAGCATTAACCAACCAAGAATCAAGAGAATGGGTTTTGAAAGTCGCTTCATTGGTAAAGTGAAGGAGGATTTTTTCCATAATCAGCGATAATTTCACCTTGGCATGAAAAAGCTGTGGCCTCCACAACCTTCACATCAAGCCAGTGCCACATCAAATTTTCAGGAGATTCAAAGTGAACTATTCTCCAACAATTTGTTCTCCCTTTCCATTTAGTCACACCTTTCATAGCGTTGCTTCCTTCAACTAAAACGCGAAAAACTTTTCCTTCCATTTGCTTTCGCAATTTCTCTTGAATGCTCACTTGATGGGCTTGAATTTCTCGCAATCTTCGACCGCGAATGTCTTTGGTCAAAATATCATCCATCCGGGCCGCTTTAGTTCCGCGCCGGACAGAGAAAGCATAAGAATAGATAAAATCAAACTGGGCCTTTTCAAGGAGTTCTAAGGTTTCTCGGTGTTCCGCTTCTGTTTCATTGGGAAACCCTGCGATGATATCTGAAGAAATCACAATATTGGGATTTGATTTTCTCAACTTTTCAAGAAGACCCAAGTAATGTTCAACGGTGTATTGTCTCAACATTCTCTGAAGAACAGTATTGGATCCCGATTGAACGGGAAGATGCAAATGGTTCGATAGCTTCTTAGCACTCCCATGGATAGCAATTAGCTCATCCGAGACATCATAGGGATGGCTCGTGGTATAGCGAATTAGCTCAAGCCCACTTATGTCATCAAGGGCTGAAATCAGCTGGGCGAGGTTTTCTGAATTCTCTTTTCCAAAAGAGTTCACATTTTGGCCAAGCAATGTGATTTCCTGAATTCCTTGGTAATCCACCAATTTTCTCACGTCATCAACAATTTCTTTAATTTTTCTGGATTTTTCGCGGCCACGCGTGAAAGGCACAATACAATAAGAACAAAATTTATCGCAACCTTTAATGATATTCACAAAAGCTTGAGGAGTTCCATGAGTAATCTGAGTTTCAATTGAATAGTCACTGGTCTTATCCCAAGTATTCACACTAAACTTGTCTTCACCAGAATAACTTCGATAGACGAACTCCCCGACGCTATCAATAACATCGGTACCAAAAGCAAAGTCTAATTGCTTATATTTTTTTATCATTTCTTTGCCTTCTGTTTGGGCCATGCACCCACAAACGGCAATTTTTTTTTCTTTATTTTCTTTCTTAAGTTTTTTTGTTTCACCTAAATGGCTATAAAATTTTTGATTGGCGAGGTCTCGCACTGAACACGTGTTAAAGATCAAAAGATCGGCATCATCTTGTTCTTCAGTTTTAGTAAAATTAAGTTTCGACAGCTGGCCATAAATTCGCTCGCTGTCGTGGTAATTCATCTGACAGCCGTAGGTCTTAATCCACACCTTGCGGGGAGGAAAGCTTATGTCGCCAAGCACAATGTCCTTGTTTTCCATACCCAACTTCTTAGCATAAAAGTCTATGGGCGACTAGGATATCTAGAGGCTAGCTAGCCTTTTTCATGGCCGCAAGTTTTTGATAGAGCTGGCGATCAAATTCCTCTGCGATTTCGGTGGGTTCGAGAATTTCAAACTCACAGCACTTCCAGAGATCTTCCAGCCAATGGTAAAGCGAATCCCCTGACTCAACATAGGCTGACCAAATATAATCCCCTCGTGGGCTTTTGATCAAACAGGCATTTCGAAAATAGAGATACTTGGGTTCAAAGTTGATTTCATTTTCAGGCTTGGTTATTTTCAAAACAAGTCTTTGTTCATTGTCGCTGACAATCCGAATTCCATCGAGAAAATTTTGAACTTCCATATAAGTGAAATGAGGAGATTTTTTTTCCTCTATCTTTTTAACTTTTTGGATATCTTCAATAGGGACAGTAAAAAGAGTCTTATCGGAGATGTCCTCGCCAATTAAGCTCATTTTGTCGTGAATAAAAACTAAATGATAAGGATAAGTAAAAAAGTTTTTGTCTTGGTTTTTGAGCTTTATTCTTAAAGGATTTTTCTCTAAAATATGCTGCTCAATTTCTGTTACTTTTTCTGTTTTATCACCTAAGGCCATAGAAGAGCTCAGAACTTCAAAAGCTTCAAAAAAATCGTGTTCGACCATATCCCTCTCACAGCGACTTAAAAAATCAGAGAGATACTGGTTATAAGGAGCCAGGTTGTATTCCATGAGAAAAGGAAAATGAACCTGAAAGGTCATCCATTCCAGCAGCGACATTTCGATTTTAAAGCTCTTGGGCTCAGGGCACTTAAGATAGAGATCTTCACTCTCATCCCGATGCTCCAGCTCAATAGCACAACCCATCTGCCTCAGAAAAAGGCTAATGGAGAGGATTTCCTTCAAATCGAAATTAAAGCGTTTTGAGAGTGAATCTACCGAATAATCACCTGGAGAACTCAATAATAGAGACACCAGTTCCCAAAAATCACCATTATTCAACAAGTCGTTATTTAGCATACGGACCGCCTTCTCTGACTAGACTCATCGGGTATTGCCGCCATTTGCTTTAACATTTTTTATCAAAAGACTTTTAAGATACAATAATATTCATATGTTATGGAAAAAAGCTTTCAGCAATCCTATGCTGGTCATTGGTATTCTCTTTATGGCCATTTTTATCTTTCAATTAAGAGACAAGGGGCTCTTTCAAACGGATCGTTTTCAAACTTATAGCTGCAACACCGTTCGCAATGTCTTGAAAAAAAATATCCCTAATTTTTGGAAGATTGATTGTCTTAAGAATAATCTTTCAATTGTTATCGATCACATGCGATCCCCTTATCTTAATCAAATTGATGGGATTGTTGATCAAGATCAGGTGCGCTCTTTTGTCTATAAAGACTTAGCCAATAATCTATCCTTGATTGCCAAAAACTCTCCTACCGAAGTTTTAGAGAGAGTCGATATCGTGACTATTCGAGTGCTTCTTCCCCAGCTAGAACTTAATGCTATTTCAGAGGGAAGAGACATCACCCCCCTCGCCACTCTTGAAAACAAAGACCATATTGCGAATCAGCTCCACGAAACAGTCCAAGTTCAAGAAAAATGGAAAAAATAGCTCTCGTAACCATCCTTTTGCTCGTTCCTGCGCTCCTCATCTTCTTGGAAAGAAAAGTTAAACTCATTCAGTTTTTTGGCAGCATTGGATTTTGCTATTTTACTGGATTTATTTTGAGTTTCTTAAAACTGGAGTTATTCCAAGATCAACTTGTAAAAGATCTCACTGAAGTTTTCTTAATTTTTTCGTTACCACTTCTCCTCGTTAATACAAATTTGAAAATACTTTTTAAAAGTACTCCTGAGATTCTCAAAGCTTTTGGCATTTCCGTCATCACTGTTATTACGGCCGTGACAATCATGACTTACACACTTCACGATAAGATTGCCAATATCGAACAAGTGGCAGCTTCAGTGACTGCTCTCTTTACTGGAGGAACTGTTAACTTGAGCTCACTTGTTATGGCCCTGGGAATAGAAGAAAATCTTTTTATCGTCATCAATACTTGCGATTTTTTGGTGGGAGCGATTTATTTATTTCTTATCATTAATCTATGCCAAATCAAGAAAACAGCTCCAACTGAAAAAGAACAAATCTCTTATGAAGCTTATTACGGGAAAAAGACTCTTTCGTTTTTAGGTTATACTCTCGTTCTCAATGGGTTGGTATTGGGAACAAGTTACTTCTTGTTTAAATCCCTCAATGGAACTTTTATTATTTTGAGCTTAACAGTCTTAAGTATTGTTGCTTGTAACTTAATCGATTTTAAAGAAGTGCCTAAGGGAGAAAAGCTTGGAGAATACTTTCTGATGCTTTTTTGCCTCTTCATTGCCCTTCAATTTGACTTTAATAAAATTGCTTCCATTGGACCTATTATTATTGTGTATTTTGTTTCAGTTCTTGCCATTAACAACATTATCTACACACTCTTCACTCGGCTTTTTAAAATTCAATTTGCTCAAGCCTTGATAGCGCACATGGCATCGATTTTTGGGCCGCCATTTGTTATTCTGGCTTGCACAAACATGAACAGGAATGACCTCATGGCCCCTGGGATTGCTGTTGGAATTCTCGGCATTGTGATAGGGACATTTTTAGGAATCTCAATCCACGGAATTTTAAGTTAGAAATAAAAATATAAAGGGATAATTATGAGTCACGAAAAATACCAAATACCTGAAAAAGGACTCGACAAAGAAACCATTCTCAACTCCATTCAAGAGATGAAAAAAAACGATGTCGATTACAAAAAGGGGAAAAACTTCAGTTTAGTTTACTACGGAGGAGAAGAAATTTCTGAAATAGCCAAACTCGGTTATCTTGCTTCCATATCTGAAAATGGTCTCAATCCTACGGCATTTCCAAGTCTCAAAAAAATGGAAAACCAAGTGGTCAGTATGGTGAAGTCCCTTCTCAGTAATGATGAAAATACTTGCGGGCTCATGACTTCAGGAGGAACGGAAAGTATCCTCATGGCTGTTAAGTCTGCACGAGAGTGGGCAAGAAAAAATAAAAAGAAAATTAAAGAACCAGAAATGGTTGTTCCTATTTCGGTTCACCCTGCCTTTGATAAAGCGGCTTATTACTTTGGAGTAAAAATTATAAAAGCTGCCGTCAACCCAGAAACATATCAAGTCGATATTGAAGACGTAAAAAGAAAAATAACAAAAAATACTATTCTTCTCGTAGGATCATCCCCTTCTTACCCTCAAGGAGTGGTCGACCCTATTGCTGAACTCGGACAACTTGCTCTAGAGCACGATATCCTTTGCCACTCCGATGCTTGTATTGGGGGGCTCACACTGGCTTTTTATCGCTTACTTGGAATCGATGTTCCCTCATTTGATCTCTCTGTTCCAGGAGTCACATCTCTCTCTGTGGATATACACAAATATGGGTACTCAGCTAAAGGCGCTTCCGTCATCCTCTATCGCAATAAAGAGTTAAGAAAACACCAGTTTTTCTGCACGACTGACTGGACCGGAGGGATATATATTTCTCCTTCAGCCCTGGGAACGAGGCCTGGAGGTGCGATAAGCTCTGCTTGGGCCGTGATGAATTTCTTAGGAATTGAAGGTTATAAAAAAATATTTCAATCTATCTACGAAACAAAGCAAGAATTCGAAAAAAGATTCAATCAAATGCCTGATATAAAAATACTCGGTAAACCCAACGCCAGTTTAATTGCTATTGGCTCAGATAAAATAAATGTCTACATACTTGCCGATGAAATGCAGAAAAAGGGATGGGCTTTTGATAAAGGCCAAAATCCTGCTAGCATCCATATGACAATTATGTATGCTCACCGGGATGTTATTGATGAATTCTTTTCTGACCTCGAAGTGGCCATTGAAGAAACGAGAAAACAATCAACAACAGCAAACTCTATTAAAGATAGTTTTATGAAATCCATGATAGCAGTTATGCCCAATAGTCTCTTGAAAAAAGTAGCCGGTGGAAAAGTTAGCGATGTTGGAGAAGATTTACCCTTCACCGAAGGCGCCTCTGCTCCAATTTACGGACTCATGGGACCACTGAACAAAAAAGGAGCATTAAAAGATGTCGCTATCGAACTCCTCGACTCCATGTACAACAACTAATAAAATGACAGTAAAACCTTTAGAAGAAGGCTCATTAACAACTTCAAATGATTTCGATCTGTCATCAATTGCCGACAAACAACGAGAATATTTCTTCACTGATGTCACTCAAGATTACCAATTTCGAAGAACTCAACTCAAAAAACTTCTTTCCGTTATTTCAAGCCATGAAAAAGAAATTTCAGAAGCCTTCCAAATTGATCTTGGTAAAAGCCATGCTCAATTTTACAGCACTGAACTGGGTGTCTTTTATAAATCCATAAAAGAAGCACTTAGAAATTTAAAAAAATGGATGAAACCTAAAAAAGTGAAGGACGGTTTAGCGACTTTTCCTAGCAGGTCTTATATCTATTCATCTGCACTTGGAAGTAATCTCATCATCGCTCCTTGGAACTACCCTTTTCTTCTCATGTTTGATCCTTTAATTGGAGCCATCGCTGCCGGGAATTGTGCTGTTATTAAACCCTCTGAGCTTACTCCCCATATCAGTGCCATCACAAAAAAAATAATTCATGATCATTTTGATTCACGTTTCCTCGCTGTTGTCGAAGGGGGAGTTGAAGAAACACAAACATTATTGAACCAAAACTTTGATCACATTTTTTTTACAGGCAGCACTCAAGTTGGAAAAATTATCATGCAAGCAGCGGCCAAGCACCTCACTCCTGTAACATTAGAGTTAGGGGGAAAAAGTCCATGTATTATCCACTCTAGTGCCGACCTCGATGTCACTGCTCGTAGAGTTGTTTGGGGAAAATTTCTCAATTGTGGTCAAACTTGTGTGGCACCTGATTTCGTCGTTATAGAAGAAAGTCTTCAAGAAGCCTTCCTCAAAAAAATTAACCACTACTTGAGGGAATTTTATGGCGAGAGTGTCGATAAATCACCAGACTATGGAAAAATCGTTAATGAAAAACATCTTTCTCGCCTCGTTCAACTAGCAGAAAAAAGTGGTGTCGTAAAACATGAAATAAAAAATAATCCCGAAACTCGCTATTTCGCACCTCTTTTGGTTCCCAATTGTGATTGGGATAACGCTCTGATGAGTGAGGAAATCTTTGGTCCCATCCTTCCCATTATTCCTGTAAGAGATATCGAAAGTACAATTTCAAGATTAAAAAAAATGCCCCCTCCTCTCGCCTTTTATTTTTTTGGAAGAGACAAGCGCATCGCTGAAAAGTTTATTTCCCAGATTCGTTTTGGTGGTGGATGTATTAACGATACCATCATTCATCTCGCCTCAACTTCCTTACCTTTTGGAGGTGTCAAAGAGAGCGGGATTGGTCGCTACCATGGAAAAAGTTCTTTTGATTCTTTCAGTTATCAAAAGTCGATCATTAAAAAACCTTTTTGGCTCGATATCCCTTTACGGTACCCACCATTAAAAAACAAAATTGCCTGGATTAAAAAAGTTTTGAAATAAATTTATGATTTTAATTTAGAAAAATATCTCCCAATTATAAAACTGGGAGATTATGAATAATTACATTTTTAAGAAAATATTATCAGAAGCTCTATTCATAAGAACATTTTCTCTGGCAGAGTAAAGATTGTTCTCGAATACCTCATCATTTGACTCAAGAAACTGGTCGTCACTTTTATCAAGCTCAACACGAGATTTCTGAGACTCTTCTGAAAAAAACTTTTTCCAAGAAAACTGTCCAAGAACATTGGACTTTCTTGTTGCTTCCATTTTTAGACTCCAAATCTTTTAAATTCAATACTTTCTAGACACTAGTGCCAAAGTGACTATTTGTAAAACCCAAAAGTAAGGGAGCTTAGAAATTACACACGCGCACTGCGTTATCGGTGCTCTTTCTGTAAACGATAGACAAATAGTAGTGAAATCTGGTTCAAAGAGCTGCAAATAATAAGAACTTAGGAGGAACTCATGAAAAAATTCTTACTGATTGCTCTCATTTCTACTTTGGGTCAAATTGCTTTCGCTGAATCTCAAACAGTCGTCGTTAAAGGAGAAAAGGCTGATCTTTTGATCGAAAAATATGATTATTGGTGTGAAGTCAATCCTGCTTACTGCGATATCATGGATACAACATTTTATTGTAAAGCCAAAGAACCTAAAGGAAATAAACAATGGGGTTATGCCGGTTGTTCAAACCTTGCTTGGTTTAGCTATGGAACAAAAGCTTCTTATTACCTAACAATGGCCTTAATTCAGGCTCTTCCTGAAGATTTGCAAGAAACACTTATCTTAACTTCCGATGAGAAAAAGAATAAGTATGTTGCTGGGATCACGGTGGAGTCATTAACTTGCGATAGCAAGACTTGTGAAATTGTCTACGATCCTGAAGACCAAGATCGCTCAGACCTCAATTTTTAATTTTATTTTATATGGCCCGTTTTCGATAACAGCTTAGCACTTTAGAGAAAACGGGATCATAACCACTCGTGAAAAAACCATGGTCATCTGAAGGCTTTCCAACAACTGATCGCATGATGTTGTGAAAGTCATCCCAGAAAACGCCGTCATCATCTTTAAAAGGCTCTTCAACTATTTCATTGGCTCGTTGAAAGTAATTTAAATCTTGTCCACAGCGAGAATAACTAACCCAAGCATTTTCTTCTGCTCCAATTTGTTGAGTATGAAACATTCCCACTAAGTGACCTATTTCATGAGAGAAAATCGTTCCCTCAGTAACATAAGTGTTATTTTTAACAAGTCCTCTATACTCAGAGACCACCGTCGCTTCCTTAGAAAATGGCAGACGATGAACTTTGGAAATTCCTGCAACAGCTCCTGAAATCGTGTTTACAAATACCAAGGATATTTTTCCGCTCTCACCATACTTGTTGGCGACTCTATCGTAATCTACGCAATTATCTTTTGTAGGATCGCAGAAATTATAAAAGAGATCATCTTCCACTTCTTTAACTTCAGCGAGCTTAAATTTTATATGTTCCTGTGTCTCTTTTTTAGAGCGATTATTTAATATTTTTACGGCCTCTTCAGCATCTTCATTAGCTTTTTCAGTCAATTTTTTATCAGAACTTGAAATAAAAACGACGCGTACGGGAATCTCATCTTCGTCACTCGTAAGAACTTCCGCACTCCCCCCGAGTACCAACCGAGCCGAGTTTTCATTGCCGTTAGAATCACGAATTGTGTAATCCACATTAACGACATCAGTCGCTTGCATCGTAAAATCATTATCAAAAATTATTTTTAACTTATTAGAGACGATTTGAATTGTTGCCTTTTCTAGACTGGCTACACTTTTGAGAGTGATTTTATCACCATCGACGTCTATATCATTTGAAAGGACATCAAATATTTGTTCACTTTCTTTATCATCATAAACAAAGTGATCATCGTAAGCCGAGGGAATATCTTCTTTTTCTGTGACTTCGATATTAACAGTCGTATCAACAATATCACCGTTCAGCTTATTGATAACGACAATTTGCAGTTGATCCAAGCCAAAAAAATCAGGATGAGGTTTATACACAATGTCTTTTTCCCCAAAAGTTACTTCTGCATTAAAAGACTTTGTTTCAACCAATTCAAATTGTTTATAAAAATCTTCATAATCATAAACATCGACAAGATTAAAAGTTGTTTTGCCATCTTCTTCCACTTTAACAACATCTTTGGCGGAAATAGTTTGTCCAAAACCCTTACTTGTTGTGGAACTGTCTGTAGCCTTGAAGCTACAATTTGATAAGCTGATTAATATAAGGAATGAAAATATAAACTTTATCATCTGACCCCAATCCCTCTATCTTAAAGACTATAAGCCATTGTAACTCAATATCTTCAATAGAAGAGATTCGGTCTTTAAACGGGTCTTATTTCAATAAGTTAGAATGTTCTCAAAATGATCATTTTCGCCACCAAATCTTGGCAATTCCTCGAGAGAACTCACAATATTCATAGAATCCCGTAGTTTGCCTGAGCTTGGAGAAACGAGAGATTCTAGGAGTTGTGAAGTCGAAATGACGAGGCTTGGTTCCTCCAAGTCGCAGTCAGAGCGACTTTGCAACGACGACGAAGATCGACGTTTATCCGAGCTCAGGCCAGATTAAAGCATAGAGCTGGTGAAATTGAAGGGATATGTTACGGTTGCTGGCCCACCCGTCGGTCCTGGACTGAAGCTAAGCTTTTTGATGACTCCAGTAAGACAGCCGTGAAGACCATTATCGTTGAGAGCTGACTTTGTTACTCTAGCCGATGAAACACGTCCACCAGGTACAATTCCCCAAGTGAGTTCAACGACCCCTTGAAGCCCTGGCTTTGTTAAAAGTGCTTTTTCATAACAATAAACAAATTTTTTCATATTGGCTTGAATAATTTTTCGAATGAGACTTTCTGAAATTTTTCCACCTTTCACAGTCATGGATTGCGGACCAACTGCAAAGTTACCAGATCCACCAGCGGAGTGAAGTCCTTGAACACTGACTTTTCCTTGAACATAGTTAAGAGATTTACCGTTGGCGACACCATTGATTTCTCCATCGGAAACGACTGGTCCTGTGGCTATTGTTCTGGAACCCGATGTTTTAATCGGTCCAGTTGATGATCCAATAACATCTTTATCACTGATTTTAGCTAAAAAGTTTTTACCTTCAACATTCTTCGCTCCTGCAAGACCTTTCCCTCCACCTTGACGAACAAATCCTGTCCCACCCTTTGCTCCTGGAGGAATATTAAAATCACCTTTTCCCTTAGAAAGAAAATTAAGGGCATTAGCGACTTTAGCTTTGGTCTGAGCAATTTTTCTTGCCTGACTTCTTGCTGCTGTATTTTTAGTTGCATTAGGATTGCGAGGTCCAGTTCCACCTCTGACCGGCGGTCCTTTTTCCACGACAAGTCTTTTCATTTTTCTTCTATCCGTCGTCACTTTCGTTCGGCCTTGAACTTTTGGATTGGGTCTTGGATTTTCAGATAATAACTGAGAGCGCTTTCTAGGCTGAGGTCTTTTTTGGACTATCTTTTTAGGCTGTGGTTTTGGTTTTTGCACCACTTTTGGCTTTGGTTTTGGCTTCGGCTCTGGTGGTTTCGGCTTTTCAACAACTTTGGGTTCAGGTTTAGGTTTAGGGGGCTCTTCTTTTTTCTGAATTTTATCTAAAAGCTTCGAAACTCTCTGTTGATCGACTTCAGTGTCGGTATTTCCCACTTTTTTGATTTCAGTCGACATATCTGGAATAGAGAGCGCAAAAATAAGGTTTAGGACGACTGAAAAAGCAATATAATTCCATAGACCGTAATCGATGGAATACATGAAATCTTGGTAGAGATCAAAGAAAATTTCTGTTCCATCTTTATGTTGGAGCTTTACTGATCCACCAATAGGAATGGTTGTGTTCTTTTGACCGTCAGCATGGAGATAAAATGAATTATCTTCGCTTGTTTTTTGAAAATAGTAATTTGTCCCTTTAACGTTAATCTTGAAGTATGACCTATCAGTGATAGAAAATTGCTTATCGAGAAGTCTAACACTATCAGGCTTTCTCTTGTATTTAACGTTAAGTAATTTTTTCTTTTTAAAAAACATAATTAGTAATTTTGCTCTTCGATTTCTTCTTTGTAGTCTTTTCTCAGTTTAATAAAATCAATTTGTTCACGTTCACTTTGTATTTTCAAAAGCATATTGAGGTTTCTGGTTTGCCCATGAACTTCAATTGGCTTATCTGAATCTCCAGCAAAAGAGCCACCTATAGCCGCTCCTCCGGGTGCTCTAGAGACGTATCGACTCTGAGAACCAGGACTTTTTCCCTTTCTTCTAGATGAACTTTTTTTCCTTCCCTGAGCATTTACCTCGAGAATACTCACCATAGTGAATATTATTGAGAAAAAAATGAAAAATTTAACTTTTGAATTCAACATTCTTTTTTCTTAATCTTCTTTGTTCATCGCTATAAAATCGACATAGTTCAAGCTAAGTTCTGAAGCTTTGCGAACTATTCGATCAATTGTTTTGTAAGGAATTCCTTGATCCGCTTGGATTGAAATTCTTATTTTTTTATCTTTTTCACTGGCCACAGTTCTCTTGAGAATGTTTTCTTTGATGATCTCAAGTTTGTCATAGATTTTATTTAAAACTTGTTCTTCTTCTTGTTCAAAATTTCTAAAATGGATAGGATCTTCTTTCCCGATTTTTATTTGAGTTTCGCCAACAACCATGATAACCCCCATTTCCGCTTTTTTAGGTGCACCTTCTATTTGTGGCATCACAATAAAGTCAGGAAAATCTGATTCTTCAGAAACTTCAGAGTAGTTTACTAAAAGAAAAATCAAGATGATCGTAAGTGCGTCCATGAGAGATGTAATATTGAGTTTAGGAGCTGATCTTCTTCCTTGATTTAAAAAACTCGAACGGGCCATAAAAAAATCCTTTTTCTAATCTGGTAATGACAAATCAGCAGTTGCAGGCAACATCACCATCTTATATTTAAAATACTCTTTATCGACTTTCTCGTCGTAACTACTTGGATCTCGATTATGATCTTTAGGAAGTCGCTGCTTGAATTTATCTAATACTCTCACTAAGTTATCGTATTTGATCTCTTCGTGAGTTGTGACGATAATTGTATCAAGTTTTGGGTATTGTGCTCGAAACTTATTAAGTTCATCAAACATTTTCGTAGCAACTTCTGGGTCATTTTTATTGCGAAACTTCTTTATCGTGCTTCCATTATCTTCATCGAGAATACTCAGTTGTAAAACACTTGGTTCAAGCAGCAGTGTAGCCATAACCATTTTGTCTTTTTTAGGAGTTGGTGTTGGCTCATCTGGAGAAGCTGGTGCTGCTCCAGGGATCGAAGCTTGAATCACTTTAAAGTGATAAAAAGCAAGATTAGAAATGAGAAGAGGAATGATAATGAGGAGCAAACTCATGAATGGAAGAATTGCATCAACCTCTTCAACTTCTCTTTTTATAAATTTATTTTTCGATCTTGCCATTATTTTTTATCCGTGTTTTTTGAAACCTTTAAACTCTTTAAACTGAGTATCTGTATTCACTTTTTCGTCATGAGGTTTGAAAACTACTAAGTGAATCATCTCAGAAACAACTTCATCATATTTTTTAAGAATTTTTTCTTCCATCGAAGTTAAAAGTGTGTAGAAGAAAATACAAGGAATCGCAACGATCAAACCATACATCGTTGTGTTCATCGCAGTCGAAATCCCGGAAGCGAGGACAGCTGCCTTTTCAGCTCCACTGACTCCACTCAAAGAAGAGAACGACATAACTAGACCTTGAATTGTCCCTAGTAGCCCAACTAACGTTGCAAGGTTTCCAAGCATGTTGATGTAAGTTGTTCTTGCTTGAATTCCTGGTAATACTTTTTGAATTTCAATATCACTTGCAGATTCAACAGCATCTTTGGGATTGCTGGCGTTGTAGAGTACTGCAGCGACAACCTTTGCCAGTGGATGAGAAGTAGAAAGACAACTACTGTAAGCCTCTCTTATTCTTCCATCTTTTACCAAACTTCTGACTCTTTGAAAGAAGCTCGATTTAACACTGTAATTGAAATACAACATAAGAAATCTTTCAACAATCAGGGCCACTGCTCCAATGAGCATCCCCGTAATGACGTACATGAAAACGCCACCGTCTTGAATAAAGCTAATAATTCCTTCCATTCTCCGCTCCTTAAAAACATTTCATAAAAATTGAATACAGAATCTCCTAAAATGATCCTCATCTATTATTTTAGGCAATGCGCGGAATTAAAGTTATCAGGAAAAAGGTGCCTTTCGCGGCTGAGTATGGGAATTAAAACAGATAAGAGAACTCAATCATGATGACCTTATCACTCTTAAGTTCTTGAAAATTTTCGGGTTCTTCGACTTCTGAATTGGCATATTCATACTGCCAATCATAGCGAGTTTTATCGAGATCATAGTTTTGAACATAATACATCTCTGAAATTTTTAGCTTTCTCCCCTTGGGAAGATCAAAGGTTTGTGAAAGGGAAACCCCATAAACAAAGCCGAAAGTCGTTAGATTTACAAAGTTTGTGGTTGTGAGCGTCTCTTCTGTTGCTTGCCCAGGTGGAGTGACGTCTTTATTGATTTTAACCTGTACTTGATTAAATTCCACCAGCTCTAGCCCTACGAGGGGGCCAATGCTTAAACGGCCAGTCCCTAAAAATTCCATGACATTAATTTTAGGAGACATTCTTGCAAAAAAATGAGTCCCATCACCAAATTTATTACTCGAAAAGATTTTCCCAACGTTAGCAGACAACAACTCAATATCCCAAAGTCCTGAAATATAATGAGCTTGAAAAAAGTTTACTGAAAAAAGATATTTTGAACCCACCAATCCAAGTGGGCTCACTCCAAGGCCAATATAAATTGGCGCCTTAGGAGGAACAAACAAAAACTTTTCGAGTTCAGGATATTGCAATACGAGTTCAGATTTTTGCTTTTCATCATTATTTTGATTAAATCGTTGAGGGCTATAATCTTCAGCCTTTGCTAAGTTCATTCCCACTAAAATAATCATTAAAAATATCTTGTTCATAAGTTACCGCATCTTTCCCTTCAACTCAGAGAGACATCGAGATTTGATCCCGCCAGCGTTCGATCCTTTTCCTAAATAATAAAGTGCTTCATTGTATTGACCAAGCTCGAGCACTGAACAACCTAGAACCGTATTGAGATAAGCTTCGTCTTTTCCGTCCATAGAAAGAGCATAAGCACTGGCCGCAGCAGCATAGTGGTACTTTCGAGAACGATAATACTTCATCGCCAGATCTTGCACTCCGTTAACACTAAATGAGGCAAAGAGGTTCTTTTTATCTGGAGCATACTCATTTGGAGAAACATTTTGTACTCTTGGGAAACTCATTTTTCTCTTCCAAGTAATTAGAGAATCAAAATTTGGGGGATAGCGTCCTGCCATACAATAAGAGTTAACAGGAGTGTAAATTTTTGATGTTTGTATTGTTTTCACGCATCTTTTAACAAAGTTTTTACTGTTCGATATACTTTCGTTTGCCTTCGCATTGAGGACAGGAGCAATTGCTTTGTTTTTACTTGCAACCTTTTTAAGATAATTAGCAAAAGATTCGTAGAGTTCTGCTTGTCGTAAAGAGGAAACCATATCAATTTGAATGTCTTCACTACCTTCGAGACCAGTGTACTGTTCCGTTAGACTTGCAAATTGTGTTGCGTAACCCTCCATGGAACTAATTTGCGGAGATGCTTTTTTAAGCGTCCGAACGAAAACACTATGCTTCTTCTCAAGAGATGAAATGATACTCCAGCGACAGACTGTAGCTTGTTCAGAGCTACAAGTCTGTGAAACTTTCGATTTTGTATAACCTTTAAGACTTCCGGGAAGTCGATTTTGTGCTTTATAAAGGCCTAAGAGCATACGATTATCCACAGGGAGGGCTCTCACTATTCCGGTGACAGGTCCAGGGATATCGACTGGTGATTCCAATAAACTCAAAAGTAGTTCAGAGATTTGTTGCTTATATTCATTAGGTAATGATTGAAAAAGAGATTTTTGACTAGCCACTGCAGCGAGCTTATTCCAATCTCTCAAAGCGAGACCTAAACTAGTAGCTTGGTTGAAAGCTTCTTGTTTCTTACTAGCAGGATAAGGGCCTCTGTATAGTCCCTCATAAGTTCTAAAAGCTTCGTTATAGTTAGTCATTTTGAGATTTTCTTGAGCAATCGAAGCTTCGATTTCATAGCGTTTATCGGGATCTTTTTCTTTACTCGCAATTAATCGAGCTGATTTAAAAAAAGTATTAAAATCTTTTTCTTGTCGACTAGCCTCAAGAGCTTTTTTCAGAGCTAAGTTTCTCAAGTCACTATTTCCAATATTAGCAGCATGGGCGAGATAACTCTTCCCTGTCGCCACCCCATCAAACGTTGCACTCGATTCTACTTTCTCTTGGAGTTTTCTCATTTTCGCTTGATCCCTGATCTGCTTAACTTTGTTATTCAGTTCTGCATTTGGTAGATTAAAAGATAGAATTCTATCAGCAGATCTCACAATCGCATTAAAATCAGATTTAACGTTATAGTAATCAAGAACCAAGTTCGCAGCATCCAGTGCATATTTCGTTTTTGGATAGTTTCTCATATAGCTCATGAGCATACCTATCCCTTTTTCATAAAACCCTTGGTCGTAGTGAGCTTTGGCCAATGAAAAATTTGTTTTAGGGTCTTTTCTTTTCGATGGATCAAATCTCATATAAATATTGAGTGCTTCAATGAGAAGTCCGTTCACTCGCCTTAATTCATAAAAGGAATACTGTTTGTCTTTTTGGAGACAATAAATGGCATTTTTAATGAGTGCATCTTTTTGATTGGGAGGTCCAAACTCTGCTTTATAAACCCTTAAATAATAATCTCCACATTTCAGATAATCTTCAAGGCGAAAATAAGTATCTCCCATATTCGTTGCAATTTTCACAGAATTATCTGTTTTTCTAAAAATTGCGAGATACAAGTCATAGAATTCAACAGCTTTAAGAAGATGATAACGCTGCTTTCTTCCTTTAGTTCTCTTACCTTCTTCATGAGATCTCGTTCCAAGATCTCGAATCTGCTTTTCAAAAAAGTCATAGATACTTTTTTTAACATCAGGTCGTAAAACAAAATAGTTATTAAAATTCAAATATTTTTCTAATACATAGCGAATTTCAGGGACCGGGATATAAACCCTCTTGTCTAAAGGAATCATGAGAAGAACTTCTTTATAAATATTAAGCACCTTCTCAGGAGATGACTTTCTCTCGCTAAGAACTCTTAGAAGGGAAACGGCTTCATTGTACTTTTTCTTTGAGATATAGCGAAAAGCAAGTTTTTCAATGACTTCTTGAAACATATTTTCAGAAGGAGCAATATTAGAATAATAGCGAACTGGTTCTGCATTTTTTGTATAGACTTCAGTATAGGCGCGAACTGAATCGATGAGCGCTTCTCTTTTGATATTTGATTTTAATGATCTTGAATCGAGTGAGATTTCTTTTTCATTTTCATCATCTTTTAACTCTTTATCGACTACAACCTCTTCAAAAAGCTTTAGAGCTTCTTTGTGTTTACCCATGGCCAGTTTGATGAGACCCATCTTATATTTAGCAACATTTCGCTCATAAGCAAATTTGGTCGTAGAAACTGGCAGAAATGTTTTATAGGCTTCATCGAGAATTCCATTATCAAATTGATGTTGCCCTAAGAGGATTTGGCCCTTTACTGCATCTTCAGATCCTTTATAAGTTTTAATCAACTCTGATACTGTTCGAATAAAAGCTATCCGTTCATCAATGGATTTTAAAGCAACAGCAAGAGAATAATAAGCTCGAGATCGACCTGCAAATTTAGGAAATTCTTTTATTATTTTCTCATAGACTGCGATAGCCTCTTTTGTCGCGGAAACAACATCTGAAAACTGTTTATTAGCATCTTCACCTTCCCCTACATCTCCTTTTAAATTTTCCATCTTTAAATAGTACATAACATTAGCTTTTTGATTGAGATAATCCGCTAATTCCATATAAAGATTTGCAAGAAAAGGAGCTGACTGGTTAGAAGTAATCTGGTCTCTTATTAGCTCAATTGATTTATTGATACGAAAATACATCTTTTGGAGTTTTTGCTTAAACTCTCTTTCATCTCTGACATTATCTGCACCTAGAGCAGAAAAACTCAGCATAAAAAACAAAAAGAAACTAACTAATCGCATTTATTTTTCATCTCTCCAAAGTACTTGTTTCGTTCGTCTCGCCAATAATTCCCTAGCTGCATCCAACGAAAGACGAACCCTCTTTTTTCATAATCAATGACTTCGATAAGGTTTTTATTTTCATTTTCTCTTGGAATAAAGACAGTTATTGGATTGTATTTTTCTCTAGCAGTGCTATATCCTAAGAATTTTAATGATTCTGCAAGCATCGTAAGATCTTCAGCTGCTTTATTAATGGCCTTTTCTTTATAAACACGACTAAAACGGATGAGTGAACGCAATTCAGATTTATAGAGGAATTTAGCTGTCGACTGTAATTCAGAAGGAAGAGTATCAATTATCTTATACTCTTCTTTTAATTTCCCAATGGCATCAATGACCGCTTTGTACTGAGGGTGTGTATTTTTGGCTAATTCGATAATTTGCCGTAACTTTCCAAGTTGTTTTCCCTTTATAATTCCTGTAATTGAATACTCAAACTCATCTTCAAAGTTTTTAATCAAAGTGTTAACATTTTCTGTCGCACAATTATTTAAATAGATAGATGATCTTAAAATATATTTTTCAAAAGATGGATACTTTTTAAGACTAGGAGCTTCGAGATTGTAAAGTGCCCCTAAAGCCTCATCATATCTTTTGAGATAGAAAAGATTCCAAGCTTTTTCCAACCAGTCAGTTGGAGTAACAGGATTAACTTTGAGTAAGAAGTCATCATAATACCCTAAAGATAAATCAAACTGTTTTTGTTCAAAATGAATTCGAGCCTTGGTTCGAACAACTTTTTTTACAAAAGTAAAATCTTTTTCCAAGAGTGGTTGCTTTAAAATTTCATCCAAGATGTTCGCTGCATCTTGTAGTTTCTTATCTTTATAGAGATTAATAGCCTTGTAAAATAAATATTTTTTGAAATTTTCCTTATCAATTCGACTAAAAAAATCATCTGACCATTTCACCATTTTTTTCATTTTATTAACAACGGCTTTATAAAAATTATAACTTTGAGCAAAATCACTTTGCTCTACAAGATCGAGATCTCCAAAGAAGAATATATGGTTAAGACTATGGGGATAACCAAGATCAATAAGATTAACTAAATACTGGAAAGATTTTTTCTTTGTCTCAATATCATCAAAATAAAGAAGCATTCGATAGGAAGCTGCAAGAACTCCGAAATACATTCTTTCTTTATAGAGTGAATCGACCAAATCGTGCCAACGCTCAAAGTTTCTGGCAGATGAAGGTACAGTGGCTTCCCACTTAATTTTTGGTTGGGCCAAGGACTGGAGCGAGAAAAAGAGAGTTATGATTGTAAAAACAAACTTAAACATTTGTTAATACCTCCAAGCAAGCAATGCTTTAAAGGCTCCATAATCGAGAAATGTCCCTCTGTCTCTTTGAAATGTTATGTAATCCATAAATTCAATTTTCCACGAAAAGCTTTCACTGATAACGAAGTCAAATTGAATTCCAAGAGTTAAGGCAACGTAGTTATTTAAGTTTGTTCCAATAGTTCCCAATCCAAATACAAGTTCACTTCTAGTTAAGCGAATATACTTATCGAAGAAAATGTTTTTCCCATAGTTGAGAACATATTTAAGATTCGTACTGGCTACAAATTCAGTCTGCTCAATAGTGACAGGTTCTTCTCCAAAATCTTCAGCGAGCTCATTGATGAGCCCTTTATCGATCATGAAAACAAAATTTCCATTAATAATTTCCCAACCCCATCTTTTGTTCAAATAGCGCGTATAACCGGCGCTCACACCAACTCCGTGGTGATAGGGTTCAAAGGGAAAATAATCAAGCCCCATAGTAAATTCATTTTTTTTCAAGCTTGGATATTCATCAATCGCCTGAATATAAATACCATCGAGGTCTTCGTAGACGACGTCTGCGAGTGCGATGCCTGAAGAAAATATTAAGAAAAACCAAAGATAGAAAAATTTCCTAACGTCCATGTTTGATATCCATCCCTCAATAGATGATAATTGCATGTGTCAATTATAGCATAAACCCTACATATTATTGCTATTTACTGAAATCTTTTCTCCTATTAAAATGAAACTATGAAAGTAAAGTATTTACAGTTGATGGCCTTAGTAGGACTTCTTATTTTGGTCTTTTTTTTAAAATTTCGCATCCTGGATTATGAATCAATTCCCTTTTTCAAAGCCTTCATGCAACAAAAAAGCGAACACCAAAAATGAAATTATTTAGTTCCTTTTTAATTTTGTTTGTTATTCTTCAATCTTGCTCCCTTCATCGATATGGATCAAAACCCTCAGGAACTTCATTAACCCAAGATAAAAAACTTTTGATTTATACTCTCAACAAAGCCTACATAGGAAAATACTTTGCACCAGGGTTCGATCGCAAAATTATTTATAAGCAAATAAAAAAAATTCCCAAGAAAAGTTCATCTCTTGAATTTATGCAAAAAGTTTCTGAGATCTTTCAACATATTCCCGATAATTCTCTAAAAATTACAAATTCATTACTTCCCCTTACTGAAAATACTCAGAACTGGAAAATTGATAATTTCCAAATTGGCAATAAAAAAGGATTGATCGTTTCTCTTCCTTATTTTGAAAACTATGAAGACTCTTATTGGAATAATTTTATAGAAACATTCCAACATTCAATGAAAAATAAACAATTCGTAGTGCTCGATTTGCGAGGATCTCATGGTCTCGACGATACAATGGGACTTAAACTTGCTAAAATTTTAAATGGTAATGTGCTAAGGCATCCAATACTTCGTCAACATCATGTCCATACCAAACAAGCACTCGCAATTATTAATAACTTTTATAATTTCCACTACCCCGAAAAAAAAATTCAATTTCAAAAAACAATTCTTCCTAAATCTAAAATCCCGTTGGTACCCATTGAGTTCCCAAAAGATAAAATAGGTTTCTCAAAAAAATATTCTTACGAAGTTCCTATCATTGTTTTGATCGATGGGGGTTGTTCAAGAGCCTGTGAATCAACAATCATGGCCTTAGAGGAAAATCCCTATCATATTCTTGTTGGAACTCACTCAAGTGGGACAATTCACTTCAATCATCTCGGCGTTCTCTATCTTCCTTTTACTGAACTTTTTGTCTATATCCCAACATCATTTAGTGAATACAGTGATGGGCGATTTTTAGAAAAAAAAGGAATTACTCCTCATATTCTCTTGGAAGATGGCGATAAATTAGAGGAAGTTTTATTGGTTGCCCTCAATAAAATTAGGAAATAATCGGCTGATAGTGCTTGGCCACAATATCGTGAGTAATCTCAACAATGTGGTTAGTCGTTTCAATATCGTGAGTTTCAACACATTGAAGAAATTCAAATTCCACTTCGATACTCTGTAGAGTCAAGACATTGAGAAGATGCGGTAAAAGCGGCATATCGCCATACCAAAACAATTGATCACGATTATTTAAATTGATGTCATGCCCATTAAGCTTTTTATAGTTAAGAACCATTGTCATCACCGGAACATTATTTTTGATAGCCGGTTCAAACATCGGGCGGCGAAAGGGAAGAACTTTCTCACCGTTTGTCGACGTTGCTTCTGCATAGAGAACAATATCCACTCCATGCTTTAATGCATTTTCAATATCCCACAATTCTTTTTCTCGGTTAGACTTATTTCTTCTTTCCACAAAAACTGTTCCTGCAATCTCACAAAGCCAGCCAATAAATGGTGTTTCTTTCATCTCAAATGAAGTGATAAAGCTTAAAGGGTACACTGCACTCGCAATAAAAATATCCAAATAGGAAAGGTGATTTCCCACAAACAGATAATTTTGATGAGAATCGATAACCTCCTGATTTTTGACTGTAATCTTTATATTCAAGAGAAAACACAAAAATTTGCAGTAAAAATGAAGTATTTTGTTGAGAATTCTTTTGGTTTTATGGGGATAAACCTTGTAAAACGGATAAAAAGGAACAGAAGTAAAAACGTATGCGAGAACGTTTATAAAAATAATGATCGATTTAAAAATGATAAAAAAGTAGCCAAGAAATTTCACTTTCTTATCATAATCATAAAAAATATCAGTTCTCAATAAGATTCAACCTCATTGGTAACTCTTTTTGACTTCAAGCGATTCTTTTTCAGCCAGCCTCTAAGGGCATGGGTCAGAATATGCCAGGTATTTACCCATCCTATTTGCAACACCTCATCTCCTCTCTGAAAATTGATGAGTTTTTTATAGTAATCATTGTATAAATGGCTTCTGTGGTGAAACCTTTGGTCGTCTTCAGTTTTTTCAAACATGGTGTTTTCAACGGAATTATAGAAAACATTCGAGTCATGATCGAATTGAGATTCCCAGGGAATGTAAAGTTCATTTCTAAATTTCCGAGCAATGGCAGTAGAAATGAGGAGGTGGTCAAGAGTTGGACAAACTGGAAAGCGCGGTGATGGAAAGATTTGAGAAAAGTTTTTTGCCACATTTCCTAAACTTGAAAGTACGCAGGCTACATTTGAGATCCAGATTCTATCAAACAGAGAATAGCGAACCCAATAATTCGTAATCATTTTTTTCATCAATTTTTGAGAAATCTTTAAGCCTCGATAACCCGACTTCACACATGTAAGACCTAGATGGAGGACATTTTGATCTTCGTAAACTTTTAAAATAAGTGCGGAAGTAAAACCTACAATTTCACCTTTATAATAAGCTGTCACAACAATATTTTCACAATCTTCATGTTGGTTATCTGAAAAAATTTGATAATCAGGAATGTCTTCAAAGCATTCATAGGCAACTTCTTTGAGTTTTCTTCGCAAATGTAAAAATCTTTCTTTAGAAAGACTCTCCCGCGGGTTTTTATAAAAATAAAGTTTTAATTTTGATCTCTTTTCTTTCATACCAACTCCTTGGAATAGGAATAACTGTTCTAGGTTAAGTATAGAAAAATTTTCTTCTGAGTGGATATGGACTGGTGTTAAGAAAGTATTAAGATCAGTTTAAGAATATGTTAAAAGCCATTTATTTTTTTGAGAGAAGTTCTAGGGCGCGTCCTAATGTTTTCTCTTTTTTAGGAAAATAGCAGCAACAGCGACTAAAATAATTATGATATAAAAAAATGTATCGTCGCTCTGCGAGCCTTCAACTCGAGAATCATCACCTGACTTCCTTGAACTAATATCGAAGGAATCTTCATCTGGAATAAAACTTGCGTCATCGAGAAGAGACCCGGATCCTTTTTTAGAACCTTTGATCGCCAATGACTTGTCATAGATATCCCCGCCTTTTCTAAAGACTCTAAGTGAAGAGACCACTTTATCAAACAATGTTTTGTAAGTGTTGTAGTATTGGCGAGAAACAGTAAAAGTCATAGCGACACCTAAATCTTTTTTTACTGTGGCCAGGTACCGAGTATAAAACCCAGGAATTTCACTAGAAAGATGAAGGGCATCGACCCAGCGGTGAGAATTAATCTCTTTAACACGTGCATATTTAGGATCAGAGACTTGAGTCTTCCCTCCTGGAAGATTGTATGTCTTTTTCTTTTTTAAGTAGGATTGATAATATTCAAGACTGTCGTTTTTACCACGGATTTTAGCAGCAAAAATAATGATGGCTTCTTTCTTTCGCTCTTCATGTTCACTTTGGCAAACGTATTCCGTTCCCTCCATGACGCATTCCCATCCCACTGGAAGTTCAAAACTTAAAAAATTTGTCTCGTAGTGCTTCCCCCATGCGAGACAAGCACTCCAAGTTAACATAAATAGAATTACCTTAAATTTCATACTACCTGATTGTGAAGTTGATAAAACTCATTACAGAAATCTTCTTTCTCTTGAAAGTTTATCAATCTCTTCATAAATTTCCAATGACTAGAGTTATTCTCATACAAAGACACTCCATTAATCCCTACTTCCATTGGAAGAAAAAACTCTCTTTTCACTGCTTCAATCGCTTCTTCCAGTTCATTAATTCCCTGGAATGAAGCAAGCTTTAGGTATGGCGTTTTAGATTCTTTTCCTTTGATTGGAACCACATGATTTTTTTTCAAGTGATTCAGAGATTCGATACAATATTCAAAATCTACTGAAAACTGAGTATTTATGTACAGAAGGTATTTCTTTTTATGTTGGTAGACACCGATTGAAGTTAATTTCAAAAAATGTTTCTCATTCTCAGAGATAAAAAATGAATTCACTTCTTCTTCAAATTCATCAAAAACATGCCTGGAGGAGTTTTTATTCAATTCAAAAGGCGCAATGATTGGAAGGTTTATTTGTTTGTTTTGCCAGGATTTCTGAGAGGTAGAATACCTTTTCCTGAAATTTTCGACTTTTTTCAAAAATAATGAATTTGGGTTAAAGTTTAGGGCCACAAGATACTTGGATGCTAGCATAGATCCTCCTTGGCAAACTCAGAAAGAACAACTGAGGCGACTTCCGTGCCGCTATTTTATTTTATTATAGCCTGCTTTTCCTGCAAGCTCTTCTTCAATCCTTAGCAACTGATTATATTTTTCAACTCGGTCAGTTCGACTTGCCGATCCCGTCTTAATATGCCCAGCTCCAGTAGCAACAGCAAGATCTGCAATAAAGCTATCAGCAGTTTCTCCTGAGCGGTGACTAATCACGGCCTTAAAATTATTTTCAAATGCAAGTTGAAGTGTATCGAATGTTTCACTTAAACTTCCAATTTGGTTCACTTTAATCAAAATAGAATTCGCTTGTTTCTCTTCAATTCCTTTTTGGAAGATTTTTTTATTGGTTACGAAAAGATCGTCCCCGATAACAAGGATTTTATCTCCAACTTTCTCAGTTAGCTGGGTCCATCCAGACTTATCGTGCTCAGAAAGCCCATCTTCAATTGAATAAATTGGATATTTTGCGACTAGTTTTTCAAGATAAGAAATCATATCAGAGGTTGAAAGCTTATCCCCATTAGTAAGTTCATACTGCTTAGTCGTAGAATTATAAAATTCACTTGCCGCTGCATCTAAACTCAAAGAAATATTTTCTCCAGCTCGATAGCCAGCTTTTTCAATGGCCATGAGGATACAATCTAAAGCCTCTTCGTGAGTTTTTAACATGGGAGCAAAGCCTCCCTCATCACCCACATTCGTAGAGTAACCTTTGTCACTTAAAACTTTTTTGAGATTATGAAAGATTTCAACTCCAGCGCGGAGGTTTTCACTAAAAGGTCCATCAATATGCGGAACAATCATGAACTCTTGGAAATCGAGCCCATTAGAAGCGTGCTGGCCTCCATTAATAATATTCATTAAAGGAGCTGGAAGAACATAATCTTTAAAATCATAAGGAGCATGAAGCTTTTCTTTTAAGTAGCGATAGAGTGGTAAATTATTTGCTGTTGATGCCGTTTTTGCGCAAGCTAAACTCACTGCTAAAATGGCATTCGCACCTAAACTTTCTTTGTTCTCAGTCCCATCAATCGCGAGCATTAAATCATCAATGGCCCTTTGATCTTCAAGAGATTTTCCTATAAGAGCCGGGGCTATTTTGTCTTTAATATTTTGTATCGCTTTCAGTACAGATTTACCAAGATAGTATTCTTTGTTGCCATCTCGGAGTTCCAGGGCTTCACGCGTACCAGTGGATGCACCAGAAGGCACAGCCGCTCTTCCCCATATTCCATTCTCAGTAAAAATGTCGACTTCAATAGTTGGGTTTCCTCTCGAATCAAGAATTTGACGAGGAAGTATCGATTTGATCACTGCCATAACCTCAGACTCCAATTAGCGTGTATCAGCTCTCACAATTGCGTTCAGTGTATAATCTTTTTTCTAAAATTAACAGTAAAATCCAAGTTTTTCTCTCACTCTCTTAAGCTGCTTTCTTTTTTTTCAGGGGTTTGACCCAATCTGGAGCTTCAAATTTTGCTGCAGGGAAAGGCAATTTATTCACAACAATCTCATTAAAGAAACTCGGTAAATAGTGACAAGGAACTATTTCTCCCAGTAATTCACCTGTTTTGTCATTCTTTCCCTTCTGAACCCAGGTAAAAATATCTTTAATAATATAGCGTCCGTTATTATCCACTCCCAAGACTTCTGAAATATTCGACACTCTTCGCAATCCATCTGAATAACGTCTCATCTGGACAATCACACTCACAGCATGACCGATCATTTGCCTTAATGATGTGTAGGGAATTTGAGTTCCTTCCAAGAGACACAAAGTTTCTAATCGTAGAGCAGCTTCTTCTGGATTATTAGCATGGACCGTTCCCATGCTCCCCTCATGCCCAGTATTCATCGCATTGATTAAGTCCAACGCCTCTCCTCCTCTCACTTCTCCCACAATAATGCGATCAGGTCGAAGCCTCATAGCAGAGTGAAGAAGATCGCGAATGGTCACAGGCTTAATATTCTGAGTGGGGTCTTCTTTTCTCGTCACCAAGTGAACAACGTGATTAGAATCTAAATTCACTTCTTTGGTATCTTCAATCAAAACAATTCTTTGAGTTACTGGAATTCGCGATGACAAAATATTCAAGAGCGTTGTCTTTCCCGATCCCGTTCCTCCAGAGATGATCATGTTCTTTCCTAAATAAACACATATATCGAGAAAGCGAGCTGCATCTTTACTGAGAGCTCCCCATTTTATTAAATCTTTCAAGAGAACTTTTTCTTTAAAAAATTTTCGAATAGAAAAAGTAGTGCCCTTTTGAGAAATTGGCATCATCACGGCCGCGATCCGCGATCCGTCAGGAAGATGTGCATCTAGCTGGGGGTTTTCGCGATCAAACTTTTTTCCAACTGTTTGGGCAATAGCACGCAAAGCTGACATAAGATTTTCTTCATCTCGAAACTTATTATCAACTTTGAGAATTTTTCCTTGTTTTTCAACGTAAATTTCACTGGCGCCATTGACCATGATCTCGCTTATCTTATCGTCTTTTAAAAGATCGGCGATAGGAGAAAGAAAATTATCAATCGCTTCACTAAAAACACTCATTTAATATTCTTTTGGAATCCATTGTTCTGGGTTCTCACTAGCAATTCCGCGGTTAACGGGCAACGTTTTATAATTTTCTTTTTTACCTTGATCTTTACCAAGAACAATGAGCTTTCCTTTACCTTTATAACCCGGGCAATAGTATGAAAACTCTCCTGGATTTTTAAAAACCACTTCCCCTTCTGTCACTTTCCCTACACTCGCAGAAAGAAAAAGCTCATGACCTTTTAAAAGCAAGCACTGGGATTCTTCAGTCGTTGATGTCACAAAGAAGCGAATCTTCTCACCTTCAAAGGCAAAAAGATAATCGGGATAATAGCCTTCAGGAGTTACAATCACTGAGTATGATCGTTCAGGGTGATCAAACTTCTTCAAACTATGATGGTCGTAGTCCTCTGAGTAGGATCGACCCACGACAATTAAAAGACTGAAAATAATAAACTTTTTCATGCTTTACTCCATTCTTGAATACTTTATCGCCTAATAAATAGAGGGGTTTTATGACTATTACTTGAGAAGAAAAATCTGCCTATCGAGCAATGAAAGGGCATCTTCGAGAAAGGGTGCAAATTTGAGAACGCTCTCACTTAAGACTTCATCTTGAGGAAGCCACAATAAGCCTGTGCACTCTCCTATAGAGACAAAATCATTTCGCTCACCAATCACAATTCCAATCACTTCGTTATTCTGATTAAAAACGGGAGCGCCAGAGCTACCTGCAAAAATATCCAAGTTCATAGAATAATAATTTCCAAGCTCAGAACTTACATGAGCATCCATGGAAACTTTCATGGGTAAGCCAAGAGGGTGGCTCAAAGTAAAAAACTTTTGACTCCAGTCGATCGCCCCATCGTCCATCAGCCGCAATTTTACTGGCTTTCTCTTTTCCACTTTGCGATCCAACTCAAACAAGGTGTAATCCAGTCCCCAGGGGCCAAACTCATCTTCAGTAGCCGACGAGATTATCTTCTGGCAATGATAAAGACTCTTGTTGGGAATCACCACCCCTTCAGCACTTTCTTTTGTTTTTAAGGTGTAATCAAAGACCACATCAAAATTCTCACAAGCTTCTTGTGAACGAAGGCAATGCCCTGCTGTCAGCATATGCTTTTCTGATATTAAAAAAGCTGAGCATTCTCCAAGAACATTTTGATTTTGATAGGGAACTTCAGCACAAAAAGGTTTGTCACTGCCAAACAAAGTAAAACTATCCTTTAAACTCGCAGTTCGATGAATTGTTTTTCTTTTTGATTGAGTTATTCTGGACTGACGAGGGACTAGCATTGCAACGGCTTTAGAATTTTTTTTCATCGAGCGATCGGTGACTTTGCTAACTTCCTGTATATCAATTTTCGGACCATAAATGGTATCGGCCTGAACTGATGCCGAAATTAATATAAACAAAAAACTTAAAAACTTCACTATCAACTCTCAATAGCTATGAAACCATAAGCCGGCTCTTCGTAGGGGTGAGATTTTTTCAAAGCTTCTAAAACTTGGTTCTTTCGATCTTTTGCACACACCATTTCCACTTTTACTTCTTGAACTTTAGAAATCTCCCCTTTTTTCCCCTCAAAGGGCCTGCTGTCTTCTAAAGGGAGATACTGTCCGACACCACTATACTCAAAGCTACAGTGGGAATACTCACCAATCTTTCCAGCACCAGCTGAAAACATGGCCTCTTTCACGGCTTCTTTGTGTTCTTGGGGGACGTAAAAATACACCAAATACATGGAAATCACCCTAGCATAATCCTAGAGAACAGTTGATAGAAATTACAAACTTTCGACATTAAACATTCTTTATTTGACGCCTTGCCTTGCTTTGAAGTATGTTCTCGTCGCAAGGAGTCTAAAATGAGTGGTCGGCAATCAAAAGAGCTCGAGGGGCTATCGCACCTTGGGAATAATACCCAAAGCTACCAGGTACAATACAACCCGGAACTTTTGGAAAAATTTGTGAATAAAAACCCTGAAAACGATCAGTGGGTTAGTTTTGTGTGCACAGAATTTACCTCTCTGTGTCCCATCACAGGTCAACCGGACTTCGCCAAAATTTTTATAAACTACATTGCCGATAAACACATGGTGGAATCAAAATCCCTCAAGCTTTACCTCTTTAGCTTTAGAAATCACGGCGATTTTCACGAAGATTGCGTGCAAAAAATTTGCAATGATATTTCAAAACTCATTGCTCCAAAATTTATCGAAGTGATTGGAGAATTTACTCCCCGTGGAGGTATTGCCATTTACCCCTATTCAAGTCAGCATAATGGAGAGGCGGCATTTGAAACGCTCCACCAACAGCGTATGATTAATTACAAGCCTGGAGCTTATAGTTTTTCACTGGGTCGCCCTTACTAAGTTAAACTATTTTTAAGGATCTCGTTTGCTCTCTGTAATTATCATTACCAAAAATGAAGAAAAAAATATTGAAAAATGCTTAGCCTCTGTCGCTTGGTGCGATGAAATTATTGTTTATGACAGTGGTAGCAGCGATAAAACTCTTGAGATTGCCAAAAAATTTACCGACAAAATTTACAGTGACTCGCAATGGCCAGGCTTTGGCGTTCAAAAGCAAAGGGCTTTGGATAAGGCCAGCATGCCCTGGGTCCTCTCACTCGATGCCGATGAAATCGTTAGTGAAAATCTCAAAATAGAAATAAAAGAAGTGATTTCGAAAAATGAAATTGAAGGTTATTACATCCCTCGACTTTCCCATATTGCCGATCAACCCGTTAAGCATAGCGGCTGGTATCCAGATTACATTATTCGACTTTTTAAAAAAGACAGTGCTCGCTTTTCAGATTCCCCTGTCCACGAAAAAGTTTTAATCTCTGGAGAAACCCAGAAACTTAAAAACCCTCTGCTTCATTTTCCTTATCCTCGAGTAGAAATGCTAGTCAACAAACTCAATCAGTATTCTACAATTGGAGCTGCTGAAGCCAATGCAGCAGGGAAAAAAGTGTGCTTCATGGGTGTCATTTTGCGAATGAAGCTAGCTTTCATTAAACATTATTTTCTAAAACTAGGTTTTCTCGATGGCCAAGTGGGATTTATTGTTGCTATGAGTGCTGCTGAAACAACTTATTATAAATATTTAAAACTCTATTATCTCAATAAAGAATGAAAATTAAAAAGCTCCATTCCCTTATCATTTCGCGCACTGATGCGATAGGTGATGTGATCCTTACACTCCCACTGCTTGGGCTTTTAAAAAAATATCACCCTGAACTTAAGATTTTTTTTCTAGGAAGAAGTTACACTCGTGATATTCTAGAACTTTCAACTCACGTGGATCAATTCCTTGACTGGGATGAAATTTCAAAATTACCCATCAAAGAACAAGTGCAATCTCTGCAAAGTCTCTCGAGTGAAAGCATTTTGCACGTTTTTCCCAGAAAAGAAATTGCGGCCCTGGCCTCCAAGGCCAAGATACCTTTTCGGATAGGAACAACTAATCGAATCTATCATTGGTTGAGTTGCAATAAGTTAGTTTCATTGTCTCGAAAAAATTCTGATCTTCACGAAGCCCAGCTTAATATTTTGCTCGCTCAAAAAGCAGAACTTCTTCCTGAAAACGTTGAAGCCAATCTTGAACAATTAAAAAGTTTTTATGGTTTAAAAATCCACGCAACTTCCACTCCAGAAAAAGCGGTAGTGCTCCACCCTGGTTCTCGCGGAAGTGCTCGAATTTGGAAGATTGAATATTTTGCCATCCTCGCCAAGCTTTTAGTTGAAAAAAACATTCCCGTCTATATTACCGGTACCCAAAATGAAGGAGAGCAGTTTAATGAATATTTTTCTTCTATTCATTCTCCCCTCTTTCACAATATGACAGGGAAACATACAGTCCGGGAACTAGTAGAATTTATTTCCAGCAAATCAGCCTTAGTCGCTTCATCGACTGGCCCCCTTCACATTGCAGCTGCTTTAGGTGTGCATGCTCTCGGAATATTCCCACCTCGCCGTCCCACTCATCCCGGTCGTTGGGCCCCAATAGGAGAACACACTACCGTCTTTGTTGCTGATAAACCCGACTGTCATGCATGTGAAGGAAAAAATGTTTGCCCTTGTGTGGATGCCATCTTGCCTGAGCAGGTACTCAAAAGTCTCTTAAAAAAACTTAATTAAAAAGTAGATAAGAACAAAAATTGAAAAAAACAATAAACTAATCGGTGTGAGTTTATCGAGGAACTCTACATATTTACCAGAATTAAAAGTTTTGGTATTTTTAATTTTTTTGAATAAAAGATAATTCATATAACCAATAATCGGTGTCACAAGAAATGAAATGGTTGTGGCAAAATCCACCATCGCTCTCATATTTTCGAGAAACAAAAATAATAGCAATGCTGTTCCTGCAATCACAAAGACAAGACTGATCATATAGCTCTTTGGTTTTTCGGGAGTTTCAAATGTTAAATGAAAACATCGACTTAAAACTCTTGGAAAAGCATCCAAGCATGTCAAAGTGGTACTGATCATTGTTGCCAAGCAAGCAAAGGTAATAAGTGATTTTGACCACGATCCAAGATTTTTTGAAAACAACTCAACTAACTGACCTGCAAAGCTCACAGCACTTGGAGAAAAATTTTCACCTGAAGCGTGCATGACAAGAGCTCCTAACATTAAAAAGAAAACAGCAAGCACCGCTGTTCCAATATAGCCCACATAAAAATCAAAATAACTATCTTTCACACTTTTTTCGTTGGCAGGCTGCCAATTATTGCGCTCACAATACCAAAGAGAATGCCACGCAGATATATCGACAGGAGCTGGCATCCATCCGATAAAGGCAATAAGAAACATTAAATCACTTCGATTAAAAAAATCAAAATACTGGAAAGTAAATGAAGTGCTTTCAGGTTCGAATTCTCTCAAAGCTAAAGTCGCTGCAATAATAGTGGCAAGAGAAAGCGCAATCACGATATATTTGGTAAGACTATCCAACGCTCCATACTTGCCAACCACAAGAATAACTCCTGAAACAACTAATAGAAGAGTGGCCGCTGCGACCGGAGACAACCCGAGTTCCGGGAAGGCCAGAAGTGTAATTCCAGCAGTGACAATAACAATCGCTGCTTCAATGATGAGCATTGTAAGAATTGTCATGACAAAAAATAAAAGAAGATATGGCCTACCCAGATCCCTATAACCATCAAGGAGACTTTTTCCAGAAGTTGCAGGGTATCTCACGGCCATTTCTAGAAATGGAAGTTTTAAAAAGTTTGCGAGAAAAACAAAGATAAGGAGGTCGAAACTATAAAGTGCTCCTGCCCTGGTTGATTGAACCAAATGAGAAACTCCAATAGCTGCTCCAGCATAAATGAGCCCAGGACCTAAAATCTTAAATTTTTCAATCGCTTTGTTTAAACTCATTTTTCCAACTAGTTGTGTAGTGAATAGTCACTCTTTTTTCTTTTTTAAAGTGGACACTGCCTGGTTTCCCTTTAACACCTTTTAAATTTTTGACCTCAGTATAAAGGAGTGGAACTTCTTCTGGTACATAGCCTGAACAATCTCTCAAAAGACTGCCTAAAATTTGCAAAACTGGCAATTCAAAACTTATCTTACTTAAGCATTTAACATAAAGATGGGCACTAGGGACATTATCAATATGAAACCAAAAATCACCTTTTTTCGCCCATTTAGTTCGTAATTCATCATTAGATTGCGCCGATTTTCCAGCAGCAACTTTAAAATTCAGAGATTCGTAAAAATTCCCTTCCAGTGATTTTTTTTCTTTATTCTTTTTAAGGGTAATTTTCCAAACAGGCATGATTGTCTTAATTTTATAACTCGATTTTTCATGAGATTTATTTTGAAGCTTCGCTTGTTCTTTCTCCAACCGCTCCAATATAAATGGTTCTGCAAGTTTAAGACGCTTTATTTTTTGAAAAATCACATCTAATTTTTGAAAAGAATTATTCTGAGAAGTAAACTGAAAACGAATCCCTGCTACTTGACACTTCCCTTGAAGTTTTTCCAGCGATAGACAACTACCTTTTTCATTCAACTCATCACGATATTGAAAACACAAAGTTTGGAGTGTTTTCCATGCACGTATCTTTTTCAAATCTCCTTCAATATTTTGAACTTTTCTTTTTTGGGTGCGTTCCCACTTCTTTTTCTCTTTCTTGCCACTATAGTTTTTAATTTCTTCTGCTAATAAATTTTCGATGGGTTGAAAACTTATTTTTTGTTCTTTCGATATATCTTCTCTTCCTATGTCATCAAAAATGTCAAAATCAATTTCTTGGAACTCAATTTCTCCATTCCAGGACAAAAGAAGTTTTCGAGAATCCTCAGATTGGCGGGCATCGACAAAATAACTCTCACGCCCTCTCCAAAAATAAAAAAACTTTTGAACTTTTCCCCATTTATAATATTGAAAAGAAATAATGCGATCTTTCTTGTCCACTTCAAGCGAATGAAAAATTCCCCCCGTAAAATGTTTTCGCAAATATTCGAGAAGAGTATCTCGGGTGCGTAGTTCAGAATCAGGTTGTTTTTCTGAAAGCCACACTCCTTCAAAACCTCCTCCTCGACCAAGATACAGCCACCAAGTTTTTCCCGGGCTTCGCAAACTGATGGCGATATAACGTCCCGTGCTATAAATTTTTTGAATAAATGACCCTGAGGCAATAGCCTTTTGAATTTCAATTGTTTGATTTTTAAGAGTATTATAATTTTGTATCATGAATTTAAATCTTCTCGATAGAAATGATTACCAATTTCTCCAACTTCTCGACTGGGAGCTCTTCTCCCATGATATCGCTCAAAATGCTTATTTTGAATACAATAAAGAGAGAATTACCGCTCCACCACTAAAAAAGAAGCTAAGCCAGATAACTTCCTCTCATGAAATTATCGAAAAATGCTTGAGCGTGCTGGATTCAGAAAACTTTAACAATTTTTATACGCAAATTCATCAACTGCCCTCCCAATCTATCATGCAAGATATGATCAAGAGATTGCAAATCCAGGGAATCATGACACTGAAAGAAGTTCATCAGTTGACGAGTATTTTAGAAATTATTTTTCAGCAATCAATTTTTGTAGAAACTTTTTTTCCTGGAAATGCTTTACCACGAGAAACAAAAAATAAACTTTATCAAAAGTTGATTAACCCTCTGAGGACTTTTGTCGATTATGATGGAAATATCGAATACCCAAAACATCCCGCACTTTCTCCACTCTATAGAGAATTAACCCAACTTGATCTCAAGACTAAAGAGTTTTTAAAACAAACCATCAATGAACTTCGAAAAAAAGATATTATTCAAATAGATACTTACGACATTATAAGTGGCCACTATGTTATTATTGTGAAATCAGATCACTATAATCAAAACCTCGGGCGCATTATTGCTCGTTCAGATTCAGGTCAAACTCTTTATCTCGAACCTTATGAACTCCATAATCGCTCTTTGGAACGCCAAGAACTATCGACTAAGCTTGAGCAAGAAATCTATCGCATCAGTATCGAATTTGCGGGTATTTTGAATGAACATTACGATTTCCTTAAAAACTCTCTCTGGATTCTCCACGAAATCGATTACTATTTCTGTCTTGCAGGTTACTGCCAAAAACACAACCTCAGTAAACCTAAACTCGCCAAAGAGCCTAAAATTATTTTAGAAGATTTCTATCACCCACTTTTAGAGACTCCCGTAAAAAATGATCTCAAATTAACGGCCTACCATCGAGGACTCGTCGTCTCTGGTCCCAATACAGGTGGAAAAACAATTACCCTTAAATCTTTATGTTTGGCCCAACTCATGCTCCACATGGGGCTTTACATACCTGCTGCCCATGCCGAAATGTATCCTTTTGATGAAGTTTATTTTATCTCTCAAGATCATCAAAATATTTCAGAGGGACTAAGTTCCTTTAGTTCTGAATCTAAGTTTTACTTAGAACTCACTAAAAATATTGGAAATAATGCTATCGTCTTTATTGATGAAATTTTTAATTCTACATCGTCAGAAGAAGCCAGTGCATTGGCCCTAGGTTTTTTTGATTATCTTAAACAAAAGTCGGATCCATTTATACTTGTTTCAACTCACCATCAAATGTTAAAAGTTAAAGTTCATGAAGCAGGAAATTTTTTGTCTTGTCACGTTGGATTTGATCAAGATAATCACGTCCCGACTTACAAACTTCACTTTGGAACTCCTGGATCTTCTCAGGCCATCGATATTTTTGAAAAAATTTCTCCAAGCTATCCCTTTGCTCACTTTATTATCGACAAGGCCAAGAGTATTCTCGATACAAAGTATATTGAGTACGAAAAACTGCTTCATGAGGTATCTCAAAAAAATGCTCAGCTCCAAAATGAAATCATTACCTATAAAGAACTTAATGACCGGCTTAAAAATGAACTCAAATCTCAAGAAGGACTTTTAAAGATCAAACGCGAAGAAGAAATACAGAAGTTTTCTTTTGTCCTCAAAAAATTAGAAGAAAAAGCACTTAGCCTTATTGAAGACATCAAAAAAGATCAATTTGTTGGAAAGAAAAAAATTGAAAAACACTTTAGAGAAATCAAAGATGATCTCCACAACTTAGCCCCGGAAGCTCACCATGAAACCGACTCTCAATACCCCCCTCTTCAAGAGTCTCCGGTAGTCGGAAAACATTATCTCTATATACCCATGCAAAAAAACTTTGAAGTCATTCGCGTTGATGAAAATAGGAAAAAAGCAACGATACAAAAAGGTCCCTTTCGTATCGACGTTTCTTTTCGAGAACTCTCGGCCACTGATAGTCATCCTGTGAAAGCGGAACCAAGTTTTGAATTTAGTGTGCAGAAAGAAAGAATTCCACAACTTGTTCTCGATGCACGCGGACTCAAACTCGATGAGTTTCAAGAAAAAGTTCACTTAGCCTTAAGCGATCTCTATATTGAAGACATTCCTTTTATCGAAATTATTCATGGGCATGGTGAAGGTGTTTTAAAGAAATGGATTCGCGATTTTTGCGAAAAAAGTAAGGATCTGAGCTACGAAATTCCCAAACAATCAGCTGATGGTATGACCCGCATTTATTTAAAATCAGAAAATATTATTTTAGAATAATAAGGGCAGACAATGCTGCCCTTGGGTAAGCTCTTAGCTTATTTCAATTTTTCTCTTATTGAGCGTAGGCTCTTTTAATTTATCGACAGTGACAGTAAGAACGCCATTATCCATTTTAGCGTTTACTCTTTCAGCATCGATGTCTTTTGGCAGACCAATGGAGCGATAAAAGCTTCCGTAACTTCTCTCGATCCGATGGTATTGATCCTTGTTTTCTTCTGTCTCAGATTTTTTCTCGCCTTTAAGCATCAAAACATTGTCTTGAATTTCAACGTGAATATCTTCCTTGTTCACACCTGGTAGTTCCGTCTCAACGACATAAGAGTCTTCGTCTTCTTTGATGTTGAGCGCCGGAGTAAAACCTCCTGTTTTCGTCAAACTTGGAGCTCCCCAATCCTTCCAGTCTTTAAAAAAAGCATCAAAGTCACTAAAAAGATCAGCTCCAAAAGGCAAGTTTTCAGTTCTTCTTACAGGGACATCTTTTCGATTTTTTAAAAAACTCATAAAATCCTCCTTATTTTTACTCTACATGAAAGATGGTAGTGAAAATTTCACTGTCAAGGTTTGTGCTCATTTAGATTTAAAATTTTGAAAAGATTTGAGTTAAATCAGTTTTTTAGGTTATTTTGTTAAGCCTAACATGGGAGAAAGGACGTTCAATTGAATTTTTTGCAAACTCTTCATAGGCGCGAGTCACAATGTCAGTTTCAAACGCTTTTTCATATTGAATATCAAAGACATAGGCCTTAACAGTGAAAAAGAGACAAATGCTCCCGTTGCCCAAATCTTTTTCTTTTACAAGAATTGTGACAGGCTTTTTCAAGTAAGCATAACGGCTTGTAATAACTATTTCTCGTAAAATCTCTCTAACCCGATCAATTTTGACTTCAATGCTGAGGTGGAATTGGGCCACCACCATCATATCCAAAGCCCCGCTATTAGATGAAGAAACATAATTATTGATAAATTGAGAGTTTGGAATTGTGACGACACTATCCTCAAGAGTCACCAAGCGTACCGCCCTCAAACCAATTTGGATAATCTCTCCATAAACTTCTCCAAATTGGACGCGATCACCGACTTGAAAAGGGCGATCAAATAAAAGAACAATTCCCGCAATAATAGAAGCAACGATATCTTTTAGGGAAAAGCCGATAGCAACTGCTGCCGATCCTCCTAAGGCTAAGAGAACTTCTTTGGATGGCTTCATGATTCCATAAATCAAAGCAATCGAACCTAATATATACCATGTAAAAGTAAGAACTGTGGAAACTTGAAGAATTGCAAGTCTTAAATTTGGCCAGCGATTTTGGATATCCACAGAAAAAGTTCGAACTTTTTTGGCCACAAAAATAAGAATAGTGAACCCAACAATAAGTGAGAGAATCTTATTCACCTCAAAAAGGGCAAGTACATCATTTAAATTTTGAAACTCTTTTGCACTAGGCATACACTAAATTCTTCTTTTTTAAATAACCAATTATTGAATGGTGAAAACGCGTGTTTACTGAGAATGTGCTCTTTTGGTTTTTCACAAGAATTTCATTATCCATTCCCAGTTTAATTGAATATCTCACGACCCCTTCGGGAAGATCTGTTATTTCCATAATATCTTTCACTGAAAGGTTTTCATGCCGAGTGATCGCCGCATAGATAAAAAGAGTATTGTCGACGAGCTCATTAAGAAATTTAATTTCATCATCATGGGGAAGTCCGACTCGAAAAATCTTTCCACCTCCATACTTCAGCGACGACAGCCACATAGAAAGCGACACCTTGGGGTTACCTAAAGACTGCTCCCAAAGTAAGCGAAAGAATTGATCTTCCACTAACTCCAAACTCTCCATCTCAAAATTTCCTTTTGTAGCCCTTAAGATATCCAGAAATGACAAACCGTAGTCTGTTTTTTCGTGTCTTTGCATAATAAGATTTTTGATATCGCGATCTGTCCATGGATCGAGCTTTAAGACTTTTCTAAAACTTTGATTATTGGCAAGAATTGAAGAGAGGTAACTCCAAGAATAAGTATTAAAACTAAAAACAAAAAAGATATTTTCGAGTCGGGCATTAATAATTTCCAATAAACTCTTAAAACCCTCAAATCCCCCCACTTTGGCCAAAAAAGTATTTTGAGTTTCATCTACAAGGAGAAGAGTTTTAGGCATGTCTTTGTCCGCTTTTAAAAGCGGCAATAAGCTCTCGGACATTTCAATATCAAAAAGTTTTCCGACAAATCCATACATATCCTTTTGGTTAAGCAGGCGCTCACTTGGTACAGGAGCTGTTATAACTCGACACTTGTCTTTAAAGCTTTGTGATAGCCTCCAAAGCAAGGTTGTCTTCCCAATTCCCTTTTCTCCCACAACGACCAGAGAATTATCTTCAGTCTTGTCGTCAAGCCATTGCTGAACAGAATGTTCCATTTCTGTAAAATACCCTCTTTCTGAGTCAACGAGCAGGGATAAGTCATTATCGACAGAAAGATCAAAATATGATGTATAGTTTTCCGGAAGTGCTTGGAGTTCTGATTCCGTAAAGAATTCAGAGCTTTCAAGTTTTTTCTTAAAAATTTGCGCTGTGATTCTCTTAACAAAATCAAAACGCTCACTCCACTGAAAGATATAAGAAAGCGCATTAAAGACAACGAGGGATAACAAGACAGGCAAGCAAAGAAAGAAATATCTCTTCTGAAGAAGAATTTTTGATAGAAAAGGTGAAACATATTTAATTTTCATCTCTTCAACTTTCGCCGCAAGATCTTCTTTCCAATCGCTCGCTAAATAAAAGAGGAAAACGGTAATTCCAAAGATAAAAAGGTTTTCAAAGATAATATAGGAAAGCCCTTGGCTGACAACACTTTCTACCGCATACAAAAAAGAAATTGAGATAAAGATAATAAGGCTGAGTTTTCTACCGTTATTTTCTGCTTTTTGCTTAATTTTGAGAGCCTCTTCTCTCTGACGGAAAAAAGATACCCGCATAAGGGATTGGGTAAAAACTTTTTGAAAGACTCGGAAATAAAGATAGTATTCAACATAAGGAATAAAGATTGAAAGTTCTTTAAAGTTACTGTGTTGAAGTAATTTAATAACCATATCCAATGAAAGGATAGCCACAATCCACGGCAAATATTCAATCGAAAATTTTATCAATTCAGAATAAATATAATAATTTTCATCTACATAGCTTTTTCTTGTAAAAGTTGAGCGCAATTTCCTCAAACCCGACAAGAGACGAATTGATAAACGCCACAAAAACAAGGGAATAAGAATAACAATGATGAGAATAAAAATATCAACGACAAGAGTTTTTATTCCTTTAAAACCAGAGCTAAGATTATTGAGAATAAAATTAATTTTAAGACTAATAATAGCAACCCACTTAAGAGGCACGAGTTGCAATTCTCTTTTAAGATCCCATAAAAACTCTGGTGAAATTTCAAAAACACTTGAATCAGTTTTATAAGTAATTTTTCGAATATACTGTGAACGCAATTCACTATACTTTAACAACAACTCCATATAGTTGTTAAAATGCTCTTTTTCCTCTCCTGCGTCTTGAAACATGATTCTTGAAGGTAAAAAATCGAAGGTCTCATCGACAATCTCTCTCCAAGCTCTGATGACCTTTTGGTAATTCGAAAAAAGATCTCTATTATCATGTAAAGCTTTCTCGTATGAAGAATAATCTTGGCGCAATTTTTGATAATTGTCAGTGAAAGTTGCTTGAGAGAAACCCAATACTGAATAAGTGAATAAAAAACAAAGAGTAAAAATACGCACCATTAAACTTTTACAGTCCACCCTCGCTCTGATCCATCGTGGACTTCGACTCCCATATCTAATAATTCATCTCGAAATTTATCAGCTTCTTTCCAATTTTTCTCATCTCTAGCTTGATTTCTCAATTTTAAAAGTTTTTCAACTTCTAAGACGTCAATTTTTCTTTCTCGAATAAGAATTTCCTGCAACTGATTTAGCATCTCTTTTGGTTTTTCTTGAAAAAGGGCACTCATTTGCCCATAAACTTTCATCCAATTAAGAAAGGCTTGAGAATTTCCAGCATGGACGGCATTCCATTTTTTATTTTTAAACCCAAGAGCGTTGTAAGCTCGTACAGCTTCAAAAACCAATGAGATAAACTCAGCACTATTGAGGTCATCATCTAAAGCTTTTTTAATCTTATTGCTTAAGCCATCTAAAACTTTTTTAAATCCAGCTTCCGGTTCATTTTTTTCCGCAACTTTTTCAACAACGTCGTGGGCTAGCTCGAGTGCTGAATAAATTCGCTGTAACGCCACGATCACTTGATTAATTTTCTCTTTATCTACAGATAGCATAGACCGGTAATGTGCCGATAAGAAAAGATATTTTAAAACTTCTGGGTGATATTCATTCATAAAATCTCTTGCTTTAACAACATTGCCTAGAGATTTTGACATTTTTTGATTACTCAAATTGATAAAATTATTGTGAATCCAATACTTGCAATATGTTTGGCCAATTCTTCCTTCACCTTGAGCTATTTCATTTTCATGATGAGGAAAAATGAGATCAATCCCTCCACCATGAATATCAAATGTTTTCTTTCCAAAAATAGATTGGATCATGGCCGAGCATTCAATATGCCAACCAGGGCGCCCTGCCCCCCAAGGAGATATCCAAGAAGGTTCATTTTCCTTTGAAGGTTTCCAAAGGACAAAATCGAATGGATTTTTTTTTCGCTCATCAACTTCTACACGATTTCCAGCTTCTAATTCATCGAGATTTTTTTTGCTAAGTTTTCCATACCCAGGAAACGAATCAATAGAATAAAAAACTTCCCCATCAACCACGTAAGCTTTTTTCTTTTCAACCAAATCAGCGACAAATTGAATAATCTGAGGCATGTATTCTGTAACTTTAGGATTGTGTTCGTGTTTTTTTAAACCTAAGCGATTAAAATCTTTTTCAAACTCTTCAATATACTTTTCCGAAATCTTTACCGCTTCAACATTTTCTTCTTGAGCTCGCTTAATGATCTTGTCGTCAACGTCAGTATAATTGTAGATGAAATCTACCTTATAACCACTAAACTCCAACCAGTTTCGAAGTAAGTTAAATGTGATGGGTCCTCGAAAATTACCTATATGAAGATAATCGTATACAGTGGGGCCACAAAGATAAATTTTAGCAACACCGTCTTCAACGGGTTCAAATTTTTCTTTTTGACCTGATAAAGTGTTGTAAAATCGAAGGGCCAAGCGCTTTCTACCTTTCTCGCAATAACATTAAACTAGAAATAGTTTAACACAACAGAGCGAACAGACAAATTTACAAGATCTCTTCGAGAAGAGCGGCTAGCCTTACACCGGCTTGGTATAACCGATAATCAATGATTTTTTTAGCCTCATAGATTTCATTATAACCAAATGATGGGACATTTTTTCGTTCGATCTTTTCAGCACTGGAATACACACAATAGTTTCGCTGGGTCGGGTGAGATTCATCGATCACTGGACCTAAATAAACTTTACTTAAAAGTGCCGAAGATTCGTTCGCCCATTGTTCAACCTCGGCATCGGCCCATTTTTTAATAAGATAACGATGTTCACGCTTTAGTTTTCTATTACTCAATTCTTGCCAATACTCGCGCTCGTAATCATTGGGCGCGACATATTCAACTCGAGGATGATTGAGAAACCGAGCGTATTCAGAAAATCCCAGGTGGTGAAAATTAATAATTTCAGAATCATAAACACTGTGAAGGTTTACATAATTAGAAGAACCATAAACTTCTGGGTTGATTTTCTTATTGCCCCAAGAAGGCATCCAGTTAACATAGCAGTTGTTCCCGCCGCGATCGAGCCCATTACCAACATGAAGTGGTTGATGAATATCTCCCACATAGTGAGCAAGTAATCTCAAAGCTTCTCTTTTATCGCGGTTATTGGCATTTTTATCTTTTAACACACTTACCATTTTACCAATGGCCCAAACAATATCGCCTTCACGGGGTTGGTTTTGTGAACTATAAGTTTGTCCATCAGGTACGCTTGTAAAATGCCAATAAGAAATTATTCCAGCAGTCTTTCGCCCTTCTTTTTTGTAATCATCAAAAATATTTTTCATCCAACGCTCAGCAATTTCTGAACTCTTGGAATCGTCGGAACGTATTTCATCAGCCCAAGTCGCTGCCTTCGCTAGCGATTGCCCTCTTAATATTTGATGAACTTTTCTCAATGTGCTTCGGTTTAGATTTTGCTCAGCAATTTCACCAACAATATGGTGACCAACATTTCCCCACCCAAAGGCTGCAATAGTATAGAACATGCTCAAAGTACTAAAAATAAATGATTTTAAGTTCATAGAAGGACTCCCTATTCGCTGGCTTTATTAACTTCCATTTACCAAACGCATAAATTTGTGTCAAATTTCTCCAAAACTCTCCACTCTAATATATTGACAGGGATTTCAGCTTCTACTAATCTAGGCTTCACCAATTATCGAAATATTGGGCGTTTAGCTCAGCTGGGAGAGCGCTACCCTTACAAGGTAGATGTCGGCGGTTCGATCCCGTCAACGCCCACCAGATTAAAATTAGAGCCTTCTCATGAGGGCTTTTTTCTTTGAAACGCCTTTGAAATCCAAAATTGAAAAAATTGTGAATTAGGCAAGTCAAATGGCAAATTTTGTAAAAGTTGAATTTATTAAAGAAGAACAAAACCCGACCGATAATTCTCCGTAAAAGGTTTGGCATTAATAAATAAACTCAATCACCGAATATCACTACGACAATATCAAATGCATTATTGACGATGCTGCGTACTCTTGGATTGGTCCAGTTTTCTTTGTGCAATTGGGGACAAAAGTTCTTCTCAACCCAAAGCTCGTGAAGATTGCCATGCTCTATTCTTTTATCCTGTTTATAGCGCTTTTCATCGTTCAGACTCTATCCGCTGCTTTAGCCGCCAAGTACACCGCCAATTTTACATGGGAAGAAAGTCTAATGATTGGTTTTGGAATGCTAGGGAGAGCGGAGTTAGCCTTTGTTGTTCTCGATATCGCTTACGTTCAATATCAAATTTTCTCGCAAGAAGTTTTTTATACTTTAATGCTCACAGCCCTTTTTCTCAATATTTCAGTTCCCCTCGCCATTCGTCTTTGGAAACCCTACTACCTTAAAGTTCAAATCTAATCTAAAATTTCGGAAAGCAGTTCAGCAGATTTTTCAACTTCACTGTCACTAACAGTTACATCATCTTCAATAAAGTTATATTTTTTCAATACATTTGCTTGCTTAAACTGTCTAATTGGATTGAGCTTTCTAAACCAAAGTGGCAAACTTCCAAGCAATCCAGATCCTGCCAATGGGTAAAGGATGTCAGCAAGACGCGTCGAAAATGTCATAAAGCCCGCACTAAAAGCTGTAGCCGTTCCAAGATAAAAACCAACAGTCGCAAGAATGGCAGCTGCCAGTAAAGAACCAGAAGTCTTAATAATCGCTTCAGTTTTTTCTGAAGCCATAATTTCTTGAAGTTCTTCTTGAGTGTAGCCCTGATGGCCAAGCATAACTTTAATTGTTTCGTGAGTTTTTTCATCAACATAAACGTGATAAAAAGTGTATTCTCCGGTTAGATCTTCTGAAACCACAATCCGATGCAAACCGTTTTCACCTTCCAAGTTATCTGCCAAAACAAAGCTCGGTGCAATCATAGAAACCATTAAGATTAATTCTAATATTTTTTTCATTTTTCCCTCCTAACTTAAAAAGGGAATTAACACTTTTAAAATCGTAACGAAAAGATCTTCTCAGAAATGAAAGGAAATAATAGTTTTTCTATTGATCAAGATCATTTTACGATAAAAAAATGTAATTTTTTCAAAATAGTTAAAAAAAACTCCAAGCAAGCTTGGAGTTCATTATGCATTTCATTTTAAATGGGCTGATCTTTAATTAGCGACTTTAGCGTATTTTTCTTTTTCTCCATCGATCACTTGGAGTGTCGTCGTTGTTCCAGCCACCACTTGGAGAAATTCTTCTGGATTAGTCAGATCCAAAGCAACTTTAAGAACTTCTTCACAACCACTGGCTGGGACAATCGTCATTCCTGATTTAATCTCTTCAGGAATTTTCGTAAGATCTTTTTCATTTTTGGCCGGAATGATGACAGTGCTAATTCCCGCTTGCTTGGCTGCGAGCATTTTTTCTTTCAATCCACCGATTGGAAGTACGCGACCGCGAAGGGTAATCTCTCCAGTCATGGCCACACTTTGCTTCACAGGAATTCCTGTAATCGCAGAAGTCAGGGCCGTGGCAAGAGTAATCCCGGCACTTGGACCGTCCTTAGGAGTCGCCCCTTCAGGAACATGGATATGCACATCATTTTTTGTATACCATTCGTGATCAATTCCTAAGCGAACACTCAGTGAGCGCACATAGCTCATCGCTGTTTTCGCTGACTCTTGCATCACTTCACCAAGTTTACCTGTAACTTGAATTTTTCCAGACCCTGGCACAGTAACAACTTCAACGTTGAGGACTGATCCACCAACAGAAGTCCAAGCTAAACCATTAACTAAACCGACTTCTCTTTTATCGACTTCGATTTCATCATTATCCCATTTCACTGGCCCAAGATACTTTTCAAGACTTTTCTCACTGATACTGAATTTCTTCCCTTCTTCCATTTCTTTTTCAACAACTTCAGTAGCAATTTTTCGAGTAATGGTATTGATTTGTCTTTCTAACTCTCTAACTCCGGCTTCTTTTGTATAGCTTCGAACAACTTTCATGAGAGCTTTATCACTAATATTAATTTCGTAATTCTCGAGACCGTTATTTTTTTCAGCCTTTTCGACCAAGTAGTTTTTAGCGATCATCTTCTTTTCAAACGGTGTGTATCCAGCAATTTGGATGATTTCCATCCGATCGCGAAGTGGGCCAGGAATCGCAGAGATATCATTAGCCGTCATAATAAACATGACTTTCGAGAGATCGTATTCCACTTCAATATAGTGATCGCTAAAGTTTTTATTTTGCTCAGGATCGAGAACTTCCAACATGGCAGAACTTGGATCCCCGCGGAAATCGCTACTCATTTTATCAATCTCATCGAGAAGAACCACTGGGTTACTGGTGCTTGCTTTTTTGAGAGCTTGAATAATTTTCCCTGGCATGGCCCCAACGTAAGTCCGACGGTGACCACGAATCTCAGCTTCATCACGAATCCCACCCAGAGAAATTCGAACAAATTGACGATTCATTGAGTTTGCAAGAGATTTCGCAATAGAAGTTTTTCCAACACCTGGAGGACCAGATAAACAAAGAATAGTTCCTTTTCCTCCACCTTTCATGAGCTTCCGCACAGAAAGATATTCGATAATACGGTCTTTGACATCTTCAAGCCCGTAATGCTCATCATCGAGAATTTGTCTCGCCTTTTTAACATCATTATCATCTTTAGATTTTTCGTTCCAAGGAAGACTCAACATCCAATCAATATAGTTTCTAACGACTGAAGACTCAGCTGACATTGGAGACATTGAACGCAAGCGCCGAACTTCTTTTTTAACTTTTTCTTTCGCTTCTTTCGGCATGCTTTTCTTTTCAAGCTTCTCTTCCATTTCTGAAATTTCAGACTTTCCATCATCACGACTACCCAATTCTTTTTGAATAGCATTCATTTGTTCATTCAAATAGTATTCTTTTTGAGAACGCTCCATTTGAGATTTTACACGCGAACGAATTCTCTTTTCGACATTTATAATTTCAATTTCTCCTTGCATTTTACCAAGAAGAGCCTGAAGTCTTTCTTCAACAACAAAACAATTAAGGAGTTCTTGTTTTTCAGGAACTTTCATTGAAAGATGAGCGACAATGATATCTGCAAGTCGTGATCCATCTTCAATGGCTGAAATACTCATAAGAAGCTCAGGAGGAATTCTCTTATTGAGTTTTACATATTGTTCGAACACACCCTTAACACTTCTCATGACAGCTTCAAGTTCAACTTCACTTCCAATTGTATCTGGGCATTCAGTCACTTTGACTTCATATCCATCTTCGGTGCACTCAAAGTCATCAATTTTAGCGCGGTATTTTCCTTCAATGAGAACTTTGACTGTGTTGTCAGGTAAGCGCAACATCTGAATCACATTGACGACAACTCCAATGTTATAAATGTCATCGCGCTCAGGGTTCAAGATACTGGCATCTTTTTGAGTGACGAGAAAAAGTTCATTTCCGTTTTGGGCAGCTTTCTCAAGTGCTGAAATCGATTTCTCACGACCAACAAATAGAGGAACAACCATGTGGGGGAAAATAATCACATCTCGAAGGGGTAGAAGTGGAAAACTCTTAGATTGAATTTTTTTACCTTCGGACATCAGCACCTCCTGCGCTTTTATCTGTGACCATTCCTCGATCACAACTCCATCTTATATTTAATTGTCCCTTAAAACAGGAATCGGGTCAAAGGGGATAGAGTAAAGATACAAATTTTTCCTAAGAAAAAAATTTATTGAAATTACACTGGTGTAAGAAATGACTTTCGTCTATAAAAAATTCACGGAAATAAAAGCTTTCCCCTATGAATTAAGAAGCGTCTTCCATTTCTTTGTCTTTAGATTTTTTTGGAAAATCAGACTTCTTTTCTGGAGTTTTACGCGGTCCCTCTTCGAGAATAGGGCTCGCTGTTCCTTGTATAGACTCTTTTGTGATTATGCACTTATTAATGCTTTCATTGCTTGGTATCTCGTACATAACATCGAGCATAGTTTGCTCAAGAATAGCTCTCAACCCTCTAGCCCCAGTCTTTCTTTTCAGAGCTGTTTTGGCCACTTCAACCAAAGCGTCTGGTGTAAATTCCAATTCAATACCGTCAAACTCAAAAAGTTTTTTGTATTGTTTTGCCAGGGCATTCTTAGGTTCAGTTAAGATTCTTACAAGAGCTTCTTCGTCAAGTTCTTGGAGCATCGCTGCTACCGGAAGTCGACCAATAAACTCAGGGATAAGACCAAATTTTGAGAGATCCCCAGGTTCAATTCCGCCCATATTTTCTAATATCGTGTCGAGATTTTTCACTTCAGTTTTAGAATTTAAACCCATTGGTCTTTTAGTTTTACGATTTTGAATTATTTTATCGAGACCGACAAATGCTCCTGCACAAATAAAGAGAATGTTTGTGGTATCCACTTGAAGAAATTCTTGTTGAGGATGCTTTCGTCCCCCTTTAGGAGGCACAGAAGCGACTGTCCCTTCAACAAGCTTGAGAAGTGCTTGCTGAACACCTTCTCCAGAAACATCTCTTGTAATTGAAGGATTATCAGATTTCCTAGCAATCTTATCAATTTCATCGATATAAACAATACCTCTTTGGGCCCTTTCAATATCGTAGTCACAATTTTGAAGTAAATTGAGAATAATATTTTCAACATCTTCACCAACATAGCCTGCTTCAGTTAAAGAAGTCGCATCTGCTATGGCAAAAGGAACATTGAGAAACTTAGCCAGGGATTGGGCAATAAGTGTTTTCCCACTTCCCGTTGGTCCTGCTAAAAGTATGTTCGATTTTGCCAACTCCACTTCATCACCCTTTTTAGAGTTTGGTCGATGAGAAATTCTTTTATAGTGGTTGTGAACAGCAACCGAAATAATTTTCTTGGCGCGTTCTTGACCAATGACATATTCGTCGAGATGTTTTTTGATTTCGTGAGGTTTAGGCACATTTTCAAAACTAGAGTTTTGAACAGACTTTACTTGATCTTCGTAAATGATATCGTTACAAAGCTCAATACATTCATCGCAAACATAAACGCCAGGTCCTGCAATAAGCTTTTTGACTTCTTTTTGTGATTTTCCACAAAAGCTACAATTCAGGTTCCCGTATTGTCCGCTTCCATAATTTCTTTTGGTCATACTTACCTCTTACCTCTTATGCCCAAAGTAAATTCGATGCCTTATTAAACCCTATCCTCGGTCACAAAACATCACTCACCTTGTTACTCTTCCTCTGTAATTTTTTTACCCTTAGGTCTAATGACATTATCAATGAGACCAAAATCAGCAGCCTGATCGGCTCCTAAATAATTATCTCGATCACAGGCCTTCTCGATTTCATCATATTTGCGCCCTGTATGGTGGACGTAAATTTCATAGAGGCGCTTCTTGAGATCCAAGACCTCTCTTGCCTGAATTTCAATATCCGAAGCCTGCCCGCGAGCTCCCCCTAAGGGTTGATGAATCATAATTCGACTATGTGGGAGACTTGAGCGATGACCTGGATGGCCTGCTGTTAACAAAAGTGAACCCATAGAGGCTGCAATTCCTACACAGTATGTATAAACAGGGCAGCTGATATGTTGCATAACATCATATATTCCCAAGCCCGCATACACGCTCCCCCCTGGGCTATTGATATAAAAATGAATGGGTGCCGATGAGTCGGTTTGTTCCAAAAAGAGCATCTGGGCCACCAATAAATTGGCCACAACATCGTTAACCTCTGTTCCTAGAAAAATAATTCTATCGAGTAGGAGTCGAGAATAGATGTCGTACTGGCGTTCACCCCTTGCTGTTTGCTCAATAACAATGGGATTGGGAATGTAGTTTTTTGGATTTTGCATGAAATTTACCTCTTATATTTCAATATGATACTTATTCTTTATCGATCAAGTTCCAACAGAAATTTAATTTTGATTCAAACTTGAATTCTATTACAAGATTTTGCCTAGTTAAAGAGCTCTATAGCTGAGGTTTTCCATCGGTTATCCCTATCGTTTGATTATATGCAATGCAAAGTCAACGGTTCTTAGACTGAGGTCAAAGATATAATTCTTTCACAGTCAAAAATTTATTTTTTCAATCATCTTGCACAAACCTCACAGTTCTCCTATAGATCTACCTGACATGAAAGAAACAATTATTCCCTTCAACAAACTTAAAAAGAAAAAGCTCGATCGCGAGTATCGCATGAAGTATCGCAACCTTCTGCAAACTCTCAGTATCTCCGAGATACAATCAGAAATTGATTTTCTTATATCACTCATCCAAGAAAAAAATGAAACCAAGGCAAAAAATCTCGAACAAGGAAAAATAATTTTAGAAGAACTTTCACATCGCTCGAATCAAAGCCTTAAATTTCAAATTGATTCCCTCATTACAAAAATTGCAAGTGAATTAACGACTCTTGAATCAAAGACCTTATAAAAATTTTAATTGAACGTCACTTTGTCAGTGACAAAAGTTCAAGCTTCCTTTTGAACATAAAATTTTTAGATTTCAAAAAAATTTCCAGTTCAGAAAAATGCTTAATCCATACCGATAGAAGTTTTTGAGAATAAGTTTTTTTAATTTTGTGAATTTGTCGCTGATAATTATTTTGAACCCGCTCCCCTTCTTCAAGCTGAGCTGCTTTAAGCAACATATTCTTTAAAAAATTTATTAAAGAAAAAATTTCTTTATCTCGCCCCAAAGAGAGAAGCCTCAACATTTCCCCTGCCAAAAGGCTAAACTCTTTGTTTGCTAGATACCCACCATAAGCAAATGAATTGGTCGAGAGATGTGAAAATTCTCGCTGAAAGTCTTCGACTTTCATCTCTGAGGCGTTTAATCCTAAAATTTTAAGCTTTAAAATCGCTTCATAAACTTCATACATCGATGCTTGTGACCAAATAGAGAAGAAATCCACAAGGTTCTGCCCGCTTTTGACTCCCAGTTTTTTTGAAAAGAAATCCACCAGATTATCGACTTCCCAAAATCCATGTTTTTCAATTTCAAACATCGGGATTTCTTTTTGAAGACTTTTAAAAAGTTTATTCTTTTTAGAAAACTGCAAGAAACAAGCTTTTTTCTCATCCGCAAGACTTAAGATCTGAGGCCAAAGTTCGACATTTATATTTTGAGCCTCGTAGATGTAATAAATTTTATCATCTTGGAAGAGCGTTAACTCGAAAAACTTCTCTTGAATCCATTGCCCCGTGATCATTTCAGACCAAACTCCCACAACTTCAGCATTTTGCTCACTTAGAAAATCTTTGGTGTACTTACTCAAAAAAGCATCACTCGAATAGAAGACAATCGGTCCCGCAAACCAACTTTCATCAAACTGATTTTCCAAGTCCCATATTTTAAATTTTTTAATAGACATATAATACCAAATTTTTAAATTGGTTCGCTGCTGTTTCGGCCCTTGATTTAAGAACCTTATCGAGCAAACCTCTGTTTTGGGTAGAGTTTACAACAGCAGATTCACTATCGTAAATGTTCCGAGTAAAGGCTGCTCTCACAACCATTTTTTCACGAAAAATAATTCCTGGGTGTTTAACACTCTCTAGCCCTTTGATATGTTCTTCGCGAAGAAGAGAAACCAAGTTCTTGCTGTTGTTGTCTCGACGAATAAGATAAAGGTCTAAGGATAAATTCACAATAGTTCGGCGGGGGATTATCAACTTACTGTCTTTAGCATTTTGAGGGGTCTTATCACGAGCTTCGGACTTACTGCTAATAGCTAAAGTCTCCATTTGTGATGGCGGGCTATTAATGATTCCCACAAAATAAGCATCAACATCCTTTGATGACGACGATTTGACCTGGAGGTCTTTCATTTCCAAAAGTATCTTCGTAAATTCTTGAGTGAAATAACCACTGACATCGCTGAGGTTAGAATGATTATAAAACATCGGAACACTGACACTTTGAACCCCATACTTTGCAAAAGGGTTGACTCTCTTTGTTAAATAGTAACCACTACAGCTGACAAAGAGGGTATTTAACAGTAAAAAACTCTTAATAAAAATGGATCGTAAGAAAATGTTTTTCCTCACACACGACTCCCCTAGGAATTCTCTAGGAAACATATTAACCTGACTTGGAATAAACGTCGAACACTAATAGACTCTATATGTTAAAAAAGCTTGGCACTTATTTTAATCCCCGCGAAACCGCTCAAGGTAACGCTCTCGACTTTGTTCACCTGCTTACCCATTGGCCAAGTATTATTGGTGATAAGCTTGCTCAAGTCAGCATCCCCCAAAGGATAGCCCACAAAACTCTAACCATCGTCGTCAACCACTCAACTTATGCTCAGCACCTCAACCTTCTCTCCGATGAAATACTCACAAAAATATTTAAACTTTATCCGCGTCTAAAAAAACACGTGGAGAAAATACGTTTTCAATATTCAGAGCAATCTTTTGCAGAAGTTCATGAGACTAAACGAAAGGTCGAATCACAAAACCTCTATCAAGGAATTGAAGAAGTTTTTCACCCACTCGATCCGAAATATAAAAAGATGCAAAAAGAAGCTGAAGATTTTTTCTCTGGGATAGATGAAGATATTAAAAAGTCACTGTCTTCAATATATATTCAAAATAAAATCAAGAGCGATAAAAGCCAATAATGATCTCATCCTTTGAAATTCTTTTTTCTTCTAATTGAAATCCCTTATCTTGAAGCAAGTCTTTTAATTCACTAGAATCTTCACTCGCTAAAGCGAGATAGGCTTTTCCTGTTTGGGAAAGTAGATCATTAACCTTTTCAACTAGATCCAACAAGCTAAAATCCATACGAAAGTGACAAACTCTTTTTTGGGGATTGGATGAAACCCTATTTTTCTGAGGATCAAAGAAAGGAATATTTCCAGTGATGAGATCAACTGATAACAGCTCAAGGTTTCTAAAATCTTTATGATGAATAACTGCTTTTATTGAATCTCCAAGGACTCTTTTGATATTTTTTTCAATATAGGGAATGAAATCACTTTGAATTTCACAAAAATGAGCTTCCGCAATATTCTGAATTCCACTTTGAGAGATAGCTTCAAGGAGCACAACACCGCAACCAGAAAAAAGATCTAAGACGATTTTTGAATTCCCTTGATTCCAATATGTATTCTCGACGGCATAATTTGAGAGGGCAATGGAAAGTTCAGAGAAATGGTAAAATAATGGTTGGAGATAAGGGTCCTTCATTGGAGGAACTCTAAATATTTTTTTTGATAATCCCCAAGTCTCAAAAGTTGGTAAAGTGAAAAAATCTTTGCTTTTTTTTCTGCAAGAAGATGAGAGTAAAAAGCTCTTTTATTATTAAACTCACCTCGGCTCATAATTTTTTCACCATGATAAGTGACATTAGTAAGTTCCGGGTGTCCAACAAGTTCATAATACTTAATTTTATCAAAGATATTATTAGAATTCTTTAGCTCCAAAATAAATTGGTAAATTTCATCTCGTAACTCGCTTGGGATTCTTAACTGTAAAAAAGAAATAATATAGATTGGTTTTTTTACTTTCAAAGGCAATTTCATATAGTTTTTTAACATATCTTCTGCCTCTTTTTCACCAAACATTTTGAAAATAACTTCTGCCCATATATGAGGGTATTGAACTCCCCACCGAAAGCTTTTAGAAAACTTTAACATTTCGTCTTTATCTCTTTGGGTAACGTCATTAATTTGCTCGATAATTGCCTCATTGAGATTATCTAAGGAAAATTTTTTAAGATAGAGGCAAAAAGCGACCGCACCCTCTTTTTCGACTTTATCATCAATATAATAAAGAGTTTCTTTAAGAAGTTCTCCCAATAATTCAAAAGATTTTGGATTATTATATTTTTTGTATTCTAACCCTATAGCCAATTCCAGCGGCTCATATCTTAATAGCTCTTCTAACTTTATCTTAGCTGAATCAATCCTATTATTGAAAAAACTCCAATTAATAAGGAAAAGGCTTCTAAAAAGTGATACAGGGAGTGTATTAATTTGTTTAAGAATATTTGCATAATCTAGCGAAGATATCTCTTTGCTGGATTTCATTTTTTTATACTGTTCATAGACATTCAAAAGTTCATTATTGGGCTCTTGTCTTAAATTATAATTGAAATATCGAGGTCGCCCAACAAAATAAGGGCATCTTTTCATCATGCTCTCTTGCACTGATTCACTTTGAGTGAAATAGAATGTATAAAGACTCTCTACCGACAGATCTTTATCGCATTTGATATTATCAAAATTTAATTGAGTTGATTCTAGGTAATTACCAAATGGAGTTAATCTTATATTCAGTTTTGAATTATCGAGAAAGACTGAAGGTCTTTTTTTTAATTTTTTTTTTGAGGTCCCATCAACGTTTGAGCGAAGATGCCTTGGCAGTACAAACTTATAAGACTTATCAAAATAGTCGATTGAAAACTAATCTTCTTCATTGGTTTCTTCTTCAAGCTCTAGCTCGTCAGCTGTCTCTAATTCGAGCTCTTCAATTTTAACAACTCCAGTTTCTTCAGTTTGAGTCTCATTTTTTTTACCATTAGATTCTCTTTGCCTAACTTCATTTAAAGCTTCTGAAACAGGATTAAAACCTTGAACAACTTCACCGTAAATATACTTATTAAGTAGTTCTACTTCACGCAAATAAAACCAATACCCATTTCCCGAGCAAACTTCATCGTCATCATGGATAGAACCATTTTCAATAAGTTCAAGTAGCTTGACCTTCGTAATCGGTCCAAGCAAATGGTTTGTTCTAGTTCTTATTAACCAATTTTTCATCACACTTCTTTTATTGAGCAACCAATCCTATTAATGATGCTAAATCTTCATCTGTAAATCGCAATCCAGCACTCACCGTTACGCTTCTCGTTTCGTTCAAGACATCTTCAAAGCTTAGCCGCCCGTAAACGACGTTCCAAATTCTTACATCTGTCATCAATCTTAAATTTGCACCATCATCGTTACCAAAGTCAAAAATTTCTGATGTAAATTTTAAACCCCAATCATTGAGAAAGTAATCGATCCCAATACCACCTGAAGTTTCGATAAGACCTGCTCTAAAACCAAATCGTTGGTATATTCTTCCAATCTGCAGGTTAAACTTCAAAGCATTTTCATCAACCTCTTCTTTCTTCTCTATAGTATCGGCTCCACCATCAATCGATGTAGTCGTGCGAGTGCTCTTGCTGATTTCAGGTCCAAAATCATTTAGGACAACTCCTAGTCGATAAAATCTTTCAGGGGCAGGATAGAGATCAACTCCGAGTTCCGTCGAGGGACCATCATTAGTATTCACACCACTATAAAGAGAAATATCAGCTTCTATATTATTAATTCTTCGAACCAACTTATTAACATTTGTTAAAGTTTCATTAACTTGTTCAACAACTTGATCGTCTCTCAGCAATTTTCCAACTGTTCCTTTTCCCGCTTTGACGTCAGCGATAATTTCTTTGAGATCTCCTGTCGCCTGCTTGAGATTTTCCATTATAGGTCTGATTTCTTTAATTGAACCAAGAAGAGAATTCTTATTGGTGTCGTCTAGTTCAAAAGCAACTTTATCTGAAATGTCTTCGAGATTACCGACGATGTGATTAATAGACTCTTCATTTGTTTTCGCCATTCTCTTCACAGAAGAAACCGCATCTAATACTTCGTTAAGAATTTCTTTCACCATATTATCAGATCTTTCATTACTAATAGCCTCTCGCAACTTCGTCGAAATATCTTTTACATCGACTAAAACTTCTGATGCATTTTGCGCTAATCCCTCGATACCGACATTTTCTTGGACTTTAATAAGAGTGCCTTCTTCTAGTCGATCTGGTCCCGGAGGTCCTAAAGCAAGATCCAAATACTTTTCACCAAGAAACCCCACAGTCTTGATACTAAGAACAGAATTCTCTGTAACTTTTAATTCACTTTTAACTTGAAAAGTAATCAACGCTTTATCTTTACTGAGTTCAATCGTTTCAATGAAGCCCGCTTCAATCCCAGCAACACGCACGACACTGTTTTCAAAAATTCCTGAAGCATCTTGCACTTCAACTTTGTATTCATAAAAACTTCCGAAACCTGCATTTTTCGCAGTAATACGAAGAGTCATATACACAAAACATGCACCAGCAATTAAGGTAAATAGACCAACTTTGAGTTCGTTCAAACTCTATCCTTTTTCAACGATTTAGGACCTTTAGAAATTTTAACACATCTCAGTGTGCCGTTAAATCGAGGAATTTTCTTATCGTCGGGTGGGTGGTTTTCTTGAACTCAGCAGTAGGACAAAACTCGATGACAACACCTTTATCGAGGAAAGCAATATAATCGGAAATCTTGAGTGTTGCCTGAATATCGTGAGAAATGATAATAGAAGTTAACTCAGGATTACTGTGATTGGTATCGTAAATTAAATCGTTAACCATTTTAGTCGTAATTGGATCGAGACCTGTCGTTGGTTCATCATAAAGAATGATCTCAGGTTTCAAGGCCAATGCCCGAGCGAGCCCAACCCTCTTTCTCATACCTCCCGATAACTCTGAAGGTAGTTTATAAGTTGACTCTTTTACCAACCCAACATCTTTAATGAGTGAATCGACTCTTTCTTTTATTTCTGCCTCTGACATCTTTGTAAACTCTCGCAGAGGAAAAGCAATGTTCTCAAAAGTAGTCATGGAGTCAAACAAAGCTGCGTACTGAAAAAGCATACCGAATTTTTTTCGGAAATCTCTGAGTTCAATATCCTTAAGTTTCGTTATATCTTCACCTAAAATTGTTAATTTTCCACTCGTTGGTTTTAAAAGACCAAGAAAATGTTTGATAAGAGTTGATTTACCAGCACCAGAAAACCCCAAAATGGTTGTAATCTTGCCTTTAGGAATCTTAATATTGATCCCTTTCAAAATTCGATCGTGACCGAATTCTTTGATTAAATTTTCACATTCAACTGCGTATTCCATTTTTACTCTAATAATTTGACGAGAATACTGGTGAGAAAGAAATCTGCAATGAGAACAGTAATCATTCCCCAGACAACAGCAGCGTTTGTTCCCTTACCAACGCCCTCTGCTCCACCTTTAACTTGAAAGCCATGATAAGTTCCAATCAAACCAATCATAAAACCAAAGCCCCCTGCTTTAATAAGTCCTTCATAGATATCACTCATTTCCATAAAATCGCGAAGCTTCGCAAAATATTTAACTTCCTCAATAGACAAGAGGTGAACTCCAACCATGTAAGATCCAATATTTCCAACCAGAAGGAAAATCATTGAAAGCATAGGAAGTGATATCGTCGCAGCCCAAAGCCTTGGAACACCTAAATATTGAATAGAGCTAATACCCATAACTTCAAGGGCATCAATTTGTTCTGTCACTTTCATTGTTCCAATTTCAGCGGCCATCGCTGCTCCACAACGACCTGTGACGATTAAAGCAGAAAACACTGGTCCTAACTCTTTAGCTAGACCAATGGCTACAATTGGTCCAACTAAAGTGTGTGCATTCATAACAGAAAAACCCAAATAACTTTGATAGGCCATTACCATACCGGAAAATGTCGAAGTCAAGGCCACAATGAACAAACTTTTATTTCCTATAAAATAGACTTGTTGAAAAAAAAGTTTAGTCCGGTAAGGTGGGCGAAAACTCCAAGCAATGAGTCTAAAAAAATAGATTGTAAATTTTCCAAGACCATCAAGAAATTCAATAACTGAATTTCCAATTAGCTCGAGAGAATTTCGAACTTTATTTGTAATTAATTCCATACACTTATTAGTGTAACCTTAGTTTGAAATAAATTCACGGGGGATACGAGAAGTGAGTGAACAAAAAACTTCGTAAGGGTGAGTACCCAGGTGTTTTGCTATGTTAATGACATCCTCTTGTTTAGAGTTCCATAGTTTTATTTTTTTGTTTTTATATTTCTCTATTTTTTGATCTTCGATAAGAATATAAGTCATATCCATATTAACTCGAGCAACTATTCGAGCATTCACATCTTCGATTTTAAATGAATACCCGGACAATTTAGTCATCAATCCATCTCCATAACCAATAGGAATGATGGCCAGTAAACCATCATCGGGAATTTCTGTGGCGCCATAGCCAATACGAGTTCCAGCCTTTATAGGTTTTACTGTTTGAATCTGAGATTCTAGCTCTGAAATTATTTCTCCGTCCCAAAGTTTTTGATTGGTCATTGTCGACTGAGGGCCATACATCATCAGTCCAGGTCGTACATGGGTGACAGCTGGAATTTCAAAACCTTGTTCAATCGCCCCACTGTTGTGAAATGATATTTCTTTCACTTCTATTTTCTGATTTCTAAACTCGGAACAAACACTTTCAAAATTTTTGACTTGTAACCCGTTCATGGAATTTTTTTGAAGATAAGAGCAAGCAAAATGACTCATCAGATGTTCAACGTGAGGTCGATTATATTGTTTTAAAAGCTTGGCAACAAATTCAGCTCTTTGCCAATCAATTCCAAGCCGATTCATTCCCGTATCAAACTTCAAAACTATCGGCATATGTTTAAATTTTGCTTCTTCTAAAAAAATTATGAGATCAGATTCATTACTAATAACGGGAATAATATTATATTCCCAGTAGTATTCCATTAAATCAGAATGGGAAAAATCGTTCTCAGAAAAGACGAGTATTTTTTTAGCATCAAGCTTAATATTGACCCGTAAGTGAATAGCCTCTGCAAGCGACGCCACTCCTAAATAATCGACACTTTCTGGGTAGTGTCGTGTAAAGAAATGAGCCAAAGCTTCAAGTCCATGCCCATAAGCATTCGCTTTGAGCATCGGAATGATTTTTTTATTTCCCGTCATTTGAGAAATAAGATCAATATTTTTCTCAAGGCGAGAAGCATAGACTTTAAGAATTGAGTTTAGTCTCATGTGTTCTCGATACGAGGTTACTAAAAGATGTGAGGACTTGATTTTTTAGATAAGCTTGAGAACTCGCAGGCTCAATTGTCACCTGCAGTTTGACATAACTTGGGATAACGGTTGAAGGATTGCTAAAATATTCCCATAGATTAAAACCTTCACAAAAATCTTTAACCATTTCGTATTTTTCACGAATACTTCGGTCGTTAGTAATAATAAGAACGTTTAAACTTCCAAATGTCGTAATCTGGGAATTAGATTTTAACTGAGAAGAGAGTTCAATGAGAAAATCATTGAAAAATGTTTTCCAATAAAACTTCACAGAAGAATTTTTCGAAATAAAATCATTGAGAAGTCCTAAATTGATATTAATAAACCGATCTCCCGGCTCATCATTGTGGGATTCATCGAGAATATCTAATGAGTCCCAGATTGGAATGAATTGAGTATCGACTTCTTCATCGTAAGATTGTAGGAGTATTCGTCGATAGACATTACTCAGTAAGTTTTCAAAGAGATTCCAATTATATTTTTTACTGGCCATGCTTTGAAAATCTTCAGCAAAATTGACAAAGCAAACAATATCCGGGTAGCGGTTCCCCCCTTCAATTCTTAGATACAGTGATTCCATCCCAATTTCTTCAAAGGCTACTTGAAGAGCCATTTCTTGGGCGAATTTTTCGATCCCCATTGAACATTTTTTTCCAAGCCACAAATTTGGAAGTTTTTTATATTTCTTGGCTATAACATCTAATGAAATTAGTTTTTCACCAGAGTGATTGAGTTGATAATAAGAATAACTTTCAACATTTTCCCATTGATCAAAATGTTTCGAAAGAGCGACTAAAAGGCCTTCTTTGTCTCGAATAGGCTTTTTATAAAGTTCAGAGATAATTTCAGAGACACTTTTAATGCCTTCAAGCTTTTCAATGGAATATTGGTATTGTTCGATACTTCTTTCAAAACGAGTTCGCAGCAGGTGCAACTCTCTTTTTTGTCCTTTGACTGTATGCTTGAGATAGCTCACACGCATTGTCCATTCGAGAATATTCTTGATTTGAACTTTCACTTGATGAGCGGGATTGACAACACCTAAGTGAAGAAAGCAATCGACAATGGCCATGGATTGCCCATCTAATACAGCACTTTCAATGAAAGCTATTTGAGTTCTCATGGAAGTAATCTTAGGGTGTTTGGCGAGAAGTTGAACTTGGCGATTAATGCTTCCTGAATCAAAAAGCAGAAGATCAATCTCATTAAGATTGAGATGCTTGATGAGATCAGAAAACTCATCAATATAGGTGGCATAGATATCGAATTCACGAAAATGCCCGGAGAAATCTTGGCCTTTTGACAAATTGCTGGAATAGATAACTGTTTGAACGCTGGAATAGTCTGTTGCCACTTTTCAATCCTTTGTCTTGATGACACTTCTCAACAAACATAATATCATTTAGCGATTTTCATTGACAAGAAACTTAAGCTTTTCTTAAGTTCAAAGTCCTCAAATACACTTTTTGGAATCATAGGATCGGGAAAAAGATGAAAAACTTACTGGGCAAAATCTCCTTTGGCGATCTCGTAACGGGAAAGGATTACCATTTTGATCTCGATAAAAGCGAGCCTTGGGTGCTTGAACTGCTCACAGAGCTCAACGAAAACTCCCAACTCGATCTCAAAGAAAGTTTAGATTCCAGCGATATTCAAATCACAGTGGACTTAATAAAAAAAAATAAGCCAGAATTATCGAACTATATTCTCATGAAAGCTTCTGTTTCAACCCACTACAACACCACTTGTGTAAAAACCTTAACCCCGATGAAAGATAGTGTTGAAATAAAATTTCAGGCGTGTTTTCTCATGCAAAATTTTGAAAGTGACGGCGATTATAAAGAAGAAACAGATATATACGTTGATAATGAAATGTATGAGCTGTATTTCGAGCATAAGCATAAAATTGATATCGCTGAAGCGATTCATGAACAAATTTATCTCAATTATAACTATTATCCTGAATCATAAGATGCGCAGCAGCAAAGGTCTTTGCAAAATAATTTTTATTGTGATAGCTCCAGCTTACAAAACTACCCCCCAAGGAGCTATATATGAAATTTAAGTTTGCATTTCTCATCAGTCTTTTTTCCTTCATCAATTTGGCCCATGCCAACTATGAGTGCTACTACTCTTGGTCAAAGGCCGAATTCGTCGATAAATACACTGTTTCAAACTATAATAAGACTATTGAACGCGATAACTGGGATTACTACTATGGTTGGACTAGTGCTAATGAATACGACCATATGAAAAGTAGCCCGAATTCATACGAATTTATCATGAAACAAAAAGCGCTGAAAATTTTCCACTTTGAAGAAACAGATCTTGGAAATTCTGTATTATTTGAAGCTAAAAATGGAATTGATGAAGCCCTCACTTTAGAAGTCACATCTGATTACGCTGAAAGGCTCCCTTACGGGCTTCGAAGTTTTGTATCAAGTCGATTCGGCAATCAGAAAGCTCTCTTAGCTAATCTTGAGTACAACGAAAATTCTGAGGTCCAAACTCTCTATTGCTTTGAGCTTTAATGAATCAAAAAACTTCCAAATGGTCCGTGGCGTCAATCTCTTAAAGGGATTGACATTAACGGCCATTAGAAGGTAGAAGAGTATACTTCATCAATAAACAAGACGGACGGAGGATATCGTGGCAGTCCCTAAGAAAAGAACAAGCGTTTCTCGCAAAGGTTTAAGAAGAGCTGGTCAACATCACAAAATGTACAGAAAACATGCAACATCTTGTAAAAATTGTGGTGCTCTCGTTCTTCCCCATAATGCTTGCCCAAGCTGTGGATACTACAAAGGCAAAGAAATTTTTACTATTAAAGTAAAAGAAGCTGAGGAAGAAGAACAAGAGTAAGCCTGATGTACAAAACAAAAATTTTAGCTACAGGCCATTGCGTTCCCAATAAAATTCTTACCAACGACGATCTTTCTAAAATGGTTGATACCAGTGATCAGTGGATAACTGAACGAACAGGCATCAAAGAAAGAAGGATTGCTGATCTCTCTAAAGGTGAATACCCTAGCACCATGGCCGCTGCCGCTGCCAAAGAAGCTTTTAGTAAATGCAATCTTGAACCCAACGATATTGATCTCATCTTATTTTCAGTAACAATTCCCGATATGTTTACCCCGAACACAGCTTCTTGGGTTCAAAAACATTTAGGAATTACGAACAACTGTGCCTGTCTTGATATCAATGCTGCTTGTTCTGGTTACTTATACGGCCTTACAGTAGCCGATGCTTTTATCAAAGCTGGAAACTTTAAAAATATTCTTCTGTTTGGTTGCGAACTCACTAGTCGCTTTAATAACTGGGAGGACCGATCGACATGTGTTCTCTTTGGAGATGGCTGTGGAGTTTCAATCCTCACTCGTGCAGAAGAAAATGAAGCCTCTGAAGTTCTTGGAACTGTTTTGGGTTGTGATTCTTCTAAAGGAGAAGCTCTCATTCTCAGAGCTGGTGGAGCTGTTAAACCTATTACTCACGAAGTTCTCGAAAATCGCGAACAATTTATTTCAATGGACGGGCAAGTCGTTTTTAAATCTGCCGTTAAAACAATGACTTCTCAATGTGCTCAATTGCTTGAACAAACTGGTCTCACTAAAGATGACGTGACTTGGTTTATCCCCCATCAAGCAAACTTGCGCATTATTGAAGCCGTAGCCCATCGCTTTGAATTTCCCAAAGAAAAAACAATTATCAATGTGCAAAAGTATGCCAATACGTCTTCAGCCAGTATTCCTATTGGGATGAATGAAGCTCTCAATGATGGAAAAATTAATCGAGGTGACCTCGTTTTACTAACAGCATTTGGTGGTGGACTTACTTCGGGAACAGTTCTTTTACGTTACTAAAATCACCATGACTCTAGATAAGAACAATATTATCATTGCATTCCCTGGACAAGGTTCACAATTTGTCGGTATGGGAAAAAATATTTTAGATTCTCACTACCAAGATATTGCTAAAAAATATTTCGAACTAGCCAATCAATGCCTAGGCTTTGATCTTCAAAAACTTTGCCTAGAAGGTCCTTCTGAAAAATTGGCTCAAACGTCTTACACTCAACCAGCTATTTTTACTGTCAGTATGATTTACTTCGAAATTATTCAAAACTTTTTAAAAGAATTTGGCTTGAATCCAGCGCTGACTCTTGGTCATTCTGTTGGTGAATACGGTGCTCTTTGTGCCGCTGGAGTTCTCGATTTTGGTGACACAGTAAAAGCCACTCACATTCGTGGTCGAGCCATGCAAGAAGCAACCCCTCTTGGTTTCGGAACAATGATGGCGATTTTAAAAGTTCCCTCAGAAATTATTTCCCAAGCCTGTGAACTAGCCAACAAGGAAACTGGTGAAGTTGTCGTTCCTGCTAATTTTAACTCCCCCATCCAAACAGTTATTTCAGGAACGGTAAAAGGCTGCAAAATGGCAGTCAAAAAAATTGAAGAGCTCTTCGATGGAAGAATGCGGGCCGTGAAGCTCCAAGTTTCAGCTCCATTTCATAGCCCTTTGATGGAGCCTGCTGAACAAAAACTTCGCCAGCACTTTGAAGCGATTCAGTTTCACGAAAACAAGATAAGTTATCTCGCCAATGTGGACGCTCAGACCTATTCGGCAGGGACTGCAGGTGAAAAAATAAAAGAAAATCTTATCGCTCAAGTCTCGCGACCTGTGCGCTGGGTTGAGAGTATTAACGCATTGCCAGGTGAGAGCTTTATTATTGAGCTTGGCCCTGGTACAGTTCTCAATGGCTTGATCAGAAAAATTAATCAAAGTTTCTCTGTATTTTCTGTGGAAGAAGCACTAAATATAGAGGAAAGAATTCAAGCATTAAAAGAAATATTTAATAAGTAACAGATATTCTATTTGCGTGTTTAAGGAGCTATTCATGGACATTCAAGGCAAAATTATTCAACTTGTAAGCGATGCCACTAAAACGGAATCCGCCAATATTAAAACAGAAACGAATTTCATTGATGATCTGAACCTCGATTCTCTTGATATGGTCGAATTGATGATGAAAATGGAAGACGAATTTGGTATTGAAATTCCAGAAGACGACACTGAAAAATTAAAAACGATCGGTGATGTCGTCTCTTACTTGAAAGATAAGGATGTCCAATAATAAACGCATAGTCATCACTGGTCTTGGGGCCATCTCAGGTCTTGGAACAAATGTCGATCAAATTTGGAGTGAACTTATCCAAGGACGTTCTGGTGTCCGAAAGCTCAGCGAGCGCTTTCAAGACAAAGTTCCCTTTGATTTTCCTGTCAATATTGCTTCTTATGTCGACGACAATTACCAATTAAGTGATTCTATTCTCAGTGAACGCGAACAACCTCGCTTCGATAAATTTATTCACTACGCCCTTCAAGTAACTCATGATGCTCTCAAAGATGCTTCCCTCGAAGTTGGAACTACTTACGACAAAAGTCGAATTGGTTGTATCCTTGGGGTGGGAATGGGAGGATTTCCTTTTATCGAACACGAATATTTTAAATTCTCTCGAGGAACGCGACCAAGAACAACTCCCTTTTTTATTCCTTCATTAATTCCCAATATGGCCACCGGGCTTGCTTCCATTTGTTTTGGATTCACCGGGGTTAACTTTTCAGTTTCAAGTGCTTGTGCTTCCAGTGGGCATGCTATTGAAATGGGTTACCAGCAATTAAAACTGGGATTGCAAGATGCTGTCATTGTCGGCGGATCTGAAGCTGTTATAACCAAACTCACTATTAGTGGTTTTAACTCGATGAAGGCCCTATCTAAAAGAGAGGTGGAGCCCAATTTAGCGTCTTGCCCCTTTAGTTCAGATCGTGACGGATTCGTCATGGGAGAAGGTGCAGGTGTTCTTGTTCTAGAAGAATATGAAAAGGCCAAAGCTCGAGGAGCCAAAATTTATGCTGAAATTGTTGGTTGTGGTTCTTCCTCTGATGCTTTTCACATAACAGCTCCTCACCAAGATGGTCTCGGTGCCGTTCAATGCATGAATAATGCTCTGGAAAATGCCAATCTTGCTGCTGATAAAATTGGTTATATAAATGCACACGGAACCAGTACTCCCATTGGAGATGCCATAGAAACAAAGGCTATTAAAACTGTCTTTGGATCACATGCCCATGAACTCTCAGTCAGTTCAACAAAGTCAATGACTGGACACTTATTGGGGGCGGCTTCGGGTCTTGAAAGTGTTATCACAGTTTTAAGTTTAAAAAACCAAATCATTCCTCCAACAATAAATCTCAAAAATCCTGATCCAGATTGTGATCTCGATTACACTCCCAACCAAGCCCGAGAGAAGAGTTTCGATTATGCTCTCAACAACGCCTTTGGTTTTGGGGGAACAAATTCATCAATCATATTTAAAAAATACGAGGGCTAACATGGAAATCGAAAAAGTCGACTCCGAAATTTATAATCTCATCAAAAAAGAAGAGGTAAGACAGACTAATGGGATTGAACTCATTGCCTCTGAAAACTATTGCAGCCGTGCTGTCATGGAAGCCCAAGGCTCTGTGCTTACCAATAAATATGCTGAAGGTTATCCCGGAAAACGCTACTATGACGGTTGTGAGTTTGTGGATGGCGTAGAAACTCTTGCCATTGAAAGAGTTAAAAAACTTTTTCAATGTGAATACGCCAATGTTCAACCTCATTCGGGCTCGCAAGCCAACATGGCCGCTTACCTCACTCTTCTCGAGCCAGGAGCAAAAATTTTGGGAATGGATTTGAGTCAAGGAGGGCATCTCACTCACGGAAGCCCTGTCAATTTCTCTGGAAAACTTTTTGATGTCGCTCACTATGGAGTCGACGAAAAATCAGAAATCATTGATTTCAATCACGTTGAAGATATGGCGAAAAAGCACAAACCCCAACTTATTATAGCAGGGGCTTCTGCTTACCCCAGAACACTCGATTTTAAAAAATTTAAAGAAATTGCTGATTCAGTTGGTGCCCTTTTATTAGTCGACATGGCCCATATTGCTGGATTAGTGGCTACAGGAAATCACCCAACACCCATTGGTCATGCTGACGTTGTAACTTCCACAACTCATAAAACACTGAGAGGACCAAGAGGTGGGCTCATCCTTTCTTCTGAAAAATGGGAAAAGAAACTCAATTCCGCTGTTTTCCCTGGAATGCAAGGTGGGCCACTCGAGCATGTCATTGCCGCTAAAGCCGTTTCATTTTTAGAAGCTTTAAGTCCCGAATTTAAAACTTACCAGGATCAAGTTGTGAAAAACGCATGTAAACTCAGTGATGCGCTTCTTGAAAAAGGTATTGATATCGTTTCAAAAGGAACTGATAATCACCTCATCTTAATGAAAACAGATTCGGTAAATCTCTCAGGAAAAGAAGCTTCAACTCTTCTAGAACACGTAGGGATTACTTGTAACAAAAATATGGTCCCTGGGGACAAAAGAAGTCCTTTTGTCACTTCGGGGGTGAGAATTGGAACACCGGCGATTACGACTCGTGGGATGAAAGAAAATGAAATGGAAATCATAAGCCAGTGTATTTTTGACGTTCTAAAAAATCCTGAGAATGAAGCTGTTCATAACGATGTTAAAAATACAATTAAAAAACTTTGTGAAGATTTCCCTATTTATAAGTAATAATTATGAACTGTCCTTTTTGCCATCATAAGAACACTAAGGTTCTCGATTCAAGACTTCTTAAGAAGGGGACAAGTATTCGCCGACGCCGCGAATGTTCCTCTTGTGAGAGGCGTTTTACAACTTATGAAAGTATTGAAATCTCTCTACCACGAATTTGTAAGAATGATGGAAGAAGAGAAGACTTTAACAGAGAAAAAATTTATTCAGGAATCGAAAAAGCTTGTCAAAAGCTCCCTGTTTCTCCTGAGCAAATTAACCAAATCATTGACTCAGTTGAAAAAAGATTGATGGAATTTAACCAATCCGAAATTAAGTCTCGCGTGATTGGGAACCTGGTCATAATGCATCTAAGACATCTTAATCCGGTGGCGTTTGTTCGTTTTGCTTCTGTTTATAAATCATTCGAGAATATAGATGATTTTTTTCAAAACCTAAAACTTGAAGAAGAGAAATTTAGTCTTAACTTTACGGATCTTAACCAATGAAAAACAAATCGCTCGCGAGAGAACTATCTTTTAAATTTTATTACCACTATATTTTTTCTTCTGAAAAAGATATCACTCTCGATTTTATTGAAAATGAACTAGAGATTTTTGCTGAAACAATAGAAGCTAATCCAGCACAAATTGATTTTATTCGCCAACTGGCCCAGCCAGTTTCCGAGCATTTGAGTAAAATTGAAGAACTCATTAGCCAAAATCTCAAATCTTGGAAATTGGAGAGGATTGCTAAAATCGACCTCACTCTTCTTGTGCTTGGCATTGCGGAAATGAAATACTTGAATCCTCCAACTCCAGGAAAAGTCGTTATCAATGAATGTATTGAATTAGCTAAAAAATATGGGACAGAGGACTCTAAATCTTTCGTCAATGGCCTCCTCGATAAAATCATGCATAATAATTAAGAAGATATGATAAATCTTAATTACCACTTTGATTCAATTGATAAAATCACTCAAAAAGCTCGAGGTCTCATCTATATTGTTGAAGATAAGAATCAAGACCATTATTTTGATGATATCAACTATCTGACCAAAGGTTTAGTCTACCAAAACAGCAATCAACCTCAATTTCCTGCTCTGTATTGTGTTCAATCTTTTAATAAGCCCTTTTTTATCTATATTGATGAGAAAAGAGACTCTGATCGTGGCCAATTAAATAATTTCTTTGAAATAATAGAACAAAACGAAAAAAGCGCGAATGAACCAGAACAACCAGAAATTTTCGTCAAAGGGATAGAACCAACTGAGCTCTATTCATTTGTCGAAAAAAACTGCCAATCTCGTTACAGTTTTATTCGTCTATAATAAACAATGAGTAGTGATATAGGAAAATTTTTAATTTTTATTGGCTTTATGCTTATCCTTTCAGGATTGCTGTTCCAATTGGTTCAAAAGTACAATCTCCCACTTGGAAAACTTCCTGGAGATCTCATCTTTAAAAAAAAGGGAACAACTTTTTACATTCCCCTCACAACGAGCATTCTCATAAGCGTTGTAGGAAGTTTTATACTCTACCTCATTAATAAATTTCGATGATAAATTTTTTTTCAAATATAAAAGTTAAAAAAGTTTTTAACACCCTGACTATCCTATTAATTCTTACGCTTAGTTCGTTTTTCCTTTTTAATTTTCTTCCCCTAGAAGACGTCTTTTCAAAGAATCCAGCGACTGGAGGAGATACGGGATCTCACTTTTGGCCAGTTAAAATTCTTGCTGAATATGGACTCCCTCAACTAAAAGTTCACCTTTGGAATCCAGGAAACCTCGGAGGAGAACCTCTCTTTTTTCATTATTTTCCCCTCCCCTTTATCATCATGGCCATTTTAGGAATGATCATCCCGCTGGGTATGGCTTTTAATCTCGGAACACTTTTCGGCCTCATCTTCCTTCCCATATCAACTTATTTTTGTGTGCGCTCTTTCAAGCTTCAAAAACCAACAGCTTTGTTGGCCGCCATGGTTTCCTTGATATTCATATATAATGAAGATTTCAGTATGTTTGGTGGGAATACTCTTTCGACATTAGCGGGTCAATTTAGCCACGGATATGCACTTTGTTTCTTTCTCATTGGAACGGGATTTTATATTCGAGGAGTTCAAAAAGATCAATTTTCTTTCTGGGGAATTATCTTTTTTACTTGTACTGCTTTTTCTCACGCTTATCTTTTTATTATTATTCCAGTCGTTTTTCTCGCAGCTCTTTTAAGTTATCAAAAACCTCTTTCTTTTTGGTTGAAGAACGCTCTGTACGGGCTTGCTATTCTCCTCCTTTCTTCTTGGTTCATCTTCCCGATGCTTTTAAACCAAGCTTGGATGAGCCCAACCCCAATGACTTTTGGTGCTCGCTATTTTGAAAAACTCTTGCATGCTCCTCTCATTCAATATTTTCTGTATTTGAGTCTAATTCCACTGGCTTATTTTATTTTTAAGCAATTTAAGAAGAGAGAAAAAGATTTTTACCGCAATTTATTGTTCTGGAGCTTACTCCTTATCAGTTATGTGGGACTTTATTTCATTTTTCCAAAGATAGGGCTTGTCGATACTCGCGCTCTTCCTCAAATTCTTCTCTTTAGTCTCATTATTCTTTCATTTTTTTGGGGATACCTTTTAAAGGAAATTAAAAACTCCTATGCTCTCAATCTCATTATTATAGGAATTTTTGCGGGACTTTTAATTTCCATTCAAAAAAATGTTCACCAGTTCCCTGGTTGGTCGAAGTGGAATTATTCTAGTTGGAAGAAAAAACCCCTTTATCCGGCACTCTTGAATCTCAGTGAAGACTTGCGTGGAAGCCTCGCTGATCCCCGAGTTGCCTTTGAGCAAAGTGATATCAACAATGGGACAGGGACCATTCGCGTATTTGAGATGCTCCCTTATTTTGCAAACCGAGCCACCAGCGAAAGTCTCTACACACAAGCCACTGTCTACTCCCCCTATGCTTTTGATATCCAGGCATTGATTAGCAAGACTCCAAGTTGTCCCTTCGGACTTATCTACAGCTGTCCAACCGCCGATCTCCTCAATATAGAAAACAAGCTCGATCTTCTGGGAATTGATTCACTCATCTTGGTTAGTGAAAAAATTATCGATGAGGCTCGCTTGAACCATGCTCTCAAAGAAGTTTCAAAATCAGGACCTTGGACTGTCTTTAAACTCACAGAAAAAATTGAAATGAGTCGCACACTCAACGGGGCGAAGCTTGATATCCGAATGATCGATGCCAATTGGAAAAGAGAATCCATGGAGTGGTTCAAAGCAAGAAATCAATTTGATGACTTTCTTGTTTTTGCTCTCGATCAGAGTCAAAAAGAACAAATCGAAAAACGTTATCACTATTCCCAAACTCTCCCCGTCCATGAATGTGCTTCCCAAGTTGATAGCGTGGATTTTTCGGGATTTGATTTTTCAACCAACTGCCCAGGACAACCCCACCTCATAAAATATGCTTATCACCCTACCTGGAAACTGAGCTCACTCGATCCTTATTTTCTCATCTCGCCAGGAATGCTCTTAGTTTTCCCCAGCACTCATCATATACGCTTTGAATTTGCCAAACACTACGTTCTCGATTTATCGACGAACTTAAGTCTACTGTGTTTTATCATTTTAATTATTCTAAAAAAGAAAAAAAGACTTGCTTAAGAAGGTATTTCAATACCCAGTGAAGATTTTTTGATGAGATAAATGGGCCGATCTTTCGACTCATCAAATATTTTGGCGAGATAGATTCCAACAATTCCCAAAATTGAGATTTGAATTCCAGAAACAAAGAGTAATGTCAAAATTATCGATGTCCAACCTTGGATAGTATAATTCGTGAAAAGTTTTAGATAGAAAACATAAAACCCGTAGAGAAAACCTAGACCCAACAAGCTGATTCCCACAATGACAGCAAAGTATAGTGGTGCCGCTGAAAAAGAGGTAATCCCTTCAATGGCAAGCCTAAGCATTTTTCGAAAACTGTACTTACTTCTTCCCTCTTGGCGACTGCCTTGCTTATAGGTAATTCCAGTTTGACGAAATCCTAGCCACACTGAAAGCCCTCGAATAAACCGGTTTCTCTCTTTGAGTTTTTTATAAGAATCAAGAACCTTGCGATCCCAAAGGCGAAAATCTGCTGACCCCTCTACCAGCTCAACATCCGAGACGATATGAAATATTTTATAAAAGATTCGCGTCGCCCATCTTTTGATAACATTTAATGATAAATCCATTTGGCGTATGGTATAAACCACATCATAACCCTCTTCCCATTTTTCAAGAAGCTGAGGAATAACTTCTGGAGGATGTTCCAAATCACCGTCCATCATAATAACCGCTTTCGAAGTGGCGTGACAATGTTCAAGCCCAGCGGTTAAAGCTGCTTGATGACCAAAATTTCGCGATAACGACAAGTAATCCACTTGAAAATTTTCACTAGCAATTTTTTGAAGGTTCGCAAGAGTTTCATCCTGACTACCGTCGTCGGCAAACAAAACGAAATATTCATACTTGTCGTTTTCAAACAAAGTCTTCAATTGTTCAAAGAGAAGAAAAATGTTTCGACCTTCATTGAAAACAGGAATAACTATGCTAATGGTTTTTTTACTCATGAATATTAACTCGCTATAATAAAATCATAAGCTAGGAGGAAAGAAAGTTGAAGTTATTCACCATTGCCCTATGCGCAATATCGAGTTTTGCCTTCTCGAAAACAATTGCCATCAATTCGTTTCCTCAACTTCAACTCATCAAAAACAAAGACAAGATTTATCTTCAAGGCACCATCGCTCTTTTCAATAAAGGCGATACCAAGGCTTTTGAAGCTTACCCTGAAATTCAGTTGGGAGAAAAAAAATTTCAATTGGATAAAGGAAATATTGACCCAAATACTCAGTTTAGTTGGGAGATCAAAGAACTTATTCAAGACTCAGCTCACTGTGAAAAGTGCCCTCTTAAAAACCCTGGACTCTACCCATTCGTCACAACCATTCATTACAAAGACTCCAACTACTATCCTTTCTCGGCCATTCAAGTGAATCATCTTCTCTACAACCCCCAAGAAGCAACTGATCTTTTGACCAATATACAAATCCCAAGTCTCTCCATGTTCTTAAAAATTAATTCCCATGGAGAAAAATTTGATGGACTCCTTCAATTAAAAAACCTCACTCAAGCTAACCTCGCGGCAGCCATAAATTTTTATTATCCACAAGAAATTATTCTAAAAGCCAAGAATATTGCTCAATACCCAATTGCAGCAACGAGAGAATCAACAATCGCTTTTCATGGTCAAAACGACACGGGATTGATCAACAGCAAGTATGTAATTTTTGCAATTGCTGAATGGGAGGAAAATGGGTGGCATAAATACGCCACATCCTATGATTCATACACCATTTCAAAAAATCCTGAGAATAAATATAGCTTCTGGGTATACTATGGGGTTTTCTTTGCCATACTTTCCGTAATAACAACCATTTATATTATTACTAGAAAGAGTCGCTAGTTTTCTTTACATTCCTCCTAAAATTTCGTAATTAACTTGATGAACTTTTAAGAGGTCCCTTGTGTTTAAAATACTTCTCATTGCCTCCTTTTTATTTTCAAGTTCTTCGTTCTCCATTGGAAAATTCAACAAACTAAAAAAGGCTTGCTTAAAAGCTGGTGGACATTACTTTAAGAAAGAAAAAGAATGCCGTTGCCTTCAAGAGAGAATGGTCTTCACCAAAATAGATCCCAAAAAAGAGACCTGTCAAAACCTCAAAAGATATACCCATCTCATTGAGAAACAAAAACTTAAGTGCACAATGCCCTCTGAGTGGTATTGTGTAAATCAAAGAATCAATGGTGCTAATATCTATGTCAATCGCTTCCAAGAATTCAATCGGACGATGAAGACATTATTAAAAAACACCAAAATGCCCAAGATCCCTGTCGATCGCCCACTTACTCAAGAGGAAAAAGCCCAACTCCAAGATTATGAAACAAACAGAAATAATATTCTTGAAAAATATTATTATAGTGAAGAAAAATTTTTAGTATTAAAAAAGACATTCGCAACCGCTAAAGCTGATCTTGTTTCCTATCTTCTTTCTCATGGATTAAAAAATGAAGCTTCAATCGTCAATAGTGTTTCTCTCAAATTCGGGATAGAGAGAAAAACATCACAAACCTTTGATTTTTTCAGTGAATTTGCCGATTACCGAGGGCATAAAAATGTTTATATTCGAGGGAATATCGTACTCTACGATCAATTTGAGGTTATGTATTATACTTTTTTGCACGAACTCTCCCACAGTATAGATCCCTGTACTTTCGATCAATTTGACTCCAATTTCACCAATAATTCTTTTCAAAAAGTTCTCACATGCCTAGAACAAAATAATACCGTCGCTTCTAAAAAAACAGATTTTGAATGTTTTGAAAAGAAATACAATGAAATGCTTTCAGCTGGAAAAGCTCCTCACTTTGGTCTCAAAACAGCGATGCTCGACAAAGAAAAAGGATCTTATTGCTATAGAAAGAATTACTACCAATCTCTTTGGAATAAGAACGATAAACAATGTAGTCTTTATCAGCTCGACGAAGTTTTTTCAGATTGGCTGGCAACCCAAGTCATATTTTATCGCCTTAGAAAGAACACAAAAGAAGAAATGGATATCTTTCTCAAGCCGATAGCAAATATTTATTGCGACTCTAATAATTCACTTGCGGATTTAAAATCCAACATTGCTAGAGGAGAAATGATCGCAGAAAATCATCCTATCGACTTCCATCGCTTAAACGCAATACTTCTCAATCACCCTCTTTATCGCAAGGCCAATCATTGCTCTATGCTGGAAATCAATTCCCAAGTTTTGATTGGGAGAATTCTTGAACTTAGTGAGATAACGGAGATTAATCGATTTTCTCGCTATTCACAGTATTGCGAATTTTAACCTCTAAACTCACACAAAGCGCTATAAACTTTTCTTGAATCTATCTATCGACTTTGATAAAAATACTTTTTTATTTGAGGAGAATATCACCATGCAACAATTTGCCCTAATTATGACTGCACTCACTTTTTCTCTTTTTGCTCAGGCTAAAGTTTCCCATATTGTTAATGGTTTGCAAGTCATCGATTGCACGACATTTGCTCAATCTAGTCCTATAAAGGATCACTTAGATCTCCCCATCTATTATGATGATAATATGGAAGTGACTCTAAGAGATTATATGGATAAAGAGTGGACGTTAAAAATCCATTACGATCTTGATGAAATTCTTACAAAAAATTTTGAGAAGCTAACTCTTTATCGCATCAAGAATATTGAAAAATACACTAATTTTCAAATAATTAGAGAGATACTAATTGATAGAGATGAGGCTATCAATCAAATCGAAAATGGTGGTGAATATCGCGAGTTCATCCTAGAACTCGAACTCAGAGTCATTAACGACTTAATCAGCAGAGTTGAAGAATATAAAGCTCAATGCCTGCATGGTGCCAGGCTCTTTTAGTTAAACCAGTGCGTTTAATGCAGTCGTTTAACTAAAAGAGCCTGGCACCTAGTAGGCACCTAGAATTATTTTGATAAATAAAATTTTTCACTAAAAAGTCGCGCTATAGAATCCGTACCATTCAGTGAATTTGTCACTTTAAAAGCTTCGAGTTCTCCATTTTCAGTAAAATAGAGTTTAAAAACTCTTGATTGGGCCCAAGGAAAAGCTGCCGTCCCTTCACTGGTGAATGAAAACCCCTCTTTTTCTTCTAAAATACTTTCTTCAGTTAGAAAAATTTGTGAACTAAGTGATTCTTCATCATCCCCATTAAAAACCAATGTGAAATTATACTGAGATCGAAGAATTTCCAAAGTGGCATCGACCTTATCCCCTGTACTGTCATAGAGTTCGTACACATGGGATATCCCCTCTCCATCACTTGTTAAATCCGTTAGTGATTCTTCAATGATTGCAAGATTTTCTTGAGAAAAAAGATTTAAAGAAAATAAGACAGCAACAACACTTAACCATTTCATAGCTCTACCTCCCGCTAGTATTTTAGGCACTTTAGCGGAATGAGAATTTTATGTGAAGTGATCTGTAATAATTACAGATCTTCACATGATTTAATTTATTAAAGTTGGTTTAATAAGAAAGTAAGTCTTTCGTCGCTTTGAGAATCTTTTCCTCGTTCGGCAAGACAGCTTTTTCGAGAATGCGATTAAAGCCCACGGGAGTAAACTCTGAGCCCACTCGGCGAACTGGAGCATCTAACCACTCAAAAGCATTTTCATTAATAAAGGCAACCACTTCTCCCCCGAATCCTCCGAAAACTTTGTCTTCGTGGACAACGAGAGCGCGGTTACATTTTTTTACCGAGTTCATGATGGATTCACCATCTAAAGGGTTTAAGCTTCGGAGATCGAGAACTTCGATACTGGCTTCGCTTGCCAATTGCTCGGCAACTTTGAGGCAGTGATGAACAGTGTTACCATAAGTAATCAAAACGATGTCAGATCCTTCACGGCGAACACGTGCTTTTCCAAAGGGAACTTCAAAATTTTCAGGAACAACCGTCATAGCGTCTTTGGCATTGTAAAGTGCTTTAGGTTCAAGAAAAACGGTACACCCTTCTGAACGCATCGCTGTTCTCAACAATCCTGCAGCATCATCGGCAAAAGCTGGCACCACAACACGAAGACCTGGTAAAGTTGTTAATGTTCCTTCAATATTTTGAGAGTGATACAAACCACCACCAATATAACCCCCTGAGGCGAGACGAACTGTCACGTTGGGAGAAAACTGTCCAACACTTCTCCAATAGTCGTGAGAGCATTCCACCATTTGTTCCATAGCAGGCCAAAAATAATCGGCAAACTCTGCACCTTCAACAACTACCCGAATATCTTTGTTAAACCGGGAGAAGCCATTAGCCGTGCCGAGAATAAAATCTTCGGCAATCGGTCCGTTGAACACTCGCTGCTTTCCAAACTCTTGCTGCATACCTTTGGAAACGTTAAAGATTCCCCCTTTATCTTTATTCGCCATATCTTGTCCCCAGATAAAAGTATTGGGGTTCTGACGAAATTCCTCTTTAAGCGTTTGATTGAGGGCATCGATAAACTTCATGGGTTCACCTGACTCACTGTGAGTTCCGTCAGTGTATTTTTGAGGAACATAGGGTTCAGGGACTACAAAATCATAGATGGATTCAGCTGTGGGTTGAGGAGCTGCAACGGCTTTTTTGTGAGCCTCCATTAATTCGGCTTTACATTTTTCGTCGAGCTCTTTCATTTCTTTTTCAGTCAGCACATTATTTTCAATTAAAAGCTTTCGAAATCGCGGAAGAGGATCTTGTTTTTTTGCTTCTTCTCTTTCCTTTTCATCTCTGTACAATTCGTGTTTATCAGAGTTTGAATGACTTCCAATCCGTACACAGTGTGCGTGAACAATAACCGGTTCTTGATGTTCAAGAACATGTTCCTTCGCCGTTCTCATGGCATTCATAGAATCAAAGAGATCTTTTCCATCACAATGAATAATTTTTAAATTAAGAAAGCCAGTAAAATTATCAGCACAAAATTCATTCGCCGTTTGATCACACTTAGGCACAGAAATACCGTAGCCATTATCTTGAAAAACAAAAATTACGGGTAAGCGTTCACGACTGGCCCCATTGATCGCTTCATAACAATAGCCTTCAGAAACAGATGATTCACCTTGGGACGAAATAGAAACACCACGATGCTCATAGGTTTTCATAGCCCGAGCAACACCAACAGCATGGAGGGTGTGATTTCCGGTACAGGAAGAAACATTGTGAATATTCCATTCCGGCTTAGCAAAGTGGTTAGACATGTGACGCCCACCACTGGCAAGATCAGTTTTTTTCGAAAGACCATTGAGAATAATTTCTTCTGCAGTTAATCCGGCTGAAAGAGCAGTCTGCATATCACGGTAGTAGGGAAAAAGATGATCCGTTTTTCGATCAAAAGTTTGCCCAATCGCCAATTGAATGCCATCGTGGCCCGCACAAGGAGCATGGTAAGACCAACCAAGGGCTTGCTTGAGATAGTTAGGAGCTCGATCATCAATCATTCTTCCTAAAACCAGTAAGCGATACCATTCAGTTATAGTCTCTTTTTCTGTTTTTTTAGGGCTGTAAAAATCTTTCGATTTGAGATATGAAGACTCTGCGCTCATAATTTTCTACCTCACCTTTTAAGAGAAAAGTCGAATGCCAATTTTCAATTTTTCTTTTAAAATTAAATAGTTAATTTGAGCATAATATAGCTTAATTAGAGTTGAACGAAAACAAAGAATATTTATTTAAAAGGATATTTATGACGCATGCCAAATCATTTTTTACTGACGCCCGAATTATTCAGGCGAAAAACCTTATAAAAGAAGCCTTAGCCGATCACCAATTGTCGATTCAAGGAATAAAAGATGCTGACCCCCAATTAAAAAATGAATTTGAAGAGCGCGTGAAAGAAATTTCACAAAATCGCGGGATCAGTCTTTTCTATGATTATCTTGGAACTGGATTTGGCCACGGACCCTTTGTGGAACTCGCCGATGGGAGTATTAAGTATGATTTTATAACTGGTATTGGAGTTCACTACCTTGGGCACTCACACCCAGAACTTATCAGCCATAGTATTGATGGGGCCATCGGCAATACAATTATGCAGGGTAATTTGCAGCAAAATGTTGACTCTCAAGCTCTTATTAAATTGCTCGTCGACCAGGCCAATATTAATGGTGCGAAGCTTGAACACTGTTTTCTTACTTCCAGTGGTGTGATGGCCAATGAAAACGCTCTTAAAATGGCGTTTTATAAAAGGCAACCGGCTAATCGTGTTTTGGCATTTGATAAGTGTTTCCACGGGAGAACACTCAGTATCTCTCAGATTACTGACAAACCTAAATACCGAGACGGACTTCCTGAGACTCTTGCTGTCGACTATATTCCTTTTTACGATTATCACGATCACAAAGGGAGTATTGAACGTTCAATAGCCACTCTAAAAAAATATATTGCTCGCTATCCTGGTAAACACGCGGCCATGCTTTTAGAACTTATCCAAGGGGAGGCTGGATCTTGGCCAGGGCATAAGGAATTTTTCAAGGAAATTATAAAAATTCTCAAAGAAAACAACATTACTGTCATTGCCGATGAGGTACAAACTTTTGGAAGAACAAAAAATCTATTTGCCTTCCAATACTTTGAATTGGATCAGGACATTGATATGGTTTGTATTGGGAAAAATAGCCAAGTCTGTGCGACACTTTTTAAGAATGACCACAAACCAGGTCCAGGTCTCATCAGCCAAACTTTTACATCATCTTCTGTTGCTATCGCTGCAAGTTACTATATCATCAATACCATTGTTGAAGGCGGGTACTTAGGTGAAAGTGGAAAAATTGAAAAAACTCATCAATACTTTGAATCTAAGCTTCAAGAACTTCACAAAAAGCACCCCGATAAAATTGAAGGACCTTATGGTATTGGGGCCATGATTGCTTTTACTCCCTATAAAGGAGACTTTGAAAAAGCTAAAGACTTCACATTTCGCCTTTTTAAAAATGGGGTTTTGAGCTTTACAGCTGGTGGAAATCCAACTCGTGTACGCTTCCTCCTCCCCATGGGCTGTATTGAAACGAAACACATCGATGATGTGATCGCCATTATTGATAAAACACTTTAACAAGGTAATTTGGATGTTAATTATTAGACCAATTTCTTCAACTGATCTCGACGGGTTAAGTAATCTTCTTGAAGATTCTGGTTTTGGGTTAACTTCACTACCAAAAGACCCCGAAGTCCTTTTAAAGAGAATTCAACTTTCTGAAAGAAGTTTTAAACATGTTGAAAAAGATCGCCCCAGCGGAGAACTCTATCTCTTTGTCATGGAAGATACGACTGAAAATAAAATTGTTGGAATCAGTGGGATTATATCTAAGATTGGAGGATTTGATCCCTATTATTTTTATCGCCTTGAAAAGCAAAGAAAATATTCTCAGATGCTTAAGATTGAAAATGAAATAACAGCCATGCATGTCGAAAAAATATACGATGGACCAGCTGAAGTGTGCAGCTTATTTTTAAGCCCTCATTACCGAAACTCGAGAAATGGCCGTTTTCTATCACTCACTCGTTTCCTCTACATGGCCAATCATCTCAATTTCTTTGAGGATGAAGTTATTGCAGAAATGCGTGGAATGGTCGATAAAAATGGCTATTCACCTTTTTGGGAAGCTGTTGGAAAAAAATTCTTCAAAATTGATTTTAAAGAAGCAGATTTTCTTGTTATGAAAAACAAAAAATTTATTGAAGAACTTCTCCCTGACTACCCCATTATTCTAGAACTTCTCCCTCACCAGGCTCAAAAAGTTGTCGAGAAAGTTCACGCTTTTACTGAACCCGCTCTTCATATTCTAAAAAAAGAAGGATTTAATTATTCTGGGCTTGTTGGAATTTTTGAACCAGGTCCTGTTATATCTGCGAAGGTCAAAAACATTCGATCAGTCAAAGAGAGTAAAGTTTCAAAAGTTACAGATGTGAGTGAACATATCGATTCTGAAGAACTTTACATTATTTCGACAACGGATCCTAATAATTTCCGAGCATGTTTGGGAAGACTGGATCACAGCGGCTCTTCAATGCTTAAAATTAGCCCCGATATTGCCCAAAATTTAGAGCTTTCAATTGGAAGTCAAGTTCGCTTTGTCTCATTAAAGAAAAAATAAAATTCTTTATTGCAATTCTTGGCCTTGAAATCCTTCTCCTAAATCACCTGTAGAATTAAGAATGGAATACATAGCCATTGTTTTGTTTTTGAGCTCCTGCCCATTGGTGTGAAGACTTGTAAAATCTTGTATGAGATTTTTTTCAAAATTTTCATTCGATTTTTTAGCCAATTGAAAAAATGTCTCTAATTCTTTGAAATTCTGTTCAAAGACTTTTACCTCTTTCAACATATTCGCATTCATTGTTGTATTAAATTTTTCCAAATCTTCAATGACCATAAGAAATTTTGATAAAAACAAATCAATAGATTTCATCGTTTTCACTTGGTCCTGAGTAAAACTGCCAAGATCGACGGATTTACTCATAGGATTCTTCCGTAACTTTGACTCGTTGGTTTTAGTCAATTGAGAAACATTTTTGTGAAATGTCCCTATTTTTGATTTGAAATTTTTAATTTCGCCTTTAAATTCTTTAATTGCTGGGATTCCCCACTCAACAAGTTTTCTCAATGCGACTTCTTTTTTCTGATCTTTTTCAAAGATTGTAACAGTTTTTGCTAATGTCGGATAAGATCCTCGCATAAAGTGTAATGAACGCTCAATTTTATCATTGTACTCACCAAAGAGTTCAATTAAATGGTCTTTAAGATGACTTAAATCTTTTTGGAAGTTTTTGAAATATTCAATAGAATCTGAAGAAAGCTCACTCGCTTTATGTTTGTCTTGCATTTCATCTCGAAGTTGAGTTTCAAAATGTGTCAATTGATCAAGGAGCACGTTTAATTCAGAAGAGTGCTTATCGAAAATAGCTTTGAGCTTCTCTTTTATATTTACAATTCCACCGGCCAAAAACTCACGGCTGAGTTCTTCATCTTCTAAAACATCTCTTTGATCTGCAAGATAGCAATCTAATGTTCTTTCAATAGGGCCACGCAATGATTTCAGTTGAAGATCAATTGTCTCCTCAAGGGTTAACAATGGATAGAAATAGAGCATAACAAAACTTTCATCATTTGTTTTCACGGGACAAACATACATTTGATAAGATTTCTTTTCTCGACCAAAAATTTTAATTTGATAAATTCCGCCCATCATGTTTTTAAAAGAATCAATGACGGGATCGTGTTCTTTAAGATCTGTTCGCTCCTTTATCATATCCCAAACTAAATGTTCTCGAGCGAGCATTTCTTCAGGAATATCAAATTGATCGAGAAAATAGCCATTAAACCAAACAAGATTGAAGTTATCATTTAAAAGGACTGCAGGGAATGGCATCGAATCTTGAAAAATTTGGCCATAACTCATCCGCTTTTTGATGTATTCTTTCAATGTGATGATTGCGCTTTTAAAACCCTCTGCCTTATCTTCAATAAACGAAAGATCGTCTTTAATAATAATCTTATCTAAAACAGAAATGGTATCTCGATTTGTCTTTTCTTCAAGGGCGACAAAAACTTTTCTTAGGAAAAAATAAGATATTAAACTCAATAGAGCTAATGAACCAATCACGATAGCTAAGAAATTTAGAGAAAAAACATCTCTTCTATATGTTTGATTTTCTAGTTGTTTAGATTTTGTCGACCAAATTGAAAACCAATTCTCAAAACTTTTAACTGTCGCTCCAAAAGTTTCCCTCACCTTTGAGATTTGCTTATTCATTTTGATAAAGTAGTTAGTCGATATTTTTAATTCTTCAAGTTTTTCTAAGATTTTAGATTTGTCTCCTGTTTTTAATCCTGATTTAGTGGTCACACTTTTCATTAGATCAACATCATTCAAATTTATTCCAAGGAGATAACTAATATCTTTTTCAAAAGAAAAACTACTTGGTGTTCTTACTTTTAAACGAGAACTTACCCTTGTTAAGGTTTTCCAATTATTTGTTGTTGCAAACGAATTAAAGTTTTGAATATCGCGAACATATTCAGACCACTCACTTTCTCTAATAAATTTTTTGTTAGAGGCCAGTGCTTCATCAAGTTCTTCAATATTTTTTTCTCTTTCAATTAAGAGATCGTTGAGGCCGAGATTTTTTTCTGATTCAACAATTTTAGAATTTAAATTTTTAATTTGAATAAGCTTTTCATTCACCTCGTAAAAATTGAAATTAGATTCGCTCAGTTTTTTAACTTCAGAAGCAAACTCTTTTTTCTGTTTTTCAATGACCTGCTTACTCGCTTCAAACTCATTAAACTTATATTCTTGATAGTAGAGATAACCAATAAAACCTGAAAAAGTGGCTAAAAAAATCATCGTTAGCGAAAAAGTGATTTTAAAGGTCTTATTAAATTTATTATTCATAGTTAATGCCTCAATTTATAGAGCTCAATAAACTCAAAGTGAGTCTCATCTTACTTTAATGACTATTAATTAAATTATGAATGACTAGAAACGAAATATGAAGCACTATCTGGAGGATTCCCGACTTCTTTTGTCTGCTACCAAAACGTAAAAATAACGTGAAACGTGGGTGTGACCTAAGCTACTAGATCTTCAATATCATCAAATTCAACTTTCAATTTCGCTTTTAGCTTTAGAATTGCTTGCGTATGAAGTTGAGATACGCGTGATTCAGTGACATCGAGAACTTGCCCAATCTCTTTTAAATTTAAATCTTCATAGTAATAAAGAGAGAGGACTAACCTTTGTTTTTCAGGAAGGGCCTTGATTCCATCTTTAATTTTATTTTGAACATTTTTTTGGCTGACAGCATTGAATGGGTTGAGTCCCTTTCTTGTTTCAGCAACATTCATCATTAATCTCTTGTCACCGCGACTAAATGTATTTGAATCGTCGATATTGAGGAGAGAAACTGATTTAGATTTATTGATGAGATCATGAAACTCGTCCATATTGCACTGAAGTTCATCACACATTTCTTCGTCAGTGGCCGGTCGACCTAGACTACTCTCGAGTTTGGCATAAGCTCTCTCTAATTGCTTAGCCTTTTCGCGTACTGAACGCGGAACCCAATCTTGAGCTCTCAACTCGTCTAATATTGCTCCTCTTATTCGAAATTCAGCATAAGTTTTGAATTTATTGTCTCGACTAGGATCAAACTTATCAATAGCATCCATCAGTCCAATGACTCCGCAAGAAATAAGATCATCAAGTTCAATATTTGAAGGCAATCTAGACGCAATTTTTTGTGCAATAAATTTTACCAAAGGTGCGTACTCAACGATGATTTTATCTTTGACTTCAGGATCCGCTGTATTTCGATAATCCTTAAGTTTGCGCAATTTCTTGGTAATCGTTGACATTAAATAACTCCTTGGACACTTTTGATCATTTTTGCCAGTGAACTTTTTTCTTGATCATTGCTTTCAGCAACGGGAGATAGGGATGAATCCTCCAATTCAATGGGCTCGTAAATCAGATCGAAAAGTCGTGCGATGATCTTGACACTATTATCTTGGAGAGAATTATTTTCCCCAAAGATAAACTCCCTATCAAAATCCTGAATAGAACTATTAAAATAGGGGAACTGACCAAGAAATTCTGTTTCAATGTCCAAGAACTTCCGACAGGTATTATAGAAACAACGACTTATATTTTCGAAAACAGCTTCATTTCGACATTTATTAAGAATTAATTTATTGTTTTTTGCTCCATATCGCTGCATGAGAATTTTTAAAAGCGAATAAGCATCAGTCATTGAAGACTTATCGGGATTTAAAACAACAAGTCGTAAATCACAGAATGCAGCAATATTCATGGTTTCTTTATTAACTCCTGCTGGGCAATCCAGAAGAATTAAATCGTAATGCTTTTCACATTCGTCCACGATTCCTATGAGCTCTGCTTGAATTCTGTACTTATTATCAAACAAATCTAAATTCCCATTACAAGTAGGAAGAAGGTGAAAGGAGTTGAATTTCTTAATACAATCATGCAGATTAACTTCTTTATTGAGATAGGATAAAAATTGACTTTTAAAAGGTGTATTAAGCTTTATAAGTGTATTTGATAAGTTGTAGTCACAATCTACAAGAAGAACCTTAAGGCCTTTTCTAGAAAGATCATTGGCCATACGTAAAGCCACCGAAGTTTTACCAACTCCACCTTTCCCTGAAAGAATCGCAATGGTCTTCACGTTTTGAGTTCGACCATGCCCCTTGTGAAATGATTCCAACCAAAAAGAAACCCTATCCATTTTACTTCCTGTAAAAGTTAAGGTTAATTGGGATGTTACTCCCTAAAATTAAACTTTAAAAATTTCGGCAATAAGGCGATCTACAGTTGCTTCCTCAATATCTTGAGGAACTCTCGGTCCAGTCCCAAAAAACATATAAGGGAGCTGATTCGAGTACTGCAAATTGATCAACGAAGAAAGATTCAAGCACATATCCAAGTGGGAAACAGCTATTCCATCTGCAACGTCGCTGAACTTATTGCACACCTTATTATTATATATTTCAGAATGGATTGCTGATAGACATAACAAAATTTCCACATTATCAAATGATCTATTTATTGAAGCTATAATTTTTTTAGTTTCGTCATATCGACTATTTACAGCTCTTAAATCGATAAAAATATTTTTCCCAAGTTCCGATGCTTCTCGAACTTTTCCTAATAATCTTTGTAGGTCGGAACAATTTTCTACCTTGATATCAAGAATCTTTTCAGTGAAATCCGTATGATTCTCGTTCATATTGTATTTTATCAAGACAGAATTTGGAGCCATCGCTGTTAACTTCAATGCCATGGAAGTTTGACCACTTGAATTTTCAGAGATCAGTATTGTAATCACTGGTTTTTTCATAAATTCAGTCTGACTGAATTTTGCAGATTGAACCTTGATCATTTCAGAAATTTCTCTTAAAGCAACTTCATAAAGCAATTCTTCGTTATTAAGTTCATCCTCTGTTAACTCAAACTGCGCTTTTCTAATAATTGTTTTAACTACACCTTCAGAGAGATCAAATGATTTTAAAATATTTTTTAATTCTTGGATTTTTGAAATATCGGATTCAGCATCTTTTAATTCTTCAAAATCTTTTAGTAATCCTCTCAATTTGTTCTCGAGAATTTTAATATCATTTGCCTGATTTTCAATTGTCTGCTTCATTATAAAATATTCAGGAGATTGGACGAATGAAGAACTTGAAATGTTTTTAAAGCTTTGAGAAGAATCATCTTCTCGAAAACTTTCATTTGCTGAATTCAAATTGACTTGTTTTTTCTCTATCACTGACGAGATATTAGATTTTTCTTCCAAAAAATCACTTAAATTAGATCTTTCTTCTTTTTTAACAGTATCTTTTGATGTTTGCACTTGTTTATTTAAACTCAAATGACCATAACCAGCAGTTTTCTTTTTTGTCTCGCTAAAATCGTCAATAACTTTACTGATATTTTTTGAAGGTGCTTTATAAAAATTGTCTCTTTGATCGTCACTCAAAATTTTATCCACATTAAGTTTTTTTCGATAATCTTCTTCTGATATTGCTGCAGTAATTTCAAATTTCTTTTTTTTCATGGCTCCTTTTAAGCCTTTAAAACTATTGGTTTTGAGGATAATTGCATCTGGTCCGAGTTCAGACTTCACTACCTTTAATGTTTCCTCTAAAGTTTCTCCTTCAAACTTCCTTACATACATCCTTAAAACCTCACTGTTCCTAATGACCTAATTTGTACATCAGGACTTATTTCATTATGACTGACGACAATCAAATTAGGAATAAATTTTTCAGTTAAACTCTTGAAATGTCTTCTTATTACTGGAGAACAAAGAACAATCATCTTCTCTCCAAGACTAGTCGCTTGTTCAATTTTTTCATTAATACTTGCCAATATTCCTTGAGTAGTTTTTGCATCGAGATTTAAATGTGAACCATCATTATCTTCAGATATGTTGTTCACAATCAGCTCTTCTAGCGTTCTATCAAGGGTAAACAGAGGAACATCTCCACTATCGTTTTTAATTTTCTCAGTTATTGTTCTTTTCAATGCCTGCCTGACATACTCGGTTAATACTTCCGCGTCTTTATATTTCATCCCAAATTCTGCTAGAGCTTCAAGAATAGATCGTAGATCTCTTATGGAAACTCCTTCTTTCAATAAGTTTTGCAATACTCGTAAGACTGTTCCAAATGGTATAATTTCAGGGATAAGATCCTCTACCAACTTAGGATTTTCTTCTTTGAACTTATCTAGAATTCTAACAAGTTCTTGGCGACCAAATAATTCATAGATGTTTGACTTTAATACTTCAGTTAAATGGGTTGCAATAACAGTTGAAAGATCGACGACTGTGTACCCATTATATTGAGCTTCTTCTTTCATTTCATCATTAACCCAAACAGCGGGAAGACCAAAAACAGGTTCAATCGTTTCTATTCCATCAACCTTTTCAATCACTGTCCCTGGATCCATTGCAAGGTATTGACCGGCCATCAATTCACCATTGGCCACATCAATTCCTTTAATTTTTACTTTGTATCCACCCGCCTTTAATTCCAAATTGTCACGGATCCGGATCGAGGGAACGATAACTCCCCATTCAGTCACAAATTGTTTTCGTATTTGGCTTATTCTTTCAAGAAGATCTCCATTTTGTTCATTATCAACCAAGTTAACTAGTCCATAACCAACTTCAAGTTCCACCATATCGATGGCCAAGAGATTTTCAAGGTCTTCAGGTTTATTTTCTTCTTCAGATTCAATTTCAAGTTTTTTAACTCGATCATCTTCTTTTTGTTTCAAATCTAAGAAGTAGCCCATTCCTGCAAACGCTCCTCCCATGAGAATAAAAACAGTTCCAGGAAAGTCTGGAACGAGAGCAAAAAGTGCAAGAATAACTCCGACAATATAAAGTGCTTTGGGCTGAATACTAAATTGTTCTCCTATTTGCTTACCAAGAGAATCATCGGACGTATTTCTTGTTGTAATAACACCGGCTGCAGTAGAGATAATCAAAGCTGGGATTTGAGAGACTAGACCATCTCCAATTGTTAAAAGTGTGAATGTTTCTGCTGCACTAGAAAAATCCATTCCATTTTGACCAACACCAATGATGATTCCACCAATAATGTTAACAGCTGTGATGAAAATACCAGCAATCGCATCACCGCGAACAAATTTAGAAGCACCATCCATAGACCCATAAAAATCAGCTTCTTGAGCAACCTCTTCGCGTCTTCTTTTAGCCTCTTTTTCATCAATTAAACCGGCATTTAAGTCCGCATCAATGGCCATTTGCTTTCCTGGCATTGCATCTAATGTAAATCGTGCAGCAACTTCTGCTACTCGCCCAGCACCTTTAGTGATAACGATAAAGTTTATGATTACGAGAATAACAAAGACAATTATCCCAACGGCATAATTTCCACCTATAACATAGTTTCCGAATGAAAAGATAATGTTCCCAGCTGCCGTGAGACCGTCTGTCCCCCCTCGCATTAAAATGTTTCTAGTGGAAGCTACGTTGAGTGACAGGCGAAATAATGTTGCCATAAGTAGCACTGATGGAAAAACAGAAAAATCAAGAGGTCTTTTCGCATAAATTGAAAGAAGTAAAATGACCATCGAAACAGCGATGATAAAACTAATGAAAACATCCATTACAAAAGGGCTAATAGGAACAATCATTACAGCAAGAACAAAAACTAAACCTAAGGCAACGGCTAAGTCATAATTTTTGCTTAAGAACTTAAATTTGCTAAAAATATTTTCCATACTTCACGCCTTTTTAAGAAACAGCCTTTTGTTTTTTTCTTAATCGATAAACATAAGCAAGAACTTCTGCTACAGCTTTGTAGAGACTTTTTGGGACAACATCTCCTAATTTCACTGTACTATAAAGAGCTCTTGCCAAAGGTATATTTTCCACCATGGGAACTTTGTTCTGTTTCGCAATTTCTCTAATTTTAAGAGCGAGATGATCTGCTCCTTTTGCAACGATGACAGGTGCAAACATTTTTTCTCTGTCATATTTGATGGCAACGCTAATATGCGTTGGATTAGTTACCACGACATCTGCCTTGGGTATTTCTTTAATCATTCGCTTGCGAGCCATTTCTCGTTGAATGGTTCGGATTCGTTGTTTGATTTCCGGGTTCCCTTCTCTCTCTTTTGTCTCTTCTTTTAACTCTCTCTTCGACATTTTCAACTTTTGCAAATAAGTGTATTTTTCCCACGCAAAATCAATCAACGCTAATACAAGCATTCCAAGGAGGACTCCAAACACAAGTTTAACAACAACATCTTGTGTATAAGTCATGATTACTGTCAGATCGCTGTCGAGAAAACCTCGAAAACTGAATAATATGGGAGAAAGAATGGAATAAGTAATAGAGAGAATAATTAAAAACTTAAATAAACCCTTAAACGTATCAAAGAGTGTTTTTTTGGAAAAAAGTCGTTTAAATCCATTGAGAGGGTTAATCTTACTAATATCCCACTTTAGCGTTTCAGACGAGAAAATAAATCCAAATTGCATTACTTGCGTTATATAACCAAGGCAAATTGAAGTTAGAAATACAGGAGAAATAATTTTCAAAAACGTTATTATTGATTTAGATAAAACATGATTAAATGTATCTTTTTCAAAAATCTTCTCTAGTTCAAATTTATAAAGCCATTCTATAAACTCATAGAGTGTTTCGTACATAAATGTACTTGTTAGAAGCAAACAAAAAACGACTCCTCCTAGCAGAAGTACGCTAGTCATTTCCTTAGAAGAGGCTATTTGCCCTTTTTTCCGATACTCATCTATTCGATGCTGAGTCGGATCTTCTGTTTTGTCTGCTGGATCTTCAAATTCGTTTGCCATATACAGTTATTTCTCCAAATCCGTCAAACGACGAACTGAAACCATTCTCCTAATTTTTCAACATATTTTTGATAACCATAGTAAAAGAACTCATCATTTATAAAATAGAGAACTAATAAACCAAATCCAATATTCACAACAAAGCTGATCATAAATACGTTCATTTGTGGTACAAATCGAGAAATAATCCCCAAAATACTATTGAGAATTAAGTTTGTAACAATAATTGGTGCAGATAAGAGTAACGCTGTTTTAATAAGACCTTTAAAGAAATCACTTAGGAAATAAAATGATTGGTTTTGAAACTTCAAATTATAAATTGAAAAACTTTCAAAACTCAGGAGGACTCCTTTAAAGATAGGAAGAAGTGCACCTGATGAAATAATCATAATTAAAAGAGTCCAGCGAATAATATGTTCTATAGGACCTGATTGAGTTGCGAGACTTGGATCAAAATATGCTACAGTTGAAAATCCAACCTGTTGTCGTATCAAACTTCCAGCAGCAATAAATATGGCCATGATTATTTTTACGAGATAACCCACAATTAAACCAGTTGATGCATAATAAATTGTTAACAACCAAAAGCTGTCCTCTCCCATCAAATGGATATCGCGAACGATAGTTTCATTTACAAAGGGAAATAGAGCATAGGAAAGAACTAAACAAAACAAAACTTTAATCATAACAGGGATAAATGCTTCATCAAAGATCGGAATTGAAAACAAGACGGCAAGCCATCTTGTAAAACACAACCAAAATGCAATCACTTTAATATAGTCTACAAACTGAACATTTATCATTTCGCCCTTATCACCTCTGGTATGTGAACAATGAGATCTTCTGTAAAACTTGTCATTGTATTAATAAGCCATGGACCTGAAATAATAATGAGTACAAGAATTGTGACAATCTTTGGTACAAAAGAAAGTGTCTGTTCGTTAATTTGTGTAACGGCTTGAAATATTGAAATAGTGACACCAACAATCATAGCTCCTATAAGCATTGGAGCGGCTAACATCAACGTCATTTTTATCGCTTGACCCGACATTTCTACTACAAAATCATTGTTCATAATTCCTCACTAGTTAAACGACTTAAGCAATGAGCCTGTTACTAATTGCCATCCATCGACCAATACAAATAAAAGTATTTTAAATGGTAATGAAACGAGGATCGGGGGAAGCATCATCATTCCCATCGCCATCAAGACTGATGCAATAACCATATCAAGGATAAGAAATGGGATATAGAGGAGAAATCCAATTTGAAAAGCTGTTTTAAGTTCGGAAATAATAAATGCTGGAATCAGATAATGAATAGGAACATCATCAATCGTTTGCGGTAAATTTTCAGAGGTCACATCATAAAAAAGTTTTATATCATTTTTTCGAACGTGTTTCCCCATAAATTCACGCAAAGATCCTTCCAATACGGTGAGGGCTCCATTCATATCAATTCTTTTTTCTGTATAGGGCTTAATAGACTGGTTATAAATTTTTGTCCCCGTTGGCATCATGACAAAAATGGAAAGAAAAAGTGCAAACCCCAAGAGAAGCTGGTTCGGAGGCATATTTTGAGTTCCGATCGCTTGTCTCATGAAGGCTAGAACAACAATTATACGTGTGAAAGATGTACACAATATAATAAAAGCCGGAGCAAGAGTTAAGACAGTAAAAAGTAGTATCAATTGTATGCTGTCGGAATAATTTATCCCTTGCCCAAAATTAATACTCAATCCCGCTACATTGAGATTTTGTTGAGCAAAACCTGAATTTGTAACAAAGAATGTAAGCGCGAAAAGTATTTTTTTCATATTATGATTGCTGCAAGGGTTTTAATTTTTTTACGTTCTTTTTAATATGATCTGAAAAACTTTGAGACTTTGAGTTTTTCACTGGTGTACTTTCATAAATTTTATTAGCATCTTTTAATTTGACATTTTCACTTAAGAGTTTCATTTCACTTGAGAGATCCAAGTTGGTGTCAAAATTTTCACCTGTCACTTCTTTTTCTCCCATTTTTAAAAGGCCCATGGGATCTTTAATTTCAGTGATCAAATTTATACTATTTTCTGTACTTGAGAGAAGAAGGTACTGTTCATGAGCTTTAATAAGTATAAGATTTTTTTTGGGAGCGATATACGTTGTACTGATAACTTCAACAAGCTTTGTATTATTTAAAAAACCTAATTTAGTTTTATTGAGAACTTTTTTTCTAAAGAAGTTAATTCCCACAAGAAAAACACCAATTATACAAAGTAATACGACCAAGATTTTTAAGATATATGTGTAAATTTGAAAATCTTGTCCTTCTTTAAGTCCAATAATCTTGTTCGCTTTTTCATTGGCTCCAAACTTTTCTTGGACTTTATCGACAACAGTTTCTTTCGCAATCTTGTCTTCAAGTAATGGATCTCTTTTTGTCTGAGCCGATTCAACCTTCTCAAAATCTTCCACAAGATATCGAAGATGTTCTTCATCAACCTTATCGTTGCTCACAACAGCCTTAGACTGTGCCAATACTTTTTTTTCAGCGATATTTATAGGTTTCGACACTTCAGACTTGATAACAGGTTGTGCCTTAATCTTTTGAGCTGCAATATGTATTTGAGGCAATTTGAGATAAATATCCTTATCCTTAAGATCCACATTAACATTTTCAGATAAATTTCTAATCTTTTTACTCGTTTCAACTGTAAGAACAATATCATTATTATCCTGAGTCACGTGGATATTTTCTTTATTTTTGAGATGGTATTGTACTTTTGGACTGATAATCACATTCGGGATTCGCAATGAAACTTGGTTTTGACTTGCTTTAATCAATGGATTTTCATTAATAAAATCACTTAAAGAAATTTTTATTTTTGTTTGAGAGGAGTTATCAATTTCAGTAACTTTATCAACAAAAACCTTCGACCAGCTATTAATCGAAAATAAAATGCAAGTTAAAATGACTAATTTCATCGTATACCACTCTTTTTAAATTATCTTAAAGTTTCAATTCTCTCGACTGGACTGATAATATCAGTGAGTCTTATTCCAAATTTTTCGTTCACGACCACCACTTCACCTCGAGCAACAACTTTTCCATTGACCAGCACTTCAAGAGGTTCCCCTGCTAGCTTATCAAGTTCAATGACCGAACCTTGAGCAAGCTGGAGAAGATCTTTGATGACAACTTTTGCTCTTCCTAGCTCCACATTAACCTTCAATGGAATGTCTAAAATAAAATCGAGATTTTGAATTTTTAGTTTATTGAGAGCATCATCACCTGACTTAATTTCATCTTCTATATTCTCAATACTCTCCAAGGCTTTTTCTTCAACAACAGAAGTATCACCTGAAGCTTCCATTGTTTGCTCATCTTCTGGTTTTTTAATTTCATCGTTCATATTTCTACTCCTCTATTCTTCTTGTTATTTGAACAGCTCTATTTCCTTTATAATCACCTGAAATGCATTTCAACTTATCAACCCCTTCAATTTCAAAATCTAATTCAGCAGAAACATCGCGATTTAAAGGGATTATGTCGCCTCTTTTTAGACTTAAAAGATCAGAAACAGATATCTCTGTTTCTCCAAGCTTTACAATGGCATTGGCCTGAACTTCTTTCACATGACCGGCCATGCATTTTGTCCACAAGGTATCAACAACATCATGGTCTGTTTGATAACTTGAACTTAATTTGTGCTTAATTGGCTCGATTGTTGAATAAGGGATAATGACCATAATTGTCCCTATAGCGGATTCAAACTCAACTTCAAATGTTGTTGTGATAATAACATCAGAAGGAGGAACAACACCGATAAACTGAGGGTTGATTTCAGTTCTTATATATTGGGCATTAATTCGATGGATTGGCGCCCAAGCCTCTTCCAGATCACTAATGGCCATATCCATGACTCTTTTCATGAATGATAATTCAATTTGAGTAAATTCTTTTCCATCAATTTTAGTAAATGGGCGATCGGAACCACCAAAATAAGCATCTATTATGGCGTAAGCTAACTTCGATTCGAAAACCATGAGAGCTGGACCTCTCAATTCATTCAATCGCATCAAACACATACAACTTGGAATAGGAAGAGTATTTACAAATTCTCCAAATTTAAGAAGATCAGTTGAAATAATTGAAATTGTCGAAATTTTTCTTAGTGAGTTTGATAATGAAACTCGAAAAGAACGGATAAATCTTTCGTATATAATATCGAGAATAGGCATTCGCCCACGGATGACTTTATCTTGATTGGTGAGATCATACGGTTGAACATTCTCGTCGAGCTCAGGATCATCGAGACCAAAGCCATCACCTTCGTCGAGAAGATCATCAACCTCTGTGTCATCATTGACGGCATTTAACAGGGCATCAACTTCGTCTTGACTTAGAACCTGTGACATTTTTCCCCTCCTGGGATTTGCACACTAAAGACTTTCTGTCTTTTGCTTAATTTATTTGGAACCCCACATAGAAGACATCTATGACTGCTCCATTAATTAAAAAAGAATTTACTGCATTTTTGATTTCTTCTTTTAAGAAAAGTTTTCCTTCTCTCTGTAGTAAATCCTCTGGTTTTTTACTGTTTAAAATACTGATGATGGCATCTCGAATTTGTGGTTGTCGTGCTTGAAATTCTTCTACTTCCGAGTCCTTATTAAATTTTAGAACAGTTTTCATTCTCAAATATCTTCTCGGTCCATCACCTTGAGCCAAGTTGACTGTAAAGCCTTCAAGCGGAAGGAGCTTTCCTTCGTCTTTAGCTTCAACGGCTAGTTCTTCTTGGCTTTCGTCACTCCCACGTTCATCCATATATTGCTTGATTAACTGACCAACATCCGGTTTTTCCGCTTCCGTCTTCATGAACTGGAATTGCTGATAGCCAACGAGCCCAATGACTATAGAGTTGATGAGTAACAGGACCACAACCAATGGACTTTTTCCAGTCGACTGGGACTTTACTGCTGGTTTACTCTCTCCTTCATTTTCATTTTCTTCTGCCATGGATAATCCTTTATTCCCAATTTCCCATTAAAACTTTCGTTTTAAATTTTAGGGAAATTTTTCCCTTTTATACTGTATCAATTATATAAAGAAGGAAATTTTGAATCAATATGTCAAAAAATGACCTATGAAACTGGCATTTTTACCGGAATTCTTTACCCAAGAGGTAATTTTTATCCGATTTTACTGTCAAAAAAGTCTAAAAAGCCGAGTTGATCGTTCAGTTTATTACAAAAAAAAGGGCCCCAAAATTTGGAGCCCTCTTTTTCATATATTGAAATTGTAACTTTTCAATTAGAACATTTCTTTCCAAGCTTTTCCTGGACGGAATTTAGGAAGAGTTCTTGCTTTGATTTTGATTTTCTCACCAGTAGATGGATTGATACCAGTTCTAGCAGCTCTTTTAACTTTTGTAAAAGTTCCAAAACCGATTAGAGAAACATCGTCACCTTTTTTAACAGCTTTTTTAATTGTGTCTGTAAAAGTGTTTACGAAAGCTTCACAATCTTTTTTTGTAAAGTTGCTGAATTCTTTGTTGTTCATAATAGCTTCAATTAATTCTTTTTTGTTCATGAAAATTACTCCTCAAACAATGTGTTAGTAAATCTATAAGAACATGTTTGCTTAAAAAAAAGGGGATGACAATAGCTTTTTAAAAAATAAATTGTCTGTAAGCCCTCTCTATAGCTTGAGCTTCCCTCTTTTCACAAGTTCTTCAACGATGCCTTCAAAGTGGCTTGTCGGATATGCGCCTTTAACTGGAATACCATTGATAACGAAACCAGGAGTCCCACTGAAGCCAAACTTTCTTGCTTCGGCCTCGTCTTGATCAATTCTTTTACTGATCTTTTCAGACTCCACGTCTTTGCTCAATTGGTTCATGTTAGCCTTGACGTCTTTGGCGACTTCTTTGAGGTACTTTTCACCACCACTTCGAATTTTTTGTTGATTCTTAAACAATTCATCATGAAAGGCGATCGCCTTTTTTGGATCTTGTAAGCGAATGGCTTCATAATATTGAGAAGCTTTGCGAGAGTACTGCCCTATAACAGGAAGATGCTTGTAAACAAAACGTATTTTCTTTCCGTATTTATCAAGAAGTTCAAGGACGGTCCCAAAAGCTTTTGAGCAGTAGTAGCATTGAAAATCTGAATATTCGACCAAGGTAATAGGTGCATCCTTATTACCACGAAAAAGTTCGTCGCCTCTTATTTCTGGTTCATGTGGAGTTGCATAGCGCTCTTCAAGTTCTTTTTTCTCGTCTTCAACTCTTTGTTTGGCGGCTTCTTCTTGAGCTGATTGAGCTGCTTCTTTAAAGGCATCAAGAATTTTTGCCGGATTTGCTTTGATAGCATCCACAAGAATATCGGGATTTTCTTTAAGCATTTTTTTAAGGCCTTCTTTTGACCCAGTTCCTGAATTACAGCTGACTAAGATAGCTAGAGAAAAACCTAAGATAAGAGACATTAACTTCATAACTTCACCCTTTGAAAAAAAACCTATAACTCATATCCTAATGAAGCTATCGGTCCTTTTCAATAGAAGGCTTGTAAAAGTCTTGTCAATATTGTGAAGAAATTTAGTTTAACCACAAATTCGATGAAGCTGACCTCTACCGTCAGTCGCAAGTTTAAGGTATTGCTGTTTTAGAAATATTCTTGCGATGGAGATTTTCCTGAGTTTGGAGAAACGAGAGATTCAAGGAGTCGAGAGCGAAAAGACGAGGCATACGCTTTCTTCTTGCCTCCTCATCCTACCTTACAAGGCTTCTGCCTTGTAAGTGTCGCAGTCTTTGAGACTCGATGACGACGATGAAGATCGATGTTTGTCCAAACTCAGGTTAGTTTATAATGTGGACAACTTTTTTATGAACACCACCACAATCCAAGCACCTGGAAGTTTCCTGGATTACCATATTATTATAATCTGGAAGGTGACTCTGAAGAAGTTTGGCTCCACAAGTATCGCATTCATCGATTTTCTTTTTTACATCATCAATAGAACCATAGTACTCAAGGAAGTTTTCGATTTTCATCTCAGCTTTGCAGGACATAATTTACTCCAAGGTTTATGAGTCACTATCCGACTCAATCACTCACTAATATTCCTATCGACGCAAAATTGAATTTAGATATCTTTTTTTTATGACAGGCAAGAATCATCCTATTGGCCCGAAGTATCCGAGTCGCTGACTCTGCTATACTGCAACGGTCACCTTTTCGCTCCATTGCTTTAAATCATGGAGAAATCTACAATAAAACTAAACCGTTTTAACAAACGGAAGTGATTGTTCATTCCAAGGAAGGATAAAAATCAAAATGAAAGGATTTCTACTCACTTTTTTAGCTCTCTTCACTATCAACTTCGCAAGTGCATCTGTTCCCCAGATTAATGTCTTGATAGGAAAATCGCTGCCCAAGGTCACAATCAAAGGCTTTAACCTTAAAAGAAAGTTTAAAGGGATAGCGCAATCTCGGCTTTTTAGAGGTAAAAATACTGTGGTTTTTAACTGTGAAGAAAAAAACCAGCAATTTAAAAATATCCCAATTGTGGCCAGCCTTAAAACAAGTAATGAATTAATAAAGTGGAACGACAGCACCTATAAAGGTGAATTGCTGCTTACATCACAGCCTGGAAAAAATAGCTGCGATCTTGTGATGAAGACTTCTCTTGAACGGTATATTAGTTTGCTGTTAACTAAAGAAATGCACCCCAACTGGCCATTGGAAGCGCTTAAAGCTCAGGCTGTTGCAGCGAGAACATATGCTCTTTATCAAATGAAAAAGAAAAATGATAATGGCGATCTCTTTCATCTCGAAAACTCTGAAAAACATCAAGTTAACGGTTCGCTAGAAGATGAAAGTGAAAAAACAAAACAAGCTTCTTTTGATACAGCTGGTGAAATTCTCGTTCATGGCTCAGGTGAACTACAGCCTATTTTTTATCATGCCAAATGTGGTGGCCGGACACTCTTACCGTCCGAAGTTTGGGGAGGCTATGTCCGCGGCTATAAATCGGTCGCTTGCCCTTTTTGTTTTAACCATGGTCAAAAAAGCTTCCACAATCAAATGAGCCGAGCACAATTTTCTGATCTTTTGAGAAAACTTTATGTTTATCAGTTTGGAAGTTCATTTTTCAAGAAAAACTATAAAGAGAAAACTCCCATTTATGCTTACAACGACAGCCCGTTTAATCGCACTGGGAAAATATTCTTTGCAGGAAAAACCCAAAATATCTCTAAACCCCTCTTAAGAAAAATTGCAGGGAGAAATCTCATTCCATCGAACAATTACACGATATCTGTTGAGGGTGACCAGGTTCATTTCCGTGGGCGCGGTCTGGGCCACGGAGTTGGGCTATGCCAATTAGGCGCCCTGGAACTTGCCCGCAGAGGGTATAGCTATCGCGATATTTTATCTTATTACTTTCCCAATCATCGTATCGCCAATATGTATAAAGAAAAGTATCTTTAAAGATATGCTTTTAAAAAATATTCTATTCTGGAGCTTGCTCCTGCCGCTGTTTTCATTTGCTCAAACAATTCTCATCGATCCTGGTCACGGAGGCATCGAAGTCGGGGCCATCTCAAAGCTCTCTAATGGTCAAAGAGTCTTTGAAAAAGACTTAACTCTCAAATTTGCAAAGATCCTTAAGAAAAAGCTATCGTCACGGTACAAAATTTTTCTCACAAGAGCTGAAGACAGAGAAGTTAGTCTCCAAAAACGTGCAGAAATTGCTGACGAAGTCAAAGCTGATCTCTACCTCTCCTTACATTTTAATTCTTCACCCTATAAGAACGCTCGCGGAGCGGAAACCTATTATCTCGACAATCACGACAACGCTGCCGTTAAAAAAGTTGAGGCAGCAGAAAACTCTGTTTTCAATGTTGATGATATGGTTGTCAACAAGATCCTCATTGATCTTGCCGTTCAGTTGACCTCCAAAACCTCTAAAGAACTTGCAAGTATTGTCCATCAAAATATCATAAATAAAGTAGCCAAAAAGCATAAGATCAAAGACCGTGGTTATAAGGCTGGGCTTCTTTACGTTTTAGCACTCTCTAAACGCCCCGGGCTTTTGTTTGAAATTGGTTTTATGTCAAATTCTTTGGAGCTCAAAAAAATTCAAGGCACAGATTATCTCAATGATTATGCTGATGGTGTTGTTAAAGGGATCAATGAGTATTTTAAAATTAAACGAAAATAAAAAGTCGAGATAGTTTCCTATCTCGACTTCCCAAGGATGAGAGATATTTGATCCTCTTTGTTAGAGAGGATAGTCGTTGTTGAAATCAGTAGGGCAAACTCCATTAACAGCTCCAGTAGCGTTAATCGGTCCAACCCAGAATGGAATTTGCATTCCACCAATAGTCGCATCAAATATTAATTCAGAAATTTGATTTACTGAACAGCTCGTCACTTTAGAGGCACTAAAATATGAATTAATTTGCACTCCACTTAGTTGATTACCTCGCTGATCGAGATCACAGTAATCAATAAGCACGTCTTTAATGTTTCCAAATTCTTTGACAATAACGATATCGTTTTCAGGTGTTTTTCCAATATAAACACCTTTAACACCTGCGAGGTTGTTAAGATCCCATGCAGGATTCAAGCCCACCACAGTTCCTGTGCTATCATCTAGTGTAAAACCAATGCGAAATCTTCGCGCACCATTTGAACAAGCAAATTGTGGTTGCGAAATAATGCTGGCGTATTTTTGAGCCAAAGGAGCCCCTTCACCAGCTGTGGGATCAATTCCCGTAACTCCAACAGGAGGTATTCCTCCATTGGTCCCATAATAACCATCACCGTAAGTTCGGTTGTTTTTGTTCCCACACGATGACACTAAGGCCACCAGTGCAAAAATCAATGTTAATCTTAAAGTTTTCATTTCCTCTCTCCTTGTGCATTTGAAAATGCGTCTAAATATCAGTCATCTCCCTTTGGAAGTGCAGGATTGATGCCAACCATCAAAATGCGAAAAAACAGGAAGTTAGAGGTACCCTCACTGTGAAAGAAGTATCGGGTGTCTAAAATATTGACAAATTTTAAGCCATTCAAAGATTAGTCAATCTTCTCAAACCTCCACGCAAAGCTGGGCAATCAACAGAGGATTTCCTATAATAACGCCCTAACCATTTTAGGAGTCTATTTTGATTATTGATCCTCTTGCACTCGAAGCTCTTAAGAACTTTAAAAAGCCTGAACAATTGGGATTTGGTGGGAACATGGCTCCGGCCATGGTGTCTTCTTATTATAAGGACGGCCAGTGGTCTGAACTCAAGCTCGAAACTTACGGACCTATCTCCTTAGATCCCGCTGCCAAAGTTCTCCATTACGCCCAAGAAATCTTCGAAGGTCTTAAAGCCTATAAAAATGATCGTGGCGAGCTCTATCTTTTTCGCCCTGGTATGAATGCAAAGCGATTTAACTTTTCAGCCAAAAGATTAGGAATGCCGACTTTTTCTGAAGAAGATTTTTTAAAGTCAGTTCAAAAGCTTGCCTTTCTAAGTGAACATGTTATCGATACAAAACCTGGAAGTTCTTTTTACCTGAGACCTTTTATGATTGGTGATGAACCTCAATTGGGTGTTAAACCATCGTCAACCTATCGGTACTATCTTATTGGGGCTCCTTCTGGAAATTATTTCGCTCGAGATGCTATTCGGGTCTATGTTGAGGATAAGTATCACCGTGCGGCTCTACGAGGAACTGGAAACGCCAAAACAGGTGGGAATTATTCTGCAAGTCTTGCCTCTTATATCGAAACTAAAAATCGCGGTTATGATCAAACACTTTGGCTTGAGTCTGTCGAAGATAAATATATTGAAGAACTTTCAGGAATGAATTTCTTTGCTGTTATCAACGATGTTTTTGTCACTCCTCCTCTAACGGGCTCTATTTTAGAAGGCATAACTCGCGACTCATTGATTGCTCTAGGAAAACACCTTGGCTACGCTGTTGAAGAAAGAAAAATTGAGCTCAAAGAACTTATGAAACAAGTTGAAAGTGGTGAATGTTCAGAAGCATTTGCCTGCGGAACCGCTTCAGTGCTCGTTCCCATTGAATCTCTCTATTATCGCGAAAATGAAGTTCAATTTAAGGTTATTGGTGGACCAAAAACAATGACTCTCAAAAAAGAACTGCTCAAAATTCAGATGGGTGTAACTGATGATGTTTTTAATTGGCGTGTGCCTATAAAAAATCTCAATTAAGCTGCAGACTTTCTTTCGAGTGAAAGTTTCTGTTCTGTTAACTCGACAATCCGATTAAAAATAGCCGATTTTCGATTGGGCTTAATTTGATCTGTATAAGATCTTAAAAGTTCAACTTTCTTATCGGGGAGAAGCTCTTCCAACTGCTCTAGTGTTGACTGTGGAGCGATCCAGGCCAAGGCAAGTTCTTTTGCATTGAATTGCCCTAGAATATTTCGAGCATCTTCAGATTCGAGGAACGTAAGCCAAGTCAACGATGGGAACGCTTTTACAAGGCTAAAATCAATATCTTTTTCTTGAAAGAATGCTTCTTCTTCTTCAACTGATTCAAAATAAAAAGTAAGATTACTTTCAAATTGTCTTTTATCAGTGCTTTTATACTCACTCCAATTAATGCTCTGGAGTTCAAATTCCGTATCTTTTTGATTGTATTTTTTCATATACAATTTTTTCTTTTCTGTAGCATCGATCAAGAGATTTGCCACTCGCATTTTAGGTAGCAAATGAAAAACTGAGTTATATTTTTTCACAAGATCTGTTAAATTTTCATTTGAGATTTCATGGAGAGCAAGTGGGTTGAAGTAATAAGTTTCATTCACATATTTTTTATCAACTCCCTCTAAGTCAGCAATAAAATTTGCATAATCTCCTAAACGAGAATTTTTCGCAAGCAATCTTCCTTTACGGACTATATCGAGCTTTGACCATAAAAAGGCTGCATACTCGTCTTCTTTTGACCAATAACTATCCATCAACAGCTCTTCTAGTGAATCTAAGCTAAAATCTTTTAAGAAGGCATCTCCGCCTGCAGAAATTTCAAAGTTAAAGGGCTTACTGGTGGTCGGAAAATCCATTCCCGAATTGGCTCCTCCCCCAAAAGACATTCCTTCAAAAGAAGTTTTTAATGAGTTCACATTATCAGATATAAGTTTTCCTAATTCTTGACGTTGTCTATTTGAACTTAATACTCCCATGATCTTGAAAACTGAGAAGAGTAAAAAAGAAACACCAAGCAAAGAAAGAAGAGCTGCTTGGAAAAATGTCAATCCCCAAAGTCCTCCACTTGCCTCTGCTGTCGTAGAAATCACTTGATACTTTACTTTGTTGTTTCGCGTATATTCATTGAGAACACTTTTTACACTTTTTATTAAGAATTCAGGAAATTTCCCCTCTTCAATTCCCGAATATACTGTTAATTCCAAGCTTCGAACTATTTTTCGGTAGTCACTATTTTCCACTGGAGGTGTTGCAAGCACAAAGGGGTTATCATCAATAGTTTTTTGGTCATTTTTAAAATTAATTTTGACATCTACTCGAGAATTTTTATCAAATCCAAATAGAATATTCTCAATCCTATTTTTAATCTCTTTTCTAAGGACATTCCCTTCCACGGGCCCTATTGCATAGGATTCCAAACAAAAGACTGAAAAAATTAAAAATAAAAGTAATTTCTTTAATGTTTTCATCGCTCTACCAACTTTATACTCAATGACCTCGTGTTTCGAGGTTGAACATTTAATCCTTGGACAAAGACTTGATTCCCATCAAACCCTTGAGCTATTGCATACTCCACGGCTTTAGCAGCTCGCAAACTCGAAAGAATCAAATTGCTATTGACGACACTGTTAGATTTTTCCTTAAACTGTAATTTATCTGTATGTCCTATAAAAACCATGTTCACACTGTCTCTGTCTTCTTGGATAATTTTAAATATTTGATTCAATTCAGTTTTCACTTTCTCATTAAGAGAAAAACTTCCTAGCTCAAAGAGATTTTCGGATAGATCAATAACGAGCTCGACCTTTTTCTTAGCACTTCCAGCTGGTTCTTTTTCCTTATTCTTACCAAGAGCTTTTCCTTTGCCCTTACCTGAAAATCCTGTTGACAACGATTCAACCAAGGAATCTTTTTTCAATGATGAAATATCTCGTTGGTTAGAACTATTCTCAGATATTTGGTTCCCAGAGTTTTTAAACTTCAAAGCAATACTTTCAATATTTTTTTTCTGCTCAGCTGTAATTGCACTATCCCCCTGAGTTTCACCTGTTACCTTGTTTTTCTCAGTAGCCTGTAAAAACTTTGAATTGGCTAATTTAAAAACAACATTGTTAAATTTTTCATTCTGAATTGTTTTATCGTTATTTACATTAAAATAAATAACAAAAAACGAAAGGAGAACCATTAAAAAATCAGAATAAGAAACGGCCCAACCTTCATTGCTTTCGTGATGAACCTTTGGTCTTTCAGGTCTTCTCTGATAGTATGTCGATTTTTTATCCTGCCTGCTCATAGTACCTCTGTTCAAGATTCATGCTTTCGACCATACTGGTTGGTTCATTAAAATTTATCTTTAAAAGTGCTGTTAAGATTAGATCGTTTCGACTGGCATTCAAGAGATGCTTTGCTTGGAGTCGATCGGCCAATGGCAATAAGAACATGTTCGCAAGGAGCAATCCATAGAATGTCGCTGTCATAGCAAGGGCCAAAGACTGCCCAACTGTCGATTTGTTATCAGCAGTCAAATGAGCAAAGAGAGAAATCATCCCCATAACTGTCCCTGTCATCCCTAAAGCTGGTGGGTATTTGGAAAGATTTCTTAACACGGCCACAGGTATTTCTGAGAGTTGATTGAGCTCACTGTATTTTTCATACATAGTGGAGCGAAAAGTATCTTGGTCAACCCCTCTTTCCCACAAGTTGATGGCTTCATTAATGAGTGCGATATTTTCATACTTTTCAGGACTATTTTTATTCTGAGAAAGTTTAATTAAAATCTTCTTAATTTCTTTTTCATCGAGATCTTTTTTAAACAAATCCTTAAAAGCTTTAAAAGTCAGACGCAAATCTTTCTTAGGAGTAGAACAAAGAACGACCGCTATTGTCCCCAATACAACAATAACAAAACTATGGGTGTTAACATAAATTGCTGCATCTTTTAGATCCAAACTAAAAATAGTGACGAGGATAATGGCAATAAAGCCTAAAGGTAAAGTTAACATCTTCGTTATTTCCTTCCACTTATTTTTCTATAAAGTTCTTGAGCCGTTGCATTTTCTGAATTAACTTGTAAGCCTTCTTCGAGAGCTCTCATCGCATCTGAGTTTCTATTTAATATGGAATAGCATGCTCCCTCTACAAAAGAGAGATAGGCAATCTTCGGGTATTGGGTTTTCAAATCTCTAATTTTGGAGATAGCATTCACATAATCTTTTTTGAGCATCATGGCCTGAACTTGTTGAATTTCAGGCATAAGAACATCCATCGTTTTATTGACTTCATTTCTTTGAACTTCTGAAATCTTCTTCGTATCGAGATCGGGAAGTTTAACTTCAAAATTATCTTTCGTATTAACTGGATAAATCAGCATCGATACTTTCCCTTCCGCTTCAACCAAAAGAGGTGAGTTCAAGGAGTATTCCAAGCTTTTGCCTGCCTCATAGGCTTTTGTGCTATTATCAACTGTGACATCGACATTATGGGCAAATTTAATAGTTTGCTTCGGAGGCTCGACTGATTGAAAACTCGAACAGGACATCAATCCCCATAAAATTGTTAAGAGACAACTTCTTTTTAATTTCATAATCATTTTTTCGGACTACAGCAGATAAAATAAATGAGCTATAACTTTGTAGGAAAATTTTTCATCATCGAATCAAGACTTTCACAGTATACTTAAACTCAATGATCAAGTTCTTTAGTTTTAGGCTTTAAGACAGAAGGGTTTTGTAGTTTTTCTTCACTACTCAATTTTCCAATATCTCGTTCAAAATTTGATTTTTTCTCAATAAGAATCTTTTGCAAAGCCTCTAACTTGTACTTCTCAAGAGCGTCTTCTTCCACTTGTAGTTCTAAGTTTAACTTTTTCTCATTGAGTTCTCTATTGTATTTTTCTAACTGACTATTTTGCAAGACTATTTTTTGGATTTCCTTTTGCAGTTCTCTTTTCTCGTCTAGTAATGATTTCAATTCTGCTTCCATTTGTACTAAAGAATTTTCTAGTGAATTGGTTTTTCCTTCCTGTTCTTCCATCCACTTCTCTGACTCTAAAATTCTTTCTCTCAAGGATAAAATTTTATTTTGTTTTGCTTTTGCATTTTTTTCCAGCTTCTCGTAAGAATAATTCACCTTATTTCTTTGGCTTTTCAAATCATTTAAAACATTTTTTAATTCGTTTGATTCTAAATGATATTCAGCTATTTTCGTTTCGAAGTTCGCAATCTTATCATTTAAACTCTTCTCTTCATTATTTAGCTTTTCTATTCGAATTGATAAACTTTCGTGAATATCAATCTTGTCTTGAAGTAGAGAACTTTGATTTTTTTCTGTCACCATAAGGCTTTTTATATGTTTTTCAAGCCCTTGGAGCTGTTGTTGCAGTTTGCTGACTTCTAAAGCATTGTTGCTTATCAAGATTTCCTTTTCTTTAATCTGAGCTTGCATCTCTTTTTCTAGACTCTCTGCTCTCCCAACCTGCTTTTCAATAACCTCAAGCTCATTTACTAATTTTTCACTCGTTTCCTTAAAAAAGATATAATCTTTAGCCAACTCCTTCAGGCTAGCCAATTGTTCTTGAAGTTTATTCTCTAGTGAGTTTTTTCTTTGAATATTCTTTTTATACTCATCTCTTTTGATTTTAAGTTCTTTCTGATTCACCAAACTTTCTTCAGCAACCCGGCCAATATCTTGAGACAACAATCTAAGTTCTTGGTTCAACCCTTCTATCTTTTCACTTAGAAGTTTATTTTCATGCGACTGTTCTTTTAGTAGTTCTTTTTTTTCTTCAAGCTCTTTTTCTAAGTCTTTCTTTTTTTCAGCTTGAAAATGAATTTGTTTTTTAATTGAATCATGTTCTTTAACGAATGAATGATATTCTTCTTTTAATTCTCTTAAGTCTTGGTCGACTTTTTCAAGTTCAAGACTTGCAATTCGAGCATCATTGTCTTGAAAGTGAATATTTTCAATTAAAATTTCATTTACCCTTTTAATATTACCTAACTCGTTGAGTATCCCATCTAATCTTTGAGTTTTTGCCTTTTCTTCGACTATTTTTTCTCTAATTTTTTCGATTTCTTTATTTTCATCAACAAGTCTAATCTCTAATTTTTCTTTTTCTTCTCTGTTATTTTTCAATAAGTTTAATTCTTCCTCTAGAGCTCTTTTCCTTTGCACCGATTTTTCAATTTTCAAATTATAACTTTCTAAACTTTCTTGTAACACTTCTAGTTCTATTTTCTTTTTTTCTAAGTTTTGAACGACAAGTGCGTTTTCGATTTCATTTTTTCTTTTATTTTCTAAATCTATTTGGATTTTTTTCTTTTGAAAATCAATGTCAACGATTTCGGCTTCATATTTTTTAAGATCAGAGTTTAAAATTTTATCTTCTTCAACAATTCTTTGACTTAATTCTTCAAGATTTCGTAAAGCGAGCATCTTTTTCTTAATTATAAATTTTTTCTGATTAATTTTTTGATGGATTTTGGAAACTGATTTCTCTTGAACTCCCTGCTGGATACTATAGCTCTCTATTTTTTCATCAAGCTCTTCAATGAATTGCTGACAATTCTTAACTTCTTCTTTTAGGTTTTTGAAAATTTGCTCATAATCAGTTTTTGAATTCTCTTCAATCATAATTTTTTCCAAAAGTTAATAGGCAACTGCGCCAGTCTCCTTTGCATGACACCATGCACTTTTCATCATCTCTAATAAGACGATGAGATTAAATAAGGAAAATTCATCCTTACCCGCAAATCATCTAAATTTGCTATAATTGATCTATGAAAATTATTTTTCTACTCTTACTTCCTTATCTTTTGTTTGTGAGCTCACTAACTGCAGCGACAGAACAAAACACTCAAGTAAAGCCAACAAGGAAGGAAAATTCTCTCAATAGAATTACGGCGAACTTCAACCTCACTTTTAATTCACTTTCAATTTCAGAGACTGGAACTTCAATCAGCGGACCAGGACTGGAGCTTTTTGTTAGTTATGCTCTATCAAAAAAATGGGGAGTTGGTGGGAGTGTAAAACAAATGAATCTTGGAAGCACTGGATCTGGTTCAGGCTTTAACTTTCGAGCAACTTACGCCCTATGGGGAAATCTCCTGACTGAAAACTCAAAATTTTATTACGATAAAGACTTAATCATCGAAAATAAATCGGTTGAAACATCTTGCCTCTGTGCCCAGATCACAGGTTCTCAATACTACTTGAATACTTCGGTCAGCACAGTCCCCTTCACTGGTTATGGAGCTGCTTTGTATTATCGCTACCCCACTGTTCAGTTTCATAATCTCATCGGTGGTGTTCAATATGAAAGTATGGCCAACACTGATACTCTTACTGCCATGACGATTTTTCTGGGAATTGAATTTAGAATCTAACTAAGGTGTGACTGGAAAAGCGATCACGCGGCTATGATTATAATCCCCTAAAAATAAGCGATTATTAATTTTAAGGAGCGTTCGAGCATCAGAAGATATCAAGACACTATTATCTGCTGGTTCGAGTGTATCGAGATAATCCGTTTTTCCATAAATCTCACTGGCCGCTTCATTTGTTGTTGTTGGATTGTCAAAGACCATCACCCTTCCATTATTTCTATCCATGACATAAATTTTTGTACCCACGCCAGTAATTCCCATCGGTCCGCTCAATCCCACAGAAGAGACAAGAGAGTTTCGACTGGTCCAATTCGTATTCCCTCCCAAATAAAAACTGGCATTGGCATCATCTGCCACTGGTATCGGATCCCAAACCATCACACGATGATTATTATAGTCACCTACAAAAAGTCTCGTTCCATCAGAGTAAACTCCCCAAGGATCATAGAGTTGATTTTGTGATGTTTGATTGCCCGTATTTGTACCTACAATAACATCAGCCGCTGGATTGTCTCCAACTCCTGCCATCGTCGGAAGCGAATTATAAATGAGTATTCTATCGTAGGTTCGATCGACTACATAAAATTTTGTCCCATCGTAATAACAGGCAATAGCTTGATTCACACGATCCTTTCCTGTACCAGAAGAGTTCGCTGTCCATGTTGTTTGTCCAAGTACAGCTTGGGCATTTGGCGAATTGGAAGTAATAGGCAAATCAAAAACCATGATCCTTCTATTATTATAATCCGGTACCCACAATTGCCCACCAGCGACACAAATTCCTCGCGGACTATTAACTTGAGCTTGATTTCTTGCAGCCGTCGTCAAAGAAAAATTTCCTTGGCCTATAACATAATCAGGATTCTGGTTCCATGAATTGGGAATCCCATCATAGACGAGAACTCTATTTCTCTCGGGATCCGCTATGAAAAATTGATTCCCATCCCAAGCCATCCCTTCAGGGGCATCAAACGTTGTTCCACTGATATCATTGTGGTCGTTTACTACTTCAGTCGTAAAACTATTTTGTCCAATTACAAAATCAGCATTCGAATCATCGGCAAGCGGTATTGTATTAAATCCTAAAATTCTATAGTTATTATAATCAGCTACAAAAACTTTTGTTCCATCAATGGCCACACTTTGAGGATTTTGCAATCGGCTTTGAGTCAATCCATTTCCATTCGTTGTATTGCTTCTCCCAATAACATAATCGGAAGCAACTCCATGATTTCCCGCTGCAGGAAGTGAATTCCAAACTTTCACACGATTATTAGTATAGTCTGCAATAAAAAGTTTCCCTCCGGCCATTCTCGGTTTATAAGGGTTTTTTAAATTAACAGCTCCTGTACCTGCTGAACTATTTGTGAGGTTTGTTTGCCCAATAGCCGTCAGCGCAGCTGGGTTGCCAGTAGCCGGAACAGTATACCAAACGGTTGCCCGGTGGCAGCCATTTTGACTCACAATAAGTGTCGATCCATCTGACCATACCCCAGTCGGAGTTTTCATTCCATCAGCAGCACAACTTCCAGTTTGCCCGGTTGAAGAGCTTTGACCCAAGTAAACATCAGGGGTTGCAAAATTACTTGTTGGAAAAGTATTGTGGATAACAACGCGGTTATTACTATAATCAGCGATATAAAGTTTTGTCCCATCAGACCAAACACCGATAGGTCCTTGGAGACCCTTGGTAACATCTCCTCCGTCAGCATTCACAACAGAGAAATTCCCTTGTCCGATAACAACATCGGCAGCAGTATAGTTCGCAGTTGGGATACTATTCCAAATCAAGACCCGATTGTTAGCATAGTCAGCGACAACCATTTTGTCTGTCCCCCCTACGCTTCCTGCCCACACATCCATCGGCTCACGCAATGACTGAGCACTGGCAGTACCAATATTTCCTGGAGTGTTGTTAAGATATCTCTCTCCAAATCCACTTTGCCCAATAACAACATCGGGGGCATCTGAATTACTCGTTGGATAGGTGTTCCAAATAAGAATTCTATTATTATAGCGATCGGCTACGAAAAGCTTTCCATTATAGGCCATCACCCCTGAAGGATTATAAAGCCCATGAGTTGAAGTGGTATCATTGGGAGTTGTTTTTCCAAGAACGATACAAGGTAAATAATCAGTCGTTGTGATATCAGCCGTCGCTGAGTTTTCAGAGTTATACCCTTTATTCGTCGCTACAGTTATGAGTAACTTATAAGCTGTATTAATTGTTAATCCTGTTAAGGTTGTCGAGGTTGCTGGAGCATTCACTGTCGTTAGAAGAGTATTAGTTCCTCCAGATGCATCATAGATAAAATAAGCAGTCGCATCCGAAACAGCATTCCAACTTATCGTTGCATAAGCGCCTTCTGTGATAGTCCGGCAATCGAGACCAGTCAGATCACTTGTTCCTGTCCCATTATCATCCACAGAAGCGACTCCTCCAAAAGTAATCATCGTTGTTCCCACTAACCAATCACTGGTTGTCACATTCGTTACGGCCCGGACGCGGTAACGATAGTAAGCACCTTCAGTAAGGCCTGTAAATTGATATGTGGTTGTATTGGGAGCTACAAAATCTGTAAAAGCTGCCACGAAAGTCGTCGCACAAGAAACACCATCACAACGGCTCACTTCAAAGCTCACTTCATTTTGAGAGTTATCGTTCCAAGAAATAGTCGCGGTGGTCCCTGTCACATTAGTCAATGAATAACCGGTCGGGGGATTAACTCCCGCACTTCCTTGCATTTCAATATAGGCGATGAGATCTTCTGCCCCCGAAGTCACTCCATAAGTCACATTGATAGTGGCTTCATGGAGTCCTCCAGTAAGGGCACTAAAAAGAAAATCAATATTACAAGTTGCTCCCGGAGCAAAAGCATTCCCTCCAGTCGGACAGCTGTTACTTGCGATCGAAAAAATAGAACTTTCCCCAACAAATTCACTGAGATAAACAGTAACTTCACTGGCATTGGTGAGAGTTACTGTTTGTTGGTCTGTAGAACTTAAAGCGATATCTCCAAAATCAAGAGTCGATGGAGAAAACGTTAAAGCAGAATTTCCGACATTGGGTCCGTCATCTTGATTATCTTGTTGATCATTTTGGTCGTTGCCAACATCGAGAAACTCATCGACGGCATTATCCCCACCCCCACCTTTACAGGAGTATAAATAATTGAGGGTTACGAAAACCATCAGAAACAAAATGAATTTTTGTGTCAAATCTTTTTTAGTCATAATTATATATTCTTTTTATCGTCAAAATAGTTGCTTTTTTTAGCAACTAATCGTTTTAATCCATTATAAGGACTCAAATCAATGGGAAGTGAATTCTTCATGATTTTTCGAGATAATTGAGGGATTACAAGAAGTTATGCTGTTTTCACTATTTTAAGTTATAGAGAGGTAAACCTAAAAAAATACATTCTCTGCCAACAAATATTGGCAAAAATAACAAAGCTAAATTCGCTTTTTGAAAACTTTTAAGCTTTGACTTCGTTAAGAAGATTCCCATTCACAAAAAACTCATTGAGCTGGTGAACGGCCATCTCGCCGACTCGAAACTGAGCCTCGTCAGTGCTTCCCCCTAAGTGAGGCGTCAGCACCAGATTCTCAATACCCAAGAGTGGTGAAGTTTCAGCTAGTGGCTCAGATGAAAAGACATCCAGTGCAGCCCCTTTGAGCTTTCCTTCTTTCAAGGCTTTTACGAGATCTTCTTCCACAACAATGTTCCCACGTGCGGCGTTTACTAAAATCGCATTGGATTTCATACTCGATAAAAGTTGATAATTCACCATATTGCGGGTGTGGTTATTAAGGGGTGTATGGATTGAAATGATATCTGCTGATTTAAAAATATCTTCTACTGAATGCACTTTTTGAATATTGTCGTAGGGCACAGAGTGAGTATCAATAATGGGATCAAAGAAAAGAATTTTAGGATCAAATCCGATAAGTCTTTTTGCCAACAATTGTCCAATTCTTCCAAACCCGACAATTCCAATTGTCTTATTGGTAAGTTCATTCCCTGTAAACGAAGCTTTCTCCCATTTCCCTGAATGCATTGAAGTATTCGCTAAAGCAGTTTTTCGAAGCACAGTCATCATGAGGGCCAGGGCATGTTCAGCCGCTGAATTATTGTTCGCCCCTGGAGTATTAGAAACCTTGATCCCCAATTCCGCACATGCAGCTTTATCAATATTATCAGTTCCTTCACCAGCACGAATGATATATTTCAAATTGGGGCAATCTTGCAGGAATTCTTTATCCGGGCAAGTCGCTGATCGGATCACCATTCCATGAGCTTTCTTCCTTATTTCGGCAATGGTTTCTTGAGAGTTTTTAGCTTCGGGATAAACTTCAAATTTCGGATTAGAAGAAAGCTCAGAAAAAAGCTTCTTATCCATTCCATCACAAACTAAAATAAAAGATTTACTCATGTTAACATCCTTACAAAATAAAAAGGGGCGAGATTGACTCGCCCCTCAGATTATACTGATAATTTTCTAAAATTATAGTAATGGTGCAATGACAAGAGAGACGATTGACATTAACTTAACAAGAATGTTCATCGCTGGTCCTGAAGTATCTTTGAATGGATCTCCAACAGTATCACCAGTAACAGCAGCTTTGTGAGCTTCTGTTCCTTTAGATTCACCTTTGATTTGTCCTTGTTCAATAGCTTTTTTAGCGTTGTCCCAAGCTCCACCAGCATTGGCCATAAAAAGAGCAAGAAGAACACCTGTGACAGTCGCTCCAGCGAGCATTCCACCCAGTGCTTCTTTACCAAGACCAAAACCAACAACGATTGGAGCAAGCACTGCTACGATTCCTGGAAGAACCATTTCTCTCAAAGCAGCATTTGTAGCGATAGCAACACATCTTTCAGTATCAGGCTTTCCTGTTCCTTCCATGATTCCTTTAATTTCTCTAAACTGACGACGAACTTCTTCAACCATTTGTTGAGCAGCAGTTCCCACAGAGTTCATTGTATTAGCACCAACATAGAAAGGAATAACTCCACCAATGAGAAGACCAATAACAACTTTAGGTTCAAGAAGACTGATTGACTCAAGGCCTACAGCTGTTGAATAAGCTGAAAACATCGCAAGGGCCGTAAGAGCAGCTGATCCAATCGCAAAACCTTTTCCGATAGCAGCTGTTGTATTTCCAAGCGAATCCAAACCATCAGTAATTTTTCTTACCTCAGATCCCAATTCACTCATTTCAGCAATTCCACCAGCATTATCTGAAATCGGTCCGTAAGCATCAACAGTCATCGTAATCCCTGTTGTGGCCAACATACCAACAGCAGCAATCCCAATTCCATAAAGCCCTGCAAAATCATTCGCAAAATAAATTCCAGCGGCAATGATAGCAATCGGAGCCACACAAGACTTCATCCCAACAGCAAGCCCTGCAATAATATTTGTCGCTGGACCTGTTTTCCCAGCTTCAGCAACTTTAAGGACTGGAGAAAAATCCCCAGAAGTATAATATTCAGTTACGAGACCAATCCCGAAACCTGCAAGAGACCCAACAACCATGGCCCAAAAAGGTCCCATCGCATAATTAAATTGATAAAAGTCGAGTGATCGAACAACAAAAAATGATCCAATAAAAAGACCAAGGAGTCCTACTACTGGAGTTACTCTCAACGCCATGGCAGGATTTGATTCTTTAAGAAAATTCATTGTCATAATAGAAAGGGCTGAAGCAATAAGACCAATAGAAGCAACAACTAATGGAAGTATGACCGCTCCATCGGGATCAGAAAGAGTTGAACCAATAAACATGGTTGCAATAATAGATCCAGCATAACTTTCAAAAATATCGGCTCCCATTCCCGCTGTATCACCAACGTTATCACCAACGTTATCAGCGATGGTCGCTGGGTTACGTGGATCATCTTCAGGAATACCCGCTTCAACTTTACCAACCAGATCGGCTCCTACGTCAGCAGCTTTGGTATAAATTCCTCCACCAACTCTTGCAAAAAGAGCAATGGAAGAAGCACCCATGGCAAAACCATTGAGAGCTTGAACACCAAGAATTTTATAAGCAATGACGATTCCAAGAAGTCCGAGAGAAGCAACTGTCATTCCCATAACTGAGCCCCCAAAGAAAGCAACTGAAAGCGCTTTTCCTTGACCAGATTCACTGGCAGCCTGAGCTGTTCGAACGTTCGATTTGGTTGCAGCCTTCATTCCCATAAAGCCACAAAGCATGGAAGCTACAGCTCCAGAGATATAGCAAAAGGCTGTTTCCATATTGAGCTTCCAGGCAATAAGCCCAAAAACAACAACAAGGAATACGACCAACAAACTGTACTCTTTTCGCAAGAAGGTCATCGATCCTGATTCAATGAGACCTGCAATCTCAATCATCTTTGCATTTCCTGCCGGTTGCTTGATAATCCAAGCATACGTAAAAAGAGCGAACCCAAAGCCAACAACGGCGATGTAAGGGCTCCAATTAAAAAAGCTCAAAACTGCTTCCATAAAATCACCTTTCAATAATCTAAAGTTAATAATAAAATCAATTTATAGAGTAAAGCGTTACTATGGAATCACCGTGAGAAATAGTCAAGATAAGAGTAACAAATCCCCGTTTTTAGTTTTATTTTCTTCATTGAAAATGGGGCTCGCAACTTTTTGCAGTCGAATTCTAGGGCTTGTCCGCGAACTCTTGCTCGCTTCATATTTCGGAGCGTCAGGAATGACTGATGCCTTTTTTGTAGCCTATCGAATCCCTAATCTCTTGCGCGACCTTTTTGCTGAAGGCGCCTTTTCGGCTGCCTTTGTTCCCGTTTTTACCCAAACTAAAGTTCAAAAAGGAGAAGCGAGAGCTCTAGAAGTCTTTAAAGCAACTTTTTGGTCACTTTTTGTTATCACACTCTTTTTAAGTATCCTTATCTATTTATTTGCGCCTCAATTAGTCTTGGCCTTTGCCCCTGACTTTGCTGACAACCCTGAGAAATTTCAATTCACCATTCTCATGGTCAAAATTGTTTCGCCTTTTCTCCTCTTTATTTCTGTTGCAGCTCTTTTTATGGGAGTTCTCAATACTTACCAAGTCTTTTTTCTCCCGGCGATCACACCGGCTTTTCTCAACCTGGCCGTCATTGCCTCAATTCTCTTTCTTAGCCCACTACTTTCCCAGTGGGGTTATGAACCTATTTTTTGCCTTGCTATTGGAATTATGATTGGTGGCTTTCTCCAAATGCTTCTTCAATACCCTAAGCTTAAAAGTTTTGGGTATGTTATAGGCCTTCCTAAAAAACTTATCACCATAGAAGTCAAAAGCATTCTTCACAAAATGGGTCCGGGACTTCTCGGTTTTTCACTTGCGCAATTTAATTTTTGGGTTGTAACTCGCTTGGCAACTTCAAGCATCGAAGGTGCCCTTTCATTCATCAGTTATGCCTTTAGAATATTTCAATTTCCCATTGGTATATTAGCCGTTTCACTTGGAAATTCTCACCTTGTTCATTTTTCTAATCACTGGAAGCAAGGAGAAATCCAAGAAGCGAACGATCTGTTTACGAAAACATTTTTTTACACTCTCTTTATTTTTATTCCGGTGACTGTTTTTTCTTTTTATTACAGCCACTGGCTTATCCATATTGTTTTTGAAAGAGGGGCTTTTAATAGTCACGATGTGGCCATGACCAGCAAAGCCTTTGCTCTTTATACAATCGGACTTCCTTTTTATGGTCTCTACAAACTCACTGTTCCGATTTTTTATACGATTGATAGACAGAAAATTCCTGTTCTCACTTCAGCTCTTGCAGTCACTGTTAATGTTATTCTCGCAGTCTCTCTGATCGATAAATATGGATTTGCTATACTGGCCTTCTCATCGAGTGTTTCCATTATTATTAACTGCCTTATACAAATAATTTATTTGAAAAAAATTCTCGAAATTAAAGCACACTTACTTGTTAATCTCAAAATTTTAAAACTTCTTTTAGCGGCGGTAGGGATGTATTTAGTCGCTCAAAAATTGAGCCCTGAGTACCAAGTTTTCTCGAGCTCTGGATTAGGGCAAAAGTTTGTCATCCTTGGCTCTATGTGCGCTGTATCATTTTCGGTCTACTTCGCGATCCTCATGGCACTGGGAGAGAGACAACTTGTGCGCGCAGTATTAAAAAAATTCAAAAAATGAGTGAGTTTTTATTGTAGATGTGCTGAGAGTCCGATACACTGCGAAGTATAGCTTAGGCTATCAAAAAAATAAAGTATTATGCTTTGTAGGATCATTTAAATGAAAACAGATTTTGAAACACTTAAATCCCTTGCCACATATGTTCTTGATCATCTTCAACAAGCTGAAATTGCTGAGTACCCGGTTGACAAAAGACCAGTGCTCATTGAGGCCCTGGCCATCGAACTCGGAGTAAGCTTTTCTACAGATGAAGACATTAAAGAGCAAGCCATCGAAGAAGTTCAGGAAAAATTTGGTGAAGATATCCCCGACGATATTACTGAAACTGAGATGTATAACCACGCAAGAAAAGAAATCATCAAAGGCTTTAGTGGGGAAAATATTAGCGGACTGTACCTGACAGAATCCCTTCACCACGTAGCCTTGAGAATTAAAGATTTTCTCCTCAATCACGACGATGTCGACGAAGTCTATGCTACAGACCTTGAACTCATTGATTTTCTGGTCGATAAACTGAGAAGATTTTCAATTAAAAAGACAATCGTCTAAGCTAACCAACTTTTAAACCTATATTCTTAATAGCTTCTTCGAAATAAGGTCCTTCTAAACAACCATTGAGAACAGAACTGCGACTTTCACAATGGTAAACTTCAGGGTGAGTTTTTAATTTAAAAACAACCAAATCCAAATACAGTCTCTCGGACTCGGCTATCGTGCCTGTTCCTTCAATTCGCCAATAATCTTCGAGGCAAGCATTCACTTCAGGACTTGCAATTAGGTATTCACTCTTATCGCTCTTAAGAGAATCTTCATCCATGACAATTTCTTCTCTTTCAAGATATTCGTAAGAATAATCATCACAAGTGAGAGTGCTTTTCACTAATTCAAAAGTCGCATTCCATTCATAGTGTGTGTCTGAGCGATAAAATTTTAACAAATTCTCACTTTGTTCTCTAACAGCCCACCACTTAGCAATGAGAAATTTCACCCTCCCAAGGGAAAACCAGATCGCTTCTTCCTCATACTCACTTTTTTCTCGCTTGATCGCCAAGGCTGCATAGAAAGCAAAGGCTAATAACCCTATTACGAGTCCCCACTGCCAAAGCAAGTTGAAATTAAAATGATGGGAGGAAGGCGGTGGAGTGTACATATACCCGAGTAGTTCTATTGGTTGTTTATCTTACTGTCTTACGCAAATTTTTCCATTAGAAAAATAGTGTTACAATATTAGATATACTACTAAATGAGGATTTTTCCAAAATAAGGGTGAATGGTATGAAAAAGGAATTTCTAACTCTTTTAGTCTCACTAACTTTTGTGAGTCCTGTCTTTTCGCAAATTGAAGGTGTTACCGATGCCGGCAAACGAACTGACATTGTTCAGGAATGTAAAAAACTTGGTGGGGCCATTAATGTTAACGAAGTTACAGAGACTGATGATAAAACAGGCCAATCAAAGGTTTGTCTCAAAGACGTCACCTGTGTAGAAGAAGATGACACCGGTTATTCGAGAATCATGAATCGCTATAAAGACAAATGTGTTAGTCAAAAAGCATGGGACGACATCCTCAATAAAAAGAAAATTGAAATTCTCTTTAATACTGGTGGTAGCTCTGGTGGTACTGTTATAAACGGTGAAAACTGTCCTACATGTAAAGAAGGTTCCGTCACCATCGGGCCTTTTCAAGCAGGGATAGGAGCAGGTAACATGTGTACCGAAGTCTGTACCAAATACAAGTACTACCAACACGAGTACTTCAGTAAAGGAAAAGGTGGATTCTTAGGAATCGGCTCGCGGAAAGCTAAATACAATCGTTACAAAAAAAGATGTTTTAAATGTCTCTTTGGAGATGCTGCCGCTAAATGTTTACTCGGTAAGAAAAGTGGTAAAAAATGTGTTGGGGTTTTTATGAACGCAGGAATTTATCCCGGTGGAGCTAAAGGAAGCGTTGTTGTTCGAGGAGGTTCGTTAGACTGTACTTATAATTCGACAACTTGCCCTAGCCAACAAGAATACGCTGAATATCTTGAAGAATTTCTCGACACTGAAGAATGTGTTGATTGCCGCGATAAAATGAGTCGAAAAAATAAAAGAAGAGGACGCGATCGCGATGGGCGTGGTGGAGGAAATGCAGCCGGTATTCTCAGTGCGATCCTCAACCCTCTCGCTTATTTTGGATCCAACTACTTTACCTCAAAACATATGAAAGACGCCTGTGTGAATAGCTATACCGCCTATACTGGCTCTGTTGATAACCTCAACGCTAATATTGCAGCTGAAAACTATGATCCCAAAAGACTTGATCCCACTTATGCAGGTCCTTTTCACGATCGCTCAACAGACGAACTTCCTCTCAAAGATTTTATTACTCCGCGAACGGCGAAGTGTAACGGCTACTCATCGGGAAGTTTTGCTGGACTGGCCGGCCCGATGGGAAGTGCTTATGGGCCAGCAGGAGCAACTGCTAACGGAATGTATACCAACCCACTCTTTCCTGGAAGTTACTACGGAGCAAACCAAGGGCTTCACCTCTATAACCCTTACGCTGGCTTAGGAAATCTTGGTGGTTCCATTAATTTTGGTATTGGTAATCCTTACGGCAATTTTGGTGGGGGTTATGGAAACTACCCAGGATGGGGACAAAATGGATACTACCCACAAAACGGAAACCCATGGGCCGCAGGGGCGAATGGTCACCTTCCTTATGGCAACTACTCAGTTCGCTCAATGATGTACCCCCAAAATTACCAGTACCAAATGGGTATTACTCAACAAGCGAAATACAGAGATGCGATGTACTATCAAAATCGCTTCTACGGACCGTACACTCAATACAGCCAACCTCCGTTTCCACCTGTTCAATAAAAATAACAATTCTTAAATATAAAAAAAGCTGCTCACCAGAGCAGCTTTTTTTTATCATTTGAAAGTTAAAAATTATCGTTTGTCGTGGATAAGAGTCTTGATTGTCTCTTCGAATACAACTTCAATTTTTTCGTTGCTTAGAAATGATTTAACAACCCCTCGGCCGAAAACTTTGTGGTCGATAACATCACCAACTTCAAATTTAGTTTTCATGCTATAAGGTCTTGTTTCGGCAGTCGCAGTAGCAATACCTTCAATCCACATGTCCTGAATGGCATTGGATGCTTTTTTTGTTGTTCTTTTTTTGCGGGCCATAATTCACCTTTGGTAAGAATGCCACAAACTACCGCATCATTGCCCATTCGTAAAGTTTCGATGTATCATTTACCATTTCCAATATATTAAATGAAAATTAAAGCCACTTTATTCGAAAAATCTAAAACTCTTCCTTCTAACTCGGGTTGTTATCTTATGAAAAACAAAACGGGTGAAGTCATTTATGTTGGTAAAGCTAAAAATCTTAAAAGCCGCGTTAAAACTTATTTTGATAACTCTACCAAATATACCAAAACATTAGCCTTAGTGAGAAACACTGAAGATTTCGATTTTATTATTACGACTAACGAAGTTGAATCTCTTGTATTAGAAAATAACCTCATCAAAAAATATTCCCCTAAATACAATATTCGCCTCCGAGACGATAAAACTTATCCCTATGTTCAAATCAACACCAAAGAACCTTTTCCTCGCTTAGAATACACACGAAGACCCTCCAAAAAACCAGGCATTCAAGTTTATGGACCTTTCCCCGAAGGAAGTCATATCAAAAATATTATGCGTATTTTAACGAAACTTCTGGGATTGCGTGATTGTAGTTTGCGCGAATTTCATTCAAGAAAAAAACCTTGTCTTCTCTATCAACTTCACCAATGTTCAGCTCCTTGTGTTTCCTATATCTCGGCTGAAGATTATGAGGTTCAGCTAAAAAAAGCTATTCAATTTTTCCAATCTTTAAAAGGAGTTAAAAAACTTATCAAAGAATTTAAAGATAAAATGCATGAAAAATCTGAAAATGAAGAGTTTGAAAAAGCGATAATATTACGAGACTCCATTGAAGAACTCGACAACTATAGTGATTATTATAGTAAACAAGAGGTGGAACTCAACAAAGAAGGAAAAGATATAGATGTCATTGCCCATTATTATGGTTTAGAGGAAATTGATTTTTCGATCTACACAATTCGCAACTCACTTTTAATAGGAATTAAAAATTTTAATTTTCTCAACTCTTATGAATCTCTTGAAGATTTTGAAGAAGATATTCCCTCTATTCTCATGCAATATTATTCTAATCAACCCTTGATACCATCAACAATTTTATGTTCATTTAAGAAACAGAGCCAAGATCTTATCGCCCAAGCCATTGAAGAAAATTTTCATAAAAAAGTCTCTATAAAAAATAAAATCTCTCAACTTTCACAACTTCTCAATAATGCGAGAGAACATGCTGAAAATTCTCAGAGAATGCGCCATGAAAATAAAAATAATATTTTCAAAGGTCTTATTGATTTGAAAAAACTTTTGCAATTGGAAGACATTCCTCGAACGTTAGAATGCTATGATGTAGCCATTTGGCAAGGATCTTCTCCTACTGCTGCTCAGATTGTCTTTTTTGATGGAAAGCCCGATAAAACAAAATTTAGGCATTACAATCTAGAGACGAGACCTGAAAAGAATAACGACTTTGCCATGCTTCAAGAAGTTTTTTCAAGACGAGTTCGAAGTGGCAATCTCCCTGACGTCTTTATTGTCGATGGCGGAACTCCTCAGGTTAATTCCGTTTTAAAAATTCTTGAAGAACTCAATATCTCCAAACCCGTAATTGGTATTGCTAAGTCTAAAGTCCTCTCACAAAATGCATTCCACCATAGTGAAGTGGAAAAAAGTGAAGAACGACTTGTAATTCCAAACAGAAAAAATCCTTATATCCTCACAAAGTCCCCTGAGCTTTTTCGTATTATCGTTAAAATGCGTGATGAGGCTCACCGTTTTTCACGAAGACTTCATCATAAGGTTGAAAAAAAGAAATTACTTCATTCCGATCTTCTTCGAATTCCTGGTATCGGACCTAAAGCTGTCGAAAAAATTCTCTCGAAAATTGATACCCCTATTCGCGAACTCTTAAAACTTAGCCCTCAGGAAATTGTACAAAATTTTCATCTGACTCTTGAACAAGCTGAAAACATACTCAATTATCTCAAAAACAACTAGGTCGTGTTCTCACTAACTTGCTTTTTTATTTGAATTATCTTCGCTTCTCTTTTGATATTGTTTTTGAAATTTTTCTTTGAGCTCTGGATACTTCGCCACAATTGTATAGAAATCTTCTTTTTCCAGTGTATAGAGTTCACAATAACTTTTCGCCCGAACATCAGCCGTTCTTGTGACATTTTGAATAAGAGCAATCTCACCAAAGAACTGCCCTTCTTGAGTTGTCGCCACAACATTTCCTTCAACTAAAACTTCTACTTCACCGTGAGCAACAATAAACATCTCTTGACCTTTTTCTCCTTTGTTAATGATCGCTTGCCCTGGGGAAAAAGATTTAGAATTGAGGGATTTTGAAATCATCTTAAGACACCCAATCTTGCTGTCTTGAAAAATATGAAGCCCACGAATCAATTTAATTTTCATATAAAGCTTGAGATCTTCTTGAAGAACCACAGGCAGTTCACTAATAATTCGGTTATCTTTATCAGAAAGTCGCGTTTGCATTAAATTCTGATAATAGTTATAAACTTCTCTACGAATACTCTGGGGAATATCATAGTGCTGAAGAAAAAGAGAAAGATCATTAAACTTTTCTCTTTTGGCTTCTTTGTGACGATCAGCTTGGAGAATTAACCGTGATATGTTTCCAAAAATCACCCCATAAGTCCCCACTCCAATAATCATAATCGCTGTTGTGAACAATCTCGAAAAATTTGTAGTAGGTGTGATATCCCCATAACCAATCGTTGTTAGTGTCGTGATTGTCCAATAAAAAGCTTTGTTATAAGCCGTGTACCAATCCTCACTATAACCTTCAACCATAATCCAACTACTGGCTATCGTGTGTAAGGCAATCATGACAATTGAAAGGACCATTGATGCTTTCAAAATAAACGGAGAGAGCGGATTGGAATAAACTCTTTTGAAAGAAGAAAAAATTTTAACGACACGGACTAGAACCAAAAGCCTAATCCAAAAAGGAAAAAAACTATCGCCAATAAAGTAAATCGCTTCCCAAGGTATCAGGCTCATATAGTGAATAAAGGCATATCGTTTGCGGCTAAGTTCTTCTTGTTTTCCATGGTTTTTTAACCAAAGAACATTTTCTGCGTCGTCGTTATCTTGGGTGAGATTGACATTCATAGAAAGTTTTTGAACGCTGTAAATCACAACTGCAGAAAATATGTCTAGACTCAATGTCCACACATTTGGTGAAAGTCGAAAGAGATAACTCATTGTGATCGCAATGATGCTTAAAGAGCTTGAAAAGAAAAAGAAGAGTAACCCACTGATATACAAGGACTGAAGCTTGAATTTTGATTTCTTCAATTTAAATAATGGCATAGCTGAATAATTTATCGGCTATTAGAAAAAAAACTGTACAAAATTGATCATGCCTGATCAATTTTGTACGAATTATTTATAAGTTTTTATTTATTAACGACGACGTCTTCGTTGGCACTCTACTTCAATGTCTCTAATTTTTCTCTTGAGTTCATTCGAAGGGCCAATATCACCATCTCTGAATTGACGGTCGTGTTCATCAAGATATTGTTTTGCTAATTCAGGGTCCTCGACAACCATGATAAATTCATCATTTGTTGTGTTAGCAGCACCTGACCAGTTATGAGATCCTACGATAACTTTTCTATCGTCAATAACAGCAAATTTATGGTGAAGCTTATCTCCTCTTTCAAGATTCGGAACGCCTCCACCTCTGACAGCTCTTTTCCAAGGAGAATTTCCTTTTTCATATTGGCAGTAAGCACTTCCACTATGTTCATTAGAATTTCTCATTTCAAGGCCCCATAGATCAAGAAGCTCACTGTAGTATTGATTTGCAAAACCACGGTCGACAAGAATTTCAATTTTTAAACCTGCTCTTCTCGTTGTGACTTCTTCAAGTTTCGTTGCAATTTGCTGCTCACTAAAAACAAAGAAAAGCCCACGAAAAGATCTTCTAGCCGTATCAATTTCTCTTAAAATAAGACCATTAACACTTTTAGCGTATTCTTCTTCTGTTGGATCTTCCCCAAGCTTTGTTGGTGAAAATTGAACCTTAACTCTTCGCCCACCAATATTAACTTCTTGGACTCCGCGATAGCTTTTATCATTTTTAAACTTTCCACGCCAAAGTTCTTCAAATTCTTCTTTAAAGATTCTTGCAAGCTTTGTACTCGCAATTTCTATAAGAGAGTTTGCATTCCCAATGGTTTTGTCATTATCAAAATCACCGTGAATTCCACTTCGAGTAAAATTCGCTGATCCAAGAACCATTTGTTTGTTATCTATAATGACAAATTTATGATGCATTAATCCCGATGGTCCTTTTTGGTCATCTTTAACTTGAACTCCCCCATTCTTGAGAATTGTTAAAGCATCGCGATCTGCTGCCTCTGCTTTTGTAACGCGACCATTACCATTTTCATCGACAAATTGTTTTTGTTCTCGCGCCTTAGCTTGCATGTGCTCATCAAGCCGGTCGATTTCTGCATTGCTCATCAAGGCAAAAGAGGTGTTGTACTGATCTTCTAGCATCACCCGAACTCGAACTCCGCGCTTTTTCGCTTCAACTAAAGACTTTGCTAGAAGCTCAAGGTTAAGTTCCTGAACTGCAACATCAACTGATACTTTCGCTTTATTGATGTTTTTGATCAACACTTCTTCAAGGTTGTCACCAATTCGCTCAAACCCTCGATACGGATCAATGTATGATTTCGTACTGTCGTGATTGAAATGGGAGATGAAGTTTTCAGTTGAAAAAGAAGTTAAGGAAACCAGAAAAGAGAAACTAATAATTAATAAAGACGTCATGTTTTTTATGAAATTCATAGTCAAATCCATTTGAAAAATTTCTTATTTCTATTAAAAATTAAATCGAAAAATACTCGATAATTCAACATGATTATCTAAAATCCTTTATCAAGATTTGATTAAGAAACTCAGGTAAAATCAATTCCTTACCGCTTTGCTCATAAATTCTTATGCAGCAAAGCGGCCCTCTTGGAATGTGTTGAGTTTGAGTATTTCGAAGCAGGATATTTAAATTTTTTTTATTTAAACCCATTTTGGTTTGTTCTCGCTAAGAGCATCCCGTCGTTGCTCCACATGTGTCACACTTTAAGCAAGCCCCGTTTCTCACCAAAGTAAAGGAACCACAATCCGTACAAGGTTCTCCTTCGTAGCCTTTCATCTTGGCCATTTGTCTTTTCTTCTGCTGGCCAATCATTTCAGAATTAGCTTCTTTGGTAAAAACTTTTTGAGTGTCAACACTCACAGAACCATCAGAGTGATAAACTTCCTGAGTTTTTTCAATCATCTCAAGAAGGGGTTCTTGGTCTGCTCGTGTTTCTCCAACAATTGTATCTGACTTGAGATCACTGGGCTTAACATGAACAAGGTCGTGTCTTCCTAGATAGCGACAAGCAAGATCTCGAAAAACATAATCAATCACTGAAGTAGCCATCTTAATATTGTCGTGACCAATAACAATTCCATTGGGTTCAAAACGAGTGAAGGTGAAAGCCTCTACGAACTCTTCAAGTGGAACTCCATATTGAAGACCAAGAGAGATAGCAATAGAAAAGCAGTTCATCAAAGAACGATAAGCTGCCCCTTCTTTATGCATATCAATGAAGATCTCACCCAAAGTTCCATCTTGGTATTGACCGGTTCGAAGGTAAACTTTGTGCCCACCAACATTAGCTTTTTGAGTGTAACCGGTCCGGCAATTGGGTAAAAGTTTTCTTTTTGAAAGCTCTTTATAGATCACTTTTTCAACAATTTTTTCTGCGACCTGGGTAACCCGCTCATTTTGAGGAATATCATCGTAGCCTTCTTCGAGGAGACCCACCAAATCTTCAAACGCTTGAGCATTGAGGGGTTGAGAAAGTTTTGATCCATCCCGATAAATGGCGTTCGCTTTGAGCATCAATTGCCAAGATGTAAAATAAGCGTTGGAAATATCTTCAACCGTAGCATCGTTGGCCATGTTGATTGTCTTTGAAATTGCCCCCGATAGATAGGGCTGAGCTGCAGCCATCATCCGGATATGACCTTCTGGTGCAATTAAACGCTTCCCATACTTCCCACACTTGTTCGCACAATCAAATACCGCAAGATCTTTTGACTTAATATGAGGAGCCCCCTCAACAGTCATTGTTCCACAAACGTAATCATTGGCATCATTAATCTGGGCATCGCTATAGCCCAATTCTTTAAGAATATTCAAATTGGGATCATTGAGTTTTTCTTCAGAAAACTTCAATGTTTTTATTAAGAAATCGTCGCCAAGAGTGTAACGAGTAAAAACAAAGGAAATATCAAAAGCATTGGCAAGAGAACTTTCGAGTAAGCTAATCTTTTCATCGGTAAATCCTTTTTCCCGTAAAGATTGGTGAGTAATCGCTGAACAGCCGACTAAAGTTCCTCTTCCGACAGCATAGTCAGTAATTTCTTTAATTTGTGTATCAGTGTATCCCAATGTTTTAAGGGCAAAGGGAACAGACTGGTTAATAATTTTAAAATAACCACCGCCAGCCAGTTTTTTAAATTTAACAAGGGCAAAGTCTGGCTCAACACCAGTCGTATCACAGTCCATCACCAACCCAATGGTTCCCGTTGGTGCTAAAACTGTGGTCTGAGCATTTCGATACCCGTATTTTTCTCCAAGCTTTAAAGCTTCATCCCAAGCTGTACGAGCAGCATCTGTTAAATATTTAGGAGCATATTTTTTCTTTAAAGGAACAGGTTTAATCGTAAGGCTTTCGTACTCACTCACCTTAGCGTCCCAAGCAGCTCTTCGATGGTTGCGGATAACTCGCAACATATCGGCTTTATTTTTTTCAAAACCTCCAAAAGCACCGTGCTCCTTGGCCATCAAAGCAGAGGTCTTGTAGCTTGTTCCTCCCATTATGGCCGTAATCGCTGCTGCAAAATTTCTTCCCTCTTCTGAATCGTAAGGCATTCCCAATCGCATAAGAAGAGCCCCGATGTTGGCATAGCCAAGACCAAGCGTGCGAAAGCGATAACTTAATTCTGCAATTTTTTGAGAAGGGAATTGAGCCATAAGAACTGAAATTTCTAAAATTGTCGTCCAGATTTCACAGGCATGAACAAAATCTGAAACATTAAACATCCCAGTCACCGGGTCGAGAAATTTCACAAGATTCAAACTAGCAAGATTGCAAGCTGTATCGTCAAGAAACATGTATTCAGAACAAGGATTAGAAGCATTGATTCTTCCGTCTTGTGGACAGGTATGCCATTCATTGATTGTATCGTCGTACTGAACGCCGGGATCAGCAGATTGCCAAGCAGCTTCGTTAATTTCTTCCCAAAGTTTTTTGGCCTTAATTTTGCGAACAACATCCCCTGTCGTTCTTGATATCAGTTCCCACTCTCCATCATTTTTTAAAATTTCAAAAAATTTATTTGGAATTCGAATAGAGTTATTAGAATTTTGTCCACTCACTGTTGCGTAAGCTTCAGAATTGTAATCCGTATCGAAAACTTCGAAGTCAATTCTCTCAACACCTTGCTTGGCCAGCTCAATACAGCGAGAAACATAGTTCATGGGAACATGATCACTCTTAGCCTTGCGAATTGCTTTGGCGAGTTCTCTATTAAACTTTGATTGAAACTTTTTTTCTCCTTCAAGAGTGGAAGACTGGATAGCTGCAAAAATTTTCTCGAGGTTGTCTTTGCAGACTTTAGATCCTGTCACAAGAGCGGCAACCTTTCGCTCTTCTCTGACTTTCCACATGATAAAATCTTCAATATCAGGATGATCGAGATTCAAACAAACCATCTTGGCTGCCCGTCTTGTTGTTCCCCCTGATTTAATCGCACCAGCGGCACGATCCCCTATCTTAAGAAAAGACATAAGCCCTGAAGAAAATCCTCCACCTGAAAGATTCTCATTCATAGCGCGAATATTAGAAAAGTTTGTTCCTGTTCCTGAACCATATTTAAAGAGCCTAGCTTCTCGAGTCCAGAGATCCATGATTCCACCTTCGTTAACGAGGTCATCTTGAATCGATTGGATAAAGCAAGCGTGTGGCTGAGGTCTCTCGTACGCACTTTTAGATTTTTGAAGTTTCCCAGTTTCTGGATCCACAAAGAAATGCCCTTGGGGTTTTCCTGCAACTCCATAAGCTGTAAAAATTCCGGTGTTAAACCATTGAGGTGAATTGGGAGCAGCCATTTGATTGCAAAGCATGTAGCGAACTTCATCATCAAAAGCTTGAGCATCCTCATCAGTATCAAAGTATTTGTATTTTTTTCCCCAAGAGGTCCAGCAACCACTCAAGCGATCAAAAACTTCACGAGCATCTGTTTCACTGCCAGTAACAATATTCCCCTTGTCGTCAGTAATCACATTCCCTTTTTCGTCTTTTTGGGGAACACCCGTTTTTCGAAAATATTTTTGGGCAATGATATCTGTTGCAACTTGGGACCAAGATTGGGGGACAGTCACTTCCATGTTGGATTTGCTAGAACCATCAATATTTCTTATCTCACTGGTTCGCTTTTCAAATGCAATACCTTCGTAGGGAGATTTGCCTTTCGTGGTAAATACTCGCTTAATCTTCACTTCAACTCCTTTTAAATTAGAAAAAATTTTAAATTTCGCTTGAAAATAGTGGGCGACCTATAGACCCATCATGATTTTTCTTGGTTCAAACGTCAACACAATATATGGATACTTTTAGCGTCAAAAAATCGACAACAACTCTATATCTAGTACTGTGCATTTCAAACGGTTGACCGAAATTGTTTAGAAGCATCGACTAAATTAAGCAATAACAGGGGGCTAGAAAGTTTTCAACATATACCCAATTTCCACATTCTCTTTTGGCCGGTACTCAAAATTTTTTCAAAAAAATCCTCCGCTCATAACAAAATATTTATAGATCCTGAGTTTGGAGAAATGAGAGATTCTAGGAGTTGTGAAGTCGAAATGACGAGGCTTGGTTCCTCCAAGTCGCAGTCAGGGCGACTTTGCAACGACGACGAAGATCGACGTTTATCTAAACCTCAGGGGATTAGCGAAAGACATAGAGTCTGTTACGGGAAGAGTAAGCTGCGAAGTACTCGTCGTTATTTTCCAAATACCCAAACAGAGAAGAATAGGCATAACCAAAATTAAAAACATCCGAGGTTTCAAACGTATCGAGATCAATGGCCACTAGTTTTCCTCTAAAAGTCGAAGCGATAATTTTATCTTTCCAAGCTCGAGCAGAACTAAAGCCTTCGTTAAAAACTTTAACTTCTTTTTTAACGGCACCAATATCATCGAGCACGATGAGCATTCCCTTATCTGTCAGAACATAAATGTTCTTTCCAATAACCATTGGCTCAGACGCTGTCCTAAAAATTGTTTTTCTTAAGACGTCGCCATTGTCAGCATTAATAACGTGAACACTGGCCCCGAGAGATCCAATCCATACCCGACCATTAATCAACACTGGTGTTAAATCGATATCCACAAACTTTTTAGCATCAGCAATTTTCGTTTCCCAAGTCACTTTCCCTTCGTGAATGGAGATGGAAGCTAGAAACCCATCAGCAAACCCAACTATAACGTTTTCTTTATACCCGAGAGGAATTGAAACGCGGTTCAATGTCGTTAAATAGGGAACAGCTCTTTTATAGCTCCAAAGAATCTTACCTGTTTTATAGTCAAAGGCTGCGAGAGTGTGATTTCTCAAGTGAACGAAGAGACGATTTTTGTAGACGACAGCTTCGGATTCAATCGATGCCCCCAAGTCTCGGCGATAAACTTCTTTAAATGTCGTGACGTTTCTTGCAATTAACTGCCCGTCGAGTGTCCCATAAATAATGAGATCGCCTGAAATAAGGGGCTTTCCTTGAATCGCACTCCCCTCTTCAATCTTTCGCAACACTCTTCCATCGTAAAGATTCATCACATAGAGCGCTCCCTCTAAGCTTCCCATGTAAATCTTTCCCTCGTGAATTAAAGGAGTCACCCATCCAATAGGAAGATTTCCTATGGCATAGGGAGGATCCATGTTTTTATTCCAGAGCACATTAAAAAAATGCTCATTGCGAGGCGGAGCTTTGATGGATAATTTTGAGACTCCCTCTTTTAATTGCGAACAAGAGAGAAAGAGTAAAAAAGCGAGATTGAGTTTTAAATATTTGTTCAATTATTTCTCTTCTGTTGATTGGGCTGGTTTTTCTTCAGGCATCTCTAGCCCATATTTTGCCAAATAAGCTTTTGCATATTTTGCCATTTGAGAATTTGGAAATTTATCAATGACGTGATGAAAATTCTCTTTTGCCTTTTGCTGATCACCAGTCAAATAGTAGAGGCGCCCTAAATCGAGATAGACTTTTTCTTCCAATTTAAATGGAGACGATAGAGATTCTTTTAAGATACTTATAGCTTCGTCATAATTTTTTTGGTTTTCCAAAGATACTGCTAAGTATTGTGAGAAAGTATAGTGGGCCACATTGCTTGAAGTTGTTTTGCTTCTCAACTTCTTAAAGAGTTCAGTAATCTTCCCATACTCATTTTTTTCGTTAAGTTTTTGATAAACAGATTTGGAATAAGGAAAAAAGACCTCTGAATCGCCAAGCTCTTCAATAACAGCCATTGTCTGGGAATAAAATTTTTCGATATCAATTTTATCGCTTTCAAACTCTTTTAAGACTTTTTGATTGTATTCATAAAGATCAGAGGCCAGAGCATTTGTGGTTTTTGTCATAGTTCGCTGATAAAGCCCCACACTTACACCGGCAATGACGGCAATCACAACACCAACAATTCCCCAAGTGGTGTACTTTTTGAGGTCATCGTGATGACTTTCCAAAACTTCTGCTGGGTTAACAATGGTATTCTTATGTTTTGCCATAACTCGTTTCCTTTAAAGAAAATTCTCTTGTCCAAATTAATTAAATTGATAACAATTTAATGAGCTTGATAAATGTTGTCAAAGAATGAACACTCTTCTAATATTTGAGGAACAATGCGAAAAATACTTCTAATCCTAACACTCTCGACCTTAAGTACCGCAAGCTTTGCCGTCAATATGATGGGAAGAACGGGAATTGGCTACTCTAATCAACTTATAAGCGACCTGGACGCCCTGTCTTTTAAGGTTCAAAAATCTCGCGATCTTGCCTATGGTGCTCTCTTGGCCATTGATGGCGACGACGAAAACATTGATTACGGTCTGGGAGTCAAAATTTATAAGTATATTTTTGATGAGCCTCAATTAAACTTCTACGGCGCCGCACTAATCGGGCTCATCCAAAGAGACGATGAAAGTGGGTTTCAAGTGGACGGGACACTCGGTTCTGAATTTCATATTCCTGGAATTGAAAGCGTCGGGTTTAGCTTTGAATTTGGGATATCAGTTAATAAGCTGGATTCCTCGACAAGAGTTCAAACTGTAGGCTACAATTTCTTTAGTGCAGCAGTTCATTTCTATTTGTAAAATATTTTTATTTGTATGGATGACCAGCCTCATCCCACTCTCCGCACTTTCTCAATCTGAAGTTAACGACGAAGTTTTGGAATCGCTAGACGATGATCTCAACGTGGGCGGCGATATTTTTACAGACTTTCAAGAGTCCCTAGAGTCTTCACAAATTTATGAAGAAGAACGCTTTTATCGCTACGGTCGCTTTTTTTCTGTGAACTTTGGTCTTGGGGCAACAACATTTACTGGAAATCGCGGAATCGCTTATCACGACAAGCAACCCACTTTTGCTCTCAGTACTAATTACTTTGTCGACTTTCGCCACTCCTTCACACTCGGAGTTGAGTACTCCAAGCACGTCATGTTTATCGATACTGTGACCAAAAAATACACTGACACTGCTCCGGGGGCCATCGAAGTTAATCTCATTCGCCCGTTTTTTGGATATCGCTACTACTTTGATACAAGTGACTTGAGTTCACCGTTCACTTATTCCAATCCCTATTTTACGGCGCGCTTAGAGTATTGGTACCAAACCAATAAATTTGTAGAGTCTGCCGCCGATAGCACTTCAGAGGAAACACAAAGAGGCGGCGGAATTGGTTTTGGCCTAGGTTTTGGTTTTGAATTTCCCATCGAATTTAAAAAATCTTATGTAGGAGTTGAAGGTCTCGTCCACCAAGTCAACTTTTTTGATAAGTACACATCAGACTACCAAGTGAGTCCCAATGGCGATAGCGAATATGGGATAACTGATCTTACAGGTCTTGCCTACTCGTTGGTCGTTTCTCTGAATCAAACCTGGTAACCAAAAGGTACACAAAAGGTACGTCCACACTTTTGGGACCCTGAGCGTTTATTGCTTTCAGTCCCAAAAGTGTGGACGTACCTATTATTTTATTATTTCTCGAGAGACTTCTCATCTCCTCTTCTAAAAACCAAATGGATCGGCGTATTCTCGTAAGAGAACTTCTTGCGTAAACCATTGACCAAATAGCGTCTGAAATTCACAGGAATCCCTTGAGAGCGATTGGTGAAAAGAAGAAAAGTTGGCGGCGTGGCCTTGACCATCGCTGCGTACTTTAATTTCAAGCGAGTACCACTTCCCCCTCGAATCATAACAGGGTTTTCTTCGACCAGTTGGTGAAGAGTTTTATTGAGTTCTCCCGTTGAAATATAACGGCGTCGAAGCATGATAGATTTTCTGATAGCCTCTTTGAGTTTTTTAAAACCAATTTTTTCTTTGGCGGAAATAAAAAGAGGTTTGCAGTAAGTTAGCCAAGGAAGATCATACATAAAATCTAGTAAGTATTCTTTTCTTTCATTGCGATCATCAAAGACTTCTTGGTTCAGATCGATCTTGTTCACGCAAATGACCAAAGACTTACCTTTATCGATGGCGATTCCCATCAGCTTTTTATCTTGGTGAGTGAGACCTTTCTCTCCATCAACCATGTAAACGACAACATCGCTATCGGCAATAGCACGAAGTGAACGATAGACCGATTGGCTTTCAATAAAACCAGCCACTTGAGCTTTTCTTCGAATCCCGGCCGTGTCGATGATCATGAGAGAGCGCATCGTAGAAGCTGCGGGAGCTTCACCTTCTTCTAGAGCGTTCTCTTCAGCATTTTCAATTTCTTCAATAAATTTATGATAAAGACTGATGGCATCTTTTTTAAAGTGAAAGGGATTGCGATCGAGAAGAGTGGCACTCGCTCCAAAATCGATATCCATAAACCCTTCAATCGGGTCAATGGTTGTTCCTGCTTGAGAGCTCACCACTGCTCGTTCAGCTTGGAGAAGTTGATTGAGAAGTGTCGATTTCCCAGCATTAGGAGCCCCAACAATAGCGATTTTTCCAACCACTGGGTGACGAGGTTTGACACCTTTCGTGTCGAGAAGAAATTCATCTTCACTTTGAAGTTTTTCAAAGCAAAAACGGTGTAATCTTTCTCTCAATTCTGAAATTCCACGCGCATGTTCAGCCGAAGTGAGAAACATATCATCCACGCCCAATTGAAAAAACTCTGATTCCTCTCCCGATTGTTTTTCTGAGTCAAACTTGTTTATGATGACCCAAAAATCTTTTTTAGACTTTCGAGTAAAATCAACGATGGCCTTATCAAAAGGAATCAATCCCTCACGAGCATCCATCACAATCAAGACAATATCCGATTCTGAAATAGCGAGCTCTGCTTGCTTCGCCATCTCAGAGAACATCTCTTCACTGTGATCGTCTTTAAGATCAGGGTAGAAACCTCCAGTATCAATCACAATCGCATCGACTTTTTCGAGTTCTGTCTCTTGGAAAGTGACGATTCCATAGTGACGATCGCGCGTAACTCCCGGTTTATTGTGCGTAATGGCCTTGGCTGAATTTTTTAAGAGGCGATTAAAAATCGTACTCTTTCCGACATTGGGTCTTCCAATGAGAGATATAACAGGTGTTCTTTTCATAATTGCTTTCTCCAAACGCGATGAGAATTTCTCACCCGCGGAAGCCCGAGTTCTTCAAGAATAAAATTGTTTTTAAACCATTTACTAGAAACTTTGACGTGCAAGTTAAGGTGGACTTGCCCACCCATCAAAGCTTCTATTTTTTTTCTCGCTTTCATTCCAATTTCTTTAATCACAGAACCTTTTCGCCCAACAACGATAGCTCTTTGGCTGGGGCGATTTACGAGAATTGTCGCTGAAATTTTTGCCAAAATAGGAGCATCAGGTTTTTTTGATTCCGTAAACTCATCAATAGTGACGGCGAGTTCATAGGGAAGCTCTTCTTCCAAAACTCTAAAGGCTTGTTCGCGAATATATTCAGTGACAAAAAAGCGCATGTTTTTATTGGACACATCACCTGCAGGATAGAGATGCGGTCCCTCAGGTGCAGCATCACAGATGGCCCCGATTAATTCGTGAACGCTCTCTCCTGTTTTTGCACTTAAGGCAAATGACTTTTCAAGAAATGGGGCCACAGCACGGCATTGTTCAAAAAGCTCTTCCCAATTATTTTGCCCATCCAAGCGATCGGTCTTATTAAAAATCAGCCAACTTCTTCCAAGCTCACCTTCAAAACATTTCACGAGTTCTTTCAGGGATTGAACGCAGTTGGGTTCAGAAGCATCAATCATAATCAAATTGAGATCGGCACCTTCTGAAGCTGCTTGCGCTTGGCCAATCATTCGCAAGTTGAGCTCTTGAGAAGATTTGTGTACTCCCGGGCTATCAACCAAAACAATTTCAGTCCGATCATCAACCGTAAAAGCGCAGTGAAAAGAGTTTCTGGTCGTTTGAGGTTTATGACTCACAATCGAAAGATCAAAACCTAAAAGGTAATTAATAAGTGTACTCTTACCCGCGTTGGGTTTTCCAAGCACACTCATCATGATCGATTTATTGTGGGGATGCTGATTGTGAAACATACTTTTTTTCCTTTAAAACTTTTTGGGCCAATTTCTTTTCTATTTTTTTCTTCGAGTTTCCTGTCATTGAATCAATAACTTTCTCATTAATCACAATGGATATTTTGTATTGTGACTCTCCAATTTGTTCAGATTGATAAATTGGGGGTGTTTCTGAGAATTTCAAGACTTCTTCTTGAAGTTTTGTTTTCGGATCAAAATCCTCTAAGAGTTCGAGTGAAAATATAGAGTGTTGATTTTTTTCATACTGATCAATAAGACCAAGAATAACTTTTTCTGTTGTTGCGTAGTCTGAATCGAGATATACGGCCCCGATCAAAGCTTCAAAACATCGAGAAAGATTTCTCACTTTCATTCGACCACCCGATCTTTCTTCTCCTTTACCGACTTTTAAATAATTTTGAAGATTAAAAAACAAAGCAAATTGGTAAAGCTGATTCTCGTTGACGATAGCACTTCTTAGTTGTGAGAGTTTTCCCTCTGATTCCGTAGAAAATTTTTCATAAATTTTTCGGCTCACAACAAGAGACAAAACACTATCTCCTAAAAATTCCAAGCGTTCATTTGAAGACTTAAAAATATTTTGGTTTTCATGAAAATAAGAAGTGTGGATAAAAGCTGTTTGCACAAGCTCATTATTGTGAAATGAATACCCTAAAATTTCGGCTAATTTCTCTAGGTCATCTTGCCAAGAGAGGTCCGCTGAAGTCATGGCTGCCCCTTGGAGGTCGTCTCGAGGCCACTTAAAAAAGTGCCTCACATAATTAAGGATTAACTGGTACCACGCCCCAAGAAGAGGTGGCAAGAGCACGAGTAAAGCTTACAATCATGCATCTAGTCTTTTTTGTTGCGCGCTGCCATCAAAAAGACCGCAATTGCCTTTACAATATTTCTAATGATCAAAAATCAAAGAGGACAACTTAGCATATTTTTTGCCATTTCCATCATTTTTATCGTGACGGCCATCGCTTTCGTCATCAATGTTGGGTTGTTCGTCAAGGCCAAGATTAATTTGCAAAATGCCGTGGATGCTGCTGCTTGGTCTGGGGCCGCCGTCCAGGCTCGCCAACTCACAGACATTGCTTATCTGAATTGGGAAATGCGAAACGTCTATAAAGAGTGGATGTTCAAGTATTATGTGCTTGGGAATCTCTCTGTTCCCAAAGTTAAAAACCCCGATCTCAATATTCCCAATTCTCCCTATTCTCCAGGGATGGATTTTACTTTGCAACCAGCAACCGGTATTCGTGTTCCTGCCAATGAATTCGATCGCTACAATATCCCTTCAGTTTGTCTTTACATAAGAGGAAATGAAGATCTGTGCTCAGTTTATCGAATTCCAGGGATCCCCGTTCTCAATGTGGCCGGAATTCCCTCCATGGACGAATTTACTAAAGAGCTCACTGACACCATCATCAAAGAAAAAGCGGCAGCCTGTATGAGGCACACCAGTCTCAACTATAAAGTCGCTGTCAACTGGGCCTATAAAGTATCCAATCAAAAGCCTGAAGAAGAAAACGTTTTTAGTGACGTTCCCCAAATTGCCCTCGATCGCCCAGGTGCTTGGCCTAGGGCCATTGAACTCGCCTTGCGAATTAGAAATTTAGAAAAACTTATTAATACTGCTCCTAGAAACAATACGGGTGTCTGTGCTTCAGGTGACAATTGCACCGCTATAGATGAAATCATTGAAGAAAACAATTATGGAAACGAAAGAATCGTTAAAGCATTCTATTCTGCTTTTAGAAATTTAGGAAACGATCAAGATCGTGACCTCAAATATTCTTTTGTGCTTAAAGAATTAAGCCCTAATCCTTATGAATCTGGGGAATTTAATTTGAGCCAACTTCTCATCCCAGAAAATAAAAGGCTGAAGTACTATCTCGATCTCAAACTCTCTCCCATTAATATTGCAACTTTCTACACGGCCCTTTTGCCAAAAACCACCCAAGGAAGAATTGATACAGAAGCTGAATGCCAGATGAGTAAAATTGCTATTCCTGTTCCAGGTTATCCTTTTAGCTTTGACAAGAATCCCAATTTTCTTACCTACTATGCCGTTAAAGGAGAGGCTAAGTTTAATGGACTCTTTAATCCGTTTTCCAAAGAAATTACTTTAACAGCCTATGCGGCTGCAAAACCTTTTGGTGGGCGCATTGGCCCTAAGCTCTTCGATACTTCCAATGAAAACTATGTGACTCCAAGATCTGATGCCGAGTCGAACAGAAGCTCTCCCTATATTTTTGGAATACAAACGACAGGAACTCTTCCCAGTACTTTTCCACCTTTCCTACCATTTACCCCTGAGTTTTGGGTTCAAAATCCTGAAGAGCCCATTGGAGGATTCCTCGGTTCAGAACAACTGAAATATGTTGTTCCTAACTTGTCCTATAATCCCCTCGAGCGCGATTATTACGACGAAAATCTTTATGTTATGCCAATGCCCAATACCGGTCAGAAAAAATACCAATCGGGACTTTATAATGTCGATCAATTCAAGCGCTTCAAAGAAGACAACCTGATTCAAGATAATCTTAATCTTTTAACTCAAGAGACTCTCGAGCAATCACTCTCCAATGTGCTCGCCCCTACACCTTACGAAGCAAGAAACTATCTCATCCCAAGTCCAGCAAGCCTTAATAATCGTGAGGATATGCGTCTCGACTCATTTGGGTTTGCCGAAGACAAATTTGAAATTTTTGCTCCCCTCTGGGGCCCTGGTCTCCTTTATGAAAGTCCCAATGATATTATCGATATTCTCTATCGCTACGTAGAGTCCCAAAAACCATCCGTCGATAAGTATTTACAAAAAGTTGATGAAATTGCCGAACAACTCCACAACATTCCCTCTACAAACCAAGGAGGAGGAAATCAGTTTCCCTATCGTGAAGCTGCAGCTGTTTTGTATGATCGCCCACAACTCACTTGCCAATCCATTGCAGGAAGTTTTGCTTACTATTATTTAGGCGCAGAAAATGGTTTAGTCGCCGATACTGAAAATATTTGTCCTCGTCCACTCTTGGAATCCATTCGCGAGTACTATTTGTCTCAAGAAGGCGACCCCACTTATTACCGAAGAAATTGGAACGACAATCTTCTTAAGATTAAAGAAGTCGATGAAAATAATATTGAACTTTTTTATTCAGCCTACCTCCCTGGTCCACTTTCCGGTGGAGTTTCGGGAACAAGCGGCTTTGTTCCTAATCGCTTAAGGCCTCAGGCTGAATCTGTAAAATCTTTAAGAAACTTTTACTCCACAAAATTTATCTCACTTCCCTCACTTTCTCCTTCTGGCGCTTATGGTCAAGGTCTTAATTATAGTGAAGGTCGCCAGGTAGGGAGCCAAACGGGAGGTGGCCTCATCAATCCTCTTACCTCTCTCGATGATACTAGAGAAAATATCGCCCCCTAGACCCCTAAGACCTCTTGAAATACCTTAATGGCTGGATATACTAGGACTAAAAAAATGCTATTCAAAAACTTAAAACAAAGGATATTAGCTGTGGCCACAAAAAGAAAAAAGAAAGCAACTAAAGCTAAGAAAAAAGTAAAAAAAACAACTAAGAAGAAAAAAGCGACAAAGAAAAAAGTGACTAAGAAAAAAAAGAAAGTTACGAAAAAGAAAAAAGCTACGAAAAAGAAAAAAGCTACGAAAAAGAAAAAAGCTACGAAAAAGAAGAAAGCTACGAAAAAGAAGAAAAAGAAAGTTGCTAAGAAGAAGAAAACTGCAAAGAAAAAAGTAGCGAAGAAAAAGCCCGCTAAAAAAGCTAAATCAACAGTCGTTGTGACTGAAGAAAAAATTGTTGTTTCAGCTGATATTTATCCTAATTCTGCACCTGCAGCTAAAGCAACAGAAGGTGATGAAGAACTAGAATCATTCACAGAATCTGAATCAAGTTCATCTGAGAACACTCAGGGAATGCTCTCAGATGAATATAATCCAGACGACGAGCAAGACGAAGAGTTTGGCTATGGATGGGATTATAACGACAATTTTGACTCCATCGAAGAAGCTGATGATGATGAAGAATTATTGGATGAAGATGCGGCTTACGCTAAAGGAAGAGCTAAATCAGCTCCAATTATGGATGACGAGGACGATTCATACTAAAGGATCAACTTGTCTTATAAATTAGAACTATACTATTTTGAACAATGTCCTTTTTGCCAAGTCGTCTTAGAAAAGATACAAAGACTAGGCTTGAAGGATATTGTTTTCAAAAATACCCTCGAAAACAGAGATTATTCAAACAAACTCTATCAAGATACAGGGAGGAGAACAGTTCCCTGCTTGTATATTAATGACAAACCCATGCATGAATCGTCAGATATCATTGCCTGGCTAGAAAAACACAAAAACGAGTTAACTTAAAAAATGGAAATCAGAGATCCCGTTCATGGTTCAATTCAAATTAGTCAATTTGAAGTTCCCATTATTGAACACCCATTCTTTCAAAGATTGCGAAATATAAAACAACTGGGTTTTTCAGAATATATTTTTCCCGGTGCGACCCATACACGCTATATTCACTCTATTGGGGTGATGCATACGGCTTCCATGGTTTTTGATAAACTTTTTAATCACGTTGCCCCGTCTAAAGAACTCGAACGACTAAAAGAAACAGTGAAACTTGCGGCCCTTTTGCACGATATCGGTCATGCGCCTCTAAGTCATTCAACTGAAGTCGTAATGCCCCAACTCTCGAAACTTCAAATTCCAAAAAGGTTCCATTTAAGCTCACAAGATCGTCAGGCTAATCACGAAGACTATACTGTCAAAGCTATTGTCGATAGTTTTTTTACAGAATCATTTGCTGAAGCTACTCATCACTATGGAGTAGACCCTAATTGTATTGCAGAGTTGATACTTGGAACCACTACCGATCCACAATATTTTACTTTAAACGGAACGAATTATTTTCCATTATTTCACCAGCTCATTTCTTCTGAAATGGATTGTGATCGCATGGATTACCTGTTGCGCGATAGTTATTTTTGTGGAGTAAGTTATGGAAAATATGATCTCGATTGGATCATCGACAATTTAAAAAGTGCCGTTATCGATAACAAAGCTTTTTTAGCCATTTCAGAAAGGGCCCTGACCACTTTTGATGATTTTCTTTTAAGTCGTTTTCATATGTTTATCATGGTTTACTTTCATTACCGAGCCGTTTGCTTGGAGCAAATGACCTATCGCTATTTTGATGAAGAGCCCGAAGAGTATCGAATACCTGCAGAAATCCACGAATATCTTAAACACGATGATCACTATCTCCAAGAAGTGCTTCGGTCTAGTGAAAATCGTTGGGCCAAAAAGATTACCAAAAACCAGATTCCGAGAAAACTTTTTGAGTGCTTTGGAAATAATGATGCTCATAAAAAAGAAAGTATACTCGAACTTTTGGATAACAATGGTATTGAATACATTCTCTGTGAATCCAGTGGAAGACTTTCAAAATACTATTCCACTCTGAAAGAACCACGCGAATCATTCCCTATGAAAGTGGCCAAACAGTATGGAGAAATTTATATTGATATTAATGAAGCAACTGATCTTTTTTCAAAATACAGCCATGCTCATGCAGTTAGTAGAATTCACGCAGATCTTGACGACAATAATCAAGAATTAGTTCAAAAGATCCATGCTATAATTCAAGAATGAATAGAATTTTATTTTATATTTCTTTTGTTGCTATTTATCTCGCCATGTCGAAATCCTTTGGGCCGGATAACACAGGAATCGAGTACATACGACGGGCCAAAGATTTGAGCTCTCTTATTTATAAAGCCCCGGCAACTGCTATTCTCACTCAAAATTTTACAAAAGGTTACTTGATAAAAACTTATTATCAAAAATATAAAATTATTTACGGATTCCAACCTTCCCGTGAAGTCGTGGTTCGAACGAAGAGAAGTTTTGCAGAATACACTAAAAAATATGTGGGAATGTCGCTATTTCGCATAGACTCGAATGGTTCAATCAACACCACTCCCATGCCTCCTGGATCGCTATATATTGGTAATAGACAGTTTGGAAAATGGACTTTCGAACATGGGGAGTATTCTTGGAAGTTTTACGGAGCCTATAAAAACTTCCCCAAGCATTTTGGGTGGGGTGAATTCAAGCCAACTAAAACATTCTACAAGGCCATCACTGAAAATCTCGAAAAAGGCCTCCCATTTACTGGGCTCAACCATGAATTTGGTCAGGGAGGAGAGATTACAGAAAAATATATTCCCAGTGATACTCGCAGATTTGGAATAGATCAGATAAAATTAAATACGTTAATTAGTGAATATTTTAAGACCAATTATACTTTTTAGAGTCCTATGGAAGAAATACTCGATCGCTTTTTTTTAAGAATACTTTTTGCCATTTTTACGTTCGTATTATTGTTTATTTATAAATATTTTCATTACTTTCTCTATCCCAATGGTAAAAAACAGCTCAAGAAAATCTTTAATCCGATCGCCAACCCTCCAGATACTCTGCACTTTTTATCAAGACTGCTCGGGATTGCGTTTATCTTCTCCACTTTAGAGTTTAATTTTTACTACTCGCTTTGGGTTGGTATTTTTCATATTTTTACTATGGGAATTATTACTATATGCTTGTATCTCATTTCTGTTTATCTTGCAGAAAGCATTATCCTTTATAAGTTTGATTATGTTGATGAAATTCTCAAAAGAGAAAATTATAGCTATTCCATTATAAGTTTCACGATTAACATTTGTATTGCGCTTTTAATAAGACAAATTCTCTCTGAGTCTGAAAACTCGTTGGTTATTCTCTCAATGCTTTGGCTCTACTCTATCGTCATATTCGGCTTTTCAACAAAACTCTTTGAATTTTACTCTCACTATTCATTTAACAAACAACTCATTCAACAAAATCTAGGACTCTCTTTTAGCTATTCCGGGTATATTTTGGGAAATACAATTCTCATCTCCATGGCTTTTGACCAAGACCATTACGATATTAAATCTTATTCTTTAAGAGTTATTCTCAAACTTCTTTTAAGTGCCATCATACTTCCTCTTTTTGTTATGATTCTCTACAAAATCTTTGCTATCAAAAGAGACAAGAAAAGTTTTTATAAACTCCTCGACTCTGATCCAAAAGCGTCTATCGGTATTGGGCTCCTGGAAGGAACTGTGTACATTGGATCGGCCCTGCTCACATCCATGATCACGCATAAGATTAATTTTGGTGGAATTTTTCCGTATCTTTAGGGCGTGTTCTCATTTCAAATTCTGGCTGCAAAGTCTATTTTTCTTCGCGATAGAAGCATTTTCGTCATCGAATTTTCTGCGACTTAAGCCCTGGCTAAGCCTCAAAAATTCGCTCCTCAACTACTCCTCTAGCTTGAAAACTAAACTTTTCGCTTCAAAATTTGAAATGAGAACACGCCCTAAAGTTTTTCGTAGAAGTCATTCAGCATATTTTTAATTCGAAGCAATTCGACTTCGCCAATTTTATGAATGTACTGGGATTCAATTTCGACAATCGCCTCACGCAAACTCATGCGAAAGCGCTCGCCTAATTCTGTGAAATATATTCGCTGCTCGCGCTTGTCGTGGACGCCTTGAACTTTTTTAAGATAGCCCCGTTTAACGAGTTCGTTAACATGGCTAGTCATTGTTTGTTTTTTGAGATTGCAGGCAGAACCAATCATTTTCAGTGACGGTCCGTCGGTTTCTGCTACAAAAATGAGTATTTCAAGAAAACTGGCCCGGAGGTCACTAAAACCCTTACTTTCTAAGTATTTTAAAACTTGGGTAGAATAGATTCTATAGATCTTCTTGAGTAAAGACCCTATTTCTGAAACTGTATTCATTTTCCTAAACCTCTATATACCGCCTAATGGAAGGGGGTATATCTCCTCGTGGTATGAAAATAATACTTTTATAATTTTTACTTGTAAAGACTCAAGCTTACCCCGGTTTTAGAAAACTTCTTAAATCCTTGCCATTGACGTTGACTTCGCCGTCGCTCTCGCCAGTTGGAGAATACTATGCTCAAGCAGCTCAACCATGAAAAACTTGAAGTCTATCAGTGTTCTATCGAGTTTTTAAGTATTATCGCTGGATTGCTTTAAGGAATTCCAAGAAATAATGGAGAAATTAAAAATCAACTAAGACGTTCGAGCTTATCAATTCCGCAGAATATTTCAGAGGGCTATGGGAAATTTCAGAAAAGAGATAGAGCGAGATTTTATGATATTGCTCGAGGTTCAGCGCATGAGTCAGGGGCCATTCTTGATATTTGCAATGAACTGAATTTAATTGAGTATAGTAGGTATACTCGTTAACCTGAGTCAACACGAGAGAACGAATTGACTGGCGAAGGCGACGGCGAAGTCAACGTCAATGGCAACGATTCTTAAACTCTAGTCATACTCTCATTTATATAAATTACACAGGCTAAAAAAAACTGTTGATTTGTACAGTTCTATTAGGATAGATCGCTTATTAAGCTTAAACATTAATTTAATGAAAACGGAGGATATTATGAAGAAGTTAATTATAGGAACTATTGCATGTTTAATGGCAAATTGGGGGATCTGTCAGATTCATACCCCATTGGAAATATCTGACGCTTCTCTACAGGCTCAGAAATTATATTCTGCAATGAACACTCAATCTGATGTGGAAATAAGCATGAATGAACAAAGGGTAATAGAAATTGCTAAAGAGATGATTGATAGAAATTACAGTAATAATAAAGTTTATATTAAAGAAATTCATAAAGTATCAAGAGAGTTAGGTGAATTAAAGTGTTCCTCTTATGAAATTCTTATTTCCGGCGAGAATCAGGACATCGGAGGTTATGCTGATTCATTGAAACTACAAAAAAAGAAGCAAATCATTTATGGGTTCCTAGCTTCTTCCCATTCGCTAGGAGCATCTATTTATAAAGGCTATAAGTGTGTCATTAATCCCTAGATCAGAAATCACGAGCTGAGATTTTTATTTCAAGAATCTCAGCCAAACCCCAGAATTTAGCCATTTTTACCAAAAGCTCAGAATTAAATAAAAGACACCCGGTCAAAATTCTTTCTTTAAAAAATCGAACGCGAGTTACTGATCGACGTCGCAAGACCAATACAAATCCCAAAAGTGATTAAGCTCGATCCTCCGTAGGACATAAAGGGAAGCGGGAGCCCGACAATGGGAAGAAGCCCAGAGACCATCGCCATGTTAATAAAGGTGTGCCAAAAGAAAATGGCCATCAACCCCACACAAAACACGGAATCAAAAACATTTGTGACAGATCGAGCGAGCCAAAGAAATCTCAAGAAGAGAATGCAGTAGAGCATGATCAAAAGAATTGAGCCAAAGAGGCCGTGCTCTTCGTTGAAAATGGAAAATACAAAGTCCGTATGGTTTTCGGGAAGAAAATTAAGAGAGGCTTGAGAAGATTTGAGATATCCTTTTCCGAATATTCTCCCCGAGCCAATCGCGATTTCAGATTGAATAGCATTGTATCCTGAACCTTTAGCATCTTGATAAGGATTGATAAAAGTTTGAATTCGCTTTCTTTGGTATTCCTTCAACCCGAATTTATACATGACAGATCCCGCGAGTGCTGCCAAAAGAACAACTTTGAAGATCGCACTCCACTTAAGTTTTCGATAATAAATAATCATAGAAAATATAAGTAACAGGATAAGTCCAGTTCCCAAGTCCGGTTGAGCAATAATGAGGATTGCTGGAATAAAAGTCAAAACACCAGGAACGACCAATTGTTTGAATGAAATTTCATCGTAAGGAGAATTTCCTGAGAACCAGCGCGCTAAAACAAAGACCAAGGATAATTTCATAAACTCCGAGGGCTGAAATCGAATAACTCCAAACGATAACCATCGTTGCGCTCCCATCCCCACTTTACCTAAAACTAAAACTAAAATGAGAAGAAAGACATTAATCGCATAAAAATAATAAGCAATTCGATAAAAGTTTTTAGAATTGATAAGGCTAACGGCAAAGCCTACCATCATTGATAGTATAAAATAAAGCATTTGTGCTTTATAAAGTCCTGAAGTGCTTTGATTGTAAGTTGCTGAATAGAGATTGAGAATACCAATAAAGAAGATAGCTGCCATTCCTATAAAAAAGCTTACGTCATATTTTTTAAAGACTTCTTCAACATTAAATTTCAATCTTAAACTCCTTTAAGATCTTTTTATAATTTTTCTTGTTTTCCTCATACTCTTCTTGATGATATTTTTTCATATAAGCAAGAGCTACTTTTTGAACAACTGGAGCTGCAGCCGTTGATCCGTGACAACCGTGTTCAACAATAGAGGCTAATGCAATTCTCGGATTATTGGCGGGAGCGAAACCAGCAAACACCCCGTGATGGCGATGTTCATAAGGCATCAACTCACATTTTTGATATATTTTTTCAGCTTTTTGCCGAATAACTTGTGAAGTTCCGGTTTTGCCTGCCAAGAGTAAACCTGAATCTCTTAACCACCTTGCCGTTCCATGAGGATGATTGACGACTTGGAATAACCCTCGCTTGACCTTATCAAAATATTCATCAGGTAATTTCAGCTCGGATATCAACTCTGAAGAAAAAGTTTTAAGTATTTCCCCATCTTTATCGATAATTTCTTTCACAACATAAGGTTTATAAACTTTTCCATTATTTGCAACTGCTGAATAGGCCAAAGCTAATTGAATAGTCGTAACTAAAATAAATGACTGCCCAATTGCGCAAGAAAGAGTTTCCCCTTTTTGCCACTCAACTCCTTGAGTTTTTTGCTTCCAATCTTTGGTGGGAATAAGTCCTGAAATTTCTCGAGGAATATTAATTCCCGTTTTCTTTCCAAAGCCCAGCATCCGTGCATAATGAGCTATGGAGTCAATATCAAGTTTTAATGACACTTTTTGAAAAAAGATGTTACAAGATTCACGAATGGCCTTATCTAGATTAACTCTTCCATGACCACCTTTTTTCCAACAGTGATAAGCTCGCCTTCCAAAATTCATTGCTCCAGAGCAGAAGAACTCAGTCTGATTGTTAATCACTCCCTCAGCTAGACCCGTTAGGGCCGTCACCACCTTAAAAGTTGATCCCGGTGAGTAGTGTTCTTGAATAACTCTGTCGCGAAGAGGTCTATCGGGGTTACCGACAAGTGATTGCCAATACTCAGGATCGAGTCCTTTACTAAACTCTGATGGAAGATAGGCAGGATTAGAAACCATTGCCAAGACTTCTCCCGTTTTAATGTCAATCGCCACCAAACTTCCAGCCTTGTCTTGAAGAGCATCGTGAGCAATTTTTTGCAAATCGCGATCAATGGTGAGGATCAAACTATTTCCTGGAACCGGCTTAATATTTTCAACACCCGTAAAAAGATTATCGGTGTTAATATATTTTCGCTTTCTCCCTAAGGCATCAACTTCAACATATTCTTGCCCATTAGTTCCTCGGATATAGTTATCCAATTGTTGCTCAAGTCCTGATTGACCAATAAAATCACCAAGGCGATAGTTGACGTTGTCTCGCTTTCGGTAGCGAGGGAGTTGATCTTGCTGAATTTCAGAAATATAGCCCAATAAATGAGCTCCTATCTCTTTATCAATATACTCACGTGCGATAGATACTTGCACGTTGATACCAGGGAGTTCATCATTTTCTGTTTCAATGCGCGCCAATTCAACTCTTGAAATATTTTTTTTAATTGTTATTGGTCGATACTTGGCTTCATAGGCATTACGCCGAATCACATTGTCGATATCATCAATCGTCATCCCCAATATTTCAGCAACTTTGGCGAGTGTTTCTCTTTCATTTTTGAGATACTGTCTCGTAAGGGTTGCGTCGAAGCGCGGTTTGTTATCCACAAGTAGCTGCATATTGCGACTATAAAATTTTCCGCGTGGGGCCCAAAGAACCTCTTCTCTCAATCTATTTTCAATGGAATAGCGATGAAGTACTTCTCCTTTAAAAACTTGCAAAAAGCAAAGCCTTGCAAAAATAATTCCCATCATTCCAAGAACGAGTGTCGCGACTTCGCGATTTCTTTTTTCATGGGATTTAACAATGTCTTCTTCGCCGAACATGAAACTATGCCTTCAATGCCTTTTGGCTATTCTCCGCCCAAATTACTTTTAAGAGAATAAAAATATAAGGACTCGCTAATGCGAGAATGATATTGCTAACAACATCTGATAAATAGTGATTAATGAGAAACTCAAATGAATTCAATTTTATTCCAATAATCAGCGAGCGAACGATATCCCACAAGCTTAAGGAAATAAAAATAAAAATGACTTGGCTGATATAAGTACCAAAGTGAATGATATCTTTTAAATAATTCAAACCGACTGCAAAAATAATTCCAATCATACTCCCCAGTGCCCAGCCCTCAAAGCTAAAAATCGAATGAACCCATTGGATGATTAGTATTAAAAAAGGAAGAAAATTAATTTGCACATAGATTGATAAAAAGAGACAAAACAAAACTGCAAATGACAATCTTAAACGAAAGCTAAACATGTTTGTCAGGACTGTCGCCGAAATAATTTCTAATACGAAAAGTAATAGAACTGTCACCAAGGCTCTCGAAAGGAGCTCAGAAGTTGAATACCTCATTTTTTCTCTCCATCAACGTCCATTTTTTCTCCACCAGTATTCATGCTTGTTGTTAATACAACAACCTCTTCAATTTTATTAAAATCAACAAAAGGCTTTACAAGAATATCTTGAGTCAAAGCATATTTGCTATTTTCAACATCAACAACAGTTCCGATGCGAATTCCTTTTGGATAAATAGTTCCCAATCCTGAAGTGATAACAACATCGCCAATTTCAACACTCTCTGATCTTACAACGTAATTGAGGTTACAAATTTGATTCGCATTTCCTTGTAAAATTCCATGAGCACGAGTTCTGTCCAATATGACATCGACTTTGTTATTAAAATCTAAAATAGTAATAATATCTGAATAATTTGCAGAAACAGATTGCACAATCCCGACTAAACCTTGAGATGTAATAACTGCAGATTTTCTGACAATCCCATCATTTAAACCCTTGTTGATTCTCAAAGTTTGAAATTCACCCGAGCTATCCCAGCCTATAACTTGGGCCAGGACTTTTTCATATTTTATTTCCTCTCCAAATTTAAGAAGCTCCTTGAGGCGATTGTTTTCTTTTTTAACACCTTCATATTGGAAAATAATTTCATTGAGATCTTCAATTTGCTTTTTCAACACCTTATTTTCTTTTCTGGTGTTCACTATATAAAGATAGTTATCAGCTAGAGTTTGAAAAAAACCTTTCGTGGAAGTAAAGCCTTCTTGGATGGGTGCCACCGTTTCAATAATCAAACGCTGAAAGAGAGTCCTGTTGGAATCAGAAAAATCGAATTTTTTTAACGCTAAACCCCATATTGAGACAATTAATACAAACACAAAATTGACGATCCGATTTTTATCAAAATCGTTCATGGCAAATTTCAATAAACTTCTCCTGGGGTCAATAAACTAAAATTCATGATCTCTCTTTATTATGAACAACTCATAGGTAAATGACAACCAGAGTTATTCTGGAAATTAATCTCTTTTCTAGACGTAAAGAGCTCAAATCGTTAAAATGAGCTCACTTTAAAATTGAGGTTAACTATGAAAGAACAAACACAAAAAAATTTTAGTTATTATATCGTTACAGGCTTGATCTCGCTGATCATTCTCGGGTTTTTATTTACTGGGTATCAGGGAAGTCAGATGGCCACCCAATCTGACTTTGGCAAAGTGAAAGGCAATAAAATCTCCATGAGAGAATTTGCCAATACTTTTAACTATCAAATTCAAAATTTTTCACAACTCTTTGGTGGAAAGTCGCTCAATAGCAAACAAATCGAGCAATTTAAAATTTATGAAAGAGTGGTCGATTCACTCGTCGATCAAAAACTTATCCTCAGTATTGGGCAAGATCTCAATATTTATCCATCCAAAGAAGAAGTTTCTGCAACGATTAAAGAACAACCTTATTTTCAAAGAGAAAATAAGTTTGATGTCAATCTCTATAAGGCACTTCTAAAAAGAAATCGCTTTGCGCCTTCTGAGTATGAGGATTTCACTCGTCAAGATATCATCACGAAAGCCGTTCAAGAAAACCTCAATGTCGCACCTGTCTCAATTGCTTTTGCTAAAGAATCTTTTGAGATGAAGAATGAAGGAATTGAAGCCTATATTGTTCAATACCAAAACAGCTCATTAAAACGCCACTTAGAAGTTTCTAAAAAAGAAATTACAGATTTTCTCAAAGATGAAAAGAACGTCGCTATTGTGAAGGCTATGTACGAAAGAGAAAAAACTTCTTTTCAAACTGGGGCTCAGGTAAAAGCTAAACACATCCTCGTTAAAACCGATGAAAAAGTTTCTGACGCTGATGCAAGAAAGAAAATCGAAAAAATTAAATCAGAAATCAATGCTAACAATTTTGCAGATCTTGCCAATAAATACACTGAAGATCCCTCTGGTAAAGGCAAAGGCGGCGATCTTGGCTGGTTTGGAATTGGGGCCATGGTACCTGAATTTGAAAGCGTTGCTTTTTCTCTGAATAAAGGTGAAGTTTCCAGCCCGGTAAAAACAAAGTTCGGTTACCACCTTATTCTCCTCGAAGACAAAAAAGAAGGTACCACTAAAGAATTTAATATGGTTAAAAATGACTTAGCTGAAAAACATCTTCGAGAACAAAAAAGTGGAAACGTCAAAGAACTTGCTGAAAAAGTTGCCAAACAAATCTCTGATGCTTTCAAAAAAAGTGATTATAAAAAAGTTGATGAACTTCAGAAGAAATATAGTTTCTCTTACTACCAAAAAAGAAAACTAGATGGATTTAGCCTCAATGTCAGTGCTGCTGAATTTACACGTTCTGAGTTTGATGAACTTATGAAACTGAATAAAAATGAAGTTGTTACTTATTCCAATGACAAAGAACAACGCATTGTTAAAAAACTTTCCATGTTTTCTCCAAAAGATGTAGAAAATACAGAAACAGAAGTTAAAAATGAGCAACAACAACTCTCCGATACTTTAGGAAAATCCAACATGGCCAATGCTCTTAAAGTTTTAGGTGAAGATGTAAACAAACAAGAGCTCTATCAACTTGCTAAGCAGATTCGCTTTTAATGGCCCAAAAAGAAGCTCGCTTTAGGCAAAATGCATCTGGAAAATACTACGTTGATGATCAATGTATTGCTTGTGATGCGTGTGTGATTGAAGCCCCCAAATTTTTTATCATGAATGATGACGATGGCCATGCTTACGTTCTCAAACAACCAAAAAGCACAGAAGAGATGGAAGAATGTGAGAATGCCCTCGCAGGATGCCCGGTGGACGCCATCGGGAATGACGGGGAATAAATCTTACTGTTTTGCTCAAATGCCTTTTTCTTGTCTTTCCCAAATTCTTGCCTTAAAATGAAAAAAAATGGAGCTTCCTATGAAAATAACTTCTCTTCTTTTCATGTTTTTTATCACTTTCTCTTGTGGTGATAGTGCAAACGAAAGCAACACCTCAAGTACTGGAACAATTGTCGAACAAAGCCAGCAACTTGGTGAGGTCATGAGTTCAGTCGATGAAGCGGGTGGGAACACTGGAAGCTTCGCTTTTTATAAACTTCCGAAAAGAAGTCATCTTCAAAAAATAATGGAAACTTTTGTTATTGCTCCTGTTTATGCAGCCACCTGTAACTTGGCTTCTTCTTTTGGAACTTGTACTAATAATGTCATCACACGAAGTTTCGATAACTGCACACTTTTTGGAATCACCTTTGATGGAACTATTCAGCTCACTTATGACGACGCCACGACAGATAACGTGTGCGCGATGACCACTGCTGGTCACAGCATCACAAGACAACCCAATTTTTCAATTAGTAATGGAGTCTACACTTACACCGCAACAACGGCTGGTTCAAATGGACAAGTGATTACTCAGACTGGATCAAACACTTATACATTTTCTAACGATGGAACAAGAAGAGTTGTTACCGATGCCTCTAATGGAACTGTCTACGACTTCTCTTCAGCCACAACCAGTGATCTGGGAATAACTGGCGCCAGTCGCGATGGCCGCGTGATTGATGGGGGAACGATTCGTATCACCAATAACCGCATTTCTCGCACCTGCGATTACTCACCTGAGAATGTCACCTACGATTCCACATGTAACTGTGCCGTTTCTGGAATTTGGAATGGTTCTTGTAGCGATGGTAGTACTGCTGAGCTGGAAATCACTGGCTGTGGTGAAGGAACGATTACAGTGGGAAGCCTTTCTGATTCAGTCAGCTTTGATCGCTGCTATGATATTTAATGAAATCCTAACTTAAGAGATTCCTCGGTACTAGATTATTTATATCAAGGGATTAACTTTTAATTTTATTGATAAATTGTCGATAAACTTAAGTCTCATGGAATTTAATAAACAAAGAAAAATTGAAGAGCTTAGTGCCGTTATTGGCAAAACTCACAAAATCATTAACTCAGGCTATGACAACGAAAGAAGTTAACAAAGGAACAGGTATTGGACTTTTCACCGTCGACAATTATGTCGAAGAAATGAATGGGAAAACCTCAGTTGAAAGGGAGAGAATCAAGGTGCTACTTTCATCATTGAGATACCTGCTTTCTTTTTTTCTCAAAAGGAAAAAGAATCTCTTCCTCCTTCAAATCCTCATTCAAAAATGATTCAAGGCCATGTAATTCTGGTTGATGATGAAATTGAAATTCGTATTTTACTTTCTGAAATTTGGGAAGATTTAGGATTAGATGTAACAACAGCTGAAAACGGCTAAAACGCTTTTAATCTTTACTCCCAAAACCCTGATAAATTTGACCTTATTATCACGGATATCCAAATTCCTCTCATTGATGAGCCTACCCTTCTAAAAGAAATACAAAAAACACTCAATTAAATCAACCTGAATTTATTTTTATAACAGGTAGAGTTAATTTCAACTTTGAAGAGCAAGATAGTCCTTTTAAAAATTCTGTCAGTGCTTATCTTTATAAACCCTTTGAAGAAGAAACCATTGCAAATATCGTTTCTAAATGTTTAGAAAAAAGAAAAATAGCCTGTTAAAATGCTTAGCATTATTTGTTCAAAGTCATTGGTTAAAAAAAAATCTCTCAAATTTAATAGCTATTCACAAATTAACTACAAAATTCTTTACTGTTCAATTGGAATGGTATTTAAAAATAATATGGAAAAATACACAGCTATCATGACCCAATGGATTCATGAACCATTCGTTGCTAAAATTGCATTTGTAATAATCTTATTACTTTTAACATTTGTTTTTAAAAATATAATTTTCAAAACAATTGGTTCAAAAGTTGTCGATCAAAATAATCGCTATAAGGCGAGAAAGGCTCTTAACTTTTTATTTTTCTTGCTCGCGATTCTAATTATCAGTCTTGTTTTCAATGATCAACTTAAAGGTTTAACAGTTGCTTTTGGAGTTGCTGGGGCTGGAATTGCCTTCGCTTTGCAAGAGGTCATTGCCAGTATTGCTGGTTGGTTCGCAATCACCTTTGCAGGCTTTTTTTCAATCGGAGATCGGATTCAGCTTGGTGGAATCAAAGGAGACGTTATTGATATCGGTGCTCTTAGGACAACACTTATGGAGTGTGGAGCATGGGTCGAGGGTGATCTCTACAATGGTCGAGTGGTTAGAGTTGCTAACAGTGCCGTTTTTAAGAATCCCGTATTTAACTACTCTGCTGACTTTCCATTTTTGTGGGATGAAATAAAAATTCCCATTCGCTATGGATCGGATATTGGTAAAGCAAAGGAGATTATTGAATTAGCTGCTCAGACAATTTTAGAAAGTTATGAAAAGCATGCCGCTAAAGAATGGAAAAATCTTATAAAAAAATTTGTCGTCGAGGATGCTCAAATTAAAAACTTCGTCTCACTGACTGCCGATGCCAACTGGATCACTTTTACCCTACGCTATGTTACCGATTACAAAGGAAGGCGTTCAACAAAAACCAAACTTTTCACCCAAATTCTTAAGGACATTGATTCTTCAAATGCTGTACAAATAGCCGGGGCTACACTCGAAATTACTAACATTAAAGGTCTTAATCCTTAGTTTTTCTCTCAAATATCTCCATTAATTTTTACTTTTCCCTAATTATACCGAAATAGTCTTATGTATCTAAGATTCATTTTTATTATCTTTATTTTCAATTCTTCCCTATGTTTTTCTCAGGATTTTGAAGAATATCTCCTTAAAATAGGCCAACAAAGTAGCTTCGCGAATGCCCTTAAGTATGCTTCAAAAAACATACAAGTCCTTGACTCCCCAGAGAAAATTATCCAACTGCACAATAAGCTTTTTGAATTAACAAAATTTTATTCTGACGATATTTCTGAATTCTATGACAAATTCATTACCTTCTTCAATAATCATGCCAGTAAAAATTATGATAATTTTACTGAAGAAGTTTTTATTAATTTTTTAACTCAACTCCAGAGTGACTTAATAACGGATGATCAACTGAAACCAATAGCGAGAACAATTAAAGAGAGTCTTTCTTATCAGAGTGATCCCCATCTTAAGGTCCGTTTAGAGTTAATCCAAAGTGTTATGGATAATATATATTATATAGTCAATTCATTTGAAGAATTTTCAAAATTGCTTCAAGACTATAACAACCTCGAAGGATTTATTCGCTTTTTTAATCATTATCGATATAGAACACCCCATCTTTTAAAGCCTGTTTCAAAAGTCATCTGGTCTCTATGTCAAAATACCAATGACGTCATTTTCGCTCTTAAAAATGTTGAGTATTCTCACTTTTCAGAAGATCTTCTCAAGTTTGACTATACTCCCAAGCAACTCAAACTTCTTATAAGAAAAACGGTTCGCTCTCCCGATGACTATTTCCCTATCGTGGATAAGTATGAAAACGTCATAAAAAAATTCAGCAAAAAAGACTATCTCGAGATTTCAGAATCTTTTAAAAATTTTAATTATATGGAAGGTTTAATTCCCTATGAAAAATTTGATGCTCGCGTTATTATTGAAGCGAAAAAGAAATATTATGATTTTTATTCAGATTTATTTTACCGTTTCATTGATCTTTCAGACACACCAACGACAGAAGATCTCATAAGTTTCAAAGCTTTTTTCCCCCTAGGGGATATTCGTCTTCAAAAAAATATTTTTAAATACATAACAATGGATAAGTACAAGAAAAAATTTGATGTTCTCAAAATACTTTTGAATTATGATAAAGGTTTGGGTTTTGAGGAGTATTCCATCTTTTTAAAAGAACTCTACGATTATCAAAGTTACTTAATCCATGAAAATATTTTAGATAAGCTCCATCCTGAGAATAGAGGTCTCACAGAAGAACTCAACAATCAACTAAGACATTTTATCGATTTATTGGGTGCTGGATCCGAACAACACAAAGATCTTACTATTTTTTATCTCACTTATATTGCAAGAGATCTCAATGATACGCGTAGGCGTTGGCTTTTGCCACCCATTTGGAAAGAAGATAAAAAAATATTAAATCTTCTCAAAGAAATAGCTGAAAGAAACGGCGAACCCATAGATCCTTGTAACCTTTACTTAAATGATTATTAGAGAAGATATGTCATGTTCCTAAAATACTTATTAACTCTCATTATTATGATTTCATCTTGGGCTTCAGCTCAAGACACTGAAAAACTTGAAAAGGTTATTCCTGTTTTTGGACTCGAACTAGAATTTGTTTCTGGAATTAACCGTGCCCTTACAGGGGCTGCTGTTTATTTTTCGACAGTTAATCCTTTGACACTCTTTCCATCAGCTTATATGGCGTTTCTTATTCCAGATAGTGTTAATAGAATTCAAGGAAGTATATTACTCTCTATCTACCACGATATTTCAAACTATAAAAGAGATCCCGATGATCTCTATTATTTTGTTCTCAAAGGAAAAAAAATTATTTATCCCAATCTCGATAAATGGTGGTTTGAAATCACCTACGACCCCGTTGTCATTGAAATTAAATCCAAACCGACGACTAATGAGTTTTTCAAAACTCACAGTAAGATGATTCAAAAAGACATTTACAAAACACTTAGGCTCGCTGGGTTATTCACTAGAAAAATTTTTGGAATGGGTCACATCAATATCGGAGTCGAAGGTCTCTTTGATACAGACCCACTGCTTTTTAGGAATTTCATCGTTGACTACGTTAATCACTCAGAACTTTACACGGGAGTTCTCTATTATGATGATTTTAGAGGTGTTAATGGTGGAAAACCGCTGGTTTATCAAAAAAATCTAGGGACACATTCAAAAACATTCTTGAAGAATTTGACAGAAAATACAAAGACTATCCTGAAGAAGCCGCTTTCATTTTCAGAAAAAGACTAAAGAATGAACTTGAATTTGTCATGGGAAGTGCAATAAACTTACACAAAATGGACATGGTTGATATGAGCCAATCAAGAATCGAAGTCAGGGCCATACGCGCCCAGGACAGCAGCGAGAAGATCGAACTTATTACTGAGCTTTTCAACTCACGAATCCAGTACTTAAAAACGATAAAAGAACCTCTTGTTTATCATAACGGTGGAGCCATTAAGAGCTATCAACAAGGGATAGATCAATTTTATCTCTATCTAACTCAAAGCGGTCTCCCGTGGGAGAAATATAAAAAATTACTGCCAATGCTCACTTGGAGATGGAGAAAACCAAGTAAGAAAGTAAAGGAACTTGCGGCCCTTCCTGATAGTTATAAATTTGAAGAAAAATATAAAGATGTTGTCTTTAAGTACAATTCCAAAAATTATCTACCTTTCTGGATGACTTGTTCGCTTTTTCTCGCTAATCGTTAAGGACTCTATCTAAAACTTCTTTCTCACTCTCAAAATGAAAATGAACCTTATGTTGCCCTTTAGAGAGGACAACTGTTTGATTTTCAAAACTAAAACTATAGCTAATATCTGCTTTAGCCCCCAATCCCTCTGCGTATCTCACGATGGTCCCGACTAATTGTTTTAAATAAGGAATAATTCCAAATTTTTTTACGAAATGTTTCTTTAAGCACTCATCGAGTCCTGTGACACTTGCTTCCCCCAATCCTTCGATTTGGCAAAAAGGTGTCGCAAGTTCTCTAACAATATAAAAATCCAATTCATGCTGGTTATTAACTTTCATCTGCGAGATAAATAAGGCCATGGCATACGCTGCACACCCATCAATATAGCCTCCGGTAATAACAACTTTATGATGCGACGAAGTCAAACTAAGTAAATGTTCACCCCCACCAGACATATAATCATTAACTTCCAAATCAAAAAAATTACGATTTAGCGTATTTGAATAACGATCGAGTAAAACACTTGGAATACTCAATTTTTGAAATTTTTCTGCAAGCAATTCTATGCCATTCGTATCTTTTTCTTCCTCAGGCGAACAGCAGGGATGGACACTTAGATGAAAGAAATCATCATTTAATTTTTTAGGAGTTTTGTAATCTATAACATTCGAAGTTTTTCTCAAAAAGGGAGAAGAATAAAGATCTATTCCTTCCCATATCGGGTGATTAGCTGGCTCATATTCTGCACCCAATTTTTGTAACTGCTCTGGAGTTAAAATATCATCCCATTGAGCAAATGCCCCATCTATTGTTAACAAACTTAAAACAATCAGTAGTTTAAAATTCATATAAAAAACTTACCTACTCCCAAAAGGTACGTCCACATTTTATTTAACTGACGAAAATCAATGAGTTTTTCAATCTTCAATGACAAACTTAAAAATGAACTGTTCAAATATAAAAGCAGTTGTAGCAATAATGATCGCCCCCAGGGAAGCTAGTGCACACATGAAGACCCCACCTGCTCGATCATCACTTTCACCTAATAAAATGTATATCGAGCCGCCAATAACAAAAGCAAAAAGAACCAAGGCACAATATTTTATTATCTTCAGAGCTTTGATAGACTCATGAGAAACTAATCTATTTTGACCAGCATATCCAAATACTTTGAATGCATGATAGATGGTTATAAAAAATGGTATTGACCCTATATAAACATAAGCTAAAAAGCCATCATTAAAGTAGATTTCATAGAGCGTGGCATGTGCATTTCTACCCTCAACATGTGGCTCCCAGAGCATAAAAGCAAGAATACTAATTCCAAAGAGTATAATTGTTATGTGAAGAATTACGAACTTGCTTCTTCTCATGGCTTAATCTTATTCTGTCGCTCTATAGTCCGTCCATCAAACTAAAGAATTTTAGCCAGGTGCCTTTATTTTAAGTCTGAGCTTTTAGATAGCAGTAAAAAATGTCTGGATTTTGAAATTTTGTCCGGCTTTCCTGAGGTCCAGGAGCCAGGCTTTGTGACTATGACTAGGGATTTGCTAATCTAGTGAGCTGATGACACCGGGAATTAGTTCTGTGATACTCATCACTTTTTTAACCCCATCCATATCACCCATATAGATCTTAAATTGATCAGAAACGTGTTCTCTCATAACTTGTCTACAGATTCCACAAGGTGAAATAAGATCCTTCGAATCAGCAACTACGACAATGTACTTGAACTCAACTCTACCGTGAAGGTTAATTACGCAATTTATGGCAATTGTTTCAGCACAACTCCCTGCAGGAAAGGAAATATTTTCAATATTATGGGCGGCAAATAAGCCTTCTTTAAATCTAATTGCGGCACCTACTTTGAACTTGGAATAAGGTGAGTAGGCTTTTTTCATAACCTCTTTCGCACTTTCATAGGCTTCAAGCACGTCTTTTGGTAAGCCTTCCATTTATGCCTCCTAAGCAACCTCTTTTAATTTTTCGATCTTCTTAATAAGGGCATTATAGCCCTTCATTGCTTTGAGTCCATTCGGAAATAATAAACTTTCAATTCTTGTCCCGTAAAGTACCGAAAACTTTGCAGCAAGTTCTACCCCCAAGTTTCTTTTGTCATTTTCTAGAGCAGAGAGGTTAGACACTGAAATATTAATAGCCCCAGAAACGTCTTTTTGTGTGTAGCCAAAACGTATTCGAAGTGCTTTTAGTATTTTTCCGGATGTGAGCCTTACTTTATCTATTGAACCCATCTGACCTCCTTAGTTATAATCATGGTCTGCTGTGATTTTTATTACCTTTACAGTAATTTTATTCTTGTAATATTTGTATACAAGCCGACCACCCCTCTCATTTAACTCTATTGCCCTTTCATTCTCCCTGCTTCCCTTTAACTTGTGATCTTTGAGTGAATTCGCAAGCGGGGATTTTATATACTCTTCATACCCAATTTCTCTGATCTCAGTCGCCCAAAAAGCAATAAGATCTCTGATTTCTGCGTTAAATCGCCCAACTTTGATATCTTCATCAAGTTTTCTTTGTATCGCTTCGTTGATCTGAACCACAGTTGTCACACAAGAGAACTTATCACGAATGATAACAACTGTCAATATTAATCGATTGCTAAGAAAGATATCCTCGGGAAGATGATCATCATTCAAAAGAATTTTGACCGGCTGCCTTTATATTAAATCTGAGCTTTTCTATGATAGTTGATTTTAACGATATTTGGGGGTTTTGCCCGACATCCTTGAACTAAAAATATCGGGCCTTGGAATTTGGTCTAGAGTTTCCTGATAGACTTCAACTCGCTTTGTTTCTAGTCTTTTGATGAGAATCCTTTATCAAACTGGTCTACAATTTTTTGAAATTTATCAACTTCTAGCGAACTGGTAGCGAAGAAATAATAATCTCCACTGTCAAGGTTGACTTTAAAACGGCTATGAAAATTGGCCCAGGATCCACCATGTGAAATGAATCGTCCATTAGTATTTTTTGTAAAAAAAACACCATAGCTATAATTATTTACATAAGCGTTATAAAACTTTTGAAAAGTTTTATTCTGATTAAATATTTTTTTCCCTAATATGCCATCAAACCATATTGTCATGTCTTCAGGTGTTGATATTAGATTGCCATCAGAAAATAGATCATTTGCGTGCATTTCTTTGTGTTTAGAATTTTTAAATATTCTAGATTTTGGATCAATCTCAGTTTTACTCATTCCTAACTTTTTAAAGAATGTTCTATTGAGAAATGAATTGAATGAAGTTTTAGAGCATCTTCTGATCACTTCTCCAAGTAAAATATAACATGTGTTACAATAGGAGAACTTTTCGTCTGGTTGCACTAGGTATTCACTCTTAACTAAAAAATTAATAAATTCATTAATTTCAATTTTTTCTTTGAAAGCTTTTTTCTGAAATAGTGTGGAGGCATAAAAATTAGGAATATGTGCCACGTGAAATGCAAGATCATCCAGAGTTACTTTCTTCCAGTTATTTAGGAATTTTGATTTTTTCAATTCTGGGATCCACTTTGTAATCGAATCAGATGTGCTTAACAAACCATCTTCTTCCAATTTTAGTAAACTTACTCCTACAAACATTTTTGTATTTGAAGCGATAAGAAACTTCTTACTCGGAGTAATAATCTCTTTCTTGTTAGCTTCATTTACTGAGAAAGATACTTGATTTACATACGTTGCACACGATTGCAATATGGCAGCTACAGATAGAAATCTAACCAAAATGTATATACTCATATCAACCCTGAAAACCTCTTAATTGATTATATTGTCAAATTTACCTGTGGTCGTCCTTATAAATTCGTTAATTTTAAAGTCTACATGACCAATGTGAATTGACCAGGTGCCTTTATATTAATCTTGAGCTATCGAATAGCGGGTAAAAATCGCTAAAAGGTGGGGTTTTGCCCGATATTCTTGAACTAAAAATATCGGGTCGAGCTGTCTAACTTAAAGGGCGCAGTCCATTATGATTTAGGATATTTTGACGATACAGGGAGAAGAGTCGAACCGGTAGACGACCCATTTGGCTTTGAAAAAGTGTAAACTATGTCTCCGGTATAAAGTGTAAACGATGTGTCCGGTACGGACCAATGAAAGATGACAGGCTGTCTCTACAGAAATCCTTAAGTATAAAAAACATCAACAAATTGGTAAACCTTGAGATCAATTTATGCACAAGGTCCCAAAAGTGTGGACGTACCATTTACAACTAAAACTGTCCTTCGGGTTAGGGAGGAGAAACCGGTTTGCTAAATGCAAACCGCAAGTTCGACGACCCCGGCGAGCCAACAAAACGATCGTCGGGCCTAATTGAAAGCAAAATATTTTGATTGGTTGCGGGGGCTGGATTCGAACCAACGACCTTCGGGTTATGAGCCCGACGAGCTACCAGACTGCTCCACCCCGCGTCAGATAAAGCTTAAGATGGTCAATACTACATAATGCGAGGAAAAAAGTCCAGTTTTTGTGCAATTAAACCGTCTAAAAGACTCTCTTTGTTAAGCTTTAGTGGGGATTTCCGAAAAGTGTGATGTATGGCAGCTAAAAGGAGTCTTTATGAAGCAATTTTCTTACGATAAAAATCTCGTCATCAAAATCGATACAGAAGGCATGACTGAACAACAAAAAAGGCTCATCAAAACATTAAATACACTCATGAAAGATATCATCAGCACTGACAGCGAAGAAGTTTTCTTTAAGCAAACTCAAGAAGCTGTTCGCAATCTTGCAGCCCTCGTAAAACAATCACACTTTGCAACTTTTGTGAAAGCTGGAGATGAAATTGCTTACGCCGAACAGGCTCTAGAATATTCTTTTGACTCTGTTCAAGAGAAGCTCTACACCTCGGAAACCAACGTTTACGACAACTGATCTTTTTCAGCCTGTTCTCTTTCCGCTTGCTCTCTTTTTCTTTTAAGCATCGTCTCAAAATATTTATCTTTTCGGAAAATCTTAAATTCCTGAGCATCAGCTTGAGCCGCTTCCGTATTCAAATTTTTCAAACGTTTTTTCTTATTAATACTTTTCTTGGTTGAAATATAATTGTGATCCTTAACTTTTTCACCATTAGAATTAAGCCCTATTGCTCTTAGGAGTTCATTTCGGCTAACAATATTGAAATCCCCCGGCTTGATACCATCCAAAGCTAATCCCCCAATAGCCACCCTACGCAATTTATCAATGGTCAATCCACAAGCTTCACAGATTCTTCTAATTTCTCGGTTCTTTCCTTCTTTCAAGCGAAACTCAAGCCAAGTTTTAGCAGGCAACTGCCCAATGATCCGAACACTTTCAGGCACCAGAAGATCACCCTTGTCTTTAACTCCCGTGCGCAGTCTCCGCAAAAGTCCCTCAGTCACAACCCCAAAGACTTTTACTTCGTATACTTTGGTTATTTCATATTTAGGATGGATGAGTTTTTGTGTGAGCTCTCCATCATTGGTCATAAGGAGAAGACCCTCTGAAAGATAGTCAAGGCGACCGACTGGATAAATTCGACTTTTAATTCCCTTGCAAAGATCGAGAACTGTTTTTCTACCCTCCGGATCGAAGACAGTGGACACAACCCCCCGAGGCTTATTCATCACTAGATAAACTCGTTGAAGACCGTCACGATCAATGACCTTATCTTCAACTTGCACGAGATCAGACCCGGGTATAACTTTTGTCCCCAGTTGCGTGACAACTTTTTCGTTCACTTTAACTAAACCACGAGTTATCAGCTCCTCGGCCTTACGGCGAGAAGTGATTCCACAATCGGCAATGTACTTTTGTAAGCGGATTTCTTTTTTCATTTTAATCTCCTATCTCTCGACAGTAAAAAGGTGTAACAGTTAAATTTACTGTTCTGAATTTTCTGAATCTGAAGACATATCTTCAATCTTTTTCTGTATGGCAGATAAATCACTTATCTCAAATTCTGTCAAATCGTCTTCCTCATCCTCTGTAGATTCTACTTCTTGGGCCAGAACTTCCTCTTCGACTCCCATCATCTTAGCAAAGGCTTGGTCTAACTCTTCAGCAAGCTTGGCCTTTTGCTCTTCAAGTTCTTGAATTTCTTCTGGTTCCCATTCGCCATGAGCAGCTGAAATTTCGATTTCTTCACCAGATCTCGGAGGTTCTATATACTCTTCAAGGATATCGAAAGCCGTTTTTTCAATTATTTCTTCGACTTCGTTTTCAGGGCTTTCTTGCTCTGTCGTCTTCTTTTTCTCAGTGTTCTCTTTTAAAAGCTTAGTAAATTCCGTGTGGGGAGAAATCGATTTAATATTCTTACTCAATTGGTCGAGTTCATCGATATCATCAAACATAAACGTATCTTTCGCGGAACCCACAATCTCTTTGATATCCTCAATATCGCCAACTGTATTTTCTTGAGCCATCTCGAGAAGATCATTCATTGATGGAAGATCGTCTAGAGTATTAAGATCAAAAATCTCTAAAAATTCATCACTGGTCCCATACAAACTTGGCTTTCCTGTTTCATCAGAGCGCCCAAGCACCTTTATGAGTTTTTTATCCATCAGCGCTCTCAAAACGTGAGCACTGTCTACTCCTCTCATGGTATCCACATCAGTTTTAGAAATAGGTTGCTTAAAAGCGATGATTGAAAGGACTTCTAGTGCGAGTGGGCTGAGGTTGATGACGGGTAGACGGTGAATATTCTTAATAAAGCGAGAATACTGTACTTTGCTTCGAAATTGATAACCTTGGGCGACTTCGACGAGGCGAATCCCATGATGTGATTGCTTGTATTCGTTTTGAAGTTTTTCGATAGAGTCATAAATAACTCTTAAAGGCATATCTTCATCAATCGCTTTTTTAATTTTTTGAATTGTAAGTGGCTTTTCGCTCATATAGATAAGTGCTTCAATGGCTCCACAAAGTGTTTCTTCATTGAGACCAGTGCGGGAACGCCACATATCCTCGAGCAACTTTTGCTCTTCCTCTTCAACTTTCATATTCCAAGAGTAATCAATTGGTTCACTCTGAGTCGATGTTTCCATTTCCATAATTTATTCCTCGTCTATCCTAATGAAGCACGGCCTCTACTTTTTCCGAAACTTCTTCATCTTCAAAACCACTAGCCTCTTCAACATTAAAATCGTTCAGATCTCTTACCACTGTGACATATAGTGAAGTATCTACGTCTGGTTGAAAAAGTTCAATTCTTCTCAATCTTGCTAATTCCAAGAGTGATATAAAAGTCATGACAATTTCTTCGAGAGCATTGTCATCCTCTTCTGTAATAAGTTCGTTGAAACGATACTGAGATCCCATCTTAAGTTTTTCTTTGAGCATAAGAAGACGCGCTTTAATAGAACGCTTTTCTTTATTTATAACAGCAAATTTTCGTTTTTCTCTTTTGAGAAAATCGATCATAAGCCCGGTCAGTTGAGTTAAGCTCATATCTTTAAAAACGGGAGGAAAATGTTCTTTTTTATCAAGCTTGGGGCGAGCAAAGGTTTCTTCACCAAGCTTAGGTAGCGTCCAAAGCCCGTTTCCAACTTTTTGAAATTTTTCGAGCTCTTTAAGTTTTTGAATAAGTTGTTGTTTGGTTTGAATATCAAACTCAGAAACCTCTTCTTCCCCTGCAGCTTTTTTATCCATATCAAGGCTTTTTTCTGACTTAAGGTATGTCAGAGTTGAAGCCATAAAGAGGTATTCCCCTGCGAGATCAAAGTTGAGTTCCTTCATTTTCTCGAGATAATTCAAGTACTGACCAGTAATCTTCGTTAGATCCAATTCTTCAATGTCCATCTCTTCTTTTTGAATTAAATAAAGAAGCAAGGCCAATGGCCCATCAAAATGATCAACATGGACAATAATATCTTTGTTCAACATGGATTTGATTCCCTAAAAACTTATCTAATCAATTAATTTTAACTTAGCCACTCCCGGTCGTCTAATACTGAGTTTCCTCATAAGAGCATTGAGATAAAGATTCTCTTGAGGATTTCCCCCGAATAATAAACGGGCATGAGAATATAACCAAGAATATGGATACCCATAAAACTGAGAGCAATCAATCCTAGAAATATATAAGGCGTATAGGCTGCAATTTCTTCATACTTTCTCAATGCGTTATGTTTGAGAAAACTCGCCACCATCTTTGAGCCGTCGAGAGGAGGCAGTGGAATGAGATTAAATCCGCCAAGAATAAAATTAATAAGCACCGAGTATTCGAGCATTTTGAGAAAATGCTGCATATAGACAGAATCAACTGACATGTTCGTAAAAACAACAGCATAAAGAAATGCTGAAATTGTTCCCAAAATAAAATTCGACAGTGGGCCAGCAAAGCTTACCCAAAAAAGTCCTTTGCGGTAGTTTTTAAAATTTCGAGAATCAATGGGTACGGGTTTAGCCCAGCCAAAAACTATTCCTCCGAGTGAGAGACTGATGAGAGGAAAAATCACCGTCCCCATCATATCGAAGTGAACAGCTGGATTGAGGGAGAGCCTTCCAATTCTTTCAGCTGTATCGTCTCCAAATTTCATGGCCACATAAGCATGCGCTGCTTCATGGAGGACAATAGCCAAAAGAAAGCCCGGCAAGCACTGGGCAATGGTGTAGATTAATTGCTGAAGATCCATGATTCTTTAATAGCAAATTAAAATGCAGTAGGCTATATAATACTCATGAAGAAAAAAGTTCAAGTTGTTGTCTTAGGAAGAAACAACTCCTCTTCAGCCGATCTTGAAGTTCTCGTATTTAAAACAAACAAAGAGCGGGGATCTTTTTGGCAAAATGTGACTGGCTCAGTTGAGCCACACGAGTCTTTTTATGAGGCTGCCGTTCGTGAATTAGTTGAGGAAACTGGAATCGACAAATCCGTAGCCGAAAAAAAAATTAACCAAATTGAGACAGAGTTTTTCTTCACAGACCGCAAAGATCGTCACGTTCAAGAAAAAGTCTATTTTTATCTCGGTCCCAAGTTTGATGTTCAGATGAGTGATGAACACGTCGATTATAAATGGCTTCCCGTCCGAAAAGTTCAAAGTAATGGCTATCGTTATGAATCGAATTATCAAGCACTTCTCAAAGCTATAGAAAAACTCTCAACTACTGGAGTTTAATAATTTCCTTTTCCCCTAAGCAATTCTTTCCAGCTGAGAATTCTTAATAAAAATTTTTTTTCTAACCTCCGTTAGGCTCATTAAGAGATTTAACCTTAGGAGGGTTTGGTGAAAAATATTAAGAAGGCAAAACACAAAAAAGATCTTGGCTCAGATGTTCTTTTTCAGAAGTTAGGAAACCGCTGGTACATATTCACTGAAAAAGACGGAGAGCTTGTATACTCCGTTATGCCCGATGGAATGGACCCTCGCAAGACTAAGCTTGAACTCTACGAAGTGATTGAAGAGCACATGGACAACATAAGAAAAAAACCTGCTGATAGCGAACTTTACTAAAATTTGTATGAATAAATCTAAAAGAGAAAAGGGCGATACCAAAAAATCGCCTCATCAATCCCACTATAAAAAAATTAAAAATCTTTGGTCTGAAAAAGATATCAACACCGTCGTAAAAGAAATCAATCAACATTTAGAAGACGAAAACAGTCAGAAAAAAGCGGCCTTAATTATTGAAAATTGGTTGAAGAAAAAATAATACAAGACTGATCAAGTAGGTCTTAACACAATTTCTACACTTTTTTTCTAATGTCTTTAAAAGCACAACCGACTAAGTCTACAAGAAGTTTAACAACAACCCCAAGGGCATGGTTGCCATGGGGCGGGTCACTTCGTGATCTGAACATTTAAGGAGGATTTATGGTTAAAGGAGGATAATTATGGGCTTTAGAGTAAACACCAACATCGCATCTCTATCAGCGATGAGACCACTGGGGAAAGCAGTCAGTGGAAAAGAACAAATCACTGCTAAATTGAGTTCAGGTGAACGAATTGTTCGTTCGGCTGACGACGCTGCTGGGCTCGCCATCAGCGAAAACTTGAAATCACAAATTCGCTCTTCTAAACAAGCCAATCGAAATGCTAATGACGGTATTAGTATGATTCAAGTGGCTGAGGGGGGACTTGGTGAAGTATCGACGATGCTTACTCGCCTTAGAGAGTTAGCAATCCAATCATCTTCAGACACGATTGGAGATAAAGAAAGACAATTTACAAACATGGAGTATCAAAATCTTCTTGAAGAGATTCAGAGGGTCGCTGAAGTGACAAACTTCAACGGAACTCCACTTCTCAACGGCCAAGGGGATAAACTTGATTTTCAAGTTGGTATTCTAAACGATGAGTTTAGAGACAGAATCTCTTTTGACTCTGGTGCTGTCAATTCCACTACAGACAATCTTGGAATTGAAGGATTAAGTGTCGAAACAAAAGATGGAGCAAGAGACAGTCTAGTCAACATCGACGAAGCACTCTCTCGAGTTTCTGAACAAAGAGCAAGTCTTGGAGCTCTTCAAAACAGACTTCAAGTAACTTCAAACAACTTAGAAACTTCAGTTGAAAACCTATCATCAGCCAATAGCCGAATTAGAGATCTCGACTATGCTGAAGGTGCAGCTGATATAGCAAGACTCAATGTTCTTGAAAGTGCAGGTACCGCAGTATTAGCTCAAGCCAACACAAATTCTCAAAACGCTTTGAGATTATTGAGTTAAGTATAGACCTAATTATCCTTCACAAAGGAAGGGGGGAGATAAAATCTTCCCCCTCAAAAATTAGGTCTATTTTTTTTAATTAAGCAATAAATCTTTGCTTGAGGTTACACAAAAGGTTGAGAATTTTTTCAGGTTCAGGAAAAGGTTTCGTGAGAAATGTACAAGGATAAAATCCTTCCAAGCGCTGATTGATATCGTCTTCATCCACATGGCCACTGATAAAGATCAAACTAGCAGCTGGCATATATTTTTTCACATTCTTAGCAACTTCGTCCCCGGAAAGAATGGGCATTTTTAAATCCGTCATTACAATATCAAACCTGCCTTCCTTCAATAATTTGACTCCGTTGATTGGTGATTGTGTTGAGTAAACATCGAATTTATCTTCAAGAACCTTTTTAAGATACTGACAGACGAATTCTTCATCGTCCACTATCAAGACTTTTGGCTTTTCTTCTTTCATAAATTTTGGAACTCTGATTTCAGGCGAAGTTTTATCTAGACTTCGAACGACTTGCTGGCTTTCAATTTCCCGACGTATTGAATTTGGTAGGCAAATGAGAAACTCAGAACCTACACCTTCTGTTGTAAAAACTTTTATATCCCCCCCTAATTCTTCAATGATCTGTTTAGAAATAGCCATCCCCAATCCCGTCCCTTGATCCACTCCTTTTGTGGTGAAAAAGGGATCAAAAATTTTATTGAGAACTTCATTGCTCATCCCTCCGGCATTATCGCGATATCGAACTAAAAGCATATTATTCTCAGAATCTTCTTCTAAAGAAATATTGATAATCTTAGGTTTATTATCTCTTATTTTTATAAATTCATCGCGACTATTGCTCAGGAGATTTTGAAAGACACTCGCAAGAGTGTTTCGATCTGCCTTCACTGTAGTATGAGAAGTTTTGACATCATAATTAATCTCAATATCATCAGTAGAGAATTGTTTTTTAGTCAAATCCAAACAATCATTTATAGGGTCTTGTATATCTATAAAATCACCCCTTACATCATTACTTTGACGAGAAAGTTTAAGAAGATTTTTTATAATCCCCCCCATCCTTTCACTAAGTTTAATAATTGTTTCTAAAGACTCTTTTTGACTATTATCGAGACTTCCTCTTAAATGCATAAGTTGGGCATTCCCCATTATTCCCGCAAGAGGGTTATTGAGTTCATGCGCAATTCCTGATGCAAGAGTTCCGAGGGAAGCTAATTTTGCTGACTGGATAAGTTGTAAACTCATTTTTTTATTTCGCTCAGTCTTCTCCTGCATTTCTTTAGATGATAAATCCAAAGATCGCTCTAAAAGATAACGGTCTTCATCATATTGCTTATAGCAATTATTAATATTTTCGAGAAACAATTCCCAATCTTTTTCTGAAGCCGGAAGATTCTCTTTGCCAAAGCCTGACTTTTTTAACTGTCGCTCTAAAACCTTATGAAATTTTAAAGTTTTCATGCCGCATTTTCCTTCTTTTTATTTTCGTCTAAAATCTCTGCAATATTCATCACTGTCATCGACTGGTTGTGAAGATCACATGCCTTACCATTGATCTGTGGTCCAATTTCACCGTAAGAATAGAACCCACCAATCATCGTCTGATCGCCTAGCGAATCTTGCATGACTTCAAGTTCTTCTTCCACTCTCTGCCCGAGAACGATTCTTCTTCCAACACAACTCACAGCAAAAGTGAATGTCTGTGTTTTTTCATTGCGCTCTTCTTTTGGGATAAGTTTTTCGGCAGCATCACCTGCCGCATCTATAATTCTCTCAAAATTCGCTCGCAATAATTGAACGAGATATCCCTCCGGTAAATTCCCTGCAAAAACCATTGAGTTATCTGCTTCATTGACTGACAAGAGTGTTCTTACAAGTTTGTTATCATCATTTTTATTAGCCCGAATTTGAAGAGGGAATAGAAGACCACTCGCCGGTAACTCCGACGCTTTTTCTCCCAAGTAATTTTTATATAATTCGAGAGCTGGCTCATCATCAATTTCATAAATGGTATTTCCTTGGCTTTTGGTAATTTGTCTTTCAGGTCCAAAGACGTCCCATCCTCCCCTAGAAGAATTTGATAATCTCAAAGATTCACCATACATCCCTACACCAAGAACGTGATCGCTATAAATTTTGTCTCCACATAAGACCCATGTATGCGTGAAAGAGTCCCCATCTCCTGCGAGACCTCCACTGACAATAACTCCTTTATCACCAACCACCTTATTTATCCCTACAGTTAAAGCACTTCCATTTGTTTTGAGACCATCAGAAAGAAGAATTACTCCTTTTAAATCATTTCCAAGAAGCTCTTCACCCAATTCCTTTCCAATTTTTTGAGAAAAATCTGTATTTTCAAGTTTTTTAATAACAGCTTTTATATTGGAGTTTTCAAATTTTAATAAATTAATTGATAAGCTCGAATCTTCAACCCTTGTCCCATGAATCTCACCTGAAGTTGAGCAACCAACGATAACTGATTTTGGATACTCCCTTTTCAGTTCCTTGAACACTTCCGGGTGATCTCTGTAAATTGCAGAACAAAAGACTAACAAAAGAGTGGATTCAGAGTCTAAATCCTTATACTTTTCAATGTCTTTCCAACCTGATCCTAATGAGTGCTCAAAATTCTTTACTTTCACAGAACTCCTCCTTTGCTATTTCAACTAACAACTCAAAACATAATCTCTATCAGTTTATTTTAACTTCGAGCTCACTTAGAAACCCTCTTCTGGATCAACTTTGACATTTTATGAAGTCATAATCTTCTATTTTCAAGAGCTTAAAGGCGGCAACTTTATCAAACACTGACAATCAATTTCATGGCCCTAACTCTACTCAATTCACTTTTTATTTCAAATTTGTCACTTTTCTTTGGCAGCTTCCACCAAGACCTCAATCATTCTCAAGAGCATCTCATTTTTAATTTTCGAAAAATTCAAAAAACCTAAGATTAGATAATTGTTGCTGATCTTTAATAAGATCCACTCTCTCCTACTCTTGCCAAAATTTATGGGCAAAATTTCTCAAAAATTGAAAGGCAAATATTTTCTTTATCTGTCTGATATTTCACAGTTTTTGACATAAATCCACGATAAATAACCGCTCCTGATTCCTACTCAAATTTAAAATAAGATTATAAGGGGTAATTTATTTGTGTTTTGGCAACAAGGGGCTTTTTATGAAATTAAAAACTTTTATTCTGTTTATCCTTCTTATGGGACAACTTTCAAGTTGTTTAGACTCTAAAAAAGAAAGTACTTCGTACAACAACCAGAAGAATTCTTATCGTTTAGACGGACAACCAATGTGTTCAACTGAAGAGATCGTCGCCATAGAAGAAGAGCTAGAAAAGCTTGCCATTGAAGCTGATGAGCTCGATAAATCGATAGCGCATCTACAGCAAATCTTATCAACACTTAACAACTCCCAAGATATCGCCCAAGTAGAATCACAAATTCAATCTTTTCAAGACGCACTCAATGTTGTGCGAGAAAAGGTCGCAATTAAAAATGCCGAAAAACAAGACTGCTATGACACTCACTTTATTGGAGATCCTAAAGAAGTATCTGGAACGAGAGAATCATTTCCAGTGGAAGTTGTTTTTATTAACTCCTCTGATAAAATTCTTACCACTGATCCTCTAGGATATTCACAGGATATTGTCGGCTTAATTAATGATCGCGTTCAATATGGAAAAAACAAATACCTTAAATTCCATCTTACAAAGGTAAGACAAGTTGTGGATGACGAACTTTTTGATTCATTATGCCCTGCTGTTTATCAAGCCAGTGCCCGCTACGGTAGCGAAGAAGCCATCACCATTATAGTGAACCATTCTATGTTTGGAAGCTGTCAGGGAACCGCTTTCTTATTTGCTAAAATAAAAAATGTTCGCTCAGCCTTTTTTATGAAATACAACAAACCTTCAGCGCTCTTTGAACAAGTTGTTGCGCATGAAATGGGGCATCTCTTTGGAATGCACCACGTGGCTGACGTTTACGATGGATCTGTCCCTGTGACTGGACTAGTAGAAGAAAATCATATTTTAGATATTGGAGGAGCTCGCGATAGAAGGCTTTGTCCAACTGATTTCTACTACTACATCGACCCAGAAGCGAACCAAACTGATCGCATTGTCGCAGGTCTACAATGGAATTCAGCAGGTAATACTATGTACCCTGTTGTCTCAAATGTAGGAGATCAAGGCTATTTCAACTCTGACGGTTATACTTATTCAATGAGTCATGCTTTGGACTGCTACTATCAAAGAAATAAAGGTGGCTGGGTCGTTCCTAAGGAAATTCTAATCCCAACTGAGAAAGAAGAACCTAACGTCAAAAAAGGTCTTTAATTTCCATATCAACTTTCAGGACTTATCAGCATTCGATAAGTCCTGAAGTCTTCTTTACATAGAACACTTTTTAATGCTAATGATCATTGTGGATTCAACTCAAACCAACATTGCGCACAATAATCAATTGGATTATTCCTATACGCCAGAGTTTCAATACCAACACAATAACCCTTATCACAATCGTCTCTCTCAATTTAACTCCTTTGTCTTAAGGGACAATGATGGCGAAAAATTTCTCGGCCATTGGAATGCTGATTTTTTCAAGAAGAATGCTCCCTTAGTTGTTGAAATTGGTACTGGTTACGGTCACTTCATGATGAAATATACTCAAGACCATCCCCATATCAACTATGTTGGTCTCGACTACCGATTTAAAAGAAGCTATCAGCTCGCTTGTAAACTCTCTGGTCTTGAGCACCAGAATTTTTGTTATCTGCGAGCCAAGGGGGAACGCATTCACTACCTGTTTTCTGAAAATGAAGTTGATACCCTTCTCTATTATTTTCCCGATCCTTGGCCAAAAACTCGCCACAATAAGAAAAGACTTTTTCAAACTCCATTTCTTAAAGCTTGTCTTCAAGTACTTAAACCAGGTGGAAGAATTTATATAAAAACAGATCACGATGAATATTTTCAATGGATGAAAAAACATTTCTCCAAGTTTCAAGAATCAACGATGACTTCAAACAAGCAACTGACACTTTTATGCCAGTCGGAGGACCTCTACACTGATTTCAGTGATCATCAGTTCCCAGAATTGACCCAATACCAAACTAAATTTGAAAAAATTTTTCTCTCTAAAAACATAAAGATTAAGAGTATGGTCCTCGAATGCAAGTTGATGAATTAAAAGACTATATTAAATCCCTTCCCCTTTCTGAAGTTGTAGGGAAGTATATCTCTCTTAATAAAAAAGGGGGTAATCACGAAGGTCTTTGCCCTTTTCACGACGACCACGATCCTTCCCTCAAGGTCAGCGATTCTAAAGGACTTTATAAATGTTTTGTGTGTGGTGAGGCCGGTGATGCCATCAGTTTTGTGGAAAAATTCAGAAATAAAGGTTTTGTTGAAACCCTCAAAGAGCTCGCCGATGTTTTTGGTGTTAGCTTTGAAGACAACCGCAGTTCTCAAAAACTTAATCCTCGATTTGAAACGGCTTTTCGCATTTTAACTGCGGCACAGGCAATTTATTTTTCCTACCCAAGAGAAACAAAAGCTAAAGTCTTCCGCGATTTCATAGTAACAAGAAAAATTTCAGAGGAAATTGCCAACCAATTCCAACTAGGCTTTGCCCCCTCTGACAAAAACCACTTGGTCGACTTCTTAACAAAAAAAGATCAAGAAAATCCCAAACAACATATACTCAATATTGCAGAGGAAATTGGAGTTATCAAAAAAACCAAGCGGGGGCTAAGTGACACTTTTCGCGGTCGAATTATCTTCCCTATCTGGGATCATAGTGGCCAAGTAAGAGGATTTGGATCTCGGGCCACCAATGACCAACAACTTCCTAAATACTTAAATTCAAAAGAATCTTTTGTCTTTAATAAGAAAAAAATTCTCTTTGGTTTCCATCTTGCAAAAGCAGGGATGAGAGAAACTGGTCGAGTTATACTCACGGAAGGGTATATGGACACCATTACGATGCACCAATTCGATTTCAAAGAATCCATTGCTATCATGGGGATTGCCCTGAGTGATGAAAAGTGCTCACAACTTAAAAATACAAACCATCAAATTTATTTTGCTTTCGATAACGACAAAGCCGGGCTTCAAGCTGGAATTAGAGCGAATGAAAATTTTTTAAAATTAGGCTTGCTTCCCTTTTATATCAACTTAAGTCCCTTTAAAGACCCCGATGAACTCCTCCAAGAAAAGGGAAGACTCGAGCTTCAAAAAAGAATTGAGCAAGCTAAAATATTCACAGATTTCCTTATTGAAAAAAAGATTCATCAAAATTTTGGCGACAACACTGATTTAAAAATAAAAACACTCAATGAAATTTTTCAATTACTTAGCCCTCTAAAACTCTCTATTCAAGCAACTGAAAGGCTAGTCGCCGCCGCGGCTCACTTAGGGCTTAAATCCAGTGCCGAAACGCTTATCGATAACTATAAAAACTATCTGGCGGGTTTAAAACCCTTAAGGACAACACACAGCGCCAGCTCTGTGCAGCCTCAGTCCACAAAGACCGACATTCTCAGTGGTCAAAATAATTCAGAATCCATTCAAGCTCAAAGAAATGTAGCCCGAAAAGCAGAAAACCCCCTGTCCCCTATCGATCGGTGGATTCTTCACTGTGCTCTTTGTCAGCCAAGCATTATTTTGAAAAGAAAATTTACAGAAATACTTGATTTTGCTACAAATAAGGGTACAAATAAATTTATTTTAAAATTGGGGAATTGCCACTTAACAAATGATCAAAATGAATACACAAAACTCATTTCACAAATTCTCCATGAAGAGTCCTACGGTTCTGCGTTTAATAACTATATTTACTCTGTTCTCTATTCAGAAAAATTGGTCACGCAGACTGATGAAGACAGTGAAGGGCAATTGCTTTTCGATTTGAAAAATAAAGTTACAATGGAACGACTAAAAATAAAGAAGAAAAAACTTATGCAGAGTCGGCTTGAACTCACTCATAAAGAAGAAATTGATAAAACTGATGAACTCATTATGGAGATCAACAAAAAAATTACAGATCTCAAAAATAAAAGAAAGTTCACAAATTCAAATGTTTCAGACAAGCCTAGGACTCAAATTTAACCAATGAGGAAATAATAATGTCACAACTAGACTCTTTTTTGGTCTCGAGAGATTTTAATAAGCTTTTATTAAAAGGAAAAGATCAATCCCAGCTAACACCTGAAGAAATTAACGATTGTATTCCTGCAAGTATCGTTGCGACACACGATCTCGATAAAATCCTTGCAAAAATTGAAGATGCTCGCATTCAAATACAATTTGAAGATGTCGAAGAAGATGACATGTCTTCAGAAGCCATGTCACAAACTGAACTCATTGAAGAAACTCTTTCTGCAGAAGAAAAAGAAGAACTCAAAAGTTCAAGCACAGATCCAGTTAAGCTCTATCTTAAGAAGATGGGCTCAGTTGCACTCCTCACCCGAGAAGGGGAAGTCAAAATTGCGAAAGAAATTGAAGAAGGTGAAAAAGAAATTGTCATGTCTTCTCTTTCTTCTGCCCACGCTCTCCAAGAAATTGCTCGTCTAAAAGAGAAGGTCGTTTCAGCAGAAGAACAACTTGAATTTGTTAAAGACCTTGTCCGCGGACTTGACGATGAATCAAGCCAAAAAGACATCGAGAAAGTAAGAGACACTATTTTTATACTTTGTGATAAATTAAAAAATCACTTAGATGATATTGTTCAAGAAGATGGGACGCTTGCTAAACTCAGTAAAACTCAAGAGAAAGTTCTTGCTGAAATTTCTGAGACTCTGGTTGACCTCACATTCAACAGAAAAATTATCAATAGTTTTACTGAACCTGTAAAAAATTACTATCTTCAATTTAAAGATCTTTACGAACAACAAGACCGTATTTTTAAATTTTTAGAAGTCGATACAGATGATCAGTATAAAATACTTTATAACAGAGTCCTTGACGATGATTCTTACAAAAGAAAACTTGCAAGAAAACTCTACACGACTGACGGAAAGATCGAACAACTTTTAAGAAACCAAGAAGACATCATCAGAAAGCTCAAGCGATTACAGATTGATGCAGGGATGGCTTTCGAAGACATTGAAAAAGTTTATAAAATTATTATTAAAGGTGAAGAGAAAGCCGATAAAGCCAAAGCTCAACTCGTTGAAGCTAACCTCAGATTAGTCGTTTCCATCTCTAAAAAATACACTAACAGAGGTCTTCAATTTCTCGACCTCATCCAAGAAGGAAATATTGGCCTCATGAAAGCGGTTGATAAGTTTGAGTACCGCCGTGGGTATAAATTTTCAACTTATGCAACTTGGTGGATTCGTCAAGCCATCACAAGAGCCATTGCCGACCAGGGACGAACTATTCGTATTCCTGTTCACATGATTGAAACAATAAATAAACTAGCCAGAACTTCAAGACAACTTGTTCAAGAACTTGGTCGCGAACCAACTCCAGAAGAGATCGCAGAAAAAATGGATCTCTCAGTTGATAAAGTTAAAAAAGTCTTTAAAATCTCTAAAGAGCCAATTTCTTTGGAAACGCCTATTGGGGAAGAAGAAGACAGTTCACTTGGCGATTTTATTGAAGACAAAAAAATTATCACTCCTCAAGAAGCTGTAATGAGCGTCACTCTTTCCGAACAGACACGGGCTGTCCTGGCAACGCTCACTCCACGAGAAGAAAAAGTTCTCAGAATGCGCTTTGGGATCGGTGAAAAATCAGATCATACTCTCGAAGAAGTTGGACAAGACTTTTTTGTTACAAGAGAGCGGATCAGACAAATCGAAGCTAAGGCTTTGAGAAAATTGCGCCATCCAAGCCGTGCTAAGCTTCTCAAATCTTACATTGATAATTAGATCTTAAATAATGTATTTTTAATTTCGTTGACGATAGTTCTCTGGACTTCAGAGCTATCGTCAATGTCTGTATGGTCTTCATGGCGAAGATTATTAACAACAGTTGTGAGAGTTTGGTTCAGGGCCGCGTTTGGTCCATCATTGAAAAATGACTTCCCATCACCGAAAAAATTGAGATTCTTTCTGACATTCTGAGGGATAAGATCATTGTTGGCCCCAAAAGAATCAATTGTTACCAAAAGATCGACTGTTCTAAATCCATCTTCTAATTTGTTTAGCTGATTAGCCACTTCAACAGCAGTATCTGCTCCTAAACTATGCCCAACCAGGATAACAGGGTATTGGGGATCAATACTCTTGATATGATCTATGATGTCGCTAGTATCTCTCCAAGAAAATATCTTTGAGTAATCAGTATTTTCTGCAATATCTTCAATCCCGTCGTAGCCGCCACTCGAAAAGAGTTCCAGTCCTTTAATAAAAATAACACTCGGTTTTTTGACAAGATTTTTAATTTTTTCAAGATCGACTTTTAAAGATTTTTTAGCGTCTTCAACTTTCTGTTCATCCCAGTCGACAACCGAAGAAGCATTCTTAAGTTCAGATAACCCAACATCTGGCGGCAACTCACCATCTGACTGAGGCGTATCGACTTCCAGTGAAGCACTAGCGACTTCTTTAGGTTCTGCCTGTTGAAGTTTTTTAGCTAGCTCTTTACTTTGCTCACTTAACTGCACCCGTTCAGCAATCTTTTGCTTTCCCTTGGAAAGCTCTCCTTGCTGGATTTTTTGCTCCCCTTCTGGAGCATTTTTCAATATTTTACCGGAAGATGGTTTTTGCTGAAGCTGTTTGTCTTTAGGGCCCAGGTAGATTGCCGTCATACCCAGTATTATAACGCTATACTCCACTACGACCCTAGCCAGCAAAGATTGCAATATACCTGACTAATCCGTTCAGTATCTCTTGAAGTTTAAATTCTCTTAGATTCTCTGTCCTCAAGTGAAATTTTGTAGCTTTTCTTGTATAATGGAGTTTTGGCTTTCATAAATTGTAAGGTGGTCCATTTGGAGCAAGCTGCTTCTCTCATTAAAAATCAATTTTCCGAATTTTTTAGCGATAGACTCATAACCCAAGCCCTTAGTCTTATATCTAAAAATAAAGTTCAACCCTCCTTTACTCGTGGAGAATACAAAACTCGCTTTATCATTTCTGGGCTGATTATTGATAACCCGACAATCCAAACCAAAGTGAGTTTTAAATACGAAACTAAAGAGCTCAAGTACAACTGCCAATGCCAAGCCGGCAAAAAAAATGAACTTTGTGAGCATGTTTGTGCTTTTTTCATTTATTTTGTCCTTTCGGATTACCAAGAATTTCTCAACCAAGAAAATGCTTCTCAAACATCAATGCTCGACGACTCTGCCGTCTCTCCCTATGAATATGGGACCTACATTAAATCCCCCTCGAAACTGCAAAATACCAGTGGAGAAACTTATTACACCCACTTAAAATACAAACTCCTTGATGAAAGTATTATTCCATTTCCTAAACTTGATGATATTCAAATTGAGAACATTGGTATCAGCTTTAAAACGGCTCACGATATAAAAAATGAAATTCTTAATCAAAAACATTTCACCAACCACTATGCCCCTCATTTTTATCTCAACATTAATGGTGAAGAAAATACTTCTGTTTCTGTATTTGAAAATTTTTGCTTATTTGATTGGAAAAATGGTCGTGCCTATCATATTCCTCAAAAACTCAAAGCTCTTATCCATCATTTAAAGAATGAAGAACAAGCACAAACACCAACACGTTTTTTTAATAAATTACAGTTCCATGGACTTTTAGGAAGATTATTAATTCAATTCAACGATTTACCCTACACAGTTGAAGCCCCCACGGCTTATCATCTCTCTGTTTATATCGAACCAGCTGAAAATAAAAAGAATTTTTATGCTGCTCAAATTGTTTTAAAAGATAATTCGAACAACATACTTCCTATCCCAGAGATACTCAAATATTTTGTCAATCACAATGGTGAACTTGCACAGTTTAGCTCTCGAATTGAGCTGAGCCGTTTTATTGATTCTTTCTATTCAGCCAACTCTGATGAATGGAAGAAATTTATTTATACACATCCAAAAAAAAATATTTTTTCTCAAAATATCGAAGCACTTAAAAGTGAACTTAACCTCATCGATTACGATGAAAAAACTCATCACTATTATTCGATGGAATATGAATACATTTTTAATTTCTTTGAAAAAATCTTTAAAATCTTTGGTGAGTCTATAATCAAAAGTACTGAATATATCTCAAGGGACCAAACAATCGTTTGTCTTATTTCAAGAAAAAATCTTGAACTTCATATTGCTCAACTTTTTACAGAAACAGAAAGAATGGGAATTGATCTTTATTTTCAAAGTAAAAAAGCGACTCGCTGGAATTCGAATGTCAGCTTTAACCGAAACAAAGAAGAGCTTAATTGGTTTGATCTTACCATTTCAATGACGACTCAAGATCTCGAATTTATCAAGACCCTCGATTTCCAGAATAGGCATTTCAGTTCAGAAGAAGAGTTTGTTCTTCTCACTGATGAAGATATTCAGAAAATTAATTTTATAAAAAAGTACCTATCTGAAGCAGAAAAAGTTGAAGAACAATCTGATCCTGAAAATAAATCATTTCATTTAAAACTTAATCGCTGTCGGCTCTTTGATCTTTATGAAATCTACAATCAAAGCGGATTTGATCTCCTCAATGATGAAGAAAAAGAAGTTTGCCAAAAGCTTCTCAATATCGACAAAATTCCAAAAGTTCCCTTTCCGACTGAAATCAAAGGGGATCCTCGACATTACCAGATTATTGGGTTCCAGTGGATGCACTTACTTTATGAATTAAAACTTGGAGCCTGCCTTGCCGATGACATGGGTTTGGGAAAGACATTTCAAACAATTGCTTTTATTCAAAGTATCATCGATCAAGTTGATCGAATCCTCATTGTTTGCCCTGTTTCCATACTTATAAACTGGGCAGAAGAATTTAAAAAATTCTCAAATATGGGCGTCAATCTCTACTATGGAGAAAATAGAACTCTGGATGACAAAAATAAAATAATCATTACCAGCTATGGACTTTTGAGACGAGAAGCCAAAGATATTCTTTCATCAATTAAATGGGATGTGCTCATACTTGATGAGGTTCAAAATTTAAAAAATATGCGATCTCAAGGGGCTCAAGCTGCTCGACTGCTAAATTCTCAATACCGTATTTGCTTGACAGGGACACCTGTTGAAAACGATCTTTCAGAATTTTACAATATTATTGATCTCACGGTTCCCGGTATTTGGGGTTCAACTCGCAATCTCAACTTCTTTCAAAAGAATAAAGATGCTCGTTTCATTGCAAGAGATATTTCTCGCCCATTTATTTTGAGAAGAACGAAGAACCAAGTACTCAAAGAATTACCTGAAAAAACAGAACAAATTGTTTATTTGAACTTTACCGGAGAAGAGAAATCCCTGTACGCCCACCGCCTTACTGAAGTCCAGCAACAATTTCAAAACAATACGCAATCTAAAAAATACGGACAAATACTTAAAGATCTTCTTTCACTCAGGCAACTATGTTTGTGGCAAGATCAAAACAAAAAAATACTTTCAACAAAAATTGAATTTATGTTAGAGATGCTGGAACAAATTCTCGATGAAGGACATCAAATTCTTATTTTTTCTCAATTTACGACTTACCTGGATCTCATCCAAACAAGAATTACGCAAAAAAACTGGAGTTTCTCGAGAATAGATGGATCTTATAGTATTAAAAGAAGACAAAAGCAGATTGAACTTTTCCAAAAAGGAGAATCTTCAATTTTTCTCATTAGTCTTAAAGCTGGGGGGCTAGGTCTCAACCTCACAGAGGCAAATTATATTTTTATCATGGACCCTTGGTGGAACCCTGCAGTAGAAAATCAGGCTATCGACCGGGCCTACCGAATTGGCCAAGAAAAACATGTGACAGTCTATCGGCCAATCATCAAAAACTCGGTCGAAGAAAAAGTTCTTGTTCTTCAAGATAGAAAAAGAGAGCTCTTCCGCGACCTGCTCGACAATAAAGATGGTCAAGATTTTAGTGGAAAACTCAGCATTGATGATTTTCGCATGATTATTAGTGAATAAAGGAGTATTATAGATCCATGAAATTACAATATTCTGATCTCATTTCTTCTTACCCCGTACTCCAACCCTTAGAAAGTAATGTCGTTAAGGCCGTCGATATGATCGAAGAAACCATTCGCCAAGGCGGTAAACTCATTACTATGGGAAATGGCGGTTCTTCTGCCGATGCCGAACACATTTGTGGAGAACTTCAAAAAGGGTTTGTCTGCAAAAGACCACTTGCCCAATCCGACAGAGAGCTCTTTCAGCATATTGATCCCGCAATCCCCGATCAACTCCAAGGAGGAATTTCGGCGATTTCTCTCGTTACCATGCATTCAACAATCAGTGCGTTTAACAACGATATGGATCCGGCTTATGTTTTCGGACAGCAAATTTGGGCCTTAGCTAAACCCCAAGATACAATTTTGGCCATTTCAACCTCTGGAAATTCAAAAAATGTTGTTAATGGACTTAAAGTAGCCAAGGCCATGAACATCAAAACGATATCTCTAACGGGTGAAAAAGATTCACTTTGTTCTGAATGGTCCCAGCTGACGATTAAAGCTCCCCATCACATAACCCATAAAATTCAAGAGCTTCACTTACCTATTTACCACGCTATCTGTATTGAACTTGAAAATAGACTTTTTGATGAATAAACGTGGTTGGAGTGATGAACAGTCTCAATAAAAATAAAACACTCATCCTCTTTTATTTTATCAACATCTTTTCCTATACACTTTTCTCTTCTGTCTTTCGTCTAATTCAGTATGCTAGCTATTCTCAAAGAATTGATTTTAAATTCAATTTCGATTTTTTACTCTCTTTTATCATTGGTTTCCAATTTGATTTTGTCACTGTGACCTATATTATTACTCTTCCATTCCTTTTACTTTTTTTAGAAAAAGTAATAAGCCAACTCTTCCATATCCAGGCCGCACTCCTAAGCAAAATAAGCCTCTATATATACTTTTTCCTTTTTCAACTTGTTATACTTGTTCACTTATTTGATCTATTTTATTTTGACTATTTTTTCGAAAGACTCAATATTGCTGTTTTTTCATGGATCGATTCTCCTGCGATTAGCTTAGGAATGATAATACAGGACAAATTTTACCTCCTTTCTAGCTTTGTAAGTTCAATTATCATTGGGATAGAAATCTACCTTTTTTATAAGCTCTCTCAAAAATTTCTCAATTGGTACCAAAAGAAAAATTCAGGAAATATCTTTATTACATTGCTTATTTTTGTTATTTTTTTATTTTCGACCTTTGTTGGATTCCGAGGACGATTCAAAGCCAAGTCACCTTTAAGAATCGGGACCGCTTTTTTCTCTGACAATACACTCATCAACAAAGTGACACTTAATCCTGCATTCACCCTTATAAAAAGTTATTTACAGTCTCGTAAACGTGTCCACAAAAACATGATGGACCCCACCAGGGCCCTTCAAATTTTTGATCAGCATTTCAAAAGAGAGAACATGGCCCATTTTGAGGAAAATTTGCCTGGTCCAGGTAAACCTAATCTCAAAAACTACAATGTTGTCATTGTGATCATGGAAAGCATGACCGCGAGTTATATGAAATATTTTGGAGAAACGAGAACGCTTATGCCTGTTCTCGACGATCTCGCGTTGAAAAGTATTTTCTTTGAGCAAGCTTATACTGAGGGAATCCATACTTTTAATGGTATTTACTCCACCATTTTTTCAAGACCTGCGCTCTTAACAGAACACCCTATGAAGAAATACCCCATTCCTCATCTTCAAAATATAAGTGAGGAACTTAAAAAATATGATTATGTCACCAGCTATTATACCAACCACGACGCTCAATTTGATAACGTGGAAGGTTTTATGACTCACAACGGGTTTGATCATATTTTTGACGATGACCAATACCCAAAAGAAAAAATTATTTCCTCATTTGGAGTTGCCGATCATGATCTTTTTGAATTCGGCGTAAAAAAAATTACAGAGCTCTCTCAAACGACAAAAAAACCTTTGCTTTCAATTTTTATGAATGCATCCAATCACAGTCCTCTCATATTACCCCAAGGTATTGACTTCAAGCCTCACAATGAAGAAATCGATCTCCAACTTTTCGAATATGCTGACTGGTCAATAGGACACTTTCTTAATCTCGCAAAGAAAGAAAAATGGTTTTCAAAAACTCTTTTTGTATTTGTTGCTGATCATGGAAAATCTCTTAAGCCCTACTTCCCAATTGTTTTGAGCTATCATCACTCTCCTCTTATTTTTTATTGGGAGGGTGTAACTCCTGAAGTAAAAAAACAAATGGCGAGCCAAATGGATATTTTTCCCTCTGTTATGAGCTTACTTGGGCTTTCATGGACTAATAAGACTTTCGGTATTGATCTATTTGAAGAGACTCGAGAGTACGCACTCGTCAATAACGATCAGCATTTTGCACTTTTGGGTAATGATCTTTTGTTTGTCCTCGACCAAAGTTTAAAACCCTATGCTTATCACTATAAAGAAAATACCCATAACATTATAGAAAAACTCGAAAATTCTAAGTCACTTGAAAGTCTTCTCAAGGCGCAGATGACTCTACGAATGCCCATAAAGTAAGTGTTATAAATTAACTGAATAATAACTAAAATATTGCCCTTTTAAAGCCATGAGTTCCTGGTGTGAGCCTTTTTCAATAATTTTCCCACTGTCTAAGAAATAGATGCGATCGTAGTCCTGAATGGTGTTGAGTTTATGGGCCACAGTAATAAGGATTCGATTTTTAAATTCACTTTTAATCATCTCTTGAATTTCTTTATCAAGTTTATTGTCTAATGCTGAAGTGGCTTCATCGAAAATAAGAATGGGGGCATTTAAATAAAGAGCCCTAGCGATTGAGACTCGTTGGGCTTGTCCTCCTGAAATTTGGGTCCCTCGGTCTCCTAATATTGTTTCTACTCCAGATGTAAGAGTCTCTAAAAATTCTTCAACTAAACTCTCTGAAATAACTTTTTTAAACTTTTCTTCATCGTATTCTTTATCCAAAATAATATTATTTTTGAGTGTATCGTGAAACAAAGTGACGTCTTGTCCGACATAAGCAATGAGATTTCGTAGCGAAGTTTTAGAATATTCGTTAATATCCTGCCCATCAATTTTTATTTCTCCAGATTTAACTTCATAAAGATTAATTAACAGGTGAGTCATCAAAGATTTTCCTCCTCCGGATGCTCCTACCAGAGCTATCTTTTCACCTTTTTTTATGTTTATATCAACACCCTTTAAAACTTGTGATTCTCCAAAAGAAAAAGTCAGGTTATGAATTTCAATATCTCCATATTTCGCTTCCTGTTTCTCTTGACGTAAATTTTCTTCATACTCTTCAAGAAGCCCAAAGATTCTATCACTAGCCCCAGACCACGTTCTGAAAAAGACTAAAGATCGGGTTAAACGCCTCACAGGATCAATAACAAGAGCAATGGAAGCTAAAAAACTTAAAAGCGCCCCAAGTGACATTTCTCCAGATTGAATTTTCTGATTACCCATCACTAAAATAAAAGAAAAAACCAGGAGTCCTAAAAATTCAATTAAGGGACTGGCATTTTCTTGAATTGAAAAAATCTTTTTGTTTCCATCAATATACTTGTCATGCAATTTAATTAATCGTCCCAAAAAGAATTTTTGAGCGCCAAATGAACGAATAACCTTCACTCCTTCTAGCCCTTGAAGAACTTCATTAGAAACTTCTCCAAATGTTCCACGAACTTTTTGTCCCCATTTTCGTGCAGGCTCTCCAACAAAATTAAAAACAAAGTAATACACAGGGACTACTCCTAAGCACATAAGAGTAAGTTGAACATCGTGATAAAAGGCAACAAACAAAAGTCCAAATATCATCAATATTTCTCGGACAACAATGAAAATATCGTTTGTAATATCCGAATAGATTTTCACATCTGAGGTCACAATACTTGAGAGATCACCGACTTTTTTTTGTTTAAAGGTCTCATAAGGCAAATAGAGTATCTTATGAAAGAGCCTTCTTCGCAGATCGATAGCGATCTGCTCAGAACAAGTCTTTAACCCCCAACCCTGGAAATAACGGAAAAAATAGTGAATAAAACCCACCCCTACCAAAATCCAGGCAATTCTCCACACCTCATCTGAAGTCCCTGTCGGGCTTAAGCCCTTATCAAAAATAGGTTTGATGAGATAGGCTTGGTAGGATTTAATCAACGACAAGGGAGCACTTAAAGAAAAGTAAAACAGAAAGCTCTTTTTCTTAGCCCCCATCGCTTCCCAAATGCGATAAATATCAAGTTTTAAGGATTTTTGTCCGATCAATTCACCCTCGCTAGCGCTGCGTCATGTTTCTTTTTTTATCTCTCTATTTGACTGAACTACTAGAACAACCTTACTATGAGCAAAAATTTATTGGAAGTTTGTTTTATGAAAAATTTTTCTCTCATTGGTATTGCAGGATACATAGCCCCTCGCCACTTGAAGGCCATCAAAGAAACGAACAATGACCTGCTCGCTTCCTACGATCCCTTTGATTCGGTTGGCATTATAGACAGGTATTTTCCCAATGCGGAGTATTTTAACAATTTTGAACAATTTACTGAATTTCATCATAAAAACCCTATCGATTATGTCACTGTTTGCTCTCCGAATTACCTTCACAAAGAACATACTGCCTTTGCTCTTCGCCACGGAAGCGATGTCATTTGTGAAAAGCCGCTCGTTCTTCACAATAGTGAACTCGACGAACTAGCAGAACTCGAAGAAAAAACAGGAAAGCGTGTTTATACAATTCTCCAATTGAGAGTTCACGATGCGATTAAAAACCTCAAGGCCAAAATTGAATCAGAAAATCGAAAAGAAAAGTATGACGTTAATTTAAGCTACATCACAACAAGAGGTTCCTGGTTTCATCGTTCATGGAAAGGAGATATTAAAAAATCCGGAGGCTTGGCCACCAATGTCGGGATTCACTTTTTTGATATGCTTACCTGGCTTTTTGGATCAATGGAGTATATTGAACTTCATGCCCATGATCGCAATGTCTGTACCGGATTTGTTGAATTAGAGCACGCTCGTGTAAAATGGTTTCTTTCCGTCGATAAAAAATATCTTCCTCAAAAAACCATTGAATCAGGCGGAACCACTTTTCGCTCAATCACTATTGATAACGAAGAGATTGAATTTTCTAATGGATTTACTGACCTCCACACCATGGTCTATCAAGATATACTCGATGGTAAAGGATATGGCATCGAAGCAGCGAGAAGATCAATTCGCATTGTCGAAGAAATCCGCTTGATGAATATTCAAACACAATCGAATAACTTTCATTCATTGTTTAAAAGCGTATAACTATGAAAATTTGGGTTACAGAAATCGGGGAACCACTCCCTGTCGAGGGCAATGTCCGCCTACATCGCTATGGAGAATTCACAAAATACTTAGCAGCTCAAGGTCATGAGGTCACTTGGTGGACTTCAACTTTTTCTCATACTCCCAAAATACAAGTATTTGATAAGGACACCACAAAAGTCGTCGACGGAGTCAAAATACACTTCATCAAAGGTCCCGGTTATAAGAGAAATGTCTCTTTTGCTCGAATTAAACATCACGGCGATTTTGCTGAGAAGTTTATTCAAAGAGCAAAAAAAGAAACTGATCTTCCCGATATTATTATCTCTCCAGTTCCCACAATTATTGTTCCGTTTCGCGTTTCTAAATTTTGCAAACAAAAAAATATTCCTCACGTCATTGATATTAGAGATTCGTGGCCAGATGATATTGTGAGGCTAGCGCCTTCTTTTCTTCGTCCACTGGCCAAAATTATGCTAAGCCGACTCTACCGTCAAATGGATGTTATTTGTAAGAACGCAACAGCCATCATGGGAAATGCCCAACCGAGTATTGATTATGGTCTCGCTTTTGCAGAAAGAACACAAAACGAACTCGATTACTTTTTTCCACTTGGCTATCGAGAATTTAAAATTCCCGCTGAAAAGCTTGAAACAACTAAGCAGTGGTACGAAAGTTTAAAACTCAAACCCGAGAGCTTCAAAATTTGTTTTTTTGGAACGATAGGAAGATTTTTTAACCTCGACACTGTTATCAAAGCGGCAAGACAACTTAAAAGTGACAATATTGAATTCATCCTTGGCGGGGACGGAGAAAAGCTTTCTTATTATAAGAAACAAGCACAGGATCTCTCCAATGTTCACTTTCCTGGATGGTTAGAGCGGGCCCAGATGACTTATACTATGGATAATTGCCAAGCTGGTCTTGCTCCTTATATTTCAGGTCACGATTTTGCCCTCACGAATAAAATTTATGAATACATGGCCGGTGCCCTTCCCCTCATTAGCAGCGTAGAAAATCTTCTGCCTCAAATCTTAGAAGAAAACCGCGCGGGCTTTAGCTATGACAGTGACGACGCCAAAACTCTCGCTGAGGCCATAAAAAAGCTACTGGACACTGATATCCAAAAAGAATTCTCACAAAATGCGCGGAAACTTTACTTGGATAATTTTCAGATGGATAAAACCTTCAAAGACGCAGAGAGCCATCTACAAAAAATTATCACAACATTTAGTGATAAATAGCGCATTTCACTGCGAAGAATTGAAGATTTCTGAAAATAATGTTTTAATCGCAACTTAGACGGACTTTTAGTTCATTTGAGGAGGCCCAGTGAGTCCTGATGTTTTATTCAATCAACTCGTCGAAAGAAAAAGTTCAACAGACAATCAAACCTTGTTGTCTGATTTAAGTGCAAGAAAAAAAGCTGAACTTGAATTTCATAATCGCGATAGAGACAAAGAGTACACAAAACAACTTCCTCAAGACACCTACGAACTCCTCCACGGAAATAAAAAATATTATAAAACGATCCAACTCTCGAGAACTTATGTCGACAACTGGATTAAAACAAATGCGAAGGGAAAGATCTTCTTAGACTACGCCTGCGGAAATGGTGGTAATGCAATGTTAGCCGCTCGATCAGGAGCAGCCCTTTCCATCGGTATTGATATCAGTGATATTTCTATTAAAAATGCTACCAACTCAGCCAAAGGAGAAAATCTCAATAACACAATCTTTGTTCAAGGAGATTGTGAAAACACAGGGCTTCCCGACAACAGTATCGACACAGTTATTTGTAGCGGAATGCTCCACCATCTCGATCTTAGCTATGCCTTTCCTGAACTTCGAAGAATCTTAAAACCTGGAGGCAGGATTCTTGCTGTTGAAGCTCTCAATATCAATCCCCTGATAAAACTCTATCGCTTCATCACTCCAAGCATGAGAACCGATTGGGAAAAAAATCACATTCTCTCGCTTAAAGATATTCGTTTTGCACGAAGATTTTTTAACATTCAAAATGTAAAATACTGGCATATTTTTTCTTATTTTAGTGCGTTTTTTCACAAATCACATTTTGTCATGAATTCACTCTTAACATTGGGTAACTTTATTGATTCCATCGCCACTAAAATTCCATTTTTACAGCTCATGGCTTGGCAATTTACTTTCGAACTCGTCAAAAGAAACGAAGAATAAAGTTTCATGAGAATTTGCCATTTTACTTCTGTCCATCCCCGCTATGATACTCGAGTTTTTAGTAAAGAAATTAAATCTCTTCAAAAAAAGTTTGGGGAAGTCAATTTCATCGTCGCCGATGGCCAAGGTGACGAAGTTGTTGATGGTATAAAAATCTATGATGTTGGAAAGCCCAACAATCGAAAAGAAAGAATGTTTCTCACAACGAGAAAAGTTCTCAAAAAAGTAAAAAGTCTCAATTGCCAAGTTGCTCACTTTCACGACCCTGAACTTATTTTTGCAGGACTAAAGCTTGAAAGTGAGGGTATTAAAGTCATCTACGACGTTCACGAAGATCTTCCCGCTCAAGCGAAAACAAAAATTTGGCTTCCCTACTGGAGCCGCATGCTAATCAGTTTTTTAACAAACTTTATTGAAAGTTATGCTGCCCCTCATTTTACAAAAATAATTACCGCTACTCCGCACATTGAGAAACGTTTTAGTAAACTCAATAGCAACTGCTTGTGCATTAACAATTACCCTATTGCCAACGAACTTTTCTCAGAAATTTCGTGGACCAATAAAGAAAATGCTATATGCTTTGTCGGGGCCATTTCCGAGGAGAGAGGTATTCTTGATCTTATTGAGGCCCTTGAATATCTCCCTGGCACCAAACTCTATCTTGGTGGAGAATTTGATACTGAAGAGCTCAAAATGAAAGCCAAAAATTTGAAAGGGTGGGCACAGGTTATCGAGCTAGGGCGAATTTCTCGCTCAAAAGTTGCAGAAGTTTTTTCCAAATCGAAAGCCGGAATTGTTAACTTTCACCCTACTGAAAACCATGTGCATGCCATGCCAAATAAAATGTTTGAGTATATGAGTGCTGGACTACCCGTTATTTGCTCATATTTTCCCCTCTGGGAAGAACTGGTAGAAAAACAAGGACTCGGTTTTGTCTGCAATCCTCAAGACCCGTCTGATATCGCCAAATCTATTCGAAAAATCCTCTCCAACGATAGTTTGTCACAGGCGATGGGGCAAAAAGGTCGCCATGCTGTTCTCGAAACCTATAACTGGGACAATGAAGAAAAGAAGCTCATTAAGTGTTACCAGCGCTTCGAAAAACAGAATTGATGACTCGTTGCGCACTACTATAATCACATGACTTCTATTTGCATATAAGTATACAATAATCTTACAAATACATGTATGATAAGCCATTAACAACACTTTAGATGCCATGCAAGAAAAAGTTCTCAATATTGTCGTCAACCACTTTGAAAATGATAGTCGAGTTATAAAAGTATCCTCATCCCTGAGTAGGCATGGTTATAAAGTTCAAGTCGCAGCTCTTCATAAAGACGGTCTTAAGGTTGAAGAAGAATTTGAAAACCTTTTTAGTGTCTACCGGTTCCCATTATATTTTAGAAAACTCAAACCCAAATCCTTTTTTAGGATTTTTGCTTTAGTCGAACTTATATTGAAAATTAGAGCTCGCTTTCGCTACTTTGATATTTTTCATTGTAATGATCTCGAAGGTCTCATTATTGGTGTGTTGATTAAATTCAGCCTCCCCTTTCAAAAAATTCAGATTGTCTACGATGCTCACGAATACGAAAGTAACTGCGTCCCTGGTCAATCCCCTATTAAAGTTCAGTTTTTAGAAATTATTGAGCGAATGTTTATTCGTTATGCTGATCGGATGATTACAGTCAGTGATTCCTTAGCAACTTTGTATTCTGAGGTTTTTAAAATAACCAGACCAGATGTTATTTTAAATTGCCCCCCTCAAAAAACAATTCTCTCAAAATATAGCGACAAAAAACTCTATAAAGAGCTTAACCTTAGAAGTGATCAAAAAATTATTCTTTATTTGGGCGGACTCTCTCAAGGAAGAAGTCTCGATAAAATGATCGAAGCTTTTAAACTCATAAAGAACGATGAGTATGTCTTGGTCTTTATTGGCTATGGGCCTTTAAAACAATTCATTGTCGAGAATACAGATAATAAAAATATATTTTTTAAGCCTGCAGTACCTCCCAATGAAATTTTCGAATACACTCAAGATGCCTACCTTGGGCTTTGCTTAACAGAGGACAGAGCCGTTTCTTATCGCTATTCTCTGCCGAATAAAGTTTTTGAGTACGCGATGTCAAACGTTCCCATTATCGCCCCCCCACTTCCTGAATTAAGTAAAATTGTAAAAGAAAATAATATTGGTGTGGTCTTAAAGGAAGTCACCCCTCAAGCTATCATTAAAACTATTCTCAATATCGATGAACACGAGTATCACAATTATAAATTTTCTATTAAGAAGTTTATCACTAAATACAATTGGGAAAACCAAGAGAAAAAACTCATAAAACTATACAAATCCTTTGAGCAAGAAGCCACTGTACCCCTCACAGAAGAGAAAACATTAGAATCTGACCAGACTCATTTACAAAAAAATATGGTCAAAAAATAAGAACTGCTTTGCTATGACACAAATTTTCAGAATTAGTAAAAAATATATTGCTATTTTTCATGATCTTCTCATGATCATTATCTCTTTTTACTTGGCTTGTTTTTTAAGGTTTGAATTTTCAAATCCTGTTAAAGAAATCATGCATTTCTATCCGACCCTGTTGCTGATCTTTACAGTTAAAGCTATTTCATTTCAATTGTTTGGCTTTTATCGAGGAATCTGGCGCTACTCGAGTATCCCTGATCTCGTTAAAATTATTCAAAGTATCTCTTTTGGAAGCACACTCTCTGCAGGCATACTCTTCCTCTTTACACGTCTCGAAGGTTTTCCTCGCTCTGTTTTTCTCATGGATTGGTTTATTCTTATAATTCTGGTTGGGGGAAGTCGCCTTCTCTATCGCTTTGGTTTTGATTATTTTGAAACCATCAATATTTCTAAAGAAAAAAAACAAGAAAACATTATCGTTATTGGAGCAGGGAAAGCTGGAGAACAAATAACTAGAGAAATTAAGAGAAGCCGCTTTGGTTATAATGTGGTGGCTATTCTCGACGATTCCACTAATCGCCAAAGGAGAACTATTCAAGGGGTTAAAATTAAAGGGGGCATAGATGAACTCCCGACTATTGCTAAAAAATATGACGTTAAACTCGTTTTTATTGCCATCCCTAGTGCAGAAAGTGATCAGATAAGAAGAATCGTCAACAAGTGCCTAGAAGCGAAAGTCCGCTTTAAAACACTCCCCTCAATCAACAGCATCATGACTGAGAAAGTTGCTCTCTCCCAACTTCGAAGTGTTAAACCAGAAGATCTGTTGAGAAGAAGTACGGTGAATCTTGATACCGAACAATTGGGAACAATGATTCAGGGGAATATCATTCTTGTTACTGGAGCCGGAGGATCAATTGGATCTGAACTTTGCCGACAGCTTATTAAATTCTCTCCAAGAAAACTTGTGCTCTATGAAATGTGTGAGCTCTTTCTCTTTGATCTTGAAAACGAATTGAAAAATATTTTTCCGAATACAGAAATTATTCCAGCGATTGGCGATGTTAGAGATCAGATTCGCTTGAAGGAGATCTTTCAAGAACACCAACCCCATCTTGTTTTTCATGCAGCTGCTTACAAACATGTTCCCATGATGGAGCACAATCCTCACGAGGCCATCAAAACAAACGTTATCGGAACTTATAATGTAGCTCAACTCGCCGGTGAATTCGGCTGCAAGAAATTCACTCTCATTTCAACGGATAAAGCTGTCAATCCGACAAACATTATGGGTACGACCAAACGTTGTGCTGAAATGGTCAATATTTATATGCAGGAAAAGTTTCCACAAACTAGTTATGTCACAGTGAGATTTGGAAATGTCCTTGGCAGTAATGGTTCAGTGATCCCAACTTTCAAAAGACAAATCCAGCAAGGCGGTCCTATTACTGTCACTCATCCAGATATTACTCGCTATTTCATGAGCATACCAGAAGCCAGCCAATTAGTTCTGCAATCCACTAGTTTTGGTGAAAAAGGAAAAATATTCGTCCTCGATATGGGTTCTCCTATTAAGATTATAGATCTTGCAAAAGACATGATTTATCTAGCTGGACTCAAACCCAATATCGATATTGAAATTAAGATCACAGGTCTTCGACCTGGAGAAAAGCTCTATGAAGAACTCTTCAGTACTCAAGAAGAGCTTACTCAAACTTCTCATGCAAAAATTAAAGTTGCTAAAGCGAGACCTCTAAAGGCTGATTTTCAAAAATTTATAAACGATATATTAAAAAATAAAGAAATGAATAAAGATGAAGTGATTGCTCATCTTCGTCAGGTCGTCCCTGAATTTTCACCAGGACATCTTTAATGACTGAAGTAGAACAAACAATCAATTTTGAATTTAAATTGATCATCATTGCGATGTATGCTCTGGCTATCAGTCTGTTTGTCTCAACAACTGGAAATTCCCTTTATCACATTTTAAGTATCATTCCATTCATTCATTTGTTTTTTAAATATTTTAAAGATTTTCCGTGGAAAAAATATTTAAGCGCACAAGCCCTGATCCTCATTGTCATTGGCTTTAGCATTTCAATTGCTTTTAATCTCAATATTATTGAACACCCTGGTCGCCATTTTTCTAAACTTAAGTATTTTATTTTTCCAATACTTGCAATTCCTGCTTATTTTGAGTTATTCCAACATCGAATTTCAAAAAAAACTGTTAGCAAGCTCCTCTATACATTTATGACTTTTACTTCGCTCGCAACATTAAGTGGATTAATTGGTCTGTACACTGGCTACAATCCTCTGCGCTTCTCAGCTGCCTGTGACCCTGAAAGAAATTGTGGGATGTACGGGATGCTCATGACCTATGCCCATGGGATTGCCTGGTTTAACCTTCTGATGCTCGGAATGCTAAAACACTCTCGAATTGTTCAAAATGTTTTGGATAAAAGATTTTTAATTATTACAACTCTGATTAACCTTATAGGAATGTATTTGACGTATACGAGAGGAGCTTTTCTCGCCTTTATCGCGGCTCTTCCGTTCTTCTTACTTTGGAAAAGATTTAAACTTTTTATTTCTATTTTAACTTTTTTTACAATCGTTCTCGGAGCTATTAGCTACATCGAATTGAGTAATATCAAACTTGCGAAAGATGAAACTCAAGAAATTTACCGTCTGGGCAGAGGAAACAATGAATCACGACTTGCACTTTATAAAACGGCATATCGGATTTTCCTAGAAAAGCCCTTAACAGGAATTGGTTTTAATAACTTTGGAAATCTCGTAAAAGATTATAAAATAAAATTTAATATCAAAGAAGATATTAACTTCAAAAGTCACGCTCATAACAATTACTTTGAAATTCTTGCTGATACAGGATTACTTGGCTTTATTCCTTTTATCTTCTTCTTTTTATTTTGGTTCATTGAAATGCTTAAAAGGCGAGATATCCTTGGAGACATCGTTCAGGTTTTCATTATAGGCTTTGCAGGTTCGGGTTTAACTCAAAGTACTATCGTCGATAGTGAAAACTTATTTTTCGTTTTTATTGTATATGTAATCTCCCTTACTGTACCCCACATAGCTAACTCCCACCAAGAGGTGCAAGCATGAGAAGGATAATTGACTATATTCTCGCTCGCCCTTTTATTCAAAACGTCTTGACGTTAATCTCAGGAACAGTACTCGCACAAATACTTCCTGTTATATTAAGTCCCATTCTTACCCGAGTTTATCTCCCGACTCACTTTGGTGGATTCGCGCTTTACGTAGGTGTTACGGCCCTCTTATCCGTTTTTGCGACTGGACGCTATGAATACGCCTTACTACTTCCTAAGACTAAGCGTGCTGCAGTTCAAGTTTTGGCCATGGGTTACATTACAAACATCATAGTAACAACTCTTGTATTCCTGCTGGCGATTATTTGCTATTTTATCCAGAAGCCGGCTTCTCTCACATTTCTCGATGAAGGTATTTTTCTTATTCCCTTAGGGACACTCTTTGTTTCGAGTTATCAACTTCTTAATCTTTGGTTTAACCGCATCCAAAAGTATAAAATTCTTGCGACAAGTAGGATAATCCGCTCTTTTTCCATTGCTCTTATTAGTTTACTCCTAGGTTATTTAGGTTATAGTCGCCTCGGTTTATTGATTGGAGATATCCTTGGTCTCACTATGGCCAATATTTTTCTTATGTATAATTTTTATAGAGAGCACCATCAAGATAAAAAAATGTTTTCAGAGCTTAGTCTCAAGAGAATTATGACCTGGGGAAGAATTTATAAAAAATTCCCCAGCTTTCTCACCATTTCTTCGGCATTGAATATTTCATCAACCCATTTGCCTAATATACTTTTATCTACTTATTTCACAAAACCAGTTGCTGGTTTCTTCTCTCATACTCAGCGAATAACGGGAATGCCAGTGGCTCTCATCTCGAGAGCTGTCAGTGATGTCTTAAGACAACGAGGAAGTTATAATATCTCTAATAATACTCGAGTCGACGATCTTTATATCAAAGCCTTTCTCACACTCTTTACAATTGGATTTATTCCCTTTTTAGTCTTGGTCTTTTTTGCTCCAGATCTCTTTGTCGTTATTTTTGGAGAAAATTGGCGAGAATCAGGTGTCTACGCACAAATTCTAGCTCCTGTCTTTTTACTTCACTTTTCGCTCTCACCGTTGAGTGTCATGATCATTATTGCTGAAAAACAAAAGCAAGATCTGTTCCTTAGAATATTCAGCGTCATCTTAATTATCTCAAGTTTTTTAGCTGCTCGTTTTGTTTTTCACGACAACCTTTTATTCATCAAGCTTTTAGCCTTATCATACTGTACAACTTACCTGATCGAAGGCTATCTTTCTTATAACTGTGCTAAGGGAACTTTAAAAAAAGAAAAAACACATGAAGAATCAAAGTTATACGCAAATCGAGAGGAATCACTACAATCTGAAGTCTAAAAAACTTTCAGAGGGAATTCCTGAAACTGGCACTGATTTCTATCCACAATATTTACAATCTTGGAAGACCAACTCGCATCGCCAAGCTTATAACAAGTGGTTTGAGCTAGCGACTTCCACACCAGCAGCAACTATTCTTGATTATTGTTCAGGTCAGGGGATGCATACTCTAAAACTTCAAAATTTACTTCCAGAAGCTAAAATTTTTGGCTTTGATATAAGTGAAACTTCCGTTGAATTAGGTAAAACTGTCGCTCAAAGCTTACAACTCTCTAGTGTCCCTGAATTTAGTGTTCAGGATGCTCACAAAACGCAGTATTTGGATCAACAATTTGATCTTCTTTGTAATTTTGGAAGTTTATCGAGTCTCGAGTTTCAAAAGGCCATTTCTGAGATTAAAAGAGTTTTGAAACCAGATGGTTATTTTCTGTCTATTGAAACATTTGGCCACAACCCTTTGGCCAATCTCAAAAGAAAGCTCAATGTTCTCACAGGGAAAAGAACTCAATGGGCCCAGCAAAATATCCTCGATATGGAAAAAATAGAAAAAATTAAACTGCAGTTTCAAGAAGTCCAAGTTTATTATTTTAGCTTCTTCACTCTTTTTATTGATTTCCTTCCTTTTTTCAAAAAAACTCCCTTGCTTCCCTTCACAGAATGGCTCGATCAAAAATTATTTCACTTTCTTCCATTTTCTCGAAAGTATGCTTTTAAAGTCGTTTTTATTGGAAAAAAATAAAGATCTAATCGCTATAGGCTCTTAAAAGTTGAAGCTCATCGACTTCCCAAGAATATATTTTTTTTGTTCTTCCAACATTTACTTGGAATTCTTCGATCTCATTTTTTGTTAGTGTGCTCAGCAATGAAATGATTTGCTCCTTATCATAAGCCGAAACTCGCCCGATATTTTCAGATTTGACTAATTGCTTTAGTTCCCAAAGATCACTTGTGATTACAGGAATACCTGCCATGAGATACTCAAATATTTTGTTTGGTAAACAGTAATAATGATTTAAACAAGTATTTTCATAAAACAACAAACCAACATCACAACTTGCTGTATACTGAAGAAGCACTGATGAAGGTACAGCTTCATGATAATGAATATTAGAATGGATTTTTGAAGCTTCTTTAACCACTGATGCATAATGACCGTTACCCAAAAACAGTATATGCCTATCAGGCAATTGCTTAAAAACATCCAGTATAAGTTCTATTCCCCTATTTTTACTCAAGCCTCCTTGATAGAGATAAAGAATTTCTTCTTTATCTAAACCCAGTTCTTTTTTTAGATCTCGAGCGACTGATTCTTGAAATGGCGATGTATTGCGAACAGTAAAAACCTTAGTAGATGACGAGGATACGGCCTTGTAATACTCAGCGATCGCTGGACTTACTGTTATTATCCGATCAACCCAACCTAATAGAATTTTCTCAAAAACTTTGAGAAAAAACTTATTGAATGATTTTAGATTGTTAACTTCCGTCTCAAACTCATGGGCATCATAAACGAGAATAGCTCCTCTCGAAAAGAATATTTTCAGAATGACTCCACTCAGAAGTGTTTTTATGTCATTACAGTGGATAGCTGTAATACTTTCAAGAAAATTAAAATTCCTAAAGCAAAGACGAAGAAATTTCAGAAGAAGTACAATATGAGAAAATCCACGAATATGGAAATATCGCTTAGGTTGAAAGTCCAGAGGAAGATGAACAACTCCATCTATTTTTTTCTTAGACTGAATGTCTATAAGTGAAACGACATCGAATATTTTTTTTTGGCTCTCAATTTCTTTTTGGACCCTAGAATCATGGTCGATGGGGGAATAGAGAATATTTAGTATAACTTTCTTCATAGCACCACACTCAAAAATGACCGTAACATGATGAGAGTTACCAATGACGAAAACATAAAAAAAATTGGAGAATTTGTTTCAACGATTTTGAAATTTCTATTTCTCAACATAGAAATAATCATGACAAGACCATAAGCTAAAAGTATCGAATAGGTAATTTTCCAAAACCAAACATCTAAATTTGTTAGAGTGGGAAGAATAGCGTAAGAAGCAAAAAAAGCATAACTAGCTTTTTGAAAATAAGTTTTTACATTTTTATACAAAACAAAATCAAGAGCAAAAAAAGCACTGACGACGGCAGTGACCATCATGAAAAATCCTAAGAGATTTTCTCCCCAATAAGCAAATAGTTCTCCTATAAACGCCGCATTCATATTCCCACGAATAAGATCTCCATAAAAATAGCGATAAGTAATTGCAGCGATATTTCCAAAATTTGAATAGGGTTCTGGGTGTTTTTCAACTTGTCCAAAATAATCAACGTACTTAATAAAACTATCTATCCCACCTCTAAAGACTCTCTCAAAAAGCCAATGAAATGATTCAATATAGGATTCTTCTTCAAACAGTGAGAAATCATTATACAATACAGTCAAAATTATAATCACTGCTAATGCACAAATTCCAAAATAAAAATTTCTCCTATTAAAGATCTTGAAACCTTTCAGGTTCAGACCAACAACCAGCATAACACCAAAATATATAAGTGGTGATTTTTGTCCCGTTGCGAGAAAAACTCCCATCCCTCCAAAAAAACAAATAAGAAATTTAAGATTTCGTCCACGAAGCAAATAATAGATTGAAGAAATTGGCAGAAAGGCAGCAAAAAAATAGCCAAAATAACGATATAAAGGAAAGCTCGTCGTCGCCATTTCTCTCACCTTTCCATAAGAAAGAGGATCGAAAATTGCTGAAATAAGAGGAATTTGAGGAAGTATAAGCAAATAAAGGATCGCCATAACAAGACTTAGTAGAGAAAAGATATTTATATCTTCTTCTTCACAAACGCCCCCCCCATCCCGAGCTCTCTTTAATGGCACTTTTGAATCAAGCAAGTATCCTATCAAAAAATAGCTTGTAACCATTATGAGAAAAGTTCCTCTAGCTAGATTTAAGCAAGTTTCAATTGTCGCTAGATTTTCAGGAGCACTTAGGCTTAAACTTACTAACCCCCAATAAACATGAATAACAAAAAAAAGAATAAATACAGAGCTTGCTGTGAATTTTTCATTCCAGTTTCTCTTCACGAACAAATAAATTAATAAAATTAATGTTACTAAAAAATCGATCATGATTTTGCTAACTTTCTTGCATGATAAAGGATTGTGAATAAATAAGCGAGATACATGGTAATTTCAACAGCCACAAATGCGTAAAGCAAATGGTAAATCGAACTATGGCGATAAAAATATAAGACGAAATATGTCACCGCAAAATAAAGAAACTGCCAAATAGAAACCCATTTCGTTTTTCCCATTCTAAAAAGAGCAGTCGACACTGTAGAGACAGTAAACTTAAAAAGAAGTGCAATAGAAATAATTGCTGAGATTTTTCCAGCAAGCAGCCATTCATTCCCAAAAACGAAAGAAAAAATCGGCTCGCCCCATAAGTAAATAACTCCAACAGGGATCAAAAGTATCCCCCCTAAAGCCAGGAGGGACTTATAAACTTTTCCAAGAACTTTTCGGTCAGATTCAGTCCGACTAATTTTTTGAAAAAAAACCTCTCCATAGGAAGTTGCCATTATGCTAATGGGAAAAACCAACATTTTCATCGCTAAATTATAATTTCCAAGAACTTCCGTTGGGTGATACTTACTCAAATAGAATGGAAGGGCCTGGGTACCGGCCGCGTTGACTAAACCTGTGAAGGCAATGAATGTTGGAAAATCTTTATACTTCGATAAATACTTCTTAATTGCTGATTTTGAAAGTTTCGTTTTTTTCCACAATTCTTGAGTATGCTTTTTATAAAACCATGCAAGTGTTAAAACGGGTATGAGGGTTCCAATAAAATTTCCTACGACAAGCCCAAGGGCACTGCCCAGAATGAGAAAGGCATAAAGAACTTTTGTCAAAGGAGTCACGAGAGAAGCTTGAATCATGATTGAAGACTTTAGCTTATATCTCTTGTGGCGATTAAACCAAAATTGAAAAAGTTGCAGATAACAACAAACGAGCACAGTGAGAGGGATCCATTGAAGTAAAGATTTGGGCACAGCTTCTAATCCCATAAAGTCAAAGCTGATTGGAAGGGTAAAAAAAAGTGAGATAATAAGACAGTCAACAAATCCCCAGAGTAGTGCAATTTTGAGAAGATAGTGAGCCCCAATTTCATCCTCTTCGAGAACCAAAGTATTTTCAAGTTTTCCTGTTCCAACGGGAATAAAAATTTTCACCCAAACAAGAAGGCTTGCAAAAATCCCAAATTCTGTAGGTGAATAGAGTCTTGCAATAACAGGAGACATCAGCATTGGAGCAATCTTAGAAAGTGCTGAACCCGTTGCAAGGACACTAACCGACGAAAAGACATCATGTTTTACAATATTGTTTATTCGTCGTTTTAATTGATTCACAGGGTTACTCGACCTTTTTTTCGGTCAAAAAAATAGAAAGCGATGCCATTAGAAAAGAAAAGAATAAAGATATAATTATTTTCTTGAGAAAAGAATAATTATTAAACTCTTGAGTTCTTTCGAATAGTACTTCTACATTTGAGGGAATATTTTGATCTTCGGGAAAATCTTCCTGGAGAACATTATTTATTCGAAGTATCTCAGCATTCAACTCCTCAATTCTGGTAGTCATTCTTTTTTCATCTTCAGCTAAAATTTGAACTTCAGCCTTTGCTTTGACAAGTTCATTGACTATTGCTTGAGTCACTAGATTTTTATTCTTATTGATATCAGATCCATCCCAGGAATTCAGATAGGAAATTTTATTTTTGAGATTAAATATTTTCTCCCGATTTATTTCAATTTGATTATTCTGAAGTTCTAATTTAGATTTTACATGCTTCAGTTCTTGAGAATAATAGTCCCAGCTATAAATATTCTTAATCTTTGGCTTGAGGATATTTTCTTCAAGGTTTGCTAATAATTTCTTAAATTGGTTTACGTCCTTACTCTTTATTTTAAAATAAAGCTTTAGCAAAGAACTCCCCGGAACCGCTTCTGGTTTGAACAGTATATTTTCTGATAAGAAGAGCCCAAGAGTCGATAAATCTTTCAATGAAAAATCTTTTAGCATTTTGTAGGCAAAATTCTCTTGATGCTGATTGAGAAAACTGTGTTGAATTTTAGTTGCAATTGTTTCAGGATCTACAATTGAACTAATTCCATACATTTTTTGATAAACAAAGGAAGGTTTACGCAAGTAATGAAACCCAGCAAAAATAATAATAAAGCAGAGAAAGAAAATAAAAGTGAAAATCTTTATTCTCTTGAGATAAATACTTAAGATATCCCGAATTTCCATGGTGACAATTAATCCAAGTTAGAGGCTTAAAATATTGACTTTATTATCTAATTTTTTTTAGAAGAACTCAAGACGACTCATGGCATCATATCTGATAAATTACGATCTCTTCATTCTTGTAAAACTCTTTTCCGTTACTTTTCAAAAGTTTCGCAATGGCTAGTTCAGGAACTTTTTCAAATTCACTCCTATTCACAAGTACCAGCTCAATATTGCTTTCTTTGAGCATTTCGTAATACAGCGAAATATGTTTTAGCCTCGAAACCCTTGGGACAAACATCGTTACAAAATTATCACAAGAAACTGATTTTAAGCCTCCATATGGATAGAGATTCCAAAAAAATCTTTTAAATGAATATGAGCAAGCAAGAAATGTTTTGTTTCCCACCAGATTTTTTATTTCCAGGATACTTTCTAAGTGAACCATCTGATAATTATAAGTCTCTTTGCTCGTAAAATGATCCAATTTAAAATTGTAGAATTTTCGACTCCACACAAAGCTTCCAAGAATTCCCAAGATAATAATCGCCATCTTGAGCTTTTCGCGCTTCCACTCTTCAAACATAAGTAAAAATAAGAATAAAGGAAAAAGAGTCATTTGGTATCGAAAATTTAAGTATCCTTTCAACGCAATAATAAGAGTTACAAAAATAACTAAGGCACTAAATCGTTTTCTCTTTTCCGTCCATTTCGTCTCGGTAATAATCGACTTTCCAATAAAAATAGTTCCAAAGAAAAGTGGTAGAAATCCCAAATATTCAAAGCGAAAAAATGCTCCCCCATAACCATTCTTCCAAAGTTTAAAAGCAGTCTCAATGCCTCTTTTCTTAAATCCTTCAGAAGAAAGATAGTCATAGGCTCCTGTTCTATATCTTATATAGGCAAAGAGGAAAACACCTAGGAGTAGAGAAGTGAATAGAAAAATCCTCTTCACTTTATGACTTAAATGAGTCGAGATAGCCAACTTTTTTCTCCTAATAACTGGAATAGATAATATGATCCAGAACAAATGAAAAAGAAAATATAGTAAAAAGTATATTTTTTTTGATTTCTACAAAAAATATTTTCGACAAAAAAAGGTAACAGTAAACTTACTAAAGCATTAATTGTATGCACAGAAGACGACAAACCTCCGGCCAAGCAAAAGAGTAAAAAATTCTCTTTTTTATTTTCTTTTAAGAACTGATAAAAATAATAGAGCGAAAAGCCCAATAAGCTTGTTCTCATCATATCAACAGAAGTTTCAAAGCTATTTTTAAAAAAGATATAAGAGGAGCTTAACGATATTGGCCACAATAAAGCATAGAAATATCGTTTTCTCGCGGTTAATAATGCTATTCCCAGTAATACAATGAGGAGTACATAATAATAATTAATAAAAGAGTAGTATGTGGTATCTAAACTCAGATTAAAAACATCATTTACAATCAAATCCCAAGTAAATAAAAGTAAAAAACTGGGGAAATGAAATGATTGCTTGCTCGTTGCGGGTTCAGGATAATGGAAATTGTTTACAAATCGGTGCTCTAAGCTCTTATCATCAAAAGCTTGTCTCGCTTCAGTGGTGTAAACAAGTGTATCATGGAAATCTATAGGGACATTCTGGTTGTGAAAATAAAATGCTATCGTATATATCATTAGAAAAGAAAAAATAATGATTCCGGTTTTTTTATCAAAAGATTTAATTTCTTTAAAGTTTTTAATACTCTTCCATCCCCATCCACCTAGGCCAAGAAAAATAGAAATCACGATAAGAAAATAAACCCATGAAGAGTTGTGAGGGAAAAATGTTAATCCCCAATACAAAACTAAAGATACAAGAACTGGAGTACTTGCGAGAGAAAATAACCAAAGCAGGAAGCCGCTTTTCTGTGAAAATCTGGAAATAAATAAAAAGACCAGAAATGCTAGAGGAAAGAATAAATAAAAGCCGAGCAATCCCATTTTTAAGCTTTAGATCTCTCAAAGTTTTGTTTTATTGATTAACAAATCTCATTATAGCTATACTCGACTCTCTTGGGAAACAATCTCTCGGGAGATTTAGCTTAGCGCGTTGTGCGTTGGTAAATGAAAACTTCTTTATTTTTGAATTCCCTCTTAGCCAGCAAAGAAAAGCTCTGAGGTTTTTCAGAAAACCATTGCTTTAATTCTTCATTTTTAAATTTTTCGCCAGGGATTTTAGAAATAATCCAGACAAAGTTATTATAATTTTTAATCTTATCTTCAGGTTTTTCAGTTCGATAAATCATATCATATGGGCAGTTATATCTTTTTTTCCACTTGTACTCAGGAAGAAAGTTGAAAAGCCCAATACCTCGAATCCCAACATTGCAAGGAGCTTGTTCGTAAAATGCTAAAGAATCGCGAAATTTTGAATCATTTAAAAGAACTGAATTTTTCTCACCGACGTTGTCTCGAATAAATTGAGAAATCGCATCCCCCTCTAGAAAGTAGCCCCACTTATGGCTATTAATCAGCTGGCCGTAGCTCAAGTTCCATTGGGCCATGACGTAGGTTCCGAGGGAAAAAAGTGAAATCGTCATACAAAAATATCTCGCTAAATTTTGAGATTGATATTTCTTAGCAATAAAAAATAAGAGCATTGCCAAAAAACTCATTGTCATTTTGGGAAGGAGATAATTCACTTCATACATCAAACCAATTGTGATTAAAAATACAAAAGCAACGTAGAGTGATTTTTTTACTTTTGTTCGATCTAAAAGATAGTTAACAGAAAAAATTAAAAATAATGGGGTAATGACAAAATAATACCGTCCATGCCCCCATTGAAGATAAAATGTAATAAAGTATGACCAAAAAACAAAAAGTATAAATAACTTTTCCTTGAATAAAGAATCGTTGTTCTTAGATTTTTTATTAATATAAAAGAATGAACCTATTAGTGCCACAAACCCTAATACTTTGGGTAATCCTTGGTATGAAAAAAATCTTGGATAAAAAATTTTGGTATAAGGTGAAAACATTATTTTCTGAAGCCAAGCGTATTTCCCTGCAGCCTTTGTCATCCACATGTTTTGTACAAAACCTTCAGTCGATTCAAGATTTCCAAGAGCTAAGAAATGCATTCCGTTTTGATTGGTAATAATGCCAAAATCTGAAAGGAGTAATTTTATAACGTAAGTATTGTACTCATTGAATGGAAAAAGAGGTGTAAAAAAAGAAACAAGTAGGTAAATTATCGGCAGTAAATAGGTTTTGAAGATAATCTTACAAAAGGATAAAAAAGAACTGCCCTTATTTTTTCGATCAAAATTAAAGTAGAATATCCATAGTACATACCCAATCGATATTTGGTAGAAGATATGCTCTCTTGTATCGAGAATAAGAACAAGAGCTAATCCGACGAGTAAGGGTGAAGCCTTTTTAAAAACCCAATAGACAAAAAGTAAGAACGCAAAAAGCGCATAACCTTCTCTTAGAAATGTTGTTGCTGCTTGAAGTGTCTGGTAATTAAAAAGAAGTAAAATCAAAGAAATAATTCGCGCTTCTTTTGAAAATCCCAAGTATTTTAAAATTTTTAAGAATAAAAATCCAGAAGCGATGATAGTTATGATCGAAAAAATTGTTGCAACTATGACCGAAGGCCCTGTGACAAGAAAAAGAAGAGCAACAAAGACTTTATTGAAAAATCCATGGGTGCCAACGACTTCTGATCCAATCCATTCAAAATTAGCCAATTTAGCCGCAATAAAAGAAGTTTCTTTCAAATAAAGAGCTTCGTCTAATTTAGGAAAGCGAAACAGGGATAAAACAAAAAAACATATGAAAGAAAAAGAAAGAATGAGAACTTCTGATTTATTTTCCTTATAAAAATTTATGTATTCATCTTTAAGACTCATGACCTAAAAACTTTTCTAAAACTTTCTCAGCCCTACTTTTCCAAGTATATTTCAGGGATAAATCCTGAAAGGCTTTCTTTGCAATACTCAACCTCAAATTTTTATCGTCTAGTAACTTTACTACTGTTTTTTCCCAAATATCAACGTTATTCGTTGGACACAAAAAACAATTTTCCCGATCATTGAGTACTTCTCGAAGCACAGGAATGTCAGAGCAAATAATGGCCTTTTCTGCGGCCATGTATTCAAAAACCTTCATCGGCGACATGTATTGATAGGTATTTGTTTGCCCTCCACCTTCTACACTAATTTCATTTTGATAAGGCGCCAGTAAGACATCAACCAGAGCATGGTACTGACTTATTTGAGCTGGTTGAACAAAACCATAGACAATAAAATTTTCTATATCACACGATTTTTCTATCCAATATTTAACATCATTCGGGTTCCCTCCCCAAATATGAAATCCAAATTCTCTCTGTCGTTTAGCCAACTCAAATATCAGCTCAACTCCCCTACCTGGATAAAGATGACCTGCGTACCCGAGATTGAATGAATAGTTGCCTTGAAGTTCTAGCTTAATCTTAAAAGAGTTTTTTTCAGGAATATCAGAGGCATCTGAAGCAACAAGAATTTTGTCTTTTATTTCTCCAAATCCTTTAAGCCAACTTTCTTTAAGAGGTTTTGTAATAACCACACTTCCCAAAAAATACTTAGAAGAAAATAATAATTTAAGAATTATTCTAGAGATAAATCCAAAATGTTCAAAAGGGGCATGAGACTCAAGAATAACTTTTTTTCCAAGACAATTTGCTATAATAGCTCCGGGCAAAAAGCGACAGTACACAAGATCGGGATTTTCTAAAAGAATGATTCTCACAAGAGCAAAAGAAAACAATGTTTTTGTGTAAAATCGAAATCCCATGGCCACCAGGGGACTTTTCAAGAGAGAATTCAAAAATTTATCCAAAAATTTTGGAAAAACAGAAATTTTTTTAACTTTAAGATTCGGACTGACGCAATAAAAAGTATTAACGCAAGTAGTCTCTTCTTCTTTATGCCCGTGGTAATCTGGAACAACAACTTTCACGGCATGAGCATTGGCCATCAACCCATTCGCCATTTTCATAATATTAATAGAATCTGCAAGCCTCGAGGGTACGACGCTCTTGCTAATATAAAGTATTTTCATACTCGATCATTCTACCTGAAAAACCATATCATGCCAGTAGAGATTGACATGACTGGCATGAGCTTCGATAATTCATTTTTCTCTCTTGGGAATTAATAAAGTATCATTATAAGATGTGCGGATTCGCTGGATTTTTTGATAAACATTCTCCTCTCAGCTCACCTGAAGTCTTGCTCGAGACGATGGGAACAGCCATAGCTCATCGAGGTCCTGATTCGAGTGGTATCCTCTACGACTCTCAAAACCATATTGGGTATTCACATCGCCGGCTTTCGATTCTTGATCTCTCAGAAAGAGGTCATCAACCTATGACGAGTGATCAGGGCCACGTTCTTATTTATAATGGTGAAATTTATAATTTTAATGAATTAAAAATTTCACTTCAAAATCAAAATATTCAATTTCATTCAGAATCAGATACGGAAGTTCTTTTTCAGGCACTGACTCACTGGGGAATAGAAAAAACGCTCAAGCAAATTAATGGTATGTTTGCCTTTGTTTTTTTTGATGCCTCAAAAAAGAAGCTTTTGCTCGCAAGAGATAGAATAGGTATTAAACCTTTATTTTATGGGATAACTCACAATAGATTTGTTTTTGGGTCTGATTTAACTTCATTAAAAAATTTTCCAAGTTTTGAAAAGAAAATATCTCACCAAGCTCTAAGTTATTATTTTAAGTTTAATTATATTCCCCATCCTCATACTATTTATGAAAATATATTTAAATTGCCACCTGGTCATTATTTAGAAATTGATACAAATAAGAACCAGATCGAATATGAAACCGCTTCTTACTGGTCACCCTATTCACCTCTGGAACTCTCATCAAATTATCAATCAGACTTAGAAAATCTTCTTCTCGACTCTGTAAAATTGAGACTCATTTCAGATGTTCCAATTGGATGTTTTCTTTCTGGTGGAATCGACTCTTCATTGATTTCTGCTTTGGCTCAATCAATCTCAAAGAATCCTATCAACACTTTCACAATTGGTTTTGATCAAAAAGACTACGATGAATCTAAACAGGCGAGCCGAATTGCCAAGCACCTTGGAAGTCACCATCACGAAACAATTCTCTCTTCCCAAGCTCTAGTCGATATAATTCCAAAATTATCACAGTATTATTCCGAACCTTTTGCTGATTCGTCTCAAATCCCAAGCTCATTAATTGCTCAAGTGGCCAGTCAAAAAGTAAAAGTTATTTTGAGTGGAGATGGCGGAGATGAGCTATTTTGGGGATATAACCGATATCAATGGAGTCAAAAGATTTGGAATCTGAAGAGAAATCCAGTTAAATGTTTCCTTGGAAAATCTATCCCTTTGGATTTTATGAAATTGCTTATCAAAACAATGATGAAGCAAAAAAACTCTCAAAATGTAACTTCTAATATCCTTAAACTTAAATCTCTATTGAGACTTAAAGATGATTCATTTTTTAGTTTTTATGAGCAAGTCGTTTCTAATATCACACCAGATTTCCTTGCTGATGACTCATTGGCGACGACTCATCTCTTTGATGATCAAACCGTTATCCATAGAAAAGAAATGAAAAGCTCCGAGTATCCTCAAATGCTCATGAGCCAGCTCGATCTTGCAACTTATTTACCCGGTGACATCCTTGAGAAAGTAGACAAAGCGACGATGGGCCATAGTTTGGAAGCGAGAGTCCCTCTACTCGATCATAGAATTATTAACTTCGCCCAAGGGCTTCCTAGAGAATATAAAATCCAGGGTCATCAAACGAAAATTATCCTTAAAAATATTTTGAAAAAATATATTCCTGAACATCTAACCAACCAACCCAAAAGCGGATTTTCAGTACCCATTGCCAATTGGATTGCAGGTCCTCTCAACGAATGGGTCTCGGATTTACTTTCTTCTGAGCAACTTAATCAACACCATCTCTTTGAGACTTCCAAAGTTCAAAGAATTCTCAAAGAACACAACACAGGTAAGCAAAACCACCAGCAAACACTATGGGCACTCGTTATGTTTCAATCTTGGTACAATAATTACCAGTAAATTTAATTTTTATTTTTTTGAGAAAGGAAAAACTCTGCAATTTCTATGTCTAAGATGTCATCAATATCTATTGAGCTCTTTCGATCCATTTTCAAAGAAAGTATTTTTTCACCATAAATAGAATTTTTCTCTACCAGGGTATGATAAGAAAAGGCATAGATCGCTGCCCCATTTCGAGCGAAATAGCCTTTTTTTAACTGACGAAGATTTTTCTTTTCTTCAATGGGAAGATAGGGTTTCAAATATTCTCCTTCTTCCACCATAACACTTTCAGGACTAAAGCGATGAGGAACACCTTCTACGCTAACAACAGAATCAGCATCACTATTGAGTAATTTCGTAAGAGCCTCATCAATATGTTCACTTGTTCTTAAGGGGGACGTTGGTTGCAAAAGGAGTATGTAATCAGGTTTGTAATTTTCATTTTCAGCTAATTTCTCAACCGTATAGAGCAAGACATCGATCATAGGAGTAAGATCGTCTGCGAGTTCAACAGGTCTCATGAATGGAATTTCGATTCCTCTTTCAAGACAAAATTTTCGAATTTGCTCATCATCTGTTGAAAGAATTGTTCTTGTTATCAATTTGGATTTTTTTGCAGCATCGAGAGTGTATTGAATTAAAGGTTGACCACAAAGTGGATAGAGGTTTTTATTCTTGATTCCCTTTGAACCACCTCTTGCAGGAATAATGGCCAAAACTTCTTTTTTTTCAGTCATTAATATTAGTACTCAATAACTTTTTGGACATTAACTTCAATTTTAGAAAGAATATCCGCGATTTTCTCACCGGCCTTGCCATCTCCATAAATAGGATCTCTCTCGTACTGCCCGTGATCGATTTGAAATTTAATGGCCTTTAAAATATCGGCTCTGTTGGGGTTAACAGTGATAACATTTTGTCCAGTTTCTCGGCGTTGTTGACGAGTTCCAATATTAACCACAGGAGTTCCGATTAAAGCCCCTTCTCTAATCCCACTGCTGGAATTTCCAATGAGACAAGTTGTTGTGTTCATGAGGTGAATATAATCTGTCGTGGAAAGGTTTTTAAACACTCTTAACCAACTAGGATTATTTTTTTCTCTAAAGACCCGTATAGCGCGAGATATTTCATCTCCACCGGCGTCGACGTTTGGCCACAAAAGAATAGTATCCATGCTTAACTCATGGAGAGCCTCTAATGTCTCATTCATATTTGAGCGGTTGTGACCGTACTCAGTTGTTACCGGGTGCTGGGATACTAGCAGAAAGGGCTTATCTAGTGAAAAATTCCCTCCTACTCCGCCATAGCGCTCAAATAAATCCGCTATTTTTTCACGAGAATGATTATTATTAAGTTCTTCTAAAACGAGATCATTTCTAGGACAGCCTGTATTAAAAACAGCTTCCGTTCTCTCTCCCATTTTAATAACTCTATTTTTGGCATCTTCATTGGCAACAAAATGAATGTGAGCCAGTTTACTCAGAGCATGCCGAATACTTTCATCAATGGTTCCTGTCACCTCTCCACCCATTGTATGGGCCAGCGGAATGTTCATATAGACTGCTGCGATTGCAACAGGAAGAACATCAAAGCGATCCCCAACAACGAGAACAAAGTCGGGATTGAGATTATTAAGAGCCGTCGCTGCGTGGATCAAACCAAGCCCGGTTGTTTGCGCCATGGCCAATGGAGTTTCACCTTCGACAACACTGAAAAATCTTTGATCGACATGAAAACCATCTGATTTAATAAGCTCTTCGACACAACCATAGCGATCGAGAATTGCAGAAGCCCCTGTTAAAACCTGAAGCTTTAGATCTTTATGATCAGAAATAGCTTTCATCGCTGATTTGATACTACTGTAATTTGCTCTTCCACCGATATAAACACAGACTTTTCTCATACTCATTTTCCTAAGAACTTAGATCACTTTGTTCAAAAACATGATTCGCTTTAACGTTTTTATTTAATTTTTTTCCCATTATTTCTTTAAATTGGTTAGCAGGGATTCCCTTCATGGGCTTTTTAAAAGCAATATTACTTTCATTCAATAACGTTCCTGCTTGTAAATCTGATTTAGCAACTATTGTTTTTTCAAAAATAAACTTCATCTCTTTTAACTCATTAGCCGTTAAATCTTTATCGACTTTATGAGTGAGGGCTATTTCGAGATTTCGAATTTCATCAACAAAAAGTTTAAACTCTTCGGGTTCAGTGGAGTTTTTAGCATCACTTCCATACATTTTTTTTGAAAGTGTAAAATGCTTTTCAATAAAAGTAGCACCTAAAGCAACTGCTCCTAACGAAACGGCCATTCCTAAAGTATGATCAGAATAACCTACTTCACATTGATAACGTTTTTTGATTTCAGGAATAATATTGAGCCCGCTGTGCTCAGGAGCGCAAGGATATTCTGAAACACATTGAAGCACTGTTAAATTCTGGCAGCCACTTGCTCTCAAACATTCCACAGCTTCATCTAATTCTTTCCAAGAACTCATCCCACTAGAGAGGATGACCTTTTTCCCAGTCTGTCCAAGACGGGCAAGCAATGGAAGATTGGTGACTTCCCCTGAAGCCACTTTATAAATTTCAACACCTACTTGCTCTAAAAAATCAACGGCTTCAAGAGAAAAAGGAGAAGAGAAGAAATCCACTCCGCACTCTTCATTCGCAAACTTTTTAAGTTTCTTGTAATCTTCAAGACTCAAGGCCGTGCGTTCAAAATATTGCTTTCTCGTTTCGTCTTTAAAGTAAGGTGGATTCGGAGCATCCGGGAGACTTTCATAATCAAAAAGATGAGTTTGAAATTTAACGGCATTCACACCACAATCGGCAGCAGCTTTAACAAACTGTTTTGCTAACCCTAACGACCCTTCGTGGGTGTTTCCAATTTCTGCAACAATATAAACGCTCACTCAATAGACTCCTGTGAGAATTTGCGGCACTGTTTACGGCCCTTCGTGAAGCGCTGTGCGCCAATTACTCTGTATGAATTTTATAGGGGTAGGCAGCAATAGGCAAGCTTTCAAAGGGATAATTCATTTTGCAAACCCCCTTAGCGTTTTTTGAAAATCCAGCGAACAAGAAACTCTTTTATATCTCCAACATCAAAAACTAAAATCCACCCATAAAAGATCAATAGAAATCCTAACTGAATAGGAAGTTTCCAAAGAAGATCGAAACTATGAACGGAATAGAAAACAACATTAGAGATTATTACGACTATCAGCATAAGAAGTGATGTCATCTTTTCATACTGAAGCCTAAAAGTTTTGTGACTCAATAATTCATACAAAATCCAATTGATACCAAAACTCAAAGTGGTTGTTCCAACTGCTCCCCAAAGTCCCCACTTCGGGATTAACCAAATATTAAGAACAACATTGAGAACCCCACTCGAGAGAGTGGCCAGAGGAAGCAATTTAGTCTTTTTTGAAAAGTAAAAGGTATTTATAGGTAAAATATAAATACCTCTAAAAATATATGCGAGACTAAGTGCTGGTAGGTAAAGAGCTGCTTCATGGTACTCTTTAGGAGTCATAACATATATTGTGTATTCACCCACATGGCTTAAGAAAACGTATCCCATCGTTAATAGGACAAACCAACTTTTTGAAACTTTCTGAGTAAGCTGCACAACATCCGCTTTTGACTCCATTGCTGTTTTCATAAACACTGGGCTAAATGCTTGGGCAAAAGAATTCACAATAGTTTTAAGCAAAGTGGCAAAGCGATTAGCCATGGAATAAATTCCAATGACAGATAAAGAAACAAATTTCTCTAAAATAAAAATATCGGAATACATGAACAAATAGCCCCCTAAGGCGTGAGGGATAACTGGAAGTCCAAATTTAACATTTTCCCAAAACATCGATTTACAAAATCGCAAGACAAGATATTTTCTAAAATAAATAGCACTTGTGAAAAAGCGAAAGACTGCACCAATAGCAAGTCCAATCAAGGCTCCTTTAGCTCCCTGATTATAGACAACTATTAAAACTAATTGCACCACAAGCTCTAACATGGATGCAATAAAAGATAAGATTAATAATGGCTTACCCTTTTCTTTGACTTTGAACCAAGCGTTGCTTACACCTTCTGGTAGAGAGAAAAAAATTGTAATAGTGCTAATAAAAAAATAAGGATAAAAACCTAATTTATCATTAGTAAAAAAAAATCCAACAAGTTTATCACCACCTGCAACCAAACCGACTAAGACAACACTGGCAATGGTACAGACACCCCAAAACATCGTTGAATAATAGGTTTTTCTTTCCTCTTCACTATAGTCAAAATACAGTCTCGCAACACCTTTAAAAATTTGAAATGTTGTCGAAATTGTCACCATGGCGGTAAATGTTGAAACAACAGAAAGGACTCCATAGTCTTCAGGTGTTAAAAACCGAGAAAATACAGGAAGTGTAATAAACCCTTTGAGCATGGGAAGAAGACCAATAACACTATAAAATATTGAGTTCGAAACGAGTTTATTCATCGTAAATTTTTTGAATTAAATCCATCGCTTTTTGCGCTTCGATTAAATCCGCTGCAGGAGAAGCCAACTTCTCTCCTTTCAAAGAATTGAGAAATGCTTGAGTCTGTTTGTAAAAACCCGGCTTGAAACGTGTGTCGTCACTATCTGGTTTTAAAGGATAACTCTTACCGTTTTCGAGAAAAACAGTTCCCTTTGTCAGGTTAGGCAAATGGATTTTAATTCCATCCCCGTATAACTCCAAGAGTGGGATGCCCCCAGACAACCAATGGGCTATGTAACTCCCAATTGCCCCATTTTCAAATTTAAATGTTGCATGAAAATTGTCGACCAATGATACATCTGAAAAATTATTTTTAAAAATATTCAGTTCTTTGATTTTTCCTCCTATATAAAGCATCAAATCAACAAAATGAATACTGTTCGCAGTCAACCACCGGTTATAGATTTCATAATCTAAGCGTCCTTCATTTTTTTTCAAACGAATAGGTTCCGGTGCATTGATAACAACTCCCATTAAAGGTCCGCGCATCTCAATCATTTTTAGAGCTTGATTGATTACAGAATAATATCTTCGATTGAGGGCTACCATATTGAGAACTTTTGATTCTTTTGAAATTTCCGCTAAGGAGTTCGCTTCTTCGATCGTAAGACCTGCTGGTTTTTCAATAAAGGAAGGTATTCCTAGTTCAAGACATTTTTTAGTTACACTGTAAGTTTGTTGATGCCCAACAAGAATCCACACAGCATCAACATCATTATTTTTTAAATAGTTTTCCCAATCAGTTGTTGTTTCTTTGATCTTGTATTTTTTTTGTAATTCTTCTAAACCTTTTCCGCTTCGGTTGGCAATAGCAACGATTTCGACTTCTTTAAAACGCTTAAGTGTATCGAGATGAGGTTGGCAAATCTTCCCTGCACCAATCACCATGACTTTTATTCGAGATTTCTTAGAAAAGACCATGTACTTATCTTCCATTAAGGTATTTTGAGAGTCAAATTTCTCATTTCATCGGAAACTGGGAGTGTTATTCTTTGAGATCCTTTCGTCGCAGAAAGATGGATCGCCACTAAGGCTTCAATGGCTTTGTAACCATCAACGCCTGAAGAAACAGGAGTTTCATCAGAGAGTAACGACGCCAGAACTGGCTTGATACGATCAGCTCCATAAAAGTCTGGATGAATAAAATGGACTTCATGTGATCCAGAAGAATCAACAATCAAAATCTTCTCGTTTAATTCATCCACTTCAAAGCGGCTTGTCGTCGTTTTGAGAAGTAAAAACTTTTCCTTTCTTTCTAAGTCACTCGAAAGGTCGATTACCGCTCGCCCCCCATTACAAAACCCCATAAACACACGACCGGAGGGATCTACAAAGTCCTTTCCTCGCGTATTTTCACTCTCAATTTCATCGTATTCAGCAATGACCCAACTAATTTCACTTCCAAAAAGCCATCGTAGTAAATCAATATAGTGAACACCAATCATCCCAATACCTGCAGCTCCAAAAGCTAAATAAGCACTTCGCAAACTCCCGTATTTACCAGAATTCAGCAATCGCAAAAGACTTTGATAATTCTGAGACCAGCGCCTGCTATGATTAACGGCTAATCGCACACCGTTTTCTTCTGCCAGTTTGAGAACTTCTTGAGCCTCACTAAGCTTAGTCGCCATTGGCTTCTCAATGAGAACAACGGGAACTTTTGCCAGAACAGCTGCCTTGGCCAAAAACATATGAGATGGTGCTGTGGTCGATACACACAACATATCAAGATCATTTTCTTGTAACATCAAATTGATATCGTCATAAGATTTGGCTTGGCTTTCTTTAAACTTATTTTTGAACCATTCCAAAGCCTCTTGAGACTTATCAACAACGGCAACAATTTCTGAGTTGTTCAGCTTCCACAAAGCCTCAACCGTTACTTTTCCCATATTTCCGATGCCAACGACGGCTACTTTTTTAACACGAGAAGAATTGACTTTGATCGGTTGATAAGAAAATTGAACTTTTTTTGAATTTTGCCTGAAAAGAAAGTTCGCCAAAGGACTGTTAACAAAACTATTGTAAATCGGTCTCAAGACCTTAATTAAAAATGGGAATTTCTTTAAAATCTTCACTATTTTTACTAGCATCGCGCCTCTTCGACAATTTTAGAAAACGATTGGTATATTCTATCCCCACATTTTCCATCAATAAAGTTTTCTTCTTCCTCTAGCCGCTCACTCTTTTTTGAAAGCAGTAATTCATTAAGTTTCTTTTTTAAACGACTTTTTTCATTGAGAATAATTAATCCTTTCATATAAGTTAGATCGAAGCCTAAATCAAAATAATTCAAGAACAAGGAAGGTATCTTTAAATCATGGGCCCAGCGAGTTGTCGATTCGAAGCAACCAACATAAAAATCTGCGAACGATAGGACTTCACTCATTCTCTCCTGCAACATTTTTACATTAAACTTGTTCTCCAATTTTACATAAGTTTCAAAACTCATCTTAGGGTGCAATGAGCACAAGACATTAACATCTAGTTCTGACAGAGTCTTAAGTATATGGTTGATTTCAGTTTCGTGTTCACTCTTGGTCATAAGCTTATGTTCATAAAACTGAGGCATAGCAAAAACTAAAAGACCTTTTGAAGAGTCGAGTTGGTATTTCTCGTAGAGATCATTTTTCTGAGATTCATTTTTGTCTCTTAGACTTTGATATAAACTATCCATTGAAAATTGTCCCGTAACCACTAGTTTATTTTCTAAGACACCATTACTCATCAAAAAATTTTTATAATCGAGATTCTGAACAAAAACATAATCAGAGTTTCCTCCCCCCATGTACCACACATTTTCAGGTAGTATATTGAGAAATGATAAAATGATAGTCGTAAGTGGGGGATAAAACAAAACGCTTTCATTTTTGTATCGATAGATTTGTTTATTGAAAAACTTTTGGAAAAACACTTTTTTCAATCCATTCACTCGACACTGAGGCTTTTGGCTTAGTCGGCATTTGGCCATAAAACTAGGATTTGATACTGAAATTGGCAACAATACTGACTTTATTTTCTGTAATTTTGCCGCTCTGATAAAATAAAGCTCTTTTCCTAAGTTAAAATCACCATAGAGCGCAACAATGTCGATTTCAAATTCTTTAAAAATCTCAAGAGCAATATCTGTTTCGAGGTGAAGTTTAATGACTTTTTTAACGATAGGAATATATTTTAGAGAGCTAAGAAGTTTATGCTTCCAATTTTTGAATTCACGTGAATCACTGTCGATGATTTTTTCTTGATGAATATGACTAGAGGAGAGAAGCTTCTGCGCTTCACTGTTTGCATGAGAATAGAAAACACACACATCTTTGCGTTTTTCAAGGAAGCTTCCAAGAGGTTCCATTTCTGATAACGACGTTTTTCCATTGATTAAAAATAAAATATTCAAATTTTTTATAACCCGTTGATAACATTTAATGGCCGCTGCCCTTTTAATATTCGCAAAGCATTTGTCGCTACTTTCTCTCTCATTTCTCGAAATGCTTGGACGCTATAGTAGGCAGAATGCGGGTTAATGATAAGTCTTCCCCCTAGCCAATCTTCTCTTTTTCTCCATGAATTGATAAGCGCAGAATCTTTTGGCGGCTCTTCTGGAAGAACATCGAGAGCAACACATTCCAGTTTATTTTCCTTAAGCGGTTCAAAAAAGACATCTAGGTCTTTGACAAGAAATCCTCTTGAGGTATTGACCAGAGAGCTTCCCGTTTTCATTGCTTGAATAAAACTTTCATCAACCATGCCTCGTGTTTCATCATTAAGTGGACAATTAATGGAGATAATATCAGCCTCAGCTAACAAATCAGATCGTTCAAAATATTGTTTGGCACCTAAAAGTTTATCGTGCCCACTCACAACAAAGGGATCATAAAAAGCTGTCTTAAACCCAAGAGCTTTCGCTTTTAAGAGTATACTCCCTCCTATTCTTCCAGCTCCAATTACTCCGAGGAGACATTGATTCGTTCTTTTTAATTTTTCGAGAGTATTCTCTTGCCATGTCTCTGAATAATTTCTGCAATTATAATCGTACTGACTTACTCCACGAGCAATATTGAGAATCATCGCCAAAGCAGTGTCACTCACTTCTTCAGTACCATAATCAGGAGTATTGCAGACAAAAATTCCTTTTTTAGCGGCATGCTGATAGTCCACATTATCATAGCCAACTCCATAGCGAACAATTCCCTTCAGTTTTGGACAACTATCAATGTATTCGGCATCAATATGATCATGCCAAACGATGAGGACTTCTAGTTCTGAGCGATCCAGACTTTCCCCTAAATTATCCCCCAAGATTTCTTTTTCAATTGTGGGGTTATCAATGTAGTCAGTTATGTATGCTTTCATCGTTACTTCTTTTATGAATCGTAGGGAGTTTTTTCTACAGTGAACCCATTTTCTTTCAGCCAAAACTCGATAACCGGGATTTGCCAGGGAGCATCCACATCAAATCCAAATTCTTTTTCAATCGTTCCTTGTTTTTGGCCAAGCCATTTAAAGGGTAGAGAACCTTTGGAAGTATCTTGTAAGCATTTTTCTCTTACAACTTGAACTCCAAAATCAGCAAAAAAACAATCTCCCAGTGCATCGCGATCAAACGTATTTGTGATTCCCAGCTTATTGAGATCGAGCATAGGCTCTGTTGAGCCATCAGCATTTAATTTTCTCGCTCTCAGTGGTGAAAACATATTGTACTTGCTCACTGAAATCACAGAGTCAAAAGAGGGATTTTTTTCGAGAATATTGACAGCCTTCTCCCAAAATTTCGGAAGAATATCTGGACTGTTGGCAAACATCAGAAAAATATATTTCACATCCGGACATTCTTCTTTAATAAAGGTATAAGCGTGCTCAAAAACAGTTTCTGTTGGTGTTTCCGATCGAGCTAATTCGCTAGGGCGATCAATAATTCTCGTATCATATTTTTTAGCAATGTCTTTAATAATATCTGAGTCAGTTGAAACATAGATTTTATCAACCAACTTACTATAGTGAGCGGCCATAAGAGGATACTCCACCAGAGGACGACCAAGAACTTCCCTATAGTTTTTTCCAGGAACTCCCCCACTATTGTGTTTACCAATTAATAATGCAACATTCATAAAGTCTCCTTTATTTGATCAGAAACATATTTTACCTGATCAACAACTCGAGAAGCGTACCCCCATTCATTATCATACCAAAGTAGAAGTTTAAGATTATCCCCATTCACCAATTGAGTAAACCGATGATCGACATTAGCTGAAAACTCGGACGCTTTGAAATCAAGAGAGACTAGCGGTTCAACGTTATTATTTATAATTTTCCATTTTTGTTCAGAAGCAAAATTTTCAAATGCTGAAATAATTTTTTCTTTCGTTGTCTTGTTTTCCAGAGTTAAGGTCAAATCCGCACAGCCGACAATGTGAGTGGGAGTTCTGATTGAATATGATCCAAGTATACTCTCATCAATACCTTCAACGACTTTACAACTAGCGTGCAGTGCCGAGGTTGGTTTGGGAATAAGATTTCCTATGGCCGAGCGACCTAGAGCAAAGTGGTGGTAAATCTCGCCAGGAACTGACCACGAACTCGCTGGACCATCCATTAAATTCTGATAACCAAGCCAAGGATGAAGTGTTGTGATATGTCCTGAAAGAACTCCAAAATTTTCTTTAATTATTCGAAGAACTGGACCAATTGCAGTTGCATCACAAATGCTCGAAGAAATCACCTGGTGTTTTGAAACATCGAGCTTTTCTTCATTCGCCCCTAGGACCATCGTAAAATCGACTTCTTCCGGGGAGTGAGTCACAATGATCTTCTTTAAATGGTTTTTTTCAATGGCTTTATGAGCTCTTAAAACATTGTCGAGGATACCGGATGAATCTATTACGATATCGACGTCCATTGAATTCCAATCGACATCGTCAATATGTTTTTCGTGAAAAACTCTTAAATCGCTTTGCTCATTGCAAATATAATGATCCTTTCCCACGAACTTGTCTTCTAATTGATCATAGAGAGTATCGTAATTGAGCTGATAAGCAATATTATCATTGTCAGGATTAACTTCATTGATAGCCACTATATCCATGACCTTATTTTTCAAATTAGAACGGTATATGGCCCGACCAATTCTCCCTAAACCATTAATTCCAACTCTAATCATAATTTCAACTCCTCAAAATCTTTAATAAAACTAACTTTTTTATTTTTAAAAAATTCTTTCCAATCATGAAACTGTGTTTTTCCGTACACGAAGATAAAATCAAGTTGCGAAGCACTCGCAACTTCCCAGTCCACAAGACTATCACCAAAATAAAGTCCTTTCCCTAAAACATCTAAACTCTTCATATTTTCTTCTTTTGTTTGGGGACCTGTATAAACTCCCTTGAAATACTTTTCGATCTTATATTTACTAAGAGCTTGTTTTATCTCCGGTAAACTCCCTCCTGAAAGAATGTAACAACTGGTATTTTTTCCATCAATAAATTTTAAAAATTCTTTGATTCCTGATATCAAATTAGCCGACTGATGCTTCTTATTTAAAATAGCATTATAACGTGAAAGAACTTCTTCATAGGAATCTATTTCAGGAAAATATTTCTTAATTTTCGTTTCACGAGGTATTCCATTATTCGCAGTAAAGAATTCTACAAACTCCAGAAGATTATTTCCTTGGCATCGAACTGATGCAGCTTCACGAATCGCCTCTTTTTTTATTTCATTGCTATCGAGAATGACTCCATCAAAATCAAATATAAAAAACTTGTACTGAGAAAAATCAAGCAATTCTATTCTCCTCAAATAATGTTTTAAGGACAACTTCTTGTTTTGAAAACTTTTTCCCCAAAAGGTTTTTTCGCCAATCCTTCAAAGGGATACTAAACCCTTCTTTTTTCTTATTGAGAATAACTTCAGGGAGAGAATTCTTCAAAGCCAGCTTTAATAAATATTTAAGTTCTCTATCTTTATTTCTTACAGATTCATCTAGAGAAAAAACGAACTCGATAATATTTTTTTCCAAGAGAGGAACACGGCATTCTAAAGAAACGGCCATGCTCACGCGATCTACTTTTGTTAATATATCATCTGGAAGATATGTATGAAAATCGAGATACTGCAAGCGGGTCAAGAGAGGAAGGTCTTTTCGATAATACTTTCTAAAATACCAATAAGAATCATAGTCCTTAGGGATTCCCCAACCTTTGCGATACTTTTCTTTTTCTTCAGAAGTCAGTCCCCCTAAAAGTTTTGTATACAATTCAAGATCGGAAAGAACAAAATTCCACTCAAACACGTTGATTATTTTGCGTAATATACCTTCACCTTTTTTAAGTTTAGTTGTGATTTTTTTTAACCAAGGAAGCTTAGGTCTCTTCTGATTATATTTTATAAAATTTCTGTACCATTTATACCCGCCAAAAACTTCGTCCCCACCATCGCCAGTTAAAACAACTGTGACATTTTCTCGCGCAAATTTAGAAACTAAAAATGTCGGATAGCAAGATGTATCCGCAAAAGGTTCATCGTACCAACTTTTGATATTGGAAAACATTTCTTTAGTACTTTCGACATTGAGTTTTTTAACCCAATGCTTTGTTCTAAATTTATCAGCAACAATTTTAGCATAGGGAGTTTCGTCTTGATGAGATCCCTCAAACCCTATGGAAAAAGTGGAAATACCTTTATGTTTTTCTGAAGCACCAGCAACAACACCACTTGAATCAATTCCTCCGCTCAAGAAAAACCCTACAGGAACATCGCTCATCATTTGTTTGTCAATTGAATCATTAATGAGTTCACGCAATTTTTTTGAAGCCGCCGATTCATCAACGACCTGACTGGAAACTTTTAAATCCCAATACTTCACTTTCTGAATATTCAAATTATTTAAATCAATATCCAGATAAGTTGCTGGTTCTAATTTGAAAACATCTTTATACAAGCTTTTAGGCGCGGGGATATAGAGATAAGTTAGGAAATCGTAGAGTGCCGTTTTATCTATTTCAGGCAAATCATTTTTGTAATAGTGCTCAATCGCTTTAAGTTCTGAAGACCATAAAATTTCGTTTTTCCTTTTTGAAAAATATAAAGGCTTAATCCCATAACGATCGCGAGCAAGATATAATTTATTTTGCTTTTTATCGTAAATAACGAAAGCATACATGCCATCAATTTTCTCAAGAAGCTTGGCAATTCCCCACTCCCGATAGCCATGAAGAATAATTTCAGAATCTGATCGGCTTCCAAATTGATAATTTGTTTCCAATTCTTTTCGGAGCTCTGGAAAATTATAAATCTCCCCATTCACGGCAATCACAATTTCCTGATCGGAACTTATCATTGGCTGAGTTCCGTTTTCAGAGAGATCAAGGATACTTAATCTTCTGTGGCCAATGTAAACATTGGCATGAGTATACTCATTAACACCATCTGGTCCCCTATGGGCCAATACATTAAGGCTTGAACGACATTGCTCACTGTCGGCTTGAACTTGTCCCGCTCGTCCAAAAATTCCACACATTATCTTGTTTCTCCTCAAGTCTTAAGGCCCTGAAATCTCCTATCTCTAACTCACTGAAAAATCTTAAGAAATAATAGTATATTTAAATAACAAGGACGAATATTCTTTTCAAGGTTATTACTTGCTAAAAAGCCAAAATACCCTAGAAAAGCCCCATTTGGAGGGATTTTCTGAAAAATATTTTAAAGCCATACTAACACAAAAGAACTTCATATTTTATCACTATTCGTGCTATGATTTTGAACTATTCTCAAGATTTTAAAACAAGGAAAAATAATGATTAAATCCGCATTTTCCAGCTATTTTGCCGAAAATAAAATGAAAGACGAATTGTTCAAAGACGGGATTCCTCGCTTTATTCCGTTCAGCAGCAGTTATAGTGAAGGAAATTTTTCCAAATTGAGAGAAAAACACGCTACGCTTCAGCTCGATTCTGTGAATGGAACATCGCAACGCATAAAAACTTTTTTTAGGAAAACCACTTGGCCCAAAAACTTTCTCGAGGGAAAAACTGTCTTGGAGTGCGGATGCGGTGCAGGACCAGACACAGAGGTCTTGGCTTCGCTTGGCGCCAAGGTCGTGGCCGTCGATCAAGCTGGGGTCGACATTGCTGCTCGCAATCTAAAAAATCACCCCAATGTTCAGTTTGTCCAGGCCAGCATCACAGATCTTCCATGCAAGCCAAAAAGTTTTGATATTGTTTTCTGCCATCGCGTTCTTCAACACACTCCCAATCCGGAAAAGACTCTTGATTACATTCTTCAGTTTGTTAAAGATGACGGGGCCGTGTTTGTAGACTCTTATGCTAGAAACTTTTTTCAAATGTTTCGCTGGAAATATCTCTTTTTGCCCATCACAAACAAAATGGATCCCGAAAAACTTTACAATATCATTAAATGGTATGCGCCATTTTTATTTGTCGTTACTCGCTTCTTCAATAAACTTGGAATTTTTGGAAAATACTTTAACTGGGTATTTATCCCTTTTATGAATTATCGCCATGTCCCTGTTTTTAGCGATAAGTCCGATGAGTTTATTATTGAATACGGTGTTCACGATACATTTGATGCTTTAGCCCCTAAATATGATATCCCTCTTAGTGCAAAGAAGATGGATCAAATTGCAAAAAAACATTTAAAGAAACCTTACGAGATACACACAGAAAAATCGATGACCATACTTCGAACGAAAGTAACACACTAACAAAATTGTTATTGTGTTCAGTTTGCCGAGGGAATTATTTGAAAAAGAAGACTCTTGCTATTGTTTATACTGATCGATTTGCAAAAAGAAATTTTGAAACATCAGGGCTTCAAAAAAAACTCTCTCAACTCGGATACAACATCTCAACGATCGAAGAACCGCTCCCTCGCAAAGGGTTTCAAAAGATTGTTTTTGCATTAAAAGTCTACATCTACAAGATACTCATGTATCGCTTCTTTGAAATAAAAAAAATAAAAAAACATCTTTTGCGTATACAATACCAACATCAGAAAGACCTCCACGAGTGGGATATTCTTAATAAGAAACTAGGATTTCCTTTCCCTCGATCTACGTTTATTTTCCGAATGCTCAATTTTTTATTTAAAAAGATTCCCGCCATCATTGACATAAATCCTAAACCAGACTTCATTCTCTTGACGAACATGCAAAATTTCTATGCACAAGGATATATTAAATTTGCCGAAAAAAATAATATCCCTGTTTTACCTCTTCTCAACAGTTGGGATCACCTCACTCATGGATCTCAAGTCATAACTTCTTCAAAAATTCCCTTTTTCATGGTCTGGAATACAATTCACGAAAAAGAACTGACCGATATTCACCAAATACCTAAAAATAAAATTACAAAAGTTGGAGCTTTACAGTTCGACTATCTCACAGAAATGAAACAGAGAAACGACCTTAGTCGTTCAAAACTTATAAATAAATATAAGCTCCATTCTGAGAAAAAAATTTTATTCATTCCTGCCTATAATGACCGTCATGGAAAATACGAACCCTATGTCCTTAAAAAAATAATTGAGAACAAAGACAAACTCCCTGTTGATGTGCAAATCGTGATTCGCCCCTATCCAACTGACTTACAATTCTCCCAAAGATTTTCAGAGATTTTAAATCTTCCTGATGTTCACATTGCTAAGTTAGAAGAAGGAATTGAAAGCGATCGCGAGGCGATGTCTCTTTTATTAAAAAATTCAGACATCGTCCTCTCGGGCTGCGGAACTGCTGCCATTGAAGCGATGTTTTATGATACTAATGTCATTCATGTCGCAATTGACCCTACTGAAACAGAACAGATAAACACTCTTGCAAAAGAATATTTTTTCTCTGATCATTATCAACATATTATGAATAAAGAAGCGAGTTTTTACACAACGACGACAGAACAACTTTTAAATGCCTTACAAGTTTATCTTACTAATCCTCAGCACCATCAATCAGGCCGTTTGAAGGTTATCGAAGAACAATTATTTTTACTCAATCAAACATCATCAGAAAAAATCTGCGAAGTTATTAATTATTATGAAAGTTCTCTTTAAAATTATAAAGTTTGTTCACGACTCTGTTGTGACTACCAGAAATCACTATTTAAAATTTAAATACAAAACGCTTGGTGCTCATGTAGGAAAAGGTATTCGTTTTTTTGGAACCCATTCTATTGGGGGTGATTTTCACAATCTCACCCTCGAAGACCACTGTGTCCTCAACGAAGACGTGATTATCAACTGCAAAGACAAGGTTGTCATTGGAAGCTATGCTATTATTTCTGCAAGAGTCCAAATTCAATCGGGAAAACTTAAACTCGACGTTCTCCCTCGAGGAGAACACAATCACGCCCCAATTACCATTGGCCGCCATAGCTGGGTCGCTGCTGGTGTTGTAATCGCTCCCGGTGTTACAATAGGAGAAGGATCTGTTATTGGAGCTAATAGTGTTGTATTAGAAAACACCGAACCTTGGACTCTTTACGCTGGCTCCCCCGCCAAAAAGATTAAGCAACTTCCCATCCCCAAAGAAAGTAATGGATAAAGCGAAAGATTATCGCCCCGACATCGATGGTCTGCGGGCCATTGCCGTTATCAGTGTTCTCTTGTTTCATCTCGACATTTCTTATTTCGAAGGAGGATTTGTTGGAGTTGATATCTTTCTTGTTATCAGTGGTTATCTGATTACGAAACTCATTTGGAAAGAAATCAGCACAACAAACAGTTTTTCTTTTAAGCATTTTTATTCACGCAGAATAAAACGTCTATTCCCAGCACTTTTTGCGACACTCTTTTTTACAGCTCTTGCAGGGGTGATCTTTCTTTCGCCAACTCACCTCCAGCGCTTTGGAGGTGCTCTTAGTTCGTCCCTCTTAAGCTTTTCCAATATGTATTTTTGGATAGAGGGCGATTACTTTGATTTTTCAACTAAACTAAAGCCTCTTCTGCACACATGGTCCTTGAGTTTAGAAGAACAGTTTTATTTATTTTGGCCGACGACACTTTTTCTATTCTTTTATCTTAGTAAAAGAAAAGTAAAAACTTTTATTGCCCTCCTCAGCCTCTTAGGTATTTTAAGTCTTATTCTCAATTTTCCATTTTCTGATGGCCACGTCGAATTTTTAAATACTTATCTTCCCAAAATTGGAAATTATTTTTCTAACGGGAAAGCGACCATATTTTACCTTCTACCCTTTCGAGTCTTTGAATTTACAATTGGAGCCTTATTGGTTTGGTTATCAACAGAAAAATTTACAAAGATTCATTTTGATTTTCTCTTTATCGTTGGAATTCTTTTATCTTTCTATTCAATAATAACTTTTAATGAAAACCTCATCTTTCCAACCTATAATGCGCTTTTTCCCTGTATGGGTGCTGCGTGCCTTATCCTAAGCGGAAATAAAAGTCGTTTTCAACCCATTCTTAGCAATTCACTCATGATTCCCATTGGATTAATTAGCTATTCTCTTTATTTAGTTCACTGGCCAATTATTGTTTTTGCTCTCTACCTCAATCATTCCCTATCCTCAATCCAAAAACTTTTGATTGTATTAGCCTCACTGCTGATAGCAGCCTTGTTTTATAAATTCATTGAACAGCCTTTTAGAAGAAAAAAAAAGAAGTTATCATTTTGGTTAATTCTCTATTTCGCATTTTCACTCCCTCTCATAGTCTTAGGATACAAATTCAAACATGAAGAGGGTTGGCCCTGGAGAATACCTTCTTTCGCCGCTATTAACTTAGAGAAAAATCAATTTCTCTTTCATAAAAAATACTATGGAGGAGCGGGGTACCCAACTTATGGACCCGTTGAGACAAAGCTCCCTGCTGATATTGTTTTAATGGGTGATAGCCACGCTCGGCACTATGCCGAAGGTATCTACAAGGAGTGGGCCAAGCCCCAGGGTCTCAACCTCTATATTGCTGCGGGAACATCTTGCTTTCATCTACCGCGCTTTACAAGAACAACGAAGGGAACTGACTGGAATCAACTATGCCCACAGCGTTTACAAAAAGCTCTCCAGTTTTTAAAAAATTCCACAGCTACCCGCCCCATACTTGTTATCTCTCATTCTTGGCTAGAACAGCTCAAAGTTGCTGCTTTATTAAGTCCCCAAAAGAATTCAATAGAAAAGAAAACTTTAGATATTCAAGACATTTTTCAAGGGTTGCGAGAACTCAAAGCCCTTGTTGGAAAATCCGTAAAAATTATAGTAATTGGACAAGTTCCCACAACTGATGGAAAGAATCTTTATGATCTCTTTACCAGACCTAGGTTTATCCCCTATTTCAACGAAAATATTGATGAACTTGTCTATACCCATTCACTTCAAAGCTATGTTGACTTCAATCACTCACTAAAAGAATTCTCTGAACAAACAAATGACTTTACTTTCTTAGATCCCTTCGAAGCTCTTTGTCATGCAAACAAATGCAATAACCTTAATTCAGAAAAACGCCTCATTTATTCAGATACATCTCACCTCAGCAAGTATGGATCTATTGAGGTGATTCACTATTTTTTAAAAAAATTACAGTGAGAGAATTTCTTCCCATCGATTTAACACACTTTCAGAGCTAAATTTTTTTGAATCATTAAAATTAGATTCAATCATTTCATTTTTTTGATCAATTTCCATATCGAGAAGCAATAGAGTTTTACTCATCCACAATTTAATATTCTCTTTTGAAGGAGGATTTAAAATAAATTTCTCGCCCATTTTATTTTTAATAATTTCGTAAACACCAACATTATTAAAATTAGAAGTGATCACCGGAACTCGACAAGCCATCGCCTCGAGCAACGCATTCGGAAATCCTTCTCTCGTAGAACTTAGAACAAATGCTTGAGCATACATTAAATACTTAAATGGATTTTCAGTGTTTCCTAAGAAATAAACGTCCGCATCGTCCTCTTTACTACTCAAAGATGTTTCCAAATTCAAAGAACGACACGTTTCAAGAAGATTTTGTTTTTCCTGACCATCCCCTAGTATCACAAAAGAAAGATCTTTTTTCTCTTGCTTAACCTTTGAAAAAACTTCAAGAAAGGAATCTAAGTTTTTAGCAGGATGAAGTCGCCCAACAGCAATCAAGAACTTTTTTTCTTTTAAGAAATCATACTCTCCGAGCGCTTGATTTTGTTCACTAAGAACTTGATTAAAATCGATGAAATTGTGAACAACATTAACTTTAGACTCTCGAATAAAATAATTTTTGACCAGATCTTCTTTCATGGCTTCCGTTGCCGCAACAATTTTGTCTGCCAATGGATAAAGTACGCAAATGATTAAATTATAGATTTTTCCCCACAATTCTTTTTCTCGATGAGAAGCACTTAAAAGTGTTCGCACGGAGATAATGGTTTTTCCAGAGTGAGGAGTGAGAATATTAAAAAGATTGGCTCCGTTCAAAAAACTAACACAGGCATCCAGTTTAAGTTTCTTTTTTAGCTGATAAAGTCTCCACAACCCTTTAAGACTTTCTTGAATCCCGCCTAATCCTTTCTTAGAAAAATCAATCCCTAAGCTATGTCCTTCCCCCGCCACGGGATAATCAATTTTTTCTTCTCCAAGAATATAGTGAACTTCAAATTGTGATCCCAGCGAAGTCAGAAGCCGTGAAACAATTCTTTCAGCTCCACCTTTTTGGAGATTTCCAATAAAAAACCCTACTTTGATTTTTTTATTTCTAGAAACCAACTAGCTCTCCATATAAATTAAGATTCTTTTTAGCACACATCTCCCAGGTCAATTGTTGAGCATCAATAAAGGCTCGTGCATTTTCGGCATACTGCTTAATCTCTGTGGGATTTTCTATTGAAAACCTCAAGAGTTCTTCGAACTTAACTGTATCTTCTGGAGAAAAAAGAAGACCTGACATCTTGTGAGTTATGACTTCTGCAATTCCCGGCAAGTCGCTCGCGAGTACCGGAAGTTTATTGGCCATTGCTTCGAGAACGACATTGGGTCTTCCCTCGCTTTCACTGGGAAGAACGAGTAATGAACACTTCTTCATGAATGCGAGCACTTCTTTATTAGAAAGATTTCCTATACAAACAATGTTTGCCGGATACTTTTCTTGGTATTCCAAAACGAGTGGTTTTAACTCCCCTTCGCCGATAAAATAAAAAACGAGAGAATCATATTGTGACCTTAAGCGTTCAAACACTTCAAATATTTTTAAAATTCCTTTTGATCTAATGAGATTACCAACAAAGAGGACCCGAAAAGTTCCCTGCACAGGGATCTGCGATTCCTTTTGATCATCAGCAAAGCTCACCCCATTGGGGATGTAGAGTATTTTTCCTTTAAACCAGGGGAATTCTTCTTTGATAATTTGAATATTGTCCTTGTTGACTGAGACTAATGCATCCGTAAATTTAAGAATTATTTTTGCGATAGTATGATCGACTTTATTGTTTCGCATCCTCTGTATATCACTCCCTCTGAGAGTCAGGCAGAGTTTTTTTCTCCACACCCACTTAGGGAGAATTCCTAAGAGACCATTAGTAAGCCAATTTATGTGAATAATATCTTTATTTCTTGCTTTAATAAAAGTCACAATCCCTGCGCTCACCATAAAAAGGGCCAGCTTGATCACCTGAAAAGGCGATTTTTTTAAGGCTTCTGGTATTCCCCCAGCTCGGTAAAAAAAAGTTTCCGAACTCTCCAATGGGCAATAGCGAATAGGCGTTAACGTATAATTTTCACTTTGCTTACGCTGAATTTCAGAATCTGAAGGAAGCAAGATCTCTAAGTCCACATTTTGCCCTAACTCTTCAGCGAGTTTTTGCACAAAAACTCCTGCAACATCCCCGCTTTTTCGGGGAAAAGATGTGGTGAGAAAGAGTATTTTCAATTTCTTCATATCTTTAATAATGCGATCTCCAATTCTCTTGGCTATGATGCTCTGTGCACTGCATGTTTTGAGAGGATTTTTCCTTTCCAGAATAGCTTGTAGCTTTTATATTCTAGGTTCAAAAGAACGTTTCTGGCCATGGGGAGTCCTCAATGAATTACAGTGAAGTCCAGCACAAAATTAGCCAAGAAGAAAAAACATGGCTAATTACTGGTGTTGCCGGATTTATTGGTTCAAATCTTGCTGAAGCGCTTATCTCTTTGGGCCAAAAAGTTATTGGATTCGACAACCTCTCCACAGGTTTGCGCAAAAATATTCAAGAACTTCAAGAATTGGGAAAAAATAAATTTGTTTTTCTCGAAGGAGATCTCGCAAATTTTGAAGACGTCTTTAAAGCGACAGAAGGAGTTGACTACATCCTCCACCAAGGCGCTCTCGGTTCAGTGCCTCGCTCTCTCAAGGAACCTTTAAGATACGAAGAAGCCAATATCAGAGGCACTAACAATCTTCTAGAGGCCATGCGTCTCCAGAATATCAAAAGAATTGTTTTTGCTTCGAGCAGCAGTGTTTATGGTGACAACCAGGAACTCCCTAAAATTGAAAATCAAGTTGGCGACCCTTTGTCTCCTTATGCATTAAGTAAAAAAATCAACGAGCAGATGGCCGAAGTCTACGCAAAGTGTTATGGGATTGAATACATTGGTCTGCGCTACTTTAATGTCTTTGGAAAGAGACAAGACCCCGACTCAACCTATGCTGCTGTTATTCCTAGATGGATCAAAGCTATGCTGCACTCTGAACCTCTAGCCATTTTTGGTGATGGAGAAACCAGCCGAGATTTTTGTTACATTGAAAATGTTATCCAGATGAACTTGCTCGCCTCCTGCACCCAAAACGAAAAAGCTCTCAATCAAATCTTTAACTGTGCTTTTTCTCAAAAGACGAGCCTCAACGAACTCTACCAACTCATCAAGACAAATTTACTTGAAATTGACCCTTCACTGGAGATAAATGCTCCCGAGTACAAAGACTTTAGGCCAGGGGACATTAGGCATTCACTCGCTTCTTTGGACAAAGCTAAGAGGCTTCTCGATTATCACCCAGAATTTTCTCTCGCAGAAGGTTTAAAAAAAGCACTTCCCTGGTATTATAAAAATCTCAAGTAATTAAAATGAGGAAAGACCTTGAAGTATAGACCCGATATCGATGGGCTCAGGGCCATCGCAGTATTGAGTGTTGTTTTTTATCATCTCGACTATCACCTTTTTTCAGGTGGGTATGTTGGAGTCGATGTCTTTTTTGTTATATCAGGTTATTTAATTTGCTCCATCATTCTCAAGCGGCTCGAGCAAAATAAATTCACCATACGCGATTTTTATATCAGAAGAATAAAAAGGATTTTTCCCGCATTATTTTTCGTATTAACCGTCACTTCAGTTCTCTCGACTGTTGTGCTGGCTCCCCAACCTTACTTAAAACAATTCGCCCAAAGTCTTATCTCTACTGTTTTATTTGGTTCAAATATTTTATTTTGGAAACAGTCCGGTTATTTCGATACCCAGACAGAACTGAAACCTTTACTTCATACTTGGTCACTGGGAGTTGAAGAACAGTATTATATATTCTTTCCTCTCCTTCTCATGTTTCTCTTTAAATATCGAAGACAAAGTATCAAATTCATTCTTTTGCTCACGTTCGTTGTCTCTTTTGTTCTCAATATTATGATGACGACCAAAAGCCCTACCACCGCCTTTTATCTCCTTCCCTTTAGGGCGTGGGAAATTATGCTAGGGGCATTTGTTAGCGTCGGGCTCTATCCCCAATTAAAAAAACCTCTCTTCAATAATCTCCTCTCATTGTCAGGACTGAGCCTTATTGCTTCAAGTGTTGTCCTTTACACAGAGCAAACACTTTTTCCTGGTTTTTATGCTCTCGCTCCTACTGTTGGGACTTATTTTATTATTTCTTCGGGAATGGATAAAAATAATCTCTCTCTTGTTAACAAGTTTTTGCAGTGGAAACCTTTTGTTGTTATTGGCCTTCTCTCTTATTCACTTTATCTTTGGCACTGGCCATTTATTGCTTTCAAAAAATACTTAAGCTTTATCCCCTTTTCTCAGTCCACGGCTCAGATTGTTGTGATTGCTCTCTTTACATTTTTTACAGTTATTTCTTATCACTTTGTCGAAAAACCTTTTCGCCAAAATTTATCCAAGCAGACCATAAAATATCTCGTATCTGGTTCATTGGCTTTTTCCTTATCTTTTTTATGTGTTGGCTTCTATCTCAACTCTATCGATGGAGAAATTTGGAAAAAATTTAGCCTCAGTTCTAATGAAGGGTATATCGAAATTCCCAAACCCGACGAATATCTCCCTGGTTACGACGTCAAAGTAGAAGATATTAAAGAAGACCCGAAGTTCTTACTCGGAGACGTCACCACATCTCCTCAATCTATTGTTATTGGAGATTCACACGCTCAGGCACTTGCTATGGGAATGGACAAGGTCGCCAAAAAACTCTCAAAGAGCTTTTACTTTTTCTCAGATGGCGGGCTCATTCCACTGTTAAATATTCGCCAAGAACGTCCCAATAAAAGACATCACATCGACTTCAACAAGGCTCTTTATAACATTATCTCTAAAGATGCTTCTCTTAAGAATGTCATTCTCATTGCTCGCTGGATGGCCTATTACGATCCCTTGAGCACCAAGGATCATTGGCAATATCTGTTGTATCGCGAGGGAGAAAAAGATCTAAGCTATCCTAAAAATAAAATTATTTTAAAAGAGCAAATGGAAAAAACTCTCAAATATCTTCAAGGCCTTAACAAAAACGTCTTTATTTTTGTCGATATGCCCACCCACAACCCAGCGATTGTTCAAATGGTGGATTTTAACAATCGTTTCAGCCAATTCACCGATGCCAGTCCCAATCTCTTGGCGGAACTTTATCACCTCGATGTGGAATCTCAGCAAGAACTTGTGGAGCCTTTTGTTGAACTACTAAAAGAATTTCAAAAAAAATACCCCTTTAAAATTATTCATTATGATCGAGCCCTCATTGAAAATGGACGCTACATCTATTTTCGAGAGGGAAAGCTGATGTACAAAGATGACGATCATCTCAATGACTTTGGTTCCACTTATCTCGCCAATAAAAATATTGATCTCATTAAAGATTTTCTATAAGACTATTTTCGATAGAGTCTCATGTTGTCTTGAATATCCATCCACATCGCAAAAAGAAGTGATTGAAATCCAATAATAAAGAAGAACGAAAAGGCCATGACTGTGGCATCGAGAATTACTTCGCTCAAATACATTTTTTTAACGACTTTGATTCCGTACCAAAACGACAGCGAACCTAAAATAAATGAAAAATTATAAAGAAGAAATAGAGGGTGAAAGTCCCTAAAGAAATATTTAATCCAAAGTCTTTGAAAGAAAAGTTTAAAAAGAAGCCAAGAAATTTTAGGAATAACTCGTCCCACTTTCATTTTAGATTGTTCACCAACGCGATAAACAGGCTTAATCTCAACTTCTTTCACTGTACAAAAAGCAATATTGAGTTTTACAAGCATGTCGTTCGGCATTCCATAGCGTTTATAAATTTTGTGAATGCGAATTGATCTTAAGGCCTTATAAGAAATCGCTGTGTAACCTGTTTGCGTATCAGAGACACTCCAATAGCCCGAAGCAATTTTAGTCAAGATGGAGAGAACTGAGTTTCCAAAATAACGGATTTTCGGAATAACCAGCCAAGCACTTCGATGAATCAAGCGATTGCCTTTAACGTAATCAACTTCTCCATTGATAATTGGCATGCAAATCGATTCCAATTCATTGGGATCCATTTGCCCATCACCCGCCATTACGGCCGTGCAATCAATTTTATGGTCTCGGCACCATTTGTATCCCGAGGCAATCGCTGCTCCTACTCCGCCATTTTTAAGATGATTAATGATAATGATACGATCATCTTCTGGTGTTTTATTGATAATTTCTTGGGGAGTGAAAAGGCTGTCTTCTTTATCTTCAATCTTTTGAAGAATAACTTCCGCTTCATTATAGCGAGAGCGGACAATTTTCTTTTTCTTTTTCTTTAAAACAACTTGGCTAACACTTTTCTCGGCCACTTCTTCAAGTGTTTTCTTAGTGTTGTCAGTCGAGCAATCATTAATAATCACAATTCGATCAACAAAATCAGGCATTGTCTCAATGACATTGAGAATTTGAGTCTCTTCGTTGTACACAGGAACAACAACGGCCACTTTTTTGTCGTTTAGCATTAATCCTCTTTGACATTCCTAAGCTTAGATAGATAATCTAACAAAATTAATTGGAAACATAAATATATATGAGCTCCACCAAAATTCTCACTATTATTGGCGCTAGGCCTCAGTTCGTAAAAGCAGCGGTTGTTTCGCGTGCAGTCAACGAATCAAAATCCTCTCAACTCCAAGAAATTATCGTTCACACCGGTCAACACTACGACAGCAATATGTCTGATATTTTCTTTGAAGAAATGGACATCCCAAAGCCCCACTATCACTTAGGTATTGGTGGTAGCTCGCACGGTAAAATGACCGGTGCTATGATCTCTAAAATTGAAGAAGTTCTCTTCAAAGAAAAACCCGATATTCTCAACATCTACGGTGACACCAACTCAACGCTTGCCGGGGCCATCGCTGCTTCTAAGCTCCATATTCCTATCTCACACGTAGAAGCAGGTTTGCGTTCGTTCAACCTCAAGATGCCCGAAGAAATCAATAGAATCCTCGCTGACCGCATTTCCACCTGGCTTTTTTGCCCAACTCAAACTGCAGTCGACAACCTCAACAAGGAAGGATTTGAAAATTATCCGTGCCACATCCACAATGTTGGCGATGTGATGTACGACGCCGCTCTTTATTATAAAGCCCAATCCAAAATTTCTCCTGAATTGCAAACGAAATTAGATTCTCTTGGAGACTTCTATCTCTGCACCATTCACCGCGGAGAAAATACTGACGATCCTCAAAAGCTTTCAGATATCTTCAAAACACTGGATGATCTCGCTTCCCAGAAAAATATCGTGCTCCCCTTGCACCCGCGAACCAAGAAGTGTCTCAAGGAAAACAATATCACATTAAAAAATATCACACTCATTGATCCAGTGGGATACTTTGATATGATTGCCCTTCTCGATCGCTGCTCAGGTGTTATTACAGATTCTGGGGGACTTCAGAAGGAAGCTTACTTTTTTGGAAAGCCTTGTCTCACTTTAAGAGAAGAAACGGAATGGGTAGAACTAATCACTGCCAAAGTGAACGTTCTCTGTGGATCCAATCCTGAAAAAATTAGAAAAGAATTTGCTGAGTTTTTAGCGAAACCCATCGACTGCTCACAATCTCTCTATGGCGATGGTCACGCCGGAGAGAAAATCATCAGCTATTGGTCATAAAATTAATTATTTTTTTTAGCCCAGCAAGGTAGATAGAGGTCTACCAAACTTCCTTCTGCGTTCAGAGTGACGTAACCAGGACTTTCGCAATTAGGTATTACACCCGTTTCTAAGTACTCTTGATATAACTCTTCTCCACAAATAAAGACAGTATCCTCAAGATGATCTGCGATAGTTGTAGGGTTATACTTACCAATTTCTCCATGAGCCCATTTATATTCACAGTCATATTGTGCTTCTCTGTCAGTATTATGGGGACTAAAGCGATAAAATCCTTCAACAGGATCAAAATTAAAATAAATTGAATCTATTTTAATAGCCACATCAGCCCTAATAAAACACCACATTGCTCCAGCATTACCGTTAGTATAAAGTGGATTTCGAGCCACTAAGTACTTTTCACTTTCCTGACAAGTATCAACTAAAGAATTGGGAACTGGATGTTTATAGTCATAAACATTTTTCAAGGGGTCTATCTCTGAATCTTGAACATTTTCTTTGTTCCCACCTTTACCTGTATCAGAACAACTCGTTAAGATTCCAATAAATAAAAAAATCAAAAATAAAAATTTCACTTAAACTCCTAGTTTAAAGATTTCGGCTAGTCACCAATTCTGTCGCACCCGGTGGTGGTTGCGGAACAAGTTGTGTTTGCCTCTTCGCCACTTGCACCAGATCAGCCGGCGCTTTCAATTCTTCTAGCATCGCAGATACCGCATTGAGCGCTTTTTGACGATCAATGGCCAAAAGTACGGTGAGAAAAATAAGTTTAAGATCAATGAGAAAACTTCTGTTTTCAATATAAAAAATCCCAAGCCGGCTCTTCCAAGGGCGAATCAGTTGGTTAAAATCAATATCGGGGTCTTTACTATTCGCAAGAATGTCTCCTTCGTCAGCAAAAACGATGGATGAAAAATCGGTAATCCCAGGCTTCACTGTTAAAAGTTTTTTCTCAACAGCGGTATAGAGATCAGTTTCTCGGCGCACGTTGGGGCGCGGACCAACCAAGCTCATGTCTCCAACTAACACATTCCAAAGTTGTGAAAGCTCATCGAGTTTGAGTTTTCGAATCGTTCTCCCTACAGCTGTAATTCGCGAGTCATTACTGGATGTCGAGTCGACTTTATTTTTATCTGCGTTCATCACCATGGAACGCAATTTAATCATTTTAAAATCTTTTTCATCTTTCCCTACTCTCAACGGGATGTAGAGTGGATTGCAGTAATCTTGTAACCACACTGCAATCATGGCAATAATCAAAACAGGCGAAAGAACAATCAGACCAATCAAAGCAGCCGTAAAGTCAAATAACCTTTTCATAACACCTTTCCTAAAAGCTCTAATGAGCATTTTGTAATATAATCAGCATCCATTTTGTAATGTTTTCGAAGATAAGTTTGGCTTCCGACCACAGAGGAAAATCCTTCTCGCAATCCAATGCGCTTAAAAAATCCGGGAACGATACCATTTTCTAATAGATTTTCTGCAATATAACCGCCAAGTCCACCGCGAACAGTATTTTCTTCAACGGTGATCACGCCCTTGGTTTCACGAGCTGCTCGCTCAATCAATCCTGTATCGGGAGAATTGAGAGAATGAACAAGAATAATGCGCGCATTTAATCCTTTTTCTTTGAGCTTCTCACTGGCCGCAACACATTCTTTGTAAATTCCTCCGGAGACAACAAAAGTGAGGTCATCACCTTCTGATACTTGCCGAGGTTTTCCAATCTCGATTTTCGCTTGGTCTTGAGGACCTGTGTCCTTATCGAGTCTCAAATATTTTGTTCCAGGGTTATTGGCCATGTATTCAGTAATTTGCTCTACTTCGTTGAAGTTGGAGGGGACAAAGACATCCATTGGAAAAGAACGAAGAATACTTAAATCTTCAGTCGCATGGTGAGACATTCCCAATTGCCCATAACTAAAACCGCCACCAATCGAGACCACGTTGACACAAGCATTGTGATAGCAGGCATCGTTTCTGATTTGCTCTAAACAGCGCAAAGTCGAAAAGTTTCCAATGGAATAAATAAAAACTTTAAAACCTTCTAGCGCCATTCCAGTTGCAAGGCCTGCCATGTTTTGTTCGGCAATTCCTGCATTGATAAATTTCTCAGGAAATTTTTCTCGGTATTTATCAAAGACTCCAAATCCCAAATCGCCCGTTATAAGAAGAACTTTGTCATCGGTTTCCACGAGCTCGCTCAATTTTTTAATAAAGTGATCTCTCATGAATTTTCCTCTAACTCTTTTAAAGCAGCACTGTATTCATCGCCTTGAGCATTTCGGTAGTGCCAAAGCACAGTGTTTTCCATAAAGCTCACGCCTTTACCTTTTATCGTATCGGCAATAATTACAGTTGGTTTGGATTGCGCTTGAGCCTCTTTGAAAGTTTTCTCTAAAGCTTCAAAATTGTGGCCATCGACTCGCAAGACTTTCCAACCAAAGGCGACCCACTTGTCTTCAAAGGGCTCCAAAGCAATCGTATCTGCGACTGATTCCAAACTTTGAATTTTATTGTAATCAACAATGGCAATGAGGTTATTGAGTTTGTGGTGGTTAGCAAACATCGCTGCTTCCCAGACGGCCCCTTCATCACACTCGCCATCCCCCATCAAGCAGTAAGTATAATTTTTTTTCCCAAGTTTTTTATTGGCCATGGCCATCCCTGTGGCAACGGAAAGACCATGCCCCAATGATCCCGTAGAGTATTCCACTCCCGGAACACCTTTGTGGGAAACATGACCACTAAAAATCGATCCATCTTGATAGTGCTCCATCAATTTTTCTGGATCAAAAAAACCGTGTTCTGCTAGCGTAGCATAGATCGCGGCCCCTGCGTGCCCCTTGCTTAAGATAAACTTATCGCGATTGGGGTCTTCTAAGTTTTTCGGATTGGCATTGATAATTTTGCTATAGAGAACTGTTAGAATATCCACGATAGAAAAGGCACTCCCAATGTGCGAGCTCTTTCCTGTCGTCGTCATGTTGAGCACGTGGATTCGAATTTTTTTTGCAAGATTCGCTAGATCACTCATCGGCTTTATCTCTTATAGAACTCGCGGATGCTCTCAATAACATAATCAATATCGTCGTTTGTTACTGACATATTAATCGGTAACATGAGCATTGAAGCAGCAACTTTTTCAGTGAATGGAAGACTTTGGTTGAATCCAAGTTTTGTAAATTGGTGAACCATTTTCCCGCCCCATTGAATGAGTGTGCCAATTCCTTTCTCTCCAAGATGGGTTTTTAATTGATCGCGTTTTTCGGCTTCAATTTCGTAGTTTTGATAAATATCGAAATATCTTTCATCACTATTGGGAGCTGGTGGAAGAACGAGGTTTGCGAGATCTTTAAGTCCTTCGTTATAGCGACTGGCAATCTCTCTTCTTCTCTCCATCACTTTGTCGTAAGTTTTAAGTTTATGATTCAGAAATGCTGCCTGGAGATTATCCATTCGGTAGTTCATCCCCCAAGTCACCACATCTCCAGTTTCTGGATCGCGGCCGTGATCGCGCAACAAAATAAGTTCGCGATAAATTTTTTCATCGTTAGTAAAAGCAGCGCCGGCATCACCGAGACCGCCTAAAACTTTTGCAGGATAAAAACTCATTCCCGCTGCTGCTCCAAAAGTTCCAGCACACTGGCCTTTGAATTTTGCTCCTAAACCTTGAGCTGCATCTTCCACAATAACCAAGTTATGTTTTTTAGCGATCTCGCTCAAGCGATCCATATCGCAACAGCGACCGTTGAGTTGAGTCGGCATGATACATTTTGTTTTGCTGGTAATAGCTTTTTCCACGTGATCCGGAGAAATTTGGTGATCTTCTCCACACTCAACGGGAACAGGTATGGCCCCAACAAAGTGAATCGCAGAAGCAGTGGCCACAAAAGTGTGCGAAGAAAAAATAACTTCATCACCCGCTTTCACACCAGCAGCTTTCAAGCCCATCACCAGGGCATCAGTTCCATTGGAAGTTGCCACTGCAAACTTGGCCCCCATAAACTCAGCAAGATTTTTTTCAAAGTCTTTGAGGTCTTGTTGCAATATAAAAGCTCCACGCGAGCCCACATCTTTAAAAATTTTCGTAAGTTCGTTTTCGAAGTCTGTAAAAACAGCAGGATAGTTAAAAAAAGGTATCTTTCGATTGGCCATAAAAGCCTCCTATAAAAATGAGTCCATTACGCTGCTAAATATACCTTATCGACCTGATATTAACAATTTAATACTTAAAAAGATGCATTGCGGCGATTAAAATCTCACCCTTTCCCCCGCCAAAACTTCTAACATTTATAACTTTAATTTCTTGAATATTTTCTCCGGAATTGAACAAAAGATCCTCATAATCAACCACCAAAAGCTTGGAAGATAAACCACATCTTTTTTCTTCTCAAGAGCTTTATAAGCAAGCTCCCCAACTTTTTGTGAAGAAGAAAAGAGAAGTCCTTTTTTGAGGTGAGCTGTCATTGGAGAATCTGTGAAGCCCGGTCGTAGATCAGTCACTGTAATATTATGATTCTGCAGTCGCTGCCTTAAACCTTGGAGAAAAATAATCAAAGCCCCTTTAGCTGCTCCATAAGCATAATTTGACTTCTTTCCTCTTTCACCGGCCACAGATGTGATAACAGCAATGTGCCCAGAATTTTGTTTTTCGAGTCTATTCGAAGCGACTGTCAGAATCTGTAAAACTGACATCAAGTTAACTTCATACTCATTCTGTAATTCTTGAAAGTTATTTTGCATTTTTTCTTGATCGGGTAGGGAGCCATGACAAACGAGCACCATATCCCATTCGTTCCAAAGAGTAAGAGCATTGTGCAGACTCTGGGAAACACTTTGTGAATTTGAGAAATCAACAATCAAGTGGTGGACACTTTTAGCCCCCCGCACTTTGAGATCACCGCTTAAGATTTCTAATTTCTCAATATTTCTACCAAACAAGAGAAACTCACAATGTTTTTCCGCATACTTTCTTATTATTGCTTGGGCAATAGCTGAAGTTGCCCCAAAAACTAAAATTTTTTTCATAACAAGTTCCTATTTTTTAAAGATTCGACTCCAAAAATCTGAATGAAATTGAGGATCAATATAGTCCAAAAATTCTCTCCAATTTGGAAAGGAAGACTCAAACATCTCCAAGCTCATTCGCGCATCTTTGGCCGGATAAAGAGCTCCCCCTCCCTGCAAAACTATCTTATCGAGATCATTCATAAGTTTTTTGGTCTGACTTCCTTTATTCGGAAAATCCAAACAAAGAGTCATTCCTTCTCTAGGGAATGACATAATACCGGGGCTTTTTAGTGATCCAAAGTTTTTTAAGACTGCCAAAAATGAACCCTCTTTGTAGTGACTGGTCACCTTAAATAATTCTCTAATAGTCTCAGCACCTTTTTCCATTGGAATCACGCACTGATATTGGAAAAACCCTCTTCGCCCATAAATCCTATTCCAATTTGTCAGTGAATCCAATGGATAAAAAAAAGGGACATACGAGACTGTATTTTTAATTTTCCGACCAAATGTTTTGTAAAAGTAAAGAGTGTTAAAAATTTTAATGCTCAAGGAATTCAAACTAAAATCAGGAAAATTAAAAGGAATATTAATTGGCTGTTTGAGAGAATGTTTTTTAGAGGCAAGCGAACTATGATTTCCTCGTATAAAGAGTCCTCGACCTAAACTTGGTCCTCTCGCTAGGCAGTCAACCCACGAAACAGTATATTCATAGTTTTGATCTGATTCGATAGCCAATTGGAAATATTCATCTAGATTTTTAAAAGGAATAATTTCTTGATCAATCCAAGGTCCTTTAATTTTTTTCATTTGAAGAGTTGCTTGAGTGATAAGTCCAGTTAGTCCTAGACCTCCTATTGTCGCTTTATAATAGCTGCTATTTTCTTCTTTTGAGCACCGCAGTTTTTCATTTCCTGAACGAAGGAGATCGAAGGCCTTCACATGGCAACCAAATGTTCCCGCTTTGTGATGATTCTTACCGTGGACATCATTGGCTATGGCCCCTCCAACTGTTACAAATTGAGTTCCAGGAGTTACAGGTATAAACCAGCCTCTAGGAATAAAAATTTTATTGAGCTCTAAGAGTGAGACACCTGATTCACATGCCAGTTCTCCTGTATCATCTGAAAAAGAAATGAGGTGGTCTAATTGAGATGTTCCTAATAAAAGTCCTTGAGAATTGAGACAGCTATCGCCATAACTTCGCCCTAATCCAAAAGGAAGATAAGACGAACTCTCTGGCCAATGTTCTCCCTTCCAACCGAGACGATACCCTTTGTGAACTTTATGGGATAATCTTCCCCAGGAATTAAAATTTGTCTTTTCCATATTAAAACTTTGCAGCAAATATTAAAATTAAACTCGCCAAAACTCCAAGAACAAAAGAAACTTTGTCTTTTAATGTAAATACAACAGGATCTTCATGAATTTGCCCTCGACCAGCAAGCAACCACAGTCGACTCATCCAATAAAGTAGAAGAGGGACAAGAGTCCAAAGGGCTTTAGGATTATGATAAACTTGAAAAATTCTATCGCTATTCAAATAAAAGACAAGAACAAGAACAGAAATGTATCCACTCGCTGTCCCCAATGCGAGCACTTGTTGGATATCATGCAAGTGATAATCGCGCCCAGCGATTTCCCCTTTATCCTCTTCTTTAGAATCATAGATTTCTACATACCGTTTTATAAAAGCTAAGCTTAAAAAGAAGAAAACAGAAAAAGTTAAAAGCCAGTGAGAGACGGGTGTATTTGTTGCCACTGCACCTGCAAAAATTCTAATTGTATATAGACATGAAAGAATTATAACATCAATGATAAGAACTGATTTTAATCGAAACGAATACAGTGAAGTCAACAGAAAATATGCTGCTAGCACTATAAAGAATTGACTTGATAGTAGCCACCCCGAAACTAATCCAATTGCCAATAAGGCAAAGCCTAAAAAAGCGCCTACAAGCAAGGAAACATCTCCTGAAGCAAAAGACCTCTTACACTTCGTCTTATGTCGGCGATCTGATTCGAGATCCGACAAATCATTAAATATATAAACACTCGAGGCTACCATAGAAAACGAAAAAAAAGAAAAAATGGCATCTAAGAACTTACTTGTATTTGAATACTCGTGAGCTAAAAAAAGAGGAAGAAATATTAAGATATTCTTTGACCATTGATGAGGTCTCAATGCTTTTAATAACGCGTTCAGCTTCGATCTTGAATCAGGAAAGTATTTATCAATTTTAATTTTCTTCTCGATTTTATTCTTAAAACCTAGATTCGAAACAAGAATTACTTCGTCAGCTTTTTCCCAAATAGCTAAGTCTTTTATTTCGTTTCCTGCATAAGCAAAACTTTCATCCGCAATATCTTCTAGCTTTTTTGAACCTGTTCTATTTATCTCTTCGTTACTACTCAAAGGAACTTCATCCAAATTTAAATATTCAGAGACAGCTTTCGCTATTTTTTCATTGGCACCAGTTGCAAGTATGACTTTTCGACCTTTGCTTTTTTCTTCTTTGATCCATTTGAGAAATTCATCATGGTAGGGTAAAAGTTCTACATTCAAATCGGTTATTTCTGCAACTTTCGTTTTAAAAAAAGCTTTCCCTTTTAATAACCAGAAAAAGGAATTGAACAATTTCCAAGGATATTTCTTCAAAAGTAAAAACAAACTTTCATGGAGAGAATCAGTTTTCAAGAGCGTTCCATCAAGATCAACATACAATGGTTTCATTCTTATTTCCTACTCAAGTAATAAATTTCTTTTCCATTATGATTTACCGATTTAGTTTCTAATTTAAATCTCGGAAATTCTTTCTCAATAACTTCTAAATTATCTGTTATTATCGTTCGAAAAATATTTCTATTAACATCTTTTAAAACTTTTTTTAATTCATCTTCAGATCCCACCACGGATTCAATCTTAGGGCACGGGTAAACTTTCGCAGCCAGAATATTCATGATATATTTCCACCCTCTACCTCGTTTATCAATAGGTTTAAAAAAAGTTAGCACAGGTCCTTTTTTGATATAAGCTTCCTCAACACCTGCCAAAAGTTCATAGTAATTATTGTACCCCTTCTTCCAGCTATGATATTTGGAATAATTGAGAGTCGTCATAAAAAAGCATAAAGCTATGCTTACAATACATACTACATTTTTAAGAGAAAAAATCTTTTTCCTCTTAACTGCTAAAGAGAGGAGAACAAAGACATTAATACTAATAACCATCCTCCAAGAAAACTTAAAACGAATGAAAGGTGCTACCCAAAGTGCTAGAATGAAAACCAAGAGACAACTCAGTAAAAGTTTTAGGCTATATTTTTCTCTATCATTAAGACTTTCGAACCCTCCTTTCAATATTTCTCCAAGCGAAGATGCCAATGCAGTAGGAATGAAAACCCATGAGGCAAAACCATACATTTCATTGGCCGGGAATCTTGAAAATATCGTGAGGCAAAAAATGAGAAATAAAAATCCAAAACCTAGTACCTGCCAAAAAGGATCACTTCGTCTATTGAATTTTGAGAATAGGAGAGGCACTAAAAAAATAGAGGGTAAAATATGCTGATTAAAAAGAACGTACAACCAACTATCAAAATAACCTAGAAATCCTCCACTTGAAATTTGAAGTCCTCCAGTGAAATAAGTCAGCAGCAATTCTTTTGTTTGCATGAGATATTTGATAAAAAAATCTTCTGGATACAAAAAATAAAACAATCCTAAAAAAACTAAAAGTCCTGACAATCCCCCCGATACAAAGACAACTGTTTTGAGAACATTTTTCTTGTAAAGCATGTAGACTGTAATTAAAAATGCAAAAAATCCATAATGAATCTTTGAAGCAATGGCACACCAGAAGAGAAATCCTGAAAAAAATAACATTCGCCAATTGCTATTTTCTTTCTTTTTCCAAAAAACCAACATCCCCCAAAATATGAACAGTGTCCCATAAGGATCTGCCAAAACTTCAGTAGCGTGCATTCGAATATGATATAAGATAAAAACATTAAAGATTAATCCCAATGTCATCGCGATGATCCCATTTTTCTTATATAAACGAATAGCCACAGTTCCAAGGATCGACAGCATCACCAGAATAATCGCTGCAGTACTTGCCTGGGCGGGATTGCTAAAAAATGGTGTTAGAAAACGAATGGAATACAAGACTGTGAGACGCTCGCTAAAATTTCCTTCTCCCATTTTTAAACCCCGCATGCTCCAGTATTTAAAATAGTCAAAGTCTTCAGTTCCCGACATAACGGTATAGACCAGATGATCTTCCGGCCAAGGGGGCTTATAATATGGACCTAGTATAATACCCAAAAATAAGACAAGCGCCCCGGCTCCAATAATCCATGCAATTTTATTTTCTTTATTCATTACCTATTCGATTTCTGAGGAGGAGAGCGAAGATGATTTGCCACGCCGCGATAATGGGTAACGCCAAGATTATCTCCAAAATACCTTTTCATTTTTTTATAAAATTTTTCAAAATATTTTAATTGTTGATCTGTCATAGTCTTTGAATGAGTAAGAATGGCAAAAAAGACTGGTTTACGAGAATCTATCGGATATTTTTCTAAATAATACTTTGCTGTTTTAAAGAAGACTTCAGGATCTGACCTATGATTTAGGTTGAGTGTATACCACCTCTCATTAAGCTTATCTAATCGACTCATAAGTGGAGATTTTTTTATTAAGAGTTTTGATTTTGAAGAAGAAGCACCTCGCCCACGTTTCTTCCAGGATAAATCTTCGTCAGCTATCAAATTGAATTTCCTCAGAATTCTAGAATATTTTCTTTTGACAAATTCATAGACGAAAAAGCTTAGTGGCATTTTGGTCGAACATATTGGAACTTCAAAAATTCCCTCACTGTCTTCGTTCGTCAATCCACTTTTTTCTGAAATATAATAATTATACTTTGAAACAACATTGGTGAAATCAATTTTATTATTATCAGACATCATCTTCATACCAGGATTAACACTCGAATCGATTAAATATCCTGATTCTTTTAGAGCTCGCAAAAGAACTTTCTCTCTTGGCTGTAATCCATATCCTCCGGCCCGATAAGCAATACATTCATAATCTGGAGCAATAGGTTTTATCCAGTCCTCAAAATCATTCTTGGCCCTGGTAAAACATTCTTTAACAATTTCAAAACACTCCAGATCGTTCTTTCCCAAATTGCCAAGGAGAAAATCCTCAGTACTATAATTCCATTGATCATTTTCAAAAACAGCATTTAACCAATGGGGATGGATGTGAGTCTGGACGTCATGACCTCTTTTGATCGCATCAATGCACTGATTTTTCACAAGTTCAGGATATTCATTGAGATTGAAATCCTTATAACGCCATACACTGGTTATGTCACAAAATAATGTCAACGGTATCTCTAAATTCTCACACGCTCTCATCAAACTGTCTGTTGTATCTATGAGAATCTCTTTTTCACTTATATCATTAGAACCAAAAAAGAGTTCGTAATCAGTTGAAAATAGCATATTGAGAGGAGCAATAGTCATTTTTTCTGCCTCAAAAATTGATATTCTTATTCATCACGACAGCTTCTCCTGTAACAAGAATCTTCCCATTTTCATCTAAGCAGTCAGTTCTGATAATGAATAATTTTTTCTCTTTTTTTATTTCTAAAATCTGTAATTCAATAGAAACTTGTGTATCAATATAAACTGGTGCTTTAAAATCTAATTTCTGAGAAAGATAAATGGTCCCTTCTCCTGGAAAATCATTAGCCAATACTGAAGAAAAAAAGCTCCCTATTAACATCCCATGAGCAATTCTTTTTTTAAAGATTGTGTTTTTTGCATAATCTTCATCCAAATGAAGAGGATTGCGATCACCGCTAATCTCACTAAAATCAACGATGAGTTTATCTGTAATCGATTTCTTGACTGTAAATGTTTGTCCTATTTCCACAATTAAAACTCCGGCTTTCCAAGTTCAATCCAATCTTTTTCAGTGGTGTATATTGTAATTCCTTTTCCAGCTAACTCTTTAAGTTTATTATAAAAGTCTTCTGCCTCAATCCACCAACCCATTGTAGATCCTATTTTAAAATGATGGCGCATTTTATTTCGATCGAACATATCTTCAATTTTTCTTCTTATCCATAAATTGTTTGCAGTATCAATACGCGTTTTTGAAATCTCTCTGCTATAAGTTCGAACCATCCTTTCAACTTGTTTTCCTTTGGCATCAATATAACGAGCTAAAAATGGTTCATCATAAACTTTTATAGGAAATGCATCCCAAGTATCTTCTAAAACATGATAAAAGCTAATTGGCCCCATATCGACACCTATTCCAACGACTTTCCCTTTTAACTTTAAGATTCTTCCTAATGGAGAATCTTCATGGCAAATTCGTTCATCTTTTTGATGTCCAGAAGTCAGATACTCAGCCTGTGCTCCAACAGCTGAACATGATGAGATAGGGTGAGAGCTTCTTAAGGCATTACTTAACCCTCTGAGCGTCTCGCAGATAATTCCCTGCTGACCTCGTTCTGTTCTTAAATCAATATAATCTCCTTCTGAGTTTGCATTTTCAAGTCTTTGAAAACCTACATAATTAGGAACAAGCACTGTTCCCTTTTCCCCTAAAACTTCTAATATCGCATTGATAACAGTTTCAGCTCCCCCCTGAACATTTCCCAATGCTTTCAAAGAACTATGGAGTTCTAAAACATCTCCAGGATGTATTCCTCCAGCTATCAATTGTTTCTTTAAACTTTCTTTGGAAATACTTGGTAAAAAAAATCTTTTTATTTTTTTTGATTTTCTTTTTATATTTCTTATTTTTTTTACCCCACTCTCCCCTAAGATTTCGTGAGTTAATTCTCTTATATTTCCAAACATCTATACCACCTCAATTTAAAACTTTTTTGTATTAAAAACATACCTTAACCAACTGATATCGACAAATATCATTGGTATTTAGAAATTTTTTCTGCCAGCTTTTTCGAAAATTCGATGGCACTGCTCTCATTCAAATGAGAGCCATCATAAGTAGTCCCTTCAGCTGGAAGTGAAATCCACTGCCCTCCCGCATTTTTAAACAGCTCTTTAAACTGAGCCTCATCAAAACCTGAAATCTCTTGCTCCAGTTGATACATTTCCCTGGAAGTAGGGACTCGAAAGGCAATGACTTCAATCCCTTTATTAATCATTTTTTTTACGGTGGCCATCAGTGAACTCACTACTTTAGGATCGACCTGATAGCGAATATAAATATCGCGATAAATGGAGATTGCCTCAAGAGTTGGTTGCCTTTTTGAAGAGGCCACCCAACCATCATCGAAATATTTCTGTTGATAATCGATATTTTTGACTTTAACTTTTTTCCCGCCGAGTAGTTTTAGGGCCTCGTCAAACTTGTAAGCATAAAAATAGTTTTTAAAGAAATGGGTAATGTATTTATCAAAAATATTTTCTGGCCCCTTTTTTAAGTTTTCAAAAAAATGCGCATTTTTAGAAGCTTCCCTCGTCAAGCTATGAGGGGTCACCGCAAGCACAACTACTTTTTTTTCAGCCTTTTTATCCAGATAATGAAGCACATGGTTGATAAGATTAGAGCTCAATCCGCCAGAGGAATAACTAAAATTATGGATTTTAAAATCTTTTAAAACCTCTTCCATCGCTTGAGGAGAAATCCCTCGATAGCCTCGTGAATCTCCCACAATAACCATGGAATATTTTTGATGGGGAAATGTTTTTTCCATCCAAAAAGACTCTACGGTATTTTTCTCACGAATCTCTTGTAAAAGAGCAGGGGGAGTCAGGTGATCAAAGAACACAATGGCAACAAGAGAAACCACAATCACCCAGAACAATCGTTCTTTAAAATTGAAAATAGATAAACTCACTACCCGGTCCTCTAAAAAAAACAGTTAACACGACCATTAATATCACTATCGCGACCTCTAAGACATTTGATAAAAATTTATTTTTCACATAGGAAGCTAATGTGCGGTCCTTCGCAAAATAACAAAAGAATTCCCTTGCAATCACGATAAGTAGAACAATGCTTCCGTTATTTCCCAATGTGGTGGTTAAGCGTCCAGAAAAGGAAAACATCATTCCCAAAATTTCTAAAGCCTGTCCGGCACTGTGGGCCCTAAAAAAGACCCAAGCCACTAGGACCTGCACAAGAATAAAAATATGCAATAGCAACTTCGTTAGGAAATTTTTCTTCAATTTATGTGGGTAACTGGTCAATCTTTCAAATTGCAGATAGAAAGCATGAAGCGCTCCCCAAATAATAAAATTCCAGGCAGCTCCGTGCCACAGCCCCGATAACAACATCGTTGTCCACATATTGAAATCTTTTCGTAGCTTGGAATGCGTCTGACTTCCTCCGAGCGGAATATAGACGTAGTCGCGAAACCATGAAGAAAGTGAGATATGCCAACGCTGCCAAAATTCTTTAAAAGAACGCGAACGATAGGGATAATTAAAGTTCAAATTAAATTCATAACCCATCCACTTGGCCAAGCCTCTGGCTATGTCACTATAGCCAGAAAAATCACAGTAAATTTGATAAGCGAAAGAAATCATCACAGTCCACCACACAAGTGAAGACGTATTTAATTCAGGGGAGTTAAAGGATTCATTCACAATAGGAGCGAGATTATCAGCGATCACCATTTTTTTAAAAAAGCCATGGACTATAAGCCTCGTTCCCTCCCAGCGAATTTTTTCGGTGGTTTTATTTTTGCTCAACAATTGCGGTAGGAGATCTTTTGCTCTGACAATTGGTCCCGCGACAAGTTGTGGGAACATCGAGAGATAAGAGAAGAAATGCCAAATATTTTTTGTGGGCTTTAGTTCTCCTCGATAAATATCAATCGTGTAACTCATGCTTTGAAAAGTATAAAAACTAATTCCTACGGGGAGGATTTGAAAGAAAAGCGGGATCGAATTTTTAAAATCTATCGTCGATCCAAAAATATTAAAGACAAAATTTAAATTTTCAGCAAAGAAGAGACTGTATTTAAAAGCAACCAAGGTCCCTAAGTTAACCCCCAAAGAGAGCAGCAAATATTTTTTTGATTGGCTTGGATTTTTTTCAATGGCCAGCCCTGCAAAATAATCAATCAAACCACTAAAAATGATGAGACCAATAAATCTCCAATCCCACCAACCATAAAAAACAAAAGAAGCAAGAGTGATAAAAACCCAACGGGAGTTATTTTTTTTCCCTAAAATGGGCCATAGGCCAAAAAAAACGGCCAAGAAAAAGAGAAAGACAATTGAATTAAAAAGCATATTTCGGTTTATTATAGATAATTATGATGAGATTGCGTAAAAAAAGTATTTGAAGCGCTATTAAAGGCTTAAAAGCGACTCAATCACCTGATTTTGTACATCTTCAGTCATATACGGATGAAAGGGAAGACTGATCACTCGCTGACCTGCTGTCACCGACTTTGGAGCATTCGTTTTTGAATGCCCTTCATAGTATGGCTGCTTACTCAGTGGTGCTGGGTAGTGAACCGCTGTCGGAACACCTTTGGCACTTAGTTTTTCTTGAAACTCTGAGCGGTTATCCACTTCAATAGTGTATTGAGCGTAGGCACTAACATTACCTTCTTTAATTGTTGGTGTTTTATATTTGCCTTTAAGAGCTTGTGTGTAGCGTTCAGCCACTTTCTGGCGATCAGCGAGTTCTTTTTCAAAGATGGCCATTTTTTCTGTGACAACGGCAGCTTGGATGGAATCAATCCGTCCATTAATTCCAAGGCGAGTATGGAAGTAACGCCCCGATTGCCCGTGCACGCGAATTTCTCTTAAAGCTGTGGCTATTTTTTCATCGTTGGTAAAAACAGCACCGCCATCTCCATAACAACCCAAAGGTTTCGATGGAAAAAAGCTGGTGCAACCAATCGTTGTCAGGTTACAAGATTTTTTACCCTTGTAGCTGGCACCAAAACTTTGAGCGCCATCTTCAATCACAGCAATATTGTGTTTGCTCGCAATGGCATTAATGGTATCGAAATCAGCACACTGTCCGTAAAGACTTACTGGCATAATCGCTTTTGTTTTTTTGGTAATATGTTTTTCGATTTCAGCGGGATCAACATTGTAAGTGTCCTCGTGAATATCAACAAAAACGGGAACAGCTCCAATTAAAGAAACTACTTCTGCAGTAGCAAAAAATGAAAAATCGGGAATAATCACTTCATCGCCCGCTTTGATATCAAGGGCCATGAGTGCCATTAAAAGAGCATCTGTTCCACTGGCACAACCTACTGAAAACTTTGAACCTGTAAACTTACAAAGTTCTTTTTCCATCTCCTCAACTTCTGGTCCCATAATGTATTGACCGTGATCGAGAACGGTATCAATTCTTTTTTTTATTTGGGATTCGATAAGTTTGTATTGCGCTTTTAAATCGATAAAAGGAATGTTGCTCATTTTTCTAACCTCAATTCACCATTTTCTAAAATATATTTTTCACCGGTATTGGGACAAACACATTCTCCCGATCCTTCGACGGGAAGATTAAGTTTCTCACCATAGCGGCTCATCCAACCTTTTTGAACTGCTGGAACTCCTGCCATTAGGGCAAAAGGTTTAACGTTTTTATTAACGACTGCCCCAGCTGCGACAAAGGCATACTCCCCCACAGTCACTCCACACACGATCGTGCAATTAGCACCAAGCGTGGCCCCGATTTTCACAACAGTGTCCATGTACTGGTCTTTGCGAGTAATCTGAGAGCGTGGGTTGTAGACATTTGTAAAAACCATACTCGGTCCACAGAAAACGTCATCTTCAAGATAGACATTATCGTAAATCGAAACATTGTTTTGGATTTTACAGTTGTTTCCAATTTTAACTTTATTGCCGACAAAAACATTTTGGCCAAATGAACATTTTTCACCGATCACGGCCTCAGGGCAAATATGGACAAAGTGCCATACACGACACCCTGAGCCAAGTTGGGCTCCCTCATCAACAAAAGCTGATTCATGTTTGTAGTAATCTGTCATGGCGCCATCTTACTCCGAAAGAGCTTCTTTTGCCATCCCCTTTTCCAAGCGACTTTTACAGTCGTCCCTTTACAGCCTCATCGACACAGATTCTTTGGGATAAAAAGCCTTTAAGTCGTAGACAACACTATTAGAATTGGTGATCGCTTTGAGATCAATATCTTTAAATTGATTGTGGCCAACAGCGAGTATCACCCCATCGTACTGGTCACTAATTTTTTCGAGAAGTCGAATTCCCAGCTCTTCTTTCACTTCTTCTGGGCTTGCCCATGGATCGTAAACATCCACATGATTGCAAAGTCTATGGAGCTCATTGTACACATCGGCAACCTTTGTATTTCTAACATCTGGGCAATTTTCTTTAAAAGTCACTCCTAAAACCAACATTTTGGAATTCTTGATAGAATGCCCTTTTTCGATCATTTTCTTAATGAGCTGATTCACCACAAATGTTCCCATATTGTCGTTCAATCGGCGCCCGGCCAGGATAATTTCTGGGTGGTAACCAAATTCAGTGGCCTTGTGAGTAAGATAGAAGGGATCGACCCCAATACAGTGACCACCAACGAGGCCTGGTTTAAAAGGAAGAAAGTTCCACTTAGTCGCAGCACTTTCCAAAACCTCAGTGGTATCCAATCCCATCAACGAAAAGATTTTCGCGAGTTCGTTGACGAAAGCAATATTGATATCTCTTTGAGCATTTTCTATAGCCTTGGAAGCTTCAGCGACTTTAATACTTGAAGCTTTGTGAGTGCCTGCTGTGATAATGGAAGCATAAAGTTGGTCTACGACTTCTGCAATCTCAGGCGTGCTCCCACTGGTCACTTTGGTTATTTTTGTCAGTGTTCTATTTTTATCCCCTGGGTTGATTCGCTCTGGCGAATAACCACAATAAAAATCCCGATTAAACACCAGCCCACTTACTTCTTCTAAAATAGGAACACAGTCTTCCTCGGTGCATCCCGGATAAACTGTACTTTCGTAGATAACGATATCGCCTTTTTTCAGATTTCTTCCGACTAAACTCGTCGCTGACTTAATTGCAGTGAGATCTGGAGAATTATAGCGGTTAATTGGCGTTGGAACAGTGACAATGAAGGTATCGCATTTTTTTAAATCTTCTTCACTGCTTGTATAACGAAGCCCTTGCGAATTATTGAGTTCTTCGCGCGAAACTTCTAAAGTTCGATCGAGGCCGTCTTTCAACTCTTCAATTCGTTTGCGGTTGATATCAAACCCAACAACGTCATATTTTTTACCAAACTCCACCGCAAGGGGAAGACCAACATAACCGAGTCCGATAACTGCTAATTTTCTTTCCATTTTAAACCACCAATTATTGTTTTGTATTAGAAGGAGCTTTGAAATTTTCCTTCATATACTTCATGCTCTCACTCGCTTCTTTTACTTTTTCAAATTCTATAAAGAGATGTTTTCCAAAAAGTATTGAGGGGTGAATGAGATATTTAAAAATTTCACCATAAACTTCTGTTTTTTTCTTTTCACTAACACTTTTCTGCTTACTCATGTTTTTAAGGTAAGAATAAAAGGCTACTAAAAGAATAAAGGGATAAGCAAAAAGACCAATTAAAAGCGAGCCCATACTCACCTTAGTCGGAATGACTTTCTTCACTTTAAATCCGGTGAGCACTGCCATCGTTCGAAGTTTTTGAAAATTCACTAAAAAGATATGACCAAAATAAACTTCGTTATTGGCGGCAAACCAAATATCATCCAGTTCATTCGCCGGAAGTCTTTTATAAAAATCACTTTCGATAAGAAAATAACTTAATCGCGACCGAAGATGAGAATAGTTCGGTGTCGTCATATAAAGTGAACCACCAACTTTGAGCAAGCGATTAAATTCTTTAAAGCAAAGTACCTGATCTTGAAAGTGCTCAATCCCTTCTTGGCACATTATGACATCTGTTTGTCCTTCTTTTATAGGAAGAGGAGGGTTTGTGATGTCCCCTTTTATGCACTCTAAATCTTGGTCTTTAAAAAATTGCGGGAAGAGATCGACAGGCAGAACCTCGGCCCCTTTTTTATGAAAAGCACGACTTGTGAAACCTTCACCGGCCGGAATATCGACTATCACTTTTCCATCGAAATCCGGAAGCGCAGAGATATATTCTATTGCTATATCTCGAATGTCTCCACTTCCAGTAAATCGTAGCATGATAGTCCTTTAGAAAAGCTCTCTCGCAACACTGATAACAGGATCAGCTCGTCCCATCGAATAATAGTGTAAGCATGGGACATTGTTTTCCATTAACTCTTTTGATTGCTGAATACACCACTTAATTCCCACCTGCATGACGTCTTCGTTGTTTTTACAACGGCTCACTTCTTTTGCAAGATCGTCTGGAATATCAATGTGAAAGAAACTCGGGAGTGTTGTCAGCTGCTTGATTGTTGAAATGGGTTTTAACCCAGGGATAATTGGAACTTTAATACCCACGTCTCGACAACTTTTTACAAAATCAAAATACTTTTTATTATCAAAAAACATTTGAGTCACAATATAGTCTGCTCCAAGATCGATTTTCTTCTTAAGGTGATTGAGATCAATATTGAGATTCGGAGCTTCAAAGTGTTTTTCAGGATAGCCAGCAACTCCGATACAAAAATTTGTTCTAGTACATTGCTTCAGATCTTCATCTAAATAGCGGCCATTGTTCATATCCACAATTTGCTCAATCAAATCAGAGGCATAATTGTGGCCATCAGGCTCCGCTCGGAAGCGAGGTTCATTTTTAATGGCGTCACCTCTTAAAGCAAGAACATTAGTGATGCCTAAAAAGTCCAAATCGATAAGGGCATTTTCAGTTTCTTCGCGGCTAAAACCTCCACAAATAATGTGCGGAACTGTCTCGACGTGAAACTTGTTCATCAGGGCAGCACAAATACCAACTGTTCCTGGTCTTTTTTTAACAACACGCTTTTCTAAAAAGCCGTTAGGTTTTTGTTTATAGACATACTCTTCGCGATGATAAGTTACATCGATAAATTTAGGTTTTAATTCCATCAAAGGCATAATTCTTTCGAAAAGCCCCTTGATGCTCTCCCCTTTCAGGGGTGGAAGAATTTCTATTGAGTAGAGAGTTTCTTTTGACTCGTTGAAGTAATCTATAATTTTTGCCATAGAAATAAGTTTTATATCTATTTCAAAGATAGGTCAAAGACTATTAAAGCCTAGAAATTGGCTCTCAACCACCTTGAAACCTCATCTACTGACTCGCCTTTTCTCTTTGAATAGTCGGTCAATTGATCTTTCCCAATGGTTCCCACATTAAAATATTTAGACTGGGGATGGGCAAAATACCAACCGCAAACACTATTGGTGGGTGTCATGGCACAGCTTTCAGTCAGCTCTATCCCAAGGGCGTTTTTCACATTAAGTAGCTGAAAAAGTTTCATTTTTTCTGAGTGATCCGGGCAAGCGGCATACCCTGGAGCCGGTCTTATTCCCTTATAGTTTTCTTTAATTAAATCATCATTACTGAGATTTTCATCTGCGGCATAGCCCCAAAGTTCTTTTCGAACTCTCAAGTGCAGGTATTCAGCCAGAGCTTCTGCAAGTCGATCACCTAAAGCCTTGATCATGATGAGGTTGTAGTCATCGTGATCTTTTTGATACTTTTCGCATAGTTCATTTATTTCTATACCTGAAGTAACGGCGAAGGCCCCCATATAATCAGTTTTCCCCGATTCTTTTTCGCAAACATAATCACTGAGACAGCGATTAAAGGAATCATCTCTCTCCATTTTTCTTTGAGAACGAAGCATACAGAGTGTGACTTTTTCGTTTTTGAGCTCAATATCATCACCCACGGAATGGCATTCAAAAAATCCCACCACGGCCTTAGGATTCAAGAGATTTTTTTGAACAATATCATTTAAAAGTGCATGGGCATCGTCGAAAAGTTTTTTCGCTTCTACTCCATAATCAGGGTGATTTAAAATTTTAGGGTAAGAGCCTTTCAGTCTCCAAGTATTAAAAAATGGACTCCAGTCAATATAATCAAGCAAGTCTTGAACTTTAATATCGCCGATTTCTCTAACTCCTAAAAAGCTCGGCTTAGATGGGGTGTAACTTTTAGGATCAATTTTAAATTTATTGCTGCGAGCAACTTCTAAGCTTACAAGTTGTTTTTCTTTTTTCCCTTTTTCATGATCCTCTTTCATTTTCTCATAAGTAGTTCGAGTCTCTTCAAGAAATGAATCTTTGCTCTTTTCACTCATTAATTGACCGACAATATTCACAGACCGAGAAGCATCAGTCACATGAACAACTCCTGCTTCATAGTGAGGAGCAATTTTAACCGCCGTATGAATTCGCGATGTCGTTGCTCCACCAATAAGAAGTGGTTGTGAAAAATTCTTCTTGGCCATTTCTTGAGCGACGTAAACCATTTCATCTAGCGATGGAGTGATCAACCCGCTCAACCCAATAATATCGACATTTTCTTCTTTCGCTCTTTCAAGAATTTTTTCACAGGGAACCATAACTCCCATGTCGATAACCTGATAGTTATTACAACCAAGAACGACTCCCACTATATTTTTTCCAATATCGTGAACGTCCCCTTTCACAGTTGCGAGCAAAACTTTTCCTGCTTTGCTCATGGCCCCTTCTAGTTTGCCCGCTTCAATAAATGGTTCTAAATGAGCCACCGCTTTTTTCATGACTCGAGCACTTTTTACAACTTGGGGGAGAAACATCTTCCCAGCTCCGAAGAGATCACCGACAACGGCCATCCCATCCATCAAAGGTCCTTCAATAACTTGGAGGGGTTTATCATATTTCTGTCTGGCTTCTTCGGCATCATCGACAATGTAATCGACCACACCTTTCACCAGACCGTGCTTGATTCTCTCTTCAACAGACTGCTCTCTCCAAGAGAGATCTTTTTCTTTTTTCTTTAGCGCTCCACCTTTAAATTGTTCGGCAAAATCGACTAACCTCTCGGTCGCGTCTTCTCTTTTATTAAAGACAACGTCTTCAACTTTTTCTAAGAGATCTTTAGGAATTTCTTCATAGACAGTTAACATGGTAGGATTCACAATCCCCATGTCCATCCCTGCTTTAATAGCGTAGTAAAGAAAAACTGAATGTATCGCTTCGCGAACGACATTGTTTCCTCGAAAAGCAAAAGAAAGGTTACTCACCCCTCCACTGACTTTAGCGTAAGGAAGATTTTTCTTTATCCACTTCACCGTTTCAATGAAATCGACGGCATAATTATTGTGTTCACTGATCCCTGTTGCAATTGCTAAAATATTGGGATCAAAAATAATATCCTCTGGAGGAATGTGCGCTTTATCAGTGAGAATCTTGTAAGCTCGCTCACAGATTTCAATTTTCCTCTCAAATGAATCAGCTTGCCCTTGTTCATCAAAGGCCATGACAATAATGTTGGCTCCATATTTATTAACGAGCTTAGCTTTTTTAATGAAATCTTCTTCACCTTCTTTGAGAGAAAGCGAATTCACAACCCCACGCCCCTGAATGCACTTAAGCCCCGCCTCGAGAACTTCAAACTTCGAGCTATCAATCATGACAGGAACTCTAGAAATCTCAGGTTCACTTCCAATCAAATTTAAAAATTCTCGCATGGCCACTGGGGAGTCGATCATCCCTTCATCCATATTGACGTCAATGATTTGCGCTCCACCTTCCACTTGATCCCGGGCCACGCTAAGAGCATCTTCAAATTGATTATTTTCTATGAGTGTTCGAAACTTCTTCGATCCCGTAACATTGGTTCGTTCGCCAACGTTAATAAAATTACTTCCTTCAAAAATATTGAGAGGCTCAAGACCGCTGGCCTTGAATGATCTTTCAATTTGCGGGACAACTCTTGGAGAATACCTTTCTGCTATCTTTGCTATATGACGAATGTGTTCGTCAGTGGTCCCACAACAACCTCCCACCATATTGAGTGTTCCCTCTTTGAGAAGATCTTCAATAATTTTTCCCATCAACTCAGGAGTATGATCGTACTCTCCCATTTCATTGGGAAGACCAGCGTTGGGATAGGCTGAAACATAGAAAGGAGCAATCTCACTTAGTTCTTTGATATAAGGTTTCATCTTATCGGCACCAAAAGCGCAGTTGATCCCCACTGACAATAACGGAAAGTGACAAACTGAATATAAAAAAGCTTTGAGAGTTTGCCCTGATAAAATTCTTCCGCTGTCGTCTGTGATTGTTCCCGAAACCATAACGGGAAGTTCACAATTTTCTTTTTCAAAATAATCACTGATTGCTTTTAAAGCTGCTTTGCAGTTTAAGGTGTCAAAAACTGTTTCCACTAAAAGGAGATCGACGCCACCTTGAACGAGTGCTGCAATTTGTTCGGTATAAGAAATATACAAGTCGTCAAAACTGACTGCTCGATACCCGGGACGATTCACATCGGGGGAAAGTGAAGCCGTCTTGTTCATCGGTCCAATCGATCCCGCCACCCATCTTGGTTTTTCAGGCGTGCTGTATTTATCAGCAACTTCTCGGGCAAGCATAGCTGCCTCTAAGTTCATCTCAGTGACCAGACTTTCCATCTGATAATCACCCATCGATACAGATGTACAGTTAAACGTATTCGTTTCTATAATATCTGCACCAGCATCGAGATATTTGGAGTGGATTTCTCTAATAATTTCTGGCTGAGTAAGGGTTAAAAGATCGTTATTGCCTTTGAGATTTAAGGGGTACTTGGCAAATCTCTGTCCACGATAGTCAGACTCTTGGAGTTTGTACCGCTGAATCATGGTCCCCATGGCACCATCAATGACCAATATTCTATTCTTGAGTTCGTTTATTATTTTCATAAGTAGCTATTATATGTCTTTTTACCTTTTTCTCTAATACCTTGTCACATTTTTTAACTGAGTGCTTAGCTCAAACGAAGTTTTTTCCATGACTGGAAGCAACTTAACTCTAGCCCTTAAAATGAAGATAATAGGGGAATTTTTTTTAAAGAGCAGCAAAATTGGAAGAGAACAATAGTTCAGAAAATTCAAAAGTCATTGAACTTGACTCGCTCAAGCAACAAGAAAACACTGACAAGCTGAAAGAACTCTTAACTGAGATGCCAACGGCGCAAGTTGCTGAGTTCCTAAGCGAAAAAACTGAAGATGAGATGATCGACTATCTCAAACTCCTCGATTACGAAACAATTGGCCGGCTCTTCTCTGATTTTGACCAAGAAACGAGGCTCAATCTTTTTAGAAAAATCGACCGAGCGCGCTTTGCTAGAATTTTTAAGCATATTTTCTCGGACGTGCGCGCTGACCTCTACCAAGAACTCTCAATCCAAGAACAGACAGAGTTCCTACCTTATCTTGAAAAATCTGTTCGCGAAGACGTTATTTCCCTAAGTGCTTACCCGCCGGAAACTGCGGGTGGGATTATGACCACCGATTTTGCCACTGTCATGATCGACATGACTGCAGAACAAGCCATAGCCAAATTGAGAACTGATGCTCCTTCTAAAAAAATGATCTACTACCTCTACGTCGTCAACGACAACATGAAGCTTCAAGGAATTCTCTCACTGAAAGATTTGGTTTTTTCAAAACCTCAAGAACTGGTAAAAGATCTTATAAACGAATTTTTTGTCTATTCAACCGTTTATGAAGATCGAGAAAAAGTTGCTAAAAAAGTTGAGAAATATGACTTAGTGGCCATCCCCGTCCTCAACGATTACCAACAGCTCGTTGGGATTGTTCACCATGATGACGCCCTTGATGTTATCCGGGCCGAGCACACCGAAGATATGGAAAAATTCATGGGGATCGTTCCAACAGAAGACGATCTTGGATACATGGACACCAGTTCTTTTTATCACTTTAAAAAAAGAATCCTCTGGATTATTTTTCTCGCCGGCATTGGTCTCATCTCAGGGATGATCATTCAACACTATCAGCATGTTCTTGAGAGCCTCATTGTCTTGGCCCTCTACATGCCTATGATGGCCTCAACGGGTGGGAACTCAGGTTCTCAAGCTGCGACTGTCGTCATCCGCGCTTTGGCCCTTGGAGAAATTTCTGATTCCGATTTTTTTAAAATTGTTTTCAAAGAAGCCCGTATTTCTTTTCTACTCTCGATTTGTATTGCTGGTCTTACTTTTTTTAAAATTACTTTTCTCACCACTCAAGAAAATATTCCCACGGACATTAATCTTATGTACCTGGCCTTTGTCATTTCTGTGGCCATTGCTTTTCAAGTCATCACTTCGGCCATGATTGGTGCAGGTCTCCCACTTTTTGTTAAACGACTGGGCGGTGACCCAGCCGTCGCGGCCAGCCCGGCGATCACGACCATTGTCGATATTACAGGGTTGCTCCTGTATTTTGGCGTAGTGTCATTTTCCCTCTCCCTTATCGGCATCCACTTTTAGTTCCCCTGCCATTTCCTGATAATTTTTTCTCAGATTTGTTTAAGGGCGTGGATTGAGATAGATGCAAGGAGTCGAAAGCGAGGTGCCGAGGCGTGGTTCCTCTCTTGCCTCCGCATCCTGCTACGGCAGTTGCATTTAGCAACCCGCCTTCCAAGGCTCCTGCCTTGGAAGCGTCGCAGGCGACGAGACTTGAAGACGACGAAGCAGATGCTCAAACCAGGCTCTTAGCCATTGACTTAATAGGAGTTGTGACATATTACGATATTCTAGGATTTTTCCTTATATTCAGGAGATATTAAAATGTATAACGTTGTAGAAATTAGTGGTCACCAATATAAAGTCAAAGCTGGCGATCTTATCGACGTGGATAAGCTTACGAGCGAAGTGAATGACACTGTTGATTTCGATAAAGTTCTTTTTACTAGCGGAGATAAGGCGCAAGTAGGAAAGCCAACTGTGAATGGTGCAAAAGTTGTTGCTAAAGTTGTTATGCATGACCGTGCTAGAAAGCAAGTTGTTCTTACAAGAAAGCCAGGAGCTTACGTTAAGAAAAATGGTCACCGCACACATTTTACTTCACTTCTCATCACTGAAATTCACGATGGCCAAGGTGGAGTAGAAAAAATTAGTAGCGATAATAAATACGCAAAGAAATATTTAAAATAAGGAAAGGATAGAAATATGGCTCACAAGAAATCAGGTGGTTCAACTAGTAACGGTCGGGATTCCAATCCGAAGTTTAGAGGTGTTAAAAAATATGGTGGTGAAAGTGTTATTACTGGAAACATCATTTTGCGCCAGAAAGGAACTAAAGTTCACCCAGGAAAAAATGTTGGAATGGGGAAAGATTATACTCTTTTTGCTCTTGCAGATGGAAACGTTCAGTTTCGTCAGTACAACAAAAAGATGAAAATCGTGAATGTTGTTCCTGCGTAAGTAATTTTTAAACAAAACTTTAAAAATATCGGAAACGGAAGCCAAATGAGCTTCCGTTTTTTTTTCTAAAAAATTATATGAAGTTTATAGACGAAGTTGAAATTGAGATCTCATCGGGAAATGGCGGTCATGGCTGCGTAAGTTATCGGAGAGAGAAATTTGTTCCTCGCGGAGGTCCCGATGGTGGAGACGGAGGAAAAGGTGGTGATGTTTACTTTGAAGCGGATGAAGGAGTTAATACACTTATCCACTACCGAGGAGTAAAAAAATACCATGCTCAAGATGGAGAAAACGGTTCGGGAAGCCAGTGCAATGGAAAAGGCGGAGAGGACTTAATTCTCAAAGTTCCTGTGGGAACAATGATCTATGAAATCCCAACAGGAATCCTCATTTGTGATCTCAACGAACATGGGATGAAATACAAAATTGCCGAAGGTGGACGCGGTGGTTTAGGAAATACTTTCTTTAAAACGTCTACTCATCAAACACCTCGCTTTGCCCAAGATGGGGATGAAGGGGTTCAATTACAACTGAAGCTCGAATTAAAACTTATTGCTGATATTGCTCTGGTGGGACAGCCCAATGCCGGAAAATCGACTTTGATCTCCACTATCTCGGCAGCAAAACCTAAAATTGCCGATTACCCCTTTACAACACTTGAGCCTAATCTCGGAGTCGTTAGCTTTCGCGACGATTCTTTCGTGGTTGCCGATATCCCTGGACTCATTGAACATGCGGCTGAAGGGAAAGGATTGGGAATAAAATTTCTTAAGCATATTGAAAGAACAAAGGCCCTCGTGCATCTCATTGATTGCTCTATGTTTATAGAGGAGTTTGAAGCTGTTGAAAGTTATTCCGTCATCAAGGCAGAGCTTCTCAAATTCAGTGAAAATTTGCGCAATAAACTCGAAATTGTATGCCTTACAAAAATTGATGCCATGACGGATGAAGAAATTTCACGGTTTCAGAAAGTGCTCGAACGGGAAATTGATAGAAAGGTATTGCCAATATCTGCCGTATCTGGGAAGAATATCGACAAGTTAAAAGAAATTATGCTACAAGCCATTAAGGAGCTTAATTAAGTCATGTCTGATAATTTCATAGAAAAAGAAATTAAAAAAATTTTCTCAGAGCCTAGAGATGAAATTCTCAATATGGCGCTGGCTTCTTCTTGGATTATGGCCCACTTCAAGGCCACAAATTTAAAAATCTTCAATGCTAAAAATTTAAGCCCACTTGCTGATTATTTTGTCATTGGATCTTTTCAAAATACTATCCTTACTCAATCAGTAGCAAGCGCACTTCAAAGAAACTTAAAAGGCAAAGCTCGAATAAAATCTGTTGAAGGGATGGAAGAAGGGCACTGGGTTCTGCTCGATCTCGGAGACATTATCATTCATCTTTTCCAAGAAGATTCTCGCGATATCTTTGATCTCGATTCCCTCTGGAAAAACTTTCCTCAAGAAGTTATTCCCAACGAATATTATTACACAAGCCACGACACAGAAGAACAAGCAAACCAAAACCTTAATAAGTACTACTAATGTTAGGATCAATTACAATTGTCTGCGTCGGGAAGCTCAAAGACAAAAACCTCAGCGCTCTTGAAGATCACTATCTCAAGCAAGTTAAGAATATCGTCACAATTACTGAACTCAAATCCTATGGAGAAGATGTAAAAAAAGAATCAGATGCTCTGTTAAAAGAGCTTTCTCAATACTCTTCTCAATCTGTGATTCTTCTCACTGAAAACGCTGAGAGCTTTGGTTCTACAACCTTTGCCCTCAAACTCGACAAAGAATTTCAAAATCAAAAAGAAATTGTCTTTGTTATTTCAGGGGCCGTCGGCTTCAGTGATGATCTCAAGAAACAATACCCTAAGCATTTCTCACTTTCAGCACTCACTTTTCCGCATAAATTGGCCAGGCTCTTACTCGTTGAACAAATATACCGGGCCCACACGATCCTCAACAATCATCCCTACCACAATTAAAAAAAATGGCTTAGAATGCCTGCATGAGTAAAACTTTTGCCATATTAACAAGCGGTGGTGATAGCCCAGGAATGAACTGTGCCATCCGTGCGTTTACCAGATCTGTTATCTATCAAGGTCACAAAGTGATGGGAATCCGAAGAGGCTACGCCGGTCTACTCGATGAAGACATCATTCCCCTCAAAGCTTCCAGTGTTGGGAACATCCTTCAACGAGGGGGAACAATTCTTCGAAGTTCCCGTTGCCCTGAATTTATGGAAGAGAAAAATCGCAAGAAAGCTGCAGACATTTTAAAGAAAAATAAAATTGATGGGCTTGTTGTTATAGGTGGTGATGGTTCTTTTAATGGTGCCTATAAACTCTACAGCGAAAATAAGACACCGGTGATTGGAATTCCCGGAACAATTGATAACGATATTTCAGGAACTGAATACACGATTGGCCACGTTACCGCCGTCCAAACAGCAATCGAAGCAGTCGATCGCATCCGCGATACCGCTTTTTCTCATGAGCGGATTTTTTTAGTCGAAGTGATGGGGCGAAATAGTTGCGGACTCGCCTTGCGAGTCGGGATTTGTACAGGGGCTGAAGATGTGCTTCTTCCCGATGAACAAGTTGATTATAAAAATATGATTTCCAATATTGAGCGCGGGATTGCCCGAGGAAAAAATAGTTCGATCTATATTGTTGCCGAGGGAGAAAAAGCTGGGCGCAGTTACGATATTCAAAAAACTCTCGGGGAAAAACATAAAATCAAAGCGAAGGTTTGTATTTTAGGGCATATCCAAAGAGGGGGAAGTCCCAATGCTATCGATCGCTTGTACGCTTCAGAGATGGGGGCCCTCGCTGCTAACTCGATCATCAATTTCACTGAACCTTTGGTGACAACTTATAATGATGGAAAAGTCGGCGTCTCCCCTTTTGCCAACTGCCTTACAAAAATTAGTGGCAAGGATCAACGCCAGATTGAACTCACTAAAATGCTCGCTATTTAAGAGCACCAGCTTTTTTTAGTCTCGAACGCGATTGACCAAGCCAATCACATTTTTGATCAATTTCTTCTGCGCTGATAATAACTGCCGAGTTACTCCAACGGCAACTGTTATGTTCATTTTTGCAAAAGTTATAATATTGATCAATTTTTGCACCATAGTCAGAGGCCATACTCATAAAGTCACGGCTCGATTTAATTTTGGCAGCTTTTGCCAGTTGGTAATAATCACTCTTTAAAATTTCGAATTTTCTGAGAAAATTAAAACTCTCTAAACTGCAATCCCCTGCAGATTTAGCATTAGCGAGCTTATTGCGCTCAAGTTGTTTTTTATCCCAAAATTTACAATCCGACCCAATTCTAAGAACATCATTTTTTGAATAGGCATACCCATCATTGACTAATTCAACAGACTCAAAATAATGCCATGGGACTGCGGCGTAGAGAGAGATAAAATATTGAGAACCCGATCCGTCATTAAGAAAAAAATGTTCATTGGCTTCATTACTTTTATCACGCTTTAAGACGTCAATTTCGACAAGAATTTCATGCAGTAAATTATTGGAATCAAGATAATTAGGAAAAAATTCGAAAAGATCTCCTTTGTCGTCGCCTCCAGAAGACTTCACATTTGTTATATTTTTATTCACGGTCTGATATATTTTTCTTCCGGTTTCTGTATATTTTAAATAGCTCTGTAAGAAAAATTCTTCAGGATTTTCTCTTACTTCTTCAGAATACATATTCCAAGTTGCTTTAGCGTTATCGAAATTAGCGAGATAAGCTTTCATTTCTTTAATAGCTGGATTATTGACTGCGTGGTCTAGAGCATATCTCTCTTTATCAAAATATTTATCACTTTCTGAATATATCCAATAATCATAATTTCGTAAATATTGCACAATTCTTTTTTTACTTAACTGAATGATTAGTGCATCTAGAGCTTTTGGGTTCTTTCTGGTTTTGATCAATTGATCTATGACCACTTTAAAATTTTCTAAATTCTTAGAATCGCCGAGATAGTCCGATGGGTGATTATACTCATCATTATTTATACTTAAATGATACCCAAGAAACTTAAGCACAATTTGATAAAACCCAACGTAATTATCAATTTCCCGATGGGTATCAAAATAATCTGAAAAGTAATAAGCTCCATCGATAGCATGGTATCTTTTTTTCATCAGTCTTTTTTCTTCTGTGGATGAAAAGAGTTTTGCAGTCGTTTTTTTATAGGTTTGTCTATTATCTACCGTTAAGTCTTTCATGATACTTTCTTCACAAGTGCGAAGTTTGGCTTCGAGATCTTCTTTAGAAACCTCGCCGTCTTCAACTAAAAGTGCCGAAGCATTGGAAGCAATTCTTCTCTCCCCTTTGTAACTGGCTGAACATCCCACAAAGACTAGTAATCCACTCAAAAGAATTAACTTCATAAAAATTCTCCTCTAAAAATAATGATCGTAGCCGTCAACTATTCGGCTAATATAGATAAAAACTTTAAGGGAATTATTTCAACGATTCAGGAGGCTTGCAAGCGAATTTTTCTGCTGCTCTTTAGACTTTGAAAGAGTTCTCGCGATTTGATTACCTTCACATTCTGATAATCAAGATCAGATATCAAACGAAAATCTCCCACTAAATTTTCAGGGATTTTTTCAAACACAATTTTTCCTAGAGTATCGACTTTTCCCGCACACAAACATTCATCGAGTGATTTTAATGGGAGCACTTCGGCCAGTGACCAAAACAAAATCAGCAAAGGAAGCTCAAACCAAAAATAATCTTGGGAAGCAATGGTTCTTTCATCAGCATTTTCTAAACACAACACATACTTATTTTGTGCCAACAAGAGTCCATTGGATTTACTCAAATAAATTAACTTCTCTTTCATCAAGCGACCGCCACGACCAAAGCCAATCACTTCCACTCCCGGAAGTCCTTTGGAGCTGTAACCAAAAATGCGATGCTTTTCTAATTTTCCGCGATTGAGAAGAAAGGTGTTGATGAACGTTTGCATGCTTCCAACTTAAAACGCTCATCCCCTCCTTGCACATCATTTCCTTTTATTTTTCATTCTTAAAAAAAGAAAAAGCATTCATTGAGGATCCCAGCCTAGTTCTCTAGGATCCTTGAAAAACTCGATAATGAATTTTGTGGAGTTTCTAAGGAGGCAGTCCATCACTGCATAGGATTTTCAAAAGCCTCCTCAGTTTTTTATTTTATTTCCACCTCTCTTCAAAATCAACTGACAAACATGGTTTGGAACAAGCAGCAACTGAGATGTACTTTAAAGAATGTTTTGGCAAGGATAGTTTGGCAAAGTTAGCAGCGTATACTTCCAGCCAAAAAATTGGTTCAAAAATGCTTGCAGATTCAAGGAACCAAACAAGCAGCGACTGAGGCGTGCTTCAAGCACGTCGCAGGGAGAAGCTTGTGCAGGTGACGAAGAAGATGAAGTATTTTTGGGCCAATTTTATGGCCACATACCTCTAAGTCGCATGGCCCCTGTAAGACGTTGGAGCGAAGAAATCATCGCCGCAGTCTTCATATCCACATTGTACAAATCAGAGTTGTGAGTAACTCGTTTAAAAGCATCGTACAAAATATCGTGAAGCTTCTTATTGATTTGATCAAGATCCCAGAAAAAGTGCTGGAGACCTTGAACCCATTCAAAATAAGAGACGATAACACCACCGGCGTTGCAGAGAATATCGGGAATAATAAATATTCCATTGTCGTTGAGAATATCAACGGCTTCTTTAGTGATTGGTCCGTTGGCACCTTCAGCTATTAAACGGGCTCGAATCTTTGGTGCATTTTCTTTAGTGATGACTCCATCAATAGCAGCAGGGATGAGAACATCGACGTCGAGTTCAAACAATTCTTCGTTCGTAATTTTTTCACAATCACCTTGGTAATTGGCGAGCAAGTGTTTTCCTTTAGCCCAAGAAATAACGGCTTCGATATCGAGACCATTCTTGTTGTAGATCCCGCCAGAAACATCGCTGACGGCACAAATTTTGGCTCCTTGCTGGTGAAGATCAATAGCGGCTGGAACTCCAACTTTCCCAAACCCGTGAATAGCGACTGTGGTGCTACTATCAATTCTTTTATTGAGCCTTTCGTAAGCGAAGTTCACGCAAAAGGCGACTCCTTTCCCGGTAGATTCCGCTCGACCTAATGAACCCCCAACCACGATGGGTTTTCCGGTGACGACACCTGGGATTGAGAAACCATGAATTTGCGAATAAGTATCCATAAACCAGGCCATGGTCTGGCTGTCAGTCCCAATATCTGGAGCAGGAATATCGTTATCTGGACCAATAAACGGACCAATTTCAATGGCGTATCTTCGGGCTAAACTTTGGAGTTCTTGCCGAGAGAGAGAAAGGGGGTCGACGCGAACCCCACCTTTTGCACCTCCGAGTGGAAGACCAACGAGAGAGCATTTAAAAGTCATAAGCATGGCCAAGGCTGCAGTTTCAGAGAGACTTACAGAAGGGTGAAATCGAAGCCCGCCTTTACCTGGACCTAAGGTCATATTGTGCTGAACTCTATAACCTTCAAAGTTTTTGACTGTCCCATCATCGAGCCTAACTGGGACAGAGACTTGAATAGCTCTTTTAGGGTATTTAAGCCGCTCAACAATATTGGGATCAGCTTTCATGCTAGAAACGGCTTCTTCTAGCTGGATAAGGGCATTTTGATAAAGAGACGATGATATAATATCGCGCATGACACACTCCATCTAAATCACAATGAAATAAAGATTTTTTTGGAGTATACAAAAGTTTGCAGGCTTTTAGAACAGAAGTTTTCGTCCAAAATCTAGAAGATGAGATATTTGCAAGTCGCTATTAAAATCGCATAAAAAAGTTAAGGGAATACAAAGTTGAATTAGCAGCTTCTTCCTGAAGGTCTTGAGCCTCTTTGTAGTTGAATTTACTTGAAACCCTCAATCGAAAGTATTGCCCTAATTTCTTATCAATACTGGCCAAGGTTCTCCCTGAAGTAGCCTCATAGTTTAAAGTTGTATAAAGTCTCAATTTTGTGAAATTTCTTGAGAGCTGAATATCGACTTCTTTGTTGACCCCAGTAATGACTCTTAAATCAGCATAAGGGTTATCAAATTGTGTGATGAGAATCCCCTTAAAAATTCTTGGTTTTAATCTGAATTTGTATTGCTTAGCAAGTTTTATTTCTTTCTTATTTTTAGAGTATTTTTTTTCATTTGCCTTTCTTGTTAAAAGAGCGTTGTAGCCTTTTTCGTCGTAGATGAAGATTTTTTCCTGACCTTCTTTAGATAAGGTATTGGCTTCGTCTACTTCGTAATCTCTATCAAGTCCTTGTTGCCATTCCTCTAATTGATCTCTTAGTGGCTTTCTGGTTTGTGTTCTAAAATATCTAAAAGCTTCATCTTCAAGTTTCTTAACTTTTGATTTTCTAGCGACTTCGTAATAAAAACCTGATTCTCCCAAGTTCCATCTGTCTGACCATTCTTCTTTCTCATTCCAGTATGAGAATTGGTTATTTATTTTGTGAAAAAGTGCAGAGTGTCTCTTGTAGAATTCATCATATTTTTTCTTGCTATCTTGATGAATATCGAGCTCCAAGATCATCTCTTCAGGAAATACATAAGAGGGAGCTTCTTGTTCAACAAAGGCCCAAGATTCATGGCTTCCAATCAATGTTGTGCTAAAGACTGTTAATAGGTAAATAGCAAGTTTACTGTTTTTCGTTTTCATCTCAAATATCCCCTTCCCTTGTCTTATTTAAGATGCAAAAACTGGACCAGCCCCTATATTCGATTTAAGGGTTTTAAGGCTTTAATTTCGAATACAGCTGTCGAATTCTTTGACGTTGACTAGTTTCTAGACACTAAAATTTTCTATATTTTCCCTGAAAGAATGCAATCTTCCTGAGTTTGGAGAAACGAGAGATTCAAGGAGTCTCGATGACGACGAAGAAGATCGACATTTATCCGAACTCAGGATGTCAGGATAGGCTCTGTTCGAGTATTTCCTTGAGCTCTAGCCGAGTCTGGAGATCCAGATTGTCGACATGAGACTTCAATTCAGTAGGCTTAAGAAACGCCAACTGCTCAGTTTCCACTTTTTTACTTTTTGAGGTTTTTTGAACTCTATTGATTTTGCCTTTCTTGGTCGATGCCGGAGCCATTTTTCCGTCAATGTACATTTTGAGTTGGGCTCGCTTTACAAGCTCCCCAGAGACGATCAATTCTCGCAATTGGCTCTTTTGGGTTTTGTTTTTTAGCTTGCTCCATTCGAGTAGAACGTATTTCTCAATATTGTAGCGCTTAGCTGCCTCTTTAACTTTTACAGGAAGCTTGGCTATCATTAAACAGCGGTGAACCTCTGATTTACTCACTCCTAAAGAGGACTGAATTTTTCTCTCTGAAGCTCCAGTGGTTTTTTTGTAGGCAAAAATACTATCCGCTTGATCGATATAGTGAAGAGCTTCCCGAGAAGAGTTTTCCGAAAATTGGATCGCCATGAGTTCTTCGCGTGTTTTATTTTCAAGAATAAAACACGGAGCTTCTTTCATCTTGATTGTCGTCATTGCTCGGTAGCGGCGCTCACCACAAATCAGCACAAATTTATTGTCTTCACGGTGAAGAACGAGAGGTTGGATTAGTCCGTTTTCTTTAATGTTGTCGGCTAGTTCTTTAATCGACTCGTCGTTGAACTTAGTCCGGACTTGCTCTCTAACTGTGATATCACTTAGTTTAACTTTTTGAAGTTCTGCCCCTCGCAAGAGCTTTTCATCGTTAATTTTAAAAATACTCATATCGAGGTTTTCACCAAGAACAATTTTTTTGCGTGCTTTTTTAGAGACTCTTTTTGAAAATGCTTTTGCCATATGAAATGTCCTTAATCTAGAAGCCTAGTGATTCCCAAAGATCCACGTAATCTTGCTTACCTTTAGAACTTTTTCCCATTAGAAAAATGGGTTTTTTCAATGAAATCGACTCTTGCATCTCGACAAGATTTCTGATGGCGGGGGTAACATCAAAAGACTCCGATAGTTCTTCCATTCTCACTTTTTCAATTTTTCTACGCTTGTTAACCATAGATGGAATGATTGAAAATTGAAGGTTAGGGTTTTCTGATTCTTTGATGATTTCAAAAGTATCCATCAACTCTTCAAGACCATCAATTGAATAATCTTGAGCTTGCGTTGGTATAAGAATTTGATCACTCGCAACTAATGCCATGATCATTTCATCACCTAACATCGGTGGTGTATCAATCACAACAAAATCATAAAAATCAGAAATTTTTTGTAAACGCTGTTTTAAAAGTCTCTCTTTTCTTCCAGCATTTTTTCTCACTTCACTCTCAGAGAGTATGAGAAGTTTTGAGAGATTAGCCAAGTGTCTCGATGAAGGAACCACGTGTAGATTTTTGAAAAAATCATAATGCCCTTCTGCTGGGACAACAACTTCTTCGAAAGGAACATCGCCAATTAACCATTCAGGAACTAAAGTTCGATGAACGTTTACTCCTAAAGTAGAGCTAAGGTTTGCTTGAGAATCAAGGTCGATCGCCAATACCTTATAATTTTTATTGGCAAGGTAAGACGCAAGTTGAAAACACTGCATAGTTTTTCCAACTCCACCTTTGTTATTGGCCACGGTAATAATTTTCATGGGTTATGTCCTCCCGACAACGTCAATCTTCCATAATACTGAACCAAGTTGAGTTCTACTCAAATTGTAAGTTATTGCGTTATATTTCGTCAAAGCCCAGGCTTAACAATACTTATGAATTTGTGTTACAAACTAAATCGCACAATAGCTTTGTCAGTGAATTGACGGGAACAAGATAAGACATGCTAGAACTTTACAAAAATAATCAACTATCGGACCACCTTCCTCACATCAGTGAAGAAGAGCTTTCTGACGAACAAGTTTTAAAAGAAATCACTTCTTTAAAAAAAGAACTCGAAGACCAACTGGTCATTCTCGGTCATCACTATCAACAAGACGATATTATATCTTTTGCTGACATTACTGGGGATTCCCTTCAACTTTCCCGTGAAGCCGCTAAACTTTCCAAAAAATATATCATTTTTTGTGGGGTTCACTTTATGGCAGAAACGGCTGATATGTTGAGTTCCGATGAACAAGTTGTCATCCTTCCCGACTTGCGGGCCGGGTGTTCAATGGCCGATATGGCAAACAAAAATGAAATCGACAAGGCCTGGAACTTTCTCACTACTCATACTCAAGATAAAATAGTCCCTATCACTTACATCAACTGCACGGCAGATCTCAAAGCTTTTGTCGGAAATCATGATGGAAGTATTTGCACGAGCTCTAATGCTAAAAAAGTTATTAGTTGGGCCCTGGAAAAGGGAGAAAAACTCCTATTCTTTCCCGATCAACACTTAGGACGAAACACTTGTTTTGAATTGGGAATTGCACTCGAAGACATGGTTGTTTACAACCCCATGATGAAAGATGGTGGGTTAACTCCAGAGCAAGTCAAAAAAGCCAAAGTTATTTTGTGGTATGGGTATTGTTCTGTTCACCAAGGTTTTAATAAAGAACAAATTCAAGCTATCAAAAAATCTTCCCCCGAAACAACTATCATCGTTCATCCCGAGTGCTCATTCGATGTTTTTCATAATGCTGACATGGCAGGATCGACGTCATTTATTATCGATACGATTAAGAAAGCTCCTGCTGGATCTAAATTTGCAGTCGGAACAGAGATTAATCTCGTGAACAGGCTGGCCCAAGAATTTCCTGATAAAAGTATCACTTCACTTTCACCTTACCAGTGTTTGTGCACTACAATGTATCGCATCAGACCCCGTTGGCTGCTAGAATCGCTAAGATGCATTAAGAAGAACTCTCCTCTTAATGTCATTAAGGTTGACCCAGAGACAACCAGATTATCCCTAAAAGCTCTCGATAATATGTTTAAAATATAGTAGACATTATTATACATGTTATACGCAGACTTTAATGCCACGAGCCCCTTATGCCGGAATGTCAAAGAATATCTTCTCCAAAGATTAGAGGGACCGTTTGGTAATCCGAATTCCATCCACTCACTTGGGCAAACAACAAGGCGAGCTCTCGAACAGTGCCGTCAAACTTGCGCAGACATTCTAGGAGCTGAACCAAGACAAGTTATTTTTAACTCTGGAGCATCGGAAGGGATTTCAACTGTTTTTAATCATGTGCATGAAACATTTAAAAGCGGAAAAATTTTAATGTCGCCTATCGAACACTCTGCTTCAGTTCGAGCATGTAATAATCTTAAAGAACACGGTTTTCAAATAGACATGATGGAAGTTAACCACGAAGGCGTTGTTCAACTTCCTAAAAATAAAAAGGCAAAAGACTACACACTCGCAGTTCTCATGGCCGCCAATAATGAAACGGGTGTTATTCAACCCTTTGAAGAATTTAGTCATTGGTGTAAAGCTGATGGCGGAAATGCCCTTTATCTTTGTGACACAACTCAAATTTTTGCTAAAGTTCCTTTTAACTTTAATAAGCAAAATTTAGATTTTGCTGTTCTTTCAGGTCACAAAATTGGGGCCTTGACTGGGTCAGGAATATTACTTTGCAAAGAACCTGAAAAGCTTAAACCTCTCATATGGGGAGGCGGGCAAGAAAATGGCTTGCGCGGTGGAACTCAAAATTATCTTGGAATTGAATGCCTCACAATTGCTGTTCAATGTTTAGAAGTTAAGAGAGATAAGTTTAATAAAGTAGGACAATACAAAGATCAATTTGAAAAAGAACTGAAAGCTAAAATCCCTGGTTGTGTGATTATTGGGGATAATGCCGATCGAGTGTCCAACACTTGCCTCGTTTCTCTACCAGGTATTCATGGACAAGCACTTCAAATTGAACTTGAATCCAACGACATTTTTGTCACGACATCTTCTGCATGTTCAGACAATGACCCTAGCACATCAAAAGTTCTCAAGGCCATGGGCATTGATGATCGTGTTGGTCGAGGAGTTGTTAGAATTAGTCTCTGTGAATATGCTGAGAAAAAAGATTTTGATATTCTTTTAAGTGCCCTCACAAAAGCTCACGAAAAATTGGCTAAAGTTGCTAGTTTTTAATTTATTTTATTGAAATTATTTTTAATCCTTCAATTGTCAATTGGCTTCCGGAATGATCCCACTGTCTCCACTCATCTCTCAGTTTCACATTGATGAGAGGGAATCTTCGCATCTCGGTCAATTTATTATTCGCAACCTCAAAATAATAAACATCTTCTTCCAGAAATAGGCGGTATAAATTTTCAAAACTGGTATCGACTTCATTTATTTTTTTTCCTGCACATCTCAAATCTTTGATGGTGTGATAAAATATTATTTTTTTTCGATTGAGTTTTAAACAATAACGCCCTTGTGCTGTCTGAAAAACTATTTCTTGTGAGACATCACGAATTTGATTCCATTGCCCAGTTAAATCTTTCCAATTTTCTAAATCTTCAGTTGTCACAAGGATAGGAAAAAGATTATCCCAAAAAAGGTTTTTTTGAGCATAGGCTTGATGAAAAGAAAATAATAAAAGCACCATGGCTAATTTCAAGGGATCTCCTTGTAACACCTAAATTTAGCAGGAATTTTTGAAAATTTCCCTGGGATCTCTTCTCTCATTTTTCCAGATTGAGAATCTTGAAATGTATAATGTGAAAGTGAAAATCCAAGACCATCCCACTTAAAACGCGTTCCCAATCTTTGCCAGTAACTATTTCTTGCGAAGTATTGGCTGGAGCTATTGGCATTATATTCATTGCCTTCTCCAGTAGCAACAACTTCAATATCGCCTCCAAAAACTTGAAAAACTCCCATCCAAGAAACACTATCTGTTGAGAATTTTTTAAGTTTATCAAACTCTAAACATTCTCGAACAAAACTGCGTTGACAAAAACTCCTTTGAATTGGGTCATCTTCGAGGGCCTCTTCCGTAATAAAAGGATCTTCTTCTCGATACCCCCAAGGAAAACGTGTGTAAAGAATTGAAGAATCTTCTTCGGGATTGCGATAAAACGTCATGGCATCAAATATTTTATCTGTTAAAAGTTTTTTGCCTTGATCAGCACAATATTTTTTCATCGCTTTTAAAGTTGTCGCATTTGAATTTTCAACTAAAAATTTATCGATAAAAATATTTTTATCGTTTTTCCATATTTTTTCTTGACCATGGCCATAAAGACCTTTGGGAAGATAAGTTTCATGACAATTTTTTTGAAATTCCAGGTTAATAATTTTTTCTTCATAATCAGGAAATGAAAGTGCAACAACAATGGCATTTTGTTTTTCTTCAAAACTGTGAAGAACTGTGAAACTTTGTTTTTGAAGAAAACATTGAAAAAGCTGAGGCGCACATTTCAAAGCTTCACGTGTTGCCAATTCGCCATCCCATTGAAAGCCTTCGCAATTAATTTTATTTCCCAAAAACCCTGGGTAATCTCCAGTTCTCCAAAAATGATTGAGTTTTTTTATCAAAGCTATAAACTGCGTGGGATTTTCAGATAATTTCTTGGTCCTATAGATGTTCTGTAAATCTTTGTTTTGATTTAATTTCAAAAAATAATATACTGTGGCTATCAAGGTTAAAGACATCGTTAGGAAAGTCAAAAACCTTACAAATGTTTTGCTCAAGAATAATGCTCCGTATTACGTTGCGCTCTTTTCAATAGTATAATGAGTTATTAACCGTACCACGAGAAAAAGTGTCAAAAAAAATGGACTGGATAAAAGAAATAAAAAAAGAAAACCTCCGCGACCACATCCTCTCACTCGAAGAGTATATGAATCTTACTCAAAAGCATCCTCGTCGCGAATGCCGTTCTACGAGTCTCTACTTTCGAGACATGTTTGAATACTATGGGCAAGAGGAAGAAAATGGTTTTAAGCTTTTTAAAAAAAGCGCTCCCAATTATCCACCACTTCAAGGCCAAGAAAAAACTCAAAATGAAATTTATAAAAATATTTCAAACTTTGTAGAAGAAGGGTTTAATAATAAATTTATTTTGCTCGTCGGTCCAAACGGATCCTCTAAAACAAGTATTATCAAAAAAATTATGATGGCCGCCGAAGAATATTCCAAAATGGACGAAGGCGCGCTTTATACTTTCAGTTGGATTTTTCCAATAGATAACTACTTGAAAGGAACTGTGGGTTTAAATACTGAAATTAAATCAAAAACTCTCGATACCTATGCTTATATTGATGATAAGGATATTAGTGCTATCCTCAGCTCTGATCTTAAAGACCATCCGCTTCTTCTCATCCCTATTGAACAACGAAAAAAACTTATTGATGAATCTTTTAGTGATTCTCCCGATATTCTTGAATCTCTTCAAAAATCTTATCTCTACAATGGAGAACTCTCCAAAAGAAATAAAATGATTTTTGAAGCCCTTCTGAAAAATTATCAAGGTAATTATTTGGAAGTCTATAAACACATCCGAGTTGAGCGTTTTTTCATTGATCGCCAACTTTCTTCGAGTGCAGTGACCATTGAGCCTCAACTTCACGTCGATGCTAAACTTCAACAAATTACCATGGATCGTAGGCTCGCTTCTCTACCTCCGAGCCTTCAATCTCTCAATCTTTTTAGCCTCTCTGGTGAAGCCGTGATGGCGAACAGAGGTATTCTCGAATATTCTGATCTTTTAAAACGCCCCATTGATGCTTTTAAATACTTGCTAACCACTATGGAAAATAAGTCCATCAACCTTGGTGGAGTTGTGAGTGAACTTGATATTTTCTTTATTGGAACTTCCAATGAAGTTCACTTTAATGCCTTTAAACAACATCCCGATTTTAATTCCTTCAAAGGTCGTTTTAACTTTATCAAAGTTCCTTATCTTCTCGATTACAAAAAAGAAGTTAAAATTTATGAAGAACAAATACACAATCTCAAAGATCGTTGTCATTTTGAAAATCACAGTATCGGGGCCCTTTGTTTGTGGTCAATTATGACTCGAATTAGAAAACCCCAAATTCAAAACTATCCCGATAAAAAACTCGCTGCACTCGTAGGCAGACTCAATCCTATCGATAAAGCATTCTTAATTGCTCACAACCAGGCACCGGAAAGTTTTACTCTCAAAGAGAAGCAAACTCTTTTATCCAATAAGAGCTCGATTCTTAGAGAATTTGAAAACGATAATATGTACGAAGGAAAGTTTGGTATTTCTCCAAGAGAGATCAAGCAAATTATTTACGATCTAACATCTAAAAATGTGCTAGTTACTTTTATTGATGTCTTGGATTACCTTCAAGAATTTGTTAATAGAAAATCAGAATTTGATTTTCTTAATATCGCTCCTCAGGGTGAGTACCACCACACTGAAAAATTTATTCAAAGTGTGGAAGAATACTACTTGTCTTTATTTGATTCAGAACTAAGAGACTGTCTTGGGCTTGTGGATGAACGCAGTTATGAAGACTATATTTCCAAATATGTCTATCAAGTTACAGCACTTATCCAAGGTGAAAAAATTAAAAATTCCGTCACCGGTAAATATGAAACAAGTGATCAGTTTTTTATTAAAGAGTTTGAAAATAATATTCAACTCAAAGACAAGCCGGATGAGTATCGTTCACATATCATTTCCAGGCTCGGGGCTTATTCCATCGATAATCCAGGTAAAAAACTTGTCATGACTGAAGTTTTTCCAGATATTGTAAAATCACTTAAAGAATCTTTTCGAGAAGAACAAAAGAAAGTCATTAATTCCATTGGTAAAAGCTTGGTCTACTACCTTTCTGATGATAAACAACCTCTCAACCAGGAAACAAAAAGACAAATAGACGAAATCCTCGATAATCTCATGAAAAAGTATCAATATACTAAAGAAGGGGCCATTTCAGTCTTAAAATACCTTATCAAAAAGAAATATTAGCGCTATGATCGCCCGGCCATGAGCCAAAAGACCAAATCATTCACCCCTGATGAATACTGTGTAACCTATACAGTCAACTCTATCGACAATAACAAAAGGCTCGATCAGTATCTGATGCATCACTTTGCTTCATTTTCGCGGGAACAAATAAAAAGAAAAATCCTCGCCGGCGATATTCAGATACAAGGAAGATCAGCAAATTTAAAACCCTCTTCGAAAATTAAAGAAAACGAAATTGTCATCATCCGAACTCAAAGAGGAGATCTCGAAAATGAGTTGTGGGATGGTAAAGAAATCGAGCTCGAAAGTGAAATTGAAACGCTCTATGAAAATGATGATATTATTGCCATTAACAAACCACCTTTTATGGCCACTCATCCGACAGGCAAACATTTATTTTACTGTGCCACCGTTTACTTGGAATACTTGAAGCAAAGCCCCATCTATTCTATTCATCGCCTCGATAGAGAAACTTCCGGAGTTTTACTTCTCTCTAAAACAGTTGAAGCCTCTCGCTATTTCACTGAAAAATTTGAAAATAAACAAGTTCGAAAAGCTTATTTTTTTATCGCCCATAAAAAACAAAATGTTCAATTTCCTTTTACAGCCAGTGAAAGGCTAGGAACTAAAAAGGGATTTATTCCTGAACTCTACGCTCACTGTTTTCCCGAAGACTCTCGCCTAGGAAAAGCTTCAAAGACTCACTTTCACAAGCTCTACAGTGACGACAACTATGTTCTTGGATTGGCCTTTCCCATCACTGGGCGCCAACACCAAATCCGGTCTCATGCAGCATTTCACGCTCTCCCCCTCCTTGGCGATAAACTTTACAATGGAGATCCCCAAGTTTTCACTCGTTTCAAAGACCACTTAGCGACAGCGGAAGATTATCAAAAAATGCAAATTCCTCGGCATGCGCTCCATTCAATGGCCATTGATATCGAAGGCTTAGAAGAAATTCTTTTTGCCCCGCTAACCACAGATCTCCGTGAATGGATTGATCTCAATCTTAACATTCCAATTAAGACTCTCTTGGATAATGCCCGAGAAGTGATTACAGAACGTTTTAACAAAGATATAACATCCAATACTTGAAACTTGAGCTCCCTCTCTTTAGGATAGAGAGTATGAGGCTAATATTTTTCTCCGTAGCAACCATTATTTTAAGTCTTGTGTGGCTTTACTCTCGCCGGACTATTCTTCATCATTTTTTGGTTCCCTTGCGATTGAGTAAAAAAATCGTCATTGGACTTGATCTCTTTCTACTTTTTACAGTTTTTCTTATCTACCTCTGGGGTAATACTAATTTTCTGCCCTATTCATATACTTCCGTCATCATGAATATTAGTTACTTCTTTTTAGGCATGCTGTGGTTTGTAGTCCTCATAGGAGGTTCGATTGATGCCTATGAATATTTTATTGAAAAAAAATCTCAAGAATCAGATGAAGATTTTGATCCCAGTCGTAGATTATTTTTAAAAAGAAATTTTGCCCTCACCGGTGTTAGTCTCTTTGCAACTCTTGGTGGGGTTGGGGCTTACCAAGCTTACCACCCCAATATCAAAAAAGTATCTATTCGCCTTTCTGAAAAATACCCGAATCTTAAAGGCTTGAAGATCACTCAAATATCAGATCTTCATATTGGCCCCGTGCTTGGAATCAACTATGTTAAATTCGTCGTTGAAGAAGCTAATAAACTTGACTCCGATCTTATTGTTGTGACTGGTGATCTGATGGATGGCACCCCTGAAGCAATTGGAAACATGCTCGATCCTCTTATAAATCTTCAATCCCGTCTAGGAACATACTATGTGACGGGCAATCATGAATACTATTGGGATGCTCCTCGATGGATAGAGCAAGTAAAGAAACTTAATTTTAATGTTCTCATTAACGAAAGTATTCTTCTTGATTATAAAAATGAAAAATTCATCTTGGCCGGGGTTCCCGATACAATATCTTCGCAATTTACCGATCACCACTGCGACCCAGGAAAGGCCATTGAAAACCAAAAAGATAAAAACCTTTGTAAAATCCTTTTAGGTCATCGTCCAAAAATTTGTTTTGATGCCGAAAAATATAATTATGATTTTTTTCTTTGTGGCCACACTCATGGAGGTCAAGGATTCCCATGGAATTATATTACTTATTTTGTTCAGCCTTATCTCAACGGACTCTATAACCATAAAGGAATGTGGCTCTACGTAAATCCTGGAACAGGTTTTTGGGGTCCCCCGAATCGTCTTGGAGTCTCAGGTGAAATTACACAATTTACAATTGTTTAAAAGAGAGATTCTTAAATACTGTTTTTAATTCGCTATCAAATAAACCATTCAAGGCCTTTAACTCCTCATAGGGTTTTTCAAGGTTTAAAACTTTCCCGAAAGCAAGCTCTGTTTCATAACCTTTATCTTTGAGTTCTATAATTTTTTTTCTAAGCCCATCTCCTAATATTTTGAGCAAACGCCCCTCGATGAGAAAATGTTGATTGGCATCCTGTTTGAAAACACTTTGATTTTGACAAAAAACTTCAATGGGGAGATTGTCGATCTCAAACTTGACCAGAACAAAGTTATCTCCCATTTTGATACTGTAATTTTTCTGGTTACTAAAAGCATTTTCCATTTCACTATAAAAATCTTTTAAATTTTTTGTTTCGCAAAGGATATCAAGATCAGAGTTTTCATTTCCTATTCCAAGAGGAAGTGTTCCTGAAAGACAAGGATTATAGGGAGCTAGAGCTCCTATTTCATTGAGGACTTTTAAGATGAGAGGATGTTCTTCTATATTGATTATATGCTCAAGAGATTTTTGATGAAACTTTACTTGATAATCAGGCTGCTTAAAACTTATTTCTCGATTAAAACTTTTGTCTAATCCTTTGGTCTCAAAAGTAATATTTTTATTATCACTCATCAACTGTTCAAAGCTCTCATCGATCACCACTTCAAAGTGCTCGAAACCTTCAGCATATAAAATTCCCGGCTTAGGTTCTGGAAGCTCTATAAGATCAACGATGTAGTGTTTATAATGGATTGGCTCAGAAAGTTTGTAAGTGGCGATTAGACGATCATTGACCTGAGCCTCTGTTAAGAGTTGAGCTTCTTCGTTTAAAAAATTTTTCATTTCCTTATAGCGATCAAGATTTTCAACTCGATAGCAAAGGTGATCAATCTCCCAATTTTTGAGATCGAGATTTTGAAGTTTTATTTTCTCTAAGGTTGTCCCCAAAAACAGTTTGGCATAGGCAATAAAATCAGGAAATGTTGCTATTTTCTCTTTCATGGGTTCCAACCTCATCTCAAAAACCTTAAAGTCTTAATATGTACTGAAGTAGTATTTTATACATTATTGAGCCTGTTCACAATGGGAGGCAACCTCCTAACCCACTGAAATTCCTAATTTTAGAGACATTTAACAATCTTAACCTAAATCATCTTGTCGAACTAATCTTTTATCGCTAGATAACAAGGAAATTATAAGGAGAAAAAACATGAAAAAAACATTACTAATTTTAGTGCTTTTCTCAACTCAATTATTAGCCCAAAACCAAACAACGAACAACGGAGTTGAGAAACTTTTAATCCACACCTACGAAGGGAACAGTGAACTTCCAGATGCTCGTAACCTCTACTTCAGAATCGACGAAGAAACAGGAAAAGCTTTTGTTTCTGCAAAAGACATTTACTTTGAAGATGAAGGTCGTAACGAAGAAATTTTGAGAAATCTAATTGACGACAAAATTGCAATCGATTCAAGCAATCGAATTTTATATGTTTCAAATAAAACTGATAAGAAAATTCCTTGTGCCTACCAAAAACAAACTTATACTTTTAACTTTTTGAAAATGAAAAGTGTTGAAAGCGGATACTTCTTTAAGAATATTAGCGAAAATTGCTACTTAGAAACTGAAAAAGTTTTTACTGAGACGGACCTTGGAAAACACATCTCAAGAACGATGCAAGTTAATCTCTACCTTGTCGTTGTTACAGACAAGAACCAGCAAATTGCAAAACCAAAAAACAATTGTGAAATAGCAGTCACGTCAAGAGGTCCCTACTGTGGATCGATTTCTGGAACTGAAATTTTCAAATTTGCTTATGCTGCTCAGGACTTAGTTGCCTGTCGCAAAGAAGCTCAGACGACATACTTATTGAGTGAAGGCAGTTACCTAAAAAATGGGGGGCGTATTTGTGGTGACGTTAAAAAAGTAAAATTTACGTTCACCGATTCAAAGACTAAGCAAACAACAAATGCGACTTATAAAAAAGAAAGAGAGACTAATCCCTATATCGACCTAAGAAATTTTTAATTCTCAATAAATCAAGAGAAGAGCAGGTCAATGGCTCTTCTCTATAAAAATTACTCAGTTTCTCACTTTAATTGATCCGAATCCCTTTAAAAGTCTATAATTAAAAAAACTTCGCACTGACAAGAAATAACCCAATGAAAAAAAGTATTTTAATAATTCTGTTAACGTTTTCAAGTGTCCTCAGCGCTCGTGACAATTTTAACTTTTCTTTCAAACTTGGTTTTCCAAGTTCTTATGGTGTTAAAGTCCCAAATCCCAATTTGAATAATCCTATTAGTGATGTCGGGCTATCAGGTTATTCCTCAGGAAATCCTTATGGTGGAGCCATGAGTATAGGAATGGAATTTTTAGGTAATCAAGTTCTTTCACTTTTTACAGCTCTTAATTTCGACTATCAAAAAACCACATCGGGATCTCCTGGAAAAAACCACGTTGTAACCAGCAAAGGCAATCCTACTACTTATTATCAAACGAAAACACGGCTCATCGATAATACAGCCGAATTGGGAATCAATGTTAACTTTCATCAAACAGATTTTCTCATTCAGCCTTATATTTCAGCCGAATTGGGAAATTTGAGTCGCTTCGATCGCATTTCACTTAAAACGGAAGATAAATCACAATTTGGGAGAGAATCGGAAACAAGTTTTGATCTCACAAAAATCAATCTTGGTATTCGATTTATCGGAAGCCTTGGCTATTTCTCAGATTTCAAGATATCTCAAACTTCTTTAAGTCAAACCCATCAAAAAAATTCTTATCAAATCAATGCATCTTATGTCGATGACCACAATCAATACTACAACACGGATGAGTACACTTCTTACTACACTGTCTATTTAGGATTAGGATTGTTTTTTTGAAAGTTTGTGAGCAACTTATTCAAGCTACCCACAAACTCTTGAGAGAAAAATTAATTAAACATATCTGTTTCGTCAGTGAACCCTACTGAAGTTGTTTCACTAATCGTATAAATATCTGAACGTGAAGAGTTTCCGTCATAAAGACCTTGAGCGACGTTGGTAAAAGGCGTATCCACATCTGTCCCAGTCACTGTACAAGCTAAACTGTTATCTGTATCCACGTCCATAGTATCGGGGTTAATACAAGCTTGATAAGTGTCATCGGCAATCGTGTTACCAATTGTTTTAACACTAAAAGCAACTGTTCCCCCTGCTGTTGGCTTCCCTACTGCCGTAAAAGCAATTCCAGCTAAGTTCGCAGAAGTCCCATCTTGATCTCCTCCATAATATCCAAAAACGTAAGCCTTATCAGCATTTTCATCGAGATACCCACGATAGACTTCAAACCCTCCTGGAAAATTACTGAAAGCTTGTGAAATATAAAAGAAACGTGATTTTCCATTAGCGATGTCATAAGAGAAGACCGATTGACTAGCCTGATCGCGACCATCACAGTTTTGATCTTCGGCAGTTGCAACATTGACAAAGGAATCGTTAATTCTTGCATAAAATTTAAATGGACAAGCTTCTGATCCCGGAAGTTCAATACTCAATAAGCGATCGTAAAGAGTTGTGTCGGTTGTCGCTGTCGATGTAATCGTGACTTCCATATCGGATGTGATACTGTCATCCCCACAGTCAGAGGCAATCGCTGGAGTGATTGTTACTGTTTGAGTTCCAACGCTAGGAAGGTTTGTGCTATCAACTTCACCATTTGCCCCTCCCAGAAAGCAAAAGACATCCAACGCATTTGATATACGTCCTACAAAAGTGACTTTGGCTCCATTACTATTAGTGAAATTAGGGTTGAATTCATCCATCATCCATTCTTTTAAAGTATAATTTCCGTCATTATAAAGATCGGTAACTCCGTTTGAAGTTGTCCAAACTGAACTCATGCCACTCACAAAATAATCTTTTTGAACTCTAGTTCTGGAAAGACTGTAGAGTGCGGTGAGTGCATTGGCGTCAACAAGATCTGCCGTTGCATCCAGTTTTGAGTTAATTGTGGTCACAGCCTGTGAAACTTCTGAAGTTTCAGAAGTTGCCCCACCTCCACCACCTTGGTTATCTCCTCCAGAGCCATCTCCGCAAGAATAAAATTGTAAAGAAAGCATGAGAATACAAAAGATTTTGAACCTATTCTTAAGCATATAAATACCTCCATGTATTTTGAAAATTTCGAATAGAGTATAGAAAAAATTCTAATGAAAAAATTTTCAAACGTCATTGAACTTTTTAATTTTTTATTTAATACCAAGAAACTCAGTTATTCACAGTTGTCTCTACTAGAACGCAACAATAAAATCGATTAAGATATTGAAAAGGTTAACTCTTGAAACTTTTAATTCTCACAACAATATTTTTCATTCCGTTAAAACTTTACCCCCAAAGTTACCGGCTACTCGACAAGGAGCTGCCAGTTTTAGAAATTGGAGCCGGTGTTGGGTGGGCCCATCTTCCCTATTATCCTGGCGGAAGTGAAATGCGCGACTTTATTATCCCCTTCCCAAGTTTTGTTTATAGAGGAAAAAAGATTAGAGCTGACGAAGATGGCGGTCTTCGCGGTCGCTTCTTTTCTAGTGAACGTTTTGAAATCAACACATCTTTTGGATTCAATCTTCCAGGAAGTTCAGAAGACATTGCAGCCAGGCGAGGAATGGAAGACTTAGATCCCATTATAGAAGTTGGTCCTGGGATTATTTACCACATCATCCCTAGGTCAAAGGCCAAAAGCTTTTCTCTTTCGCTCAACATTGGATTGCGAGCTGCAGTCAGCAGTGATTTTCAACACACTCAGCAAAGAGGAGCTGTCTTTAGTCCTCTTCTTTTTAGCTGGTATCAAATCACAGATCACTTAACTCTCTTTAATGGTCTTTCTGGAACTTGGGCTAGCCAACAATTTCACGCCTTCTTTTATGATGTCGAAGAAAAATACTCCACTTCAAATAGAGCACAATATAAATCGGAGTCAGGACTATTTTCCTCAAGCTTTTCAAACTTCTTTATTTACAATCTCAAAAGCCAGTGGTCATTTGTCTTAGGATTTGTCTTTGAAAATTTTAAAGATGCCGCGAATAGGAATTCACCACTTCTTGAGCGAGAAAACACATTTTCAACAATTGTTGGTTTTAATTATTGGTTTTACCAAAGCGAAGAAAAAACTAAAGGAATCGGTGCCATCTAATCTAGCCTGAGTACAAAAATTATGAACAATAAAACTTCAGGTGTCCTCCTTTTAACTCTCGCCACCATGATATGGGGACTTGGCTTTGTTGGGACTCGCTGGACTCTCTATGAATACTCGGCAACTTGGTCTCATGGTCTGCGCTACCTTCTCTGTGTTCCTCTCGTCATTCCCTATCTTCTCTACAAGAAATCATTTCATTTTCATAAGAATTATCTAAAACCAGGAATCTCTTTAGGATTCTTGCTCTTTTTAGGACTGTGGACTCAGACTGTAGGTATTGCCTACACAACTGTGGCCAAGGCTGGCTTTTTTACTGTTTTTTATGCTTTTTTCACACCTATTATTGGAATATTTCATAAAGGTGAACGCTATCGCCTTGCCTATTGGGGACTGCTGATCATGGCAATGTTTGGCATAGCACTCCTCTGTGAATTAAAAATTGAAAATTTTAATTTTGGTGATGTTATTGTCTTACTTAGTGCATTTATCTTTTCTTTTCACATCTACTTTACAGGTGAATTCGCAAATCAAGTAGAATCTTCCATTGAACTCAATGTCATGCAAACTCTTTTTGTGGCTATTTTCAGTGTTATTCTCGCTTATACTCTCGAAGGTATGCCCAAAATTGAACCACTCTTTCGCTTTCAAGACATAGGAATGCCCACTCCGATCACTGGCTTTATTATAGTAAGTTTTTTCTCCACACTGATCGCATTCAGTATTCAGATTGTCGCTCAAAGAAAAATTCGTGCCCATATTGCAAGTTTGGTTTTCTTGATGGAATCAGTTTTCGCGGCTTTTTTTGGCTATGTTTTTCTCAATGAAGGCTTAAGTACCCTCTCGATGGTCGGAGGATTTCTCGTTCTCCTTTCAGTTTTTCTTGTCCCCTACACTTTGAAATAAATCCTTAAAGTTCCAGAGGAAGTTCACAGTGATAAATCATATACTTATCATGTCCCCTTCTCTCATAGCTTCTTAAAGCGTCGAGAAGATTGGGATGGCAAACATGAGACGTCGATTTCCCATTGATCACAACTTCGAACCCTTGGGAGAGATCAATCATCTGGGGATGGAGCCACAGAGAAAGTTTTTTTACATTTTCTGTTTTGAGCTCAATCTTATGAGGTCCCAAAATTTTTGCTTCGACTTTCCCACCTTTCATTGCTTTTTTTGTAAGGCTCAAGCTCCAATTATTAAAATTTTGCTGAGAACTACAAGTTCCATCACCTGAAATCTTGGCGTAGTCGTAGTCAATTGTCCCCTCTCCTATTTCATTAATTGATATCCATTTGGTATGAGGACTCGGATTTTCCTCCCAGCTAGCTCCATAGTTGCTTTCTTGAATGTAAGAGCGCCAGGGATTAATGGCCACAACTTCACTCGCGTACGGATCACGAACCTTATCTGTTAACCATCCTTCAAATCCGTTGATAAAATTTGTCCAAGCATTTTGTCCCATATCATCCCATCCATGACCTGCTGGATATTCTTTGAGCACAACATCTTTCTTGCCACCTGCCGCTTGCTTAGCTAAGCGAGAAAACTCCACTGCCGTATTATGAGGTCGACAGTCTGAAGTAGAATTAAAGTAAGCATCGTAAGTTCCCTGGATAATATATAGAGGTGTCTTTAAATCACTCCAATTTCCAAGTTCCCAACTTCCCCCTGATGGCATTACCGCTGATAAACGATCATTGAGTCTAATGGCTTGATGATAGGCTCCTATTCCTCCCATCGAAAATCCCGCTAATGCGATCTTGTTATAATTTAAATTATATTTTTTAGAAATTTCTGTCGCGATATCCATCAAGTATTGATCCGCTCCCGGGACATTCCAACGACTTGCATGATTAGCAACTGGCAACATTGATCCAAAAGGAGCAATAGGAGCAACAAGTATGTAATCAGATTTATCTGTTTCAGGCCTTGCATAGGAGCGATTTGTTACAGAGCCATCGTCCATTTCATAATCTTTTAAATGGTCAATATCAGTAGCACTCCACTCGCCTCCACCATGCAGCCAAAATAATAATCCAATCGGCTTATCTGGTTTGTAATGAGTTGGAACATACATATGAAACTGATGATCAGGATACTTCGCTTGGAACTCAGGTGTTGTGAACCCTTGATAAAAAATTTCTCCTGTTTGAGTTTCACTATACTGAGGAATGACGACATCTTTGATCACTTGATCAATATAGCTTGTCCAATTTTTCAATTTTTCTTCGTAATTGTTTCGACTGGAAGAATCTGCAGCGAGCCAGCTCTTCGCTGTTTGGACAATATCAGAAGTTCCTGTAACTTGGCCTCCTCCAAATTCAAACACCGTCTTTGTTAAATCAAATGGTGGATATCCACCTTCAATCAAAGCATCAAAAATTCTTTGATTCATTGGCCATGGCCAAAGATCTTCATCTGTTAATTTCCCATTAACATATCTTTTCATAATATTTGCTGTTTTTAATGTCGTATCAGAAACAAGAAGATTTCCATTGCGTGCGACAAGCTCGTTGGCGTCGTCTGAAGAATAGATATTTTCAGAAGCCCAATCAGCAGCCTCAATAAGTTCTTCAGTTCCTCCAATCAAAGTCATATTCTTGGCAAAGTTTGATCCTTGATAATTTATTTTTGACAAGTACATGCGCCAAATATCATCATGAGATCCAGGTTCAATATAACTTAAGTTATCTTTGAGATCGACTCCTTTAAGTTCATACCAAAAAGGGCCAGCCCATTTTTTATAATTATTATGAAATCTCTGATCTTTCGTAAGATAAGCTATTGATCCATAAAGTCTAATGTTAGCGACATCAGGTAGGACATCAAAACCATCGTGAGAAAAAATACCATTGGGTTGTTGAACTTCATAATTGTTCATAAAAACGCCTAGACCATTATTATCATAGTCGTGAAGTTCGTAATTTTCTTCCATCCGCAATGAATCCCATGTCCCGATGCAATTCTCACAAAGAGCATCGTAACTATTGTAACTCAGAGCAAATGTCATCTTGGGATCAGCAGACTGGCATCCCTCCCATCGAGCAAAAACCCTTCTAAATATTGCTTTATTCCCTTGTTGAGAATTACTCACAACTTTTCTCGCTCTTCCCCAAAATGCCGAATCTTCAACCAAATTATTATCCCCGTGATGAACCCCCATGACATTGGTATTCCCATCACCCGCTTCCCAGCCAACAACTCTTCTGATGATATTATTGGAAGAATAATTGAGAAAAATAACACTTACATTAATATCACCATTAAGAGAACCTGCATCATGAGCATTGAAACCTTCTAAAATCCACCAGTCGTTTTTATACAAAGAAATGGGAGCATATTTTCCCTCTCCATCGATACTCGCCTTTCCATCGTTGAACGTTGAAATTTTAATTGCCTTCTCTTGAGTCCCTGAAAGATTTTCAGGTGGCGTGATCATCGAATCAGATCCGGTGTATCTTCCATCAAGTAAGCACAAAGTATCACCAGGCTTTGCGAGATTCCAAAACTTGCTTATTTTAAAAGGAGTCTTGAGAGTTTTTCCATCTCCGCTTCCTTCCGGGGAAGCATAGTACATCGCTCCCTCACCTTTTATACAACCTCCTCCTGTTCCGACCGTCGGAGGAGTTCCTACCCCTCCACCTTTAGAGCTTGGATTTGAGCCTCCACGCAGCCCATTTCTTCCTTCGTTTCCACAAGAAACAATCAGCGCTCCGAGAACCGCCACGGCCACAGAGTATCGAATTTTATTTTTTACATTTTCCATAAAACCACTGCTCACTATTTAACCTTTTAACTGCCAATATTTTATCATGCCTAAAAATTACTTTTTTAATTAGTGCCACCTTTATTTGGACTTACATCCTTAACACTCTTATATGTGATTTCTGTCTTTAAACTCTTTTTAAATTAAGATTTTTATTGATTAGTTTATCGATTTGGACAGCCAATAACTTTAGGCTTTCTAAGCTCTTTTGAGCTCTGACACGACACGTTGACCTTGGTCAATAATCAAAAATTCATCTCATCTCTTTATTCTCTTTGGCTATGTTTCTTAAAATAGAATATGATTTTTGCTATGAAAAAATTTAATCTTTTTAAAACAGTTTTCTTCGTTGTACTTTTTTTTGTAGTTTCTTATGCAACATATAAGTATTGGAGTCCTCCCCGATCTTCTTTATCCCTAAAGATTAAAAGGGAACTTGAAGACGGAAAAAGAATCAAAGCGAAGAAATGGAATGAAATAAAAGCGATCGATCTACCCGTCGTTACCACTAAGCCCCCAAATAGTCTTCCTCGAGAAACATCCTCTCAAATTGCAAAGCGCTTAGAAAAATCTATGCAAAAATTTAAGTCTTTAAAATTAGATTCTCTTGAAGAAGCGATTAAGACTGCGAGTGATCTGATTGATCGCGAACCTGATAGCTATTCCTCTTACAAGGCTAAACTCATCCTCCTTCTCACAAAAGAAGCAAAGTTCCACCAAGACATTGAAGACAATGAAATCGAATATATTCTTGGAAAAATGGCAGAGTTCGACACAACTTCAGATAAAGCCATTCAAAAAGAATCTTTTATCATCGCGCAAGCTAACTCAGAGCTCGATAAAGTTGAGGCGAGAATTGATGAATTAGAATACCAGCTTGATACTCTCGAGACAGAAGAAGATTTTGAGGAAGCTCCACTTATTCAACATGAACTCGAACAAAACTACCTACAAGCTGATCGCATAGAAGATGAATTAGAAGATAAACTTATACAAAATGATCTTGCTGCCAATGAAAATTTAATTGAAATTCCTTTTTTGCGCGACCTTGCCAAAAAAGAATACCTCAAAGTTATCGACGATGCTGACGCCTATCTCGATGAATATCCTAACTCTCTTGCCGTTAACTTTATTTTGATTAAAGCACTGCAATTAAATGGTGAAACTGATGCCGCCAGAGATATCATCGAAAACCTCAACCTCGATAGTACTGATTTACAAAAACTCCAAAATCGTTTGTCGGAAACATCAACTCCTGAGGAATATTGGAAAAAGTTCCACTTTTAGAAGATAGTGATTATGGCCTATAAACACAACGAAACCCCATATAATCAGGTGCACTCATTCCCGCATATAGCAGTCCCAAACGAAAAGCTCCCGCTATATCCCCATTGAGATAATAGCCTCCTCGTCCCGCACCTCCATTAACTCCTGTACTCAAGTAACCAACTCCATTTGTTCGATCATATGTCCCATTGCCAGTATTGTAATCAGCATCTACTAAAGACCCACATGCGACTGCAGGGAGTTCAGAGCCACTACAAACAACTGGACCCGTATCTAAACCTGGGTTCAAGGCCAAAGGATTATCCCAGTCAACGATTTCTTCGATATTCCCTGCAAAATCGTAAATCTGTTCTCCATTGGAAAGTGTTAAGATTGCTCTTATGTCACGACTTGCCCCTTGTTCAGGATCCGCTCCATCATAGCCACATGAATCGACGATATTACTTCCATCTCCAGTCGTTACCTCTCCACTATTTCCTCTAAAAAGACAACCTGACCCGACTGAATTACCAGTCCAGTTCACTGCTTGATTTTCAACATCACGAGCTATGGCCATCCATTCATCGTTTGTTATCAACCCATAACCAGCTCCAATGGATTCACACTCTCCGACTGTGTTAGTGGCTCGAATTCTTCTCCAAGGTTTCCCAAAATACGTACTTACTGGTCTGTGATCAGCTATCCCCCAGTTTACACTCGTCCCTGCACAACCTGGATTTTCATCGCACCCTTCGCTATCAACTTCACTGATTGCAATATTTGAATCACTATTCACGTCATTCCAAGCTTTTGCTTCGTACTTCATAACCCAAAAACTAGGAAGACCTAAACCTCCGGCATTGGCAGGAACTTGAATCCACTCTTCACCAAAAGCTAATCCTGCTGGACCTTTATCAACAACATTGACGACAAAAATAATTTGATCAGAACCAATATTAGATGTTGCAGTTATCGCTAATTCATAATTTCCACTAACATCTCCAGATTCATTAGCATTAAATTGGGCATTCCAAGAAATTACCCCCGTTGACACATCAATTGAAAATCCCGGTATGTCTTCACAATCGTCTGTGCTACTCACACTCCCATCTACGACTAAGTCGTAAACACAAGAATAGGTAATCAGATTCCCATTTCCATCATTATCATTTCCAGAATTTGAATCATTTAAATCAAGCGTGAAATTTTCACCTTCATTAAAAGACTGATCAGAAATACTATTAAATTCTGGCTTAAGAACTTCTGTATCATTAAGATCGATAGAATTAGTTGTTTCATTAGAAATTTCTAGTTCATTTTTGCATGAAAATAGCAGAACTATAGCTAATAAAAATAGTATTTTCATGGTGCTCCCTCTTTTTAAACAATTCATAATCATGAAAATTGGCTTATTTCTATTTTCAGGCAATTATTAAATTTTTGCTTAAAACGCGTACATTTTTAATTCCTTATTGAAAGGGGTTCCCAAATGCCAACAAAAGTTGGGAAAGCAAAGTATTCTGCGATATATAGAGTTTCACTACAGCATAAAAAATCCTCAAAAAAATTTGATTTTCCTACGATTTTCTTGACTTAGATCTATTAATTAACTAAGACATAGCGAGAACCTAACGATGCACAAGAAAGGGAACGATTATGAAATTATTGGTTTTGTGTTCAACGCTTTTTTATCTTTCTATCAGCTTTGCTCAAAATGTCGTAAAAGAAATCACGCCTCCCCAAGGAGAATACTCGGCAAACCAAGCTTTTCTTCTCGACAATGGAGATATCAAATACATTCGTCCTCATCAAAAAAATCTTTACCATGAAGGACACACTTCACTCTTCTATGCTTCTAGTAGTAAAAGAAAAGTTTGCCAAAAGTTAGGCCATCGAAGAGGTGTCAAGAAGGTTGCTAAAAAATTCACTCCTCATGCTATCGACAATCTTGGTGGTAGACCAAGAAGATCGAGAATAAACACAGGAGCCATTCCTCCCTATCGAAAATTTCTGTTCTTCTATTTACCCGCAAAAGAAAATATGTACGATAAAAGGGTAATGCAAGAACTCATTTGTCGCGATTAATTTCACAGGTTAAACTTGATGTCGAAAATGAAAACAAGTTCAAAATCAAATTCAAACCTCTTAATCCCTGACCATACAGCTGTCAGGACCTCTCTATGGAGAGCATTGCATGTTCAGATTGATCCTAAGCCCCATGTTTTTGTCGATGAGGTTGGAGCAAAACTTGTTGATGAAAAAAATTGGCGTGACAGGGCTGATATGGATCCTCAATTTTCAAAAAGTATGCGCGCATCCATTGTTGGGCGAGCACGTTTTATCGAAGATCTTGTCGAAGAGAATATTTCATCGGGAATCTCTCAATATGTGATTTTAGGAGCAGGACTTGATGCTTTTTCTCAACGACGTCCTGAGCTAGCTCGTAAAATACAAATTTTTGAAATTGATCAACCTGCAACTCAAAAATGGAAACAAAATAGACTCTTAGAATTGGGATTTAATTTACCTAAGTCGTTACACTTTGTTCCCGTCGATTTTGAAGCGGGGCAATCTTGGTGGGATAAACTCCTGGCCAGTGGTTTTGATAAAAATAAACCTACTATCGTTGTCTCTACTGGAGTTTCAATGTACCTCTCCAATGAAACAAATAAGGAAACACTCCAAAAGTTAGCGACCTTAGCTCCAGGATCAACTTTCGCAATGACGTTTCTACTTTCTCCCGAACTCTTAAATCCAGAAGAGAAGACTATTATGGAATTTGTTATGAAAAAAGCAAAAGAAAGCGGAACACCTTTTCTTAGTTTGTTTTCTCCAGCTGAGATCGTAGAACTTGCAACAAATTCTGGTTTTAAAAGAGCAGAATTTATTTCTGCTCTTGTTATTTACGAACGCTATTTTGCTAAAAGGACTGATGGTTTGAGAGCAGGAGAAGCGGAAGCCTTTTTGCTAGCAACGATAGAATAAAATCCATCTACCTCGTTTTCCTCGTGAGCAATGATTTTATTTTTGAACTGTCACTGCAGGATACTCTTCGATGTAACTTTCTCCATTCACTCCATAATATGTGACTTTTCTTCTGTCGAAGTCAGCATCGTACCCAATAACTCCCGCATCCCAGATAGATTTTAAAAATTCCAGGAAAGTACTGTTACCCTCTTGGTCAGTTCTGATAGCCTTTATGAGAACTTCACGGCTAAATTTAGCAATCTCATAAGTTCCTGTGATAAGTGGGGTCCCTTGCTGAACGACCGCCCCTTCATTCATGATGTAAACTGATTGGCATGAAGGTAGTGACCATCGATTCAACCTCACTCCTGCTTGCCGGAGAACTTCGGCAAGTACAGGGAAACCCCCGATTTGAGGTCTGATAGACATCGCGTATTTTTGTGATTCAATTAGTTTTTCGACAAGAGTTTTCATCTTTATCCTTTGTTACTTTATAATTTTATCTCGTACAACTTCAACAACTTTTTTGAGCTCTTCTAAAAAGAAACCAGACATTTCGAGCTTTTGATTATTAATAGACCTATCTTCTTCTATTCCATAAGGAGAGAAATTAGCTTCTGTTCGTTTATTAGAGAAAATTGCTTCTTTTCCTACTGCACTCTCAATTACACTTATAAATTTACGAAGAGAAAAAGCTCCAGAGTTACAGCAGTTCAGTGAACCTTGAATAGCTCTTAAGCCAAGATGGGCCAAACATTCAATCATTTGTTCTTTATATTCTCATTTAATGAAATTTAATTACCTCCCCATCTTTATAACACGGTCTTCACGCTTAATGGTTACCGTTATTGGTATGTTGGAGAAGAGTTTGATTCCAAACAAAATCAGTGGAACAATATTGCAACTTTTTAACTGTTATGAAAAATGGGGTGGCTCTGCTGACGAGCTTTAGGACTGAATTACGAAACTTGATTATGCTATAAAAACAAACACCCCGCACCCGCCCTTGTGATTGATCTAACTCAAAGGTAGTGTAATTAAACATAACCATTTACGAGGAGTTTACGCCGTGCAAAGACACAGGATTCAATTACCTATTTCAGAACATTACAATCTTTCCCAGAGCAATGCATTCTTTTATCTTTTAAATAATGACGGTTCAAAAGAAAAAATCGAATTTCATAACTATGATCGAATTTATTCAACTCCAGGTCTTTATGAACAAATTTTTTATGATCGATTGAGATGTAACTCACCTCAAGTTGTTACCGAACTTCTTCACAAGGCAGTTCAAAGCACAGAATCCAACTTTACTGAGCTAAGAGTTTTAGACCTTGGTGCTGGTAACGGCATAATGGGTGAATCCATTAAAAAATATGGAGTTGCACGAATTGTAGGCGTTGATATTATTCCTCAAGCTAAGGAAGCAGCATTCAGAGATCGTCCTGGAATCTATGATGGTTATTACGTCGAAGATTTTACAGATTTAAACTCAGATAAAATTGAAGAATTTAAAGACTGGTCCTTTGATTGCTTGACCACTGTTGCCGCTTTGGGCTTTGGAGATATTCCGGTCAAAGCATTTCACCAAGCAGTTAACTTAATTAAAGATGATGGGTGGTTAGCATTTAATATTAAGGAATCTTTTTTAAAGCCATCAGATGATTCCGGTTTTTCAAATTACATACGAAATCTCATGTTATCTGAGTACATGGATATATATTTCATAGAAAGATACAGACATCGACTATCAATGGAGGGAGTTCCTTTATTTTATTTTGCAATTGTAGCAAAGAAAAAACAGCACATCCCAGACGATTTGTTACAATAATTCCTCTCTTCACCCTTGATGGTGTAGAGTCAAGGCTTGAGTGCGGTGCAGTCCACCATTAAGTGTGTAGAGTCGAAGAGTCAATGCTGAACTAGAAATGGGGTGGCTGATGGGGCTCGAACCCACGACAAACAGAATCACAATCTGCTGCTCTACCAACTGAACTACAGCCACCATAATGATTCAAAAGAACGTCTTTGAAATTTAGAGATTTGGTCACCAGAAGTCAATCCAGTAGTTGAGTATTTTGCATAACACCTTGAAAAGTTTCACTTTTTCGACAACCGATGTTATCCTTTAAAGGTATTTTCAATTAGGAATGGAGGCTTAATCTATGAAAATCTCAAGTGCACTGATCGCCATTTTCTTCGCATCAACCCTGTGCTACGGATCTCAAATCGGACTTTCCACCCACCCTCTCGAAAGCAATCAACGTTTGCTTAACACCGAATACGTGGGAAAAGTCAGTCACGGCTCTGCTAGTGGGATTCAGGCCAGATACATGCAAACATTTCACGAAAGATTCTCCGCCGAAGGTGGATTTCGCGTCTTTCAAGAAGACGTCACGACATACTTTGCGGGTGCCACTTACGAAGTTTACCCAGACTATGGAAACCAACCACGCATCTCACTCAAAGGCTTTTACGAGCGAGAGCGTATCGATGCTGTCGACTACAATAACTTTGGTGTTGCTCCAATTATCTCCAAAGGCTTTAGCTTTTGGGGCTATCCAGGCTACCCTTACATGGCCATTCCCATTAAGCTTTCTCTGGATGAAGACACCGAAGAGTACGACATGGTGACAAGCTTAAGCCTTGGGATTTCAGCCGAACTTCCCTTCGAAGGCTTTGAAAACGTGCTTGGAAATATCGAAGGCAACGTCGATATTTCTGGTAGCTACAGCTATGTCTCCATGGGTATAGCTATGAATTTTCAGTAAAGACCCCCAACATCTTTATAGAATTAAAAAGCTCTCAGAATTGAGAGCTTTTTTTTCACCTGTGTAATTAATACAGGCTTATCACGCAGGGAGTCAATGGCGTGCTAGAATTCTTCCAAAGATATTATTTTTGGAGGATTTTCATGAACAAGGTACTTATCATTAGTTTGATCTTTGCAGGTCTGGTTGGTTGTAATGACAACAAGAAAAACAGACCCCTAACAATCTCACCGTCTATTGAAACACAGACCACTGAAGTTGATCCTAAAAAAGATAAAAACAAAGACGACCCGACTCTCAATAAAGGGAAGCCTTCTCCAAGTGGATCTGAATCAGGTGAAAATAGCAATAAACCTATTATCTGCCTCGATCCTTCATTGGTCTTGAAAGGCGAGCTCGTTAAATTATTCAGCGAAGATAGCCTTGAAAAAATTGCTGACGAAACTCATCTCGAAGTTGAAGATTCTATCTATAACGAAATTCTTGGAAAAAATTTAGGGGTTGATGATGATGCTCTTCGAAGTAAAGAAGAGATTCTCGATGAAACAGCTCTTAAACTTATCGATGAAAAATCAAAAGAAGAAACTCTTAAAAAAATCACTGATAAAATTATTGAACTCTCTTCAGCGAACAGCGGCGATTTAGAAAAAGTTGAAATTGGATTGAGCGATGAAAATAAAATCACGGTGATCTCAACTCAAAGACTTGGAAAAGAAGCAATCGAGATTTCTGAAGAAGCTCCTTTTAACACTTCAGGGAACAATGAAGATGTTGCTGAATACCTTCGCTGCGAAGCTTTTGGTCTTAAATGCGACCTTAATGGAACTATTGAATTGGCAAAGCTTGAAAACCCTCAATATGGCGCTAAAATGACAGAAAAAACTAAAGAGCAAAGAGAAGCTGAGACTTGTGGTTTGAGAAAAGCGGCTGTGCAATCAAGCCTATCAAACATCATCAACCCTGAAAACTTTCAAAGTTCAGTTTTGGATAATCTCAGAGATTTAGTTGAAATCAACCCTAGCAATATGGGCGAGTACGAATTAGAAATGGGCGGATACTCCAAGCTTGCGGTCGAGATGAGTAAGAGATCCCTTCGCTTGAAAATCCTGGCCTTAACTGGAATCTCAGGAAGCATTTCAGATATTAGCTTTACAACTAAAAACGAAATGAACCCTGGTGTTGATACAGTGATCTCAATTGAATCGATCACACTTAAAAATGGCGAAAAATTAGAAGGACAATCTTTTAGTACAGCTGATAATGCCGCTAGCTTTCTTACTGAAACAGCTTTTGGCGATAACTGCCAGAACTAAGACTTAAAAATCAAATTGATAAATAGGAAAAGGCACTCATAAGAGTGCCTTTTTTTTGCTTTGAAAATGCTGGGTGTTATGCTAAAACCCCTGCTATGAAAGAAATCACTCAATTTATCGAAAAGTATTACCATCACTTCAACGCAGCTGCGCTCAAAGACGCAGCTGAAGCTTATAAGACTCATGTCGAAAGTGGCAAAAAAATGATGATCACTCTCGCAGGCGCCATGAGCACGGCCGAACTGGGAAAAATTCTCGCGGACATGATTCGTGCTGATAAAGTTCAGGCCATTACTTGTACCGGTGCCAACTTAGAAGAAGATATCTTCAATCTCGTCGCTCATGATTCTTACGTGCGCATTCCGCGCTGGAGAAACCTCTCGGACGCCGAAGAACAAAGTCTGCTTGAACGTCACCTCAATCGCGTGACTGATACCTGTATTCCTGAAGAAGAGGCCATTCGAAAAATCGAACATCACGTTCTTAAACTTTGGGAAGAAGCTTCTGAGAAAAATGAGCGCTACTTTCCCCACGAATACCTCTATAAACTTCTGAAATCCCAAGTTCTGGTTCCCGATTATCAAATCGATCCCAAGAACTCTTGGATGCTGGCCGCTTGTAAAAAAAATATTCCTATCTACGTTCCAGGCTGGGAAGACTCCACTCTTGGGAATATTTTTGCCGCTCGATCTCTCGAAGGCAAAGTAAAAACAATCGCTATGAAGTCAGGGATTGAGTATATGACTCACTTGATTGGTTGGTATCGAGAAAATGCTGGTAGCGAAGGAATAGGCTTTTTTCAAATTGGTGGTGGGATCGCAGGAGACTTCCCCATTTGTGTTGTTCCTTTGATCGAGCAAGACTTGGAAGAAAATATTCCACTCTGGAGTTATTTCTGTCAGATCAGTGATTCCACAACAAGTTATGGGTCATATTCAGGAGCTGTTCCCAACGAAAAAATTACTTGGGGAAAACTAGGACCTGAGACTCCGAGATTTATCATTGAATCCGACGCAACCATTGTAGCGCCGCTGATCTTTGCTTACGTTCTGGGAATGTAACACCCCCCTAAAACGCTTAACCTAGACTGGATTTTAACTTCCAGCTCATTCGTTCGTGTTGGCGTAAAGTTTCAATTAAAAGATCTTCTGTTCCCGGATCGTCTGTAAAAAGATGAGGTTCAGAACAATACACTTTAATCTCATCTTGAATCGCGTGGTGATCGCTTAAAAGCATGGCAATCATTTCATTAGCATTGGGAATAAAGCCAGGGTTCTCGTGAATAAAGGCCTTATCGACCATCTCTTTTGCCGTTGATAGCGGGACTTCATCGAGAATCTTCACTCGCTCAGCAATGTTATCCATTATGGCGAGGATGTCATTGTATTGCTCTTCCAGAAAGCGATGCATGCTTGCAAATCGTGTTCCTTTAAAATTCCAATGAAAATTGAGAGTCTTGGTGTAAAGCAAGAATTCATTGGCGAGAATTTCGTTGAGACACTGGGCAATCTTCTTATTTTTTCTTTCGTCCACTTTTCCAATGGGTCTAAGAGTTGAAGCTTTTAAGGAATCCTTGACGGTAGTTGCGACTGTTGATTTCATAATTTAAAACTCCCTTTTTAAATATTAAATTAATTTTATTCCAAGAAGAGTTTTAGAAATTTATGGAACTGATTAGTTATTGTTGAGATAACTACACAATTAGAATGACCTTTGAGAATGAAAACATTCTCAAAGGTCTTGAAATATAAAATTATATACTGAGAGTTGGAGCTGTCGGTGCCGTGTAGCTTGAGTAATCTGTGTCTGTTGTCGTGTTCACGAGATCATTCGTCGCTGCATCTCCAGAGTGAGTCGGCCAATCGTATGTAAAGGCACCATCTGTATCATCACAAGAAACTGTTGGAGCATAAGTAATGGCCGTCTTCGCCCCTACTTCTTCAAAAACTCCTGTTGAGTTATTGCGAGTAAAACATTGTTTTTGTGCTTTATTACTTGTCGTCGCCATAGAGTGATCATTCCCTGGACCTGCCCAGTTACAAATAAATCCATCAATAGCGTTGGTATTGCTTGCATAAGTTGCAACAAATTCATTTCCGTAACCAAAGAATCCACAGCCCGTTACAGTGCTTCCACTGGCTGCTGAGTAAGCATTGAAAACTCTAATTTTGTCATCACCAGGACCTGCTTGCCATCCATAAGAAATACTTCCCACTTGCGTGTCCACATTCATATTGATGATGGCCTGATTCATGTTTCCATTCCAAGACTCGTCGAGTTTGAGATCTCCATTGGTATCAATAATGTCTGTATCATCAACTGAAGTTAACCAACTTCCCGCTAACATTCTCACTGCAAGATCAGATCCATCGCGAGTAAAGCTTGCTGAGAATGCATCTTTGTCCATCGATGTGAAATACCCGTAGATTTTTCCTTCGTAGTCCGTGTCCGACGTCTTCTTCAATTTAACATTAACAGTGTATGCCTTCACTCCGTCAGTGGTTCCTGTAATGTTAAAAAGATAAACCCCCGTAGACTCTTGAGTGACTGTTGCTGACGAAACTGTTGCTGATGGGTTATCTGCTTGAATAGAGTCTTCGAAGCTCTCTGTAAAAGTCACTGTTGATCCAACACCTGGGATAGCGACAGAATCAGAGTCGAGAACACAAAGTGAGCTCGCTTCGACCATCAATGCGGCATCAATATATTTTGAAGTTGTTGTCATAAGTGTATTAATTTGGGCAGCAGCACAAGCTTCCGTTGTTGCTCCTTCAGTCGCCTCCCAAAGACCAAGATCTCCTGTTGGAAGATTTCCACTTCCCCCAACTCCATCGGGATGGTTGGCATAATTGACTTGGGGACCGTAGCAATCAGCTGATCCTGAAAAACCGTTAAGATTCGTTGGAAGAGCAATTCGACAACCAGTTCCCGATGAACCTTCTGCTATGGCCTCGAGAAAAGCTGCTTTTTCTGCTAACGATTCATCCCCTCCAAGTTCCGAAGGTGCTTCTGCAGTCACAATTGAAGATCCACTTCCGCTAGAGAGAATTGAAGAAACTGCAAAACTATCTGGGTAAAGGCTTGACCAAGATCCACTTCCACTGCTACTTCCTTGATTATCTCCACCCGAGCCATCTCCACAGTTATTCAGAATGGCAAGCAAAAAAAGGACAGTAATTGTCCAAACAGTTGTCTTCATAAATTCCTCCTTGAATTTCTTCATCATAAATTTTTTATTGGATAATGAAATTCTACAGATCTTGGAAATAGCTCGCAAGAATTATTATAAAAAAATATTTCTCTATCAAATTGCTTGATGGTACCAATCACTTTCTAAAAAATTTTCATCGTGTGTATTAAGTTTTTTTCTCAACTTCTCTCGCAAGATAAATATCAACAGCCACAACACATCCGACTACAATCATATAGAAAAGAACTTGAGCAGTTCCAGCATTGGCGGCAGCGACTCCACCAAACCCGAGTAGGGCAACACCTAGTACACAAAGAGTGATAATCGTTGTCCAATGAAGCATAACTCCCTCCTTAATTTCTCCTATTGATATGTTTCAATAAGTGTCTCAATAGTGGAAATATGAAATTCTTGGGAAGGTATGAAGTCTTCTCGTATTTTACTTTTTTGTTCAAAGTTCAACTCATCACTACCAAGCATTTTTTTGTAGTTCACAAGTCCAAACTCTTCGCCTTCTCTAATAACTTTCAAAGTCGGCCTATCTCCAAAAAGTTTCGCTGCTCCAACAAAGCCCTGAACAACTGTTCCCCAAATCCCAGAAGAATCCGAAGGGATGTCTCCTTTGATTTTGGCTTGAATTCTCCAAAAATTTATCGCCCGCTCGTGATCTTTTTTTAACTCTATCAATTTCATTCTTTCAGAATGACTGTCGACTTTTTTCAGTGCTTGCTCATAGGCTTCGAACGCCGAAACTTCACCTCTGAGAATTTCAGAAATGCTGCTGTTATTAAGCTTAAGTTTATCACTCTCGTATTCTGTCGAGATATCCTTCATGAAAACCTCCTTCCAAGAAACTTTAAATGATGTCTTATTTTGACATTTTGATAAAAAATTAGCTTGAACAGCTTGTGCAGTATTTTTGTGAGATTATACACATCCCTTAATAACACAACGCATACTTCTACGTAATTACACATCTCTTAAACAGAGCACGGATTATTATTTTCATGATCCTATTTACAATATAATGGAAGGTACGAAACGTTTTTGACTTTAAAGGATAACTTAAAAAAAGGTAGGAAAATTAATTGAGCTTAAGAAAAAAAATTAACTTTAATAATCTTTATTATTTTCATGTAATCGCCCAAGAGGGCTCTCTCGCTAAGGCAACAAAGTTCCTCGACGTTAGTCAGCCTACTCTCAGTCAACAACTTAAACACTTAGAAAATCAGCTTGGAATTGAACTCTTCATCCGCAAAGGAAGATCACTGCAACTGAGCCACGAGGGATCAATCATATTCGAACACACAAAAAAAATCTTTTCCATGGCTTCTGTCATGCTCGAAGATCTTCAGCGCAGTAAAGAAGTAAAAAAAAATAAAATGAGCGGTCCTCCAGAAAACTTGGCTGATAACCACCAATGACAAGAAGACGATAATTTTAATCGGAATTAGAATCTTTTTTCAAATAGCAAAGTGTATCTAGTTCATCTTTTCCATGGAAATTCATGTTAAAATAAACCTAAGGATTTGGTTCACAACTAACATGCTTAGATTGCCTATATTTATAATCTTATTGATCACAACTTCGCTTTTTGCTCAAGATGAAGAGATGTATTTTGGTCCTGAGTTCACTTTTAGCAACAAAAAAATATTTTTACCACAGTCTATCACAGGACGAGATGTTTCTCGCGATACTTATATGCGCAATAAAATTGAAGGTATGAATGACTACATTATAAATAAATGTCGAGAAAAATATTCAAATTGTCGAATAAAAATAAAAGACTATAAAAAACATATTTATTTTTCAGAAGATCTTTATTTTTACCTCAAAGGAGATGAAAATGTCATCGAAGTTAATATGCCGAAAATGACAATCGAACAAATGAAAGAATATGAAGATATTATTCAAGATCTTCTTTTTGACTCATTTGCTGAAAACAAACTCTTTCCTCAAAAACTTTATGGTTCAGGTCACATCTCCATTGAAAGAAAAAATTTTCTCAATATCCGTCATCTCCAAAATTTTATTGCTGATTACCATAATCACCCTGGTCTATCGTGGGGATTTTTTGAGAAAGATTCTTATAATGCCATCCCTTTTTTCTTTATATGCAAAAATACAAAAAAGAAAATTAAAGAATTTCTAAGCAAAAATCTCAATGAACTCTCTTTCGTTGAATTTGCAAGGTCCTATAGTGTTTTTCGAGACTACGAATATCCAAAGAGTATTTTAGAAAAAATTTTAGAATTTTCTGGCGTCAATCCAATGGCGTTATCATGGTTTAATGTTGGCCCTTTTACCAACACTCTTCGCTTTCATAAAAATCGCCTCGAAGTCAGGGCCCATCGCGCACAAGAAAATTTTGGTCAATTTATCGATCAATGCACTGTCTATCGCGATCGTATAATCTCGCTCAAAAATAAAGAACTCGTTCCTCTCAACATTGACGTCGGGGTGAATTCTATCCGCCAAGCCTTGGCCCAAGCACAAGATTATTTTTCAACTTCGACCATCAAATTTAAAGATTATCGTCAAAAATACCACTCAAGATTTTATCGTCTTATCACACCTGAGCAAAAAAATATTTTTCGACCAACAAATCGATGCTCAATATGGATTAATAAAATTTATACGAATATTTTGAATTTTTTAGCGGCTGCTATTTAAAAGTGGTGCCCGCGGAGGGACTTGAACCCCCACGCTTGCGCACTAGATCCTAAGTCTAGCGTGTCTACCAATTCCACCACGCGGGCATAAGCACTAAAATTTTAAAGACAACATTAACCTAATTCAACCATTTTATAGAGACACGCGTGTCTACCTTCCGCACCTCCGCTTCCTGCTACGGTGATGCCATTAGGCATCCGGCCTTTCGGGCTCCTGCCCTCAAGGTCCACCACGCGGGCATAAGCACTAATACTCTAGCTTTGGTATAAAATTAGAGAAATTTATTTTTACTCTGGAGGGGATAAAAAGACAAGCATTCTGCTATGCAGCTTTGTTATTCTTTTTGAGTTTTTCCAACTCTTTCTCAAGACTTTTCACGGTATTGGCCAGACCTCGATTCTGGGTCTGTAGCTTATTCATTTCCTTTTTACCTTCTGCGAGCTGAAACATGGCCTTGCTGTAATCCTTTTTAACGATAAGAAGGTTCTGTTCTAAGCGTTGAGCTTGTCTTTTATCGGCAGCTGAATCGCCACTTCCCGCACCCTCTTTTGTCTGTGCAGATGCTTGCAGAACTTTTAATTGCTTGGTCAATTCATTCACTTGGGCTAGCAAACGAAGTTTTTCTTGTTCTAGTCCATGAGCCTTCTTCTTTAAGTCCATGGTCTGGTTTTGAGCCTTGATAATGGCCTCTCGAGATTCTGAATAAGCTCGCTTGCGGTTAGCCTTTTCTTCCTCTAACTGCTTTGCCAAATCTTCTGTGCTGGAATTATCTTTAACATTTTGGCGCTGGAGATTTCTTAATTGAACCAAATCTTGATGGATAATTTCATTTTCTTTCATTTTTTCTTCTAATTTTTGGTTCAGTTCTTCATTTCCTTTCTTTAATTCATTGATATGTTTTTCAAGATCACGGGATTTAATCAAAGCATTCTTTTCACCGACTTTTGCTTGATTTATGAGTTGTTTAAGTCCCTGAAGTTCCTCTCTCGCCCGAGCCAAATCATTTTGGGATTTAATAAATCCTGATTTATCGCTACGCCCTTCAGGTCTTGTGGTCGGTTCATGCCCCAGAACGGCAGCATCTTTCATTGTCTGGACATGGAGATCCGAAATTCTCTCTTTTTGATCACCAATCTTGTCTTCTAAACTTTCCAACTTGGACTTATGGCGCTCTAAATTGAGATTAAGAGCTGTAATCTCTTCATCTTTTTTATTCAACATTTCTTGGTATTCACCGTCAGAAAGTTTATCCAATTCTTTATTCTGAAGATCTGCAATTTTACCTTTCAGAGCGCGTATCTCTTTTTCTTTATTCTCTGAAAGAGTCTGCATTCCTAGTTTAGCTTTTTCAACGATGCGATCTTTCGCCTTGACTGATCTCTTTATCTTATCTAATTCGGTATTAAAGATAGCTTCTTGTCTTTTTATTTCAGCTTTGTTCTTTTTATTTTCATTAAGTTGTTCATTCAATTTCTCTTTATTAGCAATATCTTTGTCAATGAGCTCTTGGATAAGTTTCGCCTCATCAGAAGAAAGAGTTTCCCCTTCCTGCATATTTTTTAACTTATTTAATTTTTCAAATTTTTCTTTGAGACCTTCATCATCTTTTTCAATTTTTTCTTTTGTCTCTGGATGAAAAACTCTATCAGAAACCTCTTTATTCACTTTTTCTTTTGTTTTATTTATTTGTTCACTAATACTTTTTTTAACTTTTTCACTATCAGCATCTAGCGTCTTCGCAAGACTCTTAACCACAAGTGTTTGGTTTTCAAGAACAGGATTTTTAGTCGAAATTTTAACATCTAAATCCTTTTCCAACGTTTCACTCAAAGTATTTTCAAGTTGTTTTTGAATATTTTGCTCGAGAAATTCTTCTTGAGTGAGCGGTTGATTGGCAAGACCAATTTCTTTCATCTTCTCTTTGAGACGCTTCTCAAAGTTCAACTGCATTAATGCTTTATTTTTTTGCACAAGCGATGAAACCTGATTGAGGGATTCACTGGCTTCTTCTGTAAGAGATTCTGTATGCCAATCTTGAACTTTGTTGGCCATGTTCTCAGAAAGCCCTTTCACAATCATCAGCTCTTCTTTATTGAGATCTTTCTTACTTTTAATTTTTCTAACAAACTGATCTTCTAACTGCTTCCCGGAAATTTTTTGAACTTCTTCTTTTTCAAGTGAACCTTTAACAGTATTGATAACATCTTCAAGTTTTTCCTCCATATACCCTTTAACTTTCTGAACTGTATCGTCTTCGACTTCTCCTAAGCCTTTGACAACTTGTTTTTCTTCCTCAGTTAGAGATCCAAGAACTTTTTGTTCCTCTTCGATCTCTTCTTCTTTTTTAGCGAGAATATCGTTTACTTTTTTAAGTCGCACTTGTTTAGCAAGTTTTTTGGCAAGATCTTGACTGAAGTTTTCTTTTAATTTTTTCTTAAACCCTTCATCTTTTTCAACTTCTCCTCGAACGCGAGTGATCTCTTCACCATACTCATCACCTTCATTCTCATCAACAAGAGATTCTAGCAGATCTCCTGGTAGTTCAGTTATGTCCGTTGAATCAGAATTATTTTGCTGAATAGAATTCCAATAAACTTCTTCTTTTTCTTTTGCTTCACTGACTAACTTCACTGAAGAATGGATTTGTGAAATAAAAAGAGCGTGCTGATCGAGTTCTTGCCCTTTTATCCATCCTCCAATAAAAATAAGTTTCTTTGATTTAGGGTTGTACCCAATACTCAAAAAATTACTCAAAAGATAGCAACTTGTTAGAAGGAAATTCGGAGGTGATTGCTGGGTACTTTCAACGCTTGAAAAGGCATTGAGTAAGTATTCAGCAATAAAATCATTCACAGTGCAAGATGTTTGGATGACAAACACATCGTTACTAAATGTACTTTCGATCTCAATGGGAAGATCAGCAATATCCGATTTCTTTAAATAGAAATTATAAAATGCAATCTGGTTTAAAAAGTTTCTGATGGCGACATGGTGGAAATCATTTTTAGAAGCATCAAGGGCTATAAGATCGGAATAGTAACCAAGTTTATTGTGATTAGTGAGCTTAAAATTATTTGTTTTAATTTCATTTTTTAATAGCATTTCATCGACATAGAGATTCCCTTCTTGCTTAAAATATCTCGTCAATAAAGTCTGAACAATGTCTTGATCTAAAAGCTTAGGGCTTATTGCCACTCTTCCATTCAGAGTCAAAAAATCCTTAATATTTTTAGGCATTTCAAAACAAATGAGTTCTGTTCCTTCTGCCGTTGCTTCAAAAGATAATGAGAATTTCTCTAGATCTTTATTGTTATTAATAACGATATAATTAACTTGAGTCCCTTGAAGAGCTTCTTTGCTGTCAACACATTCCAATTCACTAGCTTCAATGACCGATTGCAATCGGTCATCTTGAACAAGTTTAAGAATTTTCTTGCTCTCGCTCATGATGCTTTTTCAACCTCAAGTTTAATTTGAAATTCTTTTTTCAATATTTTTGCAATTCTATCAAAATGATAAAATTGTCCCATGCTGTTTTTATAAAGATTCGTTATTAAGTTTTTTAATATACCTCTTCCACTGCCTCTATCGAGAAGAAGTGGTTCATGGGGGATGAGATGCTCGACAAAGACAATTACAGCTTCCCAATCCGCAAAATCGCTTTGAATCAATTTCTGAGGAAATCCTGTACCTGCTGCATTTTCTTGATGTTTTGTGATCACATTGAGCACACCTCTATTATAAAAAACATTTCCATACTCTGAGTAAGCTATTTGCATACTCTTTAAGGGGTGTTGAACAAAGGCATCTCTACCAGCAATATTTTTAAAATCAGTAAGGGTTCGCAATCCTTCTCCTGGCAATCTTTGTTCATTTTCAATCGCTTTGTGAGTTGACCAGGGTAAAACATCTTCATACAGACTGATATCCATAAGAAAGCAAGCATGATAGACGTCAGAAAGAAAATTAAAATCGAGATAACCCAATTGCAAGCAAAGAAAAACGCTAAAAGTTGCCATCACCATATTTCTTTTAAAAATATCCACATCCATTTCAGCTACTTGCTTAAAAAATTCAGGTAAAAACAAAGAGAAAACCTCTTGAAATGCTAGCAAGTAATCGAGAAGTGAGTAATCATGCGAACCTTCAACAAAAACTTTCTTAAAATCATTGAGTATTTCACGAGAACATTCGATATTTTCAACTTCAAGTTGAGAATTTTTAAGTTTTTTGAAAAGATTAATAAGAGATTCCTTATGCTTTTGATCGACGACAGAAATAACAGGGACTTCCTCACACTTTTTTCTCTTTAGTTTTGTTAGGAATGCTTCATCGACAATACCGCCTGGATCGAGAAGTTTAAGATAAGAAGAATTTGGCAGTTGAAAGAAAACAAAACCCAAAGACAAAAACCAGCCTTCAATTTCTTGCAAACTGACACGCGTGAGATCCTTGGACAAAAATGTCTTTCCTTTTATCGAAAAAGTTTCGTTACTCAAAAAAAACTCCTTGGGATAAAAAATATCCTATCCCATCGAAACTATTCGGAATTCAGTGAGTAAAAAGTTATTCGGTCAGATAATTTTTATGATTTGGGAATGCCCTTAGGAATGGCCGATAAAAGATTTCTGGTATAGCCCATTTGTGGGTTATTATAGACTTCAGAAGCAACCGCATGTTCGACTATTTTACCCTGGTACATAACTCCAACTTCATCAGAAATAAAATTGACGACACTCAAGTCGTGAGAAATAAAAATATAGGTAAGATCAAATTCATCTTGTAAATCGAGCAGTAAATTAAGCACTTGCGCTTGTACCGAAACATCTAAGGCAGAAACTGACTCATCACATATGATAAATTCTGGTTTGAGGGCCAGGGCCCTGGCAATGGCAATTCTTTGGCGTTGCCCTCCAGAGAATTGATGAGGGTAGCGTGAAAGGTGGCTCGTCAAAAGACCAACTTTTTCCATCAACTGTTTGGCGAGATCAACGCGCTCATTATCCGAGACACCAACTTTGTGGATTTTCATTGGTTCTACAATAATTTGTTCAATAGTCATTCTTGGGTTGAGTGAAGAATAAGGGTCTTGAAAAATAATCTGCATTTTTGATCGCAATGCCTGAAGCTCTTTCGCTTCTAGTCCCGTCACATCTTGACCTTGATAATAAACACTTCCTTCAGTCGGCTCCACCAAACGTAAAATAGTTCTCCCCAGTGTTGTTTTGCCACATCCCGACTCTCCAACAAGACCTAAGGTTCTCCCTTTTCTCAGTTGAAATGAAACATCATCGACAGCTTTGATATGCCCAATGGTTCTTCGAAAAAATCCGGCCTTGACTGGAAAATAAGTTTTAAGATTTTTAACTTCTAAGAGAATTGGATTTTTATCTCCACTATAGTCATAAGTTTTTGTGAAAGGCTTTTTTCTCTCATCAGAAACTTTAAGTTCATTACCTTCCTTGTCCATAAAGTCACTGACGGTTAAAAGTCTTTTAGGATTGCTCTCAAGACCTGGACGACAAGCGAGAAGTCCCTTTGAGTAAGGATGACTAGGACTATTGAATATAGATTTCACACTATTTCTTTCAACGATATTACTCTTATACATCACCACAACTTCGTCTGCGATGTCAGCAATGACGGCAAGATCGTGAGTGATAAAGAGCACTCCCATATTGTATTCTTGCTGAAGCCCAAAGATCAGATCTAGAACTTGTTTTTGAATAGTCACATCGAGTGCGGTGGTGGGTTCATCACAAATCAAAAGTTTGGGATCACAGGCAATGGCCATGGCGATCATGATTCTTTGCTTCTGCCCCCCTGAGAGTTCGTGGGGATACGCGAGAGCCCTGCTTTTAGGATTGGGAATTCCCACTTGATCCATAAGCTCAATCGCTTTTTCCAAAGCTTCTTTAGCATTCATTCCCTTGTGGAGTATCAAAGACTCTGCAATCTGTTCACCCACTTTAAAAACCGGATTAAGGCTCGTCATCGGCTCTTGAAAGATCATACTGATATCATTGCCACGCAGTTTTCTCATCTGCGCTTCGTTCATTTTTAAAATATCTTTTCCATTAAAGAGAATTTCTCCTGAAACAATCTTTCCAGGGGGATTGGGAATGAGTCCCATCACTGAAAAAGCACTGACACTTTTTCCCGAACCAGACTCTCCGACCAGTCCTACCGTTTGCCCTGGATTCACAGTGAAGGAAGCTCCATTCACAGCCCTAGTAATACCTTCTTGGGTGTGAAATTCTACCGAGAGGTTTTTAACTTCTAAGAGGCTCATGATTCTTTCCCTTTAAGTTTAGGATCGAGAGCATCTCTGAGAGCATCCCCAAGAATATTAAATGCCAGCACAATTAAAAACATGGCGAGCGTCGCAAAGGCTAACTGCCACCAGTACCCACTTGTTAACTCTTGTTTGGCGTCGTTGATCATCTTTCCCCAACTTGGCTGTTCTTGTACTCCCAATCCAAGATAAGAAAGAATAACTTCAGATTTTATCGCAACTTGAAACTGTAAAGAAGCATTGATAATAACAACGTGAAAGACGTTGGGAATAATGTGGCGAAAAAGTTTTCGGGCATGCCCACCACCAATGGCCGTCACCGCCTGCACATAATCTCGATTTTTGTGTTTAATGACCTCTCCTCTCACCAATCGGCAGAGGTGCACCCAAGTCGTTAGCCCGAGAGCAATATAAACAGACGTAATTCCTTTTTCTAAAATAAATGAAATAGAAATAAGTAGCATGATTGTGGGGATTGAAGAAAAGGTTGTATAAAACCAAACGATAATTTCATCGACCACTCCTCCAAAATAACCCGCCGTTGCTCCTAAAACCACTCCAATCGGTATTGAGATCATGGAAGAAATAAATCCCACCGACATGGCTACTTGGACACCGTAAATAACTTTTTTAAAGACATCGCGACCTAAAAAATCCGTCCCAAAAATAAAATCACTGCTAGGAGGAGCATAATTGGGACCAACAGTCTGATGCCAATCACCAACAATCACTCCCAGACTCACAAGAATCGCAATAATGGTATAAACGAGGACCACAATTAAAGAGAATAAAGATATTTTGTCTTTAACAATCTTTTTAAGGGCCTCTCCCCAAAGTGATTCTTTTTTCATTTTCTTCTTCCTAGTGAAGCTTAATTCTCGGATCGACAACAGCGTACAACACGTCCGTAATAAGATTAAAAACGATGTAAACTATCGATGTTAATATCGCAAAAGCCTTAATAACGGGGAAATCTGAAGAGTTAATGGCTTCTAGAATAACTCCACCAAGTCCTGGTATTCCAAAAAAACTCTCAAGTAAGAGAGCTCCTAAAATGAGAAATGGAATTTGGATCACTACATAAGTTATGATTGGTACGAGAGCATTTCTCAAAACGTGTTTAAGAAGAATCGTCACTTCTCTGAGACCTTTCGCTCGAGCTGTTCGAACATAGTCTTGATAAATTTCATCGAGCATCACGGTTCTAAAAAAGCGCACATCAGGTCCAATAGATAGGACAATCCAAATAATTCCCGGAAGTGTTGTGTATGCCAAAAAGTCAGGGAAACCTGGTTCATAACCTGAAATTTCAAACCACTCTAAGTGAAAAGCAAAAAACCATTGGAAAAAAAGAATATACACAAGACTTGAAATACTCATTAGGGCAATACAGAGAACTCTTACAAAAGTATCAATCCCTCTTCCTCGGTAGTAGGCAACGAATAGTGAGATAAGAATAGAAAATGTTGTCGAGATAACAAAAGCTGGTAACGTGAGTGTTAACGAAGGATAGGCTCGAGAAATAATAATGTCTGAAATTTTTTGTTTAGTAGACCAAGAAATTCCAAAATCAAAAGTAAAAGCACTTTTCACGACATCGAGGTACTGCATAAGCCAAGAACGATCGAGTCCCAATTGGTGTCTCAATTCCTCAATTTGTTTAAGAGTAGCGTTTTTACCCAGCAAGATCGGAGTTGGATCCCCTAGCACCACATTGAATAAAATAAAGATAACAAAACTCACCCCAAAAATCACAGGCAAGAGGTAGAGAAGTCTTCTAAGTGTGTACTGTAAAATCTGCATAACTATAAATTAGGCTTAAGTTTATCTTTAGCCTCTAAATCAATATCCCAATACTTGGCCACGCCGTGATCAAATTCAATAAACTTATAATTTCTAAACCATCCGTGTTCTAAAACATAATTAACTCGGTGAAATCCATAGATGAGAGGTACTTTCTCTGCAGCATACTTATAAAGTTCTTCATATTTTTTTGTTCTCTCTGGCCCGTCGGGAAGCACAACTGCTTCTTCATATTTTTTATCAAACTCAGGATCGTTGTAGTTCGAACCATTTGATCCTGGAGCCGCATTAGGGCTGTAGAGAAGTTGCAAAAAGTTTTCTGCATCTGGATAGTCAGCTCCCCAAGCCATTCCATACATCATTGCTTGTTTCGTATTCACAACTTTAACGAGTTCTGGCCATGTCACCCCAATAAGCTTGAGGTTAATGCCAATATTGCCCATCATTTGCTTAATGGCTTCAGCATTTTGTCTTCCTGTTGTGTCGTATTTAAAGTGGTAAGTAATCTCTGGGAGTTTTTTCCCTTCAGGATAACCTGCTTCCGCTAAAAGTTTCTTGGCTTTCTCGAGATCGAAATTTTGGAAAGGACCTACGTAACCATCAATATACCCTGCAATGTTTGGAGGAATGATGGATTGAGCAGGAATAGATATTCCATTATAAAAGTTTTTATTCATAAATTCACGATCAAAAGCTAAAGACATAGCAGCTCGCAATTTCAGATTGTTTTTGAAGAGCTTATTTTCGTGATTAAAAGCAATAAAAGTGACATCGAGTCCAACTTTCTTAACTTCAGTTATACCTTTCTTTTTGAAATCTTCGTTGAGTACTCCCCCAACCATTGCTTGGTTGAAGTTATCTTTTGGAATGGCCATGGCATCGATATTCCCTTTAAGGAAATTGAGCCACATCGGTTGCGATTCTGGCATAATTGTCACTTTTATTTTATCCACGAAAGGAATTTTCTTTCCTGCGGACTTAAGAAGTCCGGCGGCTTCGTCACCTTCAGCCCCTTCACTTGGATAATATTCATCGCGATACTTATGAAATTTTTTGTAAATAATCGTGTTGGCTTGCGTGTACTGCCCTGTCATGAATGGGCCTGTTCCGACTGGGTTATTTAAAAAAGAATCTCCATAAAACTCCACTGCTTCTCGAGGAACGACGTAGGTAAAAGGCATCGCAAAGGCATAGAGAAATTGAGGAAACGGTTTCACCAATGTGAATTGAATCACATAAGTATCGAGAACTTGCATTCCTGGAATTTCTTCTTCGTAATTAACTTTCTCAGCATCAGAATATTTTTCACGCCACTCATTGAGACCTTTAATCTTTCCATCGAGAAGCCACCACCCCTTTGATTGCAATTTGGGATCGGCTAATCTTTTTAAAGAGTACTCCACGTCTTTGGCCACCATTTCTCTTCCCTTCGTTCCAGGAAAACATTGGTTGTCGTGAAAGAGCACTCCCTTTTTCAATTTAAATGTATAAGTTAAACCTTCATTTGAAACTTTTGGCATTTCCGCTGCCAAATTGGGAACAAGTTCGTAGGGTCTTTTTAAGTAGTGAAATTGCAAAAGACCTTCGTACACACGAGCCACTTCATTTCCCGAGTACAAATCAGACGCTTCAATGGGATCAAATCCTTTAACTTTAGCTGGTGTTCCAAGTTGAAGAACTTTTTCACCTGTGCTTCCACCCTTTTTGGTACAGCTTACTGTGGCCAAAAGTGATGTCAGTAAAATACCCCAAAGAAAACAACGCATAAAAATACTCCTTATTTACCTTTTTAATGAGTTTACTGATTTAATCAGAATTTAACAATCAATGAATGCTTACAACTAGTTAGAGACATTTTGGCATTTTTGAGGGAACAAATGCACCGATGCGAACTTCCTTTTTCCTTGGAAGAGTTCAATAGACATTTTACTAAAATAACTTTCTTTATAAAAAACTTTCGCTTTATTAGTCCATTCCAACACAAATTTATCCTTTTTATATTGAATACTGGATTGTACGAGACCAACGAGTACAGGTGTGTTGCCATGACTAAAGAGACATTGTTTTGTTGGAGCCGATCCGCACCTCTTAAAGTAAGATTTTAATTCTTCGTCCTTCATGTTTTGAATTTCAGAAAAATCAAAGAGAGTTTCGGCCATAAAATTTATAAAATCGTTAAAGTTCTTTTTATTAAACTCTTTTTGTTTTCCATTTTTTTTCTCTGAGCGCTCAAAACTTTGTTTTATTTGCTGATAAAAGCTCCCCCAAAAACGAAACTTAGAAGCTTTTCTCTCAATTTGAAAGTCCTCTTCTCCTCTCAGTGGTATGTTCACTCCCATGGCCCAATGATCATCTGTCTTGAGAGCTGAAACATAATCAAAGAGATACTTCTCTCTTCCTACTTCAATTCTTCCTTTCCCCTCTGCACTTAGACAAACACCGCGCAAGTTTTCTTTAAAGAGTTGAAAGTCAAGTTTTTGCTTTTTGGTTTCCCATTGTGAACATGAACTTAGAGCCAAAAGAATCAGAAGTATTTTTCTCATACCTCTATCATATAAGATAATATCTTTTTTTTCGAGATGACCTCTAATTTTCTAGGCTTGCTGAAGCAGGAATTCGAGTCTTCTCTTCTACAGAAATTGAGGATATTACTTCGAGACGGTTTTGAACGTCTTTTTGGAACTCGCTATCTTCAGAAAGAGCGAGAGCTTTTTGATAGTAGAGTTTAGCCTTTTGGTACTCTTGAAGTTTTTCGTAAACTTGGCCAACGTGAAGATTGATTGTGCTGTCATCGGGTTTCATGTCTCGAGCACGCAAGAGATGCTTTAAAGCCGACTGGTAATCTTCAACACGATAAAAATACCAGCCATAAGAATCGACAATATGCCCATCCTTAGGAAGAATTTCCATCGCCTTTTCAATATAGCCTTTAGCTGCTTTAAGATCTCCATTTTCTCTGACAAGAAGTGAATATCCAATAAAGTTATAGGCATGAGCATTGAGAGGATTTTTTTCAATAATTTTTTTAATCATTTCATCTGCTAATTGATATTTTTTCACTTGGTCGTAGAGAGTTGCTAAGAAATATTCATGGTTTTCATCAAATTTTTGGTGCTCTTTGATTTCTTCTAGCAGCTCAATCGCTTTGTAAGCTGTTTTCTTCTTCGTCCAATAGAGAGATTCACTCACATTCAGTTCAAATTTAAGATCTTCTGAAATATTTTTTCTCTTCTCTATAATTTCCAAATACTTTTGTTCGTAACTTTCGGAAGCTGGCTGGCGATCACTCACCGCTAAATCTTTAAGCGTGTTAACCAACTCAATCGTCGAATCAAAAAACAACTCACTTTTGGGGCTGACTTTCTCTAAATAAAGAACATACTCAGTGGTTTTGTCTAAATCTTTATAAATGTCTGCTAAAAAATAATAAGCCTTATCGAGATCCCCGTTCAAACTGATTATTTCATTGAGTGTTTCAACGGCTTTATTCAGTTTTTTAGTCTCTTTATAGAGAAAAGAAAGTTTGAATTTAAGTCCCAATTCTTTGGGGTTAATATCCGTCATCTTTTCGAGATAAGGAATAGCCTCTTGGAATTGACTCTTTCCTATCAGATTGTCCATAGTGCGGCTAAGAATCAAATAATCATCTGGGTATTGGCTCAAATGCTTCTTAAACATGGGGAGAATCAACTCTTCACGCTCTGTTTCGCTGTAGATCACAGCAAGAGCTGCCAAGGCCTTGGAGTCAGACTTGTCTTCTTCATAGGACTTTATAAAATTCTTAGTCCCATTTTCTAAATCATTTTTTTCAAGATAAAGGCGTCCAATTTGAAAACTGACTTCTGATTTATTTTCATCAGTGCGTTCATAACAAGTTTTTAGCAGATCAAGGGCGAGATCAAAGCTCTTTCTATTGAGAATTTTAGAAGCTCGGGTACAAGCTTCCACGTGGTTTTTATCCATCTTCATAGCTTGACGATAAAAGACCAGCGCCTTATCTGACTGATCCAAAGATTCGAAGAGGCTACCAAGAAGCATCCCCATATTAACTTTCTCTGTTTTATCTTCAGCCATGGACTGCGCCTTGAGGAGGAAGTCCTTAGCCTGGAATATGCGGCCACTCCGAATCAAACTCAGCGTGTATTTCTTTAAAAGAAAGACATTGTTTTTGTCTAAGTTTAATAGCGCGCTCAAGAACTTTTCTGCCCGAGTGTATTCAAACTCCGTTTCTAGAATATTGGCCTTCATATAAAGGTCTCTGAGGACAAAATTTTTGGTAGAAGCATTTTGAGTTTGATTATAGGTTTTGACCATTCCCTCTATATAAGGAATATCTTGTTCGTCGTCTTCCAAAGAGAAAGAACAACTCTGACATTGGGGGAATTCTACCACTTTGATGGAGTTTTTTCTTCGTGGACTGGAACAGGAAACTGTTATACCTAGAAGGAAAACCACAATTTGGGAGGTAATAATAAAGCCTCTATCCATGACTTTTTGAGCTCCTATGGGGAACTCGTCGGGTCAGGTGGCTTTTTTCCTTACTCTTAGACGCTATGTGGTAAATTTTTCACAGTCAAAAAATTAAATAAATTCAGCTGTTTATAACCTATTGCAAAAAACTTGACTATGTGGGTTGACATTAGTTCCCAATGTTTGATAGACACAGCATGCGAATCATTTTGATTAGTTTTGTAAAGCGCAGCTAAAACAATAAAAACAGCGTTCTACAAGCAGAACATAAACTGAGGGGATATTTTTATGGAAAAAGTTAGAATCATTAAGCGTTACCAGAACCGCAAGTTGTACGACACTCACCAGTCTTGTTACGTAACTCTTGAAGAAATTGCTCAGATCATCAGAGAAGGCAATGAAATTAAAGTTATTGATAACAAAACTCAGAAGGACATCACGTACACAACTCAGATTCAACTTCTCTTTGATCAAGAGAAAAAGTCAAAAGGACCTGAAAACACTGAACTTTTGAAGAGAGTAATCAGAAGTGAGTCAGGAATCTTTACTGGGTACATCAAGTCCCTTGAGTCTAAACTTGGACTTGGTAATCACGCTGCAGAAGAAAAATTTGTTGAGGAAGAAAAAGTTGAAATGCCAGCTCCAGAAGTGGCCAATTACCTCAATAATGTTAATACAGGAATTGAAACTCCTAACACTTTGAACTAATATTTTAACTGAGTACAGTTTAAATATTAGGATCAATGAAGTGCAAAAAAATTTCTTAAATGATAATAAAAGCCTCACAGCAAAAATTTTTGTGGGGCTTTTTTTATGCCTTTTTTTGAGTACAGGCTACGCTCAAAAAGAAAAAGGCGAAGATCTCTCTGGCCAGTTTAAGCAAGTTGACACTGACGCCAAGAAGGAAAACAACAAGCCTCAAGGCCGTAAAGCCGCCCCTTCACCACCACCGCCTTCGACAACAAATGCTCCTTTTAATCGCCATGGGGTCTCGCTAGGTTTTGGACAATCCTTTCTTTTTGGAAACTACAGTAACTCCGGTGAGGACCGGCTCACTTTCGATTATTACTATATTTACCGTGCAAGCTATACATTTCAATTTTTGCTCAACATACACAGCCATAAGTTTGAGCAGACAAACGAATACGTAAAAGTTTCTTCATTAAATATGGGAATCAAAGCAAAGCTATTTGACTTCGATGCTTTCTCTCCTTACATCACCGGAGGTCTGGGATTCTACCAACCCAAAGCTCGGCGTTACGTCGATGGTGAATATGTGGAAACAGAGACCAAAAGTGTTATGGGAATCAACGTGGGAGCAGGAATGGATCTTGAACTCAACGAACATTTCACTGTAGGGCTCCTCCTTCACCTTCATGATCCCTTCAAGGCTAAATACGACAACCAACCTTCACTCACAGGACAATACGTAAAACTTCTCATGACGGTCGCGTATTTCTTTTGAAATGGTCAAAAAACTCTATCTCTTTTCAGGGAAAGGGGGAGTTGGAAAATCCACTCTCAGCCTAGCCTTTTGCCAATACCTTAAAGCTCATGGATACACTCCTCATTATACTCTTCTCAAAGCGGGCTCCTTGGGAGAAGAAATTCATTTTAACGATTTTGAATCCCAAACATTAAAATTTTTGAAAAATCAGAATATCCAGGCCAATTACCTCACTCTCGACGACTCTGTCTTAGAATATATTGCTAAAAAGCTTCACTCTAAAACGATTGCTAGCTGGATCCTTAAGACAAAATTCTTTCAATCGCTAATAAACATCATTCCAGGATTTAACTACGTTATTTACATGGGAAAAATCCTTGAAAATATCACTGAAGAAAATCAACCCAAAGTTGTCTACGTCATCGATGGACCTGCTAGCGGTCACAGCCAAATTCTCTTACAGTCGCTCTATCAATTTAAAAAGATTTTCTCATCTGGTATCCTCTACGAAGACTGCCAAAAAATGATCAATTGGCTTTTAATACCAGAGAACTTTAAAATAAATATCGTAACTCTCCCCAGTGTTTTCAGCATTAATGAAGCGTTGGAGCTCAAGCAAAATATAGAAAGTGAAACAGCTTTTAGCTCTCAAATTGTTCTCAACGATTCTTTAAAAAAAACCGGCATCCCCTTTCAAGGAAAATACACGAACAATCGTTTAAAACTTGAAAATCAAATTATAGAAGAAAATGGGGAACAAATTGTCGAATCACTCCCCTTTGTTCCTGGTAATGACTTCTTTGAAATTGTCTCCGAAATTTCAAATGGTGAGCTTGAGAAACTTATATGAATGTAGAATTTCAAGATATCAGTATTTTTTGTGGAACAGGTGGAGTTGGCAAAACAACCTTGGCCATGTCTAAAGCTTTTTATTTCTCAAAAAATAACAAGAAAACATTGATCATCACTATTGATCCGTCACTAAGACTCAAAGAATATCTCCATATAGATCAAAGTTCTGATAATCAAATTAATAAAATACCAGGACTCGAAACTCTCGACATTCTTCTTCTCAACCCCGAAGAAACATTTCGCAATATGCAGGGGGGATCAAAGGATACTTCTGAAAATCGTATTCTCAATCTCTTGATGTCTCCCAGTGGAGGAATGAATGAAATCCTTTCCATCATTGAGCTCTATCAAAGAATTAAGAGTGGAAAATATCAGCACGTTATTCTCGACACACCTCCCGGGAAACACTTCCTCGATTTTTTAAGTAGCACGACCAAGATCAAAGCATTTTTTGATCAATCTTTTATAGAGCACATCTCGCAATTATTTCGCTCACAAGGGCAAGCTAAAAATATTGGCAAAAGAATTTTCGATAAGTTCGTTCAGACGGGTATGGAAAAACTTCTCTATTACTTAAATAAAGTCACCGGAGATACTTTTGTCGAAGAGTTTATCGATGCTGTGCATATTATCTATAGCATGCAATCGCAATTCATTGACTCACTTAAAATTCAGGAGATCCTCTTTTCTCCTTCTAAAGCTTCTTGGTACTTGGTCACTAATTCTGAACAATCCAAATACTCAGAGGCCAAAAGTATGTTTTTAGGCAATGCCTTTTTCTCTCAAGAAAACACCACGGGAATTATCAACAAGAGTACCCACTTAGTTATTGCTGAAGATTTAAAAAACCCGCAGCTTTCTAGCGAAGAAAGAGAAATTCTCACCAGCTTTGAATCGAGAGAGCAAAAACTAGAAAACCTTATTCGCAAAGATTTCAATAGAATCCTGCGCTTTAACGAAGTTCTGACTTCTAATATTCAAGAACAACTTGAAGAGCTTGCCCTGCAGTGGCAAGAAATTGATCCCACCCCCTAGACGACTTCAGAAGGTTATGAAATAAATAAAATCCGGAGAAAGTACAAATGGAAAAATTTAATCAGTCTATCCTTGACGTGATTGGTCATACCCCAATTATCAAGCTCAACCGAGTCACTCAAGGAGTTGAATCCTCTATATATGTCAAACTTGAATACATGAACCCAGGCGGCTCTATTAAAGATCGCATTGGGAAATACATGTGCGAACAAGCAGTGAAACGTGGCGACCTCAAACCCGGAGGAACCATTGTTGAAGCCACCAGTGGAAACACTGGCGTGGGAATTGCCATGTTTGCGGCCATTAATGATTGCCATGTAGTTTTTGTCATGGCCGATAAACAATCGCCAGAGAAAATCTCTGCTTTGAAGGCCATGGGTGCTGAAGTGGTCTTGTGCCCAACAAGCGTTGAGCCTGAAGATCCCAGATCTTACTATTCTGTCGCCAAAGCTTTGGCCGAAAATTTAGATAATTGTTTTTATGCCAATCAATATCACAACGAAGACAACCCCAATTCTCACTACCACTCAACAGGCCCAGAGATTTTCAAACAAACTGAAGGCAAGTTTGATACTTTGATTGCAGGAGTGGGAACTGGCGGAACGATTTCAGGAACAGGTCGATACCTCAAAGAAAAAATGCCCAAGCTCAAAGTCGTCGGTATTGATATCGAAGGCTCTATTCTCGCTCACTACCATAAAACAGGTGAAATCATCCCAGCAAAATCTTATGTTCTCGAAGGACTTGGAGAAGATTTTATTCCTTCAAATATTGATTTTAAAATTATTGATGACTTCGTCGTGGTTCACGATGAAGAATCTTTTGTTATGACAAGAGACCTTCTCGCTAAAGAAGGAATCTATACAGGCGGTAGTGGTGGCGCTGCCGTCCTTGGTGCCGTTCGCTATGCCCAAACTCTATCAAAGCCAGAAGATATTCTTGTTATTCTCCCTGACTCTGGTTCTCGCTATTTGAGTAAACTTTATAATAACGACTGGATGAAATCTCATGGCTATCAATGCCCTCAAAGTAATCCAGAATTTATTAAGGCCGTTAATAACATTCTTCCTCCTGAGGGAGTGAAGATCGTCTAACTAAACCGGAAGACATTATGAAAAACAAAGACCTTGGTTTTGAATCGAAAGTTATTCACCTAGGCGGAGACCCTGAACCACACACCGGTTCAATCATGCCCGCTATTCATCAAACTTCAACCTATGTGCAAAAAGCTCCTGGTGATCACCAGGGATATGAATACTCCAGAAGTCACAACCCAACTCGCGACCGCTTGCAAGAATGTTTAGCCGGTCTTGAAAATGCCAAGTATTCGATAGCGACTTCGAGTGGGATGGCGATTGCTACTTTGATCATGCACTCTGTTCCCAAAGGAAGAAATGTCCTGTGCGGTGATGATGTTTATGGAGGAATGAGCCGACTTTTGAATCGCGTTTTTTCAGAGCACTACGATATTACTTTTATCAACACAACTGATCTGGCTGAAGTTGAAAAATATCTTAAAGAGAAAAAACCTTATTTACTCTGGATTGAAACTCCCACCAATCCTCTCTTGAAAATTTCTGATATCGCTAAAATTGCTAAACTTTGTAAAAAATACGATTCTCTTCTCGTTGTCGATAACACTTTTATGAGTCCTTATTTTCAAAACCCACTTGATTTGGGAGCCGATATCGTCACTCACTCACTTACAAAATACATCAATGGCCATAGTGATGTGGTTGGCGGCGCCATGATGACCAATAATAAAAAAATCTATGATCAAATCTGGTTTCTTCAAAACTCTATTGGTCCCTCTCTATCACCATTTGATAGCTGGCTGGTGCTTAGAGGAGTGAAAACTCTCGCTGTACGCATGAGACAACACGAGATTAATGCGATTCAAGTGGCTAAGTTTCTTGACTCCCACCCCAAGATTGAAAAAGTCATTTATCCCGGACTCAAGTCACACCCTCATCACGCCCTTGCCAAAAAACAAATGCGCGGTTTTGGAGGAATGATTACCTTTTACGTGAAGGGAGGGATGAAAGAGACGAAAAAATTCCTAACGAAAGTGCATCTATTTAAGCTTGCTGAAAGTTTGGGAGGAGTAGAAAGTCTCTCCAATCACCCTGCGATTATGACCCACGCTTCTGTTCCCGTAGAAGTTCGTAAGAAGCTCAATATTAGCGATAATATGGTGAGAATTAGTGTAGGAATCGAAAATTGCAGCGATCTTATAGACGATCTTAAAAACGCTCTCAAATAAAAATCTCGCAACTCTCATGGGCTTTTGCCTGTGAGAGTTGGCAATTTTCCAGAGGTTACCTTCTCCTTAACTCCTTGATTCTTTGAAGATTATCAATTTAGATTATCTGTTCAATTTAAACTCTAGTTATCATTTGAGTGATGTTCATTTTTTTTAAAAAGGAAAAAGGGGAAAAACGATGAAGCGACTAATCACTTTAATGATTTTAACACTATTTTTTAGTTGTAAACAAAAAAACTCAGAAGATTCTCAAAGCTATGACTCAAATAACAAACTAGAAGCTATCAAAAAAACACCTTGGGAAACAGTCGAAGATCTTTATATTCGTCAAAAAACTGGATTTGCTGATTACGACTATATTGAAGAATCAGAAGATAAAAATATTATTTGTGATCATAGAATTGTTTTAAAAATACACCCCATAATTGCACCTGGCGTCCCAAATGAGATAAAAACTTTTATTTTGAATTCAGTTCCTGTAACAACTTTTCATAGTGATGTTTCTAAAAGACTTAATTTTGAAAATGACAAATCAAATCTTTATTTCTCAGATGTTATTGCTTACAATGACTACATTCCAGACGATAGAAAATATCTCAATCTCTTTACAAAGTTTGTAGGGTTGAGTGTTACCTACTCTAATGATTCAACTTTCTATATCGCTCTCATAGTCAAAAGTAATTCGTTCCATTGGACGATTGAAGATGACAATGGGACATATAAATTTGCTCACGATCGTATTAAATCTATTGAATTGCAAAAAAGATGCTCTCTCAAGGCAACAAAACTCGATCCTAGCAAAATCACTCCTACAAAGAAAACAATTGATGACTTAAGCCCTATCAAGGGAAATGATTTGCAATAAAAGTTAATATCCTGAGCTCTCTTTTTGACAATGATTGAATTGAGAGCTCCTTTTAAAAACCTGTCCTCCGAAGAATTATTCCTACCTCGTGAACATTCGCCACCGATAATGGGCACATTTTCAAAGACTTTTTTTGCGTAACTCCCTGATATCTTGAACTTCATTAATGTTCTCATGCTTCTGATCAAAGACATACCGTATTCTGTAAAAGTCATTGAGATATTCATTTCAATAAGGGGAAAGGGGGAAAATTATGAAATCACTTATCACACTATTCGTTTTTGTATTTATCTTTAGTTGCAAATCAGAAAACACTTCAAGCGATTCATATAGCTCAAGGGAGCAAATGAATATCATAAGTGCAAAAAGTAAATGGCAAACAATAGCCAATCTAGATCAAGGAATTGTAACCAATGCCGACCAAGCTGATTATTTTGCTGATGAAGAAGACGAGAATATTAGCTGTGAATATCGAATTCAATTAAAAGTTCGTCCTGACTATTATTCTGGCTCGCTTAAATCCTATTATTTCAATGGAGCAAGAAGCTCAGAAGGCGAAATCGTTACCTACTTTAATTTTATTAACGGTAGCTCAACTCTCAAAATTGGAGATGTCTTCGAAGACTTTGATCATGCTTATAGTTTAGATCCTAATAAACAATTCGGCGGATTCCAAATGCACTTTTCAGCTACAGGGCACTTTGATTGCATTCCTGATGGTCTCTATTTTCTAGAAAAACCAAGTACATCATCACTCGCTTGGCTAGTTAGTGACACAGGATATTCCTTTAACAGAAGCAAAGTGGACTCAGTAAAGCTACAAAAAAAATGTAGTGCTTATAAGCAAACAAAGATTACTCCGACTAAGTCAACGAAAAAGAAACTTGGGTTATAAGTTAACAAGAGCTAAAACTGCTCAAGGTTCTCGCGATCGACAAGATCAATTGGTTTACTCACCGGCTGCTCTTCCTTCTGAATTTGAGATTTTTGCACAGGAGAAGGAGGAGTAGCCAAACTCCCACCATTATTTTCTTCGCTCCTAAAAAGCTTGGGATTATTTGGGGCATTGATAGCAAAAATCTTACCTTCAACCAAGTGCTTTTGAAGAAGAAGATGGGCACAGAAAATTTTACCATGCGAAGTTTTTAACGTATCTCGTTCACCCTCCGCAAAAACTAATCCCTCACCATCGATAATTTTTGAGAGCTCACGGGTTTTCACACAAAAGGCGTCCTTAGACTGTTCCATACAATAGCCTTCTTTGAGGTAAACTTTAGAGCTAAAATACTGGTGGTTTTTGAGATGGATCGGTTCCCGACAGATATCCACTGTCCATTGGCTAGGAAAAAGTTTTTGATAATCGAGGTGTATAAGGCAACGATCTTTTTTTATTTTAAACTTATATTCGATAAGTCCAAAAATCGCACCATCATTTTCAACTTCGGCTTCAAAGTTGGAATTGATGCATTCATCTGATCCAAACATTGAATAGGTGAATTGTGAAAATAACAAACTAGTTACTAATATCAAGTATCGCATTAGGAGAGACCTCCAAATAAGTTATATATGAATCGTAATCAAAAAAATCATCATCGAGTGAGCTCTTAATTTCAATAAGAATTTCATCGAGAATATCTTCTTTAGCATTTTCAAGGTGAGCTTGAACGAACTTAACCAATTGGTCTTCACTCTTAAGTTGCTTATAGTTTTTGACAAGACCAGGAGATAAAAGAAGGATTTTTTCATCTCTTTCAATTTTGACATTAAAATAAGATTTCTCAATAAATTCACGTTCAAAAGGTATATTTTTAGGGAAGAGAATGTTTTTCTTATTAGTGCTGAGAAAATAATAATCGCCCCAAATATTCCCTTTCACTTCAAGTGTCTTGAGATTGATGTGTATAATACTAGCTTCGATTTCATAGTTCTTAGCCATTTCAGTCTTCAAGTTTTCGTGTAAGTTAAAAAGTGTTTCAATGAAATCTTGATAATCGAGTGTATCTTTCCCCAAATACTCTTCTATAAACTTAATCAGCTCGCTGGATACCCCATAAGACTTTGTCGAAAATGATACCCATAAAACTTGATGATCTGTTGAAATAAATTCATTGATCTCAGAACCAGAGCTCAAACCTATTTTATAAATCTTTGAAAAAGTTAGAGGTTTAAATTCTTTTTTCAGTCGTTTTCTAACTTTTTTGTAATTTTCTTTAGAAAAAAGAACTTCTTTTTCTAAGAGATTTACAACTGATTTAAATTCTTCTTGAAGCTCTTCTATGCGATTGATGAGGAAATTCTCTTTGTACTTTTCTTTTTGAATATAGCGCATAAGAAGAATGAGAGACTCTTGCAAATCTTCGAGATTTCCCTGGATAGATCCGAGGTAGCCTTTATAGCGCGACAAAAACTGATGATAATCCTGAGTCAGTTTTAAGGATGATTGCCAATAAAAAAAGGCATCAACACGAGTGGTATGAGAAAAGAAGTTCATTAAGTTTTCAGATACTTGAGCAAATACCACGATTATAGGTTCGTTGCATGGTATTATTTTAGTATTGATTTTATTGATCTCCTGGTAGTCAACAAACTGCTTGGGGGTCTGGAAGTTGGTTTTTTCGAGGGGGTCTCTATCTTGTGTATTAAAATCAATAAAGTAGATCATTTTGGTAACTTTTTGTTAATAATTTCTCATTTATATTATCGTTTATTTTTTTTCTCTACAACCGAAGAGAATTTATAGGTGATGATTTTTCGCCAAAAGCTATGTGTGTAACGGGGTCAATAAAATAAAATGGGTAAAAAGTTAAAAAAAATTCATCAAATCGACGAAAATCCCAATAATTTGGTCATCTCTCAAGTTAACCAAGCTTTGGAAAGAGTCCAGGAAGAAGCCCGCCACGTTTATGAAATGGCCGCGCGAAGTATTCTTAAAGCGCTGGATCTCAAAGACAACTACACTTATGGACACAGTTTGCGTGTGGCCCAGTACTGCCTCATTCTGGCTCATCATCTCGGCATGGAAAAAGATGATCTCTATGAACTCGAGCTCTCAGCACTCTTTCACGATATTGGAAAAATCGGTATTCCTGATAACATCCTCTCTAAACCCGATCGCCTCAACGCTGAAGAATTTGAAATTATGAAAACTCACCCTGAGCTTTCCTATGAAATCCTCAAAGACTTTAAAGGTTTTGAAAAAATATCTCTCAATGCTCGTCACCATCACGAGCGCTATGATGGACAAGGATACCCGCACGGCTTAAAAGCAGAACAAATCCCAACATTTTCTCGAATTATACTCATTGCCGATACTTATGATGCCATCACCTCTTCACGCGTCTATCGAAAAGGTTTAAGTAATCAAGTGGCCTTCGATGAGTTGGAAGAATTTGCGGGAACTCAATTTGATCCTTTTCTCGTTAAGCAGTTTATTAAGGCCATGGGTCAGCACATCAGTAAAGATCAAGACAAAACTTATATCACTCTCATTACTGATCTTGAAAAGCTCAAAGCGGCTTAGGGTATATCCTAGAATTTACTGGTCATGCTCGAAGTGTCTGACTCCTAAACTTCAGGGTTGTTTGACAAAATCCCAAAATATCGCGCTTATTGTCTGCTATCAGATAGTTCGGACTTACATTAAAAGTAGCTGGTCAAAATTCTTTTGTATTAAATTCACGGTTTACAGAAACTCCACCGCGACGCATCTTTTTATTGTAGTATGTCTGTATGAAAAAAGACAAATGCAAAAAATCAGTTCGAAACAGCATTTTTGTAAGTGCTATTTGCTCAATGATTGTCTTTACTAGTTCATGTAGTAAAGACAAGTCATCAGCTCCTACAAAAGATAGCAGCACTACTTCTAAAGAGAATTATGAAGAGAAATTATCTTATTCTTTACAATCATCAGCTATGATCGCTACTTGTGTTTTAAATCAGAAAAAAAATGAAATTGAATGCCAGAAACCAAAAAAAATATGGAGTAACCAGAAGCAAGAGGAAGAAACAGCTTATCCATTTGGTGTTTATAACCCCAAATACGAAGAAGTTGAATGGAAGTACGGCCGTTACGAGTGGAGTAATTCCAAGCAGACAGAAGAAGTCGTCAATGTTTTTGGTGTTTATAACCCCAATTACGAGAAAGTTGAATGGAAGTACGGCCGCTATGAGTGGAGTAATTCCAAGCAGACAGAAGAAGTCGTCAATGTTTTTGGTTTTTATAACCCCAAATACGAGAAAGTTGAGTGGGAAACAATTGAGAATTAATTAGATTCCGTTTCTTTAATACTGGTCATCCTTTCAAAGCCCAGCTCCTAGATCTCAGGAAATCTGGGCAAAACCTCAAAATTCCGTCTTTTTCACTGTCATTCAATAGTTGGCGATTTCTGTAAAGGTAGAGCAGCAAGAAATATTTATTTTTCGTTCAGGCCAATTTTTCTTTTTCTGCGGGGTAGCTCTAAAGCATTATTCTCCAAGTTATCTAATCTTTCAAAAACAATTTTAAAGACTTTATTTGTGGAATTCTTCAAAGTATCAATTTTTATATCAAACTCTTTTTCTAGCATATAGAAGCTCCGGAGCCTGGTAAAAATTCTCATAATGGCAATATTAACATGGATTGCCCGATCACTGCGAAGAATTCCTGACAGCATTGCGACGCCATTTTCTGTAAAAACAAGTGGTTTTTTTTGTTTTCCACCTCTTGTTTGCTTTGAAGTACCAATTTGGCACTTCAAAAGTTCGAATTCTTCATCAGTGAGTTGAAACATAAAGTCACTAGGAAATTTTTTAATATTACGCCGAACTTGGCGATTTAGAATCTTCGTTTCAACTCCATATAAATGAGCAAGATCACTATCTAGCATAACTTTACAGCCACGAATTACATAAATCATATCTTTTATATCATCAATTTCTGTATTCATTTTAAATCCTCACAATCTGGCTTTATTTAGGAGCCTAATTAATAAAAGTGCGGCATACGACAATAAAATTGAAATTTTTCACTAGTGAATAGCGGAGTACATTTTAAACCTCTTTTCTTCCTTGAAAAACTTAGAGAGTAAGAAGACAGTGCCCCTATCGGGTGCCAGCAGACTTTTTGTCCCTCCATGCAATAGACGCACCGTCAGCAAAAGGTCTACTGGCACGAATTTTACTAGTGGAAATTAATAACAAAATGAAGTTGAAGCATTATTATTGATGTTTTGAATTTGCTGGAGCTGACAAGCTCTTTTCGTATTGAATTGATTCACAGGAAAACAACGTTTCGGATTGAAACCAGCTAACTTTTTACATTTGAGATAGTTTATCTTTGTTACACAGGCCCAATGACGCCCGCTACAATTGTAAACAAGGTTTGAACCTGCTGCTAAGTAATTCACATCTAAATCTGTGAGAGACTTGATACTGTCTTCGTCTTGTTCACTTGAAAAATCATTTTCAATTTCAATCAAATCACCTTCTGATAGACGGTTTACCTTTGGAGAAGCTTGAGCAGGTGGTGAACTTTTAAGCCTTGCTGGTGGTAATTTCTTTTGTGGAGCAGGTTCAACTTCAGGAAAATCATCCACACTAATGGCCCCATCGTCAACGGGCTTTACTGTTTCGGGAACAGGTGATGGAGCTGCCACTTTTGGGGCCACTGGTTTCTGGGGTTGAGGTTGTGGCTCAGGAGTAAGCGCAGGTGTTGGTGCAGCTTTTTGAACAGTCTGTTCATCAAAGTCTTCTTTTTTCTTTTCTTGGGCTTGAGATTCAATGGCTTTCTTTTCTTCTTTTACTTGATCAGAAACTTTCTTCTCATCTTTAGTTTCAACCTTACCACTACCCTTTTTAAACTTTGGTTTTATTTTTGCCGCAGGGGTATTACTGGCACTTTCATCTTCAGTAGGAGAAAACGTAAAAAGAACAGCTGTTCCAGCAATAGCAATAATCAGAATAATCGCTAATCTTGTTAAATTCGCATTTTTTTCAGGTTTGATTTTAAACTTAACAGTTTCATGCTTTCCAAAAATTGTTTTATCACCACTATAATCTTTGGGATCAACACCGTGTTCAATTGGTAAATCACCGACTGAAATATCATGACCTTTTTTGAAAAGGTTTTTAAAAACCGTTCCAATAGATTTTTTCGCCATTTTTTCATGAGGAGCTGTCTGGCCTCCACCTTTAGAAAAAAGACTCGTTTTGAGTTTTTTACCAAAACTCATATCCACTTCAGTCAATCGCATCTCTTCAGTTTTCTCGCGATCTTTTTGAAGTTTTTTCATGGCATCTAACTGATCGAGCCCAGGAGTTGTGACTTCAAGATTGAGACCAGTGGGAATTTGTGCTTCTCCAGTGTCTTCTTCGTAAGTGTCATCTTTCGTATTTAACTGCTTGAGAATTTCTGTGTTAATAGGTGGGATTACTGTTTTACTGGTATCAAACTCTGGCATCTCATCTGAGTCAGATGCAGCCGATATGTGAGGTTCTGTTTGAAGGCTGCTTTGAGATCTTGCAGTTTGGGGTTGCGCCATTTCAGAAATTTTTTGCGCGGGTTTTTCCTTTAAAACTTTCTTCTTATCAAATCTTTGCGTCCCAGCAATTTGCACATCTGTAAAATCACTGAAATCCAAGTATTCTTCTGAATTAGACCCAGAAGGCTTGTTCTTTTTCTTGAAAATATTAAAGAGTTTTCCCAGCATATATATTTAATATTATACAGAAAAATCAAAATTTAGGACTAGGGCTCAATCTTTGCTCGCATAGCACTTGACTAGAAAGTTTGAGTTCTCTGGAGATAGTTGAATTTCACCATCAGCTATCACTGGGTTCTTCGTTATTTCGAATGTCATTTCACTAAAATTTTGGAAGTAGAGCTCAAAGATTTTGTAAAAAAATAGCCCCATGGTCCTTCTGTAATTAATCTCATTCATGGGATTAATTTTTACTTGAGTGTTTTGTTTATAGACAAATCCATCAATATTATAGCTTTCAATATTTAAAGCTTTAAAGTGCTTCTTGAGCGTTTCAATTGCAATTTCAAATCGCTCATATTCACTTTTTTCTATCGGAAAATGAGAAAAGAATTTTTTCCAATCATGCAATTTAGATCGTTGAAAGCAAGAAGCTTTGTATTGAAAAGATTGGTCTATAAGATTCTCATAAATTATGCAATTATCACCTTCCACATAGATTCCAAAATCCATTAATCGCTCTTGTTTTTCTTCAACAATGACAGGGAAACTCAATTTTTTTTGAAGGTTTTCAAGAGTTGTAACCTCTTTTCCTGAAAAACCATAATTTCCTTTTACAACAAATTGGCCATTCGACTGACCTTTAAAAGCCTGCAATTCACTTTCGGAGGTGAAGATTCGCGATTGATAATCAACAAAATGATGCTTTTTTGAAAAATCCCAAGAATATTTTTTGGTATTAATTTCTTTTGCTAGCTCATCTCGTGAATAAAACCAAAAATTGCGATGCTCTTTTTTATCAACCAGCTTTTTCAAATTCAAATCAATTGAAAACTTGCTTTGCAGATAATTTATGTATTTTTCTGAGTAATTTTTTTTACTGAACAATGTCTCACCAGAGTTCAGAAACCAATACAAGTATTCAAACTCGTAGGAAAACTTATTCTCTGGCTGATCTTTGTGAAGAGATTCAGAAGGATCAAGATAAAATCCCATCAGTGTTTTCTCTTTGTTATAGGAAAACTGTCATCATAATCGAGCAGTTTTTTAACAAAATTTTCTTCAAAACCCATACTTTCTCTTATTTCAGGAGAAAAATGAATTCCTCGTGAGCGAGCCGGAGTGAGTGGGTAAATAAGATTCTCACAATAATAATCCCACAAATCTCGATCATGGCGCCAACGATTAAGATAATTCAAGCCAATTTTCACGTGAGAGATTTCATCTTCAAAAACTTGATCAAGAATTTCAGCTGTTTCAAAGTCATGATAATTCTTAAAGACTTTTGAAAAATATTGAGCAAAATCTAAATTAGCTGCCTCAAACGTCATCCCCATCATCGAAAAATACTCGACAGGTTTTGCTATTTTTAAAGCATGCTCCCAAAAAAAACTATTAAGAGGAAAATCACCAAATTCATAACCTAACTGATTCAGCCTCTTAGTATAGAGCTGAAGATGATTTTGCTCATCGTGGAGTGATGAAATGATCGACTTTTTCACTAACTTTTGTTCTTCAGTTTTATGAGGAAATAAGATGAGGACTCTGGCCATAATTTCAATAGCCAAAAGCTCATGATTGGCAAAACTATGGATGGCAAAGGCTTTGGATTCATTATTTTCAAAATTTTTAGGGAATTTTTTTTGAATATTTGTAAATTGAAGTTTAGTTGCTCGACCAGGCTTATCAGAAAGCTTGAGTTGAGAATTTTCTTCCCAGCTAAAATTTTCGATCCTTCTGGTTTTTTCTTTGAGGCCTTCTCCTTCGAGAATGCTTCTTGCCAGATTTTGCAAATTTTCCATTAGACTTATTTCTGTTTCTACTCGTTCGATTTTTATCTGTGTCTTCCCCTCTTTTTCTGGCATAATTTCTCTTTTTTGGGAAGGGATTAAAATATTTAATATTTTTTTCCGAAAGAAGATCATTCAAGCGCTCAATCGCTTCTGACTTGTTGATATGGAGTGCTCGATCATCAAACTCAAAATGCTTATTGTTAAAATGCCGTGCTAGCCATTGAAAAAGCTCCACACACTTAATTGCCGTTTCGAGATAATCAATACTACGCGAGTGAACATCGATTTCTTCGTTAATAATTGGAAGCCCATTGGCAAATCGAGATGCAATTGAGTGGAAATACTCGACATGCTCCATGTGCCCTAAGTTCACAGGCGCACAAGAAAAACCAAAAATTTCAGAGGCTGACATACTTTGCGAAGCTTCGTTAACTTCCTCTACCATCTCAGCAATCTCAATCATTTCATCGAGCCGAACACAGTAAAAAGGCTTATCGAACTCCATGGTATAAAACAGACGCAAAAACTCTGAGAGTTTCAAAGTTCGAAGATTGTTCTCCTCTAACGCCCTATTTACGCTCTGGAATATCTCCAAATCAGGACCCACCATTGCCCACTCTTTGTCTGCTAAATCCGCTCCTAGAGCCTCTTGAAGCCTTAGAAAGCCACCTTGGTTCATCGGTCGAGGCAGATAATTCACAAAGCCCTCGGGAAAGCGCTGGTAGCGTCCCGCCCGGCCTGAAATTTGCTTAATTTCACTCTCAGTGAGCTCATATTCCTTAGAGTTGATAAACTTGGAAAATGCCGTAAAAACGATTCTTCGCACTGGTAAGTTCATTCCCATACTGATCGCATCGGTGGCAACGATAATATCTGTCTCTCCTTCGTCAAAACGCCTAGCCTGCTCCCGCCTGACATCTGGGTTCAAGCGCCCATAAACAATAGAGACTGTATGCCCATGATTTTCTAGATCCCCCTTATACTGGAGTGCTTTTTTTCTAGAAAAAACGATGAGGGCATCTCCTCTTTGCAAGTCTTTCAAATCGACTGGTTTATTTTCCACTGAAAGCTTGGTCATTCTCTCATACTGCTTAACTTCCAGTTCATCACCTGTGAGTTTGAGAATTTCTTGAACAAGTTCAAAGGCACTGTGATCACCACACAAATGAACTTCTGGAGAATTCATATGAATCAGGGCACGCGTCCAGGCCCATCCCCTTTGAGCATCAGCAATCATTTGGATTTCATCGATAACGACACAGTCAAACTCTTCGTGAATTTTGGCCATTTCAATAGTAGACGAATAGTGATTCGCTTCTGGTTTTTCAATAACCTCTTCACCTGTTAAAAGCGTCGTCACCACTCCCATATCATTGAGGCGATCAAAGTTTTCACTGGCCAATAACCTTAGGGGAGCCAAATAACATCCTCTCGGTGCTTTTGAGAGAGCATTAATCGCATGGTGAGTTTTCCCTGAGTTTGTAGGGCCCATGTGATAAATTATCTTTCTGTTTTTTCTTCTCGCTGGGGAGTGAAGCCAAAATTGCCCTAAGTAGTCTCTTAGAATTGTTGAAGAGATATCTTTTCGTTTAAGAGTAATCAGTGATTCCGTAAATCGTAAAAACTCTCGGCGCAGAAAAGAAGCCGGTTTCCAGATATTCATCCGTAGGCGACCAAAAAACTTATTCAGTTCTTCTTCATCAAAAAAATCGGGACTAACGGTTGAAACCTCTGTGACTAGATAGGCTTTAAGTTTTTCTTTATAAGTTTTGATGAGATCATTTTCACTTTTTGAGGAAAAAAGATTTTCGATATTATTCTTAATTTCTGTATAAATCTTATTGTAACTTCCCTTTCTTAACTTATGCCGAATTTTTTTGAGTTCTCCATCAATTTTCTTTTGAAAATGAAAAAACTTATCACTAACATTGTTGATACTTCTCTCCAGGATAAAATCCTCCATTTCAGAATAAAATTTATCCAACATCTTTTTGGTTTCTGTGACAAAGTAGTCTCGTACTTTTGAGCGGTAGAGACTTAAACAACTTGAACAACGACACTCGAGTTGTTCGAGCGCTAAATTTTTTGTCTCGGTATTCTTAAGCCAGGGATAAGTCCTTTCATGAACTTTTTCAATTTCCTCTTCCCAATTTTCATAGAGTTCAAATCCAGAACGAACTATGTCTTCGTTGAATTGCCCCTCAACCGAGAGTACAAAATAATCATTTTTATCGAACAAATTTTCGTCAAGAAAACACTTCTGGAGTATTTTTTGTCCATGATCAAAAAAACTCATTTCACAAAATTCGGTTTCAACTAAGCGTTTAAAATGAGGTTTTTCTTCAATAAGTTTATCAAACCGAAATCGCAAAAAATCGATGAGTTTGAGAACGCTTAAAGCTTGATCTTTTGATCGAACTTTTTCAGCTTGTTCAGCACTTAGTTTTTGAACAAAGTGCACTCTCTCGCTTTCAATATTTTCTGCCAACTCATGAAAATGGGAATTTCTAATTTGGTAAGTCTCTAAACTATCTGACATCGAGCGACCATTCATGCCTCTTGTGTTGAGGATCATCTATATTGTACAACTTCAACTTTTTATCTATTTCTATGAGATCGAGATTCGCGTCGTTTATTTCTTTTCTGGCTTGGTACTCCCCATCTCGCAAAGCTTTGATCGCTTCATCCCATTCTATTTTCAGTGAACTCATTTTAATCTCATATTGTTCATTGAGAAGTTTTTCTCTCTCATCTTTCGTTTCTATCTCATTTTTCAAACGATTAACTTTTCCCTTTAATATCATTCTTTTCTTTAAAAGGATATCAACAACTTCTTCCGCCATATCGAGGTTCACCTCGAGATCCTTACTGCTAACCATCACATAGGAGTCAGCAGAGAGATTAATTCGCTTGGAACAATTTGCGTATTCTTTGATTTCAACAAAGAGATAAGCATAATTTCCAGCTCTTACAATCCCACGGCATTGGTAATCTTTATTAAATTCATTATAAAGAAAAACTTCATCTTCTTTTTTGAAAAATTTTATATTGGTATCTTTAAATTTCACCTTAAGCATTCGAGAATTTTTATCTTGCTCAATGACCTTTCCCAAAAATTCTTTTGTGAGATTGGCTGCATGCAAATTGAAACTCAAGATAAATAAGACGAGAAACTTAGTCATATAACTTAATGATATACTAATGGCTTAACTTTTCCAAAATCCAAAGAACTCACTACAGGAGTGTTGTCGTCGCACCCTTAGCAATTCCCTCATAGGCTGAAACCGTCACTGTATCTCGCTCGTCCACCATCTGTTCTTTAATTAACTGACAAAAATGAATGGATAAGTTTTCCACAGTAGTTTCTTGGGGAGTAATATAAACAATTCTCGCTGGAAGGCGGGCTCGAAACTCTCCTTGACCAGCCGTGTACTTGATCTCCACAAAGGGGGTTTTTTCTAATCGCCCAACCGGCTGCTTTCCTTCTAGCTCTAAAATTTCTTTTTTATTAACAACATTTTCCCACATGCAAAAGTGAATACTCGAAGCGAACAAATCTTGCGTGAAATGATTTTCAAGATTGTAATCTCTTTGTTTATTGACCCAAATTTTTAAAGTGCTTCGATGCCCATGAAGTAACCGTTGGCAATTCCCATAGTGCTCTTTAAGACCATGTGTATAACAAAAGAAGGAATCCTCTTCAGTTAACTTTTCTGATCTAAATTTTAAAACAATGGCCTTCACTGTTTTCGGCATTTCTTTCATCACTAAATTTTCAAGGTGAGTGATGAGAGTCTCGTCAGAAACATGATGCGAGGGAATCTCGCAGAGTGCTTCTTCTGGTCCCCAATACTCAATTTCTTCATCTTTTAAACCAAATGAATATTTAAAGTGAATTTTTCCATCAATTTTTTTGGCAATACCGCTTGGAAGGACCAATCTATGATCGCACTCTCGATCAATGATCTCTTTTACTTTTTTCTTGGCATAAGAAAAATCGTAGACCACCCCTTCTTCATCCGTTTCTCCAATAAATTCAACATCCACGACTTTTGACCCTCCAATTGGACCTTGGTGGTCGTCGAGATAGGCATAGTCGAGAACTGTTACATGGTCATAAAACAACGATATTTTCATTTTTTTTCCTCTTTTTTTACAATAATACTCGAACGATAGGGTTTTAAGTGTTCAGGCTCTTCAAATTTCAAAATTTTATAATCTTTTTTAAAAAGCTTTAACAACTCTCCACTTTCTAAATAATACGACTTCGGAAAATTTTTATCGAGCTCTTCTTCTCTTTGACTTAAAGTATTGCCTTCATAAATGAGGACTCCACCAGGTTTGAGCCAACGTTTAATTTTCGGGAGTAAGCTCCGATCGACATAGTAAAAACAAATAATCGAATCAAAAGAGTTTTCAGGAAAATCGTAATCGCTCAAATTAACTACGGTGGTTTTGATCTTAACACCAAATTCTTTAGCCAAAACATGGGCCTTCTTCACGGCCACTGAACTGATGTCAGCTCCCACGACCTTGTAGCCTTTTTTGGCGAGAAAGACAGCATTTCGCCCCTCTCCCATTCCCATGTCGAGGACTTGCGATCCAAAAGGTATATAGTGATAGTTTTCTGAAAGAAACTTGGCTGGAGCCTTCCCATAAACAAAATCGGAACGGCTATAAGTTTTATCCCAGAGATTTTTGGCATCATCTCTTAGTTTTTTTCCGGTAAGCTGTTCAAAGCGAGAAGCTGGAACCGGCTTGCGAGCCCAAGAGGCATTTGCCACCAGAAAACTCATAAATATGGATAAGATAATTCCCATATCAGACTTTTACCAAGCACTATGGCCTTGGGCAAGATAAGATATCAGAATCGAGTGGTGAGCTTTTTTCTAAATGGCCAGGAAGTTTCTCGATTGAGGGATTCAGCATAAGATTCAATAAACTTGCCAGTAAAGCTTTTGAGATTAATTGGCAGCGCGTAAAAATGGTAATACGGGCTTCTTTCACTTCCTGGAATTTTCAAATGAGCGTAACTAGAAATATGGTAGACGTCAGCTTTTCGATGTTCGATAAGCTTCTTAATAAAATATTCTTTTTTCTCATCCATGGCCTTAATGGCAAAAAGATTATCTGTGCAAATAATCAACGGAAAAAATTCATAATTTTTTCGAAATTCCACAAGTTGACTGAGAGTTACGGGAATTACAGTAATACCCTTTTTAGAAAACTGATAACTTAATTTGAAATAATTTTGACTACGTTTTGATCCAAAGACCAAATAAAAAACAAAATCAATGTGTTTTCCTTCCAGCAAACTCATGATTCTCTATCGGTCTTATTTTAAAGTAATAAACTACACTATTGGATCTACGAATTTTTTGCCTGCCTATTGAGTAGGTTTTTCAAACTCAACAACGACCATTGTATACTCACCAGGATCTCCAATTAAGTTTACAATGTGAAAATCTGAAAAATCATAGGTTTCTCCAACCTGTTCCCATACCCAAGTATCTCTCACTGCTTCTTCAGGTGTTTTTCCCAATAATATTGAAATATTAAACTGTTCTAAATGATCCCCCCAAACCCATGAACTTTTTACCCTTTTAATGCGATTACCAAAGTGTTCAAAAACTGCTTTGTAAACATCTCTCCCATAGAGGTTTTCAGAGCGGTCTTTGTTTGGAGTTCGCAATTCAATGTCAAATTTCAATGTGCCGTCATCAAGAGTTGCTTCTGCATAATAAGAGGGCTTATCGAGATCTATAAACTTTATAAAATCATCTTCAACAAGAGATTTAACTCGTTTTGATAAATACAGTTGATGGCAATGTTGTTCTACCTTGGAAAAACACCACGAGCTTATAAAAATAAAAAAGAGTGTTAATTTAATCATAAAAAAAAGCCCTCGCTACTTGGGCGAGGGCTCATAAGTTTTCATTTTTATGATAACAGAACTTATTACATCATTCCAGGCATGCCCATTCCACCTGGCATTCCGCCCATCGAAGGCTCATCTTTCTTAGGAAGATCAGCAATCATAGTCTCAGTTGTCAGCATAAGCCCAGCAACTGAAGCTGCGTTTTGAAGAGCTGAACGAGTCACTTTTGTAGGATCAACAATTCCTGCTTTAACAAGATCTTCGTACTTGTCTTCACGAGCATTGTATCCCCAAGTTTCTTGACCTTTAGTAAGAATGTTGTTTACGACAACAGACCCTTCAAGACCAGCGTTGTAAGAAATTTGTCTGAGCGGTTCTTCAACAGCTCTTTTAACAATTTTTACACCAAACTCTTGTTCTGGATTTTCAACTTTTAGTTTATCAAGAATTGAAGAAGCATGAATGAGGGCAGATCCACCACCAACAATGATACCTTCTTCAACAGCTGCACGAGTTGCATTGAGAGCATCTTCAACACGGTCTTTCTTTTCTTTCATTTCAGACTCAGTTGGAGCTCCAACATAAATCACAGCAACACCACCAGCAAGTTTTGCTAGTCTTTCTTGAAGTTTTTCTTTGTCGTAGTCAGAAGTTGTGTCTTCAATTTGTTTTTTGATAACAGAAACACGATTTTCAACTTCTTTTTTATCACCGACACCATCAACGATTGTTGTGTTTTCTTTGTCAATGCTGATTTTCTTAGCACTTCCAAGGTGAGTAAGCTCAGCACTTTCTAAGCTCATTCCAAGCTCTTCGGAAATCACTTGTCCACCAGTTAGGATGGCAATGTCTTTCAACATTTCTTTTCTTCTGTCTCCAAATCCAGGAGCTTTAACTGCGGCAACATTCAAAGTTCCTCTCAATTTGTTAACAACTAGGGTTGTGAGGGCTTCACCTTCAATGTCTTCAGCGATAATAAGAAGTGGTCTTCCTGTTTGAACTGATTTTTCAAGGATAGGAAGAAGGTCTTTCATATTAGAAATCTTCTTATCAGTGATTAAGATATTTGGATTATCGAAGTTGGCTTCCATTTTTTCAGTGTTGGTCACGAAATAAGGAGAAAGGTATCCTCTATCAAATTGCATCCCTTCAACAACTTCGAGAGTCGTCTCAGCTGTTTTAGACTCTTCAATAGTGATAACTCCTTCTTTTCCAACCTTTGACATAGCTTCAGAAAGAAGTTTTCCAATTTCAACGTCATTGTTTGCAGAAATTGAACCAACTTGAGCGATCTCAGCTTCTGTATTGATTTTTTTAGACATTTCAGAAAGCTTTGCAACGATAGCTTCTGTAGCCTTATCAATCCCTCTTTTGAGATCCATTGGATTGTGACCAGCTGCTACCAGTTTGGCACCTTCTCTATAAATTGCTTGAGCAAGAACTGTTGCAGTTGTTGTCCCGTCTCCTGCATCGTCATTTGTTTTTTGAGCCACTTCTTTTACAAGTTGAGCTCCCATATTTTCAAAAGCATTATCGAGTTCAATTTCTTTAGCAACAGTCACACCATCTTTTGTGATTGCAGGTGCTCCAAAATTTTTCTCAATAACAACATTTCTTCCCTTAGGTCCAAGGGTAACTTTGACAGCATCGGCAAGAGCGTTCACTCCGTTAAGAATGAGGTTTCTCGCTGATTCACTATACTTAAGTTCTTTTGCTGACATAATGTATTCTCCTTATGAATTTTATCTATAATGAATGATTGAATTTTATATTTATTCGAGAACGCCTAAAATATCGTCTTCTTTCATGATGATATACTCACCACCTTCTACTTTCACTTCTGTTCCAGCATATTTACCAAAAAGAACTTTATCCCCAACTTTAACGTCGAGAGCTCGAACAGTACCGTCATTAAGGCGATACCCAGTTCCAGTCGCAATGATCTCACCTTGAGCGGGTTTTTCTTTGTGGTTGTCAGGAATGATGATTCCCCCAGAAGTTTTTGTTTCTTCTTCAACTCTTTTAATTAAAACTCTGTCTTGAAGTGGTCTAACGGCCATAATAATTCCTCCTTAATGACTCAATTATTTATTTCAATACCTATAACATAAAAATGACTTTAGAACTCAAATAAATCTTTAGAATTCATGTAAAATAGTCCTGCTAAAGTTAATATGCCCTGGATGAATGTCAAGGGTCGGAGTTTAAGAAATATTTAATTACGCATGGCAAAATATTCCTTCCGCCCCTATAGAGCGCAATTCTTTGAGATAATCGAGGGATAGTCCGACAAGGGTATTGATGAAGCAAACGCAAAAACCCAAATTCTACCGACGAAAATATTTTATTAACCCCAAGTTCCAAGGGAGCTTTATTCAGCTCGTCATAGGTATTGCCTTGCTTATTAACCTCATTCTCTACGCTACAAATATCTTTATTTTCTTTAAGTTCAATCTTTACGGGGAAACTCTGGATTACGAAAGTAAACAGCAGTTCTATAGTTTTTTCCAAGACCAAATTTCACTGCTCAACCAATCTTTCCTCATTGTTGGGACTATTATTTTTGCCATTATATTTGTGTTTGGTTTACTCGTCTCTCACAAAGTCGCAGGTCCTCTCTACAATCTCACGCTACAGTTAAAGAAATTGCAATCCCTTGATGACCTCAACAATATTCACCACATTACCGGAACACAATTTCGCAAAACCGATTTCTTCCATGAAATTGCTACGGAATACAACAAGGCCCTAACTAATATTCAACAACTCCAATGGAATGCTTTGAAAGAAAAAAAGAATATTGGAAGTGGTCCACTTGGTAATGCAAACTCAGATCCAGACAGCACCACAATCAATAAGAAAATTGCTTAGGGCGTGCTCTCATTTCAAATTTTATAGACTTTGCAGCCAGAATTTGAAATGAGAACACGCCCTAGTCTAAACTTTCAACAGCCGGAAATTGATCAAGATACGAAACATATGGAGACTGGTTGCCTTTTTGAGCTTTCATCTTTGAAATCGTAAATCCATTAATATTGAATAGAAAATAAAGATTATCAAAATTAACGATATCCTTATCAACGAGTGCTGAAGTTTCGTATTCCCCTCTAAAATTTAATGTTGAAACCAGATCAATGATTCGAAACTTTACCTCTGGGCTATTGAAATCTTCTCTAACGGCCACTTGATAAATTATGCTTATAGGAGGAGTATCTCCATCATCCTCTCTATCTATATATATCACTTTTGTTGCAATTAAAGGTCCCTCAGAAATTTTCTCGCGAATATATTCTGAAGCAATATTGCCTCGACTCATTACTGAGACCCACCCACGAGTCAACTCAAAAAAGCTATAGAATTCGCATACTTTTGTCGCATCAAAATACCACTTAACCATCTTGGCTTCAGTATCGTAGAGCAATCTTCCACCAGCACTCGCAAAAGGAATTGCAGAACCAAACAAAGCTGCTTTTACTTTCGCATCAAATATCGTGATATCACGGGCCCACAGAAGAAATGGGCTTATTAGAAAAAAGAAAATAAACTTTTTCATTTTATTTATCGGATTTTCCTTCAGACTCAGATTCACATTTAATATCTGGGTCTGAATTATTCACAAGATCACGTCTGAAAACTTCGCACTCATCCATAAATACAGAAACAGCGTCATGAGTTCGAAGATCACTTTCAAGCTGTTCTTTTTCAACCATCGGATTGTAATAACCTCGAGTATTTTGCATTCTAGTAAGTTGTTCATCTGAATTTGGTTTAAAATTACTCAATTTTTCGACCACTTCTTCTCGGCTTAAATCTTTAAAATAAAGATTTCCAACATCAAATCTTTTAACGGAATAATCTTTAGCCGCGACATAATCGGTTCCAACAACCTTTTCTTTATTCACTTCTTCCCAAGCAACAATGAATCGCATTTTTTTGGCGGGATAGAGATTAACTTTATGGCATTTACGGTATTCGAGTGAAACATTCATTTCGTAATCAGCGCCCATTTGGCTACTAGCTCCGATTCTTTTTTTAACAGAGCTTTTACAGCTTCGAATATCAATTAAGCTGTATTCACCTGTTTGAACGGATTTGTTGTATTCCTCAATGACCGTGGCAAACTTGTTCATTTGCGCTTGAGCTGCTTGAGTTCCTAAGACAAAAATAGACAAAAGAATAATTCTAGAAAACATTCCTATCCCCTTAAATTAACAATCCCTTGTTCGATTAATTGCCTCTAGAATAACGCATTTCAAAATTGCTTCCTAGCGCCCCTGTAACTTTTACAGCCCGAATTGTAATAAATTTTCCCTTTCGTCCTTGATTGAGGTCATTGCAGCATGACACTATTAAGGATATCTCTCGCATCTAATCTCATTACCCACACAAGGAGAGGTATAATGACAAAATTGACATTATTTTTAACTATTCTTTTCACTGCTAGTTTTAGCTATGCTGAAGAGGCTGCTATCATTTGCGGAGACTCAACACTTACCCAAGCAGTTCTTGATAATCAGTATTCTGTAAAATCTAGAACTGTTCTCGAAGACTGCTATTCTTCTCTAATCGGATATTTAGATGCTTGCTTTGTTGGCAAAACCAAACAGGTCACTTCTCTTATAGATCAAATCTATTGGGGGGATTGGGAAGAAGTTCTCAAAGATTCCGTCATTATCAATGATGACACCATTCAGTTTACATACGAGGATGTTGTTAACAGCTGGGAAGAAGAACACCAAATCTCTCGTTGTCTATAAGACTTTTTTTGGGAGAGGGCTTTACTTCAAATTATACCAGTCCTCTCCTACGCTCATATCGACTTTTAACGGGACCGACAGCTTCACGGCATTTTCCATGTGATGGCGAACTAATTTTTGCATCTTTTCGATTTCAGCTTCAGGAACTTCAAAAATAAGTTCATCGTGAACCTGTAAAATCATGGTTGATTTAAGCTTTGAAGACTGCATTTCTTTAAAGAGATTAATCATGGCTATTTTAATAATATCGGCGGCTGTCCCCTGAATAGGGCTGTTGATGGCCATTCTTTCCGCTAAACCTTTCATGGTGCGATTCTTAGAATTGATATCAGGAATAAAGCGCTTTCTACCCATCAGCGTTTGGGCGTAACCATGCTCCTCGCAAAACTCTTTTAAAGAATCCAGATAAGCTTTAACTTTACTAAAGCGTTGAAAATAATGGGTGATGTATTCTTTCGCTTCTGTTCGTGAAATTCCTAAAGTATCAGCTAATCCAAAAGAAGATTGCCCATAGATCAAACCAAAATTGATAGCCTTGGCCCTGCCCCGCAATTCTTTTGTCACATCTTTAACATCCACTCCAAAAACTTCCGCTGCTGTTTGAGCGTGAATGTCCAGGTTATCTTTAAAGGCCTTCACCATCACATCGTCTCGACAAAAATGAGCAAGGATCCGCAGTTCGACTTGAGAATAATCCGCTGATAAAAGAACATGCCCAGGATCAGCAATAAAAGCTTTTCTAATTCTTCTTCCATTTTCTGTTTTGATGGGAATATTTTGAAGATTGGGATTTTCTGATGAAAGTCTTCCCGTCGAGGCGACTGACTGATTAAAGTGAGTGTGGAGCCTCCCTGATTTCTCATCAACAAGCCCGGGTAGAACTGATATATAAGTCGAAACCAGTTTATCGATTTCACGATATTGGAGAATCAGATCAGGAATAGGAGATTGCCCCATGGCCGAGAGTGTATTCAAAACAGAGGAATCGGTCGAAGCCCCAGTCTTAGTTTTTTTAATTATGGGAAGTCCCAATTTTTCAAATAGCAATTCAGAAACTTGTTTGGGTGATTTAAGATTTATCTCCATTTCAGTTATTTCAAAAATTTCTGCTTGAATTTCCTCTAAACGCTTTGAATAATTTTTCTCTAAATTTTCCAAATATTTGCAATCGAGTTTAACACCTTGGTGCTCCATCGAAGCTAAAATAGGATTGAGAACCAAATCAATGTCTTCAAAAATCTTTCGCACTTCTAATCTATCCAATTCATTTTCTAACTGGACTGCAATTTTATAGAGGTTTTTGGAGCGATTGAGAAAGCTTGAAGCTAAAAACTCTTCACCCCCTATCTCCACTTCTTCTTGAAGAAGATAAGTGTTGAGAGTTTTCTCATCATGCTTTTTAGAAGTATCAATATTAAAGTGCGCCATGGGAACGTCAAAGAGTTTGGCCTTGATCTCTAGTCCCCAATCATAAGCTTTATGATAAAACGCCTTCGGGGAGTAAGTGTAAATCACAATATCTTGACTTAAAAATTTCTTGATAAACTCTTGTTGTTCACTTTCATCAAGGCATTGATAAGTAAAATTAATATTCTCAGTGGTCACTGAAAAATTGTTCTCTTCGACTATTAAGGCAACTTTCTGAGCTGGCTTCAAGTACTTAAAAAAACTCTCCATCTGGGGCGGAATAAATTCCACTGAAGTGTCTTTAAGAAGCTCAAACATTTCTCCTTGTTGAGCTGGAGTAGACGACTGTTCAGAACTTTGAGATTGAGCCGAGGTCCTCTTCGCTCCCATTTGTCCTAAATTGCCATCAAAGAGCTTTACAATCGTACTCTTAAAATTAAGTCTCGCTAAAAAATCTTTGAGGTTCTCGTCAGGGACTAATGCATATTCAAAATCGGAATCTTTAAATTCTAGGGGAACTTCGCAATCGATAGTAATCAATTTTTTAGACAGATCAGCCGCTTCACGGTGCTCAGTTAATCCCGTCAAAACTCTTTTATTTTTAATTTTTTCAACGTTCTTGAAAACATTCTCTAAATTATCAAATTCAGCTAAGAGTTTTGCTGCTCCTTTCGCTCCTATTCCCTTAACCCCAGGGACATTGTCGGAAGTATCACCTACCAATGTGAGATAATCCACTACTTGATCAGGACGCACCCCCATCTTTTCAAAAACTTCATCTGGACCATAAACTTTTCCTTTCATGGTATCGACCAGCTTCACTTTATCGTTTGCAAATTGCATGAGATCTTTATCACTTGAAGCAATCAGAATTTCATCAAAGTGATCAGCAAATTGTGTGACAACCGAGCCAATAATATCATCCGCCTCATAGCCATCAAATCGAAGTTCTGGCATCTTGAGTCTCTCAACCAATTCATCAATTAATTTAAATTGCGGAATTAAATCTTCTGGAGGAGCTGATCGATTCGCTTTGTATTCACTATACAATTTGTGGCGAAAAGATTTTTTCTTAGAATCTTTGGCCACAAAAAGGTGAGTCGGTCCATACTGATCCACGGCCTTGAGGATCATATTGAGAACGCCATAAACAGCATTGACGGGAACGCCTTCGGGAGTTGAAAGAGAGCGAATCGCAAAAAAAGCGCGAAATATAAAATTACTCAAATCAAAAATGATTAGTCGTTTCACAACAGTCCTTTTTTCTATTTGAATTGAAATGAGTATAGAGGAGCTTCCCGTTAATGTATAGGAAGTGTTGTCTCAGTTTTTTCCCACTGAATATAACCAGTTTTGGTTTTCTCTGATTCGTTTGTGGGATCATTGGCAATCACTGTCGTTTCAGCAATCACATCTCCCACTCTGTGAAATGAATCGAGTTTCAAAATAAGATAAACTTCAAAACTCGTAATTCCTATGAAAAGGATGAGGCCTAAAAAAGTCACAAATCCCCCTACGAAAACAAGAAAAAGGGGAAGGACGAGGGGAAGATTTCTAAAAACTGATTGTTTAAGTGAACAGGGCGTTGCTTCATTGAGGTCGACAACTCTTATACCGATAAAACGTTTTCCAAAAGACTCTCCCTCCATGAAGGAATCGGCCATTAAAAGATAGAGGGAACCGACCATCACTCCAAAGGGAAAGGCAGCAAAAGAAACTAAGCCAAATAGCATAAAATCAATGAGCTTCGCTATCAGGCGAGCGATTCGAGCCGTTCGCTCAACGGAACGGAGATCCTTCTTCGCTAGGTAAAAGCTCTTTCGTGATTCCATATAGTATTATATTAAAACCTATTTACTCAATGCTGCAACTGTATTCAATAGATAACAGATGATATAATATGTGCAAAGTGAATTTTGTACATCATAAAAGGATTACACGTATGGGAAATTTGAAAGAAGTTAATGAAAGCAACTTTGACTCTGAAGTACTCGGTTCAGGAAAGCCAGTGCTTGTTGATTTTTGGGCCGAGTGGTGTGGTCCTTGTAAAGCCCTTGCTCCAGTGCTCGATGAAATAGCGAGTGAAATTGGAGACAAAGCTCAAGTCGTAAAAGTTAATGTCGACATGGCTCAAAGTTTAGCGCAAAAATACGGAATCAAAGGCATTCCTACTCTTATTTTCTTTAAAGATGGTGAAGTTAAGAGCACTCTTGTTGGGAATCAGCCCAAAGCTGAAATTCTTAAAAATCTCAACGAACTAACCTAGTCCTCATTTACAAATAATTTTCATATAACCCCCTACTTTTTCTGAAGTAGGGGGTTCAATTTTAATAGTCTTTTTTTATCAAGCATGTTCAAATTAATTTCATCAACAATTCTAGAAGTATTCATAACTAGATAAGGAGATTTTTTATGAAAAAGCTTTTATCACTTTCGTTTTTAATTTTTTTCTCAATCAACGGCTTTTCCTCTATTAAGCCAACCGCTTCAAATTTCCTCGTTGGAAATTGGGCTGGTGATCTTGATGAAGCCTTTTCAGGCTTTTGTAATGTGACAGAAAATGGGTCTGCTCAATTGAACTTCTCGCAAAATGGAGATGTTATTTCCCTATCTAATTCAAGTTATAATTTTGATTGTGATGGCACTCAAGATGCCATCGAATTTGAAGATGGTGAAATCTTTTCTATCAAAGGTGACAAAGTCTACGACACTCTTACAGGTGAAGAAGTTGGAACATTTAAAGACTCTAAAATAGATGTTCAGTTTCAATATACAGAAGAAGACATGCTTATCGAACTCGCTTTTACCTTCGAAAAAGTGAGTGATTCAGAAATTTATTTTGAAAATAGTATGAGCATCGAATCTGTCCCTTTCGTTAGCTTTAAAGGAACGCTTAAAGCTCAATAAATAGAATTATTTAATCATACACCTTGAGTGGATCACTTTATCTACTCAAGGTGTACTCCTTACTTACTCATCGCATCACAATTGACACTCCTCTTTTGACCTCTGTATAAGCTAAGTGATTTTTAAGCATTATCAAAAAAGGAATATCATGAAATTTTTCATCACAACTTTATTATTTACTTTATCCCAAATGGCCATGAGTCAAACGACTCCCAAGATCCATTGTAAATCCCATGAAACAATTTATACGATTGACTCTGAAGATTCGGATTTTTGGTCAAAACCAGCATTTGATGTCTGTGGAAAAATGTTAGAAGAGTACCTCGTTGTCGATGAATATGAAACAATCCCTGCCGATAGATTTTGTTTCACTGGAAACGTGGAGCTTTTAGCTGATTTCGCGAATGAATCTCTTCAATGGGAAGATTTTAAACTTCTCCACGCAAGCGTAAAAAATGAACATGAAATTGATTTTATTTTTGATCACTACGATGCAAGGATTCTCGATCAGAGAAAATCAATTACTCGTTGTTACCAAAGTTTTTTTGAAGAAGAGTAAAACTAATATTGCTCTTCACCCATAACAACAAATTTATAAGATTTAAATCCAGCTTCTGCCGTGGTGTAGAGAATTCTTTTGACCTCGAGATATTTAATCTCTTTATCCACAACCAAGTTTGCGACCCCGGAAAAGTTTTTATCGATATTGGCTTGTTTATTCGTTAGCTCAATCTCTTCTCTTATGCGAACCAGTTCATCGTAGAGAGGTAATACCAATCTTCCACCATGATCATAAATTTTCACTTGTTTAGGATTATTAGCGTAATCAATAACTTCTTTAGCATCCACCCAAATTTTGTCTTTTGAAAGCTGAATAATAACACCTGCATTGTTGGGGGAAATAGACTCTGATTTTGGAAGAGCGATATCTTTTTGCACATTGATGACAATGTTAGAAGCATTGTAGCTTTTTAAAAGAAAAACAAGCAAGATAACAAGAATATCGAGCAAGGACGTAATGTCCATTTCGACAAATTCTTTTCTTTTTCTTTTAAATTTCTTTTTTCGAATCGCTCTATTTCTTGCCATTGCTTACCTACTATTTAGCTAGTGATATTTCCAAAAATAATGTCCTCAAAAAGCATTTCGAGCCTAGTATCAACTCCATCATCGCCCTTTGTATAAATGGCATCATCTGTTTTCTTTAATAATCGAACTGCATCCATAATTTTAACTAAGCTTTCATAATCAACTTCATACTCTGGTTCAAAAATAATTGTCTTCTCTGAAGAGTTGTCTTTTTTAACTCCTATAAGAAAACTATGAAGCTCATCAACTGGATAGCCTGCTTCGGTTTTTGCAAAGCTTTTCATAACTCTCTGATTACTTCCCGATTTAAGAACAAGATTATTGGGAGTGATCTCAAGGGTTAATGAAAGAGGCGGTTTTTTTGAAGGGGGTGGAGGTGACGAAGAAACAATAGGAACGTTGCTGTTAATTTCAAAAATCTTCAAAAAATTTGCAGAAACAAGTAGAAAGAATATCAAAATAAAAACTGAATCCAGTATGGGTACTAGATTCAGTTTTCTTGATTTGTCAGGTTGCGTTCTTCGACGACTTGGAAGTCTATACATGCTGACGCCTTTTAGTTTTGGCCTTCGCCTTCTTTTTTCGTTCCAATCAAATCGAGAAGCTTAACTGAAAACTCATCAATCTCATTGACGATTTTTTCAGAACGGCTTGTTAAAAAAGCGTGAATAATCATAATAGTAATCGCTGCAGAGAGCCCTGCCGCTGTTGTGTTCATTGCTTTGGAAATCCCTTGAGAGAGAATTTCAGCTTTTTCTTGTGGGTCAGCAGAGGAAACAGCTGCGAATGATTGAATCAAACCTTGAATTGTTCCTAAAAGTCCGAGGAGTGTAGAAATATTTGCAATCAAGGAAAGATAACTTAAACCTTTTTCGACTTTCGGAATCACTTCCAAGGCCGTAGCATCGATAGCATTTTGAACTTGATCAAGTGATTGCGATGCTCTTTTGAGTCCACTCTTTAGAACTTTGGGCAGGGCCGCAACCGATCCCGAGCAAACTCTAATCGCCCCTTGAATATCATTCGATAAAATATATCTTTGAAGTTCATTCATGAAAGAAGGTCCATCGACATCGTAGGTGTAAGCGAGTTTCTTAAAGCGCATAAACGCTAAGATGATTCCTGCAATCCAGATCAAGGCAATGATATACATAAAGATCCCACCGTCTTGAAAGAAAAGCGCCGCTTGATCAATGAAATTCACTGGCTCAATGCCAGGGGTCATTGCGCTTGGATCGAGAATTTGTTCTGTACCTTCCATGGTTTGAACTCCTAGTTTAAAATTATTTCCTTAATAATATCTTACGCTTACCAGTAACTTCGGCGAAAGCTACGTTCATTTTTGCCTATAAATAAATTTAGATTAGTAGGGTTTCAAAACCCTTAGTTGTTGCGCGGATAGAAGTTAATCGGTTGCTTGACTTCAACAGTTCCTCCGCCCAGAGGCTTAGGAAATTGAATCCCATAGAGAACGTTCACAACACAGCTTTTAACAGCAGCGGGAATTGTTGAACTTCCCTGAACTCCGGCCTTAGAAACACTCCCTGAAGCTCCAATAGTAAAGACCATTTTGATGAGTCCTTGTACTTTTCTATTGGTGCTATCAAGTTCTTTTTGGTAGCAGAAACGAAATTGAGGAATATGATCACGTAAAATTTTTCGAATAATATCGGGATCCATTGATCCAATGATAACTGTCTCTGAGGGAATTCCTGCAGTATAAAATGTTTTTGTTCCCGTTAGCCCCTCGGCCCCTGACTTGAATCCTTCGACACCTGTTCGACTTCCAGTAGGGCTTCCAATTGCATCCGATATATTAGAAGTTGTCACACCCGATGATCCTGAAGTCCCTTGGACACCCTGAAAACTTTGTGATCCCCCACTTGTTCCCTTTGTTCTAGCGCCTTGGAATTGCCCACCTTTCGCTAAGAGATTACTGATGGTCGATTTAAAATTAGCTGACTTAAACACGTCTACTGTTCCTGTTGACTTAGGAGTCGGTGAAGCTGTCGTAGTTTTTGCTCGCGACTTCCCAGGAGACTTTGCAACATTTGTCGTTGGCCTGGAAACCTTTGGCTTCGGAGGTGCCGGTGTTGGTTTTTTCTCGACAACCTTCTTAGGTGGTTGACCTTTTTTTACAACTTTCGGTGGATTTTTCTGAGGAATCTTAGGTCCTGGAGCTTTTTTAACTTCCACCTTTTTTACTTCTGGTTTTTTCTCAGCCTTTTCTACAACTTTAGTAGGTTGCTTCTCAACTTTTTTCGGTGTTGGCTTTTTCTCTTCAATTTTAGGCATTGGCTTTCTATCATAAAGAATTCTTGCGATTCTCTCTGGAGCCTTTTCTTTTTCCACTTCTTTTCTATCCACTTCGTGATTATAGAGATAATAAAGCGGCAGCGATGTTAAAAATAAGAAAAATAACAATGTCAGCAGATAAGATTTATCTCGAGGAAGAACTGGAGGATGCTTAACATGAGGAGGAGCCTCCACATTTCTTACTACTATTGATAGATCCCCGTTTTGAAAACTAACAATGTCATTGGGATCTAAAACAATTGAACTTCCTTTTTCTTTCCCTGGAGTATTAGAAAAAACTTGGACACTATAGCCAGGAAGTTTATTAACAAAAAATCCACCGGCCTTACATTCAATAAAATCGACCACATCTTTAGGACCAAGATAAGGATACTCGACTTGCCCTCTATGACCACCAATCCCTGCTAGCTTATAATAAGAATCTTTCGCTGGTAGATAATCAACAGAAAATATTCTTCTTTGAAAAACAATAATAACTTCTACTGATTGTTTGTGATGCTCATACTTGAAAATAGGATAAATATTTTTGTTATCTTCAAAAATATATTCACTAGTATCAAAATTAAACTCTTGATCGTAGGGATAAATAATATAAGGAGTTGAAACACTCTCTTCTGTAATAACAGATTGAGTTTTAGATTTTACTGCTTGTTTTGGAATACTTTTTAATGGAACGGTAGGAAGAACCGCACCCTCAAATTCATTGAAATCGAGAACGACTGATCCAATTTTCAGAGTATCGCCCTTTTTCAAATCCGAAACTGTTTTTTTCTCACCGTTAACGAGAACACCTACTTCTGTCAGTGAATATATTTTCGTTCCTGATGGAGTAATCTCTAATACGGCATGAATTGGCTCGACTGATCTTTCCGATATTTGCACGTCACAAGAATCAATTGATCCTATGAGGTAACGTCCCATTGTAAGCGGCTTGGATTGAACCTTTACAGATTTACTAAGCCCTTTAATTTCGTAAATACTTTCTTGTGCATCCATATACAAAAATTCTTCTTGATATTTATTGTATCATATCAAGAGAATCTAACACCTCGGTATTAAAAGACTTTTTTTCCGGTAATTTATTTTTAAATTTGACTCGGAATCTCGGGTTTACTGAAATATCACCTGGACTTGAAGAGTCTCCTTGGACGGAAAACTTGTCAAAATCAAATTGCTCAAATTTTTTATACTTATAAACTATATTTTTTTTACTTGATTCTTTTTTTCCAAATCCATTAAAAGAAAATACAAGTAAGACAAATGCTAGCATACGAAAACATTTCGAAATCATCTTATCATCCCCTTTGCCTCAACAAATAGCGGATAGAGATTGCTCTTAGGTCCGATGTCTAAAGCGCTCCAAATATTTTTAGCTTGCTCAATTTTTCCAATCTTAGCCAAGGAATAGGCGAACAAGAGCCTTTCACTTTCTGAAATTTCTCTATCTTCGTAATAACGATCAAATGTTCTCACGGCTTCAGAGTAGTTTTCATTAAGGGCATAGCTCATGGCCATAAACTTGATGACATGTTTTTTGAAAAAATCAGAATCAAATATTTTACTAAAGTGAAGGATGGCTTTTTCACCGTGTCCAAATGCCAAATAGAGCCTTCCTAGATTATAGTTTACAACTTGAGATTGAGAATTAAATTGGTAGGCTTTTTTGAGTGCTACAAGTGCATCATTCCACTGATTATTTCTAATTAAAATGAGAGCATGGTTATTATAAGCGGGGGAATACTTAGAGTTTTCTTCTAGGGCCCTATTAAAATAAAGTCTCGCTTTGTAGTCATTTTTTGAAAGATAGTAACAAATCCCAATAGCATTCCAATATGTCGGCCATTTTTTATAAGCACCATACAAACTTGAAGCATACTCTAAAGTCTCTTCAAAATTAGACTTTCGGCAGCCTTGTGTAATTTTAACAATATTATCATTGCTCTCGTCAGCATTGCCGGGCTCTAAGCCATCCAAAGTTTCTTTATGAAATGACCCCTTATCTGTAAAAATCACTTCTTTATCAACTGAGTAAGGAACCGCCAGTTTCTCTTCGGATTCAATGACAAGCTCATCTTTTTTACTATTCGTAGAAGAACAAGAGATGATGCTCAGAATACTGCTAATGATCGTTAATCGAGCAAAAGTCTTTTTCATCTCTCACCTAGCCTTTCGTAATCAAAAAATTTCATATCTTCAAACATATTGTAATGAATCCCAATTTCTTTAGAGTCGAAATTTGTGAGGATAACATTCTTTTTGATAGATGCTCGTGCCTGTGCCATGAATTGATTCGTTTTAGCTTGTAATGGCCCAGATATCTGGTTCATAGAAGAGCGAAAACTTTTCACGTATTCAGGACTTTTTCCAGGAGGAACAAAGTTATTAATTTCATCAATTATATTTTTATAAGCCAACAATAGATATTCAAAAGACTTGTATATACCGTAACCCGACCCAACATTTTGTATTTTCAAAGCATCATTGGTAATTTCCTCTAACGTCTTTAACTTTCTTTGTAACGAATTGTTAAATGTTTTCTCAGGAAAGCTTAGCTTCATTCGTTCTAATCTATTATATTTAGCTTTTAATGATGGAACTTGGAAATAGGCATAAGCATCGAGACCATTGACTGATATCGATTTTTTTTGTTTTGATGAAAGGTCATAAAATTTAAAAACATATTTTTTCCAAAAATTAGCTTTTGAAAACATCGCTTTAGTCTCATAAAACCGATAGAGCTCAAACGAAAATTCAAGAAGTTCGGGAGCAAGCTCATTGTTTCCTTGGACTCTTTGGACATACTGATCGAGACCATTAAAATCTTTCGCATTTAGGTAAAATCTTAATACCTCTAAATCAAGGGCATAGAGCGAAGAACTTGGTATCGAACATGGCTTGACAAGATTTCGTAGCTCTGAAACTTTTCGTAAATTATTGGCAGCAATATAAGTATAAATTGCATTATCAAAAAATTTTTTCTTCATATCGGTTTTCGATTTACAAATTTTACCGAGACCGCGATGTGAAAGATCCGCCGAAGCTGCAAATTGCATTCGATCAAATAAGTATTTCGTAATTGTCAGGAATGTATTTCTATAATTATAAAAGTCTTGCACGTCCATCAAACTAAGGGCCTTCACCCCCCAACCATATGTTTCTTGTAGTTTATGGGCTTTAAAATAGATAATCATTAAGTTATAGGCTGCGTTCGATCGAGCCTTTTTACTCGTTCTTGGATTAGAGTATATTTTCAGATAACCTTCAGCTGCTGAACTATAATCACCTTTACTAAGAAACCCTTCCACCTTTTTAGCTTCAATTTTTTGATAGATATCTGTAAGGTCATTTTTAGCTTTCTTAGAAATCGAATATTTTCCTTCTGAGATTTCACTCATCAACAGAGCAAGCTGTCCGGAATCTTTTTGTTTATTATAAATTTCAATCAAAGAATTGATCATCTTTTCTTGACTTGGTGAATCTTTTGGAAAATTCTCTGCGTATCGATTTAATAGCTTCTTCATTTCAACAGGATTTTTTCGATCAAATTCATACTTATAGAGTCTTTTATAAATTTCCTGGGATTTTTTGGATCTAGGATCATATGAAAGGTAAGAGTTATAAACTTTGTAGTAATACTGCTCTCTTTTAGGAAATTTCGACTTGGGAACACCAATTGCTGCAAGCATTCCTTCCATGGAAAGTTTGATAATTTTTTTATCTTTTTTCTCTAAGGCATTCTGATAAGCTTTTTCATAGTTATCAATAGCTTTTTCGTAATCATCTGCTTGATAGTAAGTTTCAGCCATATAAAAATAGCTATCATCTTTGGAGGAAGGCTCAAGGGCCTTCAAGAGTGTTAAATAACTAACAACTTGGCGAACCTTTAACTGACGAACTTCTCTAGACTTTTTATAAGTTGGGTTCGCTATTTGTTTTTGTAATTTTCCTATCTGTTTTTTAACTTGATACTTATATATTTCAAACTGATCTTTTTCGAGTTCATAGTTTTTTGTAATTTTATAAAGAGCTATACAATCTTTTAGGTGATAACTCGTTTTTTCATATTTATCAAAAAGCTCAATTCGGCTTAAATATATTTTAATTTTATTTTTATAACTTTCGCTTAATTTCAAGGCTTCTGTAAGGACGGTTAAAGCTTGTGCATACTTACCCGATTGTTTTAAAAAAGCAGCAAGTGTGATCAATTCTAATGAATAATCTTTATTATACTTCTTGTAGTGCTCGACTCCTTCTTTTGTTCGACCTGATTCCGCATAAAAAAGTCCAATATCTCTTTGAACTTCATTACTCATATCAATGTATTCAGATCTTTTACTCAGGTCTTCAACTTTTATCATGAGTTTTATAGCTCTATCGTAATTACGGACTCTAAAATATGACCACGCAAGATTAAAAGCATCTTTTGTCCACCATCGATCTTTTGTTTCTTTTAAGTTTTTCTCGTAATAATTAATCGCTTTTTTGTATTCTTTTTTATTATAGTAGATTTCAGCAAGAGCATTTTGAGCTCTCACTCTTGCTCGACTATCTGATTTAGACATTTTTTCTGCTTTATGGAGATATTCGAGTGATTTATTGGTTGAACCAAACTCTTTCTCATTAAAGCCTAATATGTAATAGACATCTGCAGATCTCTCATAGCGTGGAAATTTTTTTATTAAAGTTAATGCTTCTTTTTTAGCTCCCTGAAAGTACGAGTATGAGGTTTTAAAGTATGCATTCTTTTTTGTTTTTTTTCTTTTCTCAGGAGGAATTGACAAATATTTTTCATTTTCCTCTTCTTTAATAAGTCTTCCTTTTTCGAGATAGAGCTCTGACTTCCTAAAGAGTACACTCGGATTCTGCCCTTTATACTGTCTTGAAAGTCGATTTACTTCATGAATTTCTTCATCAATGATAGAAAGAACTTCTTTTCTTCGAGCTTCTGCACCCTGCCCCCAAACGGTCATAGAAAACGATAGGAAGAATAATAAAGTAATTAATTGGAAGCCCATGTCTTTTGTTGCAACTTTTGCTAACTTCATCTAATTACACTCCGTAGGAAGGGTAAAAACATAGTCACCCAATTCATCTGCCCAAAACTCACCAATGAAGTCCCAAAAGTATTGTTTACTTGTCCTATTTAGATAACTAACATCGCCTCGTTTTCCTTCAAAACTTCTTCCGGCATAAAGTGCTTCTTTCTTTCTTCCTAAAACTTCAAGCTTCATATAACTCATCGCTTGAAAAGCTTTTCTCAAGTCATATGCATATTTTTTGAGCTTATTTCTTACAATAACTCCGATGACAGTTTTTTGAGTAGTAATAAACTCATTAAGATTGAGAAGTAGTGATCTTTTTATAGCTCCTCCATTAATTGAATAAACTTTTTTCTTTTCTAGTTCTGCGGCTTCGATATTTTCAATAAATGATTTCACGTTGGGAGATTTATAAATACCTTGAAGTTCATAGACCATACTTTTATCTGGAAAATCTTTGTAACTTAAGAGCATATTATAGTAATAAATTCTACTCTTAGTGTACTTATTGAGTGTAATTTCCAGCGATTCAGCTAATTTTTCATACTTCTTATAAAATTCATCGACAACATAGCTTACATCTCGATAAAGACACATTCTTAAAAAAGTCATGGCTCGAAGGACGTAAATTTCTGGATTTGTGTTATATCGCAAAAGTGGAGCATTATAGGTAACCAATTTTCCTAACGTTCTATTGAAATCTTTTTTGTAAAAACTGGCCCAGGCTTCTTCCAAAAGAATACTTGGCCACACGATAGAAGCTTTATCAAGATCTTGGTAGAGTGATTCTGCTTCATTAAGATTTCTCATGGCATAATGCGAACGAGCTTTTCCTGCCAAACATAGATCCCTATTTATTTTTAATTGTTTATAAGTGACTTCATCATCAATATAGTTGTTCATCTCTCTAGTACCGGAGTCTATACATGTACTATAATTGTTAAACGAACTAGAATAATTTTTATTCAAATATTCAATAACCGCTACAAAGTTGAGTCCCATGCTAAAAAAAATGCTATTCGCAGAAATTTTGTTAAATTCGTCTTTCGCTTGAGAATACTGACCTTTAGAAAATAGTTTTTTACCTGATAAATAATGAAAAACTGAACCTCGACTAGATTGTAATAATCGGAGATCTAAACCTTCAAAGTTTTTAGCTCCAGCCCGGATTACAAGCTTTTCAAGTTCTGTATTAATGGCGCCAGTGTCACCTTTAGCAAAATAAATATACTCTTTTACCCAGGGTACCACCGCATAACGAAACCCCATTTTATAAGCAAAATTAATATTTTTTTTATAGAGATCTAACTTACTTACAGCCCAGGAGTTACCAATAAAAATCACAAATAATATATAAAATTTGAACATCCTTGTCCCTTCTTACTTTTCTTAAAACATCATATTTAAGCCAACATTAATGTTATAGTTATGAAAAGTTGTACTTTCTCCGTATGCATTTGTACCTGTTTGATCTCTAAATCGATCTGCTGAATAATGAAATCCCATAAATTCAAAGCGTACACTCCACATTTTCGAGAGGTACCAATAAAACCCAGTCGACCACGTGATCGCCATAACACTTTCTGTTGTAAGTGAATCATTTCCTATTGCACAGACGTTACTAAACGAACAGCGATTATCTTCGGTCTGAGCAGAGGCGAGCCCAAGAGATAAAAACCAATCAAGATAATAGATGAGATTAAATGTATTAAATTTTCCATAGAAAGGTGCCCAAACCATACTCGCTGCCGTATAGCCAGTGATCGATCGTGAAAATGGAACTGCGCCTTGTTCTTTAATTCCTTCATTTATCGTATTTTCGCTAGAACTTCCAAGTCCAATCGCTAGTTCAATTCCCCACTCTTCAGCAAAAAAATACGCAGCTTTAATTCCCCCGCCGTAAGTATCAACAAACTTATCCGAGGTGTTCATTGTTCCAAAAAGAGAAAGATTAAACTTTCCATCTTTTCGATATTTCCTATTTTGTAAAACATATATTTCTTTATCATCATCTAGCCACTCAAAATCATAGACTGATTTTTCAGATGAAAAAGTGTAGCTACTTGTTAAGTACACTAAACTAAGTGTAAGAAGATACAAATACTTCATAAAACTACCATTTCCTTAAAAATACTTAAAAAGCATAAATTTTTAATAACTTATCTTGAAATTATTTTAACACAGGAATAATGGCTTTCAACTATAGCAAAGAGATTGATAGGAACAATCCCGACAGTGTTTCTCTACTTTTTTATCATAAGAATAAAATTGAAAAAATATTTCTTGAATATAAGATTCAAGAATTTCCATAGAAGCCCAGCTATACTCCATTATCTCTTGGCAATCGACGTAAAGATTTTTAGTTTTAATTTCTCGGATATTTTCCAAACCATAAACTTGAACAATTCCATAAGCATAAGCCGCAAGTTGAGCTTTATATATTACTGCAGTTGATTCATCAACTATACCTGTTTTAAAATCCCAAATTTCAAGTTCACTCGAATCTTTGCTCAACAAAACTAAATCGGGAGTTCCTGTCATCATATAGTGATTTAATGAAAATTTTATTTCTTTTTCAGATATTAATTCGAATTTATCGAATTTATTTTTTAATGAATCTTCAACCCAATTCAAGATATCACTAAATTTTGTACGCTCGTTAGTACTTATTTCATTTTTTAAATATTTATGGATTACAAAATGAACTTCACTACCTCTCTGAGCATATGAAACTCCTTTTGGTTTATCTATAAATGCATCTGTTCTTGCCGGTGCAGGGACTAAATGATTAATAAGTTCACATTGTTTTTCATCAATTTGTAGAATTTCTTCATAATAAAATTTTCTTGGACAAAGTGAAAGTTTCGCAAACCTTGTTACAGAAAGTTCTGGTAAAAAACCAAGGACACTCTTGTGTGACTTTTGTGAAGCATATGAAAAATCAAACACTTGATAGGCGGGTCTTAGAGATTGATTTTCTTCGAAGGATTCAGAAGTTATAACGACATCGTGTTGTTCTACCTCATCAATATTTTCACCAAGGAGTAATTCTGCCCAACTCCGCTTTTCCATTGTTTTCGTTCCAGATCTAGAAACGACGTAGTTCAAGTCTTTTTCTGCACGAGTACAGCAGACATAAAAAAGTCTGCGCGATTCAAACTCGGAATTTTCTCTAGCGATTTCTCTTTCCAAAAAATATTGTGGTGTTTTTTCCTTCTTATTATCTCTTCTTAGATATGAAAAACTTGCTCTTTCTTTACCGACACTCAAACTATCAACACCTCCTCTTGCATTGGCCATGACTCCTCCAATAAAGACACATTCAAACTCAAGTCCCTTAGAGGCGTGAGCTGTCATAATTTCAATCTTCCCGACATGACCATTTTTCATAAACTCAAAACTCAAGCGGTCTTCTTTCATTTTAGCCAATGAATTAGAAATGGCATAAGCATTGTCATTGTAAATACGGCATAGTTTAGAAATTTTTTCTAAATTTTCTCGGTATTGTGATAAATTGAGTCGGCTGACAACTAAGAAATTAATAAAACTTAAGTAAACCCCATAAACAGGTATTTTATTTTCAAAATCGAGTATATTTTGCTCGAGTTCATTTTTATCTAGATCAATATAGTGAAAAAATCCCTCAATATAGAATTGAGCTAGTTTGAGATCATCTCCACTCTTCTTAGTTTTCTTTATATATTTCAGCAGAAAGGAAAAAATTGAAAGGATGGGATCTTCTGCACCTTGAACCTTAACAAGAGCCTCTAAGCCTAATTGAGAATTCATAATTTTCTTTACTAAATATTTAGAGGGAGCAAGGTATTTATAAAGAACTGCAATTGTTTTAAAATTCTTAATTTTATTTTGAATTTCTTTGAAGATAATATCTGCTTCCAACTTCAGCCATTGCTCTTTGCTTAAATCTTGATTGAGATTAACATTGAACTCGTGAACCCCCCCGACCTCTTCTCGCATAGCTGTTTGTCTAAAAAAATGGGGGAGTTTTTTCGAAAAGAAAATATTATTAAACTCTACGACCGATTTATCAGAGCGATAGTTTGAATGAAGCTCCAAACAATTCTTAACTTTTGCTTCAGTTTGAGAAAAAACACTAACTTCTCCACCTCGAAAACCATAAATGGCTTGTTTTATATCACCTACTGCGAATAAGTGATCAAAATTTCCACCTATAATTTTTTTTATAATTTCATATTGAGTCACAGAAACATCTTGATACTCGTCAATTATCAGCTTATTGAATTTTGTGATTTCCTGGTCAGGAATTTTCAAACTAAGATACTCGAGATCTGTATAACTAATATTAAGATCCTTAAAATAGTTTTCTGATACAAAATCAAATACTTGTTTTATGCTTTGATAAGTTTTAACAATCGTATCTTCAAAATGCTCCTCATAGGATTCGACACATTCCATAAATTTTTTAAGAAATATTTTAAAATCTTTAATCTTAGAATAAGCATGTTCAACTTCTTCAGAAATACCCTCTTTAGGTGTGGGTGGCATTCTCTTTATTTCACTATAATATTGGTATAGCTCTTCAAGTTTCTGCTGAATATTTTTATGAGATTCTTTTATCGAATGCGTTTTTTTATAAACATCAAACCACTTACCCTTCTTGCTAGGCTGACATTGTGGGATTTGAAAACTTTTGAGGTGCCAAAAATCTTCATAGTACTCAGATGTTTTTGATAATTCTATAGAACTTTGTTCCCATTGGAGACGCAAGTGCGCGTCGAGAAAAACTTTGCTAATAGCATTAGCAATATCTTTTTTAAGCTTTATAAGCTCAATATCATTTTGATTTATTTCTAAATACTCATCAATAAGCTTTTCAATTTTTCTTTTTATAACAAAGTCATCTTCCACTTTCAGATTCTCTAGAGAATAATCACCACCCGTATCACGAATAATTCTTAAGCATAGAGAATGAATAGTGCCAACAAATATCTTATTGAGATTTTCAAGAACGATATTCCATTTTTCGTCTTTGCTAGAAAGATCTATTATTTTTCTTTTAACCCTTTCTTGTAATTCAGAAGCTGATTTTCTAGTAAAAGTAACGACAGCGACACTTCTTAAGAAGTCTTGGCATTGATTTTTAACAAAAAGTTTATCTCCGTGTAAGTCAATTTTTTTGAGTAAGTTTTCCTCAAGATAATGGACGAGATGTTCAATGATGACATATGTTTTTCCTGCTCCTGCACCAGCTCTTAATACTGTTCCTCCATGAGCCTGGACAGCCAATGCCTGTTCGCTATTCATTAACTTCTCCTTTTGGGCATAGGGACCGAGCTTCACAATAACGGCAAGTCATTAAATTTTTGGGTTGTGGAGAAAAATAAACTTCCGATTTCATTTTATTAAAAAGTTCATCTTCAAAGGCTAAATAATTTTGGGCAAAATCTTGGATATCTAAGGTACTTTGCTTTATCTCTCCAAATTTTTCAGAACTGACGAGGAGTGAATCATTGAGATCATCCAAACAAACATAGCCCAGGAGAACTTTCGTATGTTTTTGATCAAGACGCGAATAATAGCTCCAAAGTTGTACGTTTGAAAATTCTTGAACATTTTTGAAACTGGGAATACTAGCCTTACTTCTTTTAAAATCGAGCAAGGCTAATCTTTCTTCATCATAGATAACACAATCTATTTTCCCTCTAAAGACACCAGGACTTTCAATTTTTTGTTCAAGGTAAACCTTAGGATCGGAAAAATTTTTTAAAATATTATGCAAAAATTCAACACCATTTTTAACATGTTCATAAATGCTTTCATTAACCTCTATTTTTCTAATTTTTGATAACTTTTTACTTGGATAGATATTGTTTTCAAGATGTTCCACTACCCATTTCTTAAGCTGAGAAAACTCAACATTTTTATCGTAAGCTTTTTCAATTAATTCGTGTTCAATTTGTCCAATTTCAATTGCACTTAGTTCTTCTACATAGAAATCAGCTTCTATTCTCTTTGTAATATATTGAAGTTGAAATTTCCGAGGACAATCAATATACGTTTGAAGCTTTGATGCTGAAAAAATAAATTGGGCATCGAGTGGGCTTTCTTTTATAAGATAGTCAGGCATAATTTCAAACTTTTGGTCTGATTCAATTAATTCGACTTCACTCCCGTCCAAAGTTATAAAATCGTGAATTCGAGAATATGGATCGTCAATTAATTGCTGATCCAACAGTAAAACTCCTTTTCCGTTATCAACAAATGCTTTAAGAATTGAAAAATTATAATCATTTTCTAATTCACCTCTTTTTAGAGGCCCTATAGCCGCAAGTTTTTTGAGAAGTTCATAACCAAATGGAAGATCATTTCTTTCAGAAGTCATATAATCTTTACAAACAATAACTAAGTCGTTTTCAAATTTCGCATAAATGAGATCATCCTTCACTCCTAGAACTTTATGAGTATTCGGTATAGAGGAAATGAGATTAACTCTGGGAAGGTTGAGATTAACAAGATTTCGCAGAACATAGCGATCAAATAAACTGATCTCACTATTAACTTCAGACAAACCTTGAAAGTCCTCTAGTTCTTCTTTGAGTTGCAAATAAACTTTTAACTTAGAAAACTGCCTCTCCATAACACATCTTTTAATACAGTTATCTAGAAGTACATTTGTGATTTCTTCAGCTTTTTCAAGTTCATTAAAAACCTCTTCCGTAGAGGCTTCAAAAAAATCATAATTCACTTTGCAGTTCACATTCAGAGCAATTGTCTCTAATATTTTTTCTGGACCGACAGCTTGTCCTAAATAATAGGGTGTATAATCTTTAATTTCACTCTTTCGCAAAACCTTATTTAAATAATTAAAATCAGCCTTGCAGATTTTTATCTTTTGATTTTTTTCTTCTTCAAATTCGAAGATGTTATCGAATTTTATCCATTTTACCCAATCGAGATCATTAGCCCTTTCATAGGCAAACTTTGGAAAAATAAGAAATATTTCTTTTTCTCGAGCAATTTCTTGAAAAAAATCTATTTGCAATGGATTAAAAAATTTAAAATTCCAAAAGAAAAATGTGTCGTGTGTAAATTCTAGTTTATAAGAATTTTCTTTGAGAATAGAAAAAATTTTATATTCATCAATAAAGCCAACTTCTTCCAAGTAAAGATAGGATTTCGCAAAAAATTGACTTTCAAACTCCTCTAATTCTTCCACGAGTGATAAGAAGAGATCTTTTTCATTTGTATAAGACTTAAGCTCAGTAAAAACCTTAAAAGCTTTTTCAAACTCTCCATAGCGAATAGCTTTACTATTTCGCTGACACTCAATCTTCCAAAGAGTTGATAAATGTTTAAGAAGTACCGACTTTCTTTCTCGTGGTTGATCTGAAACTTGCTCCAATAATTCTTGTGACCATTGTGCTATGGAAAGACAATTTTGAGATTTCATTCGCTCTCGAACTAAATCAACTTGTTTCGGACCAGGAGCGATGTGCAAACTTTCATCACTCATAAACTCTGATAGCTGTGGACCAACTAGTCCCTGTGGGCTTTTAAAAAGTATTAGATTAAGCATAGTGTTTTATGGATACTTGCGAGTTCGATTCCAAGAATTTTTGCTCTTGTTCCACTCAAAAAAGATTCTATCATGTAATCGACTTTCACGGCCTTGCCAAAATTCGAATTCTGAAGGAGTTACTTCAAAACCTCCCCAATATTCAGGGCAAGGAATTTCCTTACCTTCGTATTCATTTTTGTATCTTGAAAATTCAGCTTCCATGTTGTCACGGCTTGGAGTGATTTCGCTTTGCTTCGAGATAACAGCAGCAATTTGTGAATCTCGAGGTCGGCTAGCGAAATAATCTTCCGATTTCGATCTCATTGTTTTTTGACATACTCCCCGTATAGAGACCTGTCTATTGATGGCTACCCAATAAAAATTTAAACTGACAAATGGATTTTCAATAATTTCCTGAGCTTTTTGACTATTATAATTGGTAAAAAAAATAAATTTCTTTTCTTCGACTTCCTTGAGAAGAACAATTCGACTACTGGGATGTCCTTTCTTGTTTGCAGTAGAAAGTGTTAAATAATTAGGCTGAACGAGTTGAGCTTTCAAAGCTTCTTGATACCACTCTTGAAAAAGATCAAAAGGATCATCTCCAGCCATTTCTTCTGTAAATTCTTTAAACTTTAAATCTTCTCTTAAATTGCGTAAATCCATATTCATTCAAAAATTTTCAAGCCGAGTTTCAGTTTTTGTTTGTTAAAGAAAATCCTCTCAAAAATTTCGTACTCCTGATATATTCCACAAAAATTTTCAGCTCTCGCTCCCCAAGACAACACAGGTGTTGAAAGCGAAGATTTTTTGAAGAGAATCTTCTTGCCATTATTTTCAACAAGCTTCCAATCTTTGCCTTCATGAGGAAATTCGAGTGGGTGGCCGTGAGCACCTGAGATCAGCACAAGTGTATCGGATGGCGACTGTGTACTCATTAAATAATCCAAAAATTCTTCTAACTGAGCCAAGATATTAGCCGCTTCTTTGAAATTTCCTTCTTTAATGTTTTGGTAATATTCAAAATCTCTTAATGTCAGAACATATTTTGTCGTGTGCTCTAATTCTCTTGAATACAACGAAGTTAAAGTTTGCAATAAAGTTGAAAAACACTTCTTCCCTTTGCAAGATTTATCGACATAAATGCTATCTTTTTTTAAGACACTCTTATCTCCAAAATGGAAATCACCAACCATCACTGATTTATCTTTAATATCTATTTTATTAGGACTTCTTGATATGACCGTCGTAAAATCTAAAAAATCTTTTTTCTGGCAATCGATGGCTTCGAGAACTGTGTTGCTCTTATCTGCATAATTTTCAACGATATATGATTGAAAATCTTTTTCACTCCCAAGTATTTTCCAAAGTGGAGATTCATTGTAGTCCGAACATTGGCCTTTAATATTACTTTTCCCAACTTCTTGAGCAAGAAAACTTTTTTTCTCATTAGGACGTAAATCATAAAGATTATATGACCAAGTATCACCGACACAAACAAATTTTTCAAAAGTCTTTCCCGTCTTGGAATACCATCTTGTCATCTTCAGGAGGGCAAGGTGTTCTAGTTCAAAACCCGCAATTTGGAGCCAAACAATTTTTCGAGGTTGCTGAGTAAAGCTATGCTCCTTAAGGCCAATTAAGCTCACGTGTGAACAAGAAACGAGCACAAAAAAGAGAAGAATTTTTTTACTCAAAAGATTTTTCAAGACTGGGCCTCACTCAAAGTATTGTTTAACTTACTTCTTTCAAAGGAAAATTTAAAGAAATTGAGCCCAAAGAGTTGAAAGAGCATGAAGCGTTCTCCAAGTAACGCAAACCACCAAATAAAATCGATTTCATTTACACTCCCTGAAAAAGTTAGGATTGCTGCTTGCATGATTGTGCTTACACCATAGTAGCGATCTTCTAAGCGATATAAACAGTCTCGCTTTTGCTGCTGATGGAGATTTAGAAGTACCAGACAGGCGAAGACAAAAGAAAAATGCATCCATCCCTGAGCAATCAAAAAGGCCATGGCCGCTAGTAAAGCGCCAACCCACCAAATAAAACGATATTTTTCATGCTGAAGAAGGAGATAGCACAATTGCCCCAAGCAGGCGGCGACCCAATAATCGACTAAACCAAGACTTTGAATGACCAAAACCCCCAAGGTCACAACAATAAAAAGATTTTTTAAGTGGTAATTTGCCTTAAGTTGAACCGAACGTCTGAAAAATTCAAAAAATGTATAAACTGTTAAAATAAAAGCCCAAATCATTTTTAATTTTTCCTACTTTTCACATATAATAGTCAAGAAAAACAATTTATTAGGAGTCGAGTGGTATGGATGCAACACGCGAAATTATGTGGAATATTCCCGGTTCGTTTAAAGTTATTATGTACGGACTATTTTTTATCGCATTGGGAATTTTTTGCAATGGAGTCTATCAAAAGTTTCAATTCGTCACTCAAGGCAAGTCCTATAAAGGTCTCCTTCCCGAAAAACTCAATTGGAAAAATTTTTGGCAAACCCTACTTCTCCAAGGAAAATTAAAGCGCTTTAAGTTTCCAGGGTTATTCCATGCACTCATTTACTACGGATTCATTATCCTCTGGATTGCCACCGATTTAGTCGCCATTCATTACGATACTCCTTTTAAAGTATTTCAAGGTCCTGTCTATATCGTCATTTCATTTCTTGCAGATTTTGCTGGATTGGCGATTCTCATTGGGTTAGCTCTCGCATACAAAAGACGCTACCTCGACAAACCCTCATATCTTTCTGCAACTAAGCCTAAGCAAGAACTTTTCATGTATGGAATGCTTGCTGCACTCGTCTTATTAGGATATCTGATTGAAGGGTTGAGAATTTTGGGAACAGGTATGCCTCAAGCTGAAAGTGCTTGGTCTCCTATTGGATACACTCTCGCTTCTATCTTAGGCAGCTTTAATCTCACAGACGAAAATTTGGCCATTACATATCGAATAACTTGGTTTCTTCACATGGCGAACACAATGTTCTTTATTGCCAGTATACCTTATACGAAGTTCGTTCACTTTCTCTTAGCTCCTATCAATGCCCTTATTACACCGCCTAGAAGAGGGGCTGTTCTCAATCCCATGAATTTCGAAGATGAAAGTGCTGAAACATTTGGGCTTGGAAAAATATCTGAACTCTCAATGAAAAATCGTCTCGATACTCTCGCTTGCGTGGAGTGTGGTCGATGCACCCAGGTCTGCCCTGCCAATCTCTCAGCTAAACCTCTCGATCCTAAACTCATCATTACAAAAGCAAGAGATAATTCCGCTACCGCCAAAGATGATTTTAATTTTTGGGATAATAATATTTACGCAAACAATGAACTCGATGCTTGTACGACTTGCGGGGCCTGTATGGAAGAATGCCCCATGAATATTGAACACGTAAATCTCATTATGGAACTTAAACGTTACAAGGCTCTCACCCTTGGACAACTGCCTCCCGCTGCTGCCGATGCTGCCAATAAAATTCGAGTCAACGGTAACCCCTGGGGAATTGCTCAAGATGATCGCTTTAAATGGGCCGATGGGCTCGATGTTCCCGTGGCCGAACCAGGAAAAAAAATTGATTACCTTTATTATGTGGGCTGTGCAGGCTCCTATGATGCCTCCAACCAGAAAGTCGTCCAGAGCGTTGTCAGTCTATTAAAAACGGCAGGTATTAGTTTTGCAGTAATGGGAAAAACTGAAAAATGTAATGGCGATCCCGTGAGAAGATTTGGTGATGAATATAGTTTCTTTGAAATAGCGATAGAAAATATCGCCAACATGAATCAATATTCATTTGAAAAAGTTGTTACTCACTGCCCACACTGCCTCCATACGATAGGAAAGGAATACGCTAAATTTGAAGATGGTAAGTTCGAAACTGTTCACCACACTGAGCTCCTTTGGGATCTCATCAAAACAGGCAAGCTCAAACCAGCGACTAGCATTAACGAAGAATTCACATTTCACGATCCATGTTATCTCGGAAGACATCATGGGCAATACAATGCCCCAAGAGAAATCCTCAATTCCATTCCGGGTGTTAAAGTTACAGAAATGGAAAAAAGCAAAGACACTGCACTTTGCTGTGGAATGGGCGGAGGAAACATGTGGTACGAAATTGATGAAGGAAAAGATCTTGCAGAAAATAGACTTGAGCATATTGCTCAGACAAAAGCCCCTAAATTGGCGACTGCCTGCTCCTATTGTATGATTAACTTTAATTCCTCTAAGGGAAAAGTTAAGAATACAGAAGAGTTAGAAATTGAAGACATTGCTCAGGTATTGGCGAAATCCATTCAATAAGGCTAGGTTTTCCTGTCTGCTATTTGTTATCGCACTCGTGACGAGTGTCTCTACTTTTGCCCAAAGGTACAGCACTCTTCCAGGTATTTTGCAATCACTTCAAAGTCTCGTTGATATCGATAACAGAACTTATAAGAAACTCATTCAAGAATATCAAAATGCTCCGTTTCTTTCAGAAAAACAATTGAGTGAAAATCCAAAAAAATATCACATTTCAAATGAATTTCTTCGGCATATTATATTCAACACTAATTCTTCTCTCATTGCTCTCGCATCCAAAAACTCTTGTCAGTTTGCTTATATGCTTTGGCTCGATCTCTTGCGAGTCACTAATGGTAGAATTAAAAATATTATTTTAGAAGACGATGCAGAGAGCTCTTATCTTATAGACCCAAAAAAATATAGTGAAATCTATCTAAAAAATCACTGCCCAGAATTATTTACAACCATTAAGTATTTTGAAAAAAGCGAATTTGATAATCTCGTTTCAAATTTAAGAATCAACGTCCCAAAAAACAACAATGAATGTTATAAATTCCACGAATCTATTCTCGATTCAAACCAATTACCCTTTTATATTTTCTTAGGCGAAAAAATAAATGAAGGTGAAAAAATTCTTCTCAACAAGAAAGGGAATACAAACCTCAACGCTCAAGAAAAAAAGTCAGTTTATTTCAGTAAAAATATAAAAAATAATCTTGGCTCGAGCAAGACGAGTGTGATTAAGTCTTTAATTTCAAACTTGGATAACGAACAACAGTTTTGTTCACGGTTGTTTAACGACGATTTTTTTAGTGTAGTCCTACAAAATCGAAATCTCTCGTATCTTCTCCAACCTATGTGCCGTGGGATTCTAAAAAAATATTCAGCACTTGAGATAAAAGATTACGATTCTTGTATTTCATCGATCAATAACCACCCTGAGGCTTGCTCAACAGCTTATTCTCAGTTTCACAGAGCCTACTTCCCGAAAAACAATTGCCCAGCTTTTAACACAAATTACAATAATTCAATTTTTAATGAATCTGTCTCAGACTGTCCTGGAAGCTTATCCAATGAAAGTATCATTAATATTGGAAGAATTATACAATATTTTTCGGAAGCCCCTCCTCTTAAACAAACTTTTTCTCCACCGAAATGTGCTTCTCATTATTTATATGAATTTAGAAACTTTTCTAAAGAAATGGGGATAGAAGACACATGGAAAAATCAACTTTGCTATTTCAATGAATTTGCAAAAGAAACACGTTGCTTTCCCGTCATATTTGGTGGTCTAGATAAACATCCGGAATCAGTCACAAATGTCGTGAGTAAAATACTCTATGAAAGTAAAAAGCTTCCACTTAATAACAAATGTAAGTTCAATGAAATTTCAAATCTTTCGAGCTTAGAAATGTCACGAAATAGTGGGTGTAATATTTATTATTCGTCCCACAACTGTAGTGTCGATCAATGTCCCATCAAAATATTTCTTAACGGTCGAAAACTTTCAAACTTTATCACTTATAAAAATGACAGTTCTCTTTTTTATTTCCCAGATAATTATAAGAACTTAAAATCTTCAGCCCATCATCTCCTTAAAAACAAATTCAAACTGAAAGAAAGTAAAATTTTCAATCTCACTCAACTCAAAGAAAAACTTAAAAAGAAATCAATAATTCATGGACTCGGTTGTGGCGAAGATCTTTACCCCAATGATTTTTTTAGAGAACAGTTTAACCAATGTCATCCCATTCCATTTATCGTTGTGGGTGTTTCAAAAGATCTTAAATACTTAACAGAGAGAATTCTACTTCTCTCGGCTATTGATAATATTAGTTCTCCACAAATCGTGGAATGGAAAACGATACAATCTTCGATTGAAAACTTTCAAGCAACTCACCCTACGAACCATTGGAGCCTTCATGCCCTCTATCGCTAAAGTTGTCTCCACTCTTTTCATTTTTATATACACTAGCCTAGTTTTTGGATCTGATATTATCACACCTTACATTCCTAAATTTCGTTTAGAAAATTTAAAGCTTACACTTCCTGAAGAAAACGCATACTTTTTTCAAGATTCAAGTGGAAATTTACTCAAAAATAAAAATTTCAAAAACGAAATTATTTTAAAGGGCGAAAAAAGAAATACTTTTTATAATCTCTCTATGCCTTATGATTCAGACTCTATCGCCATTGAACAAGATGTCGATTATCTTTCTCAACTCAATTTGAGAAAATCCAATAATATCTTTTTGCTCAATTCTCAAAGTGCTAAACCTGTCAAGATCGGCCGAGGAGTATCACCATCTCTACATTTAAAAAGTACGTGGATTTCATATTTCGTTCCCGATCGCAAAGAGCTCATTCTTCAGTATCTGCCTTTTAGAGAGCGCGTCCATGCCATTGCCATTCAAAACTACTTGCACCCCTATTTTCGCCCACTCGTCGCTTTTCCATCAAACGAGTCCGTACTTTATACGGATATCAACGAAAGCGGCTCAGTCGTTTTGATGAGTTATGATTTGATTAAAAAAAATAAAAGTAAAATTTTTGAAACTCAAATTGGCCATAAGCTTAGTTTTTGTCTTATGGATAACTATGCCTATCTCCTTGAAACAGGAAAAAGCCACACTATGGATGATAGTTTAACAAACATCATGCAAGTTGATTTAAAAACGAAACTTGCAAAAACCATTGTTCGTTACCAAGAAAACTCAGGCAGCAAGATTTTTTGTCATAAAAACAATATCTACTTTACAAAAATTGAATATGACAAAGACAATCTTAAAAATAGCTATTCTCTCATTCAATATAATCCCATATCTAGGATCAACAAAGTTCTTCAAGAATTTGAAAGTAGTATTCATCTTTTTCAATCAGGGAAAAATTTTTTCATTAGCACTTTAGGGAAATATTTCAAGGTTCAATTATGAAGCTTTTTTTATTAATTTTATTTTTTTATTCTCTAAGCTTTTCTACTTATTCAGAATCTAAAAAGTTAAATGTTCTCAAGCTCAATATTCCCTATGAATGGATACTTCTAACAAATAGCTTGCTTTCACATGATATCGAAAAGATTGAAGAAAATATAAAAAAAACAAATGAATACCTTAAATATCTAGAGAAACGAGAATCTCTCTATATTATTAAATCGACTATTTATAAAGATTTGTTCAAATACCGTAATCTACAAAAAATTTTTGATCTCAAAAAATCTCTAAAAAATATTAATGATCTCAATGAAAATTTAAAGATTATCGATCCTGTTAAAAGTCAATTTGATGACTTTTCTTCTTGGATTTTTCAATCTATAAAAAAAGACATTGAATCATACCCTCGTCTTAAAGAAAGAAATAAAAAAGATGTTATAAAATACACTTCACCTTGGATTCTCATCCTCCTTCAATACAACAACCCGCAAAGCCAAAAACTGATCTATGATTATTACAACAGAGTTTTCTTGAATATTAATAATACACTCGCCCTCTATCCAGAGTTCTCTAAAAAATTACATGATGAAAATTCTGTAACAGTTTTAAACGACTCTTCAGAGAAATCAGATTCTAGCGATTCTCAAAACAACATTATTGAAGAAAAGCTCAATGATTTATTTGAAGAAAAAGAATAATATATTTCTTAATATGGTTTATACCAAAAAAGTATTTTGGCATTATCATCAGCCGTTACAGTCCCTGTGATTGCTTCTTTGATAATTTCCATTGTGACGATATCATTAACACTCAGATCTTTGAGATAATACATCATCAAAGCTGAAGATTCGACGTGAGCACTCCCGGCCCGAATATAATTACTCGAAGTTATCGCTCCACTAACAGGACTTCCGTTAACGTATATCTGAGAGCGGACATTGGCTCTTTGAGCGGTTGAAGTCAAAGAATTTGAATAATAAACCAAGTAGTCTCCAGCTGTCTCTATTTGAATCTCATGATTATTAACACTTGTACTGTGTGTGTAATTAGTCACGTCATTAACATCTTGAGCACTCCATTGAACTGCAGAATTACTTGATTGATTCCAATTCGTTCCTGCCTCAACGGTAGTCCCATTCAGTGCTAAAATATTTTCAGTTGTATCAACTTTTCTCATCAATAGCGTTGCTTTTTTAGCAGCACGAACAGTTACTGTTCCCGCTTCGCCTGCGACTTCTGTTTTTATCGTTAAAACATCTGTCGAAGCAACACCTGTAATAAGACCCGCCCAATGAGCAGAAGCATTAAAGTGATTATCTAAAGCCCGTATATACCCTTGTTTCCCCTGAGCACCAGAAATAGGTGATCCATTTAAGTAGACTCTAATTTTAGTACTAGCTCTCTGGACAGCACTGGTCATCGGCAAATTCACGTAGACCATATAATCTCCGGAAGCGGCAAAAGTGATCGTTTCTGGGGCTGCAACATTACTGTGAGCATAACTAGCGGAATCCTTTAAGACTGCTGTCCACTGAAGTTCATTATTAGTTGCGACGTTAATATCAGTTCCCCCTGTCACATCAGTTGCTTTTGCATAAAATAAAGACTCTCCAATTTTCATATATTCAAGATAAAGTGAGGCTGCTTCTAAAACATTGACTTGTCCAGTTATAGAACTAATTGCTTCTACTTTTACTTCAATCTCATCGTTAACACTCAAATTGGAAAGCATAATATTAAGTTGGCCAGAGGACTCCTCGTGACCAGATGTGAAACGTATATACGATGAAGACGAGACTCCTTCTTCCAATACTGCGCCATTAACATACACCTTCGCTTCCGCCCCCACTCTTTGTCCTGAACCAGTATCAAAAAGCGGTAGGTTTAATGATAAAAGATAGTGTCCTGCAACTTTAACTTTTATCTTTTCAGAATTTGTTGTCGTGGAATGAGAGAAATAATTGTAATCAAATCGTGATAATGTGCTCCAATCAAGTGAGTATTCTGTCGTCAAGTTGAGATCAACTCCGTTCGTTGAAGAAGTTGATTGAAACCAACCAATTCCACTAGGCATTGCATAAACAACATAATTGAGTGGTCCGGCCGTACAGCCAGAGACATTGCCTGCTAAATCTGTGACTTGCCCATAATAATTATAAGAACCAACACTTAACCCTGAAAGACTGAATGTAAAAGACCCTAAAGAACTTGCTGTTTTCGTAGCCACCAGAGTACTACAAGCATCGGAATAGAGGCGAACTGTCGCATAGGCTTCCGTTGTTCCTTGAATAATAGGATCTGTTTTATTGGAGGGCGATTCTGGAAGTATCGCACTAAAAGTCGGCGCGAGAGGAACATCACCATCCACAAAAACATATTGTGTGTTAGGGGCAGTGAAAGTGAGAATGGCATCTCTCCCTCCTGCATCCTTAATACTTCCTAAATTGAGTTGGAGAGGACTAACGACAGCAATACCATCGCTGTCATTTTCACCCGGAGAAACAGTATAGTCGAAAGTTAATTTTGTCGTTCCTGTTCCTGAAGCATAATCGGCGTAAAGTGTAGCTGCTCCCACCGTCAACTGAATCCGAGGAGCTCCAGACACGGTAACTGCTTCGTTAAATGTAACATCAAAACTAAGAGTATTCCCTATCCCATATTTTTTATTAGTAGGAGCCTTAACACTTTGAATGACAGGAGCATCTCCATTGACGATGACACTTCCCGTGGCAGGAGGAGATATCGTTGTACTTAAAATATTTCCCGCAATATCTCGAATTCCTTTTCCACCATTAAAATCAATCGTACTTCCTATAACGATTCCATCGTTATCATAGGTTCCACCTTGAACTTGATAGACAAAATCTAAAGTGGTGGTCCCGTTACCTTGATAATAAGTAAAATACTTAGTTGCTCCAGCAAGATCGAATGAGATTCGTGGAACTCCGTTGACATAAACATTTTCAGAAAAGTTCAAAGATAGATAAATATTTTGAAGATAAGTATAAGTTCCATTGGTCGGTGCTGTGATACTTGAAACTGTTGGAACGATTCCATCTACCCTAAGGTTGGAAATACTCGTATCAATCAAATCCGTATTGGCATCATATTCAGTTCGATAAACAATACTCCCCCCATTTAAAGTAATTGAAGGCGGTAAGTCCACGCCATCCAAGTCAAGATCACTCGCCTGAACTGTGTATTCAAATTCAATCGTTTCGCTATCCACTGCTGGAGTAACAAAAGTGGCCGTTCGACTCGTTCCCCCTAAAGAAATAGTTAGGTAAGGGCTCCCTGTTACAGTAACATCCATAGGAAATACCAGAGGAACTTTTAAAGTATCCCCAAGCTTGTAGTAAGTTGCAGAATCTGGATTGGAAACCGTAAACTGGTTATCAGCTTTTTTATGACCATTGTAGACTTGTGACTTTTCTTCATCAGTAGGTTCACTTTCAAAACAACTCACGAGCGTCAGAGAAATCATCACAAAAAACACATAAATGAGAAAGTTAGATTTCGTTTTCACTATTTCTTAACTTCATCCTTTTTATATAAAGACATTATTATAGACCCTCACCATTTTCCTTCGTAATTTCTCGCACTTAGCCTTCTTTGCGTGTTCTTAACTTTTCTCAAGTGCCAATTAAAGTTCTCAATTTGAGTTCAATAAATTCGCTCAGTTCTCCAACTCATTATTCGGATTGTTAGGAATAGGTTAAAAGCCGTCTTTTTTACTACGGCAATCTTTTCCAACGGTAGTTTGACCTGTGGTTTCAAAGGTAAAATAGTCGTGTATCGAAGTGTTGTTAAACCGTGGTCGGGCATGAAAAAATTTTTAGTCTTATTTATTCTTTTTTTCGTTTATATCGAGAACAAAAGTTATGCCATTCTCGCTTTTGAAGATGCTGCTTTTCCTGAATTTGTAACTTCAGCTCGAGCATTGGCTATGGGAAACGCCTTTATCTGTAAAGTTGATGACCCCTGGGCCGCTTTCTACAATCCTGCAGGACTGGGAACTGTTCGAAAACCTACTTTTCATATCTCCAATCTGCACTTAGAAGTTAACAAAGGGTTTCTCAACCTTACTCAAGGTTCAATATCCGATACGTTTAGCAAAGCTTCAGACAACTTCTCCGCCGATGGGATTCGCCAAAATATGGCCGAAAACCCTGGAACTCTTTCACACGCAAAATTTAATTTTTATCCTAACTTCACTATGAGATATTTTACTCTGGGATATTTTTTATCCATGTCCAACAGAGCTCGACTTGAGACTGCAACCAGTGACCTTGAATTTGCTGAACGCCGGGATCACGGTCCCATTGCCTCACTCAATCTTTCACTTTTCGGTGGAATATTTAAACTCGGAGCTTCAGCTGCATACCTTAACCGCAAACAACTTCAAGTCGATTTTGCACCTACAGATACTATCTCCATTCAAGATTCCGACTATTCTTATGGGAAAGCCTTGATTGTTACTGCTGGATCACGAATAACTCTTCCTTTTTCTTGGCTACCCACCTTTGCTGCTGTCATGAGAAATACTGGCGAGACAGAATTTCAAGAAGGAAAAGCAGGTAATCCTGTTCCCACTGACATACCTCGAACGATTGATGGAGGAATTTCGATTACTCCTCAAATTGGAAAACGCATGAGGATCCATCTCGAAGCCAACTATCGCGATATGACTGGAGAATACGCTTCAGTGTCAAAGAAAAGAAAAATTGGTGCTGGAATGGAAATTGATTTTGCGAGAACTTTCTTTATTCGCTTTGGTTATGGTGACGGTTTTGGATCAGCAGGACTTGGACTTCAAACCAGAAGATTCTTTTTTGATCTATCCACATATGCAGTGGATCTTAGCCCTACCGATATAAGAGGCGTTGAAGACAGACGCTTTGTTTTCTCAATGTCCTCAGGCTTTTAAACATCAATATAGTGACGTCTCTTTCTTCCTGGAAAACGGTGAGCAACATTTCCTAAATATGATGTCTTAATTTTTTTAATCGATTCAATTCTCTTTTCTGCTAACAAATCAGTAGCTTGATTGACTGGCACATTTTCAGTTTCAGAAATAGAGAAAATATTAAGTGTCGTATTATAAATGTTATCGATCATTCGTCTAGATTTTGTGTCACTCCAACCTTCAAATTCAATACTAACATTCATTAATCCACCGGCATTGATTAAATAATCTGGTACATAAAGCACATTTTTTTCTTTTAAAATTGTCCCGTGCCTATTCTCAGCAAGTTGATTATTGGCTGCTCCGCAGATAATTTTGGCTTTTAATCGATTAATCGTTTCATCATTGATTGAAGCCCCCAGTGCGCAAGGTGTGTGAACATCACAGGGAACATCAAAGATCTCTTCTGGTTTAACATATTCTGCTTTAGGAACACATTCTTTCATTCTTTGGATATTATCTTCGTTAATATCTGTATAAAAAATCTTAGCCCCTCTTTCATCGAGAATTTTGGAAAGCTCAAACCCAACAGCCCCAACACCTTGAATAGCCACAACTTTCCCGCTCACATTTCTTGAGCCAAAAACTTTTGTTAAAGCAGCTTCCATCCCTCGAAAGACTCCTAGGGCAGTATAAGGCGCAGGGTTACCAGAACCACCATGAACTTTAGCCACCCCCACAACATTGTTCGTTTCGACAAAAATATTTTCAATATCATCAACAGTAACGTTAACATCTTCTGCTGTGATATAGCGCCCATTAAGAGATTCAATCAATCGGCCATAAGAACGAAAAAGAGCCTCCGTCTTATCTTCTTTTGGGTTACCAATAATAACAGCCTTACCGCCACCAAGATTCAAACCTGAGACAGCCGCTTTGTATGTCATACCTCGTGACAGGCGAAGAACGTCCATCAGAGCCTCTTGCTCAGAGGCATAAGGCCACATTCTCGTCCCACCAAGCGCTGGCCCCAGTGTAGTATCGTGAATCGCTACAATGGCTTTGAGATTGCAGGATGGATCGCTAAAGTAGATAACTTGCTCGTGGCCCATCGTCGAAATATGTTCAAACATTGCCATGCGTCGTACTCCTTAATCATTTGGTTATTTCACCAAGCACTTGTAAAATGAAAGCTCGTAATAATTACGAAACCTTTTGGACAAAGTTGTCGATTGTCTTTTTATAAGGTTGTATTTTTATAAAATTTGGAGAAGAAAATCGCCATGCCCACCGTGTTAAACAAAAGCAGTTCTCAAAAAGTCGAAGTTGAAGAAGGCGACACACTCTACGATGGATTTCAAAAAAATGGCCAAGAACTTCCCCATGGGTGCTTAGCTGGTAGTTGTGGCACATGCCTCATCGAAATTGTGGAAACTGAAAAAGACTCACTGACCGAACCTCGAACAATTGAACAAGATACCCTCAACACAATCAAAGAAAAAAATCCTCATTTAAAAGATAAAAAGCTTCGACTCGCTTGCCGAGCCAAGGTTGTCGGAAATTTTAGTTTTAAAATTCCAGAACGCTAGAGCAAATGACCTTCATTTCAATTATATTTCAAAAGAACTCTAAAAAAGTCTTCCTTGGAAAAAGGAAAACTGAGGTAGTCGTTCACCCCATAGGAAGACTCCCGATGAGCCTTCACTTTTTCTGCTGATAAATTCTTGGCAACTAAAACCATATTCACGTGTGAAAATTTATCTTTGATTCTTGGGATGAGCTGTTGGCAAAATCGAGGGTAAGCACTGTAGTTGAGAAACAGAAGAATATTTTTTTCTTTTGCCAATATTGGTGGAAGTTCTTCAAATTCTTTAACAATAAGAAAGTCCAAACCTTTTCCAATTTCTTTAACAAGAAATGTGAAGAATTCTGATTGATAATCAAAAAACACTATCTTTGATTTAATTTTATCAATTTGCGAGGCATAGGTTGATTTAGAAGTAAATGAAGATTCAAATTCTTCACCACTTTCTTGAGGATTTTCTGCGTTTTCTTTCGCTTCCTTTTTCTTAAAGTATCGAGCGGCTTCTTTATCAGCAACAAACTTAATTTCGACTTCAGGATCACTATCTTTTTTGTCTTCACTCATCTAGATACCCTCTAATAATGCATTTCTTTTTGCAGTTCTCAAAAGAGAATTTATTCGATCTGCAGAATCGACCGCCGTATCCCAGGCTGTATAAATCTGCTTTTTCTTGTTGGCTCTCAAATCTCCTGCAACGTATAGCTGAGAGATTGAAGATTCACCAAATTCATCGGCTAGAACAAACCCTCTCTCATCAAGTTTAGCTCCGAGCTGTTTTGCCAACTCATTATAGACTATCATACCTAGAGAAATAAAACAGATATCGGCAACCACAACTTCTTGTGATTTTAGCTCAAAAGACTTAAGAGCGCCATTTTTAGGTTCGCCGTTCACTTTTGAAATCAATTCGCGATGAATTTTAACGGAATAGAGACTTAAGAGTTTCCGAGCTTCCTCTGAAAACTCAGGTTCTTTCCCATTGGTCAAAATTGTTAAACTTTCCAAGTCATAGCGCTCTTGAAGAATGATTCCTACCCAAGCCGCTGAATTTGAATGCCCAATAATGGCAAGTTTTTTATGCTGAACATGATGACCATCACAGCGTATGCAGTAATCTGCCGTTTGCTTATTCGCATAGGGAAGAATATCTTTTATGGCACCACTAATCTCAGGTTGCACGTCCATGACCCCGGTACAAAGAATGACAAATCGTGCCCTATAGGTTTTATGATTGCTCGCCTCTATCACAAAAATATCGTTTTCTTTTCTGATACTTTTAGCACCAATATTTTTTAACCAGTGAAATTTCTTTTTAAAGACTCCATCGGATAACCATATTAAAGATTCTTTATTCGGTTCTTCAATTCCTTTTTCATAACCGAGATGGCCCGGCATATTTTCAACTTTCGCCACCCACTTTTCGCGAGACCGCTTTCTATCTCTTGATGTTCCAGGAAAGAACAAAGTTTCGTCATTATTGAGAACTGTTCGAAGAACAGCCATCGTTCCTGCAGAACCTCCTCCAATAATGGCTATCGGATAAATATAAGAATCATCATGAGCCATGTTATAAGATTACAGAGTGTCTTAGAAAAAAACAACGAGCAATGCAAAGGCAATCAAAAATCTAAGATGTTGAATAATTTCCACCATCAGACGATATTTCGCGTACGCTATCCCCCTGACCTGAGCCGTTGCCATTAAGGACATCTTCTCTTGAATAGCTGATCGATTTATTCTGCTGAGTACTTTTTATCGTGACTTCTAAAATATCGGCATGATTAACTTTTGTTAACTCAAACGCATAGCCTTCCCAGAGAATCATCTGACCTTTTTTAGGAAAGACATTTTCTAGGTTATCGAGAATAAATCCTGTTAACGTCGAATAGTTATCGTTGAGTGGTATTTTAACATCGTATTCATTATAGAGATCTCGAAGAGAAATACTACCATCCACGATCACTCCATCTTGATTAATGGGCTGATCAATTTTAGTCACTCCATCTTCTTCTGTATCGTGTTCGTCTTGAATTTCTCCAAAAATCTCTTCCATAATATCTTCGAGAGTAATAATACCTACCACCATTCCGTTTTCATCTTTGACAATTGAGAGGTGAACTTTATTGCGATTCATATGATCAAAAACGGCTTGGATTTTCATATGCTCATAGACATAAAAAGGTTCTTTGATAAATTCACTTACTTTGAAGTTTTCTCTTTCATCAAAACTCACAAAAGCTAGATCCTTTACATGAAGAAAACCAATCATATTATCGAGATCTTCTTCAAAAACGGGATAGCGGCTGTGGGCATATTCACGAATTGTGGCCAGGATTTCCGAAAACTTAGAATTCTTTGAATCAATTCCAATAACTTTATTCCTAGGGACCATAATGTCTTTAACTTTAATTGTTGGAAACTCAAGAATCGAGTTCAAAAGATCAATCTGTTTTGAGTCAATTGTTTTTTCTTTTTCAGCTTGGTTTACCATAAACTCAATATCATCTTTAGTAACTAGCCTTCCATTGAGATGAGCATTTTTTCCAAGAAGTAATTGGATTATCAGAGAAAGAGGTTTCACTATAAGATAAAGAAAAATGAATAAAAATCGCAAGATCACCATCGTCGGGTAAACTAAAGCTTCTGCTTTCGTTCTTGCAATTGTCTTTGGAAGAATTTCTCCAAAAATTAATATAAAGGCCGTCGTTACTCCAACACTGATGGCGATCACATCGTCTTTAAAATAACGAGAAGTAATGGCCGTCGCTAATGAAGCAACAAAAATATTTACAATATTATTTCCAACCAAAATAGTCGTTAGCAACTCTGTTGGCTTTTCGAGCATAAATTGAAAGATTCTTCCCTTAACTCCCCCTGCTTCAATAAGTTGTTTCGTTCTTTCAACAGGAATAGACATAAGGACAGCTTCAGCCCCAGAGAAAAAGGCTGAAAAGAGTAAACCAAATCCAAAGAGCGCTATCTCATAGGGATCAATCATGGTCCCAAACCCCTTGCTTTAATTTCTTTGGTTGGTGAAAAAAGGAAAATTGATTTAAAGGCAAAGACAAAATTCTAACTAGATTTCTAGATGGGGGCTCTATTGAAAACTCCTTTGTTAGTCTCTAACTTATCTGACCGGTATTTCGGTTTCGTTCTTTCGAGAAACTTTAAAGCACATAAGTGCTTTAAGCACAAGCTATTAGGCATATTATAGTACAATTCCAAAATTCGTGTCCAGTAAGTTCGAAGTCTTCCCTTTACGAGAAAAACCGTAAGTTATTGAAAATAGTGTATTAATGTTCTAGTGGTTTTCCCTGAAAATCGTGATCTGAGTACTTTATGCGATCATGCATTTCATGGTTAAAATCAGGGACACTGCCCACATTTTTTGCGTTTCTAAAGATAGTGCCACATTTGTAGCACACGATAATTGAGCTCAGTTTTTTAAATAAAAAGAGATCGACCAAATAGAGGACTATCAAGCTAATTCCATAAGTCCAAATAGCCAAAATAGAAGCGATTATAAAAAGTGTTACCCCAACAGCACGATTAAAATCCTTTTGCTTATAAAAATCTTTTCGCTGGCAACAAGGACAAACTTCAACTATAGAATTTTCATGATCAGTATTGAAATGGACTGGCTGATTATGATTACAAACATCACACTCAACTTGATTGGCATTGATGTCAGGGTAAACTTCAATACTCGATCCACAATTTTCGCATGTAATTTGAACTTCCATTAAAAAGACCTAAACCTAAAGAAAAATACCGTCTTCAATAAACTTATACTTGGAGATTATCTCCCCAATTAAAATGAAAAAGACCATAACATACAAAACACCTGTTGCGCTTTGGATCGATCTCATTTTAGTTAGCTTGTAGCTAAAAATACTCAATATAACAATGGCCAAATATCCCCACAGCACCCGCATCAGGATAACTATCCAATCGAATAGATTATCCATACTTAGAGTGAAGTTGAGTTGACCGAACGTCTGGCTCGAGACAATGAGGCTGGTCAGCACGCCTGCCCAAATAAAATAATGAACATTAAGAAGTGGCTTCTCGCTTAGTTTTGGCACAACCAAGTAGTAATGGCCAAGAATCATTCCAAAAACAATACTTCCCAATAGTAAGGAAGAAGCTAAAAGATAAAAATATGCTGCTATCTGACGACCGGCCGAGGAGAAGAGCAAGACTTGCTGAATGCTGATGACAATTAAAAAAATAATCGAGTCTTTAATCTTTCTTTCATCACAATGAGTTTGGTGTTCAAGAATAAGAAGGAATATGGCTACTCCAAATCCACTTAATATCGATAGAGGATATAAGCCTAGTTTTGTTGCGAGAATTCCTGCAAGTGCATATGATACCGTCGATATTTTAAGACATAGTTTTACGAAATCACTTCCCGTTTTCTGTGTATCGACAATAAACACAAAAGGGAGAAATCCTCCTGAAAGGCACATAAAGAAAAAATAAAGAGTTTTGAGAACTATTTCCATAAGACTCGAGAAAAATCATTAAATTGCTTACTATCTGGTCCAAAAAATTGCATTAAATCTTCAAAAATCACATGATTCGCATCAGGAATTTCAGATTTATAACTTTCATAATCAGATAAGTTGTACCAATTTTCGAGTTCGACATTTTTCTTAATCATGTAGGTGTGCAAAATAACGCTGGTCTCAGGGTATTCATGATGAGACAGTTTGAAGAAGAGAGCCTCATGAGGTTCAACCCGAACGTTCACTTCTTCTTGCATTTCGCGAATCAAAGCATCCAGAGGTGTTTCAAATTCTTCAATTTTTCCCCCTGGAAATTCTAGTTTATTCTTCAGAGCGCCTTCAACGTTGCGCCTTTGCAGAAAAATTTGTGGCTTATTATCAATATAACGATAAAAAATTCCAATACTCACTCTTAAAAATTTTTTTTCCATTAGAAGTAATATCTCCCAAGTACAAAAATTTCAAAATCCACTTCTGTCTCTTCAATAATTGAAAAAACTAATGCTCCCTCGAGGTTGAGCTCGATCGGTACTTGTTCAAACCAATGCCCACTACCTCCAGAAATTCTTGGACCAATCAACGTTTCATCGTCTTTTCCTTTATCGTCCCAGTTTTTATGGGAAAGCTCCGCTCCAATTCCGTAGTAAAGATTCAAGGGAACCAAATCGATAAAGTAATATTCTGGAAAGTGAAATACCAATCCGCCAAACAATGTCATCTTGTTATAAGTATTCGAAGACTTATAAGAAAAAAGACCGTCAAAAGAAACGTTCTTATCAAAAAAATGATTAAAACTCACTCCTGTTGGTATCCCTAGTGTAAAACCAATTCCCGTTTGCGCCTCAGGAGTCCCTACTGCGCTCTTGGAAAAGCTTTGCCAGGAAAGAAGAATGGAACACAAAACAATAAATTTTCTCATAAGTTGTCCTTATTACTTCGCAATTCCTACAGAGCGAGTTTCCCGAATAACAGAAACTTTAATACTCCCTGGATATGACATTTCTTCTTCAATCTTTTTAGCGATATCGCGCGAAAGAACAACTGTTTGTTCATCAGTGATCTTTTCATTTTCAACTAAGACGCGAATTTCTCGTCCTGCTGAAATGGCATAACTTTTTCGAACACCATCAAAGCTATTCGCAATACTTTCGATATCTGAAATTCTCGAAACATAAGATTCTTTAAGAAATTTTCGAACCCCTGGTCGAGATGCTGAAAGAGCATCGGCGGCCATTACAAGATGGGCTAGAACTGTTTCAGGTTTAACATCTTCGTGGTGTGCTCGAATAGCGTGGATAATGTCTGGAGACTCTCCATATTTTTTCAAAAAGTCTGCTCCCACCATTGCGTGTGATCCCTCTTGAGAGGCATCCATCACTTTTCCAATATCGTGAAGAAGTCCCGCTCTTCTGGCTTGCTTCACATTCATTCCAAGTTCAGAAGCCATGGCCCCACATAAAAAGCCTACTTCTAGCGAGTGTTGATATTGGTTTTGCATATAAGAAGTCCGCCAGTTCAAGGCTCCAATCATTTTAAGAATTTCAGGGTGTATGCCGTGAACCCCTATTTCCATTTGGGCTTTCTCACCAAGATCTCTCAAACGCGATTCAAATTGTACTTTGGATTTTTCATAAAATTCTTCAATTTTTGCTGGGTGAATTCGACCGTCAGCAATCAAACGAGTGATTGTCATTCTCGCAATTTCTTTTCGAACAACATTAAAGGAAGAAATAACAACAATCCCTGGAGTATCATCGATAACGAGATCCACCCCACAAATTTGCTCGAAAGCCCGAATGTTTCGACCTTCCCGACCAATTAGACGCCCTTTAATATCATCTCCTGGCAATTCCACGGAAGAGATGGTTTGTTCAGCCACAAACTCGCCAGCAAAGCGCTGAATAGCAATTCCCAGAATTCTCTTACTTCTTTTTTCCGCTTCGTCTTCAGCTTCTTCTTCAATTTGTTTGATCATTTGAGCGGCATCGAGTTTAGCCTCTTCTGTATAAATATCGATGAGTTCTTTTTTGACGTCGTCCTTGCTCATGCCTGAAACCGAAGAAAGCTTCTGAGTATATTCTTCAATCGCCATGTTGTATTTCACGATACGATCTTCAACCTTTTTTCTCTCTAAAGCTAAATCTTCTTCTTTCTGTCTAATCTTATTATCTTCTTTTTTCTGCTCTTCAATTTTTTGTTCGAGATAAATCTCTTTTTTCGCTAGATCTTTTTCATTTTGACTAAGCTTCTTAGTTTTTTCTCGATACTCTTTTTCAAGAGCATTTCTTTCATCGCGAACAATTGATTTAGCATCTCTATTGGCGTTGGATCGAATTTCACGAGCACGTTCTTTAGCTTTTTTCACAATATCATCAGCTTGATTGGCTAACTTTTTCTTATCTGAAGAAAGTTTTGCAAATAGAATGATCACTCCAATAGCAATTCCCAGTAAAAAGCCAATCGCTGCAACTAGCATCACATTCACTTCCATTATTTCACTCCTATCGTATTATTTTCATTAATAATATAATTCACAGGACGATCCCAGCTCTCTGGCTCAAATGAATCGACCATATTTTTGGCATAACAAATTCCAATTGTTGTTCCAGAATAATTTTCCAAATAACGATCAAAGTATCCGCCGCCTCTTCCAATACGGAAGCCTGATTCACTAAAGCTTAATCCAGGTATAAGAAGGACATCCGGAACTATCACTTCAGATCGAAATTCAAAGCTTAAATTAGAACCAAGTTGGGGAGGATTATTGAGATCGACTTCTTTTTTAAGGCGATGAAACTCCATAGTATTCGTTTTTTCTTCAAAAGAAGGAAAACTAATAGCCCCACTCCATTGCCAACCTTGGGCATGTCTTAACCAATCAACTTCATCGCGAAGCGGCCAATAGACGCCTAAATTTTGATGGGCAAATTTTTCGATTAAAAGTGAAAATAGCTTTGAGGTAATTTGATGATCGAGATTTTTCTTTTCTTCAATACCGAGACCGCGGGCATATTTTTTTGCTCGAGTTCGAATTTCAATTTTTCTATCAACGATCGCGTTGTTCATGGCCAAGCATACCTGCATTTAGCTAACACCTTTAAGCTTGAACAACTAAAGTTTTATTTAGGGATTTTTTCTTAGGGACGCAAATTCTTTATTGCTTATTCGCTTCTGAAGGAACAATGCTGAATTTTTCAATAAAACTCATCGCCTCATCAACTGAACTTTGCAGTTGATCAATATTATCGCGATATTCCTTTTCAATCTTAAGCTTATCCATGGCTATTTTTAAAGCTACTAAAAGTGCTGTTTGAGAATCTCCACGGTAACCTTTCGCTGCAGAGATTTCCTCTGTTTCTTTTTGCAAAAGTTGCACGACTTCATCAGCACTTACCGCCTCTCCATCACCTGGGGAAAAGCGAACTTTATGTCCTAGTATATCAAATTCCTTAACTTCAGTTGTCATTTCTGTCATAGATAAAAAGTAGTTGAAATTTCGTACTTAGTCAATTTTATTTAGCTCAATAACGCATCCAAATATTCGTTTGTATTGAAAACTTCGAGATCTTCTACATCCTCGCCAACACCAATGTAGGTGATGGGAACTTTGAGTTTGTCGACAATAGAAATAGCATTACCGGCCTTGGATGAACCATCACATTTCGTAAAGATTAATCCCGTTAAACTTAAGGCCTTGTTAAACTGCTCAGCTTGTGCAATAGCATTTTGCCCTGTAATGGAATCCACAACTAACAGGACCTGCTGGGGAGCAGTTGAATCGAGTTTACTGAGAACGCGCTTTGTTTTTGAAAGCTCGTCCATTAAATTTTGTTTAGTATGGAGTCGCCCTGCTGTATCAAGTAGACAATAATCAGCTTCCAGGCTTTGAGCCTTAGCAAGTGTGTCATAAGCAACCCCACTGGGGTCATTTCCCTCTTTAGCCTTAATCATCTCAACGCCGGCTCGCTTGCACCAAGTTTCCAGCTGTTCAACAGCGGCGGCTCGAAAAGTATCACAAGCCCCGACCACAACTTTTGCGCCTTGGTTTTTAAGTTTTGTGGCAAGCTTTCCAATCGTCGTGGTTTTCCCAGCACCGTTTACACCAACGATCATAAAAACTTTTAATTTTTTATCGTTAGGATTGTATTTAAAAACTTCACTGTGAACTTCTCTTTGCACGGGATCTAGTTTTTCTTTTAAAAAACTTGCTGTCCATGTTTTGAAATGTTCATCATCAATCACATCATCTTTCGCTTCTTTTTTATATTTTTCAATAAGCTCTTCGACCAAATTAGGGCTCATATCAGCGGTATAGAGCAGCTCTTCAATCTCCTCTACGCTTTCTTCATCCAAGCTTTTACTCATTAATATATTGGCAACTTTTCCCCAAACTTCACTGCGTGACTTGGAAAGTCCTCGCGAGAGTCTTTCGGCCCAGGAAAGGCTTGGAGCTTTTTCAACTTTTGGCTTTTCTTTAACCGCACTGATTTCATCACTTAATGTTGGCCTTTTCTTTTCGCTTGAAAAAAGAAAAGTTAATCCGGTGAAAAAGAGAAATAACAGAGATGCAATTCCAGCAAAATCCCCGTTATTCATTGCAGAAAAATCTAAATTCATGTTCTAGCCTTTATCAAATGCATTAAAATTTAGAGGACGATATCATAATCTTGAAATAAGTTCCACGCGATACGGGCCGTAGCGCCCCAGAGATAGAATTCTTGCATCGAATAATCAGTGGGATAAATTTGCAAGGTCTTCTCGGGCTCCATGGGAAAAAATAGGATTTGAAAGGCTGGATTGCGATCATGATTTATACCGTGGCTCCAATATTTTTTCTCTTGCAATGCCTTCAAGGGATAGAGAAAGGCGTAGTCCCACTCTCCATTGCTCACAACTCCATCGAGGTGCTGTTTTTCTATGCCAAAGGCAAGGGGTAGAATTTTTCTATTACCAATCGTTTGGATGACAGGCAGATACCCCATAAATTCTAGAAAATTGTGACTGATACTCAGCTCTTCTTCAAACTCTCGCCTGGCAGCTTGGAGTGGAAGTTCCCCTTCTTTTTTGTTCCCACCTACGAAAGCAATTTGGTTCTTATGCGTTGGCATATTGCGTGAGCGATGAATAAAAAACAGAGATTTATAGGGTTTCCCTACAAAAAGGCACAGTGCCACACTTTGCCAGGAATCTTCATTTCCTGAATATGTTTGCGAAAGTTTTTGAGAAAGATTATCCACCATAGAATTAATAAGTTAACGCAAATTGTACGAATAAAACAGTGTCTCTCAGGAGCTCTTCTTCTGAATTCTTGAATTGAATAGGCAATCATGCTAAGACCTATTTCAGTTTAATAATTTAAAAGGAGAAAATTATGAAATTATTCGCACTCACGTTACTCTTCATTTCAATTTCAAGTTTCGCTCAATTGGGATCTGTGATCATCGCCGTTAATAATGACATTACTATTCAAGCAACAGACCTTAGTGATTCATTACTCATTGAAGCTCTAAATTTAAAAGATAATCAAACTTTCGCATCACTGACTAAAGATGATTTTTATCAAGACACTCTTGGTTATTACACTTTTGATAGACTGTGTGGTCTTTCTTTGATCACGGCTAGAATAGTTAGTGACGATGAAGTTCTACTTATTTTTGATAATTTCTCCGTGTTAAGATGGAATCTTACTCTTAACAAGGCTGTTGAAATTTACACTGATTTTGATCCCAATCTTGCTTATCTTTGTTATGGAATTGCTTCCGGTGTCGATACTTATAAGCAATATATCGAGCTCGATACTCAGAAAAGAGAATTAACCCTTCACCGCAGACATGATCCTTCTGAATACGTCGTTATCCCTTATTAAATTTATCGTTCTATTCGAGGTTAGCATTTTGCTAACCTCGGTATTGATTACACTCAATTTAACATGTCTCAATTAGCCCAAAGATTTGAATTCATAAAACACTTAGAAGATTTTTTTAGAAATCGGGGGTTTCTCTCGCTTCCCACACCACCGCTCGTTGAAAATCCTGGCATGGAAGTTCACATTCGCCCTTTTCAAGTTGGAGATCAGTACCTTCACACTTCGCCAGAATTTGCCATTAAAGAAATACTGAGCCTCGATGCAAGTCCCATCTTAAATAAAACTTATAGCTTAAGTTATTGCTTTAGAGACGAGCCAACTTCTCCCATTCATCGCCCACAATTTTTGATGTTGGAGTGGTACCGGCGTCATGAAAAATACGATGCTATTATAGAAGATATCGCAAACTTACTTGAATATTTTGCCAATCTCTATCCTCAATCGTTTTCTGAAAAACCAAAACTCATCATAAAAACGATGAACGAACTTTTTGAAGAATATTTGGGAGTGAGTATTCTTGAATATTCAGAGACTCAAAAGATCAAAGAGCTTATTGGGCGTCAATTTAAAGATCAAATCACACTCCCTCAGTCTAATTGTCTTTGGGAGGATTATTTTTGGTTGCTGTTCTTAAATTGCATTGAACCAAAACTTAGTGATTACCCTTTTCTTGTTATTAAAGAATTTCCAGCGCAACTCTCGGCTCTTTCTACCATCAAAGATAGCGACCCCCGAGTTTGCGAACGCTTTGAATTTTTTATGAACGGCATTGAAATTGCCAATTGCTTTAATGAGCTCACAAATATCAACGAACAAAAAAAACGTTTTGCCGAACAAGCAAGACTAAAAAAAGAACTCTATCAGCAAACGTTACCAGAACCGACAAAGTTTTATCGTGCTCTAGAGAGAGGTTTGCCCGCTTCTGCAGGAATCGCGCTCGGAGTGGAGCGCTTTATGGGTCAAATTATTAAAATTGATAATATTTTCTTAGACTAGATTGTGTTATTAAATTATTTTTTTCTAATCTCTCCCAATGCACTATTAATAACTGGCCTAAGTTGATTTAAGATATCCAATGTTTCATTTTCAACTAGTTTTGAAATTGCAGGATGTGCTTCTATCATATCAATATCGTTAATCCAGCGAAAATGACCGGTATTAAAGAACTCCCCTGGAACCTGATCAAAGTTTTCAGAGAGCGTTGGAGAAATATGACAAGAAAGGCAATCAGTATTCCCAGGATTTACCATTGCTGGATTTGCTCCATGGTCGACTCCATTTTTAAATAACGGTGAACTCTTCTCATCCACAGAGAGAAAATAATTAGATTCCTGTGGATTTGGAATGGGAAAAGCAAACAACTTATCTCGTTCATGTATAGGATCGGCAATTTCATCAGGAAAAGGTAAAAATGATTTTTCTGTAAATTTTTTGTTTGATAAATTATTTATTTTTGCCGAAACAGAGGTACTATATTGGTTTTTCACTAACCCTACTATTGAATCGATATAATTTTTACTTAAAAAATTACTTGCTAAGTAACCTACTTTCATTTCATCGTCATGGGCTAAGTTCGTAAGTGAAAGAATCGATTGTTGGAAAGATTCATCATTTAACGAGGTGGTAGGAATATTAGGAACTACAGCCATTTTATGTTTTTCAAAACCAGCATCAAAATCTATATCCACAACTCGAAAGCCCCACTCACTTAAGAATATATTAGATTTCATAGATGCAATACGATGAATTTTAGTATTTTGAGTTACAAAAGAATTCAAAAGACTTGAAAACTCTTTTAGATACTCTGAGTTAACATCTGAATCTTCATCTAAATCATTTCTAGGAGCTAATAAATTATCATCTAAAAAAATAGAAAATTTCTCTCTTAATAAGATTGAATTCACTAAAAATTTCTCAATTTCTTCTTCGCTAATTTTAAATAATATATGAGCTGCTAGATCAAATCTAATTTCGCAATCTTGAATAATAAGTCGAAAACTGGGAACTCTCTCAACTGATAGAATTTCAAGTGGAAGTTGAGCTACCATTGTTTTTTCGCCTCTTTTAACAACTTTCATAAAGTTAGTCTTAAGAGCTGAGCTTGGATCTATTCTAAGACCGGCAATACAAACTTCTTTCTCTTCAAAGGTTACCGTCAATTCATTATACTGTTTTTTTGATAAAAAATTTTTGGGATGAGGAAGCTGTTTCATTGCTTTCGCTGGAAACAAAATCGACAAATCATTTACTGTTAATTTTACAGCTCCAGAAGATCTACTACTAGCAATCACCTGGTTGATTTGCATGAATAAAACCAAAATCAAGAGCTTAAGAAATGTAATTTTCATCTTATTCATTTTATCAATGTATTATTTTTTTTACAGACAATTACGCAGACTTAAATAATTTTCAAACACTGATCATTTACTCTACAATCTTCTTGAGATAGATCATTACTTTTTTACAGGGTTTTAATTTTAAAGTATACCCTCATATTTTGGCAATTAAATCATAATCGAGAGCATCGGTGATTTCGACTTCTACCATGTCTCCGACCTTCGCTAGCCCGTCATTAATAATCACATGCCCATCGATATCGGGAGCTTGCCCTTGGTGGCGAGCTTGAATGAGCATATCAGTTTCGGGATGGGCCCCCTCCACTAAAACTTTCATTCTTTTGCCAATCATGGCCTTTTGTCTTTCGCGAGAAATTTCTTTTTGAATTTCATAAATTTCTTGAAAGCGATTCTCAATGACTTCTTCGGAAATTTTATCTTTGATATTGTAAGCAGGAGTTCCCTCTTCATCAGAGTATTTAAAAACCCCCAAGTGGTGAAATTTTATTTTTTGAATCATCTTTTTTAAGAGCTCAAAATCTTCTTCCGTCTCACCAGGAAAACCAACGATTACAGAAGTTCGCAGATAGATATTTGGATTGTATTCTTGTAATCGCTCAATTTTTTTCACCATCTCTTCTGTTGTTGTTTTTCTATTCATGCGCCGAAGAACGTCTGTGGAGAAGTGCTGAACTGGCATATCAAGATAATTACAAACCTTAGGAGATTGAGCAATTTTTTGCATCACTCTTTCATCCATATCATCTGGATAATAATAAAAAAGTCGAATCCACTCAATGCCTTCCACTTTTTCGAGTTTACAAATAAGATTATACAAATCGTTTTCTTCACTCAGATCCACTCCATAATCAGAGAGGTCCTGGGAGATGATATTCAATTCCTTCACACCACTTTCCGCAAGCTTCTTAGCCTCTGTCACCAAAGAATTCACTGACCGTGATCGCAATTTTCCTCTAAGAGTGGGAATTATACAAAAGGTGCAGTTTCTATTACAGCCTTCGGAAATTTTAAACCAGGCCATGTAGCCAGGAGAAGTGTTTACTCTTGGATCAAATTCCGTGTGAATATAGCGAGGAATTTCGACAAAGGATTTCTTTTCTAATTTCCCTTCTTCAAAAGCTTTTAGATACTGAGCAACTTTGTGGTACTCGCCTGTACCAATAAAGAGGTCCACTTCCGGCATCCCACTTTCGAGATCGCCAGAATAGCGCTGGGCCATGCAACCCGACATCACCAAGGCCTTGCATTTCCCGTATTCAGGGTTTTTGTAATCGGCCATATCGAGAACAGAATCGATAGATTCCACTTTCGCCGATTCCACAAAGGAGCAAGTATTGACGATAATAACCTCAGCATCAGCAGGGTCTTGTGAGATCTGATAGCCATCAAGCCCCAGATAGCCCAGCATGACCTGAGAGTCCACCAAGTTCTTTGAGCACCCCAGTGAGGTAAAATAAAGCGTTTTATCAGTAAAATTCATATCCCCTCAGGTGCCAGGCTCTTTTCGTTAAACCGGTGCATTTATTGCACCGGTTTAACGAAAAGAGCCTGGCACCTGAAAGCTATAGCATTGATGGTCTAGAAATGGAAAGCTCTGTAATTTTTTCAGATTTTATTCGAAATTAAGCTTAAAAAATTATATGACAATTTTAGAATTAAAAAGAGAACGACGATCTCGATACTTGCGAAGGTAAATTTTGAGGAAATTAATTTTAAAATCAGTCATTCTTTTTGCGTTCAATCTCTTTGTTACTTTAGTAACTCATGCTCAATCTGGTTTCGCAGTAATGATTATTGATATGCACGAGGTTGACATAAATAGCTTTGTTGATGAAGGTAAACTGGCCCTGGATAAGATGCTGGAAAAACAAAACGAGCTAATAATTTGGGCAAATGATAACTATATTCCAGTCATTTATATCGAATCTGATTGGGGAGGAAAAACAACTGATTCCCTTATTGTTGCGGATGATTACAAATATATTACTAAATATACTGCTGGTGCATTTAACGAAGGGACAAGTTCTCTGGAGAAACTAAAACACTATTTAGTCGATAGAAATATTGATTCAATAATATTGGCAGGGATTCATGCTTCAGCTTGCGTTGCTGCTAGCGCGAGAGGAGCTCTTGATCAAGGATATAAAGTTTATAGCTCCGCTGATCTAACAGCAAACAATTACCCCGATGGAAGAACGGATTATCCCATCTCAATTAAAGATACTCTTTTACTTAATAATCAAAAATACAATTTAGATCTTATTGTTTATAGTGATCTAGAATTTCTTCTCTCTGACCTAAATTGAGTTTTAGCTTCAAAATAGTTGCAATAGTACTTGCGATCTAACCCTCAATCCAGATGAAATCGTTGCTCGTCCCTAAACAAGTTTCCAAAGTAGTTTCTACGCTCCAATAGGTTTGGACGTCCTCGCCTTCGATTTCCATATTAACTTCGACAAAAGTTCTTATTGAAGGTCCTAGTTCCATAACACTTGTTTCTTCAATATCCAAAACGATGACAACTGATTGCTGAAGTTCCTCTATTTTTTCTTTAGTTATTTTTATAGAACGAGAGTCTCCTCCATACATAAACCCATCTGGAAGAGCTCCAAGATGCTCTACATCTTTTTCTTTCACAACTTCAAAAAGTGTTTTTATAGAATTTTCAACAAGCTCAGAACAGACATTAGAGCTCATAGAATAAGAATTAAAAGACATCATGAAAAAAAGACATGTTAGAAATTTCATAAAACCCTCCACTTAGATCAAAATGTGGGCGAACTTTACAAAAAATAAACTCTCGAGTGAAGACTCACTGTGTAATATATTGTTTTTAAGTGCCAGCCTCTTTTCGTTAAACCGGTGCGTTTATTGCACTGGTTTAACGAAAAGAGCCTGGCACCTAAAAGGTTAATTGCGAAGAGACGAAGAAAGAACGGCAAACGCAACCTCAATAGAGTTGCGAAGACCAATCAATTCATCGTGAGGTTGAGTATGGCGGTAAAACTTTTGAACTTGCAGGTAAAGCTCACGAAACATGGCCTGAGCCCGCAAAAGACGATTGCGCGAACGATTGATCCCTACGTAATTCCACATGGTCTGGCGAACAATCATTTTATCTTGAGAGACGAGACCCAGATCGAGTTCATCACTGGCAAGCACCCAGTTTTTAATTTTGTGATTATCATAAAAATCGCGCGGCTTTTCTTTAAGTTCTCTAGCGATGTGAGTTCCCGCCCGATAGCCCCAAGTTAGTCCTTCTAAAAGAGAAGTTGAAGCGAGTCGGTTAACTCCGTGAAGTCCAGTACAAGAAACTTCACCAACAGCGTAGAGATTTTTAATAGAGCTTTGCCCATCCAAATTAACTTTAATTCCCCCACAAGTATAGTGAGCCGCAGGAACCACGGGAATTGCACTGGAAGTAAAATCTATTTTGTAATCTTTGAGATAATTATTGATATTGGGAAAGCGATCCTGAAGCCAATTGGGATCTTTGTGGGAAATATCCAAATACACACAATCGTCTTTGTTCTCGAGCATTTCATTGACGATGGCATGAGAGACCACATCCCTAGGAGCCAATTCTCCATCTGGGTGGTAGCGATCCATAAAGCGCTCACCCTTTTCATTGTAGAGAACTCCACCCTCACCTCTTACGGCTTCAGAAATTAAAAAGCGGCGATGGTGAGAGCGACTAAAAAAAGTGGTGGGGTGAAATTGAATGTGCTCCATATTGAGAAGCACAGCCCCTGCTCTCTTGGCCATGGCAATCCCATCACCTCGGGCTCCTTCACTATTAGTGTGGTGATGATAAAGAGCACTAAATCCCCCCGTCGCTAATATAATTTTTTTGGCAATAAATTTTTCGACACAATTATCTTTTTGAGAAAAAACGTAAACTCCCACCACTTGGTTTTCTTCGTAGCGCTCTTGGATAGTCATCCCATGGTGAGATGGGGTAATCAAATCCAGAGCCGTTCTGGAAGTGAGGATATCCACGTTTTTTAGCTGGGAAACGTAATTTAAAAGAGAAATTTCAATGGATTTTCCCGTAGCATCTGTGTTGTAAATAATTCGAGGCTCGGAGTGAGCAGCCTCTTGGGTAAAACACAGTTTTCCTTCTTTGCTCTTGGTAAAAGGGGTGTGTGCCTTATCGATCAGAATTTCTTTGAGATATTGAGCGGATTCTTTTTGAAGAATGTCGATCGCTGGTCCAAAAGATGTATTGCTACTTGCCTTTTGAATATCTTCAGCAATGTGGTGATCATTTTCTTGGAGAAAAATGATCCCGCCTTGGGCCCAGAAGGTATTGGATTCCTCTGGTTTTTCAGCTCGCGTAATCACAGCTACGCTAAGTCCCTCTTCGGCTAGTTTTACGGCAGAAGAAAGCCCTGCTATCCCAGTACCTACTATCACAACATCATAAAATTTTGTATCACCGTTCATTTTGAATATTTAAGAGAGATATCCACTTTCAGTGGAAAACTTGTTAACATCCCAACACTAATGGCATCAATGCCTTCAATATTATATTCTTGAATATTTTCGAGAGTCACACCGCCAGAAATTTCGTAAGTCATTCCACTTTTCTTTAATGACAGGGCCTTGACGATATTCTCTTTGCTAAAATTATCGAGCATAACGTGTTGAACACCACATTCTATGGCCTCTACCAGTTCTTTCAAATCGTGAATTTCCACGATTACAGGAGTATAGAAACTCTGAGTGCTTTTAAAAAACTCTAGGGATTTTTTTATTCCACCAAAAAACTGCTTATGGTTGTCTTTAATCATAAAACAATCGAGTTGCCCCATCCGATGATTAATACCACCACCAACAGTCACAGCGTATTTTTCCAAAGAGCGCAAACCTGGAGTGGTTTTTCGAGTATCAAGAATGGCGATCTTATTGTTGTTTAATTTCTCTTTAAACATTTTGGTAGTGGTCGCAATACTTGAAAGACGAGTGAGAATGTTCAAAGCAATCCGCTCTCCTGTTAAGGCAACATTAAAAGGAAGCTCAAAGTTCAATTCACTTTTTTCATCCCCTTTAAAATCTTGTCCCTCGTACTCTTTAAAGAAATCAGAATCGAGAGCTTGTGGTTGTAAATAATTAAAGCCCTCTACAAAAAAAGGAAGCCCAGCTAAAGTGAGGTCACTTTTAATTTTAAGCTGACAATTGACTTTTTGAGTGGGCAAAGAAGAGAAGTAATGAAAGTTTCGATGAAGGTCATCTTCTTCAAAAAACCCCTGAATTGCTTTTCTGAAAAATATTTGATTTGCCTCGGCCATAAAAAAACTTTCCACTTAAGATAGGTTTTATGCGCTCTCTATCTTATCTTTTTGTCCTCATCGCAAGTTTTACTCTTTTTTCTTTTCAATGTAAAAAAGCGCAATTAGCTATCCACCCTTATATTCGTCCTGCCCCTACTCTTCCTCCCCATTGGGGCTCTTCTCAACCTGGCCAACTCGGAGCATTAGAGCGCGCTTTTCTCTTGGGCGATAAAAAGCGCTTGGAAAAAGCTAAACTTAAAATCTACAAGGAGTTGAACCTCCTGCACCTCTTCACGCCCTCAGGACTCCATTTCTATCCCTTCGCTCAACTTTTTAGTTTCTTCTTAAACCCTCACTGGTTAACCCCGCTTTATTTTCTCATTTTCATCTTATTACAATGGCTTCCTGGATTTTGGGCATTGAAAAGAATTTTACTCCTCAAGTCTCTCTATGAATTTTTTCAATGTACACCATTTCGTTTTCATTACAGCCAGGTTTTTTTCTTGGCCTTTAGCATAGATTTTTTATGGGGAACTTATAGGGAAATGCCTTTGAGCTTTTGCTATAGTTTTTTATTTCTTGGTTCATTAGTTTGCTGCCAAAACAAGCGAGAAGTTTACTTTGCGCTCATCATTGCGCAACTTTTATCCCTTGCTATTTTTCAAAAGCCTGTCTACTTTTTTTCTCTACTTTTGAACCTTCCACTTTCACTTCTTTTCAGTAGCATCTTTCCACTTCTTTTTTTTAATTTTTGGCTACCCATCTTTTCATTTCAACAATCACTTAACCAATACTTCATCTTAGCCTTTGATACACTTGTTCAGTGGATATACCAGACGACAACACTTCCTCCACCCATTTGGGTGTCCCCTCTTTTTGTTTTTAGCTTCATTTTGGTTTTTAATTTAAGATCAAATTTTTTAGTGCTAGCCCTATGTCTTTATCCAAACACAATCCAAGAAATATCTCTGCACTTATTCAAGCACAAGACTCTCTATAAATATATATCAATATAAGGTTCACTTACTTTAATGTATTTGCTTTTCACAGAACTCAAATTTTTAAAAAACATTTTATAAATATCAATTATTCCCAATTTCAATCTTATAACTTCAATTTTTAATATTCGCTGGACAGGGTCCCAAAAAGTTTTCCCTTCACCGGTCAAATTTCCAGAGATAAATGCTTTAAACTTTGCTTTAAATTCAATTTTATTTTTATAAGAATCCAGCACGAGGTTTTCAAAATGAAAGCGTTCCTTCCCATTAACGGCAATCAAATCAGTTAAGTTAATCTTGCCACTTCCGAGACAAGTCTCAAGAAAACTCGCAACAGGATCGTTCAGTGTCGACTGATAATCACGACAATTTCCCGATAAGTTTTCAGCAGTAAAGGTTCCCGTAAAAAACTGGGATGCAAGCTTTGATAGTCCAACTTTGAGGTCGCCTCCACTTACTGCCTTAGCTCCATAATTAACAGTCTCTACTTTTTGAGCCTCAGAAATAAACAATGGAAGGTCTTCAGCTAAGTATGTTGTCCCTGATTCAAATTCAATATTGAGATCATTTTGATCAAAGTACAGATCATAACTGGCTCCCACTCCGAGATAGTCCGTGCCATTAACAAAAAAGATGTCTGCACTTCCTTGCCCAGAATTTCCGTTTCGAGAATAGGAAAAGCTTAATCCTTGAATATGATAATCGCTAGCTTGCGCAGAAATGATAAAGAAGAGTGTTCCTAAAAAAGCAAATCCTTTGCTGAGCATAACAATTCCTTTGTTATCCACAAATATTTGTGCTTACTTTAATTTTACACGGATCTTAAATAGATTAAAACGGCAATTAAGGTGCTCTCACAAGTAAATCAATCAATTGATTTTCATCTTTTCTTTCATATGATCGAAGGTTTTTTCTTCCTTAATCGCATAGAGAAGATTTTTCTTGAGGTTTTCGTTTTCCCCATAAATCTTTTTGACTTCCTCTACACTCATTCCTGACATATCTGCCATGTCTTTGTAACGAGCCTCAAGATCTGATTCGCTTGATTCAGCCTTGAGAGTTTCAGAAATTTTATTGAGGATTAGTCCTGAGCGAACTTGAAATTCGGCTTTCTTTCTAACGTCATCTTGCCACTTACTAAAATATTCTTTCATCATATCGTCATTAAAGCCACTTTGTTTTAATGAGCGAGCAGTGTCTTCTTGAATTGCTTTCATTTGTTGAAGGACGAGGGCATTGGGAATATCAAATGAATTTTCTTCCACAAGTTTTTCTAAGATGGCTTGGTGAAGATTCTCATCTGCTTTTCTTTTTTTCTCAGTTTTAAGTCGAGAAAGAGTTTTCTTTTCAAAGTCTGCAACTGATTCAAAGTTGTATTCTTTAACAAGTTCATCTGTAAGTTCAGGAAGAACCTTTTCTTTGATTTCTAAAAGTTCAACATGAAATTTTACTGGCGCACCTTTGAGATCTTCAGCATGGTAATCTTCTGGAAAAGTCACTTCAATTGTTTTCTTCTCTCCAGTTTTCATCCCTACCATCCCTTCTTCAAAACCAGGAATGAATTGCTGTGATCCAATTTCAAGAAGATATTCAGATCCCTTCATGTTATCAGGTTTTTCTCCACCTGATTTCTCACCTTCAAAATTCAAAACTGCAAACAAACCTTTTTCAAGTTTTTTCTCTTTATCTTCAATAACCTTAACTTGAGACTTGGCTTCTTGAATTTGTTTTTTTATTTTTTCGAGATCTTCGTCTTTAACTTCATCTTTTTCTCTGGTGAACTCATAACTAGAATAATCTTTGATGCTAATTTCCGGAAAAACTTCAATAGTTGCTTCAAAAGCAACATTCTTTTTATCGGCTTCATACTTTGTATTGCTAAACTCAGGATAGCCAAGTGGCTGAAGCCCTTCTTTTTCAATGGCGTTATAAAATTCTTTTGAAACAAAACCATAAAGAGCTTCGTTTTCAACTTGAGGACCATAATATTTCTGGATTACTGAAAGTGGAGCCTTTCCAGGACGAAATCCTTTCAACTGAGCCGTTTTTTGCTTTTTGCTGAGAGCTTCTTGAATTTGCTCAGAAAGATCAACTGATTCAAATTCAAAAACAATTTTTTTGGTACAATCATTCACGTTTTGCACTGTGTAATTCATGGTTTTAGCTCCCCAAGGGTGTTCATTTTTTGATGGGGCGACCGTAACACAGAAAATCATTGGCCGCAAGTTTTTGTTAGCTCGTAAAGGTGTTCTTAGCCCTCCCCACGCCTTGACATAAAATTCTTACATTATAGATTAGTGTCCCAAAGCTATTAGAAGCTTAACCAACGGAGTTAATAATGCTGAATTGCTATCGCCTTCTTGTCTTATCCCTCTTGTTGCTATCCTTTCAAAGTTATTCACAGGAAGTTCGGCGATCAACTGTTGCTGTGCCTTTTACAAACGTCTTCATCCCTTATGGCTTTGATAATAATGATATTGTTGAAATTGTAGTGAGTGGGATACTCCCTACACTCTGTCACCAAAACCCCAGGGTTGAAATTAAAGAACGCTCTGGAGATACCATAAAACTGGTCGTCTACGCCGAAAAGCTGAATTCTTCCGATATGCTTTGCTTTAACTCCATGACCCCCTACTATTTGCCTGTTGAGCTGGGACCACTCGATTATGGTTCCGATGGAAAGTATAAAATTTTTATCGAAAAATTCTTTGATATTGAAAATAGACGCTCACTTGATCAAAGAGGTTACTATTTGCAAATTACAAAATCCAAAGGCCGTCTGCAAAATGAAAACCTCTACGCCAACGTAGAATATGTCTATCAAGTTGGTCCTCGAACAATTGAAATTAGTGGTGTCCACCCCAGTACATGTATCGATCCTGATATAGAACTTATAGGAGTTCCGAATACTCTCGGCAATGTTATTTCTGTTCTTCCCATTACTCGAAAAATTCCAGGAAAAGACTGTTCACGCCAAGAACTCGTTCCTTTTAAAATTCAATATGAAGTTCCTAAAAAGCTGACAAAGTCTGAAATTCTTATTCACGTAAGAAAAATTGATGGGACATCTGTGAACTTTATTTACAGGCAATAAAATCAATATTCTATTTTAACGAGATAAAGACCATTAGGGGGAGCGACCTCTCCCAATTTTTTTTCAATGGGATAATCAAGGGAATGAATAAACTCATCTAAAGTTATTTTCCCCCTCCCTAGATTAAAGAGTGCTCCCACAAGCAATCTTATCATCTGCTTTAAAAACCCATCACCTTGAATTTCGAGACAATAAATATTTTGTGAAGGAATATAGGGAATTTCAAAAGGCAAGTTTTCAACTTCTCTTAAACGGCATTCAAAAATCGTCCTCACAAAACTCTGAACACTTGTTCCCTCACAGTAATAGTTTTGAAAATTATGCTTACCTTCAATTAATTTTGCAGCTTCTTGCATAAGCGGCATATCAACTTTGTAAGGCATTCTTGTTATAAATGGTTCACAAAAAGGGCTAATTTTATTAGAGGAAATAGCAAAATAATAGCAATACTTTTTTTTAAGACAGTTCTTAATGGGATGAAAATCATCCCCCACTTCACTCACATCTTTAACAAGAATATCTCCAGGAAGAATATCATTAAGGGCCTTTATCAATGAATTTGATGGTAATTTTTCATTGATCGAAAGTTTAGCGACTTGTTCTAATGCATGGACTCCACGGTCAGTGCGACTTGCTCCTAATAACTTAAACTCTCCCACTCCAGAGAGCTTCACAAGGGCTTTTTCTATTGTCGATTGAACAGTAGGCTGGTTTTCAAGTGGCTGCTTCTGCCAACCAAAATAGTGAGCTCCATTATACTGTAAACGTAAAAGATAATGTTCTTTAAAGGATGTCGTCATCGTCCATTCCAATAAGTCCTTCCTTGAATTTTTTCCGATGCATGAGGAAGTACCCTATTGAAGCTAAGACATATAACGAAATAAGTGAAAAGAGAATAATTTCTTCGTAAATAATGATGGATGCTAACACAACGATTGAAAGCAGGAGAATCTTCTTTTTGTGTCTAAAAACCATGGAAGAATTTTTAAAACTCATGAAAGGAATTGTACTCACCATCAGAAAAGCATAAAAAAGAACATAAAAAAGATAAAAGCCTTTAAAATGAAAAATTCCCGTTTCTGTAGATAATAAAATAAAGCTGATCATTCCCAAAGCTGCTCCAGGGATTGGTAAACCTTGAAAAAAATCAGAAGACGTTTTTGAAATATTCGCATTGAATCGAGCCAAACGAAATGCCCCACAAAGCATATAAAGAAAGGCAAACACGATTCCTGCTCTTCCTGTGTTTTTAAGAAATTTGAGATAAAAAATCATGGAGGGGGCCAAGCCAAAGGAAATAAGATCGCTTAAACTATCAAATTGCTCTCCGAATGTGGATTGAGTGCCTGTCCAGCGAGCCACTCGCCCATCAAAAAGATCGAAAAGCGCACCTACTCCTACTAAAAAGCAAGCCTTATAATATTCACCTTTTATCGCAAGAACGACAGCAAAGAAACCACACCCCATGTTGAGAGCCGTAAACAAATTAGGAAGAATGAAATGATATTTTTTAGATTCTGTATTAATTTTATCTGTGGTTTCCATTGTGCTCATTTCCCACTCCAGGTTCTTCAATTTCTCCAATTAAAGACCTAGCGCCTTTAACTCTCATGCCTTTTCTTACTAATATATTTAATTCATTTGGGACTAATAGTCTAATAACCCCTCCACAAGTGAAAAGTCCGAGACAGGAAGTCACTTGACCAATATCACCTGAATCTATTTCCAAGAAAAGAGCATTTCCTTTAAATTTTTTATAAAAATAGATGTAAAAATAAAATTTTTTCCCTTCAAAATCGATAAAATCGTAGTCGTACAAATCAAGATTCAATTTTTTAGAAACACCCCAGAAAGGAATAAAAGTCTTGCCTTGTGCCTGGGAACCAAAATTGAGAACTCTAGATCGGCAAGGAAGATAAAGTCCCCAACCATCAAAAAGTCCCATCTTAATAACAATTTCTTTGAATTTTTCAGTTTGAGAAATTCTTATAATTTTCCCTGAGACAGGAGCAATAAAATAACTTTCACTTTCGTATTCATTGACAATCGCCGGTAGCGAAAACCTTCGTTTTCTTAAAAGTATTAAACTTAGTAACAAGATTATAAAGAAAAAGAATCCCAACGATATACTGAGACAACCCAGCAGAATGCAAAGAAATGCCATTCCTGAAATTTCTAAAACATTCAAGAAAAAAAACTTCATTTTTTAAATTCTTCCTCGAGGGGTCTAAAATAAAAAATTTCATTATTTTTATTCATTTCTATTATTCTAGGAAATAAAATTTTTGAATTATCTTTAAGCACATCTTCAAAAAAATTCAAGTTCAGATCACCAAGAACTGCTACGTTTTTTACTTTATCGTTAGTAAAGAAATCATAATGATCATTTTTAAGCTCTTGAATTTTTACTAGAGCATCTTTGAGAAAATAAAGTTTTCCTTCTTCTCCTACAGGATGAATATAAAATTGGTTTTTAAAAGCATTTGAAAGCCATGCTGTTTTTTCATTTTCTAAACTTTCTAACAATTCAAAAAAATAAAAACCTAAAACATTTTTTTTATTCCAAGAAAGAAACTGTGATATTCCTTCTGCAAACCTTAAACCGGTATAAGATCCTGGACCTTTAACAATAAAATAATTCTTTAATTCAGAAAAACTTAAATTATATTTTGCTAACGCTTTAGAGATATTTTCATGGAGGTAAAGAGATGGTCGTTCATTGGTCTTTTGGTACTCGACCCATTGATATTTTTCATCCAACAATCCAAAGTGGCAGTTTGTCGAAGTATCAATAAAAATAGACAAATCTTTCACGATTAAATTAGATACCTTGTTACATCATTATAAAGTGCTATAAAAATTAACAATAGTAATAAGGAAAGACCAAGCTGCTGAGCAATTTCTAATTTTCTTCGAGAGAGTGGTCCTCGATTAAAAAATTCTATCACAAGGAAGACTATATGCCCCCCATCGAGCACAGGGATCGGGAAAAGATTAATAATGGCCAAATTAATTGAAATAATCGCCATTAATCTAAAAAATTGAGCCAATCCTACACTCAAAGAATCTGAAGCCACTGTGGCGATGGCTACCGGTCCTCCCAGAGATTGTAGAGAAGCTTTAGAGACAAAAAGATTTTTAAATCCTTCTAATGTTTTTGATGTCGCCAAATATGTTCTTTTTACACTCTTTTCAATTGAAGAGAAAAACGATTTACCAGGGACTTGAATTTTATCCGGTCTAAAAAGCTGAATGGAAGATTCAACACCAATACTATAATAAGTTTCTTTCCCAATTTTTTTTTCTTCTGGTGAGAGCTCAAAAGTTTTAAGCTCCCCATCTCGATAAATCTCAATGGCGAGTTTTTCGCTTTTATTTGATTGGATTATATCTCTTAGAGCATAAAAACGGTTTACCTCTTGCCCTTTAATTTTTGAAATAATATCCCCTTCCTTTAATCCAGCCTTAGCTGCAGCTGACTTAGGAAATGTTCTTTTGATGACAAGATCATGGATGAAATAACCTTGCTTTCGAAGAGATCCATCAAAATCAGTAGGAATAATACTGATTTCAGAGAGGACTTCCTTCGTTTCTTTATTGATGACATAGACAGAAGAAGGGTGTCGTTCTTGAAGTTCTTGATAACTTACTAAATCTTTAGGAAGTTCACGAAATTGGGAGAGATAAAACTCTTGGCCTTTTTTATTAACGACGAGAGCTTCAATTAAGTTAGCTGAGTTGTAGGCAAGGTCTTTTAAAAAAGATTCTCCATCAATTTCAGCATTAATAACTTTTTCTTCTCCAGAACGATCGACTGTGAATTGATTAATCTCATCTCCGAGAAGAATAACATCTTCTACAGTGTAAACTTCTTCCCCATTAATTTTTGAAACAATGTCTCCAGTCTGAAAACCATACTGTGCAATTTCTGATTTTGCTGTGAGCTCTCCAATCTTAAAGAGTGGTACACGTTCTCCACTAAAGATAAGCACAAAATAAATAGCGAAGGCCATAACCCAATTGGCAAACGGGCCGCCAAAGACGATCCAAAATCTGGCAAAAATTGATTTATGGTTAAAAGCAAATTTTCTTTGGTCTTCAGGAATCCCTTCTCGATTTGTTGGATCATCTCCGTACATTTTGACAAATCCTCCGAGAGGAATAAGCGAGAAACGATACTCCGTATCTCCTTTTTTAAAACTAAAAAGCTTTTTGCCAAAACCGATAGAAAAAACTTCAACTCTCACGCCAAAGAGTCTTGCGAATAGAAAGTGCCCCAACTCGTGGAAAAAAACTAAGGGACCTAAAAAAATAAGAAAAATAAAAATCTTATAAAACATAACTACTTGAAATATTTTAAAGGATTCCTAGGGCTTCGTCATGAAATCACCAAGTAAAAAAATGGCGCGGCGAATAATATACTGTCAGTTCTATCATAAATTCCTCCATGCCCTGGTATCAGAGTAGAACTGTCTTTTAAGGCAAATCGTCTTTTAATCTTCGATTGGATAAGATCTCCTAAAATAGCCAAGATAATGAGACTCAAAAAAATAAATGACCAATACCCTTGGTTCATTCCCGTAAAGAATTTCCAATACCAAGTCATTCCTAGAGTTCCTACAACAATTCCTCCGATTGCCCCTTCAACTGTTTTCTTTGGACTTACAGAAGGCCACAACTTATTTTTGCCAAACTTTTTACCGAAAAACCATGCCGCAATATCGGCAAGGGCACACATGAGAAGCAATCCGATAAAATAAATTTTCCCATTAGGTTTCGTCACTATCGTTGCAATTGTATGTGCGGGAATAAAACTGAAAAGACCTATAAAGTAATGCTGTCTTTTAAACTTTTTTAACAGAAGAAATGTTGGCTTTCTAACTCCAAATAAAAAGGCAAGTAGATAAACATTTACGGCTAAGTTTAAGCCAATAAGAACATCGTGAAAGCTTTCTGATTTGGAAAAGAAATGAAACAAAACCAAAGCGATATACGATGCTATTACAATTTTGTACTCTTTGCTCTCTCTCGTTAATTTAAAAAAATTTGTCATTAACTCATCTGAGATAAGGATTCCGACTATAAATATTAATATTTGTAGATAAAAAGGAGAAAGAAAAAGAAAGAATGCTAAGATTGCAACAAGTATAGACGCTGACAAAACTCTTTTCTTTGTATTAGAGTTCAAGATGCCTCACTTCATTGGCTAACTTATCTTTCGATATTTTTGCACGTCTTGTTTGCTTGTCATAACTATTATTTGTTCCAAGCCCACCAAATCTTCTTTCTCTTGATGATACACTTTCAATAATACTCTCAAACTCAGAATCCGAGAAGTCTGGCCATAGTGTTTGGGTAAAACAAAGTTCGGCGTAAGCTAACTGCCATAAAAGGTAATTAGAAATTCGCTGATCCCCTCCGGTTCTAATCAGGAGATCAATATCATGAGTAGTAGGATTATAGAGGTTTTTATTTATGTCCTCTTCAGTAATCATTTCATTGGGATTATTTTTAATAAACTTATTAACAGCATTTACCATTTCAGTTCGCGATCCATAGCCAAACGCAAAATTTAGTTCAATCCCTTTCGCATTCTTTGTTTCTTCTTTAAGCGCTTCGATTTTCTTCAATGTTGAATCTGGAAGAAAAGAATATTCTCCAATAATGTCAAACTTCACATTGTTACTAAGAATTTTTTTTCTTTCTTTGATAAGATATTTATCGAGAAGTTTAAAAAGAAAAAAGACTTCATCTTTGGGACGAGACCAATTCTCTGTTGAAAATGCATAGAGTGTGATTGATTTTAATCCAAGATCATCAGCTTTCTCAACGATTTGAGAAACGATTCCCGCTCCTCGCACATGCCCCCAAATTCGTGGACGATGTCTCTTTCGAGCCCATCGCCCATTTCCATCCATAATGAGAGCAATATGTTTTAATTTTTTTACGTTTTTAGCCGATTCTGTAGCCATGTTAAATCGTCATTAACTCTTTTTCTTTATTTGAAACAATATCATCAACTTTTGCGACAAAAGAGTCCGTTACTTTTTGAATTTCATCTTGAAATCTCTTGGAATCATCTTCTGAGATTTCTTTACTTTTTTCAGATTTTTTCACGATATCATTTTGATCTCGACGAATGTTTCTGAGAGCAATCTTGGCATCTTCTCCATGTTTCTTTACAACCTTGACCAGATCTTTTCGCTTATCTTCAGTCAAAGCAGGAAAAGGTATTCGAATCAAATTTCCATCATTTGAGGGAGTAACTCCAAGATTGGCATTGATAATTGATTTTTCAATCTCAGCAATCATGGACTTGTCAAAAGGCTGAATTTGAAGAAGCCTAGCTTCCGGAGTACTCATTTGCCCGACTTGTTTAACAGGTGTGGGGGTTCCATAATAATCAACAAGAACTCCATCTAAAACTGAAGGACTTGCTCTTCCAGTTCTTACTTTTGAAAGGTGATTACTTAAGGATTTAAGAGTTTTATCCATTTCTCCATTTAAAGTTTTTTTAATCGCATCAATCATAAAAACTCCTTATTTTTCTATATTTACTATTGTTCCAATTTTTTCGCCTTGAGCGGCTTTCAAGATATTGTTTTCTCCAAACAAGTTGAAAACAATAATATCAAGTTCGTTTTCCATACACAGAGTAACAGCTGTTGCATCCATGACTTTTATGGATTTATTAATGACATCAATATAGCTTAATCGATCAAATTTCTTGGCATCGCTGTGTTTCTCTGGATCTTTATCGTATATCCCATCGACCTTAGTCGCTTTCATAATTACATCAGCATCAACTTCATTTGCTCTCAAAGCAGCTGTCGTATCTGTTGTAAAGTAAGGATTTCCTGTTCCCGCTGCAAAAATAACAATTCTCTTTTTTTCTAGATGGCGAATTGCTCGGCGGCGGATATAAGGTTCAGCAACTTCCTGCATATCTATGGCCGAAAGAACACGCGTATAGAGTCCCTTACTTTCAAGAGCTCCTTGAATTGCGAGAGCATTAAGTACTGTAGCCAACATTCCCATATAATCTGAAGTTGAACGATCAAGACCCTTGAGGTTTCCACCCACGCCTCGATGAATATTCCCTCCACCGACAACAATCGCTATTTCAAAACCTTCTTCATGGACTTCTTTAATGCTTTCACTGATTTTATCGAGTACTTCAGGGTCGAGTCCAAAGCCTTTTTTACCTGCAAGAGCCTCGCCTGAAAGTTTTAAAAGAATTCTTTTGTATTTCATAATAATCCCTCAAAAAAAGAGGGCACTTCAGCAATGTATTGTGCCCTCCCTCTACCTTGTATACTTTTAAAATCGTTTTCGTAATTATAAAAATTAGAGCTTAGTTTCCGCCAGTCATCTTTGCGACTTCTTCTGCAAGATTGTCTTCTTTTTTCTCAATCCCTTCGCCCATATTATATTTTAAAAAGTTTTCAACACTAACTTGTGCTCCCAATTTATCAGCAACTGACTTGATATAACTACCAACAGTCACATCTGGATCTTTTACAAATTTTTGTTGAAGGAGGCAGATCTCAGAGGCAAGTTTTTTCAATTTTCCCTGAACAATGTTTGGAATCATTTTTTCAGGTTTTCCCTCTTCTTTTAACTGAGCAGCATAAACCTCTGCTTCTTTATTTTTAAACCCTTCATCAATTTCTGATTCATTGATAAAGCGAGTATCAGAAGCTGCAATATGCATACAAATATCTTTTACGAGATCTTTAAAAGTTTCATCCGAGTTTAGGTTTTTATCAGAGTTAACTTTAGTAAGAACACCAATTTTACCAGAGTGAACATAAGACCCAACATAACCATTCTCACTTGCTGCAACCTTTTCAAATCGTCGAAATGCAATTTTTTCTCCAATTTTTAAAGTTAAGTTGTTGATCTCATCTTCAACTTTTGTTGAGCCAAGAGTTGAATTAAGAAGCTCTTCGTTTGTTTTAGCTGTTGCAGTTGCTGCTTGTTTAGCAACATCAGTAACAAACTTTTTAAAATCTGCATTTTTTGCAACGAAATCTGTTTCACAGTTAACTTCAACGACTGCTCCCGTTTTCCCATCATCAGTAACATAGCATTCAACCAGCCCTTCAGCAGCAATTCGCCCAGCTTTTTTAGCAGCTTTCGCAAGACCTTTAGCTCGTAAATAATCAACGGCCTTATCTTTGTCTCCGTTGCTTTCTGCAAGAGCTTTTTTACAATCCATCATCCCTGCACCAGTCAGCTCTCTTAAATCTTTAACATCTTTTGCTGAAATACTCATAATTAATCCTCTATTATCTCAATCTTTAAATTTATATAAATTGAAAATTACTCTTCAGTACTTTCTTCCGACTCTTCAGTGTCTTCTGTTACGTCAGCAAACTCTTCTTTCAATTCAATATCTTTTTCATATTTCGCAAGAATTTCTTTTTCGAGTGAAATATCTCTATCGGCTGAATCGCTGTCAGATTTTTTCACGATATTTGCTGAACCTTCCGAAACCGCTCCGCCAAAATAATCTGTAAAAAGAGTAATAGACTTGATGGCATCATCATTTCCTGGAACAACATAATCAATGTTTTCAGGATCACAGTTTGTATCTGTTATGGCGACAACAGGAATCCCTAAGTGCTTAGCTTCAGCAACAGCAATTCTCTCTGCATTGGGGTCAACGATGAAAAGAGCTCCTGGAAGCTTTCTCATGTTTTTAATTCCACCTAAGTTTTTTTCTAATTTATCAATTTCTTTATTAATTTTAGATTGTTCTTTTTTTGTTAGAAGAGAAAAGTCTCCAGTTTCTTTCATCTTCTCAACTTTTCTCAATTTATCGATTGAAAGGGCGATTGTTTTGTAGTTTGTAAGCATTCCACCCAACCATCTATTCGTGACATAAAAAGCCCCACAATCTTCTGCTGCTTTTTTGATAACATCGCCAGCTTGTCTTTTAGTCCCAACAAACAAGACTGATTTTCCTTCTGCAGAAACTTTTTTAAGAAAGTTGTAAGCTTTTGCAGCAAGATCTACACTTTTCGTGACATCGATAATGTAGATGCCATTTTTTTCACCGTAGACATACTTTTTCATTTTGGGATTCCACTTTTCTGTTTGATGGCCGAAGTGGACACCGGCTTTAAGAAGGTCTTTAACCTCTAGCTTTGACATAGCCATTGAAAACTCCTTTGGTTCGTTGTTGTCGAATCACCTCAGACTGCTCTTTAGGCAGACGACCCAAAATAAGAGGTGATTATTCTTTTTCTTTGGGTAATTTAAAGTCCATTTAATAGCACAGAGGGACATGGATGGACAAGGTCTTATTCCTTGATGGCGCAGCGTATCAGATCAAGACTTTTCGAGGTTTCGAGCCTTGTTGGGGTCCAACAACGCCATTTTTTTCAAGTTCTTCAATGAGGTTAGCCGCTCGGTTGTATCCAATTCGCAGCCTTCGTTGCAATAGAGATGCGCTTGCAGCCTTTGTTTCTCTCACAATATCAACAGCTTCACTATAAAGAGGATCAGCTTCCTCGCCTTGAACACCTGCTAAAGTTTGATCTGACTTAAACTCTTCACTGACGGAAACTTCCCCTAATTCAGCTTCTTCAATAAAATGCAATGCCTCTACACTAAAGAGGGGGTCGGCTTTACACATATTTGCAATGAGACTCTCGATTTCAGCTTCATCGACATAAGCAGAGTGGAGTCGCTCCATTTCAATTCCGTGTTTATAGAGCATATCCCCTTTACCTAAAAGTTTTTCTGAACCCATGGTATTGAGAATTGTTCGAGAATCAACTGGTGAAGTTACGCGAAAAGAAACCCGGGTCGGAAAGTTCGATTTAATTAAGCCAGTTATAACATCCACTGAAGGTCTTTGAGTGGCCAAGACGAGATGAATCCCAGAAGCCCGTGCTTTGGCTGCCAACCTACAAATATTTGTTTCAATATCTTTTCCAACTTTACTCAAAATAAGATCTGCAAACTCATCGACAATGATAACGATGTAAGGGAGCTCTAATCTTGATTCACCTTTATAATATTTGCGAATTCTCTCTTTGAAATCTCTTGAACAACTTTTAATTTTTTCATTAAAAGAATCAATACTGCGCACACCAGCTTCTTTGAGAATGGTGTAGCGTCTTTCCATTTCTTGGCAGGCCCACAATAAAGATATTGAAGACGTTTTAGGTTCTGTCATGACTGGGAGAATGAGATGCGGAAGCCTAGAGTACAGTGCCAATTCTAATTGTTTCGGGTCTATGAGAATAAGTTTTAACTTAGATGGGTCTAATTTCACAAGTAAAGAAACTAATAAAGTATTAATAAAAACAGATTTTCCAGCTCCCGTAGCTCCTGCAACGAGCATGTGAGGCATACTGGAAAGATCGACAACCTTCGACTCACCAAAAGCATTTTTTCCCATAGCTATCGGTAATTTATACTCCGATTTTCTAAAAACATGAGACTTAAGAACTTCATCAAGATAAATAAGCTCACGAGGATTTCGTGGAACTTCAATACCCATTGTGGTTTTTCCTTTTAGAGGAAAAACCATTCGGATTGGCGCTCCAGAGAGAGCGAGACTTAAATCTTCTGTAATCCCTGTAACTTTTGAAACTTTCACTCCTGGGCCAAGTTCTAATTCAAACGTATCAACAACAGGTCCCTTAATAACATTGATGACTTTAGCATCGATTTTAAAATCGCGAATCTTATCTTCCAGTCTATCAATGATGCTCTCAAAGTACTCATTATCTGGCCCAAGATTAGCTTTTTTATTTTTCTTACTTATAGACTGAATAATGTCATCTTGAGAAAGATATTTGACTTTTTTGACTTCAATGACTTCTTCATCTTCACTATCAAAATCTTCGTCTTCGTAATCATATTCTTCTTCATCTTCAGTTTCTAAGAATTCATCCATGGCCAGTTTTTGTTGAACACCAGGTTGAGTAGGAGTCATTTCTTCAAAATAAAAACGCGTAGGAGATTCTTGTTTCTCCTCATCTGGCTCTACAAGTGCTGCGTTGGTATTAATACTTTCGGAGCGATCCCCTGCTAATTTGTTAGAAACTTTATGATAAATACTTTGTGCAGGATTTTTTGAAAATTGAAGAGTTTTTCTAAAAAAGTTTTTAGAAAAATCAAAAGACTTCTTAACAAAAAATAATGAAGTCAAAAACATAGTTTTAAAAATAAAGAATGTATTTTTCCAAGACCAATGCGAAAGCCCCACAACCAGAAGGACTAGAAAAAATATAAAGACTAAAAACAAGATCGCTGGATTTATTTTTGAAATTATAAGTTGTCTTGTCCCTTCTCCAATCAGAATAGGATTGATGATATAAGACAAGATAGCCGTATTCACAAAAAGGGCCAGGATAATCCAATAATCTTTAAAGCTTTCACTTCTTTTAAAGTAAACGGGATAAAGAACTAAATACAAAAAGAAAACAGCAAGAATAAATGGACCTATAAAAAATCCCAAGAATGCTATTAATGAATTGAGATAATAAAAGAATGTATTATAACTTTCCGTTGATGAAGAAATACTTAAAAAGTTGTCGCTCAATTTCCCTGCATAATAAAATGCATAAAAATTGAGAAGGGAAAGCCCCCCTAAGACGTATAAATTCAAACGGCTAATAGATCCAATCACTAATTTTAATTTACCAAAATCTGCAATTTAGTTCAAAAGATCTTTTCACTCGGCTATCATCAAACTTCAATGCCAAAACTTCTCGATTTTCAATTTTTTCAGTCTCCCGATGTAGAAAGCCTGGCCAAAAGGCTACTGGGAAAGGTTGTGACCACAAAAATTAATGGCAAACTAACCAAGGCTATGATCACAGAAACCGAGGCTTATTGTGGGGCAAACGACAAAGCGTGTCATGCTTACCTCAATAAAAGAACCTCCCGTACTGAGACGATGTTTTTGGAAGGTGGCCATGCCTACATTTATCTCTGCTATGGCATTCATCATTTGCTTAATATTGTCACTAATACCAAAGACTGCGCTGACGCTGTTCTCATCCGTGCAGTGATGCCTCTTTCAGGCGAAACTCACATCCTCAAAAGAAGAAATGCTAAAAAAATAATTCCGTCCCTCACTTCAGGTCCTGGGAAAGTTAGCCAGGCCTTAGGAATTACCACGGCTCTCGATAAGACTCCACTCTTTGTGAAGAAAAAGATTTGGTTGGAAGATCATCAATTAAATTTTTCAAGCGATGAAATTGTTTGTTCGAAACGAATAGGAATTGATTACGCAGGAAAAGACAAACATCGCCTGTGGCGCTTTTATCTTCGCGATAATCCTCATGTCAGTCAAAAATAAGTAAAGACCCATGCTGTGAAACCAGCACGGGTCATAGAAGAAAATTATTGAATCTTATTGACAAGATTCATGTATGCTTTTTTCTTAGCGGCTTTAGCGAACTGAATTTTGTAAACAGTTCCTGGAATCTCTTTCGCTTTTTCTGAAAAATCTGAAAACTTCTCTCTTGAATCGGAATTTTTAGTAACGTAATTCGCAACTCGTCCAATAAGAGTCTCATTTGGATTACTCTTGTATGGATTGTGCTTAACTGTACTAATCGCTGTACTCCACTCTGCACTAACTTGTTTCAAAAGATATGACTCCACAGTTGCCACTTGGCTCGAGCTGAGGTTGTCATGAGCAAAAGCTTCTAGAATATTTTCCCAACCCATCTCATAAGAAAGGTTGAAAGCAAAATCACCTAAATGAAGAGTCACAACATTCTTAGCGTCTGGCTTAGCACCATTATTGATTTTAGCCATGACGTCGAAATTAATTTCCTTGCCAAGGTTACTCGTCAAAGCTTCGAGCTTTAAATTGTAAAGTTTTTTAACGGAATCCACTGACTCTCCGCTGAGGTATGCTGTTCCATTGAAATCAACTCCCCCAATGTTTCTCATTTTTTTGATCGTTACACCAATTTCTCCTGTTGGAATAAAGAGTCCGACCACATTGGCATCGAGTACTTCAAGAACAGGGTTGTTTTGAAATTTTTCAACATAGCCTATAAAAGAGTCTTCCCAAAACTTTGCATAGTTGTCTTCAAAACCTTTAATAGAGCTTGCACGGTGAGTATCGAGAATTCCGTCGCGCACACCTTCTTGGTAAGCCATTTCTCGTCCAACATCATAGCCATAGTTTTGCCCAAGAGCATAAGCGATAGGATTTCTTTCTGTTTTCTTTCTATAAAATTTACTATCGATGACATCGTCATAAATAGATTTAAAGATTTTTTTGTATTCGTACTTTTGATCAGAACTTAGTTTTTTATAGATGTTGTAATCGTATTTTCCACCAAGACGATTGTCTTTCCATTCGTCATAGGCATAGTCAGAGCGAAACCAGGAATCAACAAATTCATAAGTTCCGTTGTAAGTATAAATTCTTCTCAAAGTCCAATCGTTCCCCCAGGTATCGAGAACGTAATCATCATAAGCCCAACGATAAACGCTGATTTTATAGCGGAAATCACTTTCGAGTTCTTTAAGTTTTTCTTCTACTGTTGGAACGTAATAATCACCTGGAATACCGTCATAATTCACAACTGGAATGGAATAACTTAGTTCGGGACTATGGCCAGTATCGACGGCAGCAACAAATTTTGCTTTAACTGCACTATAGGCGCTTAAAGTTGCTTCACTAGAAGCGGCATCACGGCCTTTGCGATAACCTTCTCGTTTTCCAATATCGCGACCATTCGCTAAACCTTTATGATAAGCTCCATACCCGTAAGCTCCTCGACCATTATAAAGCCGATAGAGTTCGTAACCATCCCAGAATCCTGCAACAAGGTTATACTTAAATTTTTCTCTTTCTCCATAAGTATTTACAACTCGGTTCGCAACAGTGCGAGCTTGCTGATTGGCATAGTTTTTAAGTTTTTCGTAAGGGATTTCTTGAGACTGTTCGCCTCCTTGACCACCTGTAGGTTTTCTATACTCCCAGCTTCTCTCATAATGATTTCCACTACCATTGTAGTTTAAAACTTTAACCACCATTTTATTTCCATGTTGGAAAGTATTTCGTGGAGTTGTATAACTAAAACTTCCATTGGAATTCATTTTGATTTGGTCGAGATAATCACTGTACTTGTAAAAATTCACATCATAGGCTTTATTAAAACCAGAACCTTTCACAAGAACTTGACCAGCATCCAGATTCTTGAACTGCAAGCTTTGAGCCGAAACAGCAAAAGAAGTGATGAAGGTCAGAAAAAACATAAACAATTTCATAACGTCCCCTCACTTACATTATTGTAAGATTTTGTTAGATTAATTGCAGGGACGCTATCAGGGTTTAAGGCATTTACGCAAAGACCAGTGCGTACAAATATATTTAATTTAAGTCTCCTCCAAATTTTTCCGAGAGCTCGATTTCAATCCCATTGGGGTCTTCAATATAGATTGATCGTGAATGATCAAACTGGTAATTCTCAACATTAATTTTCACTTTAGCTTTTTTAAGTTTCTCAAGGGCGGAATCAAAATCTTCAATATTAAAACCGAGATGATTAAGTTTTTCGATTTCAGGATCATCAAATTCGGACTCATAAAGACACAAGTAAACTTTATTGGGGATACCAATTATTTTATAGGGATTTCCACTCATAGAAGTCCCCTTTTCTTTTTCCTCAAATCCAAATATTTCTTCATAGAAACGAACTGTTTCATCTAAGTCTTTAACATTCAAATTAAGATGATCAATGGCCTTTACTTTTATCATATAAGTCTCCTTTATTAGGGTGTGTTTTCATGTATTTGATTGTAATTGAAAATTGTCTTTAGAAACCAATCAATTGTACTGATGATCCCATAGCTTAAAGTTTGCAAACTTCAAAATAAGAAGAGAAGCTATGGAAATTCCAATACTTCCATAAAACAAACTCCATTCTTGCAAAACCAATGAGCCAATTGTGAAAAGAAGTGAATAAGATAAAACAACCAAAATTATCCATTGAAAGAAAAGTCGGATAAGTTCCTTATTGTCTGTTTTTCCCAGAGGTCCCCAAAAACCAAGAGGTTTAATTTTAGTAAAAAACTTTTCCAAAGTTTCTTTCTTGGTATCTGGAGTAATAAGAATAGAAACCAAAGAAATAATTACGGTTGAAAACAATACAAAGAAAAAACTTTTCGGATTTTCGAGAACTCCTTGTCTCCATGTAGCATCGTTTGCCCCCAAAACAAATTGAGTAAATCCTTTCGCCACAAAAGGAACAATTGTGGCGATTATCTCAGTCCAAGCATTGATTTTCCACCAATACCATCGAAGGATGAGAACAAATCCCAAACCCGCTCCACATTCAATCATAAATGTCCAAACACCAGAGATTGTGCTCACTTTAAAAGTCACTAAAAATCCTACGAGCATTATGATAAAAGTGTTAATTCTTGAAATCCGAATCAAACTTTTCGAATCGCAGTTGGCGTTTATGAATTTCATATAAAAATCATTGGTCAGATAGCTCGCGCCCAGATTGAGTTGAGTTGAAATAGTACTCATATAGGCTGCTAAAAAAGAAACAAAGAGAAGTCCTCGCAAACCTACTGGGAGAAAATCTTTCATGGCCATAACAAAACCAAGCTTTTTATCTTCTGGTGCAAGATCGGGGTAGAGAACCAAAGCGCAAAGTCCCACGATGACCCAAGGCCAAGGGCGAATACAGTAATGCATTATTTGAAAAAATAGTGTTGAGGTCATGGCCTGGTTTTCATCTTTAGTGCTCATCATTCGTTGGGCAATATAACCACCTCCTCCAGGTTCATTACCTGGATACCAGCTCGACCACCATTGAAAAAAGATAAAGGCAATAAAACTACCAAGGCTTAAATGTAAAACATTTGTGGATGAACTTTCATGAACGACAGGAAAAAAATTGAATGACTCTGCACTTAACTTCGCTTTTAATCCAGCGATTCCTCCAATTTCAGGACTAGACACGACAATAACGGCCAGGGCTATACAACCTAACATTGCGATGGTGAACTGTAGGGCATCTGTAATGGCCACTCCCCAGATTCCAGAAAGTCCAGAATAGGAAAACGTCAAAAGCATGAGAACTAAAATTACAAAATAATGAGTAAAATCAGAATATTCAGGAAAGAAAACTTTGAGTAAGCTGAGAAGTGCGAGATTAACCCAAGCGATGACGAGAGAGTTCATAAACAAACCAAAATAGAGACTTCTCATTCCTCTCAAAAAACTTGCTGCTTTTCCACTATAACGAATTTCAATAAATTCCAGATCAGTTAAAACTTCAGCTCTTCTCCAGTTTTTTGCAAAGAAAATGGTCGTAAGTATGCCGCCAGTGAGCATGTTCCACCACAACCAATTAGCCGCGACTCCTCCTTGGGCAATGAGTTCGGTCACCGCAAGAGGTGTGTCTGCAGCAAATGTAGTGGCCACCATGGAAATTCCCGCTAGCCACCATGGAAATTTTCTTCCCCCCAAGAAGAAGTTTTCAATATCTTTTGAAGCTTTATTCTTCTGAAGAAGACCAATAGCGAGAGTTATTGCAAAAAAGCCAATAATGATAGCAATATCAATAAAGTGAAATTCCATAATTTACTTTTTGTTTCTTGAGATATCAGGAAGTCTGGTCTTAGGAAGTAGAGTTATACCAGGCTCGACAGTTTGATTTTCACCAACAATAACATCGCCCATCACACTGGCTTTAAGCCCAACCGTTGCCCCTTTTTTGATAATTGTTTGAGAAACAATTAAAAAGCCGTGCATTCCATAGTGAGCAAAAATGGTTGCTGAACCACCTATAACAACATGGTCTTCAAGAGTAATAAGAGCCGGATCGGAAATATTGGTTGAATTGATAACAACCCCTTTTCCAATTTTCATCCCCATAAGTTTATAAAAGAGGACGAGAAAAGGTGTGGGCGCTAAAAAATCAAGAACAGTGTAGCGAGCCAATTGGACCATGGCATTGTGGTAATACCAGGGAACTGTATCAAGACTATAACCAATAACTCGCATAGGCTTCACTTTTCCTACTGGCAATAAAAGAAGCCAATTGAAAAATGGAACAACAAGGAGCATGCCCATGATAAAGATCACAAAAGAAATACCAATTCCTAAAGAAAGTGCAGCCCCTTGGATAATTATTGAAGAATCGGCTGTAAGATTCCAAAGATAGAGAAGAAAATAAACACAGGGTAGAACACTAAACGCAAGGCTCAAGACATAACAAACAATAATGGGAAACAAGATAAACACTGTTCCTAAGTGTTTAAATTGTCGCAATAATTTTTCCATTGATCCCCAAACACCTTTTTTGTTTGAGGAGGTGGTGTGGACATCAAGCCGCTTTTTTTCTTCTGCCATAAGCTTAAGCTTACTCCTATTATTTGCCTTTTTGAAACCTTCGGGCATAATAAATAGAAATTTTATTTAGAATCAAGGAGCTTCACTTATGAGCCAATGGAAAATTTCAAATTTTGAAGAATATCAAAAAGCCTACATGGCAAGCCTTGAAAACCCCGATCAATTCTGGGGAAACATTGCTGAATCCTTTCAATGGAAAAAAAAGTGGAACACAGTTAAAAGCGGTGGTTTTCAAAACCTCGATTTTAAATGGTTTGATGGATCCGAACTCAATATCACTGAAAATTGTCTCGATCGTCATTTAAGTTCACAGCCTGACAAGCTCGCCCTTCTCTTCGAACCCAACGATCCCCATGGCGAAGTTATCAAATACACCTACAGAGAACTGCACGAAGCTGTTTGCAAAACTGCCAACATGATCAAAGGTCTTGGAATAAAAAAAGGTGACCGCGTTTGCCTTTATATGTCGATGGTTCCAGAGCTTCTCATCTCAGTTCTCGCTTGTGCGAGAATTGGTGCCATTCATTCTGTAGTTTTTGGTGGTTTTTCAGCTCAGTCATTGGCGGGAAGAATTCAAGATTCTGATTGCAAACTTCTCATTACAAATGATGGAGGTTACCGCGGAGATAAAATTATTCCTCTTAAAGAAATTTCTGATGAAGCTCTTAAAAACTGCCCTTCTATAGAAAATGTTATTGTCCACAGTCGAACAAAATCAGAAGTAAAAATGCAAAGTGGTCGCGATCACTGGTGGCATGATCTCTATAAAAATTCGAGCGCTGATTGCCCCGCTGAAACAATGAAAGCAGAAGATCCCCTTTTTATTCTCTACACTTCTGGCTCCACAGGAAAACCCAAAGGCGTCTTGCACACCACTGCTGGTTATATGGTTTGGGCTGCCTATACTTTTCAAAATGTTTTTCAATTAAACGATGAAAAAGATCTCTACTGGTGTACTGCCGATATCGGTTGGATTACAGGTCACACCTATATTACTTATGGCCCATTACTCAGTGGTGTCACCACTGTCATGTTTGAAGGTGTCCCCACGTATCCCGATGCTGGGCGCTTTTGGAATATTGTCGACAAACATCAGATCACACACTTCTATACCGCACCCACTGCAATCCGCGCCTTAATGGCCTGTGATCAATCCCTCGTAGAAAAAGCAAACCTCTCTTCTCTTAAAGTTTTAGGGACTGTAGGAGAGCCTATCAATGTGGAAGCTTGGGAATGGTACAACGAACATGTCGGTAAAAAGAAATGCCCTATCGTCGATACTTGGTGGCAAACTGAAACAGGAGGAATTATGATTTCTCCACTTGCGAATATTACAAAAACAAAACCTTGTTTTGCGACTCTCCCAATTCCGGGAGTTTCCCTCGAATTGGTCGATGCTGATGGAAAAGTCATTGAAGGAAATAGGGTAGAAGGAAATCTTTGCGTCTCTCAATCTTGGCCAGGTCAGGCGAGAACAGTGTGGGGGGATCACGAGCGCTTTAAGCAAACTTATTTTGGGACTTACCCAAACAAATATTTTACAGGCGATGGCTGTCGACGCGACGAAGATGGTTATTACCGAATCACTGGTCGTGTGGACGATGTTATCAATGTTTCCGGTCACCGCATTGGAACCGCTGAAGTTGAAGATGCCATTGATCTCTTAGAGAACGTTATTGAAACGGCAGTCGTCGGTTACCCTCACGATATCAAAGGGCAAGGAATTTACGCTTATATCATTATGAAAGATGCTGAAGTCAACGTTGATTCCTTCATCAAAACAGTTCGCGAACAAGTCACTAAAGTGATAGGTCCGATTGCTAAGCCTGATAAAATTCAGATTGTCAGTGGTCTACCTAAAACTCGCTCTGGAAAAATCATGAGACGAATTTTGCGAAAAGTAGCTGAGGGGGATTCAAAAAATCTTGGAGACACGTCGACATTACTCGATCCCAGTGTGGTTACTGAAATCGTCAACGGTGCCAAATAATCTGAGATTTGATAAACATCGATCTTCGTCGTCGTCATCGAGTCTCAAAAACTGCGACATACCAAAGCGTATGCCTCGTTTTTTCGCTCTCGACTCCTTGAATCTCTCGTTTCTCCAATCTCAGGAAAATAATTTCAACTGATTATTTTTAAAAATTGTTTTTCGGGAGATGGAAAATACTTTTGGTCTTCGGGAGATCAACAATTCTGTTGAGTTTTCCAAAAACCAAAATATTAGGAAATAAAAAAAGGGTGCATCTTGCTATTTTGCCACCAAGTTACCCTGGCAGTATCGTCGCCGCAAGCAGGCTTAACTTCTGGGTTCGGGATGGGACCAGGTGTTTCACTGCCGCTATAGACACACCCAAATAGGTAAAGAAGTTTTAACTCTTTGGAATCTATCTGTCTAGCCTTTATTTTACTTTTTTTTTGCTTTTTAAGTACTCAAAATTATTCAATTTTACAAGTTAGATAAAAGTCCTTAGCGTAATAAATAGAATGGTTTGGAACGTCGATCCCGTAATTTTTCAGATTGGAGGCTTTGGTCTTCGCTATTACCCCCTTTGTTTTATCATTGGTTTTACAGTCGGCTACCTCTATACAGAGAAACGCTTTCTCGCCAATGGCTTTACCAAAGAACAAGTTGATAGCATGCTTACCCATCTTATTTTGGGAACGATCATTGGTGCGCGCTTAGGGCACTGCCTTTTCTATGAACCTGAATACTACCTCTCTAACCCCATTCTAATTCTCAAAGTTTGGCAAGGTGGTCTCGCTTCCCACGGTGGAATTGCAGGTATTCTCACTGCCATCTATTTGTATTTGAGAAAATGGAAATCCATGAGTTTCTTTTGGCTCGTAGAAACGATGATTCCCCCTATCATGTTCACATTAGGGATGATTAGAATTGGAAACTTCTTTAATTCAGAAATTATTGGAAAAATCACTGATGTCCCCTGGGCCGTGATCTTTGAGAGAGTTGATCCTAACCCTCGCCACCCCTCTCAAATTTATGAGGCCATCGGTTACTTTGCCATTGCTGCTATCATGTACTTTTGGTGCAATAAAGAAGCTAAAAAAGGGTGGCCAGTTCCCGGAAAATCTTTGGGACTAGTTTTCATCCTCGCCTTTAGTTTTCGCTTTTTCGTGGAATACGCCAAAATTGAGCAAGTAAACTTTGAAAAATTTATGGTTTTTAATATGGGGCAGTTATTGAGCGTCCCGTTTGTCTTGCTTGGTATTTATTTTATGACAGGTCATCAAAACAAAGTACCCTTTTTTAATTTTCTTAGTCAAACACCTAAGAATCTAAAGAAAGGTAAAAAGAAGAAAGCTTAGAGAGGCTTTCTTTCATTTCACCTTCTAATCTTTGAACAATTTCAGAAATGCTTTGTTCTTTAGTGCTAAATTCAATAGATGTTCCTGCACACCACACTGTTTTATAAGTGGCACTGAAAGCAGCTTTTTCTAAAAGTTTCATTCCTTTATAGAAAGTTAACATCTTAGCGTATTTTTTGAGTTTTTTGTGAGAGTTCAGCACTCGCTCAAAAGCATTTTGTTCTGTCCCAATTTTTTGAACATAAGGAGTATTAATGACAGTGCAAGGAGTTCCTGAAAGTTTCGTTGTGACACGAATATCTTTTGCACCGTAATCGATACAAGCTTTTTTATACTCTTCACTCACTGGAGATTCTTTGGATGCAATAAAAAGTGATCCTATCGATAATCCCTCGGCACCAAGGGCCAACATTGAAACAATTCCTTCACCATTTCCAACTCCTCCTGCTGAAATAATTGGAAGCTTGGTATGTTTTTTAAGGAGGGGGACAAAGACACTGGCCGGGATATTTCCCAAGTGTCCTCCAGCTCCAGAATTAACAGCAATGAGAGCATCAGCTCCTTGAGTTTCAACTTTTTTGGCGTGTTCCAAATTAATAACATCACAAAAAATTTTAGTTTTTTTGCCTTTAAATTTTTGAATAACTTCTTCAGGTGAACCAAGCGATGTAATAATAAAAGCGATATCATTTTGCTCACAAATTTCTAGCTGTTTTTTATAATAAACATTCGACTTATTCACAATGAGATTCACACCGAAGGAAATTTTCTTTTGATTAAGCCTTTTCACTCCTGCTTCAAACTCTTCTGGAGTACGGTAGTTTAGAGCTGGAATGCAGCCAATAATTCCTGAGTGATGAGCTGCTATTAGCATTTCTTCGTTGGTCACTAAGAACATCGGTGCCTGGATTATAGGGAGTTTCAAATCAAAAGTTTCAGTTAGATAAGTTTTCATAAGCTCTCATTATATTCTTCTTTGATAAAAAGACTAGGTTACTTTGGAATTATCCAAGAGAGCCGATACAGAAGTCATCTTTTATAGGTAATTATGAGCAAAAAACTCATGTATTCTCTTTTTTTGTTTTCTTCACTTATTCCAGCAATCGCTTGGAATTGTGATCACTATCTAGGAGACGAAAAAGTCCTCGAAGAGTTTTATGGCAAACAATACGAAAAAAGATGGCATAACGACAAAATTCTTCGTAAGTTTCTTAACTTCACAACCAATCGAGAAATAAGAAGAATTCTTCTTCGCCGTCTCATTATTTTTAATAGAAATAACCATTATGAATTTTTCTATTTTGGAAATGTTGAAGAATCTCTCAATCGAATTATTATTACGATCAAAAAAAACTCTCTCAGCTATTCCTCACAAAATAAAATCTCAAAAGAAAATCCAGATCGCTGGAAACTTTGGAAAGAAGCCGAAGAAACAATTCATTCGTGGGTTAAAACCTATGGTTCTTATGAAAAAGATTTCAATGATCTCATCGAAGAAGTAGCCTCCGCCAAACACCAAATTGCCCTTATTAATGATTTTCTCAAAAAAGATGTAAAGTATCCTACACGAATTCATTTCAAAGAAATTCAAAATGGCAAAATGGTTGATCGATTTTTTAATGCCACCAGTAAAGATAAACTCATTACAGAAAAAGCATTGCTGAAGAAAAAATACAACGACATTCTCGGCGGTTATGTCTTTAACATGGGAGATATTTCTGGCAGGGAGCTCGAACAAGCACTGCTTTACAACAAACTTAATATTTTCAGAGAAGAAGCGCTAGATGCCATTGAAAACAAAGACATGACCAATGAATTCAAAGAGCTTTATCAACAAGTTGCCGAACTGCTCGACAATCCCAATCTCAAACCTTCTGACGCTTCAATAGGTCGAGTTGAAATAAGTGAAATTGCTTCTGAATTTTATGCCTCATTCACAATGAAGCTTAAACTGAGAAAATTTTTTGAAGACCCCAGAGGTCGCTATCGCTTCTTTAAAGAACTAAGCCCTGAAGATATTGAACACTATGGTTTCGATAGCATTAGTCGCATTGCTCGTTTTATCGGCCAAGGTTTCGCCTTCAAAGCTGCTGGATCTTTGGTGCTGGGTGGGAGCTTCTTCGTCGCTCTTTGGAAATTTAAACTTCGCCCTGATTATTTCAATCGAAAAGAGTGCATTGAAAAACTCAATCCACTTTCTAAAAAGAATGGATTCAAAGTAGATCAAAAAGGATTCGAAAACTGCTTTTATGAATATCTCCTTCATCGCTTTCCAAAAGAATTTGTGAAAACCTACAAAGAGAACGACTTTCAACCTTTTGAAACAAGTAATCCGCAATATTTAAAATATATGGAAAAAATTGAGAAATTTGCTACAGAAAAAAATAAATGGCTCAAGCGATGGGAAGATCATCAAAAGATACTCTCCAAAGCTCTCTATGACATGGATCGAAAGGCTATGAGCCTCCAACAAATCGATACCACTCTCCAAGAAGAACAAAAAAATTCTCTACCTACTGATTCACTTCCTGTACAATCAAATTAATGATTTGGCGTTTTCTTTATTCTTTCCTTCACGGAGTCTCTTCGGGATTACCGCTACTCTTAACTGGATCAACTTTTCAAGCTTGGCTCAAAGATTCCAATGTCGATCTCGGTTACATCGGGCTTGTTTCCTTAATAGGCCTTCCTTATACACTTAAATTTGTCTGGGCCCCCATTCTCGATCGCTTTCACTTTAAAAAATTTGGTCGCCGTAAAGGATGGATTTTTCTTTTTCAACTTTGCCTAGTTGGAACACTCTCATTGATGGCCACATCAAACCCAGCAGACTCGCCCTATTTTTTGGTGATTGCTGCCTTTCTCACGTCATTTTTTAGTGCCAGCCAAGATATAGTTATCGATGCCTATCGCCGCGAAGTTTTACCCGATAAAGAACTAGGTATGGGATCTTCTCTCTATGTTAACGGATATCGCATTGCCATCCTTTTATCCGGAGCTTTTGCCCTATTCTTAGCTGATATTATGCCTTGGAATCGTGTCTATTTTATTATGGCCATTATTATGGGAGTTTCCGCCTTTATTAATCTCTTTGCACCTTTAGAGGATCCCTCACAAGAAACTCCGCGCTCTATTAAGGATGCTGTTGTCCATCCCTTCCTTGATTTTTTTAAAAAAGAGGGCGCCATCACCATATTGCTTTTTATACTTTTCTACAAAGTCGGTGATTCCATGGCCGATAACATGAAAGTCCCGTTTATCCTCGACATTGGTTTTACCAAGACTGAACTTGCTACAATCGTGAAAACTTTTGGTCTCGCCGCCACTATTTCAGGAGGCTTGATAGGAGGATTTCTCATCATTCGCTGGGGAATCTATCGCTCTCTTTTTATTTTTGGTCTTTTACAAATGATTTCAACTGCTGGTTTTTCAGTTCAAGCCATTGTTGGTCCAAGCAAACTGTGTTTGATTGGCGTAATCGCTTTTGAAAATCTTTCTATGGGCATGGGAACAGCGGCTTTTGCTGCTTACATGGCCACACTCACTAATAAGAAATTTACAGGAACACAATTTGCTCTTCTCACGAGCTTCATGGGAGTTCCCCGTGTTATTGCCTCAGCACCAACCGGTTACATGGTCGAGGCCATGGGTTGGGTTTCTTTTTTTATTTTTTGTACCCTTATCGCTCTTCCTGGGTTATTTATTCTCTTAAAATATCTGAAACCTGAGGAAAGAATATGAAATTAATTGCACTTCTAATACTCCTTTCACAGCCTGTCTGGGCCAATAAGATAAAACTATTTAAGAATAAACCCCAAGAAGTCGAAAAGATGATATTCCGATATAAAAACTATAGCGATCAGAGATGTAAGCACGTCTGCGTTTGGGAAGGTCGCATATATTTTGAAATAAGTGTTGTTGTAAAGAAAGAACTAAAAGAGCACAAGTTAGAGTTTTTTCCAGGAAAAAATCTTAACCCTCGAAAGATTGAGGGCTTAAGTATTTTAGTTCTCGATTACGATGAATCTGAAAAACACGATTGGGTAGAAATTAAATATGAAAAAGAAAAATAATATTCTCGTTTTTGATCCCTTTTTAACTAATCCTGTTGATAATAATTTCAACCAATTGGTACGAAATTATGAATGGCTCAATTTTTTCAAGTTTCATCCTTCACTCAACGAGATGCATACCCTAGAACATCCCAATCACTTTGATGGCATCATCATTTTAGGAAGTGCATCTAATTTGTGCGACAACCTTCCTTGGCATAATCCGCTTGCTGAATATTGTGTCAATCAACTCAAACGAGGTGTTCCTATTCTCGGAGTTTGTTTTGGTCACCAACTTATGGCCAATGCCTTTGGAAGCAAGATTGATTTTTACCGTGAAGATCACGAAACAACCATCGGTTTTCGCCAAATTGAATACCGAGGTGAAAAATTCCAAATTGGCGTTTCTCATAAGCAAGTTGTGAAAGAATTAAGTTCGGAACTAGAAGAACAAAGTGTTTCTTCATACAAAAACGATGTTGTTACCCACAAAAATCTTCCCTATTGGGGAATACAGCTTCATCCTGAAAGCAGTCATCACTTTTTAGAACTCACATGCAAAGTCCCAAGCATTGAAGATAGAAATATCTGCATTCACTCAGGTGAACGCTTCATTCGCCTATTTTTAAAAGAATTTAATTTGCATACCTAATTTGTGCAAAGTCGAGAACAGTTTTGAGACCAGGTTTCGCTTCGCAAACACCGGCAATAGAATTAACGACGATAGCAATAGTGGCCCCATCGCCATGGACCCCACCCTCAATTTGTGTGGTGATATTAGGTTTGCCAGAAATCATTATTCTATCGATATCGTCTGGCTCAACCAGAGAAGCTCTAAAGTGAAGCTTAACTCCAATCATCCCATTACTATCGAGCCCAATAGCTGTTTGATCAATACCAACGACCATAGCTTTTTCAATATTAAAGTTTTCTGTTTTTAATTCTTGAGTGGCCAGTATCGGTTGGATGAGCTCGTCAATTCGGCTAACTTTTAGTTTCATACCCTTAGCTATGATCCACGCTGACTCCTTGAGCCCCATGTGTTTAATTTCCCCAGCTTTGACTTTGGCTTGAAAATCTTCTTCTGTGAGACCTGAGCCTATCTTCATCTGAAAAGGTAATCTTCTTTTTAAAGCATTTTGAAAACGGTGAACTTCTACCGATTCAACGCTTTCAGAAATTCCACTCATCACATTGGGAAGGTAATCCATGAGAAAACCCGGATTAACTCCAGTAGAGAGCATTGAGCAATTATTAGAGACAAGCATATAGTTGAGATCTTTCGAAATATCGGGAAAAGACACCCAAGGGTAAGAAGCTTCTTCGCAAGTTGTAACAATTGATATTCCATTTTCAATAAAAGGTCGAATGTGACCAACAAGATTTCGAAAGCTTGAAGTTGTTGTAATGACCGCCACTTGGGCTTCAGCAAGAGGCAGCTCACTTGCCTTAGATTTCACAAAAACGTTTTTATCATTCACTCCACAAACTTCACCCAAATCTCGACCTTCAAGTTCTGGATAAATATCGAGAGCTCCAATTATTTCGAGTGAATCTTTTGTGAAGATATGTTTACAGACTGCTTGACCAATCGGACCTAGTCCCACGACAAGTACTTTGATTTTTTCCATGCCCCTATTCTAGTTTGACTTCAAAGAGGTCTGCAATAGTTTTTAATATGAAAAACTATTTATTTTGAGCAGTTTTTTCAACTTCATTAAGCAGATATGAAAGAATCGCAAGGACAGCAATAATAGCGGGTGTCCCCAAGATTAAGTAAAATGAAACATCTCTGGCTTTACTACTTGTATAATCGAAAAGCTGCTTTCTGACTCCTACTCTAATTTTACGAAGCATTGAACGCAAATTCTTATAGCGTGGATCCTGAAGAAAGACTCTTATAACTTCATCATCACCCATACTATCTTTAAGCCGATACATTTTTTTTAATAAGCTTGTTACTGTAAATGTTCTCGAAATGGGAATGCCCAATTCGTTATTGAGGATAGTACAGGCAAAATCAACACAGTTAATTGTTTTCTTATACTTTTCTCTCAACACTTCCACATTGAGTTTTTCACGATTATTATTTTTGTCAGAAATTTCAATTATGATTCCAGTTGTTGATATCCCTTTTTCACTCCTAATTTTAGGACTAACTCCCAATCCTCCATCGAGACGAATGCCATCAACTGCAATATAAGCATGACCTTCACTCGTGACACCTAAAAGAATAGATTCTTCTTTTTTCCCTTTGATATACAATTTCCAGTATTCAGAATCTAAAACTCGATAATATTCAACTTGGTTGCCACCAAATTTCGTTGTGGCCTTTATAAGTTTGTGTTCACAAATGGGCACTTCTGTAACTGCAAAGGTACTTTGGACAATAAAACAAAAAAGTATGAGGTATTTCACTTCTTAAATTCTAAAATAGAATAGTTTTTGACTCAATAACGTCTTAATAAGGCAACTAATACCCCTTGAATTGCGAATTCTTGGTGTTTTTTTACAATGATGGAAGACAATGCAGAGTTCGCAGGTTGTAATTCAATATGGTCACTACGTTTAAAGTATTTTTTTATTGTTGCCCCATCGTCGACCATAGCAACAACTGTTTGTCCGTTAGAAACACTCTTCGTTGATTTGATAACAACATAGTCTCCTTCAAAAATCCCATCTTCAATCATGGAATCACCTTCAACTTCTAGGGCGAAACACTCCCCCCCAGTCAACATTGACTGAGGGACAGAGATGTTATCGCAGAAGTCTCTATCGCCGAGCAAAGTGAGGGGAGTTCCGGCAGCAACCTTCCCCAGGACCGGGATAAGGAGATTATCTTCACTTTGCTCGACAAGTTCGAGAGAGCGGGCTGAGTGTGCAGAGTTGGTGCGCACTAGACCTGCTTTTTTGAGATACTTAATATAATCAACAACACTTCCCAACGACTTAAAATTAAAGTGCAATTGAATTTCTTGATAAGTGGGTGACTCTCCCATCTCATCAAAATACTTTCTGATATAATTTAAAACTTTTTGCTGCTTAGGCGTTAAAGTCACTATAATTCTCCTCGAATTCTAATGTATCAAAACAGTTGGATAAATTTGTTCCCAGTTTTTCGTGAATTTGAAATAAAACCTCCGAATAGCTTGGAACGTGATTATATTCCTGCCCATAAGCTTGGATAAAGTGGGCGACCATATTAGATTCCTGATTTGTCATGTGAAACCTCCGTGTGTTTTTACGTTTTTTTTCCGTAAATATATTTTTATACGGAAAATTTGCGTAAATCAACTGAGTTTTTCATTTTTTTTACTACGGATTGCGTTAAATCCATTTTTACCCCGTAGTTTTGCTTTGGGCCAATCGCCTATCATAAGAGAGAGTAGAAATACAAAGGAAGGTATATTATGTCTGCACACATCCTCGTTTATGAGCAAAGACCTCTTGGAGCGAATAAAACAGAGACTAAAAACAGAATTACATCTGGTTTTATACCCGGTGTTTTTTACGGGAAAATGATTGATTCTGTTCCCATTTATATTAATGTTCGTGAATCAGATCTTCATCACCTTCACAGAGGAAGTATTTTTTCTGTTAAGGTTAATTCCAAGGATTTCATTGCGACTTGCAAAGAAATTCAAAAAGATCATATGAGTAAAGTTACTCGCCATGTTTCTTTTATGTTGGCTGAAGCCAATCAAATCATCGAAACTGAAGTTCCACTCAAGTTTGTTGGGAATGCCTTAGGGGAAAAAGCAGGAGGAGTTGTCACTCAGCTTGTAACAGAGTTAACAATTCTTGTTGCTGCCAACAAAGTTCCTGAATGTATCGAAATTGATATCAGCGGATTAGAACTCAACGGACACTTATACATAAGTGATGTCAGTCTTCCTGCTGGAGCTAAGCTAGGAAGCAGAGTCGATGTCGAAGAATCTATTGTTTCTTGTCGTGTTCCAAAAGTTGTTGAAATTCCAGAGGCTGTTGCTGCTGAAGAAGCTCCGGCTGAAGCCACAACGGAAGAAACAAAATCAGAGGGAGAAGCACCGGCTGCTGAAGAAGTTAAAAAAGCCAGCTAGAATACATTTCAATTTTAATTTTATAAAAAAGCTCCCATTATTGGGAGCTTTTTTATTGCAAATACTCAAGTTGAGCTTTCACTTCATTAATTGTTCTTTGAGACACACTTAAAGTTTTTACAAAATAGCCTAAATTTCTCATATTCGATGGGCTTCTTGGTCTTTTCGTGGCCACATGATCTTTATAATACATTTTGGTATCAAAATCTTTTATATACTGAGCATAGTCTTGTCTTGCAAAATTCAATTCTGCTTTTAAAGCTTCCACAATATGGCAGCTAGCACAGTCGACTTCATCAACATGAGTTTTTGCTGAAGTTATTTTTTTTATTTTTCTCGTAATGCTTTCGACTTCTTCATCACACTTGCGATTAGATACTCGCAAACAATCCGCTTCGGTCAAAGAAAGATCATTAACACCTTCCCCAGTAATCTTAAAAATATCGATGGTATTAAAATCTGTCCTCGTTGGGTAAACTTTAAAGAAATTCCAAAGAAAGACTCCGTCCCCTTCCATCGCAGTGATCAAATGAATATTTCCTTGTTTCAAAGTTCTTTTAAGTATTGAATTAAAAATTTCTGCTCGACTATCATCTCGAACAAAATTATGAACCCAAGAATCATTTCTTCCATTTTTATATTTTAAGACTTTTAAAAACCAATAGAATGTACTTTTAGGTAAATTAATTAAAACGTGAATCGCATTATCATTAAAAGGAATTGTACTCTCAGAATCTTCGTAATCGCGAAAGCTCCCCTGAAACACTAACCGCACTTGGTGCATACACTCCGTCCCATTTAACTCTTTAAAACAAGGGGCGAGTTTCACACCCACCAAGTAGGTGCGGTTTAAATCGTCACTTAGCCGAGGAGAGAGATCTTGTAAATATTGAGAATCAACGAGATCTTCAATAGGGAGATAGTTATTCTTTGATAATTTTAAAGGGTAAACAAAGGCAAGATCATTGACCCGGTATTCTCTCGCCAAAACTGATGTCGTTAAAAAGAGCAGAAAAAACAGACACTTTTTCATGCCCTTCTCTACATCGTTTCCTCATGGTGATAACTGCGCCTCGCGCAAAGCGTGAAACCTTTACATCCTTTAATGATTAAGGAGGTATTGAGCAGGGCTCATGGGGTTGAGTATTTCAGAAATTTGAAAAAAGCTAAGGGGATCAATGATTCCATTGTTAATTTTTTTATTTTCGCGAGCTCGAAGATCTCTCATCATATCATCATAAAGTGTATTCATGTCCACAGTTTTGTCGGGATAAAGGGCTGCATAACTTCCTGCTAAATTATGGAGCATTGAAAGTCTTATGGATTGATTGTGATGGGAATACTTCTCACTATCGGGATTTCATCCACTCCGCTAAAGCTGAGGGGTTTACTCTGTTGATTTCAATCACTCGCCTACCGATAAAAAAGTATGAAAATTATTTCCTTTATCATTTTTCTTAGTTTGCTTATCTCTCCTCTTTCTCTGAGCTTAGCTGCTTCCAAGCAACTCTCTCGCCAACCGGCAAGTTCAAGCGATCATAGTTCTATAAAAAAACTTCCTATAAAGAATAAATGTACTTATTTTTTAAGAAAAACTATCGACTTTTCTTATTATTTTGGAGTTTATATCTCCTCCTTTTTAATTACTCATAACATTAATGAATCAATACTCTATGGTTTTATATTTACGACTATAGATTTGTTGATGCTCAATTCAATAAAAATTCGACCTAATAGAATATTTGCCAATTGGTTAACAAAAAAATCAACTTTTAAAACTTACAGTGATTTAAGAACTTCGACTTTTTTTTATAATAAGGATATCTTACTTTCTAAAAATTTTGAGCGCTATTCCCATGGTGAAGGCGATATTCCAGATTCAACACCAGACCACCTAAAATTTAATTTTTCGACTTTAGCGATTGAAAAAAAATACAAAGAAACAAAAGTTAAAATTGTTAAACATGTTATAGAACGAGAAATTGAACCTGGTCATCGAGGTGATATTTTCGCTGGGTATAAAATCCTTCATTCAAAGACTGAAGTATTTGAAGGTGAATTCGTAGCCTCCAATCAGAATTCATTTTTATTAAAAGATAAATTTAAAGTAACCCATGAAGTTGATTTATTCAAAGAAGATCTCGATAAATCTGAAAGAGTCGTTTACACTATTGAACCACTATTGGAAGTAAATAAAAATTCAAGGTTCCCCTATCTATCAAATTTTTATCACAAAGAAATTCCAAGTTTAATAGGAAAAAATGTTAATATAAAAATCAACAATGCTTTTAATAGCAAAGTCCTGCAAAAGCTCCAAGGAGAAATTGTTTACTTTAAAGATTATACATTAAAAATCAAAACCAAAAATGATAATACCTTAACTTTCGATCTCAATGATTACAATAAAGATATGGGAACAATTTTTAACTTAGAAGTTCTCGATGAAGACTTAGCCTTTCGCAAGCAGCTCAACAAAGAACTCAACAATGACAATGATGATGCCATTCTTTCTCTTGGGGAAATCCTCGAAGAAAGCAAAGAAACTCTCGATCTAAAATCGCGAGAAGAAGTAGAAAAAGTGCTCGCCAATCCTGATTTTCAAAAATTTGATACTGATAATACAATTTATTTAAACGAATAAAAAAGCCTCTCAAAAGAGAGGCTTTTTAAATTTAAATGGTGGGTCTGGCTGGACTCGAACCAGCGACCCCGTCCTTATCAGGGACGTACTCTAACCAGCTGAGCTACAAACCCACGTATTTAATGAATGTCTCTTCAACAGTGGGTATGTTTTGGTGGAGATGACAGGAGTCGAACCTGCGACCCTCTGAATGCAAATCAGATGCTCTCCCAACTGAGCTACACCCCCACAATACGCCACGTTAAAGCGAGTATTGAATTTATTCCGTTCTGTAAAAATTGTCAATAAAATGATAAAAAAGCTCCTAAAAAACAAGGAGAAAAATGATGAGTTTAACGACTAATGATTCCGGACTAACAGAGCAGTATGCCCTGCTCAAAACCAAGCATGGAGAGATAAAAATCCAATTTTATCCAGAAGATGCGCCTGCAACAGTCGAGCGAATTATTAAATTAATAAGCGATGGCTTTTACGATGGCCTAGTGTTTCACAGAGTCATCCCCGGATTTGTAGCTCAAACTGGTGATCCAACAGGCACGGGAACTTCAGGCAGCGGCGTCAAGCTCAAAGCTGAGTTTAACGAGAGAAGACACACACCTGGAACAGTGGCCATGGCGAGAGCTGCTGATCCTAACAGTGCTGATTCTCAGTTTTACATCACCCTCGATAACACTCCTCATCTCGATCGCCAGTACACTATCTTTGGTCAAGTGACTGAAGGTTTTGATAACGTTCTCAGTATTTCTCAAGGTGATACGATCGAATCGTTTAGCTTCCATTCATAAAAATAAAAAGCCCTCTCCATTCGAGAGGGCCTAACATTTTTTCCTTTTAATCAAAGTGAATTAGTAGTGGCGTTCAGAAGGTCTTGAACGTCTTGCGGGATTGTCGTGGTGACGACGACTATAATCTTTAGGCTGAAACCAGCAGAGTGGTCTTAATCCTACTTTATGGTTTTCAATACGATTACAAGTTCCTGGAAATGGATCATCAGAATTGACTTCATCACTGTAACTTAAAGCGCAGAGTGATCCATTGAAATAAGTATCGAGACGGCATTGAGCCGCAGGGTGTGCATGATTTGTAGACGAAACTTTACTTGGATCAGGTGTATCAAATTCAGGCATATTTGATCCCCCTAAATCAGCCAATAATCTCGCTAGAGACAATCCACCCATTGCCGCTCTCAAACAAAGGGCTGCCCCCTCTGCATCTCTTTTTGTACGAGATTCATAAGCTTTGTCGCAGCTTTTTTTAGCGTATTCATTAATAAGATCATAATCAAGTTGCTTTCTAAATTTTAACTTGCGCTGTAATTCTGCTCTTTCATTCATAACAACAATATTTTCGTCTTTTTCCCACAATCTTTTTGCACATTTTAAAGTAGCCCAATAGTCTGATTGCCCTTCATTGCTGGCCCAACGCGCAGGCTTTCTAGGAGAACCCCCAATATGGTGACCAATTTCATGACAAGCAACAAGAGCAAAGCCATCAGGAGTCGTCTCTTCGTGTCTCGCCAACCCGCCAAACATGGTTATGTGATACTCATCTCCTTCACGATGAGCATAAGCGTTGACTGTTCCATCTTGCCATTCTCTATTAACAACAAGAATTCCACCACGCTCTTTGACAACTGGAGCAAGAATTTCTTCAACTTTGTCTAAAACGGCGTTGAATTCTTTTTCTGTAATCTGACGAGATCCATTAATTTTTTTAACTCTCGAATAAGCTGGGATTTTTTTATTATTTTTTGGTGCAAACCAGTGAGCAAAAGTATTTGTCGATGCTAAGAGCGAAAAAACAACTAATAGCTTCATGAATTCCATTTTACGCATATATCTTTCCTTGATGATAGTATTAAATTTTAAAATGGCTCTCTCGGTTTGAGAGAGCCGGACGTTTTACAAAACTTAAAGAGGGGTTACTCGAAATCACATTCGAGTGTTGTAAACATTTCTTCGAATTGATCTTTGCCATCAATCATTGCAATTTGCATTTGATTAACAACTGTAGGTTCTACAACCTGAATTTTAGTGCTTTTATCTTTGCTGATAAAATACTGTTCTTTTGGAACAAATTTGAATTTTTTAAGATCAAATTTCTTTTTAGTTTTTAGTTTCATTTCACCTGAATAAACTTCTTCAGCTCCAAAAAATGAAACAGTTGAAATTTTCACATCAAATATTTTCTTTTCAACGTGGTTCATTTGTACCATAAAACCAGCATCGGCGACACCTTCGCTCATACAGAAGATTTTAACTTCTTCGTGAGCAAAACTTCCTAGACTCAAAGTGCTTAAAAACAATATTGCTAATAATTTTTTCATTTTCTAACTCCTTATTTTTAGTAAACTTTTCCGTGCTTGTGATTATGTCTAGAAGAAGATCCACCTCTTTTCTCAATCCTTCCTCTTCTTGAATAGTCTTTAGGCTGAAACCAGCAAAGTGGTCTTATCCCAACTTTATCTTCTTCAATTCGGTTACAAGTACCTTGGAAAGGGTTATCTTCATCGACGATATCTGAGTAAGGAAGAGCACAGAGTGATCCTTGGTAGTAAGTATCGAGACGACATTGAGCTGCGGGGTGAGCTTCATATGTTTCTTTAACTGTCTTGGTGTCTGGAGTTTCAAATTCTGGCATAGAGACTCCTTGAAGATCAGCAAGTAATCTTGCAAGTGAGAGTCCGCCCATTGAAGCTCTGATACAAAGTGCCGCTCCGTCTTCGTCAACTCTTTTTGTTCGACGATCCATATTCGCTTCATTACAGCTTTTTTCAACAGTTTCATTTACAAGATCGTAAACGAGTCTTCTTCTTGATTTAAGTTCTCTTTGTCTCTTTTTGAGATCTTTAATGACAACAGAGTTGTCTTCATTTTCCCAAAGTCTTTTAGCACATTTTAAAGTAGCCCAGTAGTCTGACTGACCTTCAACACTCGCCCAATCTGTATTTCTATCGTAGCGAGGAGCTCCTCCGATATGGTGACCAATTTCGTGACAAACAACAAGAGCAAAACCGTCTGGAGTTGTTTCTTTATGTCTAGCAAGACCACCAAACATTGTAACATGATACTCTTTACCTTCACGGTGTGCATAAGCGTTGACTGTTGGATCATTCCACCTTCTATCAATAACGAGTTTCCCACCTCTTTCAGCAACGACTGGTGCAAGAATTTCATAGGCGTGATCAATGACCGCATCGAACTCTTTTTGAGTAATTGTTCGAGACCCATCAACCTTTCTGACTTTTTGGTAAACTGGAACTTTTTGGTCATTTTCTGGTGCAAACCAGTGCGCAAATGAAACGCTAGATGTTGATAAAAATGCAAATAATAGAATTTTCGCAAGCTTCCTTGTTTTCATGACTAACCCCTTCCGTTGTATGGTTATTTGAACGATTTAATAGCGTGGAAATAGTCTAACGATTTAATCGGGAATTGAGCAACTGACCGAATCTGTTATCTTCTAACAACAATGTATTTTATTTTTCAGAAAATAATTTGTATTGAATTCGCTTATTTTCCGTGGCGTTTATCGTCTTTGATATAAATGAATTTTTTTAAGACAAAAAAAGCAACAATTAGAACAGACATCAAGGCCCAGCTCGGTAAGCGAAACTGCCCCGACTGAACTTGCTGGAAATCACTATTGGGGAAAATAGGGTGATAAGGACCCTCTTTGACCTCAGTTAAAAGAGTTGTGTCTTTGTGCTCATCTGGTTTTTGAATGCCGATCTCGTCTTTCTTCTCAACTTCACTTTCCATTCCCATTTCAGCTACATTTTCCATTACCAATCTCCTTTACTTATTTCCTATCTCTTATCTTGCCATTGTCTCAATGGCCACAACGAATGTGTATATGAATGCCGATAGAGGGACAAGTGCGATGTATTTTAGCCAACGAGTTTCTTCTTTTAAATGCATATAGAAAAAAGCCACGAGAAAAGCTTTAACGAGAGCAAGAAACGTTAAGAGCCCTCCGTGAACAGCATAAGGCAGAGTCAACTCGGGAACGATCAACTCCATAACAGTTAAAACTGCAAGTAGCACGAAGACGATCATATATTCTTTTGTATGGCTTTTGTGAACAACTTCTCCAGACACTTCTGACTCCTTGTCTTAAAGTTTTCCCGATTGATAGAGACGGTTTACAAGTAAACCTATATCAATCATCATTTTATTTATTGATTCTTTTTTCATTTCATAAAGCGCACGCAATTGCCCTTTTTCATCCACAAGAAAAAATCTCGAGCTATGAGCAATGTCATACATATTGTCGTTCGTTTTTTCTCCCATAGCGGCTTTAAAGCCATCGACAACAACTTTTTTGAGCTCTTCTTCACTTCCTGTTAAAAATTTCCAAATAAAAGGATTCGCTTTTAACTCTCTTGCATGCTTGAAAAGTTTTTTAGGAGTATCCACCTCAGGATCAACTGTAAAAGAAACAATTTGGATATTTGTCCCTAAACCTTTCATTCTCTTTTGAACAATTTGAGTTTGCTCCATTGTCTCCTTACAAATTGTAGGACAGCTGGTGAAATGGAAATTGGCGATATAAGGTTTTCCCTGAAGATCATGACTTGTAAAAACCTTTCCATTTTCATCAAAAAGACGAAATTCTGGAATTTTGTAAAGAACTGGAAGTTCAGGAGGCAAATCCCTGTTGAGAGATCTAAGAATTGGATACCCAAAGAAAAACACACAAGCAAGTACCCAAAACCATTTTTTGAGAACTAAACGCTCTATGAAATTATTCTTACGAATATAAACATCGCTATTAATTGCTTGATCCAACTTTTATTCCCTTATTTTCTTTACTTAAACCTTTTGCTGTTCGATTGCCTTCTTCAATTCGTTCTAAAAAAGCAGCTCTGGCTTTAAGGTTTCCTTTAAGCTCTGTTAAGCTTTTTACATAATAAGCAACCGCCCATATTTCATCATCAGTGATTGTGCCTTTCCACGCGGGCATCCCCGTTCCTGCAACACCCGCAGCGACTCGATACGCGATATCTTTAACAGTGCTGGCCGAGCGAATATCGTGCCATGTAAAATCAGGCGGGATATATTGAGCAACTCTCTCTTTGCTGTCATAAAAATAATATTCAGAAGTTTGAAGCTTTGATTGGTAAAGATCATCAGAAAAATCATCCATACCCTCGCCATTAACTTTCTTGTTTAAATTTGAAAGTTCGTTGTGAGAAACATAGGCTCGGTGACAAGTCTGACAACTTGCTGTGATATGGAATACTTCCTTACCTTTTTCAATGGCCGCTTCTTTACGAGCAAGTGTATAGGGGTCATTAGACAATTCAATCGGTGTCCCCACCTCAGAGTCTTCACCCTCCCACACTTGTGGAGCAAAAGTTTTAATATATTGAACAACCGCAAAAGCTTGATCATGAGAAATATCCCATTTAAGCATCGCCGTTCCCTTCAATCCACCTTGAATAATTCTAATAAAATCTTCATCTGTTGGAAGGGCACCATCTTGAACCAATCCAAATTTATAAAGACCTTGAGTAAAGTTACGGGGAGGAGGAACTGATCCTTTAGCAGCAGGGCCATTTCCATCACCATTTAACCCATGGCAAGCGCTACAATACTCTAAGTAAATTTGCTTCCCCTTACTGAGTGTTGCCGCAGAAATTTTCTTTCCTCCAATAAAAGTTCGTCCTGTTTTGAATCCCGATTCATTACAACTAACAAAAATCAGAGTCGAACTCAAAAGGAGTAAAAGTGTGTAACAACTTTTCATAGCTTTACCTTTTTATAAAAATCATAAAACAAACATTGTTAAATACATCAAAAACCAAACTATTCCCAAAAAGTGCCAAAACTTGCCTACGTTTGCCATGCGGATACGAAATTTTTCGTTACCTATATTTTGTGTTTTCACACTTGGGATCACGAATAATATCGCAAGTATTCCAATTCCAACATGCCCTGCATGTACCCACGTAAAACCATGAAGGATTGATGCAAAAATTCCCGAACTGGTGTAAAGGCCAGAATCGTGAAGGGTTGCCCATAGCATTTTTTGAGAAACCAAAAATAAGCTCGCAAAAAGAACTGTCACAGAATAGAAAAACTTCGTGCTCTTTACCTGTTTCATAAAATAAGATTTTTGATACAGATAATAAGTGCAGCTACTGAGAAAAATTATGATTGTACTCGTTGTTGGCCACACAAGAGAAACTTTCTCAAAGCCCATCGGCGGCCATGCTGTTTCTTTAAATCGATAAAGCGCATAAGCAAGAAATAAACTTGCAAACAACATTCCCCAGGAAATCATTGCGACTGAAAAGCCGATATTGCTTGCTTCTTCTCGTTGAATTTTTTCTCTAATATCTATCTTCAAATTAAGCCTCTACGAGTTTTTCCGTTTGATACTGAAAGTCTTTACCCTCTGGTAAATTGGGATTTCCAAATTCATGAGGTCCACATTGAACAACAGGAATTTCCTCAAAATTGTAATTCACAGGAGGAGACGGAAGTGTCCACTCCAAAGTTCCCACTTCCCAAGGATTGCTTTCTGCAACTTTTCCTTTAACCAGTGAATGGAAAAAGTTCCAAAGAAATGGAAGCTGTGCAAACCCCATAACGAAAGCAGAGTAAGTTATAAAGGTATTGATTGGAATGAGTTTTTGGAGAAACTCGTAAACGAATGGATTGTAAAGTCGACGATGCATACCCGCATGGCCAACAACCATCATTCCAAAAAAGACACCATTGAGGCCAATCATTGTTCCCCAGAAATGAACTTTGGCCATTGTTTCATTCATCATTCGACCAAACATTTTTGGGAACCAAAAATAAATAGCAGCAAACCCGCCTAAGAGAACAGAGGCTGCCATTGTATAGTGGAAATGCCCAACAACGAAATAAGTATCGTGCAGATAGAGGTCAGTTGAAACTGTTCCTAAATATAGTCCCGTTAATCCTCCTAGACCAAAAACAAAGACAACACCAAGTGAAAAAAGCATTGGTGATGTGAATCGAATTGAACCTTTATAGATTGTTCCCAACCAATTCGCGAACAAAATCGCTGATGGAATAGAAATGGTCATTGTTAAGGTCATAAATGATTGTGTGAGCAGAGGGCTCATTTGAGTCGTAAACATGTGGTGACCATACACAAGTGTCGATAACACAGAAATCGTAGTCATTGCGAGAGCAGTTGCCTTCGCACCAAAAGCTGGCTTTCTTGCAAAAAAAGACAAAAAGTCAGAAACAATTCCCCAAGCAGGAAGAATGAGAATGTAAACTTCAGGGTGACCAAAAATCCAAAACACATGCTGGAATAGAATAGGATCCCCTGTTCCCGAAGTCGCAGCCGCTCCCGCTAAGAAGAAAGTTGTCCCAAAAACACGATCAAATATAAGAAGCATGACACCTGCACCAAGAACAGGAATAAAAATAGCGTTAAGAATAGCTGTTAGCCAAAGTCCCCAGACAGTTAAAGGCATGTCAAAATAGCCCATCCCTGGAGCTCTGAAAGAAATGATTGTTGTTATATAGTTCACAGCCCCCATAGTGGAACTTGCACCTAGAACAAAAATTGCCATACACCAAAGAGTTTGCCCTATTCCCGGACTACCAACCAAGGTACTTAGTGTTGGATAAGACGTCCAACCACCAGCAGCACCTCCTAAAGGGAAAAACAAGGATGATAAAAGAATCAATCCTGAGAGGGCAGCTAGATGAAACGACAACATATTTAATGTTGGGAAGGCCATATCGCGAGCACCAATCATAAGGGGAATACAATAGTTTCCAAATGCTCCAATTAAAATAGGAGTGATCGCATAAAAAATCATAATCGTTCCATGCAATGTAAAAAGCATGGAATAAGTATCTGGTGGAATTACTCCCCCAGTTTCTGGAAAAAGCCAATTTCCAATAACGGGAAAAGCTTCCCCAGGGTAAGCCAATGTCCAGCGAATCATCAAGGCCATTAACCCACCTATTAGAAGAAAGAAAATCCCGTACCAAAGAAATTGTTTGGCAATTACTTTGTGGTCAAAAGAAAAAATATACTTGGATAAAAATGTTTTAGGTTCTGCGTGTTTCCCGTGTGCGTATGTCATTTGTTAGTCTCCCACTTCCATCCCCAGAAATTATCAATATTTTCATTATCATTGGCATAGTTAGCCACTGTTTGTGCTTCTCCTAGCCAAGCCAAATATTCTTCTTGGGAATGAACGATCATTTTTCCTTGCATAAGATAGTGATGAGTTCCACACATCTCGGCACAGGCAATGTCAAAAGTCCCTGTTTGTGTCGGTTCAAACCACAGACGTGAAATTCTTCCAGGCATTGCATCAACTTTTAATCTTGCATTTGGAAGATAGAAAGAGTGAATAACATCTTTTGAAGTCACACGGAATTCCACTTTTTTTCCTACAGGAATGTGAAGTTCGTGATTTGTTAATATATCGTCTTCAGTATTAAAAACTCCATCGGCTCCTGCGTAACGGAAGTTCCACATCCACTGCTGAGCAAGCACTTCAACTTTAATCGTATCTTCTTCGTCACCAGGAAAATTCCAAAATTTTCCTAACATGTCATCGTTCGACATTCTAGTAATGTTGAGGTCAATGGCGAAAAAAACGGCTGCCCCAATTGCAAGAGTTGCCAAAAGTTGTTTTTTGGTATTTCCATAAGTGTAGTCAGCTTTTTTATTTCTTTTAGCACTATAGCGATAAGAAAACCAAAAAAGACCTGTGATAACCAAAAGGAAAAAAAAGACGTTCCATGCCGTGATGTAAAGAAAAAGAGAATCAATCTCTTGACCATTCGTCGAAATGTCGAGTGGTGCTTTTATAGAATCCCAAAAGCTCATTTTCCTATCCTTTCCTCAATTTAAACAAATTTATATGTTTATTTAGTTATAATTTAACTGTGTTAGAGTTTCAAAATCTTTTTACTCTAACTGCACAAAACTAAATGACTATTCTTTATAAAGAACAATCAAGGCAGTCAGCTGCACTGGCAAATATATCAAAGTGCCGATAAAAAATTTCTTGGCCCATTTTAAAACATTATGTTTTCGCTGAACGAGCACTAAACCTTGAACAGCGAGCAGGCACAAACCCAGTCCTAAAAAAAGTGTAATCAATTTATATGACGAAGCCTCAATCAATCCTAGGTAGATTGGTAAATAGGCAATAACCATCAAGATAACAGAAAAATGGAATATCCGAATAATTGTGGCTTTCGTTCCGTGGCTATTGGGAAACACCACAATTCCCGCAGCTTCATAGTCTTTTGAATGCATTAAGGAAATCGCTAAAAAATGAGGAAGCTGCCATAAAAAAAGTAAGCAAAATAAAATAACTCCTAAGGGTTCAATTGTACCAGTTACGGCCGTTTGACCCATCAAAGGTGGCATGGCCCCAGGAATTGCTCCCCAAAAAACAGCATACGGTGATTTTTGTTTTGAAGGAGTATAAAGCCAGACGTAGAGGACTGCCGCTAGGACACCAAGAAGAGTTGTTAAAATATTTGAAAAGAAAAAAATCAAAATTGAAGAGACAATTATTAAATTCAATCCAGTATAAAAAGCTGTCTTTTCTGAAATTTCCCCAGTTACGAGAGGTCGATCTGCCGTTCTTTCCATTTTTCCATCAACTTCTCGCTCTAACCAACAGTTTAATATGCAAGATCCAGCCACGAGACCTGTTATGGAAAGAAGTGCAAAGACTCCTTGAAGAGGAGAAATGCTCCCCGGAGCAAGATACATTCCCATTGCACTGGTAAATATCACGAGTCCCGAAAGTCTAGGTTTTGTAATTGAAAGAAAATTAGAAATAAAATCTTTAGCTTTCTTTTGCGAACTCGATTTCTTTTTTAAGTCATAAAGATTAAGGACCAGTTTCCAAGTCACTGCAAATAAAAGAGCTGCTCCACCCACATGCAAAGTTGTTGCAATAACTCCAATATTTGTCGCCACTGTGTATATCCCAATCACAATCTGAGCAAAAATGATAAGTGGAAGAATAAGAGCTTTTTTCTTAATAGCCTGCGATGAAATATTTTTATAAAAATTAATACTCACTAATAGAGTCACAATAGAAATAAAATAAGCCAGATAGCGATGACTCATGTGGAGAATGGCTTGAGCAGATTCAGGAAAAAAACCTTTGTGAAAACCAATTAAATCAAAACATGAAAAAATATTATCCCAACCAGTCCCACAAACACTTCCAAGCCCTAAATGTCTCATGGAAGCCCCTAAGACAATTTGGAAATAGACAATCCCCAGTAAAAAGGAAGCTTGTTTTAAATAACCAGGTGACCATAATCTTTCTGCAGAATTTTCATTACTCTCTTCTCTTTGCACCAAATGTAAAAGGTAAATCATCGAAGCAAAATAAAGCATCGAAACAGCAAGATGAGTCGTTGAAACAATCGTTGGAAGTTTATAGATGACAGTAATTCCTCCAAGGACTCCTTGGAAGACAACTAAAAAAAGTGACAAAAGGGAAAATTTGAAAAAACGAGACTTTGAAGTGAAAATTCTAAAGCCCAGTACACTAATCAATATTGTAAACAGACCCACTAACGTCGCAAGTAAACGGTGAGAATGCTCAACGAGAATTCCCCCTTCCATTGTCGGCATCACTTGACCATAGCAAAGTGGCCAATCAGGACAAGCCAAAGAAGATCCTGTGTTATGGACAAGACCACCTAAATTTATCAACAAAAAAATAAGAACGAGATTTACCCAAAGAATGAATTTCAACCACTTCACTTCTTTACTCTCCTTATCGCTCTAATTTTTTTTTCTTTTCTTAAATGCCATTCTGAACAGTAAGTAAAATGGAATGTAGGTGCACGATATAAAAATAGCTAAGATTATAAATGTATTTCTATTGGGAGACATATCTCCCCCTGCGCAACTTGGACAAGCCCAAACATTGGAATAAGTTAAAACAAAAATAATTAAAAACTTATATATATAACTCATAGTAGATAAATAAATGTAAATACAAGAATCCAAACAAGATCAACAAAGTGCCAAAACAATCCAAGTACTTCCAGGTGTTGATACTCTCCATTATCATATTTTCCCTTGTAAGCATTAATATATTCACAAGTTAAATAGATAACACCTGTTAACACGTGAAGACCGTGAAAACCTGTCACCATATAAAAAGTTGATCCAAAAAGATTATTCCCATGAAGAAAGTGACTCAATCCCAAGCCATGGTGTACAAGATGTGTATACTCGTAAGCTTGAATACAAAGGAAAGATGCTCCCCCTGCAATTGTCACTTTTAGCCATCTAAGCATTTTCTCTCTGTCTTTCATCCGACAGCCATCAATCGACAAAACCATCGATACTGAACTACAAATAAGAATAAAAGTTGCAAGACCTGAAAGTGCGATCCCTAAGTGATCGGCAGGTGTTGGCCACTGTTGGTTTGATCTCAAAACACCATAAGCAAGCAAGAATCCGGAAAATGACATGGCATCCGTAACGAGGAAAATCCACATTGCAATTTTTCCAGGTGTCGCTTTTCCAAATTGTTGGTCGACATAATTAGGGTCTAAAAGTTTGTATCCACTTGCCATAAAATAGGTCCTTTATTTTATAATGGTGGGGGTGTTTTATCGTACCCCATATCAAGTATATATTTTGCTACTGCTTCAATTTGTTTTTGAGGATCATCACCAAGTACACCTTCGACTGCCGACTCTGTTCCACCTGACCAAAAGTCTGGCATTGGAGTATATGGCATTACTGCTGTCGGATTCGTTAACCATTTTTTAATCCATGATTTATGCAATCTTGTTTTTGCATAGTGGAGGTTTGGTCCCTGAGGATCATCAGAATTAAATCCACCTGTGTGACAAGTTGTGCAGGCAAGCTCGTTAAAGATCTTAGCTGCTGCCTCTTTCTCACCCGGTTCCCAAACAATTTTAGGAGGATTATCAAAAGTTAACTGATCAGACTCATATTTAAAAAACTCTGTTAATGAATTGAGGTCTTCATCACTGAAATTAAATGTCGGCATTCTCACAATCATATATGGGCGGATAGTGTGAACGTTTCTTAAAAAGTTATGAAGCCAACTTTGGTAAACTCGATGACCTTCATTGACAAGCCACGGTGGGCCCATATTGAGATCATCTTCAAAAGCTGCTGCAATTTTTCCACCGAAACCACTGACTTTGTGGCAGCCATAGCAGTTAAATTTGTTCGCAACTTTTTTACCCTTCTCAACAATTTTTTCGTTAGCGGTAAGCAGTTTCTTTCCTGCAAGCGGTACAAAGTCACTAACCTGCCCGAGCATAACTGTTGTTATAGCTTCTATCTCATCATCTTTAAGATAAAAATTCGGCATTCTGTTGAGATCTTTAAATGGTTTCGGCACTCCAATATCCCATCGTCGAGGATCTTGAAGGTGAGCCGTAATCCAAGCATGGCGAGTGTGTTCAACTTGGACTTGTTGACCGTATCCAAATTGATGAATAGGCTTACTCCCTACAGCTGAAAGTTCAGGGCCAATCGGTGGTCTATCATCGGCAAAGCCTTCAATATTGTGGCAAGAATAGCATCCATACTTTCCAATTGATCTCTTTCCAAGCTCAATCGTTCTTTCGTGGTCATCGAGTTTAGCTAACTTTTCTTTTGCAAGTGAAATAGGTTCGAATTGTGAAAAGTACTCAACAAGTATTTCATCACGAGTATCGTTGTCAATTTCAGCAAATGTTAAACCATCAAATGTTTTATTCTTCAATGTGAGTAAGTAAGCTGCGATATTATTAGCTTCGGCATTTGAGAGCCTAAAACTCGGCATTATCGTATCTTCTTGGTAATGAGAAGGTTTTAATAACCAAGAAACTAACCAATCTTTATCAACTTTCGTCCCAGTCCCTGAAAGATAAGGACCCTTTTGGCTTTTAACTTTGTTATAAGGCTCATCAATTCCTTCAACTTGGTGACAAGCTATACAACCTACTGTTTGGATAAGTTGCTTTCCTTTTTCTGCGTTACCGCCAGCATATTTTTCAAAAGGAGTATAATCTTTTGCTTTTTCTACAATGTATTCGGCCATAGCATTCACTTCAGTAATATTCTTTTTCATGAACTCAGGCTGTTTGTTATTGGATTGACCAAAAAATGAAGGCATCCGTGAATGAGCATTAAATGATTGTGGAGACCATATCCAGTTTTTAATAAACTCTTTACTCACTTTAGCATTAATTTTTAGAAGGCTAGGACCTGGTTTTTTAAGGTGTTCATAACCTTTAATTTTGTGACAACCATAACAACCGTAATTTTCAATAAGCTCACGACCATGATTAAGTTTATCAGCCAGCGCTACTCGTTCAACATCGCGGTGACATTTCACACAGCTCGCTTCTGAGTATTGGAGAGGGTAAACAGCTTGAGGAACCTTGTGGGGTTCATGCCAGTGATACTTCTCAACCCATTCCTCTTGTTGCTTTTCATTTTGAGGCATGTGAGCTGGAGAATTGAAATCGTTCACTCTGTGCCCTTCACCTCCGTGGCATGAAGTACAACCAAATTTTTTCATTGGGTGAGCTGATTTCAACCCAACAGCCAATTCATCAATTCGCGGGTGAGTCTTATACGGATTGGGTTGATTCTCATAACCCTTTTCGCCAATAAAAAGGTGACATGTAATACAGCGGTCAACTTTCTCGGTTTGGCGAAAATAACGATCGTCTGTAATATTATTGAGGACAATTTGTTGAATTTTAATAGTTGGGTCCAGGTAGTCTAAGAAAGGCCCATTTCGCAAAAACCAGATAAAATCTTTCTTAGTCCCTTTCAAAGATTGAACCAAAAGATCTTTTGCTCCGACCTGCTTTTTGAGTGATCTTTCAAGATCCGTAAGCTCTTCTTTAATATTTTTAAGTTTTTCTTTAATATTTTTTTCTTCTACTTGAAGAGCCTTAAGTTCGTCACGGCCTTGATCAAATTTTTCTTTCATCTCATCCATCAAAACTTTATATTTTGATGCTTCTTTTTCTTTGCCATCAACACGATAGTGTTCATATTTGAACTGATAGGCTCCTGCCTTAGAACCATAAATACCGTTATTCATATTTTGGACATAAATCTTCTTTTCGACGACAGCGTTGTCCTCATTGATTTGATCGATAACATCTTTTTTGTCAGCAATGGCTTTTTCAGCAGTTTTAATATCAGCAAGAATTTGATTCAACTCTTCGTTATTAATACTTTCATTTTCTTTTTCAATTTTTTCTTGAAGAACTTGTTTTTTAACTTCAAGAGCTTTGATTTGGACAACTTTCCACGGGCGGATAAAATCGTCTAAAACCATCCACAAAACCGAAATTAAGAAAATTACTGATATAACAGCAAAAAACTTATTCAGTTTTTTTGTATTATAAGCCATTCCAGGTTCATTCTTCATATCTTTACTCTTTCCTAAATATTCAATTCAAACTCAGGCATAAAAACAATGTACTTAAGGTTAATAAACCATCGAAGATACATTTTTATCGGAAGCCCCATCATAATTAATATTAAATAGACCATAATGTAGTAGCGAGCTGGTCCCATTTTTTCGAGAAGCTTCTTTCCCCAGTACTTAGTGATGAGAAATGGACCCACTGCTAAATACCCGAGAACCATGAGAATTCCTACAATTTCTCTAATAAGAACATTATGAGGCAATCCCATCCCCAATATTTTGATCCAAAAAATTTCTGAAATATTAATGTTGTTAGCTGCGACAACTTTATGGGGATCCCAAAACTCGAACGGACCGTAAAACGTCCAGTTTGGACCCCTTAGGAATGTTCCAGTAATAATCAAAAACACCCAAAGAACAAGCCATCCAAACATAAACGTTGAAATAGCAAATTTTCTCTCTTTGAAAGTATAGTAGCCATTTCCTTTAGGGTTGATGTCGATATAAGGAATTGCAATAAGACCAACAATAATTAATCCAGGAAGAAGAACCCCTGCAATCCAAGGGTCAAAATATACAAGCATTTCTTGTAATCCCAAAAAGTACCATGGGGCCTTAGCAGGGTTAGGAGCCCAGGTTGGGTTTGCTGGCTCTTCAAGAGGCGCCTTGAAGAGTACTGACCAAGCAATCAAGAAAACCGTACCTAAAATTATTGTAAAAAGTTCTGTGTAAACTAGATTTGGCCAAGCCCAAACTTTTTCACGATTTTCCGGAGTCCCTTCAATCGGAGGTTCTCCACTTTCAATTCTTTTATCGTTTTCAACTCCCTTGTAAAAGGAATACCAAGTGAGCCAGAAAACCAGTACAAGCAAAATTGTAATAGGAATATTATCTGGCCAGCTGATAATCGTAAAAAAGATTTTATCAGAAGCTGCCCATCCAAAAAACAAAACAACGACAGTTGCAAGAATCATAAAAAACTTTTTTGACCCAACAAATGTCATATTTTTTAGAGCGAGAAAGTACAGAATAATAGCGCCTGTAAACGAATAAACCGGATCAGAGACGATGTTAATAAACTCTTTCATTCTTCTAAATTCCTTCTACTTTTTAAAGTGGTGCGGAAATCCCACCATCTTTTCTCACCCGCCAAAAGTGAACCGCAATTAACAACGCCACAACGACTGGGATAAAAACGCAGTGGAGAATATAAAACCGCAATAAGGCTGCTTCACCAACAAACCTTCCACCTAATAACTGAAAGCGAACGTCGTTTTTATCTGAGACTAAAACCATATCTCCAATTTGTGCAAGTGATGCTCCTGGACCACCATGCCCAAGAAACGGAGTCGCCTTTGCCATGTTTGAACCAACCGTAATCGCCCAAATAGCAAGTTGATCCCAAGGCAAAAGATAACCAGTAAATGAAAGAAGAAGAGTAAGAACTAGAAGAATAACTCCGACACCCCAGTTAAATTCTCTGGGGGGTTTATAACTTCCTGTCATGAATACTCTAAACATATGAAGCCACACAGTGATAACCATTGCGTGAGCACCCCAACGATGAAGTTCTCGCATAATTCCCAAGGGCACGTGTTCACGAAGAGCAATGATATCGTTGTAAGCATATTCGGCTGTTGGACGGTAATAAAACATCAAGAGAATTCCCGTCACTGTTAAGGCTAAGAAAATAAAGAAGGTAAGCCCTCCCATGCACCAAGTGTACCCGAGCTGAACCCCTGATTTTTTCAACTTTATGGGGTGGAGGTGAAGGAAAACGTTTCCAGCAACAACAGCAGCTCTATTTCTGGCATTGCTTGGAGGACCATGTCTAAAAATTGATTTCCAAATTTGAGTGTTTGCAACTTTCTTAGCAAAACTTTGTTTCGCCATAACAATTAACCTTTTATCAAATAATCAAACTGATATGAATGCTCCAGGGAGTCCCCACTGGCCTTTTTCATAACGGTATACTTTTGTTTTATCGACTATAATTTGTCCCGAAGGATTTAGTGAAACTTTGAATCTTTCCAATGGTCGAGGCGCTGGGCCTTCAAAGTTAATTCCGTTGGGATAATAACCAGAACCATGACAAGGGCATTTAAATTTATTTTCTGCTGGCAACCAAGTTGGAACACAACCTAAGTGAGTACAGATATTAGACATCGCTACTAAGCGACCTTCATGTTTATAAATCCAAACGCCATAAACATTTTTCCATCTTTCATCAACACCTTCGTCATAATCTTCAGGTCGACCAGCAACAAAATCCATAGGAGGTTCAAAAACGACATTGGGATAAAGATATCTAAAAATTAAACTCAACATTCCGCCTGCAGCAGCAGCAAATGTAATCCACGCTACAGACAGATAACTAAAAAACTCTCGACGGTTTAAACTCGTTCTATTAATACTTGTCATCTTTGGGGAAAGCTCCTTGCCATTTAAATACACTACTTTGGCTTATTTGTAAGCAAGAGTTAATACATTCTAAGACGTTGTAATTTCTCGTATTATCTTTGTTTTTCATTGTTTTTTCAACTCAATTAACACTTGTTTGGCATTTGTTGAAACAACTAAGTTGGGATCAGTTTCTGAAACTTTTTTAATTAGCTTAACCAAATCATCTGGAGGATTTTTCATCTTAAGCGTTGCGCGAAGGACATTCAGTTTCCATGAGTTCATTTGATCGGCGTTAAACGAATTTTCTTTTTTATTTTCCAGTAAAATCTCTTCCACCAAGCTTTTTCCAGCAAAATCGCCATAAAAAAGTAATCCCGTCGCTGCTGTGTACTGTAAATTTTTGTCAGAGCTTTGCAGAAATGCCCCTATAGAAGCTTTTGCCTCCATTATTTTGTGTTGCGAAAGAGTGAGTATAGCAACTTGTTGAATTCCACTATCTTCATTTCCCAAAAGCTCGATGAGTTTTTTGTAATCTATTTCCGAATTATGCGGCATATTACCTATTGCCACAATGCAGTTAAATAAAATTTCCTTATCATTCTCATTAAGAGCTCTATTCAAAAGAGGAATAACATTGGGATCTTTGAGAGATCCGAGGGCTATAACCAAAAAATTTTTCGTACGAAAATCTTGAGATGAATCATAGAGTCCACTCAGCTGGTCAATAAGCCAGGGAATGTCTTCTTCTGGAATTTCATCAGTCGATATGTATTTTGAGAGTTCATAGGCAGCAACCCACCGGTTGCCAAATGTCTTAGAATGCATTTCTTCAACAAGTTTTTTATACCCAGAAGGAGCTCCGAGCATTTTTGTTATGGCCCAGATAATTAGAGCCCCGCCAATGACGATTGCAAAGGGAATGGCTATTCCTGAAATCGCAGACTTATTAATTTTCTGTTCATCTCCCATAATTATTCCTGGGCTCAAATTAAAAGTTTTGGTATACCGACAAACAAATGGGGTTTGTTCAATTGCTTTAGCATTACCAGAAGAGTATGTTTCCATGAATAAATGAGAAACGTAACAAAAAGTCAATTTAAACTATGGCCTACTTATTAAGAATTCTTTTATTCATCATGTATCTTGGAATTTTGGCAACAATTCTTAGTGCCTTGAGTTTCATCAGTCTTCCTGTTGGGCATATCGAACTTGCAATTCCCTCAATGCTTTACATAATTTTTATCCAAGCATTCACAATGTTCTATTTTATTGGCGTCAATCGCTTAGTTGAAAATGTGCACGGAATTCTCCACTCGGGAGCAAATGAAAATTTGAAAGAACTTTTTGATAATCCTCCAGGGGATCTCACTGAATACATAAAAAAAGTAAACAGATTTCACTACCTAACTAAATTGGCCAAGCGCCAGACTATTCCATGGACCGCCTTGATTCTTGTCTTGGGTTCAATTGGTTTTCTGCTAGGCGGGGCTCATCACACAGGTCTAGTTGATAAAACTGTTCACTCTGGAGTTATCTATGGATTTTTCGTCGCTGTAACCATAGGTTTTATCAAACAATGGAGCTATCTCGGCAAAGACCATAAAGTTCTCAAAGAAATTAAAGATCTTTTCCAAATCCCTCATCACCAGATGTAGAGCCAATTTAGCGGGCATTTCCACATACTTTGGGAATTTATTAATTTTTCAAGGACAAATCCGATAAGTTTCGTATGAAAATATCTGGGTTTCTCGTCATTTTGATTTTTTGTAAGCTTCTATTTGCTGAAGTCAGTATTACTTCTCAATATTTTCAAGACCTTAAAGAAATTGAAATCCTTGAACTCATGAAGAATTCTCCTCAATTCCAGCAGTGCCAAGGTCTTGCAGGTGATCCCACACAATTTGAAACCGATGAACAGTTTGAAAAATTTAGTGAATGTTTTGTCCAAGATCTCAGCAAAGAGGACTTAACTAAAATTAATAACAAACTCAAACTCGTCCAATCAAAACTTATCTCAAGTCCTGAGACAAAAAATATTCGCAAGTATCTTCAAAAGAGATTACAAGAAGGACTGTATGGAGAAAATTTTTCTTCAAAAAAACTGAATAAATTTAAACATGTCGATCAAGACACTTTTCTCAAATTATATAAAAGCCATATTGGAAAAACTATTAATTTAAATTTAGCTGAGTATTGCCTGACAGAAAACTACTCTGATAGCCAAGACAAAAATATTTATACTCGCTTACGAGCAGGCCTCGAAAAATTTAAAAACATGAGTGCATCTGATTTCCAAAAAACAAAAGCCAATTTTGAAGAATGTGTTAGTGAAATTAAAAAGACCAAAGCTTGTGATGATCTCGAAAAAGATAGCTCTAGTAAATTGAAACGCCTGTGTTTTCTTAAATCACGGCTTAGAAATTATTATGGATTACTGAACCAAGTTGACTCTAATCAAAAACTTGTCCGTCAGCTTCGAAACTCTCCACGAGTCTTTTCAGATTCTATTGTTGAAGAAAATTCGTATCGCGAAGGTGCTTCTGAAGGAGAGAAAAAAATAGATGATTTAACAGCCCTAAGCCTTAGTGATGTCAACGAAGCACTCACTGACGACAAATCTGAATATTTCAAATTAAGTGGTGAAAACTTTTCAAAAGTTTGCCTTGAACATCTTAACGAAGAAGAATGTAAAAAATTTGTTAACATTGATGAAGGTAAAGCTCTTAATGAATTAAAACTTAAAATAAATTTACAATATTCATTAATGCAAAAACAAATTGAAAATGAAGAAGATAAAGAAAAAATTCTTAAAAGACTAGAAGATGAAGGTCTTGCGATTAGTGAAGATGAAAAGGAAGAATTGAATACATTAGATCTTTCGGCGATAAAGAAAAAAATAAGCGAAAAATATCAAAATCAAAAAATTTCCATTATCCATGAAATTAATGCCAAACTTGAAGAGCAGACTCTTAAAGCAAATAAAAATCTGCGAGATTCACAAAAAGAACTCAAAGCAAAACAAGAAAATCTTACAAGTAAGGGAGACGACATAAAAGGATTGGTTCTCTACTCTAATTTTGTTTCACAGGTATTCGGAATTAAAGACACTGAATCACAAGAAATAATGGGGTTTAATACAACTCCAATATATAGAGAGCATCTCGATTATGAACAAAAATATCCCAAAGTTGATCGAGATGCCTATAAATGGATACAAAACCTAGATGTTCAAAGAGCTCCTGCTAGTGGCAGTGAATCAAATAAAGAAAAAACATTCAAGAATTTCTTAGAAGAACTCTTTTCTTCAGATTGATTTAATCCAAATGAATACTTTACTTTGTCCTTCAGGGCTGGGTTGATTTGTTTTCGAAACATAAAGGCGAGATTGTTCATCTAGTGTCTGTAGCGAATCCAGAAAATTATTCAATTTCTGATCGGAAACAAGAAGATTAAAATAGACCCCTCCTGGTATTTTTTGTCCAGGCTTAACACGACCAAAAGGTTTAGCATCAATTTCAGTCATTAATTTATTAACTTTCGATTTAATTTCCTCTGGATCAACGTTATTCATAATTATTCGATAAGCCTTATTTCTTCCGTAAATTCGATCTCGAAAATATCCTCCTTTCTCTCCTTCTTCATAGACTGAAGAATCGTTTTCCGTCACATAAAGACTTTGAGGAAGTTCTCCTGCAGTCATGACCATAACTTCAGACTCAACCCCTTCTCGTTCTTCTTGAATAAAAGGAATATCTTCTTTCTCTTCGTTCTCTAATTTTTCAATTTCATCTTCAGTTAGATTAATATTTCTTTCAACAATTTTTGTATCTTTGAATGTTAGGTTTCGATCCAACCAAAAAAAATCGGGTTCATAGATATCAATTTTCCCAGATAAATGTTTATTATAATAATTATTGGCCGTTCTAAACAAAGCAAAGGCCAGGGCGAGTGAAATGAGAATGAGCAAGCTATCAAAAAAAATCTTTTTCAATCGAAAAGTATTTTCGATATAAACTTTCTCGTTTCGAGAAAAATCTTGTTTCTTTTTAAAAGATTTAACCTTGGATTCCCATTCAGGGTAAAGAATAAATTCCAAAGACTTAAAAACTTCGCTTTGAGGGCATTCTCTGAATATCTCTTCGACATCTACTTGATTCTCACTCTTTTCAATAAAGTAATTTATATCTTGAATATTTTTAGTCAGAAAGTCACCTTCAATAAAACTATCGAGTTTACTTGCAATCCCGACTTCATCTAAGTGTTTCTTGAAAATATCAATAAATCTGGAATCTTCGATGGCAAATGTCTCTAAGACCTCTTTGATCTTTAATCTTTTGAAAATAAAACAATACAGTATAAATTTGTTTTCAAGCCAATCAAACCAAGCCTTTAATGGCTCGACCTCAAGAGAATGTTTTATTTTGTGAATGCGAACGGAAAAATCTGCCGGTTTGTCGAGTTCAAAAAAAACATTTTGAAAAAAGTCATCTATCTCAACCTTAAATTTATCTTTCCAGAGAGTCTCTGAGACTTCAAGATTTAGCCAATTTACAAAGTGCTTATAATCAGCTTCGCTTAAATTTCCGCTAGTTGCTTCATGATCGGTCATGATTGCCCTCTTGTACTCAGCGCACAATCACCTCTACCATATAAAATAAGGCAAGGCTTCTCCTCCTATATTAATTGGGGAGGGCTAAAATAGAAAGGTTATTTTATGTCCGTTCAAGGTTCGGCAACATACAGAAGAGCGCAAGAAGCCCAGGTTCGCCAGGCTCAAAAAGACCTTGCTAATGAAAAACTTGCTCACAATAGGAATATCCAAAATTTAAGAATCCAGCATGAGAAAGATTTAGAGAAACTTCGCCAAGATTACAAACTACAAATTGATCGCGAACAATCTAAACTAGAAAAAGAACTTCATACAGTTCGAAATAAATACGAAACAATGTTAAAACAAGAGGGAGAGCGGTTCAATGAAGAACTTGCTCAACTCAAAGAAAACCAAAATGATAAAGTTTCAGAAATATCAGAATCACATCAAAATCAAATTGCTGAACTTGAAAACGAACAAAAAAACTTCATAGAAAACTACAAAAATCAAAAAAGTCTACAACAAGAAAAAATGAAATCTTAAACTCATAGGAGAAATTTGTGAGTGAAAATAAAGGAATCTTCTTAAATGGTAAAAATCAAGCTATTGAGATATTGAGACATCTCAACCAATCGGAAAAAGGAAGAATTCTTGATAATTTGAAGTTGCGAAACCCCTCAATGGCCTATGAGTTGCTTGTTAATAGCTATACCTTCGAAGACATTATGCATTCGGAGCAAAACACTCTTGGAACAGTTCTGGAATACGCTAGTGCTCCCATAATTGGAATTGCCATTAAATTTCTTTCAAAAGATTTTCAAAAGAAAATTCTTAAAAATATGAACCGAGTTAAAGCAGAAGAAGCTTTTCAGGTTTTTCAAACTAGAAACACTTCGATTGATGAATCGACAAAGGCTCAGGAAAAAATTCTCGAGATCGCTTCAGAATTAATTAAAAGAAAAATTATTACTCTTTAAGAATCTTGAATGAGACCGTGGACTAGTCCATTGGTTGAAATGATAAATTCATTAATATTCAGCTTTTTGAATATCTGATCAGCTACAAAGAAACCACTCTTGATAACCTTCACTCGCTTGCCCAAAAAAGGATAAGCCTCATCAAGCTCTTCAATCGACTTAGTTTGGATACGATTCAATAACTGTTGAAAACTCTGATACGAGATCTTTAGTCCATGAATACTTCTTTCATCAAAGTCTTTTTTATCTAAGTAAATATTAGCGATTGAAGTCATCGTTCCAGCTAGTGCGACGAGCTCTAAGTTTTCAAACTCATCAAATTCAAACTTTTGATAAATGTCCTTTAATCTTTCTTCAATCGAACCATCTATTTGCCAATTAGAAACTCGAACTGAGCCCATAGGCAGGCTAATAGTTTTTAAAATTTGAAATGGATTTTTTTGAATTTTAATTAATTCACTCGAAGCCCCGCCGATATCCAACGCCACAAACTCGTTAGATTTAACAGGACAATTGCCTAATAAAATACCTTTGGCACTGTAGTAAGCTTCTTTATCTGCTGGAATAATCAAAATTTTGAGTCCTAAAGTTTTTTCAACTTTTGTATAAAACTCACGTGCATTTCCAGCTACTCTCGAAGCTTCTGTTGCTGTCACCTTAACACTTTCAGCATTTAACCCTGCTTCTTTCACAAATTCGCAACATTTTTTCAAAGCATCGAAAGTTTCTTCCATAGCTTCATTTAGAAACTTTTTATTGCGATCAAGATCTCTCCCTAACCCCGTTACAAATTGCTCTCTTCTCAACTGAGTAAATGTTTTATCAGGCTCTAATTTCCCCAAAAGGAATTGAACTGTATTAGATCCGATATCAATAGACGATTTAATCATAATTTATTCAGTAATAACTTTGAATTCTGTATCTTTAGAAAATTTTAAATTCAACTCATCTTTACCAAAGTTTTTAATAAGATATTTTTTTACATCATAAGGAGCATTGAAATAATGAATGTCCATTTTGTAAACTGCTTCTTCTTGGCTCGTACGAACTTGACCGGATCGTGGGAAATACTCTTTATTCGGAATGAACTTGTAGTCAATTACCATTTCTGTTGAACTTTTCTTGCCAAAGACCTGTAGCTTTTGGAATTTATCTGTCCAAGACAATTTTTTCGAAGTTCCATCTTTTTTATCAACCACGACATTAATTGCTTCTTTAATATTATTCCAATCAACCTCACCCTTTGTCATATCCAGTTCAAACTGAGACTCAAAAGTATTATCATTGTTGCTAAAAGAAATCTCACCTTTTTTTATCATACCTTTCGCAACTATCTCTTTATCTACAAAGAGTTTCTTTAATATTTCCGATGGAAAATTTTTTATTTTAACATTCGCAGTATAGTTTTGTTGATCTTCACTCACATATTCATAATGAAATTTAGCTTCGAGGTTTTCTCTTTTTTTTCTACTTACAGATAATTTTTCAAAAGCCAATATATTTCTAGAAACAGCTCCACTTCCCAGTACGACGTAATCAACCCCATCATGGTGAACTTGATTTATTTTGAGGGTAATCGGAAAAGAAATTTCTTCCGCTATGTTTTTCATAGATGCAAAATTCTTATTTAGATATGCAAGAATTGACTTAAGTGTAACAACATCTTCAAATACAAAATAATCTTTGACCACATTAACATTTTCGATCGAATTAACTTTAGAACTTAATTCTCTTGAATCGACGACAACATTAAGATTCTTCTCTTTTGAAAAGACATACTTCCATTTATAAAGAGGATTTTCGTTATTGGTTTCAAATTTTAAGGTAAGCTGAAAACATGAATTACTGACATCAATTTTTGGTATAAACATATTGTGAGTCGAATTCCAATTGAGTTGCCCAGATATCTTCGATTCTCCCTCATAACTACATGGATAAAATTCACCAAAATTGAAGAAATTATTAACCCCTGACTCTTGATAGGCCATCGAAATATTACTTAAGCTAATCCCATCACTATAGAACTTTGTAGTCATGTTCCCTACTAGCTTTTGCCCCTCTAAAAACTCCACTTTGTATTCGTGCATACTATTTTCAACACTAGCACTATCAATTTTAAATCTCATGCCATTTAAAAATAATAGAGACTCTTTTTTGAAATCATAAAAAGTCCCGTAGCCTTCAAATTTAATATCTTTACTTTCAATAAACTCATTAAGAGAAAACTCCCCAAATAATTTCAAAACCCCTGCTGTGTCTTTATTGATATTAGAAAGTGGGTATACTAATTCGAGTGCAGTGAGGCTTTCAAGATTGACATTTTTTGCAAGAAATTTATTTATTGTAATTGAATTTTCATCGTCTTCAAAAGTGAACATTAAATTTTCAGTATTAAGCGTAAGAGAATTGCCCGTTAGTAACAAAGGAAGATCATATTTTCTTGTATCTTTCTCTTTATTGACTGGATACCAAAAATCATTAAATGATTTATATTTTTCAAAATTTTGGACATAGTCATGAAAATAGATGCTTACTGTCTGTCCTCCAAAGAGAGATTCTATCGGAATTAGTATTTTCCCTTCCTTAACGTGGATAATCTCTTTTTTGTTTTTGGAGTTAACAATTGAAATCTCACTAACATTATATCTAATTGTCTTTCTTAATTTAAATTCAACTTTACCAAAATGAATCTCATACTCTGGAAAATTTTTTGCAAAATAATATTGGACCTTTTCTTCAAATTTGCTTTCATTGAATTGAGAATAAGTCCATCCGAGAAACGACGATATAAAAACGACAATAAATAGGAGTATAAAACTGAATACAATTAGCGTTTTTTTTTTCATAAACCAAGAAGCTTTTTTATAATCTCACTGGTCATTTGGGGATTAGCTTGGCCTTTTGTTTTTTTCATAACTTGGCCGACAAAAAATCCCATCAATCGATCCCTTCCGTTTTTCAGCTCTTCAACTTCTTTAGGGTGATTTTTAATAATTTCTTCAGCATAAGTTCTCAGCTGATCTTCATCACTATTTTGTTTAACACCTTTTTTCTCTATAACTTCAGAAGCCGATTTGTTTGTATCAAACATCTCTACCAATACATCTTTGGCAATTTTCCCTGAGATGGTACCATTATCAATCAATTTAAGGAGTTCTACAAGTTTTGTAGCTGTTACGTTTATTTTGGTTATACTGGCTTGCGATTCATTAACGAGTTTTAAAAGCTCAACCATTATCCAATTTGATAACTGTTTATAATTTCCCTTGTCATAAAGTTGAGCGGAGCTTTCAAAATAATCAGCCAATTCTTTACTCGAACAGAGGATGTTGGCATCGTATTCAGGGATATCGTAGATTTCTATAAATCTTTGTTTTTTGGCATCTGGAAGTTCAGGAAGAGTTTCTTTCACTCTTTCTATGTGCGCCTCCGACAATACCAGAGGAAGAAGATCTGGCTCTACAAAATAGCGATAATCATCAGCATCAGATTTTGTTCTGATGGCCCTGGTTTTGAGAGTTTGAACATCAAAAAGCATAGTCTGCTGTAAAACTTTCTCGCCTTTATCTAATATTTTGGATTGCCTAGACATTTCATATTCTATGGCCTTTTCCACACTTCTAAAGCTGTTGAGGTTTTTTACTTCAGTTCGTGTCCCAAATTTTTGCTCACCTTTTTTTCTAAGAGATAAATTGACATCACAACGTAAATTACCATGTTGCATATCTCCTTTGCTCACCCCAAGGTAAACAAGAATAGCATGAAGTTTTTTTAAAAAAGCCACTGCTTCAGTGGAATCTGAAAAATCTGGGTCTGTCACAATTTCGAGAAGAGGAGTTCCTGCTCTATTAAGGTTAATAAGAGAAGTGTTTCCTTCGTGCTGTGATTTTCCCGTATCTTCTTCCATTTGAATTCTTTGAATTCGAATTTTTTTGTTCTCAATTTCTACAAAACCATCTTCTGCAATAGGAGTGTGATACTGAGTAATTTGGTAACCTTTTGGAAGATCTGGATAAAAATAATTCTTTCTATCAAAAAAAGAACAATGATTGATTCGACAATTTGTCGCTAGTGCTAATTTAATTGCATAATCAACAGAAGTTTTGTTAAGCACAGGAAGAGTCCCTGGATGACCTGAACAGATTTCGCAAACGTAATGATTTTCAAATCCGTTAACTTTTATTTCGCAATCGCACCAAGCTTTAGTCTTCGTATCTAGTTGAGTATGAATTTCTAATCCTATCACTGCTTCGTAAGTCATCTTTAACTCTTATTTAATTCAATCCAATAACTATTTTGAAGAAGTCTTTCTTCTTCAAAGGCTTTTCCGATAATTTGAAATCCTGTTGGCATTCCATTTAAAGAACTCTTACCAAATGGAAAGGCAAGCGATGGAAGTCCAGCTAAATTAACAGGAATGGTATAGAGATCGTTCATGTACATTTGAATAGGTGTCATTTTTTCAGAAAATTGAAAAGCTGTTGTGGCACAGACTGGTGAAAATATTCCGTCGCACTTTTTAAAGGCATTAAGAAAGTCTTGCTGAATAAGGCGTCTTACCTTGCACGCTTTATTATAATATTCATCACTATATCCAGAAGAAAGTGAAAAAGTTCCTAAAATAATTCTTCTTTTTACTTCATCACCAAAACCTTCAGAGCGGGATTTCACATAGACCGATTCCAAATTCGACTGCTCTTTTTTACTAAACCCATAATGGATCCCATCAAATCGAGCAAGATTAGATGAAGCTTCTGAAGTCGCTATAATATAATATACAGCCACTGAATATTTAAAATGAGGGAATTCGACTTCAACAAATTTAACACCTATGCTTTCTAAGAATTTTTTTGCTTCATATAGTTGATCTTTGACATCATCACGGCAATTATCTAAAAACTCTTTTGAATATCCTAAAGTGAAATTGTGTTTTTTAATCTTTTTTAAATTAAGAAGTGAATCAACACAATCCACTTCTCCAAGTGGAACTTGACTCGAATCTTTTTCATCATTTTGAGTTAAATATTTAAATATCATAGCCTGATCAACGACAGAGTTCGTCAGAGGGGCTGCTTGATCAAGACTAGATCCATAGGCAATTTGACCAAACCTAGAAATCCTTCCATAGCTAGGTTTAAATCCAACTAATCCACAAAAATTAGAGGGTAAACGAACCGAGCCACCAGTATCTGTACCTATACTATAGAAACATGATTTTTCTAAAACTGCTGCTGCTGAACCTCCCGAAGATCCACCAGGAACGTAGTCTTTATTTGTTGGGTGAAATACGGCGCCAAAGGGAGTGTGCTCATTACTTGATCCCATTCCAAACTGATCACAACTGACTTTACCCACTAAAACACCCTGAGCTTCTTCTAATCTTTTTGCGACATATCCATTAAAAGGAGGAATATAATTATAAAGAATCTTTGACCCAGCTGTCGTTCGAATCCCTTTAGTCACGAACAGATCTTTCAAGGTATAGGGTATTCCCGTCAAAAATGTTGAAGGTCCGTTTTTTTGAATTTCTTCATCACATTTTTTTGCTTGCTCGTATGCCAAATCTTTTGTTATCGAAATATAGGCATTGTTTTCATTTTGACCTAGGTTCTTAATACAATCATCAAGTAATTCTCGCGAAGAAATTTCTTTATTTTTAAGAGCAAAATGGGCCTCATGAACAGATTTAAAATTCATTTTATTCATCCTCGATAACAGCATGAATTTTAAATTGCTGGTCTTGTTGATCTGGAGCGTTCTTTAAAACTTCTTTAACATTGAGAGAAGGTCTTACATTATCGATTCGTTGTTTAAATTCATTTGAAAGCTTTTCTTTATAAACTTCGATAAAGTTTTCTAAAGGTGTAAACATTGGTTTTACTGAATCAACATTAACCTCATTCAATTCTTCGACATGTTGGAGAATATCTGTAAGGTTAGCTTGAAATTCTGCAATTTTTTTCTCATCAAGCTCAATTCTTGCTAACATCGCGACGTGCTTAACAAGTTTTTCATCTACGTTTATTTTTTTCATTCTAATACTTCTAAGGGGGTGTATTTTCTTAAAAACTTCTTGGTCGTACCTTGTTTAAATTTAATTGTCACCTTTTCGTTCGTTCCATAACCTTCGGTTCTCACCACCACACCCTCACCGTAGAGACTATGGCGAACAGCAAGCCCAGAGGCGAGAAGATCGGCGCCTTGACTCGAGGCATTGTAGCGTGTCGAACTCGAGGAGTCAAAATCTTCTTCGGGTGCAACTTGTGAAAATTCGTCACCGTAATCAATATAAGAGTCTTCTGTTTTCTTTTTAAGAATTTTCTTGGGATTCTTTTTCCGCCCGCCAAAGGCTTTCCAGGTGTAGTATTCTTCGGGAATTTCAAATAAAAAGCGACTTGGATCTTGGAACTGAACTTTTCCCCAAAGTAACCGACCTTTACTGAATGAGAGATAAAGTTTTTTCATGGCCCTGGTCATAGCGACGTAAAAAAGCCTTCTTTCTTCTTCCAGTCTATCCTCTCCTTCATCTAAGCTCATGGCCGACGGGAAAAGATTTTCTTCCAAACCCGAAACTATAACATATTCATATTCTAAACCTTTGGAACTATGAACAGTCATCAAAACAACTGGATCAGTGTATTCTTCCTCTTCAGATGCACTCGAATTATCTAAAGTAATACTTTCTAAAAATAAAGAAAGTGTTGGTTTTTCTTTATTGGAAATACAAGCCATTTCAAATTGGCGAATACCACTCAGCAACTCTTTGAGGTTTTCAATTCTTGCCATATTTTCGTAGCTTTTGACTGACTTAAGATTTCCAAGATACCCAGAGTCTTCCAATATTTTTTCATAGCAATGACTTGGAAGATCTTCGTTCTTTTCCATTAATTTTACAGATTCGATGAGTTCTACAAACTCAGAAAGAGCGGAAAAAACCTTTGAAGAAACTTTTAAATGAGAATAATGATCTTTCTGATTCACGACATCTTTAATAAGTTCATAGAGCGAAAGCTGATTTTTTATCGCTTCAGTTTCTAATTTTCTTAAACTTACCGCCCCAATTCCACGAGCTGGTGAATTAATGATTCGACTCAAAGACAAGGAATCTTTATCATTGGTAATGAGTTTCATATAGCTCAAAAGATCTTTTATTTCTTTTCTATCATAAAATTTAATTCCACCAACAATTTTATAGGGAATACGAAATTTTCTTAATGAATCTTCAATAACACGTGATTGAGAATTATTTCTGTAAAAAATTGCAATCTTTGAGTAGGGAACACCAGAGTCTACTAATTCTAATATTTTTTCAGTTATAAATTTCGCTTCCGTTGTATCATCAAGGCATTCAATTACTTCAATAATTTCGCCTCCTTGATTATCTGTCCACATCACTTTGCCTTTTCTCATTCGATTTTGGTTAATGACATGAGAAGCAGCATCAATGATGTTTTTTGATGAACGGTAATTTTGTTCTAGTTTAAAGTATTGATATTCCGGAAAATAATTTTCGAAATCTAGTATATTATTAATATCAGCCCCTCTCCAAGAGTAGATAGATTGATCTTCATCTCCGACAACACAAATATTTTTGTGAACCTCAGAAAGCAATAAGACAAATAAAAACTGTGCTCGGTTTGTATCTTGATACTCATCGACTAATAAATATTTAAATCTTTTTTGATAGCGCTCAAGTATCTTTGGGTGTTTGGCAAAAAGTTCAAGCACTCCAACAATAAGTCCACCGAAATCTACAGCGTTAGAAGTGTGAAGTTCTCTTTCGTATTCTTCATAAATCTCATAGAACAAATCATCTTTATCAATTTCATCATCAATTTTTGCAAAAACTTCGTAGTCGGCGCAACCTTTAAAGTACCCTTTATTTTTTACCAAATTGATATAATATTTAATTTCTTGAGGGTGTATTTCTTTCTGCGATATTCCTCGACGATTCAAAATATTTTTTATTACTGAAATCATCTCTGAATCATCATAGATACTGAAGTTTCTACTAAGACCAATATAATTAGCTTCTGTACGTAAAAGTCTTGCGCAAAAAGAGTGAAAAGTTGTCACCAAAAGTTGACTAAGAGGCATGCCCTCCGAAAGACTTTGAATTCTTTCTCTCATCTCTCTTGCGGCACGGTTTGAAAAAGTCATGGCTAAAATATTATATGAGGGAATTTTTTTTTCTTTGAGAAGATATTCAATTTTACTAACAAGTGTTCTTGTTTTTCCTGAACCCGCACCAGCTAAAATCATCATCGGCCCATCGGTGCACTTAACTGCCTCCCGCTGAACTTCATTTAAATAGTCTAAATTCATCATTATTCTACAGTTACTGACTTTGCCAAATTTCTCGGCTTATCGATGTCTGTTCCTTTCTCTCTTGCTATATAATAAGAGAGAAGTTGCATAACAATATTGGAATAGACTGATGAGAATATTGATAAGCCTTCAAAATTTAACTCAATATAATAATCAGAAATATGTTTGAGCTTTTCTATACCCTTGGGGCCAACAGTAACGATAATCCCCCTTCTTGCCTTTACTTCTTCAGCATTCGAAAGAGTTTTCTCAAAAAGTTCTGGTCCAATAATAGCGATATTCACCATTTTTTCATCAATAAGAGCAATAGGACCGTGCTTTAGTTCACCAGCGGCGTACCCTTCTGCATGAACATAAGCAATTTCTTTTAGCTTGAGAGCTCCTTCTAAAGCAATTGGAAAGTACTTATTTCGTCCCGTAAAAATAAAGCCATCTTGGTTATAAACTTCTTGAGCAACTTCTTGAATTTTTTCATTATTAATCAATATATCATTTATTCTCTCAGTTAATATTAGGAGTTCAGTTTTCAAAACTTGTTCTGGATTATTGCCTTTTAAAGCTTCTGCCAAGATCACACCAACAACAACTTGCAATGTAAATGCCTTGGTACTGGCAACTCCAATTTCTTGACCTGCATGAATGAGGAAATTCTCATCACACATTCTATAAAGAGTTGATCCTTGAACATTGACGATACTATAAAGTGTAAGACCGTTTTCTTTACACAATTCGGCGCAAGCAATAGTGTCGGCAGTTTCCCCAGATTGGCTGATGAATATTGCCAATTCATCTTTTTTCAAGAGTGGTTCACGGTAGCGAAATTCACTTGCGAGCTCAACTGAAACTTTGAGACTTAAGCGTGATTCCATGAAATTTTTGAGAACTAGCCCTGCATGCCAAGCTGTTCCACAACCAATAATATGAATATGTGAAAATTCCTTGTTTTTAACTCTTTCAATTAGTTTTTTTCCTTCTCCTGATGAGTAATAATCAAGAATTTTAGAGAGAAGAACAGGCTGCTCAAAAATTTCTTTGAGCATAAAATGTTCATACTCTCCCTTCGATTCAATAGTATGTTCCGTATCTTTTCTCTCACTTTTAAAGCGAGTACTTTTGCTGCCATCAGCCTCATAAAATTCAAGAGTATTTTTATCTTTATTTAATACACAGAGAACTTCATCTTCAGGGAAACTGATTTCTTCTACGAATCCCAAAAGCGCGTATGGATCAGATGATACAAAGAAATCTTTCTCTTCTTTACCATTTTTTAATCCACAAACGAGGGGGGCTGATCTTTTTATTGCATAAAGTTTGTTTTCATCTTTATGAAGAATCACAACCGCTGAGTTTCCTGCCACCTTTTTAAAAGTTTCAAAAATCGATTTTTTTATATCTTTTGTTTCATTATAAATTTTTGTCAATAAAACTAGAAAAACTTCAGTGTCAGTCTCTGAGCTAAATTTAAATCCTTCTTTAACTAAGTCTTCCTTTATTTCAAAAGCATTTTCAATAATTCCGTTGTGAACAATAGCGAAAGATTGATTTCCATGAGGATGAGCATTGATATCAGATACTTTTCCATGTGTTGCCCATCGAGTATGCCCAATTCCGACCGAAGAAGTTGGCTTTTTTTCTTTGATCAGATTCTTAAGATTTTCGAGCTTCCCTTCTTTTTTAAGAATTTGTAAATTTCCTGCATTATCTTTAAACGAGATTCCTGCAGAATCATAGCCTCTATATTCTAATCGTTGGAGTCCTTCAATTATCGGCTCAACGGCATCATGGTTCCCTATATACCCAACAATACCACACATAATTTAATCCTTTTTCTTTATGAAACGTTTAGCCTGTCCCTCTTTGTTAATTTGTTTCGATCTTGCAATCGCAAACGAATCAGCTGGTACATTTTTCGTAATTGTCGATCCAGCTGCAACAAAAGAGCCATCTCCGATTTCAACGGGGGCGACTGATTGACAATCAGACCCAATAAAACAATTTTTTCCAATTTTTGTTATATGTTTTTTACTTCCATCATAATTGCAAGAAATAAATCCACAGCCAACATTTGAGTTTTCACCAATCTCACTATCCCCAACGTAACTGAGGTGAGAAACTTTTACACCTTTAGCAAATTGGGATTTTTTGATTTCAACAAAGTTCCCTATTTTATTCTCTGAGCCGATATGCGCTTGCGGGCGAAGGCGAGCAAATGGACCAATCTGAGAAGATTCTCCAATTTCACATTCTTCAAGATATGAATAAGCAAGAATATTGACGTTGTTTCCAATTTTAGAATTTTTAATAACAACACCAGGTTCAATTGAAACATTTTGACCAATCTGAGTATTTCCCTTGAGGTGTATGTTTGGCTCCAAGATTGAACCATTTCCAACTTCAACATCCCATTCAATTTCAATATTTTTTGAATCAACAATCAAAACACCTTGATCACGCAATGAAGCTATCTTTCTTTTTAAAAGAAGAGTTCGACAGTCCTCTAGCTGTATTTGATCATTTACTCCTTTAAAGAAGGATTCATCTCGATAGAGAAGTGTTTCGACTTTTTGATCTTCACGAAAGAGATCTGTTAGGTAAAATTCTCCCGATTTGTTTTTATTGTTTAAGTTATAAAGATGTTCTTTGATATATGATGTTTTTAAAAGATAAAGCCCTGAATTAACTTCTTTAATGAGCTGATCACTGGCAGAAGCATCTTTTTCTTCAATTATCTGGAATCCAACATCACCTTTTTTAATTCTTCCATAACCTTTAGGATTTGGAGTTTCAAAAGTCACTGCTATTCCCTGTATAGAATCATCACGATTCATCTTATTGAACATTTCAGAATAGATTTCTTCTGTTATCAAAGGCGTATCAACACAAGCCACGAGAGTGTATGGTAACTCCCACATATGAGGAAGTTCTTCAAAAAAACATTGGAGAGCATGGCCTGTTCCCTTTTGTTCTGCTTGAAGGCAAGTTTCAACTTTAGCTTTGTTTTGAGCCAAATAATTTTCGAGCTTTTCCCGTTCATGACCGACAACGACCCCTATATGAGGTTGGATAGAAGCTGTCTGAGTAAATTTCTCAAAAACTTCCAAACTGTAATCAATCAACTTTTTTCCAAGGAGCGGAGCTAAAGCCTTAGGCCCATCCAGTTTAAGCCGAGTCCCTTTACCAGCTGCCAATAGTGCTACTGCGCATTGTTTCATCCCCATATCATACTCCTATGTATATGAGTTTTTAACCCTTATGACGCCATTTGAAATGACTACCTGAGTAAATAACTCCCTTAAAAAAGCGGAAAAAATTTCCTCAAGATCTCTCTATTTTATCCCGAAGCAGCAATAAGAAGGAAGTGACGCCACCCACTCTCACTTTAATCCCACGAATCTGGAGGATTTGAATGGTTTCGAACTTTAATGGCGAGCAGATAGAATTCAAAGAACAGCTTCCCCTGTTGCCTGTTCGAGATATCGTTGTTTACCCTTTTATGATTCTTCCTCTTTTTGTTGGTCGCGAGTCATCCATCATTGCAGTTGAAGAAGCCATCAATAATCACGATCGTCTCATTGTTTTATCGAGCCAAAAAGATATTCAAACAGAACGCCCTGACCCTTCTGAAATTTTTGATGTCGCAACCATTGCGATGATCATGAGGATGAGAAAACTTCCTGATGGAAGAATAAAAATTCTCGTTCAAGGACTCAATAAAGTCAGAATACTTCAATACGAAGAATTGACTCCTTTTTATAAAGTTAAAGTTGAAAAAATTGAATCACCTGAATCAAAATCTGATCCAGTTCAAGTTGAAGCTCTCACTCGAAATGTTAAAGAAAAACTAGAAAAACTTGTTTCAAACTCTCATACTGCTTCTCCAGATATCTTAATGGTCCTAGAAGATATTGAAGATCCTGGAAGACTCGCAGATCTTATTGCCTCAAACTTAAATTTACGAGTGACAGAGGCTCAAATTATTCTTGAAACCTTTGAACCATTCGAACGACTCAAATACGTTGATGATATTCTTACTCGAGAAATTCAAATACTTAACATTCAAGATAAACTAAACAATTCGAACAAACATACTCCCGAAAGCTTTCTCAAAGAACAATTCAAGGCCATTAGTGGATCTCACGAAGCTCAAGAGCTTGATGAATTTGCGGAAATGAGAGATAAACTGACGAGTAAAAAGCTGCCTGAAGAAGTCTTTACGGAAGCAAGTAAACAACTCAATCGTTTAGAAAGAATGCACCCAGATTCTTCTGAATCTAATATTTTGAGAAATTATTTAGAATGGATATTGGATATTCCTTGGACAGAAGCTTCTAAAGAAGTCGTCGACCTCGCTTATTCACAAAAAGTTCTCGATGAAGATCATTTTGACCTCACAAAAGTCAAAGAACGTATATTAGAACATCTTGCAGTACGAACATTAAAAGGAACAACTAAAACCAAAGGACCTATACTTTGCTTCTCTGGCCCTCCGGGAGTTGGAAAAACATCACTTGGTAAATCCATTGCCAGAGCAACGGGTAGAAAATTTGTCCGCATTAGTCTCGGTGGTGTTAAAGATGAATCAGAAATTCGTGGACACAGGCGAACTTATGTAGGTTCCCTTCCAGGTAGATTTATCCAAGCAATGAAACAAGCCGGAACAATTAATCCTGTTATTATGCTCGATGAAATTGACAAGCTTGGTTCTGACTATAAGGGTGATCCTTCGAGTGCCCTTCTCGAGGTTCTCGACCCTGAACAAAATAATTCATTTCGCGATCATTATCTTAACGTTCCTTACGATCTTTCAAATGTAATGTTTATTGCAACTGCAAACGTTCTTGATAATATTCCTGAACCTCTTAAAGACAGAATGGAAATCATTAGTCTGACAGGTTATTCTCAAGAAGAAAAACTTCAAATCTCTAAACGCTATCTTGTTCCTAAGCAAATGGATGAAAATGGTGTGACGAAAGAACATATTGAATTTTCAGATGAAGCTATTATTGAAGTTATTAAAAGCTTTACAAGAGAAGCAGGACTTAGAAATTTAGAGCGACAAATTGGGTCTCTTTGTAGAAAAGTTGCTAAAAAAATAGCAATGGGTCACGAACTTAAAACACATCTGCTTGGACGGTCAGTTGAAGATTTTCTTGGACCAGCACTCTATACAAATGAAGATTCGAAAGAATTTGACGAAATCGGAGTGGCCACTGGGCTCGCTTGGACTTCTGCCGGCGGTGAAATTCTCCATGTCGAAGCAACTAAAATGAAAGGAACTGGCATAACTTTAACAGGAAAACTGGGTGAAGTTATGAAAGAATCCGCTCAAGCCGCGATTGGGTATATTCGAAGTCATGCCGATGAACTTGGAATCGATGAAAGTGTTTTTGATAGCAATGAAATTCACATTCACTTGCCTCAAGGAGCTATTCCTAAAGATGGACCAAGTGCTGGAATTACACTTGCTACCACGATTGTTTCACTTTTAACTGACAGCTACATCAGTAAAGACATCGCTATGACGGGAGAAATTACACTAACTGGTAAAGTTCTTCCAGTTGGAGGAATTAAAGAAAAATGTCTTGCCGCAATGAGATCAGGTATCGAGACTATCATTATTCCTTGGAAAAACCAGAAAGATCTAAGTGATATTCCTGATGAATTCAGAAAGAAACTAAATTTTATTCCGGTTAAGAACGTGATGGAAGTTTTAGAAGTTGCCCTCAACGATTGGCAACCTAAAGCAAAAAAATCTGCTAAAAAGAAGGGAAATAAAAAGACTCGTACGACTCCATTTAGAGAAGTCGCTTAGGTCTTAAACCAAAACCTTTTTAGTTGTGCTGATCCCAAAGTTTGCGACCAACCTTGAGTCTTTCGACATCTTTCATAATTTTATCAACATCTATTCTAGTAAAAATTTCTTTTTCCTCGACATCCATATTTCGCAAACGCTCTTCAATGAGATGCTTCGCTCGCTTATCAATCATCTCTTTAATTGATTCCCTCGGAAGGAAATAATAGACGAGATCACAATTCATGGATTCCGCAACTTTTCTCAATCTTTTTAAGGTTATGTTTTCTTCTCTTTCAGCTTTCTCTGTCTCACTCATTGTATTTGGTGAAATTCCCACTTTCTTTGCCAAGGCCTTTGAACTCATCTTTAAAGACTCACGGATAAAACGAATCCAACCCTTAGGAGGTTTGGCCACAAGATCTTGTTTCTTGATGGAACTGAGGAGTTCTTGTGTAGGTGAAAGTCGATAGCTTCTAAAATTTTTCATCGTGTATACCCGATTAATTCAATGGTGGTTTTATAAAAAAGATTCCACTCATTTTCAAGCTTAAAAAACCTTTTTCATCGAGCATTGCGCCATGCATCTTCTCCGAAACTCCTCCCTCGTATATTATTGTAATAATAGCGAATTTGATGCATTCAAATTCCAGAATGGACAAGCTCATAGGCCAAGGATGGATGAAAAAAAACTATTCAAAATAATCGTCGTCGACGATTCCGATTTCTCCCGGAAGCAAATTATTAACATACTCGAAAAAAATGGTTTTAACGTTGTTGCTAATTTTGGAAACGCACCAGAAACAATACAATATTTAGTTGCTCACGATATCGACCTCGCCATTGTCGATGTGGTCATGCCTAAAATCAGTGGATTTGATCTCGTCAACCAGATCACTGAAAATTTTCGCAATATTCATGTGATTATGGTTTCTTCTCTTTCTCAAGAAAGAATCATTTTGGAATCTATTGCCTCAGGTGCTCAAGACTTTATTCAAAAACCTATAAAGGAAGAATTACTCGTAGCTTCGATTCAAAAAATCATGAATGATTTCACGGAAGATTAAACTTAAACAAGGATGTTTAAAATGTTTTATTTAAAAGACGAATTTCCCCAATTTGTACAAATTACTCCTGCTATTTTTCTGAACTTGATTTCTAATTCACGAAAATTGTCTTTTACCAACATCGCTTTTATAGGTTCAGAGAAACATGCCATCCGTTTCGACGTATCTGGACAAATAAAAGGTTCTTTTATTTGTATCACGAATAAATTTTTAAATGATCAAAACTTAGGAATATTCATAGAAGCCATGAACATACTATTAGGGCACACCGTCTCTGAAATCGAAGAAAAAAAAGGACTCATGGTAGAAATTTCTCATCCGGAACTTGAACATTTTGAAGTGCTCAAAAATTTTCCGTTTGTCACAGAGCTTGGTTATAATCTTCTGATTAACGGTGAAATAATCCCTTGTAATATTTATTACCACTTTGAATCTATTCATAACCAGATCAATCGAATTCCGAAAATTAAAAAAATGGAGGATACCCCTCATGCTTAAAGCTATTGGTTTTTTAGTAACATTTATCGTTACTTTTTTAATTCTTTCAATCCCGGTTAAAAAAGAAAAACTCGTTTTTGATTACTTACACGGGTTTGCCCATCCTTATATGAGTAAGACATATTACTCGATGAAACGTTTATTTGTTCCAAAAGCTAAAAAAGCAATCGAGCCCGTTGTCCAAGAAGTGACATCCACTGAAAAAATTGAAGTGCTTAACGACGAGATAAAAGAAAAAATTTCTGAAATTATTAATAACGTCAATGGAGAGAATCAAGAAAATAAAACCATTGAAGAAGCTAAGAAAGATCCCCACCAGAGCGATGAGGATCCTTCAATTTATGATGATTATGATTTCAGAGATGATACTGAAAATTTATGACTCTCTTAAACAGAAGTCGCTGCTTTATCAGATTCGTACTGAATGCCTTCTTCTAATAATGAATCAGCGTTGATTGTGTCTTCAACTTCCTTTTCTTCCTTTCTTCCATCATCAAGACAAAAATCAGACTCTTTCGCTGTCTTCATCCCAACGTGAATTGGGGCGTCTACTGCTAATGTCTTGTAGCTAAATAAGGCCACAAAAATCAAGGCAACATAATTGCTAAGTTTCATATATCCTCCTCTCCTTAAATTGAGATAGAACTTCATTGTCTATAAACTAATCTGTACGAGGATATTAAAAGCAAGGATTGTGCCAACTTATTAGTCATTATCGAAAGCACGAATTTATATGTAATTTCAATAGTTTGGGCTAAATAATGGGACTTTACTAGACACTAGTAACCCTAAAAATTTGATCTGGTGTAAAAAAATTAGACGATTATAAGCCTTGAGGTGCCAGGCTCTTTTCGTTAAACCATCGCGTTTAATGCTATGGTTTAACGAAAAGAGCCTGGCACCTTACGGGCACCTTACGAGTATCTAGATGCCGTCAGCCGATTCCCCAGGCACTTTTACAGGAATTCCACTGGCTTCGAGGGTTTTCCCCTTCTCGCAAACGACTTTCCCAGCAGTACTGCAATCACAGCTGACAACATCTTTGTCACTATCATGCATTCCAACCTGTGTAGGGTCAGTAGGGCTTGTCCCTTGAGTGAAGCCGGCTAAGTTCATTGCACATAATCCAAGAAATAATATACCTTTCATAGCGATCTCACTCCTTATTAAAGACTTAAGTTAACACCAGCCGGGCGAACAATTTCCAATAAATTTTGAAAAGTATCTGTCACCTGGCTTGCTATTTTACGGCCACCATTGGAATCAACATTCTTCACTTGGCCAAAACTATCATATTTAACTACAATTTTTCCGATTTTTTCCATGGCAATTTCAATTGGTTTGCCTTGTGAATTATAAGTAAAAGAAAGTACTCTATTTTTCTTTTTCTTTTTTTCACTGTCTACCATTTTAGTGATTTTTCCCTTGGCATCGTAGACTAAAAGAACGGCACGTCCTTTTGAATCAACAGCTTTCGCTAATTCACCTTTTTTATTGTATTGGTAGCTAGTCCATCCATCATTTTTTTCAACTTTCGTAATTTTTTTGAGTTTGTCGTGGTATTCAAGTTTTACAAAATCACCATCACTAGATTTTTTGTAAACCATAAATCCATTTTTGTATTTAAACTCAGTAACCTTTTTTCCTTGAACGATTTTAACTGGTTGCTCACAGCACTCATTGAGTACTGTTTCACGAACAATACCTCCATCAATTTTTCCATTGTTGTAGGAAGCTCCAGTGATAAATTTTGTACGATAGAGCCATTGAGAACCATCTGCTCTTAATTTGTGTTCATACTCATACTTATTAGCAAAAGGCTTATCATTGAGTCCCGTTTTAATAACTGTTGTCCAATAATGAAGTTCTGGATTTTTTGAATCTGATTCATAAGAATATTCAGAAATATCGCCCCCTCTTTTTTTAACTTTCGTTGCAAAAAATGATTTAGGAGTATAAGTAATCTCAATATTCGCTTTTTTAGCATCTTTTTCATTCACATCTTTAATATTAACTAAGTTATGATGTGAATCGTATTTGAATTCATATTCATTATTGTTGATATCTTTGGAATAACTCAGATCTTTACCACTATACTTGTAGGTTGCTTTATTTTTCCCTTGAGCTGCTAGAGATTTGATTCTCTTATCAGAATCCCACTCAACATAAATTTGATTCCCGTTTGAATCTAAAATCTTTTCTACCAAGCCAGATTTGTTTCTTTTTAACTGAACTTTATAACCATTATTCGTCACAGTCGCAATGAGGTCACCATTTTTATTAAAAAATTGAGCATACCCAGATTCAAAAGATCTTTTATATCCTTTGTTAACAACTTCAATTTTCTGATAACCGTAAGCATGAGAGTAAAGTGTACTTCCCTTCTTCAAACTTGACTCGATAGAATGAGCTTTAGCCATTTGATGTCGATAATAATTATCTTCTTCAAGTTTTTTTCTTAGTTCTTTTTCACCTGTACTTGTCAGTTTGCTATTCTTTTTTACCGCAGCAATTATCTTATCTACAGATTTAGTAACAAATTGTTTTGAAATATTTTCTTTTGGAGTAAAGCGTGTTTTCCCACCTGTTCCATTTTCAAAAATAATGATAGAGCCATCTATAGAGACTTCGAGTTTGACTTCATAAGGTGTCCCCCACCCATACCCAAACCATCCCTCGCTGGTAGATTTAGAGTTATATGTTCGAGTGACATCAAGGGTTGTTCCCTTACTCGTCGTAACAATATCCGTATATGAAACAAAGTAGTTACCATTTTTTAGATTCACACCTGCATAAATATTGAAGATTGAAAGTGCAAATAAAGTTAATAAAATTTTCATTGAGAACCTCTTTCCTTTTAATTCAATATTTCTACGCCTTTATTTTAATAATTTTTGACATAACAAATCCACCAAGAAAAACTAACCCAAAAGACACAATAATTGCAAAAATGCCCAACGGATTAGAAAACATCTTACTCATAGTCTCTGGATCGGAAGCTGAAAAAACAAATAAAATTACAATAGGCATAAGGCAAAGAATGACTCCTTGAGTGCGTGCCTGAGCGGTATAAGTATCAATTTTTTGCTTAAGCCGGACTCGTTCTCGAACGATTTCCGCGATGGTATCAAAAGTTTCCGACAGGTTTCCTCCGGTTTCTCTCAATATGTTGATACTTGAAACAAACATTTGAACATCTTCGTTGTCTATCCTCTTGTAGAGATTTTCCAAACACTCATCAAGGGAAACACCAAGCCTATTTTGGCTAAGGACCAAACTAAATTCTTGAGAAATTGGATTAGGTAATTCTTCCACGACCAAACCAAAAGCTTGTGGCAGCGAAAGCCCTGCTCTCAGTCCACTCGACATTAAATTAAGTGCATCTATAAACTGATTTTGAAATTTTGTGATTCTTCTTTCTACTAAATAACTCATGATAGGCTTAGGAATTTTCCAACTAAAAATGAGAAAGATTATGGCAAAGAGCCCTCCCATTTTATAAAAGCCCATAAAAGCAAAAATAGAAAAAAGCAATGCTGTTCCTCCAAAAGTTAAAACCATTAAATACCAAGTTACTTTTTGAGGTTCAATTTTAAAGAAAAGAAGTTCACACTTATCAAGAATAAAATCTCTTGCTCCAAAAGTTTGATCTTCAATCCATTGGAACAATTTTTCACTATTTTTATAAGAAACAAGAAATATAAAAGTACCGATCAGGAGGATAACCCCTCCTTTTCCTAGAACTTTGAGCATAATAAAATCAAAATTCATCTTTTAATCCTTATTCTTAAAAATTCCTCGTGGAATTTTGTAACCCTTTTTCTCAAGATCTTCGACGAACTTGGGAATAAAACCAGTGGCTTGAAACTTTCCTTTAACTTTTCCTTTATTATCGATACCTTCATGCTTGAAAACAAAAATATCTTGGAGGGTCACAATATCACCTTGAAGACCTCCGACTTCCGTTATGCTGATGATTTTCCGAGATCCATCTTCTAAACGGGCTTGTTGAATGATAAGATGAATGGCCGAAGCAATAATCTCTTTAATCGCCTTGGGACTAATACCAGCCTCAGCATACTGTACCAGAGTTTCTAATCTGTTGATTGCATCTCGTGGAGAATTGGAGTGGACAGTTGTCATTGAACCATCATGCCCCGTATTCATGGCCTGAAGCATATCGAGAGCTTCTCCACCACGACACTCTCCGACGATAATTCTATCTGGTTTCATCCTAAGAGTTTGTTTGACAAGTGTTCGAATGGATATTTCACCATCCCCTTCTAAATTTGGCGGTCTTGTTTCCAATCTCACAACATGTTCTTGAGGAAGATCTAGTTCTGCAGAATCTTCGCAAGTAATAATCCGTTCGTTAGAGGGAATAAATCCTCCAAGAACATTTACAAGAGTTGTTTTCCCTGAACCTGTTCCCCCACTGACCACAACGTTTTTCTTTCCTTCCACAGCAACACGAATAAAGTCAGCCATTTCTTGAGTCATGGTTCCAAATTTAATGAGATCTTTATAGCTGAGGCGATTTTCCGGAAACTTTCTGATCGTTATTGTACACCCGTCTATCGCACAGGGAGGGATAATCGCATGCACTCGCGATCCGTCAGGTAAGCGCGCATCTACATAAGGGGTTTTTTCATCAATTCGTCGACCAATCGGATAAACAATTTTCTCAATAACTCTTAATACTTGCTTGTCGCTTGTAAAAGTCACATCAGAAAGTTTATTTTTCCCATTTTGCTCATAGTATATTTTATCTGGACCAACAACCATGATCTCAGAGATCGAATTGTCTGCAAGGAGATCTTCAAGTGGTCCTAGCCCTAATGCTTCATCGAGAATTTCTTTTACTAATTGATTCATTTCATCGCGGCCATTCACAATCCCGCGAGTTTCTTCTTTTCCAAGAATTTCTACAACTTTTTTCTTAGTTTTTTCTCTAAGAATTACTTGTGACTTAGGGTCATCGTCTATTTTTTTATTTTGGAGATCCATTTCTTCAACAAGTGCTCTCAATACTCTTTGCTTTAAAAGAGTCCACTTATTATTTTCTCTATGATGAAAATTTTTGGTGGTCCCTCCACCATTTAAGACAACTGCTTTTTGTAATGTTTTTGGCTTGGGTCTATTCAAGCGCTCCAAAGTTTTAAAGACATTCTTCGATTTTATTCTTCTTACTAATTTGAGAAGCCCATCCGAAAAAGGTGCTGATTTATTCAGAAGTAATACTGAACTCGATCGGCTAAGCCCAAGAGCGCAGTTAGAATCATCTCTTAGGATACTCGAAAAAACTGTTCTTCCAATTTGCTTTGAAGCAAAGTCAGGGCTTACGGGATGATTTTTTTGAACTTTATTGAAGACAAATTGAATCATATCTTTAGGAATTAACATTGTGAGAAGATCGCTATAAAATTTTCGAGATTGGTTAATGGCCAATAAATCAGGCGTAACCACGAAGAGGACTAGTGTTGAATATTCTAAAGCCTTAATAAGAAGTTCATTGATCTCTGATCCACCATCGATAACTGTGACAGGATAGAGCTGTTTGGCTGCCTTCAAGAATTTTGATAAATTTTCTGCTTCAATTTGCGATGATTCCATCGGATCTTTGGGGAGAGATATATAAGAAACACCCGATTTATGTGATGTTGCAAATGTATTTAAAGTTCGAGGTTCAATGGCTCCGTTAAATTCAGAAAGGTCTTTAAGAGTTTTCGGAGACTTCATCCCAGTTATAACTGATTGGTCACCATAGGAATGAACATCAAAATCGAGGAGTAAGGTTTTTTGTCTATTTTCTAGAGAAAAGGCAAATGCGAGGTTGCCGGCCAGTACAGATTTGCCGACACCACCTTTGGCACCCAAGACTGTAACAATATGCCCTGCCATTGCTCCTACCTTCTCCTTCTTCTAAACTTCCTTCTAATTTCTTCTGTTTCTTCTGTTGCAGACTGTACCAACTCAGGAGTCACAAAAACCACATACTGGTTTTTACTTAAAGACTTTGATTTGGATCTCAGAAACCTGAAGAAAACATTTTTTGCAGTATTTTCATCAAAGGGGGCAGGGTCATTTTTATCATAAGCCGTTAGATCTTCACTCTGAACAACTCCACCGATAACAGCAGATTGTCCTGACTTAACGATCAATTTTGTTTTAATAGCATTCGAGGTTGTTATGGGAGTTCCATTATCATTCGACTGTCCTGAAGGTAGTGAAACTCTTATATCCATATCGAGATCAATATTTTCTTCAGTGAGAACAACGGGTGTTACTCCTAATGAAAATGTTAGTGAAGCATTTCCTGGTCTTGCTGACTCCCCACTACCCACTACGAAGGGAATATTTGTCGTTTTATTAATTTCTGCATTTTGACGATCTTTTGTGATCAACATCCCCGATTGGATAATCCTTCCATATCCTGCATTTTTCAAAGACTGAATTTTCGGAAATAGGTTCGAGATCGTGGCAGTAAATCCATTTTCACTATTTGTAGAAATACTTCCATCATTTTTTCCAATATTAATTGATCCTCCATTACCGTTTAGAAGTGGAGCCCATTTAAATCCAAAAATTTTAGAATAATCTTTCGACAATTCCACAAATTGTGTAGAAATTTTAATTTGCTTCGGTAGTGGCTCTTGCTTAGCCTTTTTATCTTCATTAACCGTTAGAAAATAAAGAATATCACCTGATTCACCATTCTTTGTAACGAGACGATCTGAACTTACTGCCAGTGTCTCAATTTTTTCGGGCAAATACGCTTGAGTTACTTGTTCGACAAGCTTCGATTCTTGTTCTGAACCAACGACTCCTTCTACCCAATAAGCATTATTAACAACTCTCACTGAAACATTTTTTAAATTAAATCGCGACAACTCTTCAGTCATCTTTTTTGCTATTATTCGCTGTGTTTGGGGATGCATTTCCACAAGTCTTAAAACATCAGGATAATTATTTAAAACCGTTGCCACTTTTCCAATATCACCTGGAACAACGATATGCCCGCCAACATAGACCTTCCCACCCTTAATACCAATCTCGAGACCTTCAACATCATTAAGGAGTTCTCTTAATTCCGTGACAATTTTTGATTGGTCGTTTGAGGTTACTGATATGATATAGCGTAATCTCTCTTCACCCGATTCGTCTTTGATCGTTAGAGAAGTGCTTCCGGCTTTTATACCTATAAAAGTAATTTTTCTTTTTCCTAGATCAGGTTTTACTTTTAAAAGCGAAGGATCTCCAAGATTCATGTCGGCATTAAAAGGAAAATCTAGTTCTATAACTTTATCAATTCCCACTGCGAGATTAATTTCTTGAGTTTCAACTTCTTTTTCACTTGATGAAGCCGTACTGCTTTCTTGATCTTGTTCTTGAGCTACAAGTGACATGCTCCATGAAGCCCACAAAAACAAGACAAGAAATTTAGCGACGAATTCTTTGTTTATTGCTTTCATTTTTTCTCTTGTAATAATTTCTTGCTTCACCAGCATCTTCACCTAAAACATCATAAAGCTGTGTTGCTGGCAATCGCTCAACTGTTTTGTCATCTCCATTTCTTAAACTTAAATGAATTCTAGAGCCTGAATTAATCAAGAAAACCAGTTTCTGTATTTCATGTGGAGAAAGTTCTAAAGTTACAGTGTTATAATCTGTATGGCGATTAAGATTAATCCTTCTTAGCTCTTCATTTCTTTCAACATAAGCAAGCGGAAGAGCATTCGTTACTTTTAATCCTGTTGAAAGTACATAAACATCTTGGAGAACAGTTTTGACTTTCATCTTATCAACTTGCCCTGGGGCATAGCTAATGATCGAAAGGACATCGACCCGATCTCCTGGCTTCAATAATTTTCCAACAGCTTGTGATGCACTCACATTAACAGCATACGCTCTTTTTCCAACACTAATTTGATTAGCAAGTCCTGTTCTCGCTCCAGGTTGAGTCACTCGCGGTTTTGTAATCTGTTCATCTTTTTTAATTGGAACAGTCGCAATTGTATTAATCACTTCTTCAATTTTTTTTATGTGACCGGGCATTGCAAATTTTTTAGGAATATTCACAATACGAACTTTTGTATCATCGATGAGTTCAAGTTCTCTAATATCAGTACTTGCAATAACAACTGGCTGAGGATTTCCGTATATTTTTATAAACTCTGATTCTTTTGAATCGATATAGGAATAGGCCATGAACATAGCAATTCCCGCGATGAGAAGTGAAAGTGTAAAAGCTCTAGAATTCATATACTTAACCTTATTTTAATTGTAATTCATTGAAGAGTCTTGAGATATTGGAGGTATTTTTTTCAATAATAACCAAGCGAATTAGTTGTTCGATGCTATTGTTGAATTGTGCAGCCAGAATCGTTGATTTGAGCATTATTGAGATTTCGAAGTGGAAGTCTGTAAACTTGATCATCGGCTGGTTCATACAAGTAAGTTGTCCCACATAAACCATAAACTGTTCCGACACGGATAAAATTAGTTGAGTTTCCCGGATAAGATTGACAGTTTTGCTCTCTTTCTTCTAAGGGAAGATTGAGCTTGTAACAAGGCTGCACTGGAAAGTCTGTTCCTTCATCAAATTTTTCCATCCAACCCGCAAAATACATTCCAAAAAGTCGCCAACTTCTATAAGGTGCGTTGTCATCATGAGAATTTAGAGGCATCAGAGAATTATTTTTAATTCGCGAATAAAAATACCCTCTCGTTACTTTTTGCTGGTTTATGGCCCCGTTAATTGAACTGCCGAAACTCACCAACAACGAGAGAAGAATAATCATAATGGGAAGAAAAAAGATTAATTCAAGGATTGCTTGTCCTCTTTCATCGCTAAAAATTTTATTTTTAGATCGAGTTATTTTCATTTTTTAGCATCCATTATCAAACAAGGTGACATCATCTGAAATATTTTTACTTACGTTAACACCATCCCCACAGCCAATCCCCATAATTTGCTGTATTCTACATTCACAATCAGAAATCGTAGGTTCTTTTCCTAAAAAAGATTCAGATATATATTTATTTTGTTCGGAATCGGTAAAACTGAAAGGAGGCTCAAAAATATAATAAGCTCCGACAAATTCATAGATCACATCTTCTGGACTATTTATTTTTAGTTCACCTTTGACACCGAAACTTTCTAGTTGATACTTTTTGAATTCTTTTACAGCATCAGCAGCGGCGACTCTCAAGTTTCCAGTCGTTGAGTAGCGTCCGATATGATCAGAAGTTAAGTAAGCTCTACTTACAGCATAGGTTGCATAATGGGCGAGATAACCGATTCCAAAATTGATCATATAGTAAGTGAAAGAAAGAACAAAAAAGATGGAAACACTGAAGACCAAAATAAACTCGATTGTCACTTGTCCTTTGTTATTCAGCTTTTTTTTCATTAATTATTCCGAGGATAAGGCACCAATGGTGCAAAAAAGCGAGTATTTTCTAAAGTTCGAATATAAGAATCATGTCTTGGGTTAATATAGCTAGGAGGATAAGTTTCTTCTTTGTTGCCACTCATCGCATGCCTATAAGAATAGCGCATGTAATTTTCCAAATTTCTTAAAATATTTCTATCGGGACCAACAATTCCTTGAACGAGATCTGATTTGTAAATGAAACTAAAAACAGAAACAACAACGAGAATCAGTAGCAGATATTCAACAAACGCTTGTCCCTTATTCATTTCGGTTGTCATTTCGATATCCCCCAAAAAAACAATTTGATTCACAAATTCCAGTTTTTAAGTTGTAGGAAAGATGATGGGCCAAATTTCCAAATACATTTCCCATAGAATCAGAAATACCGTTTACCGTTTGCCCTAAAAGCAAAACTGCAAATAACACAACCAATAAATATTCCAATAGGGCCTGTCCTGAATTCATGATCACCCTCTATTTTAAACCCTGCAAAAAAACCGTCCAGAGCGGTACGATTTTCCTACTAAAAAACCTTTGTAAGCACCTGATTTTACAAATAAATATGATTTTATGACCATTGCCAAGGTTCTTGAAGTATAATAGATAATAGAGGTCCGGCGAAGTCATAAACTGTTTCGCCCTACAAGTTAACTCTCGGGAGCGTTCCCTGGTTACTGTGAGCAAGCCCGACTATTATCGTCTGTTATTGAATAATAATAGATAATTGGGAAGCCTAAAGTAGCTACTTATTGCGCCCACCTTTCTTAAAGGGGCGCGAGACAAAGTTAGCTTTGCCGGACTCCTTTACACGGATTCTTGACATTAGTTCACTACCCCAGAGTATAATAAAGATATGGAAATGAATCATGAGCTGAATGCTCATTCCACGAAATGGATTGAAAACCTTGCCATTGAAGAAATTAATATGGAAGAAACTGGAATGGTTGAATTCAGCAATCCAGGCTCCATTGAAATTAATCTCGATGAATCTTCAATTGAAGTCATGGAGGAGATCAGAGAACTTTTCGAAATTTTCGTAACTAAATTTAATCAACTCCGTGGTAATTCAGCCAATAGCAAAGCTATTAAAATTTTCAAAATTTCAAATACTGTTAATGATTTTATGCTTTTTAGGAATTCTTTGAAACTTATCGTTTCGAGAAAGTCACCCGACCTCATCACGGTTGGGTTTATGACAAATTCTGGGGGCTTTTTTCCAACAAAAACAAACTCATTTTCAGAGCCTACTCAGTCTATTCATGAAATTCGAGCTCACGTCGGGGCCTTCAATGAAATTCAGTGGACTTTTCAAGGAGAAAAAATAAACGTCATTTCTCTTGTGAAATATTACCTCACTGAATTCATTCGCCTTTCTTCACAATAAGAATTTTTTTCAAAAATGAAATTTAATATTTTTTTAAAAGACCTTATTTCAATTTTTGTCTAGAATTAGATCTTTTTCTCGCTACAGTGGCGAACAAATACCTACAGACGTGAATAAATAAAAAAATTCCATCAAGAATAATTATAATAAGATTATGAATCAACAAAATTCAAAAATTTTGTCGCAAAATCTCCAAAAATATCTTCAAGATCAAGACCTCAACCTCTCACAGGTTTCAAACAAGCTTAAAATTAATAAAAGTACTTTGCATGGTTATTTAAATGGAGCCGTCCCTAAGCATATTATTTCTTTAAAGAAGCTTGCCGATTACTTTGGAACGACTCTTGATCAACTCATTTTTGAAGACATCTCCACCATTAAGAACCTCAATAGCAAAGAACTCATAAAGTTTGAGATCATTATAAAATCTTCGGAAGAGAAATGAACAACAAAGATGCCTCTAAAAAAATCAACCAAGTTATCTCAAATTTTATTCGGAATAAACGACTAGAGTATCACTACTCTCAAGAATATCTCTCGTCACTTTTAGGTATAAGTCAATCAAAGTTAAGCAAGATTGAAGCAGGAATCATTACGATAGACATCCTCACTTTCTTTAAAATTTGTCATTTTTTTCGAATAAATGATCGTTGCAATTTCTAAAGATAGAATCCAAAATTCTAAACCGCCCCACTCAATGCTTTAGATTCAAGGAACGAGAGATTTCTAAATGTACTTGATTTCATCATCAAACTTTGCTTTTCTGTTCTTTGACGACTGAATTCCATACAATGAATAAAAATTTAAAAGCATTTTTTCGACTGTAGGAATAACAATATTAAAATAGCTTTCCACGTTATCAATATTCATTGAAAAATTGAGGTTCCCTTTAAAATCTGAAGAAATAAACTTTGCTTCATCAACGGGAAAATTAATATTTTTCTTCAAAATAAGGCTAGTATCAAATTCAAAAATTTTCGCAAATAAACTGGCAAAATGAAATTGGGTTATCGATTCTTTGGATGAAACTTGAAACAGTCTGTTCGTCACATTGTTTTCTATCGCGACACCGAGAATTTTACAAAGCAGAAGAACATTGAAATACCCTATTTTTAAATTATCATCACAATAAAAAGACTCTCGGTAAAAAAACTTATTTTCAAGAAATTCTAAGAAATTACTTCTTTCAAAACTATAACCTCTTCCAAATAGGAAACTCGTTCTAAAAATTAGGTAATTCAGACAACTCTTTTGAATATAAAATTCGGTTGAAGCTTGGTTAGCTCCTAGAACCGTAATTGGCAAAGGGCTATCTTTTTCATTATAATTTCCTTCATCTCCAGAAAAAACGAGTGGTGAAGAAAAATAGATAAACTTCGTCGAAAACCGCTCTGTATAAGTTGTTATATTGAAAACACCCGTTGTATTGAGTTGCTCGGCAATAGCCGGGTTTCTTAGGCATTTGTGGAGTGAACTTAAACCAGCACAGTAAACCACAATGTCTGGTCTAAAAATCATAATTACATTTTCAACAGCAATCTTATTTGTAATATCAAGTTTGAATGTCATGACTCCATTGATTTTTACTGGAGTTGAAAAATAAGTTCCTATGATTCTGTAGTTTTTCTTCAAATATGTCGCAACATTTATTCCGACAAACGATGAGACACCAATAATCAATATTGATTTTTTAGTTTGAGTCATGAATATCATTATACCTTTGATTGAAAAAAAAACCGAGCCTTCATTCGAAGGCTCGGTGGTAGAGTAATGTAAAACTCATTTATCACGCTCCCAGGAGTTTGAGAGCAAAATTACTTGACTGGTTCGCTTGAGAAAGAACTGAAGTTCCCGCCTGAGTGAGAATCTGATTTCTTGTCAAACTAGCTGTCTCAGAAGCTACGTCAACATCCCGAATCCTCGAATTCGCAGCACTGAGGTTTTCGTCGCTAATGTCCAAGGAATTTGTCACAGATGTCAGTCGATTTTGAATGGCACCAAGCTTAGCTCGAGCACCGTTGACTTTCAAAATGGCCTCATCAATCTGTCTCAGTGTTAGTTGCGCTCCTTCTTTGCTCGCGATAGATTCAGCAGACATACCCAAGTAGTCCAGAGTTACGTCCAAGGCACCAGAGTCCCACTTGATACGATCTTCAAGTGGATTGTTTCTCGTACCAATCTGAATTTCGAATTCTCCTCCAGTTCCATTGAGCACCTTGTAGCCGTTAAATTCTGTAGACTGGGCAAGGCGTTCAATTTCTTCTTTAAGAGCTTGAAATTCTAAATCGGTAAAAGTTCTCTCTGTTTGGCCAATGGTGTCTGAAGCGGCTTGGATTGCAAGCTCTCTCATTCTTATGAGCATGCTTCCTACTTCATTCATTCCACCTTCGGCTACTTGTACCATGGAAATTCCATCCTCTGCGTTTCTTCTTGCTTGTCTGATACCACGAATTTGAGCACGCAAGTTTTCACTGATGGCCAATCCGGCTGCATCATCTGCGGACCTTGTAATTCTCTGTCCAGACGAAAGTTTTCTAAAGTTACTTTCTAAATCTCTATTACTTATTTTTAACGATCTCTGAGCAGCAATGCTCGGAACGTTAGTCCTTATTCTAAGACCCATAAGCTATCCTTCGTTGTACACGCGAACCTCCTGTTGCTTTAGCGACCCTAATGGTCTTTTGTTAATATTAAACACACTTACTCCTTTCGAGTTTTTGTACTCTACAACTTTTCGTTGATCCTAGGCAGTGTTCAGTTCCTCAGAATCAACTTATGCAGGATTCGGTTAACATCATCTACTCATTACAATTGCGCATTTAACAGTGTTAAACTCAGCACAATCATCAATCAATTACACAACTCTACGCTTGTGCAGCTGATTGAATGAGACTCAATGCTGAAGTTGTCACTCTGTTCGCTTGCGCGAGAACCGAAGTTCCTGCCTGCATGAGAACATTGTTTTTCGTCAACTCAGCTGTTTCTTTCGCAATGTCTGCATCCCGAACCCTTGAGTTTGCAGCGCTTAAGTTTTCAACACTAATCATAATGTTGTTAACTGTAGACTGCAGCCTATTTTGGAGTGCTCCAAAATCAGCTCTGATCCCTGATACCGTTAAGATACCTTGGTCAATTGCTGCAAGTGAGTTCTGTGCAGAAATCTTGTCTGCGACTGAAGCGAGGTTCAACCCTAATGAAGCAACGTTAACATCAGCTGCCGAAGCATCAAATGTTAATCGATCTGCAATGGGGTCGTTCTTTGTCCCGATTTGGATATCGAGAACCGCTCCTGTTCCATTAAGTAGTTTCACGCTGTTAAACTCTGTCGAGTTTGCAATCCGATCAACTTCGGAAATAAGTTGTTCGAATTCAACGTTGAGAAACTTCCTCTCTGTGGGGCCGATAGTGTCCGAAGCAGCTTGCACGGCTAACTCTCTTAACCTAATAAGAATGTTAGAGACTTCTGCGAGGGCACCTTCAGCAATCTGAACTAGTGAGATACCATCCTGGGCGTTTCTTTCCGCCTGACCAAGTCCTCTAATTTGCGCTCGCAAATTTTCAGAAATAGCCAACCCTGCGGCATCATCACCAGCGCGATTGATCCGAAATCCAGAAGATAGTTTTTCCAAAGTTTTCTGGAGACCTAACTGTGTATTTCGGAGGTTCCTCTGTGCGTTAACAGAAGCTACGTTGGTGTTGATACGTAAACCCATATCATCATCCTCCTTGATGGTTACGAACCGCAAGTCATTTGCAGCCGGCAGATATTTGCTCTGCATAGCCTGAATCGATTCATGTGGCCAATATCTTAATTTAAAAATTTTGAAAGGAATGATTTGCCGACAAGCTAGCAAAATAAGTTTATTCTTAATTTATGAGTATAAATTTTGAAATAAAAAATTTAGCAGAAGCCCCCGAGTGCTACAGTCAGGTAACTTCACTAATAGAAAAAACTTTTAACTATGATAAAGATTTTAAAGTCGCTATCGACTTCTACCCCTTGCTAAATACTCAAAATCACCCTCATTGCTACGTCTTGCTCGATGAGAACAAGGTTATCGGGCACATTGGGGTAAAGTATCGCTTTTTTAAAATTAACAATAAATTTCACCCTGTGGCCTTTCTGGGAGGAATTTGTATTGAGCCTTCTTATCAAGGAAAAGGCTACTTTAATTTCTTTTTTACCTCGGTTTTACAAAAATCTTCTCCTGTAGCCGTCTATTTTCTCTGGAGTCATTTACTCCGTCTTTATCAAAACTTTGGATTTTACCCTGCTTTTGAACTCTTAGAATATGAACTTGATGCTCAATTGGAATTCACTCCACAGCCCTATGAAAAAGTTCAATTAAAAAAATTAGAAGAAAAAGATTTCGAACAAATAAAGAAACTGTATGAATCTCAATTAAATAAAAAACTTCACCTCTATCGCTCTGACACCGACTGGAAGGAAATTTCAGAAATCACCTCTGCTAGCCTCTTTATAAAAAGAAATTCTCATCAAGTTATCGATAGCTATTTTATAAAAAACAAAGGTCAGGATCTCACTGATATTGTGCATGAATATTTTTTTCAAACTAAGGACGAGGCTCTTCACATTGCTCAACAGGGGAAATTGTGGCTTTCTGCTGCAGATACAAAAAGGTTAAGTGAATTCAATCCCAGTATCTACTACGCCTCTGTCATTAAAATAGGCGATATAAAATTATATAATAATTTTCTCAAGGCCTTGGGTTTTCAACAGCTTGAAGTTAAGTCCGTTAACAATGCCCAACAGACCGTCGATATACATTTTGAAAATCAAGATATTTCTTTACCCATTCAAGATTTCTTGAATGGAATTTGGGGGCCCGGCTATTTTCCCGATATTAATAGAGAGAAAATTCCCAATATTTATATTTGCGGGCTCGATTCAATTTAATTATTTATTTGAAGAGTTGCACTTCCAGTTACACTCATTAAGCCCTTCAACTGAGCTTTCAAGGCACTAGAACAACTATAGGCTGTCCCATTCCATCGACAACCATCTTCTGGGCGACTAATGAGCTTAACAAAAGGAGTTATGTTGTCTGAACCAAGGACAGGAACCCCACAGCTAAAAGACATCTCACTATCATTAAATGAACCACTTGCATTTTTTACAATTGGCTCTCCTCCAGTGCTCGCATTCGCTCGATATTCCATAGTACACGTCGTAGCGTCTTCTGCAATTTTTTCAAAGTTCACTGTTGCATTGTATTCATTTTGAATGAGTTCTGTATCATAATTAACCGCAGAAGATCCTGAGACATATTCTGAAGCCCCTATAATAATATCAGCTCTAAGAGTGTAGACGATTCTCGTCGCCTTACAATCCGCTTTAGGTATTGTAAAAGTTGAATATTTCGCCCCCCAAGTCGCTTTTAAAGATGAGGATAAATTATAACTTAAACTTGTCGATGTATTAAATGGTATTGATGGGAACACATATGACTTCGTAAATGTTGATCCCCAAAAGCCACTTAAAGAAATACTGGAACCATAACTTCCCCCAGAAGTTGATCCAAGACTGTAACTTCCTTTAGAACAAACAGTCGTCGTGGTTGTTCCTGTTGTTGCTGTTGTCGTCGTTGTTGTTGTCGTGGTCGTTGTTGTTGGAGGCGTCCCTATTTTAATTTCATCGGAACAAGCTGAAGTATGACCAGGAGAAGTCGCTTTTATCCAATAGCTTTGGGAATAGCCATGAGTCGTAAAGATTAATGTAAGCAACGTTGTTACTTCCTTTAATCCTAATCCATAATAAAAACTACTGTTCCTTTTCATCATTTCCTTCTTTATTATTTACACACTTGTTTCATCAAAAGAATGTTCACGAATCCTTTCCAGAGAAATGGTCGTCCACCGACTGTTCCTTGAGTATAGAACTGTCCAGTCGTCACTCCTGGACAATTATACTGCCAATAAATTCCACTCATGTTATAGCTACAAGTAAAAGATTTTGGTCCGGTAAATGTTGTCGTTCCAAAAGTATGATTAACTCCTGGAGGAGAACCACCATCCGTATAATCTGCTGGCATTGAAAAACTAATTCGATATTGCTCTGCTGTTGGAGCCGATATTAAGTTCGATCCAGGGATTCCTCCTGTAGTTGCTCCACCTCCCAACACAGCTGACCACATACAAGTTGTTGTTCCTGTACCGCCAGTTGTCGTTGTGACAGTTGAAGTTGTAGTGGATCCACCTCCACCTCCACCTCCGCCGCCCCAGCCGCTTGTTGTCGTTGTTACTGTAGAAGTTGTAGTAGTGGTAGTCGTCGTTGAGGTCGTTGTCGTTACAGGAACACTTGATATGAAGAGCCCTGAATAATTCGCAATCCCAGAGGAAGCGTTCATTGTAATATTTGCAAGCGGAGCTAGACGACTGGCAATAGGAGCGCCTGTACACCCAGCACCTGAATAAAGTTCAAGCGTAATAGGTGCTGAACTCGAAGTATCTAAGATACCACCATTATAGACTCCAATTTTAGGCTGCAGAGAAAAGACAGTATCATAAAGTATATAACCCGATAGTGATGGAGGCATTGGTGATTCAAATTTAAGAGTGGCCGCAGGTGGAGCAGGGACACAATTAATATCAATCTGATCAGTTCCTGCATTTTTCACAAGACTTAAACGCTTGCTGGCATTTCCTGATGGGTAACAGTTTTCAACAGTAGGCTTAAAAGCTGAAATGAGTTCATCTTCTTCTAGAGCTCCACACTTATCACTCGCAGCTGCTCCTCCATCTGGATCCTTTAAAATATTTCCATTAGAACTACAGTCTACAAGCTCTGCTACTTCTAAGTTCCCTACAGCTATACAGTTTTTCTCATACATCCCTGTTGAGTCATTATATTTAACACCTTGAAGATATGTTCCAGCGGGACATGTCAAATCTTGCACGGCCACGAAACTTACTTTCTCACAATTTGAGTTGTAAATTCCCGCTAAAATTCCTGGATCGTTAGGATTATCGGGGTCACAGGTATATTCTTCGAAAGTTTCCTCAACGGAATCTTGGCCGACGAGACAATCGTCGACCATTCCGGGATCACCAGCGTTATACGCAACCGGAAGTTGAATTGTTTTCAAAACTCTTCCTGGTCCTGTAGCTCGAGAATTATCTCTCTGAATATCAATAACAAGATCTAAAAAGTTAGCATTGGGTTTTGATGTTCTAAAAGCATTAATTCTTATAGCGCCTGACTGACCATAATTTCCGGCACTCAAAAAGACTGCCCCTGCTCCATCAAAAAGATTATTAAAAATTCGTGGAGCTGCTACAGTTCCAGCCTGCAGCCCTCTAAAGTTATTATTACAAATTGTTTTATCGAGTAATTTTCCTTGGACTAAATTGATAATTTCTGCGACTTCACTATCAGTTCTTGAAAAGCCGACATTTTTCTTATTAATCTCCAAGCCTTTTGAAATAACAAGAGTGATGAGTCCTACTAAACCCATAGAGATTAAAATTTCTGGCAATGAAATCCCATTCTCTTTTAAAAATTTCTTTCTCACTCTGTTAATCCTTTTCATCTCTTCCTTCTATATAAATTATGGTGTCGTTATCGTTGGACTACCACTTTCAATAAATGCTCTACCTGATATTGTATTTCTTCGTTCAAATTTAACTCCAAGCATATTGTAATTACCATCATCAAGACATCCGAGAGTTGTGGATGCTGGAATTATTGTTGTTGCGATTCCTGTACCTGGATCGACTATCGATGCCGAAATATTATTTCCAGATCGCTGGAACTCTATTTCTTGAGCTGTATTTAAGACAAAGTTTGAAATATTGAGAGAAGTCGATGTGCTACAAGCCGCGAGCGTTGAACCTTTTGTATAATCAATTGTTTCACACACAACTGTTGCTTGAGCGGATCGCGGAGAACTTAAGCGAGGTGTAATTCGGCATTTGATACCACAATACATTTTGTACGCATCAGTTCCACTTTCTGTATAAATATTTCCATAGACAACATCCATAACTTGATCATTTGTCGTTGTAGCATTATCACAAACATTCGATCCTACTGCCGCTTCATTGTCTTTAAATCCAATACTAATTTTTGCTGTTCTATCGGCAATTGGGAAATAAGTCTCTTTAGTTCCTGCAAAACCAAGATAATTTAAATTACAGCTCGCTCCAGAAACAGAACCGTAGCCTGTAAACTCTTCACTACCATCAGTCGCAATACCAACATCTGTGCTTGTTAAATCAACATAACATGATCCCGATGGCGCAGCAGGGTCAGTGACAATCATTGGATCAGAACATTTTGTCGCAATTGTTGGGTTATTTAATGAAAAAGCTTTTAAATAAACATAAGTTCCTGCAGATACAACACCTGAAGAGAAACTTAATCCGCTGTAAGTTACGCCTCCATTAACAGTACTTTGCACAGTCGTTCCCACTAACCCCATCGGAGAAGTTAAAGGAGCTCCTGAACAATCTGAAGTTGTGTATGCTTCAAGTCCAATATCTGTTGAATTATCTGTTGTTAAGATATTGCCTGAACCATCAATAACATTGACAGCTGGCTGTTGGGACCAGACCGTTCCAGCACTTGTTGTTGCTGGTGGTTGATTTGCAAAACTAAGCCCGTAAGTAGAACTTCCAATCCCCGTCCCATTTTTAACTTTAATGGATAAAACAAAATAATCAATATTCGCATCATCTTGATATTGAAGTAGTAAATTTCCATGATAATTTACAGCTTGAATCATATTGTAAGTATTGCTGAATGAATCCGTTTTTACAGGGAGATTTGTTAAGTCCAAAGTCGTAGCAAAAACTGAGCCAGAACTATAAACAAAGCTACTCATGTTCACGCCTTTGGAATAATAGTAAGGTATAGAAACGGTATAGTTACTTACCGGAGTGCTTGTTCCCCTTGGAATCGTATAGGCTCCGAATGAATCCGTAGACACTCCAGTTCCTTGTCCTTTAACCTGAGCTGCCATACAAATGATATCGTCTTTATATTCACTAAGATCTACTTCAGCACTAACATATTTATCAATGCCTCCAGTATCAAACTGTTTAGGTGATTGACCTGGCGACTTAAACGTTTTCCAAGCATCAAATACTGGCTGAGTTGGTTTATGAGCTGACCACTCCGAACCGGAGAAATTATCTTCTGTCCCAATAACCCAGTAGTAAGTATCAACATTGCTTGGTCCACCATAAGCGGCATCGTCACAAGTGACTGTCGACCATACCCCAGGAATACCAAGTCCATCACCTGGTAGTGTTGGATCATCTGTTGGATCACTTCCGATATCTATTAAATCTGGTGGAGGAGTTGTAGTCGATCCATTACACGATACTTTTAACTTAGATCCACTCACATCAATTTTCATTTCTCCACTATAACAATCCACATAACTTGAACTAATAAGCTGTTCAATATCTGTTGCTGCAATATTTCGACACTTAACATTTCCAGCAGCATCAACTCCAAAAGGAATTTCATCGGCATTGCAAGAACCCTTTAAAGATTCTGGAGTTGGATCAGCACAAAGAACACTATAAGTTGATGTTGGAGCATTATACTGTAATCCTGCAGGAATTTTTGTACTTCCACAGGAAAGATCTTTTTCGAGTTTTTTAACGGTACACTTCATTGTTATTGGGTCAAAATAAGCTCCACCAACATTGGGATCAGTATTTCCACCGTTACAAAATTTTTCTATTGCATCCGCTAGCCCATCATTATTAGAAAAACAGTTCTGAACAACATTTCCTGCAGCATCAAGTTCAAATGCAAGAGGAATCGTTCGAACGATGGTATTCCCTCCCAAAACTTTTGCATCATTAATTTGAAATTGCAGACGCAATTCACCTCGATGTGCTCCACTTGGTAGTGTTGGGAATTTTTCTATAATAATATTCGAGAGTGTTAACTCTCCTCCTGAACCATAATTTTGTCCCTTGACGATTACGGATCCAGATTCAGCACTGCTTAATTGCGCTAAACTTTGGTAAGGATTGGCAACAGAAAAATCAACTGTGTTCAACATCTCTGTGCAAACATTTCCCTTAGAAAGCCATCTCATGGCATTACTTGATAGGTACTGAATTTCGCTTTTGTATTTATTGGTCTTAACGACTCTCGTGAGACTTTCATTTTTCTTAAATGAATAGAGAACAGCTGCCGTTGTCACGATCGACAAGGTCATAAGATAAAGAATCATGAATCCCGATTGGTTATTCAATAATTTCTTCATGGCCATTCCTATAAACATCCCATCACAATTGGTCCGCTAGATCCACTTGGTCTGCGAACTATCAGTTGTGAAAATTGAGCATCGGAACAAGCTGTAAAACCAGATGTTGGATCCGATCCATTTAAAAAGAGTGTTTTCATTTCGTTAATATTTAAAGCTCGACAATTTAAAGTGTTATTAGAATTGATACCGGCTAAAACTGGTCGTGAAGCTGGACAATCTCCAACTTTAACGGGAACAGTGAAATCAACACACGTCTTATCATAAGAGTTTGTACCTGCATTAAAATTAAAACCTGTTAAAACTTGTTGAGTAGGCGCGTTTGGACATGGATTGATATCGTAAGTTGAATACATACAAATATCGTTTGAAGGATCTGCGTCTCCATTATCAACAAGAACTCGTCCAGGTCCGTTACAAAGTTTTGAAACCAAAGTACTCGCTTCAGTCAGCATTTCCGAAGAACAGTTCACGACATTATTCGCACCATCAAATGAAGCATTAATCATAATTTCTCGAGAAATATCTTGAGATCCCAAAAAACCTTTTCTTTTTCTAAAGTTAATTGTTAAAAGAAGCTTATCTTCAGCTCCCACACGTGAAGTAGAAAAATCAATAATTCGCAAATCACCATTTGAGATATTTCCTTGTTGGGAAATCATATTCCCACCTTCGTCTACAATATTAGGTAATGATGGAATTAAAGCTGGTTGACCTTTGAAATTTTGATTACAGTTGTTTCCTTGAGCTAATAAAAATTGAATGTTGTTCATAACCTCTGTAATTTCTAGATCGTAATTAACGTCTCTATTTGTTTTATTACTAGATTCAAGAATTTGGGCAGCATAAATAGATACAAGGCCAGTTAATCCTGCTGCAATCATAAATTCGACTAAACTGAATCCTGCCTTTCCCACTCTCAACTTCATTAACTTTTACTCCCAATTTAAAAATTCAATACAAATTTTATAAAACCCTTGTTTAAGTAAAACCATTATACTTCATAACAAAAATTATTAACATTTGACTTTTAACTGACATTTCAAGTTTTAGGTCAACCATGATTTTGCCAATATTATTTGCCAAATTTACTCCAAAGCCCTATTTATCGTGGTGGAAGCGTATAATTGTGTAACCACCTAAAATTACAGCTATTATCCAAAGTATGAGTGTTAATTGAGGGATGTCTTTGAGCTCTGAAATGTTATGATCTTTGATGATCACAACACCAGAATAAAAGATAACTGCAGCAAGAATCATCCCTCCAAGAAAATAAAGTCCTTTACCAATTTGCTCAACACCTCTTTCTACTTTTTTATTTTCAAATTTTAGTGAGTAGTTATTCTTAGAGACCTCTCGTAAAAACCACGAAATGTGTTTGGGAAGTATTCTCATTGAAGTGAGAAGATCGCGGGCAAACCATATGGTCTCTTCTGTGATTTGGTCTTTTGAAATGATGAGGTCTATAAGCTCTTCAGAATCTTTTTTAATAACTTCAAATGCATTAATATCAAACCCCAAAGATCTCCCCACTCCATCAATAGCAACCATGGCCTTAAAAATGACGTACCATTCTCGGGGTAGATAAATTTTAAATTTCTTTAACGCTTGCAAAATTTGATTGAACATTTCAGTAAAATTAAGCTCGCTAGACGATAATCCTAAATAAGGATTAAGACTTTGTTGAATTTCACGGGTTAGATCCGCATGGTTAGGTATTGAATCATAATCAGCAATATCGAGAAATTCAAAAACCATATTATCAAAATCACCCGTTGCAAGAGAATAAAGTATTGCAATTAATGAACTTCGATTTTTCTTGCTTAACATTCCCACGTTTCCAAAATCAACAATTCCAATTCTATTCTTATCTAAGAGTAGAAAATTTCCTCCGTGAAGATCAGCGTGAAAAAAACCATCCGCAAGCATACTATGCATAAACATATGCACGCATTCATAAAGATTATCTTCTAAATCTTTTGTGAGTTCTCTAGGAGTTAGCTGATTAAAAGGTCGGCCATCGATATATTCCATCACAATAACTTCTTCTGTGGACAAATCAGAATAGCTACATGGAATTTGAATAATATTCTTCTTGTTAATTTTAGAAATATTTTCTTTAAGTCTTTCGAGGTTATTTCTTTCAATAACAAAATTCATTTCTAACTTAACTTGACGATAAAAATCATCGGCAACTCTAGAGATACCAAGGTATTTAATTTCATCACTCATTTTTTCAGCTTGAGAGACTACAAACTTAAAAAGTTGAAAATCTTGTTCGACGATTTCTTTTATTTTAGGTTTTCTAATTTTGACTACGACTTTCTCGCCCGATTTAAGCTGGGCCTTAAAAACTGAACCTATAGAAGCCGTTGCAATTGGCTTTTGTTCAAATTCTGTAAAGACTTCATCAATACTCATTCCTGTTGAGTTTGTGAAAATTCTTTGAGCATCCTTGAACTTCATGTTTGTCACTTGATTTTGAAGCTTCTTCATCTCAGAGATAAAAGACTCATCAAAAATATCTTCGCGAGTTGAAAGAAGCTGACCAAGTTTTATAAATCCTGGTCCTAGTTCTTCAAAAGATTTACGAAGTCGATAACCAATGCTTCCCCAGACATCATCAGATTTGTGACTTTTTTCATTGATCGAGGCCGTGATTCTTTTTTTCGGAAAAACAAATCCTGGAATTTTTGTATGCAAACCTGATTGAATAATAAATTCGTCAAAACCGTTTCTAGCTAAAACAGTCAGCACTTCACGCAAACGCCCTACGTTTTTAATCGTTCGAGTAATTTCAATGCCTGTTTTAATAACGTCCATGGACCCGCGGGGCTCCTAAATTATATTTATTTTCATTCTTTTTCTCGTCACTTCTATGTTAAAATATTTTTGCATTTGGCTAAATACGAGGAAGTTTATTAACTATGCTTTTGAAAATCTCGAGCGTACTCATCAGTCTTTGCTTTATTGCTCACCCAATAATGGCCACAGAATCTTGTAGCCGAGTTGCATATGTCAATTACCAAGAGATATTAGTTGACTCGAGCTCTTCCGTTCGAGGCGATGGTTTAAAATTTTACTTAAATCGTGATCCGATTGCTCGGGAATATTTAAAAATTTACCAAGAAAAAAGCAAGCCTTCGCTTCAAAGTGCCATTCTTAGTACAGTGGGAGTGGGAATGATTTTAGTTGGTGGCTTAAGTGACAATGACAATAATGGCCTGGCGAATAAAAATTTTCTTATTTCAACAGGTATTAGCCTCATTGTGATCAACTACCTTGTATCGAAAACAATGCGCTATCACAATGAATATAACCTGCAAAAAGCTGTCGATGAATACAACAAAAGAAACAGACCTAAAATCTTTTTCTCTCCCTTTGCTGATAATAGTGGCAATAAAAGCTCTGTTGGTATAAATTTCGGTTATTCACAAGATTTTTAACAAAAGGTCTTTTAATGGATGTTAAGTGTTATAATTGCAACACTCTCTTAAGCTTTGAATCAGAGTTTGTTTCTAGGCAAGAAACTTGTCATTCGTGTCATTGTGATATCCATTGTTGCCGGATGTGTGAATTTTATGATCCTCAATGCTATAATGAATGCCGAGAAAGTTCTGCTGATAGAGTCACTGAAAAAGAAAAAGCAAACTTTTGTGATTATTTCAAACTCTCCGATGGTAACAAAAATGCAAAAAATGAAAAAGAAGATCTCATCGCCAAAGCTAATTCACTGTTTAAAAACTAAAATTAGGAGTTAACATGTCGAAATTTCCCATGACTGTTGAAGGAAATGCTCGTCTACAAGCAGAACTAGATCAGCTCATCAAAGTAGACCGAGAAAATATTAAAAAGGCTATTGCAGAAGCTCGGGCTCTCGGTGATTTAAAAGAAAATGCTGAGTACCATGCTGCCAAGGAAAAGCAAGGGCATATTGAAGGTCGAATTGGTGAATTACAAAATAAACTTGCGAATGCTCAGATCATTGACACTAAAAAATTAAATGGATCAAAAGTGCTTTTTGGTGCTACTGTCACAATCTTTGATATGCAAAAAGATATTTCAATTACTTATAAAATTGTTGGTGAAGATGAAGCTGCAGCCTCCAAAGAGAAAATCTCGTATAACAGCCCGTTGGCAAAAGCATTAATTGGAAAAGAAGTTGGAGAAGAAGTTGTTGTTAAAGCTCCTAAAGGAGATTTGCAATACGAGATTGAAGACGTGATATTCAATTAATAATGAGTAAAATAGAGAACTTAAGCTGGGCTTCACCCATTGATGATTTATACAAAGGTAAAACTAAACCAAAAAGTTTAGAAAATCTCAAAGATGCTCATGTTTACACTTTGTACCAACTCATTAATATTTTTCCCTACAAATACTACCCAGTAAAACTTAATCCCCAACTTCATCAATGTGTTCCAGGTGATTATATTCGAATTAAAGGTTCTCTCACTGACTTACGAGTACGGCCAATATTTAAAAGAAAACTTAAAATGGCCCAAGTTTCTTGCACTATGGTTATTGGATTTGAAAAGATAAGTCTCACTTGGTTTAATGCTTATCCTCCCCTTAGGCAAAAAGTTGAAACTCTCTGCGAAAGCCAAGAACAAACCACTTTAGAGGGAGTCTTAAGTTTTTATCGTCAGCAATACCAACTCACAAATCCAAGGTTTGTGAGTGAAGACGAAGCAGCAGAAATTGAACTAGTTTACCCATCAATGAATAAGGTAACAGGGAAATATATTAAAGGCCTTATTGAAAAAATTCCCGTTACTTTGTGGGACAAATTGCCAACAATAAACTCCCGCTCCCCTTCACTTTCTCAAGCTTATAAAGTCGTCCATAATCTCAATGATAAATCAGAAACTCCCATCGCTGATTGTCTTGAGAGAATTAAATATCAAGAGTTTCTCATCGATCAGTTGAAAATTATTGCAAGAAGAAATAAAAGAAACTCTATTAAAATCCCCCCTATTACCTTTACAGAAGAACAGATTGCTGAAGTTAAATCACAACTTTCCTTTCAATTAACAGTTGATCAAGAGAAATCTCTTCAAGATATCATAAACGATCTCCAGAGTGGTCACCCTCTCACGCGCATGATTCAAGGTGATGTCGGATGCGGAAAAACAGCAGTCGCTTTTATTGTTAGTTCACTACTTGCATCTCAAAAATATCAAGTGGCTTTCATGTGTCCGACTGAAACATTAGCAGCTCAACACTATCATTTCTTTCAATCTCATAGTAATCTCTCTATCGGGTATCTCGCTTCTTCACTCTCCGCAAAAGAGAAAAAAATTGTTTCTGAAAAAATTCATAATGGAGAATATTCTATCGTAATAGGGACTCACTCTCTGTTTCAAAAGTCTATTGAATTTAAAAATCTAGGTCTCTGTATTATCGACGAACAACACAAGTTTGGAGTTCAACAACGCATCGACCTTGTTGCAAAGTCAACCACTTCACATTGTCTTCTTATGAGTGCAACACCTATTCCTCGAAGCCTACAGCTAACCCAATTCGGAGATCTCGATATTTCAAGCATTAAAACAATGCCCTCCCAACATAGGGGTTATAAAACGAGAGTCGTTGAAACGAATAATTTCGAAAACTATCTCAGCTTTATTAAAACGAGACTAGAACTGCATGAACAAGGGTATATCGTCCTTCCTAATATCGAAGCTTCTGAATACCGCTCCAAGTATTCCATTGGGCAGCTTTTAGAACAATACCGTCAATGGTTTCCTGAAACTCATATCCAAGCAATTCATGGGCAACTTAAATCTGACGAACAAAAAGAAGTCATTCAAAAATTTCGCGATAATAAAATTCAAATTCTTATTAGCACAAGTATCATTGAAGTTGGTATCCATGTACCGAATGCTACTTTTATTAGCATCTATCATCCTGAATATTTCGGTCTTAGTTCTCTCCATCAATTAAGAGGTCGCGTTGGTCGGGATGAAAAGCCAGGTTTTTGCTTCCTCATTGCTGAAAATAGCCTGACATTAGAGCAAAAGAATCGACTTAAAGAATTTGAAAAAATCTCTGATGGTTTTAAAATTTCAGAACTTGATCTTAAACTCCGAGGCTCGGGCGATCTATTTGGTATTGATCAATCCGGTCACGAGGAAGGGAGAAGAATCTCCCATATTGTAGATGATAAGAAAATATTAGATGATGTTATAGAGGATATAAATAGTAAACTTAATCCCGAAACAATCCACTACCTACAAAATTTTTATGGGATTATGAGTGATCCTCTTGTAATGAAAAGTGTTTGACGATGATTAGAGTAAAAATAAATTCAGCACCAAAAGACTATTATCTTGGCGAACAAGTTTTCCATACTAATGAAATAATTTTTGGCAATGATGGTAATATTAATATACTTGAATCTGATCTTAAAATTGCGCCAGTTCTTGTTCAAATTGAAGATCAAAGTCTGTCTTTCAAATCTCAATCTGACGACTCAAAAAAATATGACTTTCACATCAATGGAAAACTCCAGCATATTCCTTTTCATCTGGTTAAGGGCGATAAATTATCCATTGAACAATTTGAAATTGAAATTGTTGATTTTCTACTAGAGCAAATTGTCACTTTTAAAGATAAGCTCAACGAAGAATTTAACAAAATTAAAAATGATCCCGCGAGTTTAGCTTTTATCTCTGAACTTGGTGATCTTGCAGAATAAACTTTATGTTTGAAAACTTTCGCTCACGATATTTTACAACATCTGATAGAGAAAATATTCACTTTCTCATCAATTTTAATCCCTCTGCTCCTCAGAAAAAACCTGTTCTGGTTTTTAACTACGGGCTGGTGTGCAGTATGCTTCATTGGAAGCCTCAAATTGAATACTTTAATCAAAAAAATTTTCCTATACTCGCTTATGATTACAGAGCTCACTTTTCTTCAAGCGGTCGCGATAAACTTGAAAATCTAACTTTCGATAGAATGGCCCTCGATTTAAAGGAATTGCTGGCCTTCCTGCAAATTGAAAATCCTGTACTTTTAGGTCATAGCATGGGTGTCAATCTGTGCCTTCATTTTGAAGTTCTTTATCCTCATATTTCCAAAGAAGTTATAGTCATTTCCGGAACCGCTCTCGATGTTTCTCACGTCCTCATGAATACTGAATTTAATAAACTCTTACTTCCATTTTTGTATTCCCTAGATAAAAAATATCCTGATGGCTTTTCCACGATGTGGAAACTTATCAACTTTAATCCCCTTGTTCACCAGATAATTCGTTTTCTAGGTTTTAACTATAAAAAGGTTTCGACACAATTTGTGAGAGATTATCTTTATAAAGTCTATGAACTTGGGCCAGAAGTCTTTTTTAAATTGATTCACGAAATGAAAACTTCTTTTTTACTCCCAAATCTTCCTCAAATTCACAAACCAGTGCTCATAATGGCAGGTAATAAAGATCTTGTGGTTCCCTTTGAAACACAAAAGCTTCTGGGTCTCTATATAAAAGATTCGACTTTCAAAGAAATAAAAGATGGAAGTCATGTTCCTCAAATTGACTTTCCCGAACTCATTAACAGTGAAATCGAAAATTTCGTACTAAGGCACGATCCTTGATCTCCTTCTGGTGACAGAATGGCTCCAAATCTATAATAATTTCTCACACTTACGAATAAACTTTCCATGAGTGAAAGAGTCGACTATTCTGCTTCACGAGTCTTGAGCGTGAACGCTCGAAAGCAAAACGAGCAGTATGCTTATTTATCCAAGAAGGAGTCATTCATGAAGAAATTATGCTTCCTAACTCTCACTGTTCTCTTAGCACCACGACTTTTCGCTGAAACAAAGACAGACCCAGTCTTACGAAGCGCTGTAGTTAAAGAGAACAAACTTGTGATCAACAATTTACAAGCCCTATTGCGAGATCACCAAGTGAACCCATCCCAAGTTACTCTTGCTGACATTCTTGATGGTCTACAAGTCAACACAGAACCTCCAGTCATTGAAGTCGACGACGACGATCAAGATCTCGATCTTTGAGGGTGTGTTTCGTAATAGCTAATAATTGGTTTAAAAATTCGATTCATTGCTGAGAGAACCTGGGCCTTTTTATACTCTTTATGGCTCGCTTCTCCAGCAGTGTTTTTTTGATGACTATCAATATCTGTAATTTGAATTTCGAAAGGATAAAAAAATCTCAAATTTTTTGTCACGGTTGAACTATCAAGAGCTAATATTTTTTTAGCAAACTCATCTTTGGGATTATTCTTCGCCTCATTTTTTAGTTTGTTAAACTGAGTAAAGAAAGGATTTGTGTATTTTATTAACTGTCGGCAGGTAAAATGAATCGCTCGATAATTTTTCAATGTATGTTCGTTACTTTGCTTTTCTGCTTTTTTAGCTAGGCATTCAATTGTGATTTCTTCATAAAGTGCATCGGCTTCTTTTGTATCAAGACCTTCTTTTCTCACTTTTTTGTAGGCTTCAAAAAATTTTTTCTTAAACATTTTCAAATCAATAAGTGAATTATGAGAACGGCTCGGTTTTACGTTGTGTGGAAGTACCAGATAATTTTCAACCAAAAACTTAATGAGTTTTAAGCAATCAAATTTTGTTTTCGTTATAAAGCGAATTCCAATTCTATCAAAAAGTTCTTCGGCAACATTTTCTTTTTTATGTAAAAGTTTAATCACCACACTTTCACGAGTTTTCTTTGATTTGGTTTGAAATTCGTGCAAGTCCACTCGTTGTTCTTTATTCGCTGACTGGATATAAAGTTTTTGACCATCACGATGAATATATTTATAAAAACGATCAAAGATTTGTGTTTGAATATGGTTGAAGTAGTTTTGTCGCAAGTCCTTATCGACGTGAAGAATGGTATGCATCACTTTCAAAACCACTCCTGCCCATAAGCTCAACTCCAAACGGCTACGATCGTGAAAGGCTCCCGCTGACATCAAAAAAAGTTGTGAAATATCAGTAATACTTAAGAGCTCCAGAGGTATCTCATAGGGCAATCCTTCTGGATTTCCTTCTTTTAAAAAATACCGACGGATAAAACTAAGGGCTTCTTGGTAATTTCCAAAAAGTTCAGCTTTTTCAATTGGTTTCTCGAGATCAATTCCATAGCCTTTAAGAAATTTAAAGACTTGATCTTCGCTCTGCACAGATCCTAGAAAAGACGTCGAATCGAGCGCCGACTTGTTCCCGATCAAGACTTCTAGTGATTCAAAATTTAAATAATAGTTTTTATAAAACTCATCTCTTTGCATGACGTGATCATTATTAGATAATTTCTACACAATAACAAGGCGCTCTAATTTGTGAAAAAACTCTTTGAAGTCTTTTTATCTTTTTTTGGATTTGGTTACTCTCCCGTTGCACCGGGAACAGTGGGATCTCTCGCTGCCCTTTTTTTAGTCTACATCTTCGCCGTGAGTCCTCATCCACTGATCAGTCTCAGTCTTAGTTTTTTCCTTATCTTTGTAGCTGCTCTATTTGTTATAAACCTTTATTTTGAAGAATTTAAACCTACCAAGCACGATCCGGGCTGGATTGTCATTGATGAGGTCCTTGGTATCTTGCTTTGTTTTATGATTATTTGGGGTATGCAAGGTGTTCACTCTCATCTCATCCTTGTTCTTTCTATTGGTTTTGCCACTTTTCGTTTTTTCGATATCGTTAAAGTTTGGCCTGCTAGTTTTTTTGATCAAAGACAATCGCCTAATGATATTATTTTTGATGACTTAATTAGTGCCATTTACGCAGCACTGAGCACCCTTGTTATCATAAGTTTTATTGATTAATTCTATAAAAAAAGTTTTGACTCACTCTTGCGCTATTGCCTGTCCCAGACGCGTGTTTCACTTATAAATAAGGCTCTTGCGATGGTTTCATGCCAATGCTACCTTATTTCAATGCCAATTTTTCATGAACATTAAGGAGAAAACTTATGAGTATGACTACGATGGATAGTAGCGATAAAAAGAAAGCTCTCGACCTGGCCCTCAACGCCATCGAAAAGCAATTTGGAAAAGGTGCTATCATGAAGCTAGGGGAAGATGTCCAAGAGAGAATCCCCGCTATTTCAACTGGGGCCATGGGCCTTGATATTGCCCTCGGTATTGGTGGAATTCCCCAGGGAAGAATTATTGAAATTTATGGTCCTGAATCTTCAGGGAAAACCACACTCACTCTTCATATTGCAGCCGAATGCCAGAAAAAAGGCGGGACAGTTGCTTTTATCGATGCTGAACACGCACTCGATACTGCTTACGCTGCCAAGCTTGGAGTGAATATTCCAGACACTCTTATTTCTCAACCAGACAGTGGTGAACAAGCCTTAGAAATTGCCGACATGCTAGTCCGCTCAGGAGCTGTTAACCTTTTGATTATTGACTCTGTTGCCGCTCTCACTCCACGCGCGGAACTAGAGGGGGACATGGGTGATTCACACATGGGTCTTCAAGCACGACTTATGTCACAAGCTTTGAGAAAACTCACTGGTTCTATTTCTCGCTCTAACTGTACCGTTGTTTTCATCAACCAGTTGAGAATGAAAATTGGTGTTATGTTCGGAAACCCTGAAACAACAACAGGTGGGAACGCCCTAAAATTTTATTCTTCTGTCCGAATTGATATTCGTCGTATTGGCGCTATCAAAGATGGTGAAAATGTTGTCGGGAACAGAACACGAGTTAAAATCGTTAAAAATAAAGTTGCTCCTCCATTTAAGCAAGTGGAATTCGACATTATGTACGGAACAGGGATTTCAAAAGAAGGCGATCTCTTGGATCTCGCAGTTAATGAAAAAATTGTTGAAAAAGCGGGAGCCTGGTTCTCTTTTGAAAATGCTAAAATCGGTCAAGGACGAGAAAACGCAAAACGCTTTCTTCAAGAAAACCTTGATGTCACTGAAAAAATCAAGAACTTGGTTCTTGCAAAATACGATTTGGCTCCAGCCTCTTCCACAGCTACAAAAACAGAAACGAAAGAAGAAGCTGCAACTGCTGACAAAGCCGCTAAAAAAACTAAATCCAAAAAATTACAGTAGTTTTATTCAGAACAGAACGGCCCGGGGAAGAAATTCTCTGGGCCCTTTTCAAGCACTTTCTCAAAAGAAAAAGCGATAACCCAAAGTTAAAAATTCGAGATTGTTTTGACTCCACGATACATCATAGTTTTGATATTCGAAATAGCTAGCATGGCGATCATTGAAAGCATAGTTCACGTTGAGAGTGTTTTTCCACTGCTTATCCAGTGAAAAACCGTGCACCTTTAAATACTCCGAATTGATATTCAATCGCCATTTTTCAGAAATGTTATAGACAAAAAGAACGCGAGGGCCCCAATCATAGCGAGTATCAGTGAGATCAAACTCTCCTTGAAAATGAAAATACTGTTGAAAAGCTGTGTACATTAAAAGATCGCCAAAGCGAAAAGTTAATCCCGCTCCTAAATCGATCACACCATCTATGTGTTTGTTATCGTCATCATAAGGGTCTTGCAGTGAAGCCGAAATATTAAAACTCGCTTTTTTATTAATTGTGCTCCAAGGAGAGAGTGAGTAAATTTTCAAAAGCAATAACTCTCGAATTGAAAAATCATTTTCACGGTTATCGTACTCTACAAAAACTCTTCCCATATCCATTTGCATTCCAGGAGCATAACCTTTGAGGTAATCATGAAGCCGGTGCAAAGCTGCTTTGTATTCTAGTCCCAATCGATGATTTTTACTGCTCCATTGCAGTGAAACCCGCCGCGAGCGATGCCCCTCAAGAGGAGAGGCAAGCTCTTTATAAGAATACTTAATAGGAACTTTTTTTAAGTGACTGCGATGTTCTAAAATTTTTGATTTCTCGAGGCTGGCCGTAGATTTTCGATCAACTAGCTCATCACTATGAATAAAATCATAATAATCAATATAGGTATCTAAAACTTTTTCGTCCTTGATCTCAGAAAAATTTTTAGTTTCAATAAGTTTGGAGAATTTTTCTTTTTCATTACTTTCTAAATTTTTCCATCTTTTGTCGAGCTTTGTGAATAAAGACGGTCGAAAGCGAATGTCTCCTGTTAAAGCCTTGTTATCTTGAAGAGAGAAAATTGTATCAACGGGAACAATTATTTTATGAAGTTTCGATAATAAATCGACATCAGGCTTAATGGCTTGAATAAGAGTAAGAATCTGGTAAGAACAATTTTCTGAAAAATAAAAATAATCAAAGTAAACTTTTCTCATCTCCCACAGGTGAGCCAAGAAAAAAGCTTTTTCTTCATCGTTAAATTTAACTTTATACTCCCATAAATCCCGTGATTCGTAGTCTGAATACTCGCGTACTTTTCGATAGAAGGGAATAATTTTAAAAGTTCCTTTGTACCCTCCAATAATTCCTTTTACTGAATATAAAAGAGCATTATCATTTCCGATGTTTGCCGAATAATCGATTCCAAAATCTAATAGATCACTCCCGCCTTTTTGAGATTCCTTACTTTGTAAGCGCAAAAAAGTATGCCCGAAAGCTGAAGCAGGGCGATTGATATAATAAGAAGAAAAAACCAACCAAACACTCTCAAGATCGACATGGCTGAGGTAGTATTGGTATTCTTCGCAATTCGCAAGAGTGAATTTTATTTTTTCTAATTTTTTATTTTTTTTGAGCAGTAAATAGCGAGCAGGAAAATCACAAATTAGTTTTGGATTTTTTTCGAGGTTTTCAATAGTCTTATAAAACTCTTTTTCAGGATTATTTTTTCCATCTTCTGCGAAAAAAAATTTTGGAGCATCCACCTGGCTTTCGTAATATCCAATATGAGTTTGTTGGTATCGCAAAAGCTTAAGCCATTGGTTGGAATAAGGTAACTCATCATTGGAAAGTAAAAAACTCGAGTAAAAAAATACAGACAAAAAAAGAGCTCTAATCATAGAGCTCTCTTTTTATCATTACACAAAATAATGTGACAATTATAGATATGCGTTGATATTGCTATAAATCTGTTCTGCATCACTTTCAGTTGTAAAGATTTTGCTATAGTTGCTTTTTAGAGCTGCAACGTTAGGTTGCTCAGTTTGGATAAGTTCAAGATAAGCACTAAGAGTTTCCCCTTCACCTCTTGCAACATCGTTCTGAAGAGCCACTCTATTATTTTGAATAAAGCTCACTGCCGCAACTTTGTCATCCCCATCACATCCTAGAGTCCCAGTCGTCATACCAAAAGTCTGGTTTCCAGATCCGTTTGTTGTCGCAGCCATAACGTTGAACATCATTCCGCTTTTACCTTTAAAAATCATTGCACCAAGTCCGCATCCTGCAGGACCATACTTACCACCCTTTCTTTTTTTCTTAGCAGCAAAAGAAACCGTAGACGAAAGACTGAAGATTGTAAGTAGAACAACAAGAATTTTCATAATAACTCCCTCCTTTAGAGTGTCCGAATAATATCAATCTGATTTTAACATTATGGCAAAAATCAATTTTGAAGTCTAGCAAGGCACTGATATTAAAAATATTTGTCTATTTTTAGCCCTTAAGTTAGCTTGAGCTATGACTGAGAAAAACTGTTATAATTCTGCAATTAGCCTCCTTACGCGACGAGATTATTCTTCAGCTAAACTTCGAAATAAGCTTTTAGAAAAAGGCTTTGAAACCGATTTGGTCGAATCAGTTCTCTCGACATTAAAACAAAAAAAATTTATTAATGATCAAAGCTATACTGAAGGGCGAATTCGACACTATGCAAAATCCAAAAAAGGCCCTGCTTATATTCTCAAAAAATGTCTAGATGAAGGATTAGAAATTACCGAACACGAAATTGAAAATATCTTCTATGAACTCGGTATAAACTATGACCAAGTTATTGAGTATCACATACGCAAAAAACTGGACTTTCACCGCATCAGATGGGATGAACTAACTGAAAAAGAACGCTATAATTGGAAAATAAAACTCATGCGTTACGTTCAGAGTAAGGGTTATAATATCAATCAAATTGAAAAGTATCTTTAGTTTATGAAAGCACAAGAAATCAGAGATCGTTTTGTTAGTTTTTTTGAAAAATATGAGCACAAGAAAATCCCTTCTTCCTCGCTCATACCCTATAATGATCCAACTTTGCTTTTTACCAATGCGGGAATGAACCAATTCAAAGATTATTTTACAGGAAAAGAAAAACCCGATTCCAAGAGAGCTGTGACAATTCAAAAATGTGTTCGGGCAGGTGGTAAGCACAATGATCTTGAAAGTGTCGGAAGAACTGCTCGCCATCATACATTTTTTGAAATGCTCGGTAACTTTTCTTTTGGCGATTACTTTAAAAGTGAGGCCATCAGTTTTGCTTGGAAGTTTTTAACAGAAGATCTCAAAATCCCTAAAGAAAAACTCTATATTACTGTTCACGACAGCGACGATGAAGCTGAAGAAATTTGGATTAGAGAACAAGGAGTTCCTAAAGAACGCATTTTTCGTATGGGTGATAAGGATAATTTTTGGGAAATGGGTGAAACTGGTCCTTGTGGACCTTGTAGCGAAATATTTTATGATCATGGAGAACAGTACACTTCCGGAAAATTTGATAACCCTCTGCTTGATGAAAAACGCTATGTAGAAATTTGGAACTTGGTCTTTATGCAATTTGAAAAACATGCAGGAGGCAAGAGAACAAACCTCCCCGCTCCTAGTGTCGACACAGGAGCTGGGCTCGAGCGTCTTTCTGCAGTTATGCAAGGAGTGTATTGGAATTACGATACTGATCTTTTTACTGCCATCATTTCTGAAATTGAAAAAATTTCAAAGAAAAAATATTCTGATCCTAAAAACAAAGTCAGTATCCAGGTTATTGCCGATCATATACGTTCCGCGACTATGCTTATAACAGACGGAGCAATTCCCTCTAACGAAGGACGTGGGTATGTTCTTCGAAGAATTATTAGACGGGCTATTCGTCATCTCAATGAACTCGGTGTCAAAGAAACTGTTTTTTATAAACTCGTTCCAATTGTCTTTACTGTTCTTGGAAAAGAATACCCAGAAAACCAAGCCAATCGAGAGCTTGCTGAAAAAACCCTTAAACTTGAAGAAGAAAAATTTAGAACGACTCTAGAAAATGGATTAAAAGTTCTCAATAAATTTATCGACGAAGCGAAAGGCAAAGTCCTCCCTGGTGATCTCGCCTTTAAGCTCTATGATACTTATGGTTTTCCACTCGATCTCACTGACACGATTCTTGAAGAACACAGTATGACGGCCGATCACAGTGGCTTTGAAAAATGCATGCAAACTCAAATTGAACAAAGCAAAAGCTTTCAAAAATTTCAGCCTTCAAATCAACATCTGGAAACTTTGTTTAAAGTTAAAGAAAAATTTGGAGCCACCAAATTTTTAGGATATGACAATCTCGAAGCCACAGGAAAACTCCTGGCCGTTGAAGTACTTGGTGATCAATACGGACTCATTTTCGACCAGACTCCCTTTTATGGAGAATCTGGTGGGCAAGTTGGAGATCGTGGTTTAATTGATGCCAGCATTAAAGTGACTGACACGCAAAAGCCAGTTGAAGATCTCTTTGTTCACCTTGTTTCTGATCCAGGACATTTAGAAATTGGAAAAAGCTATTCACTGAGTGTTGATGGCGGGCTACGTTCTCAAACCATGAAGAACCACTCGGCAACTCACCTCATGCAAGCCGCTCTTATCGAAGTGCTAGGAAATCATGTTAAACAGGCTGGTTCTTTAGTTAACGAAGAAAAACTGCGTTTTGACTTTACACATGACCATGCTCTTACAACTGAACAGATAGAAAAAATTGAAGATCTCGTCAACGACGCTATTCAAAATTCTCTACCTGTAACTTCGACGATTATGAAAAAAGATGAAGCTATTGCCAAAGGAGCTATGGCCCTCTTTGGTGAAAAATATGGTGAAGAAGTTCGGGTTATCACGATGGGAGAATTTTCAACCGAGCTTTGTGGTGGAACACATGTCAAAGATACTCAATCCATCGGGCTCTTTAAAATTCTCTCCGAGTCTTCACTCTCTACTGGTGTTCGCCGAATAGAAGCTACTACTCACGAAACAGCTCGAAAATATCTTATTCATCGCTCGCAAATTCTCAAAGAAGTTGAAAGGCAATTAAAAATTAAACCTGAAAAAATTGAAAATAAAATTGAGGCACTTTTTCAAGAAATTAAAGATAAAAATAAAGAAATTGAACAGCTTCAAGACAAAATTCGCTCTCAAGAAAGTAAAAATCTTTTTGAAAAACCGATTGAAATTACTAACGGGCACAATCTTTATATCACAAACACCAAGCAAGATGTAAAAGATCTACGAAAAATTGCCGATCTTTTTGTCGATAAACACCCAACTGATATTTTATTTCTTCATTCTCAAAGTCAAAATAACTACTCGTTTGTCCTTAAGACAAATAAAAAGAATAAGAACGTCAATCTTTCAAAGGTTATCAAAAACATTTGGGGGCATATTGATGGGAAAGGCGGCGGTAAGCCTGATATGATCCAAGGATCAATACCAACCCAGGCCCTGGACTCCTTTAAGGATCTCCTTGTTAAAGAACTCAAATCGCTATGAAAATTCTCGTTCTCATCTCTCTATTGCTCTTTTCTTGTACAAAAAACAACAAGAACATAAAAAGCAAAATCACCATGCCACTTTCGAGTAATATTTCGACTCTCGATCCTGCTGTCGCTTTTGATGAGATTTCTTTGAATGTCATCTATCAACTTTACGAAACTCTTTACGAATATAAATACAATGTCGATGAACCCCAAATAATTCCCTTACTTGCCGAGGATCTTCCAGAAATTGATGAAAAGGGAACTAAGTACACTTTTAAAATCAAAAAAAATATCCAATATCACGACCATCCAGCTTTTCAAGGTCAAAAAAGAACTCTTAAGGCTCAAGATTTCATAAATCAAATTAAGCGCCTGGCTTTTCTCGGAACGAAGTCTCAAGGTTTTTGGCTGTTCGACGGAAAGATTGAAGGTATTAATGAATTTAGAAATCTTGCCAAGGACAATCTTGAAGACTTCTTCAAGTTCAATATTAGCGGAGTCCAAATCGTTAATGATTATGAATTCAGCATCAAATTGACAAAGCCCTACCCTCAAATGATTTACGCCATGACCATGGCCTTTACTGTTCCCGTGCCTGAAGAAGTTATTCGTTTCGAAAAAAATAATTTAAACGACATAGAAATTGGAACGGGACCTTTTATCCTCAAAGAATTTTCTCGCTCTCATAGAATTATCATTCAAAAATTTAGTTCATATCACGATCCTGAACTTCCAAAAGTTGAAACTTTTGAATTCCCCATTATCAAAGAAGCGCAAACTCGATGGCTTAATTTTTTAAAAAATAAAATTGATTTTTTTGCTGTCACAACAGATCACTTTAATGTTGCCCTCAACCCTGATGCCTCTTTAAAAGAAGGACTGCAAGACAAAGGGTTTCTTCTTAAAAAAGCTCCGACCTTCACTTACTGGTGGCTCTCTTTTAATATGAACGATCCTGTCGTAGGGAAAAATCTAAACTTAAGAAAGGCTATCGCTCATGCCATTGATGTCGACAAATACATCGAACTTTTCACCAACAACACTGGGATCAAAGCGAACTCTATTTATCATCCCTACATCTACGGCTACTCTCCCAGTGCAAAACTTCCCTACCAGTACAATATTGAAGTGGCTAAAAAATACTTAAGCGAAGCCGGGTTTCCAGAAGGTAAGGGATTGAGCACACTCCAATTTGACACCCGAAGCAACGACAACCAATCACTCCATCGAGCGGAATTTATTAAATCCCAGTTACACCAAATTGGAATTGATATTAAAATTACGACAAATAATTTTCCGACTTTTTTGAGAAAGGCCAAAGAAGGAAAGCTACAGTTTTGGCAAGATGGTTGGACTCTCGATTATCCTGATAGTGAAAACATCCTCCAACTTCTTCTCAGCACCAATCATCCTCCAGGACCTAATACAACCTATTATAACAATCCAAGCTTTGATAGCTCCTTTAGCCATCTCGCAGTCATGCTCAACACTCCTGCAAAGAAAGAATTGATGGAAAATATGGAGCAAACAGTACTGGACGATGCTGCTTGGATAATGCAGTTTTATTCTCAAAAATTCGTTCTCTACAACAAGCGAATTCAAAATTACTTCCCTTCCCCGGTTGTAAACAATTTTCTCAAGTATTTAGAAATCTCCAACTAATTAGAATTATTCTGAGGCGGAAAATTTTGCCTGTTTGTTTAGAGGGTAAAAATTTCCAATTCTATTCCGATAAAGATACTAGTTAAAAGAGGTCCTGCATGAAAATACTCTTGATTCTATTATCCTTCATCCCAATCTTAAGTTTTGCTGAAAACTACATGATCTATAATATTTCTCAAGATTTTCCCATGGGCTATGAAAACGAAGTGCTTAAGAAAAACTTTTATATCAATATGGGAACCGAGCAAGGTCTCGCCGATGGAACAGAACTCTATGTCTATCGATTGATTTCAAGAAATAATCCCTATGCCCAAGACAAACAAGAACGTGTCCATTACCGTGTAAAAGTAGGAACAGTTAAAGTTATTCACACCGAATCTAATCACGCAATAGCAGAAGCAACCCAAGTCTTCGCCAGTAACTCGCCAGTCTTTTTTGAAGTTAACGCCCTGATGATTGGTGATTATGTCGATATCAAAGTCGATTAAGGTTCATAAACACAACGAAAACCGATAAAGGAAGCAGCAGTTGAAGTACTATAATCTAAGTCGGTCCTAAAGATTCCCGCATGAATGATTCCTGACACATCGTCGTTATAATAACCACCTCTTTCGATGACGTTACCAACAAACTTTAAATAATAGAAACCCAACCCCCCTCTCTTGGGAGCCGCCAAAGCACTGTAATCACCAGAGGGACCAAAAGCAAATTTACTATCTCCAAAATCACTTGAATTTGGATTTATAGCTGGTAAGGTCGCAACAAATCCAGCAATCCCATAGTCTTCAACCCCTGTGATATCGTCGCGCACCCACTCTCTGATGTTTCCCCCCAAATCCCAAATTTCTTCGCCATTTGAAAGAGTGTTTGTTCTTTTTTCAATATAATCAGCTTCGAGTCCAGAATTGCTACAATCTGTTTCTACATATTCTTCAGCAGCATCACATGTTTCTGCGGGCGAAGCATCGGCATGACCTGAATTGAGAAAACCAGAGCCAATCAATCCACTCGACCAATTGGAAGGTGTTAGCTCGATATTTCTCGCAATCACTTGCCATTGTGAATTCGAAATTAAATTATATTCAGGCCCAAGCCTTTGACAGGCACTAATCGCATCATCTCGAGTAATATTCCTCCAAGGCTTCCCTGCTACCTGAGAAACAGCATCATCAGTAGCCGCATCTCCAGGAAATCCCGATAAGTTACCAGCAATTTTCATTTCATATTTAGCTACACAAAATTCTTCTACTTCATAATCTTCATTCGCTGGAACTTTGATAAAATTATCTGGACAAGTAAGAGGAACATTGATTGCAGAAACAACAAAAACTTCTTCGTCTGAACTATTCTTGGAAGTTGCAATCACTTTGAACTCATAACGTCCTGTCACATCTCCATTCTCAAAAGCATCTTTACTTAAAGTCCATTGCAGCAGTCCTGTATTTTCATCAAAAGTTAGTCCATCGATATCAGTGCAATCCACTGGACCGGCGACTATATTGTCCACTGTTAAATCATAGATACACTGATAGCTAATAGCAGATCCTTTAGTATCTTTGTCATTATTTGTTAAATTATTTTTAAAATCTAATTCAAGAGTTTCTTTTTCTGAAACAGGGATATCAGTTAGTGAAGGAAGTTCAATACTTCCTAAAGCATTGACTTCAATTTGATTTTCGCAAGAAAAAAGGAGAAGTGTTGAATATGAAAAAAGCATGAAAAGTTTGGACATTGTTAATTTCCTACCAATTTATTGAATTATATCAATAGAGTGCTAAGACTTTGTTTTTATAGACTTATCGGCAATAATTCTAAGAGGTTAAGAAATATTAACTTTTATCAACAACCTAAAGTATGGTTTCATTTGCAAATTTAAATTGGCGAATCAGCTTTTCAGGGTTCAGGGTGCCCTTGGATCAAAACGGAATCTTAATATCTTTGAGTTTTTCGAAACGAAGAATCCGACAGTAAAGAGTTTGACCCGTGACTTTAACGCAATCGACCGTTAAAACATATTCATTGCTTTCTTCAAGGCGAGATTTTGAAAAGGCCTTAATTCTTTTAATATATTGCCCCGCGTAGCATCCTTTAAAATGCATAACATGCAGGAATCCTTCAGGATGTTCCTGAACTTGCTCACAGAATGTCACTATGATTGCACATCGCCCTTTCATATCAGGCCCAATTAGTGCAAGATGAAGGGCGTGATCTTTTTTTCTAACTAGCCAGAATTACTTGACAAAACTTTCAGCTAATTTTAAAAAGTTCACAGCAAACCAAAAATTTATTAGGAATCCAAGATGGCAAGAGTAACTATAGAAGATTGTCTCGAAAAAGTAGAAAATCGCTACGAACTAGTTCACCTTACAGCTAAACGAGTAAAGCAGCTTAAAGAGGGTGATGAAGCTCAAGTAAAAAGCAAAAACAAAGAAGTGGTCACAGCATTAAGAGAAATCGCTGCTTCTAAAGTTAAACACGCTCCTATTAGCGAATACGATTCAGAAGAATTTTAATTTAAATTCAAAATTTTATTTCATAGATAAAAAGCATACCAAATTTTGGTATGCTTTTTTTTATTCAAAAATTTATTGAGATTTACTGGTAAAAGCGACTTTCAAAACTTCATTAAAGTTTTTAACAGGGTAAAACTTCAAACCCTTACGGTGATTTTCAGGAACTTCTTTTAAGTCTTTTTGATTGGCAAAAGGAATTATGATTTCTTTGATCCCTGCTCTTTTGGCAGCCAAGACCTTCTCTTTAATTCCTCCCACTGGAAGAACTTTTCCCGTCAGACTCAACTCTCCTGTCATAGCGAGAGTACTGCGCACTCGTTTTTTATTAGCAAGACTATAAAGAGCTAAGGCCATAGTGATCCCTGCGCTGGGCCCGTCTTTGGGAGTTGCTCCCGCTGGCAAGTGCAAATGAATTTCATGACTCGCAAGAAAGTCTTCATCGGACTCCTTGTCTTCGTCTTTTGATGTTGTACTCGCTCGCTTAATGGCCTTTTTCCGAGTAAGTATTTCATTCTTATCTTCTTGTTGAAGAAGTAATTTTACATAACTGTAAGCAAGTGAAGCTGACTCATTCATAACATCCCCAACTTGCCCTGTAAGTTTAAACCCTTTTCCATTGAGTGGAATCGTTTCTACTTGAAGAATTTCCCCTCCATAAGCTGTCCATGCAAGTCCAGTCACAATTCCAGGAATAAAAGATTTATCGGGTAAATCAGATTGAAATCTTTGTGGTCCTAGATAATTTTCAATCTCTGCTTCAGCGGGGTTAAATTTTTTAGTCGATTTTCTTTTTCTTTTCACTTTTTCCAGAACAGCCACTCGGCACAATTTGGCAATCACTTGCTCTAAGGTTCTCACCCCTGGTTCACGAGCATAATCAGTAATGAGTTTTTTCAGTACAGTTTTTCGAAGACTAAAATCTGTTGCCTTTAAGCCGTGTTTCTTCAACTGCTTGGGAATAATCCACCTAGATGCAATGGAAATCTTTTCTTCTTGGGTGTATCCACTCAACTCAATAAGCTCCATTCTATCAAGAAGAGGCTCAGGGATTTCTCCAATATAGTTTGCAGTCGCGATGAAGAGAACTTTTGATAGATCAAAAGGAATATCGAGGTAATTATCAATAAAAGTACGATTTTGTTCAGGATCAAGAACTTCGAGCAGTGCAGAAGCTGGATCTCCTTGAAATGATTGTCCAAGTTTATCTATTTCATCCAACATGATGACAGGGTTATTCACCTTGACTCGCTTAAGAGCTTGAAGAAGTTTTCCAGGCATGGCCCCAACATATGTCCGACGATGCCCTTTTATTTCTGCTTCATCTCTCATCCCACCAAGGCTGAAGCGATAAAACTTTCTTCCAAGGGATTTCGCAATACTATGACCAAGGGATGTCTTCCCTACCCCTGGAGGTCCTGCAAAACAGAGAATTGTTCCATCGTAATCACTTTTCACTTTTCTTACAGCAAGAAACTCTAAAATTCTTTGTTTAGCCTTTTGAAGACCGAAGTGGTCTTTATTAAGTATTTTTTCTGCTTGATCGATATCGATTTCTTTTTCTTCAGAAACATCCCATGGAAGATCAATAATCCAGTTAAGGTATGTTCTGGTCACTGTGTATTCTGGGGAGGACTCGGGAATTGATTGCAAACGTTCAAGTTCTTCAAGAGCAGTCGCTTTCGCCTCTTGAGGCATCTTGATCTCTTCCAACGCTTGGCGAATTTTATTCACTTCTTTCGAACGATCATCTTCATCAAGGCCAAGTTCATTTCGTATAATTTTTAATTGTTCTTTGAGAAAGTACTCTCGCTGGTATTTATTAACCTTGTCGTTAACTTCATCTGTAATTTTCTTTTGGATATCAGCAACTTCTTTTTCTCTTTTTAGATAGACAAGTAACTTTGCAAATCTCTTTTTAACAACTAACGTTTCTAAAAAGTCTTGAGCTTCGGGAACATCCAAAGAAAGAGCAAAGGCTACCAGATCAGCCAGAGCTCCAGGCGATGGAGAATTCAACATCGCAAGCTTCATTTCTTCGTTAAAATAAGGATTTATTTCACTAAGTTTTTTAACTTGATTAATAACCGATCGAGTATAAGCATCGAGCTCATCGTCGTGATTGAGAACATCGTCAAAGATTTCTGTTTTTACTTTAATTAAAGGACTTTCTGATAGAAACTCTTTGACCCGATAACGTTTTAAACCATGGACGAGTAGATTGACCGATCCATCTGGAAGTTTTAATTTTTTGACAACTTTACAAAGAACTCCGACGCGATAAATATCTTTTCCTTGAAGAGACTGACCTTCATCATCATCGTCGTCTTCATCAAAAACATTTTCTGAAAAATCGAGATCGGGATTGAAACCTTCATCTTCGTAACTGATATCTTCAACTTCACCAATGCTAACCTTGTCCTTCATTTCTTCGTAGTCAGGTTCCCCTTCACGAAACTTAATCAAGTTCAAGGCAACATACCCCACCTCGGCAACACTTTTATTCAGCTCTGGTGTAAATTTATTTTCAGAGAGGACAATCGGAGCGATCATCCCTGGAAAAATGGGGCTGTTCAGTATAGGAATAACCACAACCTCTTCGGGCATCTTCCCTTTGACAGGCGTTTCTTCACTTAGCTTAAGTGTGACTGTGTTTTTTTTTGAATTGGACATCTTTCTTACCTTTTAACGTCAATGACGATTCGTCCTGGAGACTCGAGGTAGAAAATATCAAAACTATAAGTATTTTTGAAATTAAATTCTAAATTTACGTTTGACGCATCAAGTTCATACACATTAAGTGATGAGAGATATTTTCCAGAAATACTTTTAGAGATATGACTAACTTTAGTATCGAGAATATCGAGATAGAGCTTCTTTTTATTCGTTGAGATGTAGCCATAGATACTTGAGATAAGTGGCGTTGTGAAATCAATAACAATTCTCTCAAAGCCTTTTTTGGGCGAAAAAAAGCTTCGCACACTTTTTATCTGAGCACCTGTCAGACTCGACTTATAATAGAAAATTCCACGATCTGTATAAATAGAAGACTTCCTGCCTTGAAGCGTCATAATTCTTTCATCAAAGGGCTTGTTGTTAGCCAATGCCGAAAGTGAGCTTACTAATAAAAATACAACAATGGAGAATAATCGCACTCAATACCTCCTTCCAATCAATATACTGATATTCTAGGTAATTGAGCGTTGATAGAAAACCTTTAAGTTCATTGTTTTTAGTGTTTGAGTGAAATACTTGCCTAAATGGGACTCTTAATTTTCTGGGTTTTTCCAGATGATCCGAGCAGCTCCACCCAAGGCACCCAATAGAAGGACTAGCCAGAATACCGGAAAACCTTGGGGACGCATAGGAATGCCGTCTGCTTTTTCACTTCCATTTACAGAGGCAATGGCACGACCAGCTTTTTTCTTTTCTCTATGGAGTTCTTGCTTCTGATCTTCCCAATCTAATTGATGTTCATAGTGAGACTGGAGAATAAGACTTTTTTCGAGAAAGCTCTTTTGAACAAATTGACCACGTTCCCACCAAAGAATTGGTTTATTTTTTATCTGTACTACGAGATCGTAGAATTCTTTAATTTGGACTTCTCCACCCAATAAGCTGCGTGAAATTACACTTGAAATAAGAATGGATTTTCCACCTATGTAATCGACCTTGTATTTTCCAGTTGGGTCTGGGTATACGGCCAATTTCCCCTCTAGCCTTCGGAGAAATAAGAGCACTTCCTCTCCTTGTTCGAAAACAAAAGAATCATCTACTGTTCGCACACCATCTTTGAGAGAGCCAGGAAAGTTAACAAAGACACTATTTTTCATAACTTCTTGTTCACGAATTCCAAAAGCTTCAAAGACTTTTATCTCAACTGAATTTGATTCTTCTCCATCATTCACTGCTTTGACGACTCCTCTCACGATGGCATCGGAATCAGTTATAAGTTTTCCTAATTTAGATTGAATAAGATTTCGTTCCGCTTGGATGTCTAACGATACCAGTGAAAATAGAAGAAAAATTCCGAAATACTTCATGCCGATAAATCCTCGAGACTGAAAAGAGGTATAACTAAGCCTCTTAAGCTCTGTTTCGGCACATAAGAATAGAAGTTAATTACTTGAGTAAATCAGTCTTGACTACCTAGGAGATCGACTGGCACGAAATATTGCCATTTTTGTCGAATTTCAGTTCGTAATCAGCATAATTATTGAAATATTTATTGTAATCAATTACTAAAATCGACTGTCCTTCATCTGTTAACTCTCTCAAAAAACTCAAAACATTTTTCATCTCAAGTTGTGAAAGACCAAATGACAAATTTTCAATAACAATAATTTGCCCGGCAGTTAGAGATAATATTTTAGAGAGTAAATATATTCTTTGTTTTTCCCCACCGGAAAGTGTTGAGACATTTCGATCTAAAGAAAGATAATCGAGATTGAGCTTTTTAAGGCTTTCAAAAATCCTCGTGTACTTGGGAGTCAGAGGAATATGACTCAAAATTTTTTCAATAGGTTCTTGAAAAGCTTCAGCAACTGTAAAATGACCATCCGAAATTGAAGATATTTCAGGTTTAAGTCGCGTTCCGTGGCATTCATCGCAAGTTAAAACAATATCTTCGAAGTACGGCATTTCGATAATTTCAACACCTTTACCCTCACACTTTAAACATTGTCCCAAAGGAGAATTTGATGAAAAATTCCCATCAACAAGTCCCATGCTTTTAGATATAGGAAGTTTGGCAAAATATTTTCGAACAGGATTTGCAAGATCAGTGATACTCCCAACTGTTGATCGACTCGTATAACGATTGAGATTGGCATCAACAACGATGAGAGAATTGATATCCACACCTTTCGGTAAATTTACAGACTTTAAACTTCCCTCTAAATCAAAGAGATACTCGTTTTTGACCTGATAATGAATTTCGTTCGCAACGAGATTGACGAGCACGGAAGACTTCCCCGATCCCGTCGGACCATTGACCCACACTAAAGAATTCAAAGGAATTTTAAAATCTGAATACTGTTGCCCGTAAATTTCTGGTTTTTGTACTTTAATAAATTCTTTAACTTTTTTTCTTTTAAAGTTTTTATCTTTTGCAGCCTTTTTAAGATCGAGAAGATTACTTTTATATTGACCAGAATAAATTATTTCTCCGCCTTTACTTCCCGCTCCAGGACCCATCAAATAGACAGTATCTGCATTTTTAACCATTTTTTCAGAGTGATCGACCAGAATAATGGTGTTCCCTTGATCTTGAATCTTTCTCAGTCCTTTAATAAGCATAAGCTGTTGTTCATCATCAAGACCAACGCTTGGTTCATCAAAAATAAATAGGCTATCTGTTCCTTCAAATGAGAGATATTTCACAAGTAGAACTCTTTGATATTCACCAGCTGACAATGTCTTAGCCTTTCTCTTCAACGACAAATGCCCTAGTCCGATTTCTTGAGACGTCTCAAGAACATTTATGATTTTATTGATATTCTTTAGAACTTGTTTATCTTTAGATTTAAGGGACCGAATAAATTCAAGAGCTTCATCTATTTCAAAATTATAAAAATCAGATAAATTTTTATCATTAAGATAGAAATTATGTATTTTTTCACTAATCCGACTTCCCTTACAAACTGGACAAGTTTCTTCTTTTTGAATTCTTCTCAAAAAAATACGAACACTTGGTTTATACTTTTTGCTTTCAAAATATTGCAATAGTTTATCAATACCGGGCCATTTCCCTTTGCCTTTTTGAAAAATTTCCCAAAAATTTTCTCCCAACTCTTCAATTGGCTTCTTCGTGCTAATTTTTGATTTTTTCAACTCAGCAATGAGACTGGCTTTATGCCGGGTAAGTTTTTTGTGGTTGAGGATTTTTAATCCATCTTCATCAATCGTCTTTCTTTCATCTACAATTTTTTTTCTATCAATGACTAGATTGGCCCCAAAGCCATTGCAATTTGAACATGCGCCATAGGAATTTTGGGGTGAAAAAATATTTATATTGATATTTTCAGTGGATTGTACATCACAGCTTGGGCATTTCTTATTAGAAACAACGGAAAATTCCTTTATTTCATTTTGATCTTTAATAACATAAAAGAATTTTTGGATTTCGTTCATTATTTCTTTTTCAAAAAGTGTATCGAGCTTTTCAAGTTTATCACCTTTAAACCGGGCTACTTCCCAAAAAAGCTCTGATTTATCAAATCCAACAATCTCTTTGTTTTCTACGCTATAAACTCGAGGCGGAAGAACATTCATAGAATAAAAGTGCATGAATTGTGTTTTTGGAAGAAAGACGTGCACGACATCCGTGTTTTTAAGTTTTTTTTCTTTCGATTGAAACTGACTCGATAGTGATTGCGACGCTAATTCTTTATGATGTTTTGGGCAAAACTCTTTGGCTAAATGGTAATATAAACTTTGAATTAATGCTGTTAACCCTAAGCTATCAGAAACAACAGTCCGCGATCCTTTTATCGGGTTGATTTGTGGAAGTCCAAAAACAGGAAGTATTGGCTTCATAACGTCCACATCCACTGCCGGTGGTTTGTCCGAAAAAAACTTGAAGCTATTGGGAAAACAATTGATCAATCTTCTTTTAGATTCTGCAAGGATGGTGTGAAAGGCTAGTGAAGACTTTCCACTCCCAGAAGGGCCTGTAAAGCACGATATTTTATTGAGAGGGATTTTCACGCAGACACTTTTAAGGTTATTAACCCGTGCCCCCTCAATATTAATGTAGTCGTTCATGAAAAATAAATTTGGTAAAAAACCCCAAATTTCCTATCGTTTAGAGAACTGATAAGATCTACGAGCTCCAGCGAGTCCGTATTTCTTTCTTTCAACTTCTCTTGGATCTCTCGTTAGGAATCCAGCTTTTTTAAGTTCCCCTCTAAAACTAGGGTTAACTTTAAGAAGTGCGCGAGCAATCCCGAGTCTAACAGCTCCAGCTTGCCCAGTGGGTCCGCCACCTTTGACATTGATATTAACATCATACTGATCCATGATGTTGAGAAGATTAAGTGGTTGATGAACAACATAGCGGCTAGTTGCTTTTGGAAAATAATCCGTCAATTCTCTTTTATTAACAGTTATTTTCCCTGATCCATTCTTAAGATAAACTCTTGCAACTGAAGTTTTTCTTCTTCCAACTGCATTCGCTAAATAAGTTTTTGTTTTTGGTTTTGCACTAGCTTGAGCCATGATCTTTATTCCTCTTAATTAATTTCTAATACTTCTGGGTTTTGAGCTTCGTGAGTATGATTTTCTCCAGCGAAAACTCTAAGTTTTGTTAATTGCTTTTTTCCAAGAGCATTTGAAGGAAGCATCCCTTTAACGGCGTTTTGAATAATGAGTTCAGGATGTTTTTCAAGTTGTTCTTTAGCAGTTCTTTGCTTAATTCCACCAATATAACCAGTGTGCCAATAATAATTTTTATCGTCCCACTTCTTACCAGTAAACTTTACCTTCTCACAGTTAACAATAATAACGTGATCACCAGTATCGGCGTGAGGAGTATACTGAGGTTTATTTTTACCTCTTAAAATATTAGCAACTTCAGTTGCTAAACGACCAACAACTTTATCTGTGGCATCGATAATAAACCACTTTCTTTGGTTTCTCGCCTCTTCAGTTGTCATGTTAAATGATTTTTGCTTATACATAGCTGTCTCTCTTAAATAAGGAACCTTTAAAATTAAACGTGATATTTTATATTAGAAATGGGAATTGAAGTCAATCTTTCTCTTTGTTGTTTGCAGTGCATTGTTTAGAAAAAGCCAATACTGAGATGAATCCGGCCTGGAGCTTCACGTTCTCCATCTAAATTCGTTCCACGGTCAATTTTAAATCCATAATCGAGATCCAGGGTTCCAACCGGAGTGATATATTTCAGACTCAAACCAACTGCACTTCGCAAATCGAGGGGATCATAGTCGCTAACCTGAATGCGACCTGCGTCAAAAAAGACCCCCAGCATAAATGTGTCTGTAACAATATAGCGAGGCTCAAATTTGAAGTTAATCATGTAAGCTTTGTCGCGAATAGCATAATCACTGATATCTTTAACTTCTTTATCGGAAGGATCTGTAATTGTATTGATTTCATCTTCAGCATAACCACGAACAGTATCCACTCCTGTTAAACGAAAAGCTTTAATAGCCGGTATAAAACCTGCTGTTTCATAGTCCCCATTACTTTTTTGGACAATTTCATCGGCCTTATTTTTTTGAATTCCTGTCGCTAAGGATGTTGCGATATAAAGGTTTTCAGTAATAGGAATGTAACTTTTATTTCGAACAATAAATTTATAGTAATCAATAGTTAAGTCCATTTCTTCTTGTGAAAAAAATTCTGGCTTGGCCATTTCATATGAAAATTGAAAGAAAGTTCCTTTTCTTGGAATAATGGGACTGTCGCGAAAATCGAGCACGATACTTGGAGTAAGTGTTCCAATTGTAAACTTTCCATTATCGTCAATTCCGTCATCGCGCGGACTAGCACTAAATTGCTCTATACGTTCGTACTGGTGATTAAGTGAAAATGATAAATAATCTGTAATTTCTCGTCTGAACGTATTTGATACTCTGAATATATTCGCATCAAAAGAATAAAAACGAGTTCTTGCTGTTGATATTGAAGCAAAATAATCCCAATAAGATTTAAATAAATCAGGATAGAGATAATTAAGTTTTACAGAGTATTCCAACATATGGTCCTCGTAATTATTCAAGATAGTCCGATCGGTATCAATGGTTTCATCGCTTAATCGATAGTTAGTTTGTCCACTAATACTTACACCTTGATTGAGACCAAAAAGGTTAATTCTTGAAACTTTCCCAGAAAGTTTTAAGCCAATATCTGTTCTGAATCCTGGAGCTATTTCAATGACACCGTAATCTTTTTCTCGAACATTAACGAGTAGATCAAGATCATTTTCATTCTCTTCTCCTCTTAAATAGAGAAGACTATAATTTCTAAAAATTCCAAGAGAGGCTAATCGACTGTATACTTTTTTCTCCAAAGTTGGAGTATAGAACTGACCTTTAACTTCATTCAATTTTCTTGTAACAACAGATTCTTTAGTTTTTTCTAATCCATAAACGAGAACATTGTTAACTTTTACCCGAGGCCCTATATCGAGAAGTATTTTAATTTCAACTTCATTAGTAGCATTCGTGTACTCGACAATGTCATCATCAATATTATTTTTTATGCTTGCAAAAAAGAATCCATTTTCTTTTAATGTCGTCACAAGAACTTTAAGTGAATTATCAAGTTTAATTGGATTAAAAACTTCATTTACTCTAATATCAAACTCATCAATAATTTCTTTGGGAATTTTATAACTATTGAGTTCAATAATTTCAACTTTACTAATACTCGTTCTTACGCCTTCTCTGACAACGAATAGAACTTCTTTTTCATTTTTGCTCGAAAAAGGTTTAAGAAAAAATGAAACCTGCGCTTTAATATAACCATTTTCTATATATTTTTTTCTTAAATTCTCAGAAAAGACTTGATAGAACTGCTCATCAACATAATTGGCTTCTGCGAGATCACTTGAAGAGTCTTCATACATATCACGAAGTTGATCAGAACTGTAAAAAGAATTGCCTTTAAAGGCGACTTGGCGAATTTTAGAGCGCTCGACTTTATTAACCGTAATTCCAATTCTAACAATTTTGTCTACGCCTTGCTTTTCTTGGTTTTCACTAATTTGAATATCGGGTCGATCATAGCCCTTCTTGATAAACATCTCTTCAATCAATCTTCTTAAATCATTGGGAGTAAAAACTTTTTTAGTTGCTGACAAATAATCTCTAAGCTCGTGATAGACATCTTCTTTTTTAAAAACCCCATTAAGGTCATCTAACGTCATAATGATTCTTTTCATATTCCCACAATCAATATGAACGTTAGCTTCTTTTAGTGTTTCGTCAATGCGATATTGTACATTGGAAAGAAAATATCCACTCCCTTTTAAGGCTTCGTTAAAATCTTTCGTTTCTTGAATAATATATTCTTTATTCAAAGGTAGGTTTATGAGATCTTGAAAATAGCGGCCCTTTAGACTCCTTGCAAACTCTCCCATGCATGAAAAAGTAATACTTTTTGTGATTATTGTTTTCACAATACTAATTTTATATGTGAGAGAAACTTTATACTCTGAAATCTTTTCTTTTTTTGCTACGACGATGGCATCGGGGTATCCCAGAAGACTTAGTTTTTTTACAATTTTTTTTCTGTCACTATCGATAATTTGATCATCTACAAACTCTCCCTCTCTCACTTCGAGAACGTCATAGAGAAAACTTGTTGGGATATTTGAATTCAAGAGAAGAATATCAACGTCTTCGAGTAGCGGTTGGGGGGTGATGTCAACAAAAACAAAATAGTCTTTATTCATTTTTTTTACATTATAACTAAATTGATCATAACCATTTCGAGAATAGAAAACTTTAAGTACGTTTAAAAATTCTTTTTGGTCTTTAAATTTTCTTTTAAGTATTTTAGAATTACTCTTAAAAAAATCACAGACATCACCGCCTTTACAATTGATAAAGACTCCCTTTACTTGCATCGCATACAAGTTAGTAGATCCCCATATTAATAATAAAAATCCTAAAACAATTTTTAACATTCTATTTAAACGTCCACCTAAATTTTAAATCAGCCCCTATCGAAGTATCGTTTCGCTGATCTTCCCCTTCAACATCTGTTTTAAGTTCATAAACCCCTTCCACCGACACATTCTCTTCTAAATTATAGTTTAAATTCATTTTTTGCTGTTGCCCAACGTTTCCGGTCAAAGAACTTGAAAGTGAAAGATTAACATCCTCTGTGAGTTTTTTGCTAAGTTGAACTGTAGTTGTTGATCGAACGTTTCCAACTTGCCCCCCAGTCTGACTGCGTCCTTCCAGGAGACTGCTTTCTTCTTCTTGAAATTCAGTATCTAAGTTCATTGAAACTCCAAGATTATCTTGAAGAACTTCATTTATTTTTAATTGATTAAAAATAAAACTTCCCACCCCTATCGACCCAAGATTGTCTCGATCTTGCTGGCTCAAGCGATCTGTCACATCTTCAGCGTACCCGAAAGCGAGTAGTGAAAGAATACTTTGGCGATCGAGATAAGGGTCAGAGCTAAATTCGACAGAAAGATTTTTAACAGGACCATACATTTTTGCAAAAACCTTATAATCTGAAATTTGGACACTTGATGCAAAATCAACAATTGGATTCAGAAAATTTCGGTCTCCATTGAACGTCAAGGTAAATTTATCAACCAAGAGTTCATTATTTCTTATAATGACTTTGTTGTTAATATCTGAGTTTGAAAATATTTTTCCAAGAATAATTGGCGAATCTAATGTTCCAGTAAAATTCATTTTCCCAAGCATTTTAAGATCTGCCAGCGAATTTCTGATATGAACTTCACGATCAATTGTTGTGTTGAGGTTAAGAGTAAGCCATTCGATATTTTTATAATCAATTTTCTTAGGTAAAAATCGAATTTCTTCACTCTCCACCAAATTCGAGCCTTTGCTAAATTTGCTCAATTCATCGAGAATTTCTCCCCCATTAACTCGTAGGTCACCCAGAAGAGAATAGGGTCGTTTATTTCCAATTAAGTTTCCCCTACCATCGATCACTATATAGCTTTTATCGTTGACCTGAATAATTCCATCATCTATTTCATAGGTTACGGCCACTTCAGGAAAGAAATCATTCCATTTTAATTTTCCATTTAGTTTCAAAAGACCATTTCCTAGACTTGATTGAAATTTATTAATAAAGACTTCTCCATTTTTATAGTTAATTTTAAATTCAGTGTCGTTTAACGCTAAAGGTATACCCGTTTTACTAATTGATACGGAGTCACCCACAAAAATAATATCCATGTTAGGCATGCCTCTATCATCTTTTCTGGATATTTGACCTTCAATGCTTAAGTTTCCTTTGAGATTGAATAGTGAATTAAGAACGCGATTGATTTTATCCAAAAGTACATTAGCTGTTATTCCTCCCCAATAGTCTTCATAAATACTTCCATGACCTTTTGAAATTATTTTTTCATTAGCAGAACCACGAATATCAATATTCCAATTGAGAATATCTCCATTCACAACTTTAATATTGTTTTTTCCATAGGCATGATAATCAACTTGAGGATGATCAAAGCTGAATTTTTTTAAATCGAAATCAAGATTTAATCGATTCAAGTCTCTAATGTTAAATTTAGAGTCTAGGCTGGCAACAAAACTCCCTTCCAGGTAGGGAGAAGTAATCTCATAAGAAGAAAAAAGATTCAGAACATAAGCCCAGTTTTTAATATCAAATTTCGCCTGTAATTCAGAATTATTTCCATTTCTCTTATTAAAATCAATAATCGAATTAAAAACTACAGCACTCTCGAGATAGTTTCCATTCAACTGAAGAACTCCATTAAAGTAATCCATGTTAATATTCGAATTTTCAACATCAGTTCCAGAGATGGAGCTGTCGTAAAAATCAACCTTACAATTCATCTGTGTGCTTTTTGGAGAGATTTCTCCTACAAGCGTTAAATCAACACCCGAAACAAATCCTGCATTATAAGAAAAGAAATACGTAAAATCTCGAGTAAGGATATCTGACGACCCAAAATTAAATTTAAAGATTTCAGAAATCTCATTGTAATAAAGATTTCCCTGAATTTTTCCTCTTCCGAGGTTTATTGTCATGTTGGGAACCTTAAGTGCTCTATTTCGATAATTAAATTTTGCATTAACAAAATTGAAATGCTCTCCCAATAATCCAATGTTGTCCGAAAAATACTTCCCATCAACAATCAACTTATCTAGCGAAAGACCACCAGAAATTTGATAGCTTCCTGACAACGAGCCATTAATATAAGTCCAAAGATCCTGATTAAGGTTTTTTATGATTGGATAGTGAAGTAATTTAAAATCATCTAAACTCAAATTATCAAAATTACTTTTAAAGTCTACCGTTCCTTTATCGTAGTTAATAATACCATTGCCTCGATAAGTCCCTGTATTGAGACTTCCTAAAATTTTATTGAAAATAAGTGAATCTTTAGCAAAGTCAATCGTAATACTACTTTCACTGCGACCTAGGTTAAATTCTTCTATTCTCGTGTTATTGAGATCACTTTCGATATTGAGTTTAATATTCGGAAATTTTCCATCAACCTTAATTAACGACTTTCCGTAACCTCCCAGTTTTAATCCTGCAATATGTTCAAAAGATTCGGCATCAAAAAAGAAATTACTTGTCTCAATAGCATAACGTTCATCATTCAAAATACCGACAATATTTACAATTTTTCCATCAATATCGATTTCGTTATTTATTTTTAATTCATCACGATCAAAGCTAAAACTATAAAGCGCTTTTTGCAGTCCAACGTTTTTAATTTTTAAGACTTCTTTTTCTCCAGAACCAATGACAAAATCCTTAATACTGGATTTTTTAGAAACATTCACATCTACGCGATGAGGAGTTATCAGTAAACTTATCCCGCCGGAAACAACCCCATCAATCTTTTGTGCGACTTTAGGAATAACATGCAAACCTTCAGATAATGAGAAATTTTTGACATCGATAAAAATGGGAGAAGATAAAATAACTTTATTATTAAAATTATAAATCGGAAATTCTTTAGATACTTTGGCCTGTCCCTGTCCTCTTTCAAGAAATGCATTCTTAACAACAAGCTTACTATTTTTATAAACAAGATTAGCAGCACCCTTATCGCCTTCTACAAATTTTGAAGTTACCTGATTCATAATGAGAGCCAAGTTTGCTTGCTCAATTTCATTTTTCCCTTGAATTGTTCCATGAAACCTGACATTTCCTCCGAGCTCGAATTTTTTTAGATTTTCATTATTCATGAACTCATCTAGCAAAAAGTCTCCTGTAGCATTCAAACTAAAAAGTCTTCTCTTGGTCTCAAAAGGATTTTGAACTAATCCATCAATTTTCAATAGTCCAACTTCTTTTAGAATTGATAGCTCTTCAATCGAAAGTTCTTTCTCACTAAGATAAGCTCGTAGTTTGAAACTATTTAACTCTTGTGGCCCATTAACGTTGAGTTTCACATTTTCTACATTCATATCAAAGAGATAAGATTTTCGATAAACTTCCAAAGCGACATCATTCACATAGAAACTTTGAGTATCATTGATTTCGAAATAAATATCTTGTATCTCTCCTCGAGAAACGACCAATTGGCCCAGATCAAATCCTCGCAAATTATTTCTAAAAAAAGTTTTGATATCTTTTTCCAATTCATCCCAAATTATATTGTTTTCTTTTTTGGAATTTTGTTTTGTTTTAAATCTAAAATAACCATTTTTGAGTGATATATTTCCAAGATGGAGTTTTTCTTCAAAATTACTAAAAAGATTGAAGCCAACTTCAAGCTGATTAACTTCCGACTGGAGGTAGAGTCCCGTGCTTTCATCATGATAATTAATTGAAAAATCTTTAAAGACGAGACGAGGTGGAAATTTTTCTACTTTGATCGATGAAAACTTAATCGTCTCACTATACTCCTTAGGGATAGAACCGTTTACAATTCCTGTTAAAATATTTCCAAAAGTTTCACTTGCAATAAACTCAGAAATCAATACATAGAAAAATGTAAAGACAAGCAAAACAATAACAAAACCTTTGTTAAGTTTTTTAACGTTCACTTTTTTGGTTTATCCTTTCTCGACATTTATTTTTTAGCTCTAGTACATTTTTTAAAATGCTAACATTATCTTCGATCTGATTGAGCTCTCTCCAAGCATTCAAGCAATCACCCATTTTGTAGTAAGCTAATCCTCTATAGTAATGTGCTTCAGAATTTTTAAGCTTTTCTCTTTTTTCAAGAAGGCTTATCTTATCTAGAATTCTTGCTGGTGTTTGAAAGAGGAAACTAAAAGATATATCATCGTTAAGATTTAAAAAATGCAAAAAATCGTGAGTTCTTTCTATTGTAATTTCTTCTCTTTGAACTTCTGGTGGTTTTACTGCTTCAGCTTTACTCTTATTTTCAAACTGGTCTTTGTGAATAACAATATCTTTGTAATGAACAACTCTATCCTTAATCCTTCTCTCTTTCAGTGACATTGTAAAATTATCGATAGTCTTTTGGTTTTGCTTGCGATAAAGAGTATTCTTAAATTTTTTAAGTAGATCTTCATCATTCAAGAGCGTCAGGTACTTTAAAATTGTTGACGGACCAGTTCTTAACTCATCTTTAAAAATAAACAACTCTATAATAAGTTCCAGATCGTGCTGAAATGGTGGGATAACTTTCAATTTTTTTGCAGTAAAAATTTTAACAAGGAGATCACATTCTTTTTCTACTATCCCAAAGACAAAATCTTCATTTGAAAAATTAATTTCCATGCTTTTTTTTAATTCTCTCCAAATCTCACCACTATCAAAACGATAATAGTCTCTAAAATAGTTCTGATAGAATTTCTCATAATTTTTGATAAAATTTTTACTATCAAATTCAGATGAGCATTTTTCAAGTTGATAAATTTCGTGGAGAAAATTTATTTTAGGACTTTGAACATTGGAAAATGTTTCTTCTGGTATTAATTTGTATTTTTTAACTTTTCTAGAAAACTCTAAATAGTTTTCAAATGTTTTTAAAAATTCAGAAACGAGAAAATTTTCATTTTGTTCGCGAAGCTGACTTTCCCAGTCGGTTTTAATATCCATTTCAAATTCCCATTTTAATCTTTAATAAATTATACCTTTTAATATGTAAGAATTTTTAAAGGGGAAGTTTTTAAACCACTGAAATATATGACAAATTAAAGCGTTTCGAGAAATTTTGTCGAATATTTGTTTTCTTGAAAATTTTTATTTAAGAGAATTTTTTTGTGAAGTTCGATATTCGTTTCAATTCCGCCAACGATCATTTCATCGAGAGCCCGCAACATACGTTTTATCGCTTCTTCGCGAGTCCGACCTTTAACGATAACTTTGGAAAGCATAGAATCATAGTGTGGTGGTACGCTATACCCTGTATAAATATAGTCATCTACTCTAATACCGAGACCACCCGGTCTGTGATAGTGGTCTATTTTTCCCGGAGATGGTCTCATCGTTTTAGGGTTTTCAGCATTTATTCGGCACTCAATGACATGGTCACTCCATGTGATATCTTGTTGGGAAACTGACAGCTTTTCGCCGTTGGCAATCTTGATTTGTTCAGAAATGAGATCAAAATTACAACGCATTTCTGTCACGGGATGCTCAACTTGAATCCTGGTATTCATTTCCATAAAATAAAATTTTTCACTATCCTGATCAAATATAAACTCGACGGTGCCTACAGAGTTGTAATTCACTGCTCTGGTCAAAGCAAGTGCCGCTTCGCAAATTTCTTCACGGACAGCTTCAGTTAAAACGGGCGATGGCGATTCTTCAATGAGTTTTTGATAACGTCTTTGAATGGTACAGTCACGTTCACCCAAGTGAACAGCGTTTCCAAAATTATCTGCAATAACTTGCACTTCAATATGGCGAGGGTTCGTAATGTACTTTTCAATAAAAAGTGTGTCGTCTCCAAACGCTAAGAGTGATTCTCTTTTGAGTGTTGAAATACTATCGAGAAGGTCTCTATCATTATTGATGACCTTCATTCCTCTTCCCCCACCTCCGGCAGAAGCCTTGATGATAACGGGGTATTGAAGTTCTGCTACCTTTTCTAATATTTCATTTTCACTTGCATTATTGATGGCGATCGCTTCGAGAATGGGTACCCCTGCTTTCTTTGCAATTTCCTTGCTGCGAATTTTACTGCCCATAACTTCTAGGCATTCTGGAGTTGGGCCGACAAAAACAATTCCGCATTTAGCACACATTCTTGCAAACTCATGATTCTCTGAAAGAAAGCCATAGCCGGGGTGGACGGCATCAGCACCCGTAATTTCAACAGCCGATAATATCGCGTGCATATTGAGATAACTTTGAAGGGCCGCTGGTGGTCCAATGCAAACAGATTCATCTGCAATTTTCACATGAAGAGATGTTTCATCGATTGTTGAGTGAACACTTACTGTCTCAATGCCAAGTTCGCGACAACTTCGCATCACTCTAATGGCGATTTCACCTCTGTTGGCAATGAGTATTTTTTTTATCATTGGTTGGTATCTATTTTAAAAAGTAACTGATCGTATTCTACAAAGCTTTCATTATCGACACAAATTTCTACAAGTTTTCCACTTACATCAGCTTCGATTTCATTCATGATTTTCATAGCTTCAAGAATACAAAGTGTTTGCCCTTTTTTCACTTTCTGTCCAACTTTCGCAAACGTTGGTTCGCCGGGTGCAGGTGAGGAATAAAAAGTTCCAACAAAAGGAGCTTTTACTTTATGGTAATGATCACTTGGACTCGCTTGCGCGGCCACTGGTGCTGGATCATGTTGAGTAACAACAGGACTTACTGAAACTTGTGGCTGAACTTGTTGGCTAAGGTTTACTGATATTTTGAAATCTTCCGCTTCGTAACTTAATTCTGTAACAGAGTTTTCTTTGGCGAGATCAATAAACTTTTTTATTTTTTTAAAATCCATGGAATAACCCTTTATTTGTTAACTCGCTCGACATAATCCCCTGTTCGAGTGTCAATTTTAAGAACTTCCCCTTCTTTAATAAAAAGTGGAACGTTCACTTGAAGACCCGTTTCCATCATTGCTTTTTTCATCCCACCAGATGCCGTGTCTCCTTTGAGTCCAGGATCTGTTTCCTTAACCTTAAGTTCCACAAAATTTGGAAGATCGAGTGAGATGGGTCTTTCGTTATAAAAAACAATAAAAAGCTTCATCCCCTCTTGAAGATAAACGCGGGCATCTCCAACGGCCTCGTTGGTTAAGTGGATAGATTCAAATGTTTTTTGATCCATGAAATTAAACCCTTCTGGGTCGTCATACATGTATTCCATTTCTCTTTCTTCAACGTCTGCTTTTTCAAATGTATCAACACCTGATTTGAAAGTTCTTTCGAGCATTTGACCAGTTTCGAGATTTTTCAATTTGGTTCTCACGAAAGCTGAACCCTTTCCTGGATTTGTGTGCTGAAAGTCCACGATGACATAGGGCTTTCCTTCAATTTCTAGTTTTAAGTTCTTTCTAAAATCTGACGTTTTGTACATTTTCTTCCCTTATATAGACTATGAATTCGCGTTTTCTGATTGGTGATACTCTCTCAGAGAATAAAGTGCAATATAATAAACCTCTTTTCCAAGCCCCTTCATTATGAAATCTGCAGCCTGGGCAGTCAACATTCTGTGTCGGTAAGATTCCCTTTTATACACATTGGTGAGGTGAACTTCGGCGATAGGAATTTGCAAGCTTCGCAAAGCATCGAGTAGGCACACGCTGGTGTGAGAGAGGCCAGCAGGATTAATGACCAAACCGTCATAGCCCTGATCTTCTAACTCATGAATTTTATTGATTATTTCTGCTTCGGAATTACTTTGCATCCAATCGATTTCTTGCCCTAAATTATTGCTTGCAGCTTTCTTGACAGTGTAATTCATAATCTCTTCAAGAGTCTCTTTTCCGTAGATCTCTACTTCACGCTTTCCGAGAATATTTAAATTGGGCCCATTTATGATGCATATTTTCATAATCAATGGGCACTAATCTAGTAAGAAAATGAGATATTGGCTAGAGGAATAACAATTCACGCCTGCGATGGGCGAAGTATTTAATAGTTCACATATATAACTTCACAAGTATAGTTGTATGAAGAAGCATCTTCAGGGGGATTTTCTAAATACTCAGCATTTAACTCTATCCTACCGGCCTTTTTATTTATTTCCGTTAAAAAGCCTCCCTCCTGACTGTAGAGATTAAAATTAAAGCCATAGTTTTTATCATTATCCTCCCATTTCTCGGAAGAACCTATCCAAATGTAAGGGTTAATAAATAAACCACTATCGTACATCTTAGTGAAGCAAAGTGATAAATGGTATAGAGTATCTTGAGTTTCATCACTAAGTGATTTTACATGTATTCTATCCGGATCAGTGCTTTCGTTTTTTGAACCACAGCCAATTAAAAATATAAAAATCGAGAAAAAAACTAATATTTTCATCTTATCCTCCTTGGGGATATCAAAATCTTTAATCTTGCTGGGTTAACTAAATTTTTTAAATGTGGAAAGGTTCGTGAATTGCGTTTGGATTATATTCACATTCTAATTCAGCCATCTCAATTTTTTCTGAGTCTTTCGTAATGGCATTTAACAAACCTGTAAACATGATGCTAAATTTTTTCTTATTTAAAATTCTACTTAGATGAATTTGTAAATCTAAGTTCAAATTGTCTTTATCATCGATTGAACCGTAGCTTATACTTAATTCGAAGTTACTCTTTTCCTGTGGATCTACTCTAAAAGCTAATAACCTTTTTCCGAGCCCTTTAGCATAGTATGTCTCTGATCCCGATTCAATATTTGTAATTTTAATGTAACTTGAATCTAAAAAAGTGCTCTCAAACTCGACTTGATAACTTTCTCGATTTTTATCAAGTGTTATGCACTTGATTTCCGAATGCATAGGAAGATCTTCTCCTCCCGAACTCGTTCCAAGGTAACTCTCTTCTCCTGCTGCTGTTTCCGTATTAGATTTTCCACATCCAGAGAGGACAACCAATAAAAAAACGCCAAGCAATCTTTTGGTAATTTTCCTATTCATAAGCCTATATTAGATTTTGATCGAATTTTTCTCAAGATTTTTTTTATAAAATATCTTTATTTTTGTTAATTTTAAATTAAAATGAATCTATGCTATTCGAAGTTACCGATTACAGAGAATTTATACAAACAATGCTAGAGCAAAACTCTCAAGTTAAAGGGTACAGGGCCTCCCTAGCAGAGTATATTCAATGTCATCGATCAGTTCTTCCTCAAGTGCTTTCTTACAAAGTAAATCTTACCTTAGACCAAGCCGCTCGGGCTGCCCGGTTTTGGGGATTAAATTCCTTAGAGCAAGAATACTTTATTAACCTTGTAAATCTTGAAAGATCTGGTTGTGAAGAACTAAAAGAGATAATACAAAAAAGATTATCTGAGATAAAAACCAAACTGAACCTTATAGAATCGAACATACCAGAATTTCGAACTATTCCTGAAAAATTTCAAACTTTGTTTTATTCAAACTGGATATACTCAGCTGTATTTGTAGCCCTTTCAATTCCTACTTATTCGAGTATCGACGCCGTCGCAGCAAAACTCAATCTCCCCTTGGATATTGTTAATAAAGTGATTTCAGACCTATCGAAGATGAAATTGATAAAAATGGAATCAAATAAAATTAAAACAACAGAAAAAAGTATTTTTTTAAAAAAAGAATCTCCACTAAGACTTGTTAATCACTTAAACTGGAGACACAAAGCCATAGAAGATATTGCACGGAACCATAGCTCTTCAGTTCATTACACCGATCTTTTTGCCATAAGTACCAAAGACATCGCCAAAATAAAAAAAATGTTATTGAATTTTATCAGTGAATCTAAGAGCATTGTTCAAAAATCAAACGAAGAAGAACTTGTCGCCTTTTCATGTGATTTCTATCAACCATACTAAGGATCAAAACAATTCGCATCTTCTATGGATATAGTAACTTTTAAAAAAGATCAAAGGAAATTCACTTTATATTTCAAAAGGTTAGCAAGATAGATTTATATGTATATATATGCTATAATTATATGCATGAGAACAACACTTATTTTAAAGGACGAACTTATCCAAAAAGCCAAAGAGCTAACGGGAATTAAAGAAAAAACGGCCGTCGTCCACGCAGCCCTTGAAGCTTTAATTGAAAAACATTCTCGCGAGCGACTTCGAAAGCTTGCAGGGACTCAGAAAAAACTTCAACCCATTCCTCGACGAAATTCTTAAGCTATGGTTTTAGTCGATACATCTGTTTGGGTAGAGTTTTTCAGAAAAGGACACAGAACGCTCGACAACCTTCTCTCTGAAGACCGAGTTGCTGTCCATCCTATTATCATTTCAGAATTAGCTTGTGGTCATTTAACTGATCGCTTTGAAATATTATCGCTACTGCTCAGTCTTCCTCACGCCAAGCCAGTAATTTTCGAAGAAGTTCTAAACACTATTGAATTGAATGAACTCTACGGTTCTGGCTTAGGCTATTGCGATGTCACACTTATAACCTCAACACTTATTTCTGGGTTTGATTTGCTTACGCTTGATAAAAAAATGAGTCGAGCTTATCGAAAAATCTCTAAAACAATTTAAAAAAAAGTTTGAAGCCAATACCTGAATCGGTTCATAAATGCTTCAGATTCAAGGAATGACGAAAGCAACGACTGAGGCGTGCTTCCTGCACGTCGCAAGGAGGGGTTTTCGATCATGACGAAGAAGATGAGGTATTTATGGACCGATTCTCGACTCTAAGCTGTTTTAGTAAGCTGCTCAGATCTCTCAATAATTTTCTCGAGAAAGAGATGATAAGCCTTTTCAACTTTTTGAGATTTTTTAGGGGGTCTAGGATCTTCACTATAGCTGGACTCAGTTATATCTTCGTCACTTTGATACGCCAGAACTCTTTGAAGTTTCGCCTGAGCCTTTTTATCTGAAGGATCTTTTTGAACAATTTTTCGAAGGAGCTCTTCAGCTTTATCAAAGTGTTTTTGAGCAATATAAATGTCGACGAGTGTTTGAGTAACGAGAGGCCCTTCGTCTTCCAGCGCCTCTCCTTCACCTACTGGTGCAAAAACATCGTCATCATCGTCTTCTTGTTCGAACTCATCTAAGAATTCACTTTCTTCGCGCAAGTTTTCTTCTATTTCTTCTTCATCACTTCCCTTGTTCATTTCCCATTGATCAAAATCTGAACTCTCCACGACTTGAGTGGGTTCTTGCTCTAGAGAAGACTCATTTTTTCCTACCAGATTGACCGATTCCCAGTTATCGACAGAATCATCATTTTGGGCCTCTTTAATTTCTTCACGAAATTTTTGAATAACTTTTTCTTCTTGAGGTTTTGCTATGACTTTTTCTGAATCTTCTAATTCCTTGACTCTTTCAGCAGCTTTAGAGTCATTGGGATTGAGAAAGAGAACATATTTAAAAGCTTGCAGGGCTTCATGATAGTAATGAAGTTTATAGCAAATATTGGCAAACAACTGCTGAACGCGAATATTATCAAGATTAATTTCTACAAGTGGCTTTAAAAGATTATAAGCTTGATCGTATTTTCCCAAATCGAAATAGCAATGAGCATAGATAATATAGGCCAATTGATAATCTCGGTGATATTTAAGTCCAGCTTTGAGTGTTTCAATGGCCTCTTCCATCATACCCAGTTTTCGATAGGATTCCGCAAGCGGAGCAAAGACTTTACTCGTAGGATCTTTTTGAAACTGATTTAAATATTTAGAAAAAAGATTTGTGGTCTTATTCTGCATGACATTTTATCACTCAACCGAAGTATCAAAACCGGCTTCGTTTTGGTTAATAATTCGAGGCGTCAAGAAAACAATAAGCTCATTTCTTGTTCTACTTTTCTTATAGTTCGTTCGAAATAGCCAGCCGATGAGCGGTATATCTTTTAGGAAAGGAACCCCTGCTTCAGAATTCCCCTCTTTGGTTTGATAGAGCCCACCGATAACAATTGTTGATCCATTGTCCACCAGTACATTGGTTTTAATACTAGCATTACTGCGATCATCTGGAGCATCTCCAAGCCCTGTTCCAGGAAGAAAGTCTCCTTTCGTGATGGAAATATTCATATCGATAGAGCCCTCATTGGTCACTTGCGGAGTAACGTTGAGATTAATATCGGCAGAAATGGTATCAAAAGTAATTTGCTGGTTATCTCCCGTTCCCGTTAAGCGAGGAAAGCTTTTTTCTGTTGAAGAAGTAATCGTTGCTGTTTGCTTATTTTGGGTAATTACTTTTGGAGCCGAAACAACCTTACCCTTTCTTTCCGTCTCCACCAATTGAAGTGTAAAATTTAGCCCAACCAATCTTTTGTAAACTCCCACTGTAAAATTGAGAAAGCCTTTATCACCTTGTCCAGCCGTATTTGCTGTAAAACCAATTTGTGGATCTGAGGCATCAGGTCTATTTCTCAGATCATAGCCAAAACCCACCCCATCTTTCAGACCTATTTCTCTTGTAAAGTCTTCAGTCGCTTCGACAATTTTGGCTTCAATTAGTATCTGCGGAGTCGCCGTATCAAGAAGTTGAATGATCTTTTTCATCTTCTCAATATTTTCTACAGTGTCTTTAACAATAATATGATTGGTCCGTGCATCTTGAGTGATTTTTCCACGACCTTCTGTTGAGTACTCCTTAAGAACAGTTACGAGATCAGAAAGTTTTGCAAAACTAATCGGGAATACTTTTGTAACCAAAGGATCTTTTTTCTTAAATTTCTCTTCGTTATCGATTTCAATCTGTTTTTCCGCAAGGACTTGGCTTTCAGTCTTTATCATGAGGATATTATAGTGCTTCATTGCCACTAATTTATTGAGTTTTAATACTGTATCAAGCGCTTCATCCCAAGGAATATCACTCAAATTCAAAGTCATCGGTGGGAGTTTTGCGACGGCATCGTCAATGATGATATTAAACCCAGAAGTATCTGCAATCATGTTTAGAATTTCTGAAATCGGTAACCCTTTAACGTTAATAGAAATCTTGCGTCCAACGTACTTTTTATTTCCCGCTAATGTTAGGTTTTCAAGGATGTCTTCTACACTATTCGACTTCGGGATATGAACATTTCCTGTCCCCGTTCCTGTCGCTTGAAGATTTTCAATCCCCGTTGTCTCTGCAGTTTGCCCGTATTCAGCAAAAACACCAAATCTGTTTTCAATATCGAGAACAATTCTATTTTGTAGAAAATTAAGTCGTGACTGAACATTATCTCTGAGTTGAATTGCAAAGCGAATTTCGTTTTGTGTTCCTTTCTTTGGATAAGCCGAAATATAAACAACACTTCCAGAAAACTCTGAAGTATCAATTGGCCGAAGAACCTTAGGGCTTGCTTGCACATTTTTAACATCGACAATAATTTGTTTGTTTTCAATAACATGAAATTTTTCTGCAAGCGTGTCTCCAGAGAGATCGATCACAAGTTTACTAATTTCTCCTTCCTGAAGAAAATTAATTTTTGTGATTTGTTCAACTGCAAAAAGAGGGGTAATAAAACCAAAGAGGAATACTAAGAATGTAATTCTAATCTTCATGATTGCCTGACCTCGTCCATAAGTGCCATCCAAGTGATTTATAAATCCTTTAAAATCAAAGGGCTACTACTTATATTCTAGGAAAATTAATTTGAAATAGGAATAACTGTTTCTAAATATTCTGTCTGACCATAAATGTTGGTTATTTTTTCAACAAATATAACTCCGCCAGGGAGAATAGCTTTGAGCTCAACGTTTCCTCCCGATATTTTCATACCCTCTTTGAGAGTATATGTTTGAGTTTTATTGGTTCCATGAACGATCGCTCTACGATTATTTCCAAGAAGAACACCTGCAACCTTGATTGTATCGAGTGTTAAATCACTCGGCGGAGTTCTGTTGGTGTAGACGCCTTCCTGAAGCAGACTTCCCTCTGCTTTATCCTTGGGAGGTTCTATCTTGGGAGCTTTAAAAGGATCCCTTAATTTCATGGGATTTTTAATACTCGTTTCTTCGCGATCAAAAAAATTTACTTTATTTTCACCTTCTTCCTGACAGTAAATGTCTGAAATAAAAAATAAAATGAATGGTAACAATAATAACTTCATCATCGCTTATTATTAGCCTTCTTATCCTCTGCTTCTTTTAATCTTCCTGCATCTTCATTGTAGTGATACGTTTCAATAACGGTATTAATTCCAACGATATTATGTTTTCCAATTCTTTTTTCAGGATGATTTTTAAATGTCACTGTATTAATGCTAAAAATTCTCTCGGCTAACGACATCTTTTCAAAAAAGAGTAAAAACTGAAGATAGGTTCCCATTCCTGTAAATTCCACTCCATTTGTCGAGTAAACTCCATCTTCGTGCTCTCTCTTATACTTGGGTTTAAAGGAGACTTCTTGAATATTGAGCGCCTTTGCTTGTCTCGAGAGTTCATCGAGAATGATGGTTTTATCATCTTCTGGCGGAATCTTTTTCTTAATTTCTTGAATTTGAGATTTAAACTGATCAATTTGAGCTTCGTATTCATCAATTTTCTCTGAATACTCTTCGATTTCTTTTAGTTTTTGCCCAAGTTTTTGATTCGTTGCTGTTAGAGACTTAATTTGACCATTAATTTGGACTATCTTTTGTTCATGGTCGTCGTAGTCACCCCAAAAACTGTAGGCTCCATAGACTAAAATGATAAATGGCAAATATTTTGTAAACTTTTCCATTTATTTATTCATACCTCTCTATATCTGCTGTGACATAGAATTCTTCAACCCTCACTCCTTGTCTGTTCAACTCTTTTGTAACGTAATTTTCTAAATTCACTTTTTGCCCGAAGAAAACAGACTGCTTAAGGTTGCTTATAAATTCCCCAATATTTTTAAAGGACTTGGCATAGCCATTTATTTTCATTCTATTATTTTCAATGGACATCTGATCGATCCAAACGTTAGGAGGAATATTTTCTGCTATATAGAGCATGACTTTCATCGGATTAATTCTACTGGCGACAACTTTTTCAACAATTTTGAGTCGTTCGACGAGATCTGTTTCTTGTTTTTTGAGATCTTGAACACGCAAGTTAAGTTTATCTAGTTCTTTCAATTTTCGTTGAATTTCAGTTTTTTCAGCATTTAACCCGGCGACTTGTGCATCTAAACCTTTAAGTTCATCTTCCCATTCACTTTCTATAAACATTGTAGGAAGAGTTATTGTTAATATAGCGAGAATAATATTTTTTAAATTAAACGCACCAAGATCAACTTCATTGAGAAGTGTTTTTTTCTTAGCTCCTGAATATTTCAGATTAACGCGAATCAATTTACTTTCTCCTAGTCAAAATTTCTCATGGCAAGTCCAATCGAAACGGCACCACAGTAGGTTATGTAATCGACTAAACCTTGAGGCAAATTCTTTTTGATATCAACTTTTCTCATCGGATCTAGAATTTCGACAGAAAGATCCAACATCTCAGACAATCCTTCAATCACTCCGGGAAGTTGCAAGCTTCCCCCTGTAACAAAACAATGATAAATTCGATCGTCTGAATTTGAAGCAGTGTAGAATGCAATCGCATCTTTAATTTTCTGCAAAAGTTTGTTCACATGTTTATGAACAGTATCCAAAATTTCACTCGGATAATTATTGTCATCTGTTTTTGATCGCTTGAGCTCTTCTGCCTCTGCAAAATCCAAACCTATTTCTTTTTGAATGTCTTCAGTCGCATTGATTCCACCAAGGATAATAGACTTGGTCAAGAGCGGAATACCGTCTTTATAAACAACCACTTTTGTACTTTGAGCTCCAAAGTCGATGATTAAAGTTCCATTGCGATATTCGTTAATATGCTCAGCATAGCTGTATTCAAAAACATTGATTAGCGAGAGTACTTGAAGATCGATTGTTTTGAGTTTTAGTCCTGCGGCTTTAAAAAGCTCTTCGTAATTTTCAAGATCAGAGATTTTAGCTGCTGCCATGACAACATCTCTATTTTCCTCATTGGATTTTTCCATGATGTGAACAGATATTTCTGCATTCTCAATACCAAAAGGAATAAACTGTTCTGCTTCCCAGTTAACATAATCGCGAATTTCATCGTCTGGAGCCTCTGGAGCTTTCATGGATTTTACGATGCAATTTGAACCTGAATATCCGAAACAAATTTCTTTGGAACGAATTCCCGCGCTTCCCAGTGATTTAAAAATAGCGTCAATCACTTCATCGCGCTTACTTATCTCTTCTTCGAAAATGGCTGATTCAGAAAGAGGGGTGAAGGAAAAAGCCTTCATAGAAAAATTTCTTTTTCCAGACTTTGAAAGTTGGCACACTTTTACAGCGTTCTGACCAATGTCAACACCAACGAGCTGAGAACTTCCCAGCTTTGATATAATTTCATCTACTATACTCATGAGTTTTTCATCCTAAAACTTTAGTGCTTGAAAATCCTATTTCTTAAGCACAATGGTCCGATCCTGAACACACAACTCTAATTATGCCATCCTAATAATTATAGCTACTTCAATCATTATCATTCAACTTTTAAAATACTAGAGCGGAAAGCCCCACTAATTTCATAAGGTGATTCAATTGCTCAGGAAAGAAAATTTGCCACACTGAAATAAATATTATTGAAGGGCCAAAGGCTACAGGATCATCCTTACTCACTCTCTTCAAACCCATTAAAACAAGAATGACAAATGTCCCTACAAAACAACTTAAAAATATATTTCTTAAAATATCAAATGGTCCAAGATAAAAACCCAATATTCCGTAAAGTTTGATATCTCCCCCACCTAATCCAATCTGTCCTCTCAATTTGTAAAAAAGCCAAGTCACTGTGAGGGGGCCCAAGAATCCTACCGCTGCTCCAATTAACCAATGATTGAGAGAAAAATGAAAAATGGCATACCCTCCAAGGAGAACTAAGAGGACAATATTAATGGAATCAGGAAGAATTTGATGATCAATATCGATAAAAAAATGGCAAACAAAGAGACAGAACACAACAAAGTAGAAAACAAAGTCCCCATAACTTCCAAAGCGAAGAACAAAATGGTGATAGAAATAAAGTGCTGAAATCCCAACCAATAATTCAACAAGAAAATAGCGCCAAGAAATTTTAGTCCGGCACTCAGAACACTTACCTCTTAAAATTAAAAAACTTAAAAGTGGAATATTGTTATACCACTTAATTTTAGTCTTACATTTTGGACAATGGGATCTTTTGAAAACAATATCTTCACCTCTTGGTAAACGATAAATGACAACATTGAGAAAACTTCCAATGGCTGCTCCCAAGAAAAAAATATATAAATCAACGATTGATTGCACGCTTATGTTAACTCCTTTCTATCAAAAACATAGAGACAAATAAAAAATATCGCCACCAAGTAACTTACTCCATACATAAGAGCACTATAGACGACAGTATTTTCCAATGTTGCTTGATAGAGCACAAAGTCTTTAAAATTTAATTTATAAAACGAAGGAATAATATATCCAATAATATTAATTAAACTTTTTAGAACTGGAATTTTTTCGGCCAATTTCGTCTGGAGTGCCCCATCGAGAGAGTGACCGACAATATAGAGAATAACGGCGTAAAAAATTGTTAGATAACGATTAGTAAAAAGTGAAAAGAGAATAGTCATAACCATTACAATTAATGCTTCAATGATAGAAAAGAAAACAACATAGCCGAGCAGAGGAACAAACTGCCCGCCGTTAAACAGATAGAGCACAATCGTTTGCAAAGACAAAATAACAATGGAAAGAATCATGATAAGCGCCAATCCAGTTATTTTGCCCGTGAAAAATTCAAAGCGTGAGACTGGGCGGCTAAGCACCATGTAAAGAGTCTTACTTTCTAATTCATTAGAGATAAGATTCACTCCGAGAAAAATGGCCATGCTCATCGAACTTAAGACCACCAATCCGAAACCAATATCGAGAATAATTCGATTGACTGTAGAATATGTAAGTTCTGAAGCGACATAGGTTGTAAAAAAAAGAATCCCACAAAGCGAAAGAACGGCAATTGCGATTTTTCCTTTTATAAACTCTTTAAAAGTGTAGCGGGCAATAATACTAATATTTTTCATTTTAAATTGTAGACAATTTCTTCCAATTTTTGTTGGGCCCTTGTAACCTCATAAATTTCAAACCCACTCGATATGATGACTTTGAGTTTTTCCTTAACTTCACCTTGGGTACAATCCACGATCTTCATTTCACCATCTTTCCAAAAAGAAATGCTGACATTGTCCGTTCCCTTTTTTTCTCTAAGTTTTTTCAAACTTCCATCATAAAGGAGCTGTCCTTTATCGATCAGAATAATATGTTCACTAATTTCCTCGACATCTGAAACGATGTGAGAGCTAAAAAAGATTGTTTTATTTTGTGCTCGAAGGTCTCGCAAAATATCTTTATACTCTTTTCGCCCTATGGGATCGAGGCCAGAAAGAGGTTCGTCTAAAATATAAACCAGAGGATCACAGACAATATTCGTTAAAAATCCAATCCTCTGAACCATCCCCTTAGAATATGTCCCAATTTTTCTGTTGAGTGCTTCGTGAATTCGCAAGCGCTCAGCATATTTTTTAATTCCAAGTAAAATATCTTGTCGCTTTTTGCCTGAAAGTTCGGATATAAAATACAAAAATTCATTTCCTGTGAGATAGGGGTAAAAAGAAGGTCTTTCTGGAAGATAGCCAATGTTTTTGAAAATTTCTTTTTTCGATTTTCCCAATTTTTTATCAAAATGGATTTGCCCACTCGTGGCCCTGATAAAATCCATCATCACTTTAATGAGAGTCGTCTTGCCGGCTCCATTTCGGCCAAGAAAGCCGGTTATTTTTCCTTCAGGGATGGTGAAGCTAAGATTATTGAGTGCTGTCACTGGTTGTGTGAGAAGATCTTTATCGAAAGTTTTAGTCAATTTATCAATGCGAATCATATATACTTTATCATATGAGAGAAAGGTACCATTCGACAAAATTTATCGTCTTGATTTTATTTTTTGCTCTCTTGGCGTGCTTTTTTAACTTAAAAACTGTACTTCCGCCCCTGAAAGTTAGTAGCCAAGCTCGACGTCTCAATTTTTCAGAAAATTCACTCTATATCCATGTTGGACTCAAGAGAATGATCAGTTCTTTTCTTTGGATCAAAACACTGCTCGACGCCGATACTGAACACTACGCCAAGGACGATCTCAACAACTGGCTTTTCTTGCGTTTTAAAACAATTACCGATCTCGATCCCAAATTCCTAGAAGCTTACCGAGTTGGTGGTCTCTACCTTTCAGTCATCAAAGATGATGTTGAAGGAGGAAGTTACCTCTTTGAAAAGGGAGCAAAAATCTATCCTGATGACTATTTTCTGAATTACTATGCTTCATTGCACTTCTTTGGAGAAGTACAAGATTATGATAAGGCTCTCAAATATATGTTGAGAATTAAAAATGACCCTAGAGCGCCTGAAATATTAGTTGCTTATATTTCGAAAATTATGGAGGAAAATGAAGTTTCAAACAAAGATATTTTGGAATATTTAGAAAATTCGATTGACTCAGTTTCAAACCAGTTTCTAAAAAAACATCTTGAAGAAAAAATAGAGCAAAAAAAAAGAGCGCTTAAAAAAGCGCTCTAATTTCATATGAAAAATTTGAAATTCTAGTAACCAACGTTAACTTGAAACAATTGTTTTGTTTCATCGATTACCCATTCATCGGCATCTCCATCAGTACAGTCAGTCCCAACCCCATCATTAGCTAAGGCATCACTGGAAACACAACCAACAGCTCCAACAGCAAATCTGTTTTGGGATGGTCCATAAACTCCGAGAACTTCATCTGGTAATGCACCCGAGTTACCATCACCATCTAAGTCAGGGATAGTGATAAATCCGAGAGCAGTGTTACCTGCTGGTTGAGCAACAGCACCGATTGGCTTCCCACCACTAAACCAGTCATCTCCAGAGACTCCAGTATCACCACTTATAGCCTCATCACAACCACCAGTTGTCGCAGTCGCAGGTGTCGTTCCCGCAGGAACCGTACTGAGCATACCAATGGCATATAGTCTTGAAGCTCGCTCATTACTTGGATCGTATCCCATAAAAGCAAGACATGAGTGATACATTAAAAATTCGTTATTAAAAGCTTGTTCAGCAGAAAAAGCAGCCGAAAGCTGAACTTTTGCTTCCGATGTCCGCGATTTCGCTTGATACTTTTTATAGTTTGGAATCGCAACCGCGGCCAAAATCCCAATGATCGCAACAACGATCATGAGTTCGACTAGCGTAAAACCCTTTTGATCTAAGTTAAATTTTCTCATTGATTACTCCCTTCTCTTTTTTGTGTTTGAATATGAAAACCTATTATTTTGTTCGGTTTTTATCATGCAATTATCAAGTTTTTGTAAACTTCATTATAAATTATGTTTTATTTTTCGCAAATAAACAAAGGGGGCAACTCTCTAAATTTAATTTCCGACTAAATCTGACAAGTTTTTTTGGCAATCACAGTAGAACCTAGTTTAATTTTAAGCTCCACCGGCACTCATAAAAATCGGTAAATACATGGCTATCAGAACTGTTCCAATCATTCCTCCTAGCCCTACCAGAATGATTGGTTCAATTAATTGGGTCATATTTTGGACACTTCCCTCAACTTCAATCTCAAAAACATTGGAAACTTTTTTAAGCATATCATCTAAAGCCCCTGTGCTTTCACCAACGTGAATCATCTGGGCTATAAGAGGAGGAAAATAGGTAATCCGCTTTAAGGGTTCCGCTAAGTTTTTTCCTTTTATAACAGACATCCGAACTTTTTTGAGATCTCGAGCTATATAAGTGTTATCAATAGTGTCCGCACAAATATCTAAAGCGTCGACAATGGAAATTCCTGATCCTAACATCGTCGAAAGTGTTTGAGAAAACGAACTCAAACTCCCTTTGATGACAACTTGACCGATCAAAGGAACCTTTAATATCGCTTTATCAAAAATCTTTTTGCCATTCTCTGTTCTCACCCCGTACATAAAACCAATGGCGGAAAAAATAATTGTTCCAATAATATAAAGTAAATTATTTTCAAAAAACGCTGAGACATTCATAACAAAAAGTGTGACCCCTGGAATCTCTTGCCCGGATTCTTTGATCATGTCTACAAATTGAGGAACAACAAAGGCCATCAGTCCCGTAATAACAGTAATACCAACCGCTACAACGATAGAGGGATATGTAAGTGCTGACTTCACTTTCTTTTTTAAGGCAATTCTTTTCTCTAAAAAAACGGCTAGCTTTTCCAAAATTTCATTGAGAATCCCAGCAACTTCTCCAGCTCGAACCAAATGACAGTAAAGTTTTTCAAATCCTTTTTCTACTTCCAATGCTTCAAATAAACTTTTTCCATCTCCTACATTTCTCGCTATTCGCATCAACGCTTTTCGCAATCCTGGGTTTTTCTCTTGTTTATAAAGAATTTCTAGGGATTGCATGATGGGAACCCCAGCATCAATAAGAGTTGAAAGTTGTTTGGTGAAACGAGCTACATCTTTGTCGCTGAATTGTTTCATTCCCGTTTTTTCAGAAAGAAACGCTCCAAGATCGACTTCGAGAATGCTTGGCTTTTGAACTTTAGTCGCACGAATCCCGCCACGCCTTAACAGGCGACGAGCGTCGTTCAAATCTTGTGCTTCAATCGCTCCGGTAACTTTCTTTCCATCACGATTAAAACCTTCGTATTTATAGGCTCCCATAGTCCAATAAACCTTACCGTTTTAATCTAGGATTCAGATGAATCCATTCCGAGCATCTTAATCATCTCTTCGGGATTATTAGAAAAATCTAAAGCAGTTTGCCTGGTTATTAGGCCTTTTTCGAAAGCCTGCATAAGTCCTTGATTCATGGTGCTCATCCCCGTTTTTTCCTGTCCTACTTGCATTTGAGAGTAAATCTGGTGAATTTTATCCTCTCTAATAAGATTTCGAATTGCTAATGTCGGGAAGAGAACCTCTTGAATGAGCTGCCGGCCTGAATCTTTTTTAGGCACAAGTTGTTGCGCTACAACTCCCTGAAGAACAAATGAAAGTAAACTTCGTATTTGATCCTGCTTATCGGCAGGAAAAACGTTTATAATCCTGTTAATAGTTTGAACTGTTGAGTTGGTGTGAAGAGTTCCAAAAACTAAGTGTCCTGTTTCAGCGATCGTTAGTGCTGCTTCGATTGTTTCTTGGTCTCGAAGCTCTCCGACCAGAATAATATCCGGGTCTTGTCGCAAGAGACTTTTTAGACCATTCGCAAAGCTCAGTGAATCCATTCCAATTTCTCTTTGGTTGATAATACAAGACTTATGCTGGTGAACAAATTCGATTGGATCCTCTAGAGTAATAATGTGACCTGATTCTGTTTGATTGAGTTTATCAATCATCGAAGCCAATGTCGTTGACTTCCCTGAACCGGTTGGACCCGTTACGAGAATCAAACCGTTCGCCACTGAAGTCATTTCCATCAAAATTGTTGGAAGATTGAGTGCTTCAAAATCGGGAATGATCGATGGAATGACCCGAAAAGCAGCTGAAAGGGCTCCTTGGGCATAAAAAACGTTACCCCGAAAACGAGCAAGACCTTTGACCCCGAAAGAAAAGTCCAATTCATAATTTTTTTCTAGTTCTAATTTTTGTTTTTCATTGAGAACTTGATAGACCAATTTTCGGCATTCTTTTTTATTCAATGGCGGGAGTTTTATTCGAACAATTTCTCCATGAAGTCGAATGGCAGGTGGGGAACCACAGGTAATATGAAGATCGGATGCCCCTTGATCTACCATTAACTTAAACAATTGCTGAATTTTTATCTCAGCAAGATCGGTAGTCGAAGCCGCTATCGTCCTGGTCTTCGATGTGCTGGTGTTGGTGCTCTCTTCATCTGCCATAATATTCTCTCTTAAAATAAGTTATCTGCTGATGAGTTCGACACAGCCTCTTCTAGCGTCGTTATACCTTGGGTAACTTTAATCAAGGCACTCATTCTCAGAGTTCGCATTCCCTCATATATAGCCATTCTTTTAATTTCTTCTGCACTCGCATCATTCAGAATTAATTCTCTAATACGATTAGACATTGGAAGAACTTCATGAATCGCCACTCGCCCTTTATAACCTGTCCCATTACACTGTTCACAGCCTTCTCCCTTAAAAACTTTAACGGCATCTGCTGATTCCGGGGCCATTCCACAAGCGATGAGTTCTTTTTGCTTATTTGGTAATTCCACTCGACAGTTTTTACATATTCTTTTGCAAAGTCTTTGGGCAACAACCACATTCAAAGAAGCGACTACGAGAAATGGCTCAATTCCCATATTGAGAAGTCTTGTAACAGTAGAAGCTGCATCGTTCGTATGAAGTGTTGAAAAAACTAAGTGCCCAGTAAGAGCTGCTTCAACTGCAATTTCTCCAACTTCTAAATCTCTAATCTCCCCCACCATGATAATATCAGGGTCTTGTCTTAAAAAAGATTTCAAAACGGAGGCAAAAGTAAGCCCAATATCTTTTCTAATGTTAACTTGGTTAATCCCTTCGAGGTTAAATTCACAAGGATCTTCAGCTGTCGAAATGTTGTTGCTCGGCTTATTAAGCTCTTGCATGGCTGAATAAAGTGTCGTTGTCTTCCCAGAACCCGTTGGTCCTGTGACCAGGCACATTCCATAAGGTCGATAGATACAATCTTTAAAAGTAGCAAGTTGGCGGTTCATAAAACCGAGCTTCGTCATATCAAGCTGTAAGTTGGATTGATCTAAAAGTCGCATAACAATTTTTTCACCAAAGAGTGTCGGCAGACAAGAAACCCGGTAATCGATAGGCATATTAGCTATCGACAATTTTATCCTTCCATCTTGAGGTTTTCTTTTTTCTGAAATATCAAGTTTTGCCATAATCTTTAATCTGGAAATCATTGGCGCAATCATTGTTTTGGGAGGCTGTGCTACTTCGATTAAATTTCCATCAATGCGAAAGCGAATTCTAAACTTTTTCTCGTAAGGTTCAACGTGAATATCCGATGCTTTTCGAATGAATGAATCCGCTAAAATCCGATTAACAAAACTTACCACATCACTATTAATATTTTCATCAGCATCAGCAACTTCTTGTTCAGTATCATCGGGCTCGAACTCTTTAATTGTATCTAGGACTTCATCTAGCGACATTTTGACTTTGTTATAGAGCTCTTTCCAAGCACCGATCGTTGTTAAAACAAAATCAGCATTTTTTCCCAAGATGTCCGTACAACTTTTAAGATTTTTTTGAGCTAAAGGATCAAATGAAGTTAGGACAACCTTTTTTTCTGTTTGCTGAATAGGAATAAGGCGATAGCGAGTAACATGTTTCTTTTGCAGTAAACCTAAAATCGCTTCTGAAATATCTGCATCTTTGAGATCAAGCATAGTGTAATTAAATTTATCCGCCATAAAACTCGCGAACTTAACATCATCAAACCCCTCGAGATCGAGGAGATCAAACTCACCAATGACTTCTTTGTGTTTATTAGCAACACTAATTTTCTTCAACTCTTTGTATGTCGCCATACCAGAATTGCTAACGAGCTGAAAAAACTCTTCGCTAAACATTACCTATTCCTTTAAAATCACAAGGATCTTCACATTCTTTTTCGGCATTTCGTTAAGAAAAATAAAGAGAATAACTCTCTAATTTGAGTCGTTTAGGTGGTTAATCATCGATTGAGCATAGTTGATGTCTTGTTGAATTTGATGGATAAGATCATTGGCTGTTTTGAATTTTTTTTCATCTCTTATTTTACTAAAGAAATCAATTTTTAGCTCTTCACCATAAATATCCCTATTAAAATCAAAGATATGAGTCTCAACGATAGGAGATCTTTCATCTTTAAATGTGGGTCTAGTTCCAACATTAGTGACAGCGTAATACTTCATATCCTTCCATTTTACTCGAGTAATATAAACACCATTACCTGGATAAATAATCTTTTCATCGATGGAAAGATTTGCTGTCGGAAAGCCAATCTCTCGTCCCCGCCCATCGCCTTTCATAACCATTCCTCTTACAAAAAAATTTTTCCCGAGTAACTCATTCGAAATCTCAACCTCTCCATCCAAAATATATTTACGAATTAAGCTTGAACTAACAATTTCATTACTCTTTTTAAATGATTTTTCCTGGGAAAGTTCTAATTGATATTCAGGATGTTCCTTTAGATATCTTTTAAAAAATTGATAATCTCCGCTTTTTTTAGCACCAAAGCAAAAATCATGACCGAGGTGAATGAGTTTCACAAAAGGGGAAACGATGAAATGTTTTTCTAAAAACTCTTTTGGTGAGAGTGTTGAAAAGTCGCGATTAAATTTCAATTCAACGAGATAATCCACATTAAGTTCTTCTAAGAATTTATTTTTATCTTCGAAAGGAAAAATGAGATATTTTTCATTGATATCAGAAAGTATCCCTTTAGGATGGGGTACAAAAGTAACAACGACAGATTTCAATTTTTTTTTGCGACAACTTTCAACCAGATGGGAAATCAGTTTTTGATGTCCAAGATGGACTCCATCAAAATTTCCAATAGTAAGACCTATCCCAGCCTCAAGATCAGCGGTGGATAAATCGCGTAGATTCTTTACGATTTTCATGCTTTGCTTTTACCAGCTTTCCAACTTCTTTAAAATACTTTTCTTTAAAAGCAAGCTTATTTTTACCGTGTTTTCTATCCCCAAAAAGATTGTCTTCGCGATTTGTCAAAATATTCTCAAAATATTTCTTCGCGTGAGGTGATATTTCAGCATTTTCAATTTTCTTTAATAGTGAACGATTACTATCTTCGATTTTATCTAAAAAATTATAAACTTCTGTATAGCCCAAATTAGATTTTTTAATTTTTGAGATTCTCTGATCAATTTCATCTTTATGATTAAATTTTAAAATGGGTTTTAAAATCATAAGGAATACAAAAATTATTCCTACAATCAAAAGTATATTAACAATTTTAAAATAATTACTGAATAATTGTTTCAGAATACTATTTTCAAAATAAGGCCCAATCAAAGCAATTTGATTATTTTCAATTTCTGCACCAGAATTCCCTTGAGTCGAGTTCTGAGTTATAACATTGCCATTCCCGTGGCTCACACCAGCAGAGGCAGTTCCCTCGATTGTCATTTCTGGTATTTCGACAAATTCTGTAACATAGGTGTTTTTCGCTGGATCAAAGTAAGCCAACGGGACCTTTTTGGCATCAATTTTACCATTCTTTCTAGCAAGATAAGTATATTGAAATGTTTTTGTAGCCATTACAGTATTGGTGGTTTCTAAGTTGGAATTATTTTCAAATTCCTCAAGTGCCGGATCATTGATAAGGCTTGGTCCACTATAGTTTTCCAAATTCCCCTCTCCCTTGACTACAAGTTTTAACTCAACTGGCTCATTTACAAGAAATTTATTTTTTAAAACTGTTAACTTAAATGAATGTGATCCAACAAGCCCTGTAAATCCTTCTGGAACATTAGAAGTTGGAAGTGGCTTAACATTGATTGCGACACGCTTACTTGAGTAAGTTTTTTTCCTGATATTTTGAAATCCCATCCCAAAAGACCCAAAAGGGCTATTCGAAGTTCTTGAAGGATAGCTGATTTCCACAATTAACGGATCAATAAATGTTTCACCTAATTTTTCTGGAAAGATTACAGTTGAATAGAGCAACATTCTCTCAAACATTTCTCCATTGTGATTAATGCGCTCTCGATAAGGATTTTCTTGAAAATATCGCTTCATAAAACCATTAAGCTTCGGAAACTGCTTAATATTTTGTGAAGTTATCCTTACTTTATAATAGAGAAAATAGCGAAGCATTATCCCCTGTCCTTTGTAGACATTCGTTTCAGATGGCTCGGCTTGAATAAAAATATTTCTATTCTTCTCAGCTTCTCTAGCTGAATTAATATATATATTTGAATGCTTAATTATTTCATTACCAGCTTTAATCTCAATATTTCTAAGACTAACATTTCCAAGAATATTCGATTTTACCTGGTAGCGAATAATATACTCTCGTTTTGAAGAAAGTTTTCCATTTATATAGGTCGTCGTTGACGAAACCCCTTCATTGGATTTTTCCAAAACATCAAGCCCATAAGGATCAAACTTTATCTCAGGTTCATCATCAGATTCTGTTTCAATCCTAAAAGTTATTCCAAAAACTTCTTCTAGTGAAACATCCTTACTATCGGGAATGATAGTTACTTTATCAGAAGCCCAGAGTTGTGAGCTAAGGGTGATAAATATTAAAACTAATAACCTTTTCATTACCAATCCTTTTTAGGTCCCATGTTTTTCTTATCTTGGGTTGAAGTATCTAAAAGTTTTTTCTGTAACTCTCGATCTTCATTGATAAGTTGCTTAAGCAAACCAGGTATTTTTTTCTTTTTCTTTTTATCTTTATCGCTTTGTTTATCTTGATCCATTTTTTGATCTTGATCTTTGTTTTGATCACCCTGATCTTGGTTTTGATCTTTCTGTTGCTGATCTTTATTCTTTTGATCTTTTTTATCCTTGCCACTACTTTGCTGGGATTGTTGCTTTTTATCTTTTCCCTGATCCCCTTGCTGCTGCTTCTGTTTTTGCTTTTCTTGCTTTTGTTTTTTGATTGCAAGTAATGTATTTTGATGGACCTTTTTTAATAAATCTTGATTTTCACTTGAAGGATTTTCTTTTAAATATTTTCCCAAATCTTTAAGATTATGAATGGCTTTATCAAAGTTTTTATTTTGCAAATTAGATGTAGCCAAATTAAAATAACTCGTTTTATTTTCCTCATTAATTTTTGTGTCTTTCAAATTTTTCTCAAGAATATTTTCTGCTTTCTGGCTTTCATTAATGACAAGAAGCTTACTTGCAAGAACACTTTTTTCTTCACTATCAAGACCTTCTTTCTTCCACTTATCAAGAAGAACATTAATTTCCTTACTCTTTTCTTCAACAAGTTTTTGCTTTTCTTCCTCTTCTTTTTGTCTTTGCTGCTCTAACTGCTCTGGAATTTGTGGCATGGTCTGAGTTGAATTTCCCGAAGGTGTTTGGGCCCGAAGCTGTTCTCCGGAAAAGAAAAATAATCCAAGCAACAATGAATTTAAAACAAATGGAGATCCTAGTTTTAAGGCATAACTGACGATGAGAAGTATTATCGCTGGAATTAAAATATATTGTGTAAAAACTGGTTTTATAAGGACTTCATCTTGAGAAATCTTTTTACTTAAGCTTTGAGAAAAGAAATTAAGAATTTCATCTGTAGGAAGAGAATAGCTCGAAGCAATCCAGTATTTAAAATACTTGGCACTGTCTCCAATTTCTTTTATCGTCGCTTCATCAAGTTTTGAAACCACTTTCTCACCCTTGTATTCTTTATAACCCCGTGAGACTCCTTGGTTATCTCTAAGAGGTATGACAGATCCTTTCGCAGTCCCAACACCAACGACAGCCAAAGTCACACTATCAGGAATTTTCAGATCAAAACCTTTATCAGTCTCTTCAGCATCTGTAATAATTAGAATATTTCCCGCAATCTTCTCTCTGTCTCCGCCTAGATAAATGAGTGATTCTTGAATAGCCTGCTTAAGGCCGGTTCCTCCTCCACTAACTCCGATATCTTTAAGAGCTGCAATTCTCGCATCAAGCAATTCAAAATCACTTGTGAAAGGAACGAGTTTTTTGTGTGTGTCTGAAAAAATAACGACCGACATTTTGTGCCCCGCCGCCTTTTTAACAAAGTGCCTTGCTATGAAAATAGCGCGATCATAACGATTGGGACGTATGTCTTCTGCCAACATACTGAGCGAACTATCGATAAGTATGATGGTCTTTTGTTCGCTAACATCACCTTGGAGTTTTTTCTCAGGTCCTCTCAAATCAAGTACACTTATGGCCAAGAGAGCGATTCCGACTAGCCACAGCCACGAAGCAATACGATTTTTTAAAGATCTTTTATAAAACCAATAAGTTTTCACCCATTCAAAAAAATTCTTTTCTGATTTCAAAGTAAAATAAAATAGCAAGGCGACACCGAAGATAAGGGCATAAATATACTGGGAGTATACAAAATTCATGCAACCTCCCTTATGGCAAAGCGTCGTGATAGTTCTGCAAACATAAACAAAAGAAATCCATAGAATAGATAAGAATGATAAAGTTCCTCATAAACAATCTGACTTTGAACTTTTATTTCCGTTTTCTCTAATTTTTCAATCTCTCCGAGAATATCTTTTAATGAATTATCATCTTTAGCTCGAAATGTTTTTCCACCAGTCAATTGGGAAATAGACTCAAGTGTTTTCATGTCGATGGATCCACCCGGGATACGTTGGTATTGTGTTCCAAAAATTCCTTTACCAATGGGAATTCTGGCATCGCGGTCTGAACCTAATCCAATTGTATAAACTTTTATTCCAAATTCTTTTGCTTTTTCTGCAGCCTCCAGAGGTGCCAAGGTTCCAACGTTACTTACTCCATCAGTGAGGAGAATGATAATTTTATTCTTTGTTTCGCTATCCTGGGCCCTCGCGACTGCTAAACCAAGAGCATCACCAATATTTGTTCCACTCCCAAGGTAGCCGACTGAAATCTCTTTCATGACTTTATCTATTAGTGTTGAATCAGTTGTCAGAGGCAAAAGTGTGAAAACTTTTTCAGAAAAAATAATGACACCAATTCTGTCAGTGACACGCATCGATGCAAATTCTCTTAATTTTTCTTTGGCAACTTCTAACCGATTAGGTTCTAAGTCTTCAGCAAGCATAGATCTCGAAACATCTATAACTAAAAAAATATCATTCACTTCTCTTGTATTGGGAGTAAAGGAATGGGGCTTTCTTGGAAAAGTTAGAGAATAAGCAATCAAGCTTAACCCCCACAATCCAACGATAAAGACAATAGCCCTGACCAGTGTTGGGAATTGATCTCCTTTTTGTCTCTTTATGGAGATGAGTCCACCTTTTTGAAAAATTTTCCAATAGCTCAAACTCCAAGCTATGATTAAAAATATTCCCAAAACAATAAAATAAAAATACTTATGCTCCAATTTTAAATCTCATCCCTAAGGCTATTAAAGTTTCTTGTCACTTCTGCCATTTCTTCTTGTGACCAATTTTTTTTGTATTGATAATTATCGAGCACACGAAAAAATTGATTCGACTTACTATGGGATGCCCATTGCTCCCACTCTTGTCTTTTTTTGTATATTTCTTCAAAGTCTTCTCTTTTATAAGCTTTTTTAAAAAATAATTGCCATTGATTTCTCTTTTGGGCTTCTTCTCGCTTTTTCTTTTTTTCTTTTAAATACTTTGGAAGTTTTTTAAGACCGAACGCCAACAGGCCCACTCCCAATAAGCTCGCCAGCACTATCCATATCCAAAAACTAGGACCCTTCTCAAGTTCTAATATAAAAAAATTCTGACTCGCCTCAACTGGATCTTTTTGATAAAGCTCAGGATTAATCACTTTAATTTCTAATACTTCACCTTTCACGAGCTCAAGATCGAACTTATCTGAAGCCAGAACATTTTCATAGACAAGTGAAAGTCCTACAAGAGATTGTGGCCCTTCATTTTTTATAAAATCAAGTTTTATGACATAAAACGCTCCCCCTATGCTTGAAGGCAAATCAGCGATCGCCTTTTGATAGGCGGGGGTATCTATTTCTTTTGTGACCTTAAGAACAGCTTGGAAAGTATCTCCGATATCGATCGGGTGATTTTCTATTGCAGAAAATTCCGCCTTGATGACATCTGCAGAGGCGGAAAACAAAATTCCCATATTTACAAACACCAAAATAAGACTAATAACAAATTTTCTCATACCATCTTTTTTACAAAATCTTCGAGATATCTCTCCGAGACATCAAGTTTTTTTATTCTTTTCTCTTCTTCAATTTTTTTATCAACCCTAATTCCTTTTTTTCTAAAAAAATAAAAATTCTGGGTATCGTATTCTGCCTTAAAAGAATAGGGAACAGAGTCGGCATCATCGAGTGGAGATGACAATCGAAAACAGTGAAAATTATAGTTATAGAGCATCTTGAAAAATTCTTCGCCAAAACTAAAATCAAGAAAGTCACTAAAATAAAGAGTTTCTTTTTTCCTAGCAACATATGACTTGATCAAGGTTAGTTTCTTTTTATCATCAAGATCAAACTTTCTTTTTTGCCCGTACTTAATTTTTCCATTTTCATCGATAATATTTTTCTTTTCGAGATAGGATATCAATTGAATTATACCTTCTTTGCCAGTAGAAACTGGTAGCTGTATCACATCATCCAATAGAAGAATCAACTTAACTTTATCTTTGGTTTCTTTTGTTAAGAGATAGAGTAAACAAACTATTTCAAGAGCCGCTTGGAGCTTCGAAACATCTTTATAGCCCATAAAAATTGTCGGCGAAAAATCAATCATGCAAACGATTTCAAGATTTCTTTCTTCCTCAAATGTTTTTATAAATGTTTTATCTGCAGAACGTGCAGAAAGTTTCCAATCAATGAAACGAACGTCGTCTCCAGGTGTATAAATTTGATGCTCTCGAAATTGGAGACCCGCTCCTCGAAAATTCGACTTAAACAAACCGATAGAATATGAGTTAGCCTTTTTAAATAATTGGTTTTGAATTTGACTAACAACTTTTTCAATTTCAACAAGATTCATAGACACTTTTTAGCAATATCCTTAACAACATTTCTTACGTCCACGCGATCGACAATCGCCTCGTAAGATAATATAACTCTATGGCCCAAAACATTGGGGACAATGGAAAAAACATTATCAGGGGTAACAAAATCTTTCCCATCAAGAAAGGCTTTAAATTTTGCAATCTTAAACAGCCAAATACTCGCTCTTGGTGAAGCCCCGGCTGTAATCAAGCCATCAAATTCTTTAAAGTAATATTTTGATCCGGGCCTTGTGGCGTGGACAAGTTTAACAATGAGGTTTCTTATTTTGTCGTCAACGTAAACAGAATCAACTGTTTCTTTTAAATTTCCAATTGTTTCAGCATTGAGAATTTGCTCAAACTCTTGTCCGTATTCATTTTTAAGGTCCAAAATACTTTTCTCCGAATCAAAATCAGGATAATCAACACCCACTTTCATCATAAAGCGGTCTAACTGGGCTTCGGGAAGATTATAGGTTCCTTCTTGCTCTATGGGGTTTTGTGTTGCCAAGACAACAAAAGGTCTTTTGAGTTGATAAGATCTTTCACCAATTGTGACTTGTCTTTCAGCCATCGCCTCCAGGAGAGCAGCTTGAACTTTCGCTGGAGAGCGATTTATTTCATCCGCTAAAAGAATTTGAGTAAAGATAGGTCCAAACTTTGTAGAGAACTCTTCTTTCGATTGATTATACACCATCGTCCCAATAAGATCGGAGGGCAAAAGATCTGGAGTAAACTGAACTCTTTTAAAAGCAAGGTTACAAAGTTTGCTCATAGTCGAAACACTCAGAGTTTTTCCCAATCCAGGCATCCCTTCAATGAGCAAATGCCCTTCACATATGAGCGCACAAAGAATAGATTCGAGCATTTCATCTTGTCCATAAACGATACTCTTTGCTTTATTCAAAACTTGATTAACTTTCTCTACTAACTGAGTTTTCATTGCCAATTCTCCAATAACATATGATCAGGGGATTACTTGTGTTGCTAAAAGAATAACAAAAGAATTAGTTATTTAGAATGGGGCCAGAAGTAAATACTTTGTCATTTTGCTGTTGAAATTTTCATGAGTATTTGCCGGATTAGGCTGCTTTATCATCGTCACTTTGCTGTGAAGTCACGATGTTATTATTCATTGAGCGCATTTTATTTATAAGCGCTTGAATGATAAAAATTCCATTTTTTCCGATACTTTTCAACACATGACGATCAATGACTTTTAACTTTGTATCTTCCACCATCATAACTGTTGCTGAACGAGGCTTTTCATCGAAAAAAGCAAACTCTCCAACGAAATTGCCTTTGCCAATAATATTGACAGGGACATTTTCTCCAGTTGTGTCACCTTTACAAAGTATCGCAACAGAACCACTTTCAATATAGTACATCTCAAGGCTTTCTTCGCCTTCTCTAAACAATATTGTACCTTTTTTGAAAAATTTAGTTTCCATGCATTGGGCTTTTCGGAAATAAGATCAAAAAATTGAATTATAAAAAATTAAAGACTGAAGAACTCAGGTATTTTCAATTTATTCCCGTTCCAATTCTCCAAGGCCGAAACTTCAGAGGATGATCGAGATCTTCTTCCCAAGGCCAAGAAAACGGTAGGGTCATTGAAAACCACACAAACAGAGCTTCTCCCTTAATATTTTCCATTGGGACAAATCCCCATCCCCTTGAATCATGAGAATGATCTCGGTTATCTCCCATCACGAAAAACATGTTTTCAGGGATGGTAATTTTTTCAAAATTAGCGCTATAGTAATTTTCGGTATCGAGCTGGATAACATGCTCGTGCTCTCCTGTTTTAGAATGATAAAATCGAAAATTAAAATCCTTAAATTTATCATCCATATCTTCCATAATTTCTTTTCCATCAAACTCGTCCATCTCAACTGGTTTATCATTGATGTAAAGAACCTTGTCGATAACTTCGATAGTATCTCCTGGAACACCAACAACTCGCTTAATATAGTTAAAGCTTGGATCTATCGGGTATTTGAAAACAATAACTTCACCCTTCTTAGGTTGACTAGGACCTGATATATAAGTTGGTTCTCCAAACCAATCACTAAAAGGAACTTTAAGACCGTAGGCAAACTTATTAACAAGAATATAATCCCCAATCATTAGAGTAGGAATCATCGAACCCGTCGGAATTTTATAGGGTTCAAACAACACCGATCTAAAAACCAAAACAACAAAAATGATAATGACGAGGCTGGGAAATTCTTCTTTAAATGTTTTTTTCTTCTTTTGCTTTTTCTTAAAAAAGGCCATTAGTTTCTCCATTCGCTTTTAAGAGCTCTTACCTTGGAATCCCTTCCCTATAAAAAAATATTCTTTACTCACTTTCCTGGTTGATTTTGGTCTAAAAAATGCAGTTTCGCAAAAAGTTTTTTTCTGAGACCTGAGAAACACTTGAGCATCATGTCCCTCGAAAACCTTGATAACGAAATGGCCACCTTCTTTCAGAAAAACATCCATTTTTGCAAAGACTTCTTCAACGAGATTGAGACTTCGAGCTTGATCAACTTCCTTAATTCCAGTTGTTTTAGGCGCCATGTCTGAAGTTAAGCAATCAAATTTCGAATCTACACCAAGTTCAGTAAGCGTTTCAATTTCATTTATATCTTTTTGAAAGAGCCGAACATTGGGCTGTCGATTAAGTTTTTCTTGAACTTCCTGAATATCAACTCCCACAACAACAGCTTGCCCACCGATAACCTGGGAAATATATTGAATCCACGAACCAGGATAATAACCTAAATCAAGAACATTATCGCCCTTATTTATAATATGAAACTTTTTGTTGATTTCCTCAAGTTTGTATACACTTCGCGCTAAAAAATTTTCTTTTTTAGCCTTTTTGTAATAAAAATCTTTTACTTTAAAACTCATTTTTCTATAATCTCTTTTCTTAAAAAATTGTAATCACTTTCACGACACCACAACAAAGGTCCTTTGATCAGCTCACTTTCTAAACGAGTAACAAGTCCCTGCTTATTATAGAGAAAATAGCCTGCTTGTGTGGCCAGTGCAGATCCTGCAAAAATATCCCAAATATTCTTATCTGTTACCGAATACACAAAATCACACTGATGCAATGACAACTTCAAAAGCTTATAGGCAATACTTCCCATCTGTTCCAGATGATAATCTTTTGAAATTAATTGCTGAAACAGACCACGCTCACTATCCCGACGAGAGACAAGCCCTCGCAAAGAAGTCTTTGTTCCATCCAACAGAGAAACTTCAAAATTTTTGAGTTGTCCTTTTATTGAAAAACTCTCTTCATCTTTTAAAAAATTCCAAATCCAATGAACATTTTTTTCAGACTGAAGGTCATAGTCATGGATGAACGATAAACTAAGGGCACACTCCCTTGAACCTGTCGCAAACCCAAAAGTTCCATCGATAGGATCGACGAGACAAAGGGGAAGTTTCAAGCCATGGCTTCTTTCTTCTTCTGAAAAGAAAAAATACTCTCCACCAAACAGCTTTTTAACAATGGATTTTATTGCACTTGAAATTTCTAAATCATATTTGGTTACTAAATCGAGGGAAAATTTAATACTTGGATCAGGTGAAAAATTTTTTAAAATTTTTCTTAAATTTTCTCTAGATCTTTTAATGAAATTTCTGTACGATTCTAATTCACTACTCATAAATTGAATTATACCCACCAAGTTTTTACACAATTTTTTTAGAAGTTATCCACAATGTTCCTCATACTTACTACGTAATGTGCCAATAAGAAAGAACTGTTCGTTCCTTCAGGATTTCAATAAGTTATGCAACATCTAAATACTTTTCGATTAACTTTGGAAACAAAAAATTGGGTTTTCCACAAAAATGACCCCAATTATTCACATTGGCATAAACTTTTACTCAGTTAATACTCCTAATTTTTGAAATTTTCTAAAAAAATCTTCACGCGACCCTCAAAGTGAGAATCGAGAAGACAGATCATAATGTAGACCAGATAGATGAGATTTTTCTTTGATCTCAAGGCATTTAAGCGATCAAAAAGCTCTTCTAGAGGGAGTAAGGCAAAGAAGACAAGAAGTGAGATAGCACCAAATGACTGAACTATATAACGATCAAAGAATACTCCCCATGTTACAAGGATCAAAATAAGGGTGAGGCAAAATCGATAATGATGGCTTTCTTTTCCTTTCAAGTTTTTAAAGTTAAATCGAGAGACAAAAAGATAGAGAAGTCCAATTGGCGCTATATAATAAAAAGATTTGCGAGATAGTATGACTCCAATCCCATTGAGAACTGCAAGAATATCCCCATTAAACCACAAAAGAGCCGCTTGTGAGTGACTTAAAACGACAAATAAAGAAAGAATCATTCCCAGTAAGTTATACTTAAAAAACTGTCTCATAAACCACTTGGTCTTCTCATTTTTCATAAAATAAAAAACTAATGCTAACTGAATAAAGTACAGATAAATCATTTGTGGGTTAACAGTGCAAAACCAGTAATTGGCAATGCCAATTAAAAGCCCTGAACGGTAAGACGATGAGCGTATCGCCCAAATTGTTAGCCACAACCAAACGATACCAAGATTCGTCAAGAAGATTTCATTAAACCCGTGTTCTAATATTAGTGAAAACGACCATGTAGAAATAAATGCATAAATTCCCAAGATCGAAACTCTCCGAGAGAAGAAATAACGAAACAAACTATAAAGACTTAACATCGAAATTGAAAAAAAATAAAAATAAAAATGAAAGAAAATTTGAAGAACAGTTTCTTTGCTTTGCTTTCCTGCAAAAAAGTAAATGTAGTAGATAAAATCCCAAATATTGGAATGCAAATATTCATCGGGATCGATATACAATCTGGCTGCATCGAAACTATTAAATTGGGGGATATGGGGAAGCGAAACAACAAACGTTAAAAGTCCCAGGAAAAGTGTCGTTTTTTCAAAGCCATCTAAAAATTTAAACTCACTAAATTCATTAGAAATTCGACTTTCTATAATTTTTTTCTTTGTTGGCCATGATAACCAAATCAACCACATTAACCAAACACTCCAATAGAGAACGTCTGCAACTTTTCCTGAAAAAACTGAAAGAAATGAGCAGTAGACCATAATCAAACTTGAACCCATGAGAATTCGAGCTAATATACGATCCATTGAAGAATTGGCCCTAGGATAAATTCTTAGCCGGTGTTCAATTTCTCGAGACAATAGGTAACTCTGCCAGCAAATAAATACAAAATAAGCCAAAAAGAAGACAAGACTGAGCTCAAAGCTCAAGTTATGTTGATGAGACTGAACAACTGGCAGAGATAAAAAGAGTAGAAAAATAGACAGCTTTTTTAAAAAGTAGGCTACCTTTTTCGTTCCCCAATTCACTTTCATCAATTCATCCATAGACAACTCTTTTCCCGATAGATTTTACACACTATTCGAAACCCTCATAACAAGGGCAAATTCCTTACGTATTATCTTCCCTATTGTTAACTATTACGCATCTGCTAAAATTCTATAATAGGATATTCTCTATGAATATCTCAACTCAAACAAAAATCATGGAGGATTAAAGTTTGGGTATATCATTCGGTTCCATAGGGACAGGACTTCCAAAAGATATTGTGCAACAGCTCATGAAAGCTGAACAGATTCCTATCCAAAAAATGGAAGAACGCAAAGCTCAAATTCAAAGCAAGAAAACATTGCTCGACGAATTCATCAAATATGTCGAAGACATTAAGAAAGACGTCCTCCCCAACCGCACAGAGCGGAGTCTTCGTGAACTTAAAGTGGCTCGTGGTGACGATTCAGTCAATTTAACTCTCGATAAAAATATTGCTCAACCAGGAAGTTACCAATTCCAAGTTAAATCACTGGCCCGAAAATCATCAGTATTTACCAATGGGGTTGAAGATCCTAATAAAACCTATCTCGGAGTTGGGTATCTCCAATACTATCTTCCCAATGGAGAATCGCGAGAAATTTACATCGATCCAGAAAATTCCTCCATGAACGGTATCGCTAAACTCATAAATGAAGACCCAACAAATGGCATGTATGCCACCGTGGTCAATGACGGGATTAACGAAGATGAACCCTATCGCCTCATTATTGCCTTGAAAGATACTGGGGATAAAAATAAAGCAACATTTCCTTATCTTTATCTCGTTGATGGAGAAGAAGATCTTTACGTTGATCAAGAAAGAGAAGGTCGAGATGCTGTCATTTCACTCGATGGGTTTGAAATCGAAGTCCCTGAAAATCAAGTTGCAAATATTCTCCCTGGTGTGAACATCGATCTCTTAAAACCTGGTGAAGAATTTACTCTCGAAATCGTTGAAGATACAGCAAAAATAGCAGATAAAGTCCAAGCCCTTGTCGATCACATCAACAAAGTCCTTGAATTTATCAACACCCAGAACGACCTCGATGAAAACTCAAATACGAGAACAACTCTTGGGGGTGATATTACACTCCAAACAATGGAAACCAGAATTCGTAATACCATCTTTCAACCAATACCGACGTCAATGGGATGGAAAAGAATTGGTGATTTAGGTATCACTTTTAAACGAGATGGTTTACTCAATTTTGATCGAGACAAATTTGAATCTAGTCTTAAAAAAGATTACAAATCTTCGGCGCAAATACTTATTGGCCGCTTGACTGAACAAGGGAACATCAATGGCTTTATCAACAATGTTTTTGATGTCGCCGACAATTCTTTGAAATCTCCTTCGGGAACTCTCCATGTAAGAAGACAAGGGTTCACATCTAATATTTCTCAGATCGACAAAAGAATCGCTGATAAACAACGCCATATTGAACAAAAAGAAAAAAATTTGAAAACTAAATTTGCAAGACTAGAAGAGACAATGTCTGAAATTAAAACACAAGGGCAAGGACTTGCGGGTCTCGCAAACCAGGGAGTTAATCCCGTTCAACAGTTAGGATAAGATTAAAAAATAAAGACTTGATATAAAACCAAGGAGAAGAGATGAGTAGTTATGGATTAGGAGCTTATAAAAAAACATCAGTGCAAACTGCCAGTAAAGAGCAAGTGCTTTTAATGCTCTACCAGACGGCCATTAATTGTACGAAAAAAGCTATTGAAGCCATTGAAAACAATGACCTGACAAAAAAAGGGGAAAACATTGGAAAACTTCAAGACATTATCATTGAACTAAGCAATAGCTTGGACTTTGAAGTCGGTGGGGATATTGCGAAAGAACTTAACGCTCTTTACGACTATATTCTTCACAGTAGCACCAAGGCCAATATTAATATTGATAAGGCTCCACTTGAGGGAGTTTTATCCGTCCTGAAAACACTTTATGGTGGGTGGACTGAAGCCATTAAGTCTTTAAAGACTAGCCCACAAGAATCTACTCAGAAATGACAAACTATGAATGAAATTGATAGATGGATTGAGAAAATTAACCAGATCACACTAAAGATGCTACATGATTCTAATCTCATGGAAGAACTCAATCCAACTGATGTCCAAAACAGAAAAAGGCTGATTGAAATTATCAGGAAACAAAAAAAAATATCACTAAACCCTAAGAATGTTGAAAAAATTAATGCTATAATAAAACTTGATGAACAGATCCTGAGTAACCTGCTCAAAATGCAAGCAGTTCTTAAAGGTGATATAAAAGAAACGTTCATCAATAAAGAAAACGTGAAGAAATATAACCTTCAAAACTTAAACAAATAGGGTCTTCAATGCACAAAAATCTTGAGTTTGAAAATCACAATGGATATCAAATTCCAATAGCCAATGGTGTTTACCTTGATTCAAAGATTGACCCTATAAAAGATGCTGAACAATTTTGTCTTAAGCACGAAAAAGAAATTCAATCACATAATAATTTTCTTGTGCTCGGGCTTGCGAGCGGGTTTCACATTAATGCTATCGCTAAAAAACTCTATAAAAGAAAAAATTCATTTTGTATCACAATTATTGAACCCAACGTTCAACTTATTAGAAATTATCAAAACAACAATAAAAATCTTTTTGATTCCTTTAATATCCGTTTCTTTAACCAAACAGCCGATCTTTTGTACACCAATGAACACTTCATTAATTTTTTAATTCGAAAACCAGCTATTTTCATTTATCCAACATCTTTTAAAGCAAATAAAAACTACTTCACTGATATTCTAACCTATACACCTGATCATCGTCTTAGCCGCTACGCTAATTTTATCGACTATGAACTTAGCCTGAGAATTCCATGGGAACAAGAAGCTGATAAAAGTTTAGAAGAAATTGAAAAAGAAGTTTCAAAATGCAAAAGTTACGATTTTAAAAATGCATTTTTTAACATTTTGCAAATGATAGATTAAGCCAAAAAAACAAAGGTCATTTTCATGAAGAAGACACTCTTTATAAGCTTGAAAACCTCACAAGAACTTATCCTCATAAAGAATATTATCTTACATTGGAAAAAAGAAAATCCTAATTATGAACTGCATCTCTTAACTTGGGAAAAAAATAAAAGCATTGAGATGTGTGGCGATCTCGACATAACAACTCATTACATTGACAAAGAAAAAATCAAAAAAATTAAAAGAAGTCAGCTTATCCCCGATTTTCATGCTGTCAATACACTTTGGGGAAATCTTGGATCAATCTTTAATACCCGCTGGGATACTGTCATCAACACATCCAATGACAACATTTCAAGCATACTTTCATCTGTATTGAACTTCGAACACTACCATGGAGTTCACTACAGCAAAGACAAGGTCATTAAATATAGTAACAAATGGGCCAAATACCTCAACGAAGTTTATCCTTATAACCCTATCGCGATCAATAAGTTTGAACTTCTCATGAGTTTACTTAATCTTCCCTACCAAACACCTACTCCATGGGAAGCGCGAGGAAAATATTTCGACAACGCTAAAACTTCTTTAAATGAAATAAAAAGTATAAACAAACCTAAAAAAATGATCTCTATTGATATCAGTGCTTTTACTGCCAATAGTTTTAATATCGATGAAATTTCCTGGGAACTCTTTAATAACGATCGCTATTTCCCAGTATTTATACACAATATTGGTGATGTTCCAGAACTAGAAGTTTTAGAAAAGATACAACAAAAAATAAATGAAGAGCTTTATATTATTGAAACAGACCTGGAGGCTTTAAGCGCCGTTGTAGCAAACTCGACAATTATCATTACTGGCGACACTGTAATTAAACAAATTGCTCATTGCTATCAAGTGCCAACCATTACTCTACGAGCTAATAAAAATTACCATGATAGTACCGGCTATTCATATGTCAAAGATGACATCATCATTCAATATGATGAATCTTCAATTATTTTTGAAGAACTCCTTGCCTGTATCGATATTAGACTGGAAGGAAAACCTCGTTCTTCAGTGAAATGGTTATTTAATGATATTTATCAAATTAAAGTCGATTCACACGGAAGTTTCAGGCTTCATATAAATCCAACTGATAACAATTTAAAAAACCTTGGAAACTACTCGATAAGAACTTACCACACGTGGACCAATCAAGAAGCTTCAAAAATTATTGATAATGAAATTTATAATCTTTTTTCAAGAGAAGAAATTGCACATTTTTCATCGTGTGAAAGAAGTTTGATGAATAACAATTCAAAAAATTTACTTGTAACCATTAAAACTCTCAAAGAAGCACTTCATAATGAAAAGAAAATCAGAGAATTCCTGGTTCACCTCAACAATCTCTTCATTCAGGGTGATCCAATCTTTATTACAACATCAATAAATCTCTTATTTCAATCAAGTTTAGAAGATCTAAATGATCATTCTCAAGAGACGCTTCTCTCGAATATTGAAATGAAGTTATTTAACCTGAGAGAAGAATACCAAAAACTATCAACTTTTTTGAATTCTTTAGCACCAAAAACCAAACAAGCGCCAAGGATTTCTGTTTGAGTGTAAACGTAGGGACTTCGCTACTTTTCATTGCCCATGATCAGTGGGCTTCAGCCTTTAACATTTTAGAGGCCATAAATAAATTTGAAATTAAAGAAAAAATCTTTTTTTATTCTCCAACAACGAATCATTATTTAAACTCTTTTCTTCCTCATTTATCTAACGTCACTTATATAAAAGATCTTTCAGAGCTCAAGCAATTAAATCAAAATCAATCATTTGATGTTTATAACTTCAACAATTCCAAAAAAGTTCTTTCAGAAATTGAGCAGTTAAATTTTCAAAATATTTATGGATTTTATTCTAATTACTCGAAAAATAGAAAATATCTTTCAGACTGGGAAGCTTATTTAGTGTCTCAATTTGTAAATAATCCTTATAATACAATCTCTCTGACAAGTATTATAACCAATATTTTAAAAGAATCTTTAAACCCAACGCTAAAGTACAACTATGCTTCTGAAAAAACAGAAATAAAATTCAATAGAGTCTTTGTTTCAATTGATTCATACACCGAGCCAAGAGCAAAAATATTTTGGATTAATCTTTTGAGTGAGCTTTGTTCTCAATTCCCTCGCATAGAATTTCATCTCTTATGGAGTCCTCAGTTACAGTTTTTAGAAAAACTTGCTACATCCCAGAAAAACATTAAAAAAATTGAGAACCTACAAGAAACGAACGAAACTTTAAATAATTCTCTACTTATTGGAGACAATCCCCTTATCACTTATCTTACAAGCACTGTGTCCAATCATGCATTTTATATTGGTCGAATGAATACCGTTGCCCTAGAACACTTTTTCTCTACCAGTACAAGAAATACTTATCATGAAACTGATTATTCAGAAAAATCTCTCCAAAAAATTGGTGAAGATCTAAAAAAGTTTATTGAAAGCGCAGGAAAGGAAACAGATTGGAAATCCAATTCATATTCTTATAGCATCTCCCAACATCTTTTAGCTCCCAAAACTAAGACTTGGAAAATTAAGAGTCTCAATCACCTCTACCGATTAAGCTATCATCTCTTCTGGTACTATTACCTAAAAGAAGAACATATTAATCTTCAAAACGTCTCCCTGGACTACAGCGAAAGCTCTCAGAACTTTGAATATCATATAGACATGCTGACAAAGATTTATAACCTTATGGAGCATGTCATAACATTTTCGAGAAAAATCAAAGATCTTTCGGATCCCCAAGGTGACATTATTGTTCAATACTACGAATTTATTCAAGAAATTCACAACCTTTTAGCCATTATCGTGACAGAATGCAATCAACTAAAACCTCTTTATAATTTTTTCGCCTATGAATCACTAAATTTTTCAGACATTTTGGTCCAGCGAATTGCTGAAAAATTTATGGCCAAGGCCTTCCAAGTCCAACCTCTTATTTCAGTTATTCATGACATTTTTCTTTCAGTTGCTGAAAAAAATAATATCCGCGTCAATTTGTAAGCCCTCCTTTTTTGAACTATCATGAAAGCGCACGTTCCAGGAGGCGCTTGTTGTGCATAAATCATTTTTTGAACTCTATACCCGGCAGCCACTTCGCATCTTTTACTCTGATGAAGAACTAAAACAATATTTTCCTCGCCAACTTAATTTTAAAAAATCTGGAAGAGAAAATGCCGATTTAGTTCTTGATAAAGAAATTGGAGAAACTCTCACCGTTTCAAACCCTCAGGGAGAGACATTTACAATTCATGGCTATAATAATTTAATTCCTTTTTTGATGAATATTCAAAATTCACAAAAGACGTTAAGTGAACTCGATGAGCTCAAAGATAAAATCAAAAAATCTCAAAAAAACTTTTCGAAGTCCAAGGCTAATCTTACTTTCTTAAAAGAAAACCGCGATAACCTTCAAAACATCGTCATCTCATTGATTCAATCTGAAAATTTGCAAGACATACCCGCTCGTTTGATGAAACTTAATGTCTTTAACCACTATTCTTCCTTTTTGTTATTATCTTTACAGAAAGGAATCTCGAATGCTCATGTCTATGACCACAACAAAAGAAGGCGTTTAAAATCTTATTTCATTAAGTCTAGTGACTTCAATAGTATTTTTAATTCTATCAAAAAAAGCAAAACTGATTATTTCTATGAGCACAAGATTATTACTCCCAACTTAAAACTTGTTGGAAGCTATTTAGCCAATACTTTTACTCTCAATACTCATCAGGTTATTCTTATTATTTCCCGAGATGACTTTATTACTCCTGAAGAAAATGAAGTCACGACTTTTAAGGAATTTTGTAATCATATTGAAAAAGCACTTAATTATATAGAATCTAAAAATACGACTCAAAATACTTTCTTGACTCTAATGGATAGCTTGAAAAAAACGGGATACCAAATTGAAATTATAGATACTAATAAGAAAGATGTGCCTCTAAACTTACAAGATTCACATAAAGTATTCTTAACCAAGAATAAAAACTTTAAACTTCACTATGATTCTGAGGGATACCGTGATAAACCTGTTGATGTTTTTCACTATCAAAGAATAAAGCTTATGGGGGAACTCTTTAATATTTTAAAGCACGAACTAAGTAATCCTTTGTTCGGTATTAAAATGGCCCTTGATATTCTCTTGATTAAATATAGCAAGTCCTCTTTTTATGAATTATTTAAGCAAATCATTGAAAGCGCGAATCGTTCTCTTGAAATTCTTAACAACATGACAGACACCTTTAGTCTTCAACAAAAAATTTCCGTTCTCTCTATAGAAAAAATTATTGACCGTACTTATACGATTCTTAAAAGTGAGTTAAGACAAGTTAACTTCACGGCTACGATTCCTGAAGATTTAAAGTCTATTAAAATTCAAACTAATATTTCAGTTCTCATTCAAATTCTTTTTAATCTCACTATTAATGCTATTCAAGAGCTAAAAAGCGCTTATCAAGATTTGAAATTGGCTAAAATTCAATTATCCGTTGAAAAGTCACTCGATGGGATTAAGATTTTCGTCGAAGATAACGGGCGAGGCATACCCGCAACCATTGCAGAATCTCTCTTTACTCCCTTTGTAAGCAGTAAACCTCAAGGAAACGGTCTGGGTCTCGCTATTTCAAAAGGTTTGGCGCAAAAGCTAGGTGGAAACCTTGAACTCACCTTTTCTCAAAACGGTCAAACAATCTTTTGCCTGACCCTACCAAAAGAAACTATAATAACTGCTGATGAATAAAAAAATACTCATAATTGAAGATGAAATTCTCATTGGGCAATCTTTAAAAATATTATTCGAAAATAAAGGTTTCCATGCAATTTTAACCCAAAACGGCGTCGATGGGATAAATAAAATTCTCAATGATGATTTTGATCTCATTATTTGTGATCTCATGCTCAATGACATCTCTGGTTTTGATATACTTGAGGATTCCTTAAAAAAATATCGTCGGGAAGATATTCCAAGAAGATTCATAATAATGAGTGCTTATTCCTCAGCTCAGATTTCCGAAAGGGCCAGACGCTATAATTGTCTGTTTTTGAGCAAGCCATTTGATAATATAAACGCAACAGTTGATTCAATTATTGAAAGAATGGATTTTAATAAACAATATACACAACCATGAAAGTAAAAAAAATTGCCATTATTTTGCGCCCTATTGGGAATAGCCAATTTAATACGATGGTTCAGCACTTATGTGCCTGGCTTATTCGTAGAAAAATTGAAATATATTTTCTTAGCCAAGAAAAAATGCGCCTGGAAAGAATCCTCTCATCATCGGAACTCAAAAAAATTAACTTTTTAGAGTTTATTGAAATTCCAATTGCCGATATTGTGCTAACTCTGGGTGGAGATGGAACACTTATTGGTCTTTCCAGAAATTTAAAAAAAACAATCCCCATTGTTGGTGTAAATTGGGGAAAGCTAGGTTTTATCACTGAGTTTAGTGCTCACGAGATGTTCGATGCTCTTGCCAAAATCCTCCGTGGTGATTTTAAGACTGAAAAGAGAAGACTCTCTAAAGTTGAAATTTACCAAGGTAACTTGTGCCTATTTAAATCAAAGTTTGTAAACGACGTTGTTGTCAGTAAGAGTAAAATCGCACGACTCTTTAACCTCAATGTTGAATGCGATAAAGAACCCATTTTTCAGCTATCGGGTGATGGGATCGTTATAAGTTCTCCTCTCGGATCAACGGCTTATTCTCTTGCGGCCGGAGGACCTATCGTTCACCCGGCAGTCCAAGCATTCGTGATTACCCCAATTTGTCCCCATAGCCTAACACATCGCCCTGTTGTAATATCAGATCATTCAGTTATTGACGTCAATCTGACCGAACGTGAAAGTGAAGTATTTCTAACTATCGACGGGCAAGTTTCCAAACCACTCTTGCATGGGCAAAGCGTTCGGATAACCCGCGAGACCAAACAAAGATTATTGATTGTTCTCAATCCTGAGAAAACCTACTTCCATACTCTCAAAGAGAAATTTATCAATAGCAAATAAGTTGAAGTGGTCATAAAATATGGCCATGAAAAAGACAAAAGGCTCGATCACTCTTCAAACTCTCAATATCCAAAACTTCGCGACTTTTAAAAATCAAAATATTAATTTTGGCGAAGGTCTCAATATTATTATTGGTGAAACAGGATCCGGGAAAAGTCTCATCCTCGATGCTCTCCAAACAATATTAGGAGCAAGGGCCAGTAAAGAGATGGTGCGAACCCAGACAGCTTTTGCTTGTATCGAAGCCATTTTTCAATATGAAGGTGAAGATATTACTCAATATCTAGATGAATTAGGTTATCCTGTTTCCGATAAAGAAATTGTTATCAAGAGAATTCTATACCCTAATGGTAAATCTAAATCTTATATCAATTTTCAACAATGCAAACTCACAGATTTATCAATTTTTTGTCGCCATTACATTGATTTGGTAGGTCAGTTCGATAACCAAAAACTTCTCTCAAGAGGCTATCAGCTCAATCTTCTCGATCAATTTTCTAAAAACAATGAACTCTTAAATGAATACAGAAAAATATTTTTGCAATTTAAAGAACTCAAGGAAACATTAAAATCTTTAGAGGAAAGTATTCAACTCAAAGAGCAACGCCTAGATTTTCTCAATTTTCAAATTCAAGAAATTGAAGAAGTTAACCCCTCTCCCGAAGATGAAGCAATTCTTATAAAGAAAAAACACAGCCTCTTAAATCTTAGTGATAAAATTGCAATCTATAATGAAATTTCTCAAAGATTAAGTGAATCTGAAGAATCTATTCTCAATTCTCTCAATCAGATTAAAAATATTGTTCAAAAAAACCCTGATTTTTTTGCTGAAATTTCAGAAGATTTACTTACAAATTCTATCGCAGGGCTTGAAGAGCTCAGTTATCAAATTTCTAAATTTGATCCCGAAGACTCTGAAGACAATATCGATTTTATTGTTGATCGCATTGATCAATATCAAAAACTTAAGCGAAAATATGGCCATGCGGTTGAAGATATCATATCTCAGTACCAAAAATTAAAAGATGAAAAAGAGACTCTTGAAGACTTTGAAAATAAAACTAAAGACCTGCAGCAGGCTATTTCAAAATCCAGGGAACAGTTGAAAAAAATCTCAATAGCTTTAACTGAAACAAGAAAAAAGCATGCTTTACTTCTGGAAAAAGACCTCACTCAAAAAATTCAGAATCTTAACATGAGAGGAGCTCGAGTTAATATTCACATCCAACCACTTGAAGAATTTAGTGAAAAAGGCTTGGATGAAATTAACCTCTTAGTTGAAACAAATCCTGGTGAAGGTATGCATGCCATGACAAAGATTGCTTCCGGAGGAGAACTTTCAAGAATTCTTTTAGCCTTAAGACAAACTCTCAGTAGCCACGATACCATTTCTATATTCTTATTTGACGAGATTGATACTGGGATTGGCGGAGAAACTGCTATTAAAATCGGAGAAGCTCTCAAAGATGTGTCTAAAAACTCTCAAGTCATCACCATAACTCACCTTCCACAAATTGCTTTCTTTTCCGATCATATTGTCAAAGTTGATAAAATGACGACAAAAGAAAAAGGAAAAACCAGAACCTTTTCTCAAGCAGAAGAATTTCATGATAGTAAAATAATTAAGAAAATAGTTAAGGAAATGATCCCTATAACTCAATAAGCTGGACTACGCCCTTATTGTAAAAGATAAAACTTTTAGAATTGCGGCAGTAGCCATTATTAAAATAAAAATTATCCCAATTTTCTGGAACGTGACTATGGCCTAAAAAAACCTTTGAAAAGCCCAGGTCTTTGAGACTAGCCGCGTATTCTCTAAAACGGGCTCGGCTGACTTCTTCTTTAAAGTTTTTTTGAGCATTTTTTGAAATCTCAGAAAATTTATCTTTAAGTTTTAAAACAACATCATAACTAAAAAAATAATTTGCAAGCAAACGACTAAAATCTGAACGGATCAGTTTTCTATATTTCATATAATTGATATTTTTATAGTCGAGACCATCACCATGAGAAATATAGATTTTTTCATCTTTATCCTCAAAGCTTATAAATTCTTTTATATATGAAAAGTTTCCGAAATCTTCCTTGAACTGTTTTCTAAAAAGATCTTCAATGTGAAAATCGTGATTACCTTCGACCCAGACAATTTTTTTCTTTTTAATTAATTTTTGAAGAACTTCAAAAAAGTCTCCGTACTCTTGAACATATTCTTCAAAGTTTCCAATCATCAAATCAAATACATCCCCTAAAAAAACGACAACATCAGATTCATCAACTTCTTTGGAGTGTAAGAATTTAAGTAATAGCTGGTAAGCCTCGTCTTTATGAGACTCGATATGGATATCAGATATTGAAGAAAATTTCATCTAAGCGATCTCGTCTAGCTTTATGTTCGATAGAACATAAATTTCTATTATTTCCTTCTTTTTATCATCTATGTCTGTAAATGAAAAGCAGGCTCGAAAGCCTCGATAGGCAAGACCGTTATAGGGATCGGGATCGACAGGGATTAAATTGACAAGCTTTACCCCAACCGTCATGATTTTTCCTGAAATAGAAAGCTTCACATTCTCAATGACATCATTATTTTGAAAATACTTTGACTCAGTTGATGTGAGGATAATACTCAATCCCCCCTCTGAGATATCATAAAGTTTTTTATCAAAAATATGGTCATGTCTTCCACCTCCTCGAGCAAGATCCTTCGCAAATTGAACTTTTACTCGATCATCTGTCACAGAACATCTCAATGATTTTCGTCTCTCTTGGCGGACTACCATGTCGGGAATGTAGACAACGAAACTCCCATTCGGATTCATGTCTTTCAACTTACATTGAAACAAAACATTTCCATTAGGTATGTAAAAATTAATTTTTTGAGTTCCTCCCAAGATCCTGTGAAGGAGAGGGATGTTGTCTTCATGAGTTTCTAAAAGAATTTCTCCGCGATGTGAACGAATAACTTTAATCCGGACTGGTGCCGTGATTTTAACATCTCCAAAAATTTTCCAGGCCAGAATCTTTTTCTTTTTTTCTTGAATTTCTCTAATCGTTCTCAAAATTGATTTCGATTGAAAATTCTGAGCCAATTTGTTTTTATCTTTCTCACTCACTTTTTAACCCTACCTGATTTTAGCTTTCAAAAACCCCTCATGAGACCGTTTTTCAACTGACCCGTGAGGGGATTTTTTGGGCTTAAGAACTATTCCCTCGTTCTTTTTCTCAACTTCCATTCCAACATCATCATCAAGTCAATAACCTCAACGCATTATTGGGAATATTATTCGCTTGCGATAAAACCGCGATACCTGCTTGCTTTAAAACGTTTTTACTTGCTAATTGTGCTGACGACTCTGCAACATCAACATCTTCGATGGTCGACTTCGCACTATCTTGGTTAACAATCTGAGATTCCAAGTTATTGATAGTTGAAGTAAGCCGGCTTTGGATCGAACCTAACGTCGCTCGGTAGGAACTCACTTTATCAATCGCACCATCTATTGAATCAATAGAATCTCGCGCGTCTGATTTATCCCCTACTGCTAAACTATCAATACCTAGACCATCAACGGTGGCATCTGATTGCTCTGAATCCCAACTCACTCTATTTTCTTCTCCAGCAAAAGCACCAACTTGAAAATCCACTGTTCCGAGATCACTGTCACCTTTAATCAGATGGGCTCCATTAAATGTTGTTGATTGGGCAATCCTTTCAACCTCAGCTGTTAGCTGTTGAAATTCTTGATCGAGATACCCTCTTTCGTTTTCTCCAACAGTATCTGTGGCTGATTGGATTGAGAGCTCTCTCATTCTATTAAGGATGTTTGAAGCTTCGTTCAAACCACCTTCTGCTACCTGAATCATTGATATACCATTACTGGCATTTCGCTTTGCTTGCTTCAAACCGGTGTTGGTAGCATTAATCCGGCTAGCAATAGCTAATCCAGCCGCATCGTCTGCAGCTCGATTAATTCGTTTACCACTTGAAAGACGTGCAAAATGCTTTCTTTCATCTCTTGCGGCGCCCCTGAGCTCTTTTTGAGCTTCCAGTGAGGCCACGTTCGTTCTAATTCTTAAGCCCATGACTTCCTCCTTAATACAAAGTCATATTAGTAAAAAACCCACTCAAAAAATTAATTGAGCGAGTTAATCAGCTTATCGATCAGAAAAATGGAAACTTTAGCAAAAAAGTATGTTATTTCTTGTTCTATAACCTATTGAATTTTTTGAATTTTGTGATTTTTTTGTAACGGACTATCTCTATTATTCGGCTCACTTAAGAACTTTGCTCAGCCGTTGCGCCTCTTTTTGAGAATCCTGATAGTCAAAAAAGGATGAGCTCATAACGTTCCTAATCTCTAGGCACTTTGCCACTTTTTGTTGGCAAAAAACACACTCAACTGGCTCCAAATAGTCTCCATAACTCATTGATTAGACGTATAACTCCTATGAATCACACGCCTAATTAGTGACCCCTCAATTAAACTAATAAAAGTCATGGTTTCGGAAGGTCAACGCTTATGAAAATAAAAATTCAAATATTTTTAGCTCTGTCCCTAGCAACATCGCTTGTAAGCTGTAAGTTTGACCAAGAAAAAAAAATCACAACTTTTCAATCTTCAAGAAATCATAGCTCTACGACATACAACTTAAAGCTCGACAATGAAACGGAAGAAATTTCAATCAGCGATGGAGATATACTAAGTGCTTATACAGAAGACCTCTCTAAGCGAAAAAAATTAAAATTCCAAATAGAACAGATCAAAAAAGAAATACAACAATGTCAGGAAGATTGTGAAGATCTCGAATCCATCCTCAGTATTCATCATGAGAGATTAAATAAAGTCAATGAAATCATTATCTCCCGAAGAAAAGAAAATTTTAATAGAAAGAAGTCTTTTCAAAATTTTTTTTCTGAAAAAGATGATGCTTGTCAAAATCTCGATAGTTACGTTCCCTCACCTTATGACCCCATAAAAGTTATTAATCTTTCTCTTTTTCTTCCCCAGAGGAGCGATCCTAACTCACCAGGAAATTTCACAAAACTACATAACGGTCAAGGAAACAAAGAATACAATATCGAAGGATATTTTGGAAAATGGATCGCTACAATAAACAATCTCATCAGCAGCAACACCCCTGATAGAGAAAAGAAACTTCCCGTTAATATTCCCAAGCTACAATTTAGGATTCAAAGAATAAAAACTCCCGTCATCAAAGAAGCTGATTATGACAAATACTATTACGCCAATAGTGCTCCTCCCTATAACACAATTGAAAACGTTAATAAAATTCCCGATGGAAAATACTTTAAACTCGACCATGACTCCTATAACGTTGTTTTTCAAGACCAAAAGGGTATACCCAATGTTTATCCTGCGACTATGATGACCAACCAAAATGGAGATCTGGTTGAAACTAATGCAGGTGATGAATATGTTGTTGCAAGTTTTACATTTTTTAACGTTTTTGGAGGAAATGGATTTTCTACCCAAGGAATAGAAAATGGTCGTTATTCTTATGCGATGCTAGAAAACGAATGGCTTAATCATGTCACTTATCAAAGAGTTTGGAATGGAAAACAAAATCAATATGAGAATGACAAAGAATTCAGAAATCAATCATTAAGTACACGAGCGAAATTATTCTTACATGAATTTGGACATGGAGCTGGCTTACATCACAATTTCTCTTCTTCTTTCAATAGAGTCTTGAAAGATATAAATAATGATTCAGGAGGTAGATCTTATGATTACTATGCTTGTGATGACCTTCAACAGACAAAAAGTAATCCTTGGTGCGGGGGAAGTAGCGGAAATAACATAATGGATTATAATTGCACCCAAAACTCAATATCTAATTGTCAGCTTAAAATTATGCACTACAATCTTCAACTGCATCAAGATGATATGCTCTATAAACCTTGTAACAGTGATCCCGAATACACGACCACTATTCCCAGTGAAGCTGGAGCAGTTGTCTGGAATGCTCACCACGATCTCGCAGGGGATCTCATTGTTGAAAGTGGTGCAACCCTTAAAATTACTTGCGGAATTACAATGGCCAACGATGCCAAAATCATAATTGAAGATGGGGCAAATATCGAAGGGATGGAAAATATTCAGAGAAGAAGTTCAAGATGTTTTTCGACTGAAGCTCAAACACCTATTCAAAAACCTGCCAATAAAAAAGACTTATCACTCAACCCTTAACTATATTTAAAATATTTGTCGTCGAGTAGCCATCTACAAAATTTAAAGAAAATACTTGCCCGCCCCAAGAAAGAACTTCTGAAGATCCGACAATCTCTTCAACCTTCCAGTCTCCACCTTTAACTAAAACCTGTGGTTTTACTTTTTTAATAAGCTCCAGGGGTGTGTCTTCATCAAAAATCTCAACCCAATCTACAGACTGTAAATTTTCGAGAACAAACTTTCGGTCAGATTCTTTGTTAATCGGACGCTCTGGTCCTTTCAAGCGCTTCACGCTGGCATCGGAATTGAGTCCAACAAAAAGAAGATCGCCCAATTTTTTAGCTTCATTGAGATAGGCTACGTGGCCTCGATGAAGGATATCGAAACAGCCATTGGTGAAAACAATTTTTTTATTTTGGTTTTCTTTGAGAAAGGAATCCAAATTCATCATTTTTTAGATCGCACTTTAGTCCATGTAATGGCATCGATCAAACCAGAAATTTCTAAAACTCCGCAGGTTAATAGTGAAAATAAACTTAAAACTGCGCGGACGAGAGTTTGATTAAAGCGAACTTCTTTGGAACTTTCAGTCGACTGAATTTCAAGTCCTAAGAGAACCATACCCATCGTTTTATGAGTCGTTTTCCAAAACATGGAAAAATAGAAAACATAATAGAATAATCCTAGGGGCAATGTGATGTTAAACAACAAAAATGAATTTTTAAAAACAAACTCTGGAGTTACTTTATCAAATGCAAAACTCGCGATGATATAAGTACTGGCCATGGCCATGAAAACAACGAGAGCAAAATCAATAATCCATGAAAAAAACTTTGAAGTAATTTTCACAGATTCAATTTGAAGTGTGGCAGGGGTAAAATTATCTTCTCTTTTTTTAGCTAAATGACTTGGAACTTGTGGAGGAACATTGGGATTGATAACCACTTGACCTTTTAATTTGTTACTAAGTTCATTTTGCTGGAGCACAGTCGCTTTCCTGTATTGCGATTTTGTTTTAAACTCATTGGCCCCAACTTCATTTTTTTTAACTTTATTAAATCCCAAGCCTTGGGTAATGGGCTTGAATTTGGGCATTTCAAAATCTAAATCGTGGTTATCCATATTTTTTCCTCAAAAGTTTATGTTCCAACAATTATCTTATTTTATTTAAAAAAAAACGCATTTCCAATGGATTTCAAGAAGTTATAACCTCATAATCGATCAACAGAGCTTGAAACAAACCCTAAACAATAAGGAACCGCAGTCGTTGTTCTCATGATCTCCGTTTGAAAGGCAACCAAGCGGGTTTCGGGCTGCTCAAGAACAAAATTGACTTCACCTTCAGCAAAACCACCCTCAGGTCCAAGGACAATTAGTATCTTTTTGTTTATCTGTTCTCTCATCTCCGGTGCTTTAGCCTCAAAACTTTCGGCATTATGCGCTAAATAAATTTCAGAATAAATATTCCAATTCATTTCTTCCAAGGTCGTTGCTTTAGAGATTTCCAAATTAAAAGGATTATTGGATTGTTCAATTGCACTTTTGATAACTCTCTCCAATCGTTCTTCGTTAAGAGGATAGTCTTGCGAAAATTTAGTCATCAAAGGATAAATCTTACTCACTCCCATTTCGACGGCTTGTTTAACGACAAGATCGAAATCATTTTTCTTAATTAGCCCCACTGCAATTTCATAAGAAATATTTTTCTTATTTACCTGTTCAACCTTCTGAATAACTCCTTCAATTTTTTTTTTAGAAATCTCTTCAACGAGAAAAAAAGCTTTATCCCCTAGACCATTGAGAAAAAGAATTGTTTCTTTTGTTTCCACTCTTACAACATTGGATAGATGATGAAGATCTTCACCTTCTATCACCCAATTTTGACCTTCCTCAAATTTTTGATTTTTGTAAAACAGAGCTCTCATGGACTATTTTTCAAATAAAAGTGCAACCCAATTGTTACGCGTTCTCTTTTTATTCAATTTAAAACCGTGTTTGTTACAAAACTCTGCTAGAATATCTTCAACTTGCTCTTCGGTTATACCTGAAACAATAAGATATTTTGATGCGATTTGGTTTAGACAATGAGATTCACTGATAAGAACGTTTTTTAATATATTGGCGAAAACCAAGGGATAATTTTTAGAAAAATAAGCACCCTCTTTTTTGCTTAATATCTTAGTAGAAACTTTGCTCACAAAAGGATTAATCTCAAAATTATGAAAACAATTTTCAAGAGCTCCCTCATCGATATCATAAAAAATTCCAGGAACATTCTTTTTTAATATCGCTGCAATACCCAGAATCCCAGAACCGCACCCAAAATCCATAAATTCTGAAAATTCACCGACATCTTCCAACAATAACTCCAGGCAAAGCTGAGTCGATTCGTGAGTTCCCGTCCCAAACCCTTGTCCTGGATCGATAATGATCTCTTTATCGGTTCCTTGAAATTCCCAAGGAGGAGTTATGACAATCTTTCCACCTAAGAGACTCACGGGATGGAAATATTTTTTCCATTCACTATTCCAATCTTCATTTTTAGAACTTTTAAGAGTTGGTATTTGATCTGGGAAATATTCATTTACGAAATTCTGAAAACGCTCTGCTTGCTCTTCTTCAGTAAAGAAAAAAGAAGTGACGGCAACACTCGCTCCATTTTCTAATTTTTCGAGCATCTCTGCTGGAATTTCTCCCCCACAATAGCTGTGTTCACCTAAAAGACTATCAACTTTTTCTTCATCAAAATCAGCTTCACAAATCCCATCACAACGAAAGTTCTTCATCGCAATAGACGAGATATCAGTAGAAAGCTGGCCAGTGAGATCGACTTGAAAATAATGAGAGGATTCCATCCTCCCTACATAAAACATTTTAGGGCTCTTTGGCCATTTTAACCTGTAAAAATTATATTCTTTGACCTCACTATTCATTTACTGCTTCCTATACTATATATTTTCGCAAGGTTTAATTTTTAGATCAGAGGAAACTTTGTGTTTATTATTGGAATAGCTGGAGGCTCAGGCTCCGGCAAAACAACATTTGCTCATAAAATCATCAATCAAGTCAATCATCCCCATATCTCTATCCTCTCTATGGATAGCTACTATCTCGATTCTCTTCCCCAGCACATTTATACAGAAAAAGGAGAGCCAAATTTTGATCACCCTGAAGCCTTTGATTGGGAACTTTTACTTAAACATTTAAAGCAACTTAAAAGTGGGGTTGCCATAGAACCTCCTGTCTATAACTTCGCGACGAATCAACGCCTTCAAAAACACTCTCAGCCTGTTGGTCCCTGCGAAATCTTGCTCTTCGAAGGAATTTTTACACTTTTCAATAAAGACATTCGCGATATTTTAGATATTAAGTGCTTTTTGCAAGTTGATGCCGATATCCGCTTCACTCGGCGTCTTCACCGAGACATCCAAGATCGAGGTCGCTCAATGCAATCTGTAATTGCCCAATATTACGACACTGTAAGGCCTATGTATCAAAAATTTCTGGATCCTCAGCGCCAGCACGCCGATTTTATCGTTGGTGAAGAAACAGACATTGCAGCCGATATTCTCTCTTCAAAAGTGCAGAGCATCCTTTCAAATGAGATCCTTTCTGCTAATATTTCACTTGATCATGAACAACTCCACTGAAGAAAAATTTTCTCTAAAATTCACACCTCTCGGAGGGTTGGGTCAAATCGGCGCCAACATGTCTCTAATTGAAGGAACTGATGAAGGGATTATTGTCGATACCGGGATTCTCTTTCCTCGCGAAAGAAACTTTGGAATAAGTTATCTCATCTCTGATTTTTATACAGTCGATAAGAAAAAGTTTAAAGCTCTCATAATCACTCACGCTCACGAAGACCACTTAGGCGCCATTCATAAACTCCTTGAATACCACCCTAGTATTGAGATTTGGGCTCCTAAATTTGCAGCTTTTGTTCTCAAAGAAAAACTTCAAGAAACGGGCCAGCACCACAATATTAATATCTACGATCATGGTCACGACTTTGAATTTAAGAATTTTACAATAAAAACATTTCAGGTTAATCACTCGACACCACATTCTTTTGGTCTCTATATAAAAACACAAGAAGACTGGGGAGTGTTGTATTGCACTGACTTTAAAATTAATCACGATGATTCTTATGAACCTCATTTTAATCTCGAAGAATTAGCAGAGATTATGAAAGCTAAGCCAAAAAACTTAAGCCTAGTCGACAGTACCAATATTCTACATAAAGAAAAAACTCCTTCTGAAATAGAACTCCTTCACGATATTGAGAAAATCCTTAATCACAAGGGAAGAATTTTTGTCACTTTATTTCCTTCGAATATTTATCGGTTAACAAGTTTTCTCCAGGTAGCTCAAAAACTTGGAAAGGAATGTTTTTTCTATGGTCGATCGATGCATTTTTATATCCGATGCGCATTAGAAACTGAAATATTTCCTTTTTCTCCAGAGATTATCAAAGACGTCAGTGATGGCAATATCGAAACACCGAATACTGTTATCTTTGTATCAGGCTGCCAGTGCGATTTCCGATCTTCTCTGCATACAATTGCTCGAGGGCACTCTGCCTATACTCAAATCAAGGGTGGGGATCGTGTAATATTCAGCTCGATTCGTATCCCTGGTAATGAGCAGCAGATTCAACAAGTTCAAAACATGATGACCGAATCGGGTGCCGAAATCATTACTGAGAAAGATTTTAAAATTCATTGCTCCGGTCACCCCGGGCAAGAGGACTTAAAACTCCTCTATAAATCACTACCCATCACTCACGCTATTCCCATTCATGGAGAATCCCATTTTTTAAAACGCCACGAAGACTTTATTCATGAAAATTTTCCCAATATAAAAACGAAACTCGCTTATAATAACTACGAGCTGATTCTCAATAATAAAATTCACGTTATAAAAAAAGAGGCCAAGGATCTAATCCTCTGTCAGCGAAACCATAACATCATTGATCGCACAGTTATATCAGAAAGAAGAAAAATTGCAGAAAATGGTGTTGTTTTTGTTTCCATTCACAAAAAACAAAAAAATGTGCAAATCTACTCACTCGGTGTCCAAATGAGCGAAGACACCCACGATGCTCTTCGAGACGAAATTTCCCACAAAGCCTTTAAGCAACACAAAGACGATGAGACTATTCGAGTATTTGTTAGAAAGTACTTAGAAGAATATTTAGACTATCGACCTGTTGCTGTGATTGCAACAGATCGATAATCCAAACATCGCTATTGAGGAGTATTCGTTGACTCTCCTGAGATTTTCTTAGAATTTCTCATGAAGCTTGGAGAATCAAATTCATCTTCATTAAAGTTAATAAAACCTAATTTTTCTGCAATTGATTTTGATCTTGAAGAAAGCTCTGAGCCTTCTTGAACCACAGGTGTTTCATTAAATTTTGAAATATGCTCTGGTTCATTTCCAGTTGTTTCTTTAGCCTTATTCATTTCATATTCATTGGCAGCAGATTTAAAAGATTGAGCCAAATTTGCAGGCTGAGCAGGCGCTGGATTATGAGGCTGCGCTTGATTCACATTATGGTTTTCGGCATAAGTTGGAGCTGAGTATCTTTCTTCTTGGTAAGAAGGCTCTGGAGTTTGAATTTCTTGAGCATAATGAGGAGTTTCTTCCTGAGTGTTACTACTGAAAAGAAATTCTTCGACTGCGCTCACAACTTCTTCGTCTTCATCACCTTTAAGTCCTGTAGCAATGACCGTAACTTTAACTTCATCATCACTCATATTCTCATCAATAACTGTTCCAAAAATGATTTCTGCATTTTCATCAGCTGCTTCCATAATTAACGTCATCGCTTCATTGGCTTCATGGGCCGTGAGAGAGCTGTTTCCTGTGATGTTTACAATCAATCCAGTCGCTCCATCTACTGAAACATCTTCAAGAAGTGGAGAACTTATTGCTTCTGTCGCTGCTTTGATTGCACGATCATTTCCTGAAGAAATTCCAGTTCCCATTAGCGCGAGTCCACGATTGTTCATGACTGTTGCAACATCGGCAAAGTCAGCATTGATCAACCCTGTATTATTAATAAGATCTGAAATACCTTTGACCGCATTCAAAAGAACTTCATCAGCTTTTTTAAATGTATCTACAAGAGATAAACTTTCTCCTGCTAACAAAAGAAGTCTTTGGTTTGGAATAGTGATGAGAGAATCAACATTGTCTTCGAGTTCTTTGATTCCCTCTGAAGCTTGTCTCATTCTTTTCTTTCCTTCAAAAGAAAAAGGCTTTGTTATAACACCGACTGTGAGAGCTCCCAATTCACGAGAAAGCTTTGCGATAATGGGCGCAGCTCCCGTTCCTGTTCCCCCGCCCATTCCGGCAGTGATAAAAACCATATCAGCCCCTTCAATGGCTTGAGATAGCTCTTCATAGTCTTCAAGCGCTGCTTTTCGACCTATTTCCGGATTGGCACCGGCTCCCAATCCCTTTGTTACTTCTACTCCTAATTGGATTTTTTCGTCTGCAAGGTTCGATTGAAGTGCTTGAGCATCAGTATTGGCAACAACATACCGAACACCTTTTAAACCAGATTTAATCATTGTATTGACAGCATTACCTCCACCGCCACCAATTCCAACAACAATAATTTTGGCTCCTAATTCTTCACTTTTGTTTTCTGCAATCTCAAACATATAAATCCTCCTCAAGCATTCAAAAAATTTCTTTGAACACACTTTTAAGCGATTCGCTAAATTTTGATATTATATCTTTTTCTTTAACTCTAGGTTCTTCTTCTGTTATCGTAGATTCTAGGAAGTCGTCATCGAGTGATTCTAGCAGCAATCCGAGAACTGTTGATAATTTCGGATCTTGCATAACTGTCGTCATTCCACCAAAAGAGACTGGGTACCCCAGTTTAACTGGCTTTTCTAACACATACTCAGCATAAGGTACGAGGTCTTTTATTAAAGCTCCTCCCCCTGTGATAACATAACCTGCATTGAGCTCTCGATCGAGATTATTGGACTCAATAATATCTTTGATAACTGCAAGTAATTCATCCGCACGAGAATTTAAAACTTTTGTAATAAATTTTTGCTCTACTTCACGAGGTTTCATTCCTGCAACACCGTGAACAGTAATGTGTGATGACTTGTTTACATTTTCTGGAATAATGGATCCATGATTAATTTTAATTCTTTCAGCTTCCGTATGGGCAACTTTAAGAGCAACTGCAAGATCGTTCGTAAAGTGATTCCCTCCCACAGGTATAATTTGAGAATGAATGAGACTTCCCTCTTTCCAAATAGCGAGATCAGTTGTTCCACCACCAATATCCACTAGAACAACTCCCAATTCCTTTTCTTCGTTACTGAGAACTGATTTTGACGAGGCAACTGGTTGCAGAATTATTTTTTGTGCTTGAATCCCTGCTTGATCCACACAGCGAATAAGATTTTGAATTAAAGTCGTTTGTCCTGTTACAACGTGAACATTGACTTCAAGACGAACCCCAAACATTCCAACAGGATCTTTAATGCCACTGGTATTATCGACACGAAACTCTTGAGGTAAAACATGAAGAATTTCTCTATCGGAAGGAATAACGATGGCCTTTGCTGCATCGATAACTCTCTCAACATCTTCTTCTGTGACTTCTTTGCTTTTAATCGCCACAACACCAGAACTGTTAAATGAGTAAATGTGATTTCCTGCAATTCCGATTGTCGCATGATCGAGATTATTAATTCCCGCCATTAATTTTGCTTCTTCAAGCGAACAACGAATTGATTTCACCGTTTTATCGATGTTGATAACACACCCTTTTTTCAATCCATAACTCGGGTGTGAACCAACTCCAAGGATTTCAATTTCCTTGTTGTTGATCAAGCCAATAAGGGTACAAACTTTTGTTGTCCCAACATCGAGTGCCACTAAAACATTTGATCTACTTACTTTTTTTTGACTCATGAGATTCCCTTCTCACACAATTTTTTGAAGCTCAGACTCCTTCTGTTCATGCTCAGGCGTAGAATTTAATCTATCCTTATTTTTAATGCTATAAATTATGAGAAAACTTGACAACAACTTTCTTGGAACTTGTGAATTTTACAATGGAGGGGTATTTATTCTTTTTAGAGAAATAGTCGATTGTTTTTATAAGTTTTGTAGTTTTTTGATTCCATTCATTTTTTCCGAGAAAAACACTTATTGTATTGTTTTCCTCGGATATTATAACTGTTAAATTGTTTTTTTTATCAATCATAACTTCTGAAATTTTCTTCAGGAAACTGGTTTTAACTTCCTGAAGATAACGAGAAATATCAATAAAAATATCTTCACTTATCGCTTTTTCAGGTACAGCAAAAAACGGAAGACTTCCTTCTAACTTCTTTTCTTTTCTTAAAATGACATCGTAGTATGGATCAAAGACTTTCCCACCTTCAACCAATATCGCGGTGTAAAGTTCACTGCCGTCATTCTTATAAACTTGAACTTTTGCAAGAGGTTTTGGGCAATCAAACTGAAACTCTAATTGCTTTTTGATGGGGTTGTAGTTAATTCGATATTCGGATAAAAAATATTTTTCTTTTAAGTTTTCTTTAACAATTTTGTTCTTTAAATGTTTCAGCGAATTCTTTTTTTCAAATGTCTTAATTAAGAGAAGAGTCAGTTCTCCCGTGAGCTTACTGGAGCAACTTCCAAAGGAAGTTTTATAGCGAGGAGAGGGATTGGCATTAATCGCCGCCATTGATGCCGCGCAAAACACGCTCGCCATCAACCCCGCAATCAATTTATGTTTTAATCTCATGCTTCCCATTATAATCGTATTTTACTTCGCATTCAATTTTTCTGCCCGAGTAAATTTCAACTAAAAATTTGATATTTTGAACTAACTGATCAAAATCCTCCAAAGTAGCCTTACCTCTGTTTTCAATGAAATTTGCATGAATCTCACTCACAACCAAGCCGTGATATTCATATCCTTTAAGCCCGAGTAGTTCAATGAGCTCACCGGCGCCAACATCTTTGAAATTCTTAAAGACACAACCACAATTTTTACTTTTAAGTGGCTGTGTTTCTTTTCGATATTTCATGTATTTTTCAATAAGACTTGGAATTTTTTTGTCAATTCCCTTATGCTCTAAGTTGGCACCAACAATAATCTCGCCCCGACTTACAAAATTATTACCACGGTAATAAAACATATCGAGATCTTTATTTATGGTTCTGATCTCACCATCAACACCCATAACTTCAACAGATTGAACGATGTCTCCAATTTCACCAAATTTAGTTCCAGCATTCATGTAGATTGCCCCACCAAGTGTTGCCGGAATCCCTGTAAATACCTCCCACCCCATCAATCCAAATTTTACAGCGTGAGCTGTAAGTTTGTTTAAAGGAACGGATGCTGGAAGTTGATAGCTCTCGTGAATTTCTTCAAAAATCTTTTCATCCCAAGGAAGATCCAATTTAAGATAAATCATCTCATTGGCATTTTTTCCTATTAATTGATTGGCGCCCCAACCGAGAATTTCATAATGAATACTATTTTCATTCAAATAAACGACAACATTTTTTAAGGCTTTCAAGTCATGAACGACAAGAAGATTTCCTGTGGACTTCAACCGCATTGTTGTATAGCTACTAAGATCTATTTCAGGGTGAAATTCACAGCCTTTGAGAATATTATTCGGCAGTTTCATAGTTACTTTCTTGGTTCTTCTTCGTCAAAATTGAGAAAAACAAACCTAGTAAAATTGCATTCGCCAGTAAAGACGATCCGCCGTAACTGATAAAAGGAAGGTTAAGACCCTTTGTAGGAAGAAGTCCTAAAACAACTCCCATATTCAAAATTGCTTGAAGCACAATCGTAAAAATCGCCGCCACTGCAAACAAAGATTTAGTTTTGTTTTCAACAGTTAGGGCTAAACGAAACCCAAGATAGAGAAATGATCCAAACAAAAGTATTATTAGAAACAGTCCTATAAGACCCATTTCTTCGCCCATAACACTAAAAATGAAATCATTATGAGCTTCTGGAAGATAAAAGAGCTTTTCCTTACTGTTTCCTATCCCAGAACCGATGAGACCACCTTGAGCAAAGGCCAGAAATGATTGAATTATCTGAAAACCACTATTTTGAGGGTCTTCCCAAGGATTCATAAAAACGAGAAGTCTTCTGACTCGGTAAGGTGCAATCAAGGCTGTCGATACGACCAATAAAAGCCCCGCCGATACAATTGAATAAAACCATTTTCTAGGAAAGCTACTTAAAAAACAGACAAACAGTAAGTTAACGAGACAAATAACAAACATTCCAAAATCAGGCTGGATTATTAAAAAAAACAATGGACCCGTTAAAATGAAAAAATAAATTATTTTTTGTCGATTGGTCCAAAACTTAAAGTGATGAAAAAAATAAACGGAGCTCAAGAGCACCGAATATTTTGCGAACTCTCCAGGCTGCAGGTTCATAAACCCTAAGTGAAGCCAGCGCGCCGATCCCTTTGAAGAAAACCCAATGCTCGGAATCAGGGTCAAAACAATGAGAAGCGTACACAGAAAGTTTATTTTTAAGCTGTGTTTATACCAAAAAGAAAACTTGGTTTTTGCTAATAGAAAACAAAAGCCAATACTCACTAAAACATATGTTAATTGTCTTAAAAAGAAGTACGCAGAGTTACCAAACTCTTCTTTTGCAAACATGTAGCTTGCAGAATAGATAAAAATTAAACCCGTAATACACAATAAAGCCGCATTAACTATAAACAAGTTTAGGGTTTTTGAAGAAACGTCTTTAATCTCCATGACATTTAAAGTTGATAGATCAACTTTTTGAAATAATTTCCTTTTTCTACATAGTCTCTAAAAACGTCCGTCGATTCATTCCCGGGACATAAGACAATTGTATCACCAGTTCGAGATTTTTGGTATGCCAAGAGAATTGACTCGTCAAATGAACCCACTAAAAACGTTGGTGCTTCATCTCCCATTGCTCTGTTCATAGCCTCTTTGCATTCTCCAACGAGAACCATAATTCGAACTTTATCCCTAAGGATGGGAGCATAGCCTTCATAGTCTTGCTCTGAGTCTTTTCCTCCTGCAATCAAAATAATTGGTGTTTTGAAAGCTTCGAGGGTCTTTTTGAGGTCTCTCATTGTTTCTGACTTTGCATCGTTATAAAACTTTACGCCGTTTTTTTCGATAACAAATTCTAGGCGATGAGGAATACCTGGAAATTTATAAATGCATTCTTGAATAGATTCATCAGATACTTTTAAAGCTTTGCACGCAGTAATGGCGGCCATGAGATTTTCTCTATTATTGGTTCCAACAATTCTCATCTGATTTACTCTATATTCCGAGTGATAGTGGATGTTTGAATGAATTCTTTTGTCGTGAAAATGAGTCCCTTGGACTTCATTCATCACACCAAGTCTTACGAAAGATCTTCGTGAATACCAAAAAGTTTGGGTGTGAATATCTCGAAGAGCTGCTTGAGCAGATAATTTATCGAAGTTAAGTACTAAATATCCCTCTGGCTTAAGTAACTTTCCAACAGACAAGCACGTTTCTAAGTATTCACTTACCGAACGGAACATCGGAGGAATTTTTATTTCATCGAGGTTAGGATAAATAACCATCATCGGTTTGAAATAATCCAAACTTTTAATTTGTTGGGGAGAGACTTCAACAATAACGTAATCGATTTCTTCTTTATCAGGAAGTAAATGAAAATTGATAAAAGGCTCTTCTTTCATTCCACCAACAAAGACCTTTTTCTTCTCTAGTCTCAAAGTATAAGCAATCATGTGGGCAATAGTTGTTCTGCCATAGCTTCCACAGACAGCGATAATAGGTTTGTCACAATATCGAGCAGCAAATGTAAATTCACTATAAACTTCTTTGCCGTGCTCTCTGGCCAATTCAATTTGTGGCAAACTTGGATCGACCGATGAACTATAAATGACAAGATCAGCATCGAGAAAATCTTCATCTCGGTGTTCACCGAGGACAAGTTCTGGAGCTGGCTTTATTTTCTTAACTCTTTTAACAGGTTTGTTGAGATCAAAAATAGGTTTAATATCTGTAATCTTGATTGAACAATCGAGTTGATTAAAAAAATTGATAAGAACAAATCCCGTTTTCCCCAAACCAACAATTAAAACTTTTTTACCTCTATATTGTTCCATCGTTTCCATCAATTTTTTTCCTTTCTTAGCGTAACTTTAAACTTGCAAGTGAAAGCACTGCTAAAACAGCACTTATAATCCAAAATCGCACAATAACTTTTGGCTCTTCCCAACCTTTTAATTCAAAATGGTGATGTATGGGCGCCATTTTAAAAACTCTCTTTCCTCTGGTCTTGAAAGAAGCTACTTGGATAATAACCGACAAAGCTTCAATCACAAAAATCCCACCAAATATTAAAAGCAAGACTTCATTTTTGCTTATGACTGACATAACGCCTAGTGCCCCGCCAATACTCAAAGAACCTACGTCTCCCATAAATATCTGCGCAGGGTAGGTGTTATACCATAAAAATCCAAAAGAAGCTCCTATCAAAGCAGCAGAAAAAACCACCAATTCCCCTATGTCCTTGATGTAGGGAATAAAAAGATACTCGGATAACTCTGCATGACCACCGACATAGCAAAGCACCGAAATTGTCACGAGACTGGTCATGATCGGACCAATTGCTAGGCCATCCAAACCGTCTGTAAGATTGACCGCATTAGAGCAACCAACAATGACCAAGCCAGAAAAAATATAGAAAAACCATCCTAAGTCCAGAATTGGATATTTGAGAAAAGGTACATAGAGCTCGGTCGTAATAATCCCCTTATGTACCAAGAGATAACTAATTATAAATGCCGTTAAAAACTGCCAAACCAATTTTCCTCGAGCAGAAATTCCATTGGTATTTTTCTTTAGTATTTTTAAGTAATCATCCACAAAACCTAGAAGAAAATAAGATCCCATTACAAATAAAGTACACAAGAGCGGATAAGATAAAAAATTTCCGCATACTAATAAAGCTAGCAACATGCTTCCCAGAATTAGAATTCCTCCAAAAGTAGGAGTTCCTCCCTTTTTCTTATGAGACTCTGGCCCCTCTTCTCTAATGACTTGGCCAAACTGCTTTTTCCTAATAAAAGCAATAAACTTTTTCCCCCACAGAATGGCAAAAAATGTTCCAAGAACAAAAGCTATAAAAGAACGAGTCGTGATATAGCGGAAAACATTAAATAATGGGATTTCTTGACTAAAAGGATATAAAAAATGATACAGCATGTCTTAACTCGATAACGTACACTAAGGGTAGATTAATTTATATCGAAGAGTGACTCTAATTGTAAAGCTCGACTCGCCTTGGCAAAAATAGATTTTCGTGAGGTAATTTGCTCCTTTACATAAGTCTTTGCTGATTGAACATTTTGAAACGTTTGGCAGTTCTCGGTCTTAAAACCCTTCATAAAATTCTCCGCCCACTGACCGACATACAAAAAATCAACCTCGGGGAAACCCGCTGCAAATCGCCCTAAGTCCTCATGGTAGCTAAGCGTGTTTTGTCCGAGCTCCATCATATCTCCCAGAATGACAAGAGGTCTTGGATCCGACGAGCTTGCTTGTTTTGCAGTCGTTATAAATTCAGCGATCGAGGCCCGCATGCTTGAAGGGTTGGCGTTGTAGGCGTCGAGAAAAATGCGACACCCTCCAATCTCTCTCCATTGCGAACGATTGCTGGTAGGTTCGAAAAGCGAAGCCGCTTTCACGATTTCCCCTGTACGGCCTGGAAAAACATCATCAGCCAAAAGAAAAGCCACAGCTAAGTTAATAAAATTATGCTCTCCAAGAATATGAGAATTTTGAAGAGATGTTTTGCCATTTATGGTTATTAAACTTTTTTCGCGATCAAAAGAAAGAACAAAGTCACTATCCTGGTTTTTACCAAATGTTTTACTCCCCTGGTTTGGAGTTAACATTTTCAGATAAGGATCATCATTGTTAATTAAGAAAAATCCCTTTCCCTGGGTCACTTCCTCAATTCTCTTATAAATTTCAGATTCTTCTTCAAAGACTGCTTGAGTGTCTTTGAAAAATTCCATATGCGTTTCCCCAATATTTGTTGTCACGCCCATATTGGGAAAAGAAAGATTGCAAAGTAACTTCATTTCACCAGGGTGATTACTACCATATTCTACAACAGCGAGATCAATAGTCTTTTTATCAAGCTCAAACAGAGTGAAAGGAACTCCTAGGTGATTATTGTTATTCTTAAAGGTCGAAATAACCTTACCCGGAACAAGTTGATTAAGAATAAAGCTAAGCATTTCTTTGGTCGTCGTTTTGCCATTAGAACCAGAAATAGCGATAAGCTTTTTATTATTTTCTTTTATCCAATTTTCACAATGAATTTTCGCCAACGTTTGAGTATATTTTTGAGAGTTTTCCACGGCAATAAAAACTAAATCTTGATGAGTTTGAATTATTTTTTTGGCTTTTTCCAAATTTTGAGAAGAATTTTCAAAAATTATGAGAGGAGCTTTGCCGACCACTTGATCAACAAATTTAAACCCGTCATGTTTTTCACCCTTTATTGCGAGAAAAGCTTCACCTTTTTTTAGAATTTTCGTATTAGTAGACACAGATAACTTTTCTTCAAGAGTATCCTTATTTCCTAAAACATCTTGCACCAAAGTTGGCTCAAAAAAGTATTTTTTTTCAATCATCGAGTTTTTCCAATACAGCTTTTATATACTCACTATCATTGTAGGGGATTTTCACTCCCTTGACATCTAAATAGGGCTCGTGCCCTTTTCCCGCCACAAGTAGAATTTCATTGTCTTGAAGATTGCCTATAGCTGTCTCAATCGCTTTTTTTCTATCCACTTCACATATGACTTTTGAGGTATTTAAAAACCCATGGAAAGTTTCGTTCATAATTTTCTTGGGATCTTCAAAGCGAGGGTTGTCAGAAGTTAAATAAACTCTATCAGCATAAGCTTCCACAGCTTTGGCCATAAGAGGTCTCTTACTGGGATCGCGATCTCCTCCACAACCAAACAAGACGACGAGAGAATGATTAGAATAATTATTTTTCAGACTTTGGCATATATTTTTTAGGGCATCAGGGGTATGCGCAAAATCAACAACAATCATTTTATCATGAGTATTTAAAATATTTGATCTCCCTGGAACTTCTTTTAATTGTGAGATCATTTTTTTATCAACTGAAACTCCCAATTCACTTAAAAGCGTTAAGCTCAATGCTAAGTTCCTGGCGTTAAAATTTATTGAAAAAATAGTGTTTTCTTTAAATAGAGAACTCCACTTGCTTTCATCAACACCCCAAACTTTTTGCTCTTTTAAAAGTGTTTGAATGAAAGAATCTTCTGTTTCAGATGTGTAAACTCTCCCTTTTGTCTTTGGCAAAATTTTTGCTTTACTTAAAAAATATGATTCCATTGTTTGATGATAATCGAGATGATCTTGAGTGAAATTTGTCCAACCCGCATAATCAAAATCGATTCCATAGTAACGATCTTGATCGAGCGCATGACTACTCACTTCGCATAAAACAACACACCCATCCGACGAAAATTGATGAATTGATTTTCGCAAGTCAATAAATGACGGAGTTGTTAGATTAAAGTCTTTAACTTTCTCTAAGTTTTTAAAAACACCGATAGTTGAAATTAATAAATTTTTCTTTTGCAGTTGTGTCAGTATTTGGGTCATGTAATGAAGTGTTGAAGTCTTTCCATTAGTGCCCGTCACACCGATAAATTTTAATTTTTCTGGCATTGGACAAAAGACATCGAGAACTTTTTTTTGAGCTTCAAGCCAGTTTTTGTCATCAATTAAAATAACATTTTCTTTACCGGCTATCTTTTTATAAACATCTCCGTTATTGATAACGAGAATACCAAAAGGATATTTTTTTATTCTCTCCCAAAAAGAATTGTCTTCTTTTTTTACTGAATAAAATAAAAGTGAGCTTTTTTGGGAATTCTCCGCTTTCCACTCGACATTATCCAGCCGAGTGTCATTAGGAATACTGAATTCTTTGATTGTGTTTTGAAGTACCTTGAATAACTGATCTCTATTCATAAACGGGCGGCGTTAATTCTACTTTAATTGTCCTGTCTCCTCCAAGCTTTGTATGAGCTCGAGGCCATTGTTTTTGAACAATACCATATCCGTTTATTCTAAGTCTAATTTTGAGTTCTTCCGCTCTTTTGATGACAGACCGCTTATCCAACCCTACAAAATTGGGAACAGTTCCTTCAACATATTTTTCAGTCGCCGCATTTTGCATTTTTATAACATCTTCGAGTTTCTTGTTTTCTTCATTATTTAAAGCGAGATTTTTAAATTCCTCATTTTTAATTAGTAGCTTTTCAGCAATTTTTTTAAAAATTGGTGCCGCAACTTCGTTTCCGTAATACCCTTTTTCCTTTGGATTATCGATATAAACGAGTAGGACAAAGGGATTTTTCACATTGAGAGGAAAACCAATAAAACTTGAAATATAACCATCATAACCACCATCTTTCGATGGTTTTTGCGCGGTCCCCGTTTTTCCGGCAATATCAAATCCTTCAATCTGTGCCTTGGTTCCCGTTCCTTCTTCCACAACTTTTTGAAGGTTTTTAACAATTCGATTAGCTGTTTTTTCTCCAATCACTTGAATTCTTTCTGGGCGCGTCTCTCTTCGTAGTATCGTTGGCTTTACGAGAAATCCCCCATTAGTAAACGGAACATACGCCGATAACATCTGGATTCCAGTTGTCGCAATTCCTTGTCCAAAGCTCAAGTTACTCAAGCGAATGTCTTTTATTTTTCCTTGGCGTTCAAAAATCCCTCTCGATTCTGAAGGGAGTTCAATTCCTGTTTTTTGTCCAAAACCAAAATCATGGAAAGTATTTGAAAGTTTTTCAAAACCTAAATCAAAAGCTAATTTAGTAGTCCCGATATTGGAACTGAGTTTCAATATATCGAATACCGACAACCACTCGTACTTGTGATTAGAGCTTTCACTAATCGTATGTTTACCAACTTTGAATCGTCCTTTCTCACAATAATAAATAGTTTCAGGTTGAACGACATTGTTCTCTAGTGCTGAAGCAATAGTCACTGTTTTGAGAATAGATCCCGGCTCAAACGGATCTGAAATAAAGGCCAAATTCCTTGAAAGAGCGTCTCCTCTAGTAATCTCATTCGGATCATAGGTTGGAAAATTAGCCATCGCCAAAATCTCACCCGTTTCACCGTTAATAACAGCAGCTCCTCCGCGATCAGCTTTATGAAATTGCACACCTTCTTTGAGATATTTTTCAACAATTCCTTGGGTATCTTTATCAATGCTCAGGTAAATATCTTGCGACTTGTTATCCTCGGTAAGATTCTCAAATTTCAAAGCCCGTCCCTTCGCATCGCGAATAAATGAAATCGTCTTTTCTTTTCCTTTGAGAATATTATCAAACTGATACTCCACTCCCGCCAATCCCTTATTATCAATACCGACAAACCCTATAACTTGAGAAAGCGATTCGTGATTGGGATAAAATCGACTCGAAGTTGATTCAAGATAAACACCTTTAAGCTCCTCGATACTGGCCACTTGTTCTTCGGAGAGATTAAGATTTCTTCCCAACCAAGTAAATTTGTCTCTCCCTGCAATTTTTTTATACATGCGTGACACTTTTAACTCGGGAATGATTTGATTTATTTTTCTTAAAGTGTTTTTAGTTTTTTGAATTTGCTGTGGCATTGCAAAAATATTGTAGCGTCTTACATTGATTGCAAATGGTGAACCCGTTCTATCATAAATATTTCCTCTATTGGGATAAACTTTAGTAGTTCTGATAAATTGGCTCTGCGAATAAGCAATAAGTTCGTCTCCAATGACAAATTGAAGATAAACAATCCGACCAAAAACAATAAGTAGAGAAAAACACAGAATGAAGAAAGTGAAATAGACTCTAAACTTTAATTTTTTTGCTGAAAAATCATAGTCCATTGATATCAATCTTGAATCACAATTATTTGTTCATGCTTAGGAACTTTTAAATCATATTTAGTTGCAAAACTTCTCAAATTTTTAACCGACAACATTTTTGCTTTTTTTGCTTTAAGCTCTTTATTCACAAGGTTAATTTTTTCAACATCTTTTCGAACTTCATTAGTAGCATAATCCATTTCCACACATTGCATCCGTGAGTAAATATATAAAAACCCAACTAAACCAAAAGCTACGAGGCTCAATGTTGTTCTTAATGTTACATTTTTCATCTAAGACCTAGTATAGCACTATTTTTCAATTACTCTAAGCTTTGCACTTCGAGATCTTTTATTGACTTTCAATTCTTCTTTACCCGCACTAATAGGTCTTTTGGTAATAATCTTAGAATGAACTTGAGTATTTTGATTAATCTTTTTAAAAGTCTGTTTAACAATTCTATCTTCAAGAGAATGGAAACTTATAATCCCGAGTCTTCCACCTGGTTTTAACACCGAAAACATTTTTTCAAGTGATTCTTCCAAAACTTTCAGTTCATCATTTACTTCAATTCGCAGGGCCTGAAAAGTTCTCGTTGCTGGATGAATTCCTTTTTTTCGAGCGTTGCCTGGATAAGCAAAAAAGCATATCTCTTCTAATTGTTTTGTTGTTTCAATAGGAGCATTCGCTCTGTCGTTCACAATTTTATTCGCAATTCTTTTTGAAAATCGTTCTTCTCCAAAATTGCGAATTAACTCCTCGAGCTCCCCCTCTGTGTATTGATTTACTATATCAGAAGCTTTAACCTTGTTTTTTTCTCTATCCATCCTCATATCGAGCGGACCATCAAAACGAAAACTAAACCCTCTGTCCGGGGAATCAAAGTGATGAGAAGAAACACCAAGATCTGCCAATACATAGTGAAACCCTTGATCGCAGTACCCCGTGTATTCTTCTTTTAGAAAAAAATTATGAAAATTCATATGAAACAGTTTCAAGCGTTCTTCAAAGCCTCGTTTTGCAATTTCCGCCTTACCATTAGCAATGGCATCGCTATCTTGGTCTGTGGCAAGAATTTTTAAAAGTGAAGCTCTTTCTAAAAAAGAAAAAGCATGCCCGCCACCACCAAAAGTTAGGTCGAGTCCCCAACCTTCAATCGTAGGAGTTATTTGAAGATATTCTAGGCATTCTGCGAGAAGAACTGGTGAATGCTCTGAATACTCACTATCCATGGATACTATTGTGCTAAATTGACAGCGTCTGAATAAGATTTAGATCTTGCGGCCATGACGTTGTTTTGTTCATCTCTTTCAGACTCTTCTTTGCAGAGAATACACAACTCCGCTGTTGGTCTAGCCAAGAGTCTTTGAAATTTAATCTCTGCTCCGCACTCTTCACAAAACCCATACTCCTCAACGCTAAATTTCTTCAAAGCATTGTTGAGTTTTCGCACATAAAATATTTCACGATTTCTCAAGCGAAGCATATGTGAATTTTCGTAGTCGGTAGAGGCAAGATCGACTTCGTCGCTTTGGTCTTCTTTACTTATATAAAATTTTTCATCATTAATTTTGTGAGATTCTAAAATACGATCTCTTTCTGCAATAATTTTCTCTTTGAGCTCTTTTAATTGCTTAATCGTCAAGTGATTAAATCTTTTCATTAAATATCTCCATGAATGATTATTCTAATCCACCTCTAATATTCATCAACACCATTTTCGTAACTGTTTTGAGAGTTTCAAAAACTCCCGTGCCATCAACTGCTACTGCTTCATGTTCTGGCCAATTATACAAATTTAACTTCTTACTTAATTCATCTATAGGAGCAATATTGGGAAGGTCACGTTTATTAAACTGAAGAACAACGGGAACCTTATCAACGACATAACCTTGTTCTTCTAAATTCACTCGCAAGCTGTTAAGGCTCTCCAAGTTAGCCTCCATACGATCCACTTGAGAATCTGCAACAAAGACCACACCATCGACACCTCTTAAAATCAGTTTTCTACTTGCTTCGTAAAAAACCTGTCCTGGAACTGTGTAGAGATGAAACTTTGTTTTAAACCCTCTTATATCTCCAACCTCAAGAGGTAAAAAATCAAAAAACAATGTTCTTTCATTATCAGTATCAAAAGTGGCCAGCTCCCCTTTCCTGTCATCTTGGGTTTTGGCATAGATATGTTGAATGTTCGTTGTTTTACCACCAAGACCAGGTCCGTAATAGACAATCTTACAATTTATTTCTTTGGTGTGGTAATTAACGAATGACATATGTTGAGCTTTTCCTTTTAATTTCAATAAGTGGCTTAGTAACTAACCTGGAAAAGTTGCGAAGACCAGAACTGTCTTTAAAAAAAGTCTTACAAAACTAAAGAGTTTTTTTTGTGAAAAAACATTTGTTTATGAAAACTAAACAAAAATTTTTAAATTGAAGACATTGGTTTTCGATTTTGAAGTGCAGTCGAGATTGTTTGAGCGTCTAAGAATTCAAGTGAACCACCGATAGGCATTCCAAATCCAATTCTCTCGACAACACAGTAAGAATTTAATGTTTCATAAAGAAAGCTACAGGTCGCTTCACCCTCAACTGTTGGATTTATTGCAAGAATGACACGCCCAATTTTTTCTTCTTTGACTCGGTTAACAAGTTTAGAAATTTTTAATTCTTCCGGTCCAATCCCTAGAAGTGGATTCAAAACATTACCTAATATGTGGTAAACGCCACCAAATTTTTCACTATTTTCGATGGCCATAAAATCCGTGAAGCTCTCAACAACGCAAAGTGTTTTCTGACTTTTTCTTTCTTCACTTTCGCATAGTGAACAAACTTTTTCTGTCTCCGCACAATACACACCACACTTTTGACATTGACCTAAATGAAGAAGTTTAGAGATTGAATGGGCAAATTGAATTATGTCATCTTCCGACCACGCCAACATGTGAAGAATATTTCGCATGGCTGAGCGCTCTCCCACTCCTGGGAGTTTTTTAAAACTTTGGATACATTCTTTGATACTTTCTGGAGTCTTATAAGCCATTACTAGAAGAGCCCTGGGATAGAAAGTCCTCCCGTTACTTTGGACATCGCTTGAGAAACCATATCTTGTGATTCCTTAACGCCTTGGTTGATAGCGGTCTTGACCAACTCTTCGAGCATCTCAACATCGTTAGGGTCCACGCACTCTTTATTGATTTTAATTTCAAGAAGCTCCTGCTTTCCGTTGACCTTAACTTTGACCATTCCCCCGCCCGAGGAAGTTTCTATTTCACGATCTTCTAATTCTTTTTGAAGTGTTGTTATTTTAGCCTGCATCTGCTGGGCTTGCTTCATAAGTTGATTCATATTTTTCATTATGTTACCTCTTCCTTACTGTTGATTAACTTCAATCAAATCGATCTTGGATCCAAAAAGTTTTTCAGCTTCTGTTACCATCGATTGCTCAAAAAACTCTTTTTTGAGTTCGTTTTTACGACTAACCTGGCGAGTTTTTGCAATATCAGCCAATGATATAAATTTTTTCTTAGAAACTTCTTCCTCGCTTAAAATAGTAAACTTTAATTCCAAGTTTTCCAATGGGCATTTGAGGTATTCAGCAAGGCTCTGTTTCATGCCCTCAAGCACATCTTTTTCTTGAAAATAATCGAAAAAAAGGCGAGATCTTTCAGAGAAAGCAAAGGCGGCTTTTATTTTTTCACCTTCACGCTTGAAGTATTCCAAATTTCCCATTTCGAGGTTGGCTTCACTGGCAGGTCTTTTTTCTTTGAGAAATTTTAGAAAGCCCCGCAGGGTAAACCCTTGTTCAGCTTCGGGGACTGGGGTTGTCTCCGTTTTTTGAGAATGCGTTTTGGGAAAAATTGGCGCATGTTTTTTTTGCGCCTTCAGCTCAGATTCATCCATTCTTGGCAAATCACTGACCGCCATCCGGGCAGCCGTCTTAGGCTTTTGAGGGCGAGGTTGACTCCCCCCTGCTCGCATTGCATTTTTTTGAAGAATAATCTCTACCACTTTTGCAGGGTTGAGAGAGTTAAGTCCCCAAATGATATCTTGGTTCATGGATTCATATAAACTAATGAGCTCTTCAGTCGGTTCGCCTTGAATCTTATCGTACAGATAGTCTAGTATCTGATTGCAAAAATTCTTCAAATCAATATTTTCATTAAGACACTCTTTATAATATTGAGATACCGCCTGCGCCTTTCCCTCAAGAATACTGTTCACTATTGAACTAACCGCATTCGTCTTAGCAATTCCTAGGCTCATAAAAAGACTTTCTTCAGAGATCACTCCCTGTTCTGAAAATTGTTTCAATTGATCTAAGAGAGTTAATGTATCTCGTACAGAACCTTTACCTTGAGAACAAATCACTTCTTTAACCCGTGGGTTTTCGAAAGTGATTCCTTCTTTTTCAGAAATCATAGTGACGATTTCAATAAGTCTCGCTTGAGATATCTGACGCAAGTCCAAGCGCTGACAGCGAGAAACGACAGTGTCGAGTAACTTCTGCGGATCCGTAGTCGCAAAAATAAATATCACGTGTTCCGGCGGCTCTTCGAGAGTCTTTAACAAGGCATTAAAGGCACTTGTCGAAAGCATGTGAACTTCATCAATAACAACAATGCGAAACTTCCCCTCGGTAGGAAGGTAGCGAAGATTTTCAATCAAGGCCCTTATATTTTCAACACTGTTATGAGAAGCACCGTCTATTTCATTGTAATGAAGTGAATTACCTTTATCGATGGCTTGGCAAAACTCGCACTCGAGACATGGTTCGCACTCTTCACTGAGGTGAGAGCAGTTTAAAGCTTTCGCGAGAATTCTCGCAATGGAAGTTTTTCCAATACCGCGAGTTCCGGTTAAGAGGTAGGCATGGGCAACTTGCTTCGTCCTTAAAGCCCCTTTCAGAGCGCGGACAATATGATCTTGGCCAATGACTTGAGAAAAATTTTTGGGTCGCCATTTTCTGGCCAGGACTTCATAGCTCATAAAGACTTCTCAGGGTATGCCCTCAATTCAAATGATCGAGGAAAACAACAAGGGCGGTTTTAACAGATGACACAGAATGGCTAACGCTACCGTTGCTTCGTTCCCGACCTGGCGGAGTTCACATCCACCACCCTTGTCAGTGCTAAAACCACCGGTGCCATCCTAACATAAATAAAAATGGGCTGTCATAGACTTTTGGGCCATTTTAGTGGCAGACAAAATTCGTCTGCTCTTCTCCGTCCAAATAGAATACCGTTTTCTCGGGGTCATCAAAGAAAACATGCATAGAAACTTCTATATCGTGAGAAGGCTTTGAGTGAAACTGCAGGAGATCATCTGCATAATAGCCAGTTCCCTCAAGTTCAATATCCGGGACGAGATTACATGCTTCAAATAGTTGGAAACTATAATCAGAAGCATAGTGATATCCCTCTTCTTGATATTCATCACCAATGGGCTCGAGAACTATAGTTCGATTTCGAAATTCTTTGGTCAAAGTATCATACTCTTGGCAGACAACTCGCGGAGCTGCGAAGCTTAGCTGAGATGTGCCGAGGTAAATAGAAAGAGCGAAAGTTGCAATAATAGTTGATTTCATAGTGTTCTCCAGGCTTTTATGCCGAGAAATATATATTATTTATACAACTCCCGAAAAGATGCATCGCGTTGGTTCTAAGTTAAGAATCCGTTAGAATTTACAGGGGCCCTGGCCAAGAAAGCCACAATAAAGCATATTTAGCCCGAAATGAAATTGCTAACTTTCACTCTATTGCTTGCACTCTCGCAAGCCGCTCTGGGATCGCAAATCGACGATCTTCTCAAGTGTATTAAAGAAAGCCGAATAGAATTTCACAACGACCTTACTGTTGCCTCTTTAAAAGCCGCCGCCAAAGTGCCCAAGGCCGCTGACCAGATGGCCGGAATTGGACTTTACTATATCAATCTCAACCTTAAAGGCTTGAGACACATTGTTGTGGGTGGAAAAAAATCCAGTATCATCTTTGGAGATTTTCTTGAGATGGGTCTCAGTACTAAAAATAATTTTATCACCCCCAAACTCGTTGAGAAATTTGTCAATAACCTCGATCGATACAGTCGCTTTGCTGGACGCAAAGAAGAAACTGATATGTTGAAAAGTTTTTTTACAAAAATAGATGGTGAGGTCAGTTATTTGCCAAGAACCAAAGGCGATGCTCTCGAATTAGAAGCACGATTTCTTAAGGCCATTGATAAAACCAACCCTGTTCAAAAATACTTTTTAGATAAGCTCACACACAAACTTTATCTCAGCTATAATTCCAACAAAACAATTCTTCAATCAATTGAAAAATACAAGTTTCTTCCTCAAACCGAAGAAGAAGCCGATCAATTTATAAACTTTTTACTTTTTATCGATTCCAAAACTCAACCAACCAAAGAAATACTTTTAGAAAAATCTGCTCTTTTTATGAAATTTAATCGAGAACCCCCTGCGAAATGGTTTATGAGTTCAGACAATGAAATGGAAGTTTTTCACACCACTTATAAAAAGTTTTTAGAAATTGAAGATAAAAGAAAAAGCTTTCATACATCTCGTCTGCAATACCACCTCAAAGATAAGAAAACGATTGATGAAGCCAGAAGGCTCGCAAAAAGCGAAGAAGAAAACTATGTTAATCTCCGCTATACCTGCAAAGCCCGAGGAAACTCTCCTCAAAGAATTGCTTCTTCTGGGCTTTTTAGAAAGTATGCCTTTATCCTAGGGCTCGTTTCTACAAGTTTTTTCTACACTATTCGCGGTGGTTTTGAGCAAAAAAAGGGATTTAAAATATTTGTTCACAATCTTCTTGTTTCCATGTTCATGAATATTATTGGCCCTAAAATTATTATGGGCCGAAATTTTTCTAATGCTGAAAAACTTGTTAATAGCTATGTAGCCAAAAATGTCGGTGCTCTCATCGATGGTGTAACCTATGCTCAATTTATTGAAACTGAAGACCAGAAAGAAGGTTTTAATTACGAAAAATTCTTCAAAGACACCAACATGCAAGAAAAAATTAAAGAAATTATTGATTTTCTTGAGCAAGATGAAGAAATTCGAGCACACTTAGCTGCTTTTAATAAAATCCCTCAAGAACAACTGACAAAAGAAAATATTGAAGAATTCATGCTGGAAAGAAAACTTGATCCTAAAAGCATACAAGATGAAGATGATGAATTTTATATGCAACATATTGCCATGGCGATGGCCAAGATGGACTACGAAGTAAGGCATGGAGGGCACCCCATTCACACCGGTTCGGAAGCTAAAGATCGAACAATCGCCAACAGTCTCTATGCGATTTTTGGAACAGTTAAAGCCGTTTGGGTTGGTACTTATCTTTACAGTGTTTTATGCCAAGGAGTGAACATTAACGGACGCGTCTACGGTGGCCGTGACAACCCTTCAGAAAATACCAAGATTGCGACTGCCATCTTTTTTACCAACATTATTGGTTCAAGCTATCTCTATCGTCTTTGGTTATACACAGCAACTGGCCAAAAATAACCTTCAGTGACCAAATTTAAATTTTTCGACTTTTTTCTCGCGTGAATCCTCTGGAAAATTAGGTTCAAAGTTTTCACAGCCAGAAATGATTTTTGACTGTTCTTTTTTAACATGAACATATTCAGGAAAAGTTATAAAGTTACTAAGCACAGTATTGCTTTGAGAATTATAGAGGGCAATTTGGATATGGTATTTTCCAATAAGTGAAAAACCTCCGTTCACTTTATTTTGAGAGTAATGAGCTTTTTCCACAACACCATTAAACGTCTGGTTCGTTAAACCTAAATTGATATGTCGAAATGATTCGGGCTCAAAAGATTTTTCGATTTCAACTTCTTCTATAAATTTATCGTGATTTTGAACAGGACACTTTTCATGTTGATAACGTGGATCCGGATAAATTGAGGCATACATCAAATAAAAACCTGAACGCTTTGCTTGCTTCATCCTAGAAGAATCTCGATAAGAAAAAGGAATATAAAAATTTTGAATTCTTCTCTGGCTCCCCCCTCTATCTTGAATGATGGAAAAGAGCCAAGAATCAAATCGGTACTTTGTAATCAATTCTTTTAAATGATCTGATTCAAACTGAGGGAGTGTAAAAATAACAAGAACTCCCTTTGATAAAACTTCGAGCTTTTGCTTCCCAACATTCCAAGCAACATTTTCAGCACTATTGATTTCTAAAGGGTGAGGTGAAATAAAGTGCCCCCCTGAGATATTTTCTTTCACATCGCTAAACTTTGTGCACGAAAAGAGAATAAAAAATAAAAACAAAAATTGTTTCATGGTTTAATAGTAATCAATGTCCGCTTTATGAGCAATTGATATTTTAAAGCTCTTAGTTTTATGTTTCGAAATAGTTGCGAAACGGTTCTGCTACCGTTTGAATTGACTTGAAACTTCCGCGCTCAGGAATAGGATAAATTTGATTAAAGCTCTTTACCTTTGTCTCTGAAAGTCTTTTGAACAATCTTGTTCTATCGAGCTCTCTAACATCTTTAATTCCTGCCGAACCAAGAATTTCTGAATAGGCGTGAATTGTTTGTTCATGGAAATTATAAATTCTTTTTGATTTATCACTGACATCTAAGCCTGCAACTAATTTTTTATCATGTGTTGCTATCCCTGTTGGACAGGAGTTTGAATTACACTCTAGTGCTTGGATGCATCCGAGCGCTAGCATCATGGCTCGAGCAGAATAGAAGGCATCTGCTCCTAAGGCAATTCCTCGGATGAGATCAAACCCGGTAATTGCTTTACCACTGGCAAAGATTTTAATTTTATCTCTAATATCAAAACCAATTAAAGTGTTTGAAACAAAGACCAAAGCATCGACGAGAGGTGATCCAATATAGTTAGTAAATTCTAAAGGCGCAGCTCCTGTTCCCCCTTCTCCTCCATCAACAGTTATGAAATCAGGGTAGATTCCTGTTTCAATCATCGCCTGGCAAATTTCTATGAACTCAATATGACGGCCGATACATAGCTTAAAGCCTATTGGCTTTCCACCCGATAATTCTCGAAGCTTTGCTATGTAGTGACACATTTCTGTGGGATTTTTAAATGATGAATGTTTTGGGGGAGACACAACTGTTGTTCCTGGTTCCACGCAACGAATTTCCGCAATCTCTTTCGTGTTTTTGACAGCTGGAAGGATTCCTCCATGACCGGGCTTCGCCCCTTGAGAGATTTTTATTTCTATCATTTTGACTGAAGGGAATTGTGATTTTTCCTCAAAGAGTTTTTCATCAAATTTTCCCGTAACCTTATCGCGACAACCAAAATAACCCGTTCCAATTTGCCAAATAAGATCTCCCTCTGGCTTGAGGTGATAAGGTGAAAGCCCCCCCTCTCCAGTATTATGAGCAAACCCACCAAGTTTTGCTCCAATGTTAAGAGATAAAATGGCATTTTTACTAAGGGCCCCGTAGCTCATCGCTGAAATATTAAGAATGCTTGCACTGTAAGGATACTTACAGGCTTCGCCTCCCACAAGAATTCGAGGATTTTGATTAATTTCACTATACTCAAGAGGGCTGTTAGAGTGACTAATCCATTCATACCCTGCAGCATACACATTGAGCTGAGTACCAAAAGGAACTGTATCTCTCACACGCTTTGCTCTTTGATAGACAATCGAGCGGTTCAAGCGATTTACCGGAGTTCCATCGACATCTGATTCAACAAAGTATTGATAAATTTTAGGTCGCAGAGCTTCAAAGATATAACGAATCCTACCAAGTAAAGGATAATTTTTTCTGATTGTGTGTTTTGTTTGAAAAATATCTCCAATCCCAATGATAAAGAGGATAAATATTGGAACAAACAAAATCAAAAAGTAGAGGTTGATGCTTGAAGCATAGGCAGATAGAATAACTGCCGGTACAAATAAAACCCAAAATTCAGTTCTCATGAACATATTCTAACAGGAATTATAATTTTATGAAATCAGTGCAAACAAATTTCGAGTCCCCAATTGGTAACATTCTTATTGAAGCCAATGATAACAAAATCACTTCAGTTCAATTGACTAAGAAAAAGGCTAAAGTTGATCAAGACAATAAGCTGACTAAAAAAGTGAAACGAGTATTAGATAGGTATTTCAAAACAAATAACTTTGAAGTTTTTAGTGAAATTAAGCCAACCGAAATTTCTTTTGAATTGGGTACTCCTTTTGAACAAAAGGTTTGGCACCAACTCCACAAACTTAAAAAAGATCAACTTACGACTTATTCAGATTTAGCAAAAAAAGTAAATTCTCCAAAAGCTTTTCGCGCTGTTGGGCGTGCGGTTGGTAAAAACCCATTTCTCATTCTAATACCCTGTCATCGAGTAATAGGAAAAAACAAAAGTCTTACTGGATTTAGTGCTGGTATCGAAAATAAAAAATACTTATTGGCTCACGAAGGATTGTTAGAATTTGTATCCGACAAGTAATAACAAGTCTGTATGACTTTGAATAATACCATCGGCACTAAAGCTCCCACTTTCTTCTGGATTTGATCGTTCTGTTGAAAGGTATTTAATATAGCGATAACCAAGATCGACTCTAAAATTGAGGCTTTTTGAGAAATCAAAATTCAATCCCCCGCCTACACCAAAATTAAATCCTGTATAACTATCATTCCATGTTCCATTATATTCACCCGAGTAGTCCATCATGGTCACACCAATCCCACCACGCCCGTAGACGAGACCAGAAAACTTATAAACAACATCGGTGTTGATTTCCATCACTGTTGAATCAAATTCTGTATTGTCTAAGTTTGTTGCCGACATTGTTCCACTGATTGAATAATTAAGTAAAGCAAGCAAACTAAAAGTATCACTAAAAGCATAATCGAGACCAAGACTTATCATATTGTGGTTACCAAAATCAGCGACTGCTCCACTCGAATCTTCGAGTTCTCCCATAATATAGAATCCAAGTCCTGCGTAAAAAGTCATTCCTCCCCCACCAGAAGATTTTGATCCTCCCTTAGAAGATTTTCCTCCACGACGAGAGCCGCCTCCACTTTTAACTTGATCCCCTTTCGCAACAGATCCTTCTACAATTTTTGCAATTCCGTATTTCCCAGAAACTTTAATGACTTTAATTTTACCAACCTCATACCCGTCAGCATAAACTTTTAGAGTTCTTCCCTTTTTAGCCTTAACTCCACTGCGTGTAAAATAAACAGTGTTTCCCTTAACTTTCACAATCTTATTGGGGAAAGCTAACGGAGTTAGAATTAAAAAAGTGTTTAAAATTAAAATAATTTTTTTAATAAAATTGGTAGTTTGCATACCAAAATTATATCGTGGAACTGAGGAGAGAAGAAACAAGAGGAAAATTTTTAATCGTTTTAATTGATCTTTTCAGTTTCAGGTAATGTCCAGTCAATTGGTTGAATACCTAATCGTTTTAAATAATTATTTGCCTTAGAAAAATGATTGTTTCCCAAAAAGCCTCTGTGAGCAGAGAGTGGTGACGGGTGTGGAGATCGAAGAACGAGATGCTTTTTTTCATCGATCATTTTAGCTTTTTGCTGAGCCGAACTTCCCCACAAAAGAAAAACGAGATGCTCTTTTTCATTATTAAGAAGACTAATAATTTTATCCGTAAAAATTTCCCAACCTTTTCCTCGATGAGAACCCGCTTTCCCCTTTTCAACAGTCAATACAGTATTGAGAAGAAGAACACCTTGCTGGGCCCAAGATTTAAGATAACCATGATTTCTCATAGGTATTTTCAAATCCCGATGAAGTTCTTTATAAATGTTTTGTAGTGAAGGAGGAATGCGAACTCCGGGTTTAACTGAAAAACACATACCATGAGCTTGGCCTGGACCGTGATAAGGATCTTGACCAATAATCACAACTTTTATCTTATCAAAGGGCGTTTCATTTAAGGCCGAGAAAATTTCATTTCCTTTCGGATAGATAACTTTCTTTTTCTTCGCTTCATCAACTAAAAACTCTCGTAAATTAGTCATGTAAGATGCTTGAAACTCAGTTTTCAAGTGCTTAAGCCATGAATCATCAATTTGAACTTTGCCGGATATAGTTTTGCTCCTCTATTAAGCTAAAATAGTGGTTATGAGGGATTTAAGTAAAAATTTCAATTATCGTCAAGACTACTATTTTGCCATCTATCTTCTATTCGCTCTTATGGCCTGTTTTGAAATAAATCTTATCCTCGAAGTCATTTATGGAGGTATTACAGGATTTCATTTCACCATTGTTTTCATTGCATCACTTATATTTTTCAAGTTTTATCATGATGCTCTTAAAAATTTAATGTACACATTTTGGGGACTTACTAGCATTTTTCTTTTTGTGAATATTTATTTTTTTCTTTCATCGCTCACAAGTAACTATTATCAAAATCACAGTACCATTACTTTTATAATGTTAGTCATTCACCTTTCCATAATCTACTTGGCTTCTTCTCCTGTGTATTACCCACGAGTTTCTTGGTGGGAATACGACTTTCGCTACCGAGCCGATATTGAAATCACGACTATTGTAGAAAGCGAAGAGGCTTCCGCCCGGCTAACAGATCTGAGGCGGGGAGGTGGAAGCATTGTTTCCTTTGATCAACTTGAGCTTGGAACAAAAATAAGAATTAAATTTAATTTCAATGATCGCGACTACAACTTTCCACTCATTATTGGCTCTCGAGCTCAATCAATCCCAGGTCGCCCTATTTCTTATGGGGTTAAGTTTATTCTCGATAATCAAATTACCCAGGACAACTATCAAATATTTCTGCATCAATGGAAGTCGCGTTCGCAAGTTGCTCTTGCCAATAAGTTCAATGAACAATAAAAGAAGCTATGGAATTTAATGATATTTTATGGAAAATGGAAAACGCCCTTCGAGAAGCTGAAACAGCTTACAAGCAAGGTGAAGTTCCAGTCGGTGCTTTAGTCGCCGATCTTCACGGCACAATTCTATCATCCGCCTACAATCAAAAAGAAAAAGATAAAGATGCTTCAGCCCATGCAGAGCTCATCGCATTGCGAGCTGCTGCTAAAAAGAAAAAAGATTGGAGACTTACTGATTGTGTGCTTTTTGTCACTCTTGAGCCTTGCCCTATGTGCCTCTCCGCGATTCTTCAGTATCGACTAGCGAAAGTCATCTTTGGAGCGTATGACCCTAAAGGCGGGGCTATTAGTTTGGGCTATGAATTTCATAAAGACCCTCGGCTTAATCACACTTTCGATGTCATGGGTGGGGTTTTGCACTATGAATGCTCTCAGCTTATTTCAAATTTTTTTAAGGAACGTCGAGCACAGTATCAAAACATTAATTCCTAGACTTATAATTGGGGATTCGCTAAAAAGTTATTGTAATTCTATGCTTTTACGGAGAGTTGGCCGAGTGGTTTAAGGCGCACGCTTGGAAAGCGTGTAACGGGGAAACTCGTTCGAGGGTTCGAATCCCTTGCTCTCCGCCATTTGATAGAGCCATTTGGTGCCAGGCCATTTGGTGCCAGGTACACACCCCACTGCAACAGGTACCTGGCACCTGCTAGAAGAGTTATACCTCTTGACACAAATCCGGATTTGGCGTTAAAATTCTGATTATGATTCAGAGAGAACTAAACCCCACAAAATCAAATAGTTACTTCCTTTTTGGTGCAAGAGGTACAGGAAAAACGACTTTTTTAAAATCACATTTTCCTGGCAATGAAGCCCTTTACCTCGATCTTCTAGACATAGGATTATTTGATGAACTTACCCTAAATCCAAGCCGCTTTGGTGCCATTATTAATACAAAAGAAAACTTAAATAAAATTGTTATCGTTGATGAAATTCAAAAAATGCCCAAGCTTCTTGATACTATTCATAAAGAAATACAAGCAAACAAAAGAATATTCATACTCACCGGATCAAGCAGCAGAAGACTCAAACAACAAAGCTCTAATCTTCTCGCTGGCCGAGCATGGATATACCAACTATATCCGTTCACTTATTTTGAAATCGAGAAAAACTTCGACTTAAAGAAAGTACTTGAAAGAGGGACACTTCCCGAATCTATATTAGCAGAGACAAACGAAGATTCTCGAGAGTTTTTAAATGCCTATACTGGAACATACTTACAAAAAGAAATACAGCAAGAGCAATGGGTCAGAAAGTTAACTCCCTTCAGAAAATTTTTAGCAATAGCTGCGCAAATGAATGGAAAAATTATCAACAAATCAAAAATTGCCAAGGACGTAGGCGTAGATGATGTTACAATTGCCAACTATTTTGAGATTTTAGAGGACACCCTTATCGGGTTTATATTACCTTCTTATCACAAGTCTATAAGAAAGGCTCAGAAACAGGCTCCCAAATTTTATTTCATAGACACTGGCTTAAAGAGGGCCCTAGACAAAACACTCTCGGTTGAATTATTGCCACAAACATCTGCTTGGGGCGATGCTTTTGAACACTGGTTTATACTTGAGATCATCAAGAACTCCTCTTATCAAAGACTCGATTGGAGCTTCTATTTTTTGAGAACAAAGGATGACTTAGAAATTGATCTAATCATCGAGCGACCAGGCGATCATCCAATCTTAATTGAGATAAAATCGAAAGATATTGTCAGAGAAGAAGATGCAAAAACCCTCAAATTACTTGGGGATGATATTGAACCTAATTGCACAAAATGGCTTGTATCAAATGATTCACTTGAAAGAGATTTTGATGGGATAAATGCAATTTCCTGGAAAAAAGCACTGACAATACTATTCAAACAATAAAAAAAGGGTTCTATAAGACAAAAAAACAATTATCAAACTCTGAGCTTTATGACTTACTTGCAAAAGATAAATATGCAATTGAATTTGCTGCCGCATATTTAAATATGGTCACTAAAATAAAGAAAAACCCTAGTTTAGAATTTCTGGCGTCCTGCTATTCCTCAGGTTACCGCATAAATTCTCACACCAGTAGGGGCAAAAATATTGCAAAATCTTTATATAAACTAGCTAGCGAGATCTTAAGCTTATGATAACTTCAAATTTTCTAAAATATATTTTTATAAAACCATTTTCATCTTTTTTAAAGTTCTTGAAATGGTTTTTTATATTTTATTTTTTTTCTATGGCGCTCATATCTTTTTTATGATCGGTATTACAACCATGAATACAGAGTAAATGAATCTATTGGCAAGTACTTTAATTTAGTTTTTGATGGAACAGTATATTCAGAAAATTTTTCCTATCGAAAGTTTAAGACTATTAAATTGAACATGACCACGCTAGAAATCTATAAAATCATGGGAAAACCTCTTGATCAAGACTGTGACCATATAGACTGTACTTGGTTTTATACCCAACGACATGACATTAGTTTCGGTCCCTATGATATGAAGATTATCAGTTTTAAAAATGGGAAAGTTATTGAGATTGTTGATGAGTACCATCTTGACTAGCGCTACACAGCCCACTGCAACAGGTACCTGGCACCTGTTATTGTTCGAGGCTTATCCAATCGCGAATTTCACTAAGTTCAACTGAGCCAGACTCAAAAATCTCTCCACCCATATGACCATTTCCCTGAATCACATCAAAAAGCTTACTGGCATCGCTATGGCCAGGATTAATAAGCTTCTTGGCCATTGTGTAGTCACTTTCAAAATCGTTGGAAAGACTAAATATACCATCAGAGTTTTCGTGACAGACAAGACAATTTTGATTGAGGACGGGATAAACCGTTGATTCAAAATAATCTTTAGCAGTTATTTGGTTAGTTTCTCCCTCGTCTCCCGTTTCATCTCCACCTTTAGTTTGCTCAGGAACTTTCTCTTTACTTTGTTCTGGTTTGAGAGGTGCAGGATCGAGTTTTTTTATCTCACAGTCATCACAAATTTCACCACGATGACATCCCCAAATTAATAAGACTGCTAGAAGATAGCTAAACTTTTTCATAATCTCTCCCTAAAGAAAAACTTTAAAAGCATATTGGCTTTTCGAAACAGCCTCGACAACCGCGTTTGTTGAATATGTTGCTCCTGTAATAGCATCCACGTTTTTTCCAACTTGAAGAGGTTGTTTGGCATCTTTATTTTTAAATTGGCTTAAAAAAGAATCTTCCGCAACTTTCTTCCCGTGATCTTCAGAAAATTGAAGAACCTTAACTGTTGAAATTTTGGAATCATTTCCAAAGCAAATTCCTACCGACATCGGTCCTTCTTTACCCATCTGAGAAACAATCGTACAAGCCTTTTGCATTTCATCAGCCTCATTTTTGCCGTAATAGAACGTAAAGCTCGTTTCTTGAGCGTCCGGAACGGCTTTTTTGAGTTCACTTTTTTGAGAATCACTCAGAGAAAAAGTTTCCTTGGTTTTTTTCGGATAATTGGCGAGCTCAGATTTGAGGAAGTCACCATTTTTCACGAGGACCTCTGAAAAAAGCTGTCCACTTACAAGACAAATTCCAATTGAAAATAAAATTTTATTACGCATTTTTCTCCCCTTTTTGAAGAACTTCCCAAAGTATACTAAAAAAAAGCAAACTGAAACTAAATCCCATGAGAGCTCCGGCTGCAATTGTCAGGTAAGCAAACTGTGGACCTAAAAAACGAATGGCCATAAAGCTTGCATTATCAAAAATAATAGCCACAAACGGCGCTCCCGCTGCAAGGATTTTCAAATTTTCATTGATTCCTGTGAATAATCCAAACAACACAAGTCCAAAAAAGAAACTCGCCATTCCAAGTAAATGAAAATGCCCTTCGGCAATTATTTTTTTAAAACTAGGACGGACAAGCTCTTCTGCTTTTGTTTCTTGAACTTCATCAAAACTAAACTCTTCTTCTCCTGAGTCCCCTGTCGTTTCTTTGGGTGCTTCAATTTTTGTATCGGAACCATAATAGTTAATTGCAATTTGCTTCGGAAAAAAACCGACACTTTGACCAACGTTAATCAAAGCGTAGAGATATCCAAGAGAAATACAGGCTAAATAACCTAAGACAAAAACTTTTCCGGCTTTATTTAAATTTCTCAAACGTAAACTTAATATATCTTTCATAAAAACCTAAAAGTTTAGTGAGATCATTAATCTCAACAAATCATTATCCACTTCGTTAACCGCTTCAGTGTTCCATTGATACTCCAAAAGAACTTGAAGAACATCCACAGGAAACTTAATTCCAAAGGCATAGTTTTCACTATCGTTCACAGTCTCTTGTTTGGAGTTATGAATATATTTTCCATAGCGCAAACGAAGTTCACTTTGAAAATAACTGCGAGTTGCTAATTCAATATAGTCACCTCGTTTATAGAAATCACCGAGAAGACCATTTTCAATATTGGCATAAGCAGTCCCGACACTCATTCTTAAGGAATTCAAAAAACTCCAAGGCATAAAACCATAATCTCCAAGCAGGTCCACCCCTCCAATTAAAAGTTCATCAGAATTCTCATTCCAGCGGGAGCGATATCCCGAAGCCACAAACTCTAACTTGGAAACTACGGGCAAACGAACTCTCGTTCCTACAGCTTGGTGTTCTTTGTTTGAAGAATTTCTCAAATCCACATCTGTGGTGGTTGGATCACTACTGGAAAAACCATTCACTGTGTACAAGTCCCACGTCACCTTCCCAAGATGACTTTCGAGATTAAACCCGTTCTCCGCCCAAATATTGGGAAACATCACTCCTTGTGCCCCGAGGCCTTGGAGACCTCCATAATATTTATGAAAGTGATAAGGGTTACCAAAGGGAACCATTATTTTACCCATGTGTACTGTAAAGTGAGGATTGGCTTGATATGAAAACGAATAAAACGAGTTACTCACAAACTCGCCCATGAAGCTCACTTTTTCGGACGCCTTAACTTTCAAGAAAAGTAAGAAGTGATTAACCTTGTACTCATCTCTCTGAAGAACCCGGGTGTCATCTTTAAAAGGAGCGGTACTTTCATACGTCCAGTCCACTCTCCCCATGAGGTGAAACTTTGAAAAAATGTCAGCCTTGGGAGCCGGTAGTTTTTCTTCGATTTTATTTTCTTCATCGAAAGAAAAACTACTCTCTTCAGATTTCGCTTTGATACTGACAAATAAAAAACTTAATACAAATGCAAGTGTTAAAAATTTCATATTTATTTAATTAAAATTTAAAGTTTCCAACTTTCTTCCAAGTTGAAGGAATCTTTTTAGGGTTAAATCCTGACTTTAACTCGTACACAATATCGTCCATTGTCTCTCTCACTTTATAGAGGTTTCCTGCGGAACTTCCACTACTCTCTTTTTCACCAAGGTAAACGAAATACCACTTATGCGTAGGACCTTTAAGTTTATAAACGAGAGCTGACTGAGTTTCAGAGTCATAACTCCAAGCTTCAGTAGAATCAAAACTTTTTGACCCCATCACCTCTTGATCCATTTCCATTTCAATTTTAGTGACCTTTCCATCCGTATAATAAGCTCTAAGAACTCCTGTTAAATCTCCATGGGGTTTTCCATTTTGGATATTAACTTCGGCTTGTTCAGGGGAACCTTCTTGAGCAAAACTCATGTTGAATGTTAGAATTGAAAACCCAAGCACCAACAATTTAATCAATTGATTTTTTTTCATGACATTTCTCCTCGTTTTACCCATTATTTAGCGCTAAAAGAAACCAATGGGAAATGGTATTATTGATAAGAATCAAAATGGTTTTACTGTTTTAGCGCTTAAAATTCCATGAGTCATGTCATGGTTTGCTGCTAACCAGTTAGCCTTCTGCTTGGTGTTAAAAATGAACTTACAAATACAGCTTAATGATTTTTATATTGCACTTACGGCCTTAACGGCCATCATTCTTTTCTTATTTGGTCTCGATAACTTTTCTAAAGAAATCCAAAGAATATCAGGAGAAAGGTTTCGAAAATTTCTCACAAAATCCACAAAAATCCCGATTGTTGGGGTTATAATCGGAGCCATTGTCACTTCTATCATTCAATCGAGTTCAGCTACATCAGTCATAACCATAGGTTTAGTTAATGCTGGAGTCATTACTTTCAGAAACAGCTTGGGGATTATCTTCGGCGCTAATATTGGAACCACCATCACTGGCCAGCTTGTGGCTTTGAAGCTCACGGCCTTTGCGCCTGCGTTCATTATTCTAGGTTTTTTTCTCTCTCTATTTCGCAGCCGATATAGCTTTATTGGAAAATCAATTTTTTATTTTGGATTTGTTTTTTTCAGTTTGAATTTAATTTCTTCTACACTTACACCTCTTCAGTCCGACGAAAGAGTTCTCTCAATTCTTACTAACCACCAAAATATTTTTCTTACAATTCTTGCAGGAGCCCTCTTCACAGCTGTCGTTCAATCAAGCTCTGTGACAACTGGTCTGGCAGTAATTTTAACCCAAAATGGTATTATGTCGCTTGAAAATGCTATTCCCATTATTATGGGTGCCAATATTGGTACGACAGTTACGGCACTCTTTGCTATGATCAATATGGATATCTCTGCTAAAAAAACGGCTTTTTCACACTTTCTTTTTAATATCGTAGGAACGGTTTTGTTTCTTCCCATAGTCCCTTTTGTCCCGCAATGGTTTAGTCAATTCAGTCCAGCAATTGCACTTGCGAATTTTCATCTTACATTTAACATTCTTGCCAGTGCCCTTTTTACTCTTCTTCTCAATCCCTTTGCTCAAATCGTTGAGAAGTTAGTTAGTGGAGAACATCACCTCGATTTTCCTACAATTGTTTTTCCCAAGTTTAAAGAAGACTCAGAGTATTCAAATATTGACGAATTTCTCGGGAAAAGTTTAGTAACAATTTTTGATTTTTTAAAGAAGAGCTATAGCCTAACAACTTTAAGCATAGAAACTAATTACAAAAATATTTACGATGCTGTTTTGAAGCGCAATTCTTATATGAATTTTTTAAAAAACGAGTTCATGACTTTTTTCTCCCAAGCTCTCAACTCTTGCAAAGGGCTTTCTGATTCTCAGCAAATCATAACCGCCATGAATCGTTACGAGTATCTCTACCAGATACAAGACTCTATTGAAGATCTCACGCAAGTTAAAGAACAGGTTAATGAAATGTATATAGAAATTGAAAGCGATGTTCTTCTTCAAGTGAGAGAAATTTCTGGGCGAACGCTCACTGCTTTCGACTCTCTAGCAGATAAATTAAAAAATCCTAAAACTACAAATAACAATGTAAAAAAAGAACTTAAAGATCTTCAAGACTCTATTAATGAGGCAAATAAGGATTTGCTGAAAATGATTCTTGATTCAGAGCAAAAGCACAGCGGTGTCTTAAAGCATTTCCTCACTCATTCGCAGCGTATTAAAGATAAACTCTCTATGTTGTTCGAACTAATCTAACAACTCCTTACATTTTCAATAAATAAATTTAATTTTTATTGCGCCTTCTGTATAAAACTCTCTAGTTTTCAAAGGGGCTTATTTTGAAATTATTTATCACATTACTTTTTTCTTTTGCATCATCACTTATTTTTGCAAATTCACTCTTTCTTACCTGCGACTACGGCGATAACCGGAGTATTCACTTTGTAAGAAACGCCGATGGCTATCAAGTTTGGGTCAAAAACCATGAGACTGAACTTCTCGATCATGTTAGTCACGTCATTGCAGAAAAAGCTTTTGATTTTTATCCCGAATTTCTCACCCAAGATATTACGATCAGTGTAGACATTGCTCCTGATCAGTACATTTACTTAATTGCCAAGGGACTCAATAGCTCGACCACTCTTTTTCGCGGCGAACTTGAAATTCTCTTGAGCGATGACGATGAATTTAGAAATATCGACACTAAAGGAATTATTGATACGAATTGTTACCTCGAGTAAGGCTTGAAGACTTTCACAATTATATTTTTCCTTTTTTTAAACACAACGTATGCCTCAAATACTGATGAAAAAATTATATCTTTGGTTCAAGATCTCTACGCTTGTGGTGCGATTGATAATTTACTTGAAAACAATTTCAATAATGACTGCGAAACCATTACAGAGTATCTAGTTTGTGTTGATAAAGGGATGCCCTCATCCGGATTTACATGGTTCGAAAAAAATGGTTTTCACATTGGGCGTGAAGCTTTTACAAGCATCGAGGAGATGATTAAAACCTTTCTCCACGAACTCTTTCGTTTAAACCACGGTGAATCCGGATACTTAGATGTCGATACGGCTGCAACACGAACACTATCTGCCTTTGAATTTGCCGAAGAGGAAGTTGACACCGTCCTTTCCGCTGACTATTGTGGCACCGACGAATTCAGCATGCTTTTTAAATGATGAGGTTATTATGAAATTTCTACTATTCCTAGCGCTTACACTATCCTTTAATCTTTTTGCCGTTGGCTCCAAGAGAAACTCTGCTGAGCCTTTGAGTGACAATCCTTATTATGGCGGTTTGATTCCTCTTAAAGGATCGACCGTTACAGATCTCAAAGCAACTCTCTACAACATTCTAAAGGCAGGCCACCTACAAGAAACTGGTAAAGATGACTTGATCGTCGCTAAATGTAGTGGTGAACCAAACTGTGTCAAACACACAAAGCTTGGCTACAAAAATGCCCGCATAAAACTTTTTGGCGATATTCACCTAGAAACTAACAAAGATGGAAAATATTTCATCAAAGACATCTACTGCTTAAAAGAATATACCGAAGCAGACTTCCCTGCGAACCAAACCATTGGGAAAGATAAAATTCCTCTTCACACTATTATGAATACAGAACACGTTTGGCCGAAATACCGTTTTGTTAGAAATGAGTATGGCGTACCCAAAAGTGAGCGCTCAAGCGATCCGCTCTATGGATTCAAAGAAAGTGATCTTCACATTCTCTACCCCAGTGAGAACAACCTCAATGCCACAAGAGGACATAATGAATTCGGAGAAGTATCACAAGTTGATCAAGACTTTTCTTGCAGTGATGCTAAGAGTGGAACCATCACACTCTCTGATGGTTCACAATCTGAACGCCCTTATTTCGAACCACCGAATGAAAGCAAAGGTTATAGCACGAGCCATTTTCTATTTTTCAACCCGCTACGATGTTCCTATCCACCCCGAAGAAGAAGCCTATTTGCGCAAATGGCATACGCAAGACCCGGTGGACGCCATGGAAATTCACCGCAACGAAAAAATATATGAGTACCAACACGTCAGAAACCCTTATATCGACTATCCTTACTTAGTCGATATGATTTCTGATTTTTAACTAGAAATAACAAAGAATTTTCATAACCAAGGGGGAGCTTATTATGAAATCAATCTTATTCATTGGAATGACTTTAATTTTTCAATTAGCCTATTCTAACGATTGCATTCTTAGCAATAAAGTTGTCAACAATTCATCTGAAATTAATGACTTCAACGCTGATCAAATCAAAAAGTTAGAAAGCAAAGGATACACTGTTGTTGATGACGAAAAGACACCCTTAAAACTTCATGCAACTTCACGCTGTATAAAAAGCAAAAGAGTAAATAGCTACAGCGGTGGACTAAGCTCCTTTGCAGGAGGACTTGTCGGTGGCCCATTGGAGGTTAGCCATTCTGCACTTGTCTGTGTAGAAGAAAAATATGTTTATTCCTTGAAGTATGATGACAAAACACTTTGGAGAAATAGAAATATTGAAGATACCAAAGAAATCGAGATTATCGATTCTCATAATAGAATTTACTCTAGTCAAATCAATCGACTCAAAAAAGAACGGAAGGAAGCTATTTCAATTTCTCGAATTGAACAGCTCGATAACATTCTCAAAAAATACTCAAGCTTGATTGATCCAAAAAAGAATTACGAGATCAAAATTACACATTTACAAAATGCTGTAGAAAAATTACCGCGTTGTGAAAAAATCTATTGATAGACTAATTGTCTTCTTTATCCAGGACTTCTAACGCATCTTATATTTCTCAATTATCAATATAACTATACGATTGCTCTTTATTTTAAAAATAAGGAGCAATCATGAAATCGTTTTTACTCGCCTTTGCCTTACTCTCTTCACTTTCAACACTTGCCGGTGACTACATTGGCTGCGACATTGCGTATAAATTTACTGACGTGAACACTGGAGAAGTTCTTTTCTCTGAAGACACCAAGGCTACCCATGCAGAATTATTAATTGATCGCTCTAAAAAAGAATATGAAAAAAAATATACTGCTGAGTATAACCTTACCGAGGATATTATTCTTGGAATCACTATTATTGGAGAAAAAGATCCCGAGATCGTTATCGATATTGATGGAGAAGAAGACGGTGTTTCTCTAAATTTTGATTTTGAAACTGAAGGAAAAACTTACGCTTATATTTATCTCGAAAGAATTCTTATCGATGGAAAACTTCTTGAATTAGATATGGAATGCATGGACTAAGACATCAATCTCAGGGGGCACCTTGGGTGACAAGTTTTGCTCCTGCAAAACTTTGAACTCCCCTCTGTTTAATTTTTTTGTTCCACAAAAATGGCGGTCGGGATTATTTAAACAAGTGCGACCATTTGTTCTAAAATGCTTCGGGCTCGAGGAAGATCGAGCGAGGATGAGCGAGCATACGCTTTGGTATGTGACCGAATCCGAGTCGATGATCTGACGAAGATGACGAAGTATTTTTGGACAAATGGCGCAACCGGAGAGATTCGAACTCCCGACCTCCTGATCCGTAGTCAGGTGCTCTATCCAGCTAAGCTACGGTTGCGCATATTGGCAATTATTGTGAAAATGAGAATAGCCCAGAAGCCAAAGACAGTCAAATTCTCTTTAACTCTCCAGAGGTTATCGACCAAATGCCTGAGAATTGATGAGCTAAACTTAGGTCTTCATGACTGGTAATGACGAGCGAACTCTTGGATGAATCAACCCAATTTTTAAGCAACTTCCAAAACTTCTTTTTCAATTTAGCATCCAAATTGACCATGGCCTCATCTAGTAAAAGAAGTTTTGGATTTAGAAAAAGGCCTAAGCTAATATTCAAAATTTGACGTTGTCCAGATGAGAGTTGAGAAATTTTTTTTGTAAAATCAATTTCATGAATATCATTTTTTGAGAGAAACGATTTAAATTCTTCAATGGTTTTTTGCCATTTTTTGAAGCCTAGTATGTTTTTAATAAATTCCTCTACTGTTTTCTCAACGCCCGGAATTGTCGACGGAATATAGAGAATCCCTTCATTGTGCGCAAAGGATTTAAGAAAAGTTGATTTTCCTGAACCAGTCTCTCCGATTAAATAGTGAAATGTCCCCGGTTCAATTAAAAATTGAGACACGTGAATTTTCACATGAGGATTTTGAATGGTTTGGTTTTCAATTTTCAATAATGTCATCAAACCTCAACTTATAAGTTAAATAAATACCTGAAAGAGATCCTAGATAAATGCTAATGCTAATCAAAAACATAATAAAAACCTGATAAAAGGCGCTTAAAACGGGATCTCGGCCCGCTAGAATTTGTCCAGTCATAAGACCCGGAAAACTCACAAGTCCCGCAATGTTCATGGTATTGAGAATTGGAGTGATCGAAGCCCGGTAGGCATTTTGAAAAGCAAAAAGAATTCCCTCTTTTTTTGTTGCTCCCATATACTGATAGTATTGAATGAGCTCTTTGTTTTGTTCAAGCTCACTTTTAAAGCGCTCAATCCCAAGACTTATTCCATTCAATGAGTTCCCCATTACCATTCCAAAAATTGGAAGTATGAATTTTATATCAAAAAGAAGATTATGGTCGACGGCTCCAATCGTAATCAATGTCGCTGGCCATACAGAGAGAACAAGAGAACAAAAAAGGATAAACTTTAATCCCTTTGCTCGCGATTTTATAAAGGCAGAACCAAAGATTGCAAAGACTGTCATGAGGATCATGACAAGAAATTGTAATGAAACTCTATCAATAGAAAAAATATACTTAATAATGTAGCCAAGAAAAAGAAGCTGAACACTGGTTCTAACAATCGCAACTATTTTAGCTTTAGTAACACCAAGATTAAATCTCGAGACAAAATAAGAGATTGCCAGGTAGACAACTGCCAGGGAAGTAAAGAGACTTAATGAAAGATCCATTAACCTATTATGCTAAACGCTTTATGAGATGGTATCCAAACTGAGTTTGCACGGGGCCAGAAACCTGATCAACTTCGAGACCAAAAGCTGCATTTTCAAATTCTTTGACCATCATACCTTTTCCAAATTCACCGAGATTTCCGCCGTCTCGACCTGACGGACACATAGAAAAATCTTTGGCCATGTCTTCAAATGAAGCCCCTTCTTCAATTTTTTTAGCAATGTCTTTGGCTTCATGTTCGTGTTCAACAAGTATGTGTTGTGCTGTAACTCTATCAGTCATTAGAGACTCCTTTAATCTTTTCCAAAATCAAATCACTATAGCTATGTGATATCATATCTTCATTGGTTAAACCAAATAATTCAATATAGTGTTGGCATTGTTCATTAAGCTTTTCAAAACCAATATTTCCATTTTCATCAATGGCTTCTATTTCAGTAAACGATCCAAGTCCTTCAACTTCATCAACATGAAATTTTACATTCTCAATAAAGTATATTGCCCGCTTTTTATCCACCACAACTTTAATTCCGTAAGCTTTTTCTAAAATCTGTCCGATGCAGTTTTCCGGCTTTAATCTTTCAAGAATGACATGGGACTCTTTAATACCTTTATGATTGTCTCGGTGGTAGTGGATAAGGGTATTTTCAATATTTCCTTGTCTCAATTTTAGTCTTCCATTCGAACAATTGAAATAAGTATCAATCTGATGATCAACGCCTTTAAAATCCGCATTGAGGTTTGAGAGAATTTCCATTATTTTTTTAGGATTTCCACATTTCGCTTTCATTTCAACATTAAGTATATTGCTCATTATTGCTCTCTTCTTGCAAAGGCCAGGATGTGCCCATCCATATCCATACTATAAGCCGCTTGATCTCCCCAATCTCTTGCCTGTAGTGAACTCAATTCACGAGCACCAAACTCTAAGGCCCGTTTGTGATATTCTTCGGGATTTTCCACATAGAGATAGAGTTCAGCACGAGAAATTCCATTCGTTTGTTCGGGATCAGTTATACTATTGCCAAGTAACCTTTTAATACTTTTTTCTGGCATAATTCCCAAGACACTCTCACTACCTAGTTCGATCTCTGTCATCCCGGGGACATTGAGACGAGGCTCAACGCAAAGAACTTTTTGATAAAACTCTGTACTTCGAATTTGATCTTGAACATAGAGAATAAAATGAGAGTTCATTCTTTATACTCCGCCCAGAAAAATCCTCGAATATCGCCAACTTTATACCCGATGGCTTTATCATTGGGATAGTGTTTTTTAATTTCTTCCATGACATCGGCATCTATTTTTGTTCCATGACAATTCAAACACATAGGCATAGTCGCAATAGGTTTAAGGAGCCCTTTTTTTCCATTGGGAAGTGAGATAACAACATAAGGGTCTTTGATTTCTTTTTTATGAAACTTTTCAATATACGGTTTCATCCATTCTTTTGGAAAATTATTGGGATTTCTATTTTTAGTACTCACCCGCCCCACTTCAATTCCTTTTTTAGAAGCTTCTTTCGCAATTGCCATTGCTTTGACATTACACGTTTTGACAGCATTCACTTTTGAAATCTTCATTGCTTTTTGGAGTTCTTTTTTTAAATTGGTCCCTAGAGATTTTATCGCTTGAAGTGCTTCTTGCTCACTGGCCAATAATGACGTTGAAAATAAAAGCAAAAGTATATATTTCACTTAATTTATCTCCTTGAGATATTTTTCTTTTTCCGTTTCACTTAAAAAAGAAGCTTCAATCGAATTGCGACAAAGAGTTTTAATGTCTTCGTCATTCAAATCCAACGCTACTGCTGTTTCTATTAAATTCTGATTCATATACCCACCAAAATAAGAAGGATCGTCAGAATTTACTGTTACTCTTAAGCCTCGATCCATGAGTTTCTTAAGATTGTGATCTTCCATTTTATCAAAAACACAAAGTTTAATATTTGAAAGAGGGCAAACAGTTAAGGGTATTTTTTCTCGAACGAGACGATCCATAAGTTTTTCGTCTTCAAAACAACGTACCCCGTGATCAATGCGTGAAACTTTTAAAAGATCGAGGGCTTCCCAAATATATTCAGGTGGCCCTTCTTCTCCTGCATGGGCCACAGTTAAAAAACCTTCTTCTAAGCACATTTTGAAAATATTTTGAAATTTTGAAGGCGGGTGACCCATCTCTGAAGAATCTAATCCCACGCCGATAATTTCTTCTTTGAAAGCCTCTGCCTTTTTCCAAGTCTCAAAGGCGTCTTCTTCAGTTAAGTGGCGTAAAAAACACATAATAATTTTTGATGAAATACCCCATTCACTTTTGGCATCAGAAAACGCTTTTTTCATACCATTAAAAAAGGTTTCAAAAGCAATGCCTCTTTGGAGATGGGTTTGCGGATCAAAAAAGATTTCAGTGTGAACCACATTGTCTTCTCGGCATTTTTTTAAATAGGCCATAGTTAAGTCATAAAAATCTTGTTCGCGTATAAGAACATTGGCCCCTTCATAATAAATATCTAAGAAGGTTTGCAAATTTGTAAATTGATAAGCTTTTTTAATTTCTTCTACAGAGTTAAATCGGAGTTTTATATTATTTCGCTTTGCAAGATCAAACATCAAACCTGGCTCAAGCGAGCCTTCAATATGAAGATGCAATTCTGCTTTTGGTAATTTCTGGATGAGTGTTTCAATTCCCATAAGTTCCCCACACGATCTCTCAAGCCTTCTGTCTTGTCTAGAGCAAGTAAATAGTTTACAAAACATTATGAACCATAGTGATCACATTGCCAAAAGTGCTGGCCTTTTATCGCTCATTGAAATTGGACTTGGCAGTTTGCTGCATTCTTTCAAAATTCCCTTTGCAGGACATTTTTTATCTCTCAACCAAGGTTTTATTCTGGCCAAGAGTTCTTTGGAATTAAAGCATGCTAAAGGCTATCGATTGGCGTGTTGGGAAATCTCTAATGTCGCCGCTATTTTAAAGTCCCTCTCTCCTGCCGGAAAAAAACTTACCCCCATGCTTGCCCTTTCCATGCAAGGGTTTCTCTTTAATCTTTCAACTTTATTTTTAGGAATTAATTTTTTGGGTATTAGCTTCGGCATGGTTCTCCTCTCTCTTTGGGGTTTTATCCAGCCCTTAATAATTTACTATTTTCTCTTTGGAGAAAATTTTCTATCAATGCTTCAATTCTATCACCAACAAATTCATAAAGTTATTGCTGTTGATTTAAAAGATATCTTTTGGATTTTAGCTGGTCTCGTTGGCGCTAAAATAATTTTAGCCTTAAGCCTGAGCATTTTTTCATTTCGAATAGATAGAGACTCTTTTGAAAAATACAAAAACTATTTTTTGAATAAAAAAATAAAGAAAAAGAGAGCTACTGAATCGAGTGGACTTTTAGAAATTTTCAGCTGGCCATTTCTCGTTTCACTCATTTTAACTTTTCTTTTCCTCTACCTTTCTCATTCCAATTTAAGTGAAATGATCTGGGGAGTTTTACGCCCAATCGCCCTCGCTTTTCTTCTCGTTTTTTCTCTTAAATTAATTCCGATCGAGAAAATTAAATCAGAAAGCCTAAGAAAAGCACTAAAAGAAATCAGTAGTTAAAAACCTTAAGACGATGTTGTAATAATTGAGCTGCTATTGAAAGTGCTATTTCTTCAGGAGAATTATTGCCAATAGGAAGACCAAGAGGACAGATCAGAGAATCAAGTTTAAAATCTTGAATTCCCTTTTCTTTTAATTCTGCTTTAATAGCTTTCCCTTTAATCTCACTTCCAATGACTCCCACATAAGGATAATCTTCAAGTAAAACCTGACTTAAAACAGGAACGTCCGTGGCGTGACCTTGAGACATACAGACAATAAAACTATGAGAGGAAAGTTGCTTTGTATAATTTTCTAACTTATCCACAAGATGAGTCTCTATATTGTTTGCTGCTGGAATTTTCGCGATCCATTCTTCTCTGTTATCCACAATGTCTATATGACAATCTAACCGACAAAGTATTCGTACTAATTCTTGGGCTACGTGACCAGCTCCAAAAACCACAACATTCCAACTTTGTTTTTTTCCAAAATATTCAAAAAGAAAACTGACTTCACCTCCACAGGTCATTCCAATTTCCTTCTGAAGATTCCAGGTCATTGTTTGGTTTTTGGCAATGTTTGAGGAAAGAAGCATTTCTTTTGCGTATTCAATGCATTGGTTTTCAATTTTTCCACCGCCAACGGTTCCCCATAAAAGGCCCTTTTCATCGACCAACATCTTGGCCCCTAAATCTTGTGGAGCACTTCCACAAATATTCACTAAAGTCACCAGGGAGAAACTTTTATTCTCTTTTTTTAATTTTAGAATTTCGTTTGATAAATTTTCAATTGAATACATCATCGGTGCTTTTCGTAGGTTATCAAAATATTTTCGTTAGTTGCCGGCGAACTCATCTCTACTACACTTGAGCATTTAACGGAAAGAGCATTTTTTACAGCAGTCCAAACAGAAATTCCTAGGACAAAAGGAGGCTCCCCCACGGCCTTGGATTGAAAAATATTTCTTTTGTTTTCGTGATTTTGAATAAAATTCACTTTAAATTCTCTTGGAATGTCTTGAATATTTGGAATTTTATAGGTGGTCGGAGAATGGGTCAGGAGATTTCTTTTGTCGTCATAACAAAGATTTTCCGTGGTCACCCATCCCATCGCTTGGATAAAAGCCCCCACTGTTTGCCCTTTATCAATCCCTGGATTTATGAGGCGACCAAGATCCATCAAGATATCTGTCCTTAAAACTTTTAGTTCTCCAGTAAGTAAATCGACCTCAACCTCTGAAACAGCTGTTCCTTGACTAAAATAATTGAAAGGGCTTCCCCAACCTTTATCCTTGTCGAACTCCAACCCTTTCGTTTTAAAATGAGCATAGGCACCAAGTGAAACTCTATTGAGATAAGCTTTCGTTATAAGATCTTTTAAATTATATTTTTTTCCACTAGGGGAGGTGACTTTTTCATTCTTAAAAGTATAACCTTTTGTTCTTTTTAAACTATCGGAAACTTCAATCTCATTTTTTATGTTATAATTTTTGGCAATTTGAATAAGCCGTTCTTTGATCATTTCACAGGCATTAAAGGCAGCAGCACAGTTTAAGTCTGCCCCACTGGACGCGGCCGTAGCCGAAGTGTTGTGATTTTTTTCCGTCGATGTGGTCATAACTTTAACGGAACTCGGTTTAATTCCAAATGCACTCGCTACAGTCTGCTGGATTTTAGTATTTACTCCCTGGCCCATCTCTGTTGCCCCGGTCGATACTTGAACTGTGCCATCCAGATGCATATTCACTAGTGCATTCGCTTGATTTAAAAATTTTGCAGTGAAAGCAATGCCAAACTTTGTCGCAGTCATAGAAAGCCCACGAGCCTTATATTTATTTTTTTTATTAAATTCTTCAACCTGTTTTTTTCTCTTTTTATATTGTGATGTTTTGTGAAGTTTTTCAAAAAGCTCCGGCAACATATTGTTTTCAACTTTTTGACCATAAGGCGTGATGTTTTTACTTCCACGATAACAATTTATTTTTCTTATCTCATAACTATCAAGACCGAGAGTTTGTGCAATATCTTCTATAATCGATTCAATTGTCATATTCCCTTGAGGTCCACCAAATCCTCTAAAAGCGGTATTAGAGTGATTATTGGTCTTATAACAAGTTGCCTTGATCTCGACATTCTCCAGATAGTACGCTCCATCCAGATGAAACATCGCTCGCTCCAAAATGGATGACGATAAATCGCTATAAGCCCCTCCATCTGACTGCAAGTGGGCTTTGAGTGCTGTTATCTTTCCTTTGTTATCAAAACCGACTACGTATTCATTTTGAAACGGGTGTCTCTTTCCTGTTATCTTCATATCTTCATCAACTGTTAAAGAAATGCGAGCTGGTTTGCCAAGTTTTTTAGCAACTATCGCAGCATAAGCAGCAATGGGCGCTCCCTGACTTTCTTTTCCTCCAAATCCTCCACCCATTCTCTTCACTTCACAAACAATGTGGTGAAGTGGAAGACCCAGGGCATGGGCGACGACTCTTTGAGTTTCGGAAGGGTGTTGAGATGACGAGACTACCCTCATCACATCTTCATCAGGATAGGCTATACAAGCTTGTGACTCGAGATAAAAATGTTCCTGACCTCCACACTTGAAAGTTCCTTTTAAGAGATGCATTGATTTTTTTAAAGCTTTTTGAACATCGCCTCGCTTAAAAGGATGAGCTTTATAAATTGTCGATTTTTCTAATTTAGCATCATCTATAGTAAAAATGCCTTTCTTCTCTCTATAGTCGACATCAACCAGCTTAATTAATTCTTGCAAGCTATAGCGAGATTTTGAAACAACCAAGGCAACGGGCTCGCTCATATAGTTAACTTTTTGACTTGCCAGTACTGGTTGATCGTGAACGATCGTTCCCCAAGAATTATCGTGAAGATCATCTGCTGTTATTCCCATGATAAAATCTGGGTGAGAGTTTAGCTTTTCAAATGAAATCCCCTTAACATCTGCACAAGCAAAACAAGAAGGAACAATTCCCACGTAAACTTCATTTTTTTGTGAAGGAATGTCATCAATATACTGACTCTGACCACTAACGTGCCCAAGAGCTGAATCGTGAATAACATTTTTACCTATACTCATATTTCTCTACTTAAATCTTCATAAAGTTTAAGAAAAAGATTTTTGCACAAAAGATAGCGAAAATTTTTGCTTCCTCTCAAATCATCGATAGGAGCAATTTCTTCATAAATCTTTGTTGCAAAGTTTTCAAAAGTCTGTGAGTCGATAGTCTTTCCTACAAGTTCTTTTTCAAGTTTTTTGGCTCGCATCACAACCGGACCGACTCCTCCAAAAGCGAGTGCCATTTCTTCTATTTTCTTATTTTTAATTCGAATCCGAGTACCCATTGTTACAGTAGAAATATCGAGATCTTTTCTGGTTGAAATTTTATAAAGCTTAAATATTGCATCACTAAGAGGAATCTTTATTTTCGTTATGACTTCATTTTTTTGGAGATCAAATTTCTTATAGCCAAGATAAAAATCGTTAATATTAATCTCTCGAACACCGTCCTCTCCTTGAATAACCAAAATGGCTCCGGCAACCATTAAAAAAGGAAGTGAATCACCTATTGGTGATCCGTTGGCAACATTTCCAACCAAAGTTCCTTTGTTTTTAATTTGAGGTGATGCAAAGATATGAAGTTTTTTAGAAAACTCTGGAAAATATTGATTACAAGCTTTTTCAACTTCCGTTAGTGATGCTTTGGCTCCGATTTCTAAAAATTTATTTCGAACATTTATTTCATAGGCTTCGGGAATATTATTAAGTGAAACAATTTTCTTGAGTGATATCTTCCCTTTATTCGAAAAAACACCGAGGTCAGTCCCTCCAGAAGTCAACACACTTGATTCTTGGTCTTTTAGAAATTGAATTCCTTCATCAAAACTTTTGGGAAGATAGACTGTTGCATTTTCACTTTCTATGGCAACGGAATTATCATAAGCACTTTTAAAATCCTGGAGCATCTCTACTTCTGAATACATTTCTGAAATTCTTGCTACATTTTTGGGATCAACGGCCATCGCTGAATCAACAATTGATAAATATCCAGTGCAACGGCAGAGATTTCCCGTCAGATGATTTTTAACTTTCTTTTCAGAAATTTTTTGTTTATTTCTTTTGAGATCTTCAAACATTCCCGCCAAAGAACATATAAAACCTGGAGTGCAATATCCACATTGAGCTCCATTTCCTTTTGCCATAGCCTCTTGAATTTCGTGAGGCTCATCTCTCGAACCCAAACCTTCGACGGTAATGATGTGACAACAATCTAATAAATAGGGATAAGTGATACAAGAATTAATTGGAAGATATTCAAGTTTATCAGATCCTCTGTAACGAGCAGCTAAAACAGTACAAGCACCACAATCACCTTCCGCACAGACAATTTTTGTTCCAGTCTTCCCTTCTTCATAGCGAAGCCACTGAGCAAGCGTGAGAAATGCATGACTTCCTGCAATGTTTTTCTTCACTCCGTTGAGGTAGACGACGAGTTGATTTCTTATCATAATCACGATTATGCCCTTTTCAAAAATATTGGTAAAGAATGATTGAGAAAATAGAAAGTTATTTTAAATTAAAAGAGTATAATTCCGATCTCAAGACAGAATTTCTTGGAGGTGTAAGCTCTTTTCTTGCTACATTTTATATTATTATTGTTAATCCCCTTATTCTTTCCCAAGCAGGACTTCCAGTTGAGGCAAGCATTACAGCAACAATCCTCATTGCTTCTTTTTCTACAATTTTGATGGGTGTTTATGGAAATAACCCCATCGTGCTTGCCCCAGGAATGGGACTCAACGCTTTTTTTGCTTTTAGTATCGTCCTGGGAATGAATGTTGCTTGGCAGACGGCTCTCGGTATAGTCTTTTGGGCCGGAATTATTTTTATTCTCCTATCCGTTTTCAAAGTTCGCGAACTGATTGTTGAAGCCATTCCCGATTGTCTTAAATCTTCCATTGCTGTTGGCATAGGTTTTTTCATAACTCTTATTGGTCTCATCAATTCAGGAATCATTGTTAAAAACGACGCCACTCTCGTTCAAATGGCTCATCTCAAAATTCACCATCTCATTTTTTTTCTGGGCCTCATTGTAACTGCTTTTCTTGCTCTCAAAAAAATCAAAGGCCATCTTATTTTTGGAATTGTTTTTACATTTGTCCTCTCGATTCCCATTGGAAGATTTTATGGAGATGCTTCTGCTCTAACGGGAGGAGATCCAACTCTCATCGAGTGGAAGGGTTTATGGGGAGCTCCCAATTTTTCTTTGATGTTTCAACTCGATATTTTTCATTCTCTAAAACTTAGTTTTATTCCCGCCCTTACTTCTATTGTGATTACCGATCTCTTCGATACTCTCTCCACACTTATTGGTGTTTCTCACGCAGGAAATCTCCTCGATAAAGACGGTAGACCCAGAAATCTTTCACGATCACTGCTCGTCGATGCTATCGCCACCACGGGTTCTGCCATCGTCGGGACTTCCCCAACAACCAGTTATATTGAAAGTGCTGCTGGTATAAAAGAAGGTGCAAAGACAGGGTTAAGTTCTGTTATTTCAGGAATGTTTTTTCTTCCCTTTCTTTTTTTCTCTCCTCTACTGTCCATGTTTCCGAGTTTTACAACAGCTCCGATACTTGTTCTCGTGGGACTTTTCATGACGGCTCCTCTTAAAAAGATTCAATGGGATCAGCTGGATGAAGCACTTCCCTCATTCCTAACAATCATCATGATTCCCTTTACTTTTTCGATATCCAAAGGACTGGCCTTTGGATTTCTAAGCTACGTTCTTTTAAAGTTTCTACAAGGAAAATCAAGAGAAGTTTCGTGGATGCTTTGTTTAATTACGGGGTTGATGGTTTTTACCTTCGGGTTCTTAGATTAAAAGTCTCTATTTTTCTGTACAATCAACAGGATCATTTGGGTATTCAACCGGTGGTCGCGGTGGAGGACCATTACCCTCGATTAATGTCACATCAGCACAAGAATAATAAAATGATGGATTCGCAGGATTTTCTTCCATAACTTGAATCATCTGAATTGTACAATTTTCACAATTATATTCTGGTAAAGGTATTGTTGTTGAATATTGATGATACGTATTAGGATCCGCTCGATCAACATCTGTATCTTGTTGATCAACTGTTTCAAAAATTTTCTCAAAAGTTTGATCACCATCATGCGAGAAGAAAACTTGAAACTTTCCAGGATGATTAATTGTCTCTTCCCAGTTAATTGTTATTTGAGAACCAGCTTTTACAATCATTGGCGTCGTTGTTTTAACAATTCCCCCGCATGGAGGTGTCTTTAGCCCATCGTCATTTGATCTCGGCACAACAACAGAATTATCTTTCATTCTAAAATGAGCATGACTCAGAGGAACTAGGAATACACTTAACAATAACCAACTTAACTTTCTCATCTGCAAACTCACTTCTAATAACACTTTTCCCGGGCAAGGCTAAGCGCGCTTTTTAAATTCTCAGCTCTTCCGGTTATTAAGTATTGACCATTCTTCGATCTTATCTTTTTATTATAACAACTATAGTCTGTATTATTGTAAGCACCACCTTCTTCAAAATCTTCGGGCTTTACATCACTTGCTTGAACAGCATTGGAAGTATCGAATAAATAATGTGTCGTTGTTACACAACCTTCATCAAGACATTCTTCTACAACTTCTTTACCATTTTTAACTTCCGGAGAGTACACCTTTACATCACATTCAAAATTTTCTACTGATGCACATTCTTCTCCGGAAAATTCACTGGCGGTTATAGCGTATTGAACTTTCAATTCATCGCAAGTTTGAATAGGATTTTTGTTCCCAGATGGATTTCTTGTTAAAGAAGTGTAACCAGACTTCTCCTTGCAGGAATGCAAAGATAGGATTAATACAAACAACGCAATTAAATTCTTCAACATTTGAGCTCACTCCTACTACAAACGAACCTCATTATCCGCATCGCTCAATTTATTGTTTAATATTAACCCACTTTTAAAAACTCATCGGTTTTTTCGAGATTTCAAGGAGTTAGAACCATTACTTTTTTACCATTTTGACAAATAATTTTGTCGATCACAGCTGTGTTTGGTAATTCTCATAGTTATAAGCGAAAGAATTACCCTCTGTAGGTTTTCTTGCTGTTTTTGTAGAATTAGAACATGAATAAATTTAAGCACTTACCTCTTTTTTTTTCAATCTTATTCCCTTCGCTTTCAATGGCTTTCGACATTCAAAAAGCCTTAACTGAACTTACCCAAAGACGTGATGCTATTAAAAAAAGAGCCCCTCTATGCGCTAACGGTGAAATGTCCCTAGAGTATGGAAAGTGTGCTCAAGGGGACATGACTCTTTTTGCTGGAATTTCATGCTTGGCTGCCTACTACGCTGGTGACCAAGCAACTTACCGAGCTCGCTGTGATGATGTCGCGAACTCACAAGGAAGTAACGGGCGTTGGTGGCGCGGACCAACTCGAGTGGATATTGAAGATAGAAACAGCTTTTCACGCGATATGCTTAAAGGCGTATTAGCCTATTTTATTGTTGAAGGAATTTATAACCAAGATGAGGCCACACGCCGTGAAGTTCGAGAAAAGGCTATTCGCTTCGTTGAATTTATTGATGGCGAGGGCAAAGGGCGAATGTGCAAAGAGGCAACTGATAACCGATGCAATATTACTCAAGGTTCAGGAGCTCAACTTTATTCTGTGCTCGATCAATTAGGGTTAATTGAAGAGCTCGAAAAAAGAAATATTAAATCCCTTAAAAAGTGGTCTAAACATTTAGAAATGCGCAATCCACTCATCATGAATGTGCTTGCAAAATTATCTCCTCTAGGATTTCAAACACATTTATCTGCCCTTGGAGCCTTTCTCGATCACTCAGTCAATCAAAACGGAAACAACAAACTTTTTTCTAAACATATCGATATCGTTTATAAAAAAGACCCAAGCAATCCCTTTTATTCCTTTCTCTACCAAGGGGCGACTCAAGACAATATCCAAAAAGCCTTAAGTATTTGCCCTGCAAATCGTATCCCCTGGGATCAGCTCTCTCTTGATTATTACATAGGACCTCACCGTGCTTCTTGGAGCTTACAACGGGATATGAGACAGAGATTTTTTGAAATTAACGATGGCCACGACTGCATTTTTATTTTGAATTTGCTCATTGCCGATCTCAATGGAAATATTCCATGGTCTCGCCGAAATCACAAGCTTTCTCAATGTCCTTCTTCTAAAGAATATCTTGGGGAACACAGTGGAAAACCTGTGTGCAACATGGCCTCTGGTTCTTCAAATTCAGCCAAATGTCACAACCTCGGCAATCAAGTTTTTACTTCAGCAACAGGAGAGAAGTATTGTCTTAAAAGTAAGAAGGGTTGGTATAAGGCTCTCAAAATTAAAGCTGCGTGCCCAACTGGAATGATAGAAAAAGCCCCCTATCACAATTATCCTGTTTGCTTTGACCCACACCAAAATATTGGCTTATATCGGTGTAAAAAAAGTATTTCAAATGTTTATAATTCTCAACATAACACTTGCTTAATTGGTCAATTTGGATGGTTTGTTGAAGTTCCACTCAATAGAAACATTTGCCCTGAAGGTTATGAGTACATCAAACTAGGCTCTGATAATAAGCCCATCTGCAAAGCCCCTATTCATCCGAAAATTTCACAATCTCGTTGTGAAAAGAAAAAGCGTGCATTTGTTTATGAAAATGATTACTGCTTAATAGATAAAAAAGGCTATTTTAATATTAGAAAATTAAAGTAAAAAGTCCCCAGGGTGTGTAGACCCCTGAGGACACAGCCGAATTATGGAAGACAAATTCTATAAGCGGCATTATAAGAACTATTTGAAAAAGTCGTAATACCTTCAAAACATTTTGCATCAACAGCTTTCCCTACAAAACTCATAACAACAACTTCATTCGTATCTTTGTACTCAACACTTAGATCTTCTGAAGAACTCTGAGACCAATTCCCGTGATAAGGACTTGGAAATGGAAAATCAACCGTTCCATCCGCTTTATAGATGGCATCATGAGACGACGTTGAACTAGGTGATACCTCACAAGTAAAAAATGATGTGAGATTTGTTCCTGTACAGTGAGTATTTGTAACTGTTACTGGACCTTGAATGTTAATACTTGGATAACTTAACTGGGCAGTAAAGGTACTTTCATCGTTGGCTGAATTAGAATCATTTGAGTCCGATGAAACGTTAGCAATAATCGACAAAGCTTTCGTTGCATGAGGTAAAGCTAAGTCAAAATCAATACTTTCTTGATTTCCACCTCGAATATTACCTAGAGAACATGTAATGGTTCCAATACTAATAGAGCATTGAGAATCAAGGTTTTGAATTTCACCCATCAAATAAACTGTTGGCGATGAATTCGTTACAGGAAGTTGAATTGTTAAGCTCACATTATCAGCTCTTTTGGAGCCTTTATTTTTAACTTCAATACTGTAACTTTTCAATTGATCGACTTCGATAACTTGCGGGTTGATAATACTCACCGATAAATCCGCTGAAGAACCTCCGCCACCGCCACCACCTCGTCTTGCGTAGACCGAACTTACTAGACACATAGAAATAGCAATAAATTTAACAAAAGACATAACTCCTCCTTTCGAATCCCCGTTTTCTATTGCAATCAAACGTTTTTTTTTGATTTTTTTACATTGTAATGAAAAACAGCATTCCCAAACTGATCGGGTCACTCAAGATATCTCCGAACTCGCATTTTCAGCTAATTCCTCACAAGTATTTTCAAAGCGTTACGAAAATCTCATTTGAGGGGTGTTCGTTTTTGTTGATAAGAATTTACGATGTATTGAAGATACAAAATTTTATGGCAATTGGACTTTTAGCTAATTTTCAACAAGAACATAAACCTTCAAAGGCTCTTGCCTAAGAACATACAAATTTTTTGATTGATCAAAGAACAGTTCATTTTTAAGTTTTCCAAAATTCTCTGGATTTTTATTAATTTCATTCAACAACCAACCTTGAATTCTTCTCGGCCCCGGTATGACATATTCGTCGTTGTACGTTTTTATAACTTGATAGCCTTTCAGCAGTTTAAAATCAATTGAAACCAGTCCATCTGCTTTTCTTCTCGATAAAGTATCTGTAAAAAAACTCCGTAGAGATCTTCATTAATTTGTGCATAATCTCCATCGAAAACTGCCGATGGTTTATGGCCCGCAAGTAAATACCCATTTTTTTTAATGGCTTCTTTTATCTCTGGTGTCGTCCAATGTCTATAAATTCTCTCTCCAGTGCTCACAAAAATTTCATAGCTCCTTAAAATTCCTCGATGAATCTTTTTAATGGGACCAAAGTTTTTTTGAACAATTTCTTCAGAGGGTTCAATTTCTAGTAAAGCTTTAAATCTTCTTTCATTCTCTTTAAACGATGTCTTAAGATCATCGAAATTATATTTTAAATACTCACACCCAAAGGTCGCTTGAGTCTGATACAAAATGAGCCCCAAAAAAATTAAAATCTTCATCACATTCATTATACTTTAAGTAAACCTTTTATAGAATAGCGTCCTTTTTTACACTATTCTATTGGCAAAATTATATCGGTCACTAATTCTGATTCTGAAGTTTCGGGAAAAAAATTATGATATTGAAAGTACAAGGGAAAATCCCGTACTTTTTCACCACTTTTTGGAAGCCACTCTCTATAAAGATAATATATTTTTTCTTCCATCGTATCATGAGAACCAACATGCCTAACAACCGCACATCTCCCCTCCGGAATCTCTTTTTGGACTATTCCCTTCTTATTTTCTTTAAGATCAGCCCGTATTTCTCCACAAACATCAAATCTGAAGTCTTTTGCTGGCGTCGTATTGGGATCATTATAGACAAGACCAAAAGTCCTGCTCGAAGAGACTGGTGACTCGCCACTTTCCTTTCTCCATTCAATAAAACGAGGAATCGCATTGTTTAAAAGTTTCGGATTTCCTTGATACTCTAAAACTGCAATTTTAATTTTTTCAAAATTAACTATTTCAATTTTCATGTCCTCTCCTTTCAAAGTTAGTTGCTTGAATGAATATATATCATGCCACATTTTCCAATCTGGCTGATCTCTAAATTCAGAAGGAGTCACATTAAACACTTTTTTAAAAGCTCTTGAAAATGCTTCTGCTGACTCGTATTTTACATTTAACGCTATATCGATGATCTTTAATTCCTTATTAAAGACGAGCTGATAACTTGCTCTTTTTAAACGTATCATCTTAATATAGTTAAAAACACTGACACCTGTTCCTGCTAAAAATATTCGATGAAAATGATATTGAGAAATTCCTGCAATCTTACTAATTTGACCTGAATTTAAATCACAATCAATATTTGCAATTATATAATCACAAACTTTTGAAATATTTTTTTCGTAAGAACTACTCATGGCTTTATTATAGACAACGATAAAAGAGATATCTTGATTAATTTTGCTTTTTTAATGATCTGGAAATCTACAATTCTGTTCAAAACAAAATACACGTTGATACTTCAGTCTCCATTAATATTGAACCCTAATATTTTGCTAACGAACTTTTGAATTTTTTCAAAGGCTGAAGTTAATAATTTTGAAAAAAGAGAAATTGGTATTCAAAGGGTTAGTCAAAATTTCGCATTCGGCATCTGACCAACGAAATCCTGCATGTTTTTTACATTTTTTGAGTCATTTTTCATCAATATCACCAAATTATTTCGCTAACTGTGTACTTTTACGAAATTACCAATTTCACGAATTTAGTAGGTTCTGTTGAATCAATGATTTCTTTGACAACATCTTCGCCTAGTCTTTTCTCAATTTCCTCTTTATATCGAGGGTAAGTCTTATATAATTCATTCACTGATACATTAAAACTCGAATCAATTTCAGCACCACATTCTAACAATTCAATGACTTCCTTCTCATTTTTCCTTAAATCAACATCAAGCTTCTCTAATTTTTTAGCTAGAGCTTTCTTCATATCCCGCATCGATATGATTTTATAAATGTCATCATCAGTTACTTTTAGTTTCTTTGCAGTAGTCATATTGACCTCCTTGTTTCGTATCACACGCTATCAAAGCGAAGCTAGGGGTCAAGAAAAGCTTTATGGCACAAGCTACTGAAACTGCACGTTCTCTTCCACTTGATCTCCTTAAGCACTCTGCTAGCGTGTGCGTGAATTAGGAGGGTTTATGAAAGTCTATGTGTTGAAATATTTCTTTGATGATGATTTAGAAAATGAGATTAAGGGTGTTTATATAGATAAAAATCGAGCAATTAAAGAAATGGAAAAACTAGTGAAATTCGAGAATGAGAATAAGGTGTCTGAATATGATCGACCTTTCGAAAAAGTGAGTGAGCTCAAATACGAGGGATACGCAGAGCATTTTGGGGTGATGTTTTATGAGGTTGAGGAAACAGAAATTAACAAAGAAGCTAAGTAGTTATTCAATTCTTGACTACTCAAATAAAAATCCATATCTTCATATAGTGCTGATTGGTAAGCCTGCTCACTCGTGCAAAGATTTCATCAACCAATAATTAGATAATATAACCTTTAATCAAGATTATTATCGACAACAGATTACGAGTGCAAAACATAGATAATATGATTGATTAGAACATAAGGATTATATTATGAACCACGTCAATTTTTTCAAACTCCAATCTAAAAATTTACTCAGAGATTTTAAAACTCGAAAGAAAGTCTATGACCATGAAATTAAAACTCAGCTTTATGAGTTTTCTCCTCGCTTTTTTGACATAGACAATATCATCTTGACTTACAATTTTTCAGACATGCAAATCGAAAAATTCACACTAATGAAAGCTCAACATTTTATTGCCCAACTTGTAGGGTTTAAAAAATGGAATTTCTTGATAAAGGCATCAATTGAAGAACTAGAACTCGCGAAACTATTATTCGATAATCAGCACAAGTTATCATTAGATGATTGGGAGGAATATATTTTTGAAATTGAAAAAATGAATCATGCCTCTTTCACCCCTAAGGAACAGTTACATATTTTCAAAAATGTATTTCTTAATGAGAACAGCTTTGCGGCTATACCCAATGATATTCGCCTACAACTACCTGCAAAAATAAAAAATTCCAATAAAGTTAAAAAAGAAATGATCACACAACTACCTCTCTCTGAATCAAATCGCAAAGAGTTTATCAACTCCGCCAACTCAGTTTTTGAAACTGTACTTATAAGAATTGATCATGAAAATCCTAGTAAAATTCGTGAGCTTTGGAACGCAGAAGAATATATTGAAAATGGACTCCTTGATAAATCAATGCTTCCCATTAGCAAAGATTACGCACTGTCTTTAATTGATAGTTTTCTTGTTCATCATATATTAGGTCTTTGCTCTCAATTGGAAAGTAAGCCCAGTAGAAGCAACTATTAATAAAATTTTTCAAGGTTCCGATATGTTCATACTCAAGGAAGTATTAATGAACGTTCGGAACCTTGTTATTTTATGTGCATTATTATCACCCTTAATATCTCTATCCGAAGAAAGCATCTTAATAAATGGCAAGCCTGTTGAGTGTAAAAAGGAAGCCTATAATTGCCCCTCCTATAAAGGGAAGAAAGTTTGGAAAAGGCTTAATAATTGCGATGAAGTAAGAATAGTCTGGAATACATGCAGCGGTGATGTACATGGCCTAGATCGAGACAATGATGGGAAACCCTGCGAGAAAGATTGTGATTTATAACTAAATTTGCATTATCCTAAATTCAAAATTATTAGTTGTTAATGTATTCATATACTTTATCAAATCAGATGTTGCTAGCTTGGCAATTGTAGAATCAAACTTACTTAAATCTCCAAAAATACTTCTGTTTTCATTGCAAATAACCGCTACAAAAACAATCTTTCTTTCTCTAGAGAACAATGATTTAAATTGATCATAACTACCTGATTCGAAGTTTTTCTTTGCTTTCAATTTATATTCATCGCTTCCACTATAATTTAACACTTTATTAAAATAAGCTTTTATAATTTTATCGTCCCCACTCTCATGGTAATCAATCAATATTTTTGTCGCATGGATAATTTGAGCTGCTAATGTTCTCATTTCTCCCTGAAACTTAGGTTTTAAGTGACATAGATATGTTACTTCATCGTCAAATTGTAGAATGTCACATATTTCAATTTTAGGATGTGGGCTATTCGGTATTATTTTATGTAAAACATACTGATCATTATACGATTGATTCTGTAGCCTCTTAAGATAATAATCTTCACCTTCTGTTTTCCCCTCTTCAACACCTTCTTCCCATGCTAACCCAAAGTCTAATCCATCCAGCCTAGTTCTTTTCATTAACTTAATGGTATCTTCGTCGATTCTCCTTAAAAAAGAATCGACTGTTGTAAACCATTTTTTATCCAGATAAAAATATTTTTTATCATCTAAGACTACTTCTCCAAACAAGAAATCAATTAATTTTCCCTCAACGTTAGGTGCCCCTCCTCCTGTATCTGCTACTACATTATACCTGTTGACCACACCTCTCCACTTCTTTATTCCTTCTTCGTCATTTATATCTATTTCTTCCGCTTTCATGGAAATATAATCAGTATCTTTATTAAAAATATCTTCCAAAACCCTCTTAACAGTAAGCCCATATGGACTTTCGTAAGTTAGAACTACATTATTTTCTCTTATAACCACTACTTTGCTTGCAGAGTAATACTCAATTGCATCTTTGTGTGAAAACTCAAAGAAATTAAACGATGTTTCTTGGTTCTTTAACAAGGAAATAAAGTAATGGTAAATATCTGTAAACAAAGAGGAAAATAATCTTTTTTTGATCACATCATTTTTCTTTTTAGAGCCCGCAAGTGTCCTGATTAGTGAAAATGAAAACTGTTCTTTTTTGAGAGTATCTAGGTATTTAACTAGTCTTGAAACATCGTTTATATCAAAATTTCTGTTAAATTTAATACAGTTTGTTGCGGTGATATTTATTGAAGATCCATCCTTTTTCTCTTTCTCATATTTCAACAAGTTTTCTACAGATTTATCATTTATGTTAAGCTCTGCTATGCTAAAGTTGGCTCCTTTGTAGATTTTACCAAGGACATCTTCGCTCCAAACTTTTTTTTTATCTCTAAAAACCCTTGAGTTAAATGCAACTTCACCAATCACACTTCGATTTTTTAACATAGAAAAAGAAATTTTATCTCTTGAAGAAATTCTCTCAAGTACATTCATTCCAAAAAATTCTTCCGCATAATCACTAATATAGTGATGTCCTTGTCCCGCACAAATTGCATATATTGAATTTCTGTTATAAAAGAAACAAACAAGGTTCGGCCAATATATTTTTTCACAAGTAATAAACGTTTTAGCCCCTGAGTTAGATTCATCTATCTTGCCTGAAAAAAACTTTCCCCACTCCCAATCATTCCCTATAATTCCAAAAAATAGTCTTATTTTTAGTTGTTTAATGGTTTTTATGGACAAGGGAACTTCTTTTAAACGTCTTCGTCTATCTTTTACGTTCTCCATCATTTTCGTAATTATTTCATCTTTTGATGTATTATTTTTAAGTTCAAGGTCATTGATCGTATAATCAGTATCAATTTTATAAATATTTACTTGTTGTTTGTCCGACACATCTAATCTCCCTTAATAGCTCGCTATTCTTAATTATAGCAAGAAGGAGCCGCAATATTCCAAGTGGAATATTTTTCTATAATGAGACTTATATCCCTGAAAGATTTTACGAAATTATTGTTCCAAACTCCTCTTCCAGGCACTGTTCCAAAAAGAGAGTAAAGTTGGCTAACTCCTTATAGTCCTTATAAAGAAGTTCTATCTTAATATATTGTTGTTTTTCATGAAATCCATGTAATTTAAGTTTTAAATCTGTGGGATATCTAAATGTAGCTCCTGTTGAATCATAATAAGTAAAAAAGTTTATAAGGGCCCTGGATTCTTGAAATTTAATTTTAAATTCTGCCAAAAAATCAATTTCTATAAAAAACTTTAAACAGCTATCAAAAATTATATTTAAATTATGCCCGTTATCTATTTGAATCTTATTGTCGAATCTGGCGTAGAGTATATACAAAAGCTTTTTAAACTCTAGTTCAATTGTATGTCTAAGTAGATACAGAACTGGTATCAAAACCATATCATCATGAGCATCACTTTTCTTTTTTTCTAAAATTGGCTCTAATAAAATATTTATTGCTTCGTCGTAACAAACGATATAATCCTGAAACGATTGTTTGTTTCTTATTTTTTTGTAGGAGACCAAGAAGGTTTCATTTTTTGGAACATACTCGGTTAAATATTTATTTTTCACTCCTAAATTTTAAACCGGGAAAACAAAATTTACACGCCTGAACTTTTGAACCTTTTCCACACCCTAACACTCTACGAGCTACAAAGACCCGAGTAATCTCAGGTACCTACAGCTCAAAAAAAGTTCAAGAATGGCGGAGACGCCGAGATTCGATAATCTCCAACCCTAATCCCCCAAGTTTTTCAGATTTAATCAGTATAATCAAGGGTTTAACCCAAAACAAACTAAACAGAATATGATTTGTTCTTCTTTCAATTATTAGCCTTTGTTAAGGCTTATGAATGTTAATAGCCCAAATTTAGCCCATAGAACTTTCGCCAAGTCGAATGAGTGTTTCGACTCAATGAAAGATTCTTTGGCCTTTTAACTGACAAACGACAAGAGAGAATGAATATGAAATTATCAAAAAATTTGAGCTTTTATTTAGAAAGTACCAAAACTAATACTAGCGAATTGGCTAAAGCCACAGGAATACCCGTTTCCACATTACACGGGTGGCTTAATGGGGTTGATCCAAAAAATTTAACCCAACTTAAAAAAGTTGCTCAATTCTTTCAACTCACGATTGATGAGCTTTGCTTCAATGAAGAACAAGCAAATATTGTGTTTAAAAATTATGCTAATGAAATCAATGCAGGCCTTTTTGAGGTCGTTTTAAAACGTGTGAATAATAACAACAAATAAAGGAACAACTATGAAAATTTTAATTTTTGCTTTGCTGCTATCATCTTGTGCTGAGCTTTTGCCAGCTCTCAATAACAAAGCCATTGCTCCAATAAAAAAAGAACTTATCACTTCTACAAAAGAAGTTAATATGGATGTAAAAAAACTCAGAGAAGAACTTACAAGAAGAGACACTTTAAATTATGGAGGTATTGAAATTCAAGCCACTTACTTTTCTATTCCACTCGCTATTGCCGAGGCAAAAGTAGATGGTAAAAAAAAGATGCTAACAGAAAAAGAGCTACAGCATCAAATTGAACAATACAAGAGTATCGCAAAGAGAAATTGCTTTCAGGTTTCAGTAATAACAAAGAATGAAGCTATTGAAACTGCTCAATTTAAAAACTGGACTTTACGACTTCAGATCGATGACAAAAATCATCCAGTAACTTTTGAAAAAAGCGCTTTAGTAGGAGTCGAATCTGTACCTAAAATTATTTCGACCTTTGGAGATCCGAATGCTTGGCATAACGCTGGCTTTGCTTGCACAAAAAATCTAAAGCTTGATAAAAGTTTTATTCTCCATTTTATACCAAGTTTTAGAGAGGATAAAGCAAAACTCGTTTGGAGTATAATGTAGAATTAAATAAATTTTTTATAGTTAATAAAAATTATTCCGATAAGAATTTTACTGTTTATAACGAGGGGGTATTATGTCTGTGTCTCTAAAACATCCATCAAACGGATTAATCAAAAAATGTCCTGAAGGTTTTTCATGGACAACTTTTTTCTTCAATATGCTAGTCCCTTTATTTCGAGGTCAATGGTCCCCCGCTGCTATTATTTTTCTCACAGGTGGATTTGCAGGCCTTTATTATATGTTCACACTTAATAAAATATACGCAACCGAACTTCTAGAAAAAGGCTACCGCCCGGCAGATGAAGTTGATTATAATAAACTCGCTAAGATGGGAATTGAATTCTCTGATAATAATAATTCAAAAAATGAAAATGTGGCTTAACAAGTTCAGGGCATACAACCCACAAGATCCCCAAAGTTTTGATAGATTAACTAGACTTATAAGGGGAGAATTATATTTTGCAACACCTCAAGAACTTAATGATCCTCATGAAATTTTTGACAAATCTTCTGGCGTTAGAATTTGCTCATTTACAAAAGGAAGTAATTCTAACCTTTTGCTTTGGATCCATTACGCAAATTCATTTAACGGAATTGCAGTTGAATTTGATAGGGACAAAATCCAACAAAAGATAAATGAGATTAATACGAATTTAAATCCCAGAATAGAAATCATAGATATTAAGTACGTAAAAAAAATTAATCTTGATGATCATGCGTCGAAGTATAGAGAAAAATACTTTCAATGGCATTACGAAGACGAAACGCGTTTAATGGTAAGTGATAAAAATGATGCTTATACTATCGAAGTAACACCCAAAAAAGTAATGATAGGATTTAAGTTTGTAACGAAACATCAAGACGAATATGATTCTATCAAAAAAATATGTGTCGATAATTCAATACCCTTTGAAACTGCTAATAAACAAATGGCTATATATAATCAAGATGTGCTCTTTAATAAGTATAAAGAACAATTTAATAAAATTGAAAATGAAAATGAAAATGATTAGTAACGGGTTAATCAATTTTATATGCTAATCTAATAACAGTTTCTTTAGATAAATCATTGTTGCTTTCAGAAGACCATCCAAAGCGATTTTTCATATTAAAAATATAAACAGAAGCATTTTTCCTAGCGAGCTCTTTACCCATGTCTTCCCAATAGGCTTCTGAAGCTGTAAAGGCTATCTTCTTGGCGTCGGAAAATTCGGGATATTTCTTTTCCCACTCATATAGTGTGTCCTTATGGATACCTATTTTAGCAGCAAAAGAGGTATATGAATTTCCCTCTTTCATGTGTTTTATTAACAATTTTGAAAATTTTTCATGATACTTAGAAGGTCTTGCCATAAAAACATTATAGCTGATATTTTTCTGCAAATGAATACGAGAAAAAATTTTGATTACGATTTTCAGGATAAAGTTAATTTTGGCAAATGGGAAAGTAATACCCCTGAGCTTATTATGATCAGCGCAATTCAGGATAAATGTGACTATATTATAAAATGCATTAACTTATATAAAAACAACCCTAATTTTAAGAAGCTCACAGAATCCTTTCATCTTGTCTATAAAGTCGATGATGTTATCTTAAAAGAAAATAGGGATAAAATCTTGAATGAAATCCTTAATGCTCATCTTATTTTACAAGAAAAATACGATTTGAGTGTTGATCCTAGTTTTAAAAATTATATGCCAATCATAAAGAGTCTCGAATCCCCTCATGGTAAGTTTAACTTATTTGGGGCACTTTATTACCTTTACCTAAAATCAATCTATCGACATATCGATTTGCGCCAAAATCGAATTCTTGCTTTAGATGCAATAATAAAAAACAAAATACACTTTAAAAAAAAACAATGGGAATCTCTTGTCGCGAATACTCCACAACTCCCAGATGAAAGCCGACAAAGTGAAAAAGAATGGAAGAACCAGTGGTGTGGATCGCTAGATGGCTATATCAAAACCCTAAAAAAGAAATTCAAAAACAGCCCAATGTTATTTGATGAGATTATTTTAGAATTCAAGGATAAACATTTGATACTATTCAAAAATAGGAATAGATCACTCACCTTCTAAATAATATTATTTGTTAATTTAGACAAGTTGCTATCTAAATTTCCGCTTTATAAATCCATCTTCAAATCAATCCTTTTTTGTTTTCATGCTCACATGAGTATTAACCATATCAAAGGAGAGAATATGAAAGTTAAACTCTGTAAAAAGGAAAAATTACTGTCCATCTCAGAACTCTGCCAATACCTCAACACCAAAGAAGGTTGGGTACGAATGAGAGTTTTTCAAAAATCAATCCCTTTTCTAAAGGTTGGTTTTCACATCAGGTTTGACATTAACGAGATTGATGAATGGATTAAAAAGGAGACGATAAAATGTTTCGAAAATTAAGTATGGCAGATTATCACTTTGAATTTGGAAGAATTTTAAATCAAGAACTTAAATTCAGAACTCAAGTAATGGCAAAATGTCCATTTCACAACGATAACAAGCCCTCACTAAGCATTAATCTTGAAAAAGGACTTTATTATTGCTTCGGCTGTGGAGAAAAAGGCAATTTAACAACGCTAAAAAAACATTTTTTTGACGGAGAATACTGATGAAAAAAACTACAAAAAAAATAGATGAAGATAAAATTGAAAACAACAAACCTAAATTTGAAATTATTGAAAAATTTGAGCCTCCTTTTGAGGGGCTCATATCTGCGATGAATCTTCCAGTTGAAAAATTACCATTAAATATAAACTCAGTAAAAACTGATCACTCCCAAGGATATTCTTTCAATCTAATAAATGGTTCCTTAAGGTATGTCCTTTATGACAAAAGCGGAAATAAAAATATATTCTGTGATGCTGGATCAGTCATGGCCCCATTTATTCATGACGAAATTGAAAGCAATGCTCAAAGAATCTTCATTACTGAAGGTGAAACCGATATGATGAGTCTGATGGCTTATACTAATAATGTAATTGCTATTCCTGGAGCAAACAATACAAATTGCTTTGAAGATAACATTGATAAAATTAAAGAAATAATTGAAGTTCCTAGGGAAATTGTTGTTTGCTTTGATAGCGATGAGCCGGGACGCAATGGCTCCAACTCTATGTTAAAAATTCTAGCGAATTCATTCCCAGACACTAAGCTTAAAAATTTTAACCCTAGTACCTTGGGTAACTTTAAAGATATACGAGAATTGCTCTCTGAATGCTCTTTTGACCAATTAAAAGCCAAGATAAGCAAAATAGATGATTATTCATATTTATTAAATAGAATATATGCTGCGTCCCAGATTGAGTCTGATGCCATAGATATACCCATCTCCTTTAAAGATAAATGTATATATTTTTATTTAGGTAAGAAAAGCAATCGTTTTTTACTTTTTTCTGATGGGACAGATAAAATCAAAATTTCAGATACTAATAATTTTGAAGAAGTCATTGGTGATAAAGAGAGGTCAAATTCTGATGTTGATTTAAAAATTCTTTATAAAGTTTTAAAAAAAATAAAGAACAACCCAAAAAACTGGGATGATTTTGGGTTGTTCAATAAAATTGAAAATCTTTTGAAGTCTGCTGTTTACTTCAGCAATGAATATACTTACAAAACACTCTCTTCTTATATTATTTTAACTTATATTTTTCCATGCTTCAAAAACGTTCCCTTCCTTCACATTTGGGGGCAAGCAGCAACAGGAAAATCTGAGCTTTGTAAAATATTATTTAAAACTGTTTACAATGGAATATTTGAAGGGAGCGGGAGTACTGTTGCCTCAATAAGAAGAACACTCCACGAAAAACGTGGCACCCTTATATTAGATGATTGTGAAATACTATCTAATAATTCTGATGAAACCCAGCAGTTTAGAAGTCAACTTAACTCTAGTTATTCTACAACTTATTCTGAAAGTATCTGCTATGGAAAAGATAACAAACCAAAAGATTTTAGGATAGGAGGCCCCAAGATTTTGAACTCTATTAACCAGTTAGAAGGTGTATTGCAGTCCCGTACGATAATTATAGAAACAGAAAAAGCATCACCAGAATTCAAACAACTTGATGAAAAAAAAATTGATGAAATGACAAAATCATTAAAACCACAGCTACTTGCTTTTGCACTTTGTTGTCATAATAAAATTAGATCAATTTTCGAAAATACTTCTATGGAGTGCAATAGGTCGAGTGATTTATTAAAGCCATTGACTTCCATCGCACTTTTTTTCAACACTCACCCTGATTACCCTAACCTGGATAGCTTTATACAAAGTCAATTCGACTACAGTGAGAACATAAAAAAGAATAATAGAAAAACTTTTGATGACGTAATTTGTGAAGCTATTTTTGAAGCTTGGATGGATGCGAAAATGCCCGACCAGTTTTATATAGACAGTAACACCTTGGCTGATATCGTAATTTCAATGGATGACCCTGTTGTTCCCGCCAGTAATCACGCGGTGAAGTCCATGCTTACAACTGCTTTGAATAGAACGGGACTACTTATTTCAAAAAGTAGAAAGAATGTTGCTGGCATTAAACAAGCACAGGATAAAACTCTCTACATTAAGGTAAATCGATATGAGGTTAATATTCAACGCTTGAACTACCTTATAAGTAGATAGTGGCGTTTATGGGGGTGTCCAAGTCGTTATTAAAATCACATAATTTCAGGGTTTTAGTAAGACCCCTGGACACCCTTCGATTATCTGACCTTGCTTTTACAGTCAGCTGAATGTAAATTGCTCAAAATTTTGCTCTTTGACATTCGAATAACTGAAAGAAGCTCAGGTCATATTCTCACAAAAGGAGAATTGACATGGAAATTATAAAAAACAAAAGCGGTTTTATTACAGGATACCGTGAAAAAGTATATGTTAACGGAAAAGCAGTTTCAAAGACTTTCAAATCTAAAACCTTAGCTAAAAAATGGAAAAGAGAGCAATTAACTTCTCGTGATAAGAGTGAAGCTCTTGGCCTCAGGCAAGACCAAGAAATCACTTTTAAAGCTTTTGCAAAGTTGTGGCTAGAAAATTACAAAAACAACCTTAATGCAATAAGAACTTTTGAAGCTTATTTTAGCGTGTACAACACGTATTTAAAAAAGTTTGAAAACAAAAAGCTTGTCCAAATTGTCGCTAGTGATGGTTTTGCTCTTCTCGATTCTCTTTGTAAAACGAAGCTTAGTATTTCACGCAAGAACTACATTCTGAGAGTATTCAAAACGATGCTTAACAGTGCAGTAAAATATGAATACCTAGTAAGTAATCCTTTGAAAAAAGTTGATTTCTTAAAAGAAATTCAAAACCAGCAAGAGTATTGGAATGCAGAAGAAGTTTGTTGTTTTTTAAATGCAAATAAAGAATCAGAGTTCTATGAGCTTTTTGTCATAGCATTAAATACAGGTTTAAGACGAGGTGAGATTCTAGGCCTCTGTTGGGACTGCGTAGATCTAAAACGAAACGTGCTCATAATAAGAAGGACATTCGATCGATATGGGTTGAAAGAGACAACAAAAACAGGACGCATACGGGAAGTCCCATTAAATGATGCTGCTAAAGATGCAATTTTAAAACTTGTCCAGCAACAACGAAATACTCGATTTGTTTTCACTAAGGACAATGGTGATCTAATCAACATTCAGCACATATCTGATCGTCTTTTCAAAAAGGCAATAAAGAAAGCAGGAGTAAAACAAATCAGGTTTCACAGTCTTAGGGCGACCATGGCCTCTAACTTTGTAATGGCAGGAGGAGATTTGCAATCACTCTCCAAAATTCTTGGTCACAGTACTGTGGAAATGACTGTTTCAAGATACGCTCATTTACACCCAGATTTTTTACAAAAAACCTGTAACGTTATTAATTTCACAGCTGACGTTAATAAAAGTAGCCCAAATCTAGCCCATAAGGTTCGAGGTCTTCATGGAAATGTTAGCGATTTAAGAATGTTATGATGCTTTTTGAAAAAGATGGCGGAGACGCCGAGATTCGAACTCGGGGTACTGCAGAACAGCACGACGCCTTAGCAAGGCGCTGGTTTCAGCCACTCACCCACGTCTCCGGAGAAGCTTCTTTAGGTAAGGGATAAATTAACACAAGTTGTGCTAAAGATTAAGAATTTTCGACCGGCAACTCACTGCAAAATAGCCGAAAAATAAAAAAGATCCCTCATATTACTGACAGGGTAGAGAAAGATTTTTTAGAATCACAAAAACGTTTTATTAATTGAAAAGAAGGATCCCCATGAGCACTCCACTTTCTGCTTACGTTCTCACCTACAACAGCGAGAAATATATCGCCAAAGTTCTTCAACCATTAACAGAAGTGGCCGACGAAGTCGTGGTTATTGATTCTGGCTCTCATGATAAAACAAAAGAAATTGCTCAAAAATATTCTGCTCGCTGGGTAGAGCGAAAGTTTGATAGCTTTAAAGATCAACGCAATTTTGCTCAAGAACAGTGCACTCACAACTGGGTTTTGTTTGTAGACTCTGATGAAATTCTCGATAATGAAATGGTCCAGGCTATCAAAAAAATTAAAAATGATGATTTTCACGTGGATCAAAAAGCTTACGATGCATTTCGCTTAAAGAGGCGCTGGTATCTTTTTGACAAAGAGGTGAGCGTTTTTTATCCCATTACTGCTCCCGATTTTCCCATTCGCCTCATTAGAAAAGATAAAGTTTCCTTTAAAAACGCCAGCAATCGCGTCCATGAAACTCCCGAGGGTTTTGAATCTGACTATCGAATTTTTGAAGGAGCACTTCATCACCACAGCTGTGATTCTGTTTCGCTACTATTCCACAAGCTCAATCAATACACCTCATTGGCTGCTCTAGATATGCAAGATAAAGGTAAAACTTCGACCTGGAGAGATACTTTTGGTCACTCAATTGGGGCATGGTTTAAATGGTATATTCTAAAAAAAGGATGGCGGGATGGGAGTGTTGGCTTTCTACTGGGCTGCTATGCTTTTAGTTATACTTTTCAAAAGTACGTTAAAAGACTTTTTTCAAAATTTCCTTAAAGGTAATAAATTACTTAGTCGCAGAGAACATCAAAAGTTGTGAAGAGGTTGTCAGCAACGCCATTGAGTTCTACCAACTTTCCGTCTACAAAATCTTGATAATCTTCTGTTGAAAACTCGAAATCCATCCAGTCGCTACTATAAAACTGCTGAGTGTTGATACAGGTATACTCTGAATCATAAGCACAAATGCCATTTTCTAGAATTTGATAATTATATTGATGACCACCTTCAGCCTCAACATGAACGTAATCCCCTTTTATAAATATTGTGGCACTTCCGAGATACACTCCAAGAGTCGATGGATCATCTGTCTTTTGATAAAGCTGACAATCAAAGCGAGTTCTCTCAAGTCCGTAGGCAAAGGTGATATTGATCAAAACAAATAATAAGGTTGCAATTTTCATTACTTCAAATCCTCAAGCTAAACATTTAATTAGCCACCATATCCCATAGCGAAAAGGATTTGAAAACCCCCTCGGGGTTAATCAGCAGAATCTCTATAAAAAATACCTCGTCCCAGGAGGTTCTGGAGCAGATCCAAGGCTTTTTCGTTTTCTAAAAATTTCGAAATTTCAGCACCTTGGAGCTCTCTCTTACTGAAAAGAACTTTGATGAGATCACCCAAATCACGTGCAAAACTCAACTCTTTTCCATCAACATAAGCCCTAATTTCCCCATTTTCTTCGAAATAAGCAAGGCGATGATCTAGATTTCTCACAAAAACGGAATGCGCTATCTCCTCTTTTGAAAACTCCTCATCACTAGAATCCTCGTCAAGATCTTGAATTCTTTTAGGCTCTGTTACGAGTTCAGCAAACCAGTTCAATTCGTTGGAGCTCGGTTTTTCCAACCACTCTGGCCAATTGACCAAGCAATTACTATCCAGAGCTGAAATTTCTGACGAATTGCCTTGAAATGATCGATGAGGGTCTTCTAAAAAGATATCTTCACTCATCAAATCCAGTTTGGATTTCACATAAGAGAGCACCATTTCTTTAATCGACGGCGCTCGAAATCCAACAGAGTAACTTATACTTTCTCCAAGAGAAACTCCGTAGTGTCCCCATTGAGGGGGAATATAAAGAAGATCACCTTCTTCCAAGATCCACTCTTCTGAACTATGAAAATCATTCACAAGCTTGAGATCAGAACCATCTACCAAATGATCTGGTCCACACTCTTCCAAAGTCCGGGCACGAGACTCCAACTGCCACCGCCGCCTACCTATTCCTTGTATGATAAAAACATCATAGAAATCAAAATGAGCCCCAACTGTTCCAGAATCTGCAGCATAGCTCACAGACACATCGTCCATGCGCCACTCTGGAATAAAAGTAAATGGATCCCTAAGTTTTGCTACTGTTTCAGACCAATGATCTACTTCCATAACCATTAAGGTCCAGTTCGACTCTGGTGTACTCTCATATGTTTCAGGATCAAATGGTCCTTCCATTACTTCAAGCTTTTTGTTTTTTTCAAGAATGATTTTACTAAAACTTCCCTCTTCACAAGAAATTCCAGCCAGTTCATCGGGATCAATAAGCTGTTCGAAGCTCTCAAAAGCTTGCCTAATAACCAAAGGCTTTTTCTGCCAATAGTTTCTTAAAAAGTTCTCGGGATCAAAGTTTTTTAATTTCATCATAATTTGTCTTTAATATGTTTACCGGCCAAGTATGCCGATGACCAAGCCCATTGAAAATTATACCCACCCAATAGCCCCGTCACATCGACAACCTCACCAATAAAATAAAGTCCTGGAATGCTTTTAACTTCCATCGTTTTTGAGTCAAGCTCTTTGGTACTCACTCCCCCTCTTGTGACTTCGGCTTTATCGTAGCCTTCAGTTCCATCAGGAATACACTGAAAGCGATGAATTGAATCGGCAATTTCTTTAATTTTCTTTTTCGAAAGTTCTTGGAGTGGTTTTGAAAAATCATCACGTAACCAATGCTCTAAAAATCGAGTTGGAAAAAGTGGGATTAAAAGTTTTTTTACGGTCTTGTTTGGATTTTTCTTTTTTTCATTTTCCAACAAAACTTCTAAATCTTCTTTAGAACAAAAATCAATTTCAATCTTATCACCTGCGTTCCAGTACAAGCTTGCCTTTAAAATCGCAGGTCCTGAAAAACCTTTATGGGTAAAAAGAAAATCATCTTCGACAACTTTTTTATTTACTTTAACGACAACGGGTAGAGAGATTCCCACAAGTTTCGTGTACCCTTTAGCCAGGAAAGGGACTAAAGCTGGAACCAATCCTGTCACTTTGAGCCCAAAACGTTTCGCTATTTCAAAGCCAATATTAGATGCCCCTAGTTTTTTAAACGACAAGCCACCCGTTGCAACCACTAAATTTTTAGCATGAAGCAAACCCTTGGATGTTTTAATTTCAAAATATTTGTCTTTCGTAACTCCTAAAACCTCAACTTCTGTTTTGATTTCAACATTCTTTTTTTTACACTCATCCAAAAGCAGATTGATAATTTCAAAAGAGTTTTTCCTACAAAAAAGTTGGCCTAATTTTTTTTCATAGAATTCAATATTGTGAGACTTAACTAAAGAAATAAATTGCTCAGAAGAATATTGCGCTAGTGCGGATTTTGAAAAGCGAGGGTTTTCAGAATAAAAATCTTCTGATTGAACTTTTTGATTGGTAAAATTGCAGCGCCCACCTCCAGATACCTGGATTTTTAGCCCCACTTTTTTATTTTTCTCTATGACCAAAACATTTGTGCCGCGAGCAGACACCTGAGCGGCACAAAAAAGACCTGCTGCTCCTCCGCCCAAAACAATGACATCATAAATTCTCATGGAGCCTTGTTTAGCACGAAAAGAGATTAAAATCTAAAATTATGGTCGAGAATTATCTCCTCTAACAAGTTTACAAGGTCCCTTGTGTGAATGCCGAGTCGATCTTCTTGTTGGTGCATAAGTGATGAACTTTTCAATAGCTTCTGCATCTTTCAAGCGGTCGTATTGATAATCAACCTCAACGAGCAAGGCCCAGATCCCGTAGTGCCAGTAAGTCCAATCTTCAAAGGCTCCTACTGCTGGGTAAATGACATCTGCATGTGTTCCTACTTGATAGTCATTCATCTCTGCTGCTTCTTCTGCTAGCTTTAAGAACTTTGCGTGATCATAGGAAGAAGTGTTTTCTGTGTATGTTCCCCAAGGAAAAGTTAAGGTCCCAATATACCCGTGGATTGTAATGGCCGTTGAAATCTTTTTGTGATCTTCAATAAAATCTTTAAGAGCTGCTGTACTTTTAAGCTCAAAGCTTTCTTTTCTAGGACGACAAGGATCTGGATAATCTCGGTTCGCATCCAACCATTCACCTTTTGAATTTTTTTCATGGCGTTCAGAAACATTGTAACCAGAAATATTGAGTACAGGTATGACATAAAGTGTTTTGCCCTTAAGTCTATAAGTTTTTCTTTTTAATACATTTTCAGCAAAGGCAAGGGCCACATCAGTGCTTCCCTTTTCGTTACCGTGATGGGTTCCTACCACAAGAGCATCATTAGTTGTCGTTCTTTCGTTTCCACCTAATCGAATTGTAATACCCATGATGTCTTGGTCTTGATCATTTTTTCCAAGAACAAATAATTCTGAAACATTAGGGTTGGCACTGTGAAGTTCTTTTAATTTTTGGGTAACTTTTTCATATTCGCTACCAGCAAGTGCCGAAGTTGAAAGGATGATAAGTGAAACAAATAAAGAAAGAATTTTCTTAGACATACGCATTCCTCGCTTTGAACTTTATTAAATTGCAAAACATAGTATGCACAATAAGATGGATAAACAAGCAGGTTATTAGAGAAGCACTGCAGCCTTTAACAACCTGCTTCTTATCTATATTTAGTAGCTATAGCCAACAAAAATTAGCTCTGCAGTATCGTTGTCCAAAACGAAAAAACCATTGGGATAACTTGGTTCAGTAAATGTTGCCATCTCTGCTTCATTATAGACACTCGCTTGAGAAACATAAGAGCTTAGCTCTTCGCTATTTTTTACAATATCTATGATTTCGCCACTCAGCTCCATTTCCTCTACTGCCGCAATTAAATGGCCATAGGTCTTTTCATCTGAGTTCAACTCTTTGATATCAACGTAAATCCAAGAAGCATCCTCTGTTCCGTAGAAGCTATTAAAATATGAAAATGTGTGCTTAACACAGAGATAAGCAGATCTATCACAGTTTGGCATGTAAAGGATTTTCTGATGTCCTCCTTCAACATATTCAACTATTTTTGCTAGTTTTTCTGATCTCAGATCTTTCAAATCCTCAGTTACTTCGAGTGAAAAAGCATTAAGACTGAATGCAAAGACAACGACTAATAAAGATTTCATTGATTCCCCCTTATGAAAGCTTAATAAATGACTAGTACAAAAAATCTTGATCAATGCCAACAATTTTTATAGAGTTTGTAAAAGCTCCCATTGCTCATTGCGTCTTTGCTCCCTCTTGACCGCTATTGAAAGCCTTTGATACTAAAACTTTATGAAAAAACTAGCCCTTATCTTCAATATTCTTTTCACTTTTACCCACGCTTTTGCCTACGAATCTTCGGCCAAGCAGATAAGCGAGCAGAAACTCGATCAAACATTAAATCGATTAAAAAAGGAACTCATTGTAGAAACTAAGCTTGTTGAAACATTATCATCTCGCGATTCCACTCAAAGAGCTCTGGTCCTGTTCGATCAAGCTCATCACAAAGCTGTCAAAAATGCCAAAAAAGTTCTCAAAAAAAAATCACTGTTTAATCGGTTTTCAAGAAAAATTCAAAAACAGCTCCCTACTCTTAGCAATGAAAAAATCAGAGACGCGATCAAAATAGTTTCATCGAATTCTTTTGAAAAAAATTACCGCAATCAGTATAAGAAAAAATTAGAAGAAGAAGGTGGTTACCTCAATTATCTCAATAACCAAATTAAAGATATCGATGAACTAAACACATCAAAAATATCTTACACTTACGACAATGATATTGCAGTGTCTGCTATTCTCTTTATTGTCTATATTACTTTAATGACTATTTTCGTTGGCACCATGATTCTTGTTGGAGTTCTCATTGTCATTGCTTCAATTGGTCTCTATGCAACGGGAAATGCTCTCCTCGCAACTATCATTCTTTTAACCGGAGCTGCTGCTGAAACAGGAGGCACACTCTGGCTTAGTTACAAATCATGGGATTGGTTCTGGGGAACTGCTTACTCGAATTAAATAATCATTAATCGATTTGAAAACCGATTTTTAAAATATTTTCATCCAACAATTTAACCCAGCGAATTTTTGCAGAAAGAAAATCTATATCTCCCACTTTTACTTCGTAAACATCATCAACTTGTAATTTTGATGAGTTTGGGTTTTTTATAAATGCCCCCCCACAACCACCATAGGCTTCGGAGAAAGCAAGACCGACAACCTCTGTACCATCATTAAGTTTTATCCTAACAAGGGTATTGGGATCTGATGGAAATCGAGTATGCTTACGTTTTATTTTTTCACTCATATAAAAACTCCAAATCCCAGTTTAACATTGGAAAGCAAAAAAAGAAAAGATGTGTCACAAACTCCAAACAATAGGGCACCCATTGCCATTGTTTTAAAATTGCTGAAGATTCAAGGAGTCGCGAGCGAACACGAGGGAGCATACGCCTTGGTATGTGACCGAGAGTGAGTCGATGGGACGACGAAGAAGATTCAGTGATTTTAGAACAATGGAAATGGCGGAGGACGAGGGATTCGAACCCCCGGAGGCGCGAACCTCAACAGTTTTCAAAACTGCCGCCTTCGACCACTCGGCCAGTCCTCCGCAAGAAATAAGGTCTTAACAATATAATCTTTCGGTAGATAAATGACAATTATTTCGCGATGACTTTTATTCCACCCATATAATTTTGAAGAACTTCAGGAATGGCAATCGATCCATCTTCTTGCTGATAATTCTCCAAAACAGCAACTAAGGTTCTTCCAACCGCAAGCCCCGATCCATTGAGGGTATGAGCAAAAGTTGGCTTCTTTCCGCCCTTTTTATAACGGATTTTGGCTCGTCTCGCTTGGAAATCCCAACAGTTGGAGACGCTGGAAATTTCTCGATATTTATTTTGCGCAGGAAGCCACACTTCGAGATCATATGTTTTCCGAGAGCCAAAACCGATATCGCCAGAGCAAAGCTGCATTAAGCGATAAGGAAGTTTTAATTCTTCCAATATTTCACAAGCACTTTGAGTCATAGCTTGGTGAGCTTCCTCGGACTGTTCTTCAGAGGTAATGTTCACCATCTCCACTTTGCTAAATTGGTGCATACGAATAAGTCCGCGTGTATCTTTTCCGTAAGATCCTGCTTCACTCCGAAAACAAGGAGTGTAAGCAACATAGCGAAGAGGGAGTTCTTCTTCAGAAAATAGTTGCTCGCGTTTTAAATTTGTCACGGGAACTTCCGCAGTCGGAATAAGATACCAATCTTTTCCTTCTAACTTAAAAAGATCTTCGCCAAACTTTGGCAATTGTCCTGTTCCATAAAGTGTATCTGCATTCACAATAAATGGCGGAATAATTTCTTCGTAACCTTTTTTTAGGTGAAAATCGATCATATAGTTTGCAATGGCACGCTCTAGTCTCGCAAGTAAACCTTTATAAACAACAAAGCGAGCTCCCGTCAGTTTTGCTGCTGTTTCAAAGTCCAGCATACCTAAGCTTTCACCAAGAGCAACGTGGTCTTTAACTTCGAAATTAAAACTCGGAAGGGCTCCAACTTTTTTGATTTCTTTATTGGAATCTTCATTGGCCCCTTCGGGTGTATCATCAGAAATGAGATTGGGAATTACAGAAAGTTTTTCGTGCAATTGAACTTCTAAAGCAGCCAAGGCCTCTTCAACAGTTTTCATGCTGTCTTTGAGCTCGCCAACTTTCTTCATTTGAGCACTGGCATCTTGGCCAGATTTTTTTAAACTTCCCACTTCTCTTGAAAGAATATTGATTTCAGATTTGGTACTCTCGACAATTTGGATCGACTCTTTTCGCTTCTTATTGACCTCAAGCACATCTCCAATGATCGACGAATCAAAACCACGCTTGTTAAGGTTTTTGATTACATCATCAGGATTTGATTCAATAAGCTTGATGTCGAGCATCTCCAGTCTCCTCTTATTGTTGAGAGTTAATATAGGACTGTATATTATCGCGAATTGGGGATTCTGGATAGAGCTCGAGATAGGTTTTATACTGTTCAATCGCCAATTTAGCCCTCCCCATGGAGCGATAGACCTCACCTAACTGAAGATAGATATCGGGATCATCTCGATTTTGATCGAGAATTTTTTTATAAATCTCCAAGGCTGATTCCATCTGGTTTCTCTTGAATCTTACTTTTGCGAGCCCTTTGAGCATGTCGAGATTATTGGGATCCAGTCGCTGAGCGTTTTTATAATATTTTTCAGCACCTGCGTAATCTTCACTATCTCGTAAGATTTCACCCATCTGTATATATCCAAACGGGAGATCGGAATTGCATTCTATTTCTTTTTTCGCCTCAATGGTTGCCAAGTCTTTGTTTCCCGAAAACATTGCAATTTTACTGGAGTAGTAGTGAAGCTTAGGAAAAGTGTCTAGCCTTTCGCGAATTTCCTCAAGCACGACTTCTGCTTTTTCATATTGAGCCAACTCAAAGTAGGTTTCCACAAGAGTTATTCTAATCTCCAAATCAGCCGGATTAACTTCGAGATAATCTTCTGCATTCTTGATAATTTCATTATATTTTTCTTCCATTTGAGCTGCTTTCATTAAAAAGAGATAGAGCTCTTGGTCTTCAAGGTTTTTTTTCTTTATCGAATCTTTTAGAGCTGTGAAGTTTTTTATTTGTCCACTTCGATAATAATAAATAGCAATTTGATTATTAATTTTTGCACTATCGGGAAAATCCTTTAGTGCATCTCGGAGATATCCAACGGCTGTATCGACGTCTTCATTTTCATACAGAATACTGGAGTAAACGATTCTATACTCTATGTTTGACGGATCAAGCTGAATAGCTTTATTTATGAGTTTTTTACTGCGATCAAATTGATTATTAACGAGATAAACTTTTGCGAGTTTATACATAACATGATCACTGAGTTGATTCTGTTTTAATGCTTTTTGAAGCCACAATATAGCTTTGAGCGTTTCGCCTCTTTTTATATAAAACTCTCCTACCGCTTCTGCATAAGCTGATTCTTTGTCGAGGGCTGTTTGATTAAGTTCCGCAATAAGTTTCATCGCCTTATTGTATTGATAGGCATAAGCGTAGGCATAGAGAAGATTTATATTCACATCTTCACTGTCAGGGTGACTTCTCTTTAACTCTTCTAAATTATTGATCGCCTCTTTGAGAAAACCCTGTTTCATTTGAATCTTCGTTAAAAGAAGTTTAGTTGGTAAATAATTTGGATAAGCATCAATCGCATTGACTGCATTGGTAAGAGCCAATTCCCAGTTTTTTTCTTTAAAATATTTCTCTGCTTCTTTTTTGTAATTATAAGCTTTCGATTGGTTAATCAACTGATTAACCTCTGAGTAAACTGAGTTTGATTCTAACGTTGAGAGCTTAGCGATAATTTCTTCACTGGGTTCATATTTAAAAGCTTTTTTGAAGTATTTTTCAGCATCATTAAAATCTCCTTGAAGAGCATTAAGAACTCCTTGGTATTCTAAATATTTTGCCAAATATTTGTCTTGATAATCAAACTCAAGAGATTTTAATCTATCCAAAACACTTTCCGCACTATTGAAATCTTTCGAAACAATATAATAGTTCGCTCCATGCAAAAGTACTTTGGGGTTGTTTGGAAATTTTTTATATGCCTCGGCAAAAACTTTTCCATAACTCTTATATCGGTTTTCATAATTGAGATACTCAAGCAGAGCATCGTAGACATAGACTGATTTATTTTCTAATGAAACTAGTCTTTTCAAAGCTGCTTGGGCTTTATCAAACTTTCCTACTTCTAATAAAGATTGAAAATAATTTGCAATAATTAAGGGTGTCACTTTGTTGTTAATAGAAAGATAACGATCAACCATAAAAATTACGGCTTCATATTTTTTTATATTTTTATAAAATGTCGACTTTGCCTCCATCACTATTGGCTCAGTGTATTCTTTCGCATCTCCAATAATTTTGAAAAGATTATAGACTTTGGTGGCATCCTCTATAAGATCATCGCTAAATTCCAACATTAATGAATAAGTCTTGCTAAGTTTATATAGTGCTGATTTATTATCTGAAGAATAGCTCGTCGCTTCTAAAAGTATTTTTGCTTTTTCTTTAAGCTCACCATAATTATCATAGGAATATTTTTGAGCATCTTCTTCAAGGCTCAATGATTTATCGTGATTTGCTGGAGACTTTTGGACTGGCAAAATAAAGGCTGGCGCAGGATAAAGATGACCTTCTGTTCTTTCCTTTTCCAAGCGATATGGTTCATTGTCAACATCCCAAAGTACAAAGAAGAGAATTATTAAAACAACTAACCCATAAACAATTTTATTATTTCTTCTTTTGCTCTCAGGTGTGAAAACTTCTCCTTTTTTATCGCCAAAAAGCTCTCCCTCCTTAGGAAGGATAAGGTTTCTTTCTTCCTCGTGTGCCTCTTCGAGGGCCCCTTTAAATTCATCAAGGTTATAGTGTTCTGTCCTATCTTCTAGTTCTTTTTGTCTTTGTAATTGATTAAAAGTTGATTCTAGGTTTTCATCTAATTGCTTTTGATTTTTTTTAAGATAATCAAATGTTTCTTTACTTATTTGAGTACTCTTGAGATCCAACTCTCCATCATGGTTTGTTTTTTCACCTTTTTTTATTTTAGGTTTTGTCACCTCTACTGTTTGAGAACCTTTGTGTCTTTTCAACTGTTTAACAAAAACTGTTTTCTCTTTCTTTCCCTTGTTAAGAGCTTTTATTTTATTCATCAAGGTTGATGTTTGAATTGATTTTTCTTCTTCTATGAGATCTTTAAAAGCGTCTAATTCTTGCAGGGAATACCATTTTTTTTCAGAAATTGGATTGCATTTGATAAATTTAGGAAAATACTTATTGATAATAAGTTCTCGAAGTTCTTCCTTTGAATAAGGACCATGTATTTTATTATTAAATTGAACTCGATACTTTTCCATAAGTAATTATCTGGGGCATGTCCTCGTTTCAAACTTGTTTCCTGGGCTTGAAAAAGCGAGAGATTCAAGGAGTTGTAAGGGTGAAATGACGAGGCTTGGTTCCTCCAAGTCGCAGTCAGAGCATCCTTGCAACGACGAAGAAAATCGACGTTTTTTCAAGCTCAGGCCAGGTTAGCTGTCTATATAAAGTTTAGCAAAAGAATACAGATGGTAAATCTTCCCCCAGAATATTCCAAGAAGGATGACTGGAATAGTCAGTCCAGCGACAACCAAGTGAGAAACAAAACTGGCTCCACGCAACTGATCTTTTCCATCTGAAGGGTCGAGTATCATTGTTTTTGCGAGTCTTAGATAATAGTAGAGTGCAATAACAGAGTTTATAGCTGCAATAAATGAAATTGTGTAAAGCTTGCTATCGATGGCCGCAGAAATAATATTAAATTTTGCGATAAAGCCACCAAAGGGCGGAACACCTGCAAGTGAAAAGAGAATAATCGTAAAGCTTATGGCCATGAGGGGATGTTCATTAACAAGCCCTCTAAAATAAACCATTTTATCACTACCGTAACGATTAGAAACAAGACAGGTTACAAGGAATGCTGTCAACGTCATGAACATATAAATTAGTGCGTAATAAAGAATTGCATTGGTTCCCATTTCGTTCATAACAATCACACCCATGAGAAGCATTCCCACATGTCCAATAGAAGAAAAGGCCAGCATTCTTTTAACACTTTCTTGATTGAGAGCTGAAATATTCCCCACCGTCATTGTCATGATCGCTGTTACTTTTAAAAAAGCAATCCAAGTTAGACTCATGCTAGAGTCTCCTCCAAAAAGGGTCGTACTTACGCGAACAATCGCTGCAATTCCTGCAAGCTTAGGAACAATTGAAAAGAAAGCTGTCACAGGGATTGGGGAACCCTGGTAAACATCGGGCGACCACATATGAAATGGAAATGCAGCAACTTTGTACCCAAGACCAACAAAGAACAAAAGAAAAGCTACAATAGCGGCTGTTAACTTTGCTCCCTCTAATGCTGGAATTGCCGCAGCAATTTCTGCAAAATGAATAGATCCAAAAATTCCGTAGAGATGGCTAATTCCAAAAAGCATAACTCCAGCAGTAATCCCACCATAGAGAGCATACTTCATACCGGCTTCAGTAGAGAGAGAATCTTTTCTTTTCATTGACGTCATGACGTAACTTAAGATGGAAAGAGTCTCAACACCTAAGTATAGAGTTAACATATTATTGGCAGATGCCAGCAGCATTCCCCCAACCAGAACTCCAACGGCCATCACCAGGTACTCAGATTTTAAACTTTCATAAATGTCATTGGATTTATAGCTAATATAGAATGTTCCCAATGTTCCGAGAACCATGATCATTTTCATTGATGTGCTAAAGTTATCAATAACGACTGCTTTGGCAAAAAGACTTTTTGGCTCAGTTCCAAGATTTGCGACAAGCATAATCATACAAACAGCAAGTCCAATTAACCCAACGATATAGACAAATGTTCTTTTTCTTTCTTCATCGCTATAAGCCGCCTCGAAAAAAAGCAGCGAACACATCGTCAAAATGGCGATAAGTTCCGGGATATAAAAAGAAATATTCGCTAAAAGGGCTAACTTCACTTTAAAACCTCACTTACTGAAATTGAGCCATCAACTCAACAAGTTGTCCTACACTTGATTTCATAATATTGAGAATCGGTGCAGGGTAGACTCCAAATACAATAACAGCAATACAGAGTGGTACCATATAGAAAACTTCTCTCGCATTCATGTCACTATATGACTTAACTTCATCTGATGGCTCTCCAAAGAACATTCTCTTGTACATCCAAAGAAGATAAGCTGCACCAATAAGAAGTCCAAGAACAGCAATTACAGTTATTGTTGTAAATCTTTGATAAATTCCTAAAAAGATCAATGCTTCAGAGATAAACCCAGAAAGTCCTGGAAGTCCTAGTGAAGCAAACATACCGATGATAAACACAACTGTATATCGTGGTAGGTGAGCAGCAATACCGCCGTAACCTTTTGTCCCATCTGGTCTCACAATCCAGCGGTGGTGAGAGCGTTCATAAATTACACCAATCATTAAGAACATCATCGCAGTAGAAGTTCCGTGGTTAAACATTTGAAGAACGGCTCCGTTCATCCCCTGAATTGTCATCGCAGCCAGACCCATCATGACAAAACCCATGTGAGAAACGGATGAGTATGCGACAAGTTTTTTTACATCATTCTGGGCCATCGCACAGAATGCTCCATAGATAACTGAGATAACTCCAAGAATGGCTATCGCAGTTGAATATTCAACTGCTGCACTTGGAAAAATTGGAAATGCGATTCTCAAAAAACCGTATGTTCCCATCTTTAAAAGAACACCAGCGAGGATAACAGATACTGCTGTCGGCGCCTGAACGTGGGCATGTGGCAACCAAGTGTGAAATGGGAAAATTGGAACTTTAATGGCAAATCCCAAAAACATCGACCAGAAAAAGAGTTTTTCAAACGAAAAGTCTGTTCCAAAAACATTTACAGTCATATCAGTAAAGTGTCCGCCTTGAAGAGCGAGGATACTAAACGAGTCGGGACCTTTTCCTGTGGCATAGTAAAGGGCGATAATCCCCACCAACATAACGATAGATCCAAAAAATGTATAAAGGAAAAACTTAACAGCGGCATACTCTCTATTTTCTCCACCCCAAATTCCAATTAGGAAAAACATTGGGAGGAGCATAACTTCCCAGTAAACATAAAAGAGAAAAAAGTCTAAGGACATAAAAACACCAAAGACTGAAGACTCAAGCATGAGGAGAAGTGCAAAATAAGCTTTTACTGATTTTGTGATTGTCCATGAACTTAAGATACAAATGAAAAACAACAACCCTGTAAGTAGAATCATGGGCAAAGAGATACCGTCGATTCCTAGTGCATAATTAATATGAAATTGTTCAATCCAAGGAACTTGGAAGACTTGTTGAACATTGGGATTACTTTCATCAAATCTCAAATAAAGCAATATCGTAACAATGAAAGTTAAAGCCGTTGCTCCTAAGCTAATATACCGAACGAGTTGATCTTTTCCCTTGGGAGTTACAAGAACTCCAATCATTCCAACTACGGGTAACCACAATATCAAGTTTAAAATGCCGCTCACGAGTTATACTCCTTAAGTTAATACTGCTACAAAAGTCACTAGCATAAATATTAATACTATAAAATATGTCTGAATTTTTCCTGACTGAATCAAACGCAACACAATATTGAAAATATTTGTCGCAACTGCTGTTCCATCAACCCCAATTTTATCGACCACAATGCGATCAAACCAGTTACTACTCTTATAACCAACTCGGGATACGGCTTCCCATCCATCGATAGCAAAGCGATCATAAATTCCCATATCAAACCAAGCGAGAGCATTGTTGAATTTCAATAAACCCTTTTGAATGATGACATCGATATAAAGGTGGTCAAAGTAATATTTGTTTTTAAGCGCTTTGACCCAAACAGAGAACATATTCACAAATCTCGCAGGGTCAATGCTTCTTCGAATATACATTAAGAAAGCAAAGAAAATGGAGCAAGCAACGATGATGATCGATCCAAAAGCACCTTCCACGTGAGCATGGTGAAGACCTTCGTGATTTTCGTGGTTAGGTCCAGCGAATCCACTTTGATGTTCATACTCTGAATGCTCTGGTTTTTCTTTTTCGTTTGTATCACTCCAACCCAACTCTTCTCTCGTGTAATAAGCAAACTTATCTAGCGATTCTGTCGGTGAAGCGACTAAAACTTTAAACCATTCGTTCTTGCTTCCAAAGATTTTCACAAACCCTTGACCAGTTAGTGAACCTGAGAAGAAAACACCAAGTGTGAAAATAGATAATATAAGAAGCGGAACGTTTTGATTAATTTTTAAGTGCTCAGCGTGACAGTGATCATAGACGTGTTGATCTCTTGGCTTGCCGTGGAAAGTTAAAAACATCATTCGGCACATATAAAATGGAGTTAGGAAAGCTCCGATAAATCCAAGAGCCGCTGGAATCATATAAGTAAATCCTTGGCCTGCGTGAAGAGCCACATAAAGGGCATCTCCTAAAATTCTGTCTTTTGAAACAAATCCACTGAAGAAAGGAACTCCCGAAATGGCTAGTGTACAACACCACATCGCAATCCAGGTAAATTTTAATTTATGGCGAAGCCCCCCCATCTCTGGCATTTCTTGAGTATGAACAGAGTGGATAACAGAACCTGCTGATAAGAACAAACAAGCTTTAAAAACAGCGTGAGTAATTAAATGCATAAAGGCAGCGTTATAAGCCCCAACGCCTACACCTAAAACCATGTAGCCTAATTGAGAAATTGTCGAATAAGCAAGAACCGCTTTGAGATCTGTTTGAATAAGAGCGATTGTTGCTGCACCAAAAGCTGTGATCCCACCAATCATTGCAATAAACGGAGTTAACCCTCCGGCAACCATTAAGGGATACATTCTCAAAGAAAGGTAAACTCCGGCGGCAACCATTGTTGCTGCGTGAATAAGAGCCGAACACGGAGTCGGTCCCATCATCGCATCAGGCAACCATACTTGGAGTGGAAATTGTGCAGATTTTCCAATCGTTCCACAGAAAATACAAAAGCCAGCAAATGTTGCGAGCGAAATTCCAATAACGGTATGGCCTTCAAAAGATCCATTCGCAATCGCCGCGTAAATATCGGGAAGTGAAACATTTCCTACCGTATGCCAAATAGCGAGAATTCCCAAAAGAAAGAAGACGTCTCCCACCCTTGTCGTCATAAAGGCTTTGATGGAAGCATAACCTGCTTTTTCTTTTTCAAAATAAAACCCAATCAAAGAATAGGAACAAAATCCCATTATCTCCCAGAAAATAAACATAGAAAGGAGATTATCGGAAAGGACAAGCCCTAGCATACCTGAAGTAAATAGAGACATGAGTGTAAAGAATTTTCCATAGCGCACATCTCCCCACATATACCAAGTTGAGAAAAGGTGGATGAAAAAGGCAACTCCCGTCACCATCAGGAGCATAATCGCTCCCATATTGTCGATGTATATACCAAGATCTATTTTAAAGAGATTTTCGCCGTAGGAGAGATCAAACCAAGTGAAATATTTGTGAATATAATATTCAGTAGAATACGTTGAATAAAAATCAATGAATATTCTAAAGGCAAAGAGAAAAGCAATCCCAATTCCTAAAACGCTAACCCAGTCCCCTTGTCTTGGAAGTTTTTTCCCAAAAAAAGCATTAATCACAAAAGCCGTAAAAGGGGCTAAAAAAATGGGTGCAATGGATAAAATAGTATAATCCATAATTAATTCCTTAATTCCGTCGCTTCATCAATGTGAATCGTCTCTTTTAGTTGAAAGTAGTGAATCACAATGGCCAAACCAACCGCGGCTTCAGCGGCAGCAATGACGATAACAAAAAGTGAAAAAATATGCCCATCAATATTTGAGGCAGCAAAACGAGAGTACGCAACGAAATTAAGAGCCGCTGCATTTAAAATCAATTCAATTCCTAATAAAATTGCCACAATATTTTTTCTGGCAATCATCAAAGTTAATCCAATAAAGAATAGCAAAAGAGAAATTGCAAGGTAAGAAACTAAACTAATCATTGGCCACCCTTTCTTTTCTTGGTCTCGCAATAATGGCAGCACCGATCAAGGCTCCCAATAGCAATACAGAGGAAAGCTCAAAAGCGAGAACGTGGTCTGTTAAGAGAAGTTCTCCAATCTCTTCAACTGTTGAGACAAAAGGCTTAGCTTCTTTTGTCACTTCCACACCTTTAACTATATTTTTGATGAGAACAAACTGTGAAAGTACAAAAACAAATGAAGTGAGAAAAGCAATTCCAAAACTCCACTTATTACCCATGGCTGGAATAAGTCCCAATAATTTTTGAGCTCTACTCACAAATTCCTTTCCGCCAGTTAACATAACAGCAAAAAGCATAAGGATAACAATACCACCCACATAAACCATCGTTTGTGTCACAGCCACGAAGTCTGCCCCAAGGGTTACATAAAGCCCAGCAATCCCAATCAGCGTTCCAAGTAAGAAAATACAAGAGTGCATTATGTTTCTTGCTATGAGCATGGCAACAGCACAGCCGACTGTTAATAACGCTGAAGTTAAAAATAAAATATTAACGTACATAATGAATTATTCCTTTTAATGGTGGAAAAATAATTCAAACATTGATTTGCCATCAAAGACAACTAACCAAACTGCACAACCGACAAGATTAAAAATTGCAATTGGTGTTAAATATTTCCAACAAATAACCATTAATTGATCAACTCTTAGACGAGGGAATGTCCATCGAATCCAAATAACGACATAATAAAGAGCACAAGTTTTTAAGAAAAAGACTGTCGCTTGAGCACCTTGGCCAGCTAAACTATGGCCGAACTCTTCGCCAGGAACATTGTAGCCACCTAAAAAGAGACTAACGGCAACTCCACTAACGACAAAAACTTCTACATATTCTGCCAGCGCAAAAAGTCCAAAGCGCATTCCTGTATACTCTGTATGATAACCGGAGACAAGTTCCGACTCTGCTTCTGGCAAATCAAAAGGCGCTCTGTTTGTTTCAGCTAGCGCTCCAGTGAAGAGAACAAAAAAAGCGATAAAAGAAAAAGGATTGTGAAAAAGAAACCATTGGTGCGGAAAAGCTCCTTGGCTTCCAACGATTTGGCCAAATGACATTCCACCGCTCAACAAAACCATTGCCAGGATGGAAAGTGTCACGGGAATTTCGTAACTGATGATTTGTGAAGCCCCTCTCATTCCTCCAAGCATTGACCACTTAGAGTTTGAAGCGTATCCCCCGAGAAAAACTCCCACACCAACGAGTGAGGAGATTGCTACCAAATAAAAAACTCCAACATTTAAATCCGTAAGTGTAATTCCACTTCCGAAAGGGATAACTGCAAAAGTTGAAAAGACTCCAAAGATTGCTAAAAAAGGAGCAAGGTAAAATAAAAAGAGATCTGCCGTTTTAGGAGCAATATCTTCTTTTGAAACCATTTTGATCCCATCGGCAATCAATTGAAATAATCCATAGGGTCCAACACGATTGGGACCAATTCTTGCTTGAATATCTGCAGAAATTTTTCTCTCGGCATAAGTTCCAAAACCTCCAACTGTCGCTAAAACTAAAGTAATAACGAGAGCTCCTAAAAGAAAAATCATAAAGACAATGAAAGGAGTAACGTCTGTTCCCAACCAAAGACTTATACGAGAGACAAATGACCGGAAGACGTCAAAACTTAAAAAATACTCTGCAATTGTTGTATTCATAATTATTTATCTATATTTTTATTAACAATAAAACTTCTAACCCAATCCAGGTCACCTTTTTTCCAGCAGTAAGCAATTCCTTCCAAAAGAACAGAAATAAAACTTAAGAAAATAATAAGAACGTATACCCCGTTACCTGCTTCATTTAGTTTCTTGAAAACGGCTGCCACTGGGAACATTAAGACTGATTCCACGTCAAAGATAATAAAGATCAAACCAACAACATAAAAGCGAACATTGAAAAGCGACCATGCAGTTCCTACTGGCTCTTCCCCACATTCATATGGCATAACCTTTTCGTCGGTCTTTTTTCCTCTTGGACTTAACAGGCGAGCAGCTGCAAGAGCCCCTACAAAGAGAATGACAGCGATAGCCATCATTATGGTTACGGGCATAAAGACATTGAGCGTTTGCTCAGGCATTTGTAAATCTCCAAAACTAGGTATATTTATTTTGGTCTCAGAGTACACGATACTTATAGTGTTGAAAATAGTCGGGATACAAAAATTATTGAGATAAAATTCATACAAACAAAAGTTTTTTAGATTATGAGTGCAATTCAAAAATTTGAAAATTGGCTTAAGGGCGCAGGGCAAAACAATAAATTTACCCTAAAAAATGTGGCTATAGAACAATGGATCTCCCTTGTAGAAGGGCACTTGGAATCTGATCAACAAAAATGGCCTCGCCTATACGTAATTGAAGACGAGCAAAAGGCCTTGGAAATAAAAAGATTGTGGGAAGAAAAACTCGATAATGTCGCATTTTTTATTCCAGAAGTTTTTTCTCCTTACGAAAGCCTTATCAACACAGGAGAAGATGCTGCTCAAGTCCTTGGCTCTCTGCAAAACATTGCTCACGAAGAATTTTCCGTGCTGATCACGACATTTAAAGGACTTCTCCAAGTTCTGCCCCCCAAAGATTTTTTAAGAAGCACTGGCATTGAATTAAAAGTGGAACAAATTATTTCTCAAGATGAATTGCGAGCTCTTTTGGTAAAACTAGGCTATCTTCTCAATCCCCAAGCGGGTCATCCCGGGACTTTTTCTATCCGTGGTGAAATTGTCGATATCTACCCCATGGCAGGAGCACCTGTTCGAATTCAATATTTTGATGATCTTATCGAAAAAATTTATGAGATCGACACAACAACTTACAAAAGTATTAAAGAAAATGAGCTTGAAAAAGTTGAAGTTGGTTTTTCAATCTATCAACTTTTTGAAGATCAATTTTTAAATAATTTAAGAAAAAATATTCCCATTCCTTCGCCAAAATTTAAAAACAAATTTGAAAAAAGAAAAGAATTATTTCAAAAACTAAGTCGTGGAGAATTATGTGATAATTTTTCTGCCCTTATTCCCTATTTTTTTGAAAACCAATCCTGTCTTCTGGATTACTTTGACGACAAACATATTTTTGTTGAAAACTTTGAAAAAGCAATTGCAAATTATACTTTTTATTTTGATTCAATTCGAGAAGAGTTCGAAGAAATTGAATCTCAATCTCATAACGACAATTTAATTCCTGCACCCGAATTTTATTATAACCAAGATCGTTTTTTTAAACTTGAAGAAACTCACCAGATTATTGAAGTGAACAGTCTCGACATAAAAAAAAGTATGTTTCAAGAAGATTTGGACACTGTCATAGATTTGAATGTTCAAGACTTAAAAACCTTCATCGACTCATCTGCCCCTATAGAACCAAACGACAAAAACGCCTTTATTACGGCTCTTTTTGAATGTATCGCTAAAAAATACCACGCCCTTAATAGCATCTATCTCTATATGGAAAATGAGGTGGAATATCAAAAATTTAAACTCATTTGCGAAAACTATAATGTCTCACTCCAAAAAATAAAATTCTTAAAGACTCCTCTTTCTAAAAGTTTTTATCTTCCCAATGACAAAAGTCTATACCTCTCGGTTCACGATATTTTTCCAGCAAAGAACAAAAAGAAAAAGAAAAAATCAAAAGTTAATTACGACCTCTTTGCCGAACAAATTGCAACGTTGGAAAAGGGAGATTTCATTGTCCACAAACAATTTGGTATCGGAATATTTTTAGGCATTGTTAATCTTTCAAAAACGGGATCAACGGAAGATTTTTTACATCTAGAATACAAAGATGGAGATAAGGTTTACGTTCCCGTTTATCGACTCAATCTCGTGCAAAAATATGCCGATGGTAACGCCCAATGCACCGTTGCTGACCTTAAAAATAAAAGATTTGATCTCTCAAAAAGCAAGGCTCGAAAATCAGCTAAAAAACTAGCCTTCGATCTTTTAAAACTCAATGCCGAAAGAGAAGCTTTTCAAGGGCACCACTACAATCCACCTGGTGCCGAGTATGAGGATTTTGAAAATAAGTTTCAATATGAACTTACCCCTGACCAAGAAAATGCTGTTGAGGATATTCTCAATGATATGTGCAGCGATAAGCCCATGGACCGTCTAATCTGTGGTGATGTTGGCTTTGGAAAAACAGAAGTCGCTATGCGAGCTGCTTTTAAGGCTATTGAAGATGGAATGCAAGTGGCAGTACTCGTCCCAACCACAATCTTATCTCTGCAGCACTTTATGAATTTTACGGAAAGATTTAAAAGCTTTGCGGTCAATATTGATTATATCTCTCGCTTTCGATCTGCCAAAGAAAGTAAAGAAATTATTGAAAAAATTAAGACGGGTGAAGTGGATATTATCATTGGGACTCACAAACTCTTGAGTAGTAAAATTTCTTTTAAAAACTTAGGACTAGTTATCGTCGATGAAGAGCATCGCTTTGGTGTTTCTCACAAAGAACAGCTCAAAGTTTTAAAATCGAGTATTGATTTTTTAACTTTAACCGCAACGCCAATACCAAGAACACTCCAAATGTCTTTTTTGGGGATTAAAGATTTATCTCTAATACAAACACCTCCTCCTCGTAGGCAGTCCATTTCGACTTATATGATCCGAGAGGATGAATTTACAATAAAAACAGCCATTCAAAACGAACTTAAAAGATCTGGTCAAGTCTTTATTATTCATAATCGCGTTCAGGATATTGAAATTCTAGCTGATAAAATTCGCAGACTCGTACCTGAATCTCAAATTGTCGTTGCCCACGGACAAATGAACGAAGGGGAATTAGAAAAAAAGATTCAAGATTTTTATCACAAAAAATTTAACGTCCTTATTTCTACAACCATCGTTGAGTCTGGAATTGATATTCCCACTGCCAATACTATGATTATCAATAATGCTCACACATTTGGTCTCGCCCAACTCCACCAGCTCAGAGGACGAATTGGAAGATCTTCAAGAAAAGCTTATGCTTATTTTGTCATACCTAAATACAAAACTCTCACGGCCACAGCTTCTAAAAGATTAGAAGCCCTTCAAAAATATTCTGAGATCGGATCAGGTTTTGCTATTTCTAATTCGGATCTTGAAATTAGGGGCTCTGGAAACTTACTTGGAGCTGATCAATCTGGCCATGTCCAAAACGTTGGACTCGAACTTTATACGGAGTTATTAAGAGAAGCAATTGCAGAAATTAAAGGAGAAACGACACTGGCTTATGAGTCTGAAGACATTGATATAAAAAGCTTCTTCCAATCATACATTCCCAGTAACTATATTCAAGACCAAAAAGATCGCTTGCGATATTATAAAAGAATTTCAAACTGTATGGAGCAAAATGATTTGGACGCAATTCAAGAAGATCTTGTGGATATTTTTGGTCCTCTTCCAGAAGTTGTTGAAAACCTCTTCAATTTGATTGCTACCCGTAACAGCCTCAAAAAAATAGGTGTCGCCAATGCCAGAATTTCTCCAAAGGCCACAACAATTGTCTTCAATGATCAGTTTTTAAATAATTCCCAAACTCTTCGAGACCGAACAATTCAGCATTTTATTTCGAAACCTCACCTCTATAAAGTAAATCCCAACAATTCTGTCGTTATCAAAGTAACCAACGAAAATTCTCAAGAACTAAAAACATTCACAAAAAATCTTGTTGATGAACTCTTGGTGAATTAAAAGATTAGCCCTATAATAGTAATATCATTAATAAAGAGATGCTAAAGGACTCAAGGTATGAAACTTTTGCGATTAACTATTTTTCTTATTATGACTAGTTCGATGTTTTCATTGGCGGATGAAAACAAGGTTGTTGCTGAAGTCAATGGAAAGAAAATAACTCAATATGAACTCGACGAAGCTTACAAGCAAAGGTTGTTGTATCCAACTCATCAAAAAGTAACAAAACAATCAGTGCTCGACGAACTTATTGATAGAAGAGTTGGCGTTGATAAAGCTCGTGAAGAAAAACTTCAAAATGATCCCTATGTTACAAAGCTTATTGAAGACGTCCTTCACAACGCCCTCATATCTAAAGATCTTCAAGAAAAATTTTCAGCAATTAGAGTTACTGAGAGCGAAGTTAAATCTTATTACAAAAACAATAAAGAATATCGCACCAGCCATATCCTTTTTAGATTGCGCGCAATTCCTAGCAAGGAAGAAGTCAGTAGTGGTCTTAAGTTTATGACTTCACTCTACGCCCAACTTAAAAAAGAACCATCGCAATTTGAAGACCTCGCAACCAAACATTCACAAATTGGAACAAATCAAAGCGGCGGAGACATTGGCTACTTACCACCAACAAGCATGGCGCCAGAGTACTATGCGGCCATAGAAGGCAAACCTGTTGGACACATCACGGCTCCTGTTCGCACTCAATTTGGATTTCACATAATTAAAGTTACTGGCGTTAAGGATTATAAAGATATCGACGTCAATCTCTATCGAAGAATCATCTTTGACATGAAGCGCGATAAAATTCTTGACGATTATTATGCAGGATTGCGAAAGTCTGCTAAAATTAAGATCTTTAAAGAAAACCTTTAATAGATTTTAATTTGTGATGTTTAAATTTTTTTTAATACTAACAATACTTAATTGTTCACTTGCCTCAAGCTACGCCAAAGTAGTGGATAAAGTCGTCGCTGTCATCAACGATGAAATCGTTACATTATCTGAAATCAATCGGATCAAAGCTAATTATCCAGGAAGAACTCAAATAGCCTCTCTTATTTACGATGAAAAAAAGCCTACAGATCATAATATTTTAGAAGCATTGATTAAAGTTTACATTATCCAGGAAAAACTCTCTGAACTTGGAATAAATATTGATGATGAAAGTGTTGAATCGAGAATTCGCCAAATTGAAAAAGCTCAAGGCGTCAGCAGAGATTTTCTCGTTCAGTATTTAAGTTCTCAAAATATCTCTTTTAAAGAATATTTTCAGCTTATTAAGCAGATGATGGAATTTTCATATTTTAACAACAAGATCATTTCTCCTCTCGTCTCTGTTTCCGATCAAGAAATAGTTAATTACTTTCAAGACAAAATAAAAGGCACGCAGACAACCGTTCAGTATAATGTCGTCAATTTTAGTTTTAAGAAAGACCTCCTCTCTATCTACAATGATGATGATGTTATTAGTATCCTTAAAAAATATCAAAGAACGGGGAATGTTCCCGCTGATTTTCAAGGAATGGACGTCGCTCCAATTCAATTCACTAGCAATCAACTAGAGCCCAAAGTTGCCAATATTCTCAAAGACACCAAGACTCAAGATTTTTCTAAAATTGTTGTTATTGAAGATCGAGTAAACGTGTTTTATATAGAATCGAGAAATGTTGTTAATAATATTCAATTCGAAAAAAACAAAGAATTGCTCAAGCAAGAGCTTATGATACAGAAGTCTAAAGAAACGATTGCGAAGTGGATTGATAGTGAAAAAAATCGTTTTTATATTAAGTACTATCTATAAATCTCATGATTTTTATTACCCAAGGGCATGAAAAGTCCATTTCTTTAGAAATTTTTATTAAATCGCTTTTTCATTTTTCGCGAAGTGAATGCGAAAGGTTCCACCTAATTGCAGATAAAAAGGTTCTCCAAGAACAACTAAAACTGCTCAAAATTCAATCATCTATTGAAGACAAATATTTCAAGATAGGTCATAAAAAAATATTAGCAAGTTTTATTGATGAAAAAAGCCCTATTCCACAGACCAGCCAATGTTTACAAAAAGCATTAGAGTTAATCACCTCTAAAGATGTCTTAGTCACTCTACCAAGCTCAAAGGATCAATTTTTATTAGATAAAAAAATTCTAAAAGGACATACTGAATATTTTCGAGAATATTTTCAAAGTGAAAACCTCTCAATGGTTTTTTATAAAAAAGAACTTAAAATTTTATTAATAACAGATCATATCCCACTTTTGGATGTCACCCCACAAGTCAAAGAGCAATCCATTATTAAAAAAACAGAGTTAGCCTTAAAGTTTTTTAAAAATATAAAATTCGTTCATTTAAGTGGAATTAATCCTCATGCTGGAGAGAACGGACTCCTTGGAACAGGTGAAGAAAAAATTAGAGAGGCAATCAAGTCTCTTTCGAAAAGTCATCCAACGGTTCTATTTAAAGGCCCAGAAGCAGGAGATACTCTCATTAAAAGTACTCACGACAATCGCTTCTATATTTATATGCATCACGATCAAGGGCTTGGAGTGTTTAAGAGCTTGAGTGGATATGACGGATTGCATCTTACGCTTGGGCTACCCTTCATCCGTCTCAGCCCCGACCATGGGACAGCCTTCGATCTTTATGGTAGAAACAAAGCAAATTACAGCGGAGCGCTATCTTGCTTACAAGAGGCCATTAAATTCCATGAAAGAAATAATCATCAATAACGCTTACTCGAATAATCTTAAAAACATTAATCTCACTATTCCCCGTAACAAACTTATTGTCATCACGGGACCGTCAGGGTCTGGAAAGTCTTCTCTAGCCTTTGAAACTATTTACAAGGAAGGGCAAAGACGTTTTCTTGAATCACTTTCAAGTTACGGAAAAACCTACATGCAATCTATCGAGCCTCCAAAGGTCGATTCGATCGTTGGTCTTTCTCCGTCAATCGCTATTGATCAAAGATCAACTTCAACAAACCCAAGATCAACCGTTGGAACTACTACTGAAATTTATAACTATCTGCGAATGCTCTACTCCCAGTTGTCTACTCCCCATAGTCCTGATTCTGGTTTGCCAATAAAGCCACAAGACAAAACTCATATTATAAAATCGATTTTAAATTTTCCCGTTGATAGCAAAATTGTGATTATGACTCCCATTTTACAACACAAGAAGGGAGAACATAGAAACATCCTCGCTAAGTATGAATCCATGGGATTTAATCGAGTTCGAGTAAATGGCCAATTTCAATATATTGATGAGCCCTTAAAAATTGATCGCTATAAATATAATGATATTGATTTGGTTATCGATAGAATCGTTTTAAAAAGCAGTTCAAAATCTCGAATTGAAAATGCTGTTATCCAATCTTTACAAATTTCTAAAGGCTCAGTGATTGTTCTTTGCAACGAAGAAGAACACTATTTCAGTGAAAATTATTATTGTCCAGTGGCCAAAAAGAGTTATCCGGCTTTAGATGAATCCCTTTTTAGTTTCAATTCTCCTCGGGGATACTGCGAAACCTGTAAAGGTGTTGGTGTTTTTACTCAAGTTTCAGAAAACTCTCTATTCTTTGATAAGTCTGTTTCTATTTTAGAGAGCGGAATCGGAGCCCTCCTTGAAAAAGACGAACTTCTCATGAGACTGGTTAAGGCTCTTTATAAAAAACACAATATAAAAATTGAAACTCCTCTAGTGAATTTATCTTCAAAGTTTTATGAATATTTGCTTCATGGGGACGGGAAAACATTTAACGGCCTTTTGATTTTTTTAAATAATTACATCGATGAAAAAGATTCTTCTGTCATTGACAATAATGTTGCAGGAATTATTGAAACAGTTCCTTGTTCATCTTGTAACGGTAAACGATTAAATCCTTATTCATTATCTGCGACCATTAATAATTTATCTATAAGTGATGTCTGTGAACTTCAACTCGAAGATTTTGAGACTTTCATTGATAAAATTAAAGTTCCTAAAAACAAAAAAGATGTCGCTCCCAAACTCCTTAAAGAGATCAAAGAGAGAACTGCTTTTTTAATTGAAATTGGACTTTCATACCTCACTCTTTCTAGAAGAGCCTCTACGCTTTCTGGAGGAGAATTTCAAAGAATACGCCTATCGACACAACTGGGATCAATGCTTAGTGGTGTTGTTTATATTCTCGATGAACCGAGTATCGGACTGCACCAAAGAGACAATACAAAGCTTCTCAATTCTCTCAAAAAATTGCGAGATCTCAATAATACTGTTTTGGTTGTTGAACACGATGAAGAAACAATGCGATCGGCTGATTATATTATTGATATTGGCCCTGGAGCTGGTCTTCACGGCGGAGAAATCGTTTGCCACGGTCAAACTCAAGCTATTATTAAAAATGCTCAATCGATCACTGCTCAATATCTCAACGGGAAAAAGAAAATAACAATTCCTTCAGAGCGAAGAACTTCTAAGGAGTTTTTAGAACTTAAAGGGGCTGAAGAAAACAATTTAAAAAAGATTGATATTAAAATTCCACTGGGTTCGTTCACATGCATTACAGGAGTGAGTGGTTCGGGAAAATCAACACTCGTCCACAACATCCTGGTCCCTGCTTTAAAACATCACATGTATAAGGCTTATCCCAGACGACAAAACTTTAGATCTCTCAAAGGGTACAAGCATCTCGATGGGATGCTTCAAATAGATCAGTCTCCAATTGGAAAAACACCGAAATCTATTCCACTCACTTATTGTCAAATTTTCAATAATATCAGAAATATTTTTGCATCTTCAAATGAAGCAAAGATTAAAGGATTTAAAGCAGGTCATTTTAGTTTCAATGTTAAGGCTGGCCAATGTGAAGAATGCGAAGGAAGTGGACAAATAAAATTCGAAATGCCTTTTCTTAGCAACGTCTACAATCCATGCCCCAAATGTAATGGAAAACGTTATAAACAAGAGGTTTTGGATGTAACCTATCGAGGACTTAATATTGATCAAGTTCTCAATCTTTCTATTGAGGAAGCCTTCGAGTTTTTTAAAAACCATCGCAAAATTCATCACACCCTACAAACACTTCTCGACGTTGGCCTTGGGTATATAAAACTTGGTCAACCTTCACCAACTCTTTCAGGAGGAGAAGCTCAACGAATTAAACTTTCACGTGAGCTCTCTAAGATGAAAAAAGGTCAATGTCTTTATATTTTAGATGAACCAACAACTGGTCTACATTTTAATGACATTAAAATGTTATTAGAAAGCATCCAAAAATTAATCGCGCAAGGGCATACTGTCGTTGTTATTGAACACAATCTTGATGTGATCAAGACTGCTGATTATATTATTGATCTTGGTCCAGAAGGTGGAAAGCATGGAGGAGAACTGGTGGGAACAGGAACACCTGAGGAGATTGCAAAACTTAAAACCTCATATACGGGACATTACTTAAAAAAAATATTAAACTAGCACTTTAATAATGGAGTTTATGATGATCAATAAGTTTATAATTTTTCTGGTTTCTTCAATATTTTTTAATCTCAGCACTTTTGCAAACCAAGGATTAGACATTGCCAAAAAAGTCGACAAGGCCAATGAAGGGTTTGTTGGAGAAGTTTCAAATATGGAAATGATTCTCCTCAATGCCCAAGGTGATAAAATAGTGCGGAAAATGACTTCCAAAGTTAAGGAAGTTCCCTCTGATGGAGACAAATCTCTCAGTATTTTTCATCTTCCAAAAGATGTTGAGGGAACCAAGATGCTTACCTGGACCCACAAAAAAGATGACGACGATCAATGGCTTTTCATGCCATCACTAAAACGCGTCAAAAGAATTCACGCCAATAACAAAACAGCTTCTTTTATGGGAAGTGAATTTTCATACGAAGACCTTGGTAGTCAGGAAGTAGAAAAATACAACTATAAATTCTTAAAAGATGAAAAAGAAAATGGAGATGAATTTTGGGTCATTGAGCGGACTCCCTTAAACAAGAAAAGCGGTTATAAGAAACAAGTTGTAAAAATATCTAAAAAATATATGAGCGCAGTAGAGGTTCAATATTTTAACAAGCGCGATGAACTCCTGAAGGTTGCAACTTTTAGTGATTTCAAACCGTATACCATTAACGGCAAAAAGATGTTTCGAGCTAATAAAATCCATATGATTAATAAGCTGACCAAAAAAGAATCTATATTAACTTGGCAAGATCGCACTCTTGGCAAGGATCTTTCTAATAATGAATTCAAAAAAGAAGGATTGAGTGACACTTTTTAAAATAATTTTTCTTCTTTTCCCCATAATTTCCTTTGCTCAAATCAAAACTCAAGGAGAGATTGGCTTTGAATCACGAGTTTTTAAAAACGATCATGATAACGTCACAGAATCGAGTAACAGGGCACTCTTTACACGCTTTATAACAAAATACAAAAACAAAAACCTAAAGGCCAAAGCGCGAATTATTGGTCGAATCGACGAAGTTGACAGTAACCGTGATTTCTATAACCCAGAAGAACTTTGGGTTGGCTATGATGTGGAAGGTTCGTACTTGCGATTTGGATACCAACTTTTCAATTGGTCGGCTACAGAGGCTTTTCACCCCGCTGATTTTGTTAACTCTAGAAATTATGACAGCAAAATTGAAAATGCAGAAAAGTTTGGAGAGCTCATGCTCTCGTATAAAAATATTTTTGGCGACAATGCTATCGAAGTTTTTTATATGCCAAGATTTGAAGAACCTAATCTTCCCGACACAACTTCACCAATGCGCTTTACGAGTATCGAGCTAGATAAAGGCTATATTCTAAAAGACAAACAAGAAGTTTCAGAGAATTATTGGATTCCACAGGGAGGGATTCGCTTTAATACTCTTTTAGGCGATACCGACGCTAGTCTTTACTACGTTAATCACATCAATCGCTCGGAGTTTACTTTTTTTGTTAATAAATACGGAAACATCAGCCCGCTTTATGTAAGAACTGAGAGAATGGGTTTTACAACTCAGAGTGTGCTTGGAAACTATCTTCTTAAAACAGAATACGCTTTTCTTAACTATCCAGATTATCTCGAAGAAAGTGCCATCATAAATATTTTTAAAGACCACAGCGAATTTGCTTTTGGCCTCGAGAGAACAGAATCTTTTACCTCTGGTTCCGAAATAACTTTTATTCTCGAATTTCAGCGTTATTTTGGAATTGATAAATCTTACTTGCAAACAGTGCTCTTTCAAAATGATGTCCTACTAGGAGCACGTTACGCTTTTAATGATGCCTCTAGTAAAGAAATTTTTGCAAGTATCATCGCTGACCTCGACTCTGAATATAAAGCTCAAAAACTCTATAACCTCGCTTATTCGCAGCGCTTGGGCGATTCTTGGATTCTCGAAAGTGGTGTTCGCTTTGTCGATGCTAAGCTTTATCAAAATTACATAGGTCTTGAAATCATAGATAATAGCGACCATATATATCTTAATTTGAAAAAGTACTTCTAATAAAAGCAGTGGCTTATGAAATTTTCAGAAAAGTTTTCTAAATTATTAATAAATAATCCCTGGAAATTTCTCATTTCATCCATTTTAGTTTCTTTAATCTTTGGAATTGGTTTAACTAAAATCCAAACCGATTTCAGTTATCGCATATGGTTTCGTACTTCAGATCCGCTTATTAAGACCTTCGATGACTTCGAGAGAAGATTTGGAAACGATGACACTATCGTAGTCCTTGTTGAAAGCCCCTCTGGTGTTTTTGATCCAGACTCTATTGAAATCATAAGAAAAGTTACAGAAAAACTGTGGCTAGTTCCCGATATCATCCGGGTCGATTCACTCACCAATTATCAATACACTCATGCTGATGGGGACGATATTGTCATTCAGGATTTTATCCCAGAAGAATACGACCAAGAATTTCTCAACAAAAGAAAAGATATTGCCCTGGCCCATGAAGTACTCCCCAATTATCTCATAAGCAAAGACGCTAAAATTTCCATTGTCTATGCTAAAATCAAGCCATTCCCTGGAGGAGCGCCCGATGATCAGCTTCTCGTCGATTCCGCTAAACAAGCACTTTCTGAGATTAAAGATCGTGGTGATAATACTTTTTATATCAATGGATCCACTGTCATTAATAATACTTTTAGAGAGGTTGCTTTTGAAGATGCTGGGACGATGTACCCTATCACCATCTTCTTAATTGTCGCTTTTCTTATATTCTTTTTTCGAACAATTTATGGTGTCTTACTCCCTTTTCTCTTAATCGGACTTACAATTATCATTTCATTTGGAATAACCGGATTTTTAGGCATAAAGTTCAACAATATTCTCACAATGATTCCGACAATCATTATTGCTATCGCGATTGCAGACACTGTTCATATTTTGACGACTTATATTCAAAATAGAAAACTTGGTCAGGATAAATACACCGCCACTTACAATAGTTTTGTTAAAAATATCATCCCAACCCTCCTAACCAGCGTTAGTACAGCGATTGGTTTTTTTAGTCTCTCCAATTCAGATCTTATTCCTGTTGCCGACATGGGAACAATCGCTGGCATTGGAACCCTTATGGCCTGGGTTTTAACCATGACCCTGATCGCCCCTCTACTGGCCCTCTTACCTATAAAAGTAACAATTCCCGATCCTGAAAAATCAGAATCAAACAAAAAGCTCAAGTCAGAAATTTATGGACCAAAGCTTTTCGAATTTGTTTCTAAGAATCGCCAATTTATTTTTTGGTCCACCATCGCCTTTTTTATCGCAAGCCTATGGGTTGGCCTGCAAAATGAAGTCAATTCTAATCCCTACACTTATTTTTCTGAAAGCGTCCCTCTGCGAGTCGCCAACGACTTTGGACTCAAAAGATTAGGAGGAGTCACTGGACCAGAAATTGTTCTCAATACTGGAACCCCAGAGGGAATAAAAAAATCAGATTTCCTTCACAAAGTAGAAAAATTTCAAAAGTGGCTGGAAGAAAAACCTTATATTAATCGAGTCGTTTCTATTGTTGATATTATTAAAAGTATGAATCGCTCTTTTCATGGAGAGAAACAAGAATATTACGTCATCCCTACTGACGACAAAGCGATAGCAGAGCTTCTTTTTCTTTATCAGATGAGTCTTCCCCAAGGCATGGATCTCAATGATCGAATTACTTTGCAAAATGATTCACTTCGAATGTCTATTTTTTGGTCGTCACAAAACTCTAAACAATCTCTCGCCTACAAAGATGAGTTTAAAGAAAAAGCAAAAGAATTTGGTCTTGATGCTGTGGTTACTGGAAAAATTCTTATTTACCAGGGAATGAACACACTCGTCGTTGATACTTTTTTCTCATCCATTTCATTGGCCATTATTGGAATATCTATTCTTTTAATTATATGCTTTCAATCTTTTAAGGTCGGAATCGCTTCCATGCTCCCCAATATTATCCCACTCGGTTTTGGGGCTGCCATTATGGCCATCCTTGGAAAACCTATTGACGTTGGCTCTGCACTTGTAACTTCTGTTTGTCTTGGTATTGTGGTGGACGATACTATTCACTTTTTAGCAAATTATAATAAATATATTTCTCAGGGATTAAGCCCAGAAGAAGCGATCAAAAAAGTTCTTATCTATACTGGTCCTGCGCTGGTGACAACAACACTTATTCTCATGGTTGGATTTGGGATAATGGTATTTGCTAACTTCCTACCGAATGTTAATTTTGGGATCCTTTCAGCACTTGTGTTATTTGTGGCCCTCATTGCCGATATTATCTTTTTGCCTGCAATGCTTTTATTGAATAAAAAAGGCTGAGAAAACCCAGCCTTTTTATGCAACCAAAATTTTATAATTAAACTTACTCCACAAAAATTAAATGAGGCTCCCCTAAACCCTCCGAGACTTGATTACAAGTCACTGGGTCAATTTTCATCATTCCAATATAAGTTTTAAGTTTATTGTTTCTATCTTTACCTTTAAAAGTGACAAACACTTGATGAAATTTTAATGGAAATCGATCTGCCATGATAACGTTAAATTTAAATGAATGTTTCTTCATTTTCCCTTTTTCTAAATTTGTCATGAAACTGTCGAAATGTTCAAAACTCATTTTTTTAATTTCATTTTTCGTATAGCAGTCAGTAGCATATGCTCCCGCACAAACACTTACCAACAAAAAGACTAATGATAATTTTTTCATAAAACCTCCAAATTTTTTTAGGAATTGTTCCATGAAAAAAAATTAATGTCTATTGACCCAAATCAAACATAAAAAAAGCCCCACATTCGCAGGGCCAGATTTTAAACTTTTAATTTAAAGTGATATTTAATTAAGCTTATGGCTTAATCATGAACGCGATAACGAAAGCGTAGATTACAAGTGATTCAATAAGTGCAAGAGCGATAATCATTGGTGTAAAAAGTTTATCACTAGCAGCTGGGTTTCTTGCAATCCCTTCAAGAGCAACAGAGGCAGCACGGCCTTGAGCAAAAGCTCCACCGATAGCAGCTAAAGCAATACAAAGTCCTGCACCAAGAGCCGCAAATGTATTAGGAGCGTAAGCAGCACCCATTCCATCTTGAGCAAATGCAAAACTTGCAGTCATTAAAGAAACAAGAATTAACATCGTTTTTTTCATTTTAAGTTCTCCTTATAGATTTTGCTTAATTCTAATGATGTTCATCATGATCGTGATGCTCAGTAGCTAAGCTTATATAGACCATAGTTAAAAGTGTGAAAACGAAAGCTTGCATAAAGCAAACAAACAAGCCAATAACAAGAAAAATTATTGGAATAAAAAGTGGAACAAGGTCCGAAAAAATGGAAAGAACTAAGTGATCTCCCTCCATATTTCCTCTCAAGCGTAATGCCAGAGAAAGCGGTCTAACGGCATGCGAAATAATCTCAATTATAAAAATCAGCGGTGCCAGGTACCAGACAGGCCCCATAAAGTGCTTAATATGCCCTACAATGCCCTGAACTTTAACTCCATGAAAGTTATAGTAAATAAAAACAAAAAGCCCTAGAGCGAGCGTCGTGTTCAAATTACTAGTCGGTGGTAAAAACCCAGGGATCAAGCCAATAGAGTTACTTAAAAATATAAACAAAAAAAGCGTAACGATAGCTGGAAAGTAACGTTTCGTTTGCTCTTCGCCCATAATTGATGTTGCTAGACCATATATTGCTTCACCGAAACCTTCGAAGAAGTTTCTAAATGAATTTCCATTATCAGGAATAAGGGGATTTTCAGCTCGGACTAGTTGAAGTCTATAGATTGCTCCCAAAATAACTAAGAAGACTGCAACAAAACCAAATGTAAGGATATGCTCTTTAACATGAAACGAATGTTCTAATCCACTAAACCAGGTATAACCACTCGCAAGAGCGCTAAAAGGAGCCAAAAATAAGGAAAATAAAAAAATTCGTTTAAGCATTTTTGTTAATTTAAAAGTAAACATATCTTTAATCTAGTCCCTTTGTTTTAGCAAGTTTTTTTAGCGTCGGAGCGATAGAGCGAGAACGATAATTTGACCTAAATTATACGCCGCAAAAAATACCAATAAAGTTTCCGAAAGTCTCAAAAAGATATAGGCTGCTATTACGATGAGCATGGCCTTTGCAAAAAGTGTAGCAAACAACCAGTTCTGTTTTCTTTTTTGAGTCACAATATAGACAAAGAAAACTAAGAGAAAATGCCCAAAAATGGTGAACGAAGCGACAACAACATGATCTAAGCTAAAACTTTGCAAGAAATAAAAGTAGAGTCCAATGTGAAGTAAAGTCGCGATTATATAAACAGGCAGATTAATCTTTTTTAGAAGCATACTTCACCATGACAAAAAATGTATTAAGAATTGTGACCACTAAGATAAGGATTCCATATTTTAAATCAAGAATTTTTTGTTGATCGAGAAAATAAAATAGAAAAAAGACTCCAATGATCGTGCTTGGTACACCCATGGCCAAACCCATAACCAAATAGATATTTTTTTTCTTGTTATCGTTTTCTTGCAACACGTCTCTCGTATAAAGCTTTAAGTCTTTTTTCGATGACTTCAGGATTGGGATATTCTGCAATTATTGAATAATAAACATTGTATGCCGTTCGCAACTTTTCTTGCATCTCGTAAGCATTGGCAATGAAAAATTTCACGTTCACGATATCTTTTTTATTTTTTTCATATCGCAAATATATTTTCCACTTTTTCACAGCGGCTTCCCATTCTTGCTTATAAAAATGAATAAGCCCTTGGTAATAAAATGCTTTAAGAAAAAACTGACTGGTTGTTTTTTGAATAATTTTCTCAAAAACATCGTAAGATTTAAAATAACTTCCCATTTCGAACAGCGAGCGAGCCATTTTGTATTGGTAATAATCATTCTTAGCAAGCGGCGGGGTAAACTTGTGAAGTTTTTGATAGTACTCAAATGATTTCTTATAGTCTTTTAAATAATCGAATTCAACATCAGCAAGTTTTTCAGTAACTTTCACTTGCCAGACAAGATCTGGTTCTTGTTCTAAAATTTTAAAATAACTATTCTTTGCTTTTTCATAGTCTGACAAATAATTTGAATAGATTTCCCCAATAATAAAAAGAATTTTTAATTTAAGTTCTTTATTGATTCTTCTTTGAACAATTCTTTCATAGTGTTTTAGGGCTTCGTTGTAATTTTGACTTTGGAGATCTTCCTGGGCCTGAAGTACTTCTCTGTGGATACTTGTTGTAAAATCACATCCACAGAGAAATATTAAGATTAAGAAAAGAAAATTATTCTTCATTTTCAGTGTCTTCGTCATCACTTTCGAGAATTTTCTCAACACTCACGACACTTTCATCACTGTTTAATCGAATGACTCTTACTCCCTGAGTGTTTCTTCCAACTTTTGAAATTTCGGCTATTTTCGTTCTAATGACCTGACCTTTATCAGTAATAATCATGAGGTCATCTTTTTCAGTTACCGGTTTAACTTCAACAATATCTCCATTTTTTGGAGTTAACTTCATGGCGATAATTCCTTTTCCACCACGAGACTGTTTTTTGAAGTCTGCTTCTTCAGTTCTCTTACCAAAGCCTTTTGAGGTGACCGAAAGTATTTCCATATTTTCTTCTACAATAATCATACCAATAACTGTTTCATTAGAAGAAATATTTATACCCTTAACCCCTTGGGAAGTTCTTCCCATTGGACGGCATTGAGTTTCATCGAATCGAATTGCTTTTCCTGAGCTAGAACAAAGAAGGATGTCTTGTCCTTTTGAAACAACTTTTACGCTAACGACTTCATCGCCATCTAAAATCTTAATAGCTTTTTTACCGTTCTGATTAATTCTTTCGTATTCAGTTAAATCAGTTTTCTTAACGAGACCACTCTTTGTTGCAATAATAAGGAATTTATCTTTTAAATCTTTAGGCATTGAAACAATAGACTTAACTTTTTGGTCTTTTGGAAGCTGTATTAAGTTTATGATGTTTCGACCTTTCGCTGTTCTCGACGCTTCTGGAATATTGTAGACCTTTAGATTGAAAACAATTCCTTTATCAGTAAAGAACATGATCGTATCGTGTGTATCTGCTGTGAAAATATTTGTATAAAAATCATCGTCACTATTGGTGTTCCCACCCTTGACCCCTTTGCCTCCACGTTTTTGAGCTCGGTAAGTATCAATAGCCATTCTCTTTACGTAACCTTTATGAGTCGTTGTAACTATGACTTCTTCGTTTTTTATCATGTCTTCAAAGTTAATCTCATCTTCCATGGCAATGATTTCTGTTTTTCTTGCATCCCCATATGATTCTAAGATTTCAGTGAATTCACTTTTTATAATATTTTTAACTTTGTTTTCATCACTTAAAATTTCTTCAAGTCTCTTAATCTCAGCAATGATATTATTGTAATCAGTAATGATTTTATCTCGCTCAAGACCTGTAAGTCTTTGCAATCTCATATCGAGAATCGCTTGGGCTTGTTTTTGCGAAAGCTCGTAATTTTTCATTAACTGTTCGCGAGCTTGATCTGGTCCCTTTGCCTTTTTAATCATCTCAACAATGACATCAATGTTTTCAACGGCAACTTTGAGACCTTCTAAAATATGAGCTTTTTCTTTAGCCCTTTTGAGTTCGTAACGTGTTCTTCTCACGACCACTTCTTTTCTGTGATCAATAAAACACTTTAGTTGCTCTTTTAGGTCCATGACCTTTGGTTGGCCATTGTGAATGGAAAGAAAAATGATCCCAAATGAAACTTGTAGTTGTGTTTGCTTGTACAACCTATTGAGAATGACAGTGGCAGGAGCACCTTTTTTAATGTCGATAACAACTCTAATCCCAAGTCTATTCGATTCATCTCTAATATCTGAAACACCTTGCAGTTCTTTGTTATTTACAAGACTTGCAATTTTTTCAATAAGTTTTGCTTTGTTAACTTGATACGGAATTTCATTAACAATAATTCTTTCTCGATCCTGTTTACCGTATACTTCAATTTCTGCTTTTGCTCTGATCTGAAGTACGCCTTTACCTGTGTGATATGCCTGCTTAATTCCAGCGGTTCCATGAATAGCACCGCCAGTAGGAAAATCTGGTCCAGGAATTATGTCCATTAATTCTGAGATTGTAAGTTCTGGAGTATCAATGAGGGCAATTAACCCGTTCATTATTTCAGTAATGTTATGGGGAGGGATATTGGTAGCCATCCCGACTGCAATTCCAGTTGAACCATTTATTAAAAGATTGGGAACTTTTGTTGGTAAAACAACCGGTTCTTTTAACGAGTCATCATAGTTGGGTTGCCATTCGACGGTATCTTTGTCGATGTCTTTGAGAAGTTCCTCTGCAAGTTTTTGCATTCTAATTTCTGTGTACCTCATCGCTGCGGCATTATCACCATCAATGGATCCAAAGTTACCTTGACCATCAACGATTTGGTATCTCATCGAAAAATCTTGAGCGAGTCGAACAATAGAATTATAAACCGCACTGTCACCGTGCGGGTGATACTTACCAATAACATCCCCGACGACACGAGCTGACTTTAAAAAAGGTCGATTATGATAATTATTAAGCATGTGCATAGCATAGAGAATTCTTCTATGAACAGGCTTTAGCCCGTCTCGAACATCAGGAAGAGCCCGACCGATAATGACTGACATTGCATAATCGAGATAGCAGTTTTTCATCTCATCTTTGATCGCCAAAGGTTCTACATTTGAAGGTGGATTAGTTCCATCGTTTCCGATTGTATTTTCAGTCATAATTTAGCCTTAAAATTAAACGTCTAAGTTTCTCACATCGAGAGCATTTTTTTCTACAAATTCTCTTCTCGGCTCTACTTGGTCACCCATAAGAACAGAAAATAATTGGTCTGCTTCGAGAGTATCGTTTATTTCTACTTGTAGTAGTGTCCTGTTTTCAGGATTCATTGTCGTTTCCCACAATTGCTCTGGGTTCATTTCTCCCAACCCCTTATAGCGCTGGATGTATGCTCCCTGTTTTCCTCTAGCCAGAACGTGATTAGAAAATTCATTTAAGCCATCAAAATAAAACTCTGTTTCATTTTTATCACTTTCTTTAATCACAAATTTACTGTTGAAATATTTTTTAATTCCTTCATAGAGGTTAACAAGATCAAGATATTCACCAGATTCTAAAAAGATACTATCAATTTGGAATTTTTTCTTTTTCATGCTTTCTTCTACAATCGCATTTATTTTAAATCCAGAATGTTCTTTATCTTCAACCACATCAAAGCTGTACGTTCGAACTACTTCAGAAGAAATATCTTTCTCTAACTGTTCTTTAATATTTTTCAAAATTTTTTGAAGGGATTCTTTGTTAGCAAGAGATTCATTAGAAAAACTTTCATCTTCAACAATTTTTTTCAAAAAATTACCATCGTAATGGCGATCATAGTATTTTATTGTTTTATTAAACGATCGAAACTTATTTAAAACTTTTTTAATTTCATCGATTTCAACAAATGATCCATCAATTTGAACAGCACAATCACTTAGACTAGAGTCCATTAAATAACGATCTAGCTCTCTTTCATCCTTGAGATATTTTTCCATTTTACCTTTTTTAAATTTATACAGTGGAGGTTGAGCAATATATAAATGCCCCTTCTCTATAATCTCTGGAAATTGTCTATAGAAAAGAGTTAATAATAAGGTTCTGATGTGTGATCCATCCACATCCGCATCTGTCATAATGACAATTTTGTGATAGCGAAGTTTTGAAATATCAAAATGTTCTTTTCCAATCCCTGTTCCCATAGCTTGAACCAGCATTTTAATCTCATCATTATTAAGCATTTTATGGTAGCGAGCTTTTTCAACGTTGAGAATTTTACCTTTCAATGGAAGAACAGCTTGGTGTTTTCTATCTCGGCCTTGCTTCGCTGAACCACCCGCAGAATCACCCTCAACGATATAAATTTCACAAAGCTCTGGATTTTTTTCTTGGCAATCAGCCATTTTCCCAGGCAACCCAGAAAAGTCTAGCGCCGTTTTTCTTCTTGTTAGCTCTCTCGCTTTTCTTGCAGCTTCTCTCGCAGCAGCAGCGTCGATAGATTTTCTAACAATTGTTTTTCCTATATTTGGATTTTCTTCTAAATAACTTTTTAATTTGGCTCCAACAAGAGAGTTAACAATCCCCTCTACTTCAGAATTTCCAAGCTTACTTTTAGTTTGTCCTTCAAATTGAGGGTTTGAAAGCTTAACAGAAATTATTGCAGTTAACCCCTCCCTCATATCATCACCGGTTAACCCAAGTTTTCCTTTAATAAGATTGTTATCTTTCGCGTAAGCATTAAGAGCCCTTGTTAGAGAAGTTTTAAACCCAGAAACGTGAGTCCCTCCCTCAGGAGTTGAAATATTATTTGCATAAGATGTTAATGTTTCTGAATAACTATCAGTCCACTGCAAAGCAATTTCAACTTCATAGTCTTTTTTACTGTCGAAAAAATAAATAGGAATTTTGTGAATAGCATTTTTGGAACGATTCAGATAAGTCACAAATTCTGCAATTCCACCTTCGAAATGAAACTCTTCTTGTTTTTCATCTCGTTCGTCCCTTAATGAAATTCTTAATCCTTTGTTTAAAAAGGCCATCTCACGGAATCTGTTACTGAGTGTATCGTAACTAAATTCATGAACTTCAAAAATTTCATTATTTGGCTTGAAGGTAACTTTTGTTCCAGACTCTTTTGGATCACACTCACCAATTATTTTAAGAGGTTCTTTCGCGACACCTTTTTCGAAATGCACAAAATGAACTTTTCCATCTTTTTTAATTTCAAGTTTAACCCAAGTTGAAAGGGCATTAACAACTGCAGCTCCAACTCCGTGTAATCCACCTGAAACTTTGTAAGCCCCATCTTCATCGTTAAACTTTCCACCTGCATGAAGTTTGGTATAAACAAGCTCTGCAGCAGAAATTTTTTCTACTGGGTGAATACCAACAGGAATTCCCCGGCCGTCATCTAAAACACTGACTGAGTTATCAAGATGAATGATAACGTCGATCTTAGTACAATAACCAGCAAGAGCTTCATCAACTGCGTTGTCCACAATTTCGTAAACACAATGATGGAGACCTCTGACTGTTGTGTCCCCAATATACATACCAGGGCGTTTTCTAACAGCTTCTAGTCCTTCAAGAAGTTTAATTTTGTCTGCCGTGTATTCTGTACTTACCTTTGAGATTGATTCGGTATTCGAAGTTCGTGGAATTTCTTGAGTCATTGCTCGAATCCTTTAATTTCTCCACCACTGACAAAAAAGTTGCGACTATTCTTAATTTTGCACAATTCAGTTTTTAATGCGTCGTTTGCTGTGGTGATTAAAACTTGTAGCTTTTTAGTTTCCAGGTAGTTTAGTAAATTTTTCCAACAAACGCTATCTAATTCACCAGAAATATCATCTATTAGCAGTATTGGAGAGATTTTCATCCTATGTTCAAGGTACTCCACGTATGAAAAGAGAAGACTCAAATAGCTGACTTTTTGTTGGCCTACGGAACCATAGTCCGTTGTTCTATTTTCATCTAAAAAGAGTTCGATATCATCACGATGAAGTCCTCTTTTTGTCGTGCGAAAGATCAAGTCTTGATCTAAATTTTTTTGATAAAATTCAAAAATTTCCGCTTCAGAGAATCCTTTAAGTCCTGAAACATATTTTAATTGAAAGTTATGCGGATAGTTAAATATTTGGGTGAAAACGTCCTTTGCTAGTAGTTCTAATTCAATACAAATTTCTTCTCTTTTATTAACAATATAGCCACCATATTTAGAAAGCTGCCCATCGAGCGCTCTTATTTGTAAAAAGAGATTCTCCCGAGCTCCTTGGTATTTAGAAAGCAACGAGTTTCTCATTTTTAGAGCCTTGTTAAAATTCGCTAGAGAAGATTTATACTTTTCGTCTATTGACGAAATAATGTGGTTTAACCAAGTTCTTCTCTGAGAAGGTGTTTGGTGAAAAAGAAAACTATCAAAGGGATTAATGATTATGGCCTGTAACTGTGTGCTGTTTCTCTTAGCTTTTTTATTATTTTGGTAAAATTCCGAACCTTCCTCAGATACTTTTAAAGCGTAAGAGTCTTTTTGCTCACCTTTTTCAATAATTGATTTTATTATTATTTCAGATTTTTCACTATCGAACGCTGTGATTTGTGGAAAACGCGAATTTTTACGAAATGATTTTCCATATATGAAGAAAAATATTGCCTCTAAAATATTCGTTTTCCCATTGCCGTTTTTTCCAAAGATACAATTAATATCTTTTGAGAATTCAATAGTTGATTCATTCAAATTTCTGAAATTTTTAACGTAGATTTTTTCTAAAAAAGTTTCTTTCATTAATGAAGTCAAATGCGAAGAGGCATGATAATGCCCAAAAACTCAGGCGTCATATCACTTCTAATAACTACTGGGCTAAGAGAATTATTCAATTCTAAAGATATTTTTCCATCGTCGAGAACAGAAAGCGTTTCCATAATATACTTGGCATTAAGGCTAACTTCCAAATCATCACCATTATAAACAGAACCGATGACTTCATGGCCTTCACCGAAGGTATCATTATTTGCCATTAGTTCTATTTGGTCTCCCTTAAAAACAAACTTGATCCCATTGGTTGTTTCATTAGAGAAAATTTTAATTCTCTTCACAGCATTAACAAGAACAGACTTATCACAAATTGCTTTGAATGATGACTTGTTTGGAATGACTGTTTGATACTTGGGATACTCTCGGGCTATTAATCGAATTGAAAGATAGTTTTCATTTTGAACAGAAGCAACCAAGAAAGATTCACTTAGGTAAACCGTAATTTCTGTATCATAATTTTCGGCCATCTTCTTCAGTTCATTAATTCCCTTTTTGGGTAAAATAATTCCTGATTCTAAAACTTTTGATGTCTCAAAGTTTTTTTGCAAATCAAACATTGCAAGTCTGTGCCCATCTATTGCAACCGCTCTTAATTTCCCTTCATTCTTTTGAAGAAAAATTCCATTTAGAAACAAACGTGTTTCATCTGTCGACATTGCATATGATGTTTTATTAATAATGTTCAGAATATCTTTTGAATTTAATGAATATTCTTCAGCATTTTCAACATTTGAGAATGTAATTTCTGGATATTCTTCCGCTGAAGAAACAAGTATTGAAAAGTTAATGGATGGACAACTCAATTTCAAAAGGTTGTCTGTTTGGTCCAATTCAATTTCTAAAACTTCATCAGGTAATTCTCTTAGTAATTCAGAAATATTTTTAGAATTTACACAAAACTTGCCTTTTCCATCACTTTGAACTTTAAGTACGACTTTGGAAGAAATATCCAAATCAGTTGCAAAAAGATTGAGAATGTCACCCTCTAGAGAAAAAAGACAATTGGAGAGAATAGGTCTTGAAGACTTTTTGTCGATGACTGAAAGTATCTTATTGATACCGTTTCTGAGTAATGAAGCTTCTACACTAAATTTCATGTCAAACCAGTTATAAGTTGATTAATAGCCTTTAACAAGATTAATTTTCTAAGAAACTCTGAAATGCGAAGGCTTCAGTTCCTTTATATTATTTATATATATAAGAATATTATTATGATTATAGAGGAAACTGTGGATAAATAAAAAAAATCTTTAATAACAACAGGTTAGATGTTTTGGTTTTATTGAAAATGTTGAAAATTGTTTCTTGATTGGCGTGTTAGTTCGGATATGATTTTTATATTCAACTTAAAACCTCCCTTTTTTTGTAAAAATAATTTATTTATCTGTATAAGTTTATTTTACCAATTAATATTATTTTTAATTGGATGATGATTGAATAGTTTATTAACAATTTTTTCCACTATGTGGAAAAAACAACTTAAAATGAGAATAAATTTTTATCCAGGGTGGATTAATATGTGGAAAATGGTCTTATTTGCTGTTTTATTACCTTTGAAATTACAAGCTGCAGAATTAAAGGGTGTGAAATTTGAGGATAAAGTTCAAGTTGAAGGTAAAGAGCTTGTACTAAACGGATTAGGCTTAAGACTTGCGACATTTTTAAAAATAAAAGTTTATGTTGCTGGATTGTATCTTGAAAATAAAAGTACAGACGAAAATGCCGTTATAGGATCGGGTGGAATAAAGTTTCTACGAATGCATTTTTTGCGTGACGTTGATAAAGAAGATCTTGTTGAAGGATTTAAAAAGGGATTTGAAAAAAATAAATTTGATACCACAAGCCTTAAGGTGGAATTAAACAAGTTTTATAATTTTTTAGGGGATTCTAAAGAAGGCAAAGAAATGAGCTTTCAAATTGCCAATGGAAAACTGTTAGTTACCCAAGAAGACAAAAAGCTAGAAATAAACAATCCAGCTCTTAGTGCTAAATTTCTTTTACTTTGGATCGGTAGCCCACCAAATGATGAGTTGAAAAGCGGACTTTTGGGCGGGTCTTTCTAGACCTTGACTCTTTTAAGCACAAAGTATTGTTGAAGAATTGCAAATACAGTGCTGATTAAAATATATAAGTTTAATCCACTCGGAAGGTCTTTCATAATAAAACCAAAAATTATAGGCATAAATAAAAAGATCTTTTTTTGAACTGGGTCTGTTCCAGGTGTTGGAGTCATTTTTTGCTGAAGGAACATGAAAAATCCCATGAGCACTGGAAGAACATAAAGCGGATCTTTGCTACTTAAATCCGTAATCCAAAAATAAAATGGCGCTCCAACAAGTTCAACAGCATTATAGAGCACTTTATAAAGCGCAAAAAAGACAGGCATTTGTAGCAATAGCGGAAAGCAGCCACTTAAAGGGTGAGTTCCCGATCTTTTAAAAAGAGCCATGCTTTCTTTTTGAAGTTTTTGAGGTTCGTTTTTATATTTTTCTTGGATTTTCTTTAACTCAGGTTGAATGAGTTGCATCTTTTTCATGCTTTTAGTGGATTTATATTGAAGAGGGAATACAAGTATTCTGATTATTAATGTGAGAAGAATGATTGCAATTCCATAGTTGGGAATGAGTGTGTGAAAAAACTGTAGTCCTTTCAAAATAGGAACAGCAAGAAACGAAAACATACCAAGATCTACAGATAAGTGTAGGTTGTTTCCAAGTTTAGTAAGTGAGTTGTACTCTTTTTTGAGAAAAACAATATTGAGTTCTTTGGAGTTTTCATCGAATTTAACAAAGGATTCAAAATACTCACCAAAATCTGGGCCATAGCTTCTTATAACAGCATCAGATTTTTTCTCAAAGGCAATAGCAAAGAGATGGTAATCAAAGTCCATACCTTGCCAGTAAATAGATGCATTTTCTTGTTCTGCCTTTCCAACAGTTACAGAATTTAGATCTGTTCCAGTGTAGGCGTAAGTTCTATGAGAAAAACGTCCTTTCTCTTTTGGTGTTGTTGAGAAAACGGAATGGATGGATGTTATTGGAGAATTTTCTGTTTTAGTAAAAACAAAATTAAATTTACCGTTTTCTTTGAGATGAGCTTTGAAAGAAATGCCATATTTTTCATTGGTTCCGCTTAAGCTTTGTTCATTAATTTTTTCAACTTTAAAGGGAATTGTTTGAGATTGTTTATCTATGAGAAAGTTGAGGGCCAGGAGTTTGTTGCTTTCAAAAACTTCCTTTCCTGCGGAAGTATTTTCTTCGTATGCATCAGTGACCGTGAGGTAATTTGTAATTTCAAATTTGTAGTTTGAATTTGAAACTATAAATGTTTCTCCCGGAGCATTTTCAATTTTTGCGACATTCGTTGGTGTTTGCTCTTGTTTGGTTGTTGTTTCTACGGTTTGAGCGTTAGTTGGTTGAGCGGTGGGAGCAGCAGATGTCTGATTTTGAACAACAGTACCATTGCTAGGTTTTTTCTTAGGAGCAACATAGAATTGCCACACAAACAATATTATCCCTGAAATGACAACGGCTAGGAATGCCCTCTGTTGATCAGACTTCATTTTTATCTCCAGAACTTATATTTTCAAAAAAATCTATAAGAGCAGTTTTAAAAACCTCTATTGAAACTTGCAAGTTATTTTTACTGTTAAAAAAGTGATTATTAGCGACGATTAAGATGTCATAACCTGATGATTTGGCTGAAGATCTTCTAAATGATTCCTTGATTGATCGTTTTATCTTATTTCTTACAACAGCATTTCCATTTTTTTTGGAAACACTCGTTGCAATCCGTGAATAGCTCAAGGAGTTTCTTTTATAATAAGCGATGAAGCTATGACTTCTATAGCGAAGATTTTTACTTCTTAAGTTAGTAAAGTGTTCTTTAAGCCTAAGGCGGAAGTTCCTAGAAAAGGTTTGATTTTTACTTTGAACCAACAGTGACGGTAAGTCTCTTTCTTCCTTTAGCTCTTCTTCTTTTAATAACATTACGCCCATCACTTGTAGACATTCGTTTAAGAAAGCCATGGGTTCTAAGTCTTTTTAATCTTTTAGGTTGCCAAGTTCTTTTACTCATTTTGAGTCCTCAATCCAGCAAGTTTACTTTGAGCTGAAAAAACTAACAAATTTATATTGTTGAGTCAACCAAGAGTGTAGAGATAAGTTTTAAGAAAAAGTCATTTTCATCTGCTCGGCCTTTATGTTAAATTTTTAAGTCTTTTAAGACTGTAATTTGAAAGTTCAAGGACAATTCTTAATAAAATCAGAGAATTAGAGGCGATATGGATCACGATTTTCCTTTGCATAACTTTTTAAAACCAACACAACCAAACAATATTAAAACGAATGATTATAAAGACTTGGATTTGAATTCTAAGCCTAAGAATGACATTCCACAAAAAGAAATTAATGAGAAACAGCAGCGCTCTTTTTCTGACTCGGAGCTCCATGAAATTAACAGTGAAATTTTAAATTGTGTTAAAAATCTTTTACCACAAGAGAAATTTGAAACATTTTTTGTTGGAAATCTTCATATTAAGAATATAACTCGAGAAGAAATTCAATTCGCCGTTACTTCAAATTTTATTCGGAAAATGATCCAAGACTATTATTGCACTCAACTGGAGAGTTCTATTGAATATGTTTTGGGTAAAAAATATAAAATAGCGCTTTTTACTCACAGTAAGCCTCAACCGCCTGGGCAATCGACTAATGAAGTAGAATTAGTTTCTGAAGAAGATGCAAAGCCAGCGGGGTATACAATACACAAGGCGAACTCAGTAAAGGAAATGACTTTTTCAATTAATGATTTGAAACCATTAAACGATGATTTGGAAGCCAAGGTACAAAGTAGGGTTATTGATTATACAGACTCTGCAAGTGGATCGAGCGGGCAGGCGATTGATAATAAAAAAACCTTTGATAATTTTGTGGTAGGTCCTTCAAATAATTTGGCCCATGCTTCTGCCATTGCAGTTTCTAAAAACCCCGGTAATGTCTATTCATCACTTTATTTTCATGGAAACTCAGGTCTTGGAAAAACACACCTTCTGCATGCAGTTGCCAATCATATTCAAGAAGTACAACCAAGCTTGAAAATTTATATTACAACCGCCAATGATTTTATGTCCGAGATGATAAATGCTATTCAAGCACAGAATATACAATCTTTTCGAAAAAAATACTCTGAATATGTTGATGTTCTCATGATTGATGATATTCATGAGTTGAAAAATAAACCGGGGACACAAAACGAATTTTTTCATGTTTTTAATGAATTACAGAGAAGAAAAAAGCAATTAATTTTTACCTCAGATAAAGACCCAAAAGAAATTACAGGAATAGAAGATAGAATTCGAACACGCCTAAGTTCCGCATTAGTAGTAGAAATTCAACAGCCCGATTTTGAAACTCGTATTGCGATTTTAAAGAAGAAAGCGATGGAAGAAGACATTTATCTTCCCGATGATGTTGTTAATCTTATCGCAAGTTGTATTAAGAGTAATATTCGCGAACTTGAAGGATCACTTATTAAACTGGGTGCTTATTCTTCTGTGTTTAACGTGGATATTGATTTAGAAACTGCTAAAGAACAATTAAAACTCAATGTTGAAGATGAGAAAAAAACGGTCAACATGGAGACGATTACAAAAACAGTTTCTAGTTATTATAAAATCCCAGTTCCCGATATTCGCTCTAAGGCACGAAACAAAGAAATTACCTTGGCTCGACATGTATCTATGTATTTTAGTTATTATATAGCAAAAGCAACACTGATGGAGATTGGGGATTACTTTGGAAAAAGGGATCACACGTCCGTGATGCATGGCGTTAATAAAATTAAAATGCTTCAAAAAACAAACCAGGAATTCTCTCAGAAGCTCTACGAAATAGAATCGATGTTCTAAGTATCGAGAAATTAATACAACTCCCCTGTAAAAACTCCTTAATTTTGAGAAGAAACTTAAATGTAAGATTATTTAAGAATATAAAGCTTAAAATTACACAAAAAACGACTATAAATGTTTTATGTTTTATAAATTCTAAATATTTAGGAGAGTTTTGAATGAAAACAATTTTTTCAATTTTAGCTGTAAGTTTTTTGTTTAGTCTTCAAGTTTTTTCTCAAGATGCTGGCCATAGATGAGACTTTTCTACTTTTTTCTATTTTTTGCTAGCGTGAACTCTTTTGCACAGACATTTGTGTGTCATGCTGATCAGAAAGTAAATTTTGATAAAATTATCATTAGAAATATAGATAATAAAATTTATATTACATTTTCATATGGTGAAGCTTTAAAAGCTCTCATCCCTATTGAAGTAGAATACAGCATAGAAGATTGCGCAGGTCTTAAGCCAGAAAAATTAGACGAAGATACCCAGTTTTTTAGTTGTCAGAACAGCTTTCAAGGTACATCCACAAAAAGCGGAAAACATTTAGAACTTGATCTATCCGTAAATTCCAATATCGAACCTTTTTCAGGTCTTAATTCTGTAACCGCAGACTGTTTTCAGGTCGACTAATTTACAGGGCTATTGCCTATTCGCAGCTGGTTCTATAGAACCAGGTGTAATGTACTATTTTGATGAAACACCTATTATAGCTTGCTCTACCAGCGCTCATGGACGTTCGGCCATTGCCGTTATTAGAATTTCAGGTAATTTTGAGTTAGAGCAATTTTCGGAGATATTAAAATTTTCTCGATCTGGTCCTATAGAACCAAGAAAGTCATATTTAATAAAAATTCACGAGAATGATCAATTGATTGATGAAGCTTTGGCCGTCTTTTTTAGTGCTCCAAATAGTTATACAGGAGAGAATGTTTTAGAACTTTCGGTGCATGGAAATCCTATCAATGTAGATCGGATAATTGAGCTTTTTATATCTAAATATAGATTGCGATCGGCCAATCCCGGGGAATTTACCTACAGAGCGATGAAGAATAATAAATTAAGCCTCTCGCAAGTTGAAGGCCTTGATTTATTGTTAAATGCAAGCTCCTACTTCGCTCTAGATTCTGGACAAAACTTGTTACGGGGTGATCTTGATAAGGAATTTATTCAACTTAAAGAAAAGTTCTTAACGCTAAAAGCTTACTTAGAATTAAACATAGATTTTGCTGAAGATATTGGTGAGGAACGCTCATGGAGCCTGGCTAGATCAGCCTTTCAGTCATTTAATGATTCGTTAATGGTCCTATGGGACCGCGGTTCTATAGAACCAAAAACAATCTTATCCCCTAAAATTGTTCTTTTTGGTAAGGCTAATTCAGGAAAAAGCACGCTTTTTAATAGCCTACTAAAAACTGAAAGATCAATTGTTTCACCTATAGCAGGAACGACGAGAGATTATATTTCAGAATTTATTATGATAGAAGGAGTGCAATTTGAGTTGGTTGACACGGCGGGTCTTAGGGATACCGAGGATTTTGTTGAAAGCCAGGGAATCGCAAGAGCTCATGAGCTGATAGAAAAGAGTTTTTATAAAATTTTGCTGCAAAATGTATATGAAATAGATTTTTCTTTTGAAAAGTTTGACGCGGATCTTGTTATTTATACGCACCTAGACGTGGTGCAAGACTTTAATTTACCTGCTGGTTCTATAGGGGCAAACCTCTTAGTAGATGATGTTACAAAACAAGTAATCGATAAACTTCTCCATAAATTTAAAGACGTTATATCTAAAAATCCCATCGTAATCCCAAGGCATAGAGAGTTAATTAACTCACTTTCTGATAGAACTACTAGCTTAAAAACTTTGTTTGATAATGAACCAGACATTGCTATATTGTCTTCGGAATTGAACTTGATTGAGCAGGAGCTCTATGAGCTGCTTGGGCAGGTTACACCAGACAGGGTTTTAAAAGAGATTTTTGAAAATTTTTGTATTGGCAAATAGTAATATTTAAATGTTCCACGTAGAACAAAGCTTATCATGAAAGTATACGATCTTATTGTTGTAGGCGGGGGCCATGCGGGAATTGAAGCTATTAATATCGCTTCTCAGTTTGAGGGTGTTAGTATCGCTTTGGTTTCTATGCCCGGTGTTTCGCTAGGATCTGCTCCCTGTAATCCTTCAATTGGAGGGGTCGGAAAGGGGCAAGTTGTAAGAGAGCTCGATGCACTTGGTGGGGCAATGGGAATACTCGCGGATAAAGCGGGAATTCAGTTTAGAACTTTGAACGAATCAAAAGGTTTTGCGGTACAGTCTACTCGAGTTCAAATAGATAAAGAGCAATATTCACTCGAAGCAGAGAAATTTATTGGAAATTTGGAAAATGTTGATGTTTTTTATGAAAAAGTCTCTAGTGTATCTAAAGAAAATGGAATTTTTTCTATTAAAACAACTCAATCTACTGTTTTTAAGTCTAAAACAATTGTAATGACTGTCGGAACTTTCTTAAATGGCAAGCTTCATTGTGGTAGTGAACAAATGAGTGGAGGACGTTTAGACTGTAAGGAGTCAGATTCACTGAAGGATATCTTCGGTGAAATTAATACTTTACCTCTAAGATTTAAGACAGGAACACCTTCAAGGATATATAAGTCTTCAATAGACTATTCAAAGCTAGAAGAACAGCCTTCAGATTGTTCCACGAGGAACTTTCATCTCTTAAATAAGCCATTTTCACGCGAAATGCCTCAGATTAGCTGCTATTTAACGAGGACAAATGCAAAAACAATGGAAATTATAAGAAGTGATAAGGATAATTCCCCACTTTTTAACGGGCAAATCAAAGGTGTTGGCGCAAGATATTGCCCAAGTATAGAAGATAAAGCTTATCGCTATCCTGAAAAGGATATTCACCATGTATTTGTTGAACCAGAAGGGATAAATCTCGATACAGTCTATCCTAGTGGAGTTTCAAGTTCACTTCCACGTGGAACACAAGAAAAATTTATCAAAACAATCGCAGGTTTAGAAAATGCCGTAATAAAACACCACGGATACGCTGTTGAATACGATGTTATTGATACAACTCAGCTTGATAATACATTAATGTTCAAAAACATAGAGGGATTGTACTTTGCCGGCCAGGTGAATGGAACTTCTGGATATGAAGAAGCTGCAGGACAAGGGTTTATTGCAGGAGTTAATGCAGTTTTAAAGGTTTTAAATAGAGAAAAGTTTGTTTTAAGTCGTCGCGATTCCTATATCGGAGTCATGATTGAAGATCTCATTACAAATACACGGGATGAACCATATCGATTATTTACAGCGAGAGCAGAAAATAGACTTTTCATCAGAGAAGACAATGCATTTTTACGAATGTGCCCCTATAGGGACAAATTATGCCTAAGCACTAATTTAGACAGGGCTTTGATAGAAATAATGGAGTCCTATTATTTACTAAAAAATCTAGTTTCCTCAATGAAGTATAGTAATGTGTTCTACGTGGAGGAAAATTTTGGGCTCAATGAATTTGTAAAGAACACAAATGGGAATGTCACCCTATCTGAAATACTTAAACTTCCTTGGGTAAATCCAGTTGAGATTTTAAGCTATGTACTAAGCAGAGAGGAAGTTGAATTTAACACTGTCGCCATAAACACTGTGGCCATTGAGACAAAATACGAGGGTTACATTACTCGCGCAAATGATCAGTATGCAAAAGTAGGCAAGATAGAAGACAAAAAAATAAATCTAGCCAAAATCCTAAACTCCAAGAATATTTCATTTGAGTGCAAGCAAAGAATTGAACGAATAAAACCTGAGACTTTTGGTCAACTTAGGAGAATCGAGGGAATCAGGGCTGCAACACTCGCAGTTGTAGCCGGGGGTGCATTATAACAGAAGAAGAATTTATTAACGGTTATTTGTCTATTGTTTCAGGTGAGCTGGCCGGCTTGAATCTTACGAGAATTTTAGATCGAGAGGATTTTCGAGAAAAGCAATATCTCGATTCAGTTTGCCCCTATAGGGACATTCTTGAATTTTCAAAATTGATAGAAGTTTCTGAAAGCGTAGTAGATGTTGGTTTTGGAGGGGGTTTTCCGATTTTACCTCTGGCCAATGAACTCAATCAAAAAATTTTTATAGGTGTTGAATCTAAAAGAAAAAAAGTTGAAGCTGTCGATTTTATTGCTAAAAAACTGGGAATAGTAAATTGTAAGTTTTATCACGGAAGAATTGAAGAATTTTGGATTTCCAAGAACATGCTCGTTGTGTCAAAGGCTGTCGGAAGCATTGCAAAAGTTCTAGGATTTTTAAATTGTGATAAGGGGACAAGGGTTGTATTTTATAAAGGCCCAAATTTTTATGAAGCTGAAAAGAAAGATTTAGAGCTGATTAAAGAAAATTGGAATGTAGTTTTTGAGAAAAATTTTTCGTTGCCCAGTGGTGATAATCGAGTGATATTAATAGTTGAGTCAAAAAGTGTTCTACGGAGAACAAAAAGTAAAAAACTAAAGTTTTTGGATAGTTAGGAGATTCTATGGGTAAGATCATAGCAATTGCAAACCAGAAAGGTGGTGTTGGAAAAACAACAACTGCAATTAATTTAGGGGCAGGACTTGCTGTTGCCGAGAGAAAAACTTTATTAATTGATCTCGACCCTCAAGGTAATGCTAGTGCAGGGCTAGGTTTAGATAAGTCTTCATTCGAAAAAGCTAATATTTACCACACCGTTATAGGCGAAATGCCTATTGAAAAAGCTATTTATCAAACAGATTTATCTATGCTTGATATTTGTCCCTCAGATAACAATTTGATTGGTGCAGAGATTGAACTTGTAAGCGCCTTTGCTAGAGAGTCAAAATTAAAAGCTGCACTGGATAGCGTAAAAAGCAAATATGAATATATCATAATCGATTGCCCTCCATCATTGGGATTACTTACTGTAAATGCTTTTAATGCGAGTGATAGCTACATTGTTCCTCTGCAAACAGAATACTTTGCAATGGAAGGTCTTTCGCAATTGTTGAATACAGTACGTCTTATAAAGGGCTCACTTAATCCAAGAATTGAGCTCGAGGGAATTTTACTAACGATGTACGATGCAAGAACGAGTTTATCAAAACAAGTTGCAACAGAAATAAAAAAACATTTTGGCGATAAGGTTTTTAAATCGATTATACCTAGAAACGTAAAGCTTTCAGAGTGTCCAAGCTTTGGAAAGCCTGTCATTCTTTATGATATCAATTCTAAAGGTAGTGAAGCCTATTTAGATTTAACCAAAGAAGTCATTATTAATAATTCTAAGAAGTCTATAGATCAGCAAAAAGATTTGCTTTCAGAGCTTGGGCTTTTTTAAATATATAGTCAGGAGTCGTAATGGGGAAAAAGTCTGTTTTAGGTAAAGGAATAGGAGCACTTTTAAACACAAGTATCGCAACGCCGGTTCCTAATAAAGAAAAAGAAGCTTTGAGAGAAAAATTTAAAGAAGTTGAGGAAAAGATCAGTCAAGGTCCCCTGACTGTCGATATAACAAAACTTAAGCCAAACACACACCAACCGAGAAGAGTATTTAAACAAGAAGATTTAGAAGACCTCACTCGATCAGTTAAAGAAAATGGAATTATTCAGCCACTCATTGTTACTTTCGATGAAGAGGATAAAACATTTGAAATAATTGCTGGGGAAAGACGCTTTAGAGCGGCTCAAAGAGCAGGGCTTACAAAAGTTCCTGTTGTCCTCAAAAAGGTTACGAAAAAAGATAAACTAGTTATGGCCATTATTGAAAACGTTCAACGCTCTGATCTCAATTGCGTTGAAGAAGCCTTGGCCTATTTTCAATTAATGGAAGAATTTAACCTAACTCAAGAAGAGGTTGCCAAAAAAGTTGGCAAAGAAAGATCAACGATTGCAAATTTTTTAAGAATTTTAAAATTACCAAAGGAAGTTATTATCTTTTTACAAAAAGAACTTCTGACATTGGGTCATGCTAAAGTTTTAGCAAGCGTTGGTGATGAGAAAAGAATAGTTGCGTTAGCAAGTAAAGCAGCCCATGAAAAAATGTCTGTTAGAGATTTAGAAAAGGAAATAAAAGGTCATAAAGCACCGACTCGATTGCCAAGCCCTGGAAAGGGAAACAAATTTTTTAATGAAAAAGTAGATGTTTTTAGAAGAAAACTTGAACAAAAAACAGGATTTCACTTTGATATTAAAACTAAAAAAGCTGGCAAAGGTGAAATACTTATCAAATACAATAATGAAGCTGAATTTAATGATATTTATGAATTTCTCATTAAAAGCTAAAAGAAGAGCGAAGTGAAAAACCAAGCGGAAGAAATCACTGCAATTATTGAAAAGGGCTGCCGTTTTGAGGGAAATCTTTCTTTCAATGGTGTGGTGAGAATTGCAGGAGAATTTACTGGAAGCATTTTTACAAATGATACGCTCATCGTCACAGACACAGCTGTTATTAACGCAGATGTTCATGCTGGAGTCATTGTTATTTCTGGAACAGTTAAGGGCAATTTAAGAGCTGGCTCACGTGTTGAAATGAAAAAGCCTGCAAGATTTGAAGGAACTGTTATTTCTCCAAATCTTATTGTCGAAGAGGGTGTTATTTTTCACGGTGAAACTAAAATTAAAGACCAAGTCTAGAAAATCTAGATTGAGATCGAAACCTTGAATAATAATTGTTTATGTTGACTATTTTTAACTAGAAGAATAATGGTTTCTAGATCAATTTTTTTACTGTATATAGAGAGACTCTAAAATGGAAACGATTCTGGGAATTTTTGAACAATTAGCAATCAATGGCACTGTTTTTATACAGTTGCTGGTGGTATTTGTTATTTATTTTATTGGCAAGTTTGCCTTCTTTGGCCCTCTTCAAAACATTATTGAAGAGAGAATTGAGAAAACAAAGAAGACGGAAACGCTCGCTAGAGATTTGGAAGATAAGGTCGAAAACCTTAAAGCTGAATACGAGAGTAAATTAGAACACACTCATAAGGCTGTTCAGCAAAAAAAATCTGAAGAGAAAAAGAAAATCGAAAAAGAATTTGAAGGCTTATACCGCAGTAATGAAGAAGAAATTAATAAAAAGCTTGAAGAGTCAAAAAAGAAAGCTTTGGAAGAGTTGGAAAAACAAAAACTTCAGATTCTTGGCCAGTCAAAACAATTAGCGGATGATTTGGTTAGTAAACTACAGGTTTGAAATGATGAAATTAAGTTTAATTTTTTCTGTTCTTTTTAGTGTGCATGCCTTTACTTCAGAGGGGGGAGGTCATCACGGGTCTCCTGGGGATCTCATTTTTCCTGCTATCAATTTTCTTATTCTTGCCGCCTTTTTTATTTGGAAACTCAGACCTATGTTTCGAAATATTTTTCAGAAAAAGCATACCAATATTAAAGAAAGTATCGAAAAAGCAAAAACTCTCAAATTTGAAGCTCAAATGAACCTTGAACAACAAGAAAAAAAGAATGCGAATTTAAGTAGTACTCTTCATGAGATTGAAGATCGTGCTGAAAAAGATATTCAAGTTTATAAAGAGCACGTGGAAAAAGATACGATGGAGAGAATTGCCAAGTTGAAAGAAGATGCTGAGCTGAAAGTTGAAAATCAAAAAAGTGAATTTTTATCTAAAATTAATAATGAGCTTATCAATGAAATTATTGATGGAGCAAAATCGAAAATAAAATCTGAGAAAAATCTTAAGAATAATATCGAGAGCAAACTGATAGAGAGAATACAATGAAAGAAAGAGACATTGCGCGAGTTTATGCTAAATCAATTATTTCTCTAGCGAAGTCGAATAAAATCGATCTTATCCCTGAGTTTTCCAAAATAGTCGATGTCTTAAATATGAGTGAAGACCTTGAAAAAGTGCTCTTCCTCGATGCTTTTAGAGAAGATGAAAAACTATCTGTCTTTAAAGTTATCGCAGAAAAAATTTCTCTTAGCCCTTTAATGAACAATTTTATGGAATTTCTTATCAGAGAAAAAAGAGCTTCACTTTTTAATATTATCTATAAGGAAGTTGTTATTGAAGATGATAGAGAAAAAGGCTTTATCCATGGAGTTATTGAAGGTAGCGAAGCCGAAATTTCTCCCGAAGTAAAAAATAAATTTAAAGTGTTTTTAAAAAACAAACTCGGTCGTGAGCCTGAGTTAGAATACAAGCAAAGCGATCGAGTGACTGCTGGATATAGAGTTTCGGTAGAAGATCTTCTCCTCGATGCTAGCCTAGACAATCAATTAGAAAATTTCAGAAAAACGATAATGATATAAGGAAAGGACGATCAATGAGCACAGCAACCATTAGACCGGAAGAAATAACTTCAATTATCAAAGAAAGAATTTCAAACTTTGAAACAAAACTTGATGTTAATGAAGTTGGAACTGTATTAACTATTGGTGACGGGGTCGCCAGGGTTTTTGGATTGAAAAACGTTCTCGCTGGAGAGCTAGTTGAATTTGAAGATGGGTCAAACGGAATGGTTTTGAACCTAGAAACAAACAACGTCGGGATTGCCGTTCTTTCTGAAACAACAGCAATTAAAGAAGGCTCAACTGTTAAAAGAACAGAAAAGATTGTTCAGGTTCCAGTTGGAGATGCTCTTCTAGGAAGAGTTGTTAATGCGATTGGAGAGCCACTGGATGGAAAGGGAGCGATTAGTTCAAAAGACTTCCGAGTGGTAGAAACAAAGGCTCCTGGGATTATCGCTAGAAAGTCTGTTCACGAACCACTTCAAACTGGCCTTAAAGCAATCGATGCAATGATTCCAATTGGAAGAGGACAACGAGAGCTAATCATCGGTGATAGAAAAACAGGTAAAACAGCTGTAGCGATCGACACGATCATCAACCAAAAAGGAAAAGACGTTAAGTGTATTTATGTGGCGATTGGGCAAAAGCAATCGACAGTTCGTCAGGTTTATCAAAAACTTCTCGAATCAGGTGCACTTGAATATACAACTATTGTTTCGGCAACAGCCTCACAAGCCGCTCCTCTACAATTCTTGGCACCTTATACAGGTTGTGCAATGGGAGAATATTATAGAGACAATGGCCAGCATGCATTGATCATCTATGATGATTTGACTAAGCAATCACAGGCTTACCGTCAACTTTCACTTCTTCTAAGAAGACCACCAGGACGAGAAGCTTTCCCTGGGGACGTTTTCTATATTCACTCAAGATTGCTAGAGCGTGCTGCGAAGTTAAGTGATGCTCTCGGAGCGGGTTCTTTGACAGCACTTCCTGTTATTGAAACTCAAGAAGGTGACGTTTCTGCTTATATTCCTACAAACGTTATTTCAATTACAGATGGGCAAATCTATCTAGAGACAGACCTCTTTAACTCTGGGGTTCGCCCAGCGGTTAACGTTGGTCTTTCTGTTTCGCGGGTTGGGGGTTCTGCTCAAGTTAAAGCGATGAAGAAAGTTGCAGGGACACTCCGACTTGATCTCGCTCAGTATCGAGAACTTGCAGCGTTTGCTCAGTTTGGTTCTGACTTGGACGAAGCAACTCAAAGACAATTGGCACGAGGAAGTCGCTTGGTAGAGCTTCTAAAGCAAGGTCAATACAGTCCACTTGAAGTTACAGACCAAGTTATTGCGATTTTTGCAGCGACAAAAGGACTTTTTGATAAAGTTCCCGTTTCAAAAATCAGAACAGCAGAAAGAGATCTCGTAGATTTTATGCACAACAGACACTCTGACATTGTTTCAACTCTTAATAATGAGAAATCAATTAGCGCTGAGCTTGAGTCAAAACTCATTGAAGCAATTAAGAATTTTAATGAAGTGAATAAATACGAAGAATAAATTAACGGATAATTTATGGCGAATATTAAGGATTTAAAAAAGAGGATTAGAAGTACCAAAGGAACGCACAAGATTACGAGTGCGATGAAACTGGTATCTGCTTCCAAGCTTGCAAAAATACAGGGAAGAATCCTCGGATTAAAACCCTACTCTCACGAACTCTTTGAAACCGTGAGAATTGTTTCGGCTATTACTCAGAATTATAAGCATCCGTACTTTAATGATACTGATAATAAACATGCTTATCTCTTGGTTATTAGCTCAGACAAAGGCTTGTGTGGAAGTTATAACTCTGCTCTTGTTAAGGAAGTTCGAAACTTTCTTGAAACACATAGTGGCTTAGATTTTAAAGTTCACTTTATTGGAAAAAAAGTTCGTGAAGTGATCGAAAAAGAAGTTAACAAAGGCGAAGTTTTTCATTTTGAAAAAGCAGAGCCAAGCCTTGAAGAAATGAGAAAAATTTCAGAAAAACTAGCAGAAGCTTTTAAAACAGGCGAAGTCGGAAGAGTTTTTGTTGCTTACAATACATTTCATTCAGCAATGAGTACGGAGCCTGTTATCAGACAGCTACTTCCCTTTGGGCTTCCAGAGTTAGAAAAAGAAGAAATTAAGACTAAGTTTCCTTACGATTTTAAATATGAACCATCGGCTGAGGAAATTTTAGAAACAATGGTTCCAGAAGTGTATGTGAATACGCTATATACAGCAGCCTTGGATGCGGTTGCGAGTGAACACGGGATGCGAATGGTGGCCATGGAAAATGCTACGAAAAACAGTGAAGAAGTTATTAGAGATTTAACATTAAAAATGAATAAATTGAGACAAGCTGCCATTACAACTGAATTAATCGAAGTTGTATCGGGTGCAGAGTCTCTCAATGGATAGTTAGGAGTTTTGTATGTCAGAAAGCATGGGTGTTGTAAGACAAGTTTTAGGACCTGTTATCGACGTTGAGTTTGAGGGAGGAGTTCTTCCAAAAATTAAAAACGCGTTGAGAGTAACAAACAAATCAAATAGTGGCGGTGATTGGAACTTGGTTCTCGAAGTTGCCCAGCACTTGGGAAATAACATGGTAAGAACAATTGCCATGGATTCTACCGAAGGTTTGAGTCGAGGTCTTCAAGTTAAAGATACTGGGGCACCAATTCAAGCTCCGGTTGGTAGAGAAACTCTTGGGAGAATTATTAACGTTATCGGTGAGCCTGTCGATGAAGCTGGACCAGTTAATAGTAAAAAAACTTATGATATTCATAGATCAGCTCCTAGTTTTGAAAATCAATCGACAAAACTAGAGCCATTTTTTACAGGGATTAAAGTTATTGACCTCCTCGCTCCTTATCTTAAAGGTGGGAAAATTGGTCTCTTCGGTGGAGCCGGTGTTGGTAAAACAGTTCTGATTATGGAGCTTATTAACAACATCGCAACTCAACACGGGGGATTTTCTGTTTTCGCCGGAGTTGGAGAGAGAACTCGAGAAGGAAACGATCTCTATCACGAAATGAAAGATTCTGGAGTTATCGATAAGACAGCTCTTGTGTATGGGCAAATGAATGAGCCACCAGGAGCGAGAGCGCGAGTTGCCCTAACAGGTCTATCAGTTGCTGAATATTTTAGAGATGAAGAAAAGCAAGACGTTCTTTTTTTCGTTGATAATATTTTCCGTTTTACTCAAGCGGGATCTGAGGTTTCGGCCCTTCTTGGGCGTATTCCTTCAGCGGTTGGTTACCAGCCTACTCTTTCAACAGAGATGGGGGAAATGCAAGAACGGATTACATCGACAAACGATGGATCGATTACATCGATTCAAGCGGTTTACGTTCCTGCCGATGACTATACCGACCCTGCACCAGCGACAACATTTGCTCACTTGGATGCAACAACAGAGCTTTCAAGACAGATTGCAGAGCTTGGTATTTATCCAGCGGTGGATCCTCTTTCGTCGTCTTCAACAATTCTTACGCCGGCGATCGTTGGTGAAGAACACTATGGGATTGCTCGAGGTGTTCAGGAAATTCTACAACGCTATAAAGAGCTTCAAGATATTATTGCCATTCTTGGGATGGACGAACTTTCAGAAGAAGATAAAGTGGTTGTTGCTAGAGCTCGTAAAGTTCAAAAATTCTTATCCCAACCATTCTTCGTTGCTGAACAGTTTACAGGTATTCCTGGGCAGTTCGTAAAAATTGAAGACACAATTGCTTCATTCAAAGCGATTTTGAGTGGTGAAGTTGACGATCTTCCAGAGCAAGCTTTCTACCTTGTTGGAAACTTAGATATGGTTAAGGCTAAAGCGAAAGAACTTGCAGGGGGCAAATAGTAGTGGCAGCCTTTAAGCTCGATCTTCTAACTCCCCTGGGAGTTGTCATTAGAAATTTAGAATGTGATGACGTCATCATTCCTACTGATCGTGGAGAGATTAACGTTCTTCCCCAGCATACTCACGTGTTGACACGTTTAGGAACGGGGATTTTGACTGCAAAAGGGTCAGGCGAAACAAAATATTATTCTGTGACTCATGGGATTTGCAAGATCTTAGGAGAGAAGATTTCTATCTTGTCTATGACATCAGAGACAGCAGAAGATATCGATGTCGAGAGAGCAAAGCAAGCCTTGAAAAAAGCGGAAGAAAAGTTAGCCGGGGCTCAAATTCTTTCAGATGTTGATTTGATTAAGCATCAAAGAAAGTTAGAAAGAGCTCAGATGCGAATTCGTTTAGCCTATCTTGGGGAGCAGTAACTTTTACTGATCTTTGCAGCGACTTTCACTTTTTGTTAATTCTAAAGAAAATGGATAGCGCTTTTCTGCATGATTACCATCAGGATCCGTTGCTATCAATGTTCCCGTAACAACTTCTCCCGGTTTTAAATCCCCTAGCTTTTTAAGACTAATGGCCAGTGGAGTTGGCTTATCGTTTTTAACAGTAACGCTAACGTCCTCAACGAGCTCAACTTGGGAAGATTCAACTTTCAAATCAAAAGTCACATCCTCACAAACATAATTGTCGACGTTGTTAAAATTAACAACGAGCTCTGCTAGTTTATCGAGATCGTTCTCTGTGGTAAGTTCTATAAAATCAGCTGTCGGATCAGCGCGCGTACAGGTTTTTCCCGCTCCTTCATCGCCATTAACAGAAATGCTAATTTCTGCATTTTCTCCTTCTTGGCTTAAAAGATTGACGGTCATACCGTTGGCTGTGTAATTGTCGCCTGGTTTTTCGAGGGTAGCCTGGATAACAGAAGTTCCGCCTTGACCAGTACCTCCGGTATAAATGTTAACACCGGTAAAGCAGTATTTAGTGTTTGGGTTATTGCTTCGACAATAACGAGACTGATCCATTTTAGAATCCCAACCTGTGAGAGTTCTGTTGGTCATGTAATAAGTTGTATTGCCTGCTCGTGTAGAAATTAGTTTTAAATAATTAGTGTTGTTATTGGAGCCAGATGATGAAAGCATATAATAACCAGGTGTTGAGTTAAGCCCGGCGAGTCTTGGATTACTATCAAGAATTCCCAGTTGAACCATTTTCACACCATTAAAATGAACAGGGTTATCGGAAAAATCATTACCCATGGGATCAGAGTGATCAGCGTATTCAACACCAGCTCTATTGGAATGTCCAAGACCTAAGTTGTGGCCAACTTCGTGAATCAGGACTGTCAAAGCTTGAGGGCTTGCTATGTGAGAAATTCCAGGACCATTGGCGACATAAGCAACACCGCCGTATCCACACTGCTGTTGATTCTGGATAGCATTGGTAGTCATTGATGTAACAATAGCAACGTTGGTGTAGTCAGCATAATTATGATCTTTGGTATAAGTTCGCGCAACTCTTCTAAAAGTTTCTAAACCACAACCAAAATTTTCAGTTGCAGTAATAACTTCTGCGTCGGGCTCACCATCCTCATCGACATCAATATCAAAGTCAATTTGACCATTAGAAGCATCTTTATAGAAATCTCTAAATTTAATCATGTCTTCTTTGGCATTTTGAAGAGTATAAGTATCAGTAGTTGTCCGGTCGTTATAATTGACAAGAACAACGAGAAGCTTAAGATTGAAATCTCTAAGTTTTGAAGAAGCAGAATTTTTCAAATAGATTTTTTGAGGCTGAACGGTTGGAACATATCCATTAATAACGAGCTGGTAATCCAAAAGTGCTTGGTTGTTGCTGTTTTGAGGGATCGACGAGCCTTCAATTTTGAGCTTATCGCCGACATTATATCTTTTAAGTTCCTCAGTTTCTTGGATAAAAGTTTTTTCGCCTTTGTCGCTTTCAATAAAATGAACAAGTCTTGGCTGATTATCGACGAAATCATCGATGTAAACTTGGCCATAAGTCCCTTCAAGGGCGACATCTTGCTGAACGAGACCAAAAAAATCAGGTAATTTACAAAAACCGCCTTTTGGAGAAATGGGAGAATTACCGCTACCACCATCACTACCAGAGGAAATTCCAAAAGGGATTGTTGAAATTTTTTCACCGCTTAAGCAACCAGTGAGTAAAAGCACAAACGCAAGAAGACGAAACTTTTCCATAATAGCCTTATCCTTTATAAACCCTTCTCGGCTTAGTAAAAGAAAAACTTTACGTGATTTTAAGTACTTGAGCTCTTTTGAGGGAGATATGCAGTGAAAATAAGCTTCTTTTTGAGTACAAATTTTGAATACTCACAGAAGTGCTTGAATACTCACATCTTGAGTAATCACAAAGATGCAAGAATGGCGTCTTTTCTATTGGAAAGAGTTTAAAATATTTTAAAATTATTAATAGAGTATATGAAGTTTAAAGCCGCATTTTTATCAATTGCTTTTGCCGCGATCTCGCTATCTTTTGCGACAGCGAAGATCTTTGAGTTGATGATATGGGGTCAAAGTTTATCAATCGTGAAGATTGATGTTCTCGGAGAATCTCCTACTCTTTCAACAGCAGATTCAGAATACACGAAGGGAATTTTTCTTGATTCCAAAGCAAAGAGTGAACTCTTTAATCAATACGCAGAAGAAATTCGAGAAGATATTTCTGAAATGGTAGACACCCATAAAGCTTTGGTTGAACAGCTCATTGTTTTCAATAAAGAAATTCGAGAAACAACTGAAAAATATTACAAAACTGCTGCCAAGAAAGAAAAACCAAAAGTTGTTAAACCAGTCGCTGTTTCACCAAAAAAGCTGCAAGTTTTTCCGCTTACTCAAATGGAAAATTCTGAAGATAAAGAAATGGTCATTAATGGAGCTATTAACTTCAAAAGATCAGGATATTCAATTACAGGTGTTAAAGGAATTAAAATTGCTCAATTGACTCAGTTTTTAAAAGATGACTACTCATCTGTTGAATCCAAAACACTTGTCGCCACAAATGAAAAGACAGCAGAAAAGCCAAAAGTTGAAGCACCAAAAGTTGTAGAGAAACCTAAAGAAAGTGTAAAACCTGAAATCTCCGAAAAAGACAGATTGGTCTATAAATACAGTGCAAACTATAAAGAAGATGCCCCTATAGAAGCAGTGGTCGAACCAGTAAAAAAGCCTACCAAAGTGGTCCTATCGGACCAAATTTCGAAGCTGGAACCACCAAAAGTGGCTCGCAAAATCGATAATCCTGAAAAAGATGAAAAGCTTATAATGTTTGATTACAGTGAAGATATCGAACCGAAAGCCAAGCCAGATCGGATTGCCGAGGCAACACAAAAAATAGTAGAGCCGATTGTGAGTTCGGTTGTGGTGAATACTCAGCCAGAGATCAAGGTCGCTGACTATCCAAAGTCACCAAATCCAGTTGTGAATACTCAAAAGAAAGAAACAAACAAAAAAGAACAAAAGCACTTTGCTGCGAATTGGTCAGCTGCGGATTCTAGTTATCAAGCTTTGCTAAATCGTAAAGTCAAAGATGAAGTGAATAGCTGGACGACAATCAAGATGTCTTCCGTGGATCTTGGAAATAATATTCAAAACTTAAATGAGTTTGAAGTTCAGTTTATTGATAGTGATGAGTCTCTTAAATCAAATGTTGATGGAGCAGTCTTTTTAGATGAAAACTTAAAAGAAACTTCAGTCCGCAGAATGAGAATTTACTCTAAAGATCATGTCGACATGGTTACAGATTTGGTGATGGAAAAGGCTAAAGTTGAAGTCGATGTTCCTGTCTTTACCCGTACTAGCTTTTATTCTCTAATGAGTGATGAAAAAATTGATGAATACACTGCAAGCATACTAGTCGATTTGGACGAGAGAACAAAGTCTATTGAGATCGATGATTCTGAAGCTAAAATTATGTATTTTGACAAAAAATTTGGAGACACAGACCTCGAACATAGTGACTATGCTTTAATACTTAATATTAACCCAGGTAATCGCACTCTAACTTATACAACTGCCGACGGGTATAAAGTCAGTAAAGTAATTCATCTCACAGAGCAAACGGTTTATTTTGAACAAAATTACTATGACACAGATGATGTTTTAAATATTGAAATTTTTGAGAAGCCTGTATTGGCCAGTAGCCCGATTCCCTACAATATTTCCACAAAAGATATATATAACGAATTCAATAAAGAAGTTCCAAGTAAACTCAATCCAAATACATTGAAATTTACTCAATTAGACAGAAGTTTAGGGATGAGTCGCTATTTTACTGTCTACAAAGATCAAAGAGAGCACACAGTGGTCTTGAGAGGTCAGAAAAAAATAGTTCTTCCTACTGAAGAGATGGTTCAGAATGTTCTCGATGAGCTGGGAGAGCCTTTATCTGGTCATAGATGTGTTTTGCAGCTTAATCTCAATAAAAACAAAATAAAAGATCTCCAATACAATGGAATGACTGTTCTCAACAATCGCGGTGGAAGCCTTAATCGAAGTGAAGTTATGAGTCTCGATCATATGACATTAGATGATGATGGTAGCTTCTATGATTCTGTTAGCCGCCACACTGAAAAAATCTACGTGCTCGGTGAAGGGACAGGTGTGGTTAGTTTCAAATTAGAATATCAAGATGGATCAGTTGAGTATCAGCAAACACTTTGCCTACACGGCGATTATCTTATTCAAGAATTCTAAAACTCTTCTGAAAGATCACCAAAGACTTTTAACGTTTTTCGATAGCCTTGCTTCATAACCCGAGACATGACTTCGCGTTCTAAGGTGAATGGGTTGGCAAAGAAAGTTTGATAATCGTCGTGGTCGGGATAAATATCAATAAAACGGACGTTATGTTTATAATTGAGTTTTGTCTCAATAATTTTCATAATTTCATTAATCTGGCGTTGATTAAAATTTTCTTTTTTCATAAAAGAATGAACTGTATCTAAGAGATCTTTAGCCGTGGAGACACTGGCCCTGGAAGAGACAATTTTTTTTTGAATCATGAGGTATATGGCTTGGGTTGCGATACTTGAAATACCATAATGGGCGAGTGAACCAATTTCATCGTGAAAATGATAAGGAGTGTGAGTCCAGGAACTGATTATGATTTCACAATTATTGTCGATTGCGACGTGTGTAGAGAGAGTGTCTCTGATTTCTCCATCGATATAATAATCAATCGCTCCCGTTATACTGTTTTCGATGGGAAAAGGAGTGTAGAACGGTGGAACACTCATACTGGCCGCATTGGCATCACTAATATTTGTGTTGGTGTAATAGTGTGATGTTGAATCGTGACGAGGGTTTGGATAATTGTATTTACTAAAAATGACCTTTCTCGAGTGATCGAGTTGAGTCGCAATGATAAAAAGATCAGCACTGTAATCTTCAAAATTTTCAGATTTTAAGACGTGTTTTTTCAGATACTGCCGCAGTCCTTCAGTAGAAAAAAAACCGGAAGTTGAGTAGAAAGGTTTAGCAATATTTCTTATGAATAGTGGGAAGCTTTTTAGTGGATCAAAATAGTTGGGTCTTTTCGTTTTAACTTTAGGGCGCCATAAATAAAGAATATCTTGATAACGAATGGGCTTTAAAGGAGATTTTTCTCCAATGGTGGCATTGATAATGTCGTGAGGCCCATACCCATTAGCAAAATAAGTACTAATCATGGCCCCTGCACTTGATCCTACATAAGTAGATATATCCAGTGGTGTTTCGCCTGTAGAAGAGCTTTCGAGACCTTTAAGGGAGAATCCAAGCTCTTCAAGAGCCAGGGCAACTCCGAGGTGCCATGCCGCCGCGCGCACAACCCCGCCAGACAATACCAGTGCAATCTTTTTACCTTGAATTTTACTTCGAAAACCTTCTTTCATATTCACTAAAATTTTACCACGTTACGTTTAACAAATGTAACTAATGTCATACAATAAATTATCGGCTCTAATAGATGTGATGATAAAAAAATATAACATCGTAGTCGTGGCCATAAATAAAATATCAGGAGGATAGAAGGTTTATGAGCGAAGGAAAGTGGCTAAGCATAACGGACTATTCAAGCTATAAAAAAGTCTCTGTCTCTAGCATCAGAAGATATATCAAAGCTAACCGAGTCCAATTCAAAAAAGAAGACGGCAAGTATTGGATTTGGGTTAAAGCTTTTGACCCCCAATTAATGGGCAAGAAAGAACAAGATTTTTCTCAACTCCAAAAGAAAATAAATGAACTCGAGGAAGAAAACCAAGAACTGCGGATGCTTGTGGAATTATATGAAAAAAAATTATTCAACCAAGGACTGAAGCCAAAACATGAAACTCTTCCAGAAATTCCTTTTAATTAGCCTAGCTTTTTATTCTCTTCAGTCTTTTGCAGTAAGAAACATGAAGAAGTGTACTTTGTTACCGATCAACGACAATGTCGACGGAGCCATAAGTTATAAAGTTTTTAATTTTGTAGAAAGAGAATTAGAAACCAGTAATTGGTGTGCCTATCGGTCAAACACAGAACTTTTAAATATTTTTAGTACTTATCGAAACAAGCTCAATGAATATCTGGGAAAACCCGAAGTCCTTAAAACGGTAGGCGATAAACTCAACGTAGGATCAATTATTCGCATTAATTTGGAAGGAAAACCGGCAGGGATTTCAGTGGAAATGATGGTCTACGCTGGAGTGGAAGATGTTAAATATTATGAAAACAAGACACTTGTAAAAAGTGAAGATATTGATGCTATAAATCTAACAATTAGAAATTGGTTGGCTGAGTATCAAAAAATAATTCCCTATGACGGTTTGGTTTCTGGGGTTTTAGGAGATCAAATAACCTTTGATGTGGGGAGAAGTCGAAACTTTAAAATCGGACAAGAATTTAATGTTCGAAAGTTTATTAAATTTCATAAACATCCTCTGCTTAAAACAGTGGTTGAATGGGAAACGGACCTAATTGGAACGGGTAAGATATTTAATTTTTCTAAGAATCAAGCGGTAGGGATTATTAAAGTCTACAAGAGTAGTCACAAAGTAGGAAAAGATGATTGGGTTATTATTGATACGACGGAAACACCTTTTGAGAAGAAGCTTGATTATCCCGACATTGAAGCCAATAAATTTGGAAAAATAGGAGTGGTCTCTTTTTTCCCTGAAATTGGAGATCATAGCGTAAAAACTTCTGATGGAACTGTAAGTCGAAAAATTAATGGAATTATGTTTGGAGGTCACGCTAAAGCAGAAGCGTGGATTACGCGAAATTATTTTGGAATTTTTGAATATGGGCAAAGATTTGGAAGTCTAAAAAAAGCGACGGATACTGTCACAAACAATACTTATTCAGCGAGCAGAAGTGTTATCAAGTTAATGGGAGGGTATCGCTTTCTTCCCCTTCGTTTTTTCTATGGACCACGTTTTGATGTTTACGCTGGTTGGGCTCGTTACGCTTATGACATTGATTTTAGCCAAGCAGAAGGTTTTGGAGAAAATAATATTAGTGGAATAATTGCTGGCCTGAAAATAGATATGCCACTTGTGAAGAAAATGCGAGCTTTTTTAAAAGCTGAAGTTATGCCTCTCAGTACATTCAAACAAGAAAATCAAGTTTTTGCTCAGGAGAATAGCACGTCGAGTGTTCAATTTGAAATTGGCGGTCAGTACGAATGGAATAAGATCATGAGTATTGACGGCAGTCTTGTTGTGACTAATAATAAAGCAGGATTTAACAGTGGAATTAGTGACCTGAAATACCAAGAATCTGTCTTTCGGCTGGGTGTTTCATACCAATTTTAATTCCTGAGTTCGGATAAACGGCAATCTTCTTCGTCGTCTACGAGTCTCAAAGACTGCGATGCTTACTAGGCAGGAGCCTTGTAAGGCGTGTTGCTAAATGCAACTGCCGTAGCAGGATGCGAAGGCAAGAAGAAAGCGTACGCCTCGTCTTTTCGCTCTTGACTCCTAGAATCTCTCGTTTCTCCAAACTCAGGAAGAGAGTAGTGGCTTGAAGTTTCACACTGGAAATCCTTGCTGAGGTCATTTAGTCATGGATCAACAAAAAATCGAGCGCCTGGAAAGGGAAATCCTTAAGCATAAAGAATTGTATTATCGTGGTAAGCCAGAAATCTCTGACTATGACTACGATAAGCTTGAAGAAGAACTCACAAAATTGAGTCCGAACAGTCCTGTGCTCTCTGTGGTGGGTGCAAAAGTTTCAAGTGATCAAAAAATTAAACACGACAAAAAAATGCTATCGCTAGATAAGGTCTATGAACTTGAAGAACTTGAGAAGTGGGCCGATAGTCGAGAAGTTGTCAGTACCTTTAAAATTGATGGATCGAGTTGTTCTCTTGTTTATGAGGAGGGGGTGCTGAAGCTTGCGAAAACAAGAGGTGATGGAGTCTACGGAGAAAATATTCTTGAAAAAGCTGTTTATATTCCCGACATACCAAAAAGTGTAAATCAAGAAATTAGTTTCGAAATTCGCGGAGAAGTTTTTTGCACTGAAGAAAACTTTAGTCGTATTTGTGAACAAATGCTTGAATTAAAATTAGAGATTCCTCAGTCTCAAAGAAATATTGTCGCTGGAATTTTGGGTCGAAAAGAAAATATTTTTCTCGCTCAATATCTCAATTTCATGGCCTTTGAGTTTTTTAGTGATGATGTTAACTTGGAAACTGAAATGCAGAAGTTTCAGCTATTAGAAAAATTAAAATTTTCTGTTTTAGAGTATCACAAGAGTTCGAAAAAAAATGAGCTTCAGAAAAGGGTAAAAGAGGCTCAAGACTTTATGGAAGACGGCGAGTACCTTATCGATGGGCTGGTTTTTTCTTTTAACGATCTAGAACTTCATAAGACTTTGGGCGAAACCGGTCATCATCCCCGCTATAAGCTCGCTTTCAAGTTTAGAGGGGAAACAAAGACAAGTACGATTAAAGATATAGAATGGAATGTTTCTCGAAATGGAGTGATAACTCCTGTAGCCATTATTGAGCCCGTTGAAATATCACAAGCTGTTGTTTCTCGTGTAACTCTTCACAACTATGGCCTTGTTCACACTCAAAATTTAAAAGTCGGTGATGAAATAGAAATAATAAGATCGGGTGAAGTTATTCCAAAATTTTTAAGAGTAACAAAAGAATCAAAGGGAAAATTTAGTTATCCGCATAAGTGTCCAAGCTGTGACTCGGAACTTAAGAGAGAAGATATTCGAATTATTTGTAATAATTCTAAGTGTCCAGCAAAAATTATCGAAGAAATTCGCTATTTTGTTTCTAAAATGAACATAGAAGACATTTCCATTAAAAGACTTGCCGAAATGTTAAAGCATCAAATTATCACGGATATACCAAGTCTCTATGATGTAACGGCAAAGAAGCTTTTGGCCCTAGATAAAGTTAAAGATAAGCTTGCCAACAAAATGGTTAATAATATTCAAGGCTCCAAAGATGTTGAATTGGTAACTTTTCTTACCGCGCTTGGGATTTCTGGTGGTGGTGCCCAGAAGTGTGAAAAGATCATTAATGCTGGATATACAAAAATTGAAGATTTTCTAAGTCTAACGGTGGAGCAATTGACAGCGATTGATGGGTTTGCAGAGAAATCTTCAGTGGAGTTTATTTCATCTTTAAAAAAGAAGAAAAAACTTATTGAGAAGCTTTTGAAGAAAGGTATTAAAATTAAAGCAGCTCAACTGAATAATAAAAAGAAAACACTTAGTGGAAAAAAGTTTTGTATAACGGGAACACTCACAAGAAAAAGATCTGATATTCAAAAAGATATTAAGGCTCAAGGGGGAGAAGTTGTTTCCAGTGTTACAGGAAACACAGATTTTCTCGTAACAAATGATACGGAAAGCAGTTCTTCAAAGTTTAAAAAGGCAAAAGAATTAGAGAAACCAATAATAACGGAAAATCAACTCTATAAAATGATGGATTAATTATGGCAAAAAAGAAAAAAGAATATGAATGTCAAGAATGTGGCTATCGAACTGCAAAGTGGGTGGGTTGCTGTCCTGATTGTGAAACTTGGAATACTTTTGTTGAAGTCGAGAAAGAAAATAAAAAAGAAACAAAATCTTCTAGAACGCGTGAGGAAGTTTACGCTAAGCCAGTCAATTCTATTAGCAATGAAAATTTTGAACGGCTCAAAACTAAAATTTCTGAATTTGATCGTGTCGTGGGTGGAGGATTGACCAAGGGTTCGCTTTCGCTATTGGGTGGAGAACCCGGAGTCGGGAAATCAACATTACTGTTAGAGATTTGTGGAAATCTTGCTAAAAATAATCCGCATGGAAAAATTCTTTATATCAGCGGAGAGGAAAGTGAATCTCAAATTGCAGAGAGGGCAAAAAGACTCAAGGTTAACTGCGAAAACCTCTATATTCTCCACGAAACACTTTGGCAGAATATTTTAGAAGTTATCAAAAAAGAAAAGCCTATCTTTTTAGTGCTCGATTCCATTCAAACAACGGTTTCAGCTGAAATTATGAGTGCCTCGGGAACTGTTTCTCAAATTCGTGAAGTGACTTATGAACTGATGAACCACGCTAAGGCTATGGGGATAACTTGTTTTATTATTGGCCATGTCACTAAAGAAGGTGGAATCTCTGGGCCTAAAGTCTTAGAGCACATGGTAGATTCTGTGCTTTATTTTGAAGGGGATCAAAACAATTACTATCGCTTGCTTCGGGTCCACAAAAATCGTTTTGGAAATACTTTCGAAGTTGGGATCTTTGAGATGACTGAAACAGGTCTTAATGAAGTGGTCAATCCCTCACTCTATTTTCTTGAGAAAAGCTTTGAGGGGGCTTATGGTCGCTCTATTACAACGATCTTAGAGGGAACTCGTACGATTTTTGTTGAAGTTCAAGCTCTTGTTACTGAGAACAAATATGGAAATGGACGCAGAACAACTCAAGGGATCGACAATAATCGATTGGCGATGTTGGTTGCTATTGTAGAAAAATACTTCGAAATACCTCTTTCTTTTCATGATATTTATTTGAATGTTGTTGGTGGGATAAAACTCGATAAACGTGACAGTGATTTGAGTATTATTGCCTCAATTTTAAGTTCCTATTATTCAAAACCTCTCGATGAAACGACTATTTTTCTCGGAGAAGTTGGCTTAACAGGAGAAGTTCGCAAGGTTTCTATGCTTGAGTCTCGCCTAAAGGAAATGGATCTTTTAAAATACAAAAGATTAGTTACGAGCAAACATATAACTGAAGAAATCGAGAAAAAATATAATTTGGAAGTTTTAAAGATTGAAAAAGTCACTGACCTTAAAAAAGTATTTGTAAAATACCAACCGAATAAGCAAAATGAATACCAGCAGTCTGAAAAAGTAAATTAAGGAGAAAACATGAAGTTTTTAGTTTTTATTTTGGCACTTGTAAGTATTCAATGGGGATTTTCTCAAGAAGAGGAAGTGAAAACCAAAATGAAAATGCGGTCCCACAAACAAAGCTTGCAGCCTTCTCTTGGTATGGGACGTGGTGGGGTTATTGCAGGAATCGACTACGAAAGGCATCACAGAAAAGTTGGTGGGTATGGTTTTTACTTGCGCCTCTATCAAGAAGATGAAGAAGATGGGGCGAGAGGTATGACTCTTTTAGGGGCTCTTATTCGTCCACACTTTCGAAAAGGTCCATGGGATTTCAATATTACTTTTGGTATGGGCTTTAATATGGTCAAAGGAATTTATAACCAAGATGATGAAACGGCACTCGGTGGGGTTTGGGGAGCTAGTATTGCTTATAATACCGGTCACAATATCAGTTTTGGTGTAGAGAATATAAAAGCTTATGGAATTTTCGCTAGTGACTATAAAGGCATTATTGCAGATGATATTGTCTTTAAAGCCATAGTCCCCTTTTAGTCAGACAACCTGGTACGAAGTAAGAGGAATGGAGTTTTTTACTTAATTTTTGTCTTGCAAGGATTCTAGGTTAGAAACATTTTCTTCCAGATCCACTTCTCCCGAATAAAGCTTAATCTCAGCCTTAGGATCTGGATGAAATTTTTCTATAGAAACTTGAACCTGTCCTTCGATTTCTTTAAATAACTTTCTAATTTTATTTGCTAAAAGTGAACCCTTTCTTTTGAGTGTGAGAGTGTTTACGGAACTTCCATTAAGTATAGGAAGATGAATACTCATTTTTGGACTTCCCTTCATTTCAAAGAGATCATCTTCAGCTCCCCAAGCCGAGTTTCTAATATCATCTAGTTCAGTTGCTCCCATTTTTATTTGAAGTGGGACTGTTCTTGGATTTGAACAATAAAGCATAGAAAAATTAAGTCTTCCATTAGTTTCGAGTTCTGATCTTTCTAAAATGCGACCATCGTCAATTTTTACGAAAAAATAAAATCGATTTTCAAGTTTATATGAATCAAGGCCGCCATCGAATTTTATTTCATAAACTTTATTATAACGGCCACTGTAATCACCATCGCAATTATAGTCGTAAAGTTTTTGTTCGCGATAGTTTTCAATGAGGGATATTTGGGCGATTGGAGCCTTTTTTGAAATTTTGGCAATGTTTAAGTAATTTTCCATTCCACTCGAGACGTAAGTTGGTTCTCCGCAATCAATGTCAATTTTAGAGTCTTGGTTCTTTATAAAATTTTCAGCGGAACATTCATAGTCAATGGAATGAGTTGTTGTCTCTGTGCAAATATAGCTTTCAGATCGCGTGTTGCCATCTTCATCTGTGTAAGTATCATAACAAATTGATGTATAGTCTTCATCACATTTTTCAGTATATTCAATTTCAATTTTGTGATCGTGCCCAGGATTGATGATTAATGTGTTGTTATCATTGTTAGTAAAAAAGCTCGTGTTGTACCAAACTTTTTCATAGGTCTTTGAAAGATCATAATTTGTAAGGTTTTCTTTGAGTTTATATTTCAAATAGGTACGGCAATTATACCAATCATCTTGCAGCATTTGCATAGAGTATTCCTGTATGAGGCTATTTCTTATGTTGGGAGCAACACTGTAATGGATGAGTGTTTTAGAATAAGCAAATTGAGTTAATACATAAATACTGATAAAGACGAGTGTTTTCATGGCTAATTTCTTTAATTATTTTAATATAGAGAATCATTTTAGAAAATTTTTAGATTGCCTACTAGCTCCTGTGAAATAATTACAGACTCCCTATTGAAACCTTGCCAATTTTTGTTATTGATTACCGTCAATCAATTCTTTCTAAGGAGAAAAAATGAAAATTCTAGCAGTTGTTGTATTTGTAGTCGTTTCTATTTGTTCAAGTTGGTCTCGAGAAGAATTAGTTCATATCTGTAGCAGTAAAGAAAAAGATGTGATTATTTCAATTGGAGATGTCGCGAATAGTGATCTCGAAACCATTAATATTGTTGTGGATGGAGAAGTCATAACAAAAGATACGAAAGTCGAAAAAGCTGAGCCATTTAGAAGCCACGTACCAGGGTGGGAAATTGAAGTGGAAGTCAGTGAGTACTCTGACTCTAAAAATTTAAATGATGATGGAATTAACTATTTCCAAATTGAAAAAGGGGTCGAGATTTCAGACTGGTATTATGCATACATAAGACTGGACGATGGCCGTATCTTTAACATGATTGAATGTGTTGAATAATCAAACAAATAAAAAAGCACCTGCGATCCAGGTGCTTTTCTTCCCTTGTTCATTTAATTGATGATTTACTAGAGTCGATCGACGTTGTCTCGCTGAGACTTAATAGCTGCAGGTGGAAATCGAGTTTGAAACTTTTCCCAATAACTTGCACTTCTATTTTGTCGAAGTGTTGAACAGCTACTAAACGCTCCAAGAATCAACAAGCTCAATGCTAATAACCTGGTTGTTTTCATCTTGACCCCCTTTCCATGGACTTGGTTGAATGAGCACTCCTTGTGCTCACAGGATAAAGTTTTAAGACATAGGGTCTTATTGTGATCGAGTCTAAATATTTTTGGATAATTTGAAATAATTTTTTCACGAAACCTCTCCTACTCTATATTATAGCAAGATTTGAAACGCGAAAAAAGACAACCAAATCAGTTGGTATTATTTGCCGGTATCAGAAAGGCTCTAGAAAAGCTTTTGGCAAAGTGTTTTCCAGCCCTTGGCTTTGTTTTTGTAATAGGCTTCAACTTCTTCAGAGGAAAAGCTGGGAGTAAATTGATGATCTTGCTTCCAAAATTCTCCAATCTCTCCAATTTTGCATAGCCCAAGACCGACTAAAGATCCAAGTATAGCACCAAAAGCTGTTGTCTCTATAACTTCAGGTCGAATGATTTCTTTTCCTGAAAAATTTGATTGTGATTGCATGAGTAGATTATTTTTAACAGCCCCTCCATCAACTTTGATGGATTCTATTGGAGAGCCTCGGTCTTTTTCCATGGCCTCGACGAGATCATTAATGGAAAGTGTAATTCCTTCCAGACAAGCTCTTGCGATTTGAGCCTTTCCTGTATCGCGAGTCATGCCGTAAATACAGGCTTTGGCTTCAGCATTCCAGTAAGGAGAACCAATTCCTGTGAAAAAAGGAAAAAAGTAGAGATATTCTAATTGGGTATAATTAGCATCGCTAGCAAGAGATTCAACTTCACTTGCATCGCGAATAAATTGCAAATTATCTCGCAAGAATTGAACGGCAGCTCCCGCGATGTAAGTACTACCTTCTAAGGCGTAGCGAAGTCTTCCTTTATAAGAATAAGCTATAGTTGAAAGTAAACCATTTTGTGAATATTTTAGCTCTTTACCTGTGTTAAGTAGTAAAAAGGCTCCAGTCCCATAGGTGCATTTGAGATCTCCACTATTAATTCCGGCTTGGCCGAAAAGAGCAGATTGTTGATCGCCAAAGAGACATGTAATTGGAATTCCATCAGGAAGGATATCCAATCCTTTAGTCAGCCCAAAGTTATCAAATGTACTTTTTACGATGGGAAGATTTTCCTCGGAAATTTCAAAAAAGTTTAAGAGTTGCTTATCCCATTTCCCTTTTTCAATATTAAATAGAAGCGTTCGGGAGGCATTGGAAGGTTCTGTAAAATAAGATTCTCCATGGGTGAGCTTATAGAGTATAAAAGTATCAATTGTTCCAAATTTTAAATTTTTTTGGTGATAAGCTCTTTGGACATCTTGATTGTTGACCAAAAGCCAATTCATTTTTGTCGCAGAAAAGTACGGATCTAAGGGAAGACCTGTGAGGTTTTTTAAATTTTGATATTCTTTGCGATTGAGTTCACAGTAATTACTTGTGCGACGATCTTGCCAGACGATGGCCTTGGAAAGTGGTTCACCTTTATTATCGAAAGCACAAGTGGTCTCTCTTTGATTGGTTATTCCAATCGCCTTAATGTGTTTAGCAGATTTTGAAGTCTTTTTTAAAACTTCCTTGATTGATGAACGAACCGAGTTCCAGATATCAGTCAGATCGTGCTCAACCCAACCTGGTTTGGGATAGTGCTGAGGAAATTCAATATTGTGAGTGCCTAAAATCACTTTTTCTTTGATGTCGTAGAGCATGGCCGTCGAGCCAGTTGTTCCCTGGTCTATAGCTAAAATAAGCTGATCAGCCATTTTAGAGTCCTTTCTTATAGTAAGTCATTCGTACTAATACTTTGATCGTCTGCTATCAGTTTAACCATTTTAACCCAAACTTCAGCAATTCTGCCATTGGCCTGATAGAGGAAAGTATAGGAAATTGTAGCGATTAGAGCGAGTATTAGCACGTACTCGATCAGAGATTGCCCTTTCTTGTTTAGAAATTTTTTTTGTTTATAATTGTAAAAAGAGAGAAAACTATTCTGGTAATTTCTCTTATTGGCATCCATATATGATAATATATAACACTACGGGTTGATAGCTATGAAACGGAAATTATTACCATTTTTAGTTTTCATGTTTTTCTTTGTCGCTGCTCTCACCATTCAATTTGGGGCAGAGCTTTGGCAGAGTAATGCCAACGGACTTAGAATCGAAGATGCTCGAAAAGGTCACTACGAAAAAATTTATCAAGAAATAAAACTCGATCTTAGCAGTGGGGATTCAGTAAAGCTTTCTAGCTTGAAAGAACCGATTGTTGTTATCAATTTTTGGGCCTCTTGGTGTCTTCCTTGTCTCAAAGAATTTGATGGTCTTAAAAGTTTAACAAAAACTTTAGGCGAAAATAATGTGAAAATTATTGGGATCAATATCGATACAGAAAATCCTAAAGAAAAATTAAAAGAGACAGAAGAAAAATATTCGCTTAATTTCAAATCGGTTCTCGATCCGGAAAATAAATTTCTCGATAAATTTATTCTCACTCACATTCCCGCTTCAATTATTTATCACAAAGGGAAAGTGATTTATTTCAATGAAAAATTTACGGATTACACAGACAAAAAAATCGTGAAAGAATTAAAGGGTTACTTATAGGTGCCAGGTACGCATCACACTGCAACAGATACCTGTTGCAGTGTGATGCGTACCTGGCACCTTCTGTAGGCTTTAGTCCCCATAGGGGCTATATGTACACTTTGCTTCTCCGTCAGAATATTCGATTACTTGATTTTCTTCTGACAAGAGTTCGTAACGAAAATCTCCGGTAAAGGTTAAGATGTCATATTCTTCATCAGATTCTTCTGTATAAAATAAAAATGTAATTTTTCCACCTGTGACTTTTTGATCTACTCCTTCAACGTAATCACCTACAATGTTAGTAAGTGTAAAGACTTTACTTTTTCCAATTACTTCCTCAGTGAAACTTGAGCTACCATTAATCAGTCTTGATTTATAATCTTCATCAGAAAGATCAATGTTTTGAGTATACCCAGAATCTGAAAGACCAGGGTAAAAAAGGTCAGCTTTAAAGTTAGAATTTTCTTCAAAATAACTTTTTAGTTCACAATCTAGGCTATATTTAGCATCTGAGTAACCTAAGGTACTAAAAAGAATAGAAAATAAGATTAAAAATTTTGTCATGTGGTATCTCCTTTTCAACGAATGAAAGGTCTATAGCACACAAGCATAAAAAATAAAAATTATTTCCAATTAACTTAAGTCAATATTTTACTGAGCAGCCATAAGATTGCGTTTCTTTCGCAAAAAGTGCTTTTCCAGCGAGCATATTGTCTAAATTTTTGCTGACGTAATTCATAGCAGCTTTGACATCGTCTTTGTCTGTTGAGGCCACGCTGTCGATAGCTCCGCGATAAGCAAGCTCACCTTTTTTATTAATAATGAACATATGAGGAGTTGTCTTGGCTCCATAAAGTTTTCCTACTTTTCCGTCAGTATCAAAAAGTATGTGATGGGCATGAGAGTGCACAGATTTTTTAACAGTCATCGCCTCTTCAGGAGTTAGATATCCTTGTTTTCCTTTTGCGGAAGAAACAATAGAAAGCCAAACGATGTCTTGTTTGGTGTATTTTTCTTGAAGGTTTTGCATATTATTTGTGTCGTAATGTTTTTTAACAAAAGGACAATCTTTGTTATACCACTCGAGCACGACAATTTTGTTTTTAAAATCTGTTAGTGAAACTTTTTTGTGTGATTCACTCATCAACGTGAAATTGGGAGCTTTTTTTCCAACCGATGTCGCTGCAAAAGTGAAAGAAGAGATAATAAAAAAGACAAATGTTAATAATTTCATATTGAACTCCTAAAAAGATTATTTCCCCAGTTATAAGAAATTTCTGATACCCTCGTGGTGTTAAAAAGTTTCATGCTAGGAGCGAGACCTACAACAATAGCACCCTGGTTTCGAAGACCTAAAGCGTGAGCGGCATTGAGGGTGATGGAGGCCCAAAACTCCGTCTGGTTCAGCTTGTAGAGCGATGCCCCTATAGAGGCAAGCAAGGGCAGATTATAAAAGTGGCAGCTTCCAGGGTTAAAATCGGTAGCAATGGCAAACTTAGCACCGGCATCAATAAAGGCCCTGGCGTTAGCGAGTTTTTTTCCAAGAAATAGGGATGTTCCAGGAAGAAATGTTGCAACAGTTTTTGAAGCCGCAAGTGTTTTAATGTTTTCTGGTTTTGTGGCCAGTAAATGATCGGCACTGAGAGCGTTGTATTTTGCAGCGATCACTGCGCCACCGTTGTCATTAAATTCATCGGCGTGAATTTTTAAAGCAATGCCGTGATCTTGAGCTCGCTTAAAAATTTTTTCGACATCTTTTAAATCAAAATAATCCACTTCGTGAAAAATATCGATGGCATCAATAATTTTTTCGGAAGCCAATTCATCGAGAAGTGGAATTACAATTTCATCCATATATTTGCGACTGGAGCTAAAATTTTTTGGAACTGCATGAGCTGCTAAATAAGTATTAAAAATATGAACGCGATTTTTAAAATGTCCTTTAAGCTTATCAATTATTTTTGAAAGTTTTTTTTCTCCATCATAAGTTAAAGCATAGCCACTTTTAATTTCAAGAGTTCCAACACCAAGCGAGCTCATTTTTTCAACTCGTTCCACGGCAGTTTCGAAGAGTTCTTGTTCAGAAGCTTCAAGTGTATGCTTCATGGTTGAAAGAATGCCCCCACCTTTTTTTGCAATATCTTCGTAAGTTGCTCCATTGAGTCGACTAACATATTCGCCGGCGCGATTGCCTCCAAAGACTGTGTGAGTGTGGGAATCGACAAGTTCTGGCGTAAGTACCTGACCCTTTCCCTCGGTCCATTGAATATCTTTATATTTTTCTGGAATTTCTGAAGTCTTACCCACCCAGAGAATTTCATTATCGTTATAGACTACGGCGCCATCTTTAATGATTGAAACATCTTCTGGTAAGAGGTTTCGACCATCTTTGTGATAAGCTTTTTCAAGAGTGAGTATTTCGCTTAAGTTTTTAATGCCATTCATAGTGAAGGAAACTTTATTTTCGTGTTTTGATCTTTCGCAATCTTTAGAGAAATATCATACCCTGCATCGGCATGGCGGACAATCCCCATTCCTGGATCGGAATTGAGAACCCGGCTCAATCGCTTGTCCATCTCTTCAGATCCATCGCACACGATGACCATACCAGCATGCTGTGAATAACCCATTCCAACGCCACCGCCGTGGTGAAAACTCACCCAGCTAGCGCCATTATTTATATTAATCATAGCATTGAGTAGCGGCCAATCGCTTACCGCATCAGTGCCATCTTTCATGGATTCGGTTTCTCTAAAAGGAGAAGCAACAGAGCCGCAATCTAAATGATCGCGACCAATCACAATAGGTGCCTTCACTTTTTTCTCGCGAACCAGTTTATTGAAGGCCAGAGCTGCTTTTTCGCGATCGCCGTATTTTAGCCAGCATATTCGCGAAGGAAGTCCTTGAAAGGCGATGTGCTCTTTGGCATTGTTGAGCCAATTGATGAGAAGTTTATTTTCAGGAAAAAGCTCTTTGAGCGTCTCATCTGTTGTATAGATATCTTCGGGATCACCAGAGAGGGCAATCCAACGGAATGGACCTGATCCTTCACAAAAAAGTGGTCGAATATAAGCCGGAACAAATCCTGGAAAGGCAAAAGCATTTTCACATCCAGCTTTTTCAGCACCTGCACGCAAGTTGTTTCCATAATCAAAAGTATGTGATCCTTTACTTTGAAGTTCCAGCATACACTCAACATGAACGCGCATCGTTTGGTAAGAGCGCTTTGTGTATTCTTCAGGATTTGATTTTCTAAGAGCACTTGCTTCTAGGAGAGTAAGACCTTGAGGAACATAACCGTTGAGAGGATCGTGAGCCGATGTTTGATCTGTCACGAGATCGGGAAGAATTTTTTGATCGATAATATAGCGATAGAAATCGGCGGCATTTCCAACCACACCAATAGATGTTGCTTTATTTTGTTCTTTTGCTTTTAAAGCGAGAGAAATGGCTTCATCAAAATCTTTTGCTTCAACATCGAGGTATTTTGTCTTTAAGCGCTTTTGAATTCTTTCAGGATCGACATCACAACCAACAAAAACGCCACCAGCTATTTTTACGGCAAGAGGTTGAGCTCCTCCCATTCCGCCGAGACCTGCACTCAAAATAAGTTTTCCTGTAAGGTCACTATTGTAATGAGTTCTTCCAGCGGCCATAAAAGTTTCATAAGTTCCTTGAAGAATTCCTTGGGTTCCAATATAGATCCAGCTCCCGGCTGTCATTTGCCCATACATAATGAGATCTTTGGCCGCGAGCTTATTAAAGTGATCCCAGTTTGCCCAATGAGGAACGAGATTCGAATTAGCGATAAGAACTCGAGGACCATGAGGGTTACTAGGGAAAACGGCGACGGGTTTCCCCGATTGAACGAGAAGCGTTTCATCGTTTTCAAGGTTTTTTAATGTTTCAATAATATTTTCGAGAGCTTTAATATTGCGAGCGGCTTTTCCATTTCCGCCATAGACAATTAAGCTATCGCGGTCTTCAGCGACATCGGGGTGGAGATTATTGAGAAGACAACGAAGAGCAGCCTCCTGATGCCATCCTTTACAGTTAAGTTTGTCACCGGTCGGTGGAAGGGGAATGTTAAAAGTGCTCATGAGTGATCCTTATTTTAGTTCAATGAGCTTAGCGACCTCATTGAGAATGTCATCGTTTTCAATTAAGGACACAATGACATTGATATCTTTATAGAAAGCGCGATCTTCTTTGATAGGAGGAACGTGGCTTCGAATAAGTTTTAAAACATTTTGAAGAACTGGAGATGTTGAGTGTTCATTAAATTCCAAAGCTTGTGTATTACAAAGAAACTCTATGGCCAGGCAGTACTTAAGTTTTTGAATAATTTTATGGAGCTTTCTTCCAGCGGAAACTCCCATGGATACATGGTCTTCTTTGTCGGTGGAAGTAGGAATCGAATCTACGCTTGCTGGATGGCAGAGAATTTTATTTTCGGAAGCAAGGGCCGCGACGGTTACGTGAGCAATCATTAACCCACTGTTGAGACCGGAGTTTTCAGTGAGAAACGATGGTAGAGAAGAAAAAGTGGGATTCATCATTTTTTCAACTCTTCTTTCCAAAATACTACAAAATTCGGCCATTCCCATACAGAGATAATCCATACAAAGAGCGATCGCTTCTCCGTGAAAATTACCACCCGATATAACTTTATCTTTTTCCACAAAAATAAGTGGATTATCTGTCACAGAGTTAACTTCAACATTGATCACTTCATAGGCATGGCGAATTGTCTGTCTACAGGCTCCGTGAACTTGGGGAATACAGCGAAGAGAGTATGGGTCTTGAACTTTTCCACAGTTCTCGTGTGAGTTGAGAATTTCAGAATTCTCCAGAAGGGCGTTCATATTCTCACAAACTTCTAATTGGCCTTTGTGGGGTTTTATTCTGCTAATATCGGGATCAAAAGGTTTAATGGATCCCTGCAGGGAATCCAGAGTCATGGCACTGGCAATATCACAGAGTTTTGCGAGTCTTAATGCTTCATTAGTGGCAAGGGCACCAAGGGCAGCCATTACGGTTGTTCCGTTGATAAGGGCTAAGCCCTCTTTTGGCTTAAGAACCAGTGGCTTTTTTCCTAGAGAATGCATAACAAAGTCACTTGAAAGTTTTTTGCCATCGTAAAAAACTTCACCCTCTCCTATTAGCGCGAGAGTCATATGAGAAAGGGGCGCAAGATCACCCGAAGCTCCAACAGAACCTTGCTCTGGAATAACGGGGATAATATCTTCTTCAATAAAATCGAGAATCAAGCGCAAAGTTTCAAAGCTGACTCCTGAGTTCCCCTGCATGAGACAATTAGCTCTTAAAAGAAGAATGGCGCGAACGACTTCTCTTGGGAAGGGATCACCCACCCCAGTGCAGTGAGAGCGAATGAGGTTAAGTTGAAGTTTTCCCAAATCTTTCTTGTCTATATGCTTGTTAGAAAGAGCTCCAAATCCTGTATTGATTCCGTAGACAACGGATGTCCCCTCTTCAACAACTTTTTGAACATATTGAAAACTTTTTTCAATATTCTTTTTTGCAGCTTCAGATATATTAAGCTTTACTTGTTTTGCGCGAGAGATTTGGCAAACGCGATCAATTGTTAAATTAGAACCATCGAGAGTAAATTCCATGGTTAACTCCTTAAACTTTCAACCGCTGCTTCATACTCACTTGGTTGGTGTTTAAAAATATAAGAACCTGCGACGAGATTATCTGCGCCGGCTTCTATTGTCTCTTTTGCGGTATTATTGTTGATGCCTCCATCAACTTGAATGATATAATGAAAGTTTTTTTCATCTCTAATTTTTTTAAGCTCTCTAACTTTGTCTAAGCATTCACTAATAAACGATTGCCCGCCAAATCCAGGGTTAACAGTCATAACCAGGATGAGATCAATTGATTTTAAAATAAATTCAGGAACCACAGAAATGGGGGTAGAGGGATTGAGAGAAATACCGACCGAGGGATAATATTTTTTAGCTTCTTCAATAAAACGGTGGTGATGATCAAGAGATTCCCAATGAAATGTAAAATTGTGAAGCCCTGAATCTTTAAAAAGCTCCAGATGAAGAAGAGGATTGGTTACCATGAAATGAGCATCAAGCTTGATTGGAGTTGCCTTTTTAAGTTTGTTAATTATGGGAGTTCCAAAGGTGAGGTTGGGAACAAAGTGCCCATCCATGACATCGAGGTGGAGCCAAAGATTTTCTAATTTGGAAAAATAATCGATTTCAGTTTGTAGATTTAGAAAATCAGCTGAAAGTAGACTTGGTGAGATTGTTGTTTTTTTGCTCATAATTAACTCAGTTGTTTTATTTCTTGTCGATAGCCGTTTAAAAAGGAAATATCGTCAGATTTCCCCTTGCCCTCTAGTTGAATTGACTTAAGTCGAAGAGATCCTTCTCGGCATCCAATTTTTAGCATTTGAAATTTAGTCGATACTTCCCCAGGTTTGAGATTGTCGTTGCAGGCTTCAACTTCGAGAACTTTCAGTCTTTTTTCTTCGAGAAAACAAAATGTGCCAGGCCAGGGATCAAATGCCCGCACCCGGTTTTTAATTTGTTCAGCCGTATAATTGATAAATTGTAAATGGCCGTCTTCTTTTGTTAGCGTAGGTGCAAAACTGATTTTATCTGAATCTTGCTTCGTATATTGGAGATTACCTGATAATAGCTTTGTAATAAATTCTTCGCTTACAGATGGAGCCAGATCTTTAAGTTTATCGTAGAGGATGGCGCCATTGTCCGTTGGAGAAATTGTTACTGTTTTTGAGTGAGCAATATCTCCTGCATCCATTTCTTTGACCATTTTTTGAATCGATACACCAGTTTCACTATCTCCATTTAAAAGTGCATATTGAATTGGCGCAGCTCCTCGATATTTTGGAAGTAGTGAAGTGTGTATATTAAATGCACCTAGTGATGGGATACCAAGCAGTTTTTCGCTTAGAAAATGAGAAAAAGCAAAAACAATAAACAAGTCAGGCTTTTGGTCTTCTAAAAATTTTAGTAGTTCTGGGTCTGAGTTAACTTTTTCTACTTGAAAACAAGGAATGTTGTTTTTTTGAGCAAAAATAACACTGGGCGGGTTTTTAATTTTTTGCCCTCGACCGGCTTTTTTACTTTGATTTGCAACAATAGCGAGAAGATTTATTTGTGGATTGTTTTTTAGAGCTTTTAATGTCGGAACGGAAATGTCCGGAGTTCCAAAAAAAACGGTCTTAAGCATCTACTTGAGTGCTCCTCGTCTCGTTTTTTCTTTTACGAGTTTTTGCCGATAAAAATTAAATTTTAAATGACTGAGCTTTTCAATGAAAACAATTCCATCAAGGTGATCATTTTCGTGTTGAATACAAATTGAAAGAAGATCATCTGTGCTTATAGTGTGTTTATTACCGTTTACATCTTGATACTCAACATCGACAGTTTTGTAGCGTTCAACATCATCAAAAATATTGGGAACACTTAGGCATCCCTCTTGATAGGTGGTTTTTCCCTCATGGTTTTTTAACTGAGGGTTGATAAATATTCTTGGATTGAGATTAGAAATTTTTACTTCATTACCATCTTCATCTAAAAACTCTCTGTCATAATCGACATCCATAACAAAGATTCTTTTGCCAATACCAATCTGAGGGGCGGCTAAACCAATTCCCGGAGCCTTGTACATGGTGTAAAGCATGTTTTGGCAGAGTTCTTTGAGTTCTTCATCGAAGACTTCAACGGGTTCTGCGACTTTTTTGAGAATAGGATTGGGGTAAACGACGATATCGAGTTCTTTGGCGCCGTGCGGAAAATTGGGGTCGTCTACAATGAGCTTCATGCACCATTTTTAGCAATTTTAGGTGAGCTTTTCCAGTGAAAAATAGCCTTTTGCTAAGTAGAGAGTAATTAATGCATGCAATGAAAAGGTAGCCACGAGAGGGGGGACAGTATTGTCTAGGCCCAGTGACTGAAGCGAGGACGATACAACCCAGAAAAAGATGGAAAAAAATAAAGCCATAAGTATGGATTTTCCTGCGCTCGATGTTCTTTTACTCGAGTTTTTTAGGGTAAAGAGTGGAAATAATGCAAACAGAATGCAGCTAAAAGAGTTGGCGAGTTTTTCATAGTACAGCACGAGAAATTCACTGATATTTATACCTGTTTTTCGAACACTATTGATAAAAGTCAGAAGTGCACGGATATTGAGTGAGTAGATACCCGATTGGTATTTGGTCAGATCAGAAATTTTCTCATTTAAGTAAACTTTTATACTTCGCGATGTATAGTAGTTGGGAAAACTTTTTTTATCGGCAAGAAGATCAAAAACATTAGCATCGAGAAGTTCCCAGAGTTGGTTTTTGATATAGCGAGCTTCTTTAGCCTCGACGATTTTAGTGAGAATAGAGTCGTCGTAGAAATAAAGCTTCGGGAGTTTGAGCGTGTTGTCTTTCTTATCAAAATATAAAAATGATCCGTAATAATCATTTCCTTTAAACCAGATATTTTGGTTGGGATTAAAACTGTGTGAGAGAGCATAGCCGTCAAGTTTAGCTTCCTTAAGTCTCTTTAAATAAGGATCGTAATAGCCAAGATTGATAAATTGAATAATTGCAATAAAGCCCGATAAAACACAAATAATATTAATAATTTTTCTAGATGAAAATCCTGTTGCTAGAATAGCGGTCAACTCACTATGCGTTTTTAGTTTGTTAAAAGAAAACAAAGTCGCAAGCAAACAGCTAATGGGAAAAATTTTTGAAATCATAAAGCTGCTGTTGAAAAGTAGGTTTTCAAAAATTTCAACATAAGTGTATTTGTTTCTTAAAATATTATTTACGAGATCACCAAAAACGGCGATAGACACGAGAGCGATAAAACTAATTATAAATATTTTCACCCAACTCTGATAAATAATTTTAACGATAATATTCATAAGGTATCAATCTGAGTAGGAGATGAAGAGCATATAAAATGGGTTTTATAAAAGAATATTTTAAAATATTTCCAAGGCGTGGGTAATTCTCCAAAAAATTCACGATATAAGGAGAATGTGCATAGTAATAGCGATATAGGGCAAATCCCCAAGGTTTGTTCATCGTGGAGTTTCTAAATTGGCGAAATTCTTGAGTGACAGGGCTAGAGGATGAATAACAATAGGTCGCAATAAAACAAGTACTGCTTTTGGAATATATTTTTTTTAAAGTTTCCCGAAACATTTCTTTATTTCTAAAGTTTGTCGTCTTTAAATGAACTCGCAGCATTTCAGAATTTATATTTTGATAAGGCTGATTCACTGTAAAGATAGCAAACTGGTCTAAACATTGTTGAGTTCTCTTCACATATGTGTCTTCAGATTTCATATCATAGACACGGGCGAGCTCGTAATAGATTTGACTTACAAGAATTCTTTCACTTACAGCGGAGTTACCTTCGAAAACGGAGGGTTTTAATTTCATTGGGTCAACGGAGTGAAAATCACCAATGGCTTTTAGGTACCCATTATAATAGCCAACCATACCGGCAGCATCGCCACGTTTATAACAAGCTTTTCCGATTTTGGCTGAAGAAAATCTTTTCTTGTAGCGTTCTTCAATAATTTTGTCTTCAAACTTTGTTTGTTTTTTCTTTGTCATAGTTTTAACACGAATGAAAATGAAGCTTCGTTAATAGCTTCGTTTTCATAGAGATAAACAGAGAGATCATCTCTTCTTTTAGTCACGAGATTAGCGAATTCAATAGTAAACCGAGGACCAACCCAAGAGACTCCCCAAGAGCCACCCTTCGTGTTGAAATGTTTGTCATTAAAAATTCCTGCTCTTACAAGTACACGTTCTAAAAATTTAATTTGGATTGCTGAGCGATAAAAAATACTGTCAGAAAGTGATCCGCGATAATTAAATCCAGAATCGAGCATCACGACAGTATTTTTTGAGAGGAGATATTGGACACCTGCAATCGCAGTGCTTGCTTCAGACTGGCCTTGGGCGATATCATTGACGACTGCACCCATACTGAAGCGCTCATTTTGAATGAAAGCTATTCCAAGGTTCGTTCGATGAAAGGCATCTTTGTTTAAGCCAATTGGTTTATCAATTGTGTAGTAGTGGGTAATTCCAAATGCACCCCCGGCCGAAACAGCTTGAGACATATTGAGTGAATAACGCTCTCTTGTGCGATCATTTTCATCATAATTAACGTAGGCAAAGCCACCTCTAATTGGGCTACTGGAATCAGTCGCTGCAAGAGTGAAACCTCCTGGATCGTTGGGATATTGATCATTGGAAGGTCTGGTTGAGCTTCTCGCTTTGAGCTTGCCATTATTGTGTTGTGCATAAATAAGATTTTCCTTAAAGTATGCTGAAGTTGCTGGATTTAGAAATAAGGCATCAACCATGAGAATGGATGCAACACCAGCACCAGAGGTTGAGATCATTCTAGTGGTCTGGTAATCTCTGATAATCCCAAAACTTTGAAGTGGGAATGTGGCCCCGGAGCCCAGGAAGAAAATAAATAAAATTAGTCGTAAAGTTATTGTTTTCATAATAAAACTAGCGAATAATTTATTATAGTGAAGAAATTTTTATCATGAAAATAAAAAAAGCTATTATACCGGTAGCCGGCAAGGGAACTCGATTTCTTCCTGTCACCAAGTCTATACCTAAGGAAATGATTCCAATTCTTGATACGCCGATGATTCACTATGTTGTTAATGAAGCCATTGAGTCGGGAATAGAAGAAATCATTTTTGTTGTTTCTGAAGAAAAAGAGTCTTTGTTAAATTATTTTTCAACAAATGCCAAGTTGGAGAAATTTCTCGAAGAAAAAAAGAAATTTGAGCTTCTTAAGAAAATTCATAAAATTTCCAATTCTGCTCGATTTGTCTCCGTCGAACAAAAAGAACAACTGGGACTTGGTCATGCAGTTCTTCAAGCAGAAGACCTGATTGATGATAATGAACCTTTTGCAGTCATTTTAGGTGATGATTTGATATTTGGTGAGACGCCTACAACAAAACAGTTGATGGATATTTCCGAGAGTTTGGGTAGAGCTCCTGTTATTGGAGTTATGGAAGTTCCGCGTGAAGACGTTAAAAAATATGGAATAGTCAAAGGAACGCCAGTTGAAGGTTCCGCAACAACTTTTAAAATGGAAGCCATGGTGGAAAAACCAAGTCCCCAAGACGCTCCTTCCAATCTTGCAACTCCTGGGCGCTATATTTTAAATAAACAGATTTTTGAGCTACTCAAGTCAATTCCTCGGGGATCTGGCGGAGAATACCAACTCACAGATGCTATCAATGAAATGGCTAAGCAAAGAAATGTCTATGCTCATATTTTTGATGGTAGAAGAATCGATACGGGCCAACCGCTAGGTTATCTTGAAGCGACAGTAAGGGCAGCGCTTGATAATTCAAAACTCCGAGAGAGTTTTATTTCAATTATCAGAAAAGAATTCAAAAAGGATGAAATCAATTTATGAAAAAGTTTCTAATATTGTTTTTGATTACATTATCAATGCCATTATTTGCTTATCGCCCTACGGTTGAATCTCTATTTCGGAATAATAATAATATTGAAATTGAAAAAAATGGGTCCTACGTTTTGTTTGATATTAAAAATTTAAAAACGAACGAAACGATGAAATCCAAGATTTATCTCGTGGATTATTTGAATAAAAGAGAGATTCTACAATACCATACCTTTGTTACGTCGAACGGAACTTCAAGTAAAGTTTCAACTCTTAAAAATATTTTGACTACGGCTTGGTCGAAAACCAAAAAGAGTCAGGCTCTTTTTTATGCGGTTTTGAATATGTTTTTGAAAAATGATTCTACTCTAATTATAGATTTTCTTAAAAAAGAGGGGATAGATGTTACTTTTAATATAGAAAAAATTGATGCAAATAAAAAAATTCTTTTAGAAAAATATAAATTATACCTAGAGCGGAAAAAAAAGAATCCCGACTTAAGCGAAGAACAGTCGCCTCTCTTTGGTAAAAATCCAGAAGAAAAAAAGGAAATTCACGACCTCATGACTAAAAGTTATTATGAGGAAGCAGAAAAAGCTCAGCTCGTAAAAGATGGCAATGAAATGTTTTGGAAAGTTTTAAAAGAAGATTTTGATGCTTGGTTTGAAGCCTCTAGCCGTCGCTTGAAAAAACTTAATTTCAATAAAAATGGTGCCCATATTTCAATGAGTTTTCAGGGATACGAAATATTTAACGGATCACATGAAATGCCGAAGTATATTTATATTCAGGATGGAGATGACAGGTATTATATTGAAACAAAAGAATATTATACTATTGATTCTAAAACATCTAAATACGAAGAGACTAAAATTAATTTAACAAAAACGTCATCTTCTTTTACACCTGAAAAGGCACCGAGTTTCCTCATTCTATGAACACATTTTGCCAGGTTGCAGTTAATTATCCCAAACACCAATTATTAACTTATAAGGTTGACCTCGAGGATAAATTTGAAGTTGGTAACTTGGTTGAAGTCCCGCTTGGCAAAAGAAACGAACTGGGTTGCATTGTTGATTTTGTCGGAGAAAGCGATGTTGATCCTGAAATAAAATATAAAAAAATTCATGGATTAGAAAAACAATTTTTTTCATTAAATGAAAATGAGCTTAAACTTTATCGTTGGGTTGCAAAATATTACTTCTCACCTCTAGGTAAGCTCATTTTTGATGCTCTCCCACCCTATCTCAAAAGAGTCAAAGAGCCGACTTTTACTCAAGGGGAAGGAAAGTCTTTTCCGTTGGATTTAAACGAAGACCAACAAGCCATACTAGATAGTCTGTTTGAAAAAAATTTTGAGACTTTTTCTCAGAGCCTTATCCATGGGGTTACAGGTAGTGGAAAAAGTATCATTTTTTTAGAACTAATAAAAAAAGTTATCAAAGAAGGAAAATCTGTTCAATTCTTAGTGCCAGAAATCAATCTAACTCCTCAATTTGTTGCATTCTTCTCTGAGTTTTTGGATTGCAAAATTTTTGTCTATCACAGTTCCATTAAAAATTCTGATCGCTTTAACCTCTGGAGAAAAGTTAAAGAGCTGGACGAACCAATCTTTGTAATTGGTGTGCGAAGTTCTGTTTTTCTACCAATTAATAACTTAGGTTTGGTCATTGTGGATGAAGAGCATGATGGCTCGTTTAAACAAGAAGATCGCTGCCACTTTAATGCACGAGATGTGGCCATAAAAAAAGCTCAAATAGAAAATATTCCTATCATACTCGCCTCAGCAACGCCCTCGGTGGAGAGTTATTATCGCTTTAAGCACAACAAGAATCTTTCTTATTATGTATTAAAGAAAAGATTTAATAATAGTCAGCTACCTGTGGTAGAAGTTGTTAACAATCCTATCGACGAAGCTGAAAGTTGGCCTATTAGTGATTCTGTTTTATCACAGTTAGAAATTGTCCTTAGGGAAAAAGGGCAAGCAATATTCTTTGTGAATAAACTGGGATTTTCAAAATATATTCAATGCCCCAATTGCGGATTTACATTTGAATGTCCCAACTGTTCAGTAAGCCTTACCTATTTTTCAGGTCGCAAAACCATGGAATGTCATAGTTGTGATTATAAAATACCTGAAAGAAACGAATGCCCGAGCTGTGGGTGCTTAGATCTTAAAAGAAGTGGATATGGGACAGAGAAAATTTTTGAGGTTTTACAAAAGAAGTTTCCAACGATAAATATTGAACGCTTTGATAGAGATGATCTTAAAAATATATCAGAGGTTGAAAAACGAATTGAAGATTTTGGAAAAGGTAAAATAGATATTTTGGTTGGAACCCAGATGATTTCAAAGGGACACAACTTTAAAAATGTAAAATTGATTGGAATTTTAGGGGTTGATGGTAGGCTAAACACCCCAGATTTTAGGGCCCAAGAAAAAGTTTATCAATTGGTGACACAAGTTTTGGGAAGGGCTGGGCGCTTTGGTGAAAAGTCGGTTGTCTATCTTCAAACACAGTTTAGAAACGAATTGATAAATTGTATTCAAAATCATGAGTTTGATAAGTTTTACGAAAATGAAATCCTTGTGCGAGAAACACTTGGCTATCCTCCATTTTCAAAACTAGCCTATTTGGTGATGAGCTCGCGCTTTCGAACTCGCGTTGAAACTTTTTCCCAGAAAGTAAAAAACAAATTAGAGGCCACAATTAGAAAGGCCAATTTGGGAATCGAAATATTGGGACCAAGATCAGCACTAGTTGAAAAAAGAAAAAACCAATACCTTTATTTTATTCAATTAAAAACGGATAATTTTAATCAACTTCTACAGGTACTTGATTCTTTTAATGAGCAAATGTCTGTTCCCAGTGGCGTACAGTACTTCATAGATGTTGATCCTTTGAATATTGTCTGAGTCTTCGACTCGACTATTCCTAATGTTCTTTTTATTTAATATCCCGGCAAGTTTTTCCGATAAATTGTATACATAGTAACAACTTTAAGAAGTGTAATGAAACGACTAATAACTTTACTTCTATTTTTATTTGTCTTTAAAATGATTACGCAAAGTTCTTTTGCGCAACCAATTCCAAGTGAAGTTCTCACTCAAGCTTTAGCGACAACTCTTGTAGATAATTTCAATCCGCCTAATGAACCAGAACAGCCTAAGAAAAAAGTTCTTCCTCGCCCAAAACCTATCGAGAAAAAAGATTGTGAAAAGATGGTGAGTCCTGATGAGATTGTGAGTTTGTTTGTCGATGATTTTATTATTCCGTTTAAAAAGAAAGTTGAACAAATCAATGAAAAAAATCCAGAACTTGATCTGAAATTTGATCCAAGCATTAAACTCGTAAGGGATGATGATGGATTTCTGAATCTTGAATTTAATGATGTTCCTACGGCTTGTATCAACATGCTTGAAGGGAAATCTCATAAAGAATCGAATGAGTATTATTTGGCTCAGCTGGGGATTATTGATAATTGTGGTGATAGTGGAAGTAATAATGTCGATTACAGTGTTCTAAGTGGGAATTGTACATTTTCTTATGATGGAGCAGACGAACCATTCAAAATCAAAAAATTTGATATTGAAGAAAATCCTCAAAGTGCTCTGAAAAAATGTTTCAATCACTTTCAAACTATTGATAATAAGTTTTTCCAAGACTTGTTTAAGGGTTCTGGGAAGAAGAAAAAAGAAAGTATGAATCGCTATGTACTTGAAAGAGATCGTTATCTCGGAAAAAAATCGATTCGCTTAGGAGATTATCCATACGACAAACACAATGAGTTCCTTTATCAAGCTAAAAAGGGAACTAAGTCTTGTGAAAATAAAACTGAAATTCTTACTTTTGGAGCTAAAAATAGTCCATACATAAAATTCGAGGATTATTTCAGAAATGTCTTTAATTGTATGAGACGACCAATTGATGATGGTCCAACCCTTGGACTTGTTAGTGATCTTAGCAATATTGTTCTAAAAATCGAGGGCGATGATAAATCCACATTAAGAGATGTTGACGGCAATAGACCTTCAGTTCTCGCCAAATTAAAAAGTATTCCTAGTGTAAGTTGCGATCTCAATGACCCTACTTATCCTGGAATAGATGGAATTCGCGATCGTGATGTTTTCGCTCAAGATGAGGGCGGGGATTATGACAAAGTCGTCGATGGAATTATACAAAATGCACAAAAAAGATACCAAGTCGCTTTAAAAGCAAAGAAGTTATTAGAGTCAAGTGATCGCAAGAAAAGATCGGATGGTGAAAAACTCTTTGCGAAGCTTCAAAAAGAGATGAAAGGAAAATATTGGAACGAAGTTGATGGTAAAAGATTCGATAATCTCGATAAAATTAAAAGTCTCGCAAAAGTTGAAGCCTTTGCCCAAAATGCGACCCCAGAAAAACTTGAAAAAGGTAAAAAACTTCATGAAGCCTGGGCCAGATTAAAATTAATTCTTGATACAGAAAGTGATGGATCAAACTTTCGATCGAAATATGAAGAATATTTTGATAACAAAGCTGAATTTCATCAATGTGAGTCTGCATTTAATTATACTCACTGTATTGTGAATAAAAAACAGACCGAGGATCTTTTAGATTATTTGAAAGATCATAATGATTTTGACGAAGATGATGCAGAAAAACTCGAATACCTAGGCGTAAGCGAAGATGATATTGATGATATTCCAGCCAATAAACTCTTTATCGATGATAAAGAGCTCTTAGGATTGCAGAGAACCAGCGAATTTCATCCAAAACATATTGATATGAGAATTAAAATTTTAGAGCGTCGCCTTGACGAATTTGGCAGTATTAAATCTAAACAAGCTTGTGAAAGAAATGAAAACAAGGGGAAATTTAGCGAAGCTGATGAAGAAAAATTTTATGCGGTTATAAATGAGAAAATGGATGCTGATTTGACTGAAACTGAAGTAAGTGATGTCACGACGACAACAAATCCGTGGCTCAATGCTTTTCGGTCGAACCCTTTTGGAGCCGGGGCGGGAGATCTCAACCCTATGCTCAATTACTATGGGCAAAATTTTGAAGCTTTAAACTCTCGGTTAAACTATTTGAGCACTCAACCCTACTATACTCTAGGGCAGGGCTTTCAACAGTGGGGAGATTTGTATTCAAATACCTTTTCTCAATTTTCTCAATATAATGATTCTATGTGGAGCAGTTTTTTGAATTCAGGGATTTTTTCTCAAGGATATAATAACTATACGCCAAGTTCGATGTACTATGATCCATCAATGTACAACACAGGCAATTCAAATTACTTGAATTATACACCAATCAACTATCCGTAGGATCTTTACTTCAACCTTAGAAGTTAAGGTTGAGTCTCATCCCTCCGCCCATTTGGTTTTTAGTGCTAATGTCGGGAGCTCCCGCATCGTTATTAGTGTACTTGTAGTAATCACCAACACTGTAGTAGGCAAGAAAACCAGAAAGAACGAGGTTGGGGTTCCATTGATATTCAAAAGAAAGATCAACTTCATATCCCATATCATCTTTTTGATCTTCTGTGGGAATAAATGAATAGCCAAGCTCGTGATTCCAAGCACGCGTTTGTCCTGCTTTCGCAGTTTCATTAGCTTTGGCCCAGATGAAATCAAAGTACCACTTCCAAAGTCCTGACTTGTAGAGAGTACTTAGCTTAGCGTATGTCGTATTGGAAATAGCCGAGTCGTACAAATTGTAGTTCGAGTTGCTAATAGCTTGAAGGTTGTAGCGGAACATAAGCTCTGCAATTTGATAGTTAGGGTTGAGATAAAATGCTTCAAAAGTGTTCCCCGGTGTATCACCCGATACCATCCCTCCGTAGAGTTTGAATTCCCAACTCTCGGTGGCTTCCAGTCCAAGCTCTGCTATATAAGCAGATGACTGGAATCCAGAGAAAGTTGTATCGTCATAGATTCGGCCAATGTCTCCATCGACTAGAGGGATTTCTAAACCAAGAGAGATATAGTCCCAATATTTATGATAAAAAACATCAATGATTCGAACGTTTGAGTAGCCAACATATTCATCAGTAGCTGGGTTGCTATCGTCTGGTCTAACGAGCACTTCGTTTCTGTCTCCACTTTTTCTTTTTCCGAGATAAACTCCAAATTTTAAATCTTTGTCTGGGTTATCATAAAGGATGCTCAAAGCAAGATCTTTGATCTCAGCGCCATGAGTGAGTTCACTGCGGGAGTTTAAATTTGCGTAGTGTGGAGTGAGATAAAAGTTTCCAAGAGTGAAAGTAAGTTCCATTCCTTCATAAATTGTAAAAAAACGATCTTGAGCTTTCTCTCCACCATTGAAAACAGCGCCAAGTCCCCAATGCTTGTTATAGCGACCGACTTTAAATGTCGCCATGTCGGCATAAATATCAAGATAAAATTGATTAACATTGAGAGTATCATTTTGAGCGGAAGTTAATCCATAGTAGCGGCCACCAAATCCAACTGTGTTATTGTTTTGATTCACAGTTGTGTTGTCACCGAGGTAACCTCCTCGACCATGCCCGGAGGCAACTTCAGATTTTACAGTTACGTGATCGTTAACAACAAGCTGAGGATTTAATCTAAAAATATAAGATTGAATGTAAGCATCGTCAGAGCTACCTTTGATTGCTTGAGTTCCGGAAGTTAAATCTGCATTGGTTGTGTCCGACTCTGTTCTTCGATAATCGTTAATTCGAATGGCATCAAAGCCCACGCTTCCTTTGAAATCTACCGGTACAGAAAAAACATCGCCTGCAGCAAAAAATGTCAGTAAAATAATAACAAGTAGTGATTTCATTATATCAGTAAATCTCAAGGCTAATTCTCCTTAAAAATTGAGTTATTAGTGGTATAAATAACAGTGTATGAGTATGCAAATATTAAGAAATCAGTCGAAAACTGGCAATTATTATATATGGTAAAGAAAATACTATTAAAATATGGGTTTTGGGTGGTTGTCAGCTTACTTTTCTGTTTGTTGATACTGCTTTCTTACACCATATCCCTCATAAGTGACATAAATCGCAGAGGAAGCTTTTCGCTGGACGCATTTGGGAAGGAGCGTCAAGTGGAAAAAGAAAATATTTTGCTCGATCTTGGAAGTGTTGTTCAGCGAAAAGATTTAGAAGTGATATTTCCGCTTCTCAGCAAAGAAGAAGAATTTGACCAATGGTTTAATGATCTTGTGACTGAAGGGTCTTTTTCTTTAATTTCAAGCCCTGGAATGTTTGGCTATTTTCAAGTCAATGATCCGGTGGATTTAAAAATTGAAAAAATAAATGATTGCCAACGGGAATATTGTTATCAACACAAGATGAATTTTGGTGATATTCCTCCGGTCTTGTGGCGTGGTCTCATTGGAATTGAAGATTATCGCTTTTTGAAACACAAAGGTGTCGACCCCAAAGCGATTCTTAGAGCTCTTCTCATCGATCTTAAGGAGTTTGAGTTTGTTCAAGGAGGGTCGACTCTCACTCAGCAGTTAGTAAAGAATTTATTTTTTTCTAATGAAAAGTCTTTCACTCGAAAATTTAATGAAATGATTTTAGCTTTTTATATTGAGATGAAATATGAAAAAGAAGAAATTCTTCAAGCTTATTTCAATGAAGTTGTGTGGGGAAGTTTAGCAGGAGTTCGAATAAAAGGAGCTTTTGCTGCGAGTATTCTTTATTTTAATAAAAGACCACAACAGCTAACAAACTTTGAAGCCGCAATTTTGAGTGCACTTTTAAAAGGTCCCTACCACTATCATCCACTTAAAAATGCCGCTCTTCTTAAAGAAAGAACAGAGCTTGTCTATAAAACTCTAAAAGATCTTGCTTTGGTGAGTTCAGAAGACGATTCCCTTTGGGATCAAAAAAAGTGGGATCTGTGGGTTAGAGAATTGGAGAGAAAAAATCAAGATAAAAGAATAAAATCCTTTTCTGAAGCATTAAAGTCTAAATCTTTTTATCAAAGATACACCATTCAAACAGCGAGTGAAGAACGGCTTCGCGATCTATTGGCTCAAAAAGCATTGGAAGGTAAAGACTTAGCCGTCAAAGTTTATATTCGTGATATTGAACTTTGTATCAATCCAGAAGATTGCAACGATCTCTACTATTATTCGAAAGTTGAGCGAGACTTGGAAACAGCAATCAACGATGAGTATCACCAAGTGGGAAGTATATTAAAGCCATTAGTTTATCAGCAATTTTTTCAAAATGGTCTCGATCCAGATAAAGAAGTTGAAACTGCGCCGATTGAATTGGATTTAATTTCGGGGAAATGGAAACCGACTGAAGCTCATGAGATGGAAGGAGACAAAATTAGTTTGCTCGAGGCCTTGCAAAAGTCGAGAAATATTCCCCTTATTCGCCAATCTTACGAATATGGATTTAGTCGTTTGCAAGAGGGACTGATCGATAAACTTCCAACACTCAAAACTCCACTGGGAGAGTACCCATCGCAGTTGTTGGGGGCGATTGAACTTTCCATGAAACAAGTCGTTAACGCTTTTCATAAATTTTTTATTGATGAATGCCGCTATATAAAAGAAAAAGATTTGGATTTTGAAGACAGTATCATTTACATGCTTTCCGATCCTCGTCTAACAACCATATCCAAATTCGTTCATCCTTTTATGCTTGGCTACAATTTTTTTGGAAAAACAGGAACTTCCAATAATGCTCACGACAATTGGTTTGTTGGTTTTGATGGGCGCTATATCGTGGCTATTTGGTTGGGGCTTGAAGGTGATCGCGATGACAAGGCCCTACCGCTTTCTGGCGCAGGAGCATCATACAAAATTTATGAGAATTACAGGATGCGAAATGGTAAACCTTTCTATAGTTTGTCTTGCCCGAGCTGGTTAATGGAGGACGAAAACCGCGATACGGGTGAAGAATCTGAGAATCTCGACAACGAATTTAGTGAAGAAATCTAGTCTTTACAGAATGTTAATGATAAAAGATTATTAGTTTTCATTTAGAGTTGGGGTGTCGACAAGTGGTAAGTCAACTGGTTTTGGTCCAGTCATGCGCAGGTTCGATCCCTGCCACCCCAGCCATTTTTCACAAGTATAACGGTATAACGTGCCAGCACCTATTCAGAGTTTTTCAAGAAAACCAAGTGGCAAATTGGCAATTTGATTAAGATTGAGGATGAGCTTTTCAATAGTTGGCTTCAGTTCTGGAGATGAGGCGCTTGAGAGGTATGATTTGAGATTGATGAGTTCATCTTCTTGATAGTAAGTAACTAAATAGTTTTTGAGTTCTGTCGAGGACAGGTGTTCCTGGTGCCAATTGCGATACTCAATTAATCCATTGAATATTTCAAAACCCCTGTCCAAGCTTCGAGAAATGGCAATGATATCAGTTATCTTTTCAAAAGCTTGATTTCGCCTATTATTTGTGATGACGAAAATAAGGTTTAAATTTTGTAAAAAACTATTGTGATAGTAAGTTAAAGTGTGTCCTAGCTCGTGGAGCAATATGGATTGAAAGGCTTCTCGGGAAACTTCATGGAGGGCTTCATAAACACGTTCGGCATTAAATTCGATGATATAATGATTGTTTTTAGAAAATGCTCTTTTGATTCCAAAACGACTTTGTAAAATAGCCCATTTCATTTTGGCTGGTTTGAGAAAAATTTGAGCATTCTGAAGTTCAGGATAGTAATTTATAATCGTCTCACATATAAGCTCGCTAAATTGAACAGGGGTCTGCGAACTTGGATGAATTTTGGGGCAAGATGAATTGGAAAAAGAATTAAAAGACATGAATATTAGAATGGCGAATAAGATTTTCATTAATTAAATGAGCGCACTTTTTCAAATGCGCTCCTATTATGGTTATGTCTTATTTTAAGAAAGCATCAAAGACATTGTCATCTTTCATGTCTTGATAATCTTTTTTAGAGATAGCTTCGGCAGCTTTTTTGATATAGGAGATATTTCTAAGGTTATCAGAGTCTGTATCCCAGCAAGAATCAATCATAGCCCCAATATGCTTAAGATATTTTTTGACATTTGTTTTTTGGCTATTGATATAAATAATTTCGTTTCCATCATCTGATACAGTTGAAATGGAATCGAGAACTTCACCTCGGTTAGTGATACCAGAACATTTTTCGCTTCCATAAAGTTTGTCATACTTATTCATGATTTCGATTGTCAGGTTTTTCATGAGTGTATCTGCGAAAGCAAACTGAGTTGTTGTTAAGAAAATTGAAATTAAAAGTGTCTTCATGTTGAATCCCTCCATTGATCTTTGTTAATATATTATGCCGAGGGATGTCTGATGAGCAAGTTACGAAGAATATAAAGGGGAGAGTTTTAGTCGGTTAAAGGTCTTTTGGGAAAAAAGAAGCCGGAGACGAATGCTCCGGCTAAATATAAGTCTTTTCCTTTAAGACTTAGTTCCCCTCAGACTGTTCAGACTTCATATTTTCTAAAGCATCTTGAGTTTTATCGATAGCAGCATCTTTTGTTTTTACAAGATCTTTATAAGCTATACCCATTCCTTTCTTAGCAACTTTAGATTTGGCACTCATAAAACTTGCAAAGCGAGCAGCATTTCTATTACCAAAACCGATAATGCTACTACGAGAAGCACTCAACCCTTCATTTATAGATTCTTTAGAATCTTTCATGAAAAATTTGAATCCCGTCCAACCAGATTTGTGAGCCCAGGTATCAAGTTTTTCTTCGTTCATTTCTACAATTTTTCCGTAGATTTCAACTTCATCAAGAATACAGTTTAACAATTCAGGATCTGTAATTTTGTTGCGAGATAAACCTTCGACGAAAGCCAGTCTTTTTTGAGCTTGTTGAAGATTGTCTCTCAAGTCAGAAGTTCTTTCTTCTCTCAAACCATCAATGCTTTCGTCAATTTGCTCGAAAGACTTTTCAGTCATGGTGTACTTGCATTGCATGTAGTGAGTAACGTTTGCTTGAATAAGACTCGACATCTCGTCCGGGAAAGGATTCGCCCGCAAAACAGGTGCCTGTTGTGAAAAGGCCAAGGAAGAAAGCATAATTCCTCCAATGGCAACACTCTTAAGTTTCATAAAAACCTCCTGAAGGTAACTTTGAGTTGATTTTTTTAGCAGACAGACAATATCTGATTAAAACGCGGCGCGCAAGGCACTGTGTAAATTTCACCTTATCTGAGGTTTAAGTGAAAACTAAAGGGGTTTGGGCGTAATTTTATTCTTCACATTTGATGACGTGCTTAATGTGGCCTTCAACTTTTCCACCGACTTTTAAGCCTTGCCCATCAATAGAGTAGAATTGAGTTTTCTCACCGTCGGCATCAATTTCGAGTTCGTACTTGTCACCTTTTTTCACGTGAACACCTTCGGCTTCGAATTGTGATGGTGTGAGAATATTATCGAGAACTTCTTTTCCGTTAACTTTCATTTTCACATTAACACTGTTTTGATTTTGAAAGCACTTACCATCAAGAAGAGTTCTGATAATGAAGTGACCTTTTTTACAAGTGTTATAAACAGTTACGTGAGGATATTTTTTATATTTATTCTTGAGATAGTAATAGTAATCGTAAATGATATCTTTGAGGTCTTGGCTCCACTCTGGATACTCGTGAGCTTTACAGCTAATACATGCTTTAAACTTGCAGTCACCGGACTCAATAGTTGCTTCACGGTCATAGTTAATCGCTGTAGGAATCATACATCCCTTGTGATCTTTTTTAGTTTTACAAGTTGAGCGAATGATTAATGACTTCACTGGGATTTTGTATTTTGCACTATACTTATGCATTGCCTTGATTACTGCCTTGTTTTCAGGTTTCGAGTATTCAAGATAGTGACAGTCTAAACAGACAGCATACTTACAACTTTTGTCGTCTTCAGTGGCCTTGGGATTATAATTTTCAGCTTCTTTATCTGTACAGCCTCTTTTCTTGTCATCGTCGTTTTTCTTTTTACAAGTTGATTTTCTTACCAGGTCGTAAATATCTATGCTGTTATCGATAGAGTATTGCTCGATAATTTCAAGAAGAGAGAGATTGTCTTGTTGATGGTATTCTTTATACTTAGGATTTAAACAAACATCCCACAGACAGCTTCCATCTTCTTTGTTGATCTTTGGATCATTCTTGTAGTTCTGAGCCGATTTTTGTAAGCAGCCTCTGTTAATTTTTTTCTTCTTACAGAGTTTGATGTCTTCTTCGATTCGTCCAGCTTCTGGATGGCTGAGTAAATAGTCATAAATTTCTAGATAAAAATCGTATTCCTCATAATCTTTCATCGTACAGACTTTGAAAATACAGATCTCTGGTTTGTTATAATTAACAGCTCGTTTATCTTTACATTTTTCCTTATCTTTTGGAGTACGGCATCGATTATAGCCAAGAAGTTGCTTCAATGTCTTTTTCCACTTTTCAGCATAAGGATTAATATGAGTAAGAATTTCTTTGTTCCAAGAAGCAGTATATTCTTCATAGTTAGGGTCGTCACAGAATCCATATTTACAGCTTCCGTTTTCGACGGTTGCTTCTTTGTCATAATTCATAGCTTTGGAATCAGTACACCCTGCTGTTCCCGGTTTATTTTTACAAAGTGAATTTTGAGGAGTGAGTTTCCCACTTCCAGCGGCTTGGATATATCTTTGAAATTCTAAGTAGAGTAAATATTCTTGATACTCTGGTTTAGCACAAGCTTGAAAGTGACACTCGCCAGGTTTTTTATAATTGAGGGCATCGGGATGATTACAGACGTCATCTTTTGGGTTGTCGTCTTTACATTTATCTTGGTCGTGAATAATTTCACCACCGTATTTCGCAACATAGTCTTTGTATTCCATTGTCTGAGCATATTCAGCGTACATAGGATCTTTACAAGCATAAAAAATACATGGACCAGGATATGAACTTAAAAATTTACTAGGATTGATAGCATCTAAATGCTGACATGTATTTTCTGGCTCGTTGCCATAAGGACCAGCTCCGCCGCCACCAAGTCCACCAAGTTTGTCTTTCTCTTCTTCTCCTGCGGCACCAGTTTTCGTTTTTGGATTATCTCCAAAAAGACGCGAATTAAGTGGATCACCACAGTTTGCAAGAAATACCAAACAAAGAAATGATAGCCAGAACTTTTTCATCATTTTATTTTCCAATAACTTCTTATCGTTAAGTTTTCCTATTAGTTTAGAGGATATTTTTTATCAAAAATCTGTACTCAAAATCGGGAAATTTTATAAGGCTCCAGATCGCAATAAAGATACGGAGAAGAAACCCTGACGAAAAAAGTTGGCAAATCAACCCCCGTTTAAAGCGGAATTTGGAGGGTTAGAATGTTGAGCTTTATACTCAAGTGAAGCAATGGTCTCATTAATTTTACATACGGAGGGGAAATGAAAAAGCTTATTCCTTTATTCCTATCGATTTTTATTCTGTTATCGAGTTGTAGCGATGACAGTAAAGTGGTCATCGATGGGATAGACACCAAAAAAGATAATACCACGAAAGTTGCTCCTGAAGTTCCTAAAGATGTACCTGAAGACAAGAAGGAACCAGAAGACAGTTTTACAACATACAATCAGGAATACAAAACTTGTGGGATGGATCTTCCTAAAATGTACAATCTCAAAGAGCTTAAAAATATTTATAAAGCTCACGATGCTCAGGTTGATGAGTATGCCCAATTTATTGGTGGATACGCACTCTACATTTTTGGAGTTGGAAAATTTAAATTTACTAGCCACGGCTTGTTGATGAAATTCGTGGATGGTTATGCACACTTGCGAGGATATGTTTACAATGAAAGTAACCCTGCTGAGATTCTCAAGGTCAGTGTGATCTTGAAAGATCGACGTACTGGAGAAACTCCCAAAAAAGAACTCAAAGATATCGCTTACGATGAAAATGGTGGACCAGTTGATACTGATGACTGGGCTTACTACACTCTCGAAGCTGGACTTTTTGAAGGTTCAGGAGATTTAGTTGGAACATGCTTGGACATTACTCAAAATTCAATGGCCTTCCAAATTGGATTCGGAGCTAACGGAAGAAATATTACTTTTGGAGCTTCTAGTTGGTTTACGATATTAACGGCTGCATCTTCAAAAACAAAACTTCCTCCTTATTGGAAAATCGACGGTGATGGAGATATCAATATTGATCTTGAAAGACCTTATTGTATCAAAAACGCAGTCTCTGATGACTATGCGATGTTCACAAGAGATCACACTTTGTGGCTAGCTGGAATTGGATTCTTTGACTCTATCAAAGATCAAGTCCTTATGCTGGAATTTCCAAATAACACGGCAAAAATTAAAGGCCCCCTAAAAGTCCACGGTAAAACTGGCTGGAATGTGGACCTTGAAATGGATCTTTCAGACAAAACCACAACAGCTCCTGCGGGAAGTCCTTATAAAGAGCTTTTCGATGCCGCTTACTCTGAAAACGGTGGCCCAGTGGATGTTAGCAAATGGAGATATTATCAGACATTCGAGGGAACTCTCACAGGGAAAGATAAACTTAAAGGTTTAGTTATCAAACTTACAAAAAGAGGACCAGCAATGCAGCTTGGAGTTGGGGCGAACGGAACTAACGACAACAACGGTGGATCTTCTTGGGTAAACTATGAGATTGTCTCTCAACCAGATAATGAAGACATCCGTTTTGAAGCCAATAAGGGTGATCTCAACTTTGATTTCTACTTCTGTAAGCGAGTGAGAGAGGAGTACGAGCCAGATCGCTACCCTCGCGTTGATGATCAGTAAGAAATAGCTCAAATATATTCCAATGAAAATATTGCGCTCCCCTAGTGGGAGCGCTTTTTATTTATTACAGACTTTCGGCAAGTAACTTGCGAAAATCCTGGATTTAAGATAGGTTTGGGTAAGTTCAGAATTAGTCAAAATTGGAGAGTTTGTGAGGCGCATTGTATTGGTTTCAGGGACCTCAACCCCTGAGCTGTCTAAGAAAATATCTAATTTTTTAGATGTTCCTTTGGTTGATCCCCAAATCATCAAGTTTGCCAATGGCGAGATCTATTGTGAGATCGAAAAAAACGTTAGGGGCGCCGATGTTTTTGTCATCCAATCGACCATTGCTCCCGTTAATGACAATCTCATGGAATTGCTAATTATGATGGATGCTCTTAAGCGAGCTTCTGCAGCTTCGATTACAGCAGTCATCCCTCACTACGGCTATTCGAGACAGGATAGAAAAGTTCGCCCCAGAACACCAATCTCTGCCAAGCTCGTTGCTGATCTAGTGACGGCAGCAGGAGCGAGTCGAGTTGTGACAATGGATCTTCATGCTGGGCAAATCCAAGGGTTTTTTAATATTCCATTCGATAATATTTTTGCTTCACCCGTTATGCTTAGCTATTTAAGAAATCATTTATTGCGTGGAAATGAAAACTTTACTTGTGTTTCTCCGGACAGTGGTGGCGTTGAAAGAGTTCGCCATTATGCTAAGAAGCTTGGTTGTGATCTTGCCATGATTGATAAAAGAAGAACGGCTCATAACGTGGCCAAGGCTTTCAATGTAGTTGGAGATATTAAAGGAAAAGATCTTATCATAGTTGATGATATGATTGATACAGCAGGAACTCTCGTAGAAGCGGCGAGGGCTCTTAAAAATGCCGGTAGCGGAAAAATTTATGCTTGTGCCACTCATGGTATTTTCAGTGGTCCAGCGATTGAGAGAATTCAAGAGTGTGAAGAATTGGAAGAAGTTATCATTACTGATACAGTTCCACTGAGTGAAGCAGGTCGAAAGGTCGCTAAAATTAAAGTACTCTCTACTGCTGACATTTTATCTAAGGCAATTCACAGAACGTTTAACCACGATTCCGTGAGTTCTCTATTTATCTAGGAAACAATAGTGATTAAGCTCGTTGTTGGTCTTGGTAATCCCGGAGCAAAATACGAATTTACCAAACACAATATCGGTTGGATTTTATTAGACCAATACCCTCCCCTGCAATCTGCGAATTGGAAATCGAAATGGAAAGGTGAATACGCCGAACTTACTATCGACGGTGAAAAAGTCTATTTTCTCAAGCCTCAAACTTATATGAATCTTAGCGGTGAATCAGTTCAGCCAATGGCCCAGTTTTTTAAAATTGAACCTGATGAAATCCTGGTGGTTCACGATGAGTTGGACCTTCCCTTTGGTACACTTGTACTAAAGAATGGAGGAGGTCTTGCTGGACATAATGGGTTAAAGTCAATTTCAGAGCGCTTGGGGACTAACAATTACTTGAGAATGCGAATGGGAATTAGACGAGCAGATATCCGAGAAGCCAAGGATTTTGTCTTGTCAGCTTTTAAAGACAGTGAAATCCCCGATCTAGAAAAATTTATGAAAGGTTCAGTAGAAGCTTTGGATATGTGTCTTAAAAAAGATTTCAAAGCGGCGCAAACGAAATATAATCGAAGAAATTTTTGTGAGGATAAATAAATGGGTTTAAATTGTGGAATCGTAGGTTTACCAAACGTAGGAAAATCAACTATCTTTAGAGCGATAACTTCAAGTCCAGCAGAAGCTGCGAATTATCCCTTCTGCACGATTGAACCCAATGTCGGAATTGTTGAAGTTCCCGATGAAAGACTCACTAAAATTACGAACTTTATAAAACCTCAAAAAACGATTCCTTCAATAGTCGAGTTTGTGGATATTGCAGGCCTTGTCAAGGGCGCTTCTAAAGGTGAAGGTCTCGGGAACCAGTTTTTAGGTCACATCCGCCAAGTAGGAGCGATCTGTCATGTTGTGCGCTGTTTTGATGATGACAATATTGTTCACGTTCACGGAAAAATTGATCCTCTGGGAGATATTACAACAATTAATTATGAACTTTGCTTAGCCGATTTGGAAACAGTTCAAAAAAGAAAAAATAATCTAGAAAAAATGCTCAAATCTCACGATAAAAAAGTCAAAGACCGAGCGGCTTTTACTAAGCCTTTGCTTGATAAAATAGAAACGGCATTAGAGGAAGGTAAGTGTGCTCGTCACTTGCAATTTGATGAAGATGAACTGGAAGCAATTTCTGATTTACACCTCATCACTCTCAAAAAAGTTCTCTATGTTTGCAATGTAGACGAAGATGCTCTTCCTGACGGCAATGAATATGTTGATAAAATTCGAGAACTCGCAAAAGAAGAGGGCTCTGAAGTTGTTGTGATCTGTGGGAAAATTGAATCAGAAATTGCCGATCTGGAAACCCCAGAAGAAAAACAAGAATTTTTAGAGAGTATTGGTCTTGAAGAGTCGGGGCTTTCTAAAATGATCAAGGCCGGCTACAAACTTCTCGATCTCGATACCTATTTTACAGCCGGAGAAAAAGAAGTCCGGGCTTGGACTTTTCACCACGGAGCCAAAGCTCCTCAGGCTGCTGGAATTATCCACACCGATTTTGAAAAAGGTTTTATTAAGGCTGAAGTTTATCACTACGATGATCTCGTGAAGTTTGGAAGCGAACTAAAAGTGAAAGAAGCGGGTAAACTTCGCATTGAAGGAAAAGAGTATGTTGTTAAGGATGGCGACATTATGCATTTTCGCTTTAACGTCTAAACTTTTCTAGTCAGGTTACAATTACTTTCAAACCACTTAAAATTGCCAACTTCTGTTCACACTTGGCTCCAGGTTGATGGAGCTCTAAACCGTTAATATTACAGTTTCTTTGGCGACTTCCGAAAGAGATTTCAAGCGAACAAATTATACTAACAATACGTTTGTGGTTTTAATTAAGGGGTCGATAATGAAATATCTAATGATCTCAGCATTATTAGCTATTCAATTTGTTACAACATCTTGTAGCAAAAAAGCTTTACCAACTGAAGAAATTTTAGGAACGACAGGTCTAGGCAGTGATTCTGGACTTGGAAATCCGAACGATAAGGTTTGTCGAGAACATCCTGAGTATTGTGGAGGCAGTGAACTTCCACCACCTCCAGAGGATGAGCCGGAAGAAGAACCGGGAAATAAAGGTAACGGAACAGCAAGTGGAGCTGGTCAAGCCCCTGGTTGTACAGGAGTTCCTGGAGAAATTTGTCTTGGTGGGTATGATTCGGATAAAACGCCTGAAGATTTTCCAGTGAAAGTAGTTTACGGGAATCTGGGAGGAAATGCTCCTGCTGATATTGAAACTTATACTAAAAATTTCATTGAAAAAGTTAATAAAAATTTTGTCTATAAAGGTCATCGCTATATTAATTTGAAATACTATATGGCCGTTGAAGATAATGACGGTCAAAGTGACCGACAGTTGATCACAGAACATGCAGAAGCTGGTGTTTTGACGATGATATTAGTAGCAAACCTTCCTGGGGCAACAGCAGGATATGTTCAGAACTCTTGTGCTGAAATTGAAAAAGGCCAAGCTTGGACTGTTTTTCAATTTAGAAATGTTAATGATGGTGTTATCGAGCACGAAAGTATGCACCTAAACTGTTTTCCTCACACATCTTCACAAAATGGTGGTACACCGGTCTTCTTCTTGTCTGGTTACAATACGATGGAAGCCGTTTTAAGAAATAAGGGAAGTTTTAAACAACCTTTCGATCCAGAATTTAAAATATACGTTGATGCTTAAAATAGATCTGATGCTCTTGTTACTAACGATAATATGGTCTTCGATACTCACAATGTTATGTATTATCGTGTTTTAGGAGATAGACCTGCCTTATTTGTTGACACCAATGGTATTGGATTTCCTTGGTCTTATGCACTTCTTGAAGATTATTACTACTGGAAGTTTGTAAAAGGTAAGGTAAAAAAGATATAATTTGAGCAGAAGATTCAGTTTGATGGACAAGGATGTCGTATGTTTAAACTCTTAGCCTCTCTTATCATTCTATTGAGTTCTCAAGCCCAGGCATGCCCTGTATCAGGTGTTGTTGGCGAATTATCAAATTGGCACGATGCTAATTGGTCTTTGTTTATGAAAAAAACAGGATGCACGCGAGAACAAATTAAAGAGAATTTAAAAAGAATTATTGATGACCCTAATAGCCCAGAAACTTTAGGGGAATACAAAACGAAATCATTTATCTATAACAAGGCAATATCTTTTCTTGGAAACTTTACTGATTTTGATCCTGTTTCGGGAGGATTAGATCAAGAAACTAAAGACTATCTAAAAGATTTATACGAAAATCTTCATGAAAAAATGCAAGGGCTGTTTCCTGGAGTTTCAGGACAAGAATATAATTCTATGGTTAACTCTGTTAAATATGAGATTGTAGAAACGATCAAAAACACCGGTAGTCTCGAAGCTCTAGAACTTTATTCAGATTTTCTAAAAAATGAGACAGATCCATTCTTGGCAAAAAGTATTGTCGAGTACGCCGATATATTACGAGATAAATATGAAGTACAACAGTTCGACAAAACCGATGATCGACGGGATTCGGAACAATACTATCCAAATCTAGATAAAGACATTTATGATCGTTTTACAGGTGTCGATGATCGCTTAATTGATGAAGCCTATCAAAAATTTGGATTGGAAGTTGATAGTTTTGTAACTAAAAACAAAGACAAGAGTAAATACCCTGCCATTTTCAATCAGATTGAACTTATGAGGGCCAACAAATTTGGCTTGAATGGGGAAAACGATGAAACTCGAGCTGTAGCAGCAATTGCCAAAGAGGATGATGATGATCCCTCTGGTTCAGGGATGAATAGCTCAGATGAGCATCGAGAGCCTCAGGGAGAGGATGAAACTTCCTCTGGAAATAACTTCTTTTTTATTCTTTTTGGGATGATTTTAGTCTTAGGAATCATTGTCTTCATAAAAAAATCGGTTTCAAAATAAAGAAGAAAAGATAGCTCAAAATCAATGCCTTGAGAGTCAAAAGCGCCAACTTTTGTTACCAAACAACTTGAGAAATGGATACGCATAACCCCTTAAAATTACAGTTTTATCCGAGACTTCCGATAAAAAAATCAAGCGAACAAATTATACTAAAAATACTTTTACCGTTTGTGGTTAATTTTAAGGGGTCTACGATGAAACTTCTTTTGATGACAGCATTACTTGCTTTTCAATTTGCGACAACTTCTTGTAGCAAAAAAGAACTTCCGTCTGAGCAGCTTTTAGGATCGACGGGACTGGGAAGTGATTCTGGAATTGGTAACCCCAACGATAAAGTGTGCCGCGAGCACCCTGAGTATTGTGGAGGAAGTGAACTTCCACCTCCTGAGGAAGAACCAGGTGATGAGGGAGCAAAAGAAGATCCACCGTTGAATGGTACAGAAATTCCAATGACATTCATTTACCTCAAATCTGGTGGAACTTCATTAAGTGCAAATCCGATGGCCGATGCTGAAAAAACAATCGCAAGATTAAAGCAAAAATATAATTATAACGGTGAACAATTAGTTGATTTTAAAATTAAAGAAGCTAAAGAAGTGGAAGATACACAATACTTTAATACGACTTGTAATAATATTGGAGCAGTTGCCAATAAATATCCTTCACCAGATTCTATGACGATGGTTTTTGTAAACTCACTAGCAAGTGGATGTTTAGGTGTTTCCTACTTGTGGGTATTTCCTTCAATGAACCAATCAGTGACTATGGCTCGTTACGATGCTGCTTATCAGAACCCTCAGCAAGCGGAAGTCGTGGATCACGAGTTTGGACATTCATTTGGTCTTCACCACGTCGCCAATACATACCAAGGAAGTACACCGGGAACAGGTATTAAAGGATTCAATGATTGGCTTAACATGGAAAGTGTTAATCAAAACAGACGATGCACAGAGAATTTTGATTACTATATTCACAATGGTGGAAACAACACAGCAGCTACAGCTGGCGGGGTAACATGGAACTCTTTTGAGAATATCATGTATCCTTCAGCAGCTCCAAGACAGAACCCGCCTTCTTTCTTTACCGATGGTTATAACGTGGCCATGCCGAAAGCGATGAAGTGCTGGAACGAATTTGCCCAAAAAGACATCTAAAACTTGAGCGCTAAACTTCAAATCTCAAGTCTCCGCAAAGATAGTGGAGGCTTGAGATGAAAAATATCTTTATTTTATTCGTAACTTTTATAGCAATGAATGCTTGGTCTGTGAGTGATCAAATAATTGTCGAACAACTTATGGGCTTTCATGGAGCAGACTGGAAGAGCTATGTAAAAACTGAAGCCGATCGCCAGTCAGTCAAGAGTACGCTTGAAAGCATCATTTATAAGAAATTTGATTTTGGTAAATATAATTTTACTGACGAGGCCAGCATCGAGTCTCTTCGCCAAAGCGCGATTACTCAATATGGACACTTTGTCTCCGTCGATGAAAATGGAAACATTTCAGATAGTGACAGAAACACTATTGATCAAATTGCTGATGAAGCTGAATTTGATGGCTACGACTCTCATAAAGCACTCGCTTTTTATGAGACATTGTCTTATATCGGAACACCAGAGATGCTTGAAAAGCTAAGCGGCTATCTGGAAAAGGCTGAAAACCTATCAACTGATTATACTGTTGCAGGCTTTATCGATCAGGCTCTCAATGGTTATGGCGGGATTGAGCGCGATCCTAATGTGGATAATAGTTATATCAATCCCTATAATCCTAATGTCAAAGATCCTTTTTATGAGAGAGGTGGAGACTGGAAAGACAGCCTGGATCGGATTTCTGATAACGTTAAAGACTCTTATAAAAAAGCGAAAAAGAAGTCCAAAGATAAATATTTTCTGGAGAGTTTTGAAAAATATGCCAGCAATCTCAAGGGTGCTGGAAAACAGCTTAAAAAGCACCAAAAAGAGATTAAAGCGACATCCATCGATTCAGATAATAACCCCAACAATAATTCGAATTCTCGTTCCATTGCCTCAGATGAAGATAAAAAAGAAGAAATTAATAGAGAACCAAGCTCACAGGATGAAGGACCAAGTAGCAATGGATGGCTTTATGGAGTATTCCTCCTAGTCATTTTAGGATCTCTACTCTTTTTTATTTTTAAATTTGTTATTAAATAGAAGAAGGTTTTCTTTCTTCCTCATCTCCTAATAGAAATTTATAGAAGAACATGTTTCTCATAATGAGTTTCACATATTTTCTTGTTTCATTGAAAGGGATCGATTCAATATTGAATAAATTTGAATCGTGAATGAGATAAGACTTCTTCCATCGGTCCACACGAGATTCTCCTGCATTATAAGCTGAAAGAACTTCTATGAGGTTATTGTTATAGCGCTGGAGAAGATCTGATAGATAATTGACTCCAATTTTGATGTTCACATGGGGTTGAGTTAAGGTTTCTGTTGTTGCTTTTCGGTCAAAACGACGAGCTGTTCTTGGCATAAGCTGCATGAGCCCTGTTGCCCCAACTGCAGATTTAGCCTTGGGGTTAAATCCCGATTCTTGGCGAATAAGGCTATAAAGAAAGATAGTATCGAGCCCATTATTAAGAGATTTAATTTCATCTTGGTAGGGCTTTGGAAAAAGCTTAGATAAAAGAGCATAAGAAAACTGGATTTCATTTTCTTCGAGAGCATTAAAAACAATTTGAAATGAAGGAAGATAAGCGCCAATGTCGTTAAAATACTTAGCAATATTATAATAAAAATTATTTTTAGCTATTTTTAAATCTTCTTCAGATCCAAGATTGCTAAAATAACGGTTTTTGATTATAGAAAATTCTTTGAGAAGAAAACCATTGGCATTTATTTTGTTCCAGATATTGAGACGATGAAAGTTGTTTTTATATTTTTGAACAAATTCTTTGGAAAAACCGTCACTATACTCATATTCAGAAGAATAGAAAGATTTAACAATTTTAAAATCTTCACCCTTAGCTTCTTGAAGCTCTTTCATGATGAGTGCGCTATAAAAACTTATAGGATTGTGGCGAACTGTTTCTTTGACTAGTCGAGAAGCTTCTTTGTGATTACCTGTTTTTTTGAGGACAAATCCTATCCAATACTGGTTTTGTGATGAAAGTGAAGAAAAGCGAGTAATGAGATTATTGTTTGTAATATACTGCATTGATTTTTTATATTGATTCTGCGTGAGATAACTCCAAAGGTAATTGAAATGAAGTTTATTTTCAATTTCAATGTCGAGAGTATAATTATTTCTAATGAAATCGAGGGTAGAACGGGCCATGAGTTGAAAATTATTTCTCGTAAGAAAAAAGGCGAGGTTCACAATTTCATCAATTGATTCTGGAGAGTCAAAATGAGAAACATTTCTAGAGATAAGTCGTTTTATTTGAGGATAATAACGTTTAACAATTTTACCAATATTGGGCTTGCCACCATTGGGGTATATTTTTCTTAAATAGGTTTTTAGATTATTAATCGCTCTGTCACTCTCATCTGCAAAGCCGTAACCATGTTCTGAAATAAGTTGGTTTAGTTTTGAACTTATTGTTACGTAGTCTTTTAACTTTTTAGGCGGAGTCGTTTCGGTCTTTAGATAGTACTGAGTTAAATGATAGACGATACTTGTTTTATCCACAGTATTAGAATATTTTTTGAGAAAAACTAAAAAATCTTTTTCATCAATACTTTTAACAAAGTATTCGATATTTTCCGCAACGAAGGAAGTGACCAGTGGGACTTGTTCTTTGGTGATATTAGAAAATTGATTTTTAACTTCTTTCAAACATTTCCATTTCAGATTTTCGGATAAATATTTAAAAGTATTCTCAGCCGTTAGTTTTTTATATTGTTCATCACATTTAGTTGTTTTTTCACCAATGTTAGAAGCATTAATTATTTCTTTTAAACTTTCCAAGTAAGAAAGATAAGGAAAGTAAATTCCAGCTTTGATAGCCTTTTCCTTCGTATTTTCAAGATCTTCAACTGAAATGCGATCAAGTGCAATAGAATATTTGTGTATGATTAGTCGCCCAGCTTCTTCCGCCATTTCCACATCGTTTTCGAGGGTTGCCGGGTGCTTAGAGGCACAAGAAATAAGGCATAGAAAGAGTGTGAAAATGTAGAAGGAATAATGAGTTCTCAAGTGGCCTCCTTGCCGTGAGCTTCTCTTTATAATATCGAAGAATTTAATGACTGTTAAACCTCTAAAATTTTTCCAACTTGTTTAGTTGGTAAAAAAATTTCTTCAAAATAAAGGGCATCTCAGGGGAAACAGTAAGACAAATGCATTAATTCCTTGATTAATTCACTCGACCTTTAGTAAGTTTGAGAAAAAATTAGAAAGGGCCATTTCATGAATGACGCACGTGTTAAAGAATTGATTAAAGATATCCAAAACCCTAATTCAGGCAAAAGTCTTGTAGGAGAAAAGAGAATTGAAAATATCCAAATTGATGGTGAAAAACTTTCAATCACCTACCGTCGTGATGATATCACCCCTGTTCAAAAACGTGAGTTAGAAAGACAGATCCTTTCAGCACTTCGTGGGGAGTTTAAGGAAGATAACATAACATTAAAAACAGTATCCCAAAGATCAGAAGAAGTTTATAAATCCATCCCCAAACAGCAGCCAGGAGAGATGACTCAGCCAAAACAAGGAGCTCAGCTGCAAGTCGGACATGGGACAATTGGAAATAAAAGAAAAATCGAAGGTGTTAAAAAAGTAATAGCTGTTGCATCGGGAAAAGGTGGAGTTGGAAAATCCACATTTGCTGTCAATTTAGCCCGTTCTCTTCAGCATATTGGAAAAAAAGTTGGCCTACTCGATGCCGATATTTACGGGCCTTCACTTCCCATGCTTTTAAATAAGCGCAATGAAAAACCGATGAGCAGTGATAAGAAAAAAATTATCCCGATCGATGCTTATGGCATGAAATTTATTAGTTTTGGTCTTTTTATCAATGAAGGTGATCCTGTTATTTGGAGAGGTCCCATGCTAGGTGGAGTTCTCAATCAATTCTTCTTTGATGTGGACTGGGGAAAATTAGATTATTTGGTCGTGGATCTCCCTCCCGGAACCGGTGATGTGCAATTATCCCTTGTTCAAAATACAGAAGTTGATGGAGCCGTCATTATATCAACCCCGCAAGACGTGGCCCTTTTGGATGCTGTTAAAGCTCTCGAGATGTTTAAAAAACTTAATATCAATATTGCCGGTCTCGTTGAGAACATGAATTCTTTTATTTGTGATCAGTGTGACAAAGAACACTTTATCTTTGGAACCAAGGGAAGCTTAGAGAAGCGTGCCAAAGAACTAGGAGTTGATTATCTTGGGGGCATCCCTCTCGAGCAAGAGTTAAGAGAAGCTTCAGATATAGGAATTCCCTATATGGAAAACAATGACCACGAAGGAAAGAAAGCTTGGGAAGCTTATCTTCAAATAGCCAAGAATATTACAGAAAGAATAAGAGTCTAGTCAGCGAGAAACCTTTGTAATCGCGAGTGAATATTAGTAAAATTGAAACATTATTCATATTTATTTTGAGGGTATTTTTTCATGAAATCACAAAAGCATAACGAAGGTGAACTAGAAGAAATTGTTGTTAAAATTGAAAAAGAAGTGGCGGACTCCCTCAGAACAATGTCCAAAAATAGCAAGCTTTCAGTCGATGAAATTGTTGTTATTGCCTTGAAAAGATTTAGAGCATCACACGCAGACTACATGGGCGATGCTCCCGAATTCGAATAAAAACCATTCTAAATGCGGTATATTCTTCGTCGTCTTCAAGTCTCAAAGACTGCGACGTACCAAAGCGTACGCCTCGTCTTTTCGCTCTCTACTCCTTGACTCTACCGCATTTAGATTGGTTTTCACGCTTCTTTAGTCAATGATCCTAATAGTTTTTGACTTGGAATGGTCACGATGCTAAGTGGACCTAATGATTTTTTTGGGTTTAAAAACTTGGAAGGAAAAATGAAAAATTGCTTGGTTTTATTAATGTTATTGGGATTTAGCCACTTGTCTTTTGCTGAAGGAATTTCAGCGTGTTCTGAAGACAGCTATAGTTCTAAGAGAATTGAAAAAGAAGTTCCTGAAAACGAAAGAGTGACTCTCTTTAATGCTGATGATGAGATGGTTGGTGTCGTCCACGCTGTTGGTGACCAATTGGTTGCTCTTTATCTTTGTGGGGATAATCCAGGCTATTTCTATGCTGACGGATCTTTGAAAAGTTTTAAATTTAGCGGTTTTTCAGTCATTTACAATGATGAATATGATGTTGAAATTTTAGGAGTTGAACACGAAGCCACTAGAACAAAAATGACAATTCATGTGGAGTCATATGGTAGCTCCGATTACGAAAGCTTCACTGATTCTTTCTATTTTTTAAACTAAACTTTCCTCTCAGGTGCCAGGCTCTTTTCGTTAAACCATAGCATTGAACGCGGTGGTTTAACGAAAAGAGCCTGGCACCTGAGAGGCACCTGAGAGGTGCTCACTTTTTAATCACCCCTATTGTGTAAAATCCTCCGATATGTCTAATTTTTAGACAAAATCTCATCCCCCGGAAAATGGCTAAGTCCCTAAATTTAGAGGATTTCCCTGGTTGGTATGCTTCTTGCTTTTACAGTCCCATAGATACTTTAAAAATTTTAGACAAGGTACGAATTATGGGAAATCTTAATGTCAAATCATTCGCCAGTGCAAGTGTCTCTCTTTTAGTCATTTGCTTGTTTGGCTCTGGACTTTACAACACTTATTTCATGAAGTTTCACTTAAGTGAAAATGTCTTCAATGAAAAAGACTATACAATTAAAGCTTCTGACTATCCAAAATTTGCGAAAAGTTACCCAGAGAGAAGAGAGAGTTATCGAACTAAAAAGAAAAATTTAAGAATCGCGAGACAAACAGCCAATCAAGTGGTTCAAGAAGTGAATAGTCGAATTAATACCATGGCTCACATCCAAGATGAGCTTAATCTTAAATTGGTTGAAGTTTATAATTCTAAACTTTTTAAAAGTGTGCTCAAAGAAGGACAAATTTTTGGGAACTTAACAGCTCGTGATGGTGTTATTGATAATTTGGAAGTTGTATTCCCTGATGATGAAGAAATTGTTGTTCATGGATCAGAAATGAATGGAAACGTTTTTAATTACTATCACAATAGCGAAATGTACTCAGGACTTATTTATCAATCAGAAAATCAAGGTTATATGATCACTCTCGTTAATGGTCCTTATCAAGGAACGAAAATGAAGTTTGAGTCTGAAGAAAGACGTGAAGTTGCTCGAGCTTTAAGTAACGATGAAAACCTTGATCAGAGATTGGGAAATCCTGTCGGTGATAATTATTATCCGCGAGAAGAAGAGTATGCTCACGAAGTTGAAGGTCTTGAGAAAAATGAATTCAAACCAAAAGAATTGGACGAAGAATACGATGCTGAAAAACAAGAATATCGCGAAGATTATCGTGATGAGTATAAAGATGATCGCGTAAAAGATTACGAAGCTCGCTACGACGATGCAGAATATTCATCATAATTCTTTTACTTGGCTATTGAGATTGAGCATTTTTTCTTGAAGTTGCTCACGAGAATAAAAATCTATTTTCCCCACAACAATATTGATACGACTAAAAGGCTTTGGAAACAAAGCCTTGTTCCATGATTTTTCAAAACAATGATGCCATTGTGGATAAGCAGCGAGAGGAACGATTTTTTTTTGGGTTTTTTCTGAAAGAGTGGGTATCCCCTCTTTGACTTGGTAGATTGGACCCTTGGGGCCATCCACGGCCATGCTGGCTTTATACCCTTGTCGAACAAGTTTCATGCATTCAATAAAGCCACCAATAGCCCGCCGACTACTAGAACCTCTAACTATTTTGTATCCAAATTTTTCAAGCGCAGTGGCCATGATTTCTCCATCTTTAGATTGAGAGACCAGGATCACAATATTTTTTTCTGCAAAAAAGGGGATAAAGCATAACTCAGATTGATGAAAGAAAGCTATGATGTGATTGCCAGGATGGGGTTTGAGGCAATAGACATCATCATAAAATTCTTTTCGATCGCTTTCATCTTCAAAATGAATTTGATAGCGATAAGTCGAGGAAATGAGCTGGTAGATGAAGGTCACAATGGTGCCAAGAAGTTTTTCTTTTAACAAGCTTGGCACCATTAGGATTATTTTCCGAGAAGATTTTTAAATTCTTGAGTGAGAAGAGGAACAATCTTGAAAAGATCGCCAACAATTCCGTAATCAGCTTTAGAAAAAATAGGAGCATCGGGATCTGTATTGATGGCAACGATAACTTTAGAAGTTCTCATCCCCGCCAAGTGTTGAATGGCCCCTGAAATCCCGCAAGCAATATAAAGTGACGGAGAAACAGTTTTTCCTGTTTGCCCAACTTGCATTGAGTGAGGAGCGTACCCTGAATCAACGGCGGCCCTGGAAGCTCCAACCGTGGCCCCAATAACATCGGCAAGCTCGTTGAGAATGGCAAAGTTTTCTGCATTTTTCATTGCTCGTCCACCAGAAACAATAATATTAGCTTCAGTGAGATCAACTTTTTCACTGGCACCTTTAATAACTTCTTTAATGATGGCCTTTAAGTCCCCTGCTGTCGCGTTGTCATCAGTGGCATTTCCTGCGGCTGGTGATTCACTTTCTGGCATTCCAAGAGCGTTTGGTCGAACTGTAATGAAATAAGGTTTCGGTCCAGTCAGTTCAACTTTGGCCAAGCATTTCCCTGCAAACAGTGGTTTTGTTCCTGCAAAGTTGTCGCCATCAAATTGAAAGTTTGTGACATCGGAAGCGCATCCAGCATTAAAGTGTCCTGCAAGTCTTGGAAAAAAATCTTTTCCACTGGCAGTGGCTCCAGAAAAAACATAATCATACCCTTGGGCTTCAATAAAACCTTTAAGAGCATGGGCATATCCCTCAGGACTATATTGTTCAAGACCAGCGCCTTTGAGTTTGTGAATGTTAGCGGCACCGTATTTAGCTAAACTTGCCTGGCTTTCTGAATCGATATCGCCAATAGAAGCGACGTCAACGTTGTGCCCTTTCACTTTTCCTAATATTTCATAAGTTACAGGTTTAACTTTTTGATCGTGAGTTTCTGCAAATACTAATATCTTTGCCATGATTTATTCCTCGTTTTTTATTAAATAACTTTTGCTTCGTTTCTTAAAAGACCAACAACTTCTTTAACCACACCTGGAGCTTGCGCTTCATCCATGGCTTCAAATTTTTTCCCAGCGGGTTTCTCTGGTGGAAGTTTGTAATCACTATATTTAACTCTTCGGTCTTCTTCACTCACACTGACATCACCGAGACTAAGCTGAGTAAGGGGTTTTTTCTTTGCTTTCATAATTCCAGGTAAGCTTGCATAGCGAGGAGTGTTTATTCCTTTATTACAAGCAATGACCGCCGGACTAGTAACCTCGTAAACTTCCAAGCTTCCACCTTCAACTTCTCTTTTGATTTGAAGTTTGTCGCCATTTTGTTCAAAGCCAACAACAACACTCACTGAAGGGAGTCCAAGCATTTGAGCAAGAAGTTGGGGAACTTGAAGAGCATCAGAATCAATAGCTTGTTTTCCAGAAAGTATTAGATCAGGTGTTTTCCCTGATTTTTCGATAGCTCCTTTAAGAGCTTTAGCAGTCATATAGCTATCGAGATTATCTTCGGCTTCGACCAGGATGGCTTCATCAGCCCCCATGGCCATAGCTGTACGCAAAGCTTCGGTATCTTTAACACTTCCAACTCTTAAAACTGTAACAGTACTATCGGAGTTCGCCGCTTTAACAAGCAGGGCTTGCTCGACAGCAAATTCATCATAAGGATTCATGATCCATTTAATAGCATTAGTTTCAATAAACGACCCATCTGAATTGGGTTGGACTTTAGTTTCTGTATCGGGGACTTGTTTGACGCATACAAAAATATTCATGAGAGCTCCTCTTTTAGTTTCGAGATTATTCTAATTTCTTAGGGCTTCTCTGGCAATGACGAGACGTTGGATTTGCGATGTTCCTTCATAAATTTGTAGCAATTTTGCATCTCTCATTAGTTTTTCGACAGGATATTCTTTGCTATAACCATAGCCGCCGTAGATTTGGACTGCGTTAGTAGTGATTTCCATACATGAATCTGTTGCAAATGCTTTTGCACAAGAAGCAATGTCAGTGTTTCGTTGATTGTTATCAGCGAGCCAAGCAGCTTTTTGAACTAAGAGACGAGAGCACTCAATTTTCATAACCATGTCAGCAATCATCATCTGCAATGCTTGATGCTGACCAATAGTTTTTCCAAATTGAACGCGTTCATTTGCATACTGAACGACACAATCAAGGGCTCGCTGGGCACCACCGACGCCTGAACTGGCGACCAGTGGTCTAGAGTGATCAAGAGTCTTCATTGCAATTGACCAACCTTCTCCAGGATTTTGAAGCATATTTTCTTTGGGAACTTTAACGTTATTGAAACGCAACGAGCGTGTGTCGGAAGCTCGATGTCCCATTTTGTCTTCTTTTTTTCCTATCTCTAATCCTTCAGCGCCTTTTTCAACGACAAGACAGCTAATACCCTTGTGTTTTAGATTGGGATCAATTGTCCCATAAACCACGTAGAGATCGGCATAGCCAGCGTTGGTGATCCACATTTTTTCACCATTAACTATCCAGTGATCACCTCCGTCTTTAAATGTAGTTTTAATTCCTGCGGCATCAGAACCATTATTGGGCTCAGTTAAACAAAAGGACGCAATTTTAAATTGTTCTGTAAAAGGTTTGAGAAATTTTTCTTTTTGTTCGTGACTTCCGGCAATGACAATCGGTAAAAGAGCAAGATCATTGGCCATGATACTCGTGTTAATTCCCATGCATCCGTAAGCGAGCGCTTCGCAAATAGTGACAGCATCGAGATTAGAGAATCCTGCACCTCCGTATTCAGCTGGTATCGAAGTATTTACAAGACCGAGCTCCCAGGCTTTCTTAAAGATATCTTGTGGAAACTTTCCTTCTTCATCGAGTTTTTGAGCGACAGGGATAATTTCATTTCTTGAAAACTTCATTGCCATCTCTTTAAATTCTTTTTGTTCTTCGCTCAATTCAAACATCATTGTGACCTCTTTTTAAGCAATAGGAATTGCTTTAAAATCAAAGTTTTTTGTATATTCAAAATTTTTTTCAACAGTTTTCCAATAGGGTAATTCTTTAAGGGGAAGAACCACAAAACTTCTCGTGCTCCAAGCGGGATGAGGAATAATGAGACTTTCGTCTCGGTATTTCTCTAAACCCCAAAAAATAATATCAATGTCTATGTTTCTAGGTCCCTTCGGTATCACTTTTTCTCTTCCCATTTTTTTTTCGATATTTTTAATGACATCAAAGACTTTTCGAGGGTCTGAATCAGGTATTTGAAATTCGAGTACCTGGTTGTAAAAATCATCTTGATCAAAATATTCAACAGGATCAGAGTGATAAATTCTACTGGCGGCAATAAATTCAAATTTTTGCTTTAGCATTTGCAATGCTTTTTCCAGATTTTGTTTTTTATCTCCAATATTCGACCCGGTTGCTAGTATGAGGCTCATTGTTCTTGAGTATTTTGTTGTTTGTCTTTTTTTTGGTCATCGATTTGTTTTATTTTGGTGTATTTATCCACAACAGAAGGGAGACTATGCGAGGGAATAGGTGGTTTTTTTACTCCACATGATGAGAAATTGATAGAAAAAAGGACAAATAAGAGGAGTTTTCTAAAATTCAATTCCAAGACCCACTCCAATAATGTCCATTCCAACGTTAGCAGTAAAAAACCAACCGGGAACAAAGCGTTTTAAATATGTTACACCTGCAGTAATTGCGGTTTTTTCCATTTCATCTACGAGCTCGAGTTCTCTATCAAGCTGAGCCTGAGTAGCGGCATCGATTGTGTCAGTAGCAGCCACCCCAGCTTCTTTACTTTTTGCTAGTACAAACTGAACTCCAGCATAGGGCATGAGATAAGAATAATAAGGTAGCTCAAAACTATATTTTAGTTTAAAAACAAAGTTGTGAACGGTTGTTGAAAGATCTGTGGCCGGGAATCTTTTTGCCGTTGTGTAGCCGTACATAAACTCTAGCCATAAATCATCTTTACTCTGATAGGCATAAGAAAAACTGTATTGCCCATAGTTTTCAGAATCTTTATTATTATCAATTCCTCTAAAATACCCTAGGCCAAATCCGATGATATTGTTATTGTTGATAACGCGCTTTTTGTGAGTTTCCCCTTCGATATCAATAAGATTGTCGTCAGAATAAAGGTCGGACTCTGATTGTATGGACAGTGGGCTTTCTCCTGATGAAGCATTTAGCTGAGACTCATCTCCTTTGAGAACTCGAACACCCATTCCTGTAACCAAGCGACTTCGAAGAGCTTCAGAATAAGTTTTAATAATTTTAATACCAGCCTTTCCCTCTTGAGACTTTACAACTAATGCGCGAGCGGCGGGCTCAGTTCCTAAGAGTAAAGTTACAAAGTCACCTTGGGATAAATTTTGAGAAGTGTTGGTGAGAACAATGATTCTTTTGTTGCGAGAAACCACGACAACTTTTTCTGCGAAAGTCATTTCTTCGATACTGTTATTGGAGTCTTCGCCTCGCAATTCACTGACCACTGACTGCGTGTATCCCTGGAGGGAAAGGGCGCTGAAAAATAAAATTAATTTAAAAAATTGAGTCAGCCTTCTATTCATACTAAGTGTCATTCTAAAGAATTTTGTATTAAGCGTAAACTTGCGATAAGTAGACGAATATTGAGGAAAAGTTAGAAAAGCCCTTTTGACAATTGAGAGGATCTAGCTAAATTAGTAGCACAAATGGAAAACAACAAAAAAACTCGGTTATTTTTAGTCGTTGCTGGAAATATTGGCAGCGGGAAGACAACGCTTACTCAGAGATTAGCGGAGAGGCTCAACTTAAAACCTTTCTTTGAATCCGTTGAGGACAATCCCTATCTTAAAGATTTCTATTCAGATATGGACCGATGGTCATTTCCCCTTCAAGTTTACTTTTTAACGCATCGCTTTAGAACACATAAAGATATTGAACTTTCAAACTCCAGCTCTATTCAAGATCGCTCTATCTATGAGGATGCACATATTTTTGCTCGAGCCTTGCACGAACAAGGCAACTTAGACAAGCGCGACTATGAAAGTTATCAGCGTCTCTATAAATCGATGACAGAACACCTCGATCACCCAACCCTCATGATATTTCTTCGAAGATCACTTCCTAAGCTCCAAGAAAGAATTAAAATGCGAGGTCGGGATTACGAACAATCTATTTCTCTCGATTATCTTGGAAAACTTAACAAATATTACGATGAATGGTTTGAAAATTATCGCGATGGAAAGTGTTTGCTTGTTGATACTGACGATCTCGATTTTATGGAAAACCAAGATCACTTCGAAACTCTCGTAAAAAAAATATTTGAGTCTATTGATCAACAAGATCTCTTCTTTCGATATTAAACAGTAGAGCATTTTTTTTGGAATTATTTGCCTTAAGAAATTAATCACTGAACAAAATTTCCCCCTATCCGTTAGGTAGCCTGATGGTTCTATAATGTTAATAGAGAATTAACGCGAGGAAAAAGGCTATGAAACGATTAAACTTGCTTAGAATTTTGGCTGCTTTATTTTTACTGGTATCTTACTCTTGTTCTAAATCACAAGACTCCAAAGATGCTTCTGAAGAAGACATAGAAATGGTCGACGGTGAAGAAGCAATGGATGGTGATGAGGAAATGGTCGACAGCGAAGAAGGCTGGGACGACGAGGAAGGCTGGGACGAAGAAGGCGATGAAGAATTTGCTGATGACGAAGGCTCTGATGAAGAAGGCTGGGACGAAGAAGATGAAGAGCTCGCCGAAGACGATCAAGGTCTTGAGGACGAACTCGAAGAAGGCTTCGACGACGGAATGGGTGATGAATCAATTGCTGGCGATGTGGGCGGAGACGATGTTGAAGCTCTCGAAGCAGCGGAAGATTCAGTGGCCAGCTCAGAAAACGGATTTGATTCCGTCGATGGTGCTCCACTTGCCGATACCGGGTCAGTACCCATGGCAGAACCAGTTGAGCCGATGGCACAACCAGTAGCTATCAACGATGCTGGAGGAAATGGAACTTATACAGTGCAAGCCAATGAAACTCTCATGTTAATAGCCTTCAAATTATATGGGGATTATACTCGATGGAGAGAAATCCAAAGATTAAATAGTGACAAACTTGCTGGAAGCACAGTTATCTCTCCAGGGATGCAGCTCAATTACAACATGGCTGGATCGGGATTTAGCTACAATCCACAAGGAAATCCATACTTGATCCAAAGAGGAGATACTCTAGGGATTATTTCTGACAAAGTTTACGGAACAATGGGTAAATGGAAAAGCATCTGGGACAACAACAGACCGCTTATTAAAGATCCGAACCTTATCTTTGTTGGATTTACCATTTACTATCTTCCAGATGGGTCTGCGAGAGATTTAGCTTCTGAAGCAGGAATGGCTGCTCCGGCTCCTGCACCAGCAGAAGAGCCTATGATGGAAGAAGCGGTGGCTCCTGATTCTTTAGATGAAGAGTTTCCAGAAGAAATTTAATAGGTTAAAAAAAAGAAGTTATAAGCAAGGGGCCCCTTTTAAATGGGCCCTTTTTTTATGGTTGAAGGAATGAAAGTTTTTGTATTTTTCTTGATATTTATTCTTTCAAGCTGCTCACTTTTTCGAGCAGATCCCAATTTTTGGAATCAAGATTTGATTGATGATGAAAGAGTATCAGACGAAGATTTTCTTGATCATTTCAACTCGTTGGCGGAAAGTTTCATCAATAATAGCGACGTAAAGGTCGTCAAGTTGCAAGGAAAGGTAGAAGAATACCTCAATAAGATCATAAGAAACTTAACAAAAAGTAATGACCTCTTCTTTAAGAAAACGATAAACAATAAAAATGAATTTTACATTGTAAAAGACAAGCGTCCATTTCATTTTTCAACACCGGATGGAAAAATCTTTTTAAGTGATGGGCTGATTAAAAAATATATAGAGCATGAAAGTAATCTAGTTTGTGTGTTGGCTTTTGAGATAATAAAAATTGAAAAAAATCTTTTTCCAAGAAAGATCACTATACCGAAGGGCTATATTAGCTTACTGTACTTTGTTTCCATCTTAAGGATTCCACTCGAAGAAAAAATTAAAGTTCATCACTGGGCCTATTATATTATTAAGAGAAGTGGTTATGATGAAAATGGGTATTTAACTTGGATTCAAACTCAAAATAGAAACTACATGGATTTTTCTTTCCATCTTGGTGACTACAGTTCTATTTTCAAAGAAGAATCAAGTGTTAAAGATTTTGTCGTTAAAAATTATGGCAATAGCTTAAATGTCGCAGTACAATTTAGCTCATCAAAAGACTTTTTTAAATTCTTATCGGTAGTGAATTAATTATGAATGTAGAAAATTATATTTCAGACAAAGCGAATGAGTATTTTACACAAAATAAAATCAAAAATTTTAAAGCAACTCCTCTTGTGAATGACGCTTCAACGCGCTCTTATTTTCTTATAGAAGGGGTAGAAGATCCTTTTGTTGCCTGCGTAACTGAACCAAATAATAAAAAGCAAAATGAAGCATTTATCTATTGGAATAAAATTTATCGCGAAAATGGGATTCCTGTCCCTAAAATTTACTTCCACACCGAAGGATTAATTCTTCAAGAGTATCTTGGAGTTCAGTCTTTAATTCATAGTGTGGGAGGGGGGACCAAAAACGAAATTAGAGAAGTTTATGACTTTTTAATCAACTACATTTTGAAAATTGGACAAATGGAAAAGAGTCGAGACTATCAATATGACAGTTTTGATGAAAAAAAATTAGATTTTGAAGTTGATCACACTTGCCAATACTTTATTCAGAAAATTCTTGGAGCCAATAAAGAAGTTTCTCAGATTATCCAAACTGAATTTCAGAAAATCACGAGAGTTTTAGCTCAACATAAAAAAATTATCTGCCATCGAGACTTCCATTCGAAAAATATCATGAGAAGAGAAAATGGCGAAGTCGCAATAATTGATTTTCAGGATAGTATGCTTGGGTTGCCCCAATACGACTTATGTTCCCTACTGGAAGATTGCTATTTTGATATCGGGCGAGAGCTTCGTTGGCATCTCAAAAAATCATTTTGGGGAAAATCAAAAGAGCTTGAAGGATTCTATGCTTATGATGACTTTGAAGTGTTTCAAATGATCTATGATTTTTCAGCAATTCAAAGATTATTCAAGGCAATTGGAAGTTTCTCATATATGAAAACTGAAAAGAAAAATGAAGGCTATTTGAAATATATTGGTTTTGCGATGGAGAAACTTCGTCTTTTAATGATGAAGTACGAAGATTTTAAAGTTTTAAGAAAAACATTGTTTAAGTATTATTATGAATCATGAAGTGACAAAGGGTTTTATTCTGGCAGCAGGAAAAGGAACCCGGATGGGCCCTGTCGGAGAGTTCTTGCCAAAACCTCTGTGGCCACTTCTAGGAAAAACTCTTCTTGAAATTCAAGTTCAATTTTTAAAATCCTTAGGGATAAAAGAAATTTTTATCAATGTTTTTCATCAAGCAGATCAATTTGAGCAATTTATCGGAGAGGTCCTTGCGGATGAATTGAAAGTCATTCGAGAAAAAGAGCTTCTCGACGTTGGTGGGGCTATTCATAATCTGGCCAATCAAATAGGTTATGAAGAAAAGATACTTATTCTCAATAGTGATACTTTTTTTACATTTAAGGATAGCGAATTTAAAAAAATGCTCTTGGCGATGGATGAACAAGATACTTGCTGCTTAGGAACGATTGAGATGACGAAAGGGAGTGGTTATACAGAACTAGTGCTCGATGATCATTTAAAACTTAAAAAGCTTATAAAATCTCATGATGTAAAAAATGATAAATATTTTACATACTCAGGAACATCCATTGTGAACTTGAGAAACTTAACACCCAGGCAAGGAGTGAGTTCCTTTTTTGATTCCGTTTGTGATTACCAAAAGACCAGTGTTGCAACTTACCCTTTTAAAGATTCTGAATATTGGGATCTTGGGACTCTCGAAAAATATTTTGCAGGGCTATATCGGATAACCTCTGAGCTCATTTCTGAAAATCATTCGCAATTTACAAAATTTCTTTTAGAGAACAAGCTTATTCATCAAGATTTGCCTGTTCTGTAAGCTTAATAGCGTCGACGGGGCAAATAAGCGAACAAATACTGCACAGTGTACAAGTCCAGGGATCAATGGAATAGTGTCCTTCTTGGGTAAATATGGCATTTTCCGGGCACAATAACCGGCAATTATCACAGGAAACACAAATGGAAGTAATTTTCAAAGATGTGTTCATAACAGTATAATAAAGGATAATTCAACTTTGGGGAACCGATGATAGGAAATAGAAAAATTTTTTACCGTGGCCATATTATCAAAATGAATATTATCACCGTCATACTTGGCCTGGCTTTGAATTACATTACATACTGCTTTAGTCAGGAACAAAGTGTATTGTCTTTAACTCACTTGGCTTACTTTATCCAATCGAGTTATTCCTATTTAATTGTTTTTTCACTGACAATATTTTTTCTTATGCGCTTGAAGAAAATTAGTTTGTTCTTCGTTGCCTTTTTTTATGCCTATACAATTTTTAACCAATTTCAAATAATGGGCGAATCCCTTAACAAACCCGTTCTTGTTTTAAGTATTTGTTTTGGGTTCTTTTACCTACACTATTGGATTCAGTTACTTGATGAATTGAGAAGTGCTTACTTCAATGAAGATTTTTTAAAAGGTCTTATTTATCCTGATCTTGGAAAAAATATCAAAGCAAGCTTCAATCTCGATAACAAAGAAGAAGTTAAAGGCAGGCTCGTTAATTGGGATAATCGTGGCTGTGCAATTCTTTTAGAAGATGAAATGAAAAATTTCAATAAGAGACTTAATTTGTCTATTAAATTTAATAAATTTCAGTATGAACTAGACGCTACCCCCGTGCTTTATTATCCTAGAAAAAGATTATTAGCGTTGCGTTTTGCGGAGGCTGAAAAGCTAAGACAAACGCCCGAAGCGATTGTTAAATTAAAAAAATTAGGTTGGAATCCACTGCTATTGCGATAATATATTATTAAAGGATTTAAAATGAAGATATTTTCTTTTATAAGTTTGATAAGCTTTTTATTGTTTAGCTCTTGCATGCAGACTCCAAACTCCCCCGAAGGAGTTCTCACTAAATTTGTAAAAGAAAGATTTAATGGCACTTCAGTAGAAGACCTCAAGGATCTTTTAAGTGAAAAATATCTCGCTAATATTGAAGAACTACGAGGCGGAGAATATGAAGTTCTTAAAGAATACAAAAGAAAAAAATTCAAAATCATATCTAAGAACTGTGTGGAAGGATCTTGTAAGGTGACTTATTTTATTTCTTACATAAAAGAAAAAGATAATAAGGGTGAGTCAGAGACGGAAACGAAAAAGGTCGCAACACTTATTAAGTCCGATGATCAATGGCTGATTGACGAAATCGATCACATCAAAACCTATCATGACATGATCAATAAACTCGAAGTCGAATCCAAGTAAAAGTAAAATCGAGCAAAATGGCGGCATCTTCTGCGTCGCCCGCGAGACTCAAAGACTGCGACGTGGAGGAACCACGCCTCGTCTTCTCGCTCTTGGCTCCTAGAATCTACCACCATTTTGCTCGATTTTAGAAACTCATAGTAAAATGTAATCCTCTTGGAATTAGAGAAATGCGAGAGACTTCGAAGGACGAAGAAGATCGAAGTTTATCTAAGCTTAGGATAGGGATGCATAGTAGTCCTTAAGCATCTTGGCATCTTTTTCAAGATTAGGACTATTGCAAATCATGTACCCTCGGCAATCCTTGTGTTTCAGAGCCTTAAGGAGATCTTTCCAGTTAAAGTCTGACTCTTCAAGGTTGAGGTGTTTAAGATCACCTTTCGAGTTCGATGAAATACCAGAAATATGCATGTGAAGGTTGTAGATAGAATCGTATCCAAGTTCTTCTTGGATTTTATCGATGACAGTTAAAAATTCTTCGTAGGAATTATAAAGACCAGTTCTTGCATAGAGATGAGAAAAATCGAGACAAGGCTGACAGCTATTAATGCTCTTAGAAAGACTTAAGAGTTCTTCGAGTGATCCAAACTGGCTGGTTTTACCAGTAAGCTCAGGGCGAAGTTCAATTTCAATATCGAGTCGAGAAAGTCTTTCCTCGATTACGTTCATACTTTTTTCAACGAGATCAAAAACGTCATATGGGGAATCTTTCATGTAAAAAGCTGCGTGAAAAGTCATTGATTCAGCACCACAGAGATCAGAAATCTTTGCCGTTTGAATAATTCTTTCAACAGAAGAATCGATCTTATCTTGTTCGCGAGCATTGAGGTTAATGTAATAAGGCCCGTGCGATGTTAAAGGGATATTGAGTTCGTAAGAAACCTTTCTCAAGGCAGAAGAGATCTCGTCTTTCATTCTCACACCATGAGCAAATTCGAGTTGCATACAATCTAGGCCAAGCTTGTGGATATTAATAACACCTTCGACAGGGTTATTCTTCTTTTCAGTGCACAAGGGAACCCCAGCGGTACCAAAAAGAATTTTTTCGAATTTCATCACGGCCATACTCCTTCAACTCTAAAGCTATAAAAAACTTTACTGTTTTAATTTTTCATACAGTTTACTCAAGGAACAAGTCTTTAGGCAATTTCCACAGCCTGAACCAACTCGAAGCTGGTCAATGGCCGAAAAATATGAGAGCTTTCCCTGGTCAAACTCTTTTCTAATCGCTTCGTAGGAAACAAGGTTGCATTCACAAAAGAGTTCGCCAAGCTGCGAAACCTCACTTTCGAGTGAGAGATATTCACCAAGGCTATCAATGCACTGCATTATTTCCGTATTGCTTATATTTTTCAATTCATCAGTCATTGCTGATAATTAGTGTCTTCTAAATAACCTTAATTTGCAAAAAAGTCTATGATATTCTTGTGTGGTATGTAATTATGAATAGATAAGGTGCGCTTAACGCATGGTGTTTTTTTTATTTTTTAGCATTCTTTTTTTAATATTTTTAGCAAATTTTTTCTTTGCTCGCCTCTGGCTCATTTATTTTTTGGAAGCTAAAAATTTTGATTATCCGCAAGAAGTTCACAAAGGTTTAAAGGCGGAACAACTTTTAGGACGTTTTCAAAAACCACTCTTTTTTTATCTCTATAGTTCAGAAGAATTTCATCCGTTGTTTATAATTAATAGTGGCAATTCTTGTTCAGTGTTTATGAGAAAAGATATTTTTGAAAATATCTCTGGTAGAGAATTCACATTTTTAAAAGAAATTGTTTTTTGTGAAAAATCAAAATGGAAATTGAGATTCTTGGCTATTCTTTTTATTTTTGAAAAAGAAGTGGCTGCGATTTTCAAACCATTCGTGAATATTATCGAGAAGTTTTTTTACTTCAAACTTTTTGCGCAGTGGATTCTCTACCCGTTATATTATGTTTGGGAAAAGATGAGACTTGCTTTAATTACTCGAACGCTTCAGCGTTGGGATGAATTTGAGGAAGATAAGTTTTTAATTCAAAGGTTTTTTCAAAAACTCAAGTGGAGTGGAAGAAGAAGTTATTGGCTCAGCGTGCTTCAAAATCAGACAACCAGAGCTTGAATATGCCGAACAATAAAAATGAAATTAATAGCTTTTATCCGCTTTTTTTTACAGCTGCCTTTATTCTCATACTGATCCAATATCCATTCTCAAATTTCGACGCTATTTTTTATGATCTTTGGGTGAAGTTCACTCCTAAAAGTCAGCCTACTCAAGAATATGTTGTTATATCTTTGGATGAAATGAACGATCAAATTCTTGGAGAATATTATCCTTACACATACGCAACACACTCTAAGATTTTAAAAAAAATTCTTCCAGAGAAGCCTTTGCTAGTAAATTATTTTGTTCATCTAGAAGAACCACTCGAGTCAGATGACGAAAAATTTTATGATGAATTTGTTAAACTTATCGAAGATTATCAAAATGAAGATTCCGGATATTTTCGCTTTGGGACCAGTATCGATCTCTGGGGAGAACAAGTCCCTCCTGATCGAGTCAAGGTTTTTGGATATTCCCCCGCCCTAATCAACGTGGATGGCGAATCGTTTGCTAAAGATTCAGTTCACAGAAAGGCTCTTATCAATATTTCGAGTGAAGATACGCTTCACCTCTGGTCGGCAAATGTTATAAGACAAGCCGAGGGAGAAGATCCACTTGATGCAACATCTATTTGGGGTGCTTATTACGATAGTGAAGCTGATGCGACTTTTGCTTACTATAGGCATATGATTAACTTTTTCGACGAAGACGATAGTCATGTTTATAAGATACCTTTTTATCGAATTCTCAATGGCGATACGCCACCAGGTTTTTTCAAAAATAAAGTTGTACTAATTGGTCCCCAATATGAATCAAATTCCGATGATTTTGTCTTGACTTCTTTTGGCAAAGAAAACAGAATCCCAAAAACTTTAGTTCATGCCTCACTGATCAATAGTTTGTCTCTCGAGAAAACAATTTATCCTATTTCAGATTTAGTATCGGATATATTATCTTTGCTTATTGCTATAATCCTTTCATTTGTTATTTCTAAAGTTCAGCCGACAAGGGGATTACTCATAACTATTTTTCTTATTTGTTCACTTTTAATATTTTCCTATTTATCATTTGCATTCTTGGGGATTTGGCTGAAGATAGCCCATATCATTCTTAGTATTTTTATTGTCTACTATATTTGGGTTCCCTTTAGGGCAATTGCCGAGTATCAAAGTCGTTATGCGATTGAAGAAGAAACGAAAATTCTTAAACAAGTCGAAAATTTAAAACAAAACTTTATCTCTTTGATGAGTCACGATTTAAAGACTCCAGTCGCTAAAATTGCAGGCATGGCCGATATCTTGCGTTTAAAAATAGGGGAAGACCACCCCGAAAAAAAGATTGTTAACGATATCATTCTTTCAACGAAAGAATTAAATAGCTTTATTACTTCAATATTGGATTTGACCAAAGTGGAGTCGCAAAATCTTCAGCTCAATATTCAATCAAAAGATATCAATGTCATCATCGAAGGGATTGTAGAGAAACTTCAATTCGAAGCAAATTCGAAAGATATCAAAGTGAGTGCAGATCTCTCGCCACTTTACCCCATAGAAATTGATGTCACTCTCATGAACCGGGTCATATCAAATATCGTTGAAAATGCGATTAAGTATTCTAATAGAAGTTCGGAAGTTCGAATTCGAACCTACGATGACGAGAAATGGGTTTACATAGAGGTTAAAGACACAGGTCCTGGGATAGAAGAAAAAGACTTGGCGCACATTTTTGATAAATTTTACAGGGTGAAAAATGACCAGTCCCATAAGATTAAAGGTTCAGGACTTGGTCTATATTTGGTAAAGTATTTCATAGAGCTTCACAAGGGTGAAATTGATGTGAGCTCAGTGGTAGGCGAGGGGACAACCTTCACTATCAAGTTGATCAATAAATAAAGGGGTTTTTATGCATAAGGTACTAGTAGTTGACGATGATAAGGTCTTACAGCAATCGGTCAAAGACGCTTTAGAGTACCATAGCTTTAATGTTGATGTGGCCGATAACGGTAAAGAAGCTGTTAATACTGTTTACCGTGAGAAGTACGACTTGGTCGTTATGGATGTCAACATGCCAGAGATGAATGGTCTTGAAGCTCTGGTGGAGATGAAAAAACACGATCCCACACTAATTGTTATTATCCTTACTGCCTATTCTAATGTTTCGGATGCCGTTAAAGCTGTTAAAGAAGGGGCTTATAACTATCTCGAAAAGCCTATTAGCTCAGAAAATCTTGTTGCTTTAATTAAACGGGCATTGAAAGCGCGAAGTTTAGTAGAAACGACTGCCTTTTCTGCACCAACATTGTCCTTAGGCGGAGAAAGCTCAGACGATCAGTTTGTTGGTCAGTCTAATGAGATGAAAAAAGTTTTTAACATCATCTCAAAACTTGCTCAAGTGAGTACTCCCGTATTAATTCGAGGAGAATCAGGTACAGGGAAAGAACTTGTTGCAAAAGCCATTCATTACAATGGTCCTCGAAAAGATGAAAAATTTGTCACTATTAATTGTGGGGCTATTCCGGATAATCTTATTGAGTCGGAACTTTTTGGCCATGAGAAAGGGGCTTTCACTGGAGCTGATTCTAGAAAAATTGGAAAGTTTCAGTATGCCGATGGCGGGACTCTTTTCTTAGATGAGATTGGAGATATTAGCCAGCAGATGCAAGTGAAACTTCTTCGTGCTCTTCAAGAACAAACTTTCTCTCCTGTGGGATCAAACCGTGAAGTGAAAGTCGATGTGAGAATTATTGCAGCTTCTCACAAGCCTTTTGAAGAGATGATCAAAAAGGGAACTTTTCGTGAAGACTTATTTTATCGCTTAAATGTTCTACCGGTCTATTTACCACCTTTAAGAGAGCGAGTGTTAGATATTCCTATTTTAATGGATTATTATGTTCAGTATTTTAATAACGTTCACAATCTAAACATCCGAGGTTTTAGCCCAGATGCTACCGAAGTGATGAAAAAATATCGTTGGCCAGGAAATATTCGCGAACTTCGAAATGTTATTGAACACTGTTTTATTATGGAATCGGGAGATGAGGTCAGCCTAAGTTCACTACCGCGCCAAGTACTCGATCCTAAACACCAAGTAAAAGAAGATAGTGAAGATGAACGCAGTGATTTTATCGACATTCAAGGAATCAAAAATTCTATTCTCGATGAATCATCAACAAAGGCCCTCGATGATTATACTTTTCAGTTTGCTTCTAAAGGTGAAGGAAATACAGTGAAGCTGGATTTTCAAAATGCAAAAGAACAGTTTGAAAAAGAATTTATCATACAAGCATTAAAACTTCATAAAGGGCGTATTAATCAAACTGCACTTAATGCCAATATTCCCAAAAAGACGTTGCTGCGAAAAATAGAAAAATATGAAATCAGCCCCAAGGAATATTATTAGATGAGAGGTTTTTTCCCTCACCTCGTTCTCATCTGTTTTTTGATTATTGTCGATCAACTAACAAAAGGTATCGTCGACAGCCACTTTGTGGTTGGTGATTCACTCACTGTGGTCAATAATTTTTTTCATATTACATATGTTCGAAATAAAGGAGCTGTTTGGGGAATTGGGGCTCACGCTCCAGAGTGGTTGCGCACTATTTTATTATTATATGTTCCCCTTTTAGCTGTTGGGTTGTTTTCCCGTCTCCTTTACAAATCCTTGTCTCAGTCATCACTTTTATCATTGGGGTATTCCTTGGTGATTGGCGGTGCAATTGGAAATCTCTTTGATCGCTTTACATTGGGATACGTGGTGGATTTTTTTGACGTCCAATTAGCCTCATGGCACTGGCCAGCCTTTAATATTGCCGATAGTTGCATTACCATTGCCGCTTTTCTTATCGGCTATGAATATTTAATCAAAAATTCACTTAAAAAAGATCAAAGGTATGTTTCCAAAACTCTTTGAGTACAAAGACTTTGTTCTCTATAGTTATCCTTTTTTTATGGGCTTGGCCTGGGGGTTTCCTCTTTTATATTGCTGGAAATTTTTAAAGCTTCGAAAACAAAAAATTGACTTTGTCTTTTATTTTTTCTTTGTTTTTGTCTTGGCCTGGATTGGAGCAAAAGTGCTCTTTATTCTCGCCATCCCTCCGCATCTCCACGACATGCTTACAGACGTTAATTTTTGGAGAGGAGGGGGATTTGTTTTTTATGGGGGACTAGTTGGTGGAATCTTTGCCCACATTTTATGGGTAAGTTTTAAAAAATCTTCATTTGACTACACCTTTTTGATTCCCGCTCTATGCCTTGGCCATGGCATAGGCCGCTTGGGTTGTTTCTTTACAGGCTGTTGTTTTGGAAAGAGCATGGGAGGGCTTTTCCTTTTTCCTACTCAAATTGTGGAATCCCTTTTTCTCTTTGGACTCTTTTTATTTTTGAATAAAAAAATCTCACAGGGACTTAGAACAATTTTTAGCTTGTATGCTCTTTATTATGGAACATTTCGCTTTCTGATTGAGTTTTTGCGGGATGATGAGATACGTGGAAGCTTTTATTATTTAAGTACTTCGCAATGGATTTCTTTAATACTTGTCTTGACAGGATTAATTGGTGGGCAAGCCAAGTTCTCGAGAAGTTAATTCAATTGCCTTGGCACAAAAGTTTTCTTTAGATTTGGGGCGCAAGGTTTTAATTTTTAAAATTCCATCTAAGTATTTTGAAGCCTTTCCATCATAACGTTCTTGAAAATCTTTTTCCTGTGATATGGTCATGATGGAAGAGTTTTCGAAATATTTGCGATATGTTTTAGCATACTCGAGGTCTTTGCTTAATAAATAGGAAAGAACCAGCTCGTACTCTACATTAAATCCATCATGATAAAATCCAAATGAGGGGATATTCAATGACATCCCATTTTTTTCATTGCCGTCTTCTTCGAGGTTGAAACCAATGGAAAAAATATTGGAGGGAGTAAAAGCCAATCCCATATAGTAGTCGTTCATTAATCTTTTTTTAGTTCTTATTCTTTTCTTGAAAATATTATTAAACCATTTTTTGTCTTTGAATTTTTGCTCAATGATCGCCATGTACTTATCGATTACCTTTTCATTTAAGTCAGAATCACTTTGACAATAGTGTGCGTATAAAAGGGAGTGTTTGTATTTTTTGTATTGAGAATCTTTGAGAACAATTTCTCCAATCCTCATGGCATTTAACCGGGAAATTTGCTTACCGTAATAGTTGTTGGGTTGAGAAAGCACGTTGACTTTCATTTGACCTGTGAGCTCCCAGAGATACTTTTTACTCAAAAATTGATAGCGAGGATGCTTTTCCATAGAAGCATAAAAAACGCGATATTCGCTTGAATACTCTCGGTCGTGATCAGCCCCATAAAAACCTTCCCACTTGGGGTAGGAGTCAAAAATGGGTCGAGGATTTTGACCGTGGCATTCGAGACATTCGGTGGGATTTTTCTCTGAGAATTCTGGTTTCTTTTTTTCTTTATTAAAAGTTATAACATTGTATTCAAATTCTTTTTTCTGGTCGTTAAACTGGGCTGATTCAAAAGCGTAGTAACCATTTTGTTTATCAGATCCATTAAATGTGAAGACTGTACGAGAAGTATTCCCAAAAAGAACAACTCTTGGAAAAAGATCACTGGTTTCTTGAGGCCCTCGGCCTTTTCTAACAAGTGTAAAATGTTCTAAGTATTCTTTAGGTAGAAGAGGAAGAAGTTCTTCAATTGAGCGGATATCTTTTTTTATAACGGTATTTTTAAGTTCGTAAAAATCAAAGCCATAGCAATACTGGGCTGCCCAGAGCAGAATAACAACTAATTGTTTCATGCTATGAGTATCGGTATGTTTGTTAGTAGCCTTGATTGTCCGATGAAAAAAATCAGTCGTTCTTATCCATCAATGGGATATTCTTCACAATCATACTTACCAAGGAGGTAGTCGCGTAAATATTCAAGATCAGCTTGGCCAATGAAGTTATCGCCATTAATATCTAGGCCATTGTTTTCATGAGTCACTTCACCGGATTGAAACTTCAGAAGATCAAGAGTTGAAAAGTCGCCATCTTTATTAATGTCAGCGAGTCCACTTTGAACTGCGTAACAAAGTCTTTGGTGAACATTGATTCCACAAAAATCACATCTGTATTCTATCAATCGATAAGTGATTGGAGATCCTTCTGGGCTCGAATAAAATTCATCTGATAAATATTCATTACTTTTAGTCACAATCTTGGCTTTTATAAAGCGTTTTAAGTATTCGCCTTTTGCATTGAGAGCGTCTTCACAACTTGTTTTAAATTCATCGAGGCTGATTAATTCATTGTGAGAATTCTTTGTATAAGATGAAAGATATTCACAAGTTTCAGCTTCAAACTCTAAAGATTTTTTTGTGGTTGTGGCCGAAGCAACATAGCGGTCATTTCCATTATTGTTTTCTGAATTCTTACATGAAGCGAACAGCGTGCACAACAAGATAAAACTGATAACTTTCATTTCAAGCCCCTTATCAAAATCTCATTTTGAATATTTTTTTAATTTTAAAAGGGAATCGATGCTTGATGAGAGCTAAATTACTCTAAGGTCAATGATTTCAAAGATTTTGATCTAGATTAAGAAAAATTTAAATTGGTGAAAATCGCCAACAATAAGAGCCATGTCTTGATTTCGGCTAATTGATTTTAATTAGAGTACTCTAAGCGCTTTCAGATTCTTCTCCAGAATCTTCTTTAGCCTCAAAAAGCTCAGGCTCGACTTTTTGAAGCTCATCAGTATCTACATACAATTGAGAAGTGAGAGTTTCATTTCCCCAGGCTACGAAAGCGTCGTTGTGATTGTACATAGTGATGGTTTCCCACGGACAGTCTTGTGAGCAGTTTTGGCAACCAATACAGCGTGAGAGATCAATCTCAACCATTTGTTGGAAGGTTGGATTGCGAGGATCGGGACCGGGAACGAGTTCGATAGAGTCGACAGGGCACCCAGCAATACAAACTTCACAGCCAGTGCAGCCACTTTGGTGGACCACAGCAAGCAGCTTAGGGGGTTTTTTCCCTTTTCTTTTGGGCTTAAAGCGCGCAGGGTGAAATGGATTTTCGACTTTTACTTTACTCATAAGGTATTATTTTCTATATCAAATCATTATACATGATAAATGAGTGACCAGAAAGTTTTATACTAGGGATCCAATGAAAAATAAACTTCGATTTGTCACGGCCGCCAGCCTCTTCGATGGACACGATGTTTCAGTCAACATTATGAGACGCCTCCTACAATCCAAAGGGGTTGAGGTGATTCATCTAGGTCACAATAGAAGCGCAAAAGAGGTGGTTGATGCAGCGATTTGTGAAGACGTCCAGGCAATCGCTCTCAGCTCTTATCAGGGTGGTCATAACGAGTATTTTAGCTATATTCGCGAGCTTTTAGATGGCGATGGAGGCTCAGAAATCAAGATATTTGGCGGTGGGGGCGGAGTTATAACGCCTAAGGAAATTAAGGCCCTCGAGAGCAAGGGAATTACGAAAATTTATTCGCCCAAAGATGGTATGAATCTAGGACTAGAGGGGATTATTGAGGATATGATCGCGAAGTCTGATTTTTCTACGATTGAAGGTTTAAAATTCGAAGCCTTGGCGGGGAAAGTTCTTAAGCATCGCGAACTAGGGCAAGTGATTACCTATATCGAAGACAATGGAAAACTACCCTTCGAAGCGATGGCTAAACAAACTCCGGTTCTGGGTATTACAGGAACAGGGGGAGCAGGGAAGTCGTCTTTAATTGACGAGCTATTGTTGCGCTTTCATCGAAGTTTTCCTGAGAAAAAAATTGCTTTAATCAGTGTCGATCCAACTCGAAAGAAAACCCAAGGGGCTTTGCTTGGTGATCGCATTCGCCTCGGCAGTGCGAGTTTTGATAATATTTATGTTCGATCACTGGCGACCAGAGATTCTAAAACTGAACTAAGTCCACAAATTTCTAAGGTTGTTCAGTTTTTGAAATCTCAAAGCTTTGATTTGATTATTGTGGAAACTTCAGGGATTGGTCAGGCCAGTGATGAAATCACTCAAGTGGCGGATAAATCTTTGTACGTCATGACTCCCGAATATGGTGCTCAAACCCAACTTGAAAAAATTGAAATGCTTGATGCTGCAGATTTTATTGTTATCAATAAATTTGAAAAACCACGGGCTCAAGATGCCCTTCGCGATGTTCGAAAACAATACCGCCGCAATAGAAAACTTTTTGATAAGTTTACCGATGAAGAACTTCCTGTCTATGGAACCATGGCCTCTAAATTTAACGATCTTGGTGTTAATGCTCTATTTTATGATATTGCCAAAGAAATTTTAAATTTTAATATATCTTCAGATCTTGAAAGTTTGGCACGCGAAAAAGCTTCAAGCAATGTCACGACGATTATCCCTCGAGCTCAAGTACAGTATTTAAGAGATATTGCTGAGACTTGCAGAAAATATAATAAAGAAACTGAAGAATCGATAGCGCAAATTAAAATTTATGAAACACTGGTGAATGCGATTGAATTGGCAAAAACCCAAGAGGTTAAAGCTGAGCTGCAAAGTTTAATTCCAAAAATTTCATCTGAAACTCTTGAAGAGATTGAAAAATTTGATGAGGTTTACTCTCACTATCGAAGTGGGCTTTTTAAATACACAGTTCGCGATAAAGAAATAAAAGTTGAAACAAAATATATAAGTCTCTCGGGAACGAGTATTTCGAGAGTCGGATTGCCTCACTTGGATTCAAAGGCTCAGAAGTACCGCTTCTTACGCTCTCAAAATCTACCAGGATTTTTTCCTTATGCTGCAGGAATCTTTCCATTTAAAAGAAAAGATGAAGAACCCAAGCGAATGTTTGCTGGAGAAGGGGGGCCTAAGAGAACCAACAAGCGCTTTCACTTTTTATCTAATCAAGAAAAATTTAAACGCTTGTCCACGGCCTTTGATTCCGTGACTCTCTATGGAGAAGACCCCGATCACCGTCCTGATATCTATGGAAAAGTGGGCGAGTCGGGAGTGAGTATTGCAACTTTGACTGATATGGAAGATCTCTTCGAAGGATTTGATCTCACGAGCCCATTTACTTCTGTTTCAAAGACCATCAATGGCCCTGCCCCGATAATCCTAGCGATGTTCATGAATGCAGCCATCAATCAAAAATTAGAAAGTAAAGATCGAGAGAATAAAGAAAAGTGCCTTGAAATTATGAGACAAGTGCGAGGCACTGTTCAAGCTGATATCTTGAAAGAAGACCAAGCTCAAAACACCTGTATTTTTTCACTGGAATTTGCTTTGAAAATGATGGGCGATGTTCAAGAGTATTTTTGCAAAAACAAAATCAAAAATTACTACACAGTCTCTATCAGTGGTTACCATATTGCAGAGGCAGGGGCGAACCCTATAACTCAGCTTGCTCTCACTCTTTCCAATGGTTTCACTTATGTTGAGTATTATTTAAGCCGTGGTCTCGATATCAATGATTTCTCTGAAAATTTGTCATTCTTTTTTAGCAACGGTCTTGACCCTGAATACACAGTCATGGGAAGAGTGGCCCGTAAGATTTGGGCTGTTACTTTAAAAGAAAAATATGGTGCCAAACCAAAATCTCAGAAATTAAAATATCATATTCAAACTTCGGGAAGATCACTTCACGCCCAGGAGATTGACTTTAACGATATTCGAACAACTCTGCAGGCTTTCTTGGCCCTTTCTGATAATTGTAATTCTCTTCACACAAATGCATACGATGAAGCGATCACAACTCCAACAGAACAAAGTGTAAGAAGAGCAATGGCCATTCAAATGATCATAAACAGAGAGTTTGGTCTCAATAAATCAGATAATCCACTACAGGGATCTTATATTGTTGATGAACTAAGTGATCTTGTCGAAGAAGCTGTCCTTTCGGAATTTGAAAAAATCTCCGATCGTGGAGGTGTCCTTGGAGCCATGGAAAGCATGTACCAAAGAGGGAAGATTCAAGAAGAGTCACTTTATTATGAAAAATTAAAAGATTCTGGTGAGCTTCCTATTATTGGTGTGAACACTTACATCGCCGATGATATCGATTCGCAAATGAACAGAGAGATTGAGCTCACTCGAGCCAGTGCAGATGAAAAGCAGGATCAAATTAATAGACTGGTTAATTTTCATAAAAAACATCAAGAAACTTCTGAAGAGTATTTGAGTCGTTTGAAAAATGTGGTTCTCAACGATGAAAATATTTTCGAAGAGCTGCTCCAAACGGTCCGGCATTGCTCGCTTGGGCAAATCACGAACCTATTATATCAGGTTGGTGGGAAGTATCGTCGTAACATGTAGTGGCTGAGGGCAGATAAGCGGCGATCTTCTTCGTCGTCTTTGAGTCTCAAAGACTGCGACATACCAAAGCGTATGCCTCGTCTTTTCGCTCTTCGACTCCTTGAATCTCTTGCTTCTCTACACTCAGCTTAATTTCATTTAAGCTTTTTGGCTAAAATTAAATTTAAAAATGAAATGATTATGGATAAGAGCGGAACAGATCGGAAATATCATAATCGATATCATTGCCATCATAAAAGATATTGTTTTCATCGATCATGTTGGACGGTTTGATTTTAACAGTGACATTATACGAGTGATTATCACTGGTGAAAACGGGACCAAACAGTGATGGACTATAGAGCCCAGCAGTTGGTTGAAAACCATCGATAACATTATTCTTAATCTGGATATTGTTCATTTGAATTGAAGGAATCGATGGAAGTTGGTTTCCATCGTAATCGTAGAAAATAAATGCAGAGACCACAGAAGGAAAATACTCTTTATAACCATAAGGAGCGTTATAGAGAATATTGTTACTATAGTGATCTAACGGCTGGTCAGCTGAAATATCGACATCAAATTTAATGTGGTTATTTTGAACGTTAAGGTTCTCAATGACAGTATCATATCCCGGAGCAAGACTAGGTAAAAAACCATAGAATATTCCACTACCAAACATGAGTAATGGGCCACTATTATAATACTTATCAATGTGTACAGCGGAAACAATTGTTTGATTGGCAATTTCGTGGCCTAGACCATTAATTTTACCATCTAGAAAAACACCAAGGCTTAGATAGTTTTTGTTCGCGAGGCTATAAGCAAATGGACAGCTACCTGATCCGGAATAGGCATTGTCACAAACATTAAGAAGTTCATTAAAAGAAACGGTATCTCCCGGGAGAGAATTTATTTCTTTATAGCCAATTGGTTTTCTGAATTCTGTGTAAGTATTAATATTGTCGAGGATATAAAGGTAAGATCTTTGATTTAATCTCCTCGCATTGTGACCCCACTGATAATTATTTCCATTCGTAAAAGATATATTTGATTGAAAGTCATCTGTTGCAGAGAAAATATTTTGGCTGTTGTTGAAGTCTAAAATTTGGTCATTGAGTCGTTCAAAGAGTTGTTCGTCATTGCAAGCAATAACAGGTGAACGGCTTGACATGGATGAACTCCCTAAAGTGTCCGAAACAACAAATTCGTAGAGCTCGTTGAGATTAAGAATAGTGGAAGCGTCATTCTTATAATCATAGGGAATGTCTGATTCACTAGAAAAATTTTCGGAACAAGGATAAAATTTCTCACACAATTTATCATCAATTTCAATTTCATATTTGTTTTGAACAATACCCTGAGAAGTCATCCCATTGACATATAAAAATGATTCACGATTGTGCGAGCATTTGTTGGCAAGATATTGAAGAGAAATGTCTATGTTGTGAATATAAAGTTCAAAACGTCCTCTATTTTCGCAGTCAATATAAGAATCAAAAGAGCTAATTTCATTATTTGAAAGAAAGCCTAAGCCTGAGACATAAGTGTAATCATAAAGTTGACGATCTTTAGTTAAAACGGTTGAGTCGTAACCTTGAATATTATTTTGGCCATCAATATTGAAATAGATTGGCTTAGCCAATGATTGAGATGTATCAGAAAAAAGAAACTGTAAAGAACGGCTGTCAAAGTGAGAACATCGTCCAGCGAGTTTCATAATAAGCGGATAGGGTTGATTCCCATCCGAGGGTCCATCAGCGACTTTTAACATGGAAAATTCAGGAGAAATAAAAAAAGAATTGTTCTGTGAATTGCCACTTGAGGATCTATTAATGCTTTGGATATTCTGCTTACTTGAATTCAAGCAAGAAGCAAAAAAGAAAATAAATAACAATCCTTTTACAAAATGGCCCATATCCCTCCTTAATTATAATTTTAGGAGAAAATGACTTTTTAAGAGGGTGATCCGGTTAAAAGTGCATTGATTTTAAGAGGTTAAAAAGAAAGGGGATGGAAGGAAAAATGGGGCCTTGCCTGAAAAATGCCAAAGAATATTGCCAATTACAACCGTAAACTCCTTGTTAAGAAATTGAAAATTTATTAGCTTATAGCTATGAAAATATATACAAAAACAGGTGATAAGGGTGAAACAGCTTTGGTTGGTGGAAAGCGTGTTTTGAAATCCGATGTTCGAATTGATCTCTATGGTGAAGTCGATCATCTCAATTCAATGCTGGGGCTCTTGGGTGCATCGACTGAGATTCCACTTATTGCCGAACTTCAAGCAGCACTATTTTGTCTAGGTTCTCAACTAGCTTGTGAGTCTTCAGAATGGGAAAAATATAAAATTCCAAGCTTAGACAGTAAACTCATTCAGATTCTTGAAGATGAGATGGATAAAATGAATAGCGATTTGGCTCCCTTGAAAAATTTTGTCCTTCCTGGTGGTTGTGAAGAAGCTTCGAGAGCTCATTTATGCAGGTCAGTCTGTCGATTAGTTGAAAGGAAGCTTGTCCAATTTGTCCAAAGTTTTCCTCGCGAAGAACCGGAGCAAGCGATCGTATTTCTCAATCGCTTAAGTGATTATTTTTTTGTTTTAGCTCGTTATTTTAATAAAAAGAAAAATATTGCTGATGTCCTTTGGAGAGGCAAGTAAAATTTAATCAATCGTCGTTTTCTTCATCGTCTTCGTCATCTCTGAATTTTTCAATTCGAGTGCTCGTAATTCCTGTTTTGTCGTGGGGAAGAGATATTGTCTTATCGTCATTCCTTGGTGTTAGTTTTTGGACGGCTTCTTCGGGAGTTTTGTCCTCATCGATATGGATAAAAGTTTTGCCTATCGTCACGAGGTCCTTGATATAGATAGGAGTTTCGTGGCTAATTGTGACTCCATTAAGTTTCGTTCCATTTTTGGAAATAGTGTCTGATACGAGAACCTGAGTTCCGGTGTAGCGAACTTGAAGGTGGATGGAGCTTGAGTAGTCATCGGGAATTCGGACATCACTTTTACGAGAACGTCCAATTGTTACAGACTCGCCTGGTTTTAGAGTTGTGTACTGTTGGAACTCGATATCTGAATCGAAACTTTTAGGGTTTTTCAATTGAACTATTCTTAAAATCACAAACATAATTCTTGTACTATTTTTCCCAACAATCTTTATGGTAATTAAAATGGCATATTTTTTTAATACCCATTAGATAATCGTGAATTTTTGTTGAAAACTGAAATTCAGGGACGACATACATTCCCCATAAATGGGATGCCAATAGAAGATCGTATAAACTTATAGTTTGAGAGAAATAGTAGGGTTCTAAATTTTTCTCTAAGTCGAGGAGGTCTTTTTGGAGAGCGTTTTCAAACTCAGATCTTTTTGCGACAAGATCGCTAAATGGACCCTTATAGGCTTCTTTTTTTGCCCTAAAGTAGTTTCGAGAAGATTCTGTAAACTCTGGTGTAAAAATAAAATAAGGCATCGCCATAGCATGAATGTTTTTTCCAAGTTTATTAAGCAAACTATCGAAATTTTCAAACTGGGGAGAGTGAATTATTTCTTTTAATTTCAATTTTTGATCACGATCGAGTCTTTCGATAATATCAAGACTTTCGTTTATGGTTTCCCCAGAAGAAAAAGTCATGATGGGCAGCATTTTTTTTCCGGAGAGTTCCAGGGGTGTTTTTTCATCGTCGTAAGGTAACACAACTGACTTGTAGGGGATGTTGAGATAGCCTAGAACTAAACGAACTCTAATACAAAAGGGGCAATGGAGATAATGGTATAAATTATGCATTGTTTGAGGCCTCATACCTTTGGATATTGCGTTTTTTTAAGGTTTATACTATTAAATACAGAATGGAAAATATAATACAAGTTACAGAAAAGGCCATTGCTAAAATTAGAGAAATTCAAGAGCAAGAACAGCCAGGAGAAGATTCAGGACTTCGTCTAGCCGTTGTAGGGGGAGGGTGTTCTGGACTAAGCTATAAAATTGAGTTTTCTCTCAAAAAAGAAAAAGATAATATATTAGACTTTAATGGAGTTACGGTTTTAATTGATCCTAAATCAGCAATATATCTTAAAGGAGTTACTTTGGACTTTGCAGATGGACTTGAAGGTAAGGGATTTGTCTTTAATAACCCCAATGCCAAAAACACTTGTGGTTGTGGCGAGTCTTTTACAATTTAAATTTCCAACATGAACTTCAATGACATCTTTTTTATTGGAGGCTATTTTGAACGCTCAATGGGTGTCTATACCATTGAGGGTCCTGATGCTTATTCCTATTTAAACCGCCAAACAACTCAATGGGTCTCTGATAAACCACAACTGGGATCAATGCAGGTTTTGCTCAATCCTGACGGGCGTTATTGTTGCCGGTTTTATTTGCATTGTACTTCACAGGACAAATATACGGTCTTAGTAGGGAGTGAAGAAATTTCAGCATTTGAAGAGAGAATAGAACGGTTTCACATTTCTGAAGATTTTACTTTAAATAAAAAAAATCAAAGCTGTTTTTTTGTCTTTGGATTTAAAGCTATTAATGAAATAAAAAAAAATTATGATCAAGAGTCGAAAAGTATACAGGCTCGATGGGATGGGCACCCGTTTCTCATTGTTTTTGAAAAGCCAAAGACTTTACAAGAAAAACCAAATTACCGAGGTTCTCTAGAAAAAATTCACGGAATTACAGAGCAATTAGAGGGAAGACTTTTCAATGAAACTCGTTTTTATGAATTGGCATTTGATCCTACGAAAGGATGCTTTCCCGGCCAAGAAACAGTCGGTAAGTTAGGGACAAGAAGAGGAGCCGCAAAATACCCTGTATTGTTGAAAAATAATGACGAAATATCAAATAATGAAAATGGATTTTGGTATGAAAAATCTTATTTTATTCCTGTGTTGGCGCGTCGCCAAGATCGCGTAGAAGGGAAAAAATATAATGACCGAGGAAAAGTAAAACTTTTTCCACTCGTACCTGAAAATGATAATTGCCTGGCGGAAGAGTTTTATGAAAGAGCATTAAAAAAATATCAAAAAATAGGTGAGGAACAATCTTCAGAAGACTACTTACGAGCTGCTTTGTCCTTCGATTCTCAGCTCTCTGATGCCTACGAAATGTTAGGCGTTATCTTGTCTCACAAGGGAAAATACCAAGAAGCCATTGACCTCATGGATGAACTCGTTAAATTAGAGCCTGATTCCGTCATGGCCCACACCAATCTTTCACTCTACTATATGAAATTGGGTAAAATTGAAGAAGCTGAAAAAGAAAAAGAGTTGGCAACATTTAAAAGATTTGAACAGCTTGGAAGAGAGAACGATTTAGAGGACGAAAAGAAGAAACAAGAAGAAGAAAAAGTGAGAAGAAAAGAAATGTTTCAACAGGTTTTAGAAATAGATGAAGACGACCTCGTTGCAAACTTTGGAATGGCTGAAATATTATTTGAAGAAGAAAACTTTAAAGAGTCAGAGGAAAGACTGAGTAAGGTTCTCCAGCTAAATCCTAAGCATTCAGTCAGCTATTTGCTTTTGGCAAAAGTATATTTAAAAACTCAAGAAAAGTCTTTAGCCCTAAAACTCCTCACAGATGGAGTTATAGTCGCTGCTGAGAACGGAGACTTTCAACCGGCTAATGAAATGCAAAACCTTATTAATCAGTTAACATTATAAATGATTAAATTTTCTAATAATTATTGGGTTAGTTCCGATAATTCCTTATGTTTTCTCGCAAAATAAAAGGTCTGAAATTCCAATTTGGTCTCACAATATTTGTGATGCTTTTTGTATTTCAAGCCGTGGCTTATTTCCTCCTTTATGTTCAAGAAAAAGAAGAATACCAAGAAGTAAATGAAGCTTATGTTCAAGCCATTCAAGAAGAAGAAACTCCTCATAGAGAACAGCTGTTTTCTGATGAGGAAATCTCAAAATCACTTAATCATTACTCAATGAAGATAATCTTGGCTCTTATCATTGTAACATTTTTTATAACTGGAATGGTGACTTTTGTTGTCAATAAAATGATGATTGAACCCATTAAAAAAATTATTGACCTCAATGCAGAAACAGATATTGAAAATATGAAATTTTATCCAGAGAAAGATCTCCCTAACAACGAATTAGGGGATATTATTGAAAACCGAGATAAGATGCTTAAGGAAATGTTTTATAAGAGTGCTCGGTTTAAAGAGCTCGCCGATATGGCCGGGGCGATTGCTCATGAAATTAACACTCCTCTCAGCGTTATTTTTGTTTCATCCCAGTTTATGCAATTACTTTTAAGTAAGAAAAGCTTGAATCCAGAAAAACTCAAAAAAGAAGCTGAAAAAATTGAAAGAACAGTCAAAGCTGTTAAAAAAATTAGCAAAGGAATTCAACTTTTATCGCAAGGGCAAAGTGCTGATAAAGACAAAGAACGATTGCACATCAATGAAATCATCAAGGGAGCTGTCGAATTCCTTTCAAGCAAATTTGTAATGAAGTCTGTAAGTGTAGAAGTTGAATACCATAAAGATAATATCGCAATTATGGGACATATGTATCAGCTTTTTCAAGTTTTCTTAAATGTTTTGAAAAATGCTTGTGAAGCAGCAGGAGAATCTGAAGAAAAGTGGGTTAAAGTGAGTTTAAGTAGTAAGGGGAATTATGTCGCTATTCGCATAATAGACTCAGGTCGTGGAGTAAAGAAACACGATGTGAACAAGGTTTTTGAGCACCATTTCTCAACGAAAAAAAGTCGAGGAATGGGATTGGGACTGAGCCTTTCTCGAACTTTTGTTGAGCAACACCAAGGTATTATTTTTATAGATTTAGAGTCAAAGTATACATGTTTTGAAATTAGGCTTCCTATTGCGATGGAGGAGTCAAATGATGAGGAGAATGCAGCATGAGCACAGGAATAATTGATATACGTCTTTTAAAGATGGATCGAAAAATCAATATTCTTCTAGCTGAAGACAACGAAGAATTTAGAGAATCTTGCTATGAGTTTTTAAGAGAAAAAGGGTTTAATGTCATTGTTGCCGTTGACGGAACGGAAGCTTCTTATAAAACAACAAATCAAAAATTTGATCTTATTTTAACTGACTTGGCGATGCCGAAAAGAGATGGCATCGGTATGATTGAAAGAATTCAAAATGTAAAAAATGTGAACCATAAAACACCGATTATAGTGATCAGTGGAAATATTGATTATACAGTTATTGGCGGCTTAAAAGGGAAAATTTTAAGAGCTTATACGAAGCCGGTTAATATGAATGAACTTGTTGAATTTATAATTGAACACTTTGATAAAGTTGGATTAGAACCATTAAAGGGATAGCTTTGAGTAGAAAAGGCAAAAAAGATATTTCTTTTGAAAGCATGTTCCAATATTCAGCAATTGGAATGGCTCTCATCTCTCTAGAAGGTAATTGGCTCAAGGTGAATAAGGTCATGTGTCAGATGTTGGGTTATGCAGAGAAAGAGCTTTTGGAAACAGATTTCTTAAAACTGACTCACCCCGAAGACCTCGATGAAGACTTAAAAAATGTTCAAAGACTTTTGAGAAATGAAATTGAGACTTATCAAATGGACAAACGTTATTTTCACAAAGATGGGCATGTTATCTATGCACATCTTTCTGTTTCATTAATACGTGATAGTGAAGGAAATCCAGAATATTTTATATCGCAAGTCCAAGATATTACGGAAAAAAAGAAAGCGATTCAGTCCTTGGAAGAAAGTGAGCGGATTATGCGCTTGGCGATCGAGACGAATTTTGATGGATACTGGGATTGGCATATTAAAAAAGATTGCGAATATATGTCACCAGGTTTTTGGAAAATGTTTGGCTATGAACCATCAGAGAAAAAACATCACCCTAGTGAGTGGCAGTCTTTAGTTGTTGAAGAAGATCTTTTTCTAGCCCTAGATAAATTCAACGAGCATGTTTCATCAGGAGGTAAAACACCCTATTCGGTGGAATTGAGATTTAAACACAAAAATGGTTCAATTGTTTGGATTTTATGTAAAGGGCGCGTGATTGAGTGGGATCAAAATAGACAAGCAGTCCGAATGATTGGAACCCACACTGATATTACTAAACTGAAAGAGGCACAGAAAATGATGTCTCAAGTCTCAAAATGGGAAGCACTCGAAGTTATGGCCGCAGGTATGGCTCACGAAATTAATAACCCGCTTGCTATCATCAATGGTTATATGGATCAGCTTAATTTTATATTAAAAGGTGTAAAGGATATTGAAAGTGAGGTCTATGTCGTTCTCAGCAATGTTAAAAAAAATGTGAAAAGAATAGCGACAATTATTAAAGCCTTAGGCGCACTTTCACGGACAATTAATCATGATGAGTGGAAGGAAGTTTTGCTCTCTGATGTCGTTAAAGAAGTTTTAGCAAAATATAAAGAAAAATTTAATGGAAATGAAATAGTACTTCGCTTTGAAAATAATGCATCGGAAATGTACCTTCATGGTAATCGGTCAGATTTGGTGAGAGCGATCGAAAACCTTGTTGAAAATTCATTTTATCAAATTAAAAATTTAAACAAAGAAAAATGGATTGAAGTTCGGGTTTTACAAAATGAAGGAAATATACTGATTTCAATTCTTGATTCTGGATCAGGTGTAAAAAAAGAGGTTCGCTCTAAAATTATGCAACCTTTTTTTACAACTAAACCACTCGGTCACGGTGTGGGATTAGGCTTAAGTATTAGTAAGGGAATTATTGAGCAACACGGAGGAACGATTACGTTGGATCCGCTTGCTCCCAATACCAAATTTGATGTTTTGTTACCAGCATTTATAAGAAAGAAAGACGATAAGGCAGCATAGGAGAGCGTTACATGGGGACGAATAAAAAGGTTCTTGTGGTCGATGATGAAAAAGAACTTGGTGGACTCGTATTGAATTACCTTGATCTCTATGGATATGTTTGCAAAAGTGCTGAAAGTGGAAATCAAGCCATCAAAATTTTAGAAGAATATCACCCCGATTACGTTATTACCGACGTCAGAATGCCTGACGGAGGGGGAATTGAGCTCCTCACTCATATACGTTCAGTTCAAAATCTCAACGATACACGTGTTATCCTTATGAGTGGTTATACCGACTATTCTGAGGATGAAGTCAAAAAGATGGGAGCTCACTGTCTCATCGATAAACCAATAGACATGCAAACGTTACTCAAGCTTCTTAAAGAATGAGCGTCCATGAGTGGGTACGTCCACACTTTTGGGACAGTATGCATTATCTTTATTGTAAGACAAATTTTAAAAATGAAAAAATTGCTTGAGCATAGAGTAATTAAAGTTAGCAATTCAAAAAGTTAATGATTAAATTCTTGCATGCCACGCAAGCCTTTAATAAGAACTGATCTATATTATTACCATATTACAACTAGATCTAATCACAAAGAATGGTTCTCCTTACCCTTGTCTATGGTTTGGCAGATCTCAACTAATTCATTTTTAAAAGCACTGAAGGAAAATCCCGTAAACATCGCTCAATATGTTTTAATGGGCAATCACTATCATTTGTTAGTGCAAACTCCAAACTCTGATATTGATAAGTTTATGTATTTTTTTAATAAAACATTTAGCATGAACCTGAGAAAACTATCTGGACAGATAAATCGGATGTTTGGGAGCAATTACAAGTGGAGTGTGATTTATGAACGAAATTACCTTCAAACAGTTTACAGGTATATTTATCAAAACCCTTTACGAGCAGGACTTGTTAAGGAATGTTATAACTATCCGTTTTCGACTCTCTATTACCATCACAGAAATCTACAACCGGGATTTCCAGTTCAGAGGAAAATCTATTACGATGTAAATGAGCCATCAATAAATACGATGCTAGATAGTGAAGATTTAAATGCGATTCGAACAGGTCTAAAGAAAACGATATTCAAGCCTAATTCAAAGAGAAGGTACTGACACATTTAGTCCCAAAAGTGTGGACGTACCCTTAAATGGCTGGGGTGGTGGGACTCGAACCCACGACCAATAGATTAACAGTCTACTGCGCTAACCAACTGCGCTACACCCCATCAGTTGAAATTTTTCAGGTAAGAATTTTTATAATTTGCTCTAGGGGATTTGTCTACTGCTTTTTTCATAGAATTTTCAAGTACTTAAAAAGCCTATTAAAAGGCTCAAGTTCTCCCTGGGGATACCGATAAGAGATTGAGACGGGTGTTTTGCCTTTAAAATTAGAGGGTTATGATAAAGCAAAGAGAGCTTCGGCATTTAATGTTTTTCCTCTCAGCCACTGAGCTTGAGGAGTTCGTGAACTCCTTTAATTTTCCTTTGGAGTATGGGGTTGAGCGAGAATTTCGAATTTATGAATCTGATTTGTCCGAAGAAATTGAGCATTTTTCAGCTGTGATTGAGCTCATTTCCGAAGAGAAAATACGGGAACTTGAAGAGGGGACCCATGACATGATTTACCATGAATTTGAAAATCTGAAAAGAGAAAACGAAGTCATTGTTGAAGAAGATAACGTTCTTCCCTTTAGCCGAGAATCAAAAGAAAAACAAATTGAAGAAGTGAGTTCCACGGAATTTCTCTATATGAATAAAGAAATGTACAAAAAATCTTTAAAGCAACTCAATGGTTTAGGGGTTGTTGAAAGATTTGATTTTACACAAAAAAACAAACCTAAGAAAAATAAAATCAAAGCGTCTAATCTTATCGATAAAAAAGTGGGATAGCTTTAATTTTTCCGTTAATGCCGTATTTTTCTAAAACATTTTGGTAGCTTTCATCAATAATTAAGGCATCATCCTCAATGGCAGCGCTGACTCTCATTGCACAAAAATCATCAGCCGACTTATCAAGTGTTACGAGGTAATTTTTAGCGTCTTTAAGAGATTTTTTAAATTGAAACTTCCCACTATAAAAATGTTTTATGGGATAAATTTCATCACGTTGACACTTGTAGTGAGGACCACCATCAAAGGGATCAACTTCTTGTGAGAATTGAAAACCAACTCCTTCCAGCATTTTTTGTACAGGCTTGGTGTTTTCGTTGACTTGCCCAATCGCAAATCGTGCTTCGGCCGGAAGCAGAGTTTGGTAAATAACTTCAGAAGGAAACAGATTTAAAATAAATTCTTTGTTTTTGCGACTTATGATATCAGCTTCATGATAGTCCATATTGAAAAACTTTTTTCCAAGAGCTTCCCAAAGTGGTGAGTTCCCGTCTTTATCAAATGGAGGCAAAAGTTCTGAATGAATAGTATCTTTAAATCTATCGGGAAAGAGGGCCATGTAGAGAAAGCGAGTGAAAGAAATTTGCTTTCCTACTTTCTCTTCTGATTTTCGATAGTCTTCGCTTAAGACCAACCCTCCAATTTCGGTAGGCCCATCAGTATCAATTCCTAGCTTAAGAGTCCCGTGAACAAAGCCAGTGTTGATAGTTGTGCTGAATTTTTTTTCTTTTCCAATTCTCAAATAAAAGTGAGGAGATTGCACTGACCCATGTTGAGCATGAATGAGAGAAGTCCCTACAACGTGATTTGTTTCAAGATCTTCTGCTACAAACATATAGAGATTGTCAGAAAGATCATCGCTGGGTTTTTCGAAAGATCGCAAGGCAATGCTAATCTTTTTTTTGAGTTTGTCTCTATCGCGAGGGAGGTTGATAAAGAGTGCTAGCTTACTGAGTTCAAAAATATCATCGAGATCTGATTCTTTGACAGTTCTTAGAAGGAACATAAAGCCTCTTTTATTTTTTTACATGCTAATTCAGCGTCCTGAAAGCTCATTGCAAGGGGAAAAAAGAGGTGATTTGGTTGCCCGCTTTCTTCATTGATATAAATTCCTTGATTCAATAAGGCTTTTGCTAGTTCGCGATGTTCTATTTTAGGAATGGTAATACTTAGCCCCGATGTGTAGACATTGGCATCTTTTTTAAATTGGAAATCTAAAAATTGTCGAAATTTTTCAAAAAAACCTGTTGGCCTATTAAAAATTTGCAATCGGTTATAATAGTGTAAACGCGTTTGAATATGGGCCAATAACTTGTGGTCAGCGATTGGCCGACCTTTATTATTTTGAGAGAGATGAAATTTCATGCCGTGAAAATTTTCGATTTGAATTTCACTCACTCCTTCCTGGATAGAAAAGAAAAAAGGAGTGTCACCAAAAATAAATTTATCGTCAATACAATCGCAACTGTGCTGAGCTTCACAAATTGTATAACCTTCAAAATGGGAATTGAGAGTTTGAGTATGGGAAGTTGCCTTGAGATCGAGCGGATGATTGGCGCCCCAAGGGAAATCAATATGGTATTCACTAAGATCGAGAAAGCGCACTTTGTTTCGCGTTAAGAAAAAAGCCCCATGACGAAGCACTGGAGTGAGAGAAATATTCTCGTGTGACTCATTGCAAAACAAGGGATACCGATAGATTGCGAGACAATCCTCGAGATTCTTAGAAAAAAGACCTTCCGGTTGTAATTTCATAAACTTATAATAAAATCCCAGTCTAATAAGGAGGATGATATCACGAGCGACATATTAAAGTCATTAGAGTCCCTGTACGCGAATAAAAAGTATCAAGAGGCTCGCGATTTGCTGGTAAAAAACAAAGAGACTTTGGATGCTTCTCTATATCATTACAACTTAGGAACTCTTTACGCCAAAATGAAGGAATTGCCTAAGGCAAGACTACACCTTGAAATGGCCAATAAACTTAATTTTGAAACTTCGATGGTTCAAAATAATATTAAATTCATAAAAAATAGCTTAGGTGTCGCTCAGTTAGAAAATTCTCCTAATGTTAATTATAAAACGAAAACTTTTTTTAATTCTGTCCCTCAAGATTATCTCCTCACAATTATGCTATTTTTTGTTTTGGTTGGTGGGATTTATTTTAAAAAATCAAAAAATTGGATTCTGGCAATTGTTCTCGTTCTAGTGGGATCAATTCCAATGGGATTAAAAACTTTTTATGCAAATAATTACTCTGATGCTGTTGTCTTAACAGATAAATCACTTTTTGAAGGGCCATCGAATATTTTTGATCAAACAGGCACTTTGCCGGCTGGGCTTAAAGTTACAATATCAAAAGAACGCGATGGTTGGCTTTTCATAGAATTTCCAGACAGTTATCGTGGGTGGGTTAACAAAGATGATTTGGGGTATTTGAGGTAGGTATCGTTATGTTGAAGTTATTAAATGGCGTTTGGCTTTTGTTGTTGGCTTTTAGCTGTTCGAGTGATTTAGGGGTCAAAGGAAAAACTGAGGCAGAAGTTCTCTTCAAAGAAGCGGAAAAGCTTGTTGAAAAAGAAAGGTACATATCGGCTACGGAAAGACTCAATACCATTCGTTCACAACACCCCTATAGTTATTATGCAACTCCAGCAGAACTTCTTTTGGCGGACATTAAATTTTTACAAGAACAATTTGTAGAGGCTTCCGCATCTTATCAAGCCTTTCGCGATCTGCACCCTAAACATAACAGAATGGATTATATTGTTTTTAAGATTGCCGAATCTTTTTACAAACAAATTCCAAGTACATTCGATCGCGACCTAACACCAGCAAAGCAAGCCATCAAGTACTACAAGGAGCTTTTGGAAAAATACCCAAACTCTCAATACATAAAATCTGCTCGAGATCACATTCATGAATCTGATGGAATGTTAAAAGAAAAAGAAAAGTATATTGCTGATTTTTACTTTAGAACTGAAAGCTACTCAGCTGCACGCTATCGCTATTTGGACATCATTAATAATTTTGAGGATAAAACTCTATTATCTCACTCCCGAAAACAGGTTGTAAAAGCCTCGTTTTATATGGGAGAATATAAAAAATGTTTAAGTTATCTCAAAAAGTATGCCAAAACATTGAGTGAACAAGACGCCGGTGAAATGGAAGAGTGGGCCAGTAAGTGTGGTGAAGCTGAAAAAGAGAAACTTACAGACAAACAAGAAAGTCCAAAAGAAGTTAAAGAAGTTTTAGAAACTAAAAACGAAACTTGGACAAAAGACGTTGATTAAAGGGAGTTAACTTTGGAGTTTTCCAGTTCAAAATTAGAGCTACTAAAAGACAGAGCTCAGCGCTGCTTTCGAGAAGGAAAATTAGAAAAAGCACTTCTTTATGTCGATGAAGTTATCTCACAAGACCCTAATGACTCCGAAACTTATTTTTTAAAAGCTAACGTTTTTCACGTTCAAGGAAAAATTGGTAAAGCTGTTAAAACATTCAAACAAGTCATCGAGATGAACAATGACCATACAGATGCGATGGTGAGTTTGTCTGTTTTGTTAAATGACATCGGACGGTACGAGGAAGCTAAAAAATATTTTGAACTTGCGGATAAGAAAGTTAAGAAAGGTGATAATGGCGGGGTTGTCGATAACCATATCAATAAAAAGTTTTCGGCTCACCACTATGAAATTGCCGAAATGTATTTTGCTTATGGGCGCTATGATGAAGCCCTTACGGAATATAACAAAGCGTCTTCACTTGATCCTGCAAATCTCATGATTAAAGTTAAAATTGCAAAAGTTTATAGTAAAAAAGGCTTTTACTCTAAGGCCATAGATGAGTTTCGATCGATTAAAAGATTGGATGCAGGTTTTTTGCCTGCGAGAATGGCCCTTGGTCTTCATTACTATACCAATGGAAAAATCATTGAAGCACAAAATGAATGGAAGAATATTTTACAAAAAGATCCTGAGCACAAAGAGGCTCAAATGTATCTAAAGCTTTCACAGAATGCCACTGAAGTCTCTCTCTGAATATCCTGAATTCGGATAAACGTCGATCTTCTTCGTCGTCTACGAGTCTCAAAGACTGCGACGTACCAAAGCGTACGCCTCGTCTTTTCGCTCTTGACTCCTAGAATCTCTCGTTTCTCCAAATTCAGGAAAAACATAATCCATTTTGAAATGATTTAGGAAAAATTGATAATGTAATTTAGTGAGATTTATCTATTCAGCAATGTTTTCGTTGCTGGGAGAGGGTCTAACTTCTTTGGGATTAGCTTTTTCATTGTTCGCTTGAGTATTCTTAGCAGCAACATTGTTGTTTGCTTGAGAATTTTGAGCTTCAAAGCGAGTTCTATAAGAATCGTTAGAAGCAGCTGACTTTGCAGAAGCAATAGCTGTCTTAAGTTGATTGTAAATTTCAGCACGAACTTCGAGCTTGCTATCTTGAAGAACAATTTGTCTTCCAATTTTCAATTTTGAATTAATCACAACTGGAGCTTTGAGATTGGCAGAAATATATTTAATATCAGCTGGAATTGTTAAAATATTATAAGTTGTTGCCCCTGTGCTGCTTTCTAGTGAAAGGCTTTTTAAATCAGCAGGAAGAAGCTGAACCTGCGAAGCGGGGTCGAGCAACTGAGGCTCGATTATAGGGAATGCAATTTCAGGAGATTTAATAGACTGAAGCCATAAGATAAGAGTGCTGTCACTTGGGTCAATAACAATGAATTGATTTTCACCTTCAAAACCCAAAATACCTTCGGGAAAGCTGATGATTTCACTTTCATTTACTTCTTGTGTTCCAAATCGTTGAGTTTCGATTTTCACCTATTTTTCCTCCAGGCAAACATAGCTAAAAACAAATGGAGCTATGCCAAAACACCTATCTTCTATATATGATGGTAGCAGTCAGATGTATGATGAGCAAGAAGGAATTTATTTCTTTTCCTCAAATTCCTGGCTGAGGGCGTCCAGTCCTTGATGACTAGAATCAAGGGCTTTTTTATTCTGATCTTGAATGGCTTGGTAAACCTCTTCGCGGTGGATTTTAGTCTCTTTAGGCGCTTTAATACCTAAGCGAACTTGCTTTCCTTTAATTTGGACGACAACAATTTTTATGTGATCGTCAATGGCAATGCTTTCTCCAAGCTTCCTTGTTAAAACAAGCATATTTCTAATCCTTAAATTAGGTTAATTAAAACCTATGGGTCTGGATTTACAATGTGTCTTTGATATTACTTGTTAGGAAGAAAGGCAAGGAAAAAGTGTAAGAAAATTTTATATAGGGCTAACGCAAGAAGTCTATCAAGCGGTTGTTGAGAAGCTTGGATGAAGTTCGGTAGGTGGCATTGAGGACAGTCTGCTGTTTGTTAATATCCGTAAACAGTTCGGCTACATCGGCATCTTCAATTCGACTTCGATAAGCTTCCTGGGAAATGATATCGCGATCTAATTGTGATTGGGAGGTCGAAACAGAGTTATAAAGTGACCCGATCTTAGTTCGCATTTTCACAAGATAGTTATAGTAGTCATCGAGCTTTTCTAAGAGGTCCTGAACTAAGTCTGGGTTGTTGGTGGCCAAGGCATTTTCAAATGATTTGAGGTCACTAAACATGTTAGCCTTTCCTTTCCCAGGGTACATTCTTTCTTGCAACTCATATCTTTCTTCGTAAGGACGGAAGTCGTATTCTGGTTCATTTTCTGTTTTTTGAGAGGCAAGGGATCTTTCAACTGAGTCCACTTGGTCAATCTGTTCACTTTCTTGAACCTTCTTTTTTCCAAAGGAAGCAGGATCAAATAAAGTTTCATTGGCATCGATACCCCCATAAAAAACTTCAAGTCCATTGAGGTTGACGGGAATAAAATAATCTTTGGCAATTTCAACAGTAATTTTTCCATCATCTCCGAGATAATTACCCTTTTCATCAAATGCTTTATTGAGAGTTTTGTGACCTGAAAAAATATAGCGGTTACCTAAGCGTCTATTGGCAATGGAGAGTGCTTGGAGTCTCAATTGAGAAATTTCTTCGGCAACGTTTCGTCTAATATCTTCGTTATAAACACCAGAGGCTTGGGCAATAGCGATTTCTTTCGCATTCAGAAGAATATCTTCGAGATCCGCCAAAGCGTTTTCAGTGAATTCCAATTGTGTTTTGGCATAGGCTGAGTTTTTAAGAAATTGATCGTTGTCGCTCTTTCTGGATTTTAAAAAGAGAACTTCAGTATTTCCGATAGGGTCATCAGAAGGCTTCTGAATGTTCTTCATATTAGCTCCCCTCATTTGAAGGTCTTCAAGTTTTTGCTTGGTTTTACCAATGGCAAAATCAATTGAATGCTTTGAGCTGTTTTCTGAAACTCTTGTCATTATTTACCTATCGTTTAATATTCATAACGGCATCAAACATCTCTTGGCTCGCTTGAATTACGCGAGCTGAAGCTTCGTACATATGCTGAAACTTCACGAGGTTTGCCGCTTCTTCATCGAGAGAAACCCCAGAAACTCTTTCTCTCATGGATTTAACCTGGGCCAAAATTCCTTTTGTATGTTCTATATTAATTTTTGACTTCGCAGTTTTAACACCTATATTCCCAATAACCTTAAGATAATCTTCTTCAAATGTGGCTGTTCCATTACTTCCAATTTTTTCATGTTGAAGCTTAGTAATGGCGAGAGAAACACGGTTATCCCCTGGAGAATTGGGGGCTAAGGCCGTGGCAATATAGTCAGAACTTTCTTGAACGAGATTACTGAGTTTTAATTTCCTAGCCGCATGCAACTTCGCATTGGGTGAATTGAAGAAATCAATTCCTGTGAGTTGCTTTAATGAACCATCATTATAGGCAATTCCACGTCCATCAACTGGAAGCATTTTATTCACAAATCCTCGACTGTGAATAGCATTAACAGAGTGAGCGAGTTGGAAGGCAATTGTATCAATTTTATCTTTTAGATAGAAGACGTCTTCGTTACGAGTTTTAACAAGTGCTTGCAGTCGACCTTCTTCAAATTTATTATTGAGCATAACATTGGGGCGACCTTGAAAGAAGACACCCATCTTACCACTCGACTCGGGATCGTCACTTTCTCTTACTAAACTCGCTTCAAGGTATTGGTGTTGACCACCAGAAACAAGAGACCCAATTCCCACGGCGTTTACAGTAAACTGTCCCTTTTCATCTGTATAAGTGTGGACTTTAAAAAATTCTGAAAGATTTTTTATCGCCTCATCTCTTTGATCTCGCAAGTCACCAGTTTCGGCGCCATCGTCGAGTTCCAGTCTGGTGATTTCAATGTTTAAACCAGCGATTTGTTCAGTAAGAGTGTTAATGTCTTGAATAGTTTTTTCAATTCGAATATCCATACCATTTTTGAGGCTTGTGATTCGGTCATCAACACGATGAAAGTCGTTAACAATTAAGTGAGCACTGTCTCGGACAATTTCACGAAGGGTGTCGTTTTCTGGTTGATTCGCGAGTTCGCGAAATGAATTGAAAAATTTGTTAAGTAGTTTATTGAGTCCATCTCCATCAGTTTCGTTGAAGATATCTTCAAGCTGGTTGAGGTTATAGACTCTCTCTTCAAAATAGTTGTTGTCAGATATTGTTGATCGAAGTCTTTTTTCCAGAAGTTCATCGTGAATTCTTCTGACAGCTTTTACATCGACACCTTGACCGAGAATAACGTTCCCTCGCCTGAGAGGCATATAGCTTTCGTGCTCAACGCGCTGGCGAGTGTAACTTTCATTATTGGCATTGGCGATGTTGTGACCAGTCGTCGATAACGACTTCTTTGAGGCCATAAGTCCCGAATGTCCAATTTTTAATAAATCACTCAAACTTTAAATTCCTATTTGACCACGCTGTGGCGTTGCCCTGTCTTGTCGTATGTTTCCACGGAGGGTTTTCCATGGAAGTCACGTTTTAATTGATTAAGAGAGTAAAGGGCCTTATTCAAAAATATTTTATTTCTTTTGTTTTGCACTTGAATATTTTCAATTACATCAATAAGAAGGTTGTTGTATCGACTTAAGAGGTTGTCCCCAATTTGTGTTTCAAAAAAATCAATTAGATCGCGAGCCTTTTCAATTTGAGTTTCTGGAAACTTGCTGTTAATACTTTGAATAAAATGAAAGCGCCTGCTATCTTCGTCGCCAATTTTTATAATTAATGCTTCTTTTATTTTTATACATTCTTCGAGATCCTCTATCTGGCTATTGAGTAGAAGAGTATATTCTTGGCAAGCCAGTTGGTAGAGTTCATTGTGGTACTCACAGAAGTTTTTCCATATGTCACAACACTCATTATAAAGTAATTGAATAAGATCTTTATCGTGTTTCATAATTAGTACTCAGATTTTAAAAGTTTATCTGCAAGCCCATCGTAGTCGAACTGATATTCCCCTTTTTGTATTTGGCTTTTGAGACGTGCAACCTTTTCGGAGTTATCAATATCGGGAGCGTTGTCGACAGCATTTTTAATTCGAGAAAAATCTTTCACTGTCTCGGGAATATCTATTTTAGTGTGGCTTCTGGAGAGTGACTCAAGTTCATTGGCACGCTCAGAGCTATTGCGTCTCATTTGTTTCATTTGACGAGCTTCTCTTGCTTCCTTAGCCTCCTGAGCTGATTTTGAATTTGGAAAAAATGGTGGTCTTGGTAAACCTTGAATTTCACTCATAGAGTGTCTCCTTGTTTGTCCATCGTTTGATGGTACATTTTATGACCTTGAGCTTGTTGATTTTGGACTTGAGCTTGCTGTGGATAAATTTGGTTAAGGATAAGTTCTTTCAATCCAAGTCCTTGCGTATCAACGAGTTTTTTGGCTCTCTCGTAGTCGAGTAGAGAATTATAATATTGTTCAGCACTACTTTCTGGATTCACTTTGTGAACTGTTTTTCTCATTTCGTTAATCATGTAGTTTGCAAATTGAGTTTCCATCCCCTTGGCAGCTTCAAGATATTCCTTAGGAATATTTTTTAATTGCTCTGGACTAAGTCGACTCAACACCTCGCGAGTTATTTGAGGTGTAACGTTTTTTTGACGTTGCGGAGTCGTCATGGAAATTTGAGAATTGTTCCCTGCTATTTTTGTCATAAACTTATCCAAAATGCCGAATTTATAGGCATTCTAACCACTAGTTTAATGATAGCACGCGCTGGGAGAGGGGCTATCGGAAAAGAAAGTTCTGCCTAGCGCATTAATTTGAGGTGGAATTTTCTTCAATGATTGAATTGATCCAGTTTATGTAAGGGGAAATTTTTGTATATCGCTGGGGTGAACCGGGGTTACAACCACTAACGGCATGGCTGCTTGAAAGAATACCCGAGAGATAGACTTTAGAATTGGTAACTTTATAAAGACCGGAACCGCTGTTTCCGTTACAGGGATTTTCTGATCGACTTTGACTTTTAAACTCAACTATTTTTTTACCGACTGTTTTACTGAAAAACATCTGAACTACTGACATGAGATTAAAATTATTCATTTCAAAGAGAGCAAAGTAGCGACTTTTGTTATTGGCAATTTCTGAATCGAGTTCTGGAAATTCGCTCACATTATAAAACTGTGATTGAATTTGGATGAGCATAATATCACCAAAATCTTGAATATCATTGAGAATAACCTTAGAGAGATTGGCGCTGTCACTCCAGTAGGATCTTTGAAGAAAAAGATCTTGCAGATAGGCTGTGTCTTGAAAAGTTCTGACTTCTTCAGAAAAGAAATCGCTGTGGAAATAGTGATCTTGGATATAGTAGATACGGTGATTTCTATCAGTGATATAAAAGTTCTGGTTGAAGGAATCCCGTGATTCACCTAAACGGCAGTGAGTGGAGAGAACGGCCCAGCTGGGGGCTATAATATTGACCTCGCATTTCTTGAGTGGATAACCGTTTTGATAGAGTTGCGCCTTGAGGGATGTGAGGATTTTGGCGTGAGTATAAGTACTCAAAATAAGGAGTAAAAATCCTAGGTGTTTCATAGTACTTTTATTGTCGCATTTTTTAGGACAGCGAGGGGAAATCGAGTAAAAATGATAGGGTTCGTGACAATATTTTATACAAAAAAGCCCCGCATTTGAGCGAGGCTTTTTTGATATCGAATAATAAATCTTAATTCTTAGGTTTCAAAACCTGTTTGGCATTGAGGCTTATCGTATTCTTTTTCAAGCTCTTCTAACTTCTTTTCAAGCTCCATAATCTCATTGGTCTGAATACCGTTAGAGTATTGTTTTGCATACTCAAGTTCATTGACGACAGTGTATATTTTTTGAAGCATCTCAGAGTCTGTTTCCTTACGGCAATCAACAGGCTGAGTTGGTGTTGGGGTTGAATCGATTCCTTTTTCTTGGAAGACAACAACGACGAATTCATCAGTGAGCCAGCTGAAATCGTAGTTTTTATAATCATCAGATTTAATGGAGTCTTTGCTAGGATCAATCTTAAGTCCCCAAGTGGATAAAAAGCTGCAGTTTACAGGACCATAGCTTGTTTGAACAGTAGGGTCACAGTCTTGTTTAATCCATTCTTTTGCCCGAAGTTCAGCTGCTGAATTCTCGACAGTAGACCATCGCGAGTTCATGCTAAAGGTATCAGCGAGATAAATATCAACTGAGTCTTGGCGAACAGCTTCAAAGGCCGTGTCGTCATTGAGTTCAAAACTTTTAGACCAAGCATATTCAGTTACTGTATTTACTTTTCCTGAATACCAGTCTGAGTATTCTCTAGTTCTAGTGTATTTCACAGTTTCGGTCTTAGCCGATTCTACAATTCTGTTTTCCGAATAAGGGCTTTGAACTCTTAAAATATGTTTGGCATCAACTTCGAATTTTCCAAAAAGATAAGGATTACCTTTACCCACTCGACAGAGAATTGGCTTGTATCCGCTGATACTTTTAGCGGCCTCTTTACATTTATCAGGAATATAATTGGTATAATTTAAGCTCTCTTTAGAATTACTAAAACTTTCATTGCTTTTTTCATCTGATTTACATGAATAAAGACTTAAGCAAACAAGTGGCACGAGCCAGAGATTTTTAAAGTTATTTTTCTTCATTTTTTCTCCCTCTTCCCTTTTTTTAAAAGTTCTACCCATTATAAATTGGGAAATGGTTTATAAAGCTTTGAAGATGACTCGATTGATCTGAAAAATTCGAAAAATTAAGATGTTAGAGATGATTCAGATCAATAAAAAGCTAAGTCTAAACTGCAACGAATTGTGGGCAAAGAGCGTTTTAGAGTTTCTTATTTTTAAATGAGAGCCATTTTGAAAGATGGGCTATTCAAGAATTTGGGGAGTTTTTCCAGAGTTGGGGGTAAAACCAGCAACGAGTAGTGAATAAAAATCAAACATGATAAAATTAATATGATGAAGTTTCTAGCTTGTCTTTTGGTGTTAACTTTTTGTTTATTTGCAAATGCTCAAGAGAATTTTGCAATTCTTGTCATTGATGTTCAAGGGCTTGAAGGAATTGAAAATGAAGCTGCGGTTCAGGAGTTTATTGAGGAACAAAATAAAGTCATTAAGTGGGCAATTAGAAATAATATTTCGGTTCTTTATATTAAAGAAGCAGATGAAGGACCAACCTCAAGTCTCATTAATCAAAGCATAAAAAAATCAGAAAATACATTTGTCAAAAGAGATTATGATTTATTTAGTGATAAAATAGTAGGAAAAGAAGCTTTAGCTTTTCTTAAAAGCAGGAACATTGATAGCGTTGTCGCAATGGGGAAATTTGCGAGTATCTGTGTAGAGGCAACGGCGACAGGTGCGCTCTGCCATGGTTTTAAAGTTTATACATCTCCACGACTTACTTCGGAACTTTGGATAGGTAACTCAAAAGAGTATCCTTGTAATGTTTATATACGAACAATAACACCAAAACTTGGAACTTTTAATGATTTCTCAACTACGGAAAGCATGTTGAAAGCGATTGAACAAAGTTGGCTTTTGGAGTGAGCTCTATCTGCAGGTGTTACTCAATTATATTAGTTCAATGTCCGCGGTGATCGCCCCATTTTTCTTCAATGCTTGAAAGATCGAGATGAGATCTTCCGGTGTTGTGCCGATAGTATTGAGAGCATTGATGAGTTCACTGATGGTCGTGCTCTTTTTCACTTCGTGAACCCAGAGCTCTTTTTCTTGATCTTCACCTTCAACCTTGAGAACAATATCACCGTGGCTTAAGGCCACTTGCTTGACGGCGATTTCTCCGCCGGCCACAAGAGTTCCAGTGCGTTCATTGATGATGATACGGGCAATCTGATCGGGGATTACGCGAAAGTTTTCGACGATAGCAATAAGATCCACAATCTTTCTTTTATAAAATTCGGGAACGATGAGATCAATTGTTCCAGAGTCTTTGGGGAGTGCGTATTTTCCACCGAGCTCTTGGTTGATTGTTTTCGCAATTCGAGCAATTGTCGTAAAGTCAGGGTCTTTGAGTGCAAGGCGAAGAGCATTTTTTTCTGTGAACTTGAGATCAAGATCGCGCTCAACAATACCACCTCCCGGAATTCTTCCAGTGGTTGCAAATTTAGATCCTTTTTGAAGGCCACCAATTGATAAAGGCCCATTGGCAATTGAATAAATTTTTCCATCACCACCTTTAAGAGGGGTTACGAGAAGTGTTCCGCCAGCGAGAGAGGAAGCGTCTCCGATTGAAGATACGGTAACATCAATTTTTTGACCGATTCGAGCGAAAGGGGGGAGTTTTGCGGTAACGATAACAGAGGCCACATTACTAGAAGCCACCTCTTTTTGGGGGTTGAGACCTAATGTTTTAAACATTTTGATAAGAGATTGAGAGGTGACTTCTGTTCCTCCATCACCGGTTCCATTGAGACCAATCACGAGACCGTAACCGATGAGAGGGTTTTCTCTAACTCCTTTAATGGTCACAAGATCTTTAATCCTAATAGCCTTGGCATAGAGGAGTGGAGAAATTGTAAGAAGTAAAAGTAACAATTTTTTCATCATCGGGTCCTTATTTAATAATAAAAATTTTCGTTTCCATTATTTTGTCTGACATCACTTCATTGCCATTCCCGATAGCGTTTCGGGAGGCGAGGGAGTGAATTTCTACTAAGCGTTTTTCATTTCGAAAATAGACTTCTTTTCTTCCTTTTAGAAGAATATGATCGTCGTTAATTTCTTCAGCGACTTTCGAAGTAATTTTATCGTAAACGATAATAGCCTCTTCGGTGTCGACCTCATCTTCTTTTTTGGCAGATGCACTGGCAGCTTGGCGAATTTTTGTACTAGGATCTTTCGTGTCTGTAGACTTAGGAACAAGTTTTTTCTTTAAGGGAAAAGTTTTTCTAAGCTCTCGTGAAATATCTTCTTTGAGTGACTTGTTAACGTTGATTGTGACGATATCGCCGGGAATTCTTCTCTGAGAAGTCGTAAATAAGTTAGAGGTGGAGCTGTAATTAGCCCACAGACTGGCCCCGTTAGAGTTATCAGCAATTTCGTCTGCACTATAGCGTCTTTTATACGTTTTATATTCACGATCGATTCGCGGCTTGAGATCGTTGTCTGCAGAAATACTAAAAGAGATAGGATCTTTTATGGGACGAGCATCGCCAATTTTAGATCGTAAATAATTGAGCTGTCTTTGGTCTTTGGGAACAGTTCCAAATTTTTCAATTTGCTGATCTTTCTTGATTTGGTTGTGCATGTTAGCAACGTAGTTTTGGCAACTAAATAAAAATAAAAGTGGGAATAAGATTTTCATAATCTAACCTTTGCTTCTCCAAAGCCAATAACCTGGGCTGAAAATATTTTATTTGTTTTTAAATTTTGTAATTTAATGTTGTCGTTGATTTTTCCAGCTTCCAAAGCTTTCGCAGTTGTTGTGAGATTAAAGTTCCTTGAATCAATACTGATTTTAACAATTTGACCTGAATTAATGACTCGCTTAGAACTAAGGAAAGAGGGGAGAATACTTTCACCTCTCTTAATTGTCCGGTTGCTTTTATAAAAACTAATAAGTTCTATGTCAGTAAAATAGGTTTGCGGTTTTTGAGTCTCGATTTCCACAAGTTCAAAATCGCTACTTGATAAGTTTTCTGTAAAAACAGGGATGTCGTGAGTTGCTCGGTAAACTTGGAAAACATAAACTTTTTTTAATTGCGCACTGATTTTGTGAAGCTCGCGAAAGTGATCAATGAAATTAACATTGTATTGATAAGTATCGTTTTCTGATTGGCAGTTAAAGCATTCGACTTTAAGGGAATTATTGTCAAGTAGTGAATAGAGTCCTGACTTTAAAGACGTATCAAGCTTTTTGCGGGAGTCTTGTGAAAGATACTTTCTTAATTCATCGCTTAGACGAATAATATTAATTTTTTCCGATTTACTTTGAATTTTATATTGAGAAGACTCTAAGCTCTTTGCAAGAATGGTTCCCTTGGATAGTTTTATCTTTTCCCAAAGAGAATTGAGATCGAGAGCCGTGCATTCTGATTGTTTAAAAGAAATTTCAGGAGCAACTTGTTGCCCATTTTCCACCACAAGGATATTTTCTGGAATTTCAAGAGTACAACTCCATGAAGGGCAACTTATTAAAAATAATAGGATTGAAAAAATTGCTTTTATCATCTTATATTATTCACCGTTTGCAGCATTTGGTCTGCGATTCCCATCACTTTAGAGTTCATTTCATAGGCACGTTGAGCCTTTATCAGGTCTGTCATTTCGTTCATAACGCTTACATTGGAAGTTTCTAGCATTCCCTGCTGAATAATTCCTGAAGAGTTTTGCCCAGGAATATTTTGAGTCGCATTTCCACTTCCGCGAGTTTCAGCTAAAAGATTTCCCCCAATACTTTTCAGGCCCACAGGGTTGACGAACGTGAAGACTGGAATTTGTCCAATTTCAGTAGGATCTTTTTGGCCATTAACAAAAGCTTCGACTTTTCCATCGTTTGTTACATTCAAATGTGATGTGCCTGCGGGAACAGTAATTCCAGGGTATAGTCTCAGGCCATTTTTAGTCACAACATTTCCAGCAGCATCGACGTTGAATGAACCATCGCGGGTATAGCCAATACTTCCGTTAGGTTGAATGACTCCAAAAAAACCATCTCCTTGAACCATGAGATCGTAGGCATTGTTCGTAATTTTAGGATCACCTTGAGAGTGATCTTTTTTAACAGCCGCGACTTTCGAACCCGAACCCACCTGGTTTCCCACGGTGTATTCCGTGTTATTCGAAGATCGTGCACCGGCTTCTTCGTAAGTTTGATAGAGGAGGTCTTCAAACTCTGTTCTATTTTTTTTGAATGCCGTTGTGTTAACGTTGGCAATATTGTTGGCAATGTTATCAACATTTTTTTGTTGTGATTCCATTCCTGTTGCAGCGGTGTTTAGTGCTTTTATCACGATAATTCTCCTTCAATTTTAAAATTTAGAAATATCGTTAACGGCTTTGCCGTGGATATCGTCATAAATCTTGATGGCCTTTTGAATATTTTCAAAATGCCGATGTGCTTTTATAAGTTGAGACATTTCACTAATGGCATTAACGTTTGATCCTTCCAGATAACCTTGATGGACAGAAGTACTCGAGGCTGGGGAGCGAACATTCGTCGGCTTGGGATTGATAAAAAGACCTGAGCCTTCTTTTTTAAGAGCGTGAAGATCTTCGAATTCTGTAACTGCCAGTTTCCCTATTTCCTGTCCATCGGCGTATATAGTTCCTTCAAGACTCACATTGAGTTTTGTAACACCTTGGGGAACTTGGATATACCGTTTTTCAATGGGTTCAGGTTGAGCATTTTCATCCTTGGAAACTTTCTCTTCCAGTAAAACTTTATTGTTAAGGTTATCAACGAGAATTCCATCTTTGTTGATGTTAAAAGAGCCTTGCCTTGTATAGCGAATTCCATTGGGAGTGAGCATTTGAAAAAACCCTTTTCCATACAAAGCAAAATCAAAAGGATTGGAGGTTGGTTTTAATTGTCCTTGTGAAAAATCAGTATACGACCCATCGATAAGAACTTTGGCACTTTCAGCGCCTTGAGAATGATAAAAATCTTTTGGAGACCATTCCTTGTGAGGAACATCAATGTTATCAACAGGTTTGTTGAGAGCAGTAAGGTACTCACGAAAGGCCACGCCATCTTTTTTGAATCCCGTTGTGTTGGCATTCGCAATATTGTTGGCAATAGTATCGACTTTTCTTTGCTGAGCAATTTGCCCAGAAACTGGTACCCAAATGTCTTTCATAAGGCTCTATTCCTCCATGAATAAATCCTATCCACATGGAAATTATACCAAAGTGAGTCATTATTAAGTACCGAGGTAAAATCTGATGTATAAGAATGACAATGCGCGCCGTTTGCTTTTACGCTCTTAAAACTATCTTAGTGCTTAAGGATTGACTTGAACGGGAGGAAACTTGAGTAAAAAAGTCTCATTTGAAAAAAACCTTGAAGAGCTTGAGAAGCTTGTAGAACAAATGGAGTCAGGTAAATTGTCTCTGGAAGAGAGTATCAATAACTTCGAAAAAAGTGTAAAACTTTATCAACAGTGCAAAGAATCTTTAGACTCCGCTGAGAAAAAAATTAAAGTCTTAACAGAAGAATTAAAGGAAGAAGATTATTAAATTTTTATTAGTTTTAATTTTAACTTATTCCTGTTCATCTATTAAACCCTTACAAACTAATAGCGATGAAGAGTCGACGACTACAGCAGCTGATCTTATCAATATCGATGAAGCTGATGGGCCAATGGTAGGTGATGATTTTGATGACGAAGAAGATGAGGATGAAGAGGAAGAGAAATCCTATTCTCTAGCCTTTGTGGGAAAAGACCTTTCAACGGTAGGTTTCTTAGGGTTTTTAAAGGATCTTGAAAAAAGAAAAATAACGATTCATAGTGTTTCAGGTTCAGGAATAGGAAGTTTATTGGCGGGACTTTATGCCAAATACAAAAAAGCGAATCTTATTGATTGGGTGAGTTTTAAATATTTTAATGACATTTTTCCAGTAAATAATAAAAGCAAAGCTGAAGAATTTTTTAATCGCTATGAAGATTTGCTTGAAGATGAATTCAAAAAACTGGATGAAGAAGATCTTAAAATCGCATTTCAATTGCCAGAAGGCTCAAGTCTCTATGACTATCTCTATGCAGAGTATGAACGGGCCAAAGAAGAACATTATAAAGGTTTTTACAATCATAAATCGCAGCAATGTTCTCAGCTAATTTCATTGTTTGACAAAAACGATCAAAAGCTTTGTTTTAAAGTGAAAAATTCAAAAAAAGTTATTCAGTCTGAGCTAGATTACTTTGAAATAAACTATCCTGTTGTCGAAGTCGACCAAAAACCTCTTGTTGATATTATTGAAAGAGGAAGAAAATTCTCAGATAATATACTGAGCTCTATTTTAGTTGTTCGAGAATAGGTTATTAGTGAATTTATTTAAAAAATCTGTCCTTCTTTTTTCTTCTGTCTCAATTCTAGGAATTATTTTAGGAGTTGGATTGCTTTTCTATGTCATGTCGGATCTTCCGAATGTGGAAAAGCTCAAAGAATATTCGCCGCCTCTTTCTTCTCGGATCTATTCAAGTGATAACGAAGTCTTGTTAGAGATTGGTAAAGAAAAGAGGGAATTGGCCCAGCTTGAAGAAATTCCCAAAGTCGTGGTGAATGCTTTTTTATCTGCAGAGGATGATAACTTCTATGATCACCACGGCGTTGATATTGCGGGTGTTTTAAGGGCTGCGTGGGCAAATTTAAAAGCAGGGAGAGTTGTTCAAGGTGGAAGTACAATTACTCAGCAAGTAGCCAAATCACTATTACTCTCAAGCGAAAGAAGTTTTAAAAGAAAGATTAAAGATTTTATTCTCGCAGTAAAGATTGAACAAAAATTTTCTAAAGAGGAAATACTGTATCTCTATCTTAATCAAGTTTATTTGGGAGGAGGGTACTACGGAATTAAAGCTTCTGTGAGAGGTTATTTTGGAAAAGAACTCAAAGATGTTTCAATTGCAGAATCGGCACTCTTGGCAGGCCTCTTAGTTGCTCCCAGCAAATATTCTCCCTATCGAAATCCACTCTATGCTAAAAAACGTCAACTCTATGTTCTTGAGAGAATGTATATAACTGGGAAAATTGAGAAAGAACAATACGATAAGGCCATAATTGAGCCTATAAAACTTCAAAAGAGTAATGAAGCTCAGTTTAAAGCACCTTATTTTACAGACTGGGTACGGCAAAGAATAATCGATTTAGTTGGAAATGAAGAGTTTCTTACCCAAGGATTTGAAGTAAAAACGACTCTTGATTGGAAACTCCAAGAATCAGCGGAAAAATCAATCTCTCAAGGAGTTCGTGAAATTGATAAGCGTCAAGGCTTTAAGGGGGCGGTTGAACACATCGAAGAAACGCAGATACCGGAAACAATTCTAAGTTTTAGAAAAAGACTCTTGCAGAAAATATCAACATTTACTTGGTTTACTGATGATGGAAAACTCATCGACGAATTTGATTTTAATGAAGAGAAAGAAAAAGAATATCTTGAAATGTTGAAAAATAAATTGCTTGAAGACGACAAGTTAAAAAATAAATTTAAGATTACTTTTGTTCAAGGAAATGAAGATCACGACAATCTTCTTGATATGATTGATGAAAATGAAGATTATAAAGCCGTTGTCATTGGCGTGAATAAATACCAAAGAGTCATTTATGTCGATGTGGGGGGTATAAGAGGAGTCATCCCTCATGATGGTTTTAAATGGGCTCACGAAAGATATATTAAAGATGAAGCAAAATATTTTAGCGATGTCGACTTCCCAACTCAAATTGTAAAAACAGGGGATGTCGTTTATGTTCGTTTTAATTCTAAAAAGTTGTCTTCACTTTATTCTCTCGTTCATAAAACTTACCGAGAGAGAAATTTGAATCCAGAATTTAAAAATCTCATTCAAAAAGAAAAATTTTATACTTTTAATCTTGAACAAATACCTGATGTGCAAGCAGCTTTAGCCTCAGTCGACCCTGTAACGGGAGAGATACTCGCGTTGGTGGGAGGGAGTGATTTTTCTCGGTCACAGTTTAATCGGGCCATACAGGCAAAGAGACAGCCAGGTTCTTCTTTCAAGCCCTTTATCTATGCCGCTGCTTTGGAGCAAGGTTATACTCCTGCTTCCACGTTACTCGATACTCCACAAGCACTTTCTGGCGTTGATACTATGTTGGACTGGAAGCCCAAAAATTATGATGGAAAATTTAAAGGGCTTCTCACACTTCGCCAATGCTTAGAAGAAAGTCGAAACGTTCCTACCATAATGCTTCTTCAGCAAATAGGCGTTGAAAAAGTATCCTCAATTCTCGAGAGACATGGGATTTCTCTTAATAGAGAGCTCGATCTTAGTATTGCCCTGGGGTCTTTTGGGATTAATTTAATTGACATGGTTTCTATGTATTCGATGTTTCCAAATGGCGGTAAAAAAATTCATTTTAAATCGATAAACTCCATTAAAAATTCATTTGGAGAAGAATTTTTTATTGATGAAAAAGAACACGATGGCCAATCCCCAGAGGGAATAATGGAGAATGAAGAAGCCACAGTCGTTTCGAATGATTCTAACAAAAAAGAGGACGAGCTTCCATCGACAACAACGTCGACCCAGCCTCAAAATGGTGAAGTCGTGCAGAAAATAGATTTTGTCTCTAAGCTTACTGATGAAAATGTCTACGATAAAAGATTAGCCTTTATCATGACACAACTTTTAAGAGGTGTTGTGCAAAATGGAACTGGCCGAAAGGCTGCATCACTCAGTCCGTTTATCGGAGGGAAAACAGGGACAACGAATAGCTATATTGACGCGTGGTTTGTTGGCTTTTCTCGCAATACAGTGACTGGAGTTTGGACAGGTTTTGATGACAATACAACTTTAGGATTTGGAGAGACGGGTGCGAGATCGGCTCTCCCCATTTGGATCGATTTCATGCAACAAGCTTTAAAAATCAAAGGTGAAAATGACTTTACTCCACCTCCTGGTGTTATCAGCGTTTTGATAAATGCTGAATCAGGAAAAACGGCGAGTTCTAGTACTGCTAATACAATTCGAGAATATTTTGTTGAAGGCACTCAGCCTGGAGGAGAGTTCGACACAAATAGGCAAATGGATGAAATGGGTATTCTCGACGATGACGATTACTATTCTCAGCAATAATTTCAATAAGAAACACTCTTAATATTATTCTTAGTCCATCCTATAAATTATTTTTTAAGAGCTCTCGGGCAATTGATGGGAGTCTTGGAAAATTGACAATTCAAAATAGAAATTCTTCTTTACTATGCGGGGATTTCCTCCCATAATCTGGAGCCAGTCACAGAGATAATTTCAGCCACAAACTAGAAGAGGGAAATGGAAGCAATTCAACTACTCAATACAGCGATTGTAAAATCAAAAGAAAGTCGAATTGATGATTCCTACGAAGAAAGATTAAAAAAAGTTTGCGATTCCCCTGTTATTGAAACTCTCAATCGTGCAATATCTGATCTTGCTGAGTCTCAAGGCGTTTCAAAAGATCAAGCAGCACAACTCATTATTGATACAGTCAAAGAATTAGATTCCATCTGGAATGATTATGTCATGATGGAAGGTATTGATCGCCTTCGCTCTCTTCTTAATGGAAATTAATCTGGGCCTGGATAAACGGCGATCTTCTTCGTCGTTGCAAAGCCGCCCTGGCTGCGACTTGGAGGAACCAAGCCTCGTCATTTCGTCTTCACAACTCCTTGAATCTCTTGTTTATCCAAGCCCAGGAAAATTAGAAAATTACTTCTTGATTTTATTAATGCGATCTTCTTCATTGTAGGAAAGCCGCTCTGACTACGACTTAGCTTTTAACAACAAATCCCCATTTTATAGTCGCGAGACCGTTTTTAACGAGTTCTTTAGGCGGGTTAGGAAAGGGACCGGCTTCATTGAACGATTCAATGGCGGCGTCGTCAAGTTCTTTAACCCCGCTAGTTCCCATGACCTTAATTTTTAAAATTTTCCCTTTAAAATCGAGAGTGATCTCAAGGTTAGTGATTAAGTTCGTGCTTGCCGGAAGGCGTCGTCCTTGTTGAAAAATCATTTTTGCTTTTTCTTTTAAAGAAACACCCCAGATATCTTCTAATTGCTGTCGGATGCGAAAATAGAAACCATAAAACTGATACTCTTGAGTATTTAATCGAGAAAATTCTCCAAGTGGGAGCTTCTCGATAAAATCATTATTTGAAGAAATTCCCCGTTGAGTTTCTAAACCGTGCTTTGTTCCTTTTCTCGCCGACTTTGTGACTTCGTTTTTGCTTACTTTGTGCATGAGAGGATTAAAGCTCAAGTTTTTGAGATCAACGTTTTTATTCGATTCTGTTTTTTGTTTTGAAGCTTTTTGAGATTTCTGGTTTTGCGCTTCAATGTTTTGTGAATTGGGATCACCTTTAGCCCCAATATTAAATTTATCAGTTTGCTTGGCCACTGTTTCTCGATAGAAAAAATTATCTGAATCACTAAGATACTTAGTCTTGGTGTCTTTCTTTTTATTTTCAGACTTTATAGTGTTAACAATTTGTTTTTCTGCTGTTTGAGTACTGTTAACGAGTTTTAGGATAATCTCTTGGGGTTGGTTTTCTGAAATTTTTTTCGCCCACTTTTCAATTCCATTATTGAGCGTGACAGGGAAAACAATAAAATGACCGAGAAGGGTTAAGAGCAGTGTTAACCCAATCAGCTTACGTGTCTTTCTTTTGTCTCTTATGTCGATCATCATCACTAATCTGATCGGAAGAGTTACAAGATCTATAAAGTAATTTTTGTGAAAGTGTAAAAATTAGCCTGGGTGTTTCAGTCGCAAATAATGGCCAGTATAAAACATAAAAGCGCCTAGAATAAATTGAGCTAGTTCCACTCGGCCGTAATCACCATTTTGAATACCTGAGTAAAGGCATAGGCCAACAGCCGTGAATCCAAATAGCTGCAAGCCTAGTCCCAAATAGAAAAAAATATTATTCATAAGAAATCCTAAATTGATTAGTAATATACCCTAGAAATTTACTTTCAACCAAAATAAGCATAAATTTAGAGGGGATTTTATGACCATAGAAATGAAAGCCAAAGATGTAATAGAAAAAAACCTACCGATTTTGACTCGGAGAGTAACGGCTTGCCCAATCCCACCTTTTCTCAAAGTGATTCTTGTGGGCAAAAACCCTTCAAGCCTTGCTTATGTCGGCCACAAAAAGAAAATGTGCGATAAAGTTGGGGCAAAATGTGAAATCGTTGAACTTCCAGAGAGTGTTGGTGAGGGAGATTTTTTAAAAAACGTCGAGCAGATAAATAATGACCCCCAGGTAACGGGTTTTCTGATTCAAATGCCCCTGCCCTCCCAATTATCTCATCTCGATGTCTATAGCTTGGTAAAACCTACTAAAGATGTCGATGGTTTCCATATTGATAACTTCAAAGAACTGTACGATTCAAATGTTACAGAAAAGACATTACTTCCTTGCACTCCTAAAGGAGTCATCAAACTACTAGACCACTATCAAGTTGAACTGGAAGGCAAAGATGTCGTTATTATTGGAAGAAGCCATATTGTTGGGAAACCGCTATTTCATCTTATGAATAACAGAAACGCAACAGTGACTTTATGTCATTCAAAAACTAAAGAGCTAAAGGAGAAATGCCAAAGAGCGGATATTATTGTTGCCGCTATTGGGAAACCTCAATTTGTTGACTCCACATTTGTTTCGCCTACTAAAAAACAAATTTTTGTCGATGTTGGCATTTCGCGACTTGAAAATGGTCGTTTGGTTGGAGATATAGACTTTGAAAGTGTCATGAAAAAAAATCCTGAAGCCATAACTCCAGTGCCTGGAGGAGTGGGGCCCATGACAGTATACTCTTTAATAGAAAACCTCCTTTCAGCAACGGAGAAACAAGTTAAGTGAAAAAAACAATACTTCATGAAGAACACCTTAAACTTGGCGCAAAGATGGCCAACTTTGCGGGTTGGGATATGCCCATCAGCTATTCCTCAGTTAAAAATGAAATTATCAGTGTTCGCAATGAATCTGGTGTTTTTGATGTAAGCCATATGGGTGAGTTTTTTGTAGAGGGGCCAGAGTCTGCCAATTTTATCAACTACCTTATTCCAAATAACTTTGATGTTGAAAGAGGAAAAGCTGTTTATTCACCTCTTCTCAACAAAGAGGGGAAAATAATCGATGATCTTATCGTTTACAAGTTGAGTACACAAAAGGTCCTCATTTGTGTGAACGCTGCTAATATAGACAAAGATTGGGCTTGGATTAAAAAAATTCATGAAGAAAAAAAGTTTGAATGCCAAATTGAAAATAAATCAAATGAATATTCACTGTTGGCTATTCAGGGACCAGATGCTGAAAAACATTTGTGTGAGATGTTTTCTCTCGATGTTTTTAGGGAGCTCCCTTATTACGGTGTAGAACAAGCGACACTGTATGGGGGGGATTGTATATTGGCTCGAACAGGTTATACCGGTGAAGATGGATTTGAAATTTTCTCAAACCACGAAACAATTAAAAAATTATGGGCAGGTTTTCTAGGCAGGGGGGTTGCTCCTTGTGGTCTCGCTGCAAGAGATACGCTTCGTTTAGAAGTTTGCTACCCTCTCTATGGCCATGAACTGAATGAAAGCTTAACACCTCTGGATTGCGGTTTGAAATGGACAGTGAAGATGGATAAGGAGGATTTTGTTGGAAAAGCAGCACTTGAACAGTCAAGGCCCAGCAAAAGATTGGTAAAGTTGTCTCTAGAAAAAGGGATACCTCGAGAAGGTTATGAAATTTTGAATTCAAGTGAGCAAACCATCGGTGTCATTACTTCCGGAACGATGTCCCCGCTATTTCACAAGGGTATTGCTATGGGCTTGGTCGATAGCGATGCATTTCCTGAAGATAAAAAATTGAGTATAAGAATTAGAAATAATATTTATGAAGCCAATTATCATACAAAACCATTTTTAACTGGAGGGCATAAGTAATGGCCGCAAAAATTCCTGAAAATTTAAAATATACAAAAGAACACGAATGGTGCGCTGAAGATGGGGATACTGTCACTGTGGGGATTACTGATTTTGCCCAAAGTTCTCTGGGAGATATTGTTTTTGTTGAACTTCCGGATGTTGGGACTCAATTAAAAAAAGACGAACCTTTTGGTGTTGTTGAATCGATAAAGTCGGTGAGCGATCTCTATGCTCCTGTTTCAGGTGAAGTAGTAGAAAAAAACGCCGATGTTGAAGAGTCGCCAGAGCTTTTAAATGAAGAAGCCTACTCGAGTTGGTTAATTAAAGTTAAGATGACGAACCCAGGAGAGCTAGGAGAGCTTCTTGATGCGAAAGCTTATGAAGATTTATGCTAAATTTCTTTTCTTCCTAATCTTTTTTATCTCAGGTTGCAGCACAGATGGAGATGGTGCGATTAGTTTAAGTGAGGTCATTGCTACAGTTGATGAAGAAATTGTTTCTGTTGGCAATTTGATAGATGATCTCAATGGTGAAGATTTTAATTCTGAGTCGTTAAAGGCAGCCTTAGTCGATGCTTGTTCAAGCAGGGCCATTGATCAAACTTGTAGTAGCGGAGTTCGAACAGCTAATTACAATGAGTGTACGCTTGGAAGCACCCAAATTACTTTTGAAGGACAAGTCACTCTCAGTTATTCGAACTCACTCTGTGATTTGAGTGATAATGAAAATGTTATTCGAACTTTCAATCTTGTACGGACAAATCCTCTCGGTTCAACAGTCCTGGTGACTTCTCAAAATAGAGTAAATTACGAAGGAGATACAATAGGAGGAGGAAGTAAACTCTTTCGACTATCAAGTTCTAACTATGAATTAAAGATCTTAGGAAAGAATCTCGTGAGAACTCTAGTTAATGGAAATGTCGGTTATAATATTTCGATGGCGACTGATTCAAATATTGAAATATCGGGAGGATTATCTCGCTCTAGTCGAACACTTAATAGTGGTGAGCTCTATTTTTATCACAACAATTCTCAATATACAGCACGCTACACTTTTCAAGATGTCGGTTATCAATCAGCTTGTTGTTATCCAACTTCAGGAAGCATAGACATCGAATATAGCGGCAACAAGTCAGGAAGTGCGACAATTACCTTTAACAATTCCTGCGGAAATGCGACAATCGATATAGACGATGAAACAAGTGCCATTACCTTTGATGGCTGCGAATATTAAACTTAAGTATGATTATTTTAGGAATTGATCCAGGTTCAAGGAAAGCAGGATTTGGACTTTTGAATGTTCAAGGAAGAAAAGTCAGTTATATCCATTCGGATACAATTCATTTTGATATCAAAAAAGAATTCAATGAAAGGGTTCCTGAATTTTTTAACTCGGTAAAAGAAATCGTAAGTCGTTTTCACCCTGAGCATGTGGTTTTGGAATCTCTCATTTACGTGAAAAGCCCAACGGCCCTTATTAAATTAGCCCAAGCTCGGGGAGCCATGCTAGCGGCTCTTCACCAATGTGGGTATGCCGGAAAACTTTTTGAGTATTCTCCCAATCTCATCAAGTCTCAAACAACTGGTCACGGGCACAGTGATAAACTAGCAGGTCAAAAATTTCTTGATACTATTTTAGGACCAAGAGAATACAAAACAGATGACGAAAGTGATGCGCTGTTAATTGCCATGTGTCATGCTTTTCAGCACAATAACCCTATAAACACCAGATCCACGCGAAGCGGTTCTTTGGCCCAAAGTGTGGCTCATAAAATCTAGGGTCGTAAAACATGATAGCCTATCTTGAAGGCAGCGTGCTTGCTGTCGATGAACAAAAAATTATTATCAAAACTCAACAAGGTCTTGGTTACGAAGTTTTTTATCGAGGGAATGCCACAAAAAAAGCAGCTCTTTACATCACGCAAGTGATTAAAGAAAAGGCTATAGAGCTCTATGGTTTTGAGTCCTTTGATGAAAAAAAATTCTTCGAACAACTTCTTTCAGTTAATGGTGTTGGACCAAAGTCAGCTTATTCTTTAATTTCAACTTTAGGGGAAGCACGTTTGCGAGACGCCATTTTTATGGAAGATGTGGCTACCATTAAAAAAGCTCCAGGGATAGGACCGAAAGCAGCAAAGCAAATTATTCTCGATCTTAAAGGAAAGCTCGGTACGTTCAAAACGAGAAAGGAAAGTTTGAAAATAACTGAAGAGCAAGAAGACTATAGCATCATGTATGAAACCATGAGTGCTTTTAATGAACTAGGATTTTCTGATTCGGAAGTTCTTCCCATCGTGAAGAAAAGTTTGGAAACTGGTAACTTTGAAAAATCTGAAGATTTGATCAAAGCAGTTCTCCGACAAATGAATCAGTAATGAAGGATTAAAGAATCATGATGAAATTTGAAGAAAATTCAGAAAATTTAGAAATAAATCGACTGGTCAACCCAGAACTTCAACAAGGCTATGAAGGTTTAGAAGATAAAAAATTGCGACCTACTGATTTTAGTGAATACATCGGACAAGAAAGAGTTGTTTCGAATATTGAAATAATGGTGGAGTCGGCAAAACAAAGAAAAGCAGCAATGGATCATGTGCTATTTTCTGGCCCACCGGGACTGGGAAAAACATCGTTGGCAATGCTGATCTCCAAAAGATTAGGCTCTGAAATGCATGTTATCTCGGGACCAGCAATTGAGAAAAAAGGCGATTTGGCTGCGATATTAACAAATCTTCAACCACGGGATGTTCTATTTATTGATGAAATTCACCGCATGCATATTTCAGTAGAGGAAATACTTTACTCTGCGATTGAAGATTTTCGCTTAGATATTTTGATTGGCCAAGGGGCAGCAGCGCGAACAATGCAAATTGATCTTGTTCCTTTTACATTGGTCGGAGCTACCACCAAAGCGGGCTTACTTTCAAACCCACTACGCGATCGCTTCATGGCGAGTTTTAATTTTGATTTTTATTCACAAGCTGAATTGAGCAAAATTATTCATCTCAATGCCGCGAAGTTAAGACTGAATATTGAAGAGGAGGCCATGAGCATAATGGCGGCTTGCTCACGAGGAACTCCGAGAATAGCGAACAGGATTTTGCGGAGAGTTCGCGATTTTTCTGTCGTTAAAAAATTTCCTGTGATTGGGGTTGATGAAGTTCGAGAATCCTTAAAGCTTCTCGATATCGATGAACAGGGATTAGATCCTATGGATCGGAAAATTTTAAAAGTGATTAAAGAATATTATGGTGGTGGCCCAGTTGGGATTGAAGCTCTGTGTGCGACACTTGGGGAAGACCGTTCAACTCTTGAAGAAGTCTATGAACCATTTCTCCTAAAAGAGGGATTTATTTTGAGAACCCCAAGAGGCCGAACACTATCAGAAAAGTCACTGCAATACCTCGCAAGTCTCTAAGATTATGTTAAATTTTAGTTAAACCAGGAGAATTTAGCTCAGCCTTTCAGCTGAGCTTATTAATTGCGTATTTTTTACAAACTTTCTATTATCCCTGCTAGCAAGGGTCTTCACAAAACTGGTGTACAGGAGTATGGTACTGAGCACAAGACCAGGGACATATTTGCCTAGTTTTAGTTTGGCTTTTTGCTGTATACTAAAAGCTACCGTTGTTAAATAAAAGTTAGTTGGAAAAACGGAAAAATGATTTATCAAAGAACAATTGCGCACAAGACAAAAGTAACGGGGATTGGAATTCACTCAGGCAAGCGAGTGACTATGAAGCTCACTCCTGCTGAAGCCGATTCGGGAATTACTTTTATTCGCACAGATTTACCGGGAGCACCGCGAATTAAAGCGGAAGCGACAAATGTTGGTGCCACTGAAAACAATACCGCTCTTGGCTCAGGTCGCGAAGTTGTTCATACAGTAGAGCATTTGGTTTCGGCTTTTTATGGTCTTGGAATTAATAATGTGACTGTTGAAATTGATGGGCCAGAAGTTCCCATCATGGATGGATCGAGTGCTTCATTTGTCTTTCTTTTAAAAGAAATTGGATTAGAAAACTTAAATAAATCAAAGAAATTTTTAGTTATAAAGAAGCCTGTTGCTGTTGAGTTTGATGGCAAATGGGCGAAAATAGAACCATCTGAACAGTTGATTATTGATTCGACGATTATCTTTGCTCACCCGATTATTAAAACTCAAAGAAAAGTTTTCGAATTTAATTGTGAATCTTATATTAGTGAAATTTGTCGAGCACGGACATTTGGTTTCATGCGCGATGTGGATATGCTTAAAAGAAAAGGTCTCGCTAAAGGGGCGTCTCTGGATAATGCTGTTGGGCTTGGTGATTTCCGTGTATTGAACTCTGAAGGCTTGAGATTTCAGGACGAGTTTGTCCGCCATAAGATACTTGATACGATTGGAGACTTGAGTTTGATGGGCTATGAACTAGCTGGAAAAGTAACAACTTTTAAATCAGGTCACCATATTCATAATCTTTTATGCCGAAAGATTCTTCAAAATCCTGATTGTTTTGAAATTGTTTCGATTGGACAGCTTAAAGAAAGCGTTCAGGAAACATTCAAGCTCCCTCAAGATATCCGTCTTCCCGTTTAAAAACTCTCACTTCTTTAATTTTTAGAAACTGCTAATTTTCTGAGGCAATTTGCTCGCCATTTTTTTTACAAGCCAAAAATTATTGTCACCCTAAAATCCCCTTGATTTCAGATAAGTCCCTTGAATTATAGAAAGGTCATGACCTTTTTAAAAAATTAGAGTTGCTGAGATTTAGTATTTCTACAAGGACGCTTTTCAGGATGAAAGCAAAGTAACTCTCAAGGGGATTGTGCATGTTAGGTTATAAGAAGTTTATGAGTTTGTTTATGTTGTTTTTTATTCCAAACGCCTTTGCTGTTAAAAACTCAGTTGAAGGAATAAAGAATAATCAGAGAATTATAAAACAGCATTTAAATTATGACGACTACTTAGAGAATGATCTCTCGCTAGAATATACAAGTGGGTTAAAGCTTTCCCAGCTTCGGTTTTATCCCATCAACACAAATGTAAATCAAAAGAAGCGGCCCTCTTAATTGACCCTGGAACCGGGACACCCGCCCGGTTCCTTCTTTTTCAATGACAGCTTTTTAGGCTCAAATTGCCAAGGTTTGTTGGCAAAATACAATAGACTTTTTTCTACACGACTAAGATGAAAAATTAATTATTTTAAGGGTTTATTAAAAACTCTTGGAGAGGATCTGCTTTTAGTGAGTGTTGTAAATTTATAATAAAATTAGGTCAAATTATTTTAGGGACGGGAGTCTTTTCAGTCATGGTCGTTGGAAAAAAATTACTCCTTGTTGGAGTTTTCATTTTAAGCTTTTTTTCGTGTGGCAATAATCAAAGAAGTGCTCGAGGAATTGCGAACGTTCAAGATCCCCTTGCGGGCTATGAAAGTCGCCAAACCAGCAAGTCGGGGCTTTGGTTGTCCCCTGACAATCAATACTTAATAGAAGTTTCTTTAAGTGATCTTCCTGCAGGAACGAGTCTCGAAGAAATCATTAGTGAAAACAAAATAAAGGCTGAAATTTTATTTGATCAGATTGAAAAAAAGGTTGTTTATCACCTAGAAGCCCCAAGTGAAATTAAAAAATATACAAAAATTCAAGATAGTTTTCAGCTAAAACTCAAATCAAGTTCCGGGAAGTATATCTATCAAATTGATCTCGGTTTTCAAGTCGTTGATGCGGGAGTAACACCAGACACGATTGTTAATGAAGTTTCTTTAACAAAAGAATTAAATTACGATAACAATCATACTTTTACTGAGCTTTTGAGTAATTTCCCAAGTGAAATTCAGAATCTCAATATTGAAGCTAAATCTTGGTCAAATCGAGTCGCCTGGGTGGATGAGATGAAAGGAGAGTTTACTTATTCTCTAGTCGATCTTACAGGGATTCAGAAAGGGAAGCCTTTTAAAGATCAAATAACGATTAAACTTCAAGATGCAGCAACTGCGAAAGATTACGTCTATCAATTTAATCTAACGTTGACAGTAAAAGATGAAGCAGAGGGAAGAGTCTATAATAAAACGATTTCAACAGAACAAATGCTCTTGAGTGGGGAGAATAACTATAAGATTGAAATTGAACTCGAAGATTTGTTAAGAAACTCAGAGCCAATAGGAGCTCTTCAATATAATAAAACTGGAAGAATGGTTCAATTTGTTTCTGATGAAAGCAAATTAGTTTTTACTATTACTGACACGAGTTTATTTGTTAATTCGCAAAATTATTCTGAAAACATAACAGGAAGTTTTAGAGATGCAAAAAGCAATATCTATAACTACACGATAACGTTGAATTATCTTTTTACTGATATTATGGATGTGGATGAAAAAACACCGATCGTTGTGAAAACATATTTTAATAATGTAAAAAAAGAAGTGCGCATCGAGCTCCCTGAAATGCCTGAAATATACAATGGAACCATGGTTGTGGACTTTGATAATAATCCGCAGGCTAATATTCGTCTAGAAGGAAGCCAACTTGTATATGAACTTATGAATGTTTCTGGTTTGGCATCGATGACAACTTATACAGAATCATTTAAGTTTCGATTTATTACTGAAGATCTTCTTATCTCTTATCCGATCCTTATTGAGTTCGTGTATAACCCACAAGTAGAAAAGCTTACGAAAAAAGCGACAATTTCTTATCCTGTCGATCAACGAGATTGGGATAACGGTTATTACGACGATTATTTTGATATAAGATTTTTGACGGCTGAAGATATAGGCTTAAACTCTGGGGATCAGATTAGAAACGCAGTTCTTACGGGCTTTTCTCAAGATGTGATGATTAAGGCCGTGAACCAAAATGGTATAAACTTTGAGTTTTTGGTGGTGAGTGGTGACTATGATGTCGATGTTGAGGCATGGGATCCCATTACTCAAAAGGTCTATACCATCGATTTAACAATTGAAGTTGACGTCATCATCATTCCCGACAACTAATTAAGCCTTTAGTGGTTGACTAGATAAGCCTTGGGTAATACATATAATGCATGAGGTTGTCACAATCATTCTGGCAAACATTTAAAGAAGTTCCCAAGGAAGCAGAAATTCCTTCACATCAATTAATGCTCAAAGCAGGGTTGATTCAGAAATCTGGAGCAGGTCTCTATCAGTATCTTCCCTTTGCTGTTAAGGTCCTTCACAAAATTGAAAGCATTATTCGAGAAGAGCTCGATAAAATAGGGTCTCAAGAAGTGATTATGAGCGTGGTGACCCCAGGTGAACTTTGGCGAGAGACTGGGCGCTGGGATGAAATGGGTTCCTTGATGCTTCAGTTTAATGATCGCGGGGGCAAAGAACTTTGTATTAGCCCAACGAATGAAGAAGCTATCACTGATATTTTTAGAACATTTGTAAAATCATACAAGCAATTGCCCGTTAGTCTTTATCAAATCAATACAAAGTTTCGAGATGAAATCCGTCCCCGTTTTGGGTTGATGCGAGCTCGTGAATTTAGCATGAAAGATGCTTATACATTTCACCTTGATAAAGCTTGCTTAGATCGTGGGTATCAAGACATGTACAATGCTTACGCTCAAATTTTCGACCGCATTGGTTTCGACTATATGATTGTTGAAGCTGATGCCGGCGCTATGGCCGATTCAAGCTGTCAAACTCACGAGTTTCAAGTGCTGGCAGAAGTGGGCGAAGACTTTATCGTTTACTGCAAAGAAACCGGCTATGCATCGAATATTGAGAAGGCGAAAACTCTCAGAAAAAATCTTGAGTTCGCAGCTTCTACGAAAATTGAAGAGGTCGCCACTCCTAACAAATCAACAATTGCTGATGTTTGTGAACTTTTAAAAGTTCCACAGTATCAAAGTTTGAAATCACTAGTTTATACAGCCATTAATGGCGAAGAAGAAAAGCACTATCTTGTTATGCTTCTCGGTGATGATGAACTCAATGAATTGAAGCTTAAAAACTATTTGAATTGTGATCATTTGATCATGGCGAAAGAAGCACAATTGAGTCAGCTGGGATTACAAAAGGGTTTCATTGGTCCTTATCAACTAGAGAGTAAAAATCTTGAAGTCCTTTTTGATAGTTCTATTGATGAAAATGCTGGTTATATCGTTGGCGCAAATAAGAAAGACACACACCTCAAAGGTTTCACGCTCTCAAGAGATTTTAATGGGGCTAAAAAAGTTGATCTGCGCTTGGCTCAATCTGGTGATTATGAAGCGAGTGGAAAATACCAAGTTGAAATCAAAAAGGGTATTGAAGTCGGACACGTCTTTCAATTGGGAGATAAGTATACTCAAAGCATGAAGGCGATGATCGTCGATCAAAATGGCAAGCAATCTGCACCACTGATGGGTTGTTATGGTATTGGAGTTTCGAGAGTCATGGCCGCAGCGATTGAACAATGCCATGATGAAAATGGAATTATCTGGCCAGCCGCGATTGCTCCGTATCACGTTTATTTTGCAGTGATTGCTAAGAGTGAAGAAACAAAAAAGCTCGCGGAGGATATTTATCGCGATCTCTTGGAGAAAAATCTCGAAGTTGTTTGGGACGATAGAGGTTTAGGACCAGGCTTTATGTTTAAAGATGCGGATCTTTTAGGACTTCCCCTTCGGTTAACTCTTGGAGAGCGTGACTATCAAAAAGAGGGAACACTCGAGATTAAAGTGCGGAAAGCAGGAGCAATTCATAAAGTAAAAAAAGAAGAAGTTGCCGATAAAATTCAAGAACTTTTAAAAGAGTTGATGTAGATGAGCGACATTATCTTAGGAGCTCACAGTATTTATCACGCTTTGATTAATCCCTCGCGAACTAATAAAAAAATATATGCTACTGAAAAATCTTGGGCAGAATTCAAAAAGCAATACAAAGCCCCTGAGAACTGTGAAGTGCAAAGAGTTTCATCATCGAATTTTTCAAATATTGCTTTGCAGGTTTTCAAAGACAATGGGGTCGAATTAAGAAAAATTCCCTCTCAAGTTTTTTTGGTCTGTGGGCCGCTTGAACAAAAAGGCAATGCGTGGCTTTATAGTTTTGTCGAAAATAATGAGAAGGTTAAGCTCTTGGCACTTGATCAAGTGACAGATGTTCAAAATGCAGCAGCCATTTTGCGTACCGCTGCTTTTTATAAGATAGATGCACTCATCTTAAGTTCTAAGAATTCACTTTCTTTTTCGCCAGGCTTTTTCCGGGTGGCTTCTGGGGCTTATGAATATGTTCCCGTGGTGCAAACAGCAAATCTTTCAAAAACACTTAAAAAACTTCAAGAAAAAAATATTGTCGTTGCTGGCTTGAGTGAAGAGGTGAGTTCCGAAGAACTGCCTGAATCAACCAGGCTTTGCCTTGCCTTGGGCTCAGAAGACAAGGGGCTGTCCCATGCTGTGGAGAGGAGTCTCTCTCACCACGTGGCCTTCAAAACAGATTCACCTATTTGTTCTCTCAATGTTTCCGTGGCGGCTGCCTTAGGGATGGAAAGATTCCTCAATTTCTAAAAAGCCATCTCATAAAAAAGCTTAACAGAATTCATTATTTGCAGCGCGCAACCTCTTGCTAAATTTAATTTTTAAGAATATAAATTCATTCTGCATCTTTTTTAGATGTGAAGATTGGGCTGCTCTAGCTCAGTTGGTAGAGCATCGGTTTTGTAAACCGACGGTCGCAGGTTCGACTCCTGTGAGCAGCTCCACTCTTAAAAAATTTTTTTAAGAGTAGCTCTTTGAGATTTTTTTGTGTGCATATTTGGCGTGGTTCCCGAGCGGCCAAAGGGATCAGACTGTAAATCTGACGGCGTATGCCTTCGATGGTTCGAATCCATCCCGCGCCACCATTTGTCCAAAAGATTATTTGGATGCACACTTTTATCATGCGGGTGTAGCTCAGTTGGTAGAGCACCAGCCTTCCAAGCTGGGGGTCGAGAGTTCGAACCTCTTCGCCCGCTCCATTTCTTTTACAAATCATTCTTTTTTGATATCTTTACTTCCACTTAAATCGTCGGAACGTAGCGCAGTCTGGTAGCGTACTATTCTGGGGGGATAGGGGTCGCAGGTTCAAATCCTGTCGTTCCGACCATTTAAATTTTTTTGCGACCCCGTAAAAAAGAGAGTCGCAGAAAAATCGCAGGAGCGATTTTGTGCTTGCCCCGGAGGGGTGGCGAGCAGGATGCGAAGACACACATTCAAATCCTGTCGTTCCGACCATTTAAATTTTTTTGCGACCCCGTAAAAAAGAGAGTCGCAGAAAAATCGCAGGAGCGATTTTGTGCTTGCCCCGGAGGGGTGGCGAGCAGGATGCGAAGACACACATTCAAATCCTGTCGTTCCGACCATTTAAATTTTTTTGCGACCCCGTAAAAAAGAGAGTCGCAGAAAAATCGCAGGAGCGATTTTGTGCTTGCCCCGAAGGGGTGGCGAGCAGGATGCGAAGACACACATTCAAATCCTGAAACATCGTCAGTCTATATCATTTTAACGATGAAAGAATTCTTTCATCATATGAAGTTTACAAAATTAAGGAGTATAAATGAAAAGTTTACTATTATTTTCTCTCGTACTTTCACTCTCAGCCTTCTCTCAAGACAAAGAAGAAAAAGTCATCTATGGAAAGGTAAAACTTCCAGTTCAAGTAACCATCAATGATTGCCCTGTCGAAAATGATGATGGCTATACTGGCTGTGATCTTGCGGTTGATCTTCTTAAAGAAGATGTCGAAATCGAACTCGATACTGAATATACGTATGCTCCAGCCGGAAAAGATGAAATTATTGCAAAAGCAGGAAGTGTCGAAAAAGTTTTAAAATTAAATGAAAATTATAAATTGGTTGTAAATGCTCATTATGCGACACATTCTTACGATCAAGGTGCTGAGTCTATGAGTTCTGTTCACTTTATTACTGAAATTAAAAAAAATAAAGCAGGAATTTTAGGCGTTCTCAAGTCAAAAGAAAAAAGATTCATAATCAACCATAATGAAATCCTCGTGCCCTTTGCAGGAGAAGTTCCTGAGGTTGAGGGGGGAGCAGCCACTTCTGTCTTACACCTAACAGATAAAAAACTCGGACGTCGTTACGACATCTTTGTGAGTTTTGCAGATCTTGATAAAAATTAAAAAAATCGCCTAAAGGATTAAACCGTGAAAACGTTTTTCTTAACTTTCATTTCATTCATAACCTTAGCAATGAGTAGCTCTGTCATTAACCAAGCCTTCTCTCAAGAAGTGACAATGGTTCGTGGAAAAAAAGCTGTTGTTACCAATACTGACTTGGAGTTGGAAGATGGTGAAGAGTACACATTGAAAAACAGCAGTGGGAAAAAAGTTGAAATCGAAGTTTTGAAAGTTAAGAAAAACAAGGCGATGGTTAAAATAGTCAAAGGAGTCATCAAGGAAGGCGAGAAGGTTACTGTCATTGACGAAGACGACGAAGAGAGTGATGACGATGATTCTGCTGATACTGAAGAATCGGATGACGACGAAGAAGACCTCGAAAAAAGAGGAGTCGTCGGTTTAACACTTAACAACCTTTCGTTAGGCGATTCAGATCAAACAGCAGGCTCATCTTCTCTCAATCTCTCCCATGATTCGACCGTTGGTGCAGAAGTTTTTCTCGATTATCGACCCGGTGAACACTGGGGATTTGGAGTTTCTCTCAGTTATTACGTAATGGAGAGTCACTATACTGAACTCGATGGTGCCACGATTGTGTATGACGATACCGTGGATACCAAACAAACTCTACTTGATCTGATGGGCAAGTACTACTTCACTAAAAATATTAGTCTCTTTGTGGGGTTTTCCTCAGCAACAATGGAGCTGGAATTTAAACAACCACTTGTCGTCAATTCAGTTTCTTATCCAGGGGTCGTTGCTACTTATAGTGGGCTAGGATTTTTGATTGGAGTGGATGGAAAATACCATTTTTCTGAACAGTGGGCTTTGATGGGTAAGCTAAAGTATTATAGCCTTTCTTACGATACCCTAGAAATTGAATCAAGTTATGTGAATGCTACTGGTGATATACAAGACGAGCTTGAGGCAACTGCCCTCACTTTAGGACTTGGAATTGCCTATATTTTTTAATTGATGAAAATCTTCAGGAAATCTCTTCCTCATTAGAGGAAGGGGCTCTAAATGTCTGCTAAATCTCCCGAAATGTTTTTGAGTGATGATATTTCTATAAATAAAGAAGTAGGTTAGGTTATGAAACCTGTAATGTCTTTTGTCTTAGCATTGACTTTTTCTCTTACCAGTCTAGCGACTGAAGGGGCTCCCAAAAAATCTTGGCTAAGAAGAAAATGTGCAACTCCACTTAAAACAGCGAAACAGACGGCTAAAGATATCAAAAACTTTGTAAAGTTTGGAATAAGTAACAGTATCCACAAAGCACTCAATAATCAAAAGCCTTGGGCCGATTTTACAGATGCTCAAATCAAAGAATACGAAAATTTTAAAGAAATTTATAAAAAACTCATTAGTGATAATCAAAAATTCACAGATGAAAATACACCAGATATCGACGATGCAGATCTTTCATTTGCTAGAAAATTAGCCTTCTGGGAAGTTATGGCGGATTCTTCTAATAAAGTCGATTTGCCTGTCCAAGAAATATTTACTCCAGGAGCAAACCCTAGACTCATGCAATTCATTCAAGGAGTCGATGTCACGGCATTATCAAAACAAAATTTAAAAGATTTTGAAAGATTAGTTTATGGGAGTGCTTTCCATACACTCTATAATAATTCGCCCTCTTTCAAGAGATATCTCCAAACTTTTGCGTATGCAAAAAATATGACTCGCCCTCTGGGTGATGCAGCTATCAAAGAACAAGTGAACATGCATCTTATGGCGACCTCTCTTGAAAATGTATTGGGTCCACAGGGTCTCAATGTTTTAAAAGGTGAATCATTGGGCATAAAAAGAAGGCTTAAAAACCTTTCAACAAAAGCTGCTCGTAGTTTTACAAGTGTTCTGGGCTTATTAAGTTCAGCTTCAGGAGCTAAAAAATTGACCAAGGCACAGTGGAAAGAAATTGAAGTGCTTTTACAAAACAAACCATGGAAAGAAGCGCTTCCACAAATAGCGCAAACTTTTTTTCCTACTGCCAATAGAGATGCGAAAATGCGATTAAGCTCACAGTTACTTGTTAACGTTGGGCTGACTCTAGGTGCTGTCTGGATGGGTGTATCGACCTATCGCTATATTTGGGGCGAACACTCTTCTGACGATTACGATATCTTAGCCATTGCAGACAAAGTCGCTGTTCAGTTTGCCTTGGAACAAACAGAGATCTATCTCAAAAAGCAAGGCTTAAGTTTTGATAAAAATAAAGAACTAGAGAGCCTTAAAAGAAAAACTCAAGAAGAAATTGATAGTCTCATTCAATTCTACGATACAGAGATTACTAGAATTGAGGAAGAACAAGAAATGAGTGGAAATGCCATTGTCACCAAAAGAGAGCAATTTGTTAATTTATACATATCATTGGCTGAAAAAGAAGGAACAGATGCAAACAGAAAGTCTCTTGAAGCGATGGCCGATTCAACTGTCTTATCAATCCCAGTTGATCAATTAGATGCTTCCATCAATGATTTAATTTTGCGTTCTGAGAGAATAAATCAAGAGAGAAAAGAACAAGCTGATTCTGTTACAATGGATTCGATTTTAAAAGATTTCAAAGAAATTCAAGACTTACTACTTGATACGACCATCACTGATCAACAGCGGCGAGAAATTGAATTAATTAAAAAAGAAATGATTAAGGAAATGGATATTAGAAGAGGAGTAGAATCTCCTAAAGATTCCCTAAATTTTGAATAAGCCAGAAAGCATAGTTTCGGCGGTCATAATCCCTTAAAGCACACACATTATCAAAATGAGCTTTTCTCTTTGCTTGTAAGTCATCAGAACTTTTTGTCGTACTATAGCGGCTTAAAGCGCTGGTATACTTGTATAGTTCTTGGTTATAGCGAGCATTGAGTTTATAGCCATGGGTATCGTTCAAATCTTCCATAAATGAATCGAGAACAGTTCCTTCACAGTACGGGTAGTAGTCAGCCTTGTCTCTAAAGGCTAGAGTTTGAAGGCAAAGTTTGGCTCTCAAGTTTTTAAAAGAACCATAGATGTTGTCATCACTTTCAATACGGTTAAAATCAAATAGTCCAACTCCGGCCGTGTATCTTCTTTTGTGATAAAAAACATTATAGAAAAACTTGCTTGGGCTTAGCCCCCAGTTCATAGAATCATTAATTAGGCGCTTGAGAGCATCACCGGTAAGCGAAATGCCTGTAATGCGATCGTTATCTTCTATTTTCTTTAGCTTAACGAGATAGGGAACGAGAGTGTCTCCGAATAGCCTCTCTAAAACCATCAATTGCCCTTCTCCGATTTCCATCGCTTGATCGAGATCTCGAGCAACACGGTTAGGGTTTTCTTCTAAACTCATATTAAGGTCATTGGTGATGAGATTTTGGCCAGCGACTAACATGAGATCTCTTTGGTAATCACTCATCTCAATTTTATTTTTTACGTAGTAAGACATGTCGTACTTCACAAAAGTACTCATTCTTGTCATAAGAAAAGTATCTCGCTGATAGAGAATATTGAATTCTTCATAAACGGTGTCAACAATATCGTAATAGAGCTTTTTCACTTCATCATCAGCGAGAAGTTCGTCGACAATACCATTGATTTCTTGAACGGGAACGAGGGCGTGTTTAGAAGGCTCTTTCCATTTTTGTTTTTGGTCTTTAAATTGTTGATCCTTTTGTTCCAAAGCCTTGTATTTGACGTGATATTTCTTTTGGATCTCTTCAAATTTTTTATCTGTTTCAGTCGTATCTAAACCAAAAAAAGACACGTCGTATTTTTTACTGAGTTCTTTTAGACGCTTGGTCGCGAGCTTCTTTAATTCGTCTTCATCAATTTTTTTGTCAATATTGGTCGCGATTTTTTGTGAAAGTTCCTTGTAGCGTTTAAGTATTTTTTGAATTTTAAGTTTGGTACTTTGAATATTTCCATAGACGGGAAGATCTTCAAAGGATTGGTCTATAAAAGTAAGATAAGACCAGTTTTTGGCTTGTAGATCGCGATAGGGAGTCCCGCGTAGATCTTGTTCCATTCTAATGCCAAGTTTATCGAGATAGCGGTAAACTCTTTTAAGCGCGTCGACGACAGTAATGGTCTGGCTTGTAAGAGAATCATCAACGAGATTTGGAATATCGACAATGAGACGTTGTTGAAAATAATCACCACCGGCATCGTGGGCATCTTCAATAAGGGCATTCATATTTTTCTCAATGCTTTCTAAAAGTTCATCGGGATCATTGAAAAAGGGTTGAAAGGTACCATTAAGCTCCATCCAAGAACGCCAGTCGATTTTCTTTTGATATCTATCTCCAACTCCACCAACTTCTTCAGGGATATCTTTAATTCCAACCAGAGCAAAAGGAATAAAACTACTTGGGATAACCCGTTCAAAAAAGTTAACACTTCCTCGGGCGTTATCGTTTCTTCCCCCGGCCATCTTTGATGCAATTTCAGAGATAATATTGAGGACGTGAGATTTTTTGGCCCTTAATAAGCTTTCGCCATCTCCAACTTTTAATCCGTAGTATTGGTCTTTCTGGTCAGAAAACGCACCTTGGAGTTTAGCAATTTGTTGAAGAAGGTCGTTGATATTATCAAAAATTTGACTTTTGTATTCACCGTCTGTGTAGAGTCGTGGGGTCACCCCGAGTTGAACTTTTTGAACCCACTTACTGATGATGGGAACTTCTCTGGTGAGAAGAAAATAACCTTCAAGGGGAGTCGGTTTGTCCGTAGTCACAGCCTCGTCTTTTATTTTCTGGATTTCATCAACATATTTAAGAATTTCATAAGCATCGCGGGCTCGACAATAATTAGCGGTTGTCGTCTCGAGAACGCAAGACATAGAACTTAAGAATTCCGATTGCCCTAAAGTTCGGTAGGCACGACTAAAGCGTCTGTCTTGTAGAAACTTAACAATGTTTCTTAGAGAAGAACTTACGCGATTAACAGGAGCATACCCTGATGTCATATAAGAAGAAATGAGCCCAGAAGCAGCGCTTAGGATCGAAATGGCAACGTCGGGATGGTTGTAGAGGCATTCGTCGTATTGAGGAAGCTTGTTGAGAACAGCATCGAGAATATTCATTCCCTTATGAACCGCGGTTTGAGCCCGCTGGACTCTCTTGATATCCCCGTTGGTTCTTTCACTACCATTGGAGTCATTCAGAAGTGATGATTCGACTGTCTTTCCAAAAAGCACAGAAAGAAAACCAGGAGAAAGATCAGCTCCCGTTTGAAGTTCACCAGAAAGTGTATTGAGAATATCGTTAACATTCGCGCTGTTGCCTTGTGAGTTTTCACGAAAAGAGTCTGTGATTTTGTTGACTTCTTTAGTGGTAGCGAGATCTAGAATACTTTCGATTCCCTGGCAAGCTGGATTAGTTCGCAGAGTTTCAAGCTGATCAATGAGTTGTTTGTTTTGATCGAGAGCTCGCCTGGTCCATTCTCCTTGCGAACTACAAGCACCAGCACCAAAATTATAAGTCCCAGCAAAGCTAGATGTAGCAATGATAAGAGCCAATAAAGTGCTGAGATATCTCATTAAAATATTCCTTTTTGTTAGACTAAATGCTTATACCGGAAATCTTATTGAATAGCAGCATGTGGGTAAAAATGAAGGAGCTTTACTCGATAGAAGTGTAAAAATTACAGAGTAAAGTGCTTAAAAATTGTCTTTTAAGATTGCCTGGCTCCGCAAGAGCATATTCTCAACGTCTCGCAGTTCAAGAGAATTATCCTCAAGCAGCTTGTCGTAGTCGTTCCCGTCAGTGAGTTCACTGAGGAGAATGACTTCATCGTCGTTTTCAAAGTCGATCTCTTTTAAGAGGTTATCTCGTCTTTCTTGGGTGACATCAACTAACTCCAGACGAACAGTTTCTTTTTTGAGATCGAGAACTCTTTCAGTTTCTTTTTCGACATCGCGAATTTTTAATTTGTAATCTTTGTGTTCAAGAACTACGGCCGAGATTTCTGTGACGGGATCTCCGTAGCCTTTGAAGAGTTTTAAATGGACCAATTGCCCTTCGAGTGATTTTGATTTTTTATATTCAAAGACGGGATAGATTTTATTTTCACTGAAGAGGGAGTCTTGCTTAATACTGTAAAAAGATCGCTTCCAATAAACAGTTTCACGAGGAGGCTTGCCTGGATCGTAATGAATTGTATCTCGAAATCGAGTAGGAGTTCCATGATTTTTTTCCATATAGACGGGGTAGGCTTTACCTTCGGGACCCTGTAGAAAAGCAATGTAGTTGTCATTACTTTCAAGAACGTCGATGAGTTTGCCTCGATAAACACGATAACCAATAGCATGAGGTATGGAGATAATATTGGCCTTGACATCATTTTGGATTTCTAGTTTGCGGACTTGATACTCCTTGAGAACAACCTCTTTTCCTATATAATCTTTAAAGTTTGTGGCATCATCATAGCTTTTAAAGCTTGTCTCAAAAACTTTTTCTGATGTTATGATTCTCTTCTCTTTAGCGATAAAGGCTTTGATTCCTTGGTCGATATTTTCTTTAATGTTCAAGTCTGTATAGACAGGGAGATAGCGTTTTTCATTAAAAATTCGAGAGGTATGCCAATACCATTTTTTGATAAAGTTAAAATGAGGTGTTTGAACAAAATATTTGTAGTAAGGACTTTGAAGAAAGAAACTTATGAACATGGGGACGCCATCTCCAGTAATAGCGGCATAACCAATTCCAAGTGCAGCAGGAAGTACAATCGTACTAAAATAAAGTGGGAGAGTGAGATAATGAACGCAACGTTTTAATCCCGTTTTGAGATTTCTGGGGAAGGGAATGTCTTGATCGCCCGTAAATAAGAATATTTTTTTATATTCTTTAGCCGTCGCTAAAGTATAGGTCTTACCTTGCAGCTTAACAGTTGAAGGAGTTTCTGCAAAAAGGAAACCAGCCTGGAAGATAAAAAGAAAAAGAAAGTATTTCACCTTTGGTTTATCGGCAGGATCTACTTTTAAGTATATTAATCGAGCTAATTGATCGAGAATGAAGAGGTTGAAATGGAGCTCACGACGAGATTTGAACTCGTGACCTCTTCCTTACCAAGGAAGTGCTCTACCCCTGAGCCACGTGAGCTTAATTTTAGTAAGGACATTTATAGCCTGTATGCTCCCAAAATCATAGACTTTTTAGTTATGTTTTTTGGATTCTAAAGCCCGAAAAGCCTTGTCAGGATAGCCTTAAGAGGCGATACTTGGAACTCAAAATAGACTTTCAATTACTTAATAATAGCCATGTTTTTAAGGAGACTGTGAGATGGCAAAGGAAAAATTTGATCGGAGTAAACCGCACGTAAACATCGGAACAATCGGACACGTCGACCACGGTAAGACGACGTTGACGGCAGCTATCACTATGACTTTGGCAGAGAAGTTTGGTGGGGATGTCAAAGGATACGCAGAGATTGACTCAGCGCCAGAAGAAAAGGCAAGAGGGATCACAATCAACACTGCACACGTAGAATATCAAACAGAAAAAAGACACTACGCTCACGTAGACTGTCCGGGACACGCTGACTATGTAAAGAACATGATCACAGGTGCTGCCCAGATGGACGGAGCGATATTGGTTGTTAACGCCGCAGACGGTCCGATGCCACAGACCAGAGAGCACATTCTTCTTGCAAGACAAGTAGGTGTTCCAGCGATCGTTGTTTTTTTGAACAAAGTGGATCAAGTTGATGACCCAGAACTTTTGGAACTAGTAGAGATGGAAGTGAGAGAACTTCTTTCTTCTTACGACTTTCCAGGGGACGACATTCCTATCGTAGCAGGTTCAGCGCTTGCAGCGGTTGAGAATAGAAACCCAGAGATTGGAAGAGATAAGATTTTAGAGCTTATGGATAAAGTGGATGAGTACATTCCAACTCCAGAGCGAGATATTGATAAAGATTTCTTGATGCCAGTAGAGGATGTTTTCTCAATTTCAGGTCGTGGAACAGTTGTTACAGGAAGAGTTGAGAGAGGGATCGTTAAGGTAGGAGAAGAGATCGAGATCGTAGGAATCAGAGATCCACAGAAGACAACAGTCACTGGAGTTGAGATGTTTAGAAAACTTCTTGATGAAGGTAGAGCTGGGGATAACGTTGGTCTCCTTCTTAGAGGTCTTAAAAGAGAAGACGTCGAGAGAGGTCAGTGTTTGATTAAGCCGGGAACAGTTAAGCCACACAAGAAATTTAAATGTGAAGTTTATATTCTTACGAAAGAAGAGGGTGGACGTCACACTCCAATTTTCAAAGGTTATAGACCACAGTTTTATTTTAGAACAACAGATGTGACTGGCGCGATTGAATTGGCAGCTGGAACAGAGATGATCATGCCAGGAGATAACACAAGTTTCACAGCAGAGTTGATCACACCGATTGCGATGGAGAAAGGTCTTCGTTTCGCGATCAGAGAAGGTGGGCGAACAATTGGTGCTGGGACTGTTACTGAAATCGTTGAATAATTAATAACTTACAATCAGCAAAGCCCTGGATATTTTAAGGGCTTTGCTGTATCTTCTTTAAATCAAAACATCTCAAAATCAAGGTCGTTACGGGTGTATAGCTCCAATGGTAGAGCGGCTGATTCCAAATCAGTAGGTTTCAGGTTCGAATCCTGATGCACCCGCCATTGTTTTAAAATCACTAAATCTTCTTCGTCGTCCCATCGACTCACATTCGGTCACATACCAAAGCGTATGCTCCCTCATGTTCGCTCGTGACTCCTCGAATCTTCAGCAATTTTCCAACAATGGTATTCGCGCTTTCAATGTTGTAGTAGCTCGCAAGATGGTTGGAGAATTTAATTAATCAAGATCAATCAGAAAGTGCAAGAGCTTTAGATTGGAATTTTATAACTCTACTATCGCTAATTAAAAAATCAAATTTTTTGCTTTTTTTCCGATATGAAATTAATACCGCTATTTGGAGGGAATTGTTTATGAAAGTAATCGGGTGCTTTATTTGGATTGCTTCTTTTTCTTTAGTTGGGTGCTCACATACGAAAAGACTTCGCTCCCTTTCGTCTGCCGAGATTATTAATGGAGTAAAAGTTAAAGACGACCAGATTTTATCTTCTGTGAGTCTTTTTTTACAAGAGGAAGAAAATAATAATCTTGTAACGACAGGGGTCTGCTCTGGAGTTATTATTTCTGAAAGGCATATCTTGACAGCTGGACATTGTGCCAACGATAGAAAGTATCATTTTAAAGTAAACTTGAGAGAGTTGGAAAATGGAAAAGTTTTTCATCGAGCCTACCTTTTAGAGGATCCGAAGGTGTATCTTTTGGAGAAGATACGAAGGAGCCAAGCCGATCCGTTAGATTATAAAAAAGAACAAGAATTACAAGAAGAGCTTGGTGCAGCAATTGGAGGACTTGAATATGAATTGGAAAGTAAACTAAATGAGATTATAGAAAAGCACTATCCGAATATTTCATCTCCCAAAATAGAAAAACTAACTAGAAAACAAAGAGAAAACTTAATTTCTTGGGAACCTCAGCTCGAGCAAATTTACTCAGGTTATAACTCTATCCTAAAAGGTTTAGCTGGAGTTAAAGATCTTGATTTGGCTGTTCTAGAAGTTGATAGTCCCCTTTTTGTTCATATTGCTTCATTTGTGAATCAAGATGTTCATAAAAATGAAGAAATTGCACTGATAGGTGTTGGAAGTTTTGCAAGAGACTTTTCTACAACTAAAGAATTTCTTAAAAATCCAAATTCTTCTTTGAAAATTGGTTATAATAAAATTAAAGATGTTTCAGTAAACAGATTTACCTCTGCGGGGCCTTATTATGAAAACTTAGAAACAGATGCAGCAAGTAATTTTCAGTTGGCCACAGTTGAGTCAGGGGATTCAGGGGGGGGAGTTTATACACTTAATGAAGATCTCGCAGGTATTATTGTTCAAGGCTTCCATTCATATATATTATCACCTGAAGATCCAGGAGTCTTAATGAAAATCTTCATGATGAATAATCTATCTCCAGGTTCAGATGGTAGAAAAATCATAGAAAAAATTCTAAATGGTGAATTAGAAGATTAATTTTGAAAAAAATTTTTAAGTAGTTTTCTAACTTGAAGATATATTTATCAAGATAGAAAACTGAAATGAATAATTTTTTTATTAGTAAATTAAAGTCCCATCAACTTCGTTGCTGATAGCCTCTTCAATCGTAGAGTAGTAAGCCAAAGTATTTCGATAGTCTCCTAGAACAAGAACATAGACTTTTTCGTGGCGAAGGTTGAAGCGACCAGTAACTTTTGAAGAAGCAAATCCAGCTCCCATTCCTAGAAGGCTAGTCGTATCTTTGATTGATACTCCATCTTCATTTTTCATTCGAAGGTAAAAGTTTCCGATAATAAATCTTGCTCCATCGAGTCTTCCGGTAAATTCTTTTTCAAAAGTTGAAAGCGAATTTCCATTAAAATTCTTAATAGACATAGAGAGATTGAGTTCAAGATCAAATCGTGCTTGAATTGGACCCTCAATGTTCACTTCCAAATGAGCATTTTGAATGCGAATACTTTTTGTTTCTCCCGTTTCATGGTCGGCAAATTTAATAAGAATATTTCCATTGATGATGTGGCGAGATTCTCCTAGAGTCATTGTATCGACTAAACCGCCACCGGCTTCTCCTTGCCTGTAATTTCCATTTGGAACTGAAGTTCCACTAAGATAAAACTTAGCTTCAGTGACTTGAAACTTTGCGAATGAACTCAAAGAAATTGATAGTAAAAAAATTGCGAATAGTGATTTCATTGTTCCTCCCCCCGGATTGATATTTATCAAGGCTTCTAACATTGTGTGAGATAAAAGTATAGCTATTATGAGTGGTGTGAATTGGGAATGGTGCTAGGCATAGTTAGGAACCAAAATCTGAGTTATTGATGTAAAATTGAATTATTTCATCTATTGACTCACCAGGTTCTAGATAGCGCTCGAAATTAAATTTAATCCAGTCCTTAAAAAACGTTTCATATTCAATGAGAAAATTTCGAACTTCAAGTGTTTTTAAATAATCTAAGCGATAACCGCGTTTCGGGTAAGTTGTTTTTTGATTGAGAATATAGGAGCTTGCATTGGGGCTGTTATCTGTGAGAAATAAACTTAGAAATTTTAGGGCATTTTCATCAATGATATCATTCTCCGCAAGTTTTTTAACTTTCATAAGTTCACGAGATCTGATTTCGATTGGGATATTTGTTAAAAAAGACCACTCAATGATCATAGCAGCATATTCTGTAAAAAAAAGATGGGGAGTCGTTGTCGCAAAATAGGAATTTGCAGGCATTGATTGCGGTAATAGTGAGTTCGTCTGTATTCGTTCAAAGTAATGAGAAAGTTCATGGACCTTAATAATATGTTCAGAGATAGAGCCCTGTAATTCGGCAGGAAGAACAACAATAATTTTTTTATCAGATCCCCCTCCTGCAATTTTTTTGTTTTTTGATTTTTCAAAATGATAGTGAAAGTCTTTTCCTTCGATCCGTAGATTTCCATTATTAATACCAGATTTGTGAATATCTTTGAGAAAAAGATCGTAATGTTTGGCAAGAGCTTCTTCTAATGAGTAAGTTTGATATATCACATGAATTTTTAAACGACTGGCTTTGTGGAATTGTTCAAAAATTCTTACCTTTTTAAAATGTTTTTTTTCAACTTCCCATATGTTTTTAAAACTTCTAAGACGAAAATTACAAAAAATCTTTTCGATTTCTTCTACGGTTCGAGAATGACCATAAAGCGGGCAAAGCATGAGGGTAAGTAGAAAAAGCTTAAATATGCGATAAATCATCTACATAATTGGTCGGAATAATTCTTATGAATATTAAATTCTAAAAGAAATCTATTTGTAACTTTCAATGATACGGACGAGCTTGTTGTCTGTACGGTTGAAGACAAAAGATATGGCAAGGTCTTGGTTTTGCCCATAGTGTTTCGTGAATGAGCCCTCTGTTTTATTGAAAGAAACTTGATTGGAGGAGTCGGGAAAAATATCTTTTATAACCTTGATATCATCACCCACTTTGATTTTATAATTTCCATATAAAATGACTGCTATGTTTGAATCTTTAACAAGTAATCCCTGGATGCCCATTTTGTTAAACTCAATTGAGCTTTTTCCAAGAAGTGCTTCGTAATCGCTGTCGAGCGAACCCTTGGTAATCTTAAGACGTTTTTTATGAGTTAGGAGTGTTTGACTTAATTGGGGATTGTCGTCTAAAACTCCCAGCTCTGTAATCTCAATTTGGCGATCACTTCTCTTTAGGGTTTTAGAGCTAGAAGTGAAATGACTACAGGATAATAGAACGAAACTTAAGATATATATTGCTTTCATGGTTTAAGAATACAGAAAGGTTTTTGAATTTTGTAGAAAATTATTAATTTTCTTTTTGAAACTGGCAACTCATGGAATGTTTAAATGTCCAAGGAACAATGTAACCGAGTAAATCGAAATGACGCCAGAAAGAATTAATTGTGAGCATGTCATCAGTCTTTGTCAGTTTGATTTTGAGGAGATTGTTTTCCAGTCCAAAGGCAGGTTCTGCGTAAACGCTATAAGCCTCGAGACCAGTTCTTCTTTTAATGGCAATTTCATTATCTGAAATTTTAGCATATTTTTCAGTGAGATTGATTTTTATACTTTGTCTGTCTTGGCCATGGAAGTAGACGTTTCTAGAATTTTTTCCAGGTAGATATGTGTCTAGAAATTTAATTTCCAATTCATCACAATCAACTTGAGTTATTTCTATTTCATCTTTTTCGGCAAAAAAAGTTATCCCACTCGTATAAGGTATTGGGTAGTTACCCCAGCGGTCCTTAATGTCAGACTCACAGGCTATTGAAGAATCGCGAAAGTATTTTCCGGAAAAATTCGGACAATTAGAAAATCCTACTTGTGAGCTTAAGAGTACAATAAAATAAATAAGGAAAATAAATTTCTGCATGATGAGCTTTTATCACAAGATTATATTATTAAGAGATGAAGTGTAATTATTACAGATGAAATTTGATAGAAAAGAGACTTTTGAAGAAAGTTATTTCCTCGGAAGTCTCTTCCCCATATTTTAACTACATAGAAGGGACATTTTTTTGATAGTAAACTTTTTGGCAAAGACCTTGATCAAGATACCCATCAATTAAGGCGTCTCTCTCTTCTTTCGATTCTATTCCCTCGTGGATGACTTTATCATAAGTTCTGTCAAACTGAGGGTCGCCAGTGAAAAGCTTACCTTTATAATCTCGAGATTCATCTCTGGCCATAAGAGCAATAGTCCATTTTGTTCCAAACCATGTGAGTGGCGTTTCATTTGTATAAACACAATAAACAGGTAAACAATGAGAAGTGAGTTTGTGTTCTCCTGTAATAGAAGGTTCTATAGAAACCCGTCCGACCATTGCCGTTCCACATCCATTGACAGTGATCGTATTTTCTTCACCGACGTTTACATCAATAGCAGATGAAAAGGAGCAAAGAGAACTAAGGATTGTTGCAAGTAAAACTAATTTTTTCATAATATCTCCCTGAAAAAAATATATGCTAAAAAATTATTCGCAAGGATAAACAGTGTTTTGAGTTACAATTTTTTGATCAGAATCAATAACATCGTAGCTGATAGCATAGTTATTTTCGAGATCAATATTATACACAGAATATTCTAAGCCGAGATCATCTGAATTAAAGAGTAGTTCAATGATCTTTGCAGCTTGTTTTCTAAAACCTGAATAGCAGAAATCTCCGTAAAAAAGAGCATTGCGGCCACCAAGTTCCCACAGAAGCTCCACTTCGCTTTCATCGAGTTCATTTTCCAAAAGAGCAATTTTGACAAGAGAGCCTTCATCAGCGGTAACTTCAAGATGAGTTGTTGTAGAAAGCGAAAAAGCATTGAATGATGCTAGAAAAATAAAAGAATAAAGAATGTGTTTCATGAGTTGTCCTCCCTAAAATGTGTAATTCGTCTGGACTCTAAGTACAAAATGTCTGGGAGAATGACAAGTTATCAGAAATTGAACTGAGGATTAAAAAAATTTGACGAGAGCAAGATGGGGGTGGTACACAAACCCACTTTTCAAGAAGGGAGAGAAAATGAAATCATTGTTTTTATTAGGTTTTTTATTTGCAACAGCTGCTCAAGCCAAAATTGTTAAATTTGAATATGATCTCGGAATTTATTCTGAAGCTTGTGTTCAGAATATTGCAAAACAACTTGAAAACGACCAAGATCTTGCAGACTATCTAGAAGAAGGTGCTGATCAAGGCCTTTATATTGAAAATGATGATGGCGAAGTTTATATCACTGTCTATCTCGATACTGAAAACTCTCTTGCTGGTTACTTTACTGCGACCCATGCTGATGTAGACGATACGACTAGTTCTCAATGTGAATTAGGGGAAAGACTGAGCTGGGATGTTGCCTACTAAAATCGTTTAATTTGTTATTTTTATATAAAAACATACCAAAATATACGAATATATAATTGAAAAAAGTCGTATTTTTTGGTATTATTTTTGTATGAAAAAGATTAGAAACCTTCAACTCAAACACGTTCAAGAACAACTATCCGCTCTTAAAAAACAAGATATGGTGGCTCGACCGCCAAAAGGCTGGATTCGCTTTATCCGTGAAGCCTTAGGTATGAGCTCCAAAGCGCTGGCCAAGCGTGCGGGGATTTCAGCCAATACCATGAGTGAAGCTGAAAGGGCCGAAATATCGGATAGTATTTCATTAAAAAGATTAAAACACCTTGCGGATTCTATGAATTGCGATGTGGTTTACTACCTTCTACCCAGAGAACCGATTAGAGAAATGATTGAAAAGAGAGCACGCCATCTCGCCGAACAAAAATTGCGAAATGTAGCTGTTCACATGGATATTGAAGATCAAGCCGTGGGAAAGGAATTTATCGAAGAGAGATTGCAAGAGGAAATAGAGGAACTTAAATACAGTAAAAAGTTATGGGATGAAAGATAAATGGAAGTAAAAACTTCTTATCTCTTTAAAGACCGAAAAGGAAACACGAGTCTTTCAAGAGATGAAATGAATGGCCTTAAACTTTCACATATTTCGAGAATGAAAGAGCTCGATGAGGCCGAGGCCCTCAATATCGCAGAAGGCTTAGAGTTTTTGAGAAATTATCGCAAAGATGATTATCTTGAGATTGCCTTTGCCAAAAAACTGCACAAAAAATTGTTTGGCGATGTGTGGAGATGGGCCGGTGAGTTTAGGAAAACTGAAAAAAATATTGGAATATCTCCTTTTAACATTCAAACGGAACTTTATAAACATCTCGAACAGACCAAGTATTGGATAGAATATGAATCTTATGACTGGGAAGAGATAGGGGCTCGCTTTCATCATAAACTTGTGTACATACACCCTTTTAGTAACGGGAATGGGCGATGGGCAAGAATTTATACAGAGTTTCTTTACTGGAAAAATGGAAAATCACCTCCTCTATGGCATCCCGATATGGATCCTGCTATGCGCAGAGAACTCTATATCCATGCTCTTCGCGATGCTGATAATAAAAAATTCGATAAATTAAAAAAATTTCTCGATAATTGATCGACTTTGTTTTATCCCAAACTCCTGTATTCAGGGGGAGGGTAAATGAAATTAACATGGGTAGTAGTCGTTAGTTCGTTAATTTAAATTAACGACATGTAACTTTTTCGAGACCATTGTTGAGATATATTTCTATTGATCCAGAAAAGCTAGCATCCCTACAGGGAATGAGATAAGTCACTTCTTTCGTTTTGCCATCTTTTGTTCTTTGGAAAGCACCGTGAAGTTTACCACCTGCTTTGATTTTGGGTAATGAATCTTGAACTTTAAAAAGTGTGTCACTCGTAACTTTTACTTTTTTGAAACATTCTCTTTTTACATATTCAGACCCAGCAAAACTTGCTCGACAATAATGTTTAGGAAAATCGAACGGACGAGATTTTCGAGCTCGATGGCGTGGTCTAGTAGAGCGGTTTGGACGTTTACTGATATGATAGCGGGAAGTATTATTAGTAGCTCGAATTAAAGAACCATAAAATGAATTTAATTCTGATGAATCAAAAATTATTTTTAATGCTGTTAAGTGGGATTTATCCACATCCTTAAACCAGTTGATTGGGAAACGAAAAGTCCTTAATATCTGATTATAGTCACTGTATGGTCCACCAACCGTTCCATCGAAAATGTCTACAGAACTTAGTTTGACTTGATTTGATTCTCGTCCTGAGTTATCAAGCAAACTTACTGAAAAATCTGTAGGATTTTTAGCAAAGACTTTATGGACGAGATCAAAGTCAATGTATTCAAAATTCGATAGATTTTTTCCTGTTTCTTGGTCTGCAAAGTGAATTTCCAGAAAACCACCAATTTTTTGAGGTTCAATTAAAGCTGCTGATCGACTTCTAAAATCGTGAAGGAAAATTTTTTGTTGATGAGCAATACTTATATTTTGACTATTATTTTGATGACCGTAAGTATTTGTTCCAGTGGGGTTTTCAAAATTCTCAATTGTAAAAAAACTGTTCTCTCTAACATTGGGAACAAATGTTCTTTTGACGGCTGTGTCTCGAGCAAGTGTGTTATCGATCTCACTAAGTGGATCAAATTGACTTAAGAATTTGGGATTAGCACCCGAGCCAACTAAACCTCTGAAAAAACCCATGAGGGCAACCGTCCTTATTCTTTTTTGAAGAAGATCTCCTTGAGGTTTTTTCCATAAAGGAAGGTGGTTCGTACAACCAGGGCTATCACTTTGTTGCCATTCACTATTATAAAAATTGTGATTTGTTCCCCAAACTAATATTGAGCTTTTAAAGGTAGAGTCTTTATTAGAATATTTGTTAACCATGCGATCAAAGGGCTTAATCCCTTCTAGGTTAGAAACATCTCCATCACACATAGGGAGTAGTGTTCCCCAAGGGATTCCATCGGCGTTGAGAACCTCAGAAGTTTGCCCGTCAACGGGTGCTATTTCATACATTGCTTTAATGTCTAAATTGTTAGCTATTTTCTTTTTCCAAAATCTCGAATTTTGATATTCAAAGAGGGCCCCGCGAATTCCTTCTCCACCTCGAGAGTGACCCATTAAGCCTACTTCAGAAAAATTAATTTTTCCTTTGAGATCATACTCGATGTATTCAGTTGAACCGCCGTCCTTGTTCCATTGACTCAAGAGTTCTAAATGTTTTAGGATTAAACGCCCTCGGGCAAGATTCAAGCCTCCGTCGCCAGCAACTCCACCACCACAATTGATACCGAGATTGGCATTAATAGACACAACGAGATACCCCCAGCTTGCTAGTTTACTGGCGACATCATCATAGCCGAGGTGATTGGGAACAACGACGTAACCTTCAGGGCATGTTCCTTCATAAGTATAAGTGCAGTCATTATCTATTCGAGGGTTACTTCCATGGCCACAAGTTGCATGGTTACCATGAAGAAAAATTATGAGAGGCATTGCTGATCGCCTTGAGGTTTTAGGGTGATAGACAGCGGCCCAAAGTTCAGTTTTTCGATCGTCGAGAACGTCTTTGTAGACTTGAGCAGGGAGCTTGTATTCTTCACGAGCTGTAGCATAGGGCCCCGTAACATCAGGGTTCGGAGCAGCTAGGATAGTAAAGGGAATAATAAGTATGGTAATGTAGATTAGTTTTTTCATAATCAAAGATTATGAAGGGGCGAAGGATCATTGTCTATTAAAGGGAATATATTTAAAGGAGTGATTTTATGATAAAGCTTTTTGGCTCACAGGCTTCACCGTACGTTCGACGAATTCGCTTAATGCTCAACGAAGATAAATATGAATTTATAAAAATAGATATCTTTTCGAAAGAAGGGCAAAAAGAACTTTCACGTTATACGCAAACGAAAAGAGTTCCAGTACTTGTCGATGGTGAACAGGTCATTTGGGATTCTTATTTAATAACGAAATATTTATTGAATCGTCCTTTAACGATAGAAGAAGAGAAAAAACTTATCCTCATAAATGAAGCAAACGATTCTGGTATCGTTCTTTTTCAAATGAAACGTTTTGATCTCGACCCTAATCACAAAAATATTTATTCTAAAATTCAGGAAAAAAGAATTGCAGGCATCCTTGAACTTTTTAATGAAGAGTATGGCTCACGAGAATTCAAATGGGATCTTGAAGAGCAATGGCTTTACTGCATGCTGGATTGGTTTAAATATCGAGAAGTTTTCGCTTGGGAAGATAGTTTCCCCAATTTAAAAAGGTTTTATACGGCAAGTTGCAACAAAAAGGGTGTTTCCGAGACCGCCCCTCAAATGCAATAAGCGCAACGCAATAAACCGAAAGCTTGAAAATATTTCAGGGGTTTCACAAAATTTGATTTTCAGATTCTTTGTGCTAAAAATCCCCATAACTTTAAGAGGGGATTAAATATGCGATTACTTATCGGGATTGTTTTACTCACAGTTATTCTTGGAATGCAAAGTTCTAAAGCTCAAGAAATGGATGTTTATTGTGAAACAGGAGATCCTGCAGGTGTTGGTCCTAATCTCAGTATGCAAATTTATGATAAGTCTGAAAGCTATACAGCAGATGTGAGTTTAAACATTCATTCAGTTTACCCAGAGTACGGGGCACCCAATACGAGTATCCTTAGAAATAATCTGTTAGTAAAAGATTCAGTTGCGAATGGTATGGAAGTCTATGAAGTTAAGGTGACTGAAAATTACGGAATTATTCTTTATACTGATCGTGAAGATTATTCCGCTGAAGTGGTAAGCTTAAAAAATAAGTTTGATCCAATTTGGCTTTCTTGCGATTCATTCTAGAACACCTCCTAGATTAGAAAACTTGTTACGTAATTAATCAATCGACAAATGATTGTGAGATAGCCAAGCTTTAAGTGATAAGGCCGCAATCCTCTTTTTTGGTTATTAAGCAATTGCCAACCAGAATAAAGTAAGAAGAAATATAAAAGAGTGCAAAGCACTGAAACCGCAATATGGAAGTTGAGCAGAGTTGTGTTTCTTTCCATATGAATTGCTTGATCGATGGCATGTCGAGAGAGTTCAATCTGTAAAACGAGCACGATATCCCAAATGATTCCAACTCTCATCAGAAATGCATGTTTCTTTCTTTGTTTTCTCTTAAAAAAACCAGTGAGAAGGATGGCAACGATTATAGTTGATTGAATAAAAAATATAATTGATAGCCAGTCGTATTTCATATTGAGTCCTTCCGGTCGGTAAAATTTTCCCAAATTTAGTACTTGCATGATTCTCTCAAGAAAATCAAGCCAAATCTCGAATAGGATCTTATACAACAGAGAGATTAGGTGATGGGAAAGAAAATTTCATTTTATTTAGAATCGTCACAACGCTTGGAAGATATTCAACACTATCTTGAGGCTCTCGACAAAGGTCCCGTTTATTGGGAAAGCAGTCTTAATGAAATATATCTCAATATACATACACTAAAAGGGTATGCGGATCTTTTTGGAAAAAAGAATGCCACGGAAGCATTTCATGAAGTGGAAAGTTATATAGAAGCGAGCTTAAAGCGTGATAAAAAAATTGCTGAAAATCAAATTGCTACTATCAAATCAGCACTTTATCCAATATTAATAAAATTTTCGACGAATGAAGATCTCGATGTTGAACAGTTTAAAGAAGTTAAAAATATCTTGAAGTTGCAAAAAAAAATATCACAAAAAAGTAAACCTTGGTTCATTGATAGAGAATCCTCAATGCGAACTCTTTCATCTGTAGATGAATTGAAAAAATTCACGACAAGAGTTTGTCTGTTTTTTGAAAGATCAACTCATAAAAAGATATCTTTAAAACTAGATCTTGAAGAATCAGGGTTAACAAAACATGAATTTCCCTTGGTTCAAGAAATAATTTTTCATCTGGTAAAGAATTCGATAGAGCATTCTGGTAAAAATAAAATGGTTTTAAAATTTTCTTTGAAAAAAACAAATTATTTTAAAACGATGACATATCAAGATAATGGAGATGGTATCAATGTCACTGCTCTGAAAAAGAAATTAGTTTCTCAAAAAATCTTGCCTGAAAATGAAGTAGAAAAATTATCACCTAAAGATATAATTCTCCTTCTTTATAAAAACAAAATAAGCTCAAAGGATCAAAAAAATTTTCGATCAGGTAGAGGTTTAGGAATGAATATTCTCTATCGCGATATTCAAAAACTGGAAGGACAACTCGAAGTGGATCTTTCTCAGCCTGGGTTTAGTATAAAGTTTAAATGGCCATCTCGCTAGAGAGAGTGAGTTCAACGGGACAGTGATCTGAACCTTCAATTTTATTTAAATAACGGCATTGATCAACAGAGCTCATTCCTTTTTGGGAAATAAAGAAATAGTCTATTCGCCATCCAATATTTCTCTCTCGACAATTGTTTCGATAAGTCCACCATGAGTAAACATCTTTTTTCTTGGGATAAAGTTCTCGAAAGCAATCCGCATTTCCCTCTTGGATAAACTGATCGATCCACTGGCGTTCAATTTCTAAAAACCCTGTGGTGTTTTTATTGGACTTTGGATTGGAGAGATCAACTTTATGGTGAGCTGTATTGTAGTCCCCACAGACGATTACGGGTTTTTTATTTTTTTTAGTCAATTCTGCAACTTTTTTACTGATGGCCTGGCAATATTCAAGCTTATAGGGAACGCGCGAGAGATCGCGGCTTCCATTGGGAAAATAACAGTTAAGCAAAATAAAATCTTTGAAGTGATGAATGAGAGTTCTTCCCTCGCAATCAAATTTGGGTAATCCTAGACCCATCTCTGTTTTGGTGGGAGCTTTTTTAAATAATGTCATAACTCCCGAATATCCTTTTCTTTCAGCTGGATAAGCGACATATTCAAACTTCGAAATGTTTTTTATTTCTTCTGGAATTTGATCTTCAGTCGCCTTGATCTCTTGTAAACAGATTATGGAGGCTTTTGTTTTCTTTAACCATTCGGGAAATCCCTTTTTGGCCACCGCGCGAATACCATTAATATTCCAAGTGATTAATTGAGTCATATTGAAACTAACCTTTTTTTAGTAATTGATGTATTGTAATAGAGGTCGCTTCATTTTTAAAAGGGAGAACAGCCTTGGGAAAAATTTATTTTATTCGGCATGGAATAGCAGAGGATCGAGATAAGTGGAACGAGCTAGGATATTCAGATAAAGATCGACCTTTGACAGAAAAGGGTAAGAAGCGATTTAAAAAGTTTACTAAAAAGTTGAAAAAGCACGGAATAGAAATCGATAAAATTTTTACAAGTGAATATCTCAGGGCCATGGAAACTGCTGAGATTCTTCAAAATGTTTTTGAAGGGTCTGAACTGACTGTAGAAAAAACTTTTAATCACGGTACTAAAATCGAACAGATGAAGGAGACGTTGGATCAATTGCGAGGAAAACATAATATTGCTTTTGTTGGACACGAGCCAGAATTGTCTTCGCTCCTATCATTCGTTATCACGGGACAAAAAGATCATGCTCTCAATTTTGTATTCAAAAAAGGTGGGGTAGCTGAATTAGAGTTTGAATATAACACTTATCAGTTAAATTTCTTTTTAAGTCCTAAGCTATTGCTTAACTCAGAATTTAAATAATAAGGTGCATTTCTTTAAGTTTCTGGAGAAGCTTTTCCCTAACACTCTCAGGGTGATTGCTTAGCCCATGAGTGTGAAGCTCTGCTTTGAGAGTCCACAATTCGACTGGTCCCCCTAGTTTTTCCTGATAGCTGAGAGCCCCTTGGTAGGGGACAACTGGATCGTTTTCACTGTGTATGATAATGGCAGGTGTTTTTATCTTGGAGAGAAGTTTTTGAGGGGCCATCTCATCTGAGATGATCACAAAGGCTAGAGGGCTCAGGAGAAATGTTAGCCAATGGCTTTTGAGTTTTTGAAAAGCGATGTCTTGATAAGAGGTGAAAGAACTGTCGATAATTAAAAGTTTAACAGCCTCAGCGTCTTTAAAATCAACCAAGCCCCGGGTGGCCACGGCCCCGCCTAAACTTTGGGCGAGGACAAAAAGGGGCTTCTTAAATTTTTTGGCATAGGTATCGGCGTATTGATAAAAAGCGAGAGAATCGAGGTAAGTTCCTTTTTGATTCGCTTGCCCACTAGATTTTCCGTATCCACGATAATCGAATATGATCACCTCGACTCCATGTTCCACTAACCAAGCAGAAGCAATAAAATGAGAACTTAGATTTTGTGCATTGCCGTGAAAGTGGAGGGCAATGGAGGTGGTTTTTTTATTTTTGGGTCTAAGATGCCAGAGGTGAAGCTCCTCCCCATCTTGAGTCTTAATAAATTTTTCTTCGTAGGGAATTTTAAAATGATCGGGCGTTGCATAAACAATTTTATTAGGGTAGTAGAACAAGTGACTACATGAAAGTAATGAAATGCAGGCTAGTAAGAGTAAAATAAGGTTTTTTATTCTGTCACGCACTTTTTTATCGATTTTTTAAAATCATAGGTGTATATGTGTAGGTTCATATTGCAGGCATTTCAATACATTGACAAATGTGAGAGGGGTAGTTTTGAGTACATCGAATATTACTGAAAAGCAGGCGAAAAAATGGATTAATGCAGGTGTTGCAGTAACTTGCATCATCATGTTTTATGTCCTGACGAGATTTTTTCTCCAGATAAGTGAATGGTTCGAATTGGAAGCCAGACTGCCTTATTATGCCCAGGCTTCGCAAGGTCTCTCAGCTCTTGTGAGTTTAGCGGCTTTTATTGTGACAGTGAGACATCCCGTTTCCTCTAAATATTTAGCGGAAGCTTTTGGAGAGCTAGTCAAAGTTGTTTTCCCTGATAGAAACGAAACCATGAATATGACTTTTAAAATTATGATTCTGGTGACGATTGTGGGCTTTATCTTGGGATTTTTTGACTGGGGAAGTGGGTACTTAATGAGTCTACTGCCTCAAATGTAGTGTTTAAGCTTTTAAGGAATAACCATGAACGATAAGACAAAAATAGAAGAAAACGCAAAAGAAGAAATTGAAAATGTTGAAGCAGTTGATGAAACAACTGATGAATCAGCCAAAGCGGGTAAAGAAGGATTGCTGGCCACTGGGGAAGCTCCTGAATTTAAATGGTATGTCGTCCATGTTTTGAGTGGTTTTGAGCACAGAGTCAAAAAAACCTTGGTTGAACGAATCGTCAACCACAAGCTTACGGAATATTTTGCTGAAGTTTTTCTTCCTGAAGAAGAAGTGACTGCCAATGTGAAGGGCAAGAAGAGAAACATGAAGAAAAAGTTTTTTCCAGGCTATCTCTTGATAAAGATGGTTTTGAATGATAAAACGTGGCACTTAGTCAAGGATACCGATAAAATTACTTCTTTTGTTAGTGGGGATCGCAATAAGCCAACTCCCATTAGTGAAAAAGAAGCATCGTATCTTCTTGGCCAAGCGGAAGAAGGCTTTAAGCAAGTTAAAACAACAGCAAGCTTTTCGGAAGGCGATTCAGTTAAAGTTATTGAAGGACCTTTTGCTTCATTTGTCGGAACAGTGGAAGCTGTTAGTGATAAAGGGAAGTTAAAGGTAAACGTTTCAATATTTGGTCGACCAACTCCTGTGGAGTTGGATTTCTCGCAAGTAGAGAAAGCTTAAGAGGGAATAGAAATGGCAAAGAAAGTTATTGGTTTCATCAAATTGCAAATTGAAGCGGGGAAAGCAAACCCATCACCACCAATTGGTCCAGCTCTTGGGCAAAAAGGTGTTAATATCATGGAGTTTTGTAAAGCATTTAATGCCAAAACTCAGAAGGAAGCAGGAACAGTTCTTCCAACGATAATTACAGTTTATTCAGATAGATCATTTACATTTATCACGAAAACTCCTCCAGCAACTTTCCTTGTTAAAAAAGGATTAAAGTTAAAGTCGGGAGCCAATAAACCTGGTCACGAAGTTGCCGGTACTATTAGTGAAAAAATTGTAACGGAAGTTGCTGAAGCAAAGAGACCAGATCTTTCTGCTGCTGATATCGATGCCGCTAAGAGAACGATTGAAGGTTCATGTCGTTCAATGGGACTTAAACTCGATTACAAATAATTTACGAGCAAATATTAACGGGAGACAAGACAAAAGAGCTTGTCGATTGAACCGGAGGAAAAATGAAAAAGAGATCAAAAAAATACTTGGAAGCTCTTACCAAGGTAGACCAATCAAAATCTTATCCAATTAAAGATGCTATCAACCTGGCTAAAGAAACTGGGTTCGCTAAATTTGACGAAACAGTTGATCTTGCATTCCGCTTGGGAGTTGATCCTCGTCACGCTGATCAGATGATTAGAGGGGCGATTGTTATGCCAGGAGGAACAGGAAAATCTGTTCGCGTTCTTGTTATAACTTCTGGAGAAAAGATTAAAGATGCAGAAAATGCTGGCGCTGACTTTGTTGGTGGTGATGATATGATCACTAAGATTCAAGGTGGCTGGTTGGACTTTGATCGCGTTATCGCAAGTCCAGATATGATGGGAAAAATTGGAAAGGTTGCTAGAATTCTCGGACCAAGGGGTTTGATGCCTAACCCGAAACTTGGAACTGTTGCCACTGATATTTCTAAAGCTGTATCAGAACAAAAATCAGGGAAAGTTGAATATAGAACAGATAAAACAGGAATCATTCACGTTCCTATCGGTAAAAAATCTTTTGATGCCGAAAAACTTTTTGAAAATTTCAAGGCCATCACTCAAGCCATTGTTAAGGCAAAGCCTGCCAGTGCCAAAGGTGTTTATTTGAAATCGTTGACTATTAGTACAGCGATGGGCCCTGGTGTAAAAGTGGATACGTTCGAAGCTTTAAATGTTTAAGTTGGGGTTGAAGAAAGCCGGTTGAGATGTTGAATAAATATCTTGTAAAGCCTGCCGAAATCTCCCTCCAAAATAATATGAGGAGGTAATATGCTAACACGTGCTGAAAAAGAGAAAATTGTCTCTGGTATCAAAGACAATATCCAAAAATCGGATGCCCTTTTTCTCACTAACCTCATCGGCGTGACTGCTAATGACTCTGTAGACATCAGAAAGAAAGTCAGAGATGCAAAAGGTAAGATCGTTATTACTCGGAATACTCTTTTTAGAAGAGCTTCTGAGGGAACGTATGCCGAAGAACTTTTGAAAAACATCAAAGGTCCACATGCTATCGCTTTTTCTTTTGAAGATGCTGCTGCAGTAGCAAAAGCAATCTACGATGCAGGTGAAGAAAATGAAATCATCGATCTTAAAGGTGGTTTTTTAGGCGAAAAAGCTCTTTCGAGAGCAGACATCGTTCAACTTGCGAAACTTCCTTCGCGCGATCAAATGCTTGCGACATTACTTGCAACATTCAATGCTCCAGTCTCTGCTTTTGTAAGAGTCATGGAAGCGATCAGAGCGAAGAAAGAAGAAGGTGGAGAGGCTCCAGTGGAAGCTGCTGCGGCGGCAACTGAAGAAGCTCCTGCTGCGACAGAAGAAACAGCTGAGCCAGCAAGTGACGAAAACAAAGACGAAAACAAAGAATAATTTTGAGGAAATAAGGAGTTTATAATGAGTATTACTAATGAACAATTAATTGAACACGTTTCGCAAATGTCTGTTATGGACCTTGCTAATCTTGTAAAAGAACTTGAAGACAAATTTGGTGTTTCTGCTGCTCCAGTCGCTGTGGCCGGTGCAGGTGGAGCTGCTGCTGGTGCTGCTGCAGAAGAAAAAACAGAATTTACTGTTGTTCTTGCTGACGCAGGTGCTAAAAAAATCAACGTTATTAAAGAAGTTCGAGGAATTACAGGCCTTGGACTTAAAGAAGCTAAAGAACTCGTTGAAGGTGCACCTAAAACTGTTAAAGACGGAGTGGCAAAAGAAGAAGCTGAAGAGCTTAAGAAAAAGCTCGAGGCAGCAGGTGCCAAAGTTGAGCTTAAATAAATTTTGTTTTATTGCGAAAACTTGCATGATTCTTGCATAGGGGACAAACTAGATGTTTGTCCCCATTTTGTGTTTGAGATTTGATTAAAAAGAGTATTGAAATTTGAAATATATTAGAGGAGTCAGAAAATGACGACAAATGTCTTCAGCCCCAACCAGTGGTATCGTAAAAATTTTAAGAAATGTGACTACGCGATTCCCACTCCCAACCTCATGAAATTGCAAGTGGATTCCTATGAAGAATTTTTGCAATCTCAAATTGCTCCAGAGGAAAGAGAAGATAAAGGCCTTCAAGCAGTTTTCAAATCAATTTTTCCAATTTTTGATTTTAACAAAACTGTTTCTTTGGACTTTGTTTCCTATACTCTCGAGACGCCGAAGTATTCTGTAAAGGAATGTAGGGCGAGGGGGTTGTCTTTCGAAGCTCCTTTGAAAGTGACCGTTCGTTTAACTTTCTATGAAGAGCCTGCTGAAGGTGAAGAAGTAGAAGAAAATATTGAAAATAGAAAAATTGCATCTATTAAAGAGCAAGAAATATATCTTGGAAACATCCCGCTTATGACTGAGACGGGATCGTTTGTTTATAACGGTACTGAGCGAGTTATCGTTTCTCAGCTCCACCGCTCACCAGGGATTATATTTGAACACGATAGTGGGAAAAAACACTCAAGTGGGAAGTTACTTTATTCATCACGAATTATTCCACATAGAGGTTCTTGGTTGGATTTTGAATTTGATCATAAAAATATTCTCTACGCGAGAATTGATAGAAAAAGAAAAATTCACGCGACTGTTATTTTGAAAGCAATGGGATATTCAGATGAAGAATTACTTTCGTTGTTCTATCAAACTGAACTTATTCATCTTAAAGACAATAACTTTGAAAGAGAAGTTGATTTCAACTTGATTCTTGGGTCACGTGCTGAAGATGACATTCTCGAGCCTAAGACAAAAAAACCGATCGTCTTGAAAGGTAAGAAGGTAACGAAATTAACTCTTAAAAAACTTCTCGAAGCAAAAATCAAGAAGCTTCCTATTGATGTTGCGAACGTTGTTGGGAAAGTTTCTGCTCGCGATATTTATGACGAGTCCACAGGGGAAGTTATTCTCGCTGCCAATGAGGCTCTTACAGAAAATATTATTTTTGATCTCATGAAATCAGGTCACAAAACAGTTGAAGTTCTCTATATCGACAACGTTAACTATGGTGATCAAATTAGAAATACCCTTCTTCTCGATAAAACCAATTCGACTGAAGAAGCCCTTTTGAAAATTTTTGAAAGATTGAGACCAGGAGAACCTCCTACAGTTGAGGCTGCTGAAGCTCTTTTTGAAAACATGTTCTTCAATCCGACTAAGTATGACCTTTCAAAAGTTGGTCGGATGAAAATCAACTATAAATTTGGACTCGATATTCCAGTTGAGAACACTGTTCTGACTAAAGACGATGTGATCAGAACTGTTCAATACCTGGTTGACCTCAATAATGGTCGAGGGAAAGTTGATGATATTGATCACCTCGGTAACAGACGTGTTAGAGCTGTTGGAGAGTTAGTAGAAAATCAATTTCGCGTTGGTCTTGTTCGGATGGAGCGTTCTGTTCGTGAAAGAATGGCTATTCAAGAACTTGAAGGCCTTATGCCTCACGATCTTATTAACCAAAAACCAGTTTCTGCTGCAATTAAAGAATTTTTTGGTTCATCTCAGCTTTCACAGTTTATGGATCAAACCAACCCGCTTTCTGAAGTTACTCACAAAAGAAGACTTTCAGCACTTGGGCCAGGTGGTTTGACGAGAGAGAGAGCCGGGTTTGAGGTTCGAGACGTTCACGCCACTCACTACGGAAGAATGTGTCCAGTTGAAACTCCAGAGGGACCAAATATTGGTTTGATCACTTCATTGGCTACTTTTGCCAATGTTTCTGAATACGGGTTTATTGAAACTCCATACCGGACAGTGGATGACAAACAAAATGTTAGTACTGATGTCAAATATTTTTCTGCATTCGAAGAAGAGGGCAAAATTATTGCTCAAGCTGATGATACAGCGATGAAGACAGGAAAAGTTGAAGGGAACCTCGTTCCGGCCAGAAAGCACGGTGAACTTGCACTCGTTGATGCGGAAGAAGTTGAGTTGATGGACGTTGCTCCATCGCAGATGATTTCGATCGCAACAAGTTTGATTCCATTTCTCGAGCACGATGATGCGAACCGAGCTTTGATGGGATCGAACATGATGAGACAAGCCGTTCCGGTTTTGAAAACAGATGCACCGATTGTTGGAACAGGATCTGAAGATATTGTTGCCAGAGATTCAGGAGCCATTTTGTTTGCGAAAGAAGCTGGGAAAGTTGTTTTTGTTGATGCGAATAGAATTGTTATTCAAAGAAACGAAACGAAAGATGGTGAGCCTGGAGTTGATATTTATAAACTTTTAAAATATCAAAGAACAAACCAGAATACTTGCAACAACCAAAGAGCCCTTGTGAAAGAAGGGGACATTGTGAAAACGGGAGACGTTATCGCTGATGGACCTGCAACTCAACAAGGAGACTTGGCGCTTGGACAAAATGTGCTGGTCGCGTTTATGCCTTGGGGTGGTTATAACTACGAGGATTCTATCCTTATTTCTGAAAACCTTCTTCATAGAGACGTCTTTACTTCTATTCATATCGAAAGTTTTGAACTTGAGGCTAGAGATACAAAATTGGGTAAAGAAGAAGTTACAAGAGATATTCCAAATATTAGTGAAGAGGCTTTAAAAGATCTCGATGAAGCTGGGATTATTCGCGTTGGTGCAATTATTAAGTCAGGCGATATCCTCGTTGGGAAAATTACTCCAAAAGGTGAGACACAGCTTTCTCCGGAGGAAAAACTTCTTAAAGCGATCTTTGGTGATAAAGCAGGGGATGTAAAAGATACATCCTTAAGAGCTCCATCTTCTGTTCGCGGAACAGTTATTGATGTTCACGTCTTTACACGAGAAGGTGTTGAGCTTGATAGTCGTTCAAAGGCTATCATTGAAGAAGAAACAAAAATGATTCGCAGAGATGAAAGAATTGAAATCAATGCGATCAAGAGTTTTGCTCTTAGAAAAATCGCTAAGATGCTCAAGGGCCAAAAAACAGTTGATGCCTTAGTTTCTGAAGATGGTTCACAAGAACTTTTAGGTAAGGGAGCGGACATTACAGAAGAAGCTCTTTCAAATGTTCCATTTGAACTTATCGGGTTCTTACCACTTGAACCAAAATATGAAGAAAAATTAACTGAATACTTTGCTGATGTTCGTAACCAAATTAACCAAGTTCGCGTTCGCGCCAATGAAGAAATTGCTAAACTCCATAAAGGTGATGAGCTTCTTCCAGGTGTTATCAAGAAAGTTGTTGTTTATGTTGCGATTAAAAGAAAACTTCAGCCAGGGGATAAGATGGCCGGTCGTCACGGGAACAAAGGGGTTATCTCTCGAGTTCTTCCGGTAGAAGACATGCCTTATCTTGCTGATGGAACGCCAGTCGAAATCGTCTTGAACCCACTCGGGGTTCCTTCGCGGATGAATATTGGACAGCTTCTTGAGCTTCACCTTGGGTGGGCCGGTCGTGGGATCGGAGAAAAGCTTAAGTACATGTTAGAGAAGAGACAAGAAGCGGATAAATACCGTGATCTTATTTCTCGCATCTACAAGCAAGATGCTGTTGATGCTTGGTTGAAAAAAGCAAGTGATAAAGAAGTTGTTCGTGTTGCAACTCAATTGAGTGCTGGTATTCGCTTTGCGACTCCAGTGTTTGATGGTGCAACTGAAAAAGATATCGAAAATATGTTGGAAGTTGCCGATCTCGACAAGAGCGGAAAAACAACACTTTTTGATGGAATTACCGGAGAAGCCTTCTCGGAAGAAGTTACAGTGGGAATTATGTACATGCTAAAACTTCACCATCTTGTTGATGAAAAGATTCACGCAAGATCGACAGGACCTTACTCACTCGTTACTCAGCAACCTCTTGGAGGGAAAGCTCAGTTCGGTGGGCAAAGACTTGGGGAGATGGAAGTTTGGGCACTTGAAGCTTATGGTGCAGCTTACACACTTCAAGAGTTCTTGACTGTGAAGTCAGACGACGTTGTCGGTAGAACGAGAATGTATGAATCCATTGTGAAAGGCGAGAAAGTCCTTGAACCTGGATTGCCAGAATCTTTCAACGTTCTTATTCGAGAGCTTCAGTCATTAGCACTCGATGTAAAACTTGAAGAAGCTGGTCCGGAACCAAAACCTTTGATTTAAGAATTTAGGCTATACTTAAGGAGTTATCCTCAATGAAAGATTTATTAAATTTTTTCGACAAACCAAAAGACCCGATTAGTGTTGAAGCTGTTTCAATCAAGATGGCTTCTCCTGATACGATCAGAGAGTGGTCTTATGGTGAGGTAAAGAAACCAGAAACTATAAACTACCGGACTTTTAAGCCCGAACGTGATGGACTTTTCTGTGCAAAAATCTTTGGACCGATCAAAGATTATGAATGTATTTGTGGAAAGTATAAAAGAATGAAGCACAGAGGGGTTGTGTGTGAGAAATGTGGTGTTGAAGTTACACTTTCTAAAGTAAGAAGAGAGCGTTGTGGACACATTGAACTTGCTTCGCCTGTTGCACACATCTGGTTTTTGAGATCACTACCTTCTCGGATTGGTGCTCTTCTCGATCTTTCGTTGAAAGATCTTGAACGAGTTCTTTATAACGAAGCTTACATCGTGACTGAGTCTTCAACAGACGGTCAAGATGGAGGTCTTCAAATCGGAACAATTCTTTCTGAGCAAAAAGCTTATGAGCTTACTGAAGCTGGAGTTGAATTTAAAGTTGGAATGGGTGGAGAAGTTGTTAAGAAAATGCTTGCGAAAGTTGATCTCGATCTTCTTAACAAAGAGACAAGAAATGCTCTTAAAGAAGCAACGACTGATCTAGCGAAAGCTAAAATTATTAAAAGACTTAAAGTTGTTGAATCTATTTTAAAGTCTGAAAATAAACCTGAGTGGTTCATGATGGATGTTATTCCTGTGCTTCCACCAGATCTTCGCCCTCTTGTTCCTCTTGAAGCTGGTCGATTTGCCACTTCAGATCTTAACGATCTTTATCGACGAGTAATTAACAGAAACAATCGTTTGAAAAGATTGAAAGAACTTAATGCTCCAGAAATTATTATCCGTAACGAAAAAAGAATGCTCCAAGAATCTGTGGACGCTCTTTTTGACAACGGAAGAAGAGGAAAAGTTTTTACTGGTGCGAACAAAAGACCACTTCGTTCACTTTCAGATATGTTGAAGGGAAAACAAGGGCGATTCAGACAAAACCTTCTTGGGAAACGTGTGGATTACTCTGGTCGTTCTGTTATTGTTGTTGGACCAAACTTAAGACTTCACCAATGTGGTCTTCCAAAGGTTATGGCGTTAGAGCTTTTCAAACCCTTTATTTACAACAAGCTTATCGAGAAAGGTCACTGTACGACAATTAAAGTGGCTAAGAAGATGGTTGATCAGCAAAGACAAGAAGTTTGGGATATTTTGGATGAGGTTGTTAGAGAGCATCCAGTCCTTCTTAACCGAGCTCCAACTCTTCACCGACTTGGAATTCAAGCTTTTGAACCAGTCTTGATTGAAGGGAAAGCTATTCAACTTCACCCACTTGTCTGTACAGCCTTTAACGCTGACTTTGACGGTGACCAGATGGCTGTTCACGTGCCTCTTTCTATTGAAGCACAAATTGAAGCTCGTGTCCTTGCGATGTCGACAAACAACATTCTGTCTCCAAAAGATGGATCGCCAATCATTGTTCCATCACAAGATATTGTTCTCGGTATGTATTACATGTCGAGAGTGAGACCATACTCTCTTGGATATGGTCGTACATTTGCTTCTAAGGAAGAAGCTCAGTTTGCTTACCACACTCACAACCTTCACCTTCAAGCACCGATTAAAGTTCGGATTAATGGAGAGATGAAAGACACGACTGTTGGGCGAACATTTGTTTACGATATTCTTCCTAAGTGCCTAACTTATGACGACATCAATAAAATTTTGAATAAAAAAGAATTGGGAAGCTTGATCGACAAAGCCTACAGAAAGGGGTCTGAGAAAGACACTGTCATCTTTGCTGATTCAATCATGAGAATGGGATACAACTACGCTACTAAGGCGGGGATTTCTATTAACGTTAAAGATATGGAGATTCCAAAAGAAAAGGCTGGCATTATTGCAGAATCGCAAGCGGAAGTTGACCAAATCACCAACGAATACAACGAAGGTGCTATTACCAACGGTGAACGATATAACAAAATCGTCGACGTTTGGGCTCAAACAAACGAAAGACTTTCAAAAGTTATGATTGAGAACTTATCAACTCAAAGCTTTGAAAGTGAAAATGGTGAATCAACGACAGCGCCATCCTTCAACGCTATTTTTATGATGGCTGACTCTGGAGCACGGGGATCGAATGCACAGATCAGACAGCTAGCAGGGATGAGAGGGTTGATGGCGAAACCATCAGGTGAAATTATTGAAACACCAATTACTTCAAACTTCCGTGAAGGACTATCGGTTCTTCAGTACTTTGCTTCTTCACACGGTGCTCGTAAAGGTCTTGCCGATACGGCCCTGAAAACAGCGAACTCTGGTTACTTAACTCGACGATTGGTCGACGTTGCTCAAGACGGGATCATTCGCCAAGTTGATTGTGGAACGGAAGATGGAATTCTTCTTACTTCCCGGGTTGAAGCTGGAGAAATTACTGAGCACATCAGTAAACGAGTTCTTGGACGTGTTTGCTGTGAAGATGTTCTTGGAAAAGATGGAAGCGTTATCTTCAAGAGAAACCACCTCTTTATTGAAAGAGACATGGAAACAATTGAAGACGAGGATATTGACCAAATTAAAGTGCGTTCAGTTATTACATGTAATGAAAAACATGGATTCTGTTCAATGTGTTTTGGGCGAGACCTTGCTCGCGGACACATGGTAAGCATTGGTGAAGCTGTTGGTGTTATCGCTGCCCAGTCAATCGGGGAGCCAGGAACACAGCTAACGATGAGAACGTTCCACGTTGGGGGGACAGCCACTGCCGGTGCACAGGTTAATAAATCAGAAGCAAAAACTGCAGGGATTATCCAATTTGATAATGTTAAAACAGTTGAAAGAGAAGATGGATCTCTTCTAGTTATGAACAAAACTGGAGAGATTATCATTAAAACAGAATTGGGTATTGAAAAAGAAAGATACCCTGCTGTTTATGGTGCGACTCTTTTCTTTAAAAACGGAGATAAGATTAACGTTGGGGATAAACTCCTTGAATGGGACCCATTTGCTATGCCAATTATGTGTGAAGTTAAAGGTAGAATTGCTCTTGAAGACTTTATAGTTGGTGTAAACGTTGGTGAACAAGTTGACCCTGTAACCGGTCTTACACATAAAGTGATCATTGATTCTAAAGATCCATCTAAACAACCACGAATTGCTGTTTGTGGAGAAGATGGAGTGGCTCTAATTGTTCCTGGAACAAAACGAAAAGCAGTTTACCGACTTCCAGTTGGTTCACACGTCACTGTTAGTGAAGGTGATGAAGCGAAGGCCGGGGAAGTGATCGCCAAGGTTCAAAGAGAAACAACCAAGACAAAAGATATTACCGGGGGACTTCCAAGAGTTGCTGAGCTTTTCGAAGCAAGAAAACCAGCGACCGCAGCCCAGATTTCTGATATTGCAGGGACTGTAGAATTTGGTCCGGAAGTCAGAGGTTCAAGAAAAATTCTCGTTAAGTCTGATGATCCAGATGTTGAGACTTTTACCTATTCAATACCGAAAGGAAGATTTATCACCGTAAATGAAGGTGACTACGTACGACCAGGAGACCAACTCAGTGAAGGTCCTGTTAACCCTCACGATATTTTGAGAGTTCTGGGGCTTAAAGAGCTTTCTCGCTACATCGTTGACGAGATCCAAGCTGTCTATCGTCTCCAAGGTGTTGAAATCGACGATAAACACATTGAAGTTATTGTCAGCCAAATGTTGAAAAAAATTCAGGTTACGGATGCAGGGGAATCTCGATTTATTGAAGGTGACACTGTTACAAAATCTGAATTTATTGAAGAAAACGAACTCTTGGTTCAAGATGGTCTTCAACCAGCAGTGGGACGCCCATTGCTCCTAGGGATCACAAAGGCTTCACTAACCACAGATTCTTTTATCTCAGCGGCATCTTTCCAAGAAACCACCAAGGTTCTTACTCAAGCAGCGCTTGAAGGAAAACGGGATGCTCTTAGAGGCTTAAAAGAAAACGTGATTATGGGACGCCTCATTCCTGCGGGTACCGGGGTGCGTCGTTATGTGGATTACAAAGCGGAAGTGACCGGGGAAAGCCTGGAATACGCCGAGGAAGAGTTAAATTTTCAGCTTTAAAGCTTAAGCTTGTTGTCATGAATAGAATATTGTGTTAAAGATTTTCATCTGCGCAATATAGGAGAAGAGGAGTATTATGCCTACGATTAATCAGTTGATTAGAAAAGGGAGAGAGAGCAAAACAATGAAGACGAAGTCTCCTGCTCTCAAAGCTTGCCCACAAAGACGTGGTGTTTGTACAAGAGTTTATACGACAACTCCAAAGAAGCCGAACTCTGCTATGAGAAAAGTTTGCAAAGTGAAGCTTACAAGTGGATTTGAAGTTATTTCTTATATTGGTGGAGAAGGTCACAATCTTCAAGAACACTCTATCGTTCTTATTAGAGGAGGAAGGGTAAAAGATCTTCCAGGTGTTCGTTACCACACAGTAAGAGGAACTCTCGATGCTAACGGTGTTGAAAAAAGACGCCAGAGAAGATCGAAATATGGTGCAAAAAGACCAAAACAATAAACCCAAGTTTTTTAGGAAGTAAGAGGATACAAATATGAGTAGAAAACATAGAGCGCCCGTCAGAGAAGTTTTACCCGATCCAATGTTCAATGACATTGTTGTTACAAAATTTATCAATGGGCTTATGATCCAAGGAAAAAAAGCAGTTGCTGAGAAAATTTTCTACGGAGCTCTCGAAATTGCAGAAAAAAAAGGTGGCGAAGAAGGAATCAAGCTCTTTAAAAAAGCTATGAGTAACGTAAAGCCATCTGTTGAAGTTAAATCAAGAAGAATCGGTGGGGCCACTTATCAAGTTCCAGTTGAAGTTCGTCCCGCACGCAGACAATCTCTCGCCATTCGTTGGATTCGAGACAACGCTCGGACTAGAAACGGCAAAAGCATGACAGACAAACTTGCTGATGAATTGCTCGATGCTGCTAATAACAGAGGTGGAGCGATTAAGAAGAAAGAAGACGTCTACAAAATGGCAGATGCAAACAAAGCGTTCGCCCATCTTAAATGGTAAATTAAAGAATTCGAGGTAAAATTACTGAATCTGCGTCGTCCCCGTGGCGACTCAGATTCGGTCACGTACCAAAGCGTACGCTCCCTCATCTTCGCTTGCGGCTCCTGGCATCTCCAGCAATTTTCCCACGAATTTCCGCAACAACAGCATTATTCACTATTATTTAGAAATTAGAATGAATACAAATCGATGTTTTGAGTTTTTAAGAGAATATAAGTCAGTTATTTTTAACTGAGTGAAGTACTTTCTTTTAAATATCCCATCCTAAAAGTCGATAAAGTCTTGAAGATTAATGAATTAGAACAAGGGCAGCATGTCGGACGGGACAAAGATCAAAATTATTTTTGAAATTGAAGACGCTAAACTAGATGGAGCTGAGTTTAAAAACTCGCTTAGTTTTGTTGGTGATAATCAAGCAACGGGTGATTTTACTTCGACGTTAGATCGCCTAGTTTTTGAGAAACTCACTGATATTTTTACGAAAGTTCTCGAGGCTAAAGGGTTTGCTCTCAATGTTGAAAATTACCTGGCCGTGATCGACCAGACGAGAATTGGAATTTATGCTCACATCGAAGAGAGTGAACATCCTCCCTACGAAGTGAATGAATATAGCTATTGCCTAAAAGTTCCGGCGCCTAGTAAACGAGCCCAGGGGGTTTTGCTAGAAAAGTTTTATCAAGAAATTAAGTCTTATGAACAACAGATTCTTAAATTAAAGGAAGATAATGATCAGATTGTAAGTCAAAAAAAGACTCAGACTGTTGGAGAGTTGAGAGACGAAGTTAAGATTCTAAAAAATCGTATAGAGACGCAAAAAGAAGAAATCAAAATACTCAATGAGAGACTAGAACGGGCACTTTCACAGGTCGGTTTTAGTGATCAGCAAATTCAAAATATGCCTGATCTGTCAGAGGGATCTTTTAGAGTCGTTAGAGTTTCAGACCACAAGTTGCGAGAAGGAAAAATATATTTGAAATCGAAAAATACTTCTTTTAGTTACCCGGTGGTTAAGCTCAACGTGATGCCCTTGATAGGAGCGAAGTGCATGGCCTTCGTGCAAGAGGGAGTGGTCACGGATCTTTATCCTTGTGATGATAAAGTCGAAGATTTCGAATTGTATGTTGCGGAAGTTTTAGATGTTTCTCCCAGTACAATTAAGGTGCGCGATTCGGCGAGAAATCTTTTAACGTTAAAAAGTGATTTTACAATCCATGCGCGATTAAAAATTGGAGATAAATTGTTGGTCTCGAAATATAGAGAAAAAGTAATCAAGTGGAAAATGCTCAAAACGCCTAAACAAGTTAGAGAAAAAATAATAGATGAAGAAAATTATCAATATCAACTAATAAACAAAGCTGCATAGTATGGAAGAATTAAGACAAAAAAAGTATTTAGCGGTAACCAAGAGAAAATTTCACCCTATCTCTATTGTTCTAGGGATTGTGGGAATTTTGGGAGTTGTTGTCTCGGTTTCAACGCTGAAAGATCTCAAACAGTATCTAGATATAAGAAGCGTCGTCGCCATCTTTGGAGGGACATTTGGCGTCCTTCTGTTTCAGTTTAATATCCGAACACTTTTGGGCACGTTTAAGCTTTTGTTGCAAAGTTTTTGGGGAATTCCAGATAAAGAGACGATGCAATTAATTGGGCAATTAGATCAAGCCATCCTCCAGAGATCGCACCTATCAACATTGCGAGAAGGAAGAGAGCTCAATGGAGATTTTATTAACGATGCTCTCTATATGCTTCAGCAGGGTTTAATCTACGAAGAAATTGAAACTTTCTTTAATGCTAAAATTGCTGATGAATACCAAATTCGCGAGCGCTATGTTGACTTACTTTTAAAAGGATCAACTGTGGCACCGGGATTGGGATTGTTTGGAACAGTTATGGGATTAATTGGAGTTTTGAGTACGTTGAGTGATCCCTCTCAGATTGGACCCTCGATGTCTTTGGCCCTGATGACGACAGCTTATGGAGCAGGACTCGGATCGTTGGTCTTTATTCCTATGGCCGGACGATTAGAACAACATAATTTTACTTTTCTAGAAATTCATCAACAGATGCTCAGTAAACTCAAAATTCTTGTTTCAAGAGAAGAGAGAAGATTTGATAGAGAGCTTCATGTTGAAGATATGGAAAGAAGCGCATGAAGCTAAGCGATTTAAAGCGAACTAAATTCCGAAGCGCTGGTGATAACTACTATGTGAGTTTTACTGACGTGATGATGTTATTAAGTGTCTTTTTTATTTTGATAATAAGTATCAGTAAAATTGAAAAAGGATCCTTTGAGCGCATTAAATCGAGCTTTTCTGGCTCGACGAAAGGAACACTGGTTGAACTCTCTGAGGAAATTAAATACATGGTTGAAAAAGACCCTGGTATTCCCAATGTGACTGTCGAGCTTACGAAAGAAGGAGTCCTCCTCGATTTGAAAACGGCGGCTTTGTTTGATTCGGGAAGTGCTGCTTTAAAAAAGGGAACGCTTGATCCCATGAAAGTCATCATTGAAAAAGTTAGAGGGACTAATTATCGAATTGATGTTGAGGGACATACGGATGATCTCCGTTTTTATAAAGAAAATGACGAGCTGAAAGAGTCTAACTGGTCACTAAGTGGAAGAAGAGCGGCGAGTGTTCTCAATCATATTTTAGAGTTGGGAATTTCTCCAAAAAGATTGAGATTGGTTGGGTATGCAAGTAATCGCCCTAAGGTCAGTATTACTAATAAAACTGGTGATGAATTAGAAAAAGCAAGAATGGAAAACAGAAGAGTTTCTCTTCTCATCCATTAGGAGATATTTTTGAAGTTTAAGGATTTACTATTTAAAGAAACACCTGAATCCGGATTGACAATGAAAGGAAAATCTGGAAATCGATTTCGATTGACTCGAATCTTGGATGAGTCTGGGCAGTTTGTCTATATTTTAGAAAATGTGGCCAAAGGTCAGAGAATTTATATCGATAAATATCTTTTTGATCGCTTCCGTGCCAAAGTCGTTCTACTTCCTCAAAGTGAGCATGAAGAAATTGATGAGAAAGTTTTCTTTGGTGAAACTTGTCACTATCGATTCCGCACCGATAAGATGAAAGAGGGCTGGATTGTTATTCAAAGTGAAATCCCCCGCGAAGGCTCTACTGCCATTTTAGAATACTCAATGGATTCCACTAAAAAGTTAGCAAGTCTTCTTTATGATGAAAGACTTGAGCATACTTCGGGGACTTTGGATCGCATTGTGTCCTATCATCAATTGTTTCAATTTTCATTTCTAGACGGTGGAAAAAGTATTAATAGTGAATTAATAACAAAGAAAAATATTTTATACACAATTGAAAATTTCCAACCTTCACTCTCTAAACTTGCCAATTGGAATAATAAAGAACCTGTGGCTGATTGGAAAAATAAAACTCCTTTAAAAAAGAAAACCGAGACAGAAAATAATTTTAAGGCAAAGCTGGGAGAAAAAGTTAAAGAGAAAGCCTACCAAGTTGATTACGATTCTCTTTTTAAAAAGAAAGATGATTCTAAAGAAGAAGATAGTGCTTCGAAACCAAAGAGACGACGCCGAAAAAATTCCCCATACTTTTCTTTGCCGGTTCTTGCGAGTGAAGTTAAAATGAATAATTCCGAAAGTTATAAATGTGAGCTCACTTTAGATGAGAGATTAGACTATGAAGAAACTTTTCCTCCGAGCAAAAAAGGACATTTCTATCTAGGAATTGAAATTATTGATGCTGTTTTTAAAAAAGCAGGGCAACTCAAAACATTTAAGTTTCCACTTTATTATTTGAAAGTCGATATTATTGAGTCTGGACGTACTTTATATATAAAACCTCAAGAAAAGGGGCGGGTTTATCTCAATCACGTGGCGCTTGCGAACTTAGTGGACCAATTTGCAAGTCGAAAGGGATTAGGTAATCCAGTCGATCTTTTCTTTCAAAAACTCAACTCGCAAGTTTTTGAATTTAACGGAGGGTTTGATCGCATTCGCTTAACGAGAAATCTTCCACATGATGAAGAAATATTCAAAAAAACTCGCCACCTCTTTTTTGGAAAACCTAATGACAAAGAAAATAGAGGAATGTTTGAAAATCTCAAAATTGTAGGAGTGGAAGTTGATTTGGAGTCGACTTTTCTTTACAAGGTTGAAGATAATCATTCGATCTTATCACATTCTCTTAATCGCGATTTGGGATTAATTTCTTCTAAGGCTCACGATAATCCAGAAAAATTTTATCAAACTTTATTAGGGCAATTTCTTAACCCTGAAATAGAGTCGAAAAAGAAAAACCCTAGTTTTTGTGATCGTCCTTATATGCCGGGGCGATTAGCAGGTTCAATGAAAACGCTACTAGATAGAATGAATGAGCACGATATTATCTTATTGGAAGGGCCTCCAGGGACGGGAAAAACTTTTTCTATTCTCAATATTCTTATTCACTGTGTGTGCACCGGAAAAAGAGTTCTCATCACTAGCGACCAAATGGGAGCAATTCACGCCTTAACTGAGAAAATTCAAGAATACTTAATGGGTAAAGATAGAAAATCTGAAGAAGCTATGCGGTTAGATCAATTGTGGCAAAATGCCATTAAGGTCATTGATGAACTACCAAACAATGAAAAAGTTTCAACTTGGGCATTAAGTCTCAAAAAAATGCTTAAGACTGAATCTCACCTTGAACCATATGAAAACGTTACATTAGAAGATTTTGAAAAGACGTTAAAAAAAATAGACGAGGATATTCTTTCGCATATCTTTAGAATACAAACGCTTCTCAATAAAAAACTAGCGGGGCCAAAAGATGATCCTCAAAGGGTAGCAAAAAAGAATTATCATGCCACTACAGAAAAACATATTACGAGTTTAATAAAGATGCTCGATATTTTTAGAAAAAATGACAAAGAAAATCTCAATCTCTTTTTTAAATTTATAAATATTAGAAAAAGTATTTTGAAAGATAATAATGCTAAAATTTATCAAGAGCTGACCATCCCTCAGTCTCAGGCTGATTGGAAAAAAAGAAAAAAAGACTTTGTTCTCCTTAGAGAAAACTTGGAACTTATCAAAAAAGAAAAGCCTCGGGATCTAGAATCTTTTAAAGTTTTAGTCAAAGGAAAAGGTCCGTCCCCGTTTTATGATAAATTGATCGAGGTTTGGAGTGATTATTTCCGTGCCCATGACAGTGATTTCAAAAAAACGTCAAAAAAAATATTAAGCTATATTCATCACCCTGGGATAAAACTTTGTGATCATTTTCTCGAAATTATAAATCTTCATCTCTATATTTTAGAAAATGAAGAATATTTTGAAATTTCAGAAACTTTGTTGGCTATCCATAAAGGAATTGATCCCAATAATAGTGAAGATCTTCCATTAGATTTAGAATTTTATCGCTATTTGAGAGGAAAATCTTCTAAGCCTGAAAAAGAAAGCATTCAAGGGTTACTCTTTAAAATTGAAGAGCTACAAAAAGAGCGCGATCTTAGAATTAAAGACTGTTTTATGAATCGCCTGAAAGTTTTGGAAGATGGACTCACTAAAGTTCCCAAAAATTCCACGACGGCAAGGTTAACTCGCGTTCACTCTCTACTTAATGAACTAGAAAAAATTGATGAAATGGACCAAGCTTGGCCAATTATGCGCGATCTTCAACAAACATTGCTCGAGGCTTTTCCCATTTGGATTTGTAGAAAGCAAGCCGTTTCATTTCTGTTTCCAACTCAAGGACAAATTTTTGATTTGGTAATCGTGGATGAGGCAACTCAGTGTAAAGTGGACGATGCTCTTTCTCTCATTTATCGAGGCTCGAAACTGATGGCCGTCGGAGATGATAAGCAAACTGTTTTAGCTAAAGATTCGGTCTTGGATGATTATCTTTTTAATGAGTTTGATCTCTCTGAACATTTGAGATTTTATCAAGCCAGTTCCGTCAAAGGGGGAGGATCTCATCTCTTCGGGTTGGTTCGCAATATTAAAAAAACTTCAGTTATGCTCAATGAGCACTATCGTTGTCCACCTGAAGTTATCGATTATTCCAATCGCTACGTTTACGACAATAAACTTTTTAAAATGCAGTGGCGCCCTCAAAAAAGCCAGCCCTCAGTGGTTGTTGATTTCTCTGAGAAATCAGCACCTAAGAGTGTAAGAAAAACCAGTGGGACGTATAAAGGTTTAGAAACTGAAATGTTGGATCGCTTTTTGGAATATGTCATTGAAGAAGTCCAAAAGATCGAACGAGAAGAGAACAAAAAAATTAATAGCGAAACGGATATTGCTCTTTGTTATTTTCTTTTGAAAAACGAACCTTATGTTGATGCTAAAAAATCAGAATTTCTGGCGAAACTTAAACGAGGTGATGACATTCTTCACGGAGCCGGAGCAGCTCTGCAAGGAAAAGAGCGCGATTATATTTTCTATTATTGGGATGTTTCAAAATCCAATATGGCCGCTTTTTCTCAAGGTGATGATGAACTGAAACGCAAAGGGGAACTCAACGTTTTAATGAGTCGACCAAAGATTAGGGCCTATCACTTCCTTCACGGTGAATTTGATAAACTCAATCATTCAAAGATATCAATTACGGACTATCTGTGGAAAACCTACCAATCTCAAAGTCTTGTGGAAAAACAGAAAAAATGGACGGCGAGAAAAGAAAATCCTGGTCCTCATTTTACACCTTGGCGCCGAACTAGTGGAGAGCTCATGAAAAAGCTCCTCGAATACCGGATGGAGTTTGATAAGAGTATTCAATTTCAAAATTCCGTCGTAGTTGGAAATCCCAATATGAAGATTGATTTAGTGATTTCTAACGATAAAGAAAAGGACTCTTTGGGTCTTGTGGATGTCAGCGGTTTTCGCTTCCACCCTGAAATGGCTCAAGATGTAGTGGACTATTATTTTCAAATTCTAAGGTCGTCACCTTCTATTGCTCCTTATTTCCTCTTTCTTTACGAATTAATGGAGTGGCCAGAGGAGTTAGTTCGCTGGCTTAATCGCGAAGAAATGAAGAAAGCCAGCTAATTTCTATGAATTGTTTAATGCATCCTTCTACCATTTGGGTGCTGGCACCTTCAGGAAATCCTGTAGTTTTTACAGGGAGCTTTGTTGAAATCCCAAACTGTTATAAAGTGGCGCCATGAAAAGAATAGGCTTAGCAACACTATTAATCCTAATCTCTCTCCCGACTCTCGCTCAAGTTAAAACCGACTTTTATGAAGAACAAGATACCAAGAAGCTGTGGTTTTTCACTAATCAACAAGTGAAGGAACGCAAGGCGTCTCAGATCTGTGAAGGGTTCAGAGAAAAAGACATCCAAAATGACTATCGCTTCCATGTTCCTTCGGCTGAGGAATTTGAGAGTTTAGAAATTGTCGCAAAGATCCCTGAAATTGTGGGTGTTGAAAACCAAGAAAATTATACTCTGAATTTTTGGGTTTCAAAAAAATCTGGAATTACTCATGCGATGATGTTACTACCTTCGATCATAAGTCCTCGCTTAGAGAGAAAAACTGGGCAAACCTATAGTATCTACAAATATGATCACATGGGGAGTTCCATTTCTTATCTCACTCACAAAGGCGAGTCAGATGTTCCTAAAAAAGCATTTGTTGCTTGTATAGGAATTAAAAACAGTTATTAATTGGGGAGGTTCAGTCGTGAAGTGGATTCTTGGTTTTTTTCTTGTCTCTAATATGGCCTTCGCCTCAGGTTATTTTGATTATGATAGATTTTGCGAAGGAGATCTCGATGATTGGTTTGTGAGAATTTCCTATTCTGAAACTGAGGCCATGGTTGAATTTTATTTTGAAGAGGCTGATATTGAATTGGTTCGCGATATCGAGGGAGAAAAGGACCTTGAAGCAGGATCAATGCTTTTTAAATTAGAAAATATTGATTTTGATGGAGATATGAGAAATTTTTCTGTTCTTGTAAAAGACTATGGAAATATTGCTTATTTTTTTGATTCTCCAGTTGATGACGAAAATGGCTACGACACTAAGTATTACGATGTGGTGGCCGATGATTGTCAGGACTTTTAGGTTCAAGTCTATTTCTTTGACCCCTTAATACGAAATCTCTATAATACCTGCATGGCTTCTGACGACCTTAGTCATATTCGCAACATCGGCATCATGGCCCACATTGATGCCGGTAAAACTACCACTACTGAGAGAATTCTCTACTACACAGGTATTAATCATAAAATTGGGGAAGTCCACGATGGTGCTGCCACGATGGACTGGATGATTCAAGAACAAGAACGTGGGATTACAATTACATCAGCCGCGACCACTTGTTTTTGGAATAAATTTCAAATCAACATTATCGATACTCCAGGGCACGTGGATTTTACGATTGAAGTTGAAAGAAGTTTGCGCGTTCTCGATGGTGCTGTTGGTGTGTTTTGTGCTGTCGGGGGTGTAGAGCCTCAGTCCGAAACAGTCTGGCGTCAAGCGGATAAGTATAAAGTTCCAAGAATTGCTTTTGTGAATAAAATGGATCGGGTTGGAGCCGACTTTGAAAGTGTTGTTAGTGAGATCAAAGAAAAGCTTGGAAAGAAAGCTGCTGCTATTCAATTTCCTGTTGGTGCAGAAGATACATTTGCAGGACTTATTGATGTGATAAAGCAAAAAAAATACATCTGGAAAAACGATGACCTTGGTGAAAAATTTGAAGAACAAGATTTAGATGAAGAAGAGCAACTTGTTGTTGAAGAAAAGCGCGAGCAGCTCTTTGATATTCTCGCTGATTATAGCGATGATCTTGCTGATAAATATCTAAGTGGTGAAGATTTAAGTGTTGAGTACATTAAGTCAGTCATTCGAGATGCTGTTATCAATCACGGATTTATTCCGGTTCTTTGCGGGTCGGCTTTCAAGAATAAAGGCGTACAAACACTATTGGACGCGGTTGTTGATTACTTGCCTGCTCCTAGTGATCTCCCTGCTGTTAAAGGTTTTTCAGCTATCAAACAAGAAAAAGAGATGGAGAGAAAAAACTCAACAGATGAACTCTTTAGTGGAATGGCCTTTAAGATTGCCACCGATCCCTTCGTGGGAAGGCTTACTTTTTTTCGCATTTATTCTGGTGTCTTGAAAATGGGAGAGACCGTCTATAACCCTTTAAAAGATAAAAAAGAGCGCATTCAAAAAATTCTCAAAATGCATGCTAACAAAAGAACGGAAGTCAAAGAAGCCAAAGCCGGGGATATTGTCGCCTTAGCAGGACCTAAGTTTACCATTACCGGCGAAACACTTTGTTCCAGTAAAAACCCTATCGTTTATGATCTTATGCAGTTTCCTGAAACAGTTATTGCCAAGGCCATTGAAGCAAAAACTTCAGGCGATGAGGATAAACTGGTTAAAACTTTAGAGATTCTTCAAATTGAAGATCCTTCCTTTAAATTTCAGCACAATAAAGATACAGGACAACTGCTAATTTTTGGAATGGGCGAGCTCCATCTCGATATTGTGGTCGATCGTTTAACTCGCGAATTTAAATTGGGAATTAATACTGGTAATCCACAAGTTTTTTATAGAGAAACGATTACGGTCGCTGCCCATGAACAAGCGGAATACCAAAGAGAAGTGAATGGAAAAATTAATTTTGGTCACGCTCAAGTGAAAGTGGAGCCGATTAGTGGAGACCACGAAGTCGAGTTTAGCTTTGCTATGAAAAAGAGGGGAGATGTTCCCAAAGAAGTTTATACAGGAATTGAAAATGGGATTAAAGAAGCGATACCTGGTGGAGCTCTTGCCGGTTATCCTTTTCACTCCATGAAGGTGACAGTGGAAGACTTTAAATTTGATGAAGAAACCTGGAATGAGGTTTCCTATAAAATTGCAGCTTCCAACGCTTTTATTAAGGCAGCTTCTAAGGCGAAAGTTGTTTTAATGGAACCCATCATGGATTTAGAAGTGAATACACCTTCTGAGTTCTCTGGTGATGTTATTGCTGATATTAATTCCAAGCGTGGAAAAATTCTCAATATTGAATCTAAAAAAGCAGGACGTGAAACGATTAAAGCGAATGTCCCTCTCTCTCATCTTTTCGGGTACAGCACGGATTTGCGTTCGCGAAGCCAGGGGCGTGCTGATTTTACGATGACCTTTCTTAAGTATGAAGCGCTTACTCGTCAGCAGACTAAAGAGATCCTAGAAAAACGCGGTCTTTTTATTGATTAATCTAAGTAAAATTCGACGCCTATATTCCCTAAGAAAATAGTGGAATTTTGTTCGATGCTATTTTGATAACTGATGGTTTGATTATCATAAGTCAGGGAGGAGAAAAGACTCCATTCATTGTTGACCCTATACTTGGCAGTGAAAGTAGTAGAGTAAGAGTTTGAACTTTTGGGCTCTCCCAAAAGAGGATCAGAATTTTTAACAGTGTTTGAAGGAAAAAGCTTAGCAAAAAAACCAAATGTAAATCGCTTATAAAGTGGCAATTCGAAACGAACTCCGGCGTAGGGACCGGAGATTTCAAGATCACCCAGCCCTATTTCTCCTAATTCTGCGAGGTCATAAGAGAGTTTTTTATAACCAATAAAAATATCAAGAAAAGATAAAAGTTTAATAGGAGGAGCGAGAGCATAACCAAGTGCACCTTCAAAAAAACTTGCAGAACTTCCAAATCCTCCACCTGAACCGATAATTTTCTTAAAGGAAAACAAGGCTATAAATTGGTAGGGGAGAAAGTAGTCAATACCTGCTTCAGCACCGTAAAGAGTTGTGGTTTTTGAAGTGTCTGAGCCCTTTAACTCTGATGCCTCAACGGCCAAGTGAACTCGACCAACTTCTCTTTCGATTTCTAAGTGGTGTTTTAGAAACTTAGAATCATCTTCTGCAAGAACAAAATCATCTTTTGTGACAATCCAGTCTCCTTTATTGACCTTATTTCCTTTTTCAAGAAAACGCACAAAACCAATAGCCGAATTACCTTTAATACTTTGGAAAGAGCCTAAACCTATTTTTTCCATTTCCCATTTGGTGCTGTGAAAATCTCCTAAAGACTCTATTTTTACAGCGGAAGGTCGAAAAATTTCAAAGTGCTGAGTGTTTTCAAGATCTTGCTTTTCGCCAATACTAATGAGGAGTTGTTCTTCAACAATTTCATCAATTCGACCTCTGTAAGGTAACTTCTTTATGTAGTCTCTTATCCAAATTTGAACTATGTTGATGAGATCGTCGAGATCAGAGTTACTTAAAAGTTTACTTTTTTTGTAGATGACAGTTTTTCCATCTTGAAGAATACCTTCAAAAACAACGAGAATTCCTATGTTTTTTTTATAGGCTTTTAGGCGGAAAAGAGATCCTGTCCCAAGTTTATTACTAATGGCTTGAATTGTCTTATAGTCATTCAGTTCTCTTTCTCTAGTAGGAAATCTTTTAGATAAAAGATCCTCAAGGTCATCGTTCATTTTAAGCAAACATAAATCTTTGTTTTTCAAATGCTCTAAGATTTCGTAGCGAATTTCGTCTGTTTTAGATTTTTCAATATTAGATATAATAGGTAAAAACGTACATTGATAAAATGAACGGTTGAATTGTATTGGCTGCTTAAGCTTTAAATAAGTTACATTAAACTGCTCAACGTTATCGCCTTTTTTTTCTTTTTCGAGCTCGCGGTTAATTGTTATTGTATCTGACCTTACAAAAGATTTTTTCATGACTTTTACGTGATCGCCGACATTGATTGCTAGTTTATCAGGGTTAATTATCTGAACGATATAATTGATATCGTCTTTTTCAACTATAACACCTTGAGGGATATTGAGATCCTGCTCGCCTCTCTCATAAGCAGATCGTGGATAAATTTGTACTTTTTTTCCAATCAAACTCGTGGGTGCATTCGTGTTGATATAAACTTTATCACCGGCAGTTTGTATGACATAAGCATCATAGAAAAGATCACTTTCATATTGAATTAGCGACTTACTCACAAAAGATTCTAAATCTACTTTGCTAGAAGATTGTTCTCGAATAAAAAGTGGCTTAAAAACTTCATCAAGAATTTTGAGATAATAGAGTCCACCTGACTCATCGAGAACAAAATAGTATTTAAAATTGGGATTATTCCTTCTGAACTCGTCGAGAACTGAATCCGTAATTTGGTCATTATTTGTTTGGGTAAAGTAGGTCTTTATTAAATATTTTCTCTGGAGATTTGTTTTGATTAGCCCTTCAAGAGAATTGAGCTCTGTTTGATGGTTGTCATAAAAATTTCGAGTAAACAAAAAAATACCTTTAGAAAAAGGTGTAAAAATTTCTGCTTTAGCCATTGGGCTTAATATCCCGACTATAAAGGTAAAGATAAAAATGGTGCGAACCATAATTTAAGTGTAATCGGCTGTTTAAGTCTATGTCAAAATAAGAAAAAATATCCAATTTATTCAGTTATTTTAGCCAGTTACTTTCAATGGTAAAAACTAAGTCAATTTTCAAATACGATAGCGTTTCCCCCCTTCTTACGTGCCAATAGAAATTGCCAAATTGAGGTGAAGTCTGAGGTTCCAACTCAAATTAAAGGCCTTTTAAGTAGTAAAAATGTTCTCACTATAAAATTAAGTTATGAAAAGATTTATAATTTATGTAGAGGCCTTAAAGGCCTTTAATTTAAATTATTTAAGGGGCCAGATCAGGATGATCAAAAGCTCTCAAGGCTACCTTTGCCTTGCGCTTATTTTACTTTTCACAGCATGTGGTGGAGACACCACTTTCCAAACTACGAGCTTAAAGTTCGCTCTCCTCTCATCTTCCTATGATGAAGACCTTTTTAAAACAGTGGAAACTGTTCCCGTCCAAGTCAGTATCACCATCACGAACGTTGGTGAAGAAGTTGCGCAAGATATCGCCTTGAATACATTCACTGGTGATGCCTTTAGTTTTGTTGGTGGAAGTTACCCTGGAATTGGGGGAACTTGTGGAACCAGACTTAGTGTTGGAGAGAGTTGTGACATCGTTCTCCTCTTCTCTCCAACCGGTGCTACAGGAGAGTACACCGGGCAAATGGTTTTTGATTACAATGATTTTTTCTACGACGTTCAAGCAACCGTCGATTTGGTAGGTAATAGTTTATCAAGAGCAGATCTTAACTTTCTGGCAACTCCTTCGCCAGACTTTGGCACACGTCCACAAGGTAATCCCAGTGCCCCTCGATCTTTCATCATCACAAACGATGGTGAATGGGATGCCGTTCTCGACACATGGTCTATCGATGCACCATTCGAATTCACTGCTCTTAATCCAACTCCGCCTTCACCAAGTCCGGGCGATAATGGAACATGTCTTTCCGGAATGACTTTGACCAGTGGACAGTCTTGTGTCTACGAAGTTTTCTTTAATTCTCCAAATGTTGTGAACACCTATACTGGGGATTTAGCTGTTGTGTACGATGATGGTATCGATGCTGCAGCTTCTGAAGTTTTAACTTTTAGTGGATCAACACAAGCCTATGTCACAATCGATTCACCTCTAATCGGCTCTTACATTAATTCCAATAATGAAGCTGGTTTTACGGTAACAGGAACTTGTTCTTTAATTGGGGATCCAGTCAACTTTGTTTTTGATGATGGGGTTAACACTGTAAATGTGGCTACTACTTGTTCTGTTTCTAGTGATTACACTTTGATTGTGGACTTTACTGTTCCTCCGAACAATGTTCTCGCAGAAGGTGTCAGTAACATCAGTGTGACGGTGACGCATACAACGGCGCCACCAGCGACCACAACTTACTCGAAGGATACAATTGTGCCGCAAACTCCTATCGGAGTGACTTGGGTGCAAGCGAGTCCGCAAAATATTGTTCCTGTTACGGCAACATGGACACCTTCATGGGCTTTAGGTGACACGGACATAGCGAGTCAGCAAATTGAGTTCTATACTGATGTTGGTTGTGCGACTGCAGAGGGAACAACAGCTTCCCTTGCACCTGCAACGACGACGCAATCTTTTTCACCTGCAGTAGACAACACTTACTATTTTCGAATTGTGACTACGGACAATGGCGGTAACCAAGTTATTTCTGCTTGTTCAACGCCAATGTTGGTCGACACAAATCCTCCGAATACACCTACTGGATTAACGTGGATTGGAATTTCACCAAGTAATGCGGCTAACGTGACGGCGAGTTGGACACTTTCGACATCGGGAGATGTCGCTAGTCAAACAGTGAGATACTACATTGATGCTGGATGTACTAACGCAGAAGGGACAACTTCTGCTGTTGGAGCTGGGGTTAATGGCGACATCTTTGCACCAGCTGCTGACAACACTTATTACTACAATGTGACTGCAACTGATGGAGCTAGCAATTCAACAACGTCGGCTTGTTCACCTGTGTTTGTTATTGATCGAACTGCACCGAATGCACCGACCAGCTTAAGTTGGTTACAATCAAGTCCAACAAATTCCACAAGTATTGATTCGAGCTGGGTTATTTCGTCGAGCGCTGATGTCTTCTCTCAAGACTTAACTTATTATTCTGATGTTGCTTGTACAACACCAACAGGTGGAACAGGATCAGTTGGTGCGGCAGTTAATACACACAACACAACAGGTGTTGATGGAGTGACTTATTATTACGTCATTCGTGTAACTGATAATGCTGGTAACTTTACTGATTCGTCTTGTTCGGCAGGACTCCAAGTTGATACAACAGCGCCGGCAAATGCGACAGGTCTTGGATGGGCGCAAGTATCTCCAAGTAGTGCAACCAGTGTGGATGCCACTTGGACTCCATCGGTGACCGCTGATCTTAATTCACAAACAATTACTTATTATACGGATGCAGCTTGTACCACTGCTGAAGGAACCACTGCAAGTCTTGGGATCGCTGTTGCGACTCACAATGTTGTGGGACTTGATGGTGTTAGCTATTACTATACAATTACTTCGATTGATATTGCTTCTAACCAAAATGTTAGTTCGTGCTCGCCGATTATGCTCATCGATACCAGTCCACCGGCGGCTGCAACTTCTCTTACTTGGAATGAGGGAACAGCCCATAACAACGTTAACGTGACTGCAAGTTGGACTCCTTCAGTGAGTGCAGATGTGGCTTCACAAGATATTACATTTTATGACGACGCTATTTGTACAAGTGTTGTTTCAGGACCGACGGCACTAGCTTCTCCTGCGACTAATAGCCAAGCTTTTGCTGGTGTGGATGGGACAACTTATTATTATATCATTACAACGACAGACAATTCAGGTAACGTAACGCCATCAGTGTGTTCGAACCCAATGCTCATCGATTTAACTGCACCTGCGGCAGCGACAGGATTGGGTTGGGTTGAAACTTCACCGCATAATGCTTTGACGGCGACAGCACTTTGGACAGTTTCTGTTTCTACAGATATAGCCAGCCAAGTCTTTACAGTTTATACAGATGCCGTTTGCTCTGCTCCAGAAGGATCAACTTCTGTTCTCGGAGCTGCAACAGGAACAGTGGCCTTTACTTCTCCCGTTGATGGTAATTTTTATTATACAATTCAAACAATTGATAATGCTTCCAACACGACAACTTCGGCGTGTTCTCCTTTGATGGAGCTAGACACGACTGTGCCTGCAGCTCCAACAACATTATCATGGGTTGAGGCTACTCCAAGTAATAATGCTAATGTAACAGCTCAGTGGGTTCCATCAGTGGCGACTGATATTGCAAGTCAGAGAGTTGATTATTATACAGACGTTGCTTGTACCACTGCAGAGGGAACTTCTAATTCTGGAATTTTACCTGCGACAACAACTGATAGTTTTACCGGTGCCGATGGAACTGATTATTATTTTACAGTAACGGCTGTCGATGATGCTTCTAATGAGACGACTTCCATTTGTTCACCTGTCATGCATATTGATACCAGTGCGCCTGTTGCTGCAACATTGCTAAATTGGGTGCAGGCAAGTCCTTATAACAATACGACTGTAACATCGACATGGACACCTTCAGTGAGTGCTGATGTTGCAAGCCAAACAATTACTTATTACGTAGATGCTATTTGTACTGCTGCTGAAGGAACAGTTAACGGTGGTCTTGGAGCTGTAGTGACCACAAATATTTTTAGTGGTGCTGATGGGAATACTTACTATTATACAGTGTCTTCAGTAGACACTGCTGGAAACGTAACGGTGAGTGGCTGTTCTGGTGGAATGCTTATCGATACAACAGCTCCGACAGCACCAACGGGATTAGCTTGGGTTGAGGCTAGCCCCACAAATGCAACGACTGTCACTGCTTCATGGAGTGTTTCGATCAGTGGTGATGTTGCTAGTCAGAGAGTCGATTATTATACAGATGGTGCTTGTACAATTGCAGAGGGAACTTCCAATGCAGGGCTTGGAATTGCTTTAACAACAAATAGTTTCACATCACTAGTCACTGGTAATTTTTATTTTACAGTAACAGCTATTGATAATGCCGGTAACGAAGGAACATCAGCTTGTTCTGGTTTAATGAATATTGACCTCAACGCTCCTGTTGCAGCAACGGCTTTGAATTGGGTTCAAGCAAGCCCAACGAATGGAACAAGCATTGATTCAACTTGGACAGTTTCCACCTCAGGAGATGTGGCATCACAAACAGCTATTTATTATATTGATGGAACTTGTACAACAGCGGAAGGAACATCCAACGTCTTAGGTGCTGCGGCGACGACAGATAATATTACTGGAAGTGATGGGATTACTTATTACTATATTATCAGAACAACCGATAATGCTACTAACTCTACAGATTCAGCATGTTCGTCAGCTCTCTTGGTTGATACAACGGCCCCTAATCCGGCAACCGGTTTGGGATGGGCTGAAGTCAGTCCAAATGACGGCGTGAATGTTACATCATCTTGGACACTATCAACTTCAACAGATATTGCTAGTCAACAGATCGATTATTATACAGATGTTGCTTGTACTGTGGCAGAAGGAACTTCTGCACCACTTTCTAACGTTGCAGTCACCAGAGCTTTTGTTGGTGTTAATGGAAACAGCTATTACTATACAATTACGACAATTGATAATGCGACAAATTCTACAGTTTCAGCTTGTTCAGCTGTTATGGCGATTGATACGACTCCACCAGCTGCACCAACAGGTTTAGCATGGGTTGAAGGGACTCCTTATAATGCCCTTACTGTTACCTCTTCTTGGACTGTCTCAGTAAGCGGGGATGTTGCTAGCCAACGTGTCGATTACTATACAGATGCTGCTTGTACTGTCGCAGAAGGGACTTCCGATGCCGGTTTAGGTATCGCAACGACAACGAATACCTTTACCGGTACTGATGGTAATAATTACTATTATACAGTTACGGCTATTGATACAGCTGACAACGAAACGAGTTCAGCTTGTTCAGCTGTTATGCACTTGGATATAACAGCTCCCAATGCAGTGACGGCCTTAACTTGGGTTGAAGGTGTTGCCAATAATGCAGTCAATGTGACATCGACTTGGACTCTTTCGACTTCATCTGACATAGCTTCTCAGACGGCGACTTATTATACTGATCCAACTTGTACAACAGCTGAAGGAACTGTGGATGCTGGAATCGGTGCCGCTACCAATACAAATGCTTTCACTGGAGTGAATGGTGGTGTTTACTATTATACGATCACTGCCATTGATACTGCTACTAACTCAACAGTGAGTGGATGCTCTAGTATTATGGCTATTGATACGGCTCCTCCAAACCCTGCAACAGCAATGGTGTGGGTGGAGAGTTCTCCTCATAATTCAGTAAATGTTAACGCCAGTTGGACCGTTTCAACTTCTGGAGATGTCGCTTCTCAAACCATAACTTATTTCACTGATGTCGGATGTACAATTGCAGAGGGAACAACTGCAAGCTTAACTTCTGCAACAAATAGCCATGCTTTTTCTGGAGTTGACGGAAATACATATTATTACAAAATTGTTGTTACTGATAATGCAACAAATACGACGGACTCAGGGTGTTCATCAGCCATGAGCATTGATACTACGGCTCCAACTGCGCCAACGGCTGTTGCGTGGGTTGAGGCAACTCCTTACAACAATAATAACGTAACATCGAGCTGGACACTTTCAGTGAGTGGAGATGTTACAAGTCAGAGAGTCGATTATTATACTGATGCTGCTTGTACAGTGGCACAGGGAACTTCAAATACAATTGGGGCTGCAACAACGACAAATGCGTTCTTAGGTTCTAATGGAAATTCATATTATTTTACAGTGACAGCCATTGATGGTGCGACTAATGAAGGAACATCCAGTTGTTCAGCAGTTATGACGATTGATTCTTCACCACCAGCTGCTCCGACTTCTCTTGGGTGGGTTGAAACAACTCCACACAATTCAGTGACTGTGAATGCCAGTTGGACTCTTTCAACTTCACTCGATGTAGTAAGCCAGACCGTTGATTACTATACAGATGTTACTTGTACGACAGCAGAAGGAACATCTAATGTTATTGGTGGAGCAACAAATACCAATACTTTTACTGGGGTTGATGCGACTACTTATTACTATACTGTTACGGCAACTGATGGTGCGAGTAACTCAACAGTATCAGCCTGTTCTTCAGCGATGCTCATTGATATTACAGCTCCGACAGCTCCCACAGCAATTGCCTGGGGTGAAACGACTCCATATAACTCGATTAACGTGACTGCTACTTGGACTTTGTCAGTAAGTGGTGATGTTGCAAGCCAAAGAATTGATTATTATACAGATGCCCTATGTACCGCTGTTGAAGGTACCAGTAATTCGATCGGTAATGCGATCACATCGAATAATTTTGCTGGTGTTAACGGTGGCACTTATTATTTCACAGTTACTGCTGTTGACGCCGCCGGGAACCAAGGAACATCTGTCTGTTCTGGAAATATGGATATCGATACACAAGCTCCAAATGCAGCAACTTCACTTACTTGGGTTGAAGGAACTGTAAGTAATAATAATAACGTTAATTCAACTTGGACTGTATCAACATCAGGCGATGTGGCTAGCCAGACAGTGACTTATTATACTGATGCCACTTGTACGACTGCCGAGGGAACTGTGGATGCAGCCATTGCTCCTGCAACTAACACTAACGCATTTACAGGAGCTAGCGGAAACACTTATTACTATACTGTGACAACAATAGACACTGCGACAAACTCTACAGTGAGTGCCTGTTCAAGTTCTATGTATATTGATTCGACTCCTCCAGCGAATGCAACGGGACTTGGCTGGGCAGAAGTGAGTCCACACGATAATACAAACATCAATCCAACTTGGACACCTTCAGTAAGTGCAGATTTAAATTCACAAACAATCACTTACTATACCGATGCAGCTTGTACTGTTCCTGAAGGGACAACTGCAAGTCTTGGTGTCGCTGCAGCTACTCATACATTTAATGGGTTAGACGGAGCGACTTATTACTACACTATTATATCGACTGATAATGCCACTAATACTAACACAACAGCTTGTTCGCCTGCAATGGCCATTGATACAACTCCGCCTGCTGCAGCGACTGCTCTAAGTTGGGTGCAAGCAACTCCATATAATGGGACTAACGTAACAGCAACTTGGACTATCTCCGTTTCAGGAGATGTTGCTAGTCAAACGGTGACTTATTATACAGATGCTGCTTGTACGACGGCAGAGGGTACTTCGAATACGGGATTATTGCCCGCAACGAATACCAATGCGTTTATTGGAGTTAATGGAAACGATTATTACTATATCGTAAGAACAATTGATACTGCTGATAATGCAACAAATAGTGCGTGTTCATCGGTTATGCATATTGATACCACAGCTCCAGCAGCAGCAACAGCCCTTGGCTGGGTGGAGACTTCACCGTACAATGCAACAGGTGTCACAGCGTCTTGGACACTTTCAGTTGCGACAGACATTGCTAGTCAACAAATTGATTACTACACCAATGCTGGATGTACTGTTGTCGAAGGAACTTCCAATGCCTTAAGTGCAGTGGCAACAACCGATGCTTTCACTGGAGTGGACGGTACAAGTTATTATTATAAAATTACAACGACAGATACGGCGAGCAATGCCACTGTGTCTGCTTGTTCAGCGATCATGGCGATCGATACCACTTCACCAACAGCACCAACAGGAGTGGCCTGGGTTGAGGCGACTCCAAGTAATAGTGCGACAGTCACAGCTTCATGGACAGTTTCTGTTTCAGGGGATGTCGCAAGCCAAAGAGTTGATTACTATACGGATGCTCTCTGTACGGCAGCTCAAGGAACATCGAATTCTGTTTCTAGTGTAACGACAACGAATAGTTTTACTGGTGCTGATGCGCAATCTTATTATTTCACTGTTACAGCGATTGATAGTGCTACCAATGAAGGAACAAGTGCTTGTTCGGCAGTAATGAATATCGATACGACAGCGCCAACAGCGGCAACAGCACTTAGCTGGGCCGAGACATCACCACACAATGCGACTGGTGTGAATGCGAACTGGACACCAAGTACGGCAGGGGATCTTGCAAGCCAAGATATAATTTATTACACGGATGCAGCTTGTACGGTAGCAGAAGGGACTAGTAATCTCGGACTTGGTACTGCTGTGAACTCAGATGCTTTCACAGGGACTAATGGCAACACTTATTATTTTAAAATTATTAGCTATGATACAGCTAATAATTCAACGACTTCAGCATGTTCAAGTGGAATGCTGATCGATACCAGCGCGCCAGTTGCGGCCACTGGCCTTGGATGGATTGAAACATCACCGCACAATAACACAGCAGTCAATGCTTCCTGGACAGTTTCAGTGAGTGCAGATGTTGCTAGCCAGACAGTGACTTATTATACTGATGTCACTTGTACGACAGCAGAAGGAACATCGAATGTTGTTGGTTCTGCAGTCACATCGAATCCATTTACTGGTGTTGATGCAACAACTTATTACTATACAGTGACGGCAACAGATGGTGCAGGGAATGCGACTGTTTCTGGTTGTTCATCGGCGATGTTGATTGATACCACAGCTCCTGCCGCTCCAACTGTTCCAAACTGGGCCGAGGCAACTCCTTATAATGCGCTGACAGTAACAGCACAATGGACACTGTCTGTGAGTGGCGATATCGCAAGTCAGAGAGTTGATTATTATACCAATGCTGCTTGTACGATTGCGGAAGGGACAAGCAATAGTGTTTCGAACGTAACAACGAGTAACTCTTTTACGGGAGTTGATGGAACGACTTATTACTTTAAAGTGACTGCAATTGATAATGCCTCTAACCAAACAACTTCAACTTGTTCAGCAGGAATGTTGATTGATACAACGGCACCGAATGCTGCCACAACTCTTGGCTGGGTAGAAGGTTCTGTAAGCAATAACGTCAACGTGAATTCATCATGGACTGTTTCGACATCAAGTGATGTCGCAAGCCAGACTGTAACATACTACACGGATGCTACTTGTACGACAGCAGAAGGAACAGTGGATGCTGGGTTAGCAGCAGTGACGAACACTAATGCTTTTACAGGTGTTTCTAACAGCACCTACTATTACAGGGTTACTTCAATTGATAATGCTTCCAACTCAACGGTGAGTGCTTGTTCGAGTTCAATGTTCTTGGATGCGATTCCACCGGCAAACGCGACAGGGCTTGGTTGGGCAGAAGTGAGTCCTCACGACAACGTTGGTGTTAACGCTTCATGGACACCTTCAGTAAGTGCGGATTTAAATTCACAAACGATTACTTATTATACAGATGCTGGCTGTACAGTTCCGGAAGGAACTGCAAATGCGCTTGGTTCGGCAACGGCAACCGATGCCTTTACCGGAGTTAATGGAGCGACTTATTACTATACGATTGCTTCGACAGATGCTGCTGGTAATACCAATACTTCAGGTTGTTCAGCAGCGATGGCCATTGATACCACACCGCCAGCAGCCGCGACTTTACTTGGTTGGGTTCAAGCGACACCTTATAATGCGACTAATGTGACAGCAACTTGGACTGTATCAGTTTCAGGAGATGTTGCAAGTCAGGTTGTGACTTATTATACGAATCCAACTTGTACGACAGCAGAGGGAACTTCGAATACAGGATTATTACCGGCCACAAATACCAATGCTTTTGTGGGAGTTAATGGAAACGATTATTACTATATCGTAAGAACAATTGATACTGCTGATAACTACACAGATAGTGCGTGTTCATCTGTTATGCATATAGATACTACGGCTCCGGCAGCAGCAACAGCTCTTGGATGGGTTGAAACTTCACCGTACAATGCTACAGGTGTTACAGCGTCTTGGACACTTTCAGCTGCAACAGATATTGCTAGTCAACAAATTGATTACTACACCAATGCTGGATGTACTGTTGTCGAAGGAACTTCCAATGCCTTAAGTGCAGTGGCAACAACCGATGCTTTCACTGGAGTTGATGGTACAAGTTATTATTATAAAATTACAACGACAGACACTGCGAGTAACGCGACTGTGTCTGCTTGTTCTGCGATCATGGCGATCGATACCACTTCACCGACAGCGCCAACAGGAGTGGCTTGGGTTGAGGCGACTCCAAGTAATAGTGCGACAGTCACAGCTTCATGGACAGTTTCAGTTTCAGGGGATGTCGCAAGCCAGAGAGTAGATTACTATACGGATGCTCTCTGTACGGCAGCTCAAGGAACATCGAATTCTGTTTCAAGTGTAACGACAACAAATAGTTTTACTGGTGCCGATGGACAAGGCTACTACTTTACAGTTACGGCAATTGATAGTGCGACTAATGAAGGAACCAGTGCTTGTTCGGCAGTGATGAATATTGATACGACAGCGCCAACAGCGGCAACAGCACTGAGTTGGGCCGAAACATCACCACACAATGCGACTGGTGTGAATGCGAATTGGACACCAAGTACGGCAGGGGATCTTGCAAGTCAGGATATTATTTATTACACCGATGCTGCTTGTACGGTAGCAGAAGGGACTAGTAATCTCGGACTTGGGACTGCTGTGAACTCAGATGCCTTCACAGGGACTAATGGCAACACTTATTATTTTAAAATTATTAGCTATGATACAGCTAATAATTCAACGACTTCAGCATGTTCAAGTGGAATGCTGATCGATACCAGCGCGCCAGTTGCGGCCACTGGCCTTGGATGGATTGAAACATCACCGCACAATAACACAGCAGTCAATGCTTCCTGGACAGTTTCAGTGAGTGCAGATGTTGCTAGCCAGACAGTGACTTATTATACTGATGTCACTTGTACGACAGCAGAAGGAACATCGAATGTTGTTGGTTCTGCAGTCACATCGAATCCATTTACTGGTGTTGATGCAACAACTTATTACTATACAGTGACGGCAACAGATGGTGCAGGGAATGCGACTGTTTCTGGTTGTTCATCGGCGATGTTGATTGATACCACAGCTCCTGCCGCTCCAACTGTTCCAAACTGGGCCGAGGCAACTCCTTATAATGCGCTGACAGTAACAGCACAATGGACACTGTCTGTGAGTGGCGATATCGCAAGTCAGAGAGTTGATTATTATACCAATGCTGCTTGTACGATTGCGGAAGGGACAAGCAATAGTGTTTCGAACGTAACAACGAGTAACTCTTTTACGGGAGTTGATGGAACGACTTATTACTTTAAAGTGACTGCAATTGATAATGCCTCTAACCAAACAACTTCAACTTGTTCAGCAGGAATGTTGATCGATACGACGGCACCGAACGCAGCAACAGCACTTAGTTGGGTTGAGGGATCGGTGAGTAACAATGTTAATGTGAATTCGTCCTGGACTGTTTCGACATCTAGTGATGTTGCAAGCCAGACTGTAACATACTACACGGATGCTACTTGTACGACAGCAGAAGGAACAGTGGATGCTGGGTTAGCAGCAGTGACGAACACTAATGCTTTTACAGGTGTTTCTAACAGCACCTACTATTACAGGGTTACTTCAATTGATAATGCTTCCAACTCAACGGTGAGTGCTTGTTCGAGTTCAATGTTCTTGGATGCGATCCCACCGGCAAACGCGACAGGGCTTGGTTGGGCAGAAGTGAGTCCTCACGACAACGTTGGTGTTAACGCTTCATGGACACCTTCAGTAAGTGCGGATTTAAATTCACAAACAATCACTTACTATACAGATGCTGGCTGTACAGTTCCGGAAGGAACTGCAAATGCGCTTGGTTCGGCAACAGCGACCGATGCCTTTACCGGAGTTAATGGAGCGACTTATTACTATACGATTGCTTCGACAGATGCTGCTGGTAATACCAATACTTCAGGTTGTTCAGCAGCGATGTTGATTGATACAACTGCGCCTGTCGCTGCTACTGGATTAAATTGGGCTGAGACATCCCCACACGATAATGTCAATGTAACTGCTCAATGGTCTGTATCAACTTCTTTAGATGTGGCATCTCAAAATTTAACATATTATACTAACCCAACTTGTACAGTTGCTGAGGGAACGACTCGAATTGGTCTCGGAGCAGCGACAAATTCAGATGCTTTTACAGGCGTGAATGCAGGAGACTATTATTTTGTCGTAAGAACAATTGATAACGCTGATAATTTTACGGATTCTGCTTGCTCGCCTCTCATGGAAATTGACACGACTGCCCCAGCTGCAGCGACTGCATTGGGCTGGGTCGAGACGAGTCCTCATGATAATGTCAATGTCACTGCTAGTTGGACACTCTCGGTTGCAACAGATATTGCTTCACAGACGACAACTTATTATACAGATGGAACTTGCACCACTGCAGAAGGAACAGTTAATGTTCTCAGTGCCGTTGCCACCACAGATAGTTTCACTGGAGTGAACGCTACTAGCTACTACTATATTGTGAGAACAATTGATACTGCAGACAATTTTACAGACTCAAGTTGTTCTGCAGTCATGGCCATTGATACCACTGCTCCTAATGCTCCAACTGGACTTGCATGGATCGAAGCAACTCCGAGTAACAATGCAACAGTAACTGCTTCATGGACAGTATCAACATCTCCAGATATTGCAAGTCAAAGAGTTGATTATTATACGGATGCTCTTTGTACAGCAGCGGAAGGAACAAGTAATGCAGTATCGAGTGTAACGACTACAGACTCATTCACAGGAGCAAGTGGTAATAGTTATTATTTTGAAGTGACTGCTATTGATACTGCTTTTAATGAAACATCATCAGCTTGTTCAGCAGTGATCAATATCGACACAACAGCTCCAGCGGCAGCTTCAGGTCTAGGGTGGGCTGAGGTTTCTCCTCACAATGCAACAGGAGTAAACGCAAGTTGGACGCCCAGTACAGCGGGAGATCTCGCAAGTCAAGATATCATTTACTATACGGATGCTGCATGTACGGTTGCTGAAGGGACCAGTAATCTCGGACTTGGTACTGCTGTGAACTCAGATGCTTTCACAGGGACTAATGGCAACACTTATTATTATAGAGTTGTAAGTTATGATACAGCGGGGAATTCAACCAATAGCGCTTGTTCTCCTGCAATGGCTATAGACACAAGTGCCCCTGTGGCGGCTACTGGGCTTGGCTGGGTTGAGGTATCACCACACGACAACACAGTAGTCAACTCGTCATGGACTATTTCTATTTCTGCAGATGTCGCTAGTCAGATAGTAACTTATTATACAGATGCTGGCTGTACAGTTCCGGAAGGTACATCTAATACTGTTGGTGCTGCAGTAATGACAAACCCTTTTACGGGATTAGATGCTAATTCTTATTATTATACAATTACCTCAAGAGATACTGCAGACAATGATACAGTGAGTGGTTGTTCGGCAATCATGAGTATTGATACGACTTCGCCAGCAGCGCCAACAGCGCTGGCGTGGTCAGAGGCAACACCTTACAATGCGACGACAGTGACGGCGACTTGGACACTTTCAGTTGCCGGAGATATCGCAAGTCAAAGAGTTGATTATTATACAGATGCATTGTGTACTATAGCGCAAGGAACGAGCCACGCCGTTTCCAATGCGGCAGTTTCAGATTCATTCACGGGAAGTGATGGCAATAGTTACTACTTTAAAGTGACAGCGATAGATAATGCTTCGAATGAAGGAACGAGTGCTTGTTCGGCAGTTATGGATATCGATACGACGGCACCGAATGCAGCGACGGCGATGGCGTGGGTAGAGGGAAGTTCAAGTAATAATGTGAATGTGACATCGTCTTGGACGGTCTCGAGTTCAACAGATGTAGCGAGCCAGACGGTTACTTATTATACCAATGCGATTTGTACAACAGCAGAGGGAACAGTGGATGCAGGATTGGGTTCTGCGGTGACGACGAATGCTTTTAGTGGTGTTTCAGGGAATACTTATTATTATACAGTAACAACGATAGATACAGCATCAAATCAAACAGTTTCTGCTTGCTCGGCCTCAATGTATCTCGACTCGACTCCTCCTGCAAATGCAACTTCCCTGGGGTGGACAGAAGTTTCTCCTCACGACAATGTCAATGTCAACGCAGCTTGGACGCCCTCAGTGAGTGCGGATCTGAACTCGCAGACAATTACATACTACACAGATGCAAGCTGTAGCACGCCAGAGGGAACGAGCGCGGCCTTGGGTGCAGGTGCAAATTCACATGCTTTTACCGGATCCAATGGAGCGACTTACTATTACGACATAACTTCAGTAGACACGGCAACGAACTCAAATGTTTCTAGTTGTTCTTCGGCAATGTTAATCGATACGACGGCGCCAAGTGCGGCTACCGCGCTAAATTGGGCAGAAGTAACTCCTCACAATGCTACAAGCGTGACGGCTCAGTGGACTGTTTCTATCTCGGCGGATGTTGCAAGCCAGACGGTGACTTATTATACAAATCCAGCTTGTACAACAGCGGAAGGAACAGTGAATGCCGGGCTACTGCCTGCAACGGCAAGCAACGCTTTCACTGGGGCTGATGGAAATAGCTATTATTTTATTGTTAAGACAATTGATAATGCAGACAACGAAAGCGATTCAGCTTGTTCGGCAGTGATGGCGATTGATACGACCTCACCTGCTAATGCGACATCTTTAGGATGGATTCAAACATCTCCATATAATGCAACGACAGTAACGGCGAGTTGGACGCTTTCAGTGGCAGGCGACATCGCTAATCAGACGGCAAATTATTACACGGATGCAGCTTGTACAGTTGCTGAGGGAACTTCCAATGCTTTAAGTGCAGTTGCAACTACTGATAGTTTTACTGGTAGTGATGGCAATGCTTATTACTATAAAATTACAACAACAGATACAGCAGGGAATTCAAGTGCCTCAGGTTGTTCGTCAGTGATGGCGATTGATACGACAGCACCAAATGCTCCAACAGCGGTGGCCTGGGTAGAGGTAACCCCAAGCAATAGTGCGACAGTGACGGCGACTTGGACGGTATCGACTTCACCAGATATTGCAAGCCAGAGAGTTGACTACTATACGGATGCTCTTTGTACAGCAGCGGAAGGAACAAGTAATGCAGTATCGAGTGTAACGACAACAGATTCTTTCACAGGGGCGAGTGGTAATAGTTATTATTTTGAAGTCACAGCAATTGATACCGCCGGAAACCAGACGGCCTCAGCGTGCTCGGCGGTTATGAACATCGATACTTCGGCACCAGCAGCGGCGACAAGTCTTGGTTGGTCAGAGGCCACACCTCATAATGCAACGACAGTGACTTCAGCTTGGACTCCTTCAACAGCGGGTGATCTGGCAGATCAAGATGTTAGATATTATACAGATGCGGCTTGTACGGTTGCAGAGGGAACGAATGATACAGGTCTCGGAGCAGCAGCAAATACCAATTCCTTTACAGGAACAAACGGAAGCTCTTATTACTATAAAGTGACGAGTTATGATACGGCAGGAAACCAAACGGTTTCGGGCTGTTCTTCAGTGATGTTGATTGATACTTCAGCACCACTGGCAGCTTCAGGGCTTGGTTGGGTGGAAGTTTCTCCTCACGACAATACGGCAGTGAACTCTTCGTGGACGGTGTCTGCTTCGGGAGATGTTGCAAGTCAGACAGTGACTTATTATACAGATGGGACTTGTACAACGGCGGAAGGGACTTCAAATATTGTAGGAGCTGCAACGACGTCAAATCCATTTACGGGATCAGATGCTAATTCTTATTATTATACAATTACGACAACGGATAATGCTGGCAACAATACAGTGAGTGGTTGTTCGGCAATCATGAGTATTGATACGACTTCGCCAGCAGCACCAACAGCACTGGCGTGGTCAGAGGCAACACCTTATAATGCGACGACAGTGACGGCGACTTGGACACTTTCAGTTGCCGGAGATATCGCAAGTCAAAGAGTTGATTATTATACAGATACATTGTGTACTATAGCGCAAGGAACGAGCCACGCCGTTTCCAATGCGGCAGTTTCAGATTCATTCACGGGAAGTGATGGCAATAGTTACTACTTTAAAGTGACAGCGATAGATAATGCTTCGAATGAAGGAACGAGTGCTTGTTCGGCAGTTATGGATATCGATACGACGGCACCGAATGCAGCGACGGCGATGGCGTGGGTAGAGGGAAGTTCAAGTAATAATGTGAATGTGACATCGTCTTGGACGGTCTCGAGTTCAACAGATGTAGCGAGCCAGACGGTTACTTATTATACCAATGCGATTTGTACAACAGCAGAGGGAACAGTGGATGCAGGATTGGGTTCTGCGGTGACGACGAATGCTTTTAGTGGTGTTTCAGGGAATACTTATTATTATACAGTAACAACGATAGATACAGCATCAAATCAAACAGTTTCTGCTTGCTCGGCCTCAATGTATTTGGATGCAACACCACCAGCAAATGCGACAGGGCTTGGCTGGTCAGAGATCTCACCTCACGACAATACTAATGTTAACGCAGCTTGGACTCCGTCGGTGAGTGCGGATTTGAACTCGCAGACAATTACATACTACACAGATGCAAGTTGTAGCACGCCACAGGGAACGAGTGCAGCCCTAGGAGCAGCAGCAAATTCACATGCTTTTACCGGATCCAATGGAGCAACTTATTATTACGACATAACTTCAGTTGATACAGCTGGAAACAGCAATGTCTCTAGTTGTTCAACAGCGATGCTAATCGATACAGCTGCTCCTAATGCGGCCACAGCACTGAACTGGGCAGAAGTGACTCCTCATAATGCTACAAATGTGACAGCACAGTGGACTGTTTCCACTTCTCCCGATGTTGCAAGCCAGACAGTGACTTATTATACAAATCCGGCTTGTACAACAGCGGAAGGAACAATTCATGCAGGATTATTACCAGCGACGGCTTTGGATGCATTTACAGGAGTTAATGGTAGCTCTTATTATTTTATTGTTAAGACGATAGATAATGCAGACAATGAAACCGATTCAGCTTGTTCGGCAGTGATGGCAATTGATACAAGTGCACCTGCTACTGCAACAGCGCTTGGGTGGGTTGAATCAACTCCAAGTAACAATCTAAACGTGACAGCTTCTTGGACTTTATCAGTAGCAGGAGATATTGCATCTCAAAACATCGATTACTATACAGATGCTGCCTGTACAGCTGTTGAGGGAACTTCCAATGCTTTAAGTGCTGTAGCGACAAGTGATAACTTTATTGGGGTCAATGGGACTTCATATTATTATAAAATTACAACAACAGATACAGCAGGGAATTCAAGTGCCTCAGGTTGTTCGTCAGTGATGGCGATTGATACGACAGCGCCAAATGCTCCAACAGCGGTGGCCTGGGTAGAGGTAACCCCAAGCAATAGTGCGACAGTGACGGCGACTTGGACGGTATCGACTTCACCAGATATTGCAAGCCAGAGAGTTGACTACTATACGGATGCTCTTTGTACAGCAGCGGAAGGAACAAGTAATGCAGTATCGAGTGTAACGACAACAGATTCTTTCACAGGGGCGAGTGGTAATAGTTATTATTTTGAAGTCACAGCAATTGATACCGCCGGAAACCAGACGGCCTCAGCGTGCTCGGCGGTTATGAACATCGATACTTCGGCACCAGCAGCGGCGACAAGTCTTGGTTGGTCAGAGGCCACACCTCATAATGCAACGACAGTGACTTCAGCTTGGACTCCTTCAACAGCGGGTGATCTGGCAGATCAAGATGTTAGATATTATACAGATGCGGCTTGTACGGTTGCAGAGGGAACGAATGATACAGGTCTCGGAGCAGCAGCAAATACCAATTCCTTTACAGGAACAAACGGAAGCTCTTATTACTATAAAGTGACGAGTTATGATACGGCAGGAAACCAAACGGTTTCGGGCTGTTCTTCAGTGATGTTGATTGATACTTCAGCACCACTGGCAGCTTCAGGGCTTGGTTGGGTGGAAGTTTCTCCTCACGACAATACGGCAGTGAACTCTTCGTGGACGGTGTCTGCTTCGGGAGATGTTGCAAGTCAGACAGTGACTTATTATACAGATGGGACTTGTACAACGGCAGAAGGGACTTCAAATATTGTAGGAGCTGCAACGACGTCAAATCCATTTACGGGATCAGATGCTAATTCTTATTATTATACAATTACGACAACGGATAATGCTGGCAACAATACAGTGAGTGGTTGTTCGGCAATCATGAGTATTGATACGACTTCGCCAGCGGCACCAACAGCGCTGGCGTGGTCAGAGGCAACACCTTATAATGCGACGACAGTGACGGCGACTTGGACACTTTCAGTTGCCGGAGATATCGCAAGTCAAAGAGTTGATTATTATACAGATGCATTGTGTACTATAGCGCAAGGAACGAGCCACGCCGTTTCCAATGCGGCAGTTTCAGATTCATTCACGGGAAGTGATGGCAATAGTTACTACTTTAAAGTGACAGCGATAGATAATGCTTCGAATGAAGGAACGAGTGCTTGTTCGGCAGTTATGGATATCGATACGACGGCACCGAATGCAGCGACGGCGATGGCGTGGGTAGAGGGAAGTTCAAGTAATAATGTGAATGTGACATCGTCTTGGACGGTCTCTAGTTCAACAGATGTAGCGAGCCAGACGGTTACTTATTATACCAATGCGATTTGTACAACAGCAGAGGGAACAGTGGATGCAGGATTGGGTTCTGCGGTGACGACGAATGCTTTTAGTGGTGTTTCAGGGAATACTTATTATTATACAGTAACAACGATAGATACAGCATCAAATCAAACAGTTTCTGCTTGCTCGGCCTCAATGTATTTGGATGCAACACCACCAGCAAATGCGACAGGGCTTGGCTGGTCAGAGATCTCACCTCACGACAATACTAATGTTAACGCAGCTTGGACGCCTTCGGTGAGTGCGGATTTGAACTCGCAGACAATTACATACTACACAGATGCAAGCTGTAGCACGCCACAGGGAACGAGTGCGGCCCTAGGAGCAGCAGCAAATTCACATGCTTTTACCGGATCCAATGGATCTAGCTATTACTACAATATAACTTCAGTAGACACGGCAACAAATTCAAATGTCTCTAGCTGTTCTGCTGTCATGACCATTGATACAACTGCACCTAATGCAGCTACTATATTGGGGTGGTCAGAGACGACTCCTCATGATGCAACTTTAATAACATCAACTTGGACTGTTTCCACTTCTCTAGATGTTGCAAGCCAAACAGTGACTTATTATACAGATGCTGCTTGTACAACAAGTGAAGGAACAATTGACACTGGTCTTCTTCCGGCAACAAGTACAAATACTTTTACAGGTATCGATGGTGGTAATTATTATTTTATCGTTAAAACTATCGATACTGCTAGTAATGCAACTGACTCTGTTTGTTCACCACTTATGCATATCGATCTCTCTCCTCCAGCTGCAGCAACTTCACTTGGTTGGGTACAGACATCTCCTTATAATGTCGTCAATGTTACAGCTTCTTGGACGCTCTCTGCCTCTGCTGATGTAGCGTCTCAAAATATTGATTATTATACAGATGCTGCTTGTACAACAGTTGAAGGTACTTCAACTGCCTTGAGTGCGGTTGCCGTTACAGATTCTTTCAGTGGTTCAGATGGAAATACCTATTACTATAAGATTACGACAACAGACACTGCAGGAAATGATACGATAAGTTCATGTTCTGCAGCTATGGCGATTGATACGACAGCGCCAAATGCTCCAACAGCGGTGGCCTGGGTAGAGGTAACCCCAAGCAATAGTGCGACAGTGACGGCGACTTGGACGGTATCGACTTCACCAGATATTGCAAGCCAGAGAGTTGACTACTATACGGATGCACTTTGTGCTTCAGCAGAAGGAACAAGTAATGCAGTATCGAGTGTAACGACAACAGATTCTTTCACAGGGGCGAGTGGTAATAGTTATTATTTTGAAGTCACAGCAATTGATACCGCCGGAAACCAGACGGCCTCAGCGTGCTCGGCGGTTATGAACATCGATACTTCGGCACCAGCAGCGGCGACAAGTCTTGGTTGGTCAGAGGCCACACCTCATAATGCAACGACAGTGACTTCAGCTTGGACTCCTTCAACAGCGGGTGATCTGGCAGATCAAGATGTTAGATATTATACAGATGCGGCTTGTACGGTTGCAGAGGGAACGAATGATACAGGTCTCGGAGCAGCAGCAAATACCAATTCCTTTACAGGAACAAACGGAAGCTCTTATTACTATAAAGTGACGAGTTATGATACGGCAGGAAACCAAACGGTTTCGGGCTGTTCTTCAGTGATGTTGATTGATACTTCAGCACCACTGGCAGCTTCAGGGCTTGGTTGGGTGGAAGTTTCTCCTCACGACAATACGGCAGTGAACTCTTCGTGGACGGTGTCTGCTTCGGGAGATGTTGCAAGTCAGACAGTGACTTATTATACAGATGGGACTTGTACAACGGCAGAAGGGACTTCAAATATTGTAGGAGCTGCAACGACGTCAAATCCATTTACGGGATCAGATGCTAATTCTTATTATTATACAATTACGACAACGGATAATGCTGGCAATAATACAGTGAGTGGTTGTTCGGCAATCATGAGTATTGATACGACTTCGCCAGCAGCGCCAACAGCGCTGGCGTGGTCAGAGGCAACACCTTATAATGCGACAACAGTGACGGCGACTTGGACACTTTCAGTTGCCGGAGATATCGCAAGTCAAAGAGTTGATTATTATACAGATGCATTGTGTACTATTGCCGAAGGAACAAGTAATGCAGTCTCAAATGCTGCTATATCAAACTCTTTTTCTGGTTCTGACGGAAATAGCTATTATTTTAAAGTGACAGCGATAGATAATGCTTCGAATGAAGGAACGAGTGCTTGTTCGGCAGTTATGGATATCGATACGACGGCACCGAATGCAGCGACGGCGATGGCGTGGGTAGAGGGAAGTTCAAGTAATAATGTGAATGTGACATCGTCTTGGACGGTCTCGAGTTCAACGGATGTAGCGAGCCAGACGGTTACTTATTATACCAATGCGATTTGTACAACAGCAGAGGGAACAGTAGATGCAGGGCTAGCGGCCATCACGGCGACTAATGCTTTTAGTGGTGTCTCTGGAACCACTTATTATTATACAGTGACAACGATAGATACAGCATCAAATCAAACAGTTTCTGCTTGCTCGGCTTCAATGTTCTTAGACTCTACTCCTCCGTCAAATGCAACAGGTCTAATTTGGTCGGAAACTTCTCCTCATGATAATGTTAATGTGAATGCTTCTTGGACACCATCGGTGAGTGCCGATCTCAACTCCCAGACAATTACATACTACACAGATGCAAGTTGTAGTACGCCGGAAGGAACGTCGAATGCCCTCGGTGTCGCAGCGAACTCAGATTCATTTACCGGTTCAAATGGTGGAACATTTTATTATGAAATTACATCAACTGATAACGCTGGAAATAGTAATACTTCAAGTTGTTCGGCAGCAATGGCAATTGATACAACTTCACCTAATGCAGCCACCGCGCTAAATTGGGCAGAGGTGACTCCTCATAATGCTACAAGTGTGACGGCTCAGTGGACTGTTTCCACTTCGCCCGATGTTGCAAGTCAAACTGTAACTTATTATACAAATCCAGCTTGTACAACTGCTGAAGGTACTGTGAACACGGGACTTTTGCCTGCGACTGCAAGTAATTCTTTTACAGGTATTAATGGAGGAAATTATTATTTTATCGTTAAGACAATTGATACTGCAGACAATGAAACTGATTCCGCTTGCTCTGCAATTATGCATATTGATACCTCGTCCCCTGCGGCAGCGACAGCCTTAGGTTGGACTCAAGCTACTCCTCATAACGTTGTTAATGTGACAGCTTCTTGGACTCTATCAGTAGCAGGAGATATTGCATCTCAAAACATCGATTACTATACAGATGCTGCCTGTACAGTTGTTGAGGGAACTTCTAATGCTTTAAGTGCTGTAGCGACAAGTGATAACTTTATTGGGGTCAATGGAACTTCATATTATTATAAAATTACGACGACAGATACAGCAAGTAATACTTCTGTCTCTTCTTGTTCATCTGCAATGCTAATTGATACTTCGGCACCTAATGCGCCTACTGCTCTTTCATGGGTCGAATCAACTCCAAGTAATAACGCAACGGTCACGGCAACATGGACCGTTTCAACTTCGCCTGATGTTGCGAACCAGAGAGTCGATTATTATACAGATGCACTTTGTTCAACTGCACAGGGAACATCGAATATAGTTTCAAGTGTGACTACGACAGACTCTTTCACAGGGGCGAGTGGTAATAGTTATTATTTTGAAGTCACAGCAATTGATACCGCCGGAAACCAGACGGCCTCAGCGTGCTCGGCGGTTATGAACATCGATACTTCGGCACCAGCAGCGGCGACAAGTCTTGGTTGGTCAGAGGCCACGCCTCATAATGCAACGACAGTGACTTCAGCTTGGACTCCTTCAACAGCGGGTGATCTGGCAGATCAAGATGTTAGATATTATACAGATGCGGCTTGTACGGTTGCAGAGGGAACGAATGATACAGGTCTCGGAGCAGCAGCAAATACCAATTCCTTTACAGGAACAAACGGAAGCTCTTATTACTATAAAGTGACGAGTTATGATACGGCAGGAAACCAAACGGTTTCGGGCTGTTCTTCAGTGATGTTGATTGATACTTCAGCACCACTGGCAGCTTCAGGGCTTGGTTGGGTGGAAGTTTCTCCTCACGACAATACGGCAGTGAACTCTTCGTGGACGGTGTCTGCTTCGGGAGATGTTGCAAGTCAGACAGTGACTTATTATACAGATGGGACTTGTACAACGGCGGAAGGGACTTCAAATATTGTAGGAGCTGCAACGACGTCAAATCCATTTACGGGATCAGATGCTAATTCTTATTATTATACAATTACGACAACGGATAATGCTGGCAACAATACAGTGAGTGGTTGTTCGGCAATCATGAGTATTGATACGACTTCGCCAGCAGCGCCAACAGCGCTGGCGTGGTCAGAGGCAACACCTTACAATGCGACGACAGTGACGGCGACTTGGACACTTTCAGTTGCCGGAGATATCGCAAGTCAAAGAGTTGATTATTATACAGATGCATTGTGTACTATAGCGCAAGGAACGAGCCACGCCGTTTCCAATGCGGCAGTTTCAGATTCATTCACGGGAAGTGATGGGAATAGTTACTACTTTAAAGTGACAGCGATAGATAATGCTTCGAATGAAGGAACGAGTGCTTGTTCGGCAGTTATGGATATCGATACGACGGCACCGAATGCAGCGACGGCGATGGCGTGGGTAGAGGGAAGTTCAAGTAATAATGTGAATGTGACATCGTCTTGGACGGTCTCGAGTTCAACAGATGTAGCGAGCCAGACGGTTACTTATTATACCAATGCGATTTGTACAACAGCAGAGGGAACTGTCGATAGTGGTCTCGCAGCGGTCACTGCGACGAATGCCTTTACGGGTACTTCAGGAAATACTTATTACTATACAGTAACTACGATAGATACAGCTTCTAATCAAACAGTTTCTGCTTGTTCGGCTTCGATGTTTTTAGATGCAACTCCTCCTGCGAATGCGACGAGCTTAGGATGGTCTGAAGTTTCTCCTCATGATGATACAAGTGTTAATGCTGCTTGGACTCCGTCGGTGAGTGCGGATCTGAACTCGCAGACAATTACATACTACACAGATGCAAGTTGTACTATACCTGAGGGAACCAGTGCTTCTCTAGGTGCTGCTGCCAACACTCACGCTTTTACAGGTTCAAATGGAGCCAGCTATTACTATGAAATTACCTCGACAGATACAGCAAGCAACAGCAATACATCTTCTTGCTCTGCTATTATGACGATTGATACAACAGCACCTGTCGCTGCAACTTTACTAGGTTGGTCTGAAACAAGTCCTCACAATGCAACTATTGTTACTTCGTCTTGGACAGTCTCGGTGAGTGGAGATGTGGCTAGCCAAACTGTGACTTACTATACAAACCCAGCTTGTACAACTGCTGAGGGTACAGTCGACTCAGGCTTACTTCCTGCCACATCAACTAATTCATTTACAGGTGTGAATGGAAGCAGCTACTACTTTATAGTTAAAACAATTGATACAGCAGATAATGAAACCGATTCAGCCTGTTCACCTATAATGGCCATTGATACATCTTCACCAGCGGCAGCGACATCCTTAGGTTGGACTCAAACATCACCTCATAATGCAGTTAACGTTACAGCTTCGTGGACTCTCTCAGTTGCAACCGATATTGCTTCTCAGAATATTGATTATTATACAGATGCAAGCTGTACTACTGCAGAAGGAACTTCTACCGGTTTAGGGGCAGCTGCAACAACTGATAACTTCACTGGTTCTAATGGAAATTCATACTATTATGAAATAACAACTACAGATACAGCTGGAAATGCTACCGTTTCAGCCTGTTCACCTATAATGGCCATCGATACGACATTTCCTAATGCTCCAACAGCTGTGGCGTGGGTTGAGGCTACTCCAAGTAATAATGCGACTGTTACATCAACATGGGCAGTCTCGACATCACCAGATATTGCAAGCCAAAGAGTGGATTATTATACAGATGCGCTTTGTACTTCGGCTCAGGGAACATCTAATGCCGTTGCAGCAGTTGCAACGACTGATAGTTTCACGGGAGCTTCAGGTAATGCTTATTATTTTGAAGTAACTGCAATTGATACTGCTGGAAATGAAACGGCTTCAGCTTGTTCTGCTGTCATGAACATCGATACTTCTGCTCCTGCATCTGCGACTTCACTAGGTTGGTCAGAGACTACTCCCCATAATGCAACAAATATTACAGCTAGTTGGACTGCTTCAACAGCTGGAGATCTAAATTCACAAGACATTATCTATTATATAGATGCAAGTTGTACGACTGCCGAGGGGACTTCAAATCTCGGTTTGGGAACAGGAACAACAACAGATTCATTTACGGGAACAAATGGAAGTTCATATTATTATAAAATCATTAGTTACGATACAGCTGGAAATTCTTCTACATCAGCATGTTCTGCTGTGATGGCAATTGATACTTCTGCACCACTGGCAGCTTCAGGACTTGGTTGGGTTGAAACCTCTCCATATGCTAACACAGCTGTTAACTCATCATGGACGACTTCGGCATCTGGAGATGTGGCAAGTCAGACAGTGACTTACTATACCGATGGTACTTGCACGACAGCTGAAGGAACTTCCAATGTCGTTGGATCAGCGGCGACTTCGAACCCTTTTACGGGAAGTGATGGTATTACTTACTATTATAAAGTTATAACCACTGACACTGCTGGGAACCAATCAGCTTCAGCATGTTCATCGGCAATGGCCATTGATGTTTCTGCTCCGGCTGCTCCAACAGGAATTGCATGGGTTGAGGTTACTCCTCACAACGCTACTATTGTTACGGCTTCTTGGACACTCTCTATTTCAGGAGACATTGCCAATCAAACTGTGGATTATTATACAAATTCTGCATGTACAATTGCAGAAGGTACCTCCAATACGGTTTCGAGTGCAACAACAACCAATTCATTTACTGGAACAGATGGCAGTAGCTATTATTTTACTGTTACAGCGACAGATAATGCTGGTAATGCGACCACTACGGGATGTTCCGCTGTTATGCTGGTTGATACATCAGCTCCAACATCTCCTACGTCGTTAGTTTGGGCAGAGGGAGCGTCTTCTGGAAGCTCTCCTATTAATGCACAATGGACAGTTTCGGCGGCACCAGATGTTGCTTCACAAACTATCGATGTCTATCAAAGTGCAACATGTTCTGGTGGTTCTGTAGAGTCCTCAGCTTTAAGTGCTGTAGCGAATACTTATGCATTTTCTTCAGGTGTTTCTAACAATTCCTATACTTTTAAAATTACCACTACAGATAATGCAGGAAATGTGGATGTCTCTGGGTGTTCTTCTGCAGTTTACTTAGATGCTACACCACCTTCTAATGCAACTGCTTTAGGATGGGTTGAGTCTGATCCTCACAATACGACAACAGTAACAGCGTCTTGGACTCCCTCTGTTTCTGCTGATCTTGGTAGTCAGGAAATACAGGTCTATTCAGATGGCACGTGTACAACGACTTTTGGTGCAGCCCAGGCTCTTTCTGCGGTAACAAATAGTTATAGTGTTGTTGGTGTCTCTAATGGAAATACTTACTCATATACTATACGTTCAATAGATACATCGGCAAATGACGTTACTTCAGGTTGTTCAAGTACAATCTCAATTGATACTGTTGCACCAACGGGAGCTACGGCTATATCGTGGGCAGAGGGAAGTTATAGTACAGGATTGAGTGTTAATGCTAATTGGACACCTTCAAGTGACGGAGATGAAGCTTCTCAGACTATTTATGTTTTTGAAAATGACTTAACCTGTGCTGGTGCAGCCTTTAGAACTGTTGTTCTCGCTTCTACAGCAACAGCAACTTACAATTTTGTTGATGGTTCTGATGGAAACAATTATACATTCCAGATTTATACTGTTGATGCTGCTGGAAACAATCATACAACGGCTTGTTCATCAGATATTCAACTCGATACAACGGCTCCTGCCAATGCTACTGGTTTGGTCTTTGCTGAAGGAAACTACACAACTAATTTAACAGTCAATGCCAACTGGACTCCAAGTGTTTCCACGGATATTGTTTCACAAACGATCCAATTCTATAGTGATGTCAGTTGTACCGCAACACTAGGCGCTCCGATTGTTCTTGGAACAGGGGCAACTTCTCAAAGTGTTGTAGGAGTTAATGGAGATAGTTTTACTTTCAAAATTACGACGACAGACGATGCCAGTAATACAAGTACAACAGCGTGCTCTGATTTTGTTATTATCGATCAAGATTTACCACTTGCTCCAACAGGTCCAGGATGGATTGAATCATCTCCTTATAACAATAATACAGTAACATCCTCCTGGACACTTTCGACTTCAGTAGATATTGCGAGTCAAAGAGTTGATTATTATGCTATTGCTGCTTGTGGTGGAGGAGTTGTTCAAAGTCATAACAAAACTGCCGTGCAAACGACAGACTCGTTTGCGGGTGTTGATGGAAATACTTATTACTTCAAAGTGACAGCTATCGATGCAGCTGGAAACACAGCAACTTCAGCTTGTGTAGCCTCTGGAATGGAAATCGATGTATCACCTCCTGCAAACATTACGGGATTAGCTTGGACTCAGGGGACTATTTATAATGGAACAACATTTGAAGCGACTTGGACACTTTCAACATCTCCGGATGTTGCCAGCCAAGATATTACTTATTACACAAATGCAGCTTGTTCTTCCTCCACTGGAGTGACAAATACCCTCACAGCTGGAGACAATAATGATAACTATACTGCAGGAATTACAGGAACCACATATTATTTTCAAGTTGTCATCTATGACAATGCCGGAAATGCAACGACATCAGCTTGTTCTTCAGGAATCAATATTGATTTACTCGACCCTGATCCAACTTCAAACGAGACAATTGCTACTCAATGGATAGGTGGGGCTAATCCTGTCGCTTCTCCACTTTTTGATTGGGATAACCCAGGAACAGCTTTTGATCATATTGAAGTAGCTCTTGGAACGTTTTCCGGGGATAATTCTATAGCAGGTTGGACGAATGTCTCTGCAGCCAGTGATCATACGTTTACAGGATTAACACTCACTGAGTGTACTGAATACTGGCCGACTGTTCGTGTACACGATCCTGCTGGCAATACTTCAGCTGAAAGATCTCCGGCAACGGGATTTATTCGAGATAATACTGCTCCAGCTGATCCAACAGGTCTTACTCTTCCAGTGGAAAGTGATGCGACCACCACAAGAAGTATTACACTGGATTGGAATGATATGTCTGATAACTGTACAGGTGGTTTAGATCACTATGAAATTGCAGTCTCAACGACAACAACCTACGCCGGTGTAGTAGCAGGAGGTACTTGGGTTAGTACAGGTTCGACATCTCAGGGATATATATCTGGATTACAACTGACAATTGATACTCCTTATTATGTTCTTGTAAAATCCATAGATAAAGCAGGAAATGAATCAAACGTCATTGCAAGTTCTTCTTGGGTGATTTCCAGCCCTCCATATTTAATTGTTAAAGGGAGTGAAACAACAGCTCCTGGAGCAGACAGATTCAATTTTAATGGGGATACAGAAGAATCAATTGTATGGTCGAGCTCTTCAAGGTTGGATGGTGGATATTTTAGTCATTCTGTTGCAACGAATGCTCACGAAGTGACTGTTCTTGTGACAGGTCAATACTGGATTTCTTATCAATCTCCTCTCGAATCTCCTTCAGTTGGTGGTGGTCAAAGAACGAACTCTTCAAATGATGTCTACGTCAATGGTAGTCTTCAAGATGAATTTAGAACCAATTCTACTTATATCAGATACCAACAAAATCAAACTGAAGGGTATAATCAAATGTCGGGAATATTAGATTTAACTGCGGGTGATATTGTGACAGTAACAACTAAACGTGTCGCTGAGCAGGGAAATATTGTTTCGAATACGGCAACTCTCTATATGGAATATATGAAATCTTCGCGACAAATATTTAAAGCTAGAGGTGTAAGAACTGTTGCATCGGTTGATTATAATGGAGTAGCCCCTTCTCCTATTATATGGGCGAATCAGGATATTGCTGATTCTGAGTTTACTCATACTGCAGGTACATCAGGGATTACTCTCGGTTCAACGGGAATATATAAAGTTGCTGTCAATGTACCTTATATAAATACAGATGGTTGTCCTGGTTCAAGTCAAAGAGCTGCAGTTGAAGTTCGGGTAGCGCTTGATGGATCAAATGTTAATAGTGCTATTGGGCAACAAGGCTATGTAAGATGTGATACGGGAACTGGAATGCTAGAAAGTAGCTCTAGTTATGTTGGTTATATTAATGCAACAGCAGGGCAAGTATTAACAATTACTACAGCAGCGAACACTCTTTCTACTGGTACCTTTGAGGCCCTTGTCGATACAACAACGAGGGAAGCGAGTGTTGCCATTGAACAAGTTGATACATCAGGTTCTCCTGTTGAGATGTTACAGTTACGAGGTACCCGTCCTGTAGGAAGTACGGATTGGGATACAAATCTTTCTGCACCAGGGGATCCCTTGAGGTTTGATACTCAAGATATTTATGACACATCTGTGTATACTCATACAGCTGGAACGAGTAATATATCCTTCGATGAAGATGGAGACTATCAAGTTACCTTCACTTCTACAATGGTTCGAACAGATTCACCACCTAGTTCGTGTAATGATAGAATTAGTATTGTGGTAAGAATGCTCGTCAACGGAGCGCTTGTACCAGGTCAAAAATGTGCAGCGTATATTAGAAATGAATGTGCAGCAAGTGATAATGATGATCACCTTGAATCATCGTGTACATTTGATACGGTTTTAAATGATATTTCAGCCGGAGACGTATTAAGTTTTGATGTATATAACGAAACGGACTATAACAACCCGTCTGTTATTAATTCTCAAGACCCGTTCCAGTTGACTATTGTGAAAAAACAGTAGCAAATAATGATTATGCGAATAGTTCTTTTGATTTTTTTTTGTATCCTAGCGTCGTGTACATTCCAGAAAAATGATAAATTTTCACCAGAATATAATATTTGGTATCATTACTTAACAGAGCCTTATACAGTCAAAACTGATGTTTTAGTGATTTATAAATTTACACTAAGATTTAGTTCTCCTCCCCAAAAAAATGTCTTTTTTCTTGAGGTTGATTCTTACGACGAAAATCGGAAACATTCAGATGGAAATTATGAACTCGATCAAACTCAAATATTTGGTGAATTTGAATTTGAAAATGGGGAATTAATTTTAAAATATACAGATTCTGTCACAGGACATAAGTATTGTGATTGGACGCTATCAAACATAGGTTTTACTGAAAAAATTCCTTTCTTTTATAATAGTGAAAAGGATACTTTTACTTCAAAAATTAAAAATGTAGAAAGAGTTTTTTATAATAAAAATAAAATTGATTTGCCCTTGAAGTATATACAATCATACGGAAAATATGACGAGCACGATTGCGAGTTTTTTAAAAGATATATTGGACCCCAAAAAGGATTTTTCTAATCAGAGTCTTCTTCAATATTATAAAAACGAATTTGGAATTTAAGATATTCTCCGGGTTCAATGTAAGGTTTAGCACCGTCGTCACCATAAGTTAATTGAGGAGGGGCAATTATGATGATAGCGCCATCTTCGCCTGCAAGGTTAAATGCTTCTTGCCAGGCCTTGAGAATACCCACTAGAGGTAACTTTCGAGGCGTTTTAATAATTGTTTGTTCATACTTTTGACCATCAAGATGAAAACTTCTGTAGCTCATGTTTATAAATGTTGAACGTTTTATCTCGCTAATTTTTCTTCCTTGTTTTACTATTTTATAAACCAAGCCACTTTCAGTCTTTTTATAACTAGAGTCACTCCTCAAAAGTTCTTCTATAAATCTTTCTCCTTCCGCTTTTTTCGAATGAGAAATAAGTTTTTTATTTTGAGAACGAATTTTATCAGTTTCCATAGAATAGTGGATGATCCACTCGTTTGTTAGTTTTACTTTGTTTTGAAAAGTATCTTTGACACCTTGGATGAATTGATTTTTAGATTGTTGGTCTAGATTGAGATCATCAAGGTCTCTGGCATATTGGACTCCAAGGGAGTAAGAAGACAAATCGATTGGTCGCTCTTCACTAGCTTGATTTTCTATGGAGGAGTTTTGCTCAATTTCTTTTTGGCAGCCTAATAAAAGTCCTGATATCGAGAGAAAGCCTATAAGAGAAAATTTAAATTTATTCTTTGTTTTCAACGCCATGGAGTTTCATTTCAAACATAACAGTTTCACCACCTTGTATTTTTGGAGGGGCACCTCGATCACCATACGCGAGATCAGAGGGAGCAATGATTGAAATTTCCCCTCCAATACCAATCAAGGATAAAGCTTCTTTCCAAGCAGGGATTAGTCCATCGTAAGGATAGCGGGGGATATTGTTGGGACTTGTTTTATCAAAAACAGTATTGTCTATTTTTTTACCTACAAAACTTATTTTAACGAGTTTGTCATTAAGTTTTTTCTTGGAACTCCCTGTCTTCTCAATTTTGTAGAGAAGACCACTTTCACTTTTTTTAAATTCTCCGGAAGCAAGTTTGTCTTCAATAAAGGATTTCCCCTTTTCAATATTTACAGAGGCAACCTTGGCATTTTCTTGTTCGATGAGTTCGCCGGCTTTCATTGTATATTCTGCGATGTCGACTTTCGGTTCTGAACCGTAGGTTGAATCTTTTAGACCATTAAAAAAGTGATCCAGGTCTGAATTATTGGGGTTGAGCTTTTTCAATTTTTTTCCATACTCGTATGCGAGGGCATAAAATATTTTTGAATTTTCACTGCTCATTTCACTCGAGCTTGAAGCACTTTTAGACCCCTCCGCTTTTTTATCGTTGCAAGAAACAAACGCAAAGCTGATTAAAGTTGTCAGGATAATTATTTTTTTCATTGTCTTTTCCTCTAATAGATATATTTAAGATTTCTTTATAAAGCATATTATAGAAGATCTGATGTCTCAACTCAATCCCGACTAAATTAAACTTGGTCATTTTCAATTAAATTTCCTTGCTGTTCCTTACGATAAGTCTTTAAATGACAACCAAAGTTTCTTTCATTGTTTTGCCTACTAAAATGTTAGTGATAGGCGAGCAAATTTTATGCAATGTCTATGTCCACCTTAGCGATGGCAAGGCTGTCCTTATCATGAAACAAGGAGATGTTCTTCATGAGGAAGACGTCGAAAGATTTGCAAAATACCCAAGAGACAAGCTGCTGATTACCAAAGAAGAGTACAACGAATATATTTCTTCACAAAAGGACAAATTCATAGAATCGGTCGTTAATGGCGATGGTGAACTCTCACAAGAATCTAAAAAAGAACTCGTTGCCCATGTTTTTAATGTTAGCGACGACGATACGGCTGAGGAAAAAGTTGAAACGATTGTTGGTCGATCCAAAGAACTCATTTCAGGGCTTCTCACGAATCAATCGAAATTTGATTTCAAACAGCTTTTAGGCGTTCTTAAAAACATGGAAAACGACAGTGATCCTTATAAAATTCATGCCTCTCAAGTAAGTTCTATTTCTATGATGATTGCTCAGCTTGTTCCTGCTGTACAAATGGAGCATATTAATGAAATTGGTTTGGCTGCTGCTATTCACAGTATGGGTCTGCAATTTCTCTCTAATCCGAGCGGATTCAATCTTGTTCATCCACTCTTTGAAACTGAAGGCTTTGAACTTGGAATGGATGTGGATCAAAATTTTGTAAACAAAGTTATCGATAAACATTTTAAGGGACACTATAGCCTGGATGCAAAAGAAGAAGATGTTTATATTAAACATCTCGCTTTTCTCAAAGATATTCCTTTAAATTCAAAATATAAAAATCTCATTGGAGTCAAACGTACGCTCGATGATTTCAAAAAAATTCAAGAAAAAGATTCCGAAGCTGGTGTTGGCTTCAATCCCTATCTTTCAGCAAAAATTCTCATTATTGGAGATCGATTACTAGGACACCTCAAAGCTTCGTCCGAAGGGACATCAATGGCCGATATTGTCCTTAGAATGAAGGCTGAGCACAGTAATTCCGATAAAAGAGTGGTCTACGACCACAAATACTTAGACCTCCTTCAAGAAGTTTTCTCCAAAGATTCTGGCAGCTTACCAAAAGCCGCATAATAAATCGTCTATATTCGAAGTTTAAAAGATTCTTGTTGACGAAGAACAAAAAAGGTCGTACCTACAACAGATCTTAGTCTATTTACTACTTTTATCTATATAAATAGAGGAGTTTTTGCTATGGCAAAGGAAAAATTTGATCGGAGTAAACCGCACGTAAACATCGGAACAATCGGACACGTCGACCACGGTAAGACGACGTTGACGGCAGCTATCACTATGACTTTGGCAGAGAAGTTTGGTGGGGATGTCAAAGGATACGCAGAGATTGACTCAGCGCCAGAAGAAAAGGCAAGAGGGATCACAATCAACACTGCACACGTAGAATATCAAACAGAAAAAAGACACTACGCTCACGTAGACTGTCCGGGACACGCTGACTATGTAAAGAACATGATCACAGGTGCTGCCCAGATGGACGGAGCGATATTGGTTGTTAACGCCGCAGACGGTCCGATGCCACAGACCAGAGAGCACATTCTTCTTGCAAGACAAGTAGGTGTTCCAGCGATCGTTGTTTTTTTGAACAAAGTGGATCAAGTTGATGACCCAGAACTTTTGGAACTAGTAGAGATGGAAGTGAGAGAACTTCTTTCTTCTTACGACTTTCCAGGGGACGACATTCCTATCGTAGCAGGTTCAGCGCTTGCAGCGGTTGAGAATAGAAACCCAGAGATTGGAAGAGATAAGATTTTAGAGCTTATGGATAAAGTGGATGAGTACATTCCAACTCCAGAGCGAGATATTGATAAAGATTTCTTGATGCCAGTAGAGGATGTTTTCTCAATTTCAGGTCGTGGAACAGTTGTTACAGGAAGAGTTGAGAGAGGGATCGTTAAGGTAGGAGAAGAGATCGAGATCGTAGGAATCAGAGATCCACAGAAGACAACAGTCACTGGAGTTGAGATGTTTAGAAAACTTCTTGATGAAGGTAGAGCTGGGGATAACGTTGGTCTCCTTCTTAGAGGTCTTAAAAGAGAAGACGTCGAGAGAGGTCAGTGTTTGATTAAGCCGGGAACAGTTAAGCCGCACAAGAAATTTAAATGTGAAGTTTATATTCTTACGAAAGAAGAGGGTGGACGTCACACACCGATTTTCAAAGGTTATAGACCACAGTTTTATTTTAGAACAACAGATGTGACTGGTGCGATTGAATTGGCAGCTGGAACAGAGATGATCATGCCAGGAGATAACACAAGTTTCACAGCAGAGTTGATCACACCGATTGCGATGGAGAAAGGTCTTCGTTTCGCGATCAGAGAAGGTGGGCGAACAATTGGTGCTGGGACTGTTACTGAGATAGTGGAGTAAGCAAAATATGAAGACGAATAGACTTCGAATTAAATTAAGAGCTTATGATTACAAAGTCTTGGACGGTTCAGTACAAGAAATTGTACAAACTGCTAAAAACACGGGAGCGAGAGTAGCTGGGCCTATTCCGCTTCCGACGGAAATCAATCGCTTTACAGTTCTTCGTTCTCCTCACATTGATAAAAAATCACGTGAGCAGTTTGAAATGAGAACTCATAAGCGTTTGGTGGATATTATTGACCCGACACAGCAAACAGTCGACAGCTTAATGAAGCTCGATTTGTCTGCAGGTGTTGACGTAGAGATTAAGTATTAGTAATAGTTACAAGCTCTAATTTTTTTAGAACAAACTATTAAACAATTAATTAACCCATGAACGCATCCCTTTGAAACCAACATAAAGGGTGATGCTGTGGAGGAAAGATGACTGATAATGAAAAGACAGAGGCAACTACGCCTGAAGTAGAAGCTACAACAGAAGTAACTGCATCCGCAGAACAATCTAAAGAAGAAAAGAAAGCAAAAGGACCATCAAAGGTTTCTTTGAAAGAGTTTTATGGGCTTAAAGCCGGTATGACTCGCATTTTTGACAGCGAAGGACGTCACGTTCCTGTTACCGTTGTTAAGCTTATCCCTAATTACATCACACAAGTTAAAACTGCTGATAAAGACGGCTATGCTGCTTATCAAGTTGGGTATTATGAAAAGAGAGCTAAGCTTCTCAATAAACCAACAGCAGGGCATTTAAAGAAAGCAGGGCTTAAAGAAAACGTTACTCGTTTTTATGAAGTTCAAGCTGATGAAGTTGATGCTTCTAATATTGGAAAACAAGTTGATGTTCTTGAGAACTTTACAAAAGACACCTACGTTGATGTGACATCAATTTCTAAAGGAAAGGGATTCCAAGGGGTTATTAAACGCCATGGTTTTCGTGGAGGACCTGCTTCACACGGATCTCACTTTCACCGTCACGGGGGATCGATTGGTAACCGTGCAACTCCAGGGCGTGTCTTTAAATTAAAGAAAATGCCTGGGCACATGGGACAAAAGAAAAGAACAATTCAAAATTTAAGAGTTATTGAAGTAAACCAAGACCAAGGCTACATGCTTGTTAAAGGATCGATTCCTGGACACAAAAATAGTTTTGTTAAGGTACAGACCTCAGTTAAAAAGTAAATCGGAGATATAAAAAATGTCGACTAAAGTAAAACTTTACAATGAAAATTTTGAGCCAGCAGGAGATGAAACGGTATCGGTTGATCTCAGCACTGAAGTTATCTCCGTACCCGCTGTTCACCAAGTTGTGAAATCACTTCTTGCGAATCGACGCCAAGGAACAGCTTCTACTAAAACAAAGGGGTTGGTTTCTGGTGGTGGAGCAAAACCTTTTAAGCAAAAGGGAACTGGACGTGCTCGTCAAGGTTCAATTCGTGCTCCTAACCAAGTAGGTGGGGGAACAGCTTTTGGTCCTCAACCAAGAGATTTCTCACAAAAAATTAATAAAAAAATGATGAAAAAAGCTATTCGATCTGTTCTTGCTGATAAGAACAACGAAGGAGCTCTTTTTGTTGTTAACGATTTTAAATCAGACGGAAAGACAAAAACTCTTAGCGAAAAACTTACTAAAAAAGACATGTTGCCAGCTCTCTTTATTTCAGAAGACAGAGCGAACGCTATTCTTAAAGCAAGCAATAACCTCGAAAGAGGAAAAGGTCTTCCTGTTGAAGGCTTCAGTGTTTACGAAGCAGTGAAGTTTAAAAACCTCATTATCGAAAAAGGTGCTTTTGATAAATTAGTACAAAGGTTGGTGTAAGATGGCACATTTAAGTGAAGTAATCATTAAACCATTGTTGACAGAAAAGTCTTCAAACTTGACTGATAAGTTGAATACTTACTGTTTTCAAGTGAATAGAAAATCGACTAAGACAGACATCAAAAATGCGATTGAAAGATTTTTTGATGTAAAAGTTAAGAGAGTAACGACGTCGACAACTCCTGGGAAATTGAGAAGACACGGAAGAAGCATTAAGAAAACTCCAAACGTGAAGAAAGCTTACATCCAGGTACAAGACGGCCAAAAAATTGAATTGTTTAAAGGTATATAAGGAATAAAAAATGGCAATTAAAAAGTTTAAACCAACATCGCCTTCATTACGAAAAATGACCGTTATGACTAGTGAGGGACTAAGCGAAAATAAGCCACTTAAATCGCTTACCGCTAAAAAAGCGAACAAAGCGGGACGAAATACCCACGGACGAATCACTGTTCGAAGAAGAGGTGGAGGCGTTAAGCAGCGCTATAGAATCATCGACTTCAAAAGAGATAAAATTGATATTCCAGCAACTGTTAAGACGATTGAATACGATCCAAACAGAACATGCCATATTGCTCTTTTATCTTATAAAGATGGTGAAAAAAGATACATCCTGGCTCCTCAAGGTTTGAAAGTTGGTGATGAAGTTATTTCTTCTGATGGTGCCGATATCAAAGTTGGAAACAGCAAGATGTTAAGAGATATTCCAGTTGGGACTCTTGTTCACAATATCGAACTTTATCCGCAATCCGGTGGGCAGTTAAGTCGTTCAGCAGGTGCTTATGCTCAGCTAATGGCAAAAGAAGGAAGAGAAGCTCTACTTCGACTTCCCTCTGGCGAATTGAGAAAAGTTAAAGACAATTGTCGAGCAACAATTGGACAAATTGGTAACCTTGAATACGAACAAGTGAATATTGGGAAAGCTGGGAAAAATCGCCACAGAGGAATTCGTCCTCATGTTCGCGGTGTGAGTATGAACCCAGTTGATCACCCACATGGGGGTGGTGAAGGGCGTACTTCAGGTGGACGTCATCCTTGTACTCCTTGGGGACAACCGACCAAAGGTTACAAAACAAGAAAAAATAAAAGAACTGATAAGTTTATTGTTAAAAGAAGAAACAAAAAATAAGGAACGAGGAAGGAATAAATTATGGCTAGATCCATTAAGAAAGGACCATTTGTTGACTGGGGACTTCTTAAAAAAGTTCGCGCACTTTCTGAAGAAGATAAAAAGAAAGGCAACAAAGTTATTAAAACATGGTCGAGAAGATCAACTATTACTCCAGAATTTATCGGCTTAACGTTTGCCGTTCATAACGGGAAAAAATTTATTCCTGTGTATGTTACAGACAATATGATTGGTCACAAACTAGGTGAGTTCTCTATGACTAGAAATTATCACGGTCATGGAGCTGATAAGAAGAAAAAGTAGTAGAGCTTAAAAAGGAATAAGATATGGCAATTACAGTACACAATAGAAGCGTTGGCATTGCTCCTAGAAAAGTAAGGCTTGTTGCAGACCTTATTAGAAGAAAAAAGGTCTCTGAAGCTCTTCCTATTCTTCGCTTTTGCGAAAAGAAAGAAATAGGAATTGTTCTCTACAAATTACTTAACAGTGCAATGGCCATTGCAGATGAAAGCGAAAAATATGATCTCGATAACCTCATCGTTGATAAAATTATGGTGAGTGAAGGGCCAACTTTAAAGAGAATTCAGCCCCGTGCCCAAGGTCGAGCATTTAGAATTAGAAAAAGAACTAGTCACATAACAGTGAGTTTGAAGGAGCAATAGTCAATGGGACAAAAAGTACACCCTTATGGATTTAGATTAGGATATATTAAGCCATGGCAAGCGAATTGGTACACAAAAGACAATTATCCCAAGATGCTTGTTCAAGACTTGAAAATTCGTGAGTACCTCGACAAAGAACTTGCGAATGCAGCTATATCTAAAACTGAAATTTCTCGGACTTCAAACCAAGTTAAAATCACTGTTTACTCTGCTAAGCCAGGGGTTGCGATTGGTAAAAAAGGTGCAGGGATTGAGAAAATCAGAAATGATCTCAAAAACCTGACAGATGGAAGCCAAGTAATTTTTAATATTGCTGAAGTTAAGAGACCAGATTCAGACTCTCAGATCATTGCTCAGAACATTGCTAATCAATTAGAAAAACGTATTGCGTTTAGAAGAGCGATGAAAAAAGTGATGACTCAAGCTTTCCGTTCCGGTGTTAAGGGGATCAAAGTTAAGTGTGCGGGAAGACTTGGTGGAGCTGAGATGGCCAGAACTGAAGGGTATTCTGAAAGAAAAGTCCCCCTTCACACTTTGAGAGCTGATATTGATTACAGTACAGCTGAAGCTAAGACAACTTACGGAATCATTGGTGTGAAAGTTTGGGTTTATAAAGGCGAAATTTATAAATAAAGGAAAAGAGATATGTTAAGTCCAAAAAAAGTTAAATGGAGAAAACAGCAGAAAGGTCGAATGAAAGGAAAAGCTTACCGTGGTAACCGATTGGTTTACGGTGAGTATGGACTTCAAGCTGTGACTTGTGGGTATTTAACAAACCGTCAAATTGAAGCTGCCCGTATTGCGATCTCAAGAGAGACCAAAAGGGGTGGGAAAGTTTTTATTAAAGTTTTCCCTGATAAGTCTTTGTCAAAAAAGCCTGCTGAAGTACGGATGGGGAAAGGAAAAGGTTCTCCTGAACAGTGGGTTGCAGTTGTAAAGCCAGGAAGAATTCTTTTTGAAGTCCAAGGAATTCCTAAGGATATTTCAGAAAAAGCGCTTCGATTGGCCATGTATAAATTACCAATTAAGACGAAAATAGTTTCCAAAGAAGCTATGGAGCAATAATAGAAGAGTCTAGGGGTTTTAGAGATGGAAATGAAAGATATCAAGAGTTTAAAAGAAAAAGACGTCGTCGAAAAAGTTGAAGAATTAAAGTCTCAGCTCTTTGACATGAAAATTCAGAAGGCAACTTCTGGTGTCGATAAACCTCATCTAAAAAAAGAGATGAAGAGAAATATCGCAAGATTATTAACACATAAGAGTGATTTACAAAAAAACGTGTAAGGAAAGATATTTATGAGCGAATCGAGTAAAAAATTTAAAAGAAAACTTTATGGGAAAGTTGTTAGCCAATCTGGTGCAAAGACAATTGTCGTAGAAGTTCAGCGACGATTTAAAGATCCTAAGTACAGCAAGTTTATTACGAGAACAAAAAAGTATCACGCTCATGATGAAGAGAGCAAAGCTCAGGTCGGACAAAAAGTTGCTATTATTGAGTCTCGTCCTTACTCGAAACTTAAAAGATGGGAATTATTACAAGTTAGAGACTAATAAAAATTAGTCAGGAGATAAGAAAATGATCCAGATGCAAACGAAACTAGAAGTGGCAGATAACTCAGGAGCTAAAAAAGTAACGTGTATTAAAGTTCTTGGGGGATCAAAAAGAATGACAGCGAAATTAGGCGATATCATCGTTGTTGCTGTTAAAGAAGCTCTTGCTGGTGGGAAAATTAAAAAAGGTGACGTTAAAAAAGCTGTTATCGTTCGAACTAAATATCCAATTAGAAGAGAAGACGGTTCTTATATTCAGTTTGATAACAACAGTGTGGTTCTTTTGGGAGCACAAGGTAAAGACCCTATTGGAACTCGTATTTTTGGTCCAGTGGCAAGAGAGCTACGGGCGAAAGAATATACAAAAATTTGTTCACTCGCGAGTGAGGTTCTTTAAGAGAGGATATTATGCAAAAGTTAAAAATCAATGACGAAGTAGTTGTTTTAGCGGGAAAAGACTTTGGAAAAAAAGGTAAAGTAACCAATATTAATTGGAAAACTCGTAAAGTCCTCGTTGAGGGAGTCAATCTTGTTAAAAAAGCAGTGAGACCAACTCAAGAAGATGCTCAGGGTGGAATTAAAGACATTGAAAAAGAATTAGATATTAGTAATGTCGCTATCGTAAGTCCAAAAACAGGTGGACCATCGAGAGTAAGAATTGAAAATAAAGATGGGAAAAAAGTCCGCGTAGCTGTGAAATGCGGGACAGTACTATCGTAGAGAGGTTTGAAATGATCCGCTTGAAAGAAGTTTATAACAATAAAATTAGAAAAGATCTGATGGATAAGTTTAAGTACAAAAACATCAATGAAGTTCCTAAAATCGAAAAAATTATTGTGAGCTGTGTGACTAAAGACTGCGTTCAAAATGCAAAAGTAGCTGACAGTATTGCAACAGACCTTGCTCAGATTACTGGCCAAAAAGCTGTTACAACAAGAGCAAAAAATTCAATTGCAACTTTTAAATTGAGAGAAGGCCAACCCCTTGGAGCTATGGTGACTTTAAGAGGAAGACAGATGTATGAATTTCTTGATCGTTTGATCAACTTTTCTCTTCCTCGAGTTAAAGACTTTAGAGGACTCAACGCGAATGGTTTTGACGGAAGAGGAAACTATGCGATGGGGATTAAAGAACAAATTATTTTCCCTGAAATTAACTATGATAAAATTGATAAAATTCGTGGATTGGGAATTGTCTTTACAACAACTGCAAAAACTAATGATGAAGGCCGTGAGTTGTTGCGCGCTTTTGGAATGCCATTCAAAGAATAATTAACGGAAGAGGAAAAAATACTATGGCTAAAACTAGTACAATTATTAAAAACAACAAAAGAAAACAACTGATTGATAAGCAAGCTAAGAAAAGAGCTGAACTTAGAAAAAAAGTTGTTGATGAAAATCTTTCTGACGACGATAGAGAAGAAGCGATGATTAAGCTTAATAAACTTAATCGCAATGGCTGTCCGACTCGTCACAGAAACAGATGTTACCTTACAGGCCGAAGCCGTGGGTATTATAGAAAATTTAATCTCTCACGTATTAAATTGAGAGAATTGGCACTTAGAGGAATTATCCCAGGTGTGACAAAAGCTAGTTGGTAAAATTAAGGAGTAAAATATTATGATGACTGATCCTATTTCAGACATGCTAACAAGAATTAGAAATGCCATCAGAGCTGGGCATACAAAAGTCGATATTCCTGGGAGCAAAACGAAAGCAAATATTTGTAAAGTTTTAAAGGATGAAGGTTATATTCGTTCTTTTAAAATCGTAGCAAAAGAAATTAACGATATTAAAATTCGTGTTTATCTGAAAGAAAATGCGATTGTTCAGTTAGAAAGAGCATCAAGCCCAGGTTTGAGAAGATATGCTGGATATCAAAAAATTCCACGTGTCTGCAGTGGTTTGGGTGTTTCGATTTTATCGACTTCGAAGGGAATTATTTCTTCGAGAGAAGCAAAGAAATTAAAAGTTGGGGGAGAGATCCTCTGTAACGTTTGGTAATTAGGAGCGCGGAGATGTCACGTATAGGAAAACAGATTGTAAACATTCCGGAAAAGGTAGAAGTTAAAATTGATGGAAACCTTATCAGCGTTAAAGGGCCGAAAGGGAATCTCCAGTATGAGAAGAATAACGGCATTAATGTTGTGATCGAAGGCAAAGAACTTAAAGTCACAATTGATGAGTCAACTAATAAATTGAAGTCTCTATGGGGCTTAAGCCGAACTCTTATTAACAATATGGTTGTTGGAGTTACTGAAGGCTTTACAAGAAATCTTGAGTTCAACGGAGTTGGATATAAGGCTGCAGTTCAAGGAAAAACTCTTGTTCTTAACCTTGGTTATTCACACCCTATTGAATATGTACTTCCTGAAGGGATTGAAGCAAAGGTTGTTAAAAACACAATTAGCCTAAGTGGTTGTGATAAATCATTAGTTGGGTTTGCAGCTGCCAAAGTGAGATCCTTCAGACCACCTGAGCCTTACAAAGGTAAAGGTATTAAATATGACGATGAAAGAATAATAAGAAAAGCTGGTAAAACTGGTGGGAAAGCTGGCTAAAAATTAGATAGAGGATAGGATTATGATCCGTAAAAATTATCGAAAAATTAAAAATGAAAAGAAAAAGAGAGATTACAGAAGAAAACTCTCAATTAGAAAGAAAGTAAGTGGAACAGCTGAGAGACCACGTGTTTGTGCCGTAAAAACAAATAAGCACATTCAGGTTCAGGTCATCGACGATGCTGCAGGTAAGACTCTTTTTACTGTTCAAACATTTGGGAAAAACAAAGTGGGAACAAGAGTAAATAAAGAGAATGCTGTCGCTATCGGAAAAGCCGTTGCTGACAAATTGAAAAGCAACAATATCGAAACAGCTGTTTATGATAGAAATGGAAAACAATATTGCGGTGTTGTTGCAACAATCGCAGATAGCATTAGAGAAGGTGGTGTCCGTATATGAGTGCAGGAAAAAAACGTACTGAAAAACATGCCGAAGAAAAGCCAGCAGTGGATCTTGAAGAAAGAGTTGTTGCTGTTAACCGAGTCGCCAAAGTTGTTAAAGGTGGACGCCGATTTTCTTTTTCTGCCTTAATTATTGTTGGGGACAAGAAAGGAAATGTTGGTTTTGGACTTGGAAAGGCAAAAGAAGTTCCTGATGCTATCAGAAAAGGAAGCCAAGTAGCTGCGAAAAGAATGATTAATGTTTCTATTGATAAAGGAACAATTCCTCATGAAATTCTCGGTGAATACGATGCAGGGAAAATTCTTTTTAAGCCTGCAGCGGAAGGGACGGGGATTAAAGCGGCTGGAGCTTGCCGGACAATTCTTGAACTTGCAGGAATTAAAAACGTTTTAACTAAATCACTTAGAGGAAATAACCCTCACAATATTGTGAAAGCAACTTTTAAAGCTCTTAAAGATTTAAGAAGTGTTGACCAAGTTGCCGCGGCTAGAGGGCTTGAATCAAAGACTTTAAGAGAAAAGTAATTAATAGGAGAAAGACGTGGCAGCAAAAACTATTACAATCAAATTAAAGAGAAGCACAATTGGTTGTACAAAAGATCAGATTTCTACAATTAAAGGGCTTGGCTTAAAGAAAATTGGTCACGAAAAAACTTTGGAAAATACTCCTTGTGTTCGTGGAATGATTAAAAAAATGATCCAGTGGATTGATATATTAGCTGAGAATTAATTGATAAGAGGTATATTATGTTAACTTTAAATAATCTAAAGAGCCCAGGCGCTAATCGCGATAGAAAAAGAATTGGCCGTGGTCAAGGATCTGGTTGGGGAAAACAAGCCGGTAAGGGACACAAAGGTCAAAAAGCTCGAACAGGTGGTGGCATTGCTATCGGTTTCGAGGGTGGACAAATGCCAATGTATCGACGTCTTCCTAAAAAAGGTTTTTCAAACTACCTCTTTAGAAAGCACTTTGCTGAAATTAACTTGGGAACACTACAAGAATATTTCAAAGGAAATACTGTTTCGAGAGAAACATTGACTGCAGAAGGTTTTTTGAGTGGTAAAAACAAAAATCTTCCAATCAAAATTTTGGCAAAAGGTGATTTTTCTAAAAGTTTAACTTTTGATGGGATTGAGAAGTTCACAAAATCAGCAGTTACAGCTATTGAAAAAGCTGGTGGGAAAATTAACCACACTGAAGAACAAACTAAGTAATTGTTAAATATTAAAAAATTAGTAAGAGGAAATTGATTATGCAGAATCCTGCTCAAGGAAAATTTGATGAGCTTATAAAGCGATTGCTGTTTACGATCGCTATGTTGTGTGTGTTCCGGATGGCAACTCAAGTGCCTGTTCCGGGAGTTGATGGATCGGCACTGGCTGCATTTTTTGAAAATCAAACAAACTCTGCATTAGGGATGTTCAACAAGTTTACTGGGGGAGCTCTGAAGAGATTCTCTATTCTTGCCCTTGGAGTTATGCCTTACATTACTTCTTCCATTATATTCAGTCTTTTAACAGTTTCATTTCCCTTCTTTGCTGAAATTCAAAAAGAGCCTGATGGACAAAAGAAGCTCACACAGTGGTCGCGTTATGCAACTGTGCTTCTTTGTTTCTTTCAAGGGTGGGGACTTGCACTGATGATGGAAAATTTTAAAAGCCCACTCAATCTTCCTATCGTTCTTGAGCCGGGACTTCACTTCCGTCTTTTGACTGTGATTAGCTTAACAGCTGGAACAATCTTTCTTATGTGGTTAGGGGAGCAAATTACAGAGCGAGGAATTGGTAACGGGATTTCTCTTATTATCTTTGCAGGTATTGCAGCGGGAATTCCTCGTGGGATTCGCGATACGATCAATTTATATAGAAGTGGTGAACTTACAGGATTTAACCTCATTGTTTTAGCGGCGATCATGCTGGCAGCTTTTTGGATTATCATTTATATCGAAAGAGCGATGAGAAAAATTCCAGTTCAATATGCAAAGAGAGTGGTGAACAATCGTGTTTATGGTGGTCAGGCTTCACACCTTCCTATTAAGCTCAATATTTCTGGGGTTATGCCTCCGATTTTTGCTTCAGCACTTTTAGGATTTCCTGCTACGATTTTGAGTTTAGCTCCTGAAAGATGGGAAACATTGAAAATGGTTCTCGATAGTATTCAGCAGTCACTGTATCCAGGAAGAACACTCTATAACGTTGTGTTTGTTGGGTTTATTATATTCTTTGCTTATTTTTATGCTTCGGTTCAGTTTAAAACAAAAGATATCTCTGAAAATTTACAGAAAAATGGTGGATTTGTTCCTGGAATACGCCCGGGACCAAAAACTGCAGAATTTTTAGACTACGTTGTCTCTCGCTTAACCTTGTTTGGTGGGATTTACGTCGCTCTTATATGTATTCTTCCAATTATGCTTTTGAATTTAGCAAGTGTTCCTTTTTATTTTGGGGGAACGTCATTGCTCATCCTTGTTGGGGTGGCCATTGATACATTAGCGCAAATTGAGAGTTTCTTAATCTCTGATCGCTATAGCAAAATTTACAAAGTTCGTGGGAAATACGCTGGAGCGAAGAGGTTTTAATGAAGAATTTAGTACTCATAGGACCTCCAGGGTCTGGAAAAGGGACACAGTCCAATATCTTGGTAGAGAAAAAAGGTTACGCCCATGTCTCTACAGGAGATCTCTTGAGAGCTGAGGTCTCTAAAGGTACTGAATTGGGACAAAGAATCAAGTCCGTCATGGATTTAGGAGAATTGGTCTCCGATGACTTAGTGGTAGAGCTTTTGAAGGCGAATATTGACTTATCGAGTAAACAGTATATATTTGACGGGTTCCCGCGGAATGTTAAGCAGGCTGAGGTTCTCGATCAAGAAATCTTGAATGGCACAGCTTATGTTGCTGTTTTGCTTGATGTGGACATTGAAAAATTGATTAACAGAATTGTTAATCGTCGTGTTTCAAGTGATGGAAAACATATTTATAATTTGGTTTCCAACCCACCGAGAAAAACGGGAACGTGTGATGTAACTGGGACACATCTCATCCAGCGAGAAGATGATAAAGAAGAAGTTGTTCGCAATAGGATGGATGTTTACTTGAGAGAAGTTGGTCCCATGATTGAGTTTTATAAAAATAAAAATTTGCTTGTTACAATAGATGCAGAAAAAGAAATTGATGGAGTAACAGAGCAAATTATGAATTGTATAAATTAATTAAGGATTTGTTATGAAAGTGAGATCTTCAGTAAAAAAAATGTGCGCAAAATGTAAGATTATTAAAAGAAAAGGTGTTCTTAGAGTAATTTGCAAAGAAAACCCTAAACACAAGCAAAGACAAGGTTAGGAGATATAAAATGGCAAGAATCTTAGGGGTCGATTTACCAAGAAATAAAGCAATGAGTGTAGCTCTTCGTTCTATCTACGGAGTGGGACCAACTGTTTCGGTAGAAGTTCTAACCAAAGCAGGAATTGAGCTTACTAAAAATTCAAATGATATTTCAGAAGATGAAATTCGAGCTATCCGAACTGCTCTTGAAGATTACACTGTTGAAGGGGATCTTCGAAGAGAAGTTGGACTTAATATTAAAAGATTGAAAGATCTTAACTGTTACCGAGGAACTCGACATAAGAAAGGTCTTCCTGTTCGCGGACAAAGAACGCACACCAATGCGAGAACGCGAAAAGGAAAAGCTGTAGCAATTGCAGGTAAGAAATCTATTAAATCGATGAAGTAATAAAATAGGATAAGAGGAAAAAATGGCTAAACAAAAAGCGACAACAAAAAAGAAAGTAAAAAAGAATATAACTCATGCGTTATGTCATATTCACGCTTCGTTCAACAATACGATCGTGACATTCACTGACCATCAAGGAAATGCTATTTCTTGGGCCAGTGCTGGTGGATTAGGCTTTAGAGGTTCTAAGAAGTCGACTCCGTTTGCAGCTCAGGTTGCTTCTCAAGAAGCTGCTAAGAAAGCTAAAGAGCATGGGGTTAGCACTGTTGACGTGAAAGTTAAAGGCCCAGGAGCAGGAAGAGAGAACGCTATTCGCGCTCTTCTTGGTCTAGGATTTAGAATTGCTTCGGTTGCCGATAAGAGTCCGATCCCTCATAATGGATGTCGTGCACCAAAAAGAAGAAGAGTATAATTTAGTATTTAAATATAATTTTAAAGAGATATAGGAGTGACTAATGGATAGTTTTATGAGCAAACACTGGACAGATATGATTCGTCCAACGGCTCTTGAAGTAGATAATGATGAGCTTTCAACAAAATACGGTAAGTTCGTTGCCAAGCCTCTCGAGAGAGGTTACGGGCTCACTTTAGGTAATAGTTTGAGAAGAGTCCTTCTTTCTTCTCTTCAAGGTGCAGGTATTGCTGCTATTAGAATCGATGGTGCTGACCATGAATTCAGTACACTCACGAACGTTAAAGAAGAAGTGAGTGAAATCATTCTTAACCTCAAAGAAGTTAAGTTTAAACTTATCGATAAAGAAGAAGTTACTCTTACGATTGAGAAAAATTCTGAAGGTCCAGTTTTGGCTTCTGATATTTCTGAAAATGTGAATGTGAAAGTTCTTAATCCAGAGCATGTTATCTGTAACCTTTCTGCGGGTGCAAATTTGAGAATGGAAATTCTTGTCACTCGAGGGAAAGGATATGTTACGGCTCTTGATAATAAAGAAAAATATGAACTTCCTGTTGGTTGGATCTACCTCGATACACTTTTCTCCCCAGTATCACGTGTTAACTACACTGTGACTAACGCTCGGGTTGGAAAGAGAACCGATTTTGATAAATTAACTCTTGAAGTTTGGACTAATGAGGGGATCGATCCGGTTGATGCGGTTTCATTGTCTTCTAAGATTTTGAGAGACCAATTGGTTCTGTTCTTGAGCTTTGAAGATGAAGATACTCCAGTGGAAGTGAGTAAACCTGCTCAAATTAAAACAAACCCAACAAACGAAGCACTTCTTAAACCAGTTTCAGAACTTGAACTTTCAGTTCGCTCTGCTAACTGCTTACAGAATGCCAATATTAAATACATTTACGAACTTGTTTCTAAAACTGAAGGTGAAATGCTCAGAACGAAAAACTTTGGTCGTAAGTCTCTGAACGAAATTAAAGAAATTCTTTCAAATATGGGACTTGGGCTTGGTATGAAAGTTGATAGCATTATGAAGCAAGTGCAAGGCGGAGGGAATTCTGGTGATACAACTCCAGAAAACTAGGAGAGAAGCATGAGACATCAAAAGCACAAAAATAAATTAGCGGTTAATCCATCTCATCGTAAGTCACTTGTGAGAAACCTCTCAATTGAGTTAATCGATCATGGAAAAATCAAAACAACACATGCAAAGTCTAAAGCAGTTAAACCTTATGTTGAAAAACTTGTAACTCTTGCAAAAGTAGACACTGTTGCCAATAGAAGATTGGCTTATAAGAAACTCGACAATATGGACGCTGTTCGTAAACTTTTTGCAGATGTAGCTCCAAAATTTAAAACGCGACCAGGGGGATATACTCGTATTACAAAAATCCCTGATGGCCGAGTTGGTGATAATGCACCCATGAGTTACATTTCTTTCGTAGAGTAATCTAAGAAAATGGCTAAAAGGCTATTAGCAATTGTCGCAACGATGCTTATAGCCTTTGGCTACGCCTTTTATACCCATCAAAAAATTCAAAAAATGATCGTTTCAGAACAAGGTAGTGAGAAAGAAGCGCTTGTTTTAAAGAGTGTTCCTGATGCCAATTTTGAGCGTCTCAATGGCGAAAAAATTAATCTTCGAACTTTTATTTCTCAAGAATCAAAAAAGTATATTTTTGTTCATTTTTGGGGAACCTGGTGTGCTCCTTGCGAAGTGGAGTTTCCTGCGTTGCTGAAGTTTATTCGCAAGGCTAAAGCCCATAATGCCAACTTCTATTTAGTTGCCGTTAATGATGAAGTGAAGAAAGTTAAGAAGTTTCTCGATCGTTTTAAATCAGAATTTGAAACACTCGGGAATGTTGAGATTTTTGTTGAAAATAATGGTGAGTTTTTTGAAAAATTTGGGACGGCGAAAGTTCCAGAGACCTATGTGTTTGAATCCCAAACATTGGAAGCTTTAAAGAAATTCGTAGGCCCGCAAGAGTGGGAAAATGTCTATTATCTAGACTGGCTACGATCCCTGTAATTAGAAAATCATTAATTTTCATTGGTAAGTGGTGGAAAGTTCAAGGCTATCTTACTGGACTTCTATACTCAGGATCTAAGAGGTTAGATGTAAAGTTTTTAAGCAATATCCCGATTAGTTTAATAGAAATATTGTTGAAAACTTCTACAAGGATTGGCTTATGATTTCTTGGGACACAATTAAAGACCTTCACGTTATTCAGAAACTTTCTGAAATTTTGGGACGTTGGTTTGCCATCGACATTATCTATGTGGATGAATTTGGAAAGCTCCAAGACGATTTTGACGTTCAAAAACATGAGTTTAAGTCTTATCTTTTTAAAACACAAATGTTGTCCCCGAAAGGAAAAGAATTTCTTCAACAAGATATTGATGAAGCAATCAAAACTTTGAACAATTCCAAAGATAATGTGGTCGAATTTTCGACATTCTATCCTGGTGTAAAAGGAATGATCACACATGTCCTTTCTGAAGGTGCAGGAATTGGGTACGTCATTTCCTATTGTTATGCTGCTGAAAATTTTGGAAAAAGCGATGAAAAGCAACTAATAGAAAAAATGGTTTCTATCGGTTACTTAGCGGAAGAAGCTGAGCTTGCTTCTAAAAAATTACCTCATCTTGAAAAATATCAGATGGACTACCTCCGTGAACTCTTGACTTTATACTCTGATGAGATTGGAACTTATCAAAGTGAAATTGCCATGAGGGAGCAGAGAATTCGCGATCTCAATTCTGAAGTGACGAATAAATATCGCTATCATCACATGATTGGGAAATCCAAGAAGATGCAACAAATTTATGCTCTTCTTGAAAAAATTGCGACAACGGAATCCACAATCCTCATCCAAGGGGAGAATGGGACCGGGAAAGAACTCGTGGCTAAGGCCATTCATTATAATTCTCAACGAAAAGATAAACTGTTTGTTGCTCAAAACTGTTCAGCTTTTAACGATAACCTTTTAGATTCAGAACTTTTTGGTCACGTAAAAGGTGCATTTACTGGCGCTGTTAAAGATAAACGCGGACTTTTTGAAACAGCTGATGGAGGGACATTATTCCTCGACGAAATTGGAGATACTTCACTGACGATGCAAGTTAAACTGTTGCGAGTTCTACAAGAAGGAACATTTCTGCCAGTAGGGGCGACGACTCCTAAAAAAGTCAACGTTCGCATCATTGCAGCGACCAATAAGCCACTAAAAGAGATGATTGCGAAAGGTGAGTTTCGTGAAGACCTTTATTACAGAATCAACGTTATTAACGTGGGCTTGCCACCTTTAAGAGAAAGAAAAGAAGATGTCCCTCTTTTAGTGGATCATTTTCTTGAAAAACGCTGTGCGGAGAAAGGCTATAGTCTTAAAACAATTTCTAAAAAATGTATGGAAAAGATGCTCGATTATACTTGGCCAGGAAATATTCGAGAACTAGAAAACGAAATCGAAAGACTGGTGGTTTTGGCAGGTGAAGACAATGTTATTACTCCTGAGTTGTTGAGCTCCAGAATTTTGGAAAAGGTTGGGGGAGGCACACCTGTTGGTTTAAAAGGTGTTAATACGACAGGAACATTGAAAGAAGCTTTAGAAGAGCTTGAAGCCTATATGATCAAAGAAGGGCTCAAGCGCACTAACTACAATAAATCAAAACTTGCGAAGGAACTAGGAATCAGCCGCGCTGGGCTTATTATGAAAGTTGATAAGTATGGGCTCGATAAAAGAAAGAAAGCTTCGTAAAACTCCAATTTTTTTGCTACTCCTAATATATAAAGGAGTAGCAAATGAAACCTTTTATAAATTTAGATGCAGTTAAAATGAATTCTCATGAACATGGCGATTTCAAAAGTCAGTTTGGTCCGATCTCAGATTTAATAGGCGCGAAAAAACTAGGTTATAGCCTGACTGTTGTTCCGCCAGGCAAAAAAGTTTGTCCTTACCACAATCATCACGTCAATGAAGAAATGTTTTTGATCCTAGAAGGTCAAGGAACTTTGCGCTTTGGGGATAAGGAATATCCAGTTGGAAAACATGATATCATTGCTTGTCCTCCAGGGGGACAAGAAGTGGCTCATCAAATTATCAATACTGGAAATAAGGATCTCAAGTATCTCAGTTTGAGTACCTCGATTGAGCATGAAATTTGCGAGTATCCCGATTCTCAAAAAACAATTAGCTTTGTAGGAAATTTTCAAAATAGAAAGTTTAGACATGTTTCAAAATTAGATGTCGATATTGATTATTTTGAAGATGAATCTTAACCTAAGTCAATTTGCCAGAGTAAAAACTCGTAGTTTTTATAGTTAATCTTGTGATTTCTTGACTTCTCTTTTTGCTAGTGATTTATCACGGGCAGTGAATTAATTCACAATAATTTGAAGGAGAATTCCGATGAAAAATGTATTTTTAATTTCGCTTTTTGCTAGTTTGTTTACAAGTTCACTATGCCGAGCTGATATTAGTTGTATCTTTCAAGATTACGATCTTTTTGATGTCGAGTACGATACATTTCATGCAGATGAAAGAACTGCAGAATACAAAACATTTGCAGGGACGACTGATAAATACGATGTTGATCAATACGTCGTCGGATCTTATGATGATCTTTCAGCGTTTTCTATGGATGGCGGGGGAGTCTTTAAAAACCTCAAAGAATACATGGATATAATCCTCAAAGGAGCTGGCTTGAGTTCTGCTGATATTTCAGAAATTGAAGCTCTTTCTGTTAATGGTGATTTCGTTGTCGCTATAAATGGTGGTTCAGGAAGTAATGGCGATACAGCCTATATTAGAAAACAGCCTGAAGAAGTTGTTGGTGGTGAATTCGAAGTTGCTCAGTACGTATTTAGCATTTGCGAATAATTTCTAAGATATTTTTCAAAATAAAGCCTTTTCGCTGGACCCAGGGGAGAGGCTTTTTTCGATTAAACCCTTTATTTCTATTAAAATCTCTTACGTGGAAGTTGATTAATTCTTAGGAGAAAGCTAAAGTTGTGCCTATCTTAAGGAGTGACAATGACAGAGAGCGAAAACGCAAAGAGAGCTGTGCTCGATGAGATGAATCAAGCGGCTGAATTGGGTGGTGGTGAAGCCCGAATTCAAAGACAACACGAGCAAGGAAAATACACGGCCAGAGAGCGAATTGAAAGACTCCTCGATCCCAAATCATTTATTGAATTTGATAAATTTGTCACTCACCGCTGTTCTCAATTTGGAATTGAAAATCAAAAATACCTAGGTGATGGCGTAATCACAGGAATTGGGACTATCAATGGTCGACAAGTGGCCATCTTCTCTCAAGATTTTACTTGTTGGGGAGGAGCTCTTGGAGAAGCATTTGCTAAAAAGATTTGCAAGGTCATGGATTATGCTCTCAACAATATGATTCCTGTTATTGGAATTAATGATTCTGGCGGGGCAAGAATTCAAGAAGGTGTCGCCTCTCTAGCTGGGTATGCCGAAATATTTTATCGTAACGTCGATTGCTCAGGTGTCATTCCTCAAATTTCTCTTATTATGGGGCCATGTGCTGGCGGAGCTGTTTATTCTCCGGCCATGACAGATTTTATATTTATGGTGGATCAAACTTCCTATATGTTTGTGACGGGACCTGATGTCATTAAGACTGTTACTCACGAAGAAGTGACCAAAGATGAATTGGGAGGAGCTAAAACCCATAACGAAAAGTCAGGAGTCGCGCAGTTTATTTGTCGCGATGAAGATGATTGCTTTGAAAGGGTAAGGGAATTAATGTTCTTTATTCCGCAGTCTAATAATGAAAAGCCTCAAGATGTTCCCACTCAGGATAACGTTGAGAGAGTCAACAACTCTCTTAAAACGTTTATCCCAGATAGTTCTAAAAAACCTTATGACATGAAAGAAATTATTCTTGAGATTGTCGACAATAAACACTTCTTTGAAGTCCAATCACTCTTCGCTCAGAATATTCTTTGTGGGTTTGCAAGAATGGGGGGAATGGCAATAGGGATTGTCGCTAACCAGCCTAACTTTTTAGCAGGTGTACTTGATATTAATTCAGCGACAAAGGCTGCGAGGTTTGTGCGCTTTTGTGATGCTTTTAATATTCCACTATTAACTTTGGTGGATGTACCAGGATTTTTGCCAGGAACTGTGCAAGAGTACGGTGGAATTATCCGCCATGGAGCCAAGCTCCTGTATGCTTTTAGTGAAGCAACAGTCCCCATGGTGACATTGATTACGAGAAAAGCTTATGGAGGTGCTTACGATGTTATGGCTTCCAAGCATATTCGTGCTGATATCAATTTAGCTTATCCCAGATCTGAGATTGCTGTCATGGGAGCTGATGGAGCTGTTAATATTATTTTTAGAAATGAGCTCAAAGGATTAAAGGGAAAAGACTTTGATAAGAAAAAAGCTGAGCTGGTTTTAAATTATGAAAACGAATTTAATAATCCGTATAAGGCAGCTGAACTTGGTTATATTGATGAAGTGATTTATCCAGAAGAAACAAGAAGAAAACTTATTAAGCACTTTCAGTTTTTAAAACATAAAAATGTCAAAAGACCAGCTAGAAAACATGGGAACATTCCTCTATGAAAAAGATTCTCATTATAAATCGTGGTGAAATTGCTATTCGAGTGGCTAAAGCCATTAATGAATTAGGACATATCAGTGTGGGGTTGTGGACAGACAATGAGCCAGAAGCTGCTCACCTCGAATATTGCCAACAATGGGTCCATCTTCCAGGAAAAAATAATACTGAAACTTATCTCAATCAGGAAAAGATTTTAGAAATTATCGAACAGTATAATGTTGATGCTGTTCACCCAGGTTATGGATTTTTGGCAGAAAACGGAGAGTTTGTCGAAAAGCTTGAAAAGAAAAAAGTTATTTTTATTGGGCCCAATGCTAAGGCGATTGAATTGATGGGGGACAAGGCCGTATCTAAAAAAATGGCGGAAAAAGCAGGTGTTCCTACTATCCCTGGTTCAGTTGGAGAAGTTGATAGCGTTAAAGAGGCTAAAGACATTGCAAAAAAAATTGGTTACCCCGTTCTTCTTAAAGCAGTTGCAGGAGGTGGAGGGAAAGGAATGCGGGCTTGTTTCAGCGAAGATGAGCTTGAGAAAAATTTTGAAGCCGTTAAAAGAGAAGCACTGTCATCATTTAGCAATGATGGTCTTTTAGTTGAAAAATATATTTTAAATCCTCATCATATTGAAGTTCAAGTGTTGGGAGATAAGCAGGGGAATATCTATCATTTGTATGAAAGAGAATGTTCCGTTCAAAGACGCCATCAGAAAATAATCGAAGAAGCCCCTTCTCCCTTTATTGGAGATGACCAGGCTTTGCGAAAAGCGATATGTGAAACAGCGATTAAACTTGCTCGAGAAGTTAACTATGATTCAGCTGGTACAGTTGAGTTCATTATGGACGAAGACCGGTCATTTTATTTCTTAGAAATGAATACCAGAATTCAAGTCGAACACCCTATCACTGAAGAAGTGACGGGAGTTGATTTGCTAGTCAATATGATTAAAGTTGCACTGAATGAACCAATAGATTTTCAAAAACAAGATGATATCTCATTACACGGTCATGCCATTGAATGCCGGATTTGTGCTGAAGATCCTGTAACAATGTTGCCAGCACCAGGAAAAATTTCAGGGATTTCTTTCACTTTTCCCCAGGGAATACGTTTTGATCATTGTCTCTATGCAGGTCAAGAAATTACTCCTTCATTCGATCCTATGATAGGGAAACTTGTTGCAAAAGGATTACACCGCTCGGCCTGTCTTTCAAAAATGCGAAGTGCACTTAAGGGATTAAAAATTGAAGGTTTGAAAAACAATATTCCCCTTCATCAAAAGATATTATCGGAAAAACAATTTGTTTCAGGGATTTATAGTACAAAATACATTGAAGAAGTTAAGCCTCAGGAAAGCTTAGAAAATGAAAATATTTTTGATAAAGTTGTGAACATTATTGCAGGAGAGGTCAACCTTTGAGGATTTATTTAAGTTCAGAAAATAATGAATATATCTGTGATTTTTTCGTCGATAAAGAAAAATACAAGCTAGAGATTAATGGTGAAAAACATGATTTGTTTTTTAAGAATATTGCTAACCAAATGTTTTATAGCGTTGATCAATTAAGCTGGCATAAAGTAACAAAACTTAAATCTTCGAAAAATATTCATCTTCTCAATCAAACATTTAAAGTTCACAAAGGGTTTAAACCATCCGGAAAAAATGGGGACGAATTTGGGTCCCTCGTGACTCAAATGCCTGGAAAAGTCGTGAAAGTTTTAGTGAAACCCGGGGACAAAATTGAAAAAGGACAAACCCTTCTCATTCTCGAAGCCATGAAAATGGAAAACGAAATCAAAGCCTCTGCAGAAGCCAGTGTTAAAAGCGTCCACGTCCAGGAAGGTGAAAGCATAGAATCTGGGCATCTTATGATCGAGCTAGATCAATAAGCAAATTGATTAATTAATCCAATGATTTCAAATATTTACACTTGGTTACTATTATTGAGATCTTAATTTAAATTAAGACGCATTTGTGCCGATTAGTCAGAATAAGGATTTTTCCTCATAATTTCATGGGTTTAGCCTCATGGTATAATATTTATTGAGATGAAAAAGGAAGTAAATGGTAGAGCGTAAACGGGATAATAGCGAGATTTTACAGGTGGAAAGCCTGAAAAATTATTTTTTTGATCTGCTTGATCAGTTCAATAGCGAGTCGCCTTGCCCTCTTCCTCAAGAAATTGTTTTTTATTCTAGTGATGTTCTCGAAGAATACTCTCTTAGTGATCGTTTCTCTGAAGATCGAGCATTGGGAATGGCCTTGCTAGAATCCGTTCAGTTGTCTCCAGAAGAACAAAAAAGGGAATTCAAAAAAGTTGGAGATGTGGCGCTTTTGATGAGTAGCTACTACTCTGAGTCCATCAATAAAAAAATTCTCGATCGCTCTTACTATATTAATATTGGAAAGTCAGCTTACTATAAGCTCAATGGTGTTCGCCCGCGGTGTTTTGATATGCCAGCATTTTTTGAAAGATTGGCAGAGTCCTTTGAGTTAATCGGTGCGTTGTTTACGCGTTTGTCTCTAGAGGTTAAGTCAGATCCAAACCAAAAATATCTTCTCAATCTTTTAAAGAAAGAAGATGATCTCAGTGATATTGAGCGTATAGCCTTGAATGTAGCTCCCAACTCAAAAAAAATTGTTTCTTAATTTTTGTCTTATAGCTTCTTGAAGAGTAGAATTCAGCTAAAAGTTGTGCCTATTAAAATTCAAGGAGTCCACTATGAAAAACATAATTTTAATTTTTAGTCTTTTGCCTTTTTTAGCTTTTGGAAAAGTTTGTACTTATAACTTTGATGCCGATAGTGCCAAAGTTGAGTTCACGGGATACAAGTTTACAGAAAAAGTTGGAGTGAAGGGAACTTTTAAAGATTTCAAAATTTCTGCTCCCAGCAAAGCACCTAGCTTAGAAGGGATTGTTGGTAATTCTTCGTTTTGGTTAGATGAAATGACAATCGATGCAGGAAAAACAGCTCGAAACGTCAACATCATCAATGGCCTATTTAAAGAAATGGCAGGGACGAGTATTCGAGGAGTTGTCACGAATTTCGATAAAGTTTCAAAGATGCTGACTTTTAAATTATTTATCGGTGATAAAACCGAAGATGTTAAAATGGTTTTCAGTCACGATGGTGAGCGCTTTCTTGCTGAAGGTAAAATTGATCTTATCAAAATTGGTTTGAAATCAGCTTTCGAATCTCTTAGTAAAACTTGCCAGACTTTTCACAAAGGGAAAGATGGAGTTTCTAAAACTTGGAGTGAAGTGGCGTTGAGAGTGACAGCCAACATCAAAGAAAAATGTAACTAGTCTTTAAGGTGCCTCTTTAAGGTGCCAGGCTCTTTTCGTTAAACCACTGCGTTTAATGCTATGGTTTAACGAAAAGAGCCTGGCACCTATCAGATACCCTCTTGGTCAATGGTGGATTTTCTATAGACAATCAAGCCGTCAGTGTTGAATAACCAAAAATCAGTAAAATTTGTCTGAATCTCTCTCTCTTCATGCTTCCCTGTAAAGGAACCCTCTACGAATACGGAATTTTTGGAGACACTAATTTTATTAATACTATGCTTACCCTTTAGAGATCTAACTTCAGTATAGAATTTTTTAATTTTTGACTTAGAACCTAAGTAGAAAGATTCTCCACGTTCATAGATTGCCCTATTAGCAAAAATTTTAAAGACTTCTGAAAGATGGCCTTGATCGATATCTAAATAATACGTTAGCACTGTTTGTTTGTAATATAATGAAGGTTTTATGAATGGGCGATGGCATTCTTTTATGGCTCCAAAAGTTTGAATGTTTGAAATTAAGAATAGGAATAATGCCAAGGAAACTGTCTTCATAAAAATCTAATCGGTCAAATAAGCATTTAAGGTTAGCCCTTTATTTGAGAGGTAAATCTTTTTCTATGCTTATAATGAGTTTAGGTAGGTAAATATTTCACCCATCCTTGATTGAATTATTTAACTAGGATAATGAGATTTTATTATGCAGCTACAAGTGACAGAAGTTATATCAGGTTCAGCGAGTATTTTTAGTATTTCTTCAATGGGAATCTACTTTATCAATCTAACCAAAGGGAAATCTATACCTAATCCAGCGACTTGGATTACATGGCTGGTCATTGGTCTCATTAACCTTTTGACTTATTTTTATCTAGCAAACGGGAATTTTCTTAAAGCTCTACCTCTATTATTCGTAGTTGGGGGAATCATTCTTGTTGCAGTTTACTCTTCAGTTAATGGCAAATTTGCAAGACTTAGCACTCTAGATATGATCTGCTTGGCCGTAGCACTTGTCGTTGGTGTTTTTTGGCAAATAAGTGGTAATCCGCAGACTGCTAATTTGCTTCTTCAAATCGTCTATGTAATTTCATTTATTCCAACTGTTAATGGACTAAGAAAAAAGGAAATTTTTGAATCATCCCCACCATGGATACTCGCTGTGATAGCCTATTCCTTGATGATTGTAGGAATTATAATGAGCTGGGGACAAAGTTCATGGATAGAGTTAGTCCACCCTATATTCAATGGAATACTTGGAAATGGTCTGGTCGCCTATTATTCTCTCATCAAATAATTTTAAGAAGGGCCTGAAGTTACGACAATTTGTTTTTGAGAAAGAAATTTTTTCAAAAACTTATTGAGAGCTTCGGGTTCGATCTTCTTTATATTTTCAACAGTCATATCTTCGAAATCGATACCCAGTCCATGCAAAACAGGAATGGAATAGTAATTGGCGAAATCGTCGTTACTTTGAAGTTGGAGATCTTTTTGTCCTACGATCATTTTTTTGAGGCGATGAATTTCAGTTTTCTTTAGACCTTTATCTCGGAGTTTATTTAAGATTTTTTCGATGGCCGCAATCGCTTTTTGGGTCTTATCTGCACCAGAACCAATATAGATTCCCCAGTATCCAGCTTCGAGGGCGCTGTGGAGAATAGGCTGGGTGGCATAGCAAAGTCCTTGGCGATCACGGACTTCTACGAAAAGTTCACTTGACTGTCCTGAGAGATAAGCCGTGAGCATTTTGAGATAAATATTTTGTTTGGCATCGAGGGGAAGTCCGGGGAAACCAATGAACACTTGGGTTTGTTCACGATCAAACTCAATGTGTTCAGTAATATTTTTATCGAGGGTTAATTTATGAGTCGTATAAGGTTTAATCTCTCGCCCTTTGAGCCCTGAGAGAAAAGGAGTGAGGGCAGTGATAAGATTTTCTAATGGGAGATCTCCACAGTATGTAAAGAGGATTTCGTTGCTTTTTAAATTTTTGTTATGAAGATTTCTCAAACTCGCTTGAGTGATATTTTGAATAGAGTGTTCATTTCCAGTTAGATCGAGCGCATAAGGATGATCTTTGAAAAGGAGTTTGTTAAATTTTTTAAAGCATTGTTTTACGGGATCGATCTTAAAGTTTTCGTACATGCGTTTGAGCATCTCAATTTCTAGATTATAGAATGACTCAGGAAATTCAGGGTACAGAAGAGTGTTGAAAAAATCGTTAACATGTTCTGAAAAGTGCTCTGAAAGACCTTGCATGGTGAGACCATAAGCATTTTTTCCACTAAAACCACTCAGGCTTGCCGATTTGGTATCGAGTTCAAGCTTGAGATCTTGGTATTTTTTTTCTTTGTTCCCGTAAGTTAATGATTTGGCTATGAAATAGTGGGAGCCACAATTCTCTTTTGTCTCAAGGGTGAGGCCACCTTTGAGATAAGCGTGAAGCACAAAAGTAGGGATTGCTGGGTTTTGGCGATAAAGGAGATTAATTCCTTCTTTCAACTTGATCACTTGAACGAGGGGATCGAATTTGGATTTTTTTGAATGAACAGCATATTTTTCAGGTTTAATTTTTTTGATCACAGGATTTAGAGAATCTTTAAATTCTTTAATTGCATCACGAATCGAGTCGTGTTCAATTTTCAGAGGAAGCTGAACATTGAAATGAAAGTTTCTTTTTAATATTTCAATGAGAGCTAAGTTGACATCTGATAACTGTGCGCTTTTGATTTTTGAAATAAACTCATCCTCACAATAGATGTTACCATTTTGAGCGAATCCATGCCCGAGTGAAAAAGCAAACGATTCGACTGATTCTTTTTCATAAATCTTAGAAGCAACATATTGATTTTTAATTTTTGTAAGATCTTCTTCAGTGAATTTATTTTCGAGGACATCAGCAAGAACTTCTTTAAATTTTTTAAGAAGTTTATCAAGGTTTTTAAGAGGAAAGGTGAGTTTGATAAAATGCACTCCACCATCATTCATAAACATCGTTGTTCCCGAAGCATATGTTGCAAGCGAAGAATTTTTCACTAACTCTTTTTGAAGATATGAAGTTTCACCATGGGCTAAGCAATTAATGGCCAAGTCTTCAACGGCACCATTTTGAACATCGTAGCGGGGAGCTTGAGTTGTCATGGTAATGGTTACTTGACTGACATCTTTGTTGTGAACGTGAATATGATGTCCATTGGTTTTAATTTTAAAAGGAGAAAACTTAGTTTTAGATCCTTTGGGTAGTTTATATTTTTTAATGAGAGATTCTAGTTTTTGTTCTGAACTAAAGTCTCCAGTGACTAATAAGGCTGCATTGTTAGAGTTATAATATTTTTTCCGAAATGCCACTAGCTGGGAGCGAGAAAAACTTTTAATAGTCTTTTCATTCCCTAGAATTGGGTGGGCATACTTGCCAGTAAAACTATTTTTTTGAATTTGATGAAAATGAAAATGGCTCGGGTTATCGATGGACCGGCGATATTCTTCAAAAACGACTCCTCGCTCAGGGACTAGTTCTTCATTTTTAAATTCTGGGTTACAGATCATATCCATGAGAATTTCTAAGCTATGATTTAGATAATTTTTAGGAGAGTTAATGTAATAGCAAGTATAATCAAAAGAGGTAAAGGCATTAACCTCTCCTCCAAAACTTTCTATTTCATAAGCAATTTTACTACCGGGTCTTTTTTTTGTTCCCTTAAAAAACATGTGCTCAAGAAAATGAGCAATACCTAAATCTTTACCAGATTCCAGAGCACTTCCAGCACGAAACCAGAATTGCACACTATTGGATTTCGCTCCAGGGTAATGGATAAAATAAGTATCGAGACCATTGATAACTTTTTCACTAACTTTTAATTCTTTTCTCATGGAAAACATTATATCGTTAATGCCCATGGAAGTGAATTCACTGTATCTGCATTTTCCGTACTGCAAGCATTTGTGCAATTATTGTGATTTTTTCAAGCACAAGCTCCAAGACCAGAGCCAATTAAATAATTTTCATCGTTATTTGGAAAACTCTGCAGAGAAGCTCTGGCAGCTGCTCTACGAAAAGGGAGCAAGCCTTTCTGTCCTTGAAACCCTTTATTTAGGAGGGGGGACTCCATCTTTGTGGGGGGAAGCAGGTGCAAAATTTTTAGAAAAATTTATGCTTGATCGAAAGATATCGTTCAAACCAAAGCATGAATTTACCCTGGAAACTGATCCAGGGGCCTGGGAGACTGTAGGGCTCGAGCTTTTTAAACAGCTAGGAGTCAACCGTTTTTCCATTGGGTTGCAGTCATTGGACGCATTGATTTTTCCTTATCTCGATCGATCCCACACACTTAAGGAATCCCTTGAACTCTTAGAGTTTATGGCTTCCCACCAAAATAATTTTTCTGTGGATTTCATGTTGGGAGTTCCGCACCCTGAGTTCATTCAAAGAGATATTGAAGGGGAGTTGGAGAGAATTTTAAGTTTTTCTCCCAAACATATTAGCCTTTATATTTTTTCAGTTTCTAACAAATACCCTTTATTTTCACTCATCCCCGAAGAATCGCAAATTGCTGAAGAATTTGAGCGAGTCCATCAGTTTTTGACTTCCAAGGGCTTTAATCACTATGAAGTTTCTAATTACGCTCTTTCAGGTTTTGAATCAAAACATAATTGGAAGTATTGGGATCAGAAGTCTTATGCAGCACTGGGGCCTTCAGCGGCTGGGTTGTTAGTGAAGGAAAATGAGGGACTGCGTTTTAAATGGAAGCCGCAGCTCGTTTCAGAGTTCGATGTAGAAGAATTAAGTAGTACTCAGTTACTTTATGAGAAGCTCTACACATCCTCTCGATCTAACAAAGGTTTTATTCTCTCGGAATTTTTCGATGGAGAGAATTTATTGCAAGCAATGACTGTTGCAAAAAAATACCAAGAACAAGGTCTTGGTATTTTTTCTAAAGACAATTTTACTTTTAATTCCCAGGGAATGATTGTGCTCGATTCCCTAGTGCAAAATTTTGTAAATCTTATTTAACTATTTTCCAAGAGCTTCAAGAAATTGCATAACACCTCCATGTAAAGACATGTTACATTCTGTAAATACAGCACCACCCTCTCGAAGAGATCTCTTGGCGACTCTTATGAAAGCTTTTTCGAAGTCAGTGAGATCGGGAACTTTTGAGAGATCGTATTTCCCTTGGTCAATTCTTGGATTGGCCCAGTCTGGAACCCAAGCACTATAATTAGTTCCAGTGAGATTAACTTTGACCCAAGTTCCCCACTCATCCACGGATTTGATACCGAATTCACGAATAACTGAGTCTCCACTTCGACCGACCCATACAGGTCGACCATAGGGGATGTGAGTACGAGGAATGTCTTTGATTTTAGGAAGCACAGAATTCTTTCCCTCTGGAATCCACTTGGGATTGTCGAATAATCCCAGCTTTTCAACTTGATCGAAGGCTTTCTTATAGTTTTTTATATCGAGATCGATGACAGGCGTATCTTTGATATTAAGTTTTTTGATTTGTTCCTGAGCTTGGGGCCCGAGAGCGATGATGAGTTTGGGTTTTTGTTCATTGACAATTTTGTTAACGAGTTTTTCACGCCAAACTTTTGTCTCTCTAAGTACATGGTTCCAATCATCTTGACTTGCGCCTGTCATATCAAACGGAACAGTCTTGAGAACGAGGTATTTGTCTTCCACGCCAAGCCCATTAAGAAAACCATTAAGGCGTTGACCTTCTTCTCCCGACATGGCCACGGCAGAGTAAATACTGTCGTAATCTCCGGGAGCATCACTGAGAATAAAAATTTCAGGAGCAGCGAATGTACCTCGATAATAACCAAAGGCTCCGTGATCAATGGTGTTTTTAACGTACAGAGCATCTGATCCATTTTTTTGAACACTCATTCCAGGTTTAACCTTGAATATTTTTTTGAAATTGAGATTTTCTCTCATGAGATCGGCATAATCAGCTGGAGGACCATCATCAAAGATCAGTGGCATTTCTCTTGAAGGGTGCCATGGCCAATCATTTTTGGGAATGTCATCACTAGGCCATCCTCCTTTGACTCTAGCAATATCTTCTTTATTTTTGTAGCCATCCACACGGCTGCCAACAACGATGGCTTCTGGTTTTCCTGAGACTCTTTTAGAAATAGATTGATTGATTTTTGTTGCATCTGTTTGTCCAAATGCATAGTCAGCGTCAGGGATTTTTCCTTTCATTTTGTAATCAAACTGTTTTCCACCCCAGATCGTTTCGTTGATGTCGGCTTTTTTATCTATTTCAAAATCCCAGTCGTATTGATCACTGTTTTTATACATTAAGAGGCGGTCAGCTTCTCTTTGAAAGCTATCATTGAGTTGCTTGATTTTCTTCGCAATCTTATCCTTATCTCCACCCGCACTGGCAATACTTCCAGGGTGTGGGAAATTAATGAAGCCAATGCCATGGGTAATTATTTTTGTTTTTTTATAAATGGGTGAATAATATTTTAAGCCTTTGAGACTTTGAGTACGTTCACCACCTATCTCCATTTTTGAAAGATCGGGACCAAATTGGTATCGGCTAAACATTCCATTTCCATCTGGACCGCCTTTCAGTTTAGCGACGCGATCGAGAACATCGGGATCGTTCGCTCTGCTCATCAGTTCATTTTGAACTTCACGACTCTTGTAGTTCGGTTCAGCTTCACCGGGTTTTAAAAGAGCGTTTCGTCCTTTCTCATCGACAGGATAGAAAAAATAATTGTTTCCACCTGCGTAGGCTTTTTTGTATTTAACCATCTGGTAGCGAGCGGCATCTTCGTCTGAAATGGCAGGAGGAACATAACCACCTCGGCTATTAATATAAGTGGCAAGCGATTCTTTAGCGGCTCCACCAACGGTAGCGATCACGCGTAAAGAATCAGGATTGGCGTCAATGAGCATATCAAAGTGACGATTTCTAAAATCAACAATAGGAGAAATGAGTGATTGAGATAGAAGATAAGTATCGGGGTTCATGAATTGTCGCCAAACCAACTTCCCATCAATTAAGACGGGAGCATAATCGGCGTGTTGGCCAGCAATCGTACTAACATAGGTATTAGTGAAGTGATAACTTCTGTTCACTCCGAGATACTCAGCGAGCCCTTGAAGACGCCCACCGGTACCACCTGTAAAAGGGCGGTTAGCGATTTCTGCGATGTGTGTTCCGTCTTGTCCCCAAATTCCCATTTTAACTTCATTGAAACCTGTTCTTCCCCGGTAAAAAATTGGCCCCCAAATTGGACGGAAGCGAACACCGTTGAGTTTTTTGGAGAGACCTTCCATGTTGGGGTGGCTGGCGAAGTATTCTAGCCAGGCTCTTCCCACTTCGGTATTCGGGTCGGGACCTCGATCATACGCTCCCGGTGAATAGAGAAATGAGTCTTGGGAGAATGAGGAAGTAATAAAAAAGAGGAATAAAAAGAGAAATTTGTTAGTGAACTTCATAAATCCATCCCTGGTTTTGAAAGTTTGAAAAACTATTGGGCGTATCCTCATTTCAAATTCTGGCTGCAAAGTCTATTTTTCTTCGCTATAGAAGCATTTTCGTCATCGAATTTTCTGCGACTTAACTTTAGCTAAGCCTCAAAAATTCGCTCCTCAACTACTCCTCTAACTTGCAAACTAAACTTTTCGCTTCAAAATTTGAAATGAGGATACGCCCTAATAGTTTAGCTAAAATTCAGAGAATTCCTAGTTCACTTGAGTAAGCGGTGGGGATTTCCCGACACAACGAGTCTGAATGGGCTAACTACTTGAAATACTAAGTTAAATTTTATGAGAAAAACTTAAATTCGCAATCTTGACATTGATCGCTTCGACACCATTTTATATTTAGTATGTTTAAGCAAAAAGGTGATGAAAAAATGAATACAGAAGAGCGTGAAGTCGAGCTAACAAGCGAGGCTGAGGAAGTGGAAGCGAGTGAAGAGCAGCCAGTTGACGAGAAAAAAGAAGAAAAAAAGAGCGATGAGGTCGACTATAAAGAAAAATACTACTACCTCGCTGCTGAAATGCAAAACTTAAGAAAGAGAATGGAGAGAGAATCATCGCAGTTGGTGAAGTTTGCGAATGAAAATCTCTTGAAAGACGTAGTGGACGTTATTGATAGTTTTGAATTGACTGTCAAGGCCTTAAAAGTTGATGAAGACGAGAAAATTAAAAATATCGTCGTGGGGATTGAGATGGTGAGAAAGCAATTTCTCGATACTTTGGGAAAACATGGATTGCAGAAGGTTGAAACTGAAGGCGAAAAATTTGATCCTAATTTTCACGAAGCTCTCGCGCAAATCAAGGATGAAAGTAAAGAAGATATGGATATTGTTTCAGAAGAACAATCAGGTTACGTGCTCAATGGAAGATTATTGCGAGCATCGAAAGTGATTGTTGTGAACAATTCAAAAGATTAATTTAAAAAGGAGTCTATAATGGGAAAAATTATTGGAATTGACTTAGGAACAACAAACTCTTGTGTTGCTGTCCTCGAAAATGGAAAATACAAAATCATACCGAACGCAGAAGGAAACAATACAACTCCTTCAGTGGTTGCTTTTGGGAACAACGATGAAAAACTTGTAGGGCAAGTAGCCAAAAGACAAGCGGTCACTAATCCTCACAAAACACTTTTTGGTATTAAAAGATTAATCGGAAGAAAAGCAACTGATAAAGAAGTTACTAAATTTAAAGAAGTTGCTCCTTTTGAAATTTTTGCCAATAAAAATGGCGATGCCTGGGTAAAAGTTGATGGTAAAGAAACTTCTCCTCAAGAAATTTCAGCAGCGATCCTCGAAAAAATGAAAAAGTCTGCTGAAGATTATCTTGGAGAGTCTGTAACTGAAGCGGTGATCACTGTTCCTGCATACTTTAACGATGCTCAAAGACAAGCAACAAAAGATGCAGGGAGAATTGCAGGGCTTGACGTGAAAAGAATTATTAACGAGCCAACAGCTGCAGCCCTTGCTTATGGTCTCGATCAAAAACATGATAAAAACATTGCCGTCTTTGACTTTGGGGGTGGGACTTTTGATATTTCCATTCTTGAAATCACTTCAGATGGTGTCTTTGAAGTTAAGTCTACTAACGGGGATACTTTCCTCGGAGGAGAAGACTTTGATTATGTCATCATTAATTGGATGGCCGAAGAGTTCAAAAAAGAAACAGGTGTCGATCTCAAACAAGATAAGATGGCACTCCAAAGATTGAAAGAAGCTGCAGAGAAAGCAAAGCATGAACTTTCTTCAACGACTCAAACAGATATTAATCTTCCGTTTATTACAGCTGATGCTAGCGGACCTAAGCACTTGAATATGAATCTTACTAGAGCGACTTTTGAGTCCTTGATTTCTAGTCTTGTTGATCGCTTGGTCGAGCCTTGTAAAACGGCTTTGAAAGATTCAGGACTAAACCAAAGTGAAATTCACGACGTTATCTTAGTTGGGGGATCGACGAGGGTTCCTATCGTTCAAGCAAAAGTTAAAGAAATCTTTGGAAAAGAACCTCATAAAGGTGTTAACCCTGACGAAGTTGTTGCTGCCGGTGCAGCCATCCAAGGGGGAGTTCTTGCTGGAGACGTTAAAGACGTTCTTCTCCTCGACGTTACTCCTCTATCACTTGGGATTGAAACACTTGGTGGAGTTTTTACGAAAATTATCGAGAAAAACACTACGATTCCTGCAAAAAAATCTCAAGTTTTCTCGACAGCTCAAGATAATCAGCCAGCTGTGAGTATTCATGTTCTTCAAGGGGAAAGAGAGTTTTCTCAAGACAATAAAACGTTGGGAAGATTTGATTTGACCGGAATTGCTCCCGCTCCACGAGGAGTACCTCAAGTTGAAGTGACTTTTGATATCGATGCGAATGGTATCGTTAATGTTTCTGCTGTCGATAAAGCCACTGGTAAAAAACAAGAAATTAGAATTACAAGTGGTTCAGGGTTGACTGAGGAAGAAATTCAAAAAATGGTGAAAGAAGCGGAAGAAAACCGTGAATCTGACCACAAAAGAAGGGAAGTTGTTGATGCAAGAAACAATCTCGACTCATTGATCTTTGCTACTGAGAAAATGATCAAAGACAATGGTGAGAAAATTACTGCTGATCAAAAAACTAAGCTCGAAGCCGCAGTCAATGAAGCAAAAACCAAGTTAACGAGCGAAGTACTTGCTGAAATTAAGACTGCAACGGAAACATTGCAGACAGCATCTCACGAAGTTGCCCAAACACTTTATCAAGCTGGAGCTACGGATACAGGGGCTCAAGCTGATAACTCTTCCACTGGAAGTACTCAGGGTTCACAGCAAGCTTCAGGTAAAAAAGACGATGATGATGTTGTAGATGCTGATTTTAAAGAAGTATAATAGACTAGCCCGATTTAAGCTTTTCAGGGGTGTCGCTTGGCTGTTGCGGTATTCTAAATACAGCTTCCAGCCAGCTCCTGCCTGAAAAGTTAAATCTTGCCAGTCGAAAAATTAGGAAGAATCCAATGTCCTCTAAACGTGATTATTATGAAGTCCTTGGTGTCAGTAAAACGGCTACCAAGGACGAAATTAAAAAAGCTTATCGAAAGCTTGCTTTAAAATATCATCCTGATAGAAATTCAGGTGATAAAGATGCAGAAGCAAAATTTAAAGAAGCTTCAGAAGCAGCAGAAGTCCTCTTAAGTGAAGAAAAGAGAAAGACATACGATCAGTTTGGACATTCAGGACTTGACGGTCAGGGTTTTGGTGGATTTCAATCAGGAGATTTCGGAGATCTTGGAGATATTTTTGGAGATATCTTCGGAGATTTCTTTGGCGGAGGAGGGCGTAGTAGTCGCCGTCGCAGAAGCTATGGATACAAAGGCCAAGATCTTGTCACTGAATTGGTTGTTAGTTTTCAAGAAGCTGCATTTGGTGCCGAAAAAGAAATTACAATCACTCGTGAAATAATCAAAGAAGGAACATCCCCGCAAACTTGTTCAACTTGTGGGGGAACTGGTGAAGTTCGCCGGCAACAAGGATTTTTTACAATTTCTCAAACATGCTATCAGTGCCAAGGGCGAGGTGAAATTGTCCAAACATCAAAGAAAAAATCTAAACTGAGTGTCAAAGTCCCTGCAGGTATAGATAACGGGCAAAAACTTAAACTTTCTGGAGAAGGCGGGCTTGGATTTAAAGGTGGTCCCAACGGTGATCTTTATGTCGACGTCTATGTGGAAACTCATCCTTTCTTTAGAAGAGATGGCTATGATGTTTACTGTGAAGTCCCTATTAGTTTTGCCCAAGCAGCCTTAGGGGCAGAAGTCGAAGTTCCAACACTTGCCGGGAAAGTTATGTTAACAATTCCAGCGGGTACTCAATCTCACAAAAAAATGAGATTGAAAGGTAAGGGGATTACTCGTCTCGATAGTTATGGAACCGGTGATCAGATTATCAATATAATTGTAGAGACTCCGACACATCTCAATTCAGAACAAAAAGAACTTTTTGGAAAACTTGCAGAACTCGAAACCAAGCATGGTCAATCAAACCCAATGGCCCGAGGCTTCTTTGACAAAGTGCGAGACTTCTTTCAGTAAATTGCCAATAATTCTCTTTCATGTGAAACTTACATTTAGCCAAACCAATAAAACTCAAGGATTAGGTTATGAAATCACATAGCGTTGGATTATTAGTTATTCGACTGGGTATTGGAATTTCCATGATGGCTCACGGGATTCCCAAATTGTTTAGTCCAGAAAAATGGGAATTTCTTGGTTCACAAATGACCAATCTTGGTGTGAATTTTGGGTTTCAGATTTTTGGGTTTCTTGCTGGATTTGCAGAAGGGGTTGGAGGCTTACTTATAGTGCTAGGACTCTTTTTCCGTTTCGCTAATGCAGCCCTCGTTTTCACAATGATTGTCGCAGTTATGTATCACATCAACTTAGGCCACGATTTTAATCAAACTTCACACGCGGTTGAGCTTCTCGTTGTGTTTGTTGGGTTAATGCTGACTGGTCCGGGAACTCTATCTCTGAAAAAGTAAATTATTATGCGTTATTTATTATTTTTATTTCTTATCTATGCTTGTTCGGCTATTCAGCCGCTTAAAAAAGAAGAACAGTTCAGTTCAGGTTTTAATGAGACTATTGTCGAAGTTAAAAAGAAAATTGCAGCCAATAATCTCAATGAAGCTCGATTACAACTCTTAAAACTCAATGATGAGCAATTAACAGATATTGAAAAAGCTGAAAAGTATAACGTTCTGGGACTTATTTATTTTAATAATAATGATTTTGAAAAAGCCAAAGATCGCTTTGCCAAAGCGTTGAGTTTTGATTTTAACGAAAAAGAGCTGGTTAATCAGATTTCTTTAAACTTGGCGAGTACTGAATACAAACTTCAAAACTATGCTCATAGTTTTCAATTGCTCAACAATATAGAAGCTAAGCAATTAGGAGAAAAAGACCGCAAAAAAGTCTATCTTCTGAGATATATAAATGCTCAGAGACTTAATAACGAAGATCAGCAAGTTTTTGCACTCTCGGGACTTCTTTCTGATATCAAAGAGAAAAAAGATCTCTTGGGTAATCGTTATTATAAAATTTTATCTTTTGAATTTTTTAAATTCGATAAGCAAAAACAGCTTCGAGTTTTAAAAGATATGGCTGATGAGAATGAATCATTGGTTGTCGCCCATCTTGCAAACAACTTATCATTAAAGTTTTATCGAGATGGAGATAAAGACGCTTATAAAAATGTTCGTGAATGGATAAATGATACCTTTTCGAATTATCAATTAGATGATGTTGAATCTGCTCGAGACAATGTTTCAGTTTATGAAGAAATTGATCCCCAGGTCGTCGGAGTAATTCTTCCTTTAAGTGGCGACAAAGCAGCCTTTGCTCAAAAAGTTCTAATGGGAATTACCCTTGCATTAAAGAAGCTTAAAGATCCTTTTAAAATTGTTGTCAAAGACTCTCGGAACTCCGCGAATCATGCAGCCTCACAAATTAAAAAACTTATTTATGACCATAAAGCAGCTCTTATAATAGGAGGGCTTTTTATTCAAACGGCACAAAGGGAATATGAAATAGCCCTTCAAAAGGGAGTGGCGTATATTTCATTGACTCCTCTTTATATTGAGAGAACCAAGAAGACTCCAGGATTAATTGAAATTCCAGGTTCAGTAGAATCTCAGGTGAGTGCTTTATTTTCTGAAAAAATTGCAAAAAAACTGGGAAAATCTTTTGCTCTTCTTTACCCAGAAGGAGACATTGGCGAGTCTTATCTGAATGAGATCTGGCGGCAATCCGATGCAAGACAATTTGAACTTGTGACTGTGGCAAGTTTTCCTCAAGATGTGAATGATTACAGACCGTATATTGGACCTTTAGTGGGGCTTAAATACAAAAGAGAGCGAAGCGAGGAGTACAAAGTCTGGGAAGATATTTACAAAACCAAATATGATGACATTAGCCGGATTCAGATATTAAAACCCATAGTAGAGTTTGATTGGGTGTTTATTCCTTCCTATCCGCAGGATGCCATTAAAATTATTCCATCTTTTCAGTATCTCGGGGTAAAAAATGTCCCCTATATTGGTGGACCTAGCTGGAGAAGTCGAACACTTATTGCCCAGAAAAAGAATCTTGGGGATCTCTATTTCATCAGTAATCTTGAAGATGCTGGAAAAACACAATTTCGAAACATTTTTTTTCAAGAGTATAAAAAAGAGCCAAAGCTTCTAGAAACCTTAGGCTTTGAATCTGTCTATGTTGCGAATCAGATGTTGGATGGTTCTGACTGGGCCAGAAGATCTGACCTCAATGATTCATTGGCGAAAAAAGAGTCTTTGAAAGGCTATCTCGGGCATTGGTCACTTCAGGAAAATATCTGGTTTAAGGCCATAGAGATTGGGAAAATCACTTCAACAGGGACTGTAAGCCTGTAACCTACAAGTCCCTATCAGTTATTTTTATTAAGCTGAAATTTGAGTTTTATTTTTTAGAATTAGCGATTTTGGCTTTGATTTTGTTTTTCTTTTTGCTCTGATTTCTTCTTTTTTTCATTTTGTTTTCAGTTTTTTTTCTACCGGCACCCATTTTTGCTCCTTAAGGTGAGAGGGGATGTAAATAAAAAGTACAAAGAATATGGCACAGAATGACATGAAAGACAATATAATGACTTAAAAAATAGCTGAGATGTCTTGTCCATAGTTGTGCTAAATGCTATTTTTTATTAAGGTTTTATGATTTAGTCATAAATTGGGAGAGGATTACCCTTTGTGTCATTAGCCATTGAAGGGAATCAAGGAGTCAGATGGTCCAAGATAAAAAGCCAGCAAAAAAGAAAAATTTTTCTCATTCGAAGAAGAAAAAAAACTCTAAGAATGCATCCAAGAAAAATTTACAAAATAAAACATCAATTGATTTTGATAAAGTGAAGCATCCCTTTTTACTTGAAGAGCTCAATAAAATTGAAGCCAAAAAAGAAGCCATTAAGGCTCACAAGTTGAGTAATTCAGCAAAAGATCTTGTTAAAAAAATCGAAGAAAAAAAATCTAGTGATATTATAAAAACTAAAAGCTTTACGACTTTTCAAAAAGCGATAAGAAATAGCAGAGTGTATGGCAACTCTGAAAAAAGAAAAGTTGCCGCTGATATGTTGGAAAGATACACTGGTCATGAAATTGAAGATTTTCAACCACAAATTATTCTTACCAATTTTCATTATTATATGGAGAGATTTAACTCCATCCTAGATGATCACCACTACACCCAAGGATCAGCTTTTAAAGCTTCTTCTTCAAAAAAAGCTCAAGTGACAATTATTGAATTTGGAATTGGTTCAGCTATGGCTGCTTTGATTATGGAGTTGGTCGCTGTTGTCGAACCAAAAGCTGTACTTTTCTTAGGAATGTGTGGAGCAGTTCATAAGTCACTTAAAGTGGGAGATTTTATTCTTCCTATCGGAGCAATTCGAGCAGAGTCTGTTTCACAGCACTTTATGCCCCCGCAGGTTCCAGCACTTCCCACATTTAAAGTTCAAAAATTTGCTTCGCAAGTTTTAGTCGAGCATGGTGTTGATTACCGAACAGGGATGGTTCACTCAACTGATTTGCGATTTTGGGAGTTTGACCAAAATTTTAAAAACCAATTGTATGCTGAAAGAGTGAATGCTGTGGAAATGGAGTGCGCTGCTCTTTTTATCACGGGTTTTGCAAGCAAGGTTAGTATTGGGGCTTTGCTTCTTGTTTCAGATTGTCCTTTGAAACGAAATGGAATTAAAACGAAAAAATCAGCATCGACAGTATTTAGAAAATATACAGATATGCATATTGAACTAGGGATTGAGATTATGTCGGATATCGCAGAACGAGGAGATGCTATTCGTCACTATCTTTGGAGCTAGTTTTAAAGAGGAATTTTTATGATTAAGAAATTTTTTGATTGGTTTTCAAATGACTTGGCCATTGACCTGGGAACGGCTAACTGTCTTGTTTATGCCAAAGACAGAGGAATTATCGTAAACGAACCCTCTGTGGTTGCTGTTCATCAGGGAATGCGAGGAGTTCAAAAAGTTCTCGCTGTAGGAAAAGAAGCCAAAGAAATGCTTGGAAGAACTCCAGGAAGCATTCGAGCTATCCGTCCTATGAAAGATGGAGTTATTGCTGACTTTGAAGTGACTCAAGCTATGTTGAGATATTTTATTAAAAAATCTATTAATGGTTCTAAATTTGTTAAGCCAAGAATTATTATCTGCATTCCGTTTGGGATTACTCAAGTTGAACGGAGAGCTGTTCGTGAGTCTGCTGAACAAGCAGGAGCGAGAGAAGTTTACTTGATCGAAGAGCCCATGGCTGCGGCGATTGGAGCAGGGTTACCTATCACTGATCCAAGCGGGAATATGATTGTTGATATTGGAGGGGGGACAACGGAAGTCGCAGTTATTTCTCTAGGAGGAATTGTTTACTCAAAATCTGTGCGCGTTGCTGGTGATAAGTTTGATGAAGCGATTATTACCTATATTAAGAAAAAATATTCACTCCTTATTGGAGAGAGAACTTCTGAGCAAATTAAAATTACACTCGGAAATGCTCATCCCTTAGAAGACGACAATCAGACATACGAAGTTAAAGGTCGAGATCTTATTGGCGGAGCTCCTAAGACTATTGAAATTACTGCTGAAGAAGTAAGAGAAGCTCTCGGAGACCCTATCTCTGAAGTGATAGAAGCAATAAAAATTTCGCTTGAAAAAACTCCGCCAGAACTAGCGGCAGATATAGTTGACAATGGAATTATACTCGCTGGTGGAGGGTCACTACTTAAAAACTTAGATGTTCTTATTAAAGAAAAAACAGGACTCCCAGTTGCTTTGGCAGAGGATCCTTTGACGTGTGTTGTGCGAGGGTGTGGAATGGTTCTCGAAAATATTTCACTTCTCAAGCAAGTAACGACTAATTCATAAGGATATGAAAACTCATTTTAGTAAACTTATTAGAAAGGAAGCTGAAAGCAAACTCTATCAACTTCACAAAAGTGATTCCCAGCTTGTCTTATGGGAAAAATCTGAGATCCCTCGTTTTCAATTTAAAACAGTTGATTTTGATCTTACTGACTTAACTTTACTTGTTAAGAAAATATCTTTTGAACATTTGAACTTTGATAAAAAATACTTGGGGCATTTCTCCCTTAATGGATTGTCTTTTTTCTTTGAATGTCAGATTAAAAAAGAAGGCGATTGTTATCTCATCTATAATATTGGAAATTTTTATAAAGCAGAGAGAAGAACGAGCTTCCGACTTTTGACTTATCCTCATCGAAAAGTTTATTTAAAGTTTACTTTAGAAGATATTCCAAAACCAAAACCAAGCAATGTTGTATCCATAGAAACTGGCGAATCTCAAACGGGCTTGTTTGTGAACTTTTTGGAGTTAATGGGAGAAGAGTTTAAAAAGAAAGAAGAGGATGAACAAGAAAAAGATGTGTATGATGCAGAACTTAAACTAAGAGTTCAAGATGTCTCTCTTACTGGCCTATGTTTTGAGATTGGAGAGTTGGAAAAAGCGTATTTAGAAAAGAACCCTATCATTGAAGATATCAAACTAGAATTTAATGAAGTTCAAATAGTTATACCCAAGATGGAAGTCGTTTATATCAAAGAACATGAAAATTTTTTAAGCAATATGAAGAATTATAGAGTGGGGGTTCGCTTTAGAGAATTAGAACCTTTAACAGAAAGGTTGCTTAATAAAAAAATCAAAAGCTATATCGAAAAAATCGAAGCAGAATACGAAGACATCCTCGAAGAATAATGAGAAATTTCTATCTCCTATTGTTTTTAATTTTCTTAACAACGTGTAGTTCAGGTAAAATTAAACTCAAAAATATTGATAAAGAATCATGGTATTTCCTCGAAGATGTCTCGGGAACATATGACGTTAAGCAAAGTGTTTATACAAGTGAAGATAAAATTTATTTTGAAAAAATTCTCTACGATCCAAAAGATAAAGGCGAATTTTTAGAGAAATATCATTTTATCGCTAAGTTTGGCGGAAGGAAAAAAACAGGTCATTATCTTGTCCCAATTATTTCACAGTATAAAACTTGGATTGATCGAAATGAACTTTATACAGAAATTAAAATCAGACCGAAACTTAAAAAATATCAAATAACCACATCTAACAATAAAAAAGAAAATCTTATTCCTTTTGTTGAATCAAATTTTATTTGTCCCTTTTCATTTATTGCAGATTGCTTGCGTCTCAATGGCTTTTTGGAACAAGCAGTGTCAGGAGAAGAATTTCGCACAGATATTTGGATAATGTGGGACAATTATCCTTTTAATCAAAAAATTTATGCAAGAATATTTCCTGGGATATTTTTTAAAAGTAAAGTCCTTTTTGAAGGTGTCAAAGATGATCTCTATTTGTTTACTTTCGAAGTCTCAGGGCAATCAGTGACTCTTCTATACAACAAGAAGCTTGAGTTTGAAAAAATGTTTTGGGTTGCTCAAGGTTTGTCTTTCGTTCTAAAATAAAACTTATATGGATTTGGGACAGTTATTTATAGTAGGTTTGTCAGGTAAAACTCTCAATGATTTTGAGAAAAAGTTTCTTGAGAATGAGAAGATAGGAGGAATAATCTTATTTGCTCACAATTATGAAGATCCCGCTCAATTAGCTGAACTTGTAAATAGTGTTCAAACTCTTCGCGATGAATATCCTCTTTTTATCAGTGTTGATCAAGAAGGGGGAAGAGTTATTCGTTTCAAAACCCATTTTACTCAATTCCCAGCGATGCTCGCTATTTCAAAACTTGATTCACCAAAAACGGTGTATGAAGTTCATAAAATAATGGCCACCGAGTTGAGTGCCTGTGGAATCAATCTCAATTTTTCTCCGGTCTGCGATATTTTAACGAATCCACAAAATAAAGTAATTGGAGATCGTGCCTTTGGGAGTGATGGAAGAGATGTTGAGAAATACATTAGTGCTGCCGTAAGAGGATTGCAGTCACAAAATGTCCTTGCTTGCGCAAAACATTTTCCAGGTCATGGTTCAACTAAGAAAGATTCTCACTATGATCTTCCTTACGTTAAGACGAGCCTTGAAGAATTACGAGACAACGAGTTTATTCCATTTTATAAAGCTTCGCGATCACGAGTAGAGTGCATCATGATGGCCCATATAGTTGCCGACGCGATTGATTCGGAAAGGCCTTGTAGTTTGAGTAGAAAAGCCTACGATTTATTGAGAAGCGAATTGAAGTATAAAAAACTCATCCTAACAGATGATATGGAAATGAAGGCCATTGCAGATAATTATTCAATGGAAGAGTCTACATTTTATAGCTTTGATGGAGGAGCTGATATTCTTATTTATAGAACAATGGAAAAAGCTCAGGAATCTTTGGAAGCATTAAAGATGCTTGTAAAGACTCAAAAAATATCTAAAAAACTTATTGAAGAAAAAATTAAAAGAGTCAACCAATGCAAAAAACAATATTTTTCAGGTTATAAACCGATCTATATACCGGATCTTACTAAGGTTTTTTCCTCCAAGGACAGTGCTCAGTTTGCAAAAGTTTTACTAGACAGTATTAGTAAACTATCTTGAACACATTCTTCCTAGTTCAGCGTTTTTATTAGAAATCTTGATAAAATAATGACATGCGACAACGCATGTTTTGTATACAAAAGTTTATGAAAGCCCTAGGTTTTCTTTTATTCGTCTACGCTCCCCATGTCTGGAGTTTGCCTTGTCACGCCACCATTTTTCAAAACATTGATGAAGCTTGTATTGAAAAGCAAAAATCAGAATTTAAGTCATACAAGTTTCCAGCTACAAATTTGAAAACTGGAGACATTGTTTTTTATGTAACGGACCAAGGAAACTGGGGAAAAATTCTCGTTCATGATTCTGAAATTGTTCCAAACAAAACATGCACGGTTTATTTTGATTATGAGACTTATCAAGGTAAGAAGAGTCATCTGAAGAGTGCTTCAACTACGATTCATAACTATCTAGGGATATGGGACTCACAAGAATTTGATCTGGATAATAGTAAAAGCGAAACAGATTTCATCCTAAAAAATGAAAAGAACAACTGTATTCTTGAAACACAAGGAGCGAAGTTCTATAAAGCCGGAAATTATAATCCGAATGATATCAACGAGCGAAGTTTACTTTTTTATGCTTCAATTTTCTTGATAGGAATTTCAGTTTTTATTTTAGCAAAAAATATTTTTCAAGAAGAAGAAGAGTTTCGATCGGGTGAAGCTATCGAGGAAACAGAATCCCTGGCAGACTCCATCAAAAAAGAAGGATTCATACTTAAATATTCCAGACCATTTTTTAAAAGGTACTTTACCCCTATTGTTAAAGGGATGAAATCTAAAAATAGTTTTTCAGAGAAATACAAGAGGGCCTTAGCATCTGCTGGACTGACAAAATCTTTGAGTCCAATTGATCTGATGGCCTTTAAACTTTTCCTCATCATTGGTTTTCCAATTTTTTATCTTGTCATCAGGGAATTGGTCGAAGCCCAATGGCCGATGGCCTTTGTCCCCGTCATTTCCGTTCTCGGGTATATCTATCCAGATATTTGGCTAAGAAGCATGGGAGATAAAAGAAAAAATGAAATCGTTTATCATCTCCCTTTTGCTGTTGATATGCTGGCACTTTCCGTGGAAGCAGGTCTTGATTTTATGGCCGCCATTACAAGGGTGATCCAGAAGGCACCGAAGTCGGCTTTGGTTGATGAATTTGAAATTGTTATTAAAGAAGTCCAATTGGGAGCAACGAGATCTCAAGCTCTTAAGCAATTAGCTTGGAGAGTGGACAGTCTTCCGCTCACTTCGTTTTGCGCGACTCTGATAGCCGCAGATTCTGTGGGGGCATCTATAGGACCGATACTAAAAGCACTTTCAGGGGAAATAAGATCAAAAAGATCAGCTATCATTGAGAAAAAAGGGGCGAGCGCGTCGGTCAAGCTTCAGCTTCCAATGTTTGCATTTATTCTTCCTGCAATATTAATCATCATTATGGCGCCAATGATTTTAACGTATTTGAATTAGTGTATGAAAAAAATGAAATGTAAAAACAAAAATAATATTTATAACGGTGAGATTTATTACGCAAATACTTTTATGACGAGACTTGTCGGTTTGATGTTTAAGAAAAAAATTGAATATGGAATTTTATTAGAACCAGGTAATAGTATTCAAACGACTTTTATGAGTGAGCCAATTGATGTCATTTTTTTAAATTCATCAAATGTCGTCCTTAAAGTCTATAAAAATTTAGCTCCATGGAGATTTACTAGATTTGTTCAAGGAGCGCGAAAAGTTCTTGAACTGCCTATGGGGAGCTTAGAACATTTTCCAATCATAGAAGGTGATCAATTAGAGATAGATTATGTATAAATTAGTTGGAGTCGGGGGCTCGGCCAGGGGTCACGAATTTATTTTAATTGAAGGAGAAAACATTTTCGGATGTTCAAGCGAAGCTACACACGTCATTAATGTGAGAGGTGTAAGTAAAAAACATTTTTTGATTAGAAAGAATGGTGAAAGCTTAATTTTAGAAGATTTGAAAAGTCGAAATGGAACCTTTATTAACAATGATCTCGCTCAAGTGAAATCTATCAAAGAAGGTGACTTAGTCGCTGTTCCTAATGCTGTTTTTAAAGTTGTTAAGGTTGTTGAAAGAAAAGTCTATATTGAGTCACGTGGGAGTGAAGCTCCGCAAGAGTCTGCTAAAACCTATCTTGAATTAGAGGACAAAGCTCCTCGCGATTTTATATCGAGAATGGGGTATACATTTGAACATCGGTTTATGCCAATTATATACTCCTTGAACAAAACACATGATTGGAAAACACTCTTTGTCTTTTTTACGGTTTCATTCGTCTTGCTCAATCTTTTACTAACAATAGGCTCAATTTTAAATGACTCCAATAGTTTAGTTTTAAAAGAAATTGTTTTGAGAGGAGAACAGTATGTCGACGAAGTGGCTCGCCATAATGCTTTAAAACTTAGCCAGTTAGATATTGATCAGGTAGATGCCTCTTATCTCGATAAGATCCCTGATATTAGTGAATATTATATTTTTGATTTGAAAGGACGAATTATAAGACCGGTTGAAAATCTTAATTCCTTTATCAATAGTTCATTTGCCATTGATGCTAAAGACTGGTTACTTAGAAAAAAAGAAAATATGCATCGAGTGTATTTTAAGAAGCTTCACGATAACTCGATTGGAGTGGCGAAGGCAATCAAGGCTTATAAAATTGAAAGACAAACTGAAGAAGTAGTAGGATTTATCACCATTGTATTCAACCCCGTATCCTTAAGAGAGATTGCAAGTAATAGCCGAGTAGCGTATCTTGAAACATTGATAATAAGTTCTATACTTGCTTTCTTATTCTTTTATATTTTGTATTATTTAACGATACATCAAATTAAGACTCTTAACTTTCAAATTGACCAAGCACTAATTGGAAAAAGACACGAGATAAGCAAAGAAGAAAAATTTCCTGAAATGAAGCCTCTTGAAAATAGTATTAATAACTTACTGGTTAGGATGCGGGATTTAGGTGAACACGATGAAGATTTTGGATCGATTGAAGATGACCAGAGCTATCTTTCTTCGTTAAGAGAGATTTTAAAAGGATCACCTGGACCAGGAATGGTTCTCAATTCAGAAAAAAATATTCAAGCATTGAACCCTGAATGTGAAGACCTTCTAGGTCTTAGAGAAAGCATGGCGTCCGGTGCTAGTATGATTGATGTTCTCCGAGACCAAGGCCTAGCAGCAATTATTATTAATTTATGTGATCAGACAGGATCTGAAGAAGGTCATCATTGTAGTGAAGAATATGAAATCAGCGGAGTTGAACACAGTATATCCGCTGTGGCCCTTATCGGGAAAGATCATTTTCCCAAAGGATATTTGATTAGTTTTGCTAAAAATATTTAAGTATGAGTAATTTAGTTTTGAAAAAAAATTCACCACTAGCAACACAAGAAGTGAAAGACTTCTATAAAATTACTTTTCTCAATGGTGAACAAAGAGGGCAGTCCTTTTTTATCAAAAAGGGAGAGAGAAAAGTTTTGGGGCGAAGCCAGACGTGCGATGTTGTTTTAAAGGATTTAAAAGCTTCACGGGAACATGCGGAACTCATTTGGTACAAAGATCAACTCGTGTTGAGTGATCTAAAGTCACAAAATGGATTAATTATAAATGATAAAAAGAGTGTGCAAGGGATTATTCACGATGGCGACAAATTTATCGTAGGGCAAAGTGTTTTTAAAGTCACTCTCGAAAAAATAGGAGAAGTTAAAAAACCATTAAGTAAACCACTCCCTCATTATGATCAAGTTGAAGAAAAGCCGAAAAGCATGATGATTATAGGGGTTTTGGTCCTTGTTCTAATATTTGTCCTTTTTATGGATGGAAAAGATAAAGCAAAAGTAAAAGTTGAAAAAGATGAGAATAAAGATGGCGGGATTGATACGAGTATCCTTACAAAAATAGAGAAAAAGGAGAGAGCACAAAATAAAGCTCTTGAAAAAGAAATTTCGAATTATATCAAATTGGGTTTAAGGGAATTGAGAGAAAAAAATTATTTTCGAGCAAAATCAGAATTTAATAAGGCCTTGGCTTTAAGACCTTCAGACCCTCAAGCGTTGTTTTACTCTAGAAAAACGAACGAAGAAATAAATAAGGCAGTACAAGAATTTAATATCGATGCACAAAGAGATATTGAATCCTTAAAGTATCAAAAAGCGTGGGTTTCGTACTGTGGTATAATAAGACTACTGCACAATTATCCTCAAGATAAACGATATAAGGAAGCAAAGAAAAATTTAGATAACATAGAAAAAACACTAGGATATGAAGATGGTGAAACTAACTGTCTATCAAAATGATCAAATAATTAGTGATTACGAATTTGATCAAAAAAAATATTCAGAACATGAAATATTTATTGGCCGTGCCGATGATTGTCACCTTTGTATCCCTAACCAACAAATTTCTCGCTATCACCTTTCATTGACTTATGCTGATGGAATCATGGCTCTGAAAAAACTTTCACAATACGATAGCGTTTTTGTGAATGGGAAAAATGTAAACAATGCTTTAATTTCTGATACAGATCTTATTTCTTTCTATGACTATCAAGTTAAAGTTTCCGGATTGGATGAAGAAAATCATCTTGTCGAAAGACAACCGACTCCTACTCCCAAGAAGGAGAAAAATGATTTCTCAGCTGAATTATCGGAAACAATCATTGTTCCTCAGGATATTGAAGAAAAAATTGATGATAAGAATTTAGAAGAAAATGATTTAAGTTTGCTTCATGAGAAGATGGCCTATCTTGATGATTTTGAAAATCAATCAAGTGAAGAAGATCATCCTGTTGAGGTAACAAAACCCAAAGAAGAAGTTACTGAATTCAGAGTAAAGCTTCCAACGGGGACTTCTTCAGATGTCTATAATGACCAAAATAATGACAATGATCTCAGTGATACTATTAAGCTTGATGATTTTCAGAAAGATAATATTAAGAAAGAATCTAAAAATACTTCAACTTTCAATATGGAAGATGATGAAGATGTTTTAGAGTTTTCCGAGAGCGAAGATATCGTTGAACAACACTTTCAAGAAGATCAGGGATTTGGAGATCTCACCGAATCTCATGAAACGACTCAAGTGTATGAAAACTTTGCGCAATTTTATCTGAATATATATGGTGATGGGATTCCTTATCAACGCTATCTTATAGATCGTCACGAAGTGACAATTGGTCGGAGTAAAAGTAAATGCAATATTGTTATAGATGATGACGATGTATCCTCAATTCACGCACGAGTTCTTGTTAATCGCTCAGAGGTAATACTTGAAGATCTTGGATCGGCTAATGGGACAGTGTTTAACGGTCAAAAAATAAATAAAGTTAAATTAACAGATAGAGATAAGTTTACTCTTGGAGGAGTCACCTTTGAACTTCGAGTAAGCAGTATGATGCTGGCTGAAGAAAATAAAATCCTCATGCCTGTTGAAAGTGAGCAAGAAGTTATCCGTGAAGAGATTATAGACTCAAGTGAACTTGGAGATTTAGCAGCGTCCGACGAAGCTCGACCTCAACAGCTTTTTGCAAAAATCAAATATGATTTTAATAAGTATCTTCAAGATCCTAAAAAGAAGAGAATTTTTTATATAGTAGTCATTGGTATTGCTATTCTTCTTCTTGTGGATGATCCATCGACAGATAATACGGAGAACACTGCCGAAACAAACCAAGAAACACAAGTCCAAGGTGAGGGAAGAACAAAAACTCAAGTTGCAGAAAAGAAGCGCTCGGGTGAGGAGAAAGAATATCTTTCATCTCATTATTTGATTGCAAAATCAAAACTTGAAGAAGGTGATTATAGCAATGCTCTCTATGAACTCGATTTAGTGCGAACAGTTGATCCCGATTATATGGAAACGGAACAACTCGTGGCGATTGCCAAAGAAGGATTGCGGAGAATTGAAGAAGAAGAGAAAAAACAAAAAGAAGAAGAAGAGAGAAAAAGAATAGAACTCGAAATAAAGAAATTGCTCGCGAAAGCAGAAGAAGCAAGAAAAAATGGTCAATTGGATATGGCCCAAACATATCTTAATCAAATTGCCGAATATGATCCTGAACATAGTGCATTGGCAGCTTTGAAAATTGAAATTGAAACTGCAAAAAAAGATCAAGAAAAACTCAAAGAGGAGCAAGAAGAGCGCGATCGTTTGAGAAAACTATTTCTCTCTAAGCTTACTCCTGCCAAAAAATATATTGCCGATAAAAAGTGGTTTAAGGCATCAAAAATACTTGAAGAGTTATTAGTTGAAAAAAATGTTGATAAGGCTTTAATGGATGAAGCGACTTCTCTCTATGAGTCTGTTCAGAAAACAATAACTGAAAAAACTGATGAATTGTTATCAAAAGCTGAAGAGTATAAGAGAGGGCAAGATTATAAAAATGCTTATGAAATGTATCGGCAGACATTAGATATTAATCCTAATAGTTCTATCGCCCATAAAGCCATTGGAGAAATTAGAGGAAAGCTCGATCAACGGGCCAAGGCTATTTATCGAGAAGCACTCGTTTCTGAATCCATAAGTCTTTTTGACGATGCTAAAGAAAAATTCATAGAAGTCCTGCAAATAGCTCCTTCCGATAGTGAGTATTATAAAAAAGCTGACGTTAAATTGAAGGAATATTATGTGGAGTAGACTGTATGTTGGAAATTAAAAGATATTACGCCAAAACTTCACAAGGTCCTTATTTAAACGTGAACGAAGACACTTGTGATTGTGACTTGGAAAAAAGTCTCTTCATGCTTCTCGATGGATTCGGCGGGGCTGGGATTGGAGATAAGACGGTCAATTTTATAAAAGAACAACTAAAAAGTTTTTACTTCAAAACAACTGAAGATCTCGATGCAACAATGCCTTTTTATTTTAATTTTCATTACGGTCTTGAACTCAATGCCCTTATCAATTCTCTTATTTGTTCTCATCGCTTACTTCTGAAAGAAAACGAAGAGAAACCTTTGAATCAAAAAGGTGGGGCCAGTGGGCTCTTCGCATGCCAGTCAGATGACCTCATTAACGTGGTCAGCATTGGCAATGGTAGCGCGTTTTTATTTAGAGGCGGCGAGCTTTTAAGAATTTTTGATCGCGAACAGTGTTTTGATTCTTTGACGATAAAAAAACCAGGACCTTTCACAAGCAATATACCAAATTCTACAATTGGGATGTACTACCATTTAGATTATTTTGTTAAAGAAGTCCGACTAATTGAAGGTGATCTTCTGATGATGGCCACAGATGGGGCCGTCAACCGGTTGGGGAATGCGGATCTCACGAGAATTATCGGCAGTAGTTCGAATAATTCTTTAATGAACATAGCCAGTCAGGTATTTTCCGAAAACAATTCTCTTGGAAACAAGGACAACCAGTCAATTATTCTTATGGAATTTTAAATTCTTTTACGAAAGAACTATAATAATTTCAACTTTATAGTTAACAACGTAAATATCAATAATTTATACTGTTGATAGAGGCTTGTAATGTCAACAAAACTGCTTGTCGTTGATGACAGTAAAAACATTCAAAAAGTTGTCGGGATTATTCTCGGTGATAAAGACTTTGAAATTCGAAACTGTTCAAGTTACGGAGAACTCGAAGCGATTCTTTCTGATTTCTCACCTGAACTTGTTCTTCTTGATTTTGGAATTTCTGAAGAGAAAAGTGCTTACGAAATAACAAAAGAAATTAAAGAGCATTCAAGCGCCAAAGTTATCATGCTCTATGGAACTTTTGATAACGTTGATGAAAATTTGATTGAAGAAAGTCACGTTGATGATCATATTTTTAAACCTTTTGACGGTGATAAGTTAACGAAAGTTTGTGAAATGGTTCTGGGAGAGACGTTCGGTGAGAGAACCGGCGCTCGCGAAGGATTGATTGAGCAATTGGAAGAAACTCCTGTGAATAATGAAGAAACAATTACAAAAGTTGTCCCCCCTGAAGATGCTCTTGGAGATGAATCGGGATGGGGAATAAAAATTCCTTCAATTATTGGAGTGGAAGAACATTCGGGGGAAGACTCTCAGCTGAATGAAGATTTGCAGCGAATACCAGATATTATTGAAGACACAGATATTGATTTTAAAATCGAAGAGAATTTTAAAGAGCTCTCTGAGCCTGTAGCCAAAAAAGTCGTTGAACCAGCAAAAGAGATTCCAACTATAATGGATAATTTTGATGAAGAGGAAGAGCAAACACTTTATCCTTCTGATGAAGATTTAGAATACCCAGATGTGATAGAACCTGAGCCTATCGAACTCGAAGCTGATGACGAAGACACAGATACTAAAACGCTCGATATTGAAGTGGCTGACAATCGCCCTATCGAATTCCAAACTTCGGCATCATCTTCACAGTTAATCTCTTCGGAAGATTTGCTCAAGGAACCCGATCCCAACGAAGATACCAATGACAGCACTGAAATTGTCGATATGAATATGACTCAAGAACAAGAAGAAGAGAGTTTGAGTCGCTTGAAAAAACAAATTCTCGATGAGCTGGATGAAGATGCTTGGCAAGATGATGACAATACCAATACCCGAATTATGGTGGGAAGCCTCGGGAAAGATACCATTGATTCGAGCATTGATCGCGATGCTTTACGAGCTGACATCATTGAAGAAATTAGAGAAAGCTTTTATAAAGATATTAAAAAAGAAATTATCGCGAAGCTCAATGAAGAGCTCCCTAAAATATTAAAGAACGATCTCATTCCTGTGTTCGAAGAGAACATA
>JACKAJ010000016.1 GCA_020635135.1 Halobacteriovoraceae bacterium
CCTCGATGCTGTTTTGGCCATGACTGGCCATAAAGACCTAAAACTTGCTGACCATTATTCTAAATGCACTGAGGATGATCAGAAGAACTTTTCTAAGATGATTATGAAACACATCAGAAAAGAACTTAAAGAGAATCCTGAAAATGACATGAATTTTGGGAATGTTATTAGGTTCAAAAATTCAAAATTAGGCTAGTTTGTGTTAAAAATTGATAGAAAAGTCGGTAAAAGTCGGTAAACGGCACTTACCGACTCTTTTTAACTAATAATTTCAATAGGATAGACACAAATTGCCCGAACTACCCGAAGTCCAAACCATTCGCAATCAACTACGCTCCTACCTCCCCCTCACAATTGAGCGGATCAAGAGATCTCCTGAGCTCAAGCAAAACATCTTGCACACCAAAATCCCAAAGAACATTGTGGGAGCGACACTCAAGCGCATTAAAAGCCATGGCAAGCTAATGATTTTTGATCTTGGTGACTTGTATCTCTTAAGTCACTTAGGAATGAGTGGCTCTTGGATTATCTCTAAAGAAAAACTCAAAGATAAACACCTCCACCTACAATTAGACTGCGGAAAATATTTCTTAAGTTATGTGGACCCCAGAAGATTTGGGCATATGTACTTTGTCGATAAAAAAGGAAAAGATGAATATCTCAAACGCTTAGGTGTCGACATCTCTTCAGAAGCCTTCACAGATGATTACGTGTGGGAGTGTTTGCAAAAAGGGGCCAACCGCGAGATCAAACCCTTTCTTCTCGATCAAAAATATTTTGCTGGTTCAGGAAACTACATCGCCAATGAAGTTTGCATTCGCGCAGGCTTAATACCCGATCGAATTTGCAAGACTCTCAAAATCGAGGATGCTAAAAAAATCAAACAAGCATTTCACTCAGTTTTAGAGGGATCACTAAAAAATAATGGCGTCACATTCAGTGGTGGCTATCGCGATGCTTTTGGAGAGGCAGGAAAAGGAGTTCAAAACCTGGTCGTCTTTCATCAAGAAAACTGCGGTCTCTGCGGCACAAAAGTGAGAAAGGTCATGCTCAAAGGGCGCGGAACGTTTTATTGCCCCCTCTGCCAGAGTTAATCTCTTTGTTATAATAAAACAAATGAAATTATTATGTTTTCTCCTCTTAAGTTATTCATTCAGTAGCTTTGCCAGCAAAGATGGTTTTCCTAATATTGAAATAAAAGTTGAAGACTTTGAAGTGGTGGTTGTTAAAAAAACTATCGACAACCTCGACATCAAAGGAAGGCTTCTCAAAGAAACCATGCGCTGGAACCGCGGGGCCTACAATATTCTCTTTCCTGAAATCGTCGTTGATCTAGTCGTCCCCAGCTTCAGTGGTTTAAATCTTACCAGTAAGTATAAAGGAGTTAGTCGAAACCTTTATACTTTCAATCAATTTAATCGCGTCACTTTTTATTATTCTCTCTTTGAGTCCAATCAAATTGAAATTTTCAGAGACAACAAACTCATCGCCAATGTTTACGTCATTTATAAAGGAAAAGAAAAAAAACATCACATCGACTACAGTTGTGATCGCTACGACGTGCAATTTATTGGGCTCAACAACTATCCCCTCTCTGCCCAGTGTTACATTGTCACCTATGGTGATTTTGGAAAAGAAAAAAATATCTTAAAAATTGCTTTTACAGTGCCACATGTTCAACTTCCCAATGGAAGCACACCACCTTTTTTAGTCGAACTCGAAAGGCCCATGACTTTAAGCCAAACTCTTTTTGATCCTCTTAAAAATGAAGAAGTTCCCTTTCGCATTTCGGCTGAGTTTGGAATTCGCTCCAAACGCTTAAAAACGGCGATTGGGTTTGGTCCCTATGACTTTGCTCTCATTGATAAGGGCGAATCCATTCGAAGGCCCACTGTGCCCCTCATGCTCTATGCTAACTTTCAACTTAGCCCCGATAAATCCTTTCGTATGTTCAATGCCATGATTTATAACGAATCCTACTTCAACAATGCCGGTTTTTACTATGCCTATACCAATAGCTCACTAGACAATCGCCTGCTCATCACGCCTCTTCTTGGTCTTCAAAGTATTAATATCAAAAATCACTTAAGTAAAAGAAGTTTTTCTGATTTCATTGGCCCTCAAGGAGTCGAGTTTATTTGGAATCACGCTTTTGATATACCTGGATACATTGTAGGGATGGGGCTTTTCATCGCCCCTGGGAGCAATGTCGATTATAAAAACATGTGGATTCGTTGGGGAAAAAAATACTTTTGGGAACTCAACTACCTCTCCTATCGAAACGACGAAGAAGAGCTCTTTACTAAGTCTTGGGGAGTCTCTATTGGAATTCCTTTCTTTCAATTATTTTAATGAATACAATACTGAAACAAAGATAATCACACTGGCGCCGATCTTATAGAGCGTAATACTCTCCCCGAGTAAAAAATAAGCAAACAACGCCGCCACTACGGGTTGAAGGTAAATAAACAAAGAGAGCTTTAAGGGATCAACTTTTCTCACCACCCAATTATTGAGAAAATAAGTCGCCAGCGTTCCTCCAAAAACACTAAAAAGAAAAGCTTCAAGATAAGGAAATTGGAAAAGAAGCTCACGGTTAATTTCAAAATAACTGCTACCAAGAGGAATCAGCAACAATCCTCCCACTAAAAATATCAATGCTGAGCCGAGAGTGACGGGGAAGTCCGTAAAGAGATCCTTAGAAAGTGAAATAAAGACTCCAAGTGAGAGACAGGCCATTAAAAGACATATGTCTCCCAATAAAGATTTGTTTTCCCAGTGGAGTATACTTTCACTTTTTAAGATTAAGACTCCTATTACGGCACCAATAATGCCAATGATTTTATCTTGGGTAAGCGTAATTTGATTTCTCAAAAAAGAAACAAAGAGAGTAAATAGAGGAATCGACACAGAGACGATTGAAGCATTCACAGCTCCTGAGTATTTTATTCCCCACATAAAAAGTGATTGCCCAAGCCCGACACCGGTAAACCCACACAAAAAAATCAAGAACAAATGCTTTTTATGAAAATGATAGGCTCTTTTTTTTAGAAAAAAGCTGATCACGAGAAGACTGGTCCCGGCGATCAAAAAGCGAACACAAGAAAAACCAAACGGATCCATCACCATCAAAGAATACTTTGATGTTATAAAATTAAACCCGAATAAAAATTGAATAAATATTAAAACGAGAGGGATATAAAGGGGTTGTTTGGCATCAGTATTCATTTTCTTTGTAAAACTTGAAAGCTCCAGTCGTAATCGTTGTCATTATCAGCATTATAAAATTTTTCTTCTAAAATTTCCCAGCGGTCAAAATTAATTGGAGGAAAAAAAGCATCACCCTGAACTTCAGAGAGGACAGTGGTGAGATAAATCTTTGTAACTTTCTCTAAAAATGCATGATAGAGACTGGCCCCTCCAATCAAAAAAGCTTCTGTTTCCTTTCTCGCCTTGAGGTTTTTTTCGACTTCATCCCAGTCGTGAACATATATTAAATCGGGATGATCACTTTTTAAATCCTGCTTGCTCAACACCACGCTCACTCGTCCAGGAAGTGGTCTGCCGATCGACTGATAAGTTTTTCTTCCCATAATCATGGCGTGACCCATGGTGATCTTTTTAAAATTTTGAAGATCGCCTTTCAAGTGCCACGGCAATTTATTGTCGATACCAATAACGTTGTTAAGTGAACGCGCTACGATCAGTGAATAAATCAAACGGCTACCGCCGCTTTGATGTGTGGATGAGGGTTGTAGTCCAATAATTCAAAATCCTCAAAGCGAAAGTCATCAATATTTTTAACATCTGGGTTGATCTTTAAAGTTGGCAAGCTCTTGGGCTCGCGGCTCAATTGCAACTTCGCTTGATCTAGGTGATTAGAATACAAGTGAGCATCACCAAATGTGTGAACGAAATCGCCAAGCTCCAACCCTGTGACTTGCGCCACCATCATCGTCAGTAAAGCGTAAGAGGCGATATTAAAGGGGACTCCTAAAAAGATATCGGCTGATCTTTGATAGAGTTGGCAAGAGAGCTTATTGTCGGCGACATAAAATTGAAACATGGTATGACAAGGAGGTAGCGCCATTTTCTCAATCTCCCCAACGTTCCAAGAATTCACAATCAATCTTCTAGAGTCGGGGTTTTCTTTGATCATTTTTATCACATTCGCAATTTGATCCACACTCTTTCCCGAAGGCGTGGGCCAGCTTCGCCACTGCACTCCGTACACCGGTCCCAACTCTCCACTTTCATCGGCCCATTCGTCCCAAATCCGAACCCCGTGGTCTTTGAGATAGCTAATATTGCTTTGACCTTTTAAAAACCACAGTAGCTCATAGATCACCGACTTGGTGTGAATTTTTTTAGTGGTGACGAGTGGAAAACCTTTACTTAAATCAAAGCGCATTTGATGACCAAAAAGCGAATACGTCCCAGTTCCGGTGCGGTCCTCTTTGGTCGTCCCCTCTTCGAGAACCTTTTTCATCAAATTTAAATATTGTTTCATGATAGCTCCGAGCGATTTTTGATTTTGTACTATTATTTCATTCACGCTATTGTTTTGTTAAGGGATAATATCAAATTATGAACAGTGTCAAAAGCGGTCTCGATCATTTTCACCAATTAAAAGCCGAAAAATACCCAGGAAATATCGGGTTACTCTGTCACGCAGCTTCCGTGGACTCAAATCTTGAGCATGCCATCAAAGTTTTTGATAAAAAATTCGGAAACAGACTAACTAAAATTTTTTCACCACAGCATGGATTAGTGGGCGACGTTCAAGACAATATGGTGGAATCTCCGCATTTTGATCATCCCTATTTCAAACGCCCTGTCTATTCTCTTTACTCTGAAACCAGAATTCCTACGGCCGAGATGCTCAATGATATCGATATCGTCTTTGTGGATCTCCAAGATGTGGGTTGCCGCATTTATACTTATATTTATTCCATGGCCTTAATGTTGGAAAGTTGTGCGACTAAAGGAATTAAGCTCGTAGTGCTCGATCGCCCCAATCCCATTAATGGTGTCGATCTTGAAGGCAATATTCTCGATACCAATTTCAAATCTTTTGTTGGCCTCTATCCCCTTCCTATTCGTCACGGGATGACCATTGGAGAAATTGCCCATTTTGTAAATGCATATTCCTGTGAGCAGAAATGTGATTTAGAAATTATTTCCATGATTGGCTGGAAACGAAAAATGAGTTTTGAAGAGACAAAACTTCCTTGGGTTCTTCCCTCTCCAAACTTGGCTACCGTTCAAGCCGCTTATACTTTTCCTGGCACTGTTCTTTTTGAAGGAACAAATATCTCTGAAGGGCGAGGAACGACGATTAGTCTTGAAATTATAGGACACCCGAAGATTGAACCCTATAGTTTTTTAGAAGAAATTGAACCATCTATAAAAGAACTCTCCGGGGGATTTATCTTAAGACCTCTCATTTTTCTTCCTACCTTTCAAAAACATCATGGAAAAGCTTGTGGAGGTTTTCAAATTCACGTCACTGACCGCTCGGTTTTTGAACCCTGGAAGTTGGGACAAGTCTTATGCCGAGAGCTCTACCATCACTTAGGTAGTGATTTTTCTTGGAAAGAGCCTCCGTATGAATATATCTACGACAAACATCCTATCGACGTCATCAATGGAACTGATCAATTGCGCTTGTGGGTTGAAAAACGGGGAAGTTTAGCAGAGCTTAAAAAAATAGAGTCCTCCCAATGGGAGGACTTTAACGTTCAAAGAAATCAATCACTATTGTATTAGTTAAAAATCTTTATTCTTTCTTTTTAAGATTATCAACCATCTCGCGAACAGATTTCTCTAATTCTTTTTCTTCTTCAGGTGAAAGATCGATGAGATTAAACTCACTTCCAAGCAGTTGCTCGTTCTCTTCATCTTTCTCAATCACTTCAATTTGAGGAACCTTATCAGAAGTACTGGATTGTGCTCGAGCAATAGCGTTTTCAACACTGACATTTTGAGACAATCTGGCAGCGACAATGGCCCGTCGATCGTTCACGATCCCAGCATGCTTTAATTTACCATTTAAATTCTCTTTAGAATCGATAGTTCCAATTAGAATTTCTTTCACTTGCTCACTTGTTAGCTCAGGATTTTCCTCTACGATTCGAGCAGCAACACCGGTCACGAAAGGCGCAGCCATGCTGGTTCCACTCATTTGAATCACATCAGAGTGTGTTCCGGTTGGAACTGAAGAGACAATTCCCACACCTGGTGCAGCGAGATCAACAAGCTTTTCACCAAAGTTAGAGAACTTAGCAAGTTTCACGTAGTCGATCGTGGCCCCAACAGTGATCACATTGGGCAAATTCACATTGGCAGGTGATGCTGGATAAATATCGTTATTGGATCCATCATTACCAGCAGCGAAGACAAACAATGTATTGGGGTATTTATTAAGAACACTTGAAAGTTTATTCAATTGCATTTTAAAGAAAATACTTGCCGTTTTTAGCGATTGTTCATCGTTGGGCTTCTTTTGAAAAAGCACCAAATAAACGAGGTCAGTAATTTTTTTAATGGCATGATAAGAAGTTCCAAAAGATCCGTTAACAACGCGAACTTCTTGAGTCCCCACGTAAGAAAAAGCTGATTCCAACATCCCTGTTTGAAGTTCTGCCAGCATATCAAAAGCTTTTCTCATCAAAGTATCTCTAACTTTCATTTTCTTTTCTTTGATGACGCTTTTCTTTACTCCGGCATAATCTTTTCCCGCGTAAATCTCTTGAACTTTCATAGACTCGTTGTAAACCCAGCGAAGCAGCCCTTGCAGTTCCCCTGGTTCAGTGGGAAGAAGCTTAACGGCCATCAACTCACTGGTATTTAAGAACTGTGAGACAATCCCTGAAACGTGAGTCCCGTGAGCAAAGTTTCCAAAAATTCCCATTTCTTTGATAAAATCGGGATCGGCGCGCAAGGCCTCCATTTCAGTTTCTTCGGCTTGGGTAATGGTTCCAATAATTTTTTTAGTTTGAAGCTCTAAATAGCGAAATGGTTTATCAGTAAAAGTGTCGAGATACTTATAATTAATAACTTCTCCATTTTCGCCGGGGACGTTCCAACCATAAACATCGTCACGGTACTTGTTATTATCATCGTCGCGACGATTTCCTGGTATTTCTCCAGGGTTTTGCCACATCAAGCTTTCGAGCATTACGTGTTGGTAATCGACACCAGAGTCGACAATCCCCACAATTGCACTAAAAGCTGAAAGGCTTTGAATGAAAATAAAAGATAAGATAAGTGATAGCTTTAGCATATAAACCTTCCCTGTTTTTGCTTTTTAATCCGTTAGTTAAATAATTTTGGAAAAGTTTATAGAATGAGTCAACTTTATAAAAAAGAAAGTAAGTCTTTATTAAGATACCTGACGGTTTTAGTTTACTATTTATTTCCCTGAAGATTTCTCAGTGATAAGTGAAATATTTTCTTTTTTCTGCTTTTGAAGAATATCAAGAATATTAACGAGATTCTTATAGCGAACTTCTTCGTCAGCTCTGATATTGACCACAACAGTTTTTTCAAAGTTTTTAAGCTTGTCGGTCAATTCTGGAAAATCCATTTTTTCGCCATTAAAGGCCACTTCATCGGCCGTGAGTTCGATGGTAATCTCTTCGACCTTCTTAGTATTTCCCTCACCCTGTTCCGTTACAGGAAGCTTTAATAAAAGGGCAAACTCTTCTTTTTTGAACACGCTGGAGACTAGGAAGAAAATCAATAAAAGAAAAACAACGTCAATCAACGGTGTGAGATCAGGAGTTAAAAATTCTCGCGATTTGCGGGCCATAATTAAAATGCCTTTGGAATTATTTTATTTTCCAACTTTGTTTCAATGGAATCCAAAATTTTGATCAAATAGTTGTAACCAATGAAGTGTGGAATCGCTACGATTAATCCCCCTACAGTCGTGACGAGCGCCATGGAAATTCCACCTGCAAATAATGAAGGATCATTGAGACCACGCTCAGAGATAACTTCAAAGGCTGAAAGAATCCCTATAACTGTCCCTAAAAGGCCTAGAAGAGGCGCAATTGAAGCAATAATCTTAACGGTATTGAGTCCAAACTCTAAGGCCGTTATATGGTTTCCAATTTCATCTTTGAGAAGCTCATGCTTCAAGGTTTCCGACATTCCGGAATTACTAATTTTTCCTTTAAAGGAAGCAAGAATTTTTTCAGACCAACTTTCTATTTGATTTTTGTAGCTATAGATACTGATAATTTTCCACAATATTATCGTCATCCCAATAATGTTTAATAACACTAAGATGTACATGATAAATCCACCTTCACTTATGTAATCAATCAAACGCATATCTTCTCCTTAAAGAGCGCATCCTAATGAAGAAATACCCTCTTTCAAGATTGTACAGGTCATCAATTTCAAAGTAAATTTGACAGCAAAATTTTCAAAGATTTCAAGGCGACGAATTGGGCTCTTTCTTTTTGAAATAATATTTATTTACAAGATGGACTAGGATAACAATCCCGATGACCGCAAATAAAATCAACTTAAATTCTTTAAGCTTTCCTAAAATGACTTTCCCATACCAGGCCACCAGCACCACTTGGGTCGGGACAGAAATTAAAGCGGCGAGACCATCGACCAGCAAAAATTTCCAAAACTCAACGCCCATCATCCCGCAGCTCATATGCCCTGGGAAACGAACCCCCGGGGTAAAGCGGAAGATACCACAAACCAACGCTCCGTATTTTTTATACCAGCGATCAACTTTTTGGAGATTTTTTTCTGAAATATGTTTTTTAAAAAACTTGGTTTCAAATATTTTTCTTCCAAAATATTTCCCAATAAAAAAGATGAGAATGTCACTAAGAAGAACGCCCATGAAACAAACCACCGATAAGGTCACGAGATCCACACCAATTGCATCTGGACTCGGAGGGGGATAAATGCCTGGGTGCAAGGCCATGAAGGCAATAAAGCCACAGCTCACCAAGACTATTTCTTCGGGGATCGGGAGTCCAAAACTACTCATCGTCATAAAGGCCACGACACCGACATAAACATAATAGGGAGAATAAGCGTATTGGATAAAAAATTGCGTGATGGTCTCTTCAGAAATCATCTAAAAACCTTTCGATAAATACTTTGGCGGTAAAGAAAATACGGGTACCACACCGCGATCATAATATATTCCATAATTTTGGGACGGCAGTGGAATTCCACATCGTCAACAATGAGACAACCGCCATCGTTAAGTTTTTTAAAGCTATGGCGATGTGACCAAGATGATAGTGGTCTTGGAATATTTTTTCCGACATCCACAAAAACGATTTCCTCTTCTGACTCTGTATTTTCAACAATGAGAGAGCTCCAAAATTTTTGAATGCTACCGACTTCGATAAAAAATTCGACTTCATCACCTTTTTTCTTTCCATCAAATTTTTTAAGAATCATTCGTGACGGAGGCATCGCCATCTTTTCAAAGAGCTGACGATCAAAAGCATCGTAAACTTCTCGAAAACTTTTACTGACTTGAGTTTCAAAAAATAATTTCACTTTTTTGCCTTAAGTTTTTCAATTTCTTCGCGCAATTTTTTGACTTCTTTTTTGAGATAATCAATAGCTACTTCATTTTTTGTAATCCGGTGGTAGTAAGTTTCACCACCACCATAGTTAATTTGATGCTTATCTTTATCTTCTTGATAGTATTCTTTATCGGGATTCATATCAATCTGGGCAAAAGCATGTCCCATGAACACAATTAATAAACCACTAAAAAAACATTTAAAAAAGTTCATTGATATTATCCAATAGCTCTTGGGCCCGTTTAGCTTCCATAAAATTTTCTGAATATATTTCTGAATTCGGATCTAACTTTGTATCAACAACTGTTTTTAAAATACTTTTAAACAATTTGGAGTCGCGATTTTTGAGAGCGTAATTTTCAGCATACATCACCCGAGTACTCAAATAATCTGGTCCTATTTTTATAGATTTCAAAAAGTATCGTTTACTCTTATTGAGATCCCCTCCTGCAAAAGTGGGGATGACTGCATAGTAAGCTCCCCAATAGCGATAGACACTTCCATAATAAAAATTGGGATCAAAATCGACAATCCGTCTTAGCATGGAGCGAATTAGTTTGAGATATTTCAAAGAAGTGGCGATCCCTGAATTTTTCGCCCATTTCCCAATATTGGCCAAATACCAATAAATAGCGCCCAGTTCTTTTTTTCGCAAAAATTTCAGAGCAGGAATATATTCCCCATACTCTCCGACAGCGAGCTTAAATTTTTCATTAGTGTAGAGTGCTTTTTCGGCCCAGTAGGCTCCGCGTTCATAGTACTCTTTTTTGAGTTCAAATTTATCAACGTGATAATTGGCGAGAAAATAATATCCACGGGCCAGCATTTCATAAATTTTATAAGGCTCAAGAATGGCAGAAGTATAAGTTTTAGAAGAGCGTGCACAAAATTCGAAATGCTTGATAAAACTTTCTAACTGCGGCCTCTGATGGCGCAATTTCCACTGAACGAGACCTTTATTGATATGGTCTGTGTATTCATCGGCACTCATTTCTAAGCTTTCAGCATCGAGTGAAGAAAAATAGGGAATACTTCCACAGGAAATCAAAAGCATCCCAAAGAGCACAGCAAACCATTTCATATATTGACCCTCACTACCTTTAAACCATAACAATTTTAACTAGTTGTGTAAAAATATTCCTAAGTCTTGATTCTCCTATTATAAATGGTATAAAAATAAAATTAATCAAAAATGCGTGCAATCCTTTGTCATTTGTGTTAAAAACCTCAGGATATACGTTATTTAGACGGATAAATTTGTTAGAAAGATTGATTTTAACAAATCATTTAACCAGATGCACAAACGGATTGAGAGTATGATTATGCAAGGGGATTCGATGGGTAAAAAACCTGAGAACATTAAAATTGAAATTACAGACGGTCTTCCAATCGAAAAGGCCCTCAGAAAGTTTAAAAGACTTTGCGATACTTACGGAATTGTTAAGGAATATCGTAAAAGAGAAGCTTATCTTAAACCTTCTGTTCGCCTTAAAGAAAAACAAGAAGCTGCTTTAAAAAGAAGAAAGAAAGCAGTTATGAAGGCCAGCAAGTACAGCAAAAAAATCTAAATTTGTACCGCTATATACGAAAAGGGCCCTCTAAAATTAGAGGGCCCTTTTTTGTTACCTATTTTTTGAAAATCCTATTCAAAACTTAAAGTCGATTTTTGACGATGAAGTTTATAAAGAACTGAATCGATTGATTTTTGTTCTTCATCACTGTTGACCCTTGTAGCGTAATCAAATTCGTAACTCTCAGAACTGTCTCCAAGCATTGGCACGTAGATCAATCCACTTTCTGTGTCGAGCACACCATTACTGATGATGTTACTGATGTTAAAGAAGGCACCAATCCCACTCTCCCCTGCTGTTTCACTGGTATAAAGTCCAGCAGCAGCTTGAACATCTTTAATGTTAAATGGTGGGAAAAAAGCACTGTAGCGATCAATTCTATCTAATTCTTTAAACGGAATCGTTACACCAATCGCTGTTGCTCCAGGGACCAATGAAACGTAAACGTGAATATAGCTATTTTTCACGCGCACAGGAATCACGACAACTGGGTTGTTCCCAATGAGTGGGAGTCCTGCACCATTTGGAAGCACACCATTGGTTTCTAGACTTGGAACAAGTTCAGATAAATTCACTTTCACAGAAATAAAATCAGAACCTAATTTTACAGTTCCAATGTTTCCGCGCCCAGGAAGATCAATGTCTTGTTCGAGATCGGGAAGATAGATGTTTCCAAGATCAAGTTTAGCATCGAGGTTTAAAATAGCGTCCATGTTCTCGACAGTTTGTCGAATTTGCACGTCTGTAATTCTTTGTTTTACTCCCCCACAAGAAACAAAGAACGTGCTGATCAAAACTAGTAACAAGCTCCTTTTTACTAGGTTCATAACAACTCCACCTGAAACGTTGTTTCAGTGAAGGTATTCAAATTGTCATCCACGAGACGTACAATTCCCACAAACGTTCAACAGCAATCCAAATACTTGAATGTTTAAATTTTGATAATTCTTACTGAATAAAGACCATTGAAGCTTACTGCTAGATCAATAATTTGTTTGATTCGCACTCATTATCGGGAACTTTGATTTGAACTTTAATGAGCTCAATACTCAAGAATAAAGGGGAAACTTTATCCTAGGGGCGATAAATACAACGAAATCCAATATCTCCCCAAGCAAAGTTAGTGGGATCACTAATAGCGTAAAGAGTAAAAACACCAGCGTTGGTAGTATTGTACATCCCTCCACCTCTCCGGGTTGCTCCACCTCCTCCGGCATTGACATAACCGACTCCATCTGTGGAATCGTACCCTCCGTTGATAGTATTGTATTCAATATCAATTAAACTTCCGCAAACAATGGCCGGCAACTCCGCTGGACCACAGCCAGCGACTCCCGTTTGAAATCCCGCTGTCGGAGCATAAGGGTCATCCCAATCAATCCACTCCCAAACATTCCCTGCAATATCATAAATTTCAGATGCGTTCGAAAGAATATGCTTGGATCTTATATCTCGACCTGCTCCAGCTTCGGGATCGGATCCATTATACCCACATGAATCGGCTATATTACTTCCATCACCCACTGTAGCCTCGTCGTTATTTCCTCGAAATAAACAACCACTGCCTACCGCGTCTCCTGTCCAGTTATCACCTTGACTTTCAATATCACGAGCAATGGCCATCCATTCATAATTAGTAATCAAAGTATAATTTGTTCCGAGAGATTCACACTCAGAGAGTGCATTCACAGGTGTGATTCTTCTCCAAGGAAGATTGTCTGCAACACTCACAGGTACATTGCTCGCCTCTCCCCAACTATCTGTTGTGCAAGCCCCTTCGTTACATCCATCCGCATCCACTTCCCCTGCATCAATATCGCCATCCGAATTGGCATCATTCCATGCTTTCGCCTCGTACTTCATAACCCAGAAACTAGGAAGCCCCAAGCCTCCTGCATTCGCAGGAACCTCTATCCATTCTTGATCTGGATGTTGATGAGGAAGAATATCAGTAACAGTAACAACAAAAATTTCTTCGTCTGATCCGTTACTTGATGTCCCTATTATTTTAAATTCGTAGCGTCCGCTCACATCGCCATTTTGGAAAGCGGCAAAATTAGGAGTCCAATTAAAAACACCAGTAGTCGAATTAAAACTTAATCCTGAAAGAAGAGAACATAGAACAGGACTCGTTACAGCGTCGTCAATAACAACATCAAAATAGCATTGATAAGTAATTGCCGCTCCTTCAGAGTCAACATCTGCTCCACTATCACCATTATCAAGAGCAGTAATTGCAGTCCCTTCCGTAGCAGCAAAATCGGCCACAGCATCTAGTTCTAAAGGGAGAATAACTTCTTCTTCGTCTTCTTCACTGTCGTTAGAATCATCGATAAGATTATTTCCCGTAGTCTCTTCAACTACATCAATATCAGTCTTACATGAAATAAAACTAAGAGAAGCAAAAAGAATATAGAAAATTAAAAATATTCTTATCATAGCAGTTTAACTCCCTAGCCTAACACAGCGAAAACCCAAATCCGTTCTTGTCGACCCTGCAGAGTAACTAAAATAAATAGTAAACAATCCCGGTTGTGTCGTTGTAAAAGAATTTCCACCGCGAACGGCTGCACCAGCTACTCCACCACAAAATCTCCCTACACCTTGAGTAATATTATTTTCAACTTCTTCTTCACTTTCATCATTTGGTGGGTTTTCAACAGAGAAATTACTGTTGCCATCCTCAATTGTTGCTTGAATGCTGCTATTGCAACCAACAAAAAACAAGCTCATAAAAATGAATAATAAAAGCTGCTTCATTTATCTCCTTGTAATAGTGAATACTTTATTTTACTTCACATCAAGCAGGCCGATTAAACCCATCTAATTTCAAGTACTTAGATGCTAATATTTTGGTTTTCCTCCTTAATTCCCTTCAATTAGCCAACTAAAAATGGCAAGTACATTTGAGAGTCCTCTAAATTAGTTGCCACTCAACTCTTTCGCTATTTAATATAAAGATAAAAAGTCTAATAGGAGCGAGTTTATGAACACAGATCAAATAATTCACGATAGCCTGACATACACCTTTTTCCCCTGGGGAAAGCAAGGAAACCTCAATCCTGTGGCCATTAAAAGAGCTAATGGCGTCTATCTCTGGGACAATGACGATAAAAAATATGTCGATTTTTCTTCAGGGCTTATTTTGACTAATATTGGCCACGGCGATAAACGGGTTATTCATGCCATTACTGAACAACTTGAAAAAGTCCCCTATGTGGCCCCCTTTCACACAACTCCTATTAAGGCCGAAGTTGGAAAGCTATTAGCAGAAATCACTCCTGGTGATTTAACAAAAACATTTTTCACTCTTGGTGGTGCCGATGCCAATGAAAATGCCATGAAGATCGCTCGAAGCTACACCGGAAAACAGAAAATTATCACCCGATGGCGCTCTTACCATGGGGGAACCTATGCAGCTGCAACGGCAGGAGGAGATCCCCGTCGGCATCTCAACAATATCGAAACACCTTGGATTATTCGCATTCCCGATCCCTACTATTACCGCTCGTCACTCTACAAAAACTTAACTCCTGAACAAGGGGATGAAGTTTTGATTGATATGCTGGAAGAAAGAATCATGATTGAAAACCCCGACACTGTTGCTGCCATTATGTTGGAAGGTTTTAGTGGCTCTTCTGGGATCATTAATCCTCATGGAATGACTTATTGGAAACGGGTGCGGGAAATTTGCGATAAATATAATATTCTTCTCATCGACGATGAAGTCATGAGTGGTTTTGGTCGAACAGGCAAATGGTTTGGAATCGAAAACTATGATGTCACTCCCGATATCATGGTGATGGCAAAAGGAATTACTTCTGGCTACGTTCCTTTGGGGGCCGTTATCGTTAATGAAAAAATAGCAAAACACTTTGACGACAATGTCCTTAACTGCGGTCTTACATACGGTGCTCATGCAACGGCACTAGCAGCAGCCAAGGCCACTATTAATATTTATAAAGAAGATGGCCTCATTCAAAAAGCTCAAGAATCGGGTGAATATCTCGATCAACGCCTCAATGAATTAAAAGATAAATACGATATTATTGGCGATGCTCGAGGGAAGGGACTCTTATGGCTCGTTGAGCTGGTTAAAGACAGAAAAACCAAGGAACCCCTATCACCATGGGGGCAAGCTCAATCTCCGGCGATGATCAAAATTGCTGGGCGATTACGAGAATTAGGTTTTTCTACATTGATTAAGTGGAATTGGATTTTCATAGCTCCACCACTGATTATTGATCAAGAAGACTTAGACTATGGATTAAGCCTTCTCGATCAAGTGTTACAAGAAAATTCTTAGTAGCAAACGAATTTAAAGGCTTCATTTCCATCGTAGTCATAGATAGTGTCTTCACACAAAACTAACGCTGGATTGAGTAATGAAGTTTCACAAGAACCAGAACCTGCTTCATCCTCTATGTTGTTGTCATTGATTGTATAATAGAGATAAAGTGTATTATTTTCGACTGAAGCAGAAAAATTAAAATCGAAGCCTTCAAGAGAATCTTGGGCAATCCCATAGTCATCTTTTTCAATATCCATCGAAGCTGAAATTTTGTTTTCAGGATTACCAATTTCACTCATTTCACAAGTCACAACTTGACCGGCAAAAGATTGAAGAGCTGAAAATGTTAAAAGTGTTGCAATAAAAAGTTTCATCATTCCCCCTAAAAATTTGTAAAAAACGTTGAGACCGGAATATTAAAACCGAAGCAATTTCACAAGTACTATTTAGACTTTCAGTGAGTAATCTTTACAGTAAACGCATAGCGCATATTGTAATACTCGCAATTTCCAAGACTTTGTTATATTGTCATGTGCCATGAAACCCATTTTGTATTTTGATTTTATCTCTCCATTCTCTTTTTTATTATGGGAGGGGATGAAAAATAGAAATCTCACCCGAGATTTTGAATACAAGCCGGTGATGCTCGCCAAAATTCTCAATCACTGGGGACAAAAGCCTCCTGCTGAAATCGAGCCCAAACAACTTTATCTTTTTAAAAGCTGCCTTCGCTACGCTAAGAAAAACAATATCGAACTCCTGGCCCCTAAGTCACATCCCTTTAACTCTCTGTATGCTTTGAGGCTCGCGACTTCACAACTTCACGATAATAACTATGATTCTCAAATTCGCTTAATTGATACTCTTTGGGAGATGACTTGGAAAAAGCGAATCGAAATGGGCAATCCCGACATCATCGTCAAAGAGCTCCAAATGCGCGGTTTTGAAAATGCCCCACAATTAATGGATCTCACCTATCATCGAGACGTGAAAAACCAATTGAAAAAGAATACTGCAGAAGCCATTGAAAATGGTGTTTTTGGTGTCCCCAGTTTATTTCTCAATGGTGAAATTTTTTGGGGTAACGATTCCCTAGAAGATTTTCTTTTATTCCAGGCAGGTGAAGATCTTCTCGATCATCACTTGTTTGAAAACATTAAAGACACCACGACCAGAAAAACTTCACGTTTCCACGAAGATAAGGAGCAAGATCATGCCTAACCAATTGATTGAAGCTCTTGCTAAACACCTCATGAAGGTTATTAGCGAAACGAATGGGATTTCTCTTGAAGATACCTTGGAACTCGCCAGCTATAACTTAGATGAAAAGCCCAGTATCAAAAAATCCCTGCTAGAATTTAGAAAACTATTGGCCAGTTATAATCAAGATGAAGTGGAAATTGGAACTCTCCTCATTCATCCAGTGGCCCAGGCCTTGAAGAAATTTTTTAAAAACTTTCCTCTCACCTATAGAGAAGAACACATCCATCTGACAGGATCACTATCCTCTGAATTTGTTCTTCCCAGACTAAAGAAACTGTTACAAGGTCCTCATGGTGAGATTTATTGGAATAAAATTAAATCAGTCTATCCCCATGTCACAAAGATAGAAACTCTGGAAGATGTGGATGAACTCATGCGACTCAAAGATGATGAACACTTTGATCGCTACCTTGAAATTCTTCTTCTTCCTAAACTTATCCTCATCAATCGGAAAACTCATGAAGAGGCTAGTTATCATATGGCCAAAGAACTGTATGAAAAGCACAACGTAGGGATGATTCGCTTGAAATTTTCACTTTCACGCGCAAGCTCGAATGAAAAAGATCAAATTCCAGGTCTTGAAGAGGTCACTGAAGAAGACGTCGTCATGGGGCTTTATGAAGGTTTTAAAAAATTCCAAAAAGAAGTTCCACAGTTTAACTTTGTCCTAAGCCCATCATTTAGAAAAGAAGCAGATTTTTATGATGCTCAAACTTTTGAATCTAAACGTGATCACTTTCACCATCAAATACTCACCATTCTCAAAATTATCGATGAACATCCCGAATTAAACCGTCATCTCTGTGATGTGGATACGGTAGGCAATGAGCGCGATCTGTATCGTAAAAGTCATTTTATGGATATGAAGCTTGGGTTTCGCCGCCTACACTATCGAGGCTTTAGTATACGAAGCCACCACGGAGAAACTTGGCATACCCTCAAAAAAGGCGTTCAGGCCGTGGATAATGCTATGAATATTTGGCATATCAACACCCTGGAACACGGTCTAAGCCTTGGAATAAACCCCAATTACTACTTTCACAGCCTTTATCTCAGAGTGCTGGATAAAAACACCAAACAAGAGCCTATCGAGCGCGGTAGTGGGGAGTTTAAAGAATTGATGGAAATGGATTGGGGAGATGACCAACCGGTTCTCAATAAGCTTCTGAAAGGCGAGCCACTCAATTCTAGCGAAAAAACTCTCTTTACTAAAATCAAGTTTCACACCGCCAGAGAAGTCGAACACTATCAACATGACGTTCTGAATCGCATGATCAATAAAAAAGTTTCCCTTATTGCTCTTCCATCATCAAATAAAAAACTCACTAATTGCTTCCCCGATTATAAAGACCATCCATTTTCTTGGTGGGAGAAAAAAGGTGTGACCCTAGGAATTGGAACAGATAACTACTACACCCTAGGGACTGATTATCTTCAAGAGCTTTTGATTGTCCTCTTTTCTGATCCTCAAAATCTCAAGATCACAAAACTTCTTATGATTGCGACAGGTGAAAAGAGAAGGCCCTATTTGAGCCAACTCTTATGGAAAATGCGGGAGAAATTTTTTAAGCGAGACGAAGAATAACTAAAATCAGTTGCCTTTTCCGGTGGGTTTCGCTTCTATAAAATCTTTAATATCGAAGCGAACCTTTCCACTACCATCTAACGGCTTTTCAGCAAAGCGCATAGTCTTTCTTGAAGCTCCGTATTTCTGTTGGTCCATTGTGGTAATTCGAATCATATCCGTTCCATCTTTTTTGAGGATCGGCATTTCTTTTATATGATAAACGTTACAAGGGTTGTTTACTCCCTCTTCAGCTTTGATCGCAACTTGTTCAATCTGGAGTGGTTCTAAATCCTTTAAAAATTTATTGTGAATATTGGTCGGTGTTCCGTAGCGACGAATTTCGTCCATATCGGAAATTCCATCCCCATCCAAATCTTGTTCGGCACCATTGCTCTCCTCACCCTCTTGACCTAAAAAATATCCTACTGCAAGGGCAATTTGATCAGGAATCCCATCTTCATTGGTATCAAGTCTCTTGGTATCCGTAGCAAGTTCTCTTTCATCACAGTCACTCAGCGTATCACCATCTGAGTCCACCATTGTCGTTGTCCCCTGAGCATAGCAGAGACTGATATCCTGAGTAGGTTTACAGTTAGGATCGTCGCAGACAACTCCAAGATTATTGACGAGGACTTCAACTCCATCGCTAATTCCATCTCCGTCACAATCAGGATTAAACTTACAGAGACATTTTATATCGAGACTACTATCACAACTCTCTCTTGGAAGTTCTTCATCATCAGGAACTCCATCCATATCTGAATCGAGAAGATAGTTGAGTGCAAACTTTGAAAATGTCGCGTTTCTATTTTCAACAAACCAGTTTCTGGTTTCGCTGATAACGCGTCTGAGTCTTACGTTAACAAATTTCTTATAATCAATTTGATTCCCATTGGTAAAAGAAATAAATTCTCCCCCATCGAGATTTTCTGCAATTTGTGCATATCTTTTAAGCCTAGCCTCAGCCTCAGCATCACCTTGGTTATGGAAGAAAGCAAAGTTGGCTTCAATACGGATAATGATTTCGCGTCCATCCACATCAGTTTTCGGATTGACGATCATGCCAGTAACGGCGTCTTCAATGGCTATTTCATTAACTGGATTTCCACAACCACCATCGTTGTCTGAACAAGGGGCACCGTCAGTTAAATGAAAGATCGCGCCGAAAAATCTCTCTTGAAAAATATCATCATTATCGGGATCTTCTTCGACTTTTCTTTTTAAGTAACGAGCCTCTCTTAAAAATGTCGATTGGATAAGATTAAACGTATCAATATAAGGAGTTGCATTGTTATCAGCACGTCCCTGCGCCGCTTGAACAATTGTTAAGAAATCTTCAATTGGTAAAAATGGTGATGTCACTTCTCCAGTCACTTCGGGAGTTGTCCCTCCGTTCAATATTGTTCGCTGGCCGTTAAACTCGATGAGAGCATATTTTTCTTTATCAGTATCAATAGTAGGATCAGCCATTCTTTCATTAATGTATTGAATAAGATTTCCAAATCTCTGAGCACCACCTGGATCTGTCGTATTAGTACTTCCCGATTTATCGATAGAAAAAATGATTCTTGTAGACTTCGCCTGAACATCATCTGGTGGATCACAAATTTCCACTTCTATATAGCTAGGCTTTGTCTCAATGGTAAATTGTTTCTTGATTCCCTTAAGAGGTTCCTTACAAGCAGTCACCGCTAGTAGACCTAGTAAAAGAAAGAGCCCCTGCTTGAATGTCTTTGTTCTTATTCTCATAAGATTACCTCTTAAATTCACAACTTTTGACAGCATCACTTATTATTTTAACAGATACTCAGAATTCCTGTTGGACCAAGACCTCAATATAGGGCTTAAGGTCTTGAAACTAGAAGTGTTTTGGATTATTTGCTAAAGATATTTTCGAGGAAACCGGTACCCAACAAATGTTGGCACAAAAGCCTTAGGCCCTATTATCACTACGGTTTCTAAATAGCCGATTTTTGCAAGATAGTGGCCTTTTTCAGACAAGCCATTTTTTAGATAGAGAAAGCAATTCCTTAAAAGCCTTAGGCGCAGAGATTTGTCCCTTTAATAGCTCTGTTTCAATTTTTTGTACTGCTTTATCTTGAGAGTGATTGAGTAAAAGATCGTGATAGTATTGAGTGAACATTTTATGGGCCCAGTAGACATTTTGCTGCATCCGAAGCTCTCTCAATTCATTTTTTTTAAAATAGTCCTCTAAAACTTCTTCAATCTTTTGAAAATTTAATTGTGTTGTCGAGCTAATACAAAAGATTTCTCGAAACTTTTCTTTTCCTTTTAAAAGTTGAACTGAAACCTGATAGTCATTAACTGTTGCCTGCGCCCGAGTCAGAAAATCTCCATCCGCTTTATTGACAACCACTTGATCAGCCACTTCTAAAAGCCCACGCTTCATGGCCTGCAGATCATCACCGGCACTGGGGAGCACAAGCATTAAAAGAAAATCGACCATTGTGCGCACTAGGGCTTCAGATTGTCCGACTCCAACAGTTTCAACAAAAATATAATCAAAACCAAAACTTTCACATAAAATTATCACTTCTTTTGTTTTGGCAGCAACTCCACCCAGATATTGTCCTGAAGGGCTGGGGCGAATGAAAACATTTTTTTGAGCGACCAAATTCTGCATCCGTGTTTTGTCTCCTAAAATGCTTCCTCCTGACTGAGAACTGGATGGATCGATTGCGAGGATACAAAGACTTTTTCCTTTTTTAAGGAGATAACTTCCGTAGGCATCAAGAAAAGTACTTTTCCCTACCCCAGGTGTTCCTGTAATACCTATAATTCTAGATTGATTGTTCTTTTTTGATAGTTCTTCAATGAGCTCAGAGGCTAATTTCCGATCTTGTTCTTTCTGGCTTTCGATGAGTGTAATGGCCTTAGCAAGAATTTTTTTATCATGCGCTTTAAACCCTTCTAGATAATCTGCTAGTTTCATCTCTTAGCCTTTTAATAAAACCTTAAGAAGTTTTTTAATGGCCTCAGGGATTTGGGTTCCAGGACCAAAAACTTCTAAAACTCCCATAGAGTATAATGTTTTATAATCGTCGGGAGGAACAACTCCTCCAACAACAACTTGAATGCCTTTAATTTTATGTTTTTGAAATTCACTAAAAATTTGTGGGACAAAACTTAAATGTCCTGCAGCCAAAGAGCTCACTCCAATGATGTGGACATCATTTTCGATAGCTTGTTTGACAACTTCTTCAGCTGTTTGAAAAAGTGGACCAATATCAACATCGAAGCCGTAGTCAGCAAAAGCTGTTGCCACCACTTTTTGCCCGCGATCATGGCCATCTTGACCAATTTTGGCCAAAAGGATTCGCGGTCGTCTTCCTTCTTTATCAATAAATTTGTGAATGAGTCCTTCAATTTCTTCATAAGATTCTTTCATAGTCATACTCTCATTTAGTGTCCCGAGATAAACTCCTTGCAGAGTTTGAATCTGGGCTTGATAGCGACCAAAAACTTTCTCCATGGCCATGGAAATCTCACCAACAGTCGCTTTGTTAGAAGCTGCCTCGACGGCAAGTTCCAAAAGGTTTCCCTCTCCAGTTTGAGCACAGAGCTCTATCGCTTCTAGAGATTTTTGCAGTTTTTCTTCATTGCGATTTTTTTTCAATTCTTTAAGTCTCTCAATTTGAACGCTCAAAACTTTTTTATTATCAATTTTGAGAACTTCAATTTTTTCATCGTCTTCAAGAATGAAATCATTCACCCCGACAATAGGCTGCTCTCCTGAGTCGATACGCGCTTGAATTTTAGCTGCAGAAATTTCAATTCGCCTTTTGGGTATTCCTCGTGCAATCGCCTTTGTCATTCCACCATACTCTGCAATTTCTTTCATATGTCCCAAAGCCTTTTGATAGAGCTCATAAGTCAGAGACTCAATGAAAAAGCTTCCGCCCCAGGGATCAATGAGTGAACATGAATCCGTTTCTTTTTGTAAGTAAAGCTGAGTATTGCGTGCAATTGCAGCGCTCTTTTTTGAAGGCAAAGCAAGCGCTTCATCATAGGAATTGGTATGCAGCGATTGAGTGTGGCCGTGAACAGCGGCCATGGCTTCAATTTGAGTTCTCACTATGTTATTTTTTATATTTTGTGCTGTTAAACTCCAGCCAGAAGTTTGGCAATGGGTTCGGAGCATCGTCGATTTAGGATTTTTAGGATTAAACTCTTTAACCATAGTAGCCCATAAAAAACGAGCCGCTCTCAATTTTGCCACTTCCATATAGTAATTCATGCCAATCCCAAAGAAAAAAGAAAGTCTGGGAGCAAAGTCATCGATATCGAGTCCTGCTTGAATTCCGGCATTGATGTACTCCAGGCCATCACATAGTGTGTAGGCCAGCTCGATATCAGCAGAAGCCCCTGCCTCTTGCATATGATAGCCGGAAATACTGATGCTATTAAATTTTGGCATATGTTTAGAAGTGTATCGAAAAATGTCGGTGATAATTCTCATGGAAGCTTCAGGTGGATAAATATAAGTATTTCTCACCATAAATTCTTTTAAAATATCGTTTTGGATAGTTCCAGAAAGATCTTTGGTATCCACACCTTGTTCGCGAGCCGTTACGATATAAAGCGCAAGGATGGGAATGACCGCTCCGTTCATAGTCATCGAAACACTCATTTTATCGAGTGGAATACCATCAAAGAGAATTTTCATATCGAGAATAGAATCAATCGCTACTCCGGCCATCCCCACATCCCCTTGAACTCGCGGGTTATCTGAGTCATATCCACGGTGAGTGGGAAGATCAAAGGCAACGGATAATCCTTTTTGTCCTTTTTTGAGGTTTTCTTTATAAAAGGCATTGCTTTCTTCTGCGGTTGAGAAACCTGCATACTGGCGAATAGTCCAAGGTCTTCCTAAATACATATTGGAATAAGGACCACGCACATAAGGAGCTTTTCCAGGAATTCCTCCCAGGTGAGAAAACTCTTTAATATCTTTTTTCGAATAATAATTCTTATAAATGATTTCCTCTGAACCCTTATAGGTGACTCGTTCTTTTCTGCGAGGAAGACTGGGAAGAACCAAGTCATAAATTGAAATTTTGGAGGGGTCAAATCCTTCACTCATAGAGGAGGCAGCCTTAATTGTTTAAAATTGTTCCAAATATCCCGGCAAAGCTCATGAATTCGATTGTCCAAATAGTAAGAACCTCTCGTTGGATCACAAACAGTATTTAAGTGAGATTCCTTTTTTAAAATACGAAAAGTAGGACTCACGATTTTTTTATAATCAATTTTTTCTATGGCGCTTTCAAACTTATCATCAATAGGATAATAAAAGTCTGCTCCAGATAAAAAAGCTGATGTTAGCTGATTAGTAAGTTTTAAAATGAATTGTGATTCATCAAACTCCTTCATATTCCCAAGATCCAATTGAATCACAAACTTATACTGAAATTTCATTTTAAAATAATTTCGAAGAGATTCGAGAAGAATCTTTATCGCTTTGAGACGAACAACATTATCAAATGTTTTGTCATTAAAAGGAAGCATATAGAGATAAAGCCTCCCTGATCTATAAGAATAAAAAAAGTTTTTGAGGAATTCTGAAAAATACTCAGCCGGTTTCGTATAATACTGCTCTATTTGTTTCGGCTCAATCCGGATTAAGAAATCTTTAAATGAATGAAGGCTATAGACAAGACGTAATTCTGCATTGAGATTCAGATGATAATAGTCAAATTTTGAAGGCCTTTCAAAATAAATTGGTTTGTGACCGTCCTCTTTCCAGGAGGAGCTTTCCAACCATTCTGAATAGCGAATATCATTTGAACCCATGCTTGGAGATTACTCAGCCAGAGGTCCACTGTCAAATAAAAGAACTTTAAGCCCTTGATTTTATTAGTCTCAAGTTTCATTCAGCAGCTTCCGAAAACTTTATTGAGGAATAAAAAACATGAGACAATTGAATCGAGCTTTAAAAGTATTTGCCCTGATCGCCTTTGTTTACTCTTGTAGTAGCGATCCCATGAAAGAACATTATGACAATTGGAAGGGCGTCACGGAAACTCTCATGGCCAACAGTACTGATTTTAAAACTTGCCGATCTCAACACGGTAAAAAAATAGCCGAAAAATATGTCATTTATAATTTCAATATTGTGAAAGACAAGGCCACTGAAATTTCTGTTTTCAATGATCCCTATAAACTCGACCAAGCTATGCATGATTGTATAAAAAACTCCCTAACCCGCATGAGCTTTAGCCTTAAGCGAGAGAGGGAGTTTCGAAACGGTTATTTACTTATCAATAAATCTGAAGAGAAATTTAACTACATTCTCTATTAATAGTAGTAATCCCAAGTTATTTCATCGAGGATGATATCATCCAACTCATCGAGATCACGTGTTTCGAATTTAAGATCTTTTTCGATGTAATCTCTTTCACACCCAGCAGTGTAGTAAGCTTTATTCGCTTTTTCATACTTGGCTTCAGTATTTTTCATGGCCTGGAATACGGAATCAGGACTTAAGTCTTTACCATATTGATAGGAAAGTAAGCGAACACCTGTTATGGGGTATGCTGTTAATAAGAACTTATTATACCAAGTCCCTGCATAGTTATAAGGTTTGATTTCTCTTTCTTCCATATAGACTGCACAGTAATTGTAAACTTCAGGGAAATCCACTTCTGTGATAAATGGCCACATAGATTCACAATAGAGCTTATTACTCTCCACATTGATTCTTGAGTAACGATAATCTCGCACAGCTGATCCCAATTTTTTACAAACGCGTGGACTTCTCTCTCCTTTTTTTACATCAAGGGCCGAACCTAGTTGATTGTATTTCTGGCTGAATGTCCCCAAGTAATATTTTGTATCCTTGTGGTTGTAACGAAGCCAGTTATAAGCCAGTGTTTTTCCTTTAAAAAGTTCATTCGCAATTCTTCTCTCTGTTCCTAAAATTTCTTTGAGATCAATTTGATAGTTATCAGTATTTAGCTTTTGCATGAAAGATATTTTTTTGTCGATCAAGTTGATCTTGTAGTTAATATCCCCTAAAGCCTTGAAGTATTTAAATTGCTTTTCTAAAGCAGCTTTATCTTGCATGACCGGAGTATAGGACTTGTCATAATTCTGTCCCAAAAGCTTTAACTGCTTACGAGAAAAGTTACTAACAGTTCTTACTGCATTGTAGATTCGATCAAAATCGCATTCGAATTCTTTTTTTACAAATTCTTCATACATTGTCACAACTAAGTTGTTTCCATAGGCCTTGAGGACGAAGGGGTTTTCAATAGTCTTCCCTTCTTCTTGAGCGTACTGAGAAACAAACATAAAAGAATTCACGAGGAACACTTGTTTTGTTTGATCGAGAATTGGTTCATTGAAGTATGTCTCAACTGCTTCACAGAGAATTTCGTTTCCAATATCAGTAACCAGCCCGCCGTTGACATCATTATAAGTGTCATACTTTTCAAAAATATCTTCACCAGAAGTTTCGTCACCTAATGGCTCGTCAGTCACATCTCCGCCTTCAACATACTCACCATCATCAGCGGCAACATCGAAGTCTTCGTCAAAAAGACTTCCGAAAGACTCAGTACTTCTTTTGATTTCACTGAGCTGTCTAAACATATCTGTGACATAGTAAGTGATTAACTGAAAGGGAGGATACTTTTTATTCGCTTCAATGATGGCGTCTTTCACTGAAGTCAATTTTTCTTTTTCTGCATTCAGGTAGTTTTTAGGAAGATCAATTGTGTGATCGATAACGTGGGCATTCATGGCCAATTCAAAGTACACACAAGAACTAGCGATAAAGGCATTTCTTTTATCAGCACTCGTCATATCATAGATGGCATGTCTTTCATCGATCATCTTCAAAACAGAGGAAGCAATATTTCCAGCTGCGAAAGATCCTAAGATATAGTTCGTCGCAACTCCTCCAACTCCTCCTGTGGCGATGGCCACTCCAATAGGAGCTAGCTGGTTAAAAAGTTCTAAGCCTGCAATCCCAAAGTTAACTGAGCTTGCTGTATACCCACAGTCTCTTTTAAAGTTTTGATCGCGAAGGACTGTGGCGATAGTGTTAATCCCGGCCATGGCGTCTCTGATATTTCCGCCCAATTGATCCATGTCGATGTCTTGTCCATCAAAGCTCACATTTCGATTAAACAATTTGGCATACTCACTTTGAATACTGACAACCCCGTTTTCACCTTCTTTATCAAAACCGTAAACTTCTCTAAAGAGTTTGGAATCTTGGCCCTTACTTGCGATAAGGCTCAAAATAATATTTGAAACCGAGGAAGAGATATCTTGCGAAGCCGCTTCCAGATCCCCTCTAATGTGACATTGATTCAGTTCCTTAACGGCTAGCTCTAACCTTCGAGTTACTTCTCGCAAATTTTGAAGAGTAAAACTTTTCAATGGGCAGAGTGCGTAGGATTGGATGGTGGCCATTAATGAAATCAAAGCGACGGTGTATTTGAACATTTTCCCTCTCCCTTGGGTTTTGTGAGTTAAAAACTTCCACACGGTTTATCGTTGCCGTTTTATATGTCAAAAATGTTAATGAGATAAATCAGGGATATCTATAACCAAAGTCATATAATTTCTGTCAGGTTTGTTAGCGATTGTTTGACACTTGTGACTTTTTCTGACATTAAATAATTTAATTTTATTTTTTAGGCACTTCCTTAACTAAATCCTCATTGAATTAAATAATTTTCTCTTACTTTGGGTTAATTCTTTCTTCTTTTCCCATCTTTCTGACATTTCCTCATCAGATTGATCTTTCTCAACCTTACAAAACTTTTCTAAAAACCCAAATTGACAAGAAGAAAAATTGAATCTTACTATTGTCACTCTCAACTTTATACCAAAACAAGGAGCATTCTTATGTTAAAATTTTTTTTATTGCTTTCAGGATTAAGTCTAGGATTGTCCAGTTACTCGGCAGAATGCTATTTTCAAGTCGATATGGCCAAAGGAATTTGGCTTGACTCTAGCACTTGGATTCCCTCTAGCAACAATGTTGAATCAGCAGCTGAGTGCTTAACTGAAGCTCAAGACTGGCTCGATAAAAATGAACCACAACTCTCTTCCCGAGTGACTAAACTCAAATTTAAATTTAAATCGATAAGTGGAAGAAATGCTTCTGGTGAAATCGTTATTCCGAAATCAGCATCCAAACACTGGAGCGCTCAATAAATTACAAATCATCTTAATTTTGTAAAAAATAAATCCAGAAGCCGCTCATTAAATGCTTCAGATTCAAGGAATGAGTGAAAATTTCGACTGAGGCTTGGTTCCTCCCTTGCCTCCACATCCTGCTACGGCAGTTGCATTTAGCAACACGCCTTTCAAGGCTCCTGCCTTGAAAGAGTCGCAGGGAGGAGTTTTTGCTCATGACGAAGAAGATGGAGTATTTATGAGATGGCTTCTATTTAAGGGCGGCTATATAGCTAACCCACGACTCACAATTATCTTCGTTTTCACTCGGATAAAACTCTCCGTTTCCGGCACCATCGTCGTCATCACCTTCCCAATAAGCAATCGTTTTTGAAAAACCAGCATCAGACAGAACATCGCGAAGCTCTGAGAATCCCCACATCCGCCAATCGTAAGTAAACACTTTTTTGTATTTCTTATCGCCTTTGGGCTTGAAGTGGATATAAAAAAGGCATTCATTTGTGATGGGATTAAATTTATCGCAATCCCAATAGTATTTGAAATTATCGTATTTTGTTTTTTCTTCTAGAGGCATCATGCTCTCAGGTCCACCGAACAAATCAATCACGAAAACACCATCATCGGCCAAATTGTTGTAAACTTTTTTGAAATATTCCACTAAGGTCTTTCGCTCTTTGAAAATATAATATGAAAAATTGAGTGCGATTGTTAGGTCGCTGGGCTCAGTGGATTGCTTAAAAACATCCCCCATAATATAGCGAACGCGTTCTTGTTCAAGTTTTGTGAGTTTTGAATAGTGATGCTTTTTTCCATATTCAACAGGTTCAGGATCGAGATCAATTCCAAAGGATTTATACTCAGGACCTTGCTTCACCCAGTTGCACATGATGGCCCCTGTTCCACAAAAATCTTCACGTAAAATTTTAGCGTCTTTTCCGCGAATTTTTCTATACAAATCCTGAAGCGTTTCCACTTCTCCTTCAGGATTTTGGACAGAGTTCTCGTAGTAGTAGTATTTTTTCTCTACAGGTAGTGATTCGTTTTGCTCATTCATAATGAGGCAAAGATATCATCAAGAATGTGTAATGTCTCCTCTATATACGGATCTTTTTGTAAACTTTCCGAGAATTCCTTGAATCGCTCCTTCTCGTCTTTTTTCTCTACCTTGTCGACAGACTCTACCAAAATATCTTTGTTGATTTCTTTGATTTCAAGCTCATCACTTTTCTTCTTCAAATCATCTTTTTCTTCTTCATAGCTTTTGAGATTCAGTTTTTTGAGAGTGTCTTCTTTGCGAGATTGATACCAAGCAACACTCTGTTCAATTTTCTTGAACTTCTTGCTGTCTTTCACTCTCTTCTCACTTTTCTTTTTGAGGGCATCCATCTTATAAGAAAATTTATTCCAAGGAGTATATTTTACGGGTTTAACCTTGTCCCAAGGTAATGAATACTCTAAGTATCTCTCACCTGATTCCATATAGGCATAGGGATCAGGAAGAATAATATCGGGAGTCACCCCTTTATACTGCGTTGAACCACCATTAACTCGATAGAATTTTTGAATGGTAATTTTGAGAGCACCAAAAGGTACATAGGCTCTGGCCATAGCAGGAACATAAGCATCTAAATCGAGGACTGCTTGAACTGTCCCTTTACCATGTGAGTGCTCGCCTCCAACCACAACAGCGCGCTTATAGTCTTGCAGAGCAGCAGCAACAATCTCAGAGGCTGATGCACTAAAGCGATTGATAAGAACGATCACTGGCTTGTCGAATTCAATCGACGTGTCGGTATCTTTTAAGACTTCAATAGCCCCTGTGTGTTCTTTAACTTGGACAATGGGTCCTTCTTTAATAAAAAGACCAGAAATATATTGGGCATCTTTAAGGGCCCCGCCTCCGTTATTTCTTAAATCGAGAATTACTCCTTCAACACCCTTCTTCTTCAATTTATTAATTGCTTTTCGAGTATCGTCAGTACAATTTCGACCAAAGCGATCGCTAAAATCCCGATAGAATTTAGGGATATTGATATAACCATACTTTCTTTTATCCCCTTTTTCTTGAAGCACAGAAGCTTTAACGTATGACTCTTCAATTTGAACGACATCACGGATAATACTTATGACTTTTTTAAGCCCCGAAGGTTTTTTAACAGTCAATTGAACTTCTGTTCCTTTCTTCCCACGAATAAGCTTAACGGCTTCTCGCAATCCCATATCAACCACATCCACTGGCTCTTTATCAGCTTGACCAACTTTCAAAATCACATCTTCAGCTTCCAACTGCTTTCCTCTCCATGAAGCAGAGCCAGGGATGATCCGTTCAACTTTAATATATGAACCTTCTTCGCGTAATAGAGCACCGATTCCTTCTAACTTCCCGCTCATATCAATATCAAAATCTTCTTTATCTTCAGGAATGAGATAGTGAGTATGAGGATCAAAAACTCTTGTAACGGCATTAAAAAACTTATCGAGCTGTTCACTTCTTTTTTCTTTATTTATACGACTAAAAATTCGGACATAACTTTTTTCAACGGCTTCTCTTGCCTTTTTTTCTAATTCAGCGTGAGTGAGCTTTTTTGTTTTCTCTTTCTTTTCTTTAACTTTTACTTTCTTATCTTTGCCGTCTTTATCTTTTTCACCTTCACCATTTTCTTCATCTTTAAACTCAACATAACGGCTTAGGACATCGTAAGTAAGAATATCTCCCCAAAGTTTTTTCAATTCATTAAAGTCAGATGCAAATTTTCTTTTTTCAGGATCAGTTTCGAGTGTATGGCTTTCATTGAGATCAAAAGGTTTTTTCAGCATTTTCATGATGTAATCTTCAACAAAACGCTGTCTTTCTTTCAAAATTTTAAAAGCTTCCTCAATTAATTTCAAATCTCCTGAAACAAACTCTTCATCAAACTTATTTCGATAAGCTTCTAATGCGTTCACATCAGTCTTTAAAAGAAACTGCTTTCCAAAATCAATCTTTTTAATAAATTCATCGAAGGCCTTACTCGATAAATTGTTATCAATCTTAAGCTTAGAGAAATGCATACTCTCTAGAGCACCTTTAAGTATTCCTCCAAGAATCATTTCCCTAGTCGAAAACTTTGAAGAATTTTCTTTTTCTGTAGATTTTAAAAGTTTAAAAGAATAGGCTTGGGAAATTGTTGAAGCGACAATAAATACGAACAATAAGTTTTTAAGCATTCTAAGTCCTTAAGATTAAAAGTAAAACATACCTAATTTTACGGGTTTATAAAATTCATGACAAATAGGGAAAAAAGAAATTGTCTATTTTTTTACCTTAATTTACGCATATCCGTAGGGAGAGATTTCATATAAATCAATTTTATCTTGTAAAACTCTCTTCGAAGAGGTAATTCTTGTGCTATGAAGCATATCATTGACCGCATCGGCATCACCCTCTCGGTTGTTTGTCTCATTCACTGCTTTTTATTGCCGATACTTTTGGTGGTATTTCCATTTATTGAAATTTTTCAACAACATGAAACCAATGGTGATCACTTTCACGAATATCTCTTAATCTTTATCGTTTTAGTTGCCCTTTTTGCTTTTGTTCCAGGCTTTCTTAAGTCGAGAAATAAGTGGCTTATCATCCTACCATTGTTGGCCATAGCAAACTTGTCCTTAGTTGAGTTTGTTTATCATGTATCAACTCCATTAACTGAGGCTCTCCTCGTTTCAGTGTCTTCTCTTTTTTTAATTGCCGCCCATTGGATCAATATTAAAGCTTGCGATACTTGCCCTCCTCACTCAGGCTCTTTTCATAAATAGTTCTAAATTTTTTAGATCTTATCGACGATAAGTATTTATAATCTTTGGACTATTTTATGGATAAAATTAATTTAATTTTTTATTTATTTGATGAAACAGACAGCGATTACCAATTTCTTGTAAAGGAATTTAAAGAAAAAGGTTTTGATGTTTATAACTTCGAAGCCCCTGCTCAAATTTTAGGATTTTTGCAAAGAGATCCCTACGCTGTTGTTGTCGGTCAAGTCAAAGAAAAACAAGATCTTATCAACTTTCTCACTTTCCTCAAAAAACATCAAAGAGGAATCTATGCAGGGCAAGCTAAGGTTTCATCGATCCTCTATCCAAGAAATAAAAAAATAGAGAGTCTTTTTCATAAGCTAGGTTGTCGAGAAATACTCGATCCCCAAATAAATACAAAATCCTTGAAGTTTAAGATTGAATTTTGGTACAAATCGCTTCAAAGCAAGCTTCCTCCACCAGATAAGAAAGAAGCTTTTATAATTGGTGACGACAAACCAAAACAAAATTCTCAAAAAGCCAAAAAAGAACTTAAACCATTCAAAAATGTTCCGGCCATCAATACTGAATCAGATATTTGGCTTATCAATAAGCGCTATGGTTCAAAAACAATACTTCAGAAATATATTGTCCACTTTGAAGGACCTTCGGAAGGTCTTATCAAGTGGAGTAAGTGCACCTCTAACTATGCCGTTGGAGATTTTAAATGGCAGCTTAATTTTTCGAAAGATGATATCGATGTCAAAGTTTTTCTTCCTGAAAATGGGACTTGGTATTTTATTGGTGGACGTCCCGAATACGACTGGAACACAGGTGTTTGGAAGTTTACAGGTCTTGAACCAGAATTGTATTTCGAAAATTCCAATGGTAAAAAATATCATCGAATTAAAGCCAATAAAAAATCAATCGACGTTGCTAATAACTCTGTGTACGCCGATTCGAAAAAAATCCTCATTGATGAATCGAGAAACAATGCAATCTTCTTAAAAGATGGAAACAAACATCAATCTCTCGATGACTCGGAAAATGTCGAAGACAACTACAATCAACTAGGAGGACCTCTTAAGGGGAAAAGTTCCACTGATCACTTAAATTATAAAAACCTGGAAGGAGAGGCTGACACTGATCATCTTGATTACGGGGATCTTGAAGGAAAAGCGAAAACGGATAAGTATGACGGTCACCTTAAAGGAAAGTCCAAAACTGATCAATACGACGGACCACTTGATGGTAAGTCAGCAACAGATCGCTTTGATGATATTAATGAAGGTAATATTGGGCACGACCACCGACGCTCTAGTTCTCTAGAAGGAAGTGGTGCAACTGATCACTTTGAAGGCTATCTTGAGGGTTCACTTAATAAACTCCCAGAAGATATTGAAGAAGAGCCAATTGATGATATCGGAGTGGATGTCAATAATACTTTTCTCAATATCAATATCGTTAAAGATAATGGAGCCATCACAGAAACTTTTCACACCACATTTGTGGATTGGGAACTCGACGAGATGGTTTTGGAGGCTTCAAAAGCTCTTCTCGATGCCGATGAACGCGTCAGCATCAAAGTCACTCTCGATTACGGGAAAGATAAATTAAAATTTACATTAGAGGGAGTTGTTCAAGAAATACTTTTTGACAACAATTCCAATATTGCAACTTACTCAATTAGTTTGGATGTTGGGTTTGAAGAAAATTATAGAAAATTCATAGAGATCTACACAAAACGGCAGCAAAATATCACTGATTTTATGAAAATGGCAAAGGGCTTCTAAAAAACAATGAATGATCTACAGAGAAGAAAACTTCTCAGAGAATTTTTAGCAAATAATGATGTTCTTCTTGTCGATACCAACGGAAGTTCGTTGAAGCGTTTAACCAAAACGCTGATCGATCTGGGAGGAATTGTTACACGAATCCACCAAGCTAATAATATTAATGATGCCAAAGAAATTTTTAAAAATAAAATCCCCCAACTCGTTCTTTCGGATTATTCGCTACGAGGAGGATCGGGCTTTGATTTCTTTCGCTTTATTCGAGAAGAATATCCCGATGAAAAAAAATTAACATTGATCCTAGTCACGGCTAACACTTCTCAATCAGCAGTCGCCAGGGCCGCAGAAGAAGATGTGGATTCCTTTGTTATCAAACCCTACACGCTGGAGACTCTTGAAAGCAGTATCATGTTCTCGGTCGTTAATAAACTCAATCCTTCTCGCTATTCCCTTCTGATCGAAGAGGGAAAAGAATTACTTTTCAATCAAGATTTTGATGGCAGTATTAAAATTTTTGAAGAGGCAATTAAAATTAACCCTGAACCTTCGCTGGCCCTTTATTACCACGGGCAGGCAAAATATTTTTTAGAAGAACTTGACGCTGCAGAAACTGATTATAACAAAGGGCTACAATTTAATAAGATCCACTACAAATGCCAGATTGGATTATACGAACTCTATAAAAAGCTCCACAAATCAAAAGAAGCCTATCAAGTAGTACGAACCATTGCCAAATATTTTCCTGCAAACCCCGATCGCCTCAACGAAGTTATCCGACTCTGTGTAGAAGTCCAAGATTTTGAAAACATGCAGGACTATTACGACATCTTCACACAACTCGATGAACGACCGAGTGACGTTCTTAGATACGTTTGTGCGGGAATGTACGTTTCAGGAAAACACTTTGCCCAAGAACAACGAATAGATCGCATGAAAGAAATTTTTAATAGTGTTGGAGTGACTTGTCAGGGAGATGCCAAGTTTTTGAGGGCCATTATTCAAGTCCTCTATGAAAAAGGTCAATTGGCTGAAGCAAAAAAATATCTTTCGAAATTTGATAAAGATGAAATCAATTCTCACGATTATATGGTTGCCTCATACTTAGCCGAACTCGATCAATTGGATCAAAATCAGAGAATTAAATATGGTCTAGAAATTTATAACAGTGATGCCAAAGACCTACAGTGTTTTAATATTCTTCTCAATTCAATGAAAAATGAAAACCTCATCGACCGAGCGAAAAACCTTGTTGAGGATGCCAAAAAACATTGGCCCAATGCCAAGTTTAATCTCGAAGATGTTGATGACGAATCTGAAACTTAAGAAAAGATTTATTTTTTCTTGCGTGCGTATTTCTTTTTAAATCTTTCAACACGCCCTTCAGTATCGAGAACTTTTTGTGTTCCTGTATAAAAAGGGTGAGATGCACTTGAAATATCGACACTATAGAGAGGATATTCTTTACCGTCTTCCCAAGTTGTCGTCTCTGATGTTTCAACAGTTGAACGAGTGAGAACAGCAAAATCAGCAGCAGCGTCTTTAAACACAACTTGTCTGTAATTTGGGTGAATATCTTTTTTCATGTTTTAACCTCTTTGAAATGAAAAGTACGCAGAGCGTATTATTTGGGCCACAGCTTGTCAACCTACTTTTTCCCGGATTTATTGATAACTTCAACCACATCTTTCAGTTTCCATTTATCGATAATCTCTGATTTTCTCAAAGCCTCGGGAATCCCAATATTTTTCGTCCCATACTTAATAAAAAGACCGTACTTACCATCGTAAATAGCTATTTTTTTATTGGTGTCGGGATGGCGATCGAATTCTTTGTAAATTTTTGCGCCTCGCGATGAAACTTTTGGCTCATCCAAGATCTCTAAGGCTCGCTTTAGGGTGATAGTATAAACGTTATCATCTTTTTTAAGTGACCTGAAATCTCCGTCATGCATAACATAGGGACCAAAGCGTCCAACATTAGCCTTGATTTCTTTACCTGTTTCCGGATGAACTCCCAAATCTCTCGGAAGTTCTAAGAGTTTAATAGCCGCTTCCAAAGTGATATTTTTGGGGTTCCATGGGGCACTTAAGCTAGCTCGTTTAGGCTTGGGATTATCGTCTGTTTTTTCTCCCAGCTGCAAATAAGCCCCATATCTTCCAATCAAACAGTAAATATCTTCGCCTGTTGCTGGGTCTTTTCCTAGTGGTTCTGGTCCTTTTTTAGAAAGCTCAATCAATTCATCAATATCTTCTGCTTTAAGATCAGCTGGAGCAATTTCTTCAGGGATCGATGCGTGAACTTCATCACCTTTATTAGGTTTTGCAATAATATAAGGTCCGTAGCGGCCAACTTTAACATCGATAATATCTTTCAATTGTGGGAGCCGAACGGTTCGACTGTCATCAGGTTTAATTTTCTTTTCTTGATTTTCAACTTTTTTCTTTAACCCACCAGTTCCTAGATAAAAGTTTTGCAAATACTTTAACCAGTCTTCATTGCCTTCAGCGATTTCATCGAGTTTTTGTTCCATATCGGATGTAAAACTGTAATCAACCAAATTAGAAAAATAGTCTTCAAGAAATTGCACAACCGCAATGCCAGTAAAAGTTGGAACCAGGGCCGTTCCCTCTTTTCGAACATAACCACGTTCTTGGACTGTTCCAATAATCGTTGCGTAAGTTGATGGTCGACCAATCCCTTCTTTCTCAAGGCGCTGAACTAGGCTCGCTTCTGTGTAGCGTGCCGGAGGTTTCGTTTCGTGGTTATTTTTTTCTAGCTTCTTTGAATCAAGTGTATCCTTGCTTTGAAGTTCTGGAAGAATAACTTCTTTATTATCGAGTGCCGATTCCGGATCATCACTTCCCTCAACATAGGCTCGTAAAAAACCTGGAAAGATGATTCTAGATCCATTGGCCGTGAAAAGGTATTCACCATTTTTTACTTTCACAGTCATGGTCGCCTTTTTCGCTCTTTCCATTTGAGTGGCCATGGTTCGCTTCCAAATAAGATCGTATAGACTTTTTTCTTTTCCAATCAGTCCTGTTTGGTCGGGATGAACAAACTCATTGCCGGCAGGTCGAATGGCCTCGTGAGCCTCTTGAGCGCCTTTGCCTTTTGCTTTGTATTGTCTTGGTTCAGCACTGAGATATTCTTTACCATACAAATCTTCGATACAATTTCTTGCAGCTTGAATGGCCTCGGTTGAAAGATTCGGTGAATCCGTTCTCATGTATGTGATAAAACCCTGCTCATACAATTTCTGGGCCACACGCATTGTTTCTCGAGCGGACATCCCAAGCTTTCTGTTTCCTTCTTGTTGAAGTGTAGAAGTTATAAATGGCACTGAAGGATTGAGAAAAGATTCTTTTTCATCAACAGAAATAACTTCAAATTTTCCTTTTTTTAATTTTTCAAGGATATCCTTCGCAGCTTTTTCATCGATGAGAAATATTTTATCTTTTTTAGTCTCATCAAGCTTACCAGTTTCAGCTGAAAAATCTTTTCCAATGGCAACTTTTTTCTCACCGACATTGGAGAGTCGTGCCTCAAAACTTTTATCCCCACTCTTAGCAAGCTCTGCTTTAATAGAACAATAATCAGCTTTTACAAAAGTCATTCGCTCGCGTTCACGCTCAACAATCATTTTAAGACCACTAGATTGCACTCTTCCTGCTGAAAGTCCGTAGGCAATTTTTTTCCAAAGAAGTGGCGAGAGCGTATATCCATACAAACGATCGAGAATTCTTCTTGTTTCTTGGGCCCTCACAAGTTTGAGATCCACATCGCGAACATGTTCGAGAGAATCTTGGATTGCTTTTTTTGTGATTTCGTGAAACACCATTCGTTTTACTGGAATTTTAGGATTGAGAAGTTCCAATAAATGCCAAGAAATACTCTCCCCTTCTCGATCTTCATCGGTTGCGAGGTAGAGAGTGTCAGCGTCTTTTATAAGTTTTTTGAGTTCGCGAACTATTTTGGATTTTCCCTTGGGAACAATATAAAGAGGTTCAAAATCATTTTCACAATTAACACCCAACTTTGCCCAGTCTTCTTTTTTGAGATCTTTGGGAATATCAGCCGCCGATTGTGGGAGATCGCGTATATGCCCCATACTGGCCTGAACGACAAAGTCCTTGGGAAGAAATTTTTTAATGGTTTTCGCCTTTGTAGGAGACTCTACAATCACCAGATGGGATCCGCTTTTTGCCATGCAACAACACCTTTTTTAAACGGTAACAATATTAAAGACTTATAATAAAGAGGTAGGGCCAGTTTGAGGATTCGTCAAGCAGGGCCAGTAAAAGATTTCATTTTTGATGTATTTTTAAATATTTGCCATTTATTTTCTATCCTTTATATAGGGACTTTTACGATTGTAAATCATCCAGTGTGAATAATTATTATTTACGATGCTTGTTATCGATGATATTGCCCAACCTATTGTTAAGGTTTATCAAACTTAAAGGAGTTTTTTATGTTTGGAAAAATAATTGGATTTTTAGCTTTCGCAACTCTTTTTACTGCTTGCGTGAACACTCAAACCAATGTTTTGGTTCACGGTACAATTCGCGATACTTATGGAAATGTGAGAGTCGTCAACTTCGCTGACGACATTGATATTTGTATTTCAGGGGACGCCATTGTTGGTGAAAACGAAAATGTCAGTTTTAAAGGTTGTGAATCTGTGGTTACAGATCAAAATGGAGTTTTCCAAACACTTCTTAAACCAACCCTTTCTTCTGGATTTTCTGAAAAAGAAGTTAAAAAACTTCTCAATTATAAAATTTATGTACGCCAAAAATCAGAGTATTCAAATTCTGAATACTGGCTCGCAGCTCCAGTTATTAAGGATATTAGTAAAGACGATACTCTAAATGAGCTCGTCATCGAAGCCGATTTTTCAATTCTTTAATCATAAAGAGGAGCATAGGAAACAATTCTATGCTCCTCTTTTCATTTATCTATAAATTTTACATAGCAAACTTGTCTTTTCTCAATATGTGTTATTATCGGCTCTCTAAACAGGACTGATTATGAAAGCTTTTAAAATTTTGACAGCATCACTTATAATGACATTGAGTAGCGCTTTCGCTCAACAAAACTTTGCTCCTCTCTTAAGAGGAAATTTGCTGATCAATCACACCGAATCCACAAGCATCTATGCCAATAGCTATTTAGATATTTGTTTGGATCTCAAAAAAACAAATTTTACTCACAAATTTGAAAAAGAAATTTGTCTTAAAAATATTGAACTCGATTCAAATGGTGATTTTTCTCTCACTTTAACTCCTGTCCTTATTAATTACTATGATGAAACAGAGGGGCTCGCATTAGAAGTTTCCAAAATTACCCTTAAATATAAACTTGCCGATGACCGCTATTTAGGTTTTGATAGACTTGTTTACCACGACATCAAAGTTACTGAAACAATTGTTCCATTTCTCGCTCGAGGGAGAAGTCTCCGAGAATTACCAGAAGGTTCACCTTATTTTATCCAGCTCGAGTCAAATGATGATTTAACCGAACTCGCCTCCAATGCCATTGATGAAGATAGAGAATTGATCCCAGAAGAGAAAATTGATCTTCTCAATCGCCTCATGTCATCTGCTTCGACACCTGAAGGTTGCAAAAAACTCGTTAATGTTTTTTTAGAAAAGTACATTAAAGTTATTACTGAAAACCAACTCATGGCCATTAAAGATATGTGGATGAAGTACGAAAACTGTAAATACTCAGGAAAAGATGAAGATGGCCATAAAATTATCGCCACTTATTTTGATGACTGGTATTCAAAATATCTTGAATTGAAATTATAAAGAAAGGACCTGGCCATAAGCCAGGTCCCGTATGTTTTAGAATCGTCGGTGAGATTTATTGTTTTGAGAAAAAATGTAGTCCATGTTCAAAGTTGAATCTCCAAAAATGGTATACACTTCCCAATAGTAAACACTCAAGCCTTGTCCTCCATAGTATTTCCATACTTCGCTAAGAGCATTTTCTGTCGTTTGTGCCACTGTTCTGAGTCCGACATTGAAAGCTCCTGCATAAAAGGATTTTTCGAGAACATCATCTTCATCCCAGTAGGTATAAGTTGTCGCTCCCCAAAAGCCAACAGCACCGTTTTTAGCGCGCAACCAACTTTCAGCGTATGATTCATCAATGTTGAATGCCCCTGTTAAACAAGCATTAGAGATAACAAAGGGATAATAGCCAGTGTAAGGAAGATCATAGACATCTTCTTCAGTCACTCGAGGTTTATACCAATAGGTCGTATCGCCATGTCCAGAGTAATTAATCAGAGTTCTTCCGACTCCAAACTGCTCGAGCACTTCATTGCTTCCAGCGCTGTGAGTTTTAGAATAAAGTTCATCTCCACCTAAGATATCGGCTTTAGGAAATTGTCCGATGTACTTCATTTTTGTTGTATAAGTCTCTTTAACAAAGTTGTGAGTTCCCTCTGAAATTTCAAAGTTATCAGTACTTGCTAAGAAGCTAATAGGTTTATAGAGATCGTACTCTCCAAAGTTTGTAAAGTTTTGGTGATTAATCAGCTTATTCACGACGTTGCTCAACTCATTTTCATCACTCACTGAAAAACGTCCAACACCAATATCGGGACCATTAATGTCACTTTTATAATCGTCAGTATCAATAGCACGATAATAGTGATCAGTAATATAGCTTCCAGATTTATATGAAGACACATCTTCATAATCTCCCACAATGACTGTGGCGGCAAAGTTAGTCTTGTACTCTTGATAAACTTTCTGAATTTTTGAACGAATCTGGTCAGGGCTTAAGTTTCTAGCGGCTACCCATTTTTCGATTTTATATTCTTGTGACTTGTACTCCATGTATTTTTTTAAGCTCTCACTGTCTTTGAATTTTTGACCAACAACAAAGAGAAGCACTTTCTGAGTACGTGATTTAAGTTTTCTCTCCAAAAGTTTTTCACTGCGAGAAGTTTTATAAGAGAGAATCACTTTTTCAAATGTTTTGATTTCTTTACTTACAGGGTTGTAGTGGTATGGAAAAACTGTCACGAGCCACTTTTTCACTCCATGAATACTTCCAGCATAAGTGAATTCAATATCTTTTTGAGGATAGAATGAATCTTTAGTGTAGATTTCTTTATTAAGTGCAAGTTTTGGTGTGCGAGCATTTTTCATTTTTAAGCGAGGCGCCTGAACAGGTTCGAGTCCTCCTCGAACAACAACAGGTTGATTTTCCCCTGCGTATTTAACTTTGAGCTTTTCGACTTCGCTTTTTTCTCCCATGACGTAAAAACGATAAACGGGAACATTGGGGTTACCCACCAGAGTGTACTGGCCAACGTGAGTAAAATCCTCATCGAGTGTTTTGAGACGAGACATTCCTCTTACCAATTCAGATCTTAGAATTTTTGCAGATCTTGGAAGTGAAATTGTAATTTGATTGAGGTCGCCTCGAGAATTGAAACTTACTTTGGCATAGCTTTGTAAGCTCATTAAAAGAAAGACAAGTGTCCATTTCAACATGCTATCCTCCATTGATAGGGTTTAAGAAAAATCCATTACTTGATTATTTTAATATACTTCAAAAGATAGCTTAGGCACCCTTTATCTGACTGTCAAAGTTTAGTATTTGAAATGAATTTTTATTTAGTAAACAAAACAAAAAAACCCCCGGAACAGAATATACTCCGGAGGTTTATGGAATAGAAAATTATCTCACAAAGAGAAGGTCGTAGTAAGTTGGAATTTCCCAAATAGAATCGGGAACGATATCCTCAATAGCTCCTGCTAGCTCGGCTACTTTTTCACAGCGAGATAGAAGCACAGTTGAGATCTCAACAGCAGCATCTGTTTCAGGCTTAGCTTCTAATTTGTTGAGTTCTTGAACAAGCGTATCTGACTGATCTTTAACTTCATTCGTTAGCTGCTCAATTGTATCGTAGATTGTTTTTTCACAACCAGGAGCGCTTCCAAATGCTTTAGCACTTTCAATCAATGTTGCAAGCTCTCTTTTGTACCGTAAAGCCGCTGGAATGACATAGCGATCAATCATTTTCTTTTGCGTTCTAAACTCAATATCGCGATGTTTGTTATAGCGCTCAAGCCAGACATTGTAGAGTGTTTGAAGTTCTGTTTCTTTGTACACTCCATATTTTACAAGAAATTCATGATTTTCTTTTTTAATAAAAGTTGTGAGAGCATCCACAGTTGTTTTAAGATTTGGAAGTCCCCGTTTAGCTGCTTCTTCCAACCACTCTTGAGAATACCCATCTCCATTAAAGACTACTTGTCGAGAATTAGCATACCATTTCTTTGTCAGAGCTGTTAACGCTGAAGGTGTGTCTACCCCATTAGCCATTTGCTCTTTCAAATACTCATTACTGTCTTTAAGGACGTCGGCAACAGCAGTGTTCAATATAGCAAGGGGAACACCAATGTTCGCATTCGATCCCACTGCTCTGAACTCAAATTTGTTTCCAGTAAAAGCAAAGGGAGATGTTCTATTTCTATCTGTATTATCTTTTAATAACTGTGCTAACTGCTCAGCCCCAGTATCAAGAATTGCTGCTTCTTCAGGAGTATAGGCTTCTCCAGAAGCAAGCTTTTCTAGAATTGAAGTAATTGTATCGCCTAAGAAAGCAGAAATAATGGATGGAGGCGCTTCGTTGGCCCCAAGGCGATGATCATTGGAGTTACTAGCGATCGCTGCTCTTAAAGCAACACTGTGGCGCTTAAGGGCTTCGCAAACAATTGAAACCATGGCCAAGAAGCGATGATTTTCATGAGGAGTATTTCCTGGTTCAAGGAAGTTATTTTCTTGGTCATCGGCCATGGACCAGTTTAAGTGTTTCCCACTTCCGTTGATTCCTGCAAATGGTTTTTCGTGAAAGAGACAAACAAAGTCATGTCTTTCAGCAGTGCTCTTGAGAATGGCCATTAAAAGTTGGTTATTATCTGTGGCCGTGTTGGCATCTCTAAAAATCGGCGCAATTTCAAATTGTCCTGGAGCCACTTCGTTGTGACGAGTTTTGGCAGGAATTCCCACACGGTAGAGCTCAGTTTCCAAATCTTGCATAAAGGCCAAAACTCTTTCAGGGATTGTTCCAAAATAGTGATCTTCCAATTGTTGGTTTCTGGTCGTCAAACTTCCAAGAAGAGTTCTCCCACTCATTACCAAATCTTCTCTTTGAAAATAAAATGATTTATCGATCAAAAAGTACTCTTGCTCATAACCACAAGTTGCAATCACTCTCTTAACATCTTTAAAGCCTGTGAGATGAGCAAATTCAGTCGCATATTTATTCAATGTTGTTAAACTTCTAAGAAGTGGAGTTTTAACATCCAAAGCGTTTCCATGATAGGAAATAAACGCTGTCGGGATACAAAGTGTCTTCCCATTGATTCCTTCTTTAATAAAAATGGGGGAAGTGAGATCCCAGCTTGTATACCCTCGAGCTTCAAAAGTACTTCTCGTTCCACCATTAGGAAACGAAGATGCATCTGGCTCACCTTGAATGAGTTGAGAAGCGCTCAGTTTTTCAATAGCGCGATCGCCATCATATGTTAGAAATGAATCGTGCTTTTCAGCAGTTGATCCTGTTAGAGGTTGAAACCAGTGACAAAAGTGAGTGGCCCCTTTATCCAATGCCCAATCCAACACCACATCAGCAATTTCTTTGGCCACAACTTTGGTAAGAATTTTTTCTCCATTAAGAATTTTTTTAACTTCTTCTTGAGTACTTGGACTAAAGTTTCTGTTATCTTTTAGCTGGAAAACATTTTCGCCAAAAAATTGGCTGACCTTAAGGTTTCGACCTTGCGCATTAACAGGCATCGGTTGTCTTACGGTTTTACGGTTAAATACGGCGTTCTTTGAAGGGGTTCTTGGTGTGAAAGTTGCCATGGTTAAAAGCTCCTTGGGTTGGGATTAACTCAGGCCCAATCATAGCAATTTTAATAAGTTTTGAAAACGGCGAATCTCTTACAATACGCCAACATTTCGGCAGGAAATTGCCATTTCATGTAAGTTTACGGCAAATAGTATTGGAATAATAAAAAATAAAAGGTCAGGTGTGGAAAAAATCTTTTGGAAAGCGACTCATTTTAATGATCACGACTGGAAAAATGAGCAGTGGAACAAATGGGAACAAGAATTTGCAAAGCGCGGTTTAAAATCCAGCGTCCACCCCCTTCGCTTGCGCCATTTTATTCTCTCCAGAATCAGTTACGATAAACTTCTCCTTGATCACCCTCAATACTTTGAAAAATCCTTTTCTCACACTGAAAATATCGGGGTATGTGCCCTTTCTCCCACCACAAACACATACCCAGGCATAGACATCGAAAACACTCAGAGAGAAGTCAAGACCGCTCTCTATCCCTACTTTATTAACGATCATGATACCGAGAAGTATCCCCCCATCGCACTATGGTCAATAAAAGAAGCCGCTTTTAAATCTTTCTCAAGAGCGTTGGGAGAAAGCGGTCCCCATGGACTTAAAAATATTATTATTAATGAGAAAACTGCAAAATTCAAAGACTCTCAAGCCTTTTATTCTCTAGAATGTTTGCAAGTTGCTGATCAAAATTATTGGATAGCCCTCTCTTCTTTTAAGGTGCCAGTACCCAAATGAATGGGCATCTATATGAAATGGTTAAATCGCCTAAATGAATTGACTGAACTTACAGATAAGTTGTCCTGAATGCATGCCGTATCCAGCTGTTTTCATAACAACTTCATCTCCTTCGAATAATTCAACACCCAACTCTTTATCTAAAGCTGAATAATAACCCTCTTTTCTTAGAACTAAAAAGATTCTATTAATTTTATATTTACGTTCTAAAGTAAAACAAAAAGTATGTTTTTTATTAGCAAAAGGCATACAAGATTTTTGGCCTGTAACAAACTCCTCTGTGAGGGCAACGCTACCAGAAAATGTTTCATCTTGATTAAAAGTACATTCATAATTTACTGAAGACGATTTTACATCCATAGAAAATAAATTGCTTGCTGAAATCAAAAATGAAATTATTAATAATTTAGACAATTTCATAGAACTTCTCCTTTTTTGCACAAAGTTAGAAAAAGATTAGTACAACAATCCCAAAGAGGATGTCAAATCAACTAGTGCCAATCAATTAACTCTTACCACTTTTTGTTGTTCTTAACTTCTATCTTTTGAACTTGCATGCTGGATTTGTCCTTCATCACATCGAGCTCCAATAAACTTCCATTGCGACAAACTAAAAAGCGATGAGGTGTTTCATCTTTGAGATACTTGGTCAGCTCTTTGATGTCTTCTTTCAATACTCGAGTAGCATTGATGGCAATAATCTCATCACCGGCATTGAGCCCGGCCCGGTAAGCTGGTCCATCAAGCTGTACCATTCCTACAAAAACGCGATTATTTTTGTAAGTCCAATCCACAGCAAGATCACTTTCTTTTTTCTTCCATTGCAATTCGATATTGTGCTTTTTAAGAATTTTCTCAAAATCAATATCTTCAGTGGTACTGATCATAGTTTGGAATTCTTCACTCACCGATTTATCGGTAAGATTCTCAAGAAGCTCCAAAAATTCAGCTTTATTCATTCCCTGGTCAGGTCTTTTTTTGTAAAAACTCCAAAGCCCGTGAACCAAATCTTCAATAGACTTTCCTTTTTCCAGTAAGCGAGCGTGCAGGACTAAAAAGACAAGTCCGCCTTTCAAATAATAACTGATCGTAGAGTTTTTTGAGTTTTCATGGGGGCGATAAAGTTTGATCCAAGCATCGAAGGAACTCTCTTCTAGTGAGTCAAATCTTCTTCCTTCAATTTTGTAGTATTTATTGAGATCAGCCTTTATTAACTCCCAATATTCATCGCCAGTACAAAGACCCGATTTATAGACAAAATAATTGTCCATAAAACTCGTCAAACCTTCAGCGAGCCACAACATTTGAGTATAGTTTTCATCAGTATAATTGAAGGGGCCTAGTTCAGCTGGTCTAATTCTCTTAACGTTCCATGTATGAAAATACTCATGGGCAACTAAGGCCAACCAATTGATATAATCCTTTCTGTTATTTAAAATTCGACCATCAAAAATCAAGGCCGTGGAATTGCGGTGTTCTAAACCTCCAAAACTGTGAGGAATAAAATGTGTAATAAAATAGTATTTTTCGTAAGGGATCTCACCGACATAATCAGAAACGTACTCAACAATTTTTTTCATATCGGATTTTAAATCAAACTGATGAGGCCAAGTCTGTCCATAAAAGGCCAGGTGGTGCTCTTTCCCCCCCACCATAAAGCCATCGGTTTCTTGGCAGCCAATTTCAATAGGGCAATCGAGCAGTTCATCGTAATCTTGGGCCCAGTAGATAAATTTTTCGCGAGTCTGTGAAATGTCTTTTAGTCCAGTTGTGAGCTTAGACCACAGAGGGCTGAATTCAATTTCGACATGGATATCTTTCATCTCGGCTGCGGCTCCCATTAAATAGCTTGGCCCGTGCAAAAAGGCGTGAGATTCATCAATATGCGAGGTACGAACAGTCAGTTCATGACAATAAACTTCATAACTCACTTGAAGGGAATTGGCCGATTTTGTTTTTTCAAATTTATCTAGATCAACTAACCAAGTGCCTTTTCTTGTTTTTTCGAAATAAACGGGAATGCCTTTATCAGTGGTGATTTGAAGTTTACTCAAGTGCCTGGCGTATTCTCTCATGAGGTAAGATCCCGGCGACCAAGAAGGAATAAAAAGTGTAAGCTTTTTATCTTGAATTTCCTCTATATTTAAAGCTACTTTAACAATGTGCGTTTTAGGTTCTAAAACTCGAATTTTATAAAGATATTTCATACTCATCCCTTTTCTATTTTTCAAAATACTGATTCACATCTTAGTCATTACAAGATCTTATTATTCTCCCTGAGTTTGGAGAAACGAGAGATTCAAGGAGTTGTGAAGACGAAATGACGAGGCTTGGTTCCTTTCTTGCCTCCGCATCCTGCTACGGTAGTTGCATTTAGCAACACGTCTTTCAAGGCTCCTACCTTGAAAGAGTCGCAGTCAGAGCGTCTTTGCAACGACGAAGAAGATCGACGTTTATCCGAGCTCAGGTTACTAGATGACATTTTAGCAAATAATGTCTAAATTTGCCCAACAATGAATCAGTTAAATTATCAAATTCAATTTACTCCAGAAGCGGCCAAGCAGTGTTTTCTTATCAAAGAGTGCGATTATACCCTTGAAAACAAGTTTTTAAGAATACTGATCGGCGGAAAAGACTGCGACGGCTTTACTTATCAAATCGGCTTTGACCATGAGAGAACAGATGACGAAAAAATCATTTGTTCAACAGAATCAGGAGAATTGCCCGTTCTCATGGATAAGTTCACTGCTTTTTATTGTCACAACATCACTGTCAACTATCATTTTGATCCCGAGCAAACCGAAGAAGGCTTTAGTGTCATCAATCACAATCAAAATCTCTACCAAAAAAAGTTTTTTAAAGACGAGAGTATGGTCCCTCCGTGGAGTCCAAATTCTCAGTAAAATTACGCCAAAATTGATAAGGCTACAAAATTGAAGACAATTTACTTTGTAAGCCATTGAAAATAATAAGACTTGAGAGCAATAATATACACTATCTAGACACTATTCAAATAGTGTTGTATACTTTTGTCATGGCGAAGTTTGTATTTGTTGAGTGGCTTTTATTGTGGTTGAGAGAGCACCGAAGTTTTATTTTTGAATGGGATTCTGGAAATCAAAGTAAAAGCGAAAACAAACATGGGATAAAAACAACGTCGATTGAGGAAGTTTTTAAGTCAGGACTAGCTATGCCACTGGGAGTGCAAGTTGCACCTGAAGTTGATGAAGAAAGATTAGGCATAATTGGCCCAGACTTAAAGGGAAACTTACTTCATGTGGTATTCACAATTAGAGAAGGTCGAGTTCGCCCTATTAGCGGAAGACCGGCTCATAAAAAAGAAAGGAAACAGTATGGTGAACTCTTACGTAAAATCTCTGAAAGAATATGAAGAACCATCAGAATTTGATGAAAAGAAAATCCTCGAGGCGATGAAAAAAAGCCTAAAGGGCAAAAAAAAGCCCACTAGTGTGGCCCTTGATGAAGGGACAATAAAGGACTTAAAAAAGATCGCAAGTAAGATGGAAATTCCTTATCAAGTATTGATGAGGATGTTTATATTGGATGGAATTAGAAGATTGAAAGGTGCTGCTTAAGACGTGTTCTCATTTCAAATTCTGGCTGCAAAGTCTATTTTTCTTCACGTTAGAAGCATTTTCGTCATCGAATTTTCTGCGACTTAAGCCCTGGCTAGCCTCAAAAATTCGCTCCTCAACTACTCCTCTAGCTTGAAAACTAAACTTTTCGCTTCAAAATTTGAAATGAGAACACGCCCTAGTATTCAATTGTAATAATAGCTAATTCAGGAGAGCAATTAAATCTTATCGGTAAAATTGAAGTGCCTATCCCTCGTGAAACAAACAAATGAGAACCTGCTTTTTCAAACCAACCTTCTGTAAATTTTCCTGTTCCAGCTGGAACCCAGAGTGCATTTAAAAAAGGTATGCGGATCTGTCCTCCATGGCCATGTCCTGCAAAGCCAATATTGATTTTTCCAGTTAAGCTTTCAAAGAACTGTGGCGAATGAAATAGAGCAAGCTTGAGTGTGTTAGAGGGGATTTCGCTTAAGATTTCTAGATTTGGCGAGCCTGTTTCGCTGTCATCAAATCCAACTAACCATAAGTTCTCATCGAGTTTTTTAGTTTTATTGGTAAGGTTCAAAATATTTGCATCTAATAATAACTGATCAAGTCCTTTAATTGGCTCCCAGTATTCCCAGTTGCCATAGACAAAGTAAACCCCTTTTGGCGCTTTAAATTTTTTTAATAATTTTTTATATTCTTCTATATCTCCATTAGGAGTAGCCAAATCTCCTGTAATAAAAATTACATCTGGTTTCTCTTCTACAAGGACATAAAAGAGTTGTTTTTCTAAGCGACCTATTTTTCCTGAGTGCAGGTCTGTGACATGAGCGATTTTTATTTTTCGGTGACCTTGAGCTAGTTTTTTAGAATGATGTGTAGTGACCAAAGTATTTGTATGGAAGTCAATGGCCATTATTACGAGCAACAAAATTGGTAAGATCAGCATTTTCTTTTTAGTCACTAATTTAATAATATAAAATAATGAGCCTTTTGCCTAAAATTTATACTTTGAAAAATGAAGCAAGAGATGAGCTTTATCAATGGTTTGATAAAGAAATACATCCTCTGCCCAAAAAAGCAGATGGATCTATCGACCCCATGGGGATTGGGCTTGTTGATAATGACGTGGATGCGATGAGACACGCTTACGTATCAGGTGTATATGTAATGGAATTCAGCGAAGAAACATCTGAAATGATGGGACGGATAAATGAGTTGAGCAATACCGATTACAGTTCTTCGGCAGAAGGAGCTGAAAACATGGATTTTTGGAACAACGATATTGGAAGAAAATATGGGAAACAAGCTAAAACGCGAAGAGAATTATTCGAATTACTGATAAAGGCTTTAAAGAATAGCGAACTTATTATTACTCCAGATGATACTAGGAAATATAATGGAAGAAAATTACTCAGGAGATTACCAAAATCTTTTGTAATAAAAATCAAAGAAAACATGACCGGAGCCAATATTGAGTTTTTGGATGTTCGAAATAAGATCGTTATGAAAAAAGAAGAATTTATTTTAGCAATCAAGAGAGGAAAATATCCTGGATACGGGGTTAGGAAGCATAAGTCAGGAGAATATCCTTATTCAATTCGAGATCGATTTAAGTTTAATAATCTTGGTTAATAGTACAGACACCAATGGGAACAAAGGGCGCTAAAACTTAAGTACCATTAAAAAAACGGAAGAATGAAGCCGCTCAGAAATGCAACAGATTCAAGGAATGACGGAAACGACTACTGAGGCGTGTTTCCTCTCTCTTGCCTCCGCATCCTGCTACGGCAGTTGCATTTAGCAACACGCCTTTCAGGGCTCCTGCCTTGAAAGCGTCGCAAGGAGGAGTTTTCGATCATGACGAAGAAGATGGAGTATTTATGAGATGGCTTCTCAGCTTCTAATCGAAAAATGTGTAAGAAAGAAGCCCCTGCCCTAGTCTTTTTTCTGGTATCCAATAATACCCATGCTCACATTCATAATCCGAATGATAAACGCGGCAGCTATCACCATAGCTATTTCTCACTAAAAACTCGCAGGCATTAGTTTTAGGATTGAATCTTCTTCCAAAAATATTGCTGGTGTGGAGATCAGCTCGCTCTTTGAGAGAAATCTTCTTATTGTGCTTGTAAACCCAGACACTATAATCAATGGCCACAGGTTTCCCGTCTTCAAGAACTTGATGAATGATATCGAATGATGATCTTCCTTTAAAAAATTTAAAACGAACTTTGGGAATACTTGGGACTTGAATTCTTTTCCCCTCACAAGCTCTTTTATTCATTAATGAGATCACTTGCGAGCTTTTCGACTGGAAAATACTCCAGAAATCATCTTCAGTCATATCTCCCATCTTATAGAAATAAGATAAGCCAGAGGGGTTGATATCATTCATTTCATATTTTTTATGAAGTTCAAGGATTTCTTTCATTCCTTTTTTAAAATTTATCTTACTAATTGCTCCTGATACTTTATCGACTTTCTCAATATAATTATCAGGCATATCAGATTCTAGGCACACACCTTTTTTAAGAATATTGTTAATGGCAATTTTAATAAAACCCGTTTCAAATTCTTCACCATTTTTATAGCGCGGGCTTTTTGTAAAAATGTAAGTATAAAGATTAACAATAAACTTCATGGTCGAGGGAATCCAAACATCATTATAATTTATCGCAATATCGGATGCCGAAACTTTTTCTAGTCCATAGTATTGAGAAATCATGTCCGCGGCCGAGTAAGCGTAACACCAAGCTATATCTTTTTGATTGCGGACAGGGAATTTAATGGTCGATCGCAAATCAATAGAAGAACAATCGTGTTGTGAAGAAGTCGAAAATTCACTTTGGGCATTGAGATTTGGATGATATAAAAGTAAAAAGATTGTTGGGATAAAAACGAAACCAAGGAGTTTCTTCGTGAAATCAATAATTCTAGCTTCCATGCTTAGCCTTCCTTTTTTTACTATTTTAGCGAATGATGCACCAGATTTCGTACAAGTTTCCGGAGAATGTCAGAAGAAGTTGGAACCAGACCGTGTTCGACTCTTTTTTACAATTGATTACACCGATAAAAACCAATCAAAATCTTCAAGTAAAGCCAATCAAATCTACACGCAACTCAAAAGTGAAGTGAACAATCAGTCTTTAAAAGATCTCGAACTCAATACAAATCAATATACTGTCCAGCCTGTTTATAATTGGATTAAAGGAAAGAAAAATTTTGAAGGTTACCAAACACTCATCACTCTCCAAGTAACGACGAGTGATCTGAAAAAATCGGGAAGTCTTTTTCAAATTGCTAACAAACTAGGAAACACTCAAATCCAAGGCCCCAACCCCTTTGTATCTGCTAAAAAATATAAAGAAAATTACCGTGAGTGTTTAAAAGTTGCGTCCCAAGATGCTCTTGAAAAAGCAAATGTGTTGGCAAAATCATTGGGAGCTAAGGTTGGAAAACCCTTAAGCATTGTCGATTCTGTGCAAACTCCAGGGCAACCACGACCGATGCACTATAAAATGATGATGAGTGATAGTGCTAGAGTGGCTACTCATGAGCAAGCTCCTGATATCGAATTTGCCAAGCAAGATATCAAAATGAACATAACTGTGAGCTTTGAATTACATTAAAAGTGTTCGAATAATTGTAAAACTTAAGATTGATGTTAGTGTAGCCGTAAAAAAGCCAACAACTAATGGAGCCAAGCCGAGGTGGCGCAATTGTTTAAGATTAGTATTGAGCCCTACACCGATCAAGGCCAAGAGAATTAAAAACTTTGTTAAACTTTTAATGTGCTTGGAAAAATGCGGGTCCATAGAACTTACCCAATCAAAAGCACCAAGAGAATTTAAAACCACAACGATTAAGAAATATACGACAAAAGATGGGAGTTTGAAGTGACTCCATTTATTCTTTTTATTAGCATCATAAGTTGAATGAAAAAGTGTCGCTCCAACAATAACAAATCCCATCAAGGCATTGCGAGTGAGCTTCACTGTCGTTGCCAAATTTCCTGCAGCATCGCTATAGCTAAAACTTGTAGCGACAACTTGAGAAGTATCGTTAACCGCACTTCCCGACCAAAAACCAAAAAAGCTGTCATCGAGGTGAAGAAAATGCCCGAGAATTGGATAGAGAAAAACGGCTAGCACCCCAAAAAGTGTATTAGTCGCAATGGCGTAAGACATCTCTTCATCCGTGGCTTTAATTGAAGGTGCCACAGCAGAGATGGCCGTGTTCCCACAAACAGAAACTCCCACTCCAATTAAAGTTGCAAGCTTAGAAGAAATTTTCGTTATCTTTGATAACCCTTGAGCCAGGAGAAAAGAAAAAACCATGCAGGCTATAATAAGAAATAATGCCTTTCCGCCAATCGCAATGATAGAGCTAATGGATATTTGAAAACCTAAAAGGACAATAGCAACCTTGAGAAGTGTTTTAAAGCTGAAAGCAATTCCTGGCTTAGTCTTACTTTTTAAGACAAAAAGGTTACCCCCAATCAGCCCAAGTCCCATTCCCAAAACCACTTTTCCTACAATTTGCTGCCAGTTAGAAGAAAGACTGCCGTGGATCAGGGTAGTAAACAATGCCAAAATTATGACAATTGAGAGACCTGGAATAAGCTCTATAATGCTTTGACGCCGATTTTCACCCATAGTAATATTTAGCTAGTTTAAGATAATAAGTATTATCTATTAAAAAAATATAATCATAAATAATATTTCAAGGAGAGTAAAGAAATGAGTCAAACAACAAGAATGTCGGCCAGCGAGGCCTTCGTCGAAACGCTTGTCGCTCATAATGTTAAACACATTTTTGGTATTGTTGGTTCTGCTTACATGGATGCACTGGATTTATTTGAACCAGCTGGTATTCGCTTTATTTCAGTTTGCCACGAACAAGGCGCCGCTCACATGGCCGATGGCTACGCCCGCGTAAGCGGAAAGCACGGTGTTTGTGTGGGACAAAACGGACCAGGAATAACAAATTTTGTTACGGCCATTGCTGCTGCCTATTGGGCTCACTCTCCGGTTGTAGCCATCACTCCCGAAGCGGGAACGGGATCGCGCGGTCACGGAGGGTTTCAAGAAACTGATCAAATTCCCATTTTTTCAAAAATTACAAAATACCAAGCTGACATTCGTCGCTTTGACCGCATTGCTGAACTCACTGGACGGGCTTTTGACTATGCCATGCTTGAACGAGGTCCAGTTCAAATCAATATTCCCCGCGATCAATTCTATGGAGAGTTTGATGCTCGAATTCCTCAGCCAGTGAACTTAGAGCGCTCAGCGGGTGGAGAAGAAAGTCTCACCAAAGCGGCTCAGTTATTGGCCAAAGCTAAATTCCCAGTCATCCTCTCTGGTGGTGGAGTTGTCATGTCTGGTGGAGTGAATGAAACAAAAGAGCTGGCCGAGCTTTTATCTGCGCCAGTTGTAAACACATATCTTCACAATGACTCGTTTCCAGCTGATCATAAACTTTGGTGCGGACCGATTGGATACCAAGGATCGAAAGCGGCCATGAATATTATCAAGCAAGCTGACGTCATTCTTTGTTTGGGAACTCGCCTAGGACCATTTGGAACACTCCCTCAATATGATATGAGTTACTGGCCAGAAAAAGCACAAATTATTCAAATTGATGCTAATCCAAGAACTATTGGTTTAGTTAGAGAAGTGAGTGTTGGAATTTCTGGTGATGCAAAACTTGCGGCCAAAAACATCACAGAAAAATTAAAAACAATGGGAACTCTTACTTGCAAAGCGACTGAAGAAGCTCGCATGAAAGAATTGCAAGCCCAAAAAACAGCATGGGAAAATGAATTGAATGAAATTTCCATGAAAGATGATACGCCAATGGCCCCTCGGAGAGCTTTGAGAGAATTGGAAAAGGCCATGCCTAAAAATGCTATGGTTTCTACGGACATTGGAAATATTTGTTCTGTTTCTAACAGTTATCTTCGATTTAATAATCCTAACAGCTTCTTTGCGGCCATGAGTTTTGGGAACTGTGGTTACGCTTTTCCTGCTGCTATTGGTGCTCAAGTCGCTGCTCCGGATCGCCCAGCCGTTTGTTATGTTGGTGATGGAGCCTGGGGAATGAGTTTTATGGAAACCTATACATGTGTGAGAGAAAATATTCCTGTAACATCTGTCGTTTTCAATAATGGTCAGTGGGGTGCTGAGAAGAGAAATCAAATTGATTTCTATGCCAATCGCTTTACAGGAACCAATTTGAAAAACCCAAGTTTCTCTGAAGTGGCCAAGGCCATGGGGGCTGATGGAATCAAAGTCGAACACTATGATCAAATTGGTGATGCTCTCCAAAAAGCGACTTCTTCTGATAAACATACTGTTGTTGAAATCATGGTCAACCAAGAACTGGGTGAACCATTTAGAAGAGACGCTCTTAAACTTCCAAAGCGACTTCTCTCTAAATATCAGGATTATACTGTTACAAAGTAATGACTGATTGTATTCTCATTATAAACGCCGGATCCTCAAGCATTAAATTTGCAGTGTTTGAGGAATCCGGTGTCAACCTTAAAAGAATTCATACTGGCAGTGTTTCCCAAATTGGAGCGACTCCAAAATTTAAATTTGATAATCAAAATATAAAAGTCATTAAAATCAGTAATCACTTGGAAGCGTTTCAAACCATTTTTGAAAAATTGCAAGAACTCGATCTCAATTTAAAAGCAGCCGGTCACCGAGTTGTTCACGGTGCAGACAAGTTCACAGCTCCCATTCTCATTAATAAAGAAAATTTTTTAGAACTTAAAAAATTTGAAAGCCTAGCTCCCCTTCATCAACCCCATAACTTAAAGGCCATTGAAACACTATTTGAACTTAAATCCAATCTCCCTCAGGTTGCCTGTTTTGATACGGCCTTTCATGCAGATCAGCCAGAAATTGAAAAGCGACTGCCACTACCCATTTCCTATCATGATCAGGGAATAAAAAGGTATGGATTTCACGGCCTATCCTATGAATACATCACCACTTGTTTTGAAGAAATCACAAAACAAAAACTTCCGTCAAAATTGATCGTGGCCCACTTGGGAAATGGTGCAAGTCTTGCGGCCATCAAAGAGGGAAAGTCTGTTGCCACGACAATGGGATTTTCAACTTTGGACGGTTTGATTATGGGATCGCGCTGTGGAAGTCTTGACCCTGGGGTTCTTCTTTATCTAATGAAAGAAAAAAGTGAAAGTGAACTCACAGATCTTCTCTATAATCAATCGGGATTGCTGGCGCTTTCAGAAATCAGCAACGAAATGGGTCTCATCTTAAAATCTGAAACTCCTCAAGCGAAATTGGCCGTTGAAAAATATTGTTATTCTGTGGCCAAGCAAATTGCCTCTTTAATGGTTCCTCTGTCAGGATTAGATTGCTTAGTTTTTACGGGCGGCATTGGTGAAAATGCTACACCTATTCGGAATTTAATTTGCAAGCAGCTCTCTTATCTTGATTTAGATATCGATGAAAAGAAAAATGAGACAAGTGAATGTCTTATAAGTCATTCAAAATCGGCCATCACTTGCTTTTGCATTCCCACTAATGAGGAGTGGGTCATTGCCAGACACACGCAGAATCATTTAAAAAATTAACCAAAGTCATAGATGTAAATAAATTCATGCTAGTTCTTCTTTTACTTAATCAAGCCAATAGCTTCTATCACTAAAAAATAGATTTTCGTAAAGAAGATTGATAGTCTTTTCCTACTTTTTTAATCAACTTACTCAAGGAGCTTTTATGCGCTTATTTTTATTACTCGCAATATTGCTGTCTTCTAATGCTTTTTCCCAAATGCTTACCCAAGGATCTAAACTCCTCTATTATTATAAAAACTCATATTTCGATAAGAAACCAGTTCGCTTGAGTTCTTTAAGTATTCTTCAGAAAAATAAAACAGACTTTTCTATCGATACGGCTCGCCAAGAAGTTACTTTTTACTATAGCGAATACGATCAACCGGAAAAAGTGTATGTCGTTAGTTATAAGGAGATAAGATCCCTTGGATCTCTCGATTTTTTACCAACATACTTAACTTCAAATATGATTTTCGATGGAAAATTTATATTAAAGGCGCTGGGATTAGTTGATTCTAACTATCAAGATGAGGGTGCATTCAGGCAAGGAAATATATTGGCAGAAGTAGAATATAGAAATGGAAATCTATACTTAGTTAATTATAGACTTCAGTACCTCCAACACCGTTCAGGTTATTACTTCGGAAGCAAGAAAGGAACAGAACAATACATTAAATACTATGGCGATCACGAAACAGGAAAGCCAACTAAGATTGAAGTTCTCCTTGGGGAAGCCTCTCAAATTCAAGACTATAGCATTGAATACACTCACTATCCCTACAATGCTGTCGGAAGTTTTCTAGACGGTGAAGATGTCATTTTAGTGAAGTTAAATGATGAATTTAAAACATTTGTCATCACAGATCTCGTTGAAAAAGTTTCAGATCAAAGAAATCTCAATTTCATTCAAAAAAATGGAGATTTGATTTCAGCAACTGATGACGACCCACTTTATAAATGGCGAATGTATTATGAAAAATTCAATAATAACGACTACCTCAATTGTGCGAAAAGTAGTTGTTTTAAAGAAATTTACAATAAAACGGCTTATTACAGTAAGGTTAAAGATTTGCGCAGACTTATTAAAGCAACAGAAGACAAAAAATTAAAGCCAGGAGAATTCAAGAATAAATATGTTCCTCTTTTTCTCAACGTCTCTCGTGAACAGAGCAAATTTTATAAAGAAATAGCCGAATCAGAATCTATAACGATTTCAGTTAAAAATGATATGGATACATTGGTCATTTATAGCTCAATACACGGAAACCCTTACAAAAAGATTATGACTTTAAAGCATTCAGGAATTCATTCTCGCTTTAAAGGAATTTCAACTGTCGTTGATAGCTTGTACTAGATAGTTTTTTTAGAGAGCGCGAGTATTTATCGCGCTCTCTAATATTCAAAGAGGAACTCTTGATAGGGTTTCTTGTCAAATTTCAGATCGTATTCTTTCCAACCAGAAATTCCGTTGATGCTTTCATGAGGCCAAAGGATTTGAAAACTTTTGAGATGCTCATCTTTTCCAAAGGAATAAAAAACACCAGGCTCGTGTTGAGGAGAAAGAAAACCTTCAGTTAATTTATAAAAAATGCGCTGTTCATGATCTCCCACAATAAACTTCAACTGCGTGCCAATAGCTTCTTTGTTGGCTTGATCTCCCCACAATTTTATGCGAACTAATTTTCTATCGGTTTGCACATTATTTTTAAAAAGGTAAACTCGTGAAGGAATTTTAGAATTGCGAACGTTCATCTGGGCCGTGAGAATATCGGGTTTTCCATCTTTATTATAATCAAGAACCACTGTGTGATTGGGATTAACAATGTTGAGCCCCAATTGCTCGGCGGTATCCACCCAGTCGCGACCTTGCTGTTGAAGAAGAATTAAGCGGCTGTGAGGTGGGTACCCAGAGTTATTGATCAGCAAGTCCACTTTGCCATCTAAATTAAAATCGCCCCACACTCCACGGTTGTAACTCTCCGATACATTGGTGGGGTAATCTTCTAAAATAATTTCTTCTCTCAAATACTTAAACTCGTCATCTTTTATGGGACTATAGGTAAGAATACTGGAACGGTCGGAGTCTTCACTATCAATAGAATAATTGAGCTCTCCCATAAAAATGTCGTAGTAACCATCTTTGTTATAATCATAGCAAGATGAAAATTGAGTGCGCCCTCCCCCTCTTTCTTTGAGAAGTCCATCAAAATCAAAACTATAATAAGTTTCTTTTCCAATATCTTTAAACTTCTTGCCGATATTTTGCCAAAGAATATTTTCATAACCTCGAGAACTCGATGTCAAAACATCGACCTTGCCATCGCGGTTAACATCACAAATCGAAGTCGCTAATGTAGGAAGATTTAAAAGTTTAGGCTCGGGGAAAGCTCCCTTGGTTTTATCCGTAAAAGTTAAACCAGAACCAGCATAGAATCGATCTCCCTGCATGTTACCTCGTAAAAACCAATTCCCCACATACAAATCGAGAAAACCATCCTTATTGTAATCAAGAACACTGATACTCGAAGTTGATGATGCAAGATTTATTTTTCCACTCAGTTCAATAAAATAGAGCTTTTTATCGCGACGATAACCTTTGAAAATACGAATTTTTTTGAGATTGATTTGCTTTTGATAATTAAAGACAGAGGTCAGCACGTCCACTATTCCATCTTTATCAAAATCATAAAAAAGCATGGAGCTCGCTTCTATCGGTTTTTCAAAGGGCTCATACTCGATGGGAACATATTTTTTCAGATAACGATCATAAAGATAAAATTCTGGATGTGAGTACAGTCCTTTTAAAAAAACCAAATCAGGAAAAAAATCTCGGTTAATGTCCACCACAGAGAGAAAAGTGGCCTTGACTTGGGATAGACCCATTTCTTCTGTTACGTCCTGAAAATTTTCTGAAGGTTTAGTCGGACCTGAGTTTTCGGCCTCAACGATAACTTTTTTTTCTGAGATATGTTTGGTTCTATCAATCCCCACTCTTGCTTCTGAACAAGAATGAACAAGAGTGGTAATCAATATAATAGAAACAAGTTTCATCTAAAATTTTAGGATATCGAGCCCGTAACCATCTTTATCGCAAACAGCATTGGAAACTTTTGGGACGACAGAATCATAATAACCGCCAAGGCGCTTGAAGTTTCTCATAAAATTTTGCTTAGAATCAATGCATGTTATTTTAGTAAGATTTTTGACATACTCTTTATCTTCGTCACTAACATTATCCAAAGCGAGAACAGAGTTGGCTCGAGCCAAAACGGCTAGCTGGACATAGAGTTCGATGGCCATATTCGCGAGTCGTCTTTGAGGGTATTCATTTCCAATAATTTTCTTACCATACTTAATCAAAGTATTTTCAACTTTAACGGAAAAATCTGTAAGCATAGAAGAAAAATTATCTGCATAAACTTCTAAATCAGAATGAATATTTGAAAATGTTTTAGTAGTAATCATTTTACTAATTCGCTGTTTTGCAAAGTTGCTGAGAACCCCAAGTGACTTAATGGGATCTTGAAGAACTTTTGAGACATCAGAAATTTTTCCAAGTTCTTTCAAGTTATCTGATGGGCCTTTGATCCCAGAGAGAGCGATAAAGATTCTCAAAATTTCATTGGTCCCTTCAAAAATAAGATTAATTCGAGCATCTCTCATCATTCTTTCATAAGGATACTCTTTCATGTAACCATTTCCTGCAGCAATTTGTAAGGCCATGTCAATTGTCGACCACAGACGCTCGGAACAATAAACTTTGCAGATTGCCGATTCGATTGAATAATCATGCATACCTTTTTCAATCAAGCCTGTTGTGAAGTAAACAATCGACTCGCAGGCATAAATAGCTGCGGTCATTTTAGCAATTTTATCTTGGATAATTCCATATTCAGCAATAGGACTTCCAAATTGTTTTCTATTTTTAGCATGGTTAACGGCAAGTTTTAAACCTTCGATCATTCCCCCAACACAACCAGAACCAAGAGAAAGTCTACCGGTGTTTAAAACATTCATCGCAATTTTAAACCCCTTACCTGCTTCACCAATCATATTGGCTGCAGGAACAACAACTTTATCAAAGTAAACTGCCTTCGTGACACTGGCACGAATCCCCATTTTGTCTTCTTTTTCACCAAAAGAGACACCTTCCATACTTTTTTCTACAATAAAACATGAAATCTTTTCTTTTTTCTCACCGTCAATATCGTGTTCTGTTTTACAAAAAACACTGTAAAAGTCAGCAAGACCTCCATTTGTAATCCACAATTTTTGCCCATTAATTGTAAACGTACCATCTCCATTATCAACTGCTTTAGTTTTAATTGAATAAGCATCAGATCCAGACCCTGGCTCAGTTAGACAAAAAGCTGCAATTGTTTCACCTGAGGCAAGCTTAGGCAGCCATCTTTTCTTTTGTTCTTCAGTTCCCTCATTGAGAAGCGCTTTAAACCCAATCGATTGATGTGCTCCTAGAGTTGTGGCCACCGAGCCATCGATTCCTGCAATTTCCGAAAAAACTCTAGAGTACAAGCTATGATCGAGTTGCAAACCTCCCATTTCTTCGGAAACGGCCATTCCAAAAAGTCCAAGCTCTGCTAAGCCTTTAAGCACTTCATCAGGTATTAAACTTTCCCGATCAAACTTCTCGGAATCAATTTGACCATCTGCAAATTTATTAATGGCATCGACCATTGCTGTTCCCATTTCAACTTGCTCACTGTTTAAGTGAGGAAAAGGAAAAACAATGTTTTCTTCAAATTCGCCATAGAAAAGGGTTTTGGCCACGGAAGGAAGCTCTTGAGATTTTGACATACTTTACTCTCCTAAAAATATCTTCGCAGAAAAATCGCGGAATAATCATATTACCCCACCACATTATAGCGAATGCAATAGAAAATTCCCATAGTTGGGTTATCAAATTAATAAGATATTGAACTTGTTTTATAAATTGTTTGCACTATGTGGTAAAATCCGAGAAAATAAAGATACTATGGCCAAAAAATGGAATTTTAAGTCATGGTTTTCTTCTTTGGTAGAGAAGTTGAGGAGGAGTAAATCCGAAGAAACTCCTTTTTACCTTCCCAATGAAGATTCACCAAAAAAACCAAAGAAGAGTGATGAAAACGTCAGCTCAGAATTCAATTTATCCCAAGCTATCTTTGGAGTGAATTCTCGTCACAAAGTTCATCAGATTTTTATTGGAACTTTCATCTTTAGTTTGTGCTTCTTTACTGGAAAGTTATTGGGGTATTTGCTCACACCAAGCTCAATCAATATGAACACGGCCAAGCCAGCAGCTACCATTGCGGCCAGCGGTGCTTCCCCCATGGAGATAAGAAACAATATTAATAACCTCCGCGACTCGGACCCTTTTAAAACGAGAATTCGCACGGAGGGTGAAGTGGCTCAAGAAGATGTGAATAAAAAATGTGAAGATGCTGATAAGAAATCGACTCTTCCTATCAAGCTTGTGAACACCATTGTTCTCCAAGATTCTATAAAGTCCTTGGCTTCAGTTGAAGTAAGAAGTGAAAAAGATCTTCAAAATATCCGCGAAGGAGATGACGTCAGTAGCATGGCGAGGATTGCAAAAATTGAAAGGCTTCGCATCATTCTTAAAAATCTCCAAAATGGACAATGTGAATACATTTCTCACGAAAAAATCGAAGAAGAACAAAATATTAAAAGCCCACGAATATTCACAGATACTGAATCCAAAGTTTTTAAAGAAGAAAAACAACAAGAACTTGATGGCATAAAACAAGATGGGAACAAGATCTCAGTCAGTCGAAAACTCATCAACGAAAAGATGAAAAATTATATGCAGATTCTTCAAGACGCAAGAGCTGTTCAAATCAATAATCCTGACGGCTCGCTTGCTTTCAAGATTGTCGATATCACTCCAGGAAGTCTCTATACATTTCTCAATATAAAAAATGAAGACGTTATTAAATCAATCAATGGGAAGCCCATTCAAAACGTTAATGAAGTCATGATGCTCTTTGGTAAAATAGGAACAATGTCTAAACTAAATTTGGAAATAGAAAGAGATGGGAATACAATACCATTAACATATGAGTTTACGAATTAATACGAGGGTAAAATGCTCAACTATAAGGCGATTCTAACGACATCCTTATTATTACCATTAACGGCAAGTATCGCTCAGGATGACTTTGAAAGTTTCAATGAAAAACCTGCAACAGTTAGAGAGCAACCTGCAGCACAGACTACTCCATCAAATAACCCTCAAGTTGATGTTCAAGTTCCAGAAGAATCTCCCTCTGAAATAACTCCTCGAACAAGATCAAGAAGAAACCGACCCACTCCTCAAAATGAAAGAGAAAAATCATTTCGCGCTCGGGAATCAAATAAATTTTCTACTCAAGAACAAAAAGTTTTTGGAAGAGAATCCATTGTTACTGATCAGAAAAAAGATGCAAAATACGTTAATCTCAACCCTGAAACTGCTTTTGGACCAGAGATCATTGAAAGTTTTGACTTCCCTAACACTGATATTCTGGAAATCACCAAACATATGCAGAAACTCACAGGGATTAATTTGATTTTAGACAAAGATGTCAAGGGAAAGGTCTCAATCTCAGCACCAACGCCAATTACTGTAGGTGATGCTTGGAAAGCTTACCTGGTATCTCTCAATATGGCCGGTTACTCGCTTATTAAAACCGGAGAATTCTATCGAATCATCAACTCTCGCGATATTCGCTACACCCCTACTAAAATCTATACCGGTGATTATATTCCTGATGTAGAAAACTACATGATGAAAATTATTGCTCTCAAGTATGTGGACGCCTCTGAGATTGTTAGAAACTTCCGTCCTTTTATGTCACGCTATGGAAGAATCCTCGATATCAAACAAACAAATACCATCATCATTACTGACACAGGAACAAATATTAACCGCCTCATGAAATTGGTAAAATTCCTCGATGTTCCTGGTTTTGAAGAGACAATGCAAATAATGAAAGTGAAATACACCTCAGCTCAAGAAATTGCCAAGCTCTTAGATAGTATTCTAAAAGAAGAAAGAACTTCTTCTAGAAGTCGAAGCAAATCACGAAGATCAGACTCTGGTTCAGAGAACTCAGGGGCAACCATATCAAAAATTATTGCAGAACCGCGCACCAATTCGATTATTGCCATGGCTAATGCTGAAGGGGCGAAACAGTTAAAAGACCTCATCGCCAAACTCGATGTTCCAACGGCTTCTTCAGGAAGTGGAAAAATTCAAGTTTACTATCTTCAACATGGAAATGCTGAAGAGTTGGCCCAGACATTAACAACTCTCATCTCAGGTGCTAAGAATACAGGGGGGAAAACTTCCGCGTCTTCTAGCCGAACTTCCAGGCTAACATCACGTTCGACTAACGAGATTCAAGGTATTTTTAGTGAAGAAGTAAAAGTCACAGCGGATAAAGCGACCAACTCTCTGGTTGTCACAGCTTCCCCCACTGATTGGCTCACTGTCAAAGAAGTTATTAGAAAACTTGATATCCCAAGAGATCAAGTCTATGTCGAAGGGCTTATTCTCGAAACAACTGTCAGAAAGAATTCATCTTTTGGGACATCTTATATTGGTCTCTACGGCGAAGGCTTAGCTGAGCGCTTTGGATTTGGAGCTAATAACTTTATCGACCTCCAATCGGGGAACTTTCAAAATCTCTCAGGATTTTTTGGGGGGTTTGGAATTGGAAGTGCTAAAGACTTCACCATCAATCTTGGTGGCCAAGAAGTCGACTTAAAAGCAAGCTCAGTCAATGGTCTCATCAAAGCGATCGCAGGAAAGACGAACTCCAACGTCCTTGCGACTCCACAAATTCTCGTCATGGATAATACTGAAGGAGTATTTGAAGTTGGGGAAACTGTCCCAACTCAATCCCAAACAATAGGAACAGGAGGTGTTTCGACATCAAATATTACACCTCAAAAAATTACAATGGTTCTTAAAATTACTCCGCAGATTAATAAAGTCACTCGCTTTATAAAACTCAAAATTGATCAAAAGATTGAAGATTTTACCAATAGAGATGTTGCCATCCCTGCTGGAGGTGGTGTTGCCACAACTATTCGCTCTGCTATTACTGAGGTCATGGTGCGCGATCAAGACACCATTGCCATGGGTGGACTTTTGAGAGATAAAATCAACGACCAAGTCAGTAAGATTCCCCTACTTGGTGATATACCAGTTCTTGGGTGGCTCTTTAAAAGTAAACAAAAAGAACATGAAAAAGTTAACTTAATGTTCTTTCTTACTCCTAAAATTATTTCACCTTACGGAAAAGTCGCGGCCAAAAATACTCTTAATCTGATTGAACAAAGAAATAAAAGAGTCACTGATGACAATATCGGTACCGACTACCATCAAGAGGCTATATCAGAATTGGTCGACAAAGTTGAAAAACAAGCTCGCGGCCCCCTCTATACAGAAGAGCAAGCTCAGTTATACCGCAATGAAGAGAAAAATTCTGAAGACACAAGCAACTTAACGATAGATGATATGAAAGAACCTGAAGTTGACGATAGTGGTTTAGAAGAAATTGACGAAGAGTTTTAATGACAGACACAAACAATCCTAACACACCAGGAGATATCCCACCTGGTATACCAGAAGAAGCAACTGCTGTGGTGGGAGTTACCCCTCCTCCACCAGAAGACTTTTCTAAAGAAAAGATAGGAGCACTGTTACTAAAATTTACAACTCTCACTCAAGAACAACTCGACGAGGCCCTGCAAACTCAAAAAAATGAACCCGATGGGCTTTTGGGGGAAATTCTTCTCAAGAAAAACTATATCCACCCCCACGACATAATTAAAGTTGTTTGCCACCAAATGAATATCCCTTTTACTAACGATATCAAAATCGATGAAATTGATTCCAATATCGTTAAAGATATTCCGATAAACTATGCGAAACACCACGAAGTGCTTCCTATCGTCGATACCGATTTTTATGTGACTATCGTTATCAGTGATCCCTTTAAAGAAAATGTTATTAATGATCTCTCAAATATTTTTAGAAAAGAAATTAAAATATTGGTCTCTTCACCTCTTAAAATTCAAGAGGCCATCAACCGCGTTTACGAAAAGGCCAATCAAAATCTAGTCGATTCAATCGAAGATGAATTTGAAGAAAACCTGGATCTCGATGGTCCCATCGATATTCTTGACGCTACTGCCGATGAAGCTCCTGTCATCCGCTTTGTGAACTCCATTATTTTTAGGGCCGTGAAAGAAAGAGCATCCGATATTCATATCGAACCCTATGAAAAAGACACAGTTTATCGATTTAGAATCAACGGGGTCATGCAAGAAATTTTACGCCAACCTAAGAAAACCCACGCAGCGGTGAGTTCCCGTATTAAAGTTATGGCGAAACTCGATATCGCTGAAAAAAGACTCCCTCAAGATGGGAGAATTAAAATTAAAATTGCAGGGAAAGACATTGATATCCGTTTGAGCACGACACCTGTTCAAAATGGAGAGAGAATCGTTATGAGGATTCTCGAGAAAAGTAATACCATCCTCGAACTTGAGGCCTTAGGCTTTAGAGGAAAAGTTCTCAACAATCTCGAAGAACTTTCAAAAAGAAAGCATGGCGTTCTCTATGTGACAGGGCCAACTGGTCACGGAAAAACGACCACACTCTTTGCCATCCTCAAACGCATTAATACTCCCGATAAAATGATTATCACTGTAGAAGACCCGGTGGAATATGAAATTCCAGGGATTTCACAAATCCAAGTGAATTCTAAAATTGAACTCACTTTTGCCATCGCACTGAGATCTATTCTACGGCAAAACCCAGATGTGGTTATGGTGGGAGAGACTCGGGACCAGGAAACAGCAGAGATGGCGATCAATGCTTCACTAACCGGTCACTTTGTTCTTTCAACTCTTCACACCAATGATGCTTCCAGTGCCCCAACCAGACTTATTGATATGGGCGTCCAACCCTTTCTCATTTCTTCATCACTTGTGGCCGTTCTTGCGCAGAGACTTATTCGCGTTCTCTGCGATGAATGTAAAAAACCTGTTGAAATAACGGAATATCAAAAGAATTTATTGGGGATTGAAGACGCAATTCCCGCCGATGCTACAGTTTTCGAACCCATTGGCTGCCCAAAGTGTAACAGCACTGGTTATTCAGGGCGAACCTGTGTAGCCGAGCTCTTAATGATCACAGACGAAATACGCGCACTTATTCTCAAGCAATCAGACGCTTCGACCATAAAGCGAATGGCCGTCAAGCAAGGGATGAAAACCTTGCGCACAGATGCTATCGATAAAGTTTTCCGAGGGATTACATCCATTGATGAAATGATGAGGGCCATTAACTCTGAAGATATTGAGAGTTAACAACACCCTTACACCCAACACACCCTTAAAGTCTTTCTCTGCTTATTGATTTGTTGTAAGCTATTAGAAAGACATTAACCTAAAAAATTTATTTTATTTAGAAGCTTAAATTAAAAACTATGGCCATATTTACATACAAAGGCATTGATCGCACCGGGAAAGAAGTTAAAGGAAACCTTAACTGCGAAACCGAAATAGTCGCTAAGCAAAAAATTAAAAGCATGGGCATCATGCTGATGAGCCTAAAAGAGAAAAAAGCTCAAGCGAAAAATACTTCACTCTTGAGCAATAAAAGAGTCTCCATCAATGATCTCTCTTTGATGACGAGGCAATTGGCCACCTTGATCAAAGCACGCATCCAAATTGTTGAGGCCCTACAAGCACTTGGTGATCAAATTGATCACGAACACCTCAAAGTTGTGCTTTCAGATGTGAAAACTAAAGTTAACGAAGGGTCTTCGCTGGCCAAGGCCCTTGCCGATCATCCAAAAATCTTCAATAACGTCTACACGAACATGGTGGAGGCCGGTGAAGCTTCTGGGACACTCGATATAGTCCTCTTGAGACTTGCTGAATTTACAGAAAGCCAAGTAAAGCTTAAAAACAAAATCAAAAGTGCCATGACTTATCCAGTGATTATTTCAGTTTTTGGTTTTGGGATGATTAACGTCATTTTTATAGTCGTTATACCGCAAATTGCAAAAATGTTCAGTAGTTCTAAAAAAGAATTGCCCCAGTTAACCAAAATTACGATCGCTATTTCGCAATTTCTTCAAAATTATTGGTATGTCGTTATCATAGGGATTATTGCAACCTACTTCATTGTATCCAGATACTTGGCCACCACTTCGGGCACGAGAAAGTGGCACCGTATGCAGCTTAGACTTCCTATCGTCGGCTCGCTTATTCAAATGATCAATGTCAGCCGTTTTTGTTCAACACTCGGGACACTTCTCAATTCAGGGGTTCCCATTTTGACTTCTATGACCATTGTTAAAAACTTAGTTGGCAATGTCTGGATGAAAGACGCCATTGAAGAATCGAGAATTGCCGTTTCCGAAGGTTCTTCAATAACGGGGCCACTGCTGAAATCAGGTTTTTTTCCAAGCCTCGTTACTCACATGATTAAACTTGGAGAGCGCTCAGGGGAATTAGAGCCAATGCTCGATATCATTGCTGAAAACTATGAAGATCAGGTGGAAAACAAACTCAGTTCTCTCACATCTGTTATCGAACCTCTCATGATGATTGTCATGGGGTTCGCAGTTGCGATCATCATATTTTCGGTTATTATACCTATGATGGAACTTAATAAACTTCATTAAAAATAAAGAAAGGAGCTCATTAATGAAATTTCTTAGATCAAATGCAGGATTCAGCTTACTTGAAATTCTGATCGCACTAACTCTCCTCGGTATTGCTGGTGCATTTGTCGCAAGTAAAGTCCTCGACAACCTCCAAGAAGGGAAAGTTGAGGCTGCTCGTATTCAAATACAAAGATTGGGTGGAATTCTCGATGAATTTAAAAGACATTGTAATAGATATCCAACCACGGAACAAGGCCTTAGCGCACTTTTAGAGAAGCCAACTGCTGTTGGTGGACGTGAATGTAAACGCTACCGCCCAGGGGGTTACATAAAAGACGGAAAGCTTCCTCTAGATCCTTGGGACAATGAGTTTATTTACGAATCTCCTGATGAAGGGAGAACTTACACAATCATCTCGCTTGGTTCTGATGGATTAGAAGGCGGAGACGGATTTGACGCCGATATCGTTAGCTCAGACCTCTAAACGTTTTAATACAACCAGAAGAGTTTTACTTCAGAACTCTTCTGGTTTTAGTCTCATTGAGATTCTCATTGCTTTTTTGCTCGTCGCTTTGCTCTTTATATCTATCGACATCGGAATTCAATCAGAACACGATAAACTTATCATCGCTATTGATGATATTGAAAGGGCCATTAAATTTGCCCGCAATGAAGCTATTCTTCGAAATAAAATTGTGCGTTTAAAATTTAATTTTACTAAAACTCCTTGTGAATACACCGTCGAATCAAGTAGTCACGGAGAACTCATCATCCCTGAATATCAAGAAGAAGATAAACTCGACATCCAAAGTCGAGAAGAATATGAAAAATCGAGAGACGTCTTTGAAAAGGCCTTTATTCCCGTAGAAGAGTTTAAAAAAAATACTCGTGAACTCGATGAGGATATAAAAATTGTCGGCATAGCCACTAGCCTTACCAAAGACTTCCAAACCTCCGAAGCATCTATTTATTTTTACCCCTCAGGTTTTCAAGATCAGTCCCTTATCGTGGTCTCAACCATTGAAGAAGTTGTTATAATGACACTTGAAAGCTTTAGGGAAAGAGTACAGACAAAGTTCGAACAACTTAAAGAACTCAATTATGATGAATATGAAAACTATATTTATGAAAAAGCTGAAGAAATTTACAACGACTGGATCGACAATACTTAAATCTTCAAAAGGATTAAGTCTTCTCGAGATCATGATTGCTTTCATGCTCTTTTCAGTCTTTTATCTCGCTTTTGTTGGAAGTCAAAGCGATAACGTGCTCGATTCTGAATATATGGAAAGTGAATTAATGTTGCATTCACTTTGTAAAAACGTTCTCAATGACATTCTCATCGCACCACCAACTTTAACCGAATCGCTCACTCTCACGGCTCAAAAGGAGCGCTTCGAAGACTCTGATCTTCAAGACTTCGAATACATGGTGGAGTGGGTACAATTTGAGCTTCCCAATTTTTTCAATTTGGCTGGAGGCGGGCAAGACGACGAAGGGAATTCTGGGCAAAACGCTCAAATGCAACAATACATGAATGTCATGTATGAAAGTATTAAAGAAAATGTGAAGCAAGCCTTGTGGCAAGTGCGGGTCACTGTTTTTAATAAAATTACTGATAACCAGTATACGATGACTGCTTGGCTTAGAAATCCTAATTATCAGATTAAGGCTATGGCAGGGCAAGCGTCTGCCCCAACTGCCTCGGAAGGTGAATAGTCACTGGAGTTGTGTTTGAGAATGAATAGAGATGGATTTACATTAATTGAAGTGATGATTTCGATCATCCTTCTCTCGTTCATGACTCTGGCCGTGATCAACAACACCAGCGAGAGTTTTGAGTTAAAAGATAGAACTGTCAATGAAGATAGTGATCGCTTAAGAGTTTATACTGCTTTGAGTATTATGGAATACGATTTCACTCACATCTATTCCCCTCTTTATTTCAGTAAAAAATTTGATATGGAACAATTGGCTGTTGAAATAAAAGATCGAAAAGACCCTCTTTATGAACTCCGTGAGGAAATTAAGTTTAATATCGACGAAACTTATCGAGACAATTCACTTTTTTATATGCCCAATGAAGATGGCATCCCCATCCCTCGTTTCAAACAACCAGAGAAAAGTACTTTCGAATTTTTTACAAACTCTAATCGAAGAATAATCGAAAATTCGAAAGAGTCCGTTTACTCTTGGATCATCTATACTCTTGAAGCTCCCAGTGAAGATGACGTCCAATACCTTAAAGACAAACTTAAAGACCCAAATCTCGATCCCGGAAGTGTGCTTGTTCGTTACCATATCTCAAAAAATCCTTTTAGTGATGAAGATCTCGACTTTGAGGAAGAAAAAAGCCAAGTCATAATGGAATTAGTTGATGAAGTCGAATTTACTTTTTGGGATTCTGACACCCAAAAATTTTCAGAACTCAAACAAATTGTCGATGGGCAAGGTTGGATTACCGCCATTAAAGTTTTAATTAAATATCGAAATATCTATAATCAGCCACAAAAGCTCGAGAGAATTTTCAGACCCATTTGGCCACTGTATAACCCGCTTGAAGACGAATTTGATAAAAAATCCAAATCACAATTGCAACAAACGGGTCCAAGAGGAGGAAATTAAAATGAAAAATTTTTCTTCTCTCATCAACAATTCAAAAGGTGTCGCGCTCTTGATGGTCATTACGGCCATTACGCTTCTTTCGCTTCTTATGTTCACTTTTCGCTTTGATACTGGGGTGAATAAAATCAAAGCCTACAATATGACCAGCAAGGCTCAAGCTCGGCTCAACGCTGAGTCAGGCCTTCACTTAGCTCTCATTCGCTTAGAGATTTATCAGCAGGCCCTTAACTACCTTAATAAAAACAATAATCTCAATCTCCCGACCGAAATTTTTAATCAAATCTGGAGCTTTCCTTTAAAATTCCCACTGGAGATCACACCAGAAATGGGAATTATCGATCGCTCGGCCATTGAAAAATTTCTAAAAAACCTCGTCATCGAAGGTGAGATTATCACTTCAATTTCTAGCTATTCCAATAAAATCAATATCAATGGGCTCAGGGCCTCTAAGCTCACTAAATTTGTGCACGAAATTTCAAAGAATCAAGCGGCTACTACAACTCCAGGTAAAGCGACAGGAGGAATCAAACCTACTGACCCCAATGATCCAGGTATCACCCCCCCCGAAGAAGATCCCAACGAAAATCCTAATGAAGCAGAAAATGATCAAGTTTTAGAAATGGAAAAGAGATTTAAAGAACTCTTGGAAAGAACCATAGAGAAAAAACTCGAAACTGATTCTTATTTTTATAGTAAATACAGCGGGCTCGATCTAGATCTCCTCATCGCCACTATAAAATATTATATCAGTGATAAAGGTCAAGACATTGGTCCACTCACGAACACAATCGCAGCAGAGTTTGAAAAAATAGGCATAACTCCCAAGCATGCCCCCATGACCAGTTTATCGGAACTCTACATGCTTCCTGGCTGGAGTGATGAACTCGTCAATCTTATTAAAAACGAAATCACTGTACACGGAGTGATGGTCATTGATGTTAACAATATTACGGCCAATATGCTTCGCCTTCTTATTGCTGAAATCTCTGATGACGATATAAAGGCATTCTACGAATATAAAAATGATCCTGCTAATCCCATTACTTTTGAAAGTGTAAATGACATTAGAAATTACTTTGCCAACGAAGCGAGAATTATTAACAGCGGAGAGTTTGATGATCGCGTAGAGCTTCTCAAAAAAGCGGGAATTTCTTTTGGTTCACGGCCAGCCCTTTTTAAAGTTGTCTCTACCGGGACTCACAATAGTGCAGAATACACCATTAATGCCATTGTCAGCATCGATCGAAAGGTTATGAAAGAAGACTCCAAAAAGGGAGGCTTTGCTGGAGGGACTCAAAAAGGTGGAGATTCTAAGCCAAATAAAAAAGAAAAATACGAGTACGCTAAGCCTCGCGTGCTTGAAATCTACATAAACTAACAAATCCACGCAATGACTTCACGCACCATTACTCTCTTTATTGATTTTCCTCAATAATAATGTTTTAAGTTGCTCATTCACTAATGGAGACAACTTCTATGAAAACTTTGGCATTATTAGCAGCACTTCTTTTTACCCAATGGGGGTATTCCCAAACTTCTGGACTTCGTGAGTACTTGGTTGAACTTGCCGATCAGTATGGAGAAGATATTTCAACACTAGAGCTTTTCGAAGACAATGCTGAGTTTGTCCGCATGAGTGAAGTTCCCCGTAATCTTTTTGAAAAAGCTGAGAACGCCATCGCGAGTGATCTTAAAATTTTAGATGTTGAAATTCCCGTTGCCCTTTATAACAAAAATCAAATTGTGGGCTATGCATTCGCTTTCTGGATCGATGAGGGTCTAAAAAATGTCGACGAAGAAAATGCTCACATAATCTCAGTCTACATAACCTTTCAGGGAAAAATCGCCGCCATCTACGACAACACAGAAGAAGACAATTAATAAAAGGAGTCTATCATGAAAATTATTCTTTTCTTAACACTCATTTCTACGTTTAGTTTTGCCAAGGCCAATGAACCAGAGTTCACTTGCATGGTTACTCAAACTGGCTATAACTATCACTTTTATCTTTCAGAAGAGAAAAAAGTTGAAGTTTATACTCCATCAGGAAATTTCGTAACCAAATTTGATGGAATTGATGTTCGTTATATGTCCATAGAATCTATTCCTAGCTATGACCAATATACAATTTACTTTACCGATGACAACACGACTCTGGCTACAATAGAATTTCAGGAAGAAGACACAGTAGGAGATGGTAAAATGCACTTAGGAGATGGAAATTCTTATTCAGTTAATTGTTTTCGCGAAGAAATTTGGTTTCCTGAAAATTAATTAAAATAATATTGAGATCTCTTATTCAAGCTAAGAGATCTCAACTCTTTCCCGACTCTGGCAATCAACATTTCAATTCATCTCATTTACCCTAAAAGGCTTTTTGATTGAGCTTAAACAAAGTTTTGCTATCATAGAAGTATGCTTCTAGTAACCATTGATATCGGCACCTATTCGATTAAAATTCTTGAATCGCGAGTCGACAAGAAAAAACTCCGTCACATTCGAAAAGAACAAAAAGTAATTCCTCTCTCAATGGAACTCCCTCCCCCTCCCAGCAATGAAGAAAAAATAAAATCGGAAGAAGTTGAAAAATCTCGAATCACTGATGAACAGTTTAAAATGTTAGAAACCTATTTTAATCAACTCCCTGAGAGTGCAAAAATTATTTTTCAAGTCCCCAATGAGATTTGTTCTACGCGCTTTATTCATGTTCCAGTAAAAAATAGGAAAAAAGCTGAACAGATGATCCCCTTTCAATTAGAAGAAGATATTCCCTATACACTAGGACAAGTTCATCTCTCACACGCACTAAAGAAAACCACTAACGGATTTTACAGCGTCAGCAGTTTTGTTCCTTTTAGTGAGTTTCAAGCTTTTTATAACCGACTCGACAATCAAAACTGTCTTCCTATGGTTGTGACCACGGAAGTTTCCAACTGGGCCCAGTATGTTAGTGAGACCCAAGGATTTAAAGAGCAAAACTTTTGTATTCTCGACATTGGTCACAACACAACCAATGCTTATTTTTTCGCAAATAAAAAATTAGTTGCCTACAATATTGGATACGTCGCTGGTAGAAGCATTGATGAAATGATCAAAGAAAATTATAAAGTCAGCCTCGAACAGGCGATTGAATTTAAACATGAAAACTCCTTTCTACTCATCAGCGAGCAGTATGATGAAGTCGACGACAAGCAAAGAGAATTTGCTGTCAAAATGGATGAAACTTTCCAGCAACTTATCAAAGATTTCAAGCGCTGGGATCTCAGTTATCGCGTTAATCACAATAAAATTCTCGATAAAATTTATGTCACTGGTGGAACGGCCAAGACTAAGAATATTGAAAACTACCTGGCGCGAAATCTCGAAAAACCAGTTGATTTTATAACAGATATCGACCACCGTTTTCAGTCTGTAAGTCTCAAAGATAATGAAATCCTAAGCTACTCAACCAGTAACGCTCTTTCCACATTTTATATCAATCGCCAAGGAGCCAATAACTTTCTGACAGGAGACTTTGCGACTCTTAAAAGTGAAGAGCTCCCCATTTATTCCATAGGCTACGTTGGCTGGCGCATGGCCCTTATTACGGCCATCTTTTTTATGTTCCTATCTATTGAAGGGTATTTTCTTCAAAAAAGAGAGTCTCAAGTTGACCGAGACATGCTTGGAATTCTCAGCAATGATGCCTTGGATATCTCGCAAACAGAAAGAAGAACCGTTCGAAAGAGACCTGAAATTGTTGAAAGTAAAATAAGTAAAAAACTTAAGTCTCTCAAAGATGAAATTCATCAAATTAATAATATGAACGAAACAAACGGGCTCATGGGACTTTTTGAAATTTCTAAAAAAGTCAGAACGAACTGTCAGCTCCTCAAGTACGAAGACTCTCCAAGTGGGCATATTGAAGCTAGTTTTGGAGAATGTGATGACGAAGACATTCAGAGCCTCAACAACATTCTTAAAAATAGTTACTTCAGCGATGCTGAAATTAATACGAATTCAGCAGGAGATCAAGTTCTCTTAAAGTTTAAATTATGAGCAAATTTGAAATTTCAAAAAAAATTGACCAATGGTTGTTTACAAAATGTGATGACTTAAAAAAACAAGCTTTTTACCAAAAAATCACTGACGCTAATTCCGCCATTGACGACGAGGCTAGGCCTGTTATTTCCTTCGTGGCCACGCTCGCCTTTATTCTGGTACCAATCATCATTATCTTCAGCATGTTGATTGGAAATATTGTTCTCAAATCTGAAATTGAATCAAAAGAAAATCTCTACCAGCAAGCTCAGAAATATATCAATCTTAAAAACCAAACTGAAAGTCAATTTGGTGAATACGTTTCTTCTCCCAAAATAAACGATAAAGAAACATTTTTATCGGAAATTCGCTCAGCCGCGGGCATGCTATCGGCTCAAAATATCAACATCACAAAATTTAACAATAAAGAACTCTCTGATAGCCTCACTCAAGTTCAAGCCACGATCACTTTTGCGGGAGCAACAACTGAATCACTCGGGTTGTTTATAGAAAATTTATCCCTCCAGAAGAAAATAAAATTCGAACGTTCAAGAATTATCAAAATCCCGTCGAAAAACCAGTTAGAGGGAGAATTTGAAGTCGTACAACTTTCTAAATAGAAGAGTCGACTCTTTGAACTCACTAATGACGGAAATTAAATAGGATGAGTGAAAACAAGCACCCCAATGTCGTTTATGATGAAGATTACCACTTTGGAGCTGGGAACAAGCTCATCATATTCTTCACCTTAATTATCCTTTTTTTTCTTGGTTTTTTTCTCACCTTTCCCTATAAAAAGATTGTCGACTCCATGCTTTTTAAAGTGATGGCCAACAATCCTAGTTGCCAAGTTCAATTCGATGATTACAACCTCAACCTACTACTCTTAGGAGTTCAATTTAATAATATTCAAATCCCTTCTCAATGCCTCTCTCCAACTCAAAAGGCCATCAGTTTTAAGGAAATGGGTCTTCACTTTGGAGGCATCAACTTTTCTCCCTTTGGTATCGTTCTTAATGCTGAAGTTCTCCAAGATCAAGACCTCCTTGAGTTTAATATCTCTACCAATGGATCCGAGCACTATATAAAAATCCAAGATCAGAGCATCGAACTTGATTCCTTTCTCAAACTTCTTCATGAAGTAGCAAATATTCAAGAAATCAAACTCTCAGGTAAAGTTCTTATCAATGCACACGTTAAGATATCACCAAGGAAAGCTGAACTTTATGAACTTCAACTAAGTTCAAAAGACTTTGTGGTTCAATCACAAAATATTCGTGGCTTTCTTATACCCAAGCTCGATCTTGGCAATCTGGAAGTCAAAACAACAGGTAAAGATGACAGAGTTATCTTAGAAAAATTTATTCTTGGAGCTACTCAAAAACCACTTTTTCTCGACACCACAGGAAGTGTAAACCCCAATACTCAAAACCCTTTAATGACCCAAGCCGATTTAAAGATAAACTTATTTGTTTCCCCTGATTTACTTGAGAAGTTCAGTATACTAAATATTGTTCTTGCTCAGTTTAAAAAGGAAGATGGTTCCTACCAATTAAGTCTCAAGGGACCTTTAATCGCCCCGCAAACTAGCCCTCTTTAAATATCTGAAAACTCTCAGTTTTTACTAGCAGAAACTCTAGTCTTTTGTTAACCTAAAATTGGCTGTTCAAGATTTAATCAGGAGGAACAAATTTATGAGCATGACCAAATCTGATATTGTTGAACGAGTTCATAAAGAAATTGGTTTTTCTAAAAAAGAAGCAACCCATCTTGTAGATCTCGTTTTTAAGCTCATCAAAGACACTCTCTCCCGAGGAGAAAAAGTCAAAATTTCTGGCTTTGGTAACTTTACCATTCGAGACAAATCTACTCGAGTGGGAAGAAACCCACAAACCGGTGATGCCATGAACATTTCGGCAAGAAGAGTCCTGACTTTTAAGCCTTCACAAATTCTCAAAGAAGATATTACAAATCGTTACGAACATCGTATCAAAGATGATGGGACTGAAGATATTTCTGTATCGCCACGAGAAGGCACTCCTAAAGCATTAAGCTCATTCATGGGAAACAGAGGAAATTCATACAAGGATGATTAGAACTATGAACATTGAAACAATTGAAATAACCAAACATTCGCACTATCACGTCAATGAAGTTCTCGAAAGATTTGATATCAAGCCCTACATCCTCCGCTTTTGGGAATCTGAGTTTGAACAAATTAAGCCAATTGTTTCTGATTCTGGCCAAAAACTTTATACTCCTCAAGATTTGTTTTATATCAAAAAAATAAAAAAACTTTTACTTGAAGATAAGCTTCCTATTCAAAAAGCGAAGCTTATCGTTGATAAAGACATCTCTGAAAAAACTCAAATTGTTCATCCCCCGCATGAACCTGCGACAAAAACATTTCAAGCTTCGCTTTTTCAATCTCAAAAGCAATTCCATGAAATTGCAGCTGTCAAAAAGAGATTGAAAGTTGCTCAAGATCTCATCGCGAGCATTAAACGTAAAAATAGCTGGATTTGAAGAAATACTTTCTCAACATTCACTCTCAGTACCAAAAATATTATCCTCTCCTTTTTTTTCTCTCTGGATTTTTCTTCGATATGTTTACATTGCGAAGAATAGATCAAAGCTTTGATCTCATTCAACAAGGTCTTTTTCTTATTCTTCTCTGTGCGATTCTCTGTCTTGAAATAGTAAAAATTTACGGAGGACCCCTCAAAAACCAACTGTGGCTGCATTTTGATGAATATCACGTTCCCCTCTTTCACTTTGTTCTCGGGGCCTTGTTGAGTGCTTATACCATTTTCTATTTCAAAAGTTCCTCAGGCATCCTTTCAAGTTTTTTTGTCATCCTCATTTTGGCATTACTCGTTCTCAATGAGCTTCCAGCTTTCACTCGCTATGGGCTCCGGTTGCGTAGTGCTCTCACCTCTCTGGCCCTAATCAGTTATTTTAATTACTTGATTCCAACCTTAATCAAATCCATTGGCTGGTTGGCCTTCAGTCTTGCTATGCTCATATCAGTCGGAGTCGTCTTTCTTTCCTCTCTCTTTTTTAAAAAACATCAAATAGAGACCAAAAAAATCCTTAAGCCCTATTACCTCCCTGTAAATTTAACACTTGGGCTATTCTTTATTTTTTATTTGTTAGCGATTATCCCTCCCGTTCCAATTTCTATTAAAAATATAGGGATTTATCACAGTATCGAAATTAAAGATGGGCAATATATTGCTGGCTACACGCGCTCGCCTTGGTTTTTTTGGCAAAAAGGGGACCAGGATTTTTTGGCGCTTTCAGGCGATACGCTCAATCTTTTTGCTTCTATTTTTTCGCCTACTGAGTTTAGCGATACCATCAAAACAAACTGGTTTCTTTATCAAAACCGTTCATGGGTTCTTCAAGACTCAATCCCCATGACAATAAAAGGCGGGCGCGACTTAGGTTTTCGAGGGATAGCAAGAAAGAGCCACTACCAACCTGGCGAGTGGAAAATAGAAATTCTCACTTCAGATGACCGCGAGATTGGTTCCATAAAATTTGAAGTGATCGGTTTACCCGATCACTTCAATAACAGAAAATTTCATTACGATTATTTTTAAGAGAGAGTTTGAACAAGTGCTGTGAATCCAGCGGCATCTGTTGCTGCTATGTCAGCAAGCATTTTGCGGTTAATTTCAACATTATTCTTTTTGAGTTTATTGATAAGTTGAGAATAACTTGTTCCATTAAGTTTTGCTGCAGCTCCAATACGAGTAATCCACAGTTTTCTAATATCGCGTTTAAAAATTCTTCGACCTTTATACTGATTGTGAAGAGCACGCTCAACAGTCTGAGCAGCATGACGGAATTTATTTCTTCTGTCGAATTTAAATCCCTTAGCGAATTTTAAAATCTTGTTTCTTCTTCTGCGGGCCTTAAAGCCTCTTCTTACTCTAGACATTTTTACTCCAGTGCGATTGTAGGGGGGAAGGACTCCTCTTTATTCCACTACTCTCTGCTATGATGATTTACTTAAGCGCTAGGCATTTCAGAACATTAGACATGTCTGAAGTTGCAACATAAGCCGCTTTTCTTTTAGCTCTCTTATAAGAAGTATCTTTTTTCGTTAAAATATGGCGCAAATTCGCGCGTTTAAATTTGATTTTTCCACTGGCTGTCAGCTTAAATCTTTTTGCTGCTGCTCTTTTGGTTTTCATTTTGTTGGCCATAATTATTACTCCAATAGCTCAAATCCGAGTCTACATTTCTATAATTACTTACAGGGTTTGTCAAAGAAGAAGGTTGCTAACGCGGTATATTATTTCTTTTTTGAGGGCCCCACCATGGCGAGAATTCGATTACCCATCATTTTCTGATTCGATTCGACCACGGCACCCATTTCAATAATCCTCTCTAGGATGTTTTGAAACTTTTCTTTACCAATATCGACATGGGCCATTTCTCGACCGCGAAACTGCATTAAAAGCTTTATTTTATCACCTTCATCAAGGAATTCTTTAGCTTTTTTAAGCTTTACCTCGAGATCGTGAGTATCAATATTGGGACGAAATTTAATTTCTTTAATAGAAACAGTTGCTTGTTTCTTTTTAGCCTCATTGGCCTTTTTTTGCATTTGGTATTTATATTTTCCGTAGTCCATCAGCTTCACCACAGGAGGTTTTGCTGCTGGTGATACTTCTATGAGATCTAATCCAGTATCTTCTGAAATTCTTCTCGCTTCATGAATGGAGACAACTCCGTATTGATTTCCGTCGTCACCAATAAGTCTCACTTCTGCAACTCGAATATCCTCATTGATTCTAAAACCTAAATCTTTGTTTTTCTTATTTCCACGAAAATTTTTGGGTGAAATAATGGCCTCCTCTTTAAGATTTTTCCTACGTTATTTCCCATTACTGCCAATATATCTACATTAAATACATTGAGCTGTGTCACGTGACAAGTTTAAAATTGTCTCGATTAAAAAAAAAGACTCTTCTTTTGTCTTCCACACTATTTGTATCAATATCCAAAGAATAAGCAAACTCTACGAGGGCCACTTTATTTTCACTCATGTTTTGACGAAAAAATTTTTGTAAATCCACTTCAGTCGTATTATCTAGCAAAACAGCCTCTTCTTCGCATAGCGACATCGTCAGTTCCCGAGTCCCAGCTGGTGCCTGTTCCAGTGTCTCTACCCCTAAAATGCCCACAAACTGTAATCCCGCCTTCCATCGAAGACTCTCATGGTCTGTTGAATCTTGGTATCCTAAGGCCACAAAACGATTTTTGCAGCATTCAATATGAGGAACTTCCTCGAGGTAGTTTTGCAAGTTCTTAATTGTCGAATACCAGCTTCGATAGGCTAATTGATGGTCAGGCATATCTAAAAAAAGATAACGATTATTATAGTAAGAAGACTGAGAACTCATTTAAATATACGCTCGAGCTTAAGATTCATGACTACGTTAATGTTTATATCCTCTGCAAATTCTTCCTGATATTTTTTAATTTTCTCAGGATCGAGAACTGTATACTGGCAATCTTCTGAAACTTCAAGACACTGAACGTGTTCAAAGAATTTAAGAGTATTTTTAATCATCGGTATCAAATATGATTCTGCATATTGAACTATCCTCCCATGATTGAGTTCAATATTAAAAATATCTTTGAAGGTATCGAGAAATGTCTCTTGATTAAATGATTTCTTCGTTAAGTGCTGAAGAGTGACTGCTGCAATATAATAGCACTCATTTATATAAGAAAATGCTGTCGAAAAATAACTCACTTTGCAGGCAATTTGATCCATCTCTTGTTCGTTGAGATTGAGGCAATCTTCAATGGTTTCGATATTTTTTCCAGTGGCATAAGAAGCAATTTCCATGGCCGAATTGAACATTTCGGCAGAACTAGGGAGATAAAATTCAAATTTCAAAGTATTTCTTTTTTCTAATAGATACTTTCTGAAATGATTAACTGTTTTAAAATTTCCATTTTTTAAGTGATACCAAGCTGAGCTCATAAGCCCTGGGACTATAAAATGATGAAGAATCATATTTTTAAAATACAATAGATGAATGCGTTCTTCTTTTTTAATGGAATAATAAATGTCCCCTAAAATATCACTTTGAAGCACATCAATTTTTTTATTTTTAACCAGAATATTAAGCGCCTTGTTGACACTGTATTTCGCTGTTTGGTCCGACTCAGCCAACGAAGGCGTGAGTGGCAGAGAAAAGCGCTTGGCATAGCCAATGATTTCAAAAGCCTTTCTTTCAATATCATCCCAAGTTATTACCCCGGACGGAGCATCTAATAAAATCAATGAAAGCAGAGATGTTGGAGTAATGGGCATTCCATTTCCCACGGCCCGGAAACACTGGAAGGCTAACTCTTGAGTCTCTGTTCTCAAGTCATCATAGCCTTGAATGGGAATCCCTTTTCCAAAGCGAATATGAATTGTTCCCAGTTTTTTATTGAAAAGTTTAAAAATTTTTAAAATTTGAGTGGGTTTCTCTTTAACTTTCTTCTCTCCTCCTAACTCTCGAGCATGAGCCTTTTCTTCAGGAACGTACTCGTGAGCAATTGAAACAGGAATAAAGAGAAGAGGTTTTTTTTCTTCTAAGAAAGCATGAGATTCCAACAACATGTGAAAAAGACCAAACCGCGGCGAAAGAAGTTTTCCGGTCCGAGATCTTCCCCCTTCAAAGAAAAACTCAACGATATTATTATTTTTTAGCAATGAATAAATATAGGATTCAAAGGCAATTTTATAAATTTGATCTTGCCCAAAAGAGCGCCTAATGAAAAAGGCTCCCGTTTTTCTAAAATAACTTCCCAAGAGAAAGATATTCAGATTAATCCCGCCGGCCACATAAATGGGTTTTCGAAATGTTTTGTAAAAAATATAAGTAATGGCCACGTAGTCGGCATGCGATTGGTGATTGGGAACGAGAATGACGTGGTTATCTTTTGAGAGTTCATCGAGGTCAAAACCATAGGGAGTCTCGAGATTAATACCATCGTAGAGTTTGAGAAAAGTCTTATCAATAAATTTTATAGATCTATCTATCAGACCTTCGTTGAATTCTCCGTGAATTTCTTCAAAAACTTTTTGAAAATGTTTCTTATCCTCGGCCCTTTGCTCTAAGCACTCAATGACTTTGGGATAGGTCCAAAAAGCTTCTTCGATACTAGCGTTCGCTGACATTATTTAATTACCTGCATTTTTATCACAAAGTTATTTTAAGCTTAGTTCGAAATCTTTGATAAGTCATTTCAAGATGCTATTTCCAGGGTAAAGAGGAAAACTGACGTTTATCCAAGCTCAGAAATTATTCGATGAACATAGCGATATAGATAGGAATAATAATGTATAGGATGGTATCTCTAACAAGGTAAAAAACAAAAAAATAAACAAATGCTTTTGGTCCTTTTGAAAAAAGTTTTTCCAGACCCAGAACTTGAGCCTTCTTTGACATCGAAATCATAAATTTCGACTTTCCCCAATGGCGAAAAAAAAATGAAAGCTCATCTTCAAGTTTTTTATCAATTAAAATGAAAAGGGATTTGATCCTCTTAATCACTGCAATCATGGCCTTCTCTTTTTACCACACTGCCATAAATCTTCAAGTTTGATAGTACAAACTTTTGTTCGACACCACAAATACCTGATTTTATTCAAGTTTTATCTAAATTTTCTACAGTACTGTGACAAAAATCAAGTGAAAGGTCTTTAAAATGGTTAAATAGATGATGGATTCACTACACTTATACAATTTTGATCACAATGCTGCTGATGAGAAAGAGCTTGGGCTTCAAACCGGAGTTATTTCTGGGAGACTACCCTTTATCCTGGAAACCTGCCAGCGGAAACTTATTGTATCATCATACCCTCTCGATTGCTTAGAAGGTGATGCCACTATTTCATTAAAAAAAGACTTGGCCTATGTCTATTTATTAGAAATGCTTTGTGGACTTAAAAGTCGGCTAGTAGCTGAAAACGAAATCGTGAATCAGTTCAAACAATGTTTTAACGATTATCTTTCACAAGTGGACAAAGACAAGGCCGTGGCGAAAGTCCTTCAAAAACTTCTCCAAGACAATAAAAATATCCGCAACCAGTATTTGCGAGGAATTAGCCAAAAAACCTATGCGGCCTTGACAAGAAAGATTCTCAAACCCCACCTCAATTCAGAATCGACAATCCTCATCTTTGGAACGGGGAATCTGGCAGAAGATCTTATCAACCAGTTTAAAAAATACTGCCGAGTTATTTTAACGGGTAGAAATGCTGAAAAAACCAAAAAGCTGGCAGCCAAGCATGGTATTGAAACTCACCCGTGGCGTGATTTTGCTGGCTATCAAAAGTACTCTTTTAAAATTAATAGCATTGGGACGGATGAGATCTTATTCAATAAATCATATTTAACACAGTGGCGAAATAAGCATGAATCTCGCGTTTTTATTGATCTTTCCCACCCTAGTCCAGTGGAGAAGATCGATTTCGAACACGGCGAGTACCACGATCTCATCGACATCTACAAATCTGGTGCAATTGAGGATAAGATCAAGTGGCAAAAAATTAACCAAGCTAAAGAAGCGATTGTTGAGCTCTCTCAAAAACGCCACCAATGGTTTCAAGAAAAAAGAAAAAGCGAGAAAAAGCACATAAAAGGACGAGATGAAAACCTTCACGATAGCGACCAGAGGAAGTTTACTCGCAAGAGCGCAAGCTACGCATGTTAGAGATCAATTAGAAAATTTAAGTTTTCAAAAATTCCAATTAAAAATAATCAAAACTCAGGGTGATCTCATAACAGACAAGCCACTTTGGCAACTTGAGGGAAAAGACTTTTTTACCAAAGAACTCGATCACGCCCTTCTCAGTAAAGAAGTCGATCTGGTCATTCACTCCTATAAAGACCTCGGCTCCGAAAGACCTCAAGGCCTTAAACTTTCGGCCATCGCTCCACGGGCTAAGGCCAATGATGTGCTACTCGTTTCAAAAGAGACTGCAAAAAAGCTTTGCCTTAAGAGTTTCAAAGAATCGAATTTTATCTTAGGCACCAGTTCCCCACGGCGCATGGCCAATGCCAATGAATTGATCAATTTCCTTCCCGATGGAAACAAAAATAATTTCAAAATTGTTTGTGAAAGTTTGAGAGGTAATATCGATACTCGCATGAATAAACTTTTGCAAGGCCAGTACCATGGAATTCTTCTCGCCTACGCAGGACTCGAACGCGTAAGCTATCTGGAAGAAGGTCTTGAGGCCATGAAAAAATATGCCAATGAGCTTACCTACATGATTCTGCCATGCTCTCACTTTCCTCCTGCTGCCGCTCAAGGAGCTTTGGCCATAGACACTCACCAAGACAATCTAGAGGTTCAAAAAATTTTAGAGAAAATTCACTGTCCGAAAACTGCTCAAGAAACCCAATATGAAAAAGAACTCTTTCAAGCTTACGGAGGAGGTTGTCACCTCGCCGTCGGGATCAACTCTCAGATAGAAGATGAACATGCTATCATTTATCAAAAAGGTGAAGTGGATGGAGTTGTCATTGATAAGGTTTCAGATCCCCATAATGAACTTGACTGTCTTATTGAAAAATTAAAACTCTCAAAATCAACTATTTTCACAGGCATGCCTAAAAAGAGTGCGTCCAATACTGTTCACGATCTATACCTAGAAAAGACTTCGCTACATAAACAGACTCATTACAATAAAAATGCTCCATTTTTTATGGCCACCAAATATTGTTTTTCAAATCTTGAAAAACTTGCTGCTGAAGCTTCTCAACTTCCTGCTCTATTTTGTTCAGGCGTTCGCTCCATGATGTATTTGGCAGAAAAAGGCTATTGGGTAAATGGAGCTTGTGAATCTGTTGGTGAGACTTCGCTTCTTTCTCATAAAAATTCACGATCCTATAATCTCTTTCATCAATTGGATTGTGATTGGAATGTCCTAAGCCATGCTGAAGCCAACTCTGAGCTAGGAGAAATTATTCCTTCTTATCAAAGAAAATTTAAAGAATGCAATATTTCATGGGAGAAAGAACTTCAGGAATGCCGCATTTTTTATTGGGCAAGTTTCTATCAATATCAAATGTATCATGAGAAATTTTCATTTCTTCAAAAATGCCAACATGGAAAAAATGCTATCCATACCGTTGGACCAGGAAAAACATATCGCCAATTTAAAGATCACAATATTGACTGCCTTCCCCTACTCAGTTTTAAATTACTAGCAAAATATTTTAAAGGTGAATCCCATGAATAATACAGAACTCTTTAATCGATCTCTCAAAGTCGTTCCTGGAGGAGTCCACTCTCCCGTGAGAAGTTTTAAAGGACTCGACTACACTCCACGCTTTATAAAAAAAGGGGATGGGGCTTATATTTGGGATGAAGAAGATAAAAGGTATATTGATTTTTGTATGAGCTTTGGGCCCTTGATTCTAGGTCACAATAACCCTCAAGTGAAAGAAGCGATCATCCAAGCTGTTTATAATGGCTGGAGTTATGGGGCTTGTGAACGATACTCCCTAGAACTCGCTGAATTTATGATCAATCACATTTCTTTCATCGAACAAGTTCGCTTTGTTAATTCGGGAACTGAGGCCGTAATGACAGCACTGCGACTGGCCCGAGGCTATACTGGAAAATCAAAAATTATAAAATTCAATGGCTGTTACCACGGCCACGTAGATTCCATGCTTATCAAAGCGGGATCTGGATTGGCCGGGACCGCTGAAGCCAGCAGCTTAGGAATTCCTGCCAGCTATGCTGAAGAAACACTGATCGTTGAACTCAATGATCTTGAAAATTTAAAACAATGCTTTGAAGATCATAAAAATCAAATCGCAGCAGTTATTATAGAACCTTTACCGGCCAATAATGGACTTCTCACTCAAAGTGATGAATTTCTTAAAGGAGTCCAAAAACTCTGCAAAGAAAACTATTCCCTACTTATTTTTGATGAAGTCATTTCTGGTTTTCGAGTTGCCTTCGGTGGCATGGCCGAAGAAACGGGGATTATTCCCGATATCGTAACCTATGGAAAAATTATTGGAGGGGGAATGCCCGTCGGGGCCATCGCTGGCTCAGCTGAAATCATGAAAACTCTTGCCCCGTTGGGAGGTGTTTATCAAGCTGGAACCCTCAGTGCTAATCCCGTGGCCATGCAGGCTGGGCTTGCTTGCTTAAAAGTTTTGAGTGACCAGCAATTTTATCCCAATCTCGAGAAAATCACGGCCCAAGTTTGCGATCTCTTTTTCCAATGGTTTAGTGGATACAAAGAGGGGGAATTTTCTGATTACGCCATTCACTCAAAAAGTTCTTTATTTTGGATTGTTCCTTCCAAAGAACCATTAAAATCGATCAATGAAATCCCTGCCGATATCATGACTCCTTTTAATAAACTCGAAAACACCTTGCTGCCAAAGGGCATTTACCTTTCCCCTAATCCTTATGAAGTTGGCTTTGCCAGTAGTGCTCACGAGAATGTTCTTGATCATCTCAAAGAGAGTCTATGGAGTTAAAACGTTGGAATTAAGAAAAATTCGAAAATGGCTCTATGCCACCACCATTGTTTGGATTGTCGTCATGCTCTCTCTGGGAATCTGGTGGACTTATCTTCTCACCACGATGGCGGAGATTTTAGAAGAAAATCAAATCGCGCTTTCCTTTAGCGCCAACCTCTATCAAATGTTCAAGTGGGAAGGAATCTTTTTTATCATTCTTTTGGTGGCCATCTCCATGATGGTTTTTTATTTGCTTCATCAAGACGTTAAAAAGTCCAACGCTCTCCAAGCTTTTTTTGCTTCTCTTACCCATGAGTTAAAAACTCCTCTTGCTAATATTCGCTTGCAATCAGAAATTCTTGGTGATCAATTCAAAGATGACCCCGAAGAAAATATCAAAAAAACTATTCATCGGCTTACAACCGGGAGTTATGAACTCGAAGATCAATTTGATAATATGCTCCAACTTTCGCGGCTTGAAAACTCAGGGACACTAAATCTGGAGAGTTTTAATTTTAATCGTTTTTTAAAGAATATCATCAACTCACTTCCCTACTCACAAATGAGCGTCGATTATAAATCGGCACCAGATAATCTCGATATTCTCGCCGACGAGTTTGCCCTTAAAGTTATTTTTAGGAATCTCTTTCAAAACACCATTCGCCACAATAAAAGTGATGAATATAAAGTGGAAATTCAAGCTCAAAAACATGGCGATACCCTGCAGGTCAATTACTATGATCACGGGCGCGATTTCACCGGTGATCCTAAGAAGCTTGGCAATTTGTTTTATAAACACAAATCCTCCCAGGGCTCTGGGATTGGACTTTATATCGTCAACAAGCTTATTTCTCAGATGGGTGGGCGCCTAGAAATTCAACTTATTAATAAGAAGCTTCATTTCAAACTTTTTTTTAGGATTGCAGAATAATGGCCTATAAACACTCTATCCTCATTGTGGAAGACGACAAAACCCTTGGGGAATCATTGGCAGAATATTTAAAATCAAAAAGTTATGATTGTCTTCTTACCAGTACATTTCAACAAGCCATTGAAACGTTTGAAGATAGAATTGATGATATTTCAATTATACTCATGGACATTAATCTTCCAGACGGCAATGGAATCGATCTCGCTAAAAAAATGCGCAATCGAAATCCCAGTTGCGTGCTCTTTTTTCTCTCGGCCCTCAATGATCCCAATACTCGTTTACAAGGACTAGAAATTGGGGCCCACGACTATATAACAAAGCCATTTGAGCTCAAAGAACTGACTCTAAGACTCGATCGCATTTTAAAAGCACAATCAGAAATCACTCAACTTCCGAAAGTCATCGCCCATGGTCCTTTGAAAATTTACTTTTCTCAATTCCAAGTAATCGATGCTGATGGAAATGAACTTACACTTTCCCAGAAAGAATGCGCGATTCTTAAACTTCTCTATGAAAAAAAGACTGAAGTGGTGAGTCGCGATCAAATTATTGATGACATCTGGGGTGTCGATAGCTTCCCCTCCAGTCGAACAGTGGATAACTACATCGTTAAACTTAGAAAATGGTGTGAAACCGATCCTGCCCAACATATATCTATTCAAACAATCAGAGGAATCGGCTATAAATTAGAAACAAAGGAATAACTATGAGTATTGATATTTTTGAAAATAGAAAGACAGTCCCTACTTGGTTTATGCGCCAAGCAGGTCGCTATCATCAACACTACCAAGAGCTCAAAAAGAAACACGACTTTATGACTCTTTGTAAAAATCCTGAACTTGCCTGTGAAGTCACTCTGGGTCCCATTCAAGATTTTAAATTTAATGCTGCCATTCTTTTTTCTGATCTCTTATTCCCACTCGAGCAAATGGGTTTGGGCCTAAGTTATAAATCGGGTCCTCCAACTCTAGAAGTCAGACTCGATTCCAAAGAGCACTATAAAAAAATAAAGCTCGTCGAGCCTTCAAAGAGTTTTTATCAATTTCAAGCGAAAGCATTAACACTCTTAAAAGAAAAGCTCCCAAGCGATGTCACTCTTCTGGGATTTGTCGGTGCTCCTTTCACTCTTTATACTTACGCTACTGAAGGGGCCCATAAAGGAAATCTCATCTCTTCTAAGCAAGGACTCTACGATGGGCGCTTTGAGATGTTTCTCGATCACCTCATCCCAGAGCTCATTGAAAATATGAGTGTTCAAGCCGAAGGTGGAGCCGATGCTCTTTGCTTATTTGATACGGCCGCTGGAGAGCTCTGCTTTTCTGACTACGATCGCTTTCTTATCCCGGCCATTCAAACAGTGGCCAAAGAATTTAAAAAACGCCACCCCAATAAAAAACTCGTCTACTATTCTAAGATGACTCATATTCCTTATTTGGAAGCTCTTTATTGTGATGAAATTGATGTGATCGGTGTGGATTGGCGCGTGGATATTGTCGAAGCAGCTCGCAAACTTCCTAAAGCTTATATTCAAGGAAATATTGATCCCACTTGGCTTCATCTTCCTTGGAAGGATTTAGAGGACAATCTCAAGCGCTATCGCGACCACCTGGAAAAAAATAATTTTCCTTTTGAGCGTTGGATTGCAGGACTTGGCCACGGGGTTATCATCCAGACACCAGAAGAAAATGTGAGAAAAACTGTTCAGTTTTTTCAAAGCATTAAGAACTTTTAATTTAAGATAAACCCGTTAAGAAGTGTGTAATGATCTTTAATCGATGCCCCATAAGATATGAGGTTTCCGATCATGGTCTCTTTTTGGTCTTCATCCAGTTCATTGTAGAGAACTCTGTATTCATTATGGCATTTTGAAAGCACCTCTTCGAAGTTTTCTTCTCCAAAAAATTGCACAAAATGCCAAACCGTTAGGATTAGCCAATCGGTTCGAAGACTTTTTACCGAGCGAAGCTTAATAAAGCGGCTAATATTTTTAACAGATTCTAAAAGATTCGCATTTTGTAGAGTTCCTTCATCCATCAAGCGCGATTCACTAAGCTTGAGATAAAAGCCCAAGAGAAAAGTTCTCGAAATTCCTTTCGTTGAAAAATCAAAAAACTTATCTTCAAATTCCACTAAATCTTGCAGAGAAAAATTAGGGTTATTCGTCATATAGCGATGAGTGAGTGTGCGATTGAGGTAGAGCTCTGCCAGTTTGTCTCTGATGTACTCCCAGCCATAGGCCCGCACCGCCTTGCTCATGTTCATTTCTTTTTTCATCTCGCGAATACTTTTTTCCAGAACCACCACTATGGCAGGATTTTCGGCCAGTTTCTTAATAACAAACTCTTCTTGTTCTTTCTTTGTTTGAAAATTTCTTTTCAACAAAGAGGTAAATTCACCTGGAAGCTTAATAAAAGGAAGATTTTCAATCATATTATTGCTGCTCATCTTGTACAGTAACTAGGAATAATATTAACATAAAGTAAGAGGAAATTATAAGCACAGAGTACTTGAGCTTAAAAGTTTACTATGAGAAATATCCCTCGCTATATTGAAATTCTGATTCTGGAAGATAATAAGAATCACATCAAATCTCTTCTAAAAGAAGTCGATAATAAAATTAATCCCTATATCATCAACCTCATGGAAGTTAACGACGTCGATTCCAATTATCTAAGAGAAATTGAAAGATTTTTGGGAATGAAAATTTCTGATTTTCGCTTCCCCTATCCTATCTATGTTCTCTCTAAATTGAATCTTTACGATGGAAAAATCACCAATTTCAACGATCGTGATGATATTCCTCAATTTTATTTTGCACGAGAAATGCGCCCAACCCGTATTCACGCCAACATATCGCGACTCAACATTGCAGCTGAAAAAGCATTCGACTACGATAATCGCGATGAGACGAATGAAAAGATTAAGCAATATGCAGAAATGAATAAAAAAATTCACTTGGCTGAAATCGAAAAGCAAGCCTATGCTGAACTTTTAAAACAAATGAAAGAAGAATATGAGTAAAAAAAAGAAAGACCCTAAAGGCCCTCAAGAAATAAATCCTTTGCTTGGCTTTGAGGAGTTTATCCAAACCCACAACATCCATATTCATCAAAAAGTAAATCCTGATAAGAGTGACGAAGGAAAAATCCAGTCTTTTCTTGAAAATAACTACAAGAGATTATCAAAAACCACACATCTTTTTCAAAACCAACTCTCGATGGTGGATAAGTACGATCAAAGTTTTCGAATTTTTAAAGAAATTTCAAAGGAAGTCGCTGAAGACAAAAAAGAGCTTATCGAAGTTCTCAAGCAAAGTGACTCACTTCTCAATAGGTCACTCCAAGCAATTTTTAACTCTCACTTTTCTGATTTAGAATAAGAAAGCCACTGATATAGTGAAGATCAATACTCTCTAATTCACTGTCTTCAATATACCCAATATGGTCATTGACGATGTCCTGGAGATAATGGGCAATCCCATCAATAATATCGAGACCACTGAAGTTTAAGAATTCATGCAATTTTTCTTTGTATTTTTCTTCGCGATAAATTTCTCGGAAGAAGCGATAAAACTCGGTATCAAGTAGACTATACTTTTTCTTATTTTTTTTCTTAAAGTTTCCTAATGTATAATTAGCAAACTGAGTAAGGATTATTGCCTCGAAATCCAATTCAGAGACTGCATAATTTCGAAAAAAACTTTTCGAACGTTTTGTTCTCTTTATCTCTGTCACAATAACTCTAAATTTATCTACTATTGGTACAAGATTAAAAACAAGATCAAGTTGATTTTGAAAAATTTGATATCTTTCAAAATCATCGATAACTTCCAAGCGTCCATTTTGTCTGATTTTAAATCCATTGGCCTCAATGTCTTCAATAAAAAGATTAAAACGATCACCTAGAAAATATTTATTTTTATCAGTGAAATTATACTTTAAAAGCCAATGCTTTAATTGTTTCCAGCTACTTTCTAAGAGACTGTTTCCAATCAAATAAAGGTCATAAAAATCAAAATACTCAAAAGTACTTTGATTTCCAAGTTGATTGAAAAAACGGGCCTTCAGATACGAAAGTGCTAAATTTATTCTCTGTTTTGATTGCTCCCCAACACTCCCAGTTGAAATCTCTTCATTCTTAAAAGCATTGGATAACACTAAAGTCGCATTAATTAGGCGATTAAAATTAAATTGCAAATAATCCATTCGCTTTTCATCTTCAACCAATTCCAACTCATCAAGAATACTTTCAAAATTCACTTGAAAGGAGCTAACGACTTTAGCAAAATGTGTCTGATTGAGTTCCTCATTTTCAAGTTGAGGTGAAAGCCCTTTGTTTTGGAGTTTCGATTTGATAAAAGCGCTCAAGGCCTTTGTTCCCAGACATTGCTTGAGCTCTAAAGCTTCAAAGTAATCGACATAGCCAAAATCCCGCAAGCGATCTTTTTTGCTATCATAGGCTTCTTCTTGGAGTACAAGAAAAGAATCCGAGATCAATGTCAGTATTTCTTCATTGGCCTTCTCTACTCCTAAACTTGCGTAGAGATTTTTTATTAGATACTTCACTTCATCTACGAATTTGAAATCTGATTCAAATTCAAAAAGAAAGCTATCGTCATCTGTTGTGAAAAAATTGTCATGATCCGGGTAAAGTGGATTTTCAACATCAAATGTGTAGATGTTAAAACGCCCTTTAAGATAGAGTTTAAAATCATTTGATCTCACAAACTCATCAATGACTTCTACATTTTTAGTATAAGAGAGCAAAGCACACCAACGATCGAGAGCATAGATATCAAAAGAATCCTTATCCCACCCGTCAATATCGATGAGACTTTGTCTCTGTTTTTGATCGAGCTTTGGAAGAGTTTCTACAATCTGGTCTTCAGTCCCTTCTTTGAGGCTAAAATACAGCGGCAACATGGGGACCCAGGTCAGATTTTCGTGCTCATCATTGAGTTTCTCAATGTCCTCCAAGGTTCGGTAGGCCGAAGACTCTTGAAGGTAGTTTTTGAGTTTATTGCTCATATTAATATTTTCGTCAGTTTAGGGATTTTTCACAATGCGAAATATCAAAAAAAGCCCTAAAATGTAAAGTTTTTGGAGAGTTAAAGCTACATTAACCTAATTTCAAATACTTACAATGACTAAAGAGATTTTGTGCAAATCCATATCCATGCTATAGTAAAATAAAGGTGTTTAATAGTCGATAGAGGATTAGGACACCTAAACTCAACAAGGAGACGCGTATTGTTTCTACTATTGAATCCAAAAGCGTAAGGGTTCAAAAAGATCATTTGAAGTAAAAACAAAAAGCTCACTTATCACTTCATAAAATCTTTTCGGCTCTGATCGCTTGGAAAAACAAGAGACACGAGGATTTTATGAACTTTAACAAAAATTTACCATCATCAAATTTACAGGAAACGACTCTTCTTATTCGAAAGTTTAAGAAAGGTTTTAGAAGAGCAAAATCGGTTATGCCGTTGAGTATGCGGCCGATGAATTCTCTTTTGGGAATGAAGAGCATTAAGCCTAAAACCCCAAAAAAGAAATAATCTCTGCTTCTGAGTTTCGATAAACGTCGATATTCTTCGTCCTTGCAAAGACGCTCTGACTGCTACGTGGAGGACGTCTTCACAACTCCTTGAATCTCTCGTTCCTCCAAACTCAGAGCTATTCCCAATTTTTCTCGTCATTTATAAAACTACGAATTTTAAAATTTTCTCAAATTTAAGATAGATTCAAGGAAACAAGAGCGAAAAAGCGAATCGTGGTTCCTCCACGTTGCAGCTTTTGAGACTCGCAGTTGACGCAGAAGATACTTAAATTTGTGGAAATTTTCTTATTTAGCGGCCGTCTACAGGCTTATAACCCGCTTTGCGAATCTTGAGGATCAAACTGAAAAGTTGAAAGTACTCACCAAAACTTGCAATAAACTGAATCCCCATCCCTGGGTGATCTTTATACGGATAAGTTCCAACGATTTTGCCTTTATAAATATAATCACGATCGAGAAAGCGAAACTTTAATTCAATCACATCATCTTTAGAGTATTTCTCACCTTTAATAAAGGCTCCTGTTTGAGAGATATTGAGAATTTTCGTTTCAAAATTTTCTTTTTTTCCTTCAGCGGCAAGTGTGCACTCACAGGGGAAATCAACGAGGTAGCGAGTTTTACTCTCCCACCAACGGACAGTGCGATCGAAAAAGGGTCCGCGTACTCGAGGGTGAAGAAAATAGAGAATAATAAAGGCATTAATTCCAACGTAAACCCATAAAAGAAGGATGGGCTCTTTGGTATAGTACGGCCAAGTGTAGGGTTGATACCCCACGATTTTCATAATGAAATAAAACTGAACAAGAAGGAAAATAAAATAACTTCCCTTTCTAATTCTAACGAGGAAAAGACCTGCTAGTGGAAAGAGCAAATAGTATTCAGCGACTTGAAGCTTATTTTTCCAACTAATAATCGTGTTAAAAAGAATGGCGTAGCTAAAGCCTGTAACCATTTTTAGATGAACCATTTTGACAATCGGCTCAATAATAAAAAGCAGCGATAAAATGGTATAGGCGATTGGCCGTTTTTTTAAACCTTGTTTTTTCATTTATGCTTTTTATTTTGACTCAATATTTAAAAATTATCTAGCTTTTTATACTGGATTAATAGACTCCAATTATAAATACTTGAGCCGACACCTTTTTTTCAACCAGACCATCTCAATTCGACCCTGCAAATTACTCCTGGACGCCATTCAATCCGAGTTCACGATTTAAGAATTCCCCTCAATGAGTCGATAAAGAACTTAGAAATACCAATGTTTTGAAGGAATATTTAAGATGAAAAAGAAAACGAATCTAACCAGAGTTTTTGTTTTATTGGCGCTAGCTCTGACCACCTGGTCTTGTAACAAAGAGCCTCTCAAAAATATTAAGCGCCAGTTTACGATCGAAACGAAACCAAGTTTTATTGAAATTGAAATATGTGATCCGCCTGATCAAGAAGAAACTGATGCTGCTCGAATTGTTTTTGCCATCGATAAAACGGGAAGTACTAATCAAAGTGACCCAGGTGGAGCTCAACGATTCACTAATCTTATTCAATTCATTAATGAAAGAATGAACGACCCTAATCTCAATACTGATAAAGAACGCTATGCTTTGATTGAATTTAATGAATCGCAAACTCTCTTAAACGGAGGAGCTCCTGATCCATCCGGCTCAACTTCTCCATTTTTGAGCATTCAAGATTTTTTAGCAGTGGTTCAAGCTGCACAAGGGCGTCCTGATCAAAACGGAACTCCCTATATCGGAACTTTTAGTCTTATTCAGCAAATCTTTCTTCAAGAAGCAGATTTTCTTAAAAGAAAAGTTGAAGAAGATCCCAATAATGATGACATCCTCACTGAGCGATTTGATGGATTCGTCTTTTTTGTCACTGACGGTGCTCCATGTTCAGGGATCGATGGCTGTAACGGGACAGTTGTTGAAAAGGCTATTGAAGATTCTGTAGAAGATATGATCGTCAACCCTAAACTCGATGATGTCGGCAGGCTAATCATTAGAAGAATTGAGGCTAACTTCGCTTTCTTTCAAACTCAAGGAGATGCTGTCGCCGAAGCTCGCTTAAAACGTTATGCCGAAATTGCTGATCGCCTCGATGGTGGAAGTTTTATCTCTTTTGTTAATGGGAATCAAATCGATTACAAACAATTTGTTAATATTAGAATTCGTAGAATTATCAGTGAAACGAGAAACTGGTTTATTGAAAACAGAAACGCCAGCTTTTCAAAATATGAGCTCAATTATCTGCTCGATACAGATATGGATGGCGTACCTGATGAGTACGAAATTCCATTTGAAAGCTGTGATAGTTCTCAAGATGAAAAATGTCTTTGCATGAATAACCCCGATTGCGATGGCGATGGAATTGGTGATGGTGTTGAAGCACTCGTCAATCCTTATGGAGTCGTTTGTGACGACCCAGACTGTAAGCCAACTCAAGATCTCGATCTTTGTATGAACTTTGAAAAAACGGCCTTCATCGATTCTGATGGTGATACACTTCCTGATTGTTGGGAAAGAGAACTCTCAATCGACTCGCGTCGCTTAGATACAAATGAAGATGGTATCCCCGATCATATCGCCTTTTACAACAACTACTTTTTAGGTCAAGAAGGTGAAGAAAGCAATGGGGCTGAACAAGACCTCGACGGTGATGGCATCACAGATATGGATGAAATTAGCCGCCTTGGAACTCCAGCGACTATTCACAATAAATTTCTTCACGATCTCGAGCCACTAGTCATTGAACAAGTTGCCATCAAAGAAGTGGAAGGTGTTGATAACCCTTGTAATGTATACCATGTGAAAAATCTCCCTATTCTCACTAAAGATAAGAAAGATATTATTCGCATCACCACACTCGATCAGCAAAAATTTGGAGCTTCTCGAAAGTCCATGCGTATGGCAGAGAAACCACTGGATGGGAACGGCAAAGTAAGATTTTTAGAATCAGACTTCAAACTCGCTGAACCTGTGAAATAGATTTATGCTTTTATTTCGAATTTTAGCAATCGTCTTAGTTCTGTTGTCTTCTTGTACGTCCACTAAACCTCAAAAAAACAATGGGAACTACGAGTACAGCAAGTTTTCAAACGATGATTTTGATTTCGTCTACAACCAATTCCTAGCGATTTCTCAAAAATACCAATGTCACCATTTCTCTGAGATTACCAAAAATCTTGGATCTCCCATAAAAAAATCTGACAGTCTATTTTATGACAAAATGAAGGCCTTTGTTTATCCGATAGAAGGGAAAGCAGACAAGACTTATCAATACACTATTGTGTTTGATGATGAAGATCGCGCTGCTGTATTTTCATTTTGGAATACGGAATCAGTTCCCGATTGTGAGCAAAGTAGAAATATATCTTCCGAAAAATAGAAATATACTGGCATGATTTAGCTTTTTCAGGTAGGCGATGGCCGGGAAGCTGTATGGTATACCGCGACCGGGCATCAACGACCCTGAAAAGCTTAATCAGGTTAGTATAGCAACGCCCAATTTAGTAGTTAGGAGCACCGATATCGATGATAATGTCATGGGGGTGATTTTCTTTAAGAGTCGAACCAGTCACTTTAATAAATTCACATTTTTGATAAAGACCTTCTAAGTTCTTTGCTCCAACATAACCAAGCCCAGAGCGAAGTCCACCTGTTAGTTGATAGACGACATCGTTGAGCGAACCTTTATAAGGTGTTAACCCTTCGATACCTTCGGGAACAAGTTTTTTGGTATTTTCGACATCGCCTTGAGCATAGCGATCTTTCGATCCCAAACTCATCGCTGTCAGAGATCCCATTCCTCGATAGCGCTTAAAGCTCTTTCCTTCATATTCAATAAGTTCAGAAGGTGACATATCTGTTCCAGCAAGAAGAGAACCCAGCATCACACAATTTGCTCCAGTTGCTAGTGCTTTAACAATATCACCTGAATGGCGAATTCCACCATCAGCAATAAAAGGAACCCCACTGTCCTTCATTAAAGTAGAACAATTGACGAGTGCTTGAAATTGCGGAACACCAACACCGGCAACAACTCGAGTGGTGCAAATAGATCCAGGACCAATCCCGACTTTAATTCCATCGACTCCCACTTCTAAGAGGGCCTGACAAGCATTGGCCGTGGCCACATTACCGGCGACAATATCTAAATTTTTAGGATAAAGATTTTTGAGCTTGGCTACCATCTCGAGCACTCCTTTGGAATGTCCATGGGCCGTATCTACGATCAACACACTCACACCTGCAGCGGCCAATAATTCAGCTCGCTTCAACTCTTTTGGTCCCACTCCAATAGCCGCGGCCACTGGAAATTTTTTATGTGCTGCTTTAACTTTTTCAACTTCGGTTGCTTGCTCTTGAGGTTTTAAATTTTTATGGATGACACCTATTCCCCCAAGTTCTGCCATCGCAATCGCCATTTTCGATTCAGTCACAGTATCCATCGCACTTGAAGCAATGGGAATTTGCAGTTCAACATTTCGACTAAACTTGGTGGCAAGTGTTGTTTCTGAAGGAAGCACTTCAGAGTATTGAGGTTTAATGAGAACATCATCGAATGTTAAGTGGTTGGTGTGATCAATCTTCATCTTAGCAAAAAGAGATACCTTGGGGTGCCGTAAAAAGCAACCCCAAAGCATCACCTTTGAACTATTTATACTCGATATCTTTTATCCCTATCGTCATTCCCATGATGTTTTTTCGGGGCAAAAAATGCATTTTGGCAATCGCTCGGTCTCTTTTTTTGAGATTCCAATGACTCCCTGTCTTCTCAATTTCCAACTCTTCGACTTCTCTTTCATCTTTTTGCTTATCGAAAATATTGGCTTTGAGAAGATAGTCCATATCGACTGGCCCTCCTTCGACTCCCGTTTCGCGATTACCGATTATGGTAATGACGTCACGGTCATCAGATTTGTAGAGGGAAATTCCCTCTTCGATTGAATCCGCGCTATAGCTATCGCGGTACAATCTCACGCCATCCTTGTCGTAATAGTCTTTGTGAATCGTTTGAATTTCACCATGACTTCCCTCTTCTACCAATAGTTCCATAAACTCATCTTTGCCAAAAACATCAGAAGTGATGGTCACTAAACTCTGTTCATAAGCAAAAAGTTTATCGATACTGAGAAACAACACGGTGCAAATAAAAAATTTACATAATTTGCGCATAATAACCTCCTTTGTTTCCAGTGAAACTTAATGGAGCAAAGCTAATGCCAAAATTACAATGGATGATTTTTAGTACAAAAAGATTGGAGTCAAAAATTCACCTAATAATGCAACGAAAGGTGGGGTTTGCTTCTATGTATTAATTACTAACTGGCCCACTTGATTGTTTTTAGAGTTGTGGGGATTTAAAATTTCATTTTGACAACAGCCAGTTTTGAAGTTCTCTTTTTTCAATAACTTAAGATTTTTGTTGTTTTCAGTCTACTTGCATTGAAAACTCCATGACTCCACGCTGCCCCAATAAAAGCTGTTCACAAACCTCCTCGATCATCAAATCCGGGTTCTTCTTCAGAAAAGATGACAGCAAAAAAATCCAACGCTACCGCTGCCAAAACTGCTCGAAGAATTTTTCCCGCGCAACTCAAAGCTCTAACTATCGTCACAAAAAAAGAAGAATCAATTCCTTGGTATTCAAATTTTTAAGTTCTGGAATCTCCCAAAGAAGACTTGCCCTCAACCTCGGAGTTCACCGACTGACGATTAAAAGAAAACTTCTCTTTTGGGCAAAACTTGCGAACAGTGAGCAAAAAAAACTACTTCAAAACTTGAATCAAAGTGTGTCCTTCGTCCAGATCGATGATCTCATCACCATAGAGCACACCAAATTGAAACCTCTTTCCGTCAGCCTCGCCATCAAAGCTGACGATCGAACCATTCTCGGAGCCGTAGTCTCGCAAATCCCCGCTTTTGGGCACCTGGCGGAGCTTTCGAGAAAAAAATATGGAAAAAGAAACAACACACTTAAAGAAGGATTGAAGAAACTTATGGAATCGATTTCGCCTGCGGTTCACCCTCTTGCCTACTTTGAAAGCGACGAACATCAACTCTATCCACCTCTCATATTAAAACATTTTCCGGGCTCGTCTCATCAGTGCTACCCTTCTGAAAGAGGTGCCGTAACAGGGCAAGGAGAATTGAAAAAAATCAAGTTCGATCCGCTTTTTTCCATCAATCATACTTGTGCCATGTTGAGGGCAAACATCAACCGATTGTTTCGGAGAACTTGGTGTACGACGAAATTACCTGAAATGCTTCAGAAACACCTCGATGTGTATGTTCACTTTCACAACACTCAATTAATTTAAGAAAATTCAAATCAGTGTACGACTGCAGCAATAAAGGCAAGACAATATTTGGTTTTTCAACAACATTAAAGTATGCCAGTTAGTATTAATTACAAACAAGTCCAGCTAAATATTTTTGAATATAATCGAGGTCTTCATCGTTAAAGGTATAATCGTTATTAAAATCAAATCTTAAATCCCCAGTTGATCGGCGATACTCTTTGTCGTAAATGAGTTCATAGTCATTAGAAGTTATTTGTCCATCACCATCGTAATCACCTCGCAACTCTAAGCGATCACAATTATCGATATTGTCTTTTCCCATTTCAATTTCGTAGACCACACCTCGACCATTTTTCTTAAACTGATCCATCCAACAATTGAACGCTTGACTTGAACTATAATCATAACCACTAGTAAAAAAACTTCTTTGCACATCATCGCCATAACTTGGGTACATAAGGTGATGATAGGAATTAAAAACAAAGCCTCTCTCACGGCTAACAGAATTTCCACTCAAAGGATCGATAAAATAATAAAAACTTTGTTCACACCTTCCGGTAAAACGCGCACCGTAATCTAAAAGTTTATTGAAATCATGCAGACCTTCGAGGGGGACGCTTCCATCGTAAGTATTGGCCGAGTGATGGAGACCTAAGTTGTGGGCTAGTTCGTGAGCAGCTACATCGGCAAGTGAATCCAATTGGCCATCATACTCGACGAGAAATCCACTATATTTATCTTCTGGAAGAGTCCACAAATGGGCCACTCCATTACAGGCTCCCAAAAGCTCATAATTAAATAAAAGTGTGAAGGTATTGGCCTTTCCATAGAGATCGAGCATGCTATCAAGATCCTCACAAGATCCAATGAAAAAGAGATCGTCTATTACTGATTCAAAACTTTGGAGATAAAACTTTAAATGCTGATGCCCATCTTTATCGCGAAAACGCGTATTAATTTCATCTAAGGCTTCCCGAGCTGCTGTTTCTGGATCATCAACTAAAAGTTCTGAACTTGCATTGATGAAAACAACATGGGTTGCAACTTGGCGCTTAAAATCGTCGTGATCATAGCCTCCTTTAATCATTTGCCCAAAACACTCTTCTCCTCCCTGGCAGAGTTCACTTTGGACTCCTTCTGGAGTCACTGCTGCACTTCCACTCGAGCGGCTACCTTGCTGGAGACAAGCCGATAAAGTGATAAATAAGCTTAAGGTAATGAGTTTCAATCCCACCTCAATATTATCGCATATCAATAAGTTACTGAGCCCCAAATTACAATAACCCATTGATATTATAGGGTTTTAAACCTTATCGGTGTTTTTTTATCAAATATTAATGCCAATAAATTTTGCTAGCCGATGGGCTAGTAGGATTCTGTGTGGTCTTCTCGAATGCTATCGAGCTCATTGATAAGAGAATCGAAGTCTTCAGAATATTTTTTCTGATCCTGGTACTTTTCTTTTAGTGATTTTTCAAATGGATTACCGTCATTTTGAATTTTTAAAGGCTTAACGGATGCTGGTAGTCTTATTGGTTGCTTGGGTTTAAAAGGTTTCGCTTCAACGTTTCCTTTTATACGCTCATCCATAGGAACCGAGGCTTCCACTTTTTCATCCCAGCTAATTCGGTAGTGATTAACAGGAGTTTCTTGTTTCTTAGATTTTTTCGATTTTAGAGAATTATAAGTTTCTGTCTGTTCTTCAAAAATAGTCGTCGAGCTTGGAACCCTTGAAAGTCCATATTTTTTCCGAAATTTTCTCTTTGATCGAGAAGATAGAAAATAGTAGCGTTGTTCCCGTGAAGGAAGATTGCTCTCTCTTAATTGAGGGCGAACTTCAGGAACGACTTGTTCTTCAACACTCGCAATACCTCTTTTGTTTTCCGGAGACTGAAAACTATTATCGAGATTGGCCAACGATTGACTTATTTGTTGAATTTCTTCTGATGTGGAATGAGATTTTTTTTCAGCATACATTTCACCAATGCCACCTTTACTTAACGGTTTAACACTTGGAAAACCTCTCTTAAGTTTATAAAAACTATCTTTACCAATAAGTGTCGCAATTCTCGGTCTTCCATCATTGTAATCTTTTTGAATAAAACTAAACTCACCATCTTCAAGCGCGGCCACCTTGTATTTATCATAAACATTGCTTAATTCTGCATTTCCATTTAAAACAAATACGTGAGTTTTTTCACTTTGTTCAGAATATTGGATTATTGTATCCCCTTCATTCACTGTCACAAGTGCATTCGCAGTCTCAAAATATAAAGATCCATATTTACTCGATTTGTGTTGAATCCAAGCTGAACCTTTAATAAGTTTGTACGATTGATAGTCGAGTTTTAAATGAGATCCCCCTTGCAAATTGAGCATTTGATCAAAAGGCCCTAAAAGACTGAGACTGGAGTTTTCTTCTACAAGTATTTCATCTCCGAAATAAACGTACTCACCTTTTTTCAATGTTTTTGTACTTCCTGTTTTTGAAACAGAAAAGCCATATCCTTTTAACTCAAGAACTTGAAACTTACTAGCATAAGCTTGAGCGGCAGTACTCAAAGTTAAAATCAGAATGAATTTAAATATTTTGGCTTCTAACCACAATTTTTTCATAATGCTTTCTTATAATTTCCCATTCTTTCGTATTTCTATATTTCTTTCGAAATTCTTCTACAGTCTCTGTGAAATCTTTAAAGTCGCCTTGCTGAAATGAAGCGAGGCCTCGCCATAATTTCGCTTTAAGAAAATGTTTAGTATGGGGATATTTTCTTAAAAGATAATCCAAAACGTTTTTAGCTTGTTTGTAATATTCACCTGTCTGATAGCAACTAAATGCTGAACGCATCAGTGTTTCTTCGGAGAGATACTTTGATTCTGGGTATTGATTTATCAATTCAATATAAAATTGAGACGCTTTTGTATAATTTTTTAATTTATATTCACGGTTAGCAATAGTATAAAGCTTATACTCTCCCCATTTATAAATATCATACTGTACGTGATCTATTCCTCTCCCATTTCGCTTGATACTCTCAATAGGTTGAAAGCTCGCGATCATTCTTCCACCACCGGTAGTGCTTTCGTCACTTTCATTAAGCTTTAAAGAAAGATAGTGATTTTTATTCTTTAACTTTTCAAGATCGTATTGAGTTCGATTGAGTTTTGCTTTTAAGTCTTGATTTTCTTTAGCGAGTTTAAGTGATTTATAATAGTACTCATGACCAACATCATAAGAAGATAAGAGTGTATCAAGGCGATATCCTTTATAAGAATAAAAAATAAAACCCGTCACTAAAAATATAAATAAAAAGGCTCTCATCTATACCTCTCTCATAATCTTTTCGACAATTAATTCGAGTACTTTAGTATTAATTTTGCTGAGTTTTTTGATCTAACATCCTGAAATAACAATTTTCCTCTGTTTTCCCGCTGGTTTCACTCAAGTTTAAAAAGCAATATCCGATAAGTTTGAAGACTTTCACTGGAGATTTTATGAATCAGGCTACATTGATCACTTTAATAGTTTGTCTCCCACTTTGTGTCTATTTAGGGATCAAAATTCAAATATTTAAAAAGAAAAGAAAAGATAGTGATAGCAAAAGCAATATCATAGATAAATACAGCAAGAATATGTTTATTCTCAACGAGAGTCAGTCAGATGAGATTCATGATACCTCTGATAATCCTGATAAGCCCAAAAAAGTCGCTTAACGCCAAGTTTTATTTTTTTCATCGAAATGGAGAACTAAAGATCTTGTTGAATCTTTGAGAAAGATTTCAAATGGTTCTATGTTGTTGAGCTCTTTAAATTGAATGTCTGCCTTTTTGCCGAGTTCATTACCCATCCAATTCGTTTTTTCAGTGCTAAGATTTGGCCCATAAGTTATAAACGATTGATCCATCTCTCTGCGATCAATTGTGATAATATCAATTCTCATCGTTTGTATTTTTTCTGAAGTTTCTAACTTCCCTTCGTTGATAACAAAGATAAGAACCCCTCTTTGCTTGTTCATTTCTTTGAAAAGAATTCTTTCAATATTGGCATCACCACCGCGGCAAGGATGCTTAAATTTTAAAACTAATTCGCTGCCACTTTTATAGATAAATGAATACAAATGTCCGTCTGTATACTGAAAGTTTATTTTCTCGTTAACAGCATCTTTGTCTAAATCAATAAAGTAATCACCACTCTTGGCCGTAAACTTGTTGGATTGTTGCTTATCTTTCTCCAAAATAGATTTTTCATCTAAAAATATTTCTTCAAAATCTCGTTGGTCAAAAGCAAAACTCCTTCCAAAAATGGCACAAAAGAATAAAAAGGCCCATAGTCTTTTCATGATTGAATCCAGTACTGAACAACTAAACCATAGGTTATCAAGAAAAGTAGTCCCGTTCTTTTTCCAAGGATCCCTTTGAGAAGGATTAACTGTGCGATAAAATAAACTGCAAAGATATTAAGGATAGAAATTTCATACTGGATATTGATTCCCTCCAGGGAATACTGATAAATGCCCGTTGAGCCAAGTATCAAGGTAATGTTAAAAATATTGGAACCGATGATATTACCCAAAATAAGATTAACATCGCGCTTTTTATAGCAAGCGATGAGAGCTGTAAACAATTCTGGAGCAGACGTCCCCAGGGCCAAAGCAATGGCCGATATAATATATTCTGGCATTTCAAAGTACTTTCCCATCGAAACAGTGGATTGAATGAGATACTTTCCACCAAAATACATAAAACCAATACTCAATGAAAATTTAATAGCATGCCAAAGATTATTTCGTGGGTTTGAGGATTCATCATCTTCAAGATCAAATTTATCATGCACCAAAATGTAATAGAGATAAAAAACAAAAAACAATCCAAGGAGAATAAGCGCTTCCCAGGAAATTCTTTTAAAGACAAAATAAATCCCGGTGAAAAGAGCTGTGGCAATTAAATGAAAATATAATTGCATTTTCTGAGATTTATCAGTCGCTTTTATTTCGACTAGAAAACAAACTATACCTAAAATTAAGGCCGTGTTCGAAATATTCGAACCCACGATATTTCCAAGCGAAACTAAGGGCTTTCCCTCTAAGCAAGCTAATTGTGAGACAAACAGCTCTGGCAAGGATGTTCCAAAACCAATAAAGAGAACACCAACAATCACAGGTGGAAGTCGAAAGGCTTTACCAAGAGTTTCAGCACTATCGAGAGCGAGGGTTGATCCGTAGAGCAACAAACCTACAGAGAGAATAAAGTATAAAATAATTTCTATCAGCATTGTTTTTCTTTTCTATCGACAATTGTTTTTATTTTGGGCACACTCATATTATCTATGAAAAAATGGATCTCTTCAATTTTTGAGAATCTCAACAAAAAAACGTTTTCTTACATTACCACTGTTTTTTGTTTCTCGGGGGATCTAATCTTTATTATTTTTATAAAGTTTATCCTATTAAGTGATAGTAACATCAAGGCTTTTATCTTTGAAAACTCACCTCCCTCCTATAGACAAATTTTTATCAACCTCTCTGCCGAAGAACAGATGCAATTTATTACTCTCTTTGTAAACACTATCAATCTCTTTATTATGGGAATCTTGCTCTTGAATGTTCTGTTTTATTCTCTTTTTCTCAAAGACAAAAAATGGGGAATTCTTTATATAAAAGACGGGACGGCTCTTTTAGGATTTCTTTTCAGTATTGTCACTTTTTATGAAGCTTTATCTTACTCTGCCTTTTGGGCCATCGTCCTCCTGGCCTTAACTCCAGGTTACATCTACGTCTACCTCGGTATGCGCCACTTTTATCCCAAAAAAATTAAATCATAAGGCGAACTTTTAGTACGTCGCAGTCTTTGAGACACGAAAACGACGACGAAGATCGACGTTTATCCGCTTCCATCCCCCCACTTAGAAGTAATACTTGATTCCAAATTGCCAGTACGCTGAAAGAAATGCCAAGCCATAACCCAACTTAAAATCAAAAGCGTAAGGCCCTCGACTAATTTCTGTCTGCCCGTAAAGACCTAAAGTAATGAGAGTGTCGCCATCAACATCTAAATCCCCAGAATTTTCCCAATCATTAGAGCGATAAATGAGATCCATTCCCGTGGTGACAATAAATTGCTCGGGCTTAATATCAAAGCTCACCCCAGCCCCAGTCATGATCCCCATGGTCGCAATATCAGATTTATCGTAGACCCCTGATTGCTCGCCAGAAATATCAATAGTCGACAGAGGACCAAAGAAGCAAGCATGCGAAGTCATGTGAAAATTATTAAAGACAAAATCGTAGGCGATTCCAGTACAATAACCCCGCAATTGAGCATAGAGAAGAAACTCTGCACCGGTTTGGTCCTTGGCCAAACGATCTTCTTGCCATGAAATAAAGGTCGAATAAAGCGAAAATTTTCTTTTAAGAACTAATTTCTTTTTCTTTTCTTTTTTAGCAATCTTTTTAGGAGGTAGTCGCTTTTTAGCAACTTTTTGTTTTCGAGCTTTCTTTTTAGTTAGAAGTCGATCTATTTGCACGATTTTAGCGCGCACACTTTGGGCCTGCCTGGATTTATAACGATAGAGTTCAGCCACATAGGAAGAATTTAATCCCTCCTGACGATAAAGCTTTGATTGTGTCCTCGCGTAGAGAACCATATCAACTTGTGCAAGTTTTAAAAAAGTTTCGAGTTGTCTGCGATTAAGTTTTCTGGTTCGAGCAAGTTTTCGAGTATAGTTTTTATAAGCCGTGTAATTCATTTTAGGTTTTAAATAAGGACTCTTTCTTAAGCCCTTGATCATTTTTGAACGAAGAATGCTCAATTTCTTAACCCCATTTTTTTGGGCCAAAGCCTGTGAGCTAAAACTCACCAAAAGAAATAGAATCATCAATCTTTTTAAAACCATAAGTGTATTTGATTAAGAAACGTCCAAGAATCTTTATTCACATTGTTCTCTAAAAATATTCTTCCTGCCGAAATTTCTGAGCGAATTTCAAACCTTGGGAGCGGGAACCACTGTAGACCTGTCGTCATCCTATAAGCCGTGTTTTCGGTACTTCCCTCCGGAACATTGGTGTAACGTTCAAAGGTGGTGAGGTTATGCAAACCTCTCTTTAATTTAATCATCGACTGTAAAAAGAAATAATTATCAGAAGCTTTAGTCGTTACACCGGTATTGAGATCGGTAATTTCTTGATCATGAAGAAAACCATATTCCGCAACGAGACTTGCCCCTTTAAAAAATCCGACTCGAGCATGGAGAGCTGCGAGAGTTCTGGATAGAAATTCATGGCTCGCGGAGAGGATAGAAGCCCCTACACGAAAATCACTAGCCAAATTATATTCAAGCATCGATGAAAAACCTGCAAGCCTGACATCCGCATCATCTGAAAGATCTCCGACAAAATAATTCACTCCCAATTCAAAACTCTCATTATACCAATGGGCCACGACACCATGAGATTGATCGTTTTGGGCGATACCTGTTCTTGCTCGAGCGAAAAGAATGTGGTCTGGAACTCGCACCCCAAACACGACGTCCATTTTCCCTGCATAGATTCTAAATTTATTACTAAAAGCGTACATGAGATAATGTTCGCGCGAGATAGATTTCATTTTAGATCCAAAACCCTCTTCCTCTGGCAACATCCCATAAGAAAAAGACATGATAAATTTATCTTGCATCATTCGAAGCACAACATTGCCATCAAGTTGCATGTGATAATAGCGATTTTCAGATCCCCCTTGCCCGAAATTATCAGTCACCATAATGCCGCGATAATCGAGAGACGGCCGAAAGAAGGTACTTTTGTAATTGACCTTTCCAAAAAAGCCAGAGTATTCCGAAAGTTTTGAATCGCTGACAGAATCGGGAATAAAAAGGCGACCCGCGATCAAGTTGGCGCCAAGAGCGCGACCGTAATCATTGAGCGGACCATTTCCGAAAGCATTGTAGTGACAAGTCAGACAAGCAGCATAGCCATAGCCGATAAAATTGGTATAGGCATAAGCGCGAGGCTTAAGAAAAAAACCACTGGCAATAAAAATTAGAAATAATATTTTCATTTAATATAATACTTATCTGCATAAGTATTATTTCTAATTCACTGGTCTCTGTAAAGTTATCCTATTGAAAATTAAGGAGAAGTCGAATGAATGCTGATCTACATTCCCTTTATCCAATCAATGATCATGTCTCTTTGAGTTTGGTTGAGTGGAGTTTGAGGAGACTCAGGCATATCCGCAGGTTGTCCACCTGATCCGATCAACGTATTATAGATATAAGATTGTGTTTCATCTCCGGCCGTGACGAGAGCATTTCCACCAAAGCTCGCTGCTTGCCATTGAGCATCCGTGACAGTGTTAGAAACGAGATTCACCCCACCAACATTTTCAAGATTAAATCCCCCGCGACTTCCACCATTGGTGTGGCAATTGGCACATTTAAGTTTTAAAACATCGATGGCCGCAACTCTTCTTTGGCCTTGAGGATCTGAAGGCATAGTGGTCGTAGTTATTCCGCCTCCACCATCACTGAGGCTATTGATCCAAGTTTTTACGATATCAAGTTCGCTAGATGTGAGTGATGGGCTTCCTTGTGGGGGCATAGGATTTTGAGCTGTTGCTGGATCGAGATAACTAACAATCAAGGGCGATGTCTCTGCGCTTCCAGGGACAACAAGTCCACCAGAGAGAGTCAGCCAATCTTCTTCACTCCAAACAGCAAAACTTCCAAAGCTACTATCAGCACCGTGGCAGTCTCCACACTTTGGCGCAAAAACGAGGGCCTGAGCTTGTTGAAATTCAGGCGAAGAATTATTCCCACCACTTCCTGGCCCAGGACCAATAGGATTATTCTCACCAACAGGATTCACCACACCAAGTACAGTATGGGCCTTGTCTGATTTACAACTAAAAAATAAAATAAAGATAAGTAGCAATGGTGTCGCAAACGTTCTCAATTAAATATCCTCGCACAAAAATTTATTACATTAAAAATTGTATAATACTTTTTAAGGTTGTCCCATCATATCCAACCAAGTTTGAATTCGCCCCAGTTGATCGGCATTCAAAGTTGAATTGGTTGGCATATCGCCTGGCTGTCCACCAGAACCTCTGATAACTGTAAAAATATATGAGGCTCCAGAATTTCCAGCGACTGCGAGAGGATTTCCTCCACCATTTGTACCCGCTTGCCATTGAGCATCTGTAGCATTGGGATCGATTAAATTAACACCACCTACGTTTTCAAGATTAAATCCCCCAGAAGCATTTCCAGTTTGATGGCATCCGCGACAACTTGTTCGAATTTGGTTGATAGCTGCAGTTCTTCTTTGATTGGCATCGAGTCCACCACCACCATTTCCACCAGTCGTTCCACCGCCACCGGGAGTAAATTCAAACTTACTTATCCAGTTATAGATGGCATCGACTTCATCTTTTGAAAGATCTCTTAAAGGAACTGGTGGCATATCTCCGCTGCCTGCTCCAGAGCCTCTAATCTTTTGAAAAAGAATGGAACTGTTGGGATCTTGGCTTTCGATTAAACCACTATCGGCCCAAGCCGTTTGATTTTCCATACGAAAGCTTGAAATATTATCGTAACTCGTGGTCGTATCGTGACAGATTAAGCAACGTTCGTAGATAACTGAATAAGCTGCTTCAAATTCAGGAGTACTATCGGGGATATCTGGTCCTCCACTTCCGGAACCGCTTCCTCCGCCTCCAAGACTTGTTATCCAACTCTCAATCGCTTGCATTTCATCTTCACTAAGAGCTGGGTTTCCCGGCGGCGGCATTCCTCCTCCATTTATTCTTTGAAAAAGAATCGAGCCATAAGGATCTCCTGGAGAAATAAGAGAATCATTTTTCCAGTCTTCTTCAGAATATTCAGCGTAGTAACCATGCTTAGAGTGGCAAGTCGCACACTTTGAAGAGAGAATTGATTTCACTTTAGCAAACTCTCCGCCTTCAGAGGCACTTTTTCTAAAAGCTTTATATTTTGTATTGGAATTGGGTACAGGATCATTACAGGAATAAAAACTGAAAATTACCAGACTCAAAAATAAAATTTTTCTTTTAAAGGCCATAAACGCAATCTCTCAGTAAACAAACAACTTTAATACATCTTCGGCACTAAAAGCATTAAGCTTTATTATAAGTTCGAAACTAAATTGAAAGGAAAATAAGAAGTAAAAAGAGAAGAGAATCTTCCTAATTTTAATCCTTTAGAGTGCCAAGTAAGGAAATCAGCTTTTTAAATCAAGCAATTGAACTGACAAAAATGATTGGCAATCATACAGATAGATGTTCTTTTAATCGGGCATCTTACAGATCCAATCTTTAATCGTATCGAGATCTGCTTGAGATGGAGCTGCTCCACCTTGAGGCATATCGCGATTTTGTCCCGGACGAACATCGTCTGAACCTTTCATGCGATAATAAATAGGAGAGCCAAAAAGATTTCCTGCAGTCACATAGGCACTGGCCTTAGCTTCATCGTTAGAAGCAAATCTAAAATCTGAAGATGCTTGCCCAGGATGGCAGCTAATGCATCGACTATTAATAATGGACATGGCCGCATTGAAGCGAGTCTCAACCCCAGCTGGATCGGGTGTTCCACAACGGCTATTGCCTGTTGGTCCTCCACCACCATCATCGGGATTACTAATATCCACATAGAGAACCCAGTCGCGTACGGCATTGAGTTCAGCTTGTGTTAGTGTTCCTCCTTCCGGCATCGATTCATTAAAAGCATCGATGACTCCTGCACCTTTTAATGTATAAAAGACACTTGAATCTTCTGGACTATTAGCGACAACATAGGAGCTACTCACCCAGTCTTCTTCTGTTTTGAGGGCATTGAAATCAATTGATCGTGCCGCTGCTGGCGCTGCAGGAATATTAATATGGCAAGTGACACAATTATTGGCGATGACTTTTTGAAAAGCTTCAAAGCGAGCAACTCCTTTAGTGTCATCACCTGGTCCAATCGTTCCAGTGCTCCCAGTCGGAGTTACGCTATAAAGTGAAGTATACTTTTTATCTGATTTACAATTGGCGATCAAAGTAAAAAGCAATGCTATCAAAAAATAATTTTGCCATATCATAATTATCTCTCACTATGTACAAAAAACTATCTCATTGTCATTATAACCGGCTTCGGCGTTTTTATCCCTATTTTAAAGAAAAAAGCTATTCAAAGAAAGTAAAACCCCTTTGCTTGACTCAAATCATGGGAATTAAATCTTTGATTAAAATATAAAGATACATCCAGCTACCAAATTTTGTTGGCTTTTAAAATTTTAGTGCCGTTATATTTTAGCACTTTTACGATAAGAAAAATTACATTATTTAAAAACCTGAATGCCAACTAAATTTGCATCCTTTTTTTTTGTGTCAAAAAAAAAAATCTAGTTAAACCTCCTGAAATCACTCAAGATTTTTTCTAAAGAAACGAAAAGAAATTAACCCCAATCAAGGAAGTTTTATAATTAAAGCTGTTTAGTAGTGTTTGAAGGTTTTAAACAACAGAACAGATTCTCAGATGGGAGAAAAATATGTTAGCAATGAATTCATTTAAAGCGAAGCTTCTACTCTTAGCGACAGCGACGTTTCTCTTTAGCCATCTATCGCATGCCCAAGCTGAGATGGATGCCAGAGTGAAGGCCAATAACATCTATCAAAAGATGACGGGAATAAAACCAAGCAAAGATACTCTCGATGCGATGGAAGCTCTCATCAAAGATGGTAAGGATATCGAAGCTGCTAACCTTGCTTTGGAAACGAATGATTTCTATCGAAACGTTGCTCAGCTTGCCAAGACTTGGCTCGATACTGAGAATACTGGAAACATAAGAATACCTCTCAATGACTATGTTGCCACTGTCGTTGGTATGGTTAGAGATGATGTTCCTTTTAATCAGTCCCTCTCTGCTGACATCATTTATAATTTTGCTGTTGATCCTGGAACAGCTTACGCTATCAATAATAATGACCACTACGCTCAAGCTGAAACTCAAGGTTTAAGTTTGAAAGATGGTCTTCAGCAAGCCGTTCAATCAGAATCTCACCCTGAGCTTGATGAGTCGACTGCGGCAGGACTTCTCACAACCAGAGGATTTGCTGATGTCTATTTCAAAGATGGAACAAACAGAAGACCTTATGTTTACTACGTTCAATATACACTTTGTAAAAGTTTACAAGAAGTGATGGACACCACAGTTCCAGGTGAAGACTGGATCAATAGAGACGTAACAAGAGCTCCATCTGGTGATCCCGCAATTTTTCATTCTTATTGTAAAGGGTGTCACTCAAGAAACGTTGACCAAATTAAAGGTGCTCACTGTAAGTATGAGTGGAATGCTGATGATGGAGATGGAAGTCTTTCTTATCTTCCTACAACTCAAAACAATAATTTTAAAAACAATTTTGGTGATGCGACTAATCCTGACATCGCTGCAAAATGTACTCGTAACGCTGATGTTTACCCAACAGGACATAAAATTACAGATGATAACTGGAGAAACCACTTCATTTATGGGAACACCAAAGTCTTTGGTTGGAAAGGCCAAAGCTCTGGAAAAGGTTTGAAATCTCTTGGATCTGCCATGCTTAAGAATGATCAGTTTTCACAGTGTATGGCTGAGCAAGTGTTCAAGAAAGTTTGTTATCACGTACCAAGCAGTTCAAAGGAAAAGAATTTCGTAGCAAGTTTGGCCAATGATTTTGGTGGGAAATTTAACTTTGCTCTCAAACCACTTTTCTCTGAATCAGCAGTCTTCTGTACAGAAAATTAGGAACGTAAATAGGAGAATATATCCATGAAAAGAAATGTTAAAATTGTCCTTATGAGCCTGCTTCTCCTGAATCTCTCCAGCTGCTTTTTTGGGGGAAAAGATATTAGTTCAGCCTTGCGAGGAAAAGCACCCATTGGCACTGATGATGCCATTGGATCTGATCCCGAACTTCTCCTTTCAAATGTTGGAGTTAAAAACTTTGAACAAATTAACCTCACGATGGCAGCGATCACTCAGGTTGATTTTTTCCAAAATACAGATCTTCAAGCAACCTACGATGGGATCAAAACATCTCTTCCTGCAGGAAATGAAATGAGTCAATACACAGACGCTGTTCAAAAAGCCATCGTTAAGCTTGGAACAGAATATTGTAACGTTATGATCGATACTTCACTCGCTCAAGTTTTTCCAAATATCAGTTTAGATGGAACGCTTTCGGCCAGTGAAAAAAGTCACCTCGTCGACACCATTGCTGCAAATTTTTGGGATGGGACTGGTGATAAAGCAACGATTGAAGAACAAAAAGGCGAATTAGCAAAAATTATAGACTTTGCATCAAGTAATTCAGATGAAAGAGGGACGGTCCTATTAGGATGCACCGCTGGGCTCACTTCCCCCAACGTGTACTTTAACTAATAGCACTCTAGGAGCAAGATCATGAAAAAGATTGATATTAAAGCGAAAGTTGAACAAATCAAAAAAACAGATAAGCAGTGGTACGAAGCCTTAAGAAATCACGACAGCAAAATCGTGACTCGTCGAGATTTTGTGGCCCACGGTCTTATGGGTGCAACCTCTTTTCTCTTTGCCCCAAGTCTTATAAACGGAATGCTCAGTAATAATGCCTTTGCCCAAGCAAATCCTGCTTGTTCTACTGGTGGCGGTGGTGGATCATCGATTCCCTTTATGGTCTTCAACGGAACAGGTGGTGGAACCTATACAAAGTGCTTTGCCCCAAGAGCAAAAGACGGCGGTGAATTTTTAAACGCCGATGCCCTTTCTATTCACGGGATAGGTCCAACGGCAAACCCAACTACCAATCCAGGGGTTCTCGATATGTCGGCTGGAGCTCCGATGATCACCACATCAGGATTATACCGAGGTCTGGCCCAAGCTCTTGGCGATAATATGGGAAAAATGTTTGCTTGTACTATTCCCAATCGTAGTGAAAATGATGGGACAAATAGTAATAACTCACCCGCTGCTGTGATCGGTGCAATTCGTGGAGGAGATCAAGCTGCTTATATTGGAGATGCTAACAGCGCTCTTAATATTGGAAGTGGAATCCCGACAGTCGTGGCCATGAACGATGCCGATGCCGCGAGAAACCTCGCAGATACTGGGCTTCTAGGTGAAGCACTCGGCGGAAACAATGATAATATTGGAAAGTTCTTTGATTCTATAAAATCTTTAAGTGATTCACATTTACGAAGCTTTGCTTCTCATCAAATCAGTGATCCTCTCAAACAAATTATTGGTTGTGGGTATCAAAATGCGAAAGAATCTATTTTAAGTATTACTCCTGATGGTCTCGATCCTCGAGGTAAAGCTGAAATTGATGGTCCTTTTGGTGGAGATAACGGCAGTAAACTTGCTGCTATGTCTTGGCTGGTGGCCAAAGGTTTTGCGGGATCAGGAATGTACAATATGAATGGTTACGACTACCACGGGCGTGGTGCTGCTGCCATAGATGCTAAAGACGTTGAGATGGGACAGTCAGTCGGTCGCTACCTTGCAACATGCTTGGCCCTTGGAAAACCAGGAATCGCCGTTATTTTGGGAGACGGTGGAGCTGCTGCCAAAAGAGGAGACACCGCTGAAGATGCTAACGGGATGCTAGCCGCTCGTTCGGACTCCAGTGACGTTTGTTCTGTTAACATCATCGGAGTAACTCCAGGAGAGAAACCAGAATTTATTAAAACACAAATTGGAACATACAGAGACTCAGGGCAGTCCGATGCTGCTTCTCTCACCTCTGTTCCTTTGAACGCCATGATCGCCGTTGTTATTACTTACCTTGGTCTTCTCGATAGACTTGGTGAAGCTCCAGCGATTCTTGGGAAATATGGACTTTCAGCTCCAGATGCGATCGATAACTTGCGGGCCTTTGGACCTCTCAAAGGAATTTAATCGACGAAAGGTTTTAGAGCATGAAACATTTTTGGTACGTCTGCGGAATATTCATTTTAGCTTCTTGTCTTACAGAAAGACCGGGAAGTAAAAAATTTGCAACTACGGCCATTTCGGCTTCGAGTTCTTCTGCACTTCACTACGCAACTTCTGTCTACCAAGTCGTTGAAAAACATTGTTCCAGTTGCCATGGGGCAAGTCAACCTCCTCTATTTGGAGTTTCCAATATCGATGATGCCCACGAGACTGCGCTGAAGAGAAAACTTATTAATGTGGATAAAATTGAAGAATCGAGATTTTATACCAGACTCTCCGTTGACTCTCACAATTGCTGGAGCACTTGTGAAGATGATGCTGAAGTTATGTTAGAAGCTCTCAAAAAGTGGCTTCCTTTTGTCAATCGTGATCTTCTCATTCCTGAAGGAACAAAAACTCTAGAAGTCTCCTTAAGTGATGGCACAAGTATCGATCCACCACCTGATCCAGATGATAATAGTGATGAACCCGATGGAATTAATGGTCCTACTGTCGTCAATGGTGCTTATCGTATCACCATTGATCTCTCTGAGTCTGTTGACGGGCGAGGTCCTGCCAGTGGTAATGTCTCTATTTCAATGGATGTTGTCGATCTCAATAACCCTGATATTGGTTACGACTATTACCGAGTTCAGAATGTTGTTCTTAAAACAGCATCAGATGATATTGCAATTAAAAGTATCTCCATTCTCCTCAATGGAAATGAAACAGTCGCGACGAGTTTCAAATTCATTTCCGATGTGGTCAGCCCACCTGAGAAAAACCTCTCACGCTATGTTGATCTTACTACAGAAGAAAACATGGGAGTTATTGGAGAATTTCCCAAAGACAAAGGGTTGGATGAAGATAAAATTCAACTCGTCATCCAAACCCTCAAAGTCTATTAGGTGCCAGGCTCTTTTCGTTAAACCAGTGAGTCTAATGCGCTGGTTTAACGAAAAGAGCCTGGCACCTAAAAGATTTTCTTGAAATGCTCTTCTAACATAGTTTTCGCCTGGGAATGGCTCATTCCATACTCTTTAGCGAATGCTTTAGAGAGCTTATCAAAGGTTATTTTCCCATCGATTTGCTTATAAACAAAAGAAAAGACGTCATAAACACCTTTTCTCTGCTTCATGAGAGAACTGTTGGGAATCGATTCATCGTGATGGAGTAACCACAGAGGAAGCTTGCTTTTGATTTTATTAAAACGCATCGGTTTAATTTTGGCTTCTTTCGACTTCTCGGCCACAAAACTTAAGACCTTCTCGACTCTACTTTGGGTATTGGTCGGATCATTGAGGTAAGGAATTTCTGTAAGATGACTTTCACCTAAGGCAAAACCACAATTTTGCGCAATCTCCCCAATCTCTTTTGGAAGATAAGAGTTGATCTCTCCAAATTTTTCAAAAGAATAAGGTCCAAAATAAATGAGCTTACCACCGGGCTTCAGCCAGCGGTTAATTTTTTTAAGCATATCTTCAAGCTTCAGCTCCATGACATCCAAAAACCAAGGGACGACAATGGTATCGAAAGATTTATCTTGAAAAGTATTTTCATAAAAATCACAAGCTGCAAAATGAAGCTTTTCTGAATTTTCAAACTTAGGAGCCATGTATTCATTTTTAACATTTTCCAAAGTGGCCGGGTGTTCAGGTAACCAAGTCAGTTTAAACTCTTCTCCACGCATTATTTTTTTCGCCATATAAAGAAACAAATAATTAAAATCAGTGGCCAGAGTGAATTCATTGTTTAAGTTTTTAGAAATATCATAGGCCAAGCGCGAAGCCCCTGAACCCAGGACAAGACAGCGTCCCAAATCTTCTGGCATGACCTTTTTGATCACTTCAAAAGCTTTTTCGTTCTCTCCCGTTTCCCAATACCAATCGCGAAAAACATAGAAAAAATATTGAAAGACAAAATTTGGAGCATTGCCGCCCTCATATTCCGTCATGGGAGAAGCTTCGCCGTAGTGTTTGTTATAAAATTCGACAAGTGATTCATTAACTAAAGATTGAATGTCTTCCAATTCGTTCTCAATTCCACTGATTTTGCGATTAATCCGCTCGAGTGAACTCGCTATGAGTTTTTCACTTTTGATTTTTTCCTCTAGATCATTAGATTCCACCAGTCTTTTATCAACATAAGAGTTGATTTCGAGGTATTGGCGCCACAGATAGGAAGCTGCATCGTCAACCAAAACAGGAATTCCACCGATCATAGGATAAAAATTGCCATTTTCGCTGACGAAACCTTCTTTTTGCTCATCAAATTTAACAGCGTATTCACTGTGGGGGCAGAGGAAAACTTCTTCAAATTTTTTCATATAGAAATGATAAGTTTAATCACAAAAATAATCAATGAGCTTAAGGCGTGTGCTCAAATTGGGGGACGAAAAAACTCTTATTTAAATCTAACGCCCACGAATCAACTGGGATGATACTCTCCTTTAATAGTCCAATACCAGAGACTGTCAGGATAAAAGACTGAAAGGCCTTGGGATTTTTTAAGAGTGTTTCGCGATCTTTTTCATAAACAAAAAGATCAAAAGAAGCCTCAATTTTTTTGAGAATCTCAATCCTTCCAAGAGGTGCCGAATCTGAATTTCTCAAATCTCCAAGATCACGCTTGGAGATAATTCCTGCTTTGAGAAGTTCTAAGAGGCAAAGAAAATAATTACTTTCTTTGAGCTCAACAGAATCAGGAAAGTGACGGGCCAAGTATTGAAAGCGTAAAATCTGAACCATGGAGTCTTGTCCAAAAGAATCAAAACTCGTTTGAAAATAATAGAGGAGCTCGTCATGATAGTGAAGCCAAACCCACAAATCTATTGTTCTGTGCCAATAGGGAACAAATCCTTTTTTTAGTTTTCTTTTAAGTGAGCGAGTCAGTAAAATCTCAGAGCTTTTTTCGCCAATCTGTTCTGCTTTCAATCGTTCGTGTTCATATTTTTTAGGATTTTTCTCATAGAGTTCATGGTCGCGATCCAATTGTTCTTTGATCTCTTCTCGCGCTTTAACGACTCCTTCTACCGGACATAGGCTTGATCCCGGGCAGTCAAGTTTGCATGTCGAACAAGTTGGCATGCTCAAGGGGAAATCCACAACAATTGTTTCTAATTCAAAATCTTTTACCCATGAAAGAATGCTATCTTCAGTTTCCGGGTATTGAAATTCATTGAGTTTTTGGCATGTTTTTAAAAACCAACGTTTTTCTTTTTCAAAGTGTTCAAGAACACAAAAATAAAAACTATCTTTTTTTCCACTTCCCACACCTATTCCAGCAATTTTATTTTTTTTCATAATTCCTTTGCCGGACAAACTTTTAAAGGAAGCTTTTCCATCTTAAATCGAGTGACGACCTCAGCGACAACACTCTCTTCTACTCCAAAGCAAAGAAAGCAACCGCCTCCGCCCGCTCCGCAAACTTTTATTCCTGCGTCTGAATTGACTGACTCGATCGCTTTTTGGAAATCGAGCATTTCACGAGTTATAAATCGTGGCGCCAGATCGACTCGGTACCTTCCCTCTTCTTTCATGCAATCTAAAATTTCATCATAATTTTTATCTTTAATGGCACGATAACCACGATAGGCTTCTTGAGAGATATTATTAAGTGCCTGAATTGTTTTTTTGTCTTTATCATAAAAGCGCTTAAAAACTTCCCAGTTATTGATCCCTGAATCGCGTGAAGACTTTGAATCAATAAGAAAAATATTCTTTTCGATAAAACTAACCAGATCAGCGGATGCCAACTGTTCCACTTCTATGTTTTCGATTGAAGATTTCAGAGCAAGAATTCCACCATATAAAGCCGGATAGTAATCTTGATAGCCAGGTACTCCTTGACCTAAAATCATTGACTCATAATGCTGAACAATTTTGAGAACTTCCGTTTTAGCTTTTTGAATTTGGAAATGATCACAAAGAGCTTGAAATAGCGTGATCCCTAAGCTTGAAGAACCTCCCAATCCAGATCCATGAGGGGCTTTAGAGCCCAGTTTAATTTTTAAGCCCTTTTGAGGTTTAAAATAAGAAATTATCAAGCATGCAAAACTCATTTCTTGAAATTTATCATTTGAAAAAATATTCTCCTTAAAAAACTGAGACTTCGCAAAATCTTCTAGGGCATACTCGTGAGTAGACTGGTAATTTAAACTTTCAATGATAATTTTCTTTTCAGATATTTCTTCGAGCTCAACTCTTGCAAGCAAATGAGATGCAAGATTCAATGTTATGACATTTTCAAAATAGTGATTGATGGGATAAATATCGAGAGTCCCGCCCAGTAAATCAATTCGAGTACTCTCCTGTCTAACAATCACTCTTCTAAAACTCCGATATAAGGTAATTCACGAAAATTTTGAGCAAAATCCAAACCGTAGCCAATCACAAATTTATCTTCGATTTCAAAGCCTAAGTAGTCAATTTCCACAGTATGTTCACGACGACTTGGTTTACTCAAGAGACTTGCAAGTTTTACCGATTTAGGACTTTCTTTTTCTATAAGGTGTTTTTTAACTTCTTTAATGGTAAGCCCTGAGTCCACAATATCTTCGACTAATATCACATGCTTCCCAGCAATTTCTTTTGAAAATTTATAGCCAATATCCACTTTACCGCTACTTTCAGTCCCATCTCCATAGGAAGAAACGCGAATAAATTCTAATTGCAATGGACCGCCAATTTTTCTCATCAAATCGGCACAAAACAATGTCGCTCCTTTGAGAACGCAAAGAAGAACAACTTCTTGGTCACCAAGATCATTTCGAATCTCTTGCCCCAGTTCTTGTAAACGTTTTTCAATTTCTTCTTCAGAAATAAATGTTTTAATTTTTTTTTCCATCTCTTCACATCCCATTAACATGATTAAACATATGAATTATTTAAAACTTCCCCGACTCCACCTGCACCAGGAACAATATACTGGTACTCATTAAGTCCTCTTTCTTTATCCCAAAATTTTCCATAAGGTTGCTGTAAAACTTCTGGGTCTGAAAGCCCTCGATCAAGTCTCAAGGCAAAGACTTCGAGATTTGGACAATTCTCAGTAACCTTTTTAATAAACTCTGGAGTAATAATTAAATGAAGAGATAACATCTTTAAGGGTGTTCCTTCAATAGTCTTTTCGTAATAATCGTAAACTCTTGAAATTGTCCCACCAGTGGCCCCCATAGGATCGGGAATAATCACATATGCTTGCTCGACATCCCCGCCTATTTTGGACCCCGCCATGTCCGTACCGGTCACTTGCCCCTTCTCATTGGTCACTCGTCGAATATAAATGTGGTCTTGGCGAATATTCTTAAAAGGAAAAATATAATTAAAATACTCATAACAAATGTGAGAAGGAATAATCCCTGCCCTCGCCAAATTAGAAACAACAATTTTTGAATTGTCTTCAAAGCCTTGAAAAGAAACTTTTCCTTTATCTGTATGCTCAATCATTCTAGTTTCTTCAATTCTATCCACTTTTTTAAAACAGGAATTGCAAGCGCAATTAAGCAAAAACTCATAGGCTTTCTCTAGGAGATGGCTTAGAGAAGGTTGATAGGTTTCAGGCTTTCCAATTTTGGCCAAAACCATTTGCATCATAGGATTGTTTCCAAAAATATGAATATTTTTAGGATAATAATGAGTGGATTCGCTACTCGTGTAATCCTCTTTAAAAAACGGGTTTAAATTTTTTTGTTGAGTGCTCATTAATTTAGAGGGGCTGATTTTTCTGATTCATCTAAGTTTCGAAGATGAGATTCGTAATCAAAATGCCCTCGACAACGAGCCTCATACTCATTTTTCTCACCTAAAACGACCTGGTCTACACTTTGAATTATTCTTTGGCTGCGAGAAGCAGGCGCCCCGCATATAGTACAAATGGCCTTCACCTTTATGACTTCGTCAGCGATGGCCAATAGCTCTGGCATGGCCCCAAAGGGAACAGATTTATAATCGAGATCAAGACCAGCGCAAATAACCCGGTAACCACGTTCAGCTAGTTTTGAAACCACTTCGACAATCGCTTTATCAAAAAATTGCACTTCATCGATGGCCACTATTCTAGTGCTATCTTTAAGATGTTTAAGAATATCGCGAGCACTTTCCACTGGTTCACTGGGAATACTTTGAGCAGAGTGACTCACCACTTGAACTTCATCGTAGCGAGTGTCGAGAGCCGGTTTAAAAATTTGAATTTTCTGACGAGCAATCTGCGCTCTTCTGACTCTTCTGATGAGTTCTTCAGTTTTCCCTGAAAACATTGGTCCACAAATCACTTCAATATGCCCATGAAAATTATAGGGAAAATAACTCATTACCGATCTCCTTTTGACTATAAAGTCTACTCTAATGATCAGAATCCATCCACCGTGATCTGGGAATTTTAGGAAGAGAAATCCTTTAGCCTTGCGTAATTTGAAATATAATTTATTTAATGACCCTATTTTCAATACCCTTTTTTCAAAGTATTTTGAGTTTTTAGGGGGAATACATTCATGAAAACATTCTTTTTTCTTATTCTTGTTTTGAATACTTCTTTTCTCTACGGCCAGAATTCACTCAACGACAAACTGATGGAGGAATTGCTGCGCGATAATGTTGCTACTCAAAACATTGTCAAAAAAGATAGAGTTATCGATTTTCTCAATCAGGGAGCCAATCCCAATTTCGTTTCGAACTCAGGAGAAAGCACCGGAACTTTTATCGCAGAAACCCTGGCCACCATTACTCTTTCAGGCGATCAAGAAGCTATCCGTGAAGCAAAAAGTGTTCTCGAAGTATTAATAAGTCGTGGACTTGATATTAATTACATCGGTCCCCGAGGCTATAACGTCCCTCTTGGACTTTTAAGATACGGAAATCCTCAGCACACCGTCTCCATGGTCAGTGAACTTATCCAGCGAGGACTAATCGACTTCTCTCGCGGAAAAAAAACAGATCCACTTTATTATTTCGCTCGATTCTACTCCATGGCCGATACAACTCTTAAAGAATGGGTTTTTAATAATATTCAAAATTTTAAAAATTATCTCACCATGACCAATCCTCGGGGGCAGAACTTTCTTCATACTTTGGTGACTGAGAAATCCCAGAATTTTCAAAATTACCTTGAAACTGTTTCTAAAGTAGTAGGACCACAGTTTTCAAAGCTTCTTAATACTCCTGATGATCTTGGTCAAACCCCACTTTTTTATGCCGTCTTTGCTACCAACACTGAGGGTCTCGATCTTTTACTTAAAAATTATGACGTCGAAATCAATAACATTAACCAAGAAAATAAAACTGTGCTCGATATTGCCAAGAAAATGGGTAATAAAAATATCATCAAGCTACTTTTAAATTTTGGGGCTCAATTAGCCCTCCAAAGTAGTTACTTTTGCAAAGAAGAGCTTCTCAATGCAACTTATCGAGAAATAAAAAGAAAAATTAAAAAGTGTCGCATTTCAAGCGTCGAAGAAGTTATCAAAATCTTGCCTCGAGAGTTGAAATCAACGTATGCACTCAATTATTTCAGCCGTGGATTGATGAAGGGAAATCTTCTCAACCCTCGAGTTTTAAGTTTTACCAATGACGGTTCTTTTTATCTGACTTTTAATGGTGATCCCGAACTTCCTGGCTATCAAAATATTGAAATCTTAGAGTACAACAAAAGAAAACAGACATTTAGCTTACATGCTCTGGATTTTTCAAAATCTGGCGATGAAATTTTTTCTCAGAAAAATCCTCAAAAATGCTTAAGCTGTCATGGGAAAAATCCTAAACCCCTGTGGGACAATTGGACTCTATGGCCTGGCTATTACTTTGGAGACGTTGCCGTCAATTTTAAACCGCTAGAAGTTAAATACCACGAATTCCTTGAACATCAAAAAACTCATCCCCGCTACTCGCAGCTCTTAAAAACCAATGCTGAACCCATGTATCTCGATCTTGGGTATTTTTTCGCCGGAGACACCGACCCAGGTGTAAAACCCACCAAATTGGATTTCCTTGTTTCAGAAAAAATTGCCCAAAAAGCCGCTGCAGAAGTAGCGAGAGACCCTCGCCTTAATAAGCTTGCTCCTTCACTTCTTGCAGGCCTTAGCTGTGAATTTTCCAATATCAACGATTATTTGCCTGAAGAATATAAAGTCGAAGAAAATGATTTTTTAGATTTCGAAAAAAAGCTCTATGCCGACTTCACTCAAGAATTTAATGATCGAATTCGCTTTCAAGAATCCATCTTTCCCTATCAAATTATGGGGCGCTATACACTTCAATACAAACTTTTTGGCAATGAGTACCCCGGTCAAGCGGGCATGGCCTTTAATAAAAAAGACTGGGCCCATTTCTTATTCATTGCCCATAAACTCGTACAAGATAAGTTTGTAGTCAGAGGCTGGTTTTCTGGTTTTCACAAAACACCTTATGCGGCTCAGACCCGACCGAGTATGCACGAATATTATTTTTGGAAAAAATTAGTTCGTTCAAATAAAATCTTACGAAAACATTTTTCTAAAATATTTAAGGATGAAGCTAAAAAATATGATTTACTTAAGCTTTTAAGTGGTAAGAATTTTATCAAAGATGCCGATAAAAATGTTCAATACTGTAAAATACTGAAAGAACTCATTAACTAAAACTGCTTACAAACTCTTTATTTTTAATTTATCTATTTTATCAATAAGTGATTAAACAATTAATTAAATTTCATTAATCTCACAATCAAAATCTTGTATTTTTCCATTAGATGTCTCAAGCTCCATTTCACCGTTCTGAGAAGTCATCACAGACGTTATAAACTCAAGCTCTTTGTCAGTGAATCCAACTCCAACAAAAATTCCACCAACCATATTTGCATAAGAGATTCTAACCTCAGCGTCAATACCATTAATAGTAACAGAGACATCATTTTCCCTTCCCCACCGAACCTCACCTCGATGTTCAAAGATAACTTCAAGATCTTCGTCTTCATTTACACAATGCCATTTTGCATCGTACCCATAAATGTTAGTTACTCCTAATAAAATAATAAGTATCAATATCTTTTTCATAATTGCACCTTTAAAATTTTGATCATCTTTTACAATTAAACAAAAATGTATTCAAGATACTAAGTAAATAATTCATAGACTTTAATATATCACTAGGCTGTTTTCTAACTAAAGAGGCTCACGAACATCGTCATGATAAAAATGAAAAAGCTCACTATGGCCATAATATAGAGGATATAGGGCGTAAAAATAATCAAGAGTGCTGCCATGGGAGAGATGTCCAGGCGTTTGCGAATCGCTTGAAAAAGAATAAAGCCCTTGGCCACCCATTGCACAAAGCTTCCTATAACAGGAATAATAGAAAAACTATAACTACTGAAACTGGCACTCACCACGTTATCGGCCACACCACTCATTTCTTCTTTGGGGATTTTTAAAACCCATCCGAAAAAATCCAAAATAATTTTCCAAAACAAATAAGAAAAATAACAGATCAAGGGGAATGTCAGCATTTCAAAAAAAGAAGATAGAAAAAAGGTCACAAAGCTTGAGAACATGCTGTTTTGAGAAATAATATTCACAAGCACATTAAAGTTATTCTGATTTATCTGAACGGAAACAAATTGATCGAAGAATATATAGAGTAAAAGAAACTTGGTCAATGCTTCCACCATCACAAATGGCCAAGCGAGCAGAATCGATTGCATGAGAGATAAGGCTTCCTCTCCTCGATTTTCTTCTGGTTTCAAAATATTATTAAAAAATTTTCGATATAACTCTTTCATTAAAATAATGTTTTAAAAACATCTCCCGTTTGCATCATCGACCAAATATACTTCATTTCAATTTTTGATTGGGGATCGACGATATTAAGATATTGATTTTCGACGCGAAAGTAAAGAGAACGGTCTCCCACTTTAAACTCATACCACTGTTTTTTATCAAATTTATTCTTGGTGTATTGAGTGACATTAAAGTAACCATACTGTTCACTACAAAAAAGAAGATAACAATAAAGCTCTTTCAGAGCTTGGGTCTGCTCAGTATTGGGAACAACACCATCGAAATAAAAGTTGAGTCTTTTATCAACTTTAAATCCATAATTTTTTTTATCATGCTCGAGAGCCAGTGGAGTATTAAACCAATCCACTTTTGCGATCCAAGGAAGTTTCTTACCCCAAAGACTTTTAATGGGAGTAAAAAGAGATTCCACTGCCGTATCAGTAATTTGAAAAAAGATATCTTTGTTATTTTCTTTCAAAAATGATTTTCCGTCCCATTGGTATAATTTAAAAACTTTATGTTGTTTCCCTGATAGAAAACTCAAAGTCGCAATCATTTTGCGATCATTTTTATCGCTGACAATATCAACAATGGAAATATCTTCTATCGCCTTTTTTAATTGCTGAAATTTATTTTGATCATAATTGAGATTATCGATAGCTTCAGGGAACGTTGAAGTTCGCTTAAAATCAATGATCGCTTCAGAACCTTTTGAAAGTTGACGAACAAACTGCTCCACATCCATGGTCAAAAGACTTTCAGCACCAAGAATTTTCTCTGTTTTTGAAAGTTCTCTTAAGAGATTCCCGTAACTTCCCATTAATTTTTCAGCACGGTTGCGATAAATTCCTTCAAAATATTTATCGCTATGGGCCCTGTAAAACTCTGCAGTAACACCTTTTGAGATTTTTAGATAAAACTCTCCAGTGAGATTATTGGCTTGAGAAAATTCGAAAGATTCTTTGTTAATGACGATTCTCAAGACCCAAGAGAGATCTCCTTCTGGCGCTTTATCGAGTTTTTCATCGAGGACAATATACTTAAAGAGCTCTAAGTAACTTACAATATTTTTTTCATCAATCTCGATAGTCCCATAAAATAAATGATTGTCTTTTTTTTGGGCAACCAAATGGCCGACTTCCAGATATTCAACAGGCCATCCAATCCGAGGATAAAGTGATGCTTGATAATCCTCCATCAATGCTTGTTCTTTTTTATGAACTTCTTCCCACCAATAGATTGAGCTGAGTCCAAATATAAAAACGGTTAAAAGGAAAATATTTCTCATAATTTTTTCAACCTACGGTAACTGAAAAAAGAAATCACAAACAAAGCGAGAGGCAAAAAGATTATTGAGAGATAAATAATAAGATTAATTTGGGATTCACTAAAAATTAACTGCTCTTTTTTGAGATCCGGTCTGGAAAAACTCATCTTTTCATTTTGACCAGAAAGATAAAAGATCGAATTAATAAAAAAATTAAAATTCCCCGCTAGTTGACGATAACCATTGAGAAGAAAACGACTACTGCCCACCAAGATCACTTTTGCTCCCTGTAATTTCTGAAAAGACAGTGCGATGGGAACAGGTCCTTTGATATCTTTTGCATCAAAAGTGACTTTTTGTTCTCCAATGCTGCTAAAAGTTGTTTCGGCCCAAGATTGAGGGAATTTAGAAGTTTCTAAGATAGGATCTACCCGCACATTGTCTTTGGAAACTTTGAATCCCAATGAGAGAGGAATGACAATCTTTTGATTGAGCTCTTTAACACTTGGATGTTTCGATCCTCCCGCATCGAAGATAAGATTGAGGGGCTCTTCGCCATATTTCTTAGACTCTTGATCGACCACGATTGAATTGGTAGCCACCACACCAACATCCTGAAAAATTGAAAAAAGGTCACTCTTGGCCTGTTTTCCAAACAGGGGATCCAAGGCTAAGAACAGGGGCTTATTGAGATTTTTAAGCCCTTCCACTTCGCCCGTTTTATAGTTTTCTTGAGGGCCTAAGACCAGGTGAATGTCACAGCTAGAATCTTCAAAAGACTGCACCGTTTTGACAGCAAAACCATTGGTTTCCAGTTGATTCTTAAGAAAACTCCCACCATCTTTATCTTGTAGCTCTGGGTTTATCTCTCCATGAGAAGTGTGCCAACAAACTAAGGGTACGTGTTGACTAGTAACAAGATAGATTTGAGACGAAAGACTTTTTTCAGTAAGAGAATAAAATATTTTTCTTTTATCACCATAATCGAGAATATAAGCAGGAACTTCTTTGAGATTATGGGTTTTGGCATAGGCCAAGTTTTTATTGGCATCAATGGCCTTAACTTGAATATATGAACTTTCCGCATGATAGAGGCCAAGAAGCTCAGCTGCCCCTTTCCATTTTTCTTTAGGAGCATATATTGTCATTTTCAAAGGTTGGTCAATCGTTTTAACAACTTTTTTGGTACTATCAGTAAGTTCATTAACATTTTGTTTGGTAATATCCCAGAAAGCATTATTTTTATAAAGAAAAAAATTGAGAAGCAAAATAAGGGATGTCCCCAACACAGCGTTGATCAGTATTTCCATTTTCTTTAATGAAAGAAAGGAAAAGATATTTCGAAAACTCCATTCAAAAACATAAAATAACACGAATGTGTAAACGATAAGGAAACTTGCATACGAGAGTAAAAAAAGTTGGTACTCTCTCGCAACAAGGATCAACCCACCAAACACTAACCATAATAAGACATAGAAAGTAACGAGAGTATAACGAAACATTTATACTTTCCTCCACTCTAAAACTTTTTTTGCAAAAAATAAAAAGAGAAAAGAAAAGCTTCCATAATAAATAAGGTCACTAGAATAAACTACTCCACGCAAAATATTTATAAAATGTGAAGTGAGCGAGAGGTAGTTAATTATTTCGTAAATCCCAAAATTGCTCGAAACACTTAATAAATTGTGGAACATATTCATTGCAACGAGACAAATAATGTGAGTAAAAGCACAAATAATGGGCGAAGTAATCAGTGAACTTAAAAACACGCCGAGGCTAATGTAAAGCAAACTATTAAGAATCAGCGATAGCACACCCGTTATGACGAACGAGTACTCATAAATTCCTGAATACCAAAAAATAATAAAAAAGATACCAAGTGTTGAGAGCATAAAAGTAAAAAGAACCATTGAAGCGATGAATTTTCCACTGATGATATTCCAAGCTTTTAACTTAGAAGTTCGAATCAGATCGAAGACAGCATTTCTATACTCTTTAGAAAATAAATTCATACAAATCAAAGGTATAAGAAAAATTAAAACGATGTTCACGTTGGTAAAAAAACCAATGACAACATAAAAAATGGGATCGACATACTCGCCGGCATGAGCCTCTTGCAAAGAAAAGTACTGAAAGAGAACATTGAGAAAACAAAGCCCACATGCAAGGCTAAATAAGGAAGTCAGTACATAACTTAAGGGTGATTGAAAATTCTCTTTTAATTCTTTTTTAGTAAAGATATTCATCATGCTCAGCTGGAACATTTTTTTCCTTTTCTATAAATTCAAAATTTTCAAGTAAGCTTCTTCAAGCTGTGGTGGATGCCAATAAACAGAAGTGACTGTTTCTGGTCGTTGTGTAATTTCGCCCATCAGTTTTGCCTTGTCGCGATCGTCGAGCTTTCCCTCTAAAACCCACAGATTGTGAGTTCGGCTAATTTCTTCAAGAGGGTATTTTTCGAGGAAATTTTTGACAAAACCAACTTCAAAGGCTTCAACAGTTTTAATTTCTAGGCGCTCTTTTTTTCCAATCTTATCCATCAAATCTTCGGTTTTCCCACTGAAAAGAATTTCTCCGTTATTGATAAAACTCATCTGATCACAAAGGGCTTCAACTTCTGAAAGCTGATGGCTTGATAAAAAAATTGTGGCCTTCGAATTAGCTTTTTTAAGAAGTGTCCGAAGATCAACGATGCTTTGAGGATCGAGCCCCACAGTTGGCTCATCTAAAACGATAAGATCGGGATCAGTAAGAAAAACTTGCGCCAAGGCTACTTTTTGTTTGTTCCCTCGTGAGAGATTTCCAATCAATCGCCTGCGAAGCTCTCCAATTTTTAGGAGCTCCAGGACTTTATCGACAGCTTTACCGATTTCTTTTTTCTTCAGTCCCTTTATTTCAGCTATAAAACCTAAAAAAGAATCAACTTGAAAATGGGGATAGAGAGGCGCTTTTTCGGGAAGTAAACCCAGGCGGGTAGCAAAGTGAAAAACAAATTCACTCGGAGCTTTTCCAAAAACTTCAATTTCGCCAGAATCAGGCTTTAAGAGATTGGCCAACAGTTTAATGGTTGTGGATTTTCCCGCTCCATTGGGACCCAGAAAACCATGGCAAGTGCCTTGCTCGACTTTAAAACTTAATTTATTTAGAGCTTTGATACTCCCCAACTCTTTTGTGACATTTTTGAATTCAATCGCTAATGGTTTCATCTCTTCTGCCCTCTAATCCGAGTTTTTTAGTTTTTCAGCTATTCTTTTATCAATGGTAGCAGACTCAACTTAAGGTTGGAAATATTCCAGGGGGTTTCTTCCTCAACTATTCGTAATATAATGAAAATTAATGGGAGAAGACATTTATCAATCTCTTAAGGACACAATTCTTAAGTACAATAACATCATCATTACAACACACATCGTCCCCGATGCCGATGGGTTGGGAAGCCAAATCAGCCTGTGCATGGCCCTTAGAAAATTGGGAAAGAATGTTCACTGTGTAAACGAAGAGGCCCTCTTAGATCGCTACGAATATTTAGACCCTGAAAAAACCATTTTATCACTGGAAAAATTTCTTAAAACACACAAAGAATTTAAAACTGAACTTGTCATTATCGTTGACACAAATAAGAACTCCCGGACAGGACTCAAAATGAGTCAGTTCATCTCACCTTTTGCTAATATTATTTATATCGATCATCACCCCTATGATAGAAAAAATTTTGGTCAACACTTTATTGATGTTGCAGCAGCAGCGACAGGGCAAATCATTGGGAGTCTCATCAAAACCTTAGGCATCCCCTTTGATCAAAAACTGGCACTTCCTCTCTACACGGCCATTTTGATCGACACCAATACTTTTCGCTACCCTACTGTCTCAAGCAACACCCATACCTTAATTGCTGAGCTTTTAGAAACAGGAATACGGACCACAAAAGCCTATAATGATATCTATGGAGCCAAAAAACTCCATCACATGCATCTTCTAGGGCATATCCTCAAAAATTGCCAAACCAATAAAGACAATAGCATTGCTTGGATTTGTATTAACAAAGAAGAATTTGATCAATACAAAACAGATTTAGAAGACACTCATGCCTATATCAACAACTTGTTAGTCCTAGAAGAAGTGAAAATAGCTTGCATGTTCCGAGAAGAAGATAAGCGGATTAAACTTAGTTTGCGCTCTCACGGTGATGTAGATGTAGGAGAGATTGCTCAAGAACTCGGTGGAGGTGGTCACGCTCACTCGGCGGCAACCGTATTTGAACTCCCACCGGGACACGACAAACAAAAGATCATTGAAAATAGTATCAAGAAAATAGAAGAATATCTTATCAATTCTAAGAACTAAAAGATTTCATAATAGAGAGAATTTTATTTTTAAAGATTCTCTCATTAAAACGTAAAGCATAACGCCTTAATATCTGTCCACTATAAGTAAAACTTTCATTCAAATAACTCGCTAAGCGTTTATCGAGTTGCTCTAGTGAATCAAAATATGAACTCACATCCTCTGTTAAGTACTCCCGATTAACTTCAGTATCAAGCAGAAGAGTGGGAACTCCCGTTGAGAGCGCACAGAGTGCTTTTTCCGGATAGACGACTTCGCGAGCATCGATGAGGAGTCTGGCTTTTAACAATTCAATGTAGAGCAAATGATTATCCATTCCTCTGAAGCATTCAATATGAGGCCAGAGATTTTTAACTTTTCTTATCTGATCTTCACTACTAATGACTTTTAATTGCCATTTAGTTCCTAAGTCCTCAATGATTTTTCCAAGTTTAATTTTATCAATTGAATCGACAAAGAGAAGAATTTCTTTATTTTTTTCATACTCCCCCATCACTGGGAAATCACGACTAACGAACGGAGCCGGAACCACTTGATAGTCTTTATTAAATTCACATTGATGGGCCAAGCAATGTGATGAAAAAACAACATTATCTAATTTTTGAATACATTCTTTATCTTTAGAAGCAAATTGAGAGTAAAGAAGTTTTTTCCAAGAAGGTTTCATTTTAAGGGGGAGAGGATTCAGGATGTAATTAATCCTCTTAGAATCTTTTGGAGTTTTGAGATAGTGGGCCATCCCTTGAGAGATAACCAAATATAAATCAGCTTCGGGAAGTTTAAAATTTTCAAAAACTTTTGTGCTCAATATAGGCCAATTTTTGAGATGTTGATAATCAGAAAAAAGATGAGTGAGAATACTTGAATAAGCCTTGTGATTTAAGATAGGTCCAACCACACCTTCTTTGTGGTGAACTAATGTGCTTAAGCTCACATCTCCATCAATAGAAAGTAGACTCTCCACCATAGTGGTCGTCAAATCCCTTTCGGCTAATTGATCAGTAACTATATTAATCTTCAATTAATATCTCTTTTGTTGAAGGACGACCGAGCTCATCACTAGGAGTGATCCCCCAACCCATTGATAAACATTTAGACTATGGCCTAAAAATACCCAATTCACAAAAACTGCACTTAGTGGAAAAAAGAGCTCCAGCAAAGTGGCCCTTTTGGCGGGCACATTTTTTAAGCCTCGATAATAAAAATACATAGCAAGAAGACCAGAAAACAAGACCATGATACCTATTTTATACAAACTCTCTAGATTGAGCGTCGTAAAAAATTCTTTCTGCCAGCTAAAAGCTGCCAAGGCCATAAAACCATAAGTAAAACGACCCATCATAATTTCCCATTCACTTAAGCCTTGAGAGACTAATTTTTTTCCATAAACGGTGGCACATCCCCAACCTGCTATTGCAATAAAAACATACAAATAACCAGAAAAGGTTGCATCGGTAAAAAGTTTTGAGCTTTCAAAATGAGGACCACTAAAATAGTGATAAAAGTCTTCAAATCCTATAAGGATGGCCCCTGCAATGCTCACCGAGGCCCAAAGAAAAAAACTTGGTCCCGTTCGTTCTTTTAAAACAATTTTTGCAAGGACAATAGCCACGACGGGTTGAAGTTTTTGTAAAAGAATCACCAAGGAAGGATTGAGGATAGTAAAGGATTCGGTAAAAGCGAGAGTCGCGAGGGCCGAGCCAAAACTCCCTACCATCAGGAAAGAAAAGATTAATTTCGGCTGAAAAAGAATTTTCAATTTTTTTCTAAAAAGAATCAGCAAAATAACGAGTAAATAGCTGTGTTCAATAAACACAATTGTAATACTCGGGACCCCTTCGTTGACCAGAGGATAACGAATCAGTGTATCAAAGGCCCAAAGAAAACAAGCAAAGATAATAAAAAGTGAACTCATGGTCTCTCACAGATAAATGAATCACCGTTTTTGGGGTCTAAAAATTTTTCAAATTCTTTAAAAGCCAGTTCTGCTTTGGCTGCTACAAGTTGTTTTTTTAATTTTTTTCTTTTTTTAGAGCGACGTTGTTCGCGAGTTAACTCCACTTTCGGCAATAATCCAAAGTTTATATTAGAAGGAATAGGTTTTTGGGCCGTCATCAGATAGTTGATCAGCGCTCCAATCCCAGATTCTACTGGCCAAGATAAGACGTCTCGCCCACAAATTTTTTGATAAATTTGAGAAGCCACATAAAGCCCCATCGCAGCACTTTCTGTGTACCCTTCTACTCCTGCAATTTGTCCTGCAAAATGCATTTGAGGGAATTTCTTCGAACTTAAATCACGATTAAGAAGTTTTCTTGCATTCAGAAAAGTATTGCGGTGAACGGAGCCCAAATGAACAAAGCTTGCCTTAGAAAAACCAGGAAGTTTTTGAAATATTCTTTTTTGTTCTCCATACGTTAAACGATTTTGGAATCCCACTAAATTGAAGGCCGAACCGAGTAAATTTTCTTTTCGAAGTTGAATAACCGCATAGGGTTTAAGCTCTTCAGTTTCTAATCCGACTGGTTTCATGCAAGAAAAGCGAAGTGTATCCACACCTCGATCGGCCATCACGTCGATGGGTAGGCAGCTTTCGAAAAACTTTTCTTCTTCAAAATTGGCAGGTTTCACTTTTTCTGAAGCTTTAAGATCATCGACAAAATCCAGATATTGCTCTTTATCTAAAGGAACATTCAGATAGTCTGCATCAACGCCGTCCACTTCTCCATAACGGTTTTTAAAATACATCTTCGAGTAATCGAGACTATCAGCATCCACCACAGGGGCAATGGCATCATAAAAATAGAGATCATCACCACAAATATTTTCCACAATCCATTGCTCAAGTGATTTTAGAGTTAAGGGTCCTGTTGAAATAATCAGATGATCACTATTATGTTTTTTTAAGATTGCCATCGGGTCACTAACTTCTTCATCAATAACTTCGATGAGGGGATGGCGCTCGAGTTCTTCTGTGACCAGTAATGAGAATTTTTCTCTATCTACGGCCAGGGCATCACCAGCAGGAACACGTGCCAAATAAGCTTTCTCTAAAATCAGAGACCCAAGCTTATTCATTTCCGTTTTGAGAAGACCATGGCCAGTTCCTGGATCCACTGACTTCAGTGAATTCGTGCAAACCAGTTCAGCGAGATTATTTGATTTTTGAGCGGGGTTTCGAGTTTTCCGCTTACTTTCATACAAATAAACTTGAATTCCTCGTGAAGCGAGATAAAAGCTGGCATCACAGCCGGCCAGACCTGCTCCCACCACGACGACGCTACGTGACATTCGACCTCTTTATAATTTAGGGTTATCGCTTACAAACAATAATTCTTTTACTACAATAAATTGAACTTGGGTACAGGCAAACGGCATCTGCTTAATCCCAATTTCAATAAGATAGTGATCAAAGGATAAAATTTGAAGATTCAACTCCACCAATACCACCAGAATCTTTGCGATTTTGAAAAAATCGCAAAAGATTTCAAAAAAATTATTGAAGGATCCGATGCCGAAGAACTTCACCTTTACCCTGAACTGTTTTTAACAGGCTATCCCCTTCAAGATATCTGTCTGCAAAAGCCTTTTTTTTCGACCTATCTCAAAATGCTAGAAAGAATTGATCAATGGCTTAAAAAGCAAAAAGACGATAAAAGTCTCCACCTGGTGGGAGGTCTTCACTATGAAATCTCTTCATCTGACACACCAAGAAGAATTGAAAACGTCATCTTTGCTGCTCGAAAATCTCATGGGCTTGAAAAAGTTTATACCAAAAGGCTTCTGCCCAATTACGATATCTTTGATGAAAGAAAGTATTTCACTCCAGGAACTGAAAACGTCATCTATCAGTGGAATGATCACAAATTAGCACTGCTTATTTGTGAAGATATGTGGCCATCACTCCACTACCGCTTTAATCCTATTGATGAATTAGTCCAAAAAAATGAAAAAGTTGATTTGATTGTTAACTTAAGCGCCAGTCCCTTTCACATTAATAAGCAAAATAGACGTCTCCAACAAGCTCAAATTATCTCCCATGCTCTCAAGGCACCTTTCGCATATGTTAATACCGTTGGCGAAGAAGATGAGATTCTCTTTGATGGGCAAAGTTTTTTGGTTAATGGTGATCAAGTTCTCTTTCAAGCAGCGGCTTTTGTAACGTCCAATAAAAAAATTGATCTCACTAACTCGCTCAAAAGATACAAATCCAAAACTCTTGAAGTTCAACACACTTGGGAAGATCTCTTTCGCGCTCATGTCAGTGTTCACGAAAAAAGTATCAGCTTACTTCCTTTAGTGAACGACGACTACGAACAACTCTACAAGGCCATCACTTTTGGTCTGCAGGAATATGCGAATAAAAATGGCTTTAAAAAATTTCTCATCGCTTTTTCCGGAGGGATCGATTCAGCACTAGTCTTGGCCTTAACCAAACTTTCTTTGAAAAAATCCCAAAATCTCGAAGTCCTCTTTATGCCAAGCCAATTCACTTCTCCTGAGAGTTTTGATCTTGCCCGTGAAATGTGCGAGGCCATCGAAGTCCCTTTTAAAACAATTCCCATTAAGTTTCTACACTCCATGGTGAAAAACACTTTTCATATGAATTTTCCCGAAGAATTTGACGGGCTTGCTGACGAGAACGTTCAATCTCGCTTGCGAGCAACAATACTCATGGCCCGCTCCAATCAAAATAATAGCTTAGTCATCAACACTTCAAATAAATCGGAAATTGCTGTTGGTTACTCCACTCTCTACGGCGATAGCGTTGGCGCTTTAAGTTTAATTGGTGATCTCTACAAAACTGAAGTCTATGGACTCGCCCATTACCTCAATGAAAATGTTGCTAAACTCATTCCCGCAGGCATACTCTCGAGAAGCCCAACGGCCGAGTTAAAAGAAAACCAACTCGATACTGATACACTTCCTCCTTATCCCATTTTAGATACAATTCTCGAATGTCTTTTGAGTTATAGATTTACGGCTGCTGATCTTGTCGAAAAAGGGATTTCTCCTGCTTTCATCGAACAAGCGATGAAACTCTATAACCGCAGTGAGTATAAAAGAAAGCAATTTTGTCCTATATTAAAAGTCAAAACGAAAAGCTTTGGTTTTGGCCATCGCGTGCCCATTAATAAAGTCATTGATTTTTATACCATTTAGTATATCTTATGTCATAGGAGGATAGTCACATGCCAAATAAATTTATGTCACGAGTGAACAACTATAAAAAAGAACTCAACAACTATTTGCAAAAAAATAGTTTTTCTAATCTTAAGAAGAATGTTGAAGGAATTCTCAATGAAGCCAAAAAGGATCTCAATAGCTTTGTTGAAAAAGACATAAAAAGCTTGAAAAAGAAATTTGAATCTGAAAAAAGACAACTTGAAAAAATCCTCGATCAAAAATTTAAAACTGAAATTAATTCAGCAAAAAAATTGATCAAAGAAGCAAAACTCGAATTGAAGAAAATTCAAAAAGGCTTTGAAGATCTTTCAAAAAAATCCAAAAAAAATTCCAAGAAGAAAGTTGTTAAAAGAAAAACAACGAAAAAGAAAAAAGTCGCTAAAAAGAAAAAGACTTTGAAGAAAAAAACAGGTGTTCGAAAGAAGAAGTAATTCGTCGAGACTATTGTTTTTGTCTAATATCATCAGCGTGGGTGCGATAAGCCGGAATAAAAATAAATAGGCGCGAATCAAGTCCTGAATTGTTGTTCCATTCAATATTCCAATTGTCGTTGAGCCAGGTCCATGGGCGCCAAATGCGAATAGTTTGCTCTTTATTGTATTCTAATTGAAAATCAGTCACATCCAGTTTCTTTTTTAAAGTTTGAGATATTTCAATCCCCTCTTTATTTGATAGTTTGTATTGGACTTTATTTTGTGACGATTGCTTTTCTTTGGTAATGGTTTCTTTCAAAATTCCTAGTTTGTTGTCCTCACAATCAAAGATTTCAAGTTCTCCTCCATCAAAATTCACATGCCCTCGAGCATAGGCAACTTCTATTCCATTATAGCTATAGTGGAAAACCACTTGACCATCTTCTCGATTTTCTTTTTCAATCATCCCCCACTCAATATTATCACCATCAATATCGATAGTAGTTGCCAGCGAGAGAATGCGCTCCCTGGCCGTAAAGTTTGAGGGAAGAGAAACGCGTGGGCACTTACTTTTGGCCCACGCCTGACCCAAACTATAAAAGAGTAGTACTGAGAGTAGAGCTGTCTTTTTCATGATCTTTTAACAACATATAGCTCAAAACTTGAGCAAGTTTTCCTTTGTGGTAACCTCTTACGAGGATTTTCCCTTTTTTCTTAATTCGCAACTTATCACCATCTTGAGTGTGAAGAAGGTAAGTATCTTCAGCATTGAGGCGACACCAAGGATTCTCTTCTTCGCCTAATTCATAATCAGCTTGAAGCTTAGAGTGTTCTGCTAAATATTCGCCATCATTTTCTACTAATCCCTCGATGTTAGAAGCAATATCGAGATCGAGAATGACTCTCGCTAGCTCGATATTACTCACATCTCTGCCAATTTTCCCCGAAACAAGCTCTTTCAAAGTTAAAAACTTTTTAGAAACACCCGCCAATGCCTTTAAAAATATTTTATTATCGATCTCTTGCTTTAACTCATCCATAGTTTCTGGCAATCGAACATCATCATTTACTAGAGATTCTGAAAGCTCTAAGAGTTTCAAATTAGATTCTTGAGAAGCCTTCACAAGGCCAGTTCCCAGATAGCCCATCATACCTAAAACAGGAGAGATGAACATAACGGCCGTCGAAACACCCGCTCTCTTTAAAGCATCCCCATGTTTCGTCATGGTTTGCTGAATAGCCGTTTTTTGCTTTAAATCCTCACGGATGACATTCAAGCAAGAAGCCTGGCTGTAAGTTACGAAAAAACAAAGACTTAAGCCCACCCCAAGAATTGATTTTTTCATGATTCCTCCAAAAATTGTCTAAACTGTAATACCAGTTTAAATCGCTGAGCTGCCAAATAATAGGTGCTCAGTAAAAACAACAAGATATGTCAAAATGCTAGACAATTATAAAGTCAGGAGAATTTGGCTTACAATGCCAATCGCATGCGATATAGGTTCTAGGACAAATTTTGGTGAAATCTCTTTATAAGGTTAAGAATGTTCTCTCGCATCGCAATCATATTCATGGTTTTTGCACTCCATCTCGGCTGTAGTGTGGATCGCAATTCTGAGAGAGTTGCCGACTCATCCGAGGAAATCACCACTGAAATCCAAACCATGCGCACTGATTTTCAAGATGAACTCAAAAAACTGAGAGAAGATCTCTATAATCAACTCGAACTTTTTAACACCCACTTTTTAGTGCTAGTAGAATCCATTGGAAAAATTGGAGGAAGCCTAGAAGACCTGGCCACTTTAGTTCCTCAAGCCAAAAAACTCCTCGATGAACTTGAGAAATTTGCCAATGGTGAACCCGGACAAACATCTCCCCCAGCAGAAGGATTGGATGAAGATGATATTTTAGGGACTGATAGATGAAAAAACTTAACATTATTTTAATTAATATATTTATTTTTCATCTTACTGGCTGGTCAGCAGATACCCTTGTCAAAGACGACAATGTTATCAAATGTGTTACCCGTGATTCAGACTCGCTCTACGAAAAACTTAAACATCTAGAAGATATTCACTTTGTAGACAATGGTGATGACAACGGGTCTTCCGATGGACATATGAAATCCCAAATCCCGGTCACTAATATACCTTACGCACTTAAAGTTTTATTTTTCAACAAACCTATCACGCTCATAGATATGGTAAAATCGAGTACCTATAGTATTGAAGAGTTACTCAGTTCAGAAAAACTCAAAAAACTTAATCCCAATGAAGACTTTCACAAAACACCTGGAAGCGAAGATGATGTGGCCCTCTGGGTTTCACTCAGACCCCTTCCCTACTGGGCCCCTAATATTTCAGGTGAACTCTATCCAAAATTCATGCTCCGTTGTGTGCAAAGTGATCGCTCCATAAATTGTCACCAGTTAGCTCACCACAAAGGTTTCTCTGTCAAAAATTTTAAGTTAAACTTGCATGTTCCTAAGCGCGCGGACAACAAACATTGTCTGCCAGGTGAAACAGAAGTCGTGCTCTCTTACTCTGTCGTCATTTTAGAGAAGGCATACGATCAAATTAAAAAAGCAGCGGCTCGAGATATATCAAGCTATTTTCCCAACGCTGTCGAATCTATTGTCGAAATACTCTTCACACCTGAGGATTTTTTTAAAACCTATTGGCAGGATTTTTTCGATCGCTGGGTGACAAAAGAGCACCACTAACGCTCAAATTAAAGAAATTTTATTTGCTTTTTTATTTTCCGACCAAAAAAGTCTTACAAGCTGGACGAAGCACAGTCTGAAGCTAATAATGGTCTTCGCCTTTACCAAATAAATCCAAAAAGGGAGTTATCATGAAAAAATACTTAATTTTAGTATGGGCCATAGCTATGAGCTCACTGACGTATGCTCGCACAAGTGACGCCCCAGTCGAAGAAGTTCTCGAAAATTCTAAGCGTTTAAAGTCACTAGAAAAAAGTGAGGTTCGCGATGTTAAAGGAACAATCATTAATGCTGGTGACGAAAGTGAAAAAGAACCTGCCGATTGGTTTACACTCTCGCCGGGCAAGGCCGAAGGTGTGAGTGCTGATCGCGTTTATCAAATTTATGGAGACTATCCAAGAAAAGAAATCATCGTTGCTGTCATCGACTCTGGAGTTGATGTGAACCACGAAGACCTGCAAGGAAAAATTTGGATTAATGAAGATGAAATCCCCAATAACGGTATTGACGATGACTTTAATGGTTACGTGGATGATGTTTTTGGTTGGAACTTTATTGGTGGCAAAAAAGGAATGGGCTCTGTCGTTAAAAACCATTCTCTTGCAAATAAAATGCAATTTGTGAAAGGTAAAGCTAAATACCAAATTGAATCCGATACTTTAGAAGTCACGCGAATTGCAAAAAAACTTCTTGATAAAAAATGGGAACTCTCTCGTCAAGGCAAGTCTCTCAACCGCGGAGAAACTTTTCTTCTCAATAAAACTCTCGGAGAAGTGAGCGTGGCCAGAAAAGATGCCAAAGAAAGCTTGGCACTTTATATTCCCCTTCTCAAAGCTTATAAGAAAAGCTTACGAGTCTTAGAAAAAAATGGCATTAAAATTGACTTCGATAAAAGCTTTGAAGAACTCACTGAAGAAGTCAAAAAGTTTAAGCCACAAAACTTTAAAGAGTATGGTGCCAAGGCCGTTGTTTTGGACCAACTGGCCCAAAAAAGAACAATTGCTAAAATTGAAGGTGCCGTTGAAGCCAATGAAACAACTTTGAAATACTACTACAATCTTAAGTACAATCCTCGAGGAATTGTGGGCGACGATTATGAAGCCAATCAAGTTGAACGCGATTACGGAAATAACGATATTATTGGTCCCGATTCTCACCACGGAACACACGTCGCTGGGATCATCGCGGCCAATCGAGACAACAAAATAGGAATCAAAGGGATTGCTGATAAAGTGAAAATCATGGCCGTTCGCTGTGTTCCCGATGGAGATGAAAGAGATAAAGACGTTGCCAATGCTATCCGCTACGCCGTTGATAATGGTGCCAAAATTATTAACATGAGCTTTGGAAAAAGTTACTCTCCCTATAAACGTGTCGTCGATCTTGCTGTTCAGTACGCAGAAAGCAAGGGAGTCTTGATGATTCACGCTGCGGGAAATAGTAATCAAAATAACGATGTTGAAGACAACTTCCCCAATCGCTACTATTTAGATTATTTTCATGAAGTTCCCATGCCTAAAAGTTTCAATAACTGGTTAGAAATTGGAGCATCATCATATAAAGCCGATGAACACTTCAACGCTTCTTTTTCAAACTATGGAAAGAATTCAGTGCAAGTTTTTGCCCCTGGATACAAACTCAAATCCACAACTCCTGACAATACTTACGCGACTTACAGTGGAACATCCATGGCCTCTCCAAGTGCCGCAGGAGCAGCCGCACTGGTTTGGTCACTAATGCCAGATATTTCACTTCAAGAACTTAAAACAGCTCTCTTAGCGAGTGCTAAGTTCTATCCACTGCTTGATGTGTTAGTTCCTGGTTACGCTTACCAAAAGCACCCCGAAGGTTATGAACCTCAACCAGAAGATTACATCCTCTTTAGTGAGCTCTCGAGTACTGGTGGAGTGATAGACGCCTTCTATACTCTTCAATTTCTCAATCTTTAAATAAAAAAAGCGGGATCTTCTGATGGAGGGTTCCGCATTCCTCTGCTTTCTTGGCCATTCGCTTTTTCTTTTTTTAAAATAGAGTCATGTTGAAAATATTTCTTTTTACTGGAGTTTTTCTCTCTTTTTCTCTTTGGGCCCAAGTCAATGTCGAACAAGGAGTCGATCGCTGGAATGAATGGGTCCCCACTTTAAAGAATCAGTCTGTAGCCGTGCTTGCTCATCACGCTAGCCAAACGCAGATGGGAGAACACCTCATCGACATTCTGATGCGAGAAGGTGTGGATTTGAAAAAGATTTTTGTTCCAGAACATGGACTGCGCGATCTGGAAGACGATTGGATCACTGATGGCATCGACCCTATTTCTAAAGTCCCTATTACTTCTTTGTATAAACCAAATAAAAAATTTCCTGCTCCAGAAGATCTCAAAGGAATTGATACACTCATCATTGATCTCAAAGACGTTGGTGTTCGCTACTATACTTACAATACAACTATCTATCTCACAATAAAATCGGCCATTGAGAACTCACTGCGTGTGATTCTACTAGATCGAATTAATCCTCTAGGAGGAAATGCTTCAGGCCTCCTCTTAGATGCGACCTTAGCAAATAAATTTTATGCGTACTTTGAAATTCCCGCAGTTCACTCCCTCACATCTGCAGAACTGATGAACTATCTGTTTGCTCATCACCCGCAAAGAGGAAATCTTGAATTTATTCAAAACCAAAATTGGGATCACTCTCTTACTTGGAGTGATACAACACTACCATGGATTTCTCCATCACCGGCTCTACCCAGTGCTGGGCAAACCTACCTTTACAGTCTATTAGGTCCGTTAGAATCTCTTAATCTCTCAGTAGGTAGAGGGATTAACAATGATCACGCATTTGAATATTTTGGGGCTCCCTGGATAAATAATCTCGATCAAATCACATTGCTTAATAATCTCAAGGCCCTCAATCTCAAGGCTGTGCAGTTTGATAAGATTTGCTGGGATGTCACACGCGGAATATATAATGGACAACAGGCTTGTGGTTTTCGAGCTCAACTTCATGATTTTAAAAAGTTACGGGATCAAAGTGCCTATGCTACTTACCAAATTATAAAAACTCTCTTTCAAACTTTCCCCACTCGACTTCAAAATGATGGCCGACTTGCTCGGTTTCTTGGAAACCAAAAAATTGTTTCTCATGTCATTGGCCAAGATTCTTGGAGTACGGTGGAAAGTCTTTATCAAAGGGATTATCAGCATTTTCAGTCACTGATAAATAATTATCTTTTATACCCCTGAGAAAAATATTCTCATAGGAATAGCTCAATTCTTTACCTATAATAGTTTTTATGCCTCTAGTAACATATCTAACTACACACAGTCTTTGCTTCCTCAGTTTTTCGGCCCTGTCTGTCGGCTTGTTTTATTTATTTCGCAAAAATTGCAATCTCAAAAAGTTGGCGCTTCTCAACGAAGCAGAAGAGCAAAACAAAATTCTGAAAACTTATCAGGAAACGTTTCACAATGCTTCCATTGCTTTGATGTTTGTCCGAAAAGATGGAAAAGTTTTAAAGGTCAACAAAACAGCTTGCGAAATTTTTCAGATTCCTGAAAAAAACTTTCTTAAAAAAAATCTAGCAGATCTCTCTCACCCTGAAGATAAACATAAAGATGAAATACTTTTTCAAAAACTTTATCAGGCTGACATTCCCTCTTTTGAAATCGAAAAGCGCTATCTGCGAAAAGACAAAGAAGTCATCTGGGTTAAGCAATCAGCTTATTTTGTCGACCGCGATCAAAATGATACTTGTGTTCTTCAAATGAAAGACATCACTGAAGATAAAAAATTTATGCAAGAACTGGAAGTTCAAAAGGCTAACGTTCTTTACACAGGACAAATGGCATCCCTTGGAGAAATGGCTTCTAATATTGCCCACGAGATCAACAATCCTCTCACAATCATCAATGGGTCTGCTGCTTTGATGGGAAAAATTCTCGAAAATCATCCAGAAGATATCAAAAATCCCGTCCTTTTTAAAAAAATCGATGATATCAAAAGTACAACCACAAGAATCACAAAAATTATTAACAGCCTAAAAAATCTTTCTCGCGGTCGCCAAGGCGAAGAGCTTGAGACATGCACCATCAATGAAGTCATTGAAGATGTATTATCACTTTGCAAAGAAAAAATGCGCTTAAATAATATAACCTTTACTTTTCAACCTAATGGATTTGAAAATCAAGAAATCGACTGTTATCGCATTCAATTGTCGCAAGTTTTTATGAATCTTATTCTCAATTCCATCGACGCCGTAGTGGGAACTAAGGATATGTCACGGCATTGGATAAAACTTGAGATCAATAAAATCGGCAATCAAATGGAATTTCTACTCTCTGATGGAGGTCCAGGAATTCCAAAAGAGTATATAACAAATGTTTTCACTCCCTTCTTTACGACCAAGCCTCTGGGAAAAGGCACAGGATTGGGTTTAAGTCTCTCTAAAACCATTATTGAAGAGCATCGAGGGAACTTACGAATTCTCGAAGATTCCCCTAACACAACTTTCAAAATCACGATCCCCTATCAAGCAAGCAGTGCTGCCCAGACAGCTAACACCAATAACAAACGCGCAATCTAATCAATAAAGATGGCATTGATCTTTTCGATCATAACAAAAATATCGGTGAACTTTATGATCAAATTTCTAATTATTTTTAAATACTAGAATAAGAAATCGTTCATAAATGCTTCAGATTCAAGGAATGGAGGAAACAACGACTGATCTTCCAAGTCGCAGGGAGGTGTTTTCGATCATGACGAAGTAGTCGGCGAATTTTATGATCAAATTTCTAATTATTTTTAATATACTAGAATAAGAAATCGTTCATAAATGCTTCAGATTCAAGGAATGGAGAAAACAACGACTGAGGCTTGGTTCCTCCAAGTCGCAGGGAGGTGTTTTCGATCATGACGAAGTAGTCGGCGAATTTTATGATCAAATTTCTAATTATTTTTAATATACTAGAATAAGAAATCGTTCATAAATGCTTCAGATTCAAGGAATGGAGAAAACAACGACTGAGGCTTGGTTCCTCCAAGTCGCAGGGAGGTGTTTTCGATCATGACGAAGAAGATGAAGTATTTATGGACGATTTAAAGACGATTTATCTAATTTTTGCCAAGTTTTTCGAGTAAACGATTAAATTCTAGGGCGCTGTTTTCTTTTTGATCATCGGGAAGATTATAAATCTTCTCCCCCATCACCATTCCGCTCAAAAAAATTTCTTCAAGATCTTCCAGCCCTGGTTTATTGATAAAATCAAAAGCCCCATACTTTACAACTTCAAGCATAAGGTCTTCATTTCCATGGCCAGTATAGAAGATAAAGGGCATTTCATTACCAAGTTTCCGAACATGCTTTATCATTTCAATTCCATCCATGATAGGCATGCGAATATCGCAAACAGTGCAAACAATGTCTGAGTGTTTTTTTATAAGCTCGAGACCTTCTTCACCATTTTTGGCTTTATAAATTTTATTAACTTTATCCTCGAGAAGATTAGCGACTATATCGAGGATAAGTTCTTCATCATCAACTAATAATAAGGCACCTTCGTTTTCTTTCATCATATTCATATTATAACATTATTTTTTAAAATTTTTGGAATAAATCCAACGAGATATTTCTAATAAATAAAACTCGTAATGAGTGATTTTATACACGATGAATCATAGCGAAATATAGTCTCACGATCAGCAATAAATTCTTTGATGGCCACCAGTGGTGAAACCTTTTTTTCGTGTATAAACTCAGAAAAATCACCAGCAAGACTGACTATTTTGGCTAAAGGGAAAATACGCAATCCAAAAAGACCATTGGGAAATCCTTCTCCGTTCACCCACTCATGGTGTTGATAGGTAATTTGCCTAACTTGCTCAGATATAAAGCTACTCTCTGCAAGCATTTGCATTCCCCACAAGGGATGTTCTTTGTATTCCTTAAATTGCTCAGGTGTCATCGATTCGAGCTTTGTATAGCGAACGTCCTCTGAAAGTTTAATCTTGCCGATATCATGCAAGAGACTTCCTTCGATCACATATTTATGAGCTACAGGTCCTGCCCACTCTAATTGATGAGTGATGGCCCCTGCAAAAATCGACGTCACAAAAATATAACTCGTTCCATTTTTTTCTTCTTCTTCAAACTGATCTAAATACCTTCCTAAACTCTTACTGGCCTTGATCGTTCGATAGAGATTTTCTGCTAACTTTTTCCCTTCTTCATACAGCTCTGGGTTAAGCCCCTTGAAAAATATTTCTTCAACATATTTTTCAACCAGACCTTTGTTCAGATTGAGTAGTTCTCTTTTATTAATTTTTCCCTGATCCAGGTATTTTTCAATGAGATTATTTACAAAATTGATATAGATTCCTCGATCTTTTGTTTTAAAATACAAAAATTCGACCTTTTTCTTTTGATACTCTTCAATTTTATTATTATCAAAGGAGCAACCCTTATAGAGAATTTTGAGGTAGCGATTCTGACCAATTCTTAAATACAAATCAAAAATAGCCAATTCACTATGAGCATATTGATTGATTGCGATGCGTGTAAACTCTTCGTCTTGTATACTTTTTTCAGTTTCATTGACAACATCAGCGATCTTTTTAACATTTTTCCAACTTTGAGCGAGGTTATTGCTCTCGATATTATTGAGCAAAGCTTTGAAGTCTAAAGGTCTTTTCATCACGAAGTGAATGCCAAGTTTGAAAGCAAAATCATTATCGGAATTTAGTTCATCCATGAGCTTCTGATTTTCATAAGTAAAAATGATTCGGGATGAAGGTGAATTAAATTTTATATACCTAATAACTTCAAAAGCCGTGTGTTTTTGGGTATCCATGTCCAAAATCACAGTATGGAATTTTTGTTTGGACATCTTGATTTGAGCTTCAATACCATTATGAACTTGAACAGTTGAATAATTATTTTCCTTGAGACACTTAGAAATTTCACTGGAAGTTTTAGAATCGGGATTACATATTAAAATGGCAGGGGCCGCTTTTTCGGAGCTCATTCTATAAGTATAAGCAGTTTTACTAATATTCCAATAGGAATATTAGTCCGCTAAGCGTTTTTGTAAAGACGTCTTACAAAAAATGATAACATTCTCTCGAACAAATTTCACTTCAAGGTCAAAAGTACTGGCCATATATTCAAAAGTTTTTGTTGAATAGAAACAAACATGCGTCGGGTCATTTTTATAATACCAATTCGAAAATTCCCCTCTCTCAGGGTACAAATTTGTCATTATCCCCAAATAAGCTCCCGGTCTCAAGCACCGAGTAAGCTTCTCCATTACTTGCCTAGGATTCTCAAGGTGCTCAAAGACCTCAGTGCTCGTTATAAAATCATATTGATTGCTCAAAACACTTTCATCTCTAGCATAGAACTTATCGTAACAATCGACATGATGACCTTGCTCAATAAACATAACTGACAAAGTAGGACCAGGACCTGAGCCAAAATCTAAACCTCGGGAGTTCGGGGCAAGTAATTCTTGCATAGGAAGAAACAATTGAGAGAGAAAACGGCGGTACTGAGGATCATGGGGCGAATTCTGATGCGCGTCATATCGAAATTTTTCATCGCCTGAACTGAGGTGAAATTTTTGAGGAACATAAACGAGCGAGCAATTTCCACAAAGCCAATACTCTCGGGAATTATCACTATCAAACTTTTCCAATACTCTTTTTTCTAGACAAAGTGGGCAGCTATTTTCCAAAAATTTCTTCCTCCTTATTCTCTACAGATAAATACCCTTGTTTTCTTTTGTTTTCTAGTGTTATAGTGGCCTTAAATTGTATTCACATTTAAAAGCAAATTATGAAGATTTTAAAGTACATTTTCTCTCAAGTTAGAGACAGGGATTCATTTCTGTCTACTCAAGTAGCCTGTTATTCAGCCGTGGTCGGTGTGGCTGCTGGTCTTGGAGCCGTGATTTTTCGCTACCTGATTGGATTTTTTCAAAACCTTATTTTCCATAAGCAAATTGACTATCACCTTATCTCACCTGCCGGTCATCAACACGGAGCTTGGGTTATTCTCATTCCTATGGTTGGTTTCATTGTTGTTAGCTACATCATTGAGTGGTTTGCAAGTGAAGCTAAAGGTCACGGGGTTCCCGAAGTCATCGAAGCAGTTATGAATAAGGGAAGCATTATCAGAAAGCGTGTTGTTGCAATCAAGGCCCTCGCTTCAAGTATCACCATCGCCACTGGTGGGTCCGTCGGGCGAGAAGGTCCTATAGTCCAAATCGGTTCAGCCTCTGGTTCTGCCATTGGACAGTTTTTTAAATTAAGCCGTACTAACCTCAAAACTCTTGTGGGTTGTGGAGCCGCCGGCGCCATCGCAGCGACCTTCAACACTCCTATTGCTGGAGTTATCTTTGCTGTTGAATTAATCGTCTTAGAATTAAAACCCAAATCATTTGTTCCTCTTGTTATCTCTTCGGTTTTTGCTTCGGTCGTTGCCAGAAGTTTTGTGGGTTATGAACCCGCTTTCCTCGTTCCTGAATATACTTTTGTCAATTCGACTGAACTCGTTTTTTATTTGATTCTAGGAGTGCTTGCCGGTTTTATTGGTGCTCTTGTTATTAAAGTGCTCTACGCCATTGAGGATCTCTTTGATAATGCCGATGTACCATTTATTGTAAAACCAGCACTTGGTGGACTCATTATAGGAAGCATGGGGTATTTTTATCCCCAAATTTTTGGAGTTGGATACGAAACGGTTAGTGATGTTCTTCAACAACATTCCACTTTTGGAATCATGTTTGCTCTGATTTTTCTTAAGATATTTGCTATGAGTATTACACTGGCTTCTGGAGGATCTGGAGGGGTCTTTGCACCGTCTCTTTTTATTGGAGCCATGCTTGGTGGTGCTTATGGTTACTTAATTCATTTTTATTTTCCCGATATCTCCGCTGGCTATGGAGCCTATGCCCTCGTGGGAATGGCCGCCGTTTTTGCAGCGACTAGCCGGGCAACTCTCACAGCGATTGTTATCCTCTTTGAGATGACTCTCGATTATCCCATTATTCTTCCGCTTATGTTTGTTTGTGTTATCTCAGATCAAGTCGCAATTTTTCTCACGGGTGATAATTCTATCTATTCACTTAAACTTAAAAGAAAAGGGCTTAATTTTATCAATGATATGAGTGTCGATACTCTCAAGCTAACTCCTATTCGTGCCATCATGACTAAAAAACTTGAAGTTTTAGAAGACAATATGAATGTTGAAGATGCTTATAATCTTCTTCAAAAATCGAACCATGCAATCTACCCTGTCGTAAACTCCAAGGGCATCTTAATGGGGATTATCCAAGCAGAAGAGATTGATTACCTCTATAAAAAAGATGAATTAAAGTACAAAATCTTTGAAAAAATGAGAAATGCCCCTCAAGTTGTCTATGAAGATGAAATGATTAATCACGTTCTCAAGAAAATTGAAGCAGGCCGGGATCCTCGCGTTCTCGTCGTTAACTCAAAAACTCGTAAACTTGTGGGAATTGTAACACCTTCAGATTTCTTGCGTTGGCACTCTCTCCGTGAACAAGATCGAACTCACGCTTTTTAACATTTTAAGGACTTACCCATTCACCAACTAATATTGTCACCCCAAAAGTCTGTGTCTAAACTTTTGATACCCCGTTTGTAGACCTCTCTACTTGCCGGAACCCCCCAGAATCCTAGGACTTTTTTCAACCATTGATTTTCGCAAAGGAGAATTCTCCCATTGTAGGGCACAATAAACTTTTAGCCTCTGGATGCATTTTGATTAATGGGGCAACTTCCAGAAGCGAGATTTAATGGCAATAAATCTTCAATCATACGCGGGGCAAGTATGGCTTTAGATTACGACAAACTCAAAGATAAGCATCATAGCAGTGGGGAGCATTGGACTTCTTACTCTGACCTCTTCATGGTTCTTTCCGTAGTTTTCCTCCTACTCTATGTCACGAGTAGTGTAAGGAGCCGAACTCAAAGTCTCTTTGGAAAATTTGAACAGCAAAAAATCATCAATGAAAATGAAGATCTCAAGCGGCAAATTAAAGCCTATAATGCGCTCAAAGAAGATTACATACAAAAAGAAGCAAGTAATCAAGAGCTTCAAATGTATGAAAATCTCATGAGTAAACTTGATCTTCTCCAAGATGAAACGAAAAAAGAAAGTGATGATCTTAAACGACAAGCTCAAGATAATATAGAAAAAGTCAAAGCTCTTAATCAATACCAACAAATGATTAGAAATGTTATCAACACGAACCTCCTGGCAAAGAAAAGGATTAAGAGGCGTGATGATGTCATTGTTCAAAAAAATGAGAAAATCTCAGATCAAAAATTTCAAATCCAAGGCCTCGACCAAACTGTTCGAGAACAATCGCAAAATATTGAAGAGAAGGAAAAACTTATTCAAGATCAAAATAATGAACTCACACAAAAACAACTTGAACTTTCAGTCAAAAGAGAACAAGTTTCTCAACTCAGTCAAGATGTTGCTAATAAACGCAAATTAATCGCAGAAAACACGGAAAAGATCGCAACTCTTAACAATAATCTCGAATCTAAAATCAATGAATTGCGTGAAACTTACAAAAGAGCAGACTCTTCACAAAAAGAGATGGAACTAAAAATTGCAAAACTTCGTCTGGCCAATAGAAAGAAAATCAATGCACTTAAAGATCAAAAAGATCAACTTGATTCAAAACTTTCGACACTCGATTCACAATTGGCCGTGGCTAATACTCAACTGATCAATGCTGACCAGAAGCTCAAAGAGCAAGAAGAATATAAGAAGAATTTAGAAAATGAAATCGCATCAGCCAATGAAAATTATAAAAACAAAATTGAATCAATGAAATCAGACTTTCAAAATAAGATCGCTACTCAAAGGGCTCAGCTCGAAGACCAACTCAACCGCGAGAAGGCCAGTGCTGCAGAAAAAGCACAGAGATTAGCTCAGTTTAAGAAACAAGCAGATGCTGAAAAAGAAAAACTCAATGATGCACTAAAATCTCTCAATAATAAAGTAGCCGATGCTCAAAGTAAATTAGCTGCGGCCAAGGCTGATCACCAAAAATATCTTGATTCAATCAAGAAACTTCAAGACGATCAGACTGAACTTAATAAAGATGTTCAGAAGTATAAAGAACTGGCAGGGGCCAAAAAAGATCTTGCAAATAAAATTGCAAAAAACTTGAGAGCTAACGGAGTCAATGCTAGTGTTAATCCCAAAAATGGAGATGTAACACTCTCTTTTGGAAGAGAATATTTTGATACAGGAAAATCAGATCTCAAACCAGGAATGAAACAATCTCTTCAAAAATTTGTTCCAGTTTACGCGAAGTCACTTCTTGATGATGAAAAAATAGCTAAAAACTTAAGATCCGTTGAAATTGTAGGTTTTTCTTCACCAACGTATCGAGGAAAATATGTCGATCCCAATAGTTTGGAAATCAAAGACCGTACAGCCTTAAACTACAACCTCGATTTAAGTTATAAAAGAGCCCGTTCAATCTTTAATTATATGTTTAACAAGGAAAAGATGAACTACCAGTATCAAAACGAAATTCTCCCACTCGTAAAAGTTACGGGAAGAAGCTTCTTAGCAGAAGGTGTTAAGGGAAGAAATTTGGCTTCAGGAATTGATAGAGATCAGTATTGCAACAAATATAACTGTCAAAAATCACAAAAAGTTATTTTAAGATTCAACCTAAAGGATTAAAATATGAAAACACAATTTTTATTACAAAACTTTGTTGAAAGTCTCGTGACATTTGCAACAGACATTCTTATGCCCCTTATGGGTCTATTATTTGTCTTTGCCATCACGATGAGAATTCTTATTTACTTAACTATCAAAAGAGAAGATTGGTTCAGTAAAGAATTCACGAAAAGAATTGAACGTTTTATCAGTTCAACTGATGATGACACAAAACTTTCATTCTATGTCGTCGTCAAAAGATTGCTTGAAATTACATTTTATGAAGTGTTCGAAGTCAGAACAATAATGAAGCGTCGAGACCCTGATGCTATTATGAGTGTCATAGATCGAGCTTTTTTGGTTCAACCTGGGGTGGCGATGGTTATCCACAACACTTTGAAACAAATTCGTTTCTTAAAATATAATCGAGAAAAACCTCGACTTTTAGAAATCTCTAAAGATGTATATCAAAACAATCCATGCTTCAGTAAAGTCTTTGGAGTGGTACCTATTGGTGCGTTTAACCACTTTCTTAATATTCTTCCCAATTTATTTATTGTAGGCGGGATCTTTGGGACATTCTTAGGGATTATGAAGGCCTTGCCTGAACTTGGAGGAATGAATCTCAACGACATTGAAGGAAGTAAAGTTATCATGGATACCTTTTTGCTCAAAATCTCATTTTCCATGTCAACATCAATTGTGGGGATTGTTCTCTCTGTGTCGATGACGTTTTTAAATACGTTCTTTGGTTCAGAAAAAATGTTTATTGAAACAGTTGAGCGCTATGAAAATTCACTGAGTATCCTCTGGGATCGCTGTTCTAATAATATGCTTCCAAAAGATATTGAGAATTTTGATGAGAACAGAGATCCTATCGAAGTTCTTGCAGAAGATGTTATTTCACGAGAACTGCAGGTTGATCAAAAATTTATCCACTTGAAAAAGCCAATAAGAGGATGGTGGCTCGGAAAGTCTAGAAAAACTGCAGAGACACCTCAACAACCTAAAAAAGAATCACCAAAGAAATCTCAAGCCAAACCGATGGAAGAAAAACAAGTGGAAACACTTGAAAAGGAACCTAGTGTCGCTTAGGGCACACTGGGTTCTATAAAAAAAGTTAAATAAAGGAACGTGGGACAATGATCAATATCGCTTCTAAAATTGAAAATACTCCGTTGACGGATGCGATTCTCAACAAAAAAGAACAGTCTGTAGGTTCACATAAAGACTGTGATATTATCGTTGCTTCAGTGCAAAGTGATGAAATTGCTAAAATCACAACGGATCATCAAACAGGTAAAATTTTCATCGAACCGACTTCCTTTTTTGAAGAAGTTTATCTAAATGATAAACGTCTCACTTTCAACAGTAGAGAAGAATACAAAATTGGTGACATCGTTTCTTTCGGTGAAAATAAAGAAAAGTATCGTTTTTTTAGATCTAATGAACAAAAAGATTTTTTCCAATCCGGCAGTGAAGAACTAAAAGCCATTTCAAAACTGAAAGGCATTGACGCTCCTCCACCCTATAATAGAGTCAAGCATGTTAATGTCACTACAAAAACAGATATCCACCTTGCTAAAAAGGTTGCTGTCCGCAATTTAGAAAAAATCAAACTCGAATTAACCAAAAGAGAGCAGTTAAAGAAGAACTTAGAAAAATCAATTCAAGACTTAAAAGATGAAAAATCACAAGTTGATACTCTACGCGATAAATCCACTGAGGAACTCTACACTACAAATTCGGAGCTCGAATTAAAAAAAGAAAAACTCAAAGGGATCAATCAAAAAATTGACGATAAGAAAAAAGAGCTCGATAAGGTCAGTGAGTTGCATCTCAGACAACAGATGAGACTTCATGAGGTCGAACAAAGTTTAGAACCTAAAAACTTAGAACTCGAAGACCTGACTCAAAGAATTAATAAGAAAATTAAAGATACTGGTTCTATTGAAGAGATGATAAAAGATCTCACGAGTCAAAGAGATCGCCTAGAGCTGGAAATCAAAGAACAGCATGGCAGAGTCCAATTATTAGAACACAAAAGTCATCAGCTTAACCTCGAATATGAGCAACAATTTAAAGAATTTCAAGTAGAATCAGAGAAACGCCAAGAAGAAATGCTCATTAAACTGGAACAAGCTGAAGAAGAAGTTGACAAGAAGCTAGCCAAAGCCGAGTTCCTCAAAGGCGAAGTCGATAACCTCGAAAAGGAAAACAAAGAACTTCTAGAAAAGTCCTCCCGCTCTCAAGAACAACAATATAAGATCCAAGAAGATATTAAAAAGAATACGATCAAGCGAGATGCTCTTATCTCAAGAATTGATGAGCTCTCTGAAGAGCTCGACAAACTTGAAGAATCAAGGTTTGAAATTAACGATGAGATAGCAAAATTCGAAAATCAACTCAAGTTTTTAAAGAAAGATTATGAACTCAAAAAAAATAAAATTGAGGGTGATTTAGAGATATATCGAAAAAATGTAGAGATGGAAATCGAATCTGAAAAGCGTAGAGTCTTAAGCGAAGTTGCTTCAGAGGCTCAAAACAGACGCAATGAAATCAATGAGCAATTTCGTCATTATGAGACAGAATTGGAGAGGAAAAAAGAGAAAATTGCCATTAACTACCAAAATCGTCAACGAGAGATTAGAGAAAGAGAAGAAAAAATATATCAAACTGCAAAAGAAGAATCTGAGAAAATTATTGATCGTGCAGAAAAGTATTGTAAGGAAAAGGAAGAAAAAGCCGATCAGCTCTATAAAAGAGCTCTTCTAAGAGATGAACACACTGAAAAAAAATATAATGAACGGCTTTTACAAGCTGAAAATCTTTATAAGGAAAAAAAGGAAGAAGCCGATCGTGTTCTCAAGTCTGCCAGTGAAGACTATGACCGTTTCATCCAAGCAGCTGAGAAGAAATCTGCTATTATTGTGAAATTATGTAAAGACAAGATGTCCCGTGAAAGAGAAGAACAAAATCAAATTCTCATTAACAAAAGAATACAATCTTTTAAAACGCTACAAGATCAAAAAGAAGAAATGCGCAAGAACTTCTCCAAAGAGCTCGATTCTGAGTTAAAAGAATACAAAAAGAATCGACGGAAGGAGTTCAAAAAAATTGCTGAACTCAAAAACAAGCTTCATTCTCAAATAATCGCTAATCAACATGCAAGTAAAATTGAACTTCGGCAGCTCAAAAAAGATGAATTAAAAAGAATACAATCATTACGCGAATCAACTTTTACTGAGAATCAAAAACTTAAAGAAAGTTGTCAACATGAGATTGAAAGATTAAAACAGCAAAAACTAAAAGAGATGGAAGAACTTAAAAGTAACGCGATTGAAGGAATCAATCGAGACAGGATCGAGAAAGAGAGACTCCTCGACATTGAATTAAAAAAGAGAAAAAAAGAATTCTCTCGCAATGAAAAAGAACGAATTCGCAATGTCAAAAATGCTGTATTCAACTTTTTACTCTATAAATTTAATAAATCATTTGAAAAACTGGATGAAAAAGAACGGTCTGCACTTCGAGATGAAATTCTTGATTTAGTCCAAAGATCACTTGAAGGGCAAAATGTCGAATTAATTCAAAGATCTGGGATCCAGGCAGATATTAATAGCAAGAAAAATCTCATAAAAACAGTAAAAATCAATTTTATAAAATTTGGTATCCCTGCACTCTTCATCTTCATTCTCACTTTCGATATGGCAAATATAAGAACAGCTTTAACTTCAGGCATCTCGAGCTTTTTTGTATCCATTAAAAAGGATTCCGACGAAGCCAACAAGAAAAAAATCCAAGACTGGCAAGATTCTAACTCTTTTATCCCTCAAACTACTTCGAATTTTAAGGAATCATATGTAGAGAATATACTCTACACGACTGATTTCTTAAAAATATATGAAAGTGATAAGTTTCAAAATGATTGGATTATTCAACTGCATGACTTCTGCGTAAAGGATTTAGAACTCTCTGAAGAAACAGCTGTCGAATTTGTATCCTCAGAGGGTACTCTTTTGACTGAGCTTCAGCAAATGCGCTCAGAAATCAATCCTAAAAGTCTTGATTTAAGTTTAAATAAAATCCGAGAGAAGGAAAAACTATTCATTGAGACTTTTAAGAAAAAATTTGAAACTGAGGAGCAATGGCAAAAGTTTTTAAATTTCAGAAAAGAATTTTATCAAAAATGGTTTAATTAGAACCCACCATTATAAGCATCAAGATAACTGTTCTTGAAATAACTTTTTAAAACGAAGACTCGTTTTAAAAAGCTCATCGACACTTCCCTGATCAACGATCTCACCTTTTTCCATTAAAAAAATGTAATCACATAATCGTATAGTCGAATAGCGATGAGTGATAAAAATAAATGTTTTTTCTTGCCCAAATTTCTTTAAAAGCTCAACAATTTTATATTCTGAATCAGAATCTAGCCCTGATGTCGCTTCATCAAGTATAAGGATTTGAGGGTCTCGGTAAATGGTTCTTGCTATACTCAGTCTTTGTTTTTGTCCTCCAGATAGACCTCTACCCCCCTCTGCGAGTTCTTGTTCGTACATATGGGGAAATTCAGTTATAAATTCAGAACAATAAGCTTCTTCTGCAGATTCAATTACTTTTGCATCCGATACATCTGGATATGCATAAGCTATATTTTCTTTAATTGATCCAGTAAATAGACAACTTTCTTGTTCGATAAAACCAATCTGATTATCTAAAGATTTTTGAGACACCAAACTACTATCTATTCCGTCGTAATAGAGACGACCAGATTGGGGAAAGATATTCCCAGCTATCAAATTAGCTAGAGTCGTTTTACCGCATCCACTTTCTCCAACTATTGCAACTTTTTGTTTTGGAAATATATTGAGACTTATGTTATTGAGGGTCCATTGCTCATCTTTATCATAGCGAAATTTAACTCTTTCTAGTTCTATATGACCTTTCATTTTCTTGACGACCTTACGAATTTCAAAATGTTCATCATTATTTTTATTAAAATATTCTTTCGAATATTTGTGATCCATTTTAAAGCTATTCATATTAAGAATAAATGGGATCAGGTCCATTAAAGGTGAAGCTGCAATTGTCCCATAAAGGCTTATAGCAAAAACATCCCCTAGGCTTAACTTTGATTCAAAATACTGTGTAATTGCAACACTCATCGTGCTTAAAATCAGTCCACCTTGTATAAGCCTAAAGAAAATCTGAATATTAACGCTCTTATTGGCAAGCCATTTTTCAGCTTTCATTTTCTCATTATTTTTTTTCTCAAAATTTTCCAAAAATATTTTTTCACTATTAAAAATTTTTATCGCCATTATTCCTGTAACGATCTCAGAGACAAGTCTCTTCATTTTTGTTTCAGAGTTCGATCGACTTGTTTGAACAATATCGATCTCCTTCCCTAGAGTTTTAACTGAAAAATAGACTAATATAACAAAGACAATAGAAATAATAAAGAAATCTCTACCGTAAAGTGAAATAAGTATTAGAGAAAAAAGAGCGAGAACTGTTTTCGCTCCGATTTCAAAGATATTTTCTTCAATAAATCTTTGAAATTTTGTAAATCGCTCTAATTCAATAAATGTATTCTCCTCTCTATTTTTGTCTGTGCTTTTTAAATTTACCCCTAAAATTTTTTTATAAAATTTTGCACTCGTTTTAAATCGAAATTTATAAAAATATTCACTCAAATAATGTTTTTGAAGATAGCTAAAGATAAATGTACCAAAAGCACATAAACAAATGATAAGAGCATCGCTCGAAAGGTTAGTCCCTTTCCCTAGAGTAAAAACACTGTCAATGCTATTCCCATAAATATATGGAACCAGGAGGGATAATACGACCAAGAATACAGATGATAAAACGATTTTCCAGATATGATCTTTTCTCTCGAACAGAGTATTTTTGAAAATTTCATTGAAAACTTTCCTATTGTTTTTATTTCCCCAAGGATTTTCTTCATTCAACACATTTCGTGCTTTTTTCCAACTCTCAGAAAGCTCAAGCCACTCCACGGGTTGATCTTTGATGTTCTTTTTTTGGAAGCCATAGCAAGCATCATAATAATAGAGTGTTTGTAATTCAATAGCATGGATAAGGACTAAGCGATTTCCTAAAACACTCACTAAGGGAAAATCAGGTCGGATATTTTCTTGGAATTTATTTGGGTGAGTTTGAAATCCGTGAACCTCGAGTAATTCAGCAATGACTTTGAGATTAAGATCCTTCATATTGAATTTTATATAGTTTTCTATAAAAGAAACATTAATCGGCAAATTATAAATCGAACCAAGATTCTTTAAATTAGCCGAAAAACTTTTAAAATCACTTGTTGCTTTTTCTAATTTCCCCCAATTAGGCATGGAATTCTTTTGTGATGAGATTGGTTCGCAATTTTCACCCCATGGAGGTGATTTTTCCTGAAAGACTCTTTTGGAATGGTGTTCAAAAAGATTTAAGAATGGTTCTTGATACAGTGAATTCAAAGTATTGTCAGAAAGAATTGGCTTTAAATCCTGATGGCTTAAATAATACAATGATTCAATATTTTGCGAATGACCTATGCTGTAGGAAAGAATATGAGGTGGGACAATTGACTCTCCTCCAATCCATCCTCCTTCTTCAATACTGTGAGCGATCTTATCTTTATCATCAAAATAAATTTCAAGTTTTCCAGAATCGATAAAAAGAATATGACTTTGAAGCAAATTCATTAAACTTGCTTGATCGACTATTGAGGTTTTTTTTAGTTTAGAAAAAACTTTGACAATATCTTCAATTTTTATACCTGATCCCACTAGGAATCTTTTAAAATTTCTAATGGCCATTGAAGAGGTCATGAGTTTGAGATAATTCAAATATTCAGGGTAACTTTCAAGATATTCTAGAAAATCTTTTTTTGATAACTTGAGGACACGAATATTTGACTCTCCGCGAGCTTCATAGGTTAGCGGGGTGCCTGAGATGATATTTCCAAGACCCAAACATCGCCCCTTTTGAAGAAATCCAAAGGCCATGTCTTCATTTTTCTGATTTTTTTTATAGAGAACTAAATCTCCATCGAGGGGAATAATGAGCTCACTCAAGCTTTCACCAAAAGTCCCGATTTTATCAGACAGGGAAACGAGTTGAACTTGTGCTTTTTCAAAAAGAGTTTTTTTAAACTGGGGAAGCAGAGTGATGATGGATTCAGAGGGAAGAGATTCTAATAGATGCGATTCAATCAACTTTTCTCTCCTTCTGAGATGATTGATGAGTCTGTAATAGACATTTCATCCAAGATTCAAAAACCGATTCTTCGCCAATATGAATCTGGGTTTTAAAAGTCATACCTGAAGTGAGCTTCTCCACTTCCCCTGAGCGAGCAACGATTTTCTCTTCATCCAGGGAAATAAGTCCTCTATAGTTTATTTTATTGTTTTTTTCATCTTTTGAGACAAAATTAACATTTATAATTTTTCCTTGAATACTTTTGTATTCGCCGTTCGGAAATCCATCAAAATATATGTCAACCTTTGACTGCATATCGATTTGATGTGGAAGATCGGCACTAAATCCAATTCCACCAACAAATGATTCATTCCTTAACCCTAAAACACCATGGGCTTCAGTAAAACGAGGAACTTCTGCCAGGAAAATATAAATAAAAAACGCAATGATCCAGATTGAAATAAAATACAAAAAAGGTCGGTTTAAAAAAGGATTTTTTCTCTTCATAACGTCAGATACTGCCCAAGAAACATTACTTGGCCGATAAACAAGTGATTCACTGTTTGAGGCCTCTAAATTGTCTTTTTCACTCATCAGAATTCCATCAAAATTAATAACATGCTAAGATTTTATCAATGACCACCTTCCAAAATCAAGTTTATCCTAGTTTCAGCTCAAAAAGGTTTTTGGCGTGAGTATTATTGAAGAATACAATAAAGTAAAACGAGTTTCTCTTTTCAAGTTAATTCCGCCAAATCTCCATGAATCAGTGCTCGAAGATTGTTCACTCTACAGTATCAAAATGGGAAATAGTATTGTTCAAAAAAATAACCTCCTTTACATCGTCACAAGTGGGGAAGTTCAGCTTAGCTATAGTGAAAATAACAAAGTATTAGATATAATTGAACCTGGCCGCTCTATCGAATTTTCTTCATACCTCAACAAATCACCTTGGAAATACAAATGGACAGCATCAGATGACTCTCATATCTTATTAGTCCCTCGTCAGACTCTCGATAAAATATTTAGCCTCTTGCCCTCTATCAAAAAATATCTTCAAAATATTACTCATTATGAAGAACTTCATAAACTCAAGCGTGACTATCAGCTTATTGGTATCGACGATAACTCTCTTTATCAGTTTTTTGAAAATATTCAAACTATAGGAAGTGAAGAAATTGATGATGTAATCAAAAACTCCCTGAATAAAACACTTGTCATCAGTTCAGGGGAAATGCGCATTTATTTAAAATCAGAAGAAAATGAAAAATATATTACATCATTGTATCGATCAGATTATCTCATCATAAGAAATGATATCCGCGTTGTTTGCAGCCAAGATTTCAGAGGTATTTTGCTCACAGGAAGTCAAGATTCATATTTTATAAAAAACTTTACACCTGTTTTAGATAAACTTTCTGATACTATTGAGAAAACTAAAAATAAAGAAAGCATCAAGTCTGAGCAAATTTACTATGAAGATAATTTTGAATATGAAGACAATTCAATAAATATTGAAGAATTTAAACCTGACAAAAACCAAATCAAAAAACACCATAAGAAAAAATTTTACTTTATTAAGCAGAATGACATGATGGACTGTGGTGCAGCCTGTATGGCCATGATATCTCGCTTTTACGGAAAAAAAATTAATATAGCAACTTGGAGATCACTTATTTATATTACTCGAGAGGGAGCTTCGATGCTCTCTTTAAAAAATGCAGCGAACCAAGTCGGCTTTGATGCCATGGGAGTGATGTCTGGTTATAAATCACTTCAAGAATTACAGGTCCCTTTTATTGCTCTCATGCAATCTCACTATGTAGTTATATATAAAGTTTCTCCAGATTATATTTGGATTGCCGATCCCTCCTCTAAACTTGACAAGGTATCTCGAGATGAATTTAAAAAATCCTACTCTCATCATTGTTTATTGATTAAACCCAATTCTCGTTTAGCTAACTATCCTAATTCTAAAAATAACTATGGGAAATATTTAAATTTGTTAAAAGGTTCCTATTGGCAATTTTTAGAAATTCTATTGGCATCAATTTTATTGAGCCTATTGAATTTAGGGCTACCTTTATTTCTTCAATTAACCTTTGATAATGTGCTACTCCCTAAAAATCAAAATAACTTCCAAACTCCGCTTATTATGCTCTCGACCATTATTTTGCTAGCAGGAGTACTCGTTAAAATTCGTGGCCACATTTTTATAAAATTCTCTACTCAGCTCAGCTCAAAACTTAACTCTAAGTTTTTTAAGCATATTCTCAAATTGCCTCTTAATTACTTTGAAGTTCGAAATGTTGGAGATATTACTTCTCGCTTAAGTGAGATTAACCAATTAAGAGATTTTTTCAGTTTGTTTTTACTCTCAAGTATTTTTAATATTTTTTCTCTACTTATCAGTTCTGGTATTCTCTATTATTATCATCCACATTTATTTTTAATTTCATTGATATTTATTCCTTTTTATCTTTTTATGTTTAAATTAATCATCAAAACGACAACCAAACATCTTAATACTATTTTTAAATTTTCAGGAATAAGTGAAAGCCTATTGTTTGAACAAATCACTTTTATAAAAACATTGAAAAGTATTGGGGCCATGGTAACAGCGAGGTGGCGCTGGGAAGAAAGTTTTATTAAACTCATCAATGAAAAACGACAAAGAGAAAAAGCATTAAACTTACTCAAAACGGCTAGCCCCTTTGCTAGTGAGATCTTTCAAATTATCCTCTTTTTCACCGCCTTGGGGCTGTTTCTCAATGAAGCGCTCAGTTTTGGGCAAGTTATCGCAGTCTATTTCTTGGCCCAGTATTTTCTCAATCCTCTAGATGAACTTTTGAAAAAATGGAATGATTTTGATCAAGCTGCGATGGCCTTTGGCAAAATAGATGAAATTTTAACTTCCCCTAAGGAAAATATCAATTTGTTCGAGTCAAATCCTTCAAACGAAATTCTTGGTGATATCATCTGTAAAAATGTCACTTTTCAGTATGGATCCGATGGGTCTCCTCTCGTTCTTAAAAACATCGACCTAGAAATTCCGAGAGGAAAAACAATTGCCTTCGTTGGTCAATCAGGATCTGGTAAATCCACTCTTAGTTCAATGATCAATCGTCTCTATACACCCATTCAAGGTGACATTTATTTTGGAGAGACCCATTCAAAAGAAATTCCTCTAGAAAACCTTCGAAAATTGATAAAAACCACCGGCCAAGACAGTGAACTTTTTTCTGGAACAATCATCGATAATATAACTTTGGGTGATGAAAACCCTCATTTTGAACGTGCAGTTCACGCCTCTAAGATGGCCTGCGCTCATGACTTTATAGTCAAAAAAAGACATGGCTACTATTACCAATTAGGTCCTCGAGGACTTGGGCTCTCAGGAGGACAACGCCAGCGGCTTTGCCTCGCCCGTGTTTTTTACTCCAATCCTGAAATACTGATTTTGGATGAAGCCACGTCTTCCCTGGATGAAATTTCTGAGAAAAAAATTCTTAATAATATAAGAATGCGAAAAGGAAAAACGAATATACTCATTGCCCATCGTTTAAATACAATTATCCATGCAGATAAGATCGTTGTTTTCCAAAAAGGACAAATTGTAGAAGAAGGAACACATCAAGAATTACTTCTCAAACGTTCACATTATTTTCGATTATTTAAAAGACAAATAGAACTATAGTAAACAGACTATTTTTCTCCCCAAGCAATAAATTTATTGTAAAAAAGAACTGTTTCAGGAAAATCGAGAGAATCCACATAATTTTCAATAAACATTTCTGCTTCTTGATTGCTGCCTAATAGTTTTTCCAAAAGTGGGTAAGCATTTTGACATCTCTGAGCACAATTATGCTTTTCTTCGGCCAACTCAGGACCTTCAAATGTATTAATTTCAGCACGCCATTGGATATTTTTAAAACCAACACTCTTTAACAAAGCTGGGAGTTTCCTTCCAATATAAAGATCAAAATTTACAGCTGAATTAATGGCGTTGAGCTGCTGATTAAATTTATCATTTGCTGTATAGAGATTTAGAAAAATGCCATCAAAATCGATTAAATAGCCGGTTCCTCCTACTTCCAGAGCATCGTAAACTGAGCGGGCTGCTTGTTCAGGATTTTCTAAATGTTCAAAAACATAGCGAGAAATAATAAGATCAAACTTTTTTTGAATTTTGAGATTTTGTGCATCTCCATGAAAAAAATCAATAGAATAACCCTTACTCAAATTTTTGGCCTGTTGAATTCGAACTTCGGAATAATCACAAGCAGAAACTTGAAGTTTTGAATTTTCATCAAGTAAGTAACGTGCCATTAAGCCCGTCCCACAGCCAAGATCAAGAACCTTTTTGTGGGTCTTTAAATTAAGGTGTGAGAGCTCTGTTTCAAGTGAATAATTGCGCTGTTTCGCCTGGAACTCTAATCTCTGCGCTTCTTTTTGATTTTCCATTGAATAGCCCATCGAAAGCTCCTTATAAAAGATCATTGCCTGACAATTTCACCCTACTTTATTGTATTCCATTCGGAATTTCCTATCTCAATCTTAACCAAAAACTCAAACGCGGTCATTTTTGTTTTTAACCGGCAAAAGCTTCATGACAAACCTAGTCCTCACCGAATTGGAATAAAGTAATCAAGGAGGTTTCACTTATGTCATCATTTCTTAAATCACTACGAATTGTCGTTCTCAATAATGCTTGTAACTATTTTGAAGATAAAGATGTCCGCAACACTTTCGGAAAATTTTTGGCCACCAAAAGAAGTGGCTATAATAAAGAATACATGGACAGTGCTCTTCCTTTTGATACCACCGATTTTTTTTCAACTCACTTGGCAATATGCCAAGATACTAAAGATGGTTTAAACCCAATCTGTGTTTATAAAAGTGTTCCCTTATCACTTTGTCGCAAACACAACGTGGAATTCTGTCCCTTAACACTTATTGAAAAAGGCGGAAGTTCTGAGTGTCACGCGAGTATCCAAACGATCGTTAAAAATTGTCTTAAAAAGAAAACTGAACTTTCCTATGATTGCTCTTGGACTGTTGTTCCTGAATTTAGAAAATCTGAACATTCTATCATGCTGCGAGAACTGGCCATGGCGCTTGGTTACTGGCATCACCACGACTACAATATTCCTGAATGGATGACCTGCGGGATTCTCAGAATGAAAACAGACAAATTTTTCTTTAAAATGGGCCACCATGCAATCAGCTCCAAACCCATTTTTAAACACCCTTGCCTCAATGGAGAAGAAGCCGTTATGGTTCACCTTGAAAAATTTTCCAGGTGGGCGACCGATATTTCAATGGGTTATCAGAATCTCTGGGAAAATCGCCTTGAGCTCGGTGACATTTACGAAATTGAAATCGCAGCAGCTGCTTAAGAAATCTATAATTTTGACAGACCAAATTGACTTGGTGTCCAGTTCGCTATATTCTCTTTGGAATTATGGACACCATGAACCCTCAAGAAATAAAAGAAAACATCCTTTTACACACTCCGCTTATTATTAAATGTGCGCGAATGTCCTCAGGTTACGGACAAGCTGATTTTGCCAAACTTCTCGGCATTACCCAGTCAACAATCTCGAAACTAGAATCAGGAATACTTGTCCCTGATGCCATTACCTGGGCGATTTTGTGTCAGCAAACAAATATTCCGCTTGATTCTAATTACCTTGGATTTATTGATTTAAAAGAAAATTCAAAAAATAAATTTAGATTGAGTTCTCAAAATCCTTTTGTTTCTAAGCTAATCGATAAAAAATACCGTGAAAACTGTAACTACAATAATCGCTTTATTATGCCTATTCTTAACCATCTCCATATCCAATTGGGGACTAAAGACTACCAAAAAGCTCTTAAAAGTTTAAAAGTTGATCCTTGTTATTTTTATCGCTTAGATCTTCAAGTCAATGATAACTTCATTGATAAAATACAAGCCAAATTTTTTCCGAAAACTTCACCAGAACAACTTTTTGATAATTTTTGGTCGAGAAAAGTGCATGGATCTTATTTCTGTGATTATGTTGGGATGAAACACAACTCTGTTAAAAAGGTTCAATATTTTGTAAAACATGCTAAAGCTTACAATTGTGAGTTTGATTATGAAATAAAAGATCAGACGAAAAAAGATATTCAATTAGAAGTCTCTCCTTCTACATCTAAGCCAAGTGCTTTTATGAATCAGTATAATATATCTTTTTTGAAACACATGACTGAAAACAAAAACCAATTTAAAATTACAGAGAAAGAAAGTTCATGGATCATCCAAGTAGCGAATTAAATTCTTTTTCTAAAGAAAATATCAATTCCAAAATTCTAAATTTTTTAGTCAAAACAAAATTTATTCTTGATCTAAATGACGAGGAATTTGCCAATATCTTTGAACTCCCTCAGAATTCAATCACCTCTATTTTATCGAATAAAAATACCATCCGAATTGACCACTTTGCCTATATTTTGGAGCGCTTAAACCTCAGTTTTGAGGCCGTCATCAACGACACAATTGACTACGAGGTGCTGCTCAAACAGTTCCATCACAACCCCTACTCTATCCCAAAGAAGTACACCAAGTGCGCTCAAAGTAAAAAAAGAACCTTAAAAAATATTTTTAACTATATTTTGAGATACCGGGGAGGCTTTTATCTTCGCTCTATCCTCAAGTATTTTCAAGTCCACGTCGAGGCCTTTCACGACGATGATGGATTGATTAATCACAATTTCATGACTGATTTGTTAACACTTTTAAGTGAAAAGAATTTTGATCCAAAAGATATCTACGCCATGGGAGCAAATTCATTTCAGTGTAATGAAGGCGGCTTCATTTCTCAGATGTTTCAAAACTTTAATTCTCAACAAGATGTTCTCGAGTGTCTTGCGCATGAAAAATCATATTTTTTTGATAAGAACTATGAATACAAAATTACCAAAATGAATAAGAACGAATGCTTTATGCAAATCAGCCAATTTGAAGAAGTGGCCGAAAAGTTAGGGAAAGTCCTGCTTGGAAGCGAGCTTGTGAATACTCTCAAAGCAGGTGTTATTTCGACCATCCCTCAATATGCAGGATTTCAACCAGCCCACGTCACAACACTCAAGAGTGTCCATCAGGGATCGCCCTACACTCTTTATCATATTCAATTTTCTCAAGAAAAGTTTCTTCACTAAGATTATTTGTGATAATGGAGGAGACAGCCGGATTTGAACCGGCGGCTGTACGGTTTTGCAAACCGTTCCCTTGGACCACTCGGGCATGTCTCCTTAAAAAATATTCAAACTAACAAATCAAAACAACAAATTCTAAACTATAACGGTTTTGCCTTTTGCTCAAACCGTTCCCTTTAGTCACTTCCGCATCCTGCTTCAGTGTGGCCTTTGGCCAACCACACATCGTGCTCCTGCACTCTGTGCCACTCGGGCATGTCTCCTCAAAAAGATAATCGAAATTTAGAATTTATAAGTAATAAACTTAAATTTTAAAGTACCGTAAAAACTTACTATTTGTCAGGGGATTTGTCAGTGAAAATGAGCCCAGATAACTGTTTTTAAGAACTTCGCGCAATGCAAATGCTGAAGTTTCAGCGAAAAATCTAGGCGTCCTTGATGAGGTATTTGTCTTTCCCTTCGTCCACCATTTCCTTCAGTTCTTTACCGACTTTGAAGAATGGGACTTTCTTAGGGCTAACCTTCACAACTTTACCAGTCTTGGGGTTTCGGCCTTCATAAGCTTTGTAGTTGCGGTTTGCAAAGGAGCCAAATCCACGAATTTCGATTCGATCGTCATCAAAAAGCGACTGGATCATGCAATCGAAGATAATATTGACCACTTTCTCAGAGTGAGTATGCGAAAGATTGGCCTGTTTTTCTAAAGCGTTGATAAGATCGGCTTTAGTCATAATTAGCTCCTTATATGAGGTAAGTCCCTATTATTATAAAAGAATTTTTGAATCTCTCTAAGTAGGAAATAATGGTTCCCCCCTTCAATCTGCCAACAAAGAAAGGCAAAATCTCGCATCACGATTTCTCACAAATCTACTATAACCTATTGAAATTACATGGTCCGAGCAAGAAAGCCTGACTTTTTCACCCTTCATTAAACTAAAATCATAGTATAGAGGGAAATTTTAATGATAGGGCAAAAACTAAAAAATTTATTAAAGATTTCGCTAATATGCAGCTTTTTGACCGGCTGTTTATTTGATGAATCCCCTCGCGGCAATCGCGGAACTGCTACCTCGGGAGGAAGCAGTCTTTCGCAAGGAATCAAGCCTGAATCAGAAGTTAAAATGCTTCCCAATTACTGCGCATGCAATGAAGGAAAGCCTATCATTCTTGGAAATTGTCTCAATTTTTGTGCCGACAAAGTGGATTCTCAAGACACCCTCTATATTGAAACTATTTTAGGAAAATCGATCTCTCTGAATCCCCAATTAGGATCACTTTATAATTGGTGTTTTAAAGAAGTTATTAGCGAAGATGGCGTTTCCAGTGGGGCCAACCCAAGCTGCGTGATTGAGGCCATGGATTCTAACGGCTCGACAACTTCGTTGGATGTCATCATTAATCCAGGTGACAACAAGTTTACCGTGAATCTTCAATCCCTCACCTACGATCAAGCTTACATCCTCACTTTGATTGAACAGTCTTCACAAGCGAGATCAAATTCTATTCAAATTAAAAAAGTAAAAAATTTTCCAACAGAACCAGCTATCGGCCCCCTTGGAATTTCACCCGTGCATCGCTATGACTGTCATCGAAATTACAATCAAACAGCTGCGGGTGGCGAAGCCTTTTATCGCCTCACATATTTTTATACCGTGAACGATCCAACGCCACTACCTCCAGGAACAGATACTCTGGCTTTTCACTGTCACGACACTCAACTCTATGGCCCTGTCGATGGCCCACTTTTTCCAAGACTTGAGCTTTCTTATAATAGCTTCGCTGTTTGGAATCCCACAGACCCACGTTTTTTTGATAACGATGCCAATCAACGCTACGACATTCACGATATTCTCCAAGGAAGATTAGATGCCACTGGAAATAGCAACATCACTGTTCCCACTATTTTCCAACCCATCAACTGGCCAAATGCTCCTCTACTCAATAATGATGGTTCTGTTCAAGAACAAGATGCTGAGGGAGCTCCTACCATGGGCTTTATCATGCGCGCTTGGATGGATGAAAATTATAAAGGCTATTGTCCCAACAATTCTCACTACACTTCTCAGGATCCTCTTTTTAGAGAGCTCGGTGATATCTTAGGAGTGGAAACTGAAGCCCTGTACTTTGCGGAAAGAATGGCCTTTTCAATATTTAACTTAGATGGAACTCAAGGAGTGTCCGAACCCAATTATCTTCTTGTTAAAGAATCTCTCATTAAGAAAATTTGGTTTTATATCGACGGCTTTGATGCTGCTGGAAATCCTCAGTACAAAACACCGACTGATGAGAATATTCGAGGGAAAACAGTTTATTTTTATTGGCCTGCTAACACCGTTACGCCAACAGTGCAGTCTGACTATCAAAAACTCTATCGCGTAAAACACACCACTGATATCAGCGACAGTAGCTCTACGCTCAATGGCCCTATTCCTTCAACGCCTCCACACGACAAGCGGATCGGATGCGTTCCCAAATAATCATTTAAAATAGATACTGCTTGGCAATTCGAATGGTAGGAGAAAGTTCTCTAAAAAAGGCGCTATAAAATAATCCAAAAGTAAAAACCATGACAACGAGCCGCACTCCAAGCTTTTTGACAAACTTTTTAATAATAGAAACGTCATCGCGGACAATTTTAGCGCTAAAATAAAAACCAAATATCAAAAACATAAAAGCAAAAATCCCGTAATTTCTAAGCCGCTTTTTTTTGAGTCCAATGGACATCGCCTTTGGAAGCGCCTCTTTATCAACAAACCAATGGGCCACAAAATTTTCAAACTTTGGATAGTCTTGGAAAAACTTCCCAATTGGGCTTCCTGAATATTGCGATCGCAACATGTCTTTAATTTGTTCCGCTGTAAATTGTGAGAAAGGATTGTTTTTAGACATCTCTTTCATGACCGATTCGGCCATTTTAGTGAGTTCTGGATTTTCCTTGAGCTGGCCTGGCAGTATGGCGCCTTGAGAGTTTTGAAAATTTTGGAGCATTTCTTTAAACACACCACTTTCCATCATTTGTTGCATTTGCTGAACTTGTTCGTCTGAAAGTTTTAATTCCGTTTGGAGTTCTTGATCGCTAATGGGTTTATTTCCTTGAAGTTGAGCAGCCTCTTTGAGAATCTCTTGCAACTGTTCAGGGTTAACTCTCCCCTCATTTGCTTCAAGATTTTTAATTTTCTCAACAATCTCAGGAGGCAATTCCATCACGGCCTTCCCTTGAGAATAAGTCCCGAGGGAAGTCCCTAGCAATATTAAGATGAAAATATATTTCAAAAAGATCATTTACGATTTTTGAAATTTAGATAAGAACAACACAGTTGGGGCTGCAATAAAAAGTGACGAATAAGTCCCGATAAAAACCCCAAGCACAATCGCAAAAAAGAAGTCGTGGATAATCCCACCACCGAAATAGAACATTGCGATCCCAACAAAAAGCGTGGTTGCTGAAGTGAGTGTCGTTCTTGAAAGTGTTTCATTGAGTGCATTATTAATGTGCTCTTTGAGTTTTCCTCCAACGCGTTTTTCTTCGTGTTCCCGAACCCGGTCGTAAACAACCACCGTATCGTTAACGGAATAACCAATAACCGCAAGCAAAGCACCGACAATTTGCAGGCTGAATTCTTTATCGGTGAGAACAAAAATACCACAGATAATAAGAACATCGTGAAAAAGAGCAACAACTGCTCCCGGCGAATATTTAAAATCAAATCGTAAACCGATATAGATGAGAATCGCTGCCAACGCCATCAGCATGGCGTAAACCCCAGATATTTGGAGTTGTTGTCCGGCCTTTGGCCCTACGATATCTGTTTTTCTAATTTCAATTCCTTGGGCAGCAAAGCTTTCGCTTAAGTGCTCTGTAATTTTGGTCGTTAACTTGTTGATGTCTTCATCTTTGCTGGCAGCAACTTTGATGAGAAATTCATTTTGGTTAGCTTCCCCAATGGATTGGACTGAAGAGACATTATAGTCAGACTTAGCTAAAGAATCTCTCACCCCAACGTCACTCACATCTTGCGCAAACTTAACTTGAATTTCAGCCCCTCCTCGAAAATCAACTCCGAGATTTAGTCCCTGAAAAAAGATCAAGTAAAGTGATCCCAAAACGGCCAGCGAAGAAATCGTCACGGCCAATGCAAACTTTCCAACAAAATCTATATTTAATTTATTCATGCTCTTTTCCTCTTAGATACTTACTGACTGGCCTTTCACTCTTTCCATATAAAATTCAAACATCAATTTACCGACGAAATAAGAACAATAAATTGTTGCTGCAATACCGATTAATAGGGTTACGGCAAAACCTCGAATTGGTCCTGTTCCAAAGTTTAGAAGGGCAATACCGGCCACGGCCGTTGTTAAGTTGGCATCGAGTATCGTCCAAAAAGCTTTTCCAAACCCGGACTCCACTGCCGCTCTGGCCGAAGCCCCCGCTTCCAGTTCTTCTCTTATTCTTTCAAAAATAATAATGTTCGCATCGACCGCCATCCCAATGGTGAGAACAATACCAGCGATCCCCGGCAATGTAAGGGTTGCTTCGAGACCGACCAAACAACCGAGAACGATCAATATGTTGAGTAACAAGGTCCAGGCAGCGATAACTCCAGAAACTTTGTAATAGACAAGAATAAAGAGGAAAACCGCAATAATCCCAATCATCCCCCCAAACTCAGCCTTCTTAATCGAATCAGCTCCAAGGCTTGGACCAACAATTCTTTGTTCTTGAAACTCCAATTCAACTGGCAGCGCACCAGCTCTTAAAACGAGTGCAAGATCGCGAGCTTGTTTGAGAATTTCTTCTTGAGTTCCTTGACCGAGAGTGATTCGTGCATGACCACCTGCAATTCGCCCATTGATTGAAGGCGCACTGTAAACGTTTCCATCGAGGATGATAGCTAAGCGTTTTCCCACATTCTTCCCCGTGATATCTTCAAATCTCTTAGCACCATCAGATTTAAACTCAAGGCTAACTTCCGGCATATTATCTTGTCGGTTCATGGTCACGGCCGCTTCTTGAAGGTCGTCCCCTGAGAGTTTTGAGATTTTCTCGACAAGGTAAGCTCTTCCCAAACTCACGTCGTTAGTTTTCTTATTAATTATTTTTTCGAAAACGACTTCGTAACCTTTAGGGATATCGTCTTTTAAGAATGTATTTATTTTTTCTAAAAATGCTGAATACAACTCACCTTTTTTGTATTCGATTCCTTGCTCTTTTGCTTTTTCAAGCCATTCTTGCAGAGAACCCGCACTTTCTTCATCGTTAACAAGCTTAAATTCAAGCTTAGCGGTTTTTCCAATCAAAGATTTCGCGCGATCAATGTCTTTAACCCCTGGGAGCTGAACTACAATTCGATCTTCACCTTGAGATATAATTTCAGGTTCGTTAACACCAAATTCGTCAATCCGGTTTCTAATAACTTCAATGGATTTCGTAACTGCGTTTTTTTCAATATCGTTTCGTAAACTGGTGTTGATTCCATATTTTAACTCACTTCCAACTTCGCTAGTTAAGCGCAAGTGATAGCTAAAACGTTCTTTAATTATTTCATGAGCTTTTTGTTTTTGATTATCAGATGCGAATGAAATAGAAAGCTGGGGGTCATTAATGTCTTTTAAATCAAAATCATTAATCGTTCCCTTTAAGTCTTCCTCTTCTTCAAGATAGCTCACAGCTCTTTGAACTTGTTTCTCAACTTCGTCTTTATAAACTTTGTTAAAGTCGATTCCCAGGACAATATAAAGCCCCCCTTGCAAATCCAAACCTAAATTTATTTTTGATTTTACAGGGTAAGAACTCCCCTCTTTGATAGGAAAAAATGTAGGGACAATACTCATTGATGTTATAACTACTACAAAGAGCATGAGAAGGAATTTGTACCACCAGTTGCGCTTCATGATTCATCCTTTTGCTTCGACTCACTTTTATCTGTTTTATCTGTCGCGGTTGTTTGAATAACGTTTTTGTCTTCTTCTTTGGGAATTTCTTTTTGAGCACGCTGTTCTGGTGGAGGCTCATCACCCATCCCCTTCAATGCGTTTTGAAAGTCTCGAATCCCTTTTCCTAAATTCTTTGCAATATCTGGTAACTTTTTGGGCCCTATAAAAATAAGGGCAATCACCAAGATCAGCAAAATCTCCATGGCACCTAAACCAAACATATTGATATCCTTATGACTTTAGTTTGGCTTTATGGTAAATTATTTTTTTTCAGAACTGAAGATGTTTTTTGCTGAGCCAGCAATTTGTGATCTCAAAACTTTAATCTTCACACCGTCACTAATCTCAAGCGTCACGATTTTATCCGTAAGGCCTGTGATGATTCCAAAAAAACCTGACTTAGTGTAAATTTCGTCACCTTTTTGAAGGGCACTCACGAATTTTTGCTCTTGCTCCATTTTCTTTTTTTGAGGTCGAATCAAAAGAAAATAGAAAACAAAAAAGATAAGAATGAATGGAAGAAAAGACATGACCGGGCTTTGTTGAGGGGCCTGATTATGGGCTGCTGGTGCAGCTGCTGTTTCTTGGGCGTAGGCTGATGTTATGAGGGTACTCATGGGTAAACTCCTAGAAATTGTTTGAAGTGAACTTGTTATAAAAGTTCCTATAAAACTCGTCAAATCTCTTTTCTAAAATACTTTTGCGAATATCTTCCATCATACGCAGATAAAAGTGTAGGTTATGGTAAGTGGTAAGCTGCCCCGCGGTATACTCTCCCACAGTGATGAGATGCCTAATATAGGCTCGAGTGTAGCGCTGGCAAACGCGGCAGTGGCAGTCTGGATCGGGTGGGTTTTGATCATCTTTGAAACGTTCATTTTTAATATTGAGAGGTCCACGACTCGTCAGCATCTGACCATTGCGAGCGTTTCGAGTGGGGAGGACACAATCGAACATATCCACTCCAGCCTTCACGGCTTCTAAAATATCGAGCGGCTTACCAACTCCCATCAAATAGCGGGGCTTCTCTGTAGGCATATGCGAAACAAAGGCTTGCAAAAGCTCTTTCATCTCTTCGTTTTTCTCACCAACTGAAAGTCCACCAATGGCCAGTCCTGGGAAGTTAAGTTCTTCTAAGGCCTGCAAGGATTCCATTCGCAATTTTAAATCCAAACCTCCTTGCACAATTCCAAAAAGGTGTTGGTGGTTTTTTAATTCAAACTCCCGGCATGTCTTGGCCCAACGATGAGTTTTTTCTAAGCTTTTTTTTAAAATTTCAGTTGTCGCTGGTAGCGCCGGGCATTCATCAAAACACATCACAATATCAGATCCCAGGGCCCTTTGAATTTCCATCGACTCACGCGGACCTATAAAATGTTTACTTCCATCGATGTGAGATTGAAACCATACCCCGTCGTCAGTCACTTTATTAAGATCAGACAAAGAGTAGACTTGAAAGCCACCAGAGTCCGTGAGAATCGATTTTTTCCACGCCATAAACTGATGGAGTCCGCCAAGCTTTTCAATGAGTTCTGCTCCAGGTCTCAGATACAAATGATATGTATTTCCTAAAATAATCTGAGCCCCTAAAGACTCGAGATCTTCTGATGTCATCGATTTAACAGCTGCTCTCGTTCCTACTGGCATAAAAACCGGAGTGGGAATTGTTGAATGTGTCGTTGTTAATGTTCCCGCCCGAGCCTTGGAATCTTGGGTTTCTAATTTAAACAACGACATCACTGCTCTCTTCGTATTGTTTGCGATCGGGAATGATCATCATGGCATCGCCATATGAATAAAAACGATATTTTCGAGAAATTGCTTCACGATAAAGTGCTAGAGTTTTTTCTCTGCCAAGCACAGCGCTAACTAGCATTAGAAGACTTGATTTCGGTAAGTGAAAATTTGTAATCAATGCTTTGAGAGTATGGATGGTTCTTCCTGGAAATAAGAACAAATTTGTTTCCTTATAGGAATTCATCTCAGGGAAAATTTTCTGTTTACTGTTGTACAAACTCTCAAGAGTTCGCAAACTCGTTGTCCCGACTGCCACTAAGGAATCTTGGTGTTTATTTAAGAGCTCACAATTACTGGAATCGACAAAATAGCGCTCACTATGCATTTGATGTTCTCGAATATCCTCAGTTTGAATAGGTTTGAAAGTCCCCAATCCCACATGCAAATTAACGAATGCTTTATGAATAGATTTCTGATCTAATTTTTGAAAAACTTCTTCAGAAAAATGAAAACCAGCGGTGGGAGCTGCCACTGAGCCCTCTTCTTTGGCATAAATAGTTTGGTATTGAGTTTTATCGAGCTGATCGGCAACTCCACCTCTAATATAAGGAGGTATGGGAACAGAGGCATAGTCTTTCAAAAATTCACTGAGCTTTTCAACACTCGTGGAAATTTTAAAAGAACCATCACCCAGCAGTTCTTCGATTTGAAAGTATTCATCGTGGATATTGTTTTTAAAGTATAATCTTTCTCCAATCTTTTTTTTGCGATTAGTTTTGATTAAGACTTGAGCGCTCTTATCCACCAGTTCATTTTGGAGGAAAAATATTTCGGCCTTGCCCCCTGTTTGTTTCTGGACTTCTAAGCGACAAGGAAAGACTTTGGTTTGGTTAAAAACCAGGCAATCATCGGAGTCGAGAAAATCTGATAAATGAAGAAATTGGGTATGAATAATTTCATCATATTTTTGATGATAGACTAAAAGACGCGAATCATGCCGCGAGGCAAGAGGTCTACTCGCAATCAGCTCCGAAGGAAGAGTATAATCATAAGAAGAAGTCAATAAATCTAAATTCATGCGCCAGTTAGTATCACATCCCCTCTTAGTTTTCTAGAACCTCTTAAGCATGCTAAAATTATTCATGGTTATGCAAAAAATCAGCTTTTTCACAGTGTTTTTAATTCTCACGGTCCAGTTGTCGGCGTTTGCCAATATTACCGAAGAAGACTCTCTCAAACTCTACAAAGAACTTGAAGATCTCAAGCAAGATTATAGTGAAGACCCTGAACCCCAATATTCTCAGACCGAGCAAGTTGAGCAACAACAAAATCTCGAGAAAAAATCTCTATCGAATAAAAGTACAAAAGAAATCGTCGATCTCGACAAAACTTTTGAACGGATAAAATCAAAAAGAAAAAATAGTGTTCGCGCACAAAATCAGAAAGAAAAAACTAAGACTGAAAGTGACATTTTTGAATAATAAGAAAATCAAATAAAGAGTGATCCAAACATTATCTGCAGACGACCGGTCAAAACATCAAGAAATCTGAGAAGGTCTTTGATCTGTTCACTGGAAGTAATCTGTTCTAAAATGGCCTTTAAAAGTTGAATGAGGGCATCGATAAACTGATCAAGCCCTGTCCTTTTCAAAAGATAATCCACAATATTTTTGGATTCTTCCACGACATTGCCTTTGTGAATAACATACAGGTTTTTATTTTTCATTCTTTTACCACGGAACTTAGTTGTATCTTTATCGGAAAGAGTCGTTAAAATCTTGATCGTCTCCATCAGTTTTATAAGTTACTAGAATTTATAGCCAAACTCAACGAGCAGACCGAGAGAATAGCGAAAATAGTCAATATCATCATCTTCATAAATCGTACTTTCGTTAGCGATATTGACCCCAACAGCAGCAAACACTGTACGCCAATTTCGAATAATTTTACTCTCTAAATCAAAGTAGGTAAAACCGGAAGAATTCAAATCAGCCCCTGTCATGAGAGTTGTATAGAGATCGTAGCGCTCGGACATACTGTAATAAATAAGAGCACCAATGAGAATTTTATTGGAATCACCCTCAAAACTTCTCGTCACGGGAGTTGTTTTTTTAAAGGTAAAAGACCCTGTTTTATATCCTAATAAAAGCGCAAGAGTTGATTTTTCGGAATTAAACAAACTCCCACCTGCAATCAAATCCATGCTACTCACACTACTTCCTGAATAATCTTGGAAAGATTCGAGATAAACATTACCCATTAAAAAGTAGCGCTTTAAAATTTTCTTGAAAGCCCATAGTCCATAGCGAACCGATCCCCCATTAAATTTGTTATCATTACCTGAATTTTTAATATTGATTTGATCAGAGGTATACTGAGCCTTGAGAGAAAGAATAAAGGGGTCTGTTTTTTTATTATTCCGGTGCCCAAATAAGAGATCGTCTCTAAAATCATCACCGTAAACAACTTTCGTCTTTTGTTTATCTAAAATGATAAATTCTCTTTCTTCTGAACTATAGCGCTTATCACCGTAGTAACATTCAACTCGCCACTTGTAGTTTCCTGTGACCAAATTAAAATTTAATTTATTATTTTTGAGCTCACCTTTAACTAACGTTTTGTCTTTCAATTTAATAAAAAGATCACAAGTATCGCCTTCAGGACGATCCCACTCAAAATGAATACTTTTTTTATTTTTGAGCGCAAAGTATTGTTCACTTTGTGCCGGTCTTAAAAGTTCGACCTTATTTTCAACAATTTTCACGAGTGAAAGATTTGAAAACTCAGATATAACACTCTTACTTCTCTTAACTGCAACTCGAATATAAAAATTCTTGTCTTGCTCGATGAGAAGTTTGTTTTCTGTGGTTTCTTTTCTTAAGAGAAGTTCTTTAGCGAGAGGATCGCGATAGAGTTCAACGACATAGGAGCGCGCTGACTTGGAAGCAGGCCATTTATAAACAAGTTTCTTAGCCAATACATTATTTGCAAAGAAAATAAAAAATATAATGCTAAGTTGCAGCCTCATTACTTTTATTTGTTGGTGTTACGGATTTCAAATTTTTGATAATAAAATTATCAACTATAACCTTTTGCTTTGGACTTAAGTCGAGAAATTCCACTCCAACTCTCCATTCCAATTCCGAGTTTTCAGTTTGGGAGTTAACTGGTTTCTTGTAGATTACACAGCCATCAACAATAAAAGTAAGGTTTTTTTGAGTAATTTTTATGCCTTTAACGAGTTCACCTTCTTCAAAAAGCGTTGCTTCTTTTCCTCGCACATTAAAAGAAACTCCCCCAGTCGAATAATCATTGCAATCTTTTTCAAATTGTAAAAATTTAGCACCTTCACGATCCATTTTTTTAAATTTAATTTTAGCATCCAGTGCTTCATCGTCACAGTAAAGTCTTAACGATCTTCTTCTTTCTAATCTCAAAAAGTTTTGAGGAATTTTAAAAAAATAGTTTCCAGCATCAAATTGTTCAAGCTCCAGTTTAAAAATCACATAATTTTTAGTAATAAAAAAACTTAAAGATTTTTCACCCTCAATATAAGCGTGAAAATCATCAGTCATATCATCGAGAGTTACGCCAATAGTTCCATCTTTTGTGGAAATGGAATTGATCCGGACATTTCTGATTTTTCTTTTCTTATCCTTGGTGAACCATGCAATAATAGGAGATCTATCATAAACAGCTTTTTTGATAATTTTCAAAAAAAGCTCGGTCCCTTGAATTTTTTTTGTGTTGAGTGAATTTAACATTTATTTAAGCTTTTCTAAAAATTTAAAATAAACTTCCTCAATAGCGTCAAACTCCAGATCTTCACCATCTTCATTTTTAAAAGTTGGTGCATTTAACCCTTGGAGTTCACTGGTTACTAATAATTTAAAAACTTCACAATCATTACTTTCATCATAATAAGGGGCATAAAATGATTCGACAGTAGTATTTTTCGTCAAAAACCCTTCGACTAGATTCATTTGCATAATAATGACAGGAGGGACATTTTTATAATTTAACTTGATGGCATCAGGGATTGAGTGAATAAAATTGAACCAATTTTTCACCCCTGATGAATTCATCATTTTAACTTTATCGAGATTAAAATCGACAGTTTTAACGTTATCAAAACCATCAATCGAGATTTTAAAATTTTCGTTTATACTGCCATCCACTTCGACAATAATTTTATCATCATCAAACTGTTGCTTGACTTTAGCATCCCCATCCATCACAAATCTCCATCTTGGTTTATAAAGACTTCCCTTGAAGAAATTTCAAAGTCTTTATTTTGTTTAAATTTTCTTAGTAAAACTGTCACTTCAGTACTTGAATTCAACTCAATATTGTAGAAAATAGCATTGGAGTTTTGGAAGACAACGGATATACCAATTCCAGCACCTCCGCCTCTTTTTTCTGGCTTAATAATTTCTTTATAGAGATAATTCTTGACAGTTTCGCTCAATAAACTCCCATAGCTATCTTTACACTGAATAACAAAGGCATTGTCACTTTCTATAAATTTGACGAGTATTTCTTTTCCTTCGTCGAGCTTAACTTCTTCAGAGCGATCAACGTAGCGAAACAGAGGATTTCCACTTTCATCAACAGGAGAATTATAAATAGAATTACTAATAATTTCATCGGCAACTAACCGAGCCCTGTCGCCAAAAATTTGCGAATGAAATTTATAATCTGCAAAAAATTTTGAGACTAATTTTCTGTACTCTGCAGATCCGTTGATTGTACTTTCAAACACTTTCGAGCCATCAATCTTAAATTTCTCGCTTGAAAACTTTAAAAAGTCGTCGACTCGAAACGGAAGTTCATCAAAAGTAGAACAAATATAATAATCTGGTTTAATACGGCTAAAAGAACTACGGTTAATTCCCTTAAGAAGGTCGGAAAAATAAGCACATTTTGTAACGAGAAAAGAGTCATCGAATTCTGGGCAATTTTCAAAGTCTATGAGATTGTATTCGTTAGAGTCAGGACTTTCATTGAAAAGAAGTTCAAACTTACTTGTTTTAAGGCACTTTTCAAATTTTTCAACTCTATTCGTTAAGATATTGAGTTTCATCTTATAATTATTTCTTCCTTAAGTTTTACAGGCTTAAGCTTATTATAGTTTAACTTAGTCTTTTTTAACAATAATGGAGTGTCTTTTGCATCGTGGGCATATAAATAAATGTTATAAACTCCATCATTTCCCAACTGAGTTGTTATCTCAGGATTGCGACTTACTATTTCTTTACTAAAATTTTCACCTTTTATTTTTATGGTATAAACATGATCTTTTATGTTTTTCAAAACATGGCTCCACATGAGCTTAATTTCTTTATCTGACATCATCATCTTTTTCATTTTCAGCGTTTCTAAACGAGGATTGATCTCTTGTCCGCCCCAGACAACTCTGTTTTTTTCATCAACAATCCGAATGTATTTTTGGTTTACAAAATCAATCGGGATATATCCCACTTTTTTCGTTATTTGAACTTTGCGATCGATGATTCGGAAATCGGGAGTGCTGGATCGCTCATAAAAAAGTGGAATATCTTCTAAAATTTCAAAACGTATTTTAGATTCACCAGCAATAAAGTCTCGAGGCATCTTCATATTGATTAGTTGTTTTTCTAAGAGAATAAAATAATTAACCTGTGAGAGCTTAGCCCCTTCTTTTTCAAGATACACTCTCCAATAATACTTTCCATAGTCTGGAGCTGAAAACAGATATTCGGTGCGCTGGACTTTTTTTCTCAAAACTTTTTCAAATTTTGGGCTCCGGCTAATTTCTAATATAAATGCTTTTCTATTCTGAGTACTGGCTTCATGCCACCAGGTTAAAATCACATCTTTTTGATTTACAATTCTTTCACCAATCATTGGCGTCAATGGTTTGACAAAATTTTTAATGGATTCTCGCTGATTTTTAAGAGCGACTTCCATATCTTTGGTCAACTTTTTCTCAAGATCACCTTCTTTAATTTTTACTTCCCCGCGAGTAACTTCAACGCTTGAACTATTAGCACCAAAGTTTGATACCCTCATCGCGACATCTTTTTTATCAACTTTTACAACGTTCCCATTAACAGCATAAGCAAGATTTGATTTTTTCTTCGAGTTAACATCCAATGCTCCCTTATAGACGTGCAGAGTGTTGTCACTTTTTTGGCCTTGCTTAAACTCGATATAAGCATTTTCTTGAATTTTAATTTCCTGACCATCAACCTCAATTTGCAAAAAAGAATTATCACCAGTCATAACTGCTGAATTGGCATAAATATCGTCCCCGATATCTTCCCAGGAAAGACTTCCTTTTAGCTTTATTTTGACGGGCTTTTTTAAATTTTTTACTTTTCCAATAATACTTTCTTTGCTTTTCACTGGAGAAGAACTGTAGGGATTGTATTTAATAATGAGTAATCCTAAGGAAAGAAGGCTAAAAACACTCAACAAAATAAGTATTATGTTTTCTATTAAAAATGAGTTCTTATTACCTACCTGGCCAGTTTCTTCCATATTATATTCTCATTGTTGATGACAGCATGCTTAAGTATAATATAGTACACATGTTAAAATTTAAAAGTATAAGAACAAAATTACTTACTTACATTACAATTATCATTGCAGCTCTCGCATTTGTCTTCATTTATCTCTCAATAGATACACTTATGAGAGAAAAGCAGAATATTCTTAAAGAAAATCTTTCCTATGAAAATGCTCAGATTTTAAACGATGTTAATACTTTTTTCCAAGATATCTTTACTTCCGTTAGCCTTATCGAAACCTTTGCAAACTCTGATCCTGAAAATAACTCTGAAAACGCACAATTTTTCACACAATTTCTTAAACTCGAATCATTTTTTATTCAAAAAGCAGATGAAACAAAAGTCTACTACGACCGGGAAACGAAGTTTGACAAAACTTTTGCTGCAAAAGATTCACAGTATGAATATAACAATGAGATTTATAAGTTAAATTTCAGCAAAGATTTTAAAATACTTCGTGTATCAAAAGTAAATGAGAAGGAAAAACTAAAAATTGTATTTTATTACACCACCAATAAGCTCTCAGAAATTTTTAGTGAAATCATCGGACGCGGGAAAGGTGTCGTCCTCCTGGGTGATCAATCTCAATTTTATTACAAAGTTGAAAATATCGAAGAGCAGAGTCCCGCGACTGAACTTGCAAAACCTTCTGATGGTTTCAAAACCCTCACTCTCAAAGAAATCAATGTCACAGATGGTGGGTTTATCGTCGCTTGTAACTACACTGATATTGATCTCAAAATTTGTAATTTCATTTCTAAACAAATTGCCAATCAGCTTTTATTTAAAGTTGTTTTTGATTATTCACTGTATTTTATCTTCCTCTTATCCACTATTCTCATTATTCTCATCTTCACAATGAGAAAATTCACAAAACCAATCGAAAAGCTGACTCAAAACGCCCTCGCCATTTCAAATGGGAATTTTAATGTTGCTTGTGAAGTGAAAACAGTAGATGAAGTCGGTCAGCTTTCTTCAAGTTTTAACTATATGACTAAAAAGTTAATTGAATATATTAATGAAGTTAAAGATAAAGTTCGGATTGAAGAAGAACTCAATGTTGCTAACACTGTTCAGAACTATTTCTTTCCCAAAAGAGATCTGATCCGTTTTAATCGTGAATTTGAATTCATGGGCATTCACGAAACAGCTTCTGAGTGTGGTGGAGACTGGTGGGGAGTCCAAGAATACCATGGAAAAATTGTTATTTTCCTCGGAGATGCAACAGGACACGGTGTCCCTTCCGCGCTCATCACGTCGGCCGTTTATTCAAGTTCCTGTTTATTAGAAGAGCTCTTTGGTGGAAGAGAACAAAATCTCAACCCTCATACCATAATGGAGATTCTCAACAAAACAGTCTACAACCTTGGTCAGCAAATCCTTATGACCTTCGTTGTCTTTATTATTGACACAAAAACCAAGCAACTCTCCTACTGTAATGCTAGTCACAACTTTCCTTTCCTCATCCAAGGGGATTCTGCTTTAGTTCTCCAAGATAATCTGGGAAGCCGATTAGGAGAAAATATCAATAGCAAGTACCAATCCTCCTCTCTGCAATTACAAAAAGGAGATACCTTGCTTCTTTATACTGATGGAGTTACAGAAGCAGCTAATGACAAAGGTAGGCTCTTTGGAGAAAAAAAACTTTTGCGAATCCTTAAAAAGAATAAATCATCAAATCCAAAAGAGATTCTCGATACTATTCGCCTCGAAGTACAAAATTATACAAATGAATCAATGTTGGAAGACGATTTGACCATGGCCTGCATGCGAGTTCTCTAAGCCGATTTCTTTAATTTTTTGATAAATTTTTGAAAATTCCGCGTACTCTCTTCAGTCAAAGAAAAATTAATCTGATTAGTATTTTCTCCTCCATAGAGCTTAATCTTTTTAATATCGCCTTCAAGTTTGATAGGATCTTTTTTTGCTCTACTAAGCTTATCATCAACATAGCAAACAACTTTCGATTCACTACTAAACTCAGAGTCAAACAATGATGCCTTAATTTGATCATCAGTCCAACCGAGACAGTCCCCTTCGATTAAACCTTTCGATCCTGAGAGTTCAAACTTCATCTCGACCCTATTTTTTAGGTTCTCTTCTAGTGGAGGGAGCACAAAAATATTTGTGACATCTGTTTGACTTAACGGTGGGTATTCCTCTAGACTTTCAGATCTATCGGTTTTAATTTTACCCTGAAGCACATCATCAAATTTTTGATCATGTTGAGTTAACTCCCAAAAATCATTTTTCTTTTTTGATATTTTACCTTTGCCAGAGAGATCATGAAATTTGTCTGATTTTCCTTGCCCTTCATAGTTTCCTCGATTCAACCTATCTGTTTTTCCCTTCCCTTTGAGAGGGTTGAAACCCGCCAATCCAGAGCTGGAAATAAGATTGTCATCAGATAACTGATTTTTAAGAAACTCTGCTAACTCATCATTTATGTCATCATCATTATTATTTTGCTTTCTCTCGTTGATAACCTGAACATGTTTTTTAGACTCTTCAATCAAAGTGATTTTAGTATCACCCAGATCACCATTGTGACAAACATCAATGGCCAGCATTGAAGACTGGATTTTGTATTTTCGTCCGCGCTCACGTTCATAGTACAAATCAAAAAGTGTCCCTTGAAAGTACCATAATTCTTGATCCCATTCGTAGAGAGGTTCATCTCCAGTAAAGATCCAAAATCCATCATCATTTTCCAAACTTTTTTCAAAATCTGAATCTTTATAAATCATTCGCCAAAAACTAAAATCATCGATTTTAACTTTTTCCCACTCAACAACACCTTTTGCTGGTCCACAAAAGATAACTGCGTGCTTATTTAATATTTTTTTAAAACTATTTTGATTTTTCATGAACCACACATCACTGCGATCATTCATAGGGCCCACAAAATTTAATTTGATTGAATCTTTTTTCTTCTCCACGATTTGAGGTTTTTTCTTAAATCGAAGATTCCCTGGCCCCATCAATTCATCACGCTTTTTAGTGATGATTTTCATATTGATATTAAGTTTGTGTGTAATGGCCTTTGGTCTAACATTCGCTTGAATAAATTCTTTACAGCCAGAGCGTATTAAAAGTTTCTTAAGTTTTTCATCGTAAATCAATAACTGACAGATTGTTTTGATAAAACCTGCGGCGATGTGTTTTCTTTTGTGCTTAAGAATTTTCACAGCACTGGCCAGATCTGTCATCCCGTAGATTCGAATTAGAAATATTGAAAAGGGATACTTCTGAAAAAACTCTAAGAACTCTTCGACATCATCTGAAAAAAGAAAGTTATCGGATTTTGATAGACTGACATCTTTTAGAAAATCTTCAACGTGAGGATCATTGTTATTAAACCCAAAAAATGCAAATCCAATATTATTATCTTTCATAATTAAAAATTAATTAATCCCGCAATACAACTATTAATCAAGCTCTCCTTCGACTTATTTTGAGGATAACTTGACGAAAAAAGTAGTTTGCTCATGTATGATAACTTCATGTTTCTCATGAATCTAAGAATTCAATTTACAGAATTCTCACTGGCCGGCAATTTAATTAATAGGGATGAAATTATTATTTCTATTTACTATACTATTTACCTCAACATTATCTTATGCTGATCGCGTAGTGAAGGTTAATTCAGTCAATGCAGAAGATGGCGTTTTTACTGTCAGAAACGATCAAAACTTTAAAGTCTTTGAAAATATGCGAGCCTTTTTTACATCGGAGACAATTTCTATAAAAGCAAAATTGGTGGGAGTCAATGAAGAGTATCTCACCTGGCAAGTTGAAAATGAAAATATCGCAGTCCCTTTTTCAGAAGAAGATTTTTTAATCCTGGAGCCCTATGAAAATATTGTGGCCAGGCAAAAGCGAATTTATTCTAAAGAATACATTGATAAAATAAAAAAACTAAGTCTCAAACTCGATGAACAAATTAAAACTAAAAAATATCACGGATTTAGTTTTAAAACTTTTCTGAATAGCGAATTGACTTCCACTTACAATCTTTTTAACGACGACGAAATTGAAAAAGTCTTTGCGATGGGTCTCCAGGGAGAATACCTATTCCCACTTTCAGCTAATCTCTTTTTTGCTCCTGGGCTCCGGTTCAATTTTACTGACAAAAATATCAACGGCACCAATTACAAGGGATCACAAACCATTTTCATGGCCCAATTTTATTTGCATCTTTCACCCCTCGTTTCTTTTAAGCGCTCAATTCCCTATTTTTCTTTTGGTTTGGGTGCTGGTATTAGCCAAACTCAATTTCCCCAATTCACAACCGATGGCCATGTTATCGTCTTACCGGCCTTGGCCATGGGACTCTTGGTCCCTGTTGAGGGAGCCTTATCCGGCATTAGTATCGAGCTCAGCATTGACGCAGTTAGTATTCGCGAGGGACACGAGTCTGTGACAAATGACTACAACGCTGCTCAAATTGGTGCAGGGCTTGGATATCTCCACTTTTTTTAAGATTCACTTTATTTTTCTAAAGAGATTTAGTATTTTCCCTGTGTCAAATGCGACACAAAACAGTCTAGGAGTCGACCATGAGAAAAGTTCCCGAGCTGAGTCTTCTTAGTTTTGTAGAGGGTACCAACCAAGATAAAAATAAATTTATCGATGATCTTTTTAATGGTTTTAAAGAGTATGGATTTATTATTTTGGTTGACCACATTGTCGACGACAGTGTTATAAAAAAATCCTACGAAGTCGTGCAGAAATTTTTTGAACTCCCGACTGAAGTAAAGATGCAATTTGTTTCTGAGGCTGGTGGTGGACAGCGAGGTTACACTCCCTTCGGAGTTGAACACGCTAAAAATACTAACATGCCTGATCTCAAAGAATTTTGGCACGTCGGTAGAGAAGTTCCTAAAGACCATGCTTTTAAGAAATTTTATCCCCAAAATATTTGGCCAGGACAAGTCATCCCTGATTTTAAAGATGCTTTAAGTAAACTTTTTCATTCGCTTGATCAAACGAGTATTGCAATTTTGGAAGCCCTTGGAGTTGCCCTTGATGTCCCTCCTGGATTTTTTAAAAATATGATTGAAGAAGGCAATTCAATTTTGCGCCCGCTTCATTACCCGCCTTTAAAAAATATTAACAGCCAGAATGCTGTCCGGTCTGCGGCCCATGAAGATATTAATCTCATCACCATCTTAGTAGGAGCAACTTCTTCAGGTTTGGAACTTCTCGATAAAGATCAAAAATGGTTACCTGTTAAAACCAAAGAAGGACAACTTATCGTCGATACCGGAGATATGATGTCGAGACTTACCAATGATGTCCTACCTGCCACAACTCATCGAGTTGTTAACCCTGACGATCAGAATTCTAGCCGCTATAGTATGCCCTTTTTTGTCCATCCCAACCCTGAAACAGTACTTGAATGTCTTCCCTCTTGTATTGGCCAAGGAAGTAAGTACCCACCAATAAATTCCCATGAGTTTTTAATGCAAAGATTGGAAGAAATTGGGTTAATGAAATAGTTTTAGAAATTATTGATACTTCTGGACTTCATCATTATTTTTAAGTTTTCTGTGAAAATCATTTTGTAATTTTTCAAATCCCATCTCTGAAGAGGAATAGAAATCTAAGCCCGATGCTCCATAGTCTTGCTCCACCCAATGATTTTTATAACTATGGGGATACTTATAATTTTTCTTTTCTTGAGAAACATTGCTGAGATGGCGAGGAACATCGCGAGTAGAACTTTTTCTTACGTACTCTAGAGCTGCATCAATGGCTTTATAGCTAGCATTACTTTTAGGCGCCAAGGCAAGATAAGTTGTTGCCTGTGCTAGGGATATTCTCGCTTCTGGCATTCCAATATTCTTAACTGCATAATGAACACTGGTCGCCAATTGCAAGGCCCTCGGATCAGCATTCCCAACATCTTCACTGGCCAAGATAATTAATCTTCGAGCAATAAATTCGGGATCTTCTCCGCCATCAATCATCACGGCCAACCACAAAATAGCTGCGTTAACATCACTTCCGCGAATACTTTTGATAAACGCAGAAATGACATCGTAGTGGCGGCTAGAATTTCGATCGTATTGGCGTGCCTCTTTTTCAATAAGAGTGCTTACCTCTTTGAGAGTAATTTTCTTAAGGTCATCAAACTTAGCTTTTAGTATTTCAATTTTATTGAGTGCAAATCGAGCATCTCCATTACTAAAATCAATGAGATAATTGAGACATTCTTCATTAAGAGAAATTTCTTCTTTTTTGAGAACATTATCGAGAATTTTCTTAAGATTTTGATTATCAAGTTTTTCTAGTTCAAGAATATTCACACGCGATAACAAGGCACGGTTGAGACTGGTTTGAGGATACTCCGTTGTCGCCCCCAAAAAAACAAAATCTCCTTTTTCTAAGTGAGGAAGAAGTGCATCTTGTTGAGATTTATTAAAGCGATGAATTTCATCGATAAAGATGATCGATTTTTTCCCCGAAATTTTGCGATCTTCAATCACTCGGGTCATCAATTTTCGTAATTCAGGAACTCCAGAAAGAACAGCATTAAAATTGTAGATTTCCATTCCAACTTGTCTAGCAAGAATAAAAGAAAGAGTTGTTTTGCCACTTCCAGGCGGTCCCCAAACAACAAAATGGGGAATTGTTTCTTTGTTAAGGTTTTTGAGGCGTTGGGCAACTTTATCTTGTCCGTAAAAATTTTCCCAATTCACAGGTCGATTGCGGTAAGCCAATGGATAGCGAATATTTTCAGGAATATCAAAGAGTTCTGTTTGCATACCCCCAACATACTCTCTTAACTTCTGGAACATTGCAAGACATAAAAATAAAAATATGCTAAATAGTGATTGTGAAAAACTTAACTGAAATCAAAAATTTTTGGGGTGTCCTTTATATCGAAAAAGACATTGAAAAGAAAATATTTATAGTTAAGCCTCAGGGAATTATTCAACCCTCATTGATAAAAAAAGATCTCAGTGAAGCTCGTGCATTTTCTCATTCTCTACAATGTTCTTGGACATATATTGTTGATACGAGCAAAGTTCTATTGGCCAACCCTCTCAATCTTATATATCTCAACCAAATAAAAAATCTTCCTGGGATCGAAAAATTTATTGTTATCGCTCCCAATCCTATTATCAGAACTTTGGCAAAATTATTTTCTTACCCTGTGGGCATTACGAATGTTTACAAGAATCAAAGTGAATTTAATATTTCTTGAAAAAATTGGGGAACTTCGCTCGATGCTCGCCCTTGTCTTTTTTCGTGGAAGTGAGGACTCACTGGTGTTTGCTCTAAATTAATCTCCACTCTCCGGCAATGCTTTGGAGTTGAATGCACTAGCCCTGCAGCAGGATAGACCACTCCTGAAGTCCCGATCGCTACAAAGAGATCGCAGTCACGTAACGCGTGCTCAATAGTAATCATCTCAAAAGGTGCCTCTCCAAACCATACAATATGGGGTCTCATCGTTCCTACAAGATCTTCTCTATTTTGAGGATGGCTTTTACGATGCAAATCTTCCTTCCATTCAAAAACCTCTCCCGTTTCCTCACTTCTCACTTTTAAAAGTTCTCCATGCATATGCAGAATATTTTTTGATCCCGCTCGTTCATGAAGATTATCAATATTTTGAGTAATGAGAACAAACTCTCCAGAAAATTTCGATTCAAATTCACAGAGGGCAATATGAGCAGCATTAGGAACAATATTTTTATCTAAAAGAGCAGCTCGTCTTTGATTATAAAATTCCAAAACTAAATCAGGATTAATTTTAAAAGCCTGTGGAGTCGCTACGTCTTCAACTGCATAACCCTCCCAAAGCCCATCTTCTCCTCGGAATGTGCGAATACCTGATTCTTGAGAAATTCCGGCACCAGTAAGGACGACAACTTTATTCAAAGAGTTTGCTTCCAATTCTCACCCAGTTACTACCCTCTTCGATCGCAATTTTATAATCAGAACTCATCCCCATGGAAAGCTCAGATATCGGTTTGCCCAATTGCTCTTTAAAATTTTGAAGTTTTTTAAAACAAATCCTAGCTTCGTTTTCGAGATCCTCTGTTCGAATTCTTCCCATCGTCATCAAACCAATAAGCTGAAATTTTTTGCAAGAAGAAAAAACGGCCATCGCTTCTTTAATCTCATTTAGAGATTCAAAACCATGTTTTTCATCCTCTCCGGACGTCTTAACTTCTAAAAATATTTTGCATGGTCCTTTGAGTAAATCTTCTTTAGAAACCAGTTTTTCCGCAAGTTTTAAAGAATCCACTGAATGGATGGCATAGAGGTTTGGAACTTTCAAAAGCTGATTCACTTTATTGCTCTGGAGGTTGCCGATAAAATGCCAGTGAATATCATTCTTAGTGTCAAGAGCAAGAGCTTTTTCACAAAGCTCTTGCACCTTATTTTCTCCAAAATGCCTTTGGCCCAAATCGTAGAGGACTTCAATTTCTTCTTGGGTACGAAATTTCGTAACAGCAAGAAGCTTGGCATTCACGAGTTCGGAGTGAATTGCTTTGAAATTAGCGGCAATTTTTAGTTGATGATTCATTAGGCATCAGAGCTCTTTTTATCGCTTGATTTTTTTTTGCCCGAGTTTTTTTTCTTAAAGCTAACATTGGCATTCACTTCAATGTCATAATTTTCTAAAATGCGATCGATCTCTTTTTCTAAATCAATATGGCTTAAATAACTTTTGATTTCTGATTTTATTGAACCAAGAAACTCATCTCGAGAATTTTTAGCATTTTGAATTAAAGAGTTTAGAGAATCCTTATTTGCTATATCCGACCAAGCACTTCTAATCATGTCTTCAGTCATAAAAGCTGCTCCAATCCCAGTGCTCACAGCTTTTTTTAATAAATCGGAAAGATTCTTTTTTTCATCGCTCATAATTGTTTTGCTCTTTTATGAAAAGCCTCCATCATTTGAGGCAAATTACTTTTGACTAGTTTATTCACGATCATCTTAGGGGCAAACATTTTAAACTCCACATCTAACCCATAGGTGACTCGCGTTGTGTTCTCATCAATTTTTTCTAAATCCCAATAACCATTATTCTTTTTAAACAAATCACCTGACTCCAGACTCCACTCAACATGTGTAGGGCGATCCAACTTAACATTAATGATGTAGCGAAATTCTTTAATAAGATTGAGAAAATATTCTGCTTTTATGGCCGTTTCAGACTTTTCAAGGACATCAATTTTTTCGACTCCATCGACATATTCATGGTAGGAGCCAAAATCTTCAATAGCCGCAAAGATTTTTTCGATGGGGGCATTAAATGTTTCAGTTTTTTCTACTGCAGGCATATTTTAATACCGAGGCTTTCTATCAAAGTGGTGCTCGGCCCTAATGTGTCTAATTGTACCCGATTCACTTCGCATGACAATAGAATGAGTGGTCGCTCCCCAGGATTTAAAGCGAACTCCATCCAAGAAACTTCCGTCAGTCACACCAGTAGCACAAAACATAACATTGCCTTTGGCCAGGTCTTCTATATTATAAATTTTATTAGGATCTGAAATTCCCATATTTCTAGCCCGCTCAATTTCATCGGCTTTTTTCAACTGGAGTATCCCTTGAAAATCTCCCCCCACACAGCGAAGAGCTGCGGCCGCAATAACACCTTCAGGAGCTCCACCAATACCAAAGAGCACATCAATCCCTGAGTTGGGATTAGCCGTTGAAATGGCTGCAGAGACGTCACCGTCACCAATTAAATATATCCGAGCTCCAGCATCACGAATTTCATTAATGAGTTCTTCGTGACGAGGGCGATCAAGAACAATCGCTGTTAAATCTTGCACTCGGCATTTTTTTACTTCTGCAATTCTTTTGAGGTTTTCAGTTGGAGGAAGGGTAATGTCCACGACTCCACTACATTCAGGTCCAACAGCAATTTTATTCATATAAGTATCAGGGGCGTGAAGGAGATTTCCTTTTGATCCGATGGCCATAACAGAAATCGCATTGGGACTTCCTTTAGCACAAATGGTTGTACCTTCTAGAGGGTCAAGGGCAATTTCAAGTTCTGGACCATTGCCAGAACCAACTTGTTCACCAATATAGAGCATGGGTGCTTCGTCGCGCTCGCCTTCACCGATAACAACAGTGGCCCTGCATTCAACAGAATCTAACATGGCCCTCATGGCATCAACCGCTGCTTGATCGGCAGCCTTTTCATCTCCGCGGCCCATAAGCCTGGCCGAAGCGATAGCGGCCATCTCCGTAACTCTGACAAATTCTAACGCAAGGTTTCTATTCATCACCTGCTCCTTAAATATATTGTATTTTGTTACGGGGATTTTAGAATTTTTTTTACCTAATGAAAAGTCTCAAGCTTCCGACTTCCTGTTATCTTTACGACGACAAAGATCGACGTTTGTCCGAGCTCAGAATTAGGAGAAGACCCGAAGATTGCGGATAATAAACTCGCTAATTTCGTTGTCCATATACTGTTCTGGAATATTCTCCATCAAGCGGTGAGCTTCATAGATTTTACGCATGCTGACTTCATTGTCCAAGTGAAAGGCAAATTCATCTTCTGAAATGAGGGGAATATCAGTATCTCGCCGAGAAACGACTTCTCCGGTGCGCATTCCCTCTCCTTGAATCCATTCAACGAAGCTACCAAGGACAATAATCTGAAATTTGGCCACCTCACTGTTGTCTGATGACCACACAAAAATCTCAGCTGCACCATCAGCTTTGAGCCAATAGCGCAAGCCATTGGGCCTTTTGATCCCATATTTTTCCTGGTGTAAAGCCTTCATTTTTCCAACAAAATTTTCAATGTTTAAAAAATTCGAAATTTTTTCGCGCAAAATGGCGCCGTCATCAAAGTGAATTCCCATCCGTTTGTCCCGAAGCCATACCACTTTTCCTTGAATAGCACACTTTTCTCCAAACCAGCTGATGACTCCAGAGATGGTATCGCCTTTGGATTTCATGACATCTCCAAGTTTGCGTTCAATCTGCATTCCTGAAAAAGAAATATCTTTAATTTCGAAAGTTGTATGGTGAGCGCTGTCGTCTTCAGTTAATCGAAAAGTCAGATGATTGAGAGGGAATCGCGGTAATATCCGCTTCTCAATTTTATCAAAATCTGGGGCCGTATTGACGAGACTCAATCCTCTACTCATAAATAACTTCCTTTTATAAGGCTCTTCTTGCCGGTCAAAGTTGAAACTTTGCCTGAAACTATTATCCCAGAGGGGGTTGAGAGTTTTTAGTGGGAAAAAGGTTCTAAGGCTGGGAATTTTTTGATAAAAGTGGATATATCATGAGTCCAAATCAAAAAATCTGGGAGATCGATAACCTACCAAATCGCTTGACGATTTTTAGGATACTCTTAATCCCTATCATTCTCGCTTCGCTTTATCTCTGCAAGCCGGAAGTTCCGCTCTTCTTTGAGTCCAACCAGGCTTACGGAGTTATAGCGGCCCTGTGCTTTATGGCCGCTGGAATGACTGATTTTTTTGATGGATATATCGCAAGAAAAAGAAATATCGTCACGGTCTTTGGCTCTTTTCTCGATCCTATTGCCGATAAATTTTTGGTCATCAGCTCACTGATCATGTTGCTTTCTCTTAAGCGAGTTCCCGATTTTGTCGTGATCATCCTTGTCTTGCGAGAGCTCTATATGACTTCCTTGCGCTTACTGGCCACCAACCAAGGCTTGAGTGTTCCAGTGGATAAAATGGGAAAGTGGAAAACGGCCATTCAATTTTTGAGCATAACATTTTTGATGCTTGGAAATTATCTCGAAGGAATTCCAGGTCTGTTCCTAGGTCAAGTTTGCATTTATATCGCTGCATTTTTAGCACTTTTTTCAGCTGTTAATTATTCCATTGGTCTCTTTAAGCGCATGCAACAAGCAAGAAAAATAAAAAAGAAGGAAAAAGAAAATGAGTGAAGTCAAAAACATTCTTATCAAGGTCTCTGGTCAGGATAAACCGGGAATCACGGCAAGACTCACTTCTATTATTGCTCAGTATAAATGTAATATCGCTGATATCGGGCAATCGGTGACTCATGGGCTTCTTTCATTAAGTATTTATATCGAAAACATCGATGAAAATAAAAACCCCATTCTCAAAGATTTGCTTTTTGAGGCAAAAAAAATGGGGATGAATCTCGATTTTACAGTTATCGAGGAAAGCGCCAAGCCCCAAGCTTATAAAGAAAAATTTATCGTTAGTTGTGTTCAACACAGTGGAATTTCCAGTCAGTTTATTGCTGAAATTTCGAATTACTGTGCGACCCACAGTCTCAACATTCTCGATATCGAAAATCGCTCTGACAAAAACTCTGTTTCATCTCTCGATCTTAAAATAACTTCGACCAAGACAATTAATTTTGATCAAATCAAAAGTGATATTCTCCATATCTCTCGAGACAACAAGATTGATCTTGCTATCGTCAAAGATAACGTATTCCGATTTAATAAACGCTTAATTATTTTTGATATGGACTCCACTCTAATTCAAGCCGAAGTAATTGAAGAGCTCGCTCGCCTCAACGACTCCCACGCTAAAGTTTCTGACGTCACTGAGCGGGCCATGAATGGGGAGTTGGATTTTACTGAATCACTCAATGAAAGAGTCGCATGTCTTAAAGGAATTTCTAAATCTCAGATGGAGACTCTCTTTGATAAAATTGATCTCACTTCTGGGGTTTTAGAATTTATTAAAATCGTCAAAAGCCTTGGCTTTAAAGTAGCCATTATTTCTGGAGGGTTTACTTTTTTTACTAATCACTTCAAAAATAAATTGGGAATCGATTACGCTTTTGGAAACGAATTAGAATTTGATAGAGACGATTGTCTTACCGGAAAAGTGAAGGGGACCATAATCGATGCAAAACAAAAGGCTACGCTTTTAGAGCTTTTGGCCCAGCAAGAATCGATAAGCCTGGAGCAAGTGGTGGCCATCGGCGATGGGGCCAATGATCTCATGATGCTTGCCAAAGCGGGCATGGGTATTGCCTTTCACGCTAAAGAAATCGTAAGAAAACAAGCTGACCACCACATGTCCTTTGGAGATATGGCGTCAATATTGACCTTTTTGGGAATACCAGAAGATTATTCCAAACAACTTCTGTAATTTTTTCAAAGACTTTTTCATCAGTTTCGGTAGTGATATGAAGTCCTATGAATTTCAATCTGCTGATTGTCCTCTTATTTATTGAAACACAAAGCCTCTTGGCCTCTCAATGCCCCTTAAAAAATTTTCAAAACCCTATCGACATTGAAAAGATTACTTTGAGTTCAACTTCACAAGAAAGCTATCCCGACAATCCGTTTACACCTGGGATCCATGTGCTTCACTCGGGACTCGACTTGGTGGGAGGCAAGGGCATGTCTGTTTATTCAGTGGCACCAGGAATCCCCTCTCTTTTCTATCCCTATGGAAAAAATAAAACGAGTCCCTATATGGAGAGCTTTAAAATTGATCATGGCCATGGGATTTACTCAATCTATACCCATGTCGATCTCCAAAATATTTCATCCAATATTTTAGAGGCTATTGAAAAAAAGAAAAGTATTGCAGGGGGAATAAAAATCACAGAACTGAATAGAGGATCTGGCTCCATTCCTTCACACCTACACTTTACACTCCTCGATGAAGTCAAAAATGTTATTTATAATCCACTCGATTGTATCAAAATAAAAGATACCATCGCTCCTAAGATAGAGACGGTTTTGTTTGTAGATAAAAAAAATAGCGATGTTTATATCAATGAAGAAGATGCTATAAGTGATTTCAGGGATTATCAGATTATCCTGTTTGCCTATGATAAAATTAATTCAAACGAAAAGCTTTTTCATCTCCATAGACTTGATATTGAAATATTCGGTTTTTCTCAATTTAAAGCTGAAAATCTCTTGTTTACAAAAACCATTTTCAATTCTTCTGAAATTCCCTGTGGCTACGATTGTTCCCCTGATAGTTTTTGGAAGATGTTTTTTATCGATAGCGAGATAACACTTTTTTCACCACCATCTTCTCATCACTCTTACTCTAGACCTCAAAAAATTCAAGGTTTTTACTACCCTCTCACCTCAGAGAACAATAAACTGAATCGAGAACATTTTTTTCCCATTAATAGAATCTTTGATCCTTGCCAATACGAACTCTCTGAATTTTCAAAGCTCAAAATAACTCTGAGTGCATATGATAGCGCCAAAAACAACACGAAGAAGAGTTTTGCATTAAATTTTAACCCAGCGCTATGCCCTTAATGACTTTCAATTTCATATTGAGAATTTTTCCACTCTTCTAATCCGCCGGCAAAATCATAGACATTCTCAAAGCCTGCTTCTTCTAATCTTTGAGCAGCTTCATCACTGGCATGGCAGGTTGTGCTCGCGCAATAAACAACGACTGGCTTTTGCATATCCCCGACCAAAACTTTCGCGCGATCGATAAACTCTTTATCATCCGCTGGAATGTTCCTGGAATTAGGGATGTGTTCTTTATTGTAACTTTCTTTGGAAAGCACGTCGATTAGAACTCCTCTTTCAGGAACATCGACAAAAGACTTAACATCACTGGCATTAATTGTATGCATAAAAACCTCCTTGATATTATTGCTTACTGTTTAACACAATTTTCAACTCACAAGCTTCATTACTCTAACAATTTTTTGTCTATTTATATTCACAATCTATCCAATTATCTTTCAAGAATTAATATATTCTTTGAATACAATGGGGAGATCATTTTCAATCTAACAAGGAGTCGTTTGAATGAAATCACCAAAAGAATACTTTCTTTTAATCTCTGGCCTCATTTTTTTCTTAGGAATTGGATCAGTTATTGCGGGATGGGAGGAAAAACCTCAAAAAACATCCTCCGACAAGATGATGAAAATGCATGATAGCACTCAAAAGATGCCTATGCACAAGATGCAAACACAAGAAATGCGCACTTTCACTAAATCCACTGAAAACATCAGAAAAGTTCAAAGAGCGCTGAATATCGAAGGATTTTCAGCAGGACCAGTGGACGGGCTTTATGGTGCCCGAACAGCAGCGGCCATACGGCGCTTTCAACGTTTAAATAAATTGCGTATTACAGGAACAGTCAACCCTGAAACTCTCGACAAACTCAACATTGATTATGCTCAAAACAAGATGATGGAAAATTCATCGGATTCCTATTCAGAATAACTAAAGTAGTGTTTTTAATAGGGAAGCTTAAAATGCTTCCCTATTAAAAACTAATAATACCCCTGAGTCTTTTGATAACAATTGTTGGCATATTTCAGCACTCTTATCGTTGAATTTCATAAACCTAAGTATCTAAATTAATTGAAATTAGTTTTCATTAGTATATATTTTAACCTATCATCTCGTCAGCTAACTTTATACTCTTTTAAAGCAAGTATTTTATACAAAAGAGGGGTTGGCAAAATGAAAAATTTTAAAAGTATTCTTGGTGTAAGTTTTTTAGCTTTTATTTTATTGTCTTCTTGTAAATCAGAGAAAAAAACGAATGAAACTTTTTCTCAGTCTTCAGTAACCGAAAATGTTTTGATACCAGAAGAATGTTTTTTAAATAAAATTCCAAAAGGATTTGAGATCGCAAGTTGTGCAATCCTTGGAAATGATCTCGCTGATAGACACCATTATGATTTTAGAAAAATTGATGCATCATTAGATCACATCGTACAAGTAAAATTTGGAGATGATATTTTTGAAGCTGATGGGACAACGGCTATCATAGCCAAAAAATCAGACCCTTACAAATTTGGAGATATTGAGATAGAAAATATTTCTACAGGATGGAGAATTGATTTTAATTTTGATCAAGGCATTAGATATATTAGAGAAGCAAGCGAAGAGGTTGACAAAATTTTCTATAAAATTCCAGCTAAAAAAGAACTTCTCCTCGACATAAAAACACTACATATGGAGAAAAGATTAGGAAATTATACTTTTAATGGAGAGAATGAATTAGTTTTAATGTACTTTGGAGTAGTAGAAGATCAGTACTGTGATTCAAACAATGCTGCTGATTGTTTGATTTTTCCAAATTTAGAGTATGCTCTTAGAGATGGGACGCCTCTTTCATATTTTGAAGATGCTGAAGCAGTTAATGTTTCTAAGCGACCTTCTGCAGGTTCTGTTGCAGAAGAAATTTTATTTAGAAATGGCAGTGTCATTGTTGTCTTACAAAAGAAAGATACAACAATTTCTAAAACACCAGTAAATGAAAATGGCCTCATATCTAAGAAAAAGAAAGTCACTCCAGAAATTAAATAAATTAAATATTCAATATCGGGTTTATGTTTTATTCATAAACTCGATATTGACTTCTGCCTCTTTACTCTTTTTTATCGTCTTCTTTTTCTTTCGATTTATTAATAACTTCGAGAGTAACAGTTCCAATTTTCGCAAGAAGTGAGAGAAATCTTTTTCTTTTAAACTTCTTTAGCTCACTTGGGCTCATACTTAGCATTTCTTGAATGATATCCGTTGGAACATCAACATTAGCATCTTCGAAAGCTTTCATCGTAAAAAATGAGCGCATGCCATTGGCAAATTTAGACGCCAATCCCATCGCGATATCACCGGTGGCCATCGGGACACTTTGCATGTCACTAAAGGCTAACTCAAACTGGCTCGAAGTCTCATCGAGATTGTTATCGTAGGGATAGAACAGTGAAGAGAGAACGTAGTTATTGTTTATTCGTGTCTCGTGATCGGGGTGAGAAGCAAAAATCTTTTCGATAAAATTAGGTTTTTGGGGGTAAATGCGCTGAAAAGTGGTAAACATTTGCGCAATCCCGGTCGGATCATAATGAGCACGATAAGCGTATTGAGCTCCCAAGCGATCAGCTTCGCTCTCTGCCTGGCGACTCTTCCACATAATATAAGAAATTCCTCCAAATAAAGAAAGATCAGCTCCTATGCTAAAAGCAATTCTCTTCCAAGTTTTTCTGGAAACTTCAGAGGCAATTTTTCCTGCATAGTAAGTGGCATAGAGGCCAATAATAATTTTCTTATTGCGAGTTAAAGCTTTTGTTCCGTGTCGAGCAGTAACGTGGGCCCATTCGTGACCGAGAACTCCCATCAGAGATGCTTCATTTTCAGCGGCCTCAATCAATCCTCTGAAGACAAAAACATTTCCCCCAGGAAGAGCAAAGGCATTCAACACATCGGCATTGATCACGTGAACTTTTGGTTTGAGGTTTGGCATATCAGAATTTTTAGCTATTTCTTCCATTTGGTTTTGTAGATGTACTGTCATGGGGTGGTTGTCGGCGAGCATTTTATCCCTATTTTGAGAAATAAACTGACGACTAAACTCATCACCCATCGATTTATCTTGATCAAGTGTATAGGAGTTTCTTTCTTTTCCATTTTTATTGAGAGATACATCTCTTATATCCGTAGCATAAGGGCTAAATATTTCTGCCCCGTCACAGCTTCCCAAAGTTTCAAGTTGAGTAAAATCAATAACGAGTTGATTCCCATTCTTTTCAATATCTATAGCGTTAGAACAATTCAAGGAAAGGTCTAATTTTTTTTGACTCGTTTCAACTTTCTTGATTTTATTTTTTACAGAAACATATTTCCCATTTCTCCATTTATAGACCATCGGCTTCAATTCAATACGCTCGGCAGTTTTAGTACTGGGCAGGTAAACTCGCGACTCAATACCCAAGGAAATTTTAATTTTTTTATTCTTTAATTTAGAAATATCAAACTCTCGATTCTCAAGTTGCTCCAACTTAAAAGTTTTTCCTCCCACTTCAATTTTAGCGTGCACAATTTTATCCGTGAGTGTTGGCGCCAATACCTTAACGCTATCAGCAAAAAGGCTTCCAGCTATAGACAAGTTTAAAAGCAAAATGACAAACTTCATGATTCTCTCCTTATTCAAGTCGCCAAAGACTAACAAATCCATTGAATTTTGTGAAGAGAATCGATCTGTATAAGCTTGGAGAAGCGAGAGATTCAAGGAGTCAAGGGCGAGACAAAGGCGAGTCGAGGTCCAGCCAGTCTATCTTGAAAGTATCGCAGCCTTCGCAGTTCCGTAGACGACGAAGAAGATCGATGCTTATCTAAGCTCAGACCTAGAAACCAAATTTGTCTTTGAGTTTATTGAGCTCTTTTTTTACGGCACTCTTAGCCTTCGACTTCACTTTGTTTTTCTGTTCTTTCTCTAGCTTCTTACCAATATCGCTAAAGTTTTTAGAAAAGCTCTGAAGATTATTTTCTGAACTCAATAGAGGTTTAAGATATTCTTGTTCTGTCTTACCTAGTTTCGAAAAAAGTTCTTTTTTCTGATTAGCCACTTTCTCATCGACCATATTGCGAAGTTTCGCTTCTGCTTTTTTGACTTCTTCGCCAACGTATTGCTTGATGCTCGCTCCAAATTTGTTATCAAAATCTGAGTCAATCTTAATTTTGGGCACCAAATAAAAACCATAAATATTACTATTCAAGGTGAACTGCGGGATTCTTCCAAAAACAGTATTGAGAATTTTATCAACACTAGATTTTTCAGCTTGAATTTTCCAATCAACACTAGAGAAGCTGGTGTTAACTTTCAAATCGCCTTCTTTCATCCCTAAAACGCCTGAAAACTTGGTTTGCGCCTGGGTATCAGTTAAGGCGAGTTTAAGTTTGGAGGAGTTACTAAGTTTCAACTCTTCAATTTGATATGAGTTGACTTTCCCATTAACTTTTGCCTGGAATTTTTCTTGTTCATTTTTTTCAACGATCCCTTCAACCAAAAGTCCATTGACTTTTTTAGCAGGCATATCCCCTGCAATTTTAAAGCTTAATGGTCTTCCCACCAAAGTATTGTTTGAAGAAAGATCTTTGACAAAGCCACCAAGCTGGTAGGATACATCAGCACTTCCCTTTTCAGTTTGCGAACGCGAAGAAATGTCCATTTCTTTTAGCCAAAAGAAAGGATAGCCCTTTTTCTTAGGATAGTGATAGGTCACACCTTGAGCTCTTTGGTGAGGTGTGAGCTTTTCTTCTTTGGAAGGTTTTTTCTCTGGGATGTATTCTTTGACCGTATACCAATATTTCATATAAGGTGCGATTTGTTTTTTTACATAACTACCAAAAATCCCTTGTGCCATCTCAGAGAGGTTGAGGCTCGGGAGCTTAAAGTGCTCCTTGAGTGCTTTGAGATCCTCTTTATAAAGATCGTCGAGGGAATTCATTTCATTTTTTAATCCCTTATAATCATCTTTAAGCGCACTGATCTTACTTTTGTATTGCTTTATATAGCCGTCAGCTTCACTTTTAAGACTTTTAAATTCTTTTAATTGCTTCAAGGCCGTTTTGGGATCTTTTGAAATTTTTATTCCCTTAGCCTTAGCATAAACTTTCTTAAGTTCATCGAGTTCTTTAATTTCTTTGACATCGCTCTTCCACTGCTCTTGTTTCTTCTCCACTAAACTTTTAAGTTCATTAATTTTTTGCTCAGACTTGAGGTCAAATTTAATATTTTTCAAGTTGTCTTTAATGTCGCCACCGCCACCTTGCAAGAGTGTCACCACGTCACCAAGCACGTTTTCTTCACCTTTTTTAGTAACGGCAGCCTTGACGTCACCTTTCAGTTCCTTAACAACTTTACTCTCTTCTTGCTTTTCTTTTTCTTCTTTTAATTTGGGATAGATTTTTCCAGGCTTTTTTCTCTTTTGGTTAAAAGCAAGATCTAACAGCTTCGCATCTTCAATGACAATTTTAGCTCGAAGCAAGGCATCCCAAGAGACGTTGTAGCCTATTTCTCCAATTTGAATGCTATTATATTCAGGTTCATCAAAATTGGTGAATTGGATACCACGGATATAAATCGATCCTTCCTTGAAACTTAAAGAGACATCAGCAATATCCACTTCAGCGTTATTAACATTAGTTAAAACTTTTGAAAGAACATAGCGGATGTGATTGTCGAGGAAAAAGTAGCAGTAACAAAAGACCACAGTACAAAAAATGACAATGATGCTCACCAATCCTGTACGGATAGGACCTTTCGGCTTTTTCACTTTTTTCTTTTTGCTAGTCTCGGGACTAGTTTCCGAAGTATTGGTCATAAGTTACATACCATTTATAAAAAGCAGTGGCCTTAACAGCTTTCCAAAATTTGGTATTTTGGAATTTTTCAACCACAACAACTCGATATTTTTTAACAATAAAAACAAAAATAAAAAATAAAAACGGAGTCGACACAACAGAGACAACACCAGAACCCATCACAATTGTATTGTTAAAACGAGTGAAGGGTACGATCGGCATGTTGTAAAGTATTGTAAAAATATTTTTAAGTGAATCCATTGTTAAGATGGATTTTCCAATTGAGTGAAAAACGGGATCTAGAAGATAAGCTATAAAAGCAAAAAAGAAGGCGGCAATGAAAGCAGCGCCAGCTTGAATCCGAAAAATCAAAATCATTAAAAGAACCAAGAGTCCTTGCAAACTTAAGAGCGGTGACATCCCAAGAATAAATCCCAGGGTAAGCCCCATGGCAATTTGATTGGTTTCTGTCTCTGAATTGAGAAGCTTTATAAGTTTAAAAATTTCTTTTAATAAAAAAGTCATTGCTCACTATTATTGAACCATTGAACGCGATTGACAATAGCTCCTGAACTCAAAGCCGCAGCGATTCCGGTCGGTGAATCTTCAAAAATCAAAACTTCAGTGGGATCTTTTACTTGTAAAGTCTCCATCGCCTTTAAATAAGGTTCGGGGTGGGGTTTGGATTTAGGGGTTTCCCCTCTTGCCACAGTTACATTGAATTTATTTACTCCCAAATTCCCAAGCACTAAATCTAAAAAATGCCGCTCACTGGCCGTGACAATTCCCATGCTGGTTTTCTTGGCACTTAGATCTTGCAATAATTCCATGATTTTATTTTCAAATAGGGTCCCTTTTTGCAATCTCTCAAAAAAAGATTCACTACAAGAAACATTTTTGGTCGATAAAAAAATATCGAGATCCACATCTACTCTTCCCGATTCTTTTTTTAAGAGCTCAAAAGAATTGTCATCACTTCTTCCATAACAATCTCGCCAAACATCACTTAAGCTTTTATTCAAACCGAACATTGACCCCGCCAATCTCCAAATCGCTTCCATATGAAAGGCTTCTGAATCTAATAAAGTTCCATCGAGATCAAAGAGTATGTGTTTCGCATCAGGAAATTCTTTAAAAATTTCAGTGACCGTAGGGATATGTGTCCAAGTTTTTTTTATTTTATTTTTTGGGCTGTTCATGAATGATTTCTTCAAATTTATAGCCAGTGTATTTTTTAATTCCAGCAAAGAGATGCCACAATATCGCACTCAAAATAAGGAGACTGGGGACAAAGATGACTGCATAACCAATCCAGGTCATGTCAGCAATTTGTTTATTTAACATCTCTGATTTGATTTCATCTGTGACGTCAGTGGGAAGTTTGGTAAATATTCTAACGGCTAGAATATAATTAAGAAGTGAGCTTATAAAAAAAGAAGCTGCAAAAAAAATAGTAGAAAGCTTCAGGTGTTTATCAAATTCCTGGCGAAACCCTCGCTCTTCGAGGGCTGACTCCACTTTATCGATCTGAAGAACAGTGTCATTATAAATTAGCATACGAATCAAGGGCTTCGCCGTAAAAGCAGAAACCAAAACCATTACACCTAAAACAAAGGGGAAAGCCGCTTCTTTTACAATAAACCACTCGGGTCCGAGCTTCATCACTCCAAAGCCACCGGTAAAAAGCAAATTGACAACCCCAAGCACTGAAATAATATTTTTATGCTTGAAAACAATAAAATCGTAGAGCGCGTAACCAACCGGAAAGGCCAGAGCAATGATCAAGGCCTTGAGAGACCCATTGTCCCCTAAATAAGCCCCTCCTTTATTGAGGATCATGATCGGTAAAAGAATGTTGATGACAATTTCAACGAGGGGATTTTTCTTATTTTGGTTTGGATTCATTAAAAAATATTATCGCAAATAAAAAAGGTGCGCAATCAGCGCACCTCTAATTAGAGTTAATTTTTTGTCAGTCTTGGTCCTTTTTAAGCACCAAGATCCATGGCCATGGCCAAGGCAAGCTTCGCAAAGTTTACAGCATGCTCGGCAACTCCCCCTGAAACTTCAATTTTATCATCAGGTGTATGAATTTCAGGATTATAGTCATGCATGCTTGACTCAAAAGGAATTCCAGCAGCATAGCCATAGTCATTCCAAGAAGCGTGATCAGAACACTTATAACCACATTGCGATGTTCCCCAATTCACCTTAACATACGTATCTGTGAGATCTTGTAGGTATTTTGTGAAATTTTTAGAAACATAATCGGTCATAAAATAAATGTAATCAGCTGAGCCATGATAATTGGTCATATCTAATTGCAATACGGCTGCAACCTTCTTACCACTATTTTTAAATTCTTTTGCAATATCGCGTGAACCTTTTAAACCAACTTCTTCAGCAGCATAGCCCATAAAATAAATTGTTTTTTCTGGTTGGACTCTTTGCTGGACAAGAATTTTGAGAACTTCAGTTAGAGTAGAAATACCAGAAGCATTGTCGTCAGCACCAGGAGCTTTTTGACCATTGGAAATGGAATCCAAATGTCCTCCTAGAACAATCGCTTCTTCTGTTTTGCCTGGTATTTTTAAGACAACTGAAGGCTGAAGCCAGTTATGGCTATACAAACTAACCTCAATGTCTTTTCTCGACTGGGTAATATTCTTCCAAGTTTCCATAATATATTCACTAGAATCATACCCTGTTTGGTGTTGGTAATAGCGCGTTTTAAAACTAGAAAGTTTTAAAATCATTTCTCGAATACCTTTTTCTTCTACTTGAGAGACAGCTTTCTCAATGTCATTTCTTTTTTTAACTTCTGTCTTTGGGAAAGGATCAACTTTCGAACGTGAATTTAGCACTAATTGCTTTTGGAAAGCTTCTAATTCTTGAGCTGAATCAAAGCTATAAAATCCCCCACACTTAAGTTTCTTTTCATGAACTGAAGCTGAAATTTTTGAAACGTGCGTGCTGGGAACTTTCATAATCACACTGTTGTCACCAGGGATAAAGCTTCTTCTTTTGTCATAGCGACTTAAACTTCGTTGCATCGATTGATAGACTTGCTTCTCCATCAAAATAAATTGTTCGCGTGGCTGTGACTTGGGTGAATGGGATCTTCCCTTTGAGGCTTGGGCCAGGGAAATGTTGATGGTCAGACAAAACGCCATCAGAGTAATAAGATAATCCATTACAAACTCCTTCTTCCTTGAGATTTTCTGTGAATAAAATATTATTCAATTCCCGCGAGCTTTAATCAACTATAAAAAAGCGAAAAAGACGGGATGTAAGGCGATGTTATGCGCGATTGTATTCTTTCTTCTGTTTTCGATTAGGAAACATTTGTTTACAAAGCACACAAGAGCGACCATCGCACTGCCTGGCCTGGCAGTACTCTCGGCCATAAAAAATAATCTGGAGATGAAGTTTATTCCAACTCTCCACGGGAAAAATTTTTTTGAGATCTTTTTCTGTTTGAGAAACGTTTTTTCCATTTGTCAGTCCCCAAATCTGAGCAAGTCTATGAATATGGGTATCCACAGGAAAAGAAGGCTCGCCAAAAGCCTGGGCCATCACCACTTGTGCAGTTTTGTGACCAACTCCAGGAAGTTTTTCTAATTCTTCAAGAGAACTGGGAACTTGTCCGCTATGTTCGTTGATTATAATTTCAGAGAGATTCCAAATAGCCTTGGCCTTGCGAGGGGCCAAGCCGCAGGGACGAACAATATTTTCTATTTCTTTAATTGAGAGCTTTATCATTTTCTGAGGAGTGTTTGCTCTTTTAAAGAGCGCTGGGGTCACCTGGTTAACTCTAACATCAGTACACTGAGCTGATAGCAAAACAGCAATCAAGAGTGTATATGGATCTGAGTGATCGAGAGGAATAGGTGTTTCAGGAAAAAATTCTTCTAATTTGCCGAGAATAAACTTGGCCCTTTCATTTTTCGATGTGGCTAAACTCATAGGGCCACAAGCATAGCGATTTTCTCGTTATTGAGCAATCTTAATTTCGCGAATGGTAAAACCTTTGTGGGAATTATCCCCAACACTATCGGGAGCATCTGAATGAAACCAAAATTCGAAATTTTGCCCATAGAGTTCTGATGTTTGAAAATCTTTACCTAAATCCCCACTGTACACAATACCATCAGTCTCTGAGCGAATTTCCAGATAATCGTGAACCAACTCAGTATCGAAGTAATCAAAAATAAATTTCACCGAACTCGGTTTATCGAGTTGGAGCTTGTAGATCACTTTTGTGCTGTCTTTATAAGGTTTATCTATTGAGATCGATCGCTCCTTTGAAACGTCAGCAAGTTTAAATTTCTTCCAAGAATTTTTTGATGCAATTTTGCTTGAAGTAATATCGTTATTGAGCAACCTTTCAATATTCAATCTTCCGTTGGATTCAACTCTTCCCAAATAAGCGAGAGACTTCACACTGGTTTCCATCACTCTCTTCTTCACTTCCACTGCTGAAAGTTGAGGTTCTACGGACAAAAGTAACCCCACCGCTCCACTCACGTAAGGTGTGGCCATGGATGTTCCTGAAAGGCTTCGATAGCTATTCCCTGGATAAGTGGAATAAATGCCTTGCCCTGGAGCTGCAATGTGAACAGTCTTTCCATAATTTGAAAAAGGTGCGAGTCCGTTACCTGAGTGATGGGCCGCGACGGCAATCACATTTTCCACTTGGTAATCAGAGGGATAATGTTTAAAGATTCCATTATCTGTCCCATCGTTACCTGCAGCTGCCACAAAAACAATATCCTTTGCTGCTGCAAATTTAATGGCATCTTCGAGAGATTTAGAATAGCCTCCACCTCCCCACGAATTATTAATAACTCGCGCCCCTGCTTCAATGGCATATTTAATTGCTAACATGCCATCAAAAGTTGAGCCACCATCTTTGCCAAGGAACTTTACGGGCATGATGCTCACGCGATTCATTGTTCCAGCAACACCAAGCTTATTGTGAATGGCCCCGATAATACCAGCGACATGAGTCCCATGTCCTCTATCGTCCATAGGATCTCCATTTTCAACAATGTCGCCTTTTTCAAAGTCAGTGAGATAAGTTGCACCGTGAATATCGTCAATAATACCGTTTCCATCATCATCAACACCATCAACTCCTGAAGCTTCGAGAGTGTTGACCCAAATATTATCTTTTAAATCCGGATGATTATAATCAACTCCCGTATCAACAATAGCAATAATGATACTCTGATCTCCATCCGTATCCTTCCAAGCACTTCCAAGAGACAAATCAATCCCGGGGATGCCCATGGTTTTGTAATAAGAATAGGGCTCGTTTTTCCCAGTGTTTTCAATAGCCCATTGCTGCTTGGCCAATTTATCCGAAGCAATAACGTCTTCTTTCACACGATAGTTTGGCTCAAAATATTCAATTTGCTCAAACTTTTTCAAGACATTGCTATTGCCACGTACCCGGGCATAAATCCTATTTCCCAATTTCAATTCACCGACAATTTTCATCCTATCGTTGAATACTTTCTTAGGAGAAAAGCCTTTTTTCATTTTGACAATGTATTCACCGGGTATCGCATCGGGAATTTCACTCGAGCTGGCAAACGACAAAGGGAGTACACCGATACTGAGAGTTAAGATAAATGTTTTCATCTTTTCATTTTCAATGAAACACTTATCAGTGCGAGGGCTCGGCAAATATTACCCGACCAGCACTCTCGACCACATCTTTCAAAGGGAACGAATTACCACAGTGTGGCTCAGCAAACTATTATTTGAGAAAATAATGATGCATGATATTGGGAAAATCGAAAGACCCTGTTTTATTAAAAAAAATTGCCCTTGAAATGTGGCCATTGAAAGAAGAAATTCTTTCGACCTACCGCTATTATAAAAAAAATCACACCGATCAAATTGTTGAAGTCAAAAATTATTACGAAAACTCTACCCTTTCCCATGGCGCCCAAATTGGAAAAATTCAGCAAGAAGATTCTACTGAAGTCAAAGAAGAAGAATCTCAAGAAACAGCTACCAGCGAACAATCTGAAGAAGGCGACGATAATGTCGTTGATATAAATACCAAAGAACCTGTTAATAAAACTTCCTCTAAAGAATACTTAGAACTGCGAAACAAAATCACCCGCATAAAACCCAATAGTGAGACGATTTCTCGGGGATTTGTTTTTTTAAGTGATATGAACATGGACGAGGTTCTCTTTTTCTCAGAGAAGCCCTACTGGCCTGGCCAGACTATCGTCTTCCATTTGGCCATTGATCGCGGGTTCACAATTTGCGCAGAAATTAATTACATCAAAAATATAGCGATGAAGAGTCGTATCATTAGTGACTTAAGAGCCCAATTCAGAATTAAGGCTAAAGTTCTCTTCGTCAACGCAGGTGATCGTACCCTTCTTCGAAACTTCCTCAGCTCGATTGAACCAGAAGAACTCAAAACTTCCAAATCTCATGGCCACGCTGAAAAGCCTAAGGCCAGTCCTCAAGAGAGTAATGGAGGAGAATCTGATGATGAAGACGACCCAACCAAAATTTTGGAAAATCTCTAGATTCCTGAGAGTAATAATCAATTTTCATTCGATGATAATTAGAATAAAATATATTTATTAACAGAAACTAATTTTATGCATAGAGCCAATAGCTATTTTAATCAATTTTTGCTCGCCATCAGTGTCCTTACGCTAGCCGGGTTTGCGCTCTATTCTGACATGTTTTTTAAATCTAATAAGCCCGATCGCATACCAGCTAACACCATTGGCCTCAACGACCTCTACAAGCTCGAGCCCGATGCTGTTAAGAAGGCCTTGATCGTCAATCGTTCGGGAACTTTTCGGCTCATGAAAGAAACCAAAAACTTTTGGACTCTCCAAGAAAAAGATGAAAATGGATTTCATCGTAAACTTCCCATAAAAAACGAAATCATTGATAAAATCTTTTCGTTCATCAACGATATTCAAGTAAAAAATAAAATGAGTAATAACGATATCAATTACAAGAACTACTCATTTGATCAACCCCTCTTCGAAGTGGCCTTGGTCGACTACACTAATAAGACTTATCAGATTAAGTTTGGAATCAATAACTCTCTCGATCACAGTAGTTATCTTTTCTACAACCAACTCAATCAGATTCTTAAAACCAAAGAACTCAATCCTGAAATTGCTCAGCTAACAATCAATGACATTGTCGAACCAAGAATTCTCAACTTTCAAATTCAAAATATTGAATCTGTGGAAATTCAAAAATTCTTAAGCTCCAAGCGTTCAAATTTTATTGCTAAACTTCACAAAGAAAATGGCCAGTGGTTTAACTCTAAAAATCAAGTTGTTGAAGAAGAAAAACTCAAGCATGTCCTCTCAAGGCTCTCAGAGATTAAAAGCAATATCATTCTCAACGACCAGTCTCTTATCGATGTCTCAGAACTTGTCGATGAGGGAGCTCATCCACTTATTACTTTAAGAGTCAAAGATACCAAGCAAAATGAATACACGTTTAATGTCATGAGAATTTCTGAAAATATTCCCAATCTCAATATTAAGAAAAACGAAAATCTTATTGTCGATAGTTCACTACACAACACCAAGTTTGTGGTGAACAAAAAATCCTTAAGCATCTTTGAAAGTCTTCAAGAAAATCGCTTGAAAAAGCTCGATGTCAGTAAATTGTTTTATTAAGGAGAATTAATCCATCTGCGTAGGGGAAATAGCAACTCTTCCAGCGCTTGTTTTTTTCTCCCTCATGCACCCATTGGTGAAGATCGCGAATGGCCGCCGTGGCCTTGGCACTGGCCAAACCGTCTTCTAGTAATGATCCTTTAAAAAAAGCATTGTCTATTGCAATAGTGGCGCCCCCGCTCAGATGATCCCAAGCTATTTCAATGAATTCTCGATACAGGGCCTTTTGCCCGTCAATTAAAAGAAAATCAATTGGGGGCTTCAGTTCTTGAATAATTTCAAAACTATCACCCACACTGTATTGAATTTTCTCTCTCCATGAATTAGGAAATTCATTTTTTAGATAATACTCTTCCAAGTCGTCGCGAATTTCCGTAAGAATCACGGATTTCAGTCGCTCTTCGTTCCCCCCCACAAAATACCAAAAACAGCTATGCCCATAACCTGATCCAAATTCAAAAATGTAGCGATAATTATTTTCCTGAATGAGATAATTAAAAAAGGAGCCGATGTCATTTTTGATAGCAGGAAAGCGAAGCTTTTCTCGAAACTCTTCAAGCTTTTTATAGATGGCCATCTCCCCTTCACTTAAATTCTGAAGTGGATAAGCTTGTGAATACTGATTGTGCTTTTCTTTAAGCTGATTGATATTTTCCATCATTGCAAGCGAATTTCTGAGTTTGGAGAAACGAGAGATTCTAGGAGTTGGGAAGTCGAAATGACGAGGCTTGGTTCCGCCAAGTCGCAGTCAGAGCGACTTTGCAACGACGACGAAGATCGACGTTTATCCGAACTCAGAACAGAAACAGAATTACTTGATTTCTTTATGAACAGTATGTCTTCTCAAGAATGGGTTGTACTTTTTAAGTTCAAGTCTCTCAGGCATCTTCTTCTTGTTCTTAGTTGTTGTATAACGAGAAGGAGTTTTCCCAAGCTTGCGAGCTTCAGTACATTCCAATGTAATCATTACGCGAGGTCCCTTGGCCATATTGTCGATCCTTTTTTATAGACTTATAATTTTTTGAGATCCTATTCTCTTTGTGTTAAATAATCAACTGCAAAAAAGTCCCAAGGACTTAAAAAGAAGGAAAATAGATGGTAACAACGGAAAACTGGACGCATTGCGCATATCAGCAAAAATCTTCTGGACTCCTTGCTCGGCTAACAATTGGAGCTGAAGTCGATCCCCAAGGGCAACAAGTCGACATCTATTACGTTACAGTCCTCAATGGTGAGCATAAAGAAGTCTCACAAAACCCTTTTCCCAATCAGTCAGACGCCATTGATAGCTTGAACTCCATGTTTTCACACTGGGAGTTCGTCGATCAAGAAACAGAAGCCAAGAAACCCAATTCTGAAGGGTGCTCTAGCTGTCAGGCCCATTAAGGGATAATCAGTCCATCTTCGTAAACTGTGTTTACATATTCTAAAGTGAGAACGGGCGAAGTTTCGCTAGCACCTTGCTGAAGAACTTCGAGCTCTTCATTGTTATAGACCATCACAACTTTATAATCTTGGAAGAAACCAAATGATTGGTAAGGTGGAAGATTTCTTTTTAAGTGCTCAATTTGCAAATCTTTATCTTTAATTATTCCCATTAATTCCAGCATGCTAAGTTTTTCAATAAACCAACGGTCTCTAGGGTTTCGATAAGAAACAATATTTAAGAAATCTTCAAGATCTTCCCTATAAGGATCTGCGTATTTAGTCATCCCTCCATAAGCATAGAGTCCATCAAGTATATGGGTGTAAGTAAGATTCACTTTTTCCCCACGTTCACTCCAAGATTTCATAACATCTTCTTGAGTATTTCTTTCGCAAAGTTCCCAGTGCCCTCCCACGGCATAAACGTGATTGGCCGTGATATCAAAACTAAATTCACCTCCCCCAGAGCTCACCCAAAAGTCGGGGTTACAATCAGAAAAGAAGTAGGTATCTCGTTCGTCTTGTCCTTGAAGATAAATGACAGTCATTTGATTACTTTTAGCAAACTTCACAGCTTCATCCATCCCCATTTTAGAAGAATAGCGTCCATCCCATAGAGTTGAAGGATGAGTAACGATTAAAAGTTTATCAGAGCTATACTTAACATCTTGAGGTTCTGTAAAACTCACTTGAGGACAGGGAGCATAAGCAAAAACCTGGGTTGAACTTAAAAACCAAATGATAAAAAATGAAAAAATGCTTAATCCTTGCATGTAAACTCCATTGAAAATGACTTTTCTAAAAGATTATAGAGGCAGACTGCTACGGTCAACTATATTACGAAAGGAATTTTAATTTTTTCAAAAGTGAATTGAGGGCCAACTGCTTAAGTGGCCCAGAAAAACGAAGTTTACTGAGATCTTCACTAGCCATATTGATCGAAGACAATTCAATTATATTTATTTTATTTTCTTGAGTCACCACAAACCCTTCCAGAATTTTCCCTTTGTGAGAGTGAAGCACTAATTCCCCCTCTTGGTCTTGCCAGGCCAAGGGAATTTTCCAGGTAAACTTTGGCGTTTCTCCAAAAACCCAATTCCAACTCTCTAGCTCCCGTTGGTAAGCCAATGTTTTATCGTCACAATAACTTCTTAGTTCTTGAATCGAATATTCATGAAAATATTTTTCTAAATGCTCAAAAAAATTGAATCGCGTAACCGATGCAAGCTCACTTTGCACATTACCTACAATGGATGTTTGCGATTCAATCGCCTTTCCTGGCATATCTAATCTTTGGTGATGAAGAAGTTGTGAAATTGAAGAAAGATCAGTATCCACTAATAAAGTATAGTGATGAAGTGAAGAGTCCTTAGTATTTTTGAAAGCACTCCCTGAAATTTTTTTACTTTTAAGAAGAATATCATTTCTTTTATTAACTTCAACATTCAAGCCTAAGTTTTTCAAAAAATCAGTGATCACTTGAAAGTTTTTATTCGTATCGAGATTGGCACCAATAAAAGAAAAATTAAAATTGCCGAGATCGTGATACACACAACCCCCACCCGATTGCCGACGGACGATGCAAAGATTGCGAATATCAGGATTTTCAAGATTGATTTCAAGCCATGGGTTTTGAAATCGCCCCATGATAATAGCAGGGCGTGAACGCCACACAAAGAGTATTGTCTTGTTCCAAAACTGAGAATCCCTTAAAATTTTATTTTCATAAGCGAGATTAAAATAAGGGTCATCGTTGTGAGAAAAAATGACGTTTGATAAATAAGATTTCAACCACCGCATCCAAAAAGTTTTTTGCTCTTAATGATTTCTGATACTTTTTTGGGAACCATACCTTCCCAACCTTCTTCACCCGTTTGTATCATATTGAGCACCTTTCTGGAATAGATATGGAGGATGGAATCGTCGTAATTCTCAATGGGAAGTAGCTGCTTTGAATCAATGAGGTATTGATAAAGATGTTTAAGAGTCGGAGGAATACTCAAGTTAAAAATATCTATAGACTCCCCGCTTTCTTGTTCTTTATAAGGGTATACATAGAGGCGATGATTTTCTTTAAAAAGCTGACCAAGAGCTGCGAAAATGCCACCATCGCTTTCATAATAAGCTTCATCGAAGATTTGCTTAAAGTTTACCCCTCCTAAAATGAGGGCCACGCTTTTGGTATTTTGATGGTGAAAGTAATCGGTGAGTTTGTAGTACTGAGCAAAATTGGAAATAAGAACTCGCTGCCCGAGAGCTGCTAGAAGATCAACTCGAGCGAGAAAATCTTTACTATCAAAACCCACGTGATTGAGATTTTTCATGGTAATTTCTGCGATAGAAAAAATCTCGTCTTCTTTAGTCCCAATGGCCTCGGCGTAGTTCGCTAGACCGCATTTAATAATATCTAAATTCACAAGCGTTGGCGGTCGAAAGCTTCCCCGAACCACTTGAACATTTTTCTTATAGAGAAGATCGCGGGCCAAGACCACTTCTCCAAACTCATTAAACATAATAGCATCGCAATACTTTCTTTTAACGAGCTCCAGGTTCATGATCCGATTATCCACTCCCGCAAAGGCAGGACCGTTAAACTGAATCATGTTAATACTCACTCTTCCCTCACCTAGATTTTCAGTGAGACAACCAAGAATTTGTTCAGGTTTTTCGTGGTGAAAGTAAGCACCATAGACAAGATTGACTCCAATAATCCCAAGGGCCTCTTGTTGAAACTGATTTTGATTATCGAGCATGTCCACGTGAAGAATAATATCACTACAAGGACCACCGGAATGCGTTTGGAAACGAATTCCAAGCCAACCATGGGCATCTTTTCGGTAGCTAAAACTAGTAGCAGCGACAGTGTTGGCGAATGAAAAAAATTTGGATTTGTCTCCGCGCGATTCTTGCAGGCGCTCAAGAAGGAGATCATATTCGTAGTTGAGCATTTTTATAAGTCGAGATTTACAAACATAGCGCCCTGACTGCTCCCGCCCGTAGATCGCATCACTAAAGGCCATGTCATAAGCTGAAATAGATTTCGCGACAGTTCCTGAAGCTCCGCCCGCCTTAAAGAAAAAGCGCGCCACTTCTTGGCCTGCACCAATTTCTGCGAACGTCCCATAAATCGAGTGGTCCAAGTTGAGCTTGAGAGCTTTTTGCTTGGTGCTTAAGGATTGTAAATCTGCCATATCAAAATCTTAGCAATCTCGTGACGGGTTTGAAAGACTTTTGGTACCTGAGAAATCTCATCAAGTTTCAAAACAAATATTTCGACTCTCCCATTTTTTGGATTTTTTGCGCATCCAAGGCTCTTTATAGGGTTTGGGATTTTTTTTATAACTTTTCTTGTTGGGATCTTTGGCACAGGCTATTTGGAAATCCACCAGGCGTTGTAAACACTCAAGTAGAACTTTTTCGCAGTCGTAGAGTTTTTCTATCCCTTGAGCTTCAAGATTGGCCAACAAATAATAAACAGACTCGATTGTCGAGAGGCAATAGTCAGCAGGCTGGTGCTTGATGGTAAATTGCGAATTCCGAGGAGGATCAAAACTTAAACGCGGAAGCGTTTGAAGAGTGCGACTCTTTCGCAGCATACTCTTAGCACAAGGCCAAGTGCCGTCTAAAATGAAGACCACTGGTCTTTTAGGAACGAATCTTGATTTTTCAAACTTTTCTTTAGTTAAATTGAGAGAGTTCTTCCCTGGGTAGAGTAAAAAGCAAGCAACATTCGGATCTTTCAATAGCTTTTGGACGCTTTTATTTGTGTCAAACTCTTCATCCACTATGATCTGGGAGTTCGTGAGCGCCACGTGAGTCATCCTTCCTGTTCCAAGCCTTTGCTTTTTGGCTTCTTTTGGGTGCATGAGGATAACAAACTCAAATTGCGTATTAAAACTTTTAATTTCTGAACAAAAACAGATTTTTTGGGGGCGCAAGCACTTTAAGCAGTGGACTCTTCTTGGTTCGAAGGATTTCACTGATCGTTTTTTTAGGTACTCGGCCAAGTTCATTTTAGTGATATTCAAGAGTTTTCGAGACAATTTCAAATGTATCTTTGGAAAGCTTAGGCGTTTCCAATATTCTTTTTAGCTCCAAAGTGCTTTTTTCTCTTCTGGTGGAATCTAATTTTTTCAAATTTTTAAATTGTCTCGCCATTCTAGAAGCTACTTGAGGATTAAAACTATCAATCTGGATAATTTTATCGGCCATATAGCGATAGCCTTCACCACTGGCATCGTGAAACTTCACAAGATTTCTATTCATAAAAGCCACAAAGAGATTGTAAACTTTATTGGGAGTTTTGATATCAAAATAAGCGGAATTTTCGAGCTCTTTAATTTTCTCAATCACATTCCCTTTATCGCTTACCGCTTGGACAGCAAACCATTTATCTGTAATAAGAGGATAAGCTTTCCATTTATTGATAAAACTTTCGTTAACTTCTTTGACATCAGAATTTTGATAGTAATTCATAGAGGCTAGTGAAGCGAGTTCGTCAGTCATATTTTCAGCATCAATATATTGGTGATAGCAGAGATTATTAAACTCTGGCTCATTAATACTATAGAGAAAATCGAGAACAGTATTTTTCAGTGCCCGACCTCCCATATTCTCAGCGTTCCATTCATTTTCCACATGATTTAATTCTGAGTAAAGTTTCGAGAATTCGTCTTTCAAAGCTTTAGCCAAAAAGATCTTTAGCTCTTCTCTAACCCGATGAACATTGTCAAAATCGTAAATTTTTAGTTGTTCGTTCAATTCAGACTCTGAAGGCATTGAGAGAAATTCTGCTTTAAAATGCCAATCAATTTTTTCATCTTCTATCACGGAACGGACGGCATCAATAAGTCTCTCATCAAAAACGATATGATCATTGTTGAGATTTTCTTTAATGTTTTTAGCAAAAAGATATTGCCCATAATCCCAACGATTAAAAAGATCATCTTCAATCAAAGATAGTGCATAAATTTCGTCGTCACTCCAGTTTCTCTCAACATAAACAGGAGCACTAAATCTACGATTAATGGAAAGCAAAGGTTTTTCTTTGAGTCCAGTCACTTTCAATGAAACTGTTTTGTCTTGTAAAATCAGTAATCGCTCAGAACCATTTGTTGTAAAAAGTGATTTATCTTTTTCAAAACTTATATTATTGTTAGCAATTTCTTCTCCATTGGAGCTCACTAACTTGTATTGAAGAGGAATCGTCATCAGTGTCGCAACATTACTATCCGCATGTCTTTGAGAGATATTTACGCTGAAAACACCTTCTGCATCATTATACCAAGCATCCACCTTAACGATAGGGGTGCCTTTTACATCATACCAGTTCTTAAATTGTGAAAAATCAAAGTCACTCACCTCTTCCATGGCATGGACAAAATCTTCAGTCGTAACCGCTTGCCCATCGTAGAGTTCAAAGTATTTAGCCATGCCAGCTTTGAAACGCTCTCGCCCAATGATCGTTTCAATCATGCGAATAACTTCCGAGCCTTTCTCATAGACAGTCAGTGTGTAAAAATTATTGATTTCAATATAAGACTTTGGCTTAATTGGGTGAGAAAAAGGACCTGAGTCTTCAGCAAATTGTTGAGCTCTTAAAAAACTCACATCAGAAATTCTTTTAACTTCCCTGGAATTGAGATCACTAGAGAATTCTTGATCACGAAAAACAGTAAGACCTTCTTTAAGAGTTAGCTGGAACCAATCCCGACAAGTCACGCGATTACCAGTCCAATTATGAAAGTACTCATGTCCAATAACACCTTGAATTCCATAAAGATCTGTATCAGTTGCAGTTTTTTTATTTCCCAAAACAAATTTAGAATTAAATATATTAAGACCTTTATTTTCCATGGCGCCCATGTTGAATGCATCCACGGCCACAATCATATAAATATCTAAGTCGTATTCCAAATCAAAGCGCTCTTCATCCCATTTCATGGATTGTTTTAAGCAATTCATAGCATGAGCCGTTTGTTCGAGATTTCCTTTGTCCACATAAATTTCTAAAGCCACGTTGCGCCCAGAGACAGTTGTGAATTCATCACGAGCACAATCGAGATCCCCAGCGACGAGAGCAAAAAGATAGCAGGGTTTAGGGAAAGGATCTTTCCACAAAACCCAGTGGCGTCCACCCTCTAAATCACCGGAATCAATTTTATTTCCATTGGCCAGCAATTGGGGATATTTCTTTTTATCGGCAATAATTTTGGTTTTGTATGTTGCCAGAACATCGGGGCGATCATAGAAATAAGTAATTCGCCGAAAGCCTTCAGCTTCATTTTGAGTGCAAAAAATGCTACCCGATTTATAAAGTCCCATCAAAGCAAGATTTTTTTGGGGATAGATCTCGGTTTTAATTTCTAAAACAAATTCAGCAGAAGATGGACGGAATATAAGCTTTTCATCTTCCAAAATATAATCGGAAGAATCTTCACCATTCACCTTAAAACTGAGAAGTTTTAATTCTTCTCCATCCAAGGCCATAGGAGGCAATGTTCGAGCATTGGTTTCACGAGCATGAACGTTAAGGAGACTTGTGACTATTGTTTTGTCTTCGTAGAGATCAAATTCCAAATCAATATGTGTAATTTGATATTCTGTGGGAAGATAATCTTTCAAGTAAATGGTTTGTGGCTTCGAACTTTCCATGTCTTTCCCTTGCCCTTAAGTCTTAAACTTTTGGTCCACCAGTCAATACGTCTTTTGAAATGCCATCAAATCTTTTGAAGTTATCGGCAAACATATGGGCCAATTTTTTGGCCATCGTATTGTAGCCATCTGAATCTGGCCAAGTAACTCTTGGATTTAAAAATTTTCTTTCAACGCCTTTTACTTGTGGGGGAATACAAAATCCGAAAAACTCTTCAATATCACACTGAACATCATTAAGCTCATCATGTTGAATAGCTTCAATTAAGCGACGAGTAATCTTGAGTGGAAAGCGCATCCCTACTCCATAAGCCCCACTTGTCCAGCCAGTATTGATAAGCCAAACTTTGATATTATGTTTTTCAATATACTCTCCAAGAAGTTTTGCGTACTCTTCAGGATGTCTCATCATGAAGGGGGCACCAAAACAAGTTGAGAAAGTTGCTTGAGGTTCAGTTATTCCCATTTCAGTTCCTGCTAATTTAGAAGTATAGCCTGAGAGGAAATAATACATCGCCTGGTTTTTAGAGAGCTTGCTCACAGGAGGTAGAACTCCAAAAGCATCTGCACTTAAAAAGAACATATGATTCGGAACTTTTCCTCGTGAAGATTTTTCTACGCCTTCAATATAATTGAGTGGATAAGCAGAGCGCCCATTTTCCGTAATACTTTTGTCGTAGAAATCCGGTTGACCATTAGCCTTCAGAGGAACGTTTTCTAAAAGGGCTCCATATCGATTGGTCGCTTTCCAAATTCCAGGTTCTGATTCAAAAGAGAGGTTATATGTTTTAGCGTAACATCCGCCTTCAAAGTTAAAAATGCCATCATCACTCAAACCATGCTCGTCATCTCCAATAAGGAGTCTGCCCTCTTGAGTAGAAAGAGTAGTCTTTCCTGTTCCTGAAAGTCCAAAAAAGACAGAGACATCCCCAGACTCTCCCACACTTGATCCCGCATGCATTGGAAGAATTCCTTTTTCTGGAAGAATATAATTCATGACAGAGAAAATAGATTTTTTAATTTCCCCTGCATAGAGAGTTCCTGCAATGAGCACTTCATTGTTATCGAGATCGAGAGCGATAACAGTGCTTGAACGCAAATCATATTTATTAGAATCCACTTCGAGAGTAGGAGCGTGGTAGATAGTGTATTTTCCAAATCCTTTATTTGCTGAATCAAATTTATCATTTCTCATCAAGTGATTAAAAAATAATGTATGCGATGGATGAGTTGAAAACATTTCAACGGCCATCGAAAGATTTTCGATGGATCCGACATTTTTTTCACTCCAATAAAGTTTTGGCTGTGAATTAATATGAGCAATGATGTCTTTTTTGACAGCATCAAACACATCCTTAGACATTTTATTGAGATTATTTTCCCAATCGATAGTATTTTCAGTTTTATTGCTGACAACAACATATTTATCGTGAGGTGCTCGTCCTGTGTGTTTACCTGTATAAACAACGAGAGATCCACTTTGAGTCAACTTCCCACCTGTTTCGCGAACAGCATTTTCAATAAGAACAGCATTGGGAACATTATGATAAATTGAATCCGATGCGTGCTGGAACCCGTGGTCTTTTGGTTGTTGCGTTGTCATAGTTCAAACTCCCTTCTAATAATATTTATTCGTTTTGTTTATACTTTCGTTTTATAGCCTAGCACTATTGCAGACAATCCTCTATTAGGTGACCTTTACACTCTAGTAAGTTTTTTATAACTAATACGCTTCGGCACTTCGGCACTATCACCAAGCCTGCGCTTACGGTCTTCAAGATAATCTGAAAAATTTCCTTCAAACCACTCTACATGGCTATCGCCTTCAAATGCAAGAATATGGGTAGCAAGCCTATCTAAAAAGTAACGATCGTGGGAGATAACCACAGCACATCCTGGGTATTCTTCCAAAGCATCTTCCAGGGCCCGCAAAGTGTTAACATCCAGGTCGTTGGTAGGCTCATCGAGCAGGAGAACGTTTCCTTCCGATTTAAGCATTTTTGCAAGGTGGACGCGATTTCTTTCACCACCAGAAAGCTCGCCCACTTTTTTATGGTGATCATCACCATTAAAATTAAATTTTGAAATATAGGCTCGAGCATTAATTTCTCGAGTCCCAAGTTTTATGACTTCTTGTCCTTCAGCAATTTCTTCGAGAACAGTTTTGTCACTATCCATCAAGCGACCTTGATCGACATAAGAAAGTTTAACTGTCTCACCCACTTTGAATTCACCGCTGTCGGGGTTTTCTTGACCAGTGATCATTTTAAAAAGTGTGGTTTTCCCTGCACCGTTTGGACCAATGATCCCTACTATGCCCCCTGGAGGGAGTTTAAAATTGAGATGCTCATAGAGAAGTTTATCTCCAAAAGCTTTTGAAACATCGTGAGCCTCAATAACAACATTCCCCAATCGAGGTCCTGGTGGAATAAAAAGTTCTGTCGTCTCATTAGATTTTTCAGTCGTTTTGGCCATCTTTTGCTCGTACTGAGTGATACGGGCCTTAGACTTTGCCTGTCTGGCGCGAGGAGATGATTTAATCCAATCTAATTCTCGAGAAAGAGCCTTTTGTCTCTTTGATTCTTGTTTTTCTTCAACTTCTAGGCGTTTTTTCTTTTGAAGAAGCCAGGAAGAATAATTTCCTTCAAAGGGAATTCCTACACCTCGGTCGAGCTCTAAAATCCATCCCGCAACATTATCGAGAAAGTACCGATCGTGGGTAACAGCAATGACTGTTCCTTTATAATTTTGCAGGTGACGTTCTAGCCAATAGACTGTTTCGGCATCGAGGTGGTTGGTCGGCTCATCGAGAAGCAAAATGTCGGGTTCTTGAAGCAACAAACGGCACATGGCCACTCGTCTCTTCTCTCCCCCAGAGAGTGTTTCAATCTTTTGATCACTGGGTGGGCATCGCAAAGCTTCCATCGCCAATTCAAGTCTGGAATCGAGATCCCAAGCATTGCAAGCGTCTAATTTGTCTTGAAGTTTGCCCTGCTTTTCCAGCAGTTCATTCATCTCATCATCACTCATTGGCTCAGCAAATTTATTGTTAATCTCTTCGTATTCTTTGAGAAGATTCACTGTTTCTTGTGCTCCTTCTTCAACAATATCTTTGACGGTCTTTGATCCATCAAGTTCTGGCTCTTGCTCTAGATAGCCAATACTCAAACCCTTGGAAAAATGAATTTCGCCTGAATAGTCTTGGTCAAGACCTGCTATTAAGCGAAGAAGTGTACTTTTCCCAGCTCCGTTAAAACCGAGAACCCCAATCTTTGCCCCGTAAAAAAACGACAATGAAATATTCTTGATAACAGTTTTTCGACCAGGATAGGTTTTGCTGACCCCCGTCATTGAGAAGATAATTTTTTTATCCATGGATTCCTCATTCAGAAATTAATTTTAATTATGTCTTTTATCACTTTATAAAGTTGTTGATGGCGATCATACCTCTTATACAAAAAGTTGTCCAAAATGAGCACTCAATTGCCCAATAATTGCCAAAAAATAAGACGGCAAGGCAAAAGCGATCAGGACAAAAAACTTGAGCCCCTCAACTTGTCTCTTGAACTTCTCAAAGCCCATAGCGTAATCCGTCTTTACCTGAAAGAGGGTCAACTCCAGCTCGTCTATTGGAATCATTCCTTTTTCACGCATCGATTGGAGAATAATTTCGATGGCGTGGGAGTAACTTGTTTTCTTTTTTGAAAGGTGGTCCATCCCAGAGCGTTGCAACATATGGCCTAGAGAGAGTCCTGATTTCAAAAGGACACTCAAAGAAATAAGGGCTTGAAATAATTCGGGATAGTAAGATTGAAATTTTTTATCCAGAATTTTTACAGTTCGCAAATAGCCAAGGATACCTAAAAATTGCCATCCCAATGCTAAATAAATATTAGTGGCTACCGTCCCCCCAAGTTGCCAATTCAAATAACCCGTAAGACCCCAGGAGTATAACCCGATAAAGGCCAATTGGACCAAAGCTTGGGTCTTAAGCGACTCCACTTCTCGCTGTTTCGCCAGATCACTTTGTAAAAATATTCGAAGTTGTCCATAGGACTTTTTAAGATTGAGCCCTAAAACCCTCTCTTGTTCCCAAAGAATTTCCATGAGGTTGGAAAAAAACTTATAGCGAGGAATTCCCTTTTTAGCATCTGGAAACTGTCCCAAAATATCCTGGGCAATCAGTTTATCGAGTTCATTGCCTATCTTGGAATAAGGCCGAAACAGCGACAGTGAAGGCTGCTTGAAGTAAAAGAGCAAGACAACAGCTAATAAAAACGTATACACTAAAAAAGTGAAGGGCATGGTCACTCAGTCTCCCTTAGCATGAATATACTAATCAAACTTGTTTTGAGGATTTTTTAAAAATGAATAATAAATCCCCTCTAGAAATTGAATTGCATGAAATCCAAATTCAGGAATTCCGGGAACTTTCTCACTTGGCCCAACACTACGACCCTTTCACGGCAGACCAAACGGATGTTATTTTAAAGCTTTTAAAAAAATTTCAACTAGAACACCTAATCCATGATCCTTTCCAGCTCACTAATGAAATATTAAAATTGCTACACAAGCATGACGATCACTATTTTAAAAATCATCGGGATGAAAACTCCCCCATCATTCATTAGCTATGATAAAAGTCGAAAATCTTTGTAAGTCATTTAAGATCTATCAAAAACCACCTGGCTTAAAAGGTTCACTAAAAGCTCTCTTTAAACGCGACTATTTTTATAAAAATGCTCTCGATAATGTTTCCTTACAAGTTGAACCCGGAGAAATTCTGGGATTAGTTGGCGCAAACGGTGCAGGAAAGACAACTCTCGTAAAAATCCTAAGTGGGATCATTTACCCCACCAGTGGTGAAGTATCGGTATTAGGGTATAATCCCTGGAAAAGAGATAATCGCTACCGAAAACAACTCTCACTGATCATGGGCCAAAAGGCACAGTTGTGGTGGGATCTTCCAGCATTTGATAGTTTTCTTTTACTTAAAGAAATCTATCAAATTTCTGATAAAAATTTTTATAAAAATATTGATTACCTTTCAAATAGTCTCAACATCTCTCACCAAATGAAAACCCCCGTGAGAAAACTTTCACTAGGAGAGCGAATGAAAGTTGAACTCATGGCCACTCTCCTTCACGACCCCAAAGTTATTTTTCTAGATGAACCAACGATTGGACTCGATCTCATGAGTCAGCGAGCCGTTCGATCGTTCTTAGCTCAATACCGAAAAGAAAAGAATCCTATTATTATTCTAACTTCTCACTATATGCAAGACATTGAAGAACTCTGCCGTAGAATCGCTCTTATTAAAAACGGATCGATTATTTATGATGGTCCTATTGATAAAATACACAAAGACTATTCGCAATTTCAAAGTATCAATTTTGAAGTTCTCGATTCAGACATAGGCAGAATTCAAAATTTTCTTATCCAAAAATTTCCTGAGAATGAGAAAGAATTTATCGATAATAAAATAAAACTTCGCCTAAAAAAAGAACTAGTAGGAGAAGCAACGAAAGAGCTGCTTGAACATTTCTCAATAGATAATCTAAGTATTAACCAAATCGATATTTCAAAAGTTATCGAAAATTATTTGCAACATGATCAAACATAATATCAATCTTTTTAATCAATCTTTTCTCGTTGAATTGAGAAAGCTTTTAGCTTATCGCTGGGAGTTTTGGACGGGATTTCTTGGACAAACATTTATTTTTGTTGGAATTAGCTACTTTCTTTGGAAGTCCATTTTTCTAAGTAACGGTGTTACGGAAATGCACGGGATAGCCTTAACCGACTTTATACTCTACTACCTCACTGCCCACTTAATATTTAAAACAATGCTTGGACCTAATATTGGATTTATCTCCCATGATATTTATTACGGTACTTTGAACAAATTTATTGTTTACCCTGTCTCATTTCAATTTATAAAAATTGCCAGTTATCTTGCTCATTCTTTTTTTTATTATGCTCAACTTATTATTCTCATCAGTTTGCATAAACTTCTCTTTGGAAACTCGGTCGACTTAATCTCTTTTAGCTTAGGCTCATTGACTTTAATCACTGCTAGCTATTGTTATTTTCTAATCTCTGCGTCCATCGAACTCATTGCTTTTTGGGCAGAAAATATTTGGAGCTTGGCCATTCTCCTACGCTCTTTTATTCACATAGGAGGGGGATACCTTATCCCTTTGAGTTTCTATCCAGAGAAAATTAGCCACTTTCTTTACTACACGCCCTTTCCCTATCTCATCTATGAGCCCATTCAAATCTTTCGAGGTCAAACTTCCCTAGAACATTTTTTCTTAATCAATGCCATTTTGCTAGGATGGATTTTTATTGCCTATATCGTATTTCGCCTGGTTTGGTATCGAGGTAATCGTCAGTTTACTGGAGTTGGAATTTAAATGTTGCGCTACTTAAAACTCTACGGCTATTTCTTAAGATTCTCATTCACTAAAGCCTTGGAGTTTCGCTTTGACTTTACCTTTAGAATTTTTATGGATTTGGCTTATCATCTTTCAAATATATTTATTTTTAAAATCATATTCAGCCATACAACCAATCTAGCAGGGTGGACAGAGGAACAGGCTATCGTATTTATTGCAAGCTATATTCTTTGTGATGGTCTCTATATGAGCTTCTTTGCAAATAATTGCTGGTGGTTTCCTGTTTTTATAAACAAAGGGGAATTGGATTACTATCTAACTCGTCCTGTATCACCACTTTTTTTTCTTAGCCTGAGAGAGTTTGCCGCAAATTCATTTATAAATCTCCTCTTCGCCATCGGCATTTTCACCTGGGCCATAACCAATTATTCTTCCCCCTTTAGCATTTCCCAATTACTAGCCTATATTTTTTTAATTATTAATGGTGTTGTAATCTACTACATTCTCCATATGCTTTTTTACTTGCCCGTCTTTTGGACACAATCGCCCCGAGGTTTTGAAGGATTACTCTACGGACTCGATAGCATCATGAAATACCCTGATAAAATCCAAAATTTGCTCTTTCGCTATCTCTTTACACTTCTGATCCCCCTCAATCTCATTATCTCCTTTCCTGCTAAGCTCTTCTTTGGGGAAGATGTGATCTACAACGGAGTATTGCTCGCCAGCTGGACGATTGTATTCTGGTCTTTTTTCTTATGGATTTGGAGCAAAGCACTGAAGCAGTATTCTTCAGCATCATCTTAAGCTGAGTCTTCATTTTTTTCGATGTTCCTTTAAAGAAAGTCTGGTAAAATACCAGCTTATGGACAAAAAAGTTCAAATTGTTATTGCAGCGGCTGCTCTCGGAGTTGCTGTGCTTTTAATCTTTCTATTTACAAGAAATAATGGAAGCGAAGAACTCGAACCTATTTCAGTTCAGACGACTACGACAACACTCCCACCTCAAAAAGAGAGAGAGCCTGAAACGACTCAATCAGAAACCGATCAATCACAAGTTAATGAGTCCAATGAAGTTCGAAAAAAATTTGACAACCTCCTGCTTGATATTAAATCTTCTATTTCACAGTGCCGCGATGGGATTGAAAAATTATTTCCTGAAAAAAATCTCGATGAAGAAACCCTCCCCTACAATTCACCAGAAGAAATCAAACAAGCTCTCAACCAATATTATTCTCTCGTTAACGATAAACTCAATAAAACAGAAGGACTTATAAATTTTTTTAAAAATGAGCCTATCAATAAGCTTGATCCCAAATCAGCTTATGAGCAGCTTGCTCAAATTGAAGACTGCGGGGAATTTGAAGAGGAATCTATTGTCGACGCTCTTATCGGCTCTCAAAATATCCACCAATGGGATTCCGATACTAGAAAAGATCTCTCTTCTTTTCTCATTAAAAAATTTTTAGGCCAACTCGACCAACCAGTAAACCTTCACCACATTATTTCTAAAATTGAAAGCTTAGAAACTTTAATCGAACAAGGTTTTATCTCAGAACAATACAAAGACGAGATAAGTCGACTCAATACACTTCTCGATGATGCCGAAATGGACTTTCGCAATATCGTCCCCTCAAATCTTGCCAACAGAAAATATCTCACTCCAGCTGAAATTCTCGATATCAAAGAAAGAGAAAAAGAGATCACCAATAGAGTTAAAAACCAATTTGTAGAATCACTCTCTATTATTCAAGGATCTCTCACCCAATAAAATAGGTTCAAAATGAAAGTTCTAGAAAAACACGCCAAGACACTTAACCTTCTTATTTTTTTCTTAGGCTTATTTTTCTCCATTCTCTTTGCCAATAATATGATCATAGATAACGATGTGGCCCAGATGTATCACAAGGGGTGCTTATTTGCTCAACACAATGTTCTCACTCCCTACGGAAACGCATCCAGTGCAGGGATGGGTCATCTTCCTGGCTATATTTCAACACTCGTCATTGGGATCCCTCTTAAAATTTGGGACAACCCACTTTCACCTCTATTTTTCTTACTTTCCTTGCATCTCGTTTCGCTCGGAATGCTTTTGAATATATTAAAAAATAATTACCACCCTATCGCTGTGACATTTTATATCCTCTTTTTTTGGTTAGCTCCTTGGCGGACGAGTGAAACTTTTTTATGGAACCCTGCTTTCATGGTGTTCGCAACGACACTGCACTTCTGGAGTGCCTATAAAATGAGAGATAAGAAATCTTTCCTCATGACCTTTCTCCATTTATTTTCTATTTATTTTGCCTTTCAATTGCACAACTCTTCTTTAGTTCTGTTTCTCATGACTATCTTTTTATTTTTAAGAGGGCAAATCAAAGTCAGTTATCTTTCAATCGTCACATTCGGAATTCTGGCCATTGCGACTCTTATACCCTATCTGATGCATGCCTTAGAACATCCCGAAGTGGCGCCCATTATTCGTGAATCTGACGCCTTTTATGGGAGGGGCATAATTTATATCTTTCCTCTTATCAAGGGGTTGAGCTATTGGATCCGCTATACCACGACCATTCTTCCGCGCCACCTTTTTAAGCACATGGAATTTAGTTGGATCACAGTGATGTCCATTCGCCAAGTCATCACATTTTTATGGCCAGTTCTCAAATTTGGATCTGTTTTGATAACACTTGTACTTTCAATTTGGCTCAACTTTAAGTTTTTCAAAAGAGAATTTAAAACATTAAAATTTTTAAAATACCCGACAGCAATTCTTCCCAATAGCAGGGCCTGGATACGTCAATATTGCTTAGTTTGCTTTGCAGGAGTTTTTTGTTCTGCTGCACTTTCACCAATTGATCTCATCCATTGGCATTTGTTATTGGTATTACCCATTGCTTGCATTACTTTTATTGACCCTTTACTTGATATCCCTAAACTTCAAAAGTATTTAAATCTTCCTGTTGTCATGTTTTTTATTTTTATGTTTAGTACTTATAATTTTTTAGGAGCTCAAGGTTCGTTAAAACATTCAACGAATTATTCTCTTCAAGAAGATTATCTCAATCGTTTTATTCTAAGTGGGAAATGCCAAGTCCATTAATTTTTACAACTTTGATGGTTGAAATTGAAAATGTTGATAATCGATAGGATTCTTCCAATCTCCCCCCCACTCCCAGCCACGTTTTTTAAACTCCTGAACGATGCGATCATTTTGTTTAATCATTCCTTTCTCTATTAAACTTCGATCACGATATTGATTCGCATTTTCAGGAAGGACTTTACCATTTTTTATATAAGGATTCGTTTTAGGATTAATATCAATGGCCAGTCCATAGGCGTGTAGAGAAAATTTATGTATCTCCCCTGTCACCATCCTGCAATTAAAGGCTGAAGTATTATTGTCTTCCATGGATTTTTCGTCATCCCCTCCATACAGATATATCAAGTTAACTTTTTCAAATAAAAAATGAGTCTCAAAAAGAATTTTGAAAATTTCAACTAACCCATTTGCAACTTTTTTATGAACCACAACAGTTCCCGTTTGAAATTTTGAATCAAAATCCCAATACGAAAACTTTACAAGAACCAAATCTTCTAAAGAAACAGGACAACCCTTTTTCCATGTTACAGAAATCATTTTTTTCTTGAGTTCAGGCGAAAGACTTTCTGAATTTGATTGAAAATCTTGAGCTAAAGCTCCAAGACAATAAAATAAAAGAAAATATATAAGTTTCAGCATGAAGATTCCTTTTCGCATTATTTTAATCAAGTATCTAACGATTGTCTTAAAAAACCTTAACTCAAGTATTCAAGGCTGGAAACTTTCGTTAGCCTAAAAAGTATGAATTCTATTCGTTTATTTATTTTTCTAATCACAGCTTGTTCACTATCAATTTCGAAACAAATAATGGCAAGCAATCACTTCCCATTGTTAACTTCCATGTTTAATCATCTCAACATCGTCAAAAGAGCACAATGGGGTGCAGGGCTTATCAAAGATGACGGAAGTTATGATTGTTATAACTATCTTACCTCTGAGATGGAACAGTATTTTAACTTTCCAGCAAGCTCTACTGAAGAAGAAAAGCTCATCAATATTTATCAGGGAGGTCGAATTATCGTTCACCACGCCGATGCTTATAACAACGTGAGTGATGAAGATGCTATGCGCTCAATATATCATTTTCATACCCGCGATCGACAGTGGCTCGATATTGCTTATCATTTTCTCATTGGTAAAAATGGAAAAATTTATCAAGGAAGACCGCTTTATTTAATGGGCGGTCACGCAGGGGCCCCACTGCATTCAAGTGTCGACTGTGCTAACCCTGTGAATGACGGCAAAACATATCACGATGTTAATGTTAGCCAAGATTTTGATTTTCGATCCATCGGAATTTCTCTTATTGGAGATTATGATGAAGAAATCCAGCCTCCTGCAATTCAAATGACGGCCTTGCGCGATCTTATTGATGAACTCTCCAAAATTTTTAATATCCAATTTATCAATGGTCATCGCTTTTACAAAAACCGCTCCGAAGTTGCTGGAGCGACTACCTGCCCAGGAGACTACGCTTTTGATTTTCTTCATAATGAATATTCTTCCATTATAGATACCCAAGACACTGGTCTCAACCAATTGGCGAGCCATCCTATTCGCTGCAGTATAACTTGTGTCGAGTATTCCAAAAGGCTTCCTACTTTTAGCAGCACTCCATGAAATATATAATTCTTATCTCCACACTTTTGAGTTTTAACGCTTTTTCTTTTAACTGCAGCTATGACGGACAAAATTATTTAAATAAAATCACCCAGCTTCTCATTGTGAGCTACGACAACGACCTGGCATTCAAAAAATACATGAAAAAATATCATTTTGGAGGGATTATTGGTTTTTCAAAAACATTTAGTTCTTTTCCAAATACAAATGAACTTAAAAAGACTTTGCAAGATCTTGAAAACTATACATCACAAAAACTTTTTCTCACTATAGATCATGAAGGAGGGCTCGTTCAACGATTAAAGTCGTTAAAGGGCATGAGTTATATTCCTTCCGCAAGACTGATTGGTGAATATCTTAAAATTATTGAAATCCAAGATGGTCTCGTGACCGCTCTTGATCACGCCAAAATGATTGGTGAAATCATGGGAAGTGAATTAGCAAGCGCTGGGCTTAATTGGAATTTTGCCCCTGTTGCCGATGTCAATTACAACCCTCAAAACAAAGTGATCGGAAAACTCAACCGAGCCTACTCAAGTGATACCATCGATGTTTCTCATTATATTTCGGAAATTATCCATGGGATGCAAGACTATCTCATCGCAACGGCAAAGCATTTTCCAGGCCACGGGCGTACGGCCAATAATAGTCATCAAAATGCCAGCTATGTTTATTCCACCTATCAAGAAATTTATCAAAATGAGTTAATTCCTTTTCAGGCGGCTATCGCCAATGGCGTCCAGTCCATCATGATTGGTCACCTCATGTACCCCAATATAGATTCTAAACTCACAAGTTTATCAACACGTTTCATTAATAAAATCCTTCTCAATGAACTTAACTTTGATGGGCTCGTCGTCTCTGATGATTTCACAATGGGCGCTTTAGGATTTGCAATGGGTGTTCCTCCCGATGAGTTTCGCCAAGGACTTTACTTAGACAAAGTGGCCGAAGCCATTTCTCAATCACTCAAGGCTGGGATGGATCTCATTATACTTTCAAAATTCTCCAGTGGACGCCAAGACTTAAATGTTGTCGAGCATCTTTGCCAACAACTCCAAACGGATCATGAATTGCGTTCTACTTTATTGCAAAAATATCAGAAAGTTCTTCATTTCAAAAAGCAACAATTAAATTTTCCTTCTACCTCTTTGACTACTGATCAACTCCAAGAGCATTATGAATTCATCCAGAGCATTGTGGATCAACTTGTCCAAGAATTTGGGAAATCTTACGTGCAGGCCATTGAACCACAAGTATTTCACTACTACCTGTGAAGTAGAGAGTATCTTCGAGTTAATATTTTTCCACAATTAATATCGAGAGTATCATTTTGCTTATTAATAATTTCTTGCATATAGTTTTGAACTTTTAGAACCTTTTTCAATTCACGCCATTCTTTGGGCCCAAAGCTGATAGCTAAAACAGATAAGAAATATAAACACGTACATGTTTTACTTATCGACAGAATCTATCAGTATCTAAAAAATAAGCTCATACCTGACAAGTATAATCATAGCTCAAAGAGAATTTTGCTAACTAAGCCCGCTTTTTTAGGCAGTTTGTCCCAATAAATAAATTCACGCCGAGAATGCATGCCAGATCCTATGGCTCCCAGTCCATCTAAGCAAACATTTTTCTCGGCTGAAAAATAATTTATATCTGAACAGCCAGTAGTTGAGGAAAACTTTATTTGAGGGGCAAATTGGAGGATCTTCTCTTGAAAGCTAGCGAGATGGAGAGGATTATTTTTCATCGTTGGACAATCATCGTGGACAGTCACATTCATACCTTCCACAAAAAATTGTTTTAATTCTTCTGAAAGACATTCATCAAAATACTTTACTTGAGACCGACAATTAAATCGAACATCGAGGCGACACTCCAAGAGACTTGAAGAGCGATTAAAGTGTTCCGAGTTGCTTTGAATTGAACTCACGTGGAATTTTAAACCCTCTATCGGCATTACTTTAGATTTTAAGCTGACAATGAGTTCTGAAAGAGCATGGCAAGGATTATATTGATATTTGCATGCCCGACCAGTGTGAAAAGAACTGCTTTTTGTCTTAAGCGAATACCATTTGTTCCCACTTCTGGAAACGATGAGAGACTCATCTTCTAGAGCAGGCTCAAAACAAAAAGCATAATCACATTTTTCACCGATCAATCTAAAATAGTCATGAAAACCTAGAGATCCAACTTCTTCATTAGGGCTAACAATGAGATGTATTTCTAAATTTTGAATTTCACAAGAATTTAAATAATTTTTAAGTCCATAGAGACAGGAAACAATTCCACCTTTCATGTCGGCAATTCCCGATCCAAAAGCTTTCTGTCCTTCAATTTTAATCGGAGATTTGTTGTTCGGAGATAGTACGGTATCGGAATGAAGGACAAGAGCAATTGTTTGGAAATCTTCTGTCTTTGCTGGAAAAATACAGTGCAAAAGATCAGCTGACTGATAAATGAGATTAGGGATCTCTATAATTTTGGGATTAAGATCAGCAACAAAATGTTTTATCCATTCATTGACTTTTTTAATACCTGGTATATTAGCAGACTGAGAGTTAATTGACACAAGTTCTTCTAGATCCTTCAAGAGATCATTACAATTGGCCGTAGATAAAACTTGTAATTCATTTTCTTCTTTCAAAACAATTCTAGGCTATGCCAATTCTCTAGACTTAGATAAGTTAAGAGTTTGTTAGAGTTACTACCTGAGTTTATCAATCAACTGTAGAGAGAGTTTTCAAAAAATTAGTCTAGCTCCTATATTCATTTTGGAATATACTCTATCTGATAGTCTGTGAATATTTAAATATTTTTTGATTATGGTCTCTTTATGGAAACAACAAAAAAATCAGAAGTCTTAAAACTCATTAATGAGCGGCTCCAAGAACTCGATTCAACAATTGAATCATTAAAAGAAAAAATTAAACCCGTTGCCCCTGACGTCAGTTTAGGTCGCCTCACGCGCATGGAGGCTATTCAAGAAAAGGCCGTAGCAGAAGAGAATTTTCGTAAAGCGAATGAAGAAAAAATTAATCTCCTCAAAACCTTAAAGAGAATTCAAGACGATGAATTTGGGTACTGCCAATTGTGTGGAAATGAAATACCTTGGAAGAGAATTAAGGCCGTTCCCTATGGACGAAGCTGTATCGAATGTTTGAATGATCTTGAGGCTTAAGGCGTGTCCTCTAAGACTCTACAAAAGATGCCCCGTGCCTTCTTGAATCTGATACCGCATGCATTTTCCCTTCACTATCTTTCCCTGCAATATTCAAGGCTCCAAAATACATGTTTTTATCATCAAAAGGTCGCATCTTATATTTACCCTCTAGAGCACTCACATCAACACCAGGTTCATACTGGGCGATAAACTCTCCACCTTCATTGTCCAAATGTAAACGTGGAGCAGGAACGATATCTTCAAATTTCATTTTCTCATAAGCAAAGCGTACCCAACCTTGAAATATAGTTGTCGTAATCCGGCTTGCACCTGGAGAGCCAAAGGCCAAGCATTTCCCTTCTTTATTCCAAGCAACAACCGGAGACATATTGGAAACCAATCGCTCTCCTGTTGGAATTGTAAAATAGCCTTTGGGACTTAATTCAGGTTCACCCATAGTATTGTTGAGGGCTATTCCTGTTCCCGTGACGGAGATACCAGAGCCATAACCAGCACTCATAGTAATAGCAATCATTGTTCCATCTTCCGTTACCACACTAATATGCATCGTATGAGGAGAAAAAAGTTTTTCAGAATATTTTGTCAGCCATTTTTTCTCGAGTATGGCCTGAGCTTTTACTTCATCCCAACCTTCAACTGTTTCATTTTTTCTTAATGAAAACATCACTTGCTGGGCCTTGGCTATATTGAGAACGCTTTGATCAGTTGGAAGATCTTTTGACCAGTCTCGATCATAGAGTTGGATCATTGATCCCACCATCGCCCCTCCAACGGCAGGCGGAGGATTCAAGGCCAACTGATAGCCTTGGGACTCTATCATAAGAGGTTTTCTAATGATCGTGCGATAATTTTTGAGATCCTCCATCGTGACAAACCCACCATTTTCACTCATCTCTTTGACAAACATCTTTGCCAATTCACCTTCATAGAGTGCGCGTGATCCTTCGTCAGCAATGTATTGTAACGTTTGATCGTAATGAGGTAATTTATAAATTTCATCTCTGACGATACAATTTTCTCCATCGGGGAAAAAAGAGCGACGACTTTCCATTTGATCAAAAAAGATATCTTTTCTAGTTACCCCTAGCCATTGAGTCATCGTTCCATTAGCAGGAACACCTGATTTCGCAAGCTCTATGGCCGGAGCCACAATCTCTTTCCAAGAAAGACTTCCATGATCTCTCCATGCTTGCTCTACTGCTTTAAGCATTCCGGGAACTGCCACAGAGCCATGACCAACATTAATATTAATTCCATCTCCGTACTCGAGATGAACTGTTTTCCAAGATTTCTTTTTTCCTTCTTTAACTTCATTACTTACTGTAGGCATGGCATCGCAACCATCGTAAACGACAGGCTCTGCACCGGGTTTTTTAATAGAAATAAAAGCCGATCCACCTAAGGAACACATCAAAACTTCAGTCAAAGTTGCTGTGATAGCACAACAAAGAGCAATATCTGCAGCATTCCCACCTTGTTCAGCAATCCTTACGCCTGCGGCTACTGTACTGGGGGCATCTGCTGCAATAGCAACTCTCGTTCTTTTCTTCATTTTTCCTCTTTTAATTTTAAAGATAATGTCAAAGTAAACTTTGCCGCGATTTCGTCACCCAATTGACTTGGAACTTTGGCAATAATATTCACTGGCATGTCCATTCGATCTTTTGAATCGATCACTTTTTGAACAAATGTTCCTATCTCTTCACCTTGATCATTCATAAAAAGAGCATCTCCTTCAACTCTTTTGTAAAATTCAGCGTGAAAATCCTTAAAGACCAAGTGAATTTTTCTCTTAGATTCTTTAATTCGCTCCATGGCAATCAAACCACCAGCAAGATCAGCGGCCGTGCAAAGCACACCAAAGTACATACTCCCAAGATGGTTTTTATTTCTTTTTAATAGGGGAACCTTAATCGTGCATTGATTCTTGGTGAGCTTCAACACTTTGGGAGAGATGAACCAAATAAGGGGAATTTTTAAAAGACCAAAAATTCTTAACTTCACACTTTCTATAAACATAATTATCAACCAATTTATAATAGGTGCTCCCGAGAGACAACTTAATCAAGAGAAGATAATAACGCGCATCATTACACAGCTCTTTCCTGGACTAGAGGGGGCAAAGTCATTAAAATCTTTACTTTAAGGATTACTAAGGAATTTCCCATGAATAGCGATAAAAATTATAAAAAAGTTTCACACGTTGTGCTCACCTCGCACACTAACCAAGTATATAAAGAAGTTTTTCCTATTCACTGGGGGGCAAGTGATCCCATGCAAAGAGGCCCCATTATTGCCACTATTAGTGACAAAAGTCATCGCAACGCCATTGGGACTCACAGTGGAAGTTATACGGTTTATCGCGCTCTATCAATTGCGGCTGGGCATTTTCCAGTAGATCATAAAGCCGATCTTGCTAACACCGAAGCAACTAATCCCATTGGACCCTATGATTCTTGGAAAGATCCTGAAAAAATTGTCTCACTCGATCCTTGGGGAGCGATGATAAATGAACACTTTCTCGATCTCATCAGAAGCGGCATTGATATTCGACCGACCATCGCTGTGACTCAAGCTCGTCTTCATATTCCAGAAATTCGTGAAGCAATCGATGCTGGAAGACTCCCAATCGATGGAAAAATTGTTTCTCAAGCGAAAGATATTAAAACAACGAAAGTCGCCATTGAACCTGTTTGGTATTTACCTGGAATTGCGAAACGCTTTGGACTTTCAGAGGGTGATCTTAGAAAAATTCTTTTCCAAGAAACGGGAGGAATGTTTCCTGAACTCGTGACTCGCCCTGATCTTAAAATTTTGCTCCCCCCTATTGGAAGCACGACTGCTTATATTTTTGGTGATCTCAAAGATCTCGCCGATCCCTCTGTTGAGCTCACTTGTCGTGTTCATGATGAATGTAATGGTTCAGATGTCTTTGGTTCTGATATTTGCACTTGCCGCCCTTATCTTACCCATGGGATTGAAGATGCTGCTCGAACAGCTCAAAAAGGAGGCGTTGGCCTCGTGGTTTATTTTCGAAAAGAAGGCAGAGCCTTAGGAGAAGTCACTAAATTTCTCGTCTATAATGCTAGAAAAAGACAAAAAGGTGGCGATAGTGCTGCGACTTATTTTATGAGAACAGAATGTGTAGCCGGAGTTGAGGATGCCCGTTTTCAAGAACTGATGCCTGATGTTCTCCACTATTTTGGCGTTAAAAAAATTCATAACCTCCATTCCATGAGCAATATGAAATACGATGCTATCGTCAATAGTGGGATTGAAGTCGTCAATCGAATTTCGATACCTGAGGACTTAGTCCCTGCAGATGCCCAAGTGGAAATTGAAGCTAAAAAAGCAGCAGGTTACTTCACTCAAGGCGAAGTCAAGAAAGATAAAAAACTTGAAAAAGTAAAGGGACGAAAACTCGATGAGTAACTTAGAAACTCTAACCAACACAAGCTATATAAGATCACAAGCGCAAAAGATATATCAACTCTGCCAGGAAGGAAAAACGAGTTTTATTCTAGATGAATCGAGGTTGAATGATACTGCAGATCTCGTTATTGAAAATATCAAGAAAAATTATCCAAAGGGCAATATCCCTTATCATGGACGAATCAATCACTTAAATGCTGGGTCCACTCAAAGAACTCGCCAACTCCCTGATCAAAAGACTTTGATGGATCTTATTTTTGTATCGACTCTTGTCGATGCCGGTACTGGAAACAAGTGGAGCTTCCAAGAAAACGACCGAACATTTGAAAAATCTGAAGGACTGGCCGTTGCTAGCTATCACTTTTTCAAATCAGGTTATGTGACAGAAAATGGAGTTCTCGATGCAGGAAAACTTTCTAAGTTAAAGACCACAGCTTTTGAGAAAGTCTTCCAAGTTACCGATGAAAACCGTCTCAATGGAACCAAAGACCGAGTCAAACTCCTCAATAAACTAGGGCAAGTGCTTTTAAACTCATCAACATTCCCCAATGCCCGCCCAAGTGACCTGGCTCAGTTAATGCAAACTCGCTATGGTGATACTTTTTCCGCGAAAAATCTTTTAAAAGAAATTTTACTTAATTTTCATCAAATATGGCCTGAAAGAAAAAAAGTCGATGGTATCAATCTATCCGATGTCTGGTTCTATCCTTTAGCTTCAGATGATAAGGAAGATATTCAAAATTGGATCCCCTTTCACAAACTATCGCAGTGGCTTACTTACTCGCTTATTGAAGTCTTTGATAAAGCGAATTTTAAAATTACAAACATAGATGAACTAACTGGACTTCCAGAATATCGCAATGGAGGATTGTTTATTGATACAGGGGTTATCAAGTTTGAAGTTCCTGAAGATCAAAACAAAATTTTTCCAGTTGATTCAAAGCTTGTTATTGAATGGAGGGCCCTGACCGTAATTCTCCTCGATAAAATTTCTGAACTTATTAAAACAAAGATGGGAGATAGACAGCTCAATCTAGCAAAAATTTTAGAAGGTGGAACTTGGTCTACGGGTAGAGAATTAGCTATGAAAAGACGAAATGGGACTCCTCCCTTGCGTCTAGCTCTCGATAGTACTGTTTTTTAATGCTGTTTTTAACGGAGATAAATTGTGAATTCTAATATTAAAATTATCGATCACGTCATTCTTAAGCACAAACTTGGGCTTCTTCGAGACAAGGAAACTTCCTCTCACGAATTTCGAAATCTCATGGGAGAAATTAGTGAAATCCTCGCTTACGAGGCTACTGCTGATCTTCCTATGCAACAAGTTCAGATAGAAACTCAGTTGTCCAAAACTCAGATTGAAAAAATAGCTGCCCCCCCCATCGTTGTGTCGATCATGCGGGCTGGGAATGGTATGCTTAGTGCTGTTTTAAAGATGCTGCCTTTCGCAAGTGCAGGTCACATAGGAATCTATCGTGATAAATTTATAAACAACACAGTCGAATATTATTTTAAAATCCCAGCGAAACCAGAAAACAAGAAAGTATTGTTACTCGACCCACTTTTGGCAACAGGAGACACAGCCATTGCCAGTGTTGATCGACTGAAACAATACAAAGTTGGAGAAATTCGTTTTTTAACAATCCTTGCCTCCCAGCATGGACTCAAAAGACTTCATCACTTTCATCCCGATGTAAAAATTTATACCCTTTCTGTGAATGAAGAGCTCAACGAACAAGGTTATTTGGTCCCAGGTTTGGGGGATGCAGGAGATCGATTATTTCAAAGCAAGTAACAATTATCGCTGTTTCAGGAGGTAGTGGTTCTGGGAAAACTACCTATGCACGATTGCTCCAAAAAAAACTAGGTGATGAAAACTCAGCCATTCTCTATCAAGATTCTTACTATCGCGATCAAAGTCGAAATTTTGATTACGATGGGGGCTCTGTCAATTTTGATCACCCCGATGCTTTAGAATTTCCACTGCTTGAATCTCACCTTATTGAACTCAAAAAGGGTAACTCAATTCAAGTACCGATCTATGATTTTGCGACCCATACCCGCATTAAAAAATCTGAACACTTTCCTCTTAAAGAATATGTGATTGTTGATGGCATCCTTCTTTTTTCTCAAGATCCTCTCGTTGAAATTTTTGATTATAAAATTTTTATCGATTGCCCTGAAGAGCTTCGCTACGAACGCCGGCTTAACCGCGATGTTAAAGAAAGAGGGCGCACACCTGAAGGTGTTCACAATCAATTTTACAATCAAGTAAAACCTATGCATGATCAATTTGTTGAACCCACAAAGAATATTGCTGATCTCGTTGTCGAACAAGGTGAACTTTTCGAAAGTGTTATCGATTTCTATAAGCTTTTACTCAGTTAATTAAAGTTTCCCTCCTCTCGTTTTTTGTCTAAAAATAATAATTCCTTACTTTCTAACTCTTTGCTTCGCATCAAAGAACCCCGATAAGATACACTTTAAGAGTGTTCCAGGAAGGATGACTCACGAGAAGGATTCTCATGCGCCCCTATTTTTTACTCTTATCACTATTGATGTGCCCGTCACTTAGGGCCTTAGAACTCTCCATGATTGAAGATATTAATTTGAGAATGGGTCCAATACCCGAAAGCACCGTGCTCAAAAAAATTGCATCAATCGCCAAAAGAAAAAAAACTTATCTCTCCATAGGAGAATCTCACCTTTATCCCGATTCAACTCGCATTTATGCAGAAAAACTACAAAAACAATTTTTTGATAATGTAAAAACCAATGTGAGAACTTGCCATGAAACAATCAGCAGTCTCGATGAATATCCTTACTATGATTATTTCAATCTGCACTCGGCAGAGGTCATAGCATCAACCAGTAACTCTCCAAAACTTTCTAACTTTAAACAATGTTATTCCGACGAATATAGCCTCAATTTTTATTCAGGATTTTTCCATCAGTACCCACTTTCGATCGCTTTTAAAAACGATTTCCCTGTTACTGAAGTTTCTGGATATCGTGGAAATAACATCTATGACCAAATGTCTGGGCTTAAAGGTGTTTTCGTCAGTTTTATCGACCTCGATTATCTCGAAAAAGTATGGACTCAGAGTTTTTTTAAAAAGAAATTTAAATCTGTTAGACTCTTCAGAGAAAAAGCAAATTTAATGATATCTAAAGTTGATACAATAATGAAAGGTTTACAGTGGACACATCGGACCCATAATTTATGGCGCGATCAATGGGCCTTTATTATCGATAAATCTTTTTTCCCTTTCAATAAAAAAGTTCGAAAGACTATCCCTGATAATGCTTTCATCTATCTTACCGAGCAAGCATTTAGAGTTCCTATGAAAAAGCTCAAACTTATTCGTGCTCTCAATCAATTAAGTGACGAAAGAATAGAGAATTTTTTAGAACTCTTAAAAGATATGGAAAAATATTTTATTTCAACTGAAATTCAACCGATGAGTAATGGCGATCGATCCCATTTTAACATTGGGTCACTCCCTGTCAGCTTTGGTCCTGAATCTGAAATTTTTTATTTGCTAAATAAAAAGAAAAATATAAAGAAAATTATTTTCGTCCAAAACGATAATCTCAATTTGGAGTGCTTAGATCCTCTTAATTCTACAAATGTAGAAATTGATTGTTCTGATTTATTTTAAAAAGTGTTTAAACAGGCATCCCTGGCTGCGGAGCCTTGCCAAGGGAATTCAAGTTGATATTTTCAAGGATAAAACGGTTAATTTGAATTTCTTGTTTGGGATTGATATCTAGAAACTCAATTCCGACTCTCCAAGGGTTTGTTGCCGATTCTGCGTCTGTAGCATCTATCTCTTTTTTATAAATCACTCGTCCATTAACTACAAATTTTAAATCATCTTGAACAATTTCAATTTCACGAATAAGTTCATTGTTTTTAAAAAGTTTGATTTCTCTACGATTGACATTGAAAGCGGCGCCAGAGACTGAATAGTCTTTACATTCGACTGCGATAGATTCGTGAGTTTTCGTTTCTGCATTAAATTTTTCAAAAGAAATTTTAGGCTGATTGCGCTTGTCGCGGACCAATCTCAATGTTTTTCTTCTCTCCAAGCGAATAAAAGTTTCCGGAAAGCGAAAAATAAATTGTTGACCAGCTTCACTCACAGGTTTTAATTTAAACAAAGAATAATTTGTAGAAATAAAAAAGTTGAGTAAGCCTTGTTCGTAGAGCATCTTCTTAAACTTTGGTCCTGCATCAGGTATATCTATCGTCAAAACTTGCTTTGGTTTTGATATTCCACTCACTCGACAGTTCTTAACCAGTCTTTTCCCATCAATAGTAACCCAAGCAATGATGGGACTATTATCGTGAAGAGCTTTCTTGATGATTTTTAAAAAATCATCCGTCCCTTCCAATTTGTTATATTTCATATTATCTTGACTCATGAATTTTAAAAGCTCCTATTTTCTTTAATAAAAACTTCTTTCGATGAGTTAAGAAATTTTTTAAATTGCCTAGTTTTCTTTAAAATCACCCATAAGCAAGTAAAATTATCTAAATCGATATTAAAATTCATTCCATTGGAGTTATTAAAAATAACATTAAGTCCAATACCCGCTCCCCCTTCTTTTGTTTCAGGAGCGATTATCTCTTTAAAAAGATAGTTTTTTATCGTCTTTGCCAATAAACTTCCGTAAAAATCTTTAGTATAAATAACAATTTCATCATCATTGGCATAAATTTTTACTTCAGCTTCTTTCCCATCTTCTAGAGAAACTTCGTTTTCTCTATTGGTATAGCGATAAATGGGATTTCCACTGTCATCGACAGGAGAATCAAATAATGCGTTTGTCAGTACTTCTTGCATCACGAGGATGTAGCGACTTTTTAAGTGTTCGATGCTAATATTGAGAATATTCAAACTTTCATCGACAATTTTATTAATATCGGAAGTTTTCTTCAATTTGTGTTCACAAACTAATTGGTCTTTAAGGACTCTAGCACTCTCAGTATATTTCATGAAAGAATGAATTTTACTAGGAAGTTCTGAAAACTCACAACATACAAAAAAATCTGGTTTAATATCACTAAACCCGTTTTCGCGAAGACCCACGATATTGTCACTAAAATAAAGACAGTGGGTAAAAATAAGATCTTCATCAAATTCATTACAATGCTGAAAATCGATAATATTGAACTCGTAATCATCGAGGTCTTCATTAAAACAGAAATCAAATTCTGAAAAAAGACTTTCTTTAAATTGGTCAATTCGGTTAGTGAGAACGTTAATTGTTTGAGACATAGTATTTTATAAACCTTAAGTTTATTTTGCATGAAACTCAACAACATTGCCAACTGCAAAATATGAACTCTTCGCTTTAGAAGAGTAATTGATTTCCCTTCTAGAACTCTTGGTGTATAAGAAAAACTATGTTTTTGTTCCTTCTTGTCTTATTTACCTTAATACCAGCAATAGAGATTTATCTGATTATTTCAATCGGTTCACAAATTGGAGCCATGCACACTCTTGGTATTATTCTTTCAACAGGGATCATCGGCGCGTATCTAGCAAAATCGCAAGGGCTTAGTATCTTAAGCAAAATACAGATTGAACTGAATTCTGGAAAAATCCCAACGAGCCAACTTGTCCATGGACTTCTTGTTTTTGCAGGAGGCTTGCTGCTTCTCACACCAGGATTCTTGACTGACTTCATTGGATTTTGCTTCGTCCTTCCAGGGACAAGGCATATCATCTGCCAATTTCTTAAGCACAAATTTACCCAAGGTGTTCAGAATGGGAACATCTACTACTCTACGTTTTCAGGTAGCCGCTATAATCGAAATTCAACACAGCACACTCAAGGACATCAAACGATTATTGATGCCGAATTTAAAGAGAAAGAATAACCGTTTACTACCGTCGGCTATTGCATTTAATTTCAACTTTCACAGACTTTAAGCCGAAAATGATTTGTATGGCCTCAATTGTAATTGCAGACACAGATAAGGAATGGGTTGCGAAACTCAAAGAGTACTTTGAAAAGTACCAGTATGAAGTTTCGCTAGTTGATAATGGTAAAAAATGTCAAATAGCTCTCGCTAATAAAAAACATTCCGCCATTATTCTCGACTTCTCGATAAAAGACCATTCATCCATAAGTGTTTTAAAATACATCAAAATTAATTGCCCATCTCTTCGAGTTATTTTTACACTCACGAATTTAGCGGAACTTGAAGAAATTGGTCTCAGTAAAAGTGATCTCAAGCATCTTGGGGTCTACGATATTGTCGAAAAACCAACAGAACCGGAGCAAATTTTTAAGCTTATTGAACTTTATAATAATCCGACACTTTGGAATAAAATAGAAAGAACAGGTGAAACGAAAAATGAAGAAAACGTTGATGAACCCGACGATAACTTTGATAAAATTTCTTCCAAAACTTTTTTTAGTGGTAACACCACTATCTATGACATTTATATTCGATTAAAACAGGATAAATATGTAAAGGTTCTCCACAGGGGTGATGTTTTTGACCAGCAAAGACTCGATAAATATATTAATGAAAAAAATGTAGAATTTTTCTATTTTAAAAAAGAAGATCGAATCCTTTACATAAATTTCATGAATAAACTTCTCTCTAAAGTCACTAATACTGAGAAGATTTCTCAAAAGTCACAAGCGAGTCTAACTAAAACTCTCACTGACAAATACATTAATGAAGTTTTTACTGGTGGGATGAATCCTCGTGTGGTCGAAGAGGGGAAGGCCATATGTGAAAACATTCACGGTTTGCTTGCCCGTAGTGATGACATGAAAAAACTCTTAGATACCTTCCTTGAGATGGAAATCGATGAAGAAGGTCAAAGTTTTCTTGTTTCGTTTTTTTCTATTGCAATTGGAAAAGAGCTCAATTGGGTTACTGAAAGAAGCGTTCAAACTCTTGGCATGGGTGGGATGCTTCACGATATTGGAAAAATAAAGCTTCCCGATAATATTCGAAATAAAAAATTCTCTGAAATGACAGATGAAGAAAAGGAAATCTACAAAACCCACCCCCAGCTGGGAGTCGAATTACTGCAAGATTTTCCCTTTCTTCCAGAACCCGTTAGACAAATCGTTCTCCAACACCATGAAAGGCTCGATGGCTCAGGTTACCCCCATCGCTTGACTGGAATGAAAATATTTCCAATGGCCAAAGTCATCGCAATAGCCGATGAATTCGTTAATCAACTGGTTGAAACTAAAATGTCTCCTGTTGAAGTTCTCAATCAATTTATACGAAATGAAGAACTCATGATTCAATTTGACTCAAACCTTTTGCGCTCATTTCTTAAAAGTTTTATTAGCAATAATAAAAAAATTGCTTAAGCGATTACCATGCTATCAAAAATTAAAGAACAAAAACTAACCCCTTTTCTTTCAACTGTGTCGCGAATTAATCGCGTACTTATATATAATTCTATTTTCAAGATGCCGCTTCGTTTACTTAAGGTGAGCAAATGCGATGGATTCAAGAATTTTCCAGAAAACCTTACTGGAGAATTTATGGCCGACGTGCTTGAAGAGAGTGGTCCTCTTTTTGGAAAAATTGGCCAAATACTATCTACAAGACAGGATTTACTTGGAAAAGAAGTCTGTAAAAAACTCAAAAAACTTCAAAACCATGGCACTCCCCTTCCCTATTCTCAAATCCTTTCGCTTTTGAAAAAAGAATATCAAGATTTCCCTTTCAAAAAAATTATAAAAAAACCCCTGGGTGTAGGCACAATTGCTCAAGTTCATGAAGCCCAATTAAAGAATAGTCAAAAAGTCGTTATAAAAATAGTTCGTCCCCATTCTCGTGATTATCTCTTGAAGGATATCAAGGCAGTAGAATTTACTCTCGATATTCTTGGTCTCCTTATACCAGATCACAAAATTCAAATTATCCGTGCTCCTCTTCTCAATCTTCTCGATAGCTTAAAAAACGAAATTGATCTTCTCGTTGAAGCAAACAATCTCGAAGATCTCAAAAAGAAAACTTTGAATAAACAAGTTTATATACCTAAAGTTTATAAGTCCTTCTGTACCAGCAATGTGCTCGTTATGGAAAAAATTGAAGGCAAGCCATTATCTTCATTTGGTCCTCGAACAAAAGTGGCCAAAGAGATAGGAACGATGGCCTTAAAAGAACTTTTAATCCAAGCCTTCAAAGGCGGACTTTTTCACGCTGACCCTCACCCAGGTAACCTTTTTGTGATGGAAGATGGAAGGTTAGCCTTTATTGACCTCGGGTTAGCCGGACGCTTTCAAAGTGCAGATCGCAAGGTGCTTCTCCAGGCCATAAAAGCATTCTTAAGTGGTGATAAAGACGGAAGTTTTAAGGCTTTACTCAAACTAGGTGTGCGTCCCAAAAAATTTGATGAAGCAAAATTCAAAAGCGATATTTCAAAAATTTTTCAAAAACATAAAAATAAAATATCAGAGCGAATTAAAAACTTAGACAGTAATCCTAACACCGTTGAGAATTTCATCAATGAACTTTTCTTATGTGCCTACAAGCACGGCCTTTACATACCTCCCTCGACATCACTATTGGTTAAATCTCTGGTAACGATAGAAGGAGTTGCACGAAATCTTAATCCCGATCTTAAAATTTCAGAAGTCGTTCTTTCGGTTGTGACAGAAATCTTAACACCTAAATGGCTTCGTTGGCTCTATTAGAAGACACCGATCTTGTAGAGGATAACCAACAAGACGAGAAGTGGGCTAATGAAACGAATCGTAAAGTTCCAAGCTTTAAAGAATACTTTGTTCTCAGTTTCAGTAAACTCATCACGCTTGGCCTTTTCTGAAACAAAAAAACCTGCAAATAATGAAATTAGCATCCCCCCGACTGGCAAACTCCAATTAGAAGTAAAGTAATCCAGCTTATCCATCAGAGCAAGTGAAGTAAAAAATTCAGAAGCACCATTTCCTAAAGCTGAAGCTATCCCCATAATCCAGACACCAACGGCGCCGATGATAGTTCCAATTTTTCTATTAATTTTATAAGTCTCATCTATAAAAGAAACCAGTGGTTCTAAGAGAGAAATGGTAGAACTTAAAGCGGCAAAAGCAACTAAAAGATAAAAAAGTGCAGCAATGACATTCCCCATAGGAAGAGCATTAAACTGTACACTTAACGTTGTAAAAAGAATGGCCGCTGATTCTTTAACTTCCATTTGTGTACCAAAAATTATTGGGTACATCATGAAGCATGAAAAAGTGGCTATGAGAGTATCCATGATTGTAATCCAAATTCCGGCTCTCACCAAACTAAAACCTTTGGGAAGATAAGAACCATACACAATCATTACCCCAAGCCCTAATGATAGAGTAAAGAACGCATGCCCAACAGCTTCAAGAACACCATGAGAAGTGATCTTTGAAAAATCAAAGTTAAACATAAATGAAATTGTGTCCGATGCCCCATAAGTGTAAAAAGAAATACAGGCAATTAAAAAAACTAAAATCCCTAGAACAGGCATTAGGATTTTAACGGCCTTTTCAATCCCTTTAGTTCCTCGATAAATGATAAAAGCCGTGAGAAACATAAAAATGGTATGGTAAAGAACTTGTTTTTCACCATTGCCTACAAATTCTCCAAAACGAGGACCTGCATTTTCAAAAGTTAGACTTTGAAAATTTCCAACAAGTGAGTTGAAGAAATAATCGAGAGTCCAACCAGCAACAACTGAATAAAATGACAAAATAGTCACTGCAGAAAAAATGCAAAGCAGACCAACGAGTTTCCAAAACCAGTTATTATTGGAAAGCTCTTTGAATGTCCCATAGGTATTCAATTTAGCATGCCGACCTAAAACCATTTCAGAAATTATAATTGGAAATCCCACTAAGGTTATAGCTATTAAATAAATAATAAAGAAAGCCCCTCCACCATTTTCGTAAGTGATATAAGGAAATTTCCAAATGTTACCAAGCCCAACGGCAGAGCCAACACAAGCAATAATAAAGCCTACAGAGGAACTCCACTGCCCTCGATTTTGATTTGAGTCATTCATAGATCTATATCTAGATTAAATTTTTAAGAAATACAAGTTTGGAGTGTTTTTTTAATGAACAGTGAGATGACTAATCATCACTTCCGGTCTTCTTTAATTTTTTGAGAAGGTCTCCACCATTTTTGAGCACTGTTAGATTGGTATCATTGTCCATTTCGTATATGGGATCAGAATCTGCAACTGATTTTTCTTCACTCGCTTGGTCTTCACAATAATAACCAAGTTCACTGAGAAAGACTTCTGCAATACTTAGAGCTGTAAAACATGTTCGGATAAACGTACTTCGACTCTCCATGTATTTACGATCAACTTTATCATAAATGGAAGGAAGAATAGTTTTAGCAACTTCGTACAATCTATCTTGATAATCGTCTTTAGCTAAATTCCGCTTCAGTTTTTTATCCATACTAAGCTTATCGATAAATTCGATAGAAACTTAATGGCTCGAACGGTTTAGTGGATTATTTTAGTCTGTTTCAGGATGTAAAAAAGCCCAACTTAAAAATTGGGCCTTCTATCAAAATCAAAAAACTAAATTACTTCGAGTAAACTATCGACGAAATCCACCGCTACGAGGACCACCGCCTCCGCCGCGAGGTTTTTCTTGAGCAATATTGACTTTTAAATTTCGACCGTTGTTTTCTTTCCCGTCTAAATTTTCAATTGCTGTTTGAGCCTCATCTGGTGTTCCCATTTCGACGAACCCAAACCCTCGACTTCGACCTGTCTCACGGTCTGTAATAATTTTCACAGAATTAACTGTTCCGTACTCTTGAAATAAATTTTCAAGATCTGACTCTGACATTTGGAAAGAAATATTTCCAACATAAACCTTACTGCTCATAAAAAAAGCCTCCAAAAAATCTAACTTAAGCCTATCCCCTAGGAGCCCTTCTCCTAGCGCAGCATTAAGCTCCAAAACTATAGACTATGCTCCCACTAGCTGTAAAGCGAGTCAAGATGAGAATTTTCTGAAAATTCAATTTTTTTTTATGGGTTTCGACTTTTTGTACTCAATTTATTCGTATAAAAGTGATTTATTTGAGATAGGCATTGCCAGCACCTAATTAAATCCAGGATAATGCTAAATCCCCATGAGCAGAAAAATCATTCACATCGACATGGATTGCTATTTTGCGGCCATCGAGCAAAGAGATCACCCGGAACTAGCAGGAAAACCTATCGCCGTGGGCGGTAAGCCCCAGCAACGGGGGGTCATTTCAACCGCCAATTATGAAGCTAGGAAATTTGGAGTGCATTCTGCTCTATCCTCTAGCCTAGCTTTAAAGAGATGCCCCCAGCTCATTTTGCTTCCCCATCGCTTTTCGGTCTACAAGGAAGATTCGCTCAAAATAAGAGAAATTTTTAAACGATACACTTCACTTATTGAACCTTTGTCCCTGGATGAAGCATTTCTCGATGTGAGCCACTGCACTCAATTTAATGGAAACGCCTCACAGATTGCTCTCGACATTCGGAAAAGTATAAAAAATGAACTTAAGCTTACCGCTTCGGCTGGTATTGCTCCCAATAAATTTTTGGCCAAAATTGCCAGTGAGTGGAACAAACCAAACGGTCAGTTTGTCATTGAACCTAAAGACGTGCCTGATTTTATACGCGATCTTCCTATAGAAAAAATTTTCGGTGTTGGCAAAGTCACCGCTAAGAAAATGAATGAACTGGGAATTAAAACTTGCTTTGATCTTCAAAAATATTCTAAAGCTGATCTCATTCAAATGTTTGGTAAGTGGGGAGTTAATCTCTATCTCTACAGTCGAGGCTTAGATTACAGAGAAGTAAAAGTTAGCCGGATTAGAAAATCTTTTAGTGTTGAAAATACTTATTCTCAAGATCTTCACAATTGGGAAAGTATTCAATCTGAAATCCCTAAGCTTTTTGATGAGCTTCAAACACGGCTTCAGCGAAGCTCTCATAAAAAAGAAGATTTCAAAGGAATTCATATCAAAGTAAAGTTTCATGACTTTGAAATCACCACTGTCGCTTCTTCACAGGCTAGTTTCTGCTTAAAATCATTTCTTGATTTATTCCAGAAAGGATATTCAAGAAAGAAAAAACCAGCCCGGCTTCTGGGTCTAGGGGTCACTCTTAATTCACCAAGTTCTGGTCACCAACTTTCGTTTGAGTTTTCAAACTCCTAGTCTGTAATAGTTTCCTATTGGAATATCGTTTTACTCAAAACCTGTAAGATTTCGATTTGAAGTTCAAATATTCAGGGTTTTACAGATGTAAGAAATTGCTAGTTAAATTTTATTTTCAATATATTTTGTTTTTTATAGTTAGTGGTCATTGAAAAAAACTAACCGAGAAATCGGGCATATTTTAGGGCGAAAGATGCAACAAGTCAAATCCATCATCACTTTACTTTCAACACTCTTTTTAATTTCATCTTTCTTTTTTATCTTAGGCATCAAAGCATCTTTCTCCCAAAATATGATTTCAAAAAAAATGCTTCTTACCCATCAAAAGTCATTAACGCCGCCTCAACGATAGTTGCCAAATTTTCACAGGCAAGTTTGAGGTTTGCAAAAAACTGCTCTGCCGAAGGCTTTAACTCGTCGTCAATAATATCCGTGATCGCCTTAATTCCCATCCATTCAATTTCGTGAACTTCACACATCCATGCGATTGCCGCTAACTCCATTTCCTTGGCCCGGCTTTGGTAGGCTTCTATGAGCTTTTTATCCTCATCGTTCATATCAAACGAATTTCCGGAACTCATAATCACAAATGGAAGTTTTAGTTTTTCAGCTATTTTTTGACTGCGTGACTTGGCGATAAAACCGCCGGGAAATTTTTCACAATACCCAGGGAGACTCACTCGATGATCGTGAAAATAAACTTGTGAGGCCACCAAAACATCCCCGATTTTTTCTCCCATAGCCTTTCTCCCCCCTGCTGTACCAGCATTTATCACCAAATCAGGGTTGAGATTTTGTATCACTAAATGAGTCGCGACAGAAGCTGCAACAGTTCCTATCAGTGAAACATCAGGAGCTCCGGCATAGCGACCATTTTCAATAAGAGTAAGTTGGTAATTTTCTGTCTTTTTTTCAAAAAGCCGATGAGGGTACTTTGTTGGGAGCTTGTTACACTCTTTTAATCCCAATTTATCAATAATGTACTGAGCTTCTTCACTCATAGTAACGATTAAGACGATATTCATAACTGACTCGCTGTTGGGTCTTATCCTTTCTCTGATCTTTTGAGTAAGGTATATTTAAGTTCATATCCTGTTTTCACGATAACATATTATGATCAGAAGCAAAGTTTCACTAATCATATTCACTAGCTTTCTCTTTATCTCAAATAGTTATGCTTTTCTGCATTTTGAACCATCAATTGGCTATAATCGAGGGCATTACCAAACAAGTAAAGTTCAAGGCATAGGCTTTGGTTTAAAAGCAGGGTTTGAATTTGGCTCACTTTTCATCGTTGGGGATGCTGGCTATCACGACTTACAACTAGGAAGTACTCCGACATCTAATCTCAGCGATTTAAGTGCCACCATCGGTGGAAATTTTAAAGGTTGGCGCTTTTGGTATTCCCATATGCTTTCGGCCACTCTGACGATTGAAAATTCAGGGAACACCACAAAAATAACTGGCTCAGGAAGTAAAATTGGAATTGGTGGCGAAGTGGCCAATAAAGTTTACCTCAATCTTGAAGCACGATTCATTGATTTTGATGAAAGTGATGGCACGCCAGTCACCCAGTTTATGGACGCCGGTTTTCTTTCTATCAGCTGGATTGTCTGGTAATTCTGAAAGGCATCTCTTAAGACTTCAATGCTTTTAACTTGTCTGCAACTTCGGCTCTTGCCGAGATAAAATGTTCGTGGGTTAAATTTAAAGCCTTCGTTATCGTCCTAATTTCTTCTGATTCGGCATTGATCACTTCGTCATCACTAGCCGATAATTGAAATAAAACTCTAACGATAGAAAAGCGATTTTCACGGCTATAGTTATCGACGAGAGGTGAACAGTAGAGATGGCTTTCTAAGCTTGCTAGTGTTTTTACATTATTGAGAGCAATTTCTGTAATGGCCTTGGCATTGTCTTCATTGAGATCTGTCCACTCTAAAAGGGCTTCAATCATAAACTCCCTTTCTCTTTCATCAATAACCATATCAACAGAAGCTACTCTCGCCATCAAACCAGCAATACAAGTATAACCTATGTATGTTTTTTCATTGAGTCCGGGTAACAACTCTTCTATTGAGTGTTGAAGTTGGCTTTTTCTCTCTGACGTTAAATCTTCAAATTTAAAATAATCTAAAAAACCCATATGAATAATCTCCAATCAATGACGTTGCCCTCTGGCCTTTTCTCTCCAATCAATTCTTTTCTGAACTTCTCGAGTTCTACTTTTTTTGGGAATTGGTTGAGGTTTGCAATAAGGGGGAATTCCACTCGAACTTATCGTGATTCCATTGCACACTTTTTCATCAAGCTTACGCAAATTAATTCTTCTTGTTTGGATTAGCTTGGCCATTTTAAAATAAAGGGGGGTGAGTTCCTTTCTGATTGCTTTGTAGACAACTTCTGGTTTTTGCGGATTTCCTCTTCCGTAACCTCTGGTACACATCTCATTTTCAAAAACTTGGCGAGCATTACCACCATGAATAAGTAAAGTCCAAAGACCAGCAAGATAACCGGTGCGGTCTTCACCGACTGTGCAATGAAAAAAGACAGTTCTTTGAGAATCTTCTGTAACATCTTTCAAATATTTTAATGCGCGCACTGTTTGCTTGCAGGCTTCTTCATAGGAAGGGAAATCTTTATAGCGAAATGGGATGTGCAAAATATTTTCATCCTCTAATTCAAGCTTATCTTTGAGAAGTTTAATTTCTTCTTTGACTTCATTTTTGGTTTCATTCTTAAAAATAAGAACATCAGTCACTTTGAGAGTCTTGAGATCCTCTAGATAATCCATAGGCGCCATTCCACGGATCACATCAACTTCAAGGTAATGAGAATTGGGAAGATCAATTCCAGGGATGCTAGAAGGAAAGGGAGACTCTAATCCAGCAAACGCTGCAGATAAACACAATAAGAAAGTGATAAGACTCTTAAGCATATATTTCATGACAAACTCCCAGGCGAACCTACTATGAATGCCCTCTGATGGCTTTTAGCTTGGCATTATCATCCTTTAACAACACTGTGCAATGCGATCATCATTCTATCTTCTCCTTTTTGCATTGTAAAAATTATCAAGACAATACAAAAATTCCTCTTAGTCATGTACTATGCTTTTGATGAAAATATTCCTTCTCGCTACACTATTTAGCCTTAAATCACTGGCAGCACTCAATTCGGCTCCCCCAAAGCTATGCACCGCTATCAGAGGAAATGGGGAACTAGTCTTTGCCCATTGGTCATCATTGGCCAGAATAGTCGAACATTATGGACCAATCGATAAATTAGCGGGCGGTAGTTCGGCGGCCATTACTTTATTTTTGTATGAAAGCATTCTCAAAAACCCTCAGCTGAGTTGTAAAAGCGATGAAGCTTATTGCATGAGAAAAAAATCTTTAGAGATTTCATTAATGCTTAAATCACTTCAAGGCTATTTTGATTATTGGTTAACAACCCCAGAGCTTGAAACACTTAATGTCCTCTATCAAAACGCCCCCAAACTTATCTCGAAGTTAAAATTTTGGGCAGAGAAGACAGAGAAAGATTTAGCCGATGAAGAAAATATTTTTTCCTTGTTCAAAAAAGTTAAAATCGCAACCAAAGAATTACTAGAAGCTGAAGATCTGAAGAGAGTTATTAATCCAGAACTCAAAAAATTTATCAGCTCCGCCTATAAAACTTTTAATGATATTCCTCTCTATCATTTCAACGAAAAAACACAAGCATCTAAAATTTTACGTTTCCGCCTCGTTGAAGCTGCCGATTCAATAAAGCTTTTGGTTGCCGGTGGATTTGATGCTAAAAATGATCGAAGATTATTTTTTAGACCAGGGATTCTTTCATTTGAAGATATCGCAGATAAATTTGGAAGAATTGCCGATTTTTATGCTGGTTATTTTTATAAAAGTACACCAGAACTTCCAATCAGAAGAGATCAACACATTCAAGAATACCACAAGAGATTTAGAAGCTTTCTCCATATCTGTGCTCCACAAGCTCAAGACAAAAGTTGGAGTGAGTTTGCCTATTTTAATTACGAAAAAAATATTCTCTCAAATTGTGGCCGGATGTACCGAGATCTTGTCGATCACTATCGCACACAGCTCATTTCTGATCAAAAAATTTCTCTTGAGAGAAAACACCGATTGGATGATAAATTAGGTGATTCAGTTTTCCCTATTACCGCCATTCTCAACGAAAATCAGTCTCAAAATTACAAAAAAACTTATAAAGAGTACTGGGAAACTTCTGATCGCGACTTTGGAAAAAACTGGAACATCCCTTATAAATCTCTTTATTTTGGATATTGGGGCAATCAAAGTGACTTGAACGAAGCTGAGTTGAATCTCAAAAATGGACCCTTTGCCGAACTTGAAAAATCACAAAAAATGAAATCTCTGGGAAATATGCCCTGGAAAAACATCCTTGCGGTGTCTCCTGCTGAACCAGGACTCTCCAGACTCAAAGAAATCCCTTCCATGGAGCAAACCATCTCTGCTGGAGGATGGGCCGACTTACACCCAACTCTCTTTTTAAAATCACTGAACTGTGAAAACGTTGTCTACATTACACGCATAAATGGTGAAACAGTATTTGGCCAAGGTGTTGTAAAAAGACTACTCAATCTTACAAAGCCTATTTGGGATAATATCGATCCTAAAGGTGGTGAAAAGACCAGAGCTAAAAACAACAATGGCGACAGCACAGATTTTAGTTCTACCTGGGCACGACTTTATAATATTGCCAATCCAGAGAGCTCAATTTCGCAATCGATAGAAGCCGCAGATGCTGTTTGGTGCACAGACTGGGACAGCTTTGACATCAAAAAAGGCTATACTCCAGTCCTCGATCACGCTTATCATTCGAAATTGTATATAAAAGACCAATCTCAAAACAACTTCTTTAGACAAAATCGTTTTGATTTAGGTGCTTTTCAAGATCCAAATTCACTTATAACCTTGAAGGACAGAAATTATTCTTCTGGATGGCCATCTTATGTTGGCTGTATTCCCCTTTAAAATAAATTAAAGTCTTCTCCATTAGAATAAATTAAGGAGTCCTATGAATAGTAGTCATCCCATACTTTATCCAATGTTTGCTCAAGTACTTCTGATTTACTGTGTTCTTCTCTATATGCTGTTGGGGAGAAAGAAGTCGATTCGCCGAGGTGAGCTCGACATCCGCTACTTTAAAACTTATGACTTTGGAGATGTTCCCGCCAAAATTAAACAAATGTCGAGACACTTCACTAACCTCTTTGAAATCCCAGTGCTTTATTTTACAGCTTGTCTTATTGCTTTAATTAGAGACATTCAAAACCCTCTCGTTATTTGGCTGGCCTGGTTTTTTGTGCTTGCTCGAGTGATCCACAGCTTTATCCATTTAGGGAAAAATAAAATTTACCCGCGGCTTATTGCTTACGCTAGTTGCGTGGTCATCAATTTGTTGATTTGGATATTAGTTATTTTCTAACGAATGACGTGACGTTCATTCGCTTTCAAGATTTTCTTGCGAATCCTAATATTCTGAGGAGTAATTTCTACCCACTCGTCGTCATCGATCCAATCGAGGGCCCAATCCAAAGTTCGTTCTTTGATAGGAGGAAGAATAATATTTTCGTCTTTTCCGGCCGTCCTCACACTACTTAAGTGCTTTTCTCGACAAACGTTGACGTTCAAATCGTTCGTCCGCGTGTGCTCACCCACCACCATGCCTTCGTAAACTTCTTCTCCAGGTTTAATAAACTGTCTACCAGAAGAAAGCAGGTTAAAAAGAGCATAGGGAGTTGTCTTTCCTTTGCGATCAGAAATCAAAGCCCCATTAGTTCGGACGAGCATTTTACCAAGATAATCCCGATACTCAAGGAAATAAGAGCTCATTAAGCCTTCTCCACGAGTAAGGGTAAGAAACTCAGAGCGAAACCCAATCAGACCTCTTGAGGGAATTTCAAATTCAATTTTTGATCGTCCTTCACCAAAGGGTTGCATATGGGTCATGATTCCTTTGCGACCTGCTAATTTTTCAGTCACGGCCCCAGTGGAATCTTCAGGAATATCAACAACAACTCTTTCAAAGGGTTCATAGAGACTTTCCCCTTCTTGTTTTAAAATAACGTTCGGTCTTGAAACCATCAGTTCATAACCTTGTCTTCTAATCTCTTCAAAAACGATGGCCAGCTGAAGCTCTCCCCGACCTTTTAAAATAAAGATCTTGGGATCTTCCGTCGGTTCATATTGAAGGGCCACATTATTCCGGACGGCCCTTTGAAGAAATTCTTCTAAGCCTCGGCTTGTAAGGTACTCCCCTTCTTTACCGGCCATGGGAGAGGTATTAACACAAACGCTTACGGAAACAGTGGGAGGCTCAACTTCAATGCGTTCAAAAGGAGTTTCTACTTCCAGAGCACAGATCGTGTCTCCAATCTGGGCTTCATCAAAACCTGCAAGACTGACAATTTCTCCAGCATAGGCTTCTTGAGTGGACTCTTGAGTCAGACCATTAAAAATTTGAATATCGGCAATTCGAAATTGCTTAGTTTTTTCTTTTCCTATTATTTTCACAGGAGCATTTTTACTCACACTGCCTGATAATATTTTCCCAATCATTAAGGTCCCGAGATAATTCGAGTAACTAAGATTGGTCACTAAAAATTTAAAAGGTCCATCGTGATCGACTTGAGGTTCTGGGTAGTAATCGCTCACGAAGAGATCGAGCATGGGAGAAAGATCCCCTTCTCTTTTATCGGGATCATCGCTGGCATAGCCATCGCGTCCAGAACCGTAAAGAAAAGGCAAATCCACATCATAATGATCGAGTCCTAAGTTATCGATGAGATCCAGGACAAGATCTTCAACTTCTGTTTTGACTTCTTCATGGCGTTGGTCGGGGCGATCAATTTTATTAATCATCACGGCCACTTTAAGATTGCGCTCGAGAGCCTTTTGCAAAACAAAGCGAGTTTGCGGGAGTGGTCCCTCGGAAGAGTCCACTAATAAAAGAATTCCATTAACCATCATCAATGATCGCTCGACTTCCCCACCGAAATCAGCGTGGCCTGGAGTATCGATGATATTAATTTTTGTGTCTTTCCAATAAATTGAGCAGTTTTTGGCCGTAATTGTGATTCCTCTTTCTTTTTCCAAGTCCCCAGAATCCATCACGCGTTCACTCACTTCTTCCCCTTTTCGAAAAAGTCCCGCTTGCTGGAAGATTTGGTCAATAAGAGTCGTTTTACCGTGGTCAACGTGGGCCACGATGGCGATATTTTTAATTTTGTTGTTTTGCATAAAGCAGTTTTACTCATAATTTTTGATTTGGTCGAGAAAATAAAGCAGGATAAGGGTAAAGACTTCAGGCGTTATTTTGGGTGATTGACAAAAATTCCAGACGGTTGGTATGAGAATCCAACTTAACTTGAGGGACATTTCTAAAGGATGCTGTTTTGAAGTTAGCACTAGTCCATTTTTTCATATTATTTTTCACTTACATTGCGACGGGGTATTCAGAAGTTCACGAATGCACTCTCAAGCTCAAAGACCATTCGTTAAATTTTGTGATTGATTTAGATAACCATAACGCTGTTTTCATTGATGGGACTGAAGAATTTAATCTCCCGCTTGTGGATATTCAAATTTCAACCACAAGACCTCCTGAGATGATTTATATTTTTAAAACAACAGAACTCGAAAGCACTCAGTTGTCTATTCAATATAATTCCACTTTAAATGATATTGTGAATATCAGTGAGAATGAACAGAGCAATTCTGAAAATTTAGAAGACAAGATTTTCTGTTCTAGTAATTAATTACTAAATAACTTCTGGTAACTTTTTTTCATGAAGTTAATTGTTGCTTGGGGAAGATCAAACCCTCCGTCGATTTCGAGAAAAGGATTCGCATTTTTTGTAGAAAATCTAAAACCACAGTTTGAAATTTCTTCTGTGTTTTTAAATTTTTTATCGCAATAATAAAAAAGTTTCACATTTCGACAGTCTTTATCTTCGCTATTATCTGACGTTTTTTTAGAATAAACAAAGTAAAGAGATTCCGTTAAAGGTGTTTCCCGGCGTTCAGTATGAAGTTCAATATCTTGCAAAGAATCTGCGAGCTGCGCTTGAGTTGCAGGAATGACGTTTTCATCTGCCTGGAGGGTTTTTAACTTCGATTCGAAATGGGTCAATGCTTGTTGTTGGCATTCATTTTCGGTCAGGGCATAGCTTAAAATGTTAGGTAGTCCAAAAATTATTAAAACAAAAATTTTCATTAAGCCCCCTAAGTCCATTTCACAGTGCTGAAGTGAAAGTCGCGACAGTATAGCGCAAACCACAATTCGCTTCAACCAATCCTATCTTTCTTACATTTTTAAGCCTGAATTCAAAATTATCGACTTTTGGGAGTGACCTAGAGAGCTATTTGGATTCTTTATTGAGGGTTCTGCTAAGAGCCTCAGCACTCACTCCCAGATAGGAAGCAATATGGTATTGAGGAATTTCTCTGAAAATTTTGGGGTATCTTTCCTGGAAGTTTTTAAAGCGATCAATTAATGAAACCTGCAGATGTTCATACTCTCTTTGCTCTTTTTCTAAATAAAGCTGTTGAAATATTTTTAAAATAAGCTCAGAGATTTTGGGCCATCGCATTTCCCACTCAAGGATCTTTTGAAATTCGACCATCAAGACTTCAGTATCTTTAAGAGCTTCGATAAAAGTTCTCGAAGGTACTCTCTGCAATAACTCAGCAAAAGTTGCGACTGCAAATCCTGCACCATTAAAAGATTTATTGTGCTGTTTTCCCTTATCATCAACGTAATACAGTCTCAAAAGCCCTTTTGAGATAAGACCTACTTCAGTTGGGACTTGCCCAATTTCAATGAGGTTCTCACCTTTTTTGAGATTTAAAACTCTCATAGATGAATAGACTTCTTCCCACTGTTCTTTAGTGAGAAAATCTCCTACGAGATCTTTAAAAATCAAATAATATTGTTCGCTTTTGCTTTGTGACATCAATTCTATCATACTCATTTGCCTGCGAAATACAATCAATCAAATTTGTGCATTATTTGTCATTGATTTTAGTCAATGAAATTGCGATAAATTTATGAAAGAATAAAATGTTTATTCACAATAATAAGGAGAACGACTATGTCCATGACTGGAGGAGAAGCTATTGCCAAGATGTTGGCGAAAGAAGGTGTAACCAAAGTGTTTGGAATTATTGACGGAACCTACTTTGGCCTCTACTCACAACTCTCTAAATATGGCATTGAACTCATTACTCCTCGCCATGAAGCCAGTGCTGCTCATATGGCAGGGGCTTATGCTCGTATCTCAGGTAAACTTGGTGTTTGTATCGCTTCAAACGGACCAGGTGTAGCCAACTTGCTTTCAGGTCTTGCAGTTGAAAATGCTGAAGGTAATAGAGTTTTGGCCATTACATCTTGTCGACGCCCGGAAATTGCTTATCCCGATCGCGGGGGTGCTTACCAAGTTTTCGATCACGTTGCAGCGATTAGACCTATTAGTAAATATTCTGAAACTGTTAAGTCATTTGATCGATTAATTGAAATAACTCGCCAAGCTTTTCGCTATTGCTTTTCTGGCCGTCCAGGGGTCGTTCACTTAGACTGCCCAGAAAATTTCATGAATGGAAAACATACCTTTGGTGATGATGTTTTTCTCTTACCTGATCAATACCGAAATGTTTATCCTATTCATCCATCTCCTAATTTAGTCTCTCAAGTTGTCGATCTTCTCGCTAATGCAGAATTTCCTATTATCCATGCAGGAAGTGGAGTTATTCACGCACAAGCTTTTGAAGAACTCAAAACTATTGCCGATTTTTTGCAAACTCCAGTCACCACTTCGTGGGGAGCGCGGGGTTCACTTTGTGAATCCAATGAACTTTCAATTCCCATGATCTATGTCGAAGCCAATAATCAAATTCGTAATGAAGCTGACTTAGTTCTTATACTGGGATCTCGTTTGGGAGAAACTGATTGGTGGGGGAAGCAACCTAACTGGGCCAGTCCTCAAAAACAAAAAATTATACAGGTCGATATAGATCACGAATACATTGGGAGAAATCGTGCGCTCAATCTGGGAGTATTGAGTGATGTTAAAACTTTTCTCCAACAACTTTATTTTCAATTAAAAGAAAAACACAAACCAGAGACATTTCTCAAAAGAAAAAATATTCTCTCAAAACATCTTGATTCTATCGCCAAAATGAGAAATAAACTCGACAAAAATCTTGAAGACGAGCAAGTCCCTATGAATACAGCTCATGTCGCTCACGCTTGTAAAAAGAATTTTGCTTCTAATACCGTAGCCATTTTTGATGGAGGCAATACAGCTGTTTGGGGCCAGTTCTTTTATAAATGTACGACTCCTGGTCATGGAATCTCAACTCCCAAAATGGGAATGTTGGGGGCTGGAGTTGGACAAGCTCTCGGGGCAGCGGTCGCTCACCCGGAAGATCATGTTTATTGTATTATTGGTGATGGGGCCATGGGTTTTCACATGCAAGAAATTGAAACTGCAGTGAGAAATAAACTTAAAGTCGTTTACCTCGTTGTTACTGATAACCAATGGGGTATGGTGAAAATGAATCAACAGTTTGCCTTAAAGCCACTCAAAACGATGGTGAAAAAATCCTTAGGCCCCGATGAGACAATCAATGCCGATTTCAATCATACTCGCTGGGATAAACTCGCTGAAAGTATGGGGGCGAAAGGACTCCACGTTGCTGATCCTAAGAAACTGGATGAAACAATTCAAGAAGCCTTAAATTTTGAGCACTGTACTGTAATCCATGTTGATGTCGATCCCGTAAAACATATGTGGGCTCCTAGTTTGCTTCACTTTAAAAAGATGCACGAAGAACCCAAAGGAAAATAAACCATCATGGGTATTGATGAAGTTACACTCAACTTTGATCCCACTGGGTTAAAAGTTTTAAGTTTTGTCCTGGCAATTATTATTTTAGGGATTGCACTTGATATTGAATTAGAGGATTTCTACAAAGTCTTAAAAAAACCGAAAGGTCCCCTGATTGGTTTATTCTCTCAATTTTTTCTTTTACCAATGATTGCCACGGCCATAGTTTTTGTTATGCAACCTAAGGCTTCCATTGCCCTTGGAATTATTTTGCTCGCATGCTGTCCCGGGGGAAATTTCTCCAATTTTCTAACCCACTTATCTGGAGGAAACACTGCTTTGAGTGTCACAATGAGTGCAATTTCAACAGTCGTATCCATCGTGATGACTCCACTAAATTTTACATTTTGGGCCAAGCTGTACCCACCCGCTTCTCTCATCTTAAAAGAAGTTCACATTGATCCTGTTCAAATGATTATTACTATTTTTCTCGTTCTTATTCTTCCGACTATCATAGGGATGGCCATCAATAAAAAATACCCGAGGCAAGCTATCAAGTTGCGAAAGCCTATGCGAATTTTTTCAATAATCTTTTTCATGGGATTTATTGTCGTAGCCCTCGTAGTAAATTGGCAGTATTTTCTTCAATATATCGGTCTCGCCTTTTTTATAGTTCTTATTACAAATGCCTTGGCCCTTATCATTGGGTACCAAGCAGCACGTTTTCTCAAACTTCCCGTACCTGATGCAAAGGCTTGCTCATTTGAAGTCGGTATACAAAATGCTGGTTTTACATTACTACTAATCTATAGCTTCTTTAATGGATTAGGAGGAATGGCGCTAATTGCAGCATGGTGGGGAGTATGGCACTTCATCTCTGGAATGAGCTTGGCCATCTATTGGTCCAAAAAAGTTGATAATAAATTGATGGAGAATACTTTTGCAAACTCACAATCCTAAACAAACAATCCTCATAACTGGCTCCAGCGGGTATATTGGGAGTCAGGTTGTCGAGAAATTATGTCTTGATACCCGTGTAGAACATATTATAGGAATCGATGTAAGAGAAACTCAAATAAAACCCAATCATCAATTTGAATTTCATTCATATGATATTCGCGATCCACAGCTTGCCAATTTTATAAAAGACAAAAAAGTAGATACAGTTATTCATCTTGCAAGCATTGTTACTCCTGGTAAGAATAGTAACCGCCAATTTGAATATTCTGTCGATGTTGAAGGAACTCGCAATATTCTCAATGCTTGTATCCAAGGAGACGTAAAAAAAATTATCATTACGTCATCTGGTGCAGCTTATGGCTATCATCCAGACAACCCCACTTGGATTAAGGAAACTGATCCCTTGAGAGGAAATAGAGAGTTTGCCTACTCTGATCACAAAAGAATAGTTGAAGAGATGCTTTCACAATTTCGCCAAGACCATCCCCAACTCAAGCAACTTATTTTCAGACCAGGTACAATAATCGGCGAAAGCGTTAATAATCAAATTACTAACTTATTTAAAAATAAAATAATTATTGGAATCAATGGTTCTAAGAGTCCTTTCAATTTCATTTGGGATCAAGACGTTATCAATTGTTTGGTGGAAGGAGTTTTTTCTAACAAAATGGGCACGTATAATTTAGCTGGTGATGGTTATCTCACTTTGCGTGACATCGCTAAAATTCTCAATAAACCCTTTATTTCACTCCCCCAACCTCTGATACGCTTTGCTCTCAAAATTTTAAAAACATTTGGGCTCAGTCCCTATGGTCCTGAACAAACCATTTTCTTGGCTTACCGCCCCGTACTCGCCAATGACAAACTTAAAAATGAATTTGGTTATACCCCCCATAAAGACTCCCTCGAAACGTTTCAATTTTATAAAGAAAAACAATTCGGTGAAAAAACATTATGAATGTATTCATAACGGGGGGGACATCTGGGATTGGACTTGAATTTATTAGACTGTATCTCAATGATGGCGATTCGGTCGGAACCTGTTCATTTGAAACTGAGAGACCAAAAGATCTTCCTCCTAGTGTCCATTACTACTGTGCCGACGTCACAGTTCCAGAGCAAATCAAAAAAGCCATCACAGATTTTTCAAAATTAAATGGATCAGTGGATTTGGTGATAGCCAATGCAGGAATCAACCATCCTAAAAAAAATATCCCAGATTTCCAACGAGGAAGAGAGGTTATCGAGGTCAATGTTCTCGGTGTAATAAACACTTTTGAACCGGCGATTAATATCATGCTCGATCAAGGTTATGGCCAACTTGCGGCCATGGGTTCTCTTTCTGGAACCATCGGATTGCCGGCCATGGCTTTTTATGGTGCCAGCAAAGCAGCGGTCATTAGCTTTTGTGAATCAATCGGCATGGACCTGCAAAAGCATGGAATTACTGTAACTACTCTCATTCCTGGTTTCATTAAAACACCGCTGGTTATTGCCAACGACCACTCCATGCCATTTATGGTCGATGTCCATAAAGCCGTGCTTCAAATGAAAAAGGCTATCGAGAAAAAGAAAACTTCCTATGCTTTCCCCTGGAGTCTCAAAGTGGTTTGCTATTTCTTAAAACTTTTGCCACGCCAATGGTATTCGATACTGATGGGGCAAGATTACTTAGGCCTCGGCCATCAAAAAGAAAAGTCTATAAAATCAATGAAATAAGCCCAATGCGCTCCATGTTATTTTTTCACGATACAATATTTTTTTTTGACTTCCATCAAGCCTTACGCTATTCCCTACTTATAGACTTCAGTTAGAGGAGAACCAAAAAATGGCTCGATTATTATTCGCTTTTTTATTTCTATGCAACTTAACTTCACTGGCCCTGGCCCTTGATCCCGTTTGCAAATATGCTCTTAAGGGTGCCCTTCAGCTTCAAGAAAAAGAAAACTTGAACGAAAATGTAGAACTCATAAAGAAAAATCTCTTTATTATATCGATGAATGCTCAGACTCTGAAAAAAAGTACTCAAGAATTTCAGAAAAAACACAGTCTTGAGAGAATTCGCTTAAGTGTTGAAGCTCTTTGGAAAAAATACCAATCACATCAAAAAAATCCTACCGTGAAAGCTGTTGTGAGTGAAATCGACTGTGCTTCTAACTTACACAAAAATCTCTCTCGAGCGAATACAATTGTAAAAAAAGACAATCTTAATCTCGATGAGATAGATTTTTTGATTAGTAATTCTAAAAACATTTTAAACGACATTGAAGAAGTCATTAACTAGAGAATTGACCATGAAAAAATATTTTTACTTTTTGAGTTTCATATTCATTTTTTCTTGTACAAGCGATAAGACCCAGGAAGATCTTTTGCCCGATCTCGCTTCAAGCATGTGCGGTGAAATTGCTTATGCTCGAAGTGCGAGTGTTGATTCGGCTAAAAGTGGTCCTTGGGAAAAAGATTCAACTTGGGACGATCACGTTCCAACGATTAGTGATTATGTCTATATTAATCACTCCATTAGTATCCAAAAAAATGCTGCTGTAGCTCGAGAAATCATCATTAACTCTTCTGGAAAATTAAGTAGCGAGCCCAATGGTGTATTGACTGTCAGTGAAGATTTTATTGTCAATCCCAGTGGAACATTTCTTCCAAAGGGTGAACTAGTTATTGGAGGCAATCTCATTGTCGACAGTGCAAAGGTCTTTTTTAATGATGAAGGAAACTCAGGTTCAAAATTAGAGCTTGAAGGTGATCTCAAACTCCTTGGATCTGCAAACTTTAAAAACTACTCTGGAACATGTGAAAATGTTCACATCAAAGGTGATCTTATCGTTGATGGGACAAATGTTTCCATAAAAGGAGATACTCCTTTATATGTTTCAGGAAATGTCCAATACCTCAATGGCGCAACTTCTTCTCAAGTCCATATCCCGATATCTAAAACATGTGACGACGTACTCCCATTAGAACTTATTTCATTTAAAGGGCAATATAATTCCCTTAAAAAAACTGTGGCTTTTCAATGGGTCACCGCCGATGAATCTCAAATGGAACTTTTTTATGTAGAACATGCTAGTGAGTGTCAAATTAATGTGAATGGATTTAAGATCCTCCAAAATACTGATGTTCTTCCTAAAAACCAGAGCTATAATACGTATGAACTCGAATTGAGACTTGATCCCCTAAATGAAGATCTTTATCAAAAAGGGTTCCATTACTTTAGATTAGTTCAAGTCGATAACGAAGGGAAAAAATACTCTCAAATAATTGTTATCAAATTTAACTAAAGGTAAAGGTATGAATTTAAAGGATCAAATCAGCGAAGAAATTAAACAAGCAATGAAAGCAAGAGATAAAGTAAAGTTGAATGTGCTTCGTTACTTAAAAAAACTTTTTATTGAAAATGATACATCTGGTAATCCCAAACCAGAACTCGATATCGTTATTGCCCACGCAAAAAAAATCAAAGATTCTATAAGCATGTTTCCAGAAGGAAGTTCACAGCGACAAGACATTGAAAAAGAAGTCGAGATATTATCAAATTATCTTCCTCAACCACTCAATGAACAACAAGTAAAAGATCTCATTGAAAACATCAAATCAAAACTTGATTCTCCAAATATGGGTGCTGTGATGAAAGAACTCTCAGCAGAAATCAAAGGACGTTTTGATGGGAAAAAAGCATCTCAACTCGTTCAAGAAGCTCTCAAATAAAAAAGGAGCCACCTTAGTAGCCCCATTTTAGTTTCGTCATCTTATGAAATTTCCAACGCTTAATCAATCATGCAAACATAAGAAGACTTTACTTACAGATCACTCCACATCCATATTCCATATCTAACTTCAGCTTCAACTCTTCAAAAACTTCACACTTCAGCATGTAACTTGCTTGAATATCACCATTTTCATCTGTATCGTATTTTTCAAAATGTGTCCGAATTGCACTATCACTATCGCTGATTTCAATAAAATGAGCTGCAGGATAACTTCCTGGAGGAACATGACAAAAAATTAGTTTATCGTTATCACAATAGAAATCATCCAAGCGATTCACATCATAGTTTTCCGCTCTCATAATATCATCGGGTTTAATTAACCCTTTAACATCTCCTTGCACCATAGGGACACAATCTTTTTTCCCTGGGTTTGGGTCAGCAGCGGGAGCATCTGGGTTAGCTGCAGGGTCATCATTGACACCTGAATCACCAACATCCACTCCACTAGCTCCTTTGGTAATTTCAGTTTTTCGAAAAAAATCAGAATCACCACAGTTTGAAAGTCCAAATAAAAGTCCAAAAGTTAAAAGCCATTTCATAAAAACCTTTCTGATAAAGTCTTCTTATGATTTATTTTAAAGTCTATTACCCAAGCTTTTCGATATACTTTAAAAAAAACTTTAATTTCCAGTAATTACAGTGAAAAATCTCTAAAATCTTTCAATGGAAGTGACAACTATTGTTGGATACCGGTGGGATAACGGCATATATGTGCCAAGGATAAAAGGCAAAGGCCCTGTTTTGCTACCCATAGACAAGGCCACAGTCAGGACATTTTTTTTCACTTGGATTAAATTTAAAACCACAGGCTTGGCAAACGACTGAATCCGCTTGGGGATCAAAAACTTCGCTTAATTGCTCATTATTGATCTGATGTCCTCCAAGATCTCTTTGATTTTCTTTTTGAAAAAATTGAACGATAGCCTCTTTATCGATCTCAAATCCCCACAATTCAACCGTCACTTGGCAACCTGACTGGCAGGTTTGATCGTTAAATTGCAATTCAACCTGAATCCCTTGATTTTTTAGCTCTGCTTGAATTCTTTTAGCATCTTGAAACTGAAAAATTCCTAAATTTAGTTCCATGAAGTGAATTATAACATTATTTCTGATTTTTTACTATGAATGTGAGTCCTCGATCTTTCGAGATTTCATAATTGATTGATTTCTCATCATAAGAAAGGATTTCTAAACGTGAATGATCTATTCCCTCTTTTCTTAAAAAATTCTTAATGGAATTTCCTCGCAACATGGATAATTCTTGGTTTGTATTCCAAGCACGATATTCTCTAGGATAAGGGGAAACTCCATCTGTATGGGCAATAATTGAGACCTGGCCAGGATTTTTTTTGAGATAATTTATAAGTGGAATTAATATTTTTAATCGAGAATTTATTAAATGAAATGAACTTTGGTGAAAGAAATTGAGACCTGGAAAGTTAATCACTGAATGAGCATATTTTATTTCAATCGCTGCCCCTCTCCAAGATTGAATTTCAATGACTCGCTGGAGAGGTTCAATTTTTTTAACCTTTTCGATTTTCGGACTCGAAACTTTTTGAATTCTTTTCTCATCATGAACTTTGACGATGTTCATTGGAGTGACAGGGATTTCTTGAACTTGAAATTGTTTGTAATAAATTCCCCCTATAAAAAGAGCTACCGCAAATACTCCAAGCACAAGAAACACAAAATCACGTTCAAATCGAGCATGATTCCAACCAATTCCATGGTCATGCTTATTCACTTCCTCTAATTTTATAATTTTTGTTTTCATAATATTCAACCTCAATGAACTTCCATTCTAACGTCAGGTCCCCCAGGATTAAGTGACTCTTCAATAAGATCACTGCTTATTCCTACCGCCATCAATTTAATTCCTCTTTTAATCGTTCTTCTAATTTCAATATCATTATCAAATCGATAGAGGATTTTTTTTGCAATAGGCATAAGAATGAAAAAGGAAATCGCAAAACCATATAGTAGAAAAGTGATGGCCATTTTTAATATTGCACCAAGAGTAAAAATACTTCCACTATGATAATAAAGTTGAAAAGCAAAAAGACTTAGAGAGAGAATTGCACCCAATAGGCCACAAATCATTGGATACTTTGTCACTGAAAAAATTAATTGAATATCCCGAGCATGTCGGGCTCTTCGAGCGAGGATATCTGCTTCCAGGACATCGTTGATTGTTTCATGTTCCTCTACTTGTGTAAGCAACTCTACTCCATCGATTAAAAAAGGATGAAAATGTTCATCATCAATCAATAAAGGATCAGATCTTTGACTATTTATTCTCAAAGTATTCGTAGCCGCTGTTATCTGAAGAATAATATCCTTTTTTATGACTTTAGGATTTCGTAAGATTCCCCTAACTACATTTTGAGTATTATAAAGACGACTTAAACCAATCATCACAATTGATAAACAGGTGGTCCCTCCCAAAATGAGAAAAATGACAAAAAGATTTAAGAAAAGATTTAACTCAGTTCCTACTTGCAGAAAAATAAATCCTATAAAAAATAATGTTGATAATAAGGCAGAAATCTTTTTTTTCACAAAGAGCTCCAAGTTTGTAGATGCCCTGTTTATCGACCTCTAGATCATGCAGTTGAAATGTTTTATTGCCTGAGGAAATTCATTCCCCTTACCTGAGCCTATTAATCAAATCTTAACAAACATCAAATAGACATTTAGGAATCTTTCAGTGATTATTTTTATTGAATAGAAAAAAAATTGATTTGAATCAAGGAAGATTTCAATGCATACAAAATATTTTGCTATTTCTTTTTTTATTTTAGCTCTCAGCTCTCAAAGTTTTGGTTCTCCTTGTACTCCTCGAGCTCCCGAGACAACTTTTTGTGAGATCAATATCATCGAAATTAACCCGACTCAAGCAAGTTATGGATTCCACCACTACAAAAAAAAGCTCTCAAGTCTTGAAAAAAAATATAAAAGCTTAGGTAAACATCGTTTCAGAATTTGGCTAGAACAAAAAGAAGCACCATTTATCGTTTCTCCTCTGGGACAATTTTATATTCTTGATCGTCACCACACGGCTAGAGCACTCCTCGCTTCAAAAATCATTCCCCATGATCTAAAAATTATCTTTGGAACAATCATTAAAAATTTCTATCGGACCGGATCACAAAAAGAGTTTGAAACCTTTATGCAAAATCAAAACTATGTGTTTTTAAGAAATGAATTTGGAGAAAAAATAAGCTTCAAACAACTTCCTTCATCTGTAATAGATCTTGCCGATGACCCCATGAGATCCTTTTCATCCATGGTCAAGGACGACGGCGGGTATCAAGAGATATCATTTCCGTTTCAAGAATTTCTCTGGGCCCAATATTTTCGGGAGAGATTTCAAAAAGACCCTCGAACAAAAAAATATCAGTATCGTGATTTTAAAGATAAAAAACTCTTGAAAAGACTTTTACCTTTAGGAAAAGTCTTCGCGAGATCTCCCCAAGCCAAAGATCTTCCTGGATATAAAAACGATAAAAAAATGATTCTTACAAGAATTTTTTAATTTGCTTGGCAATTTTGTCTAGTTGAACGCGATAACTTTTAATAATTTCTTCTTTAGAAATAAATTTCATTAATTTTTTATCACCTGGATAGCGAGGCACAACATGGAGATGGCAATGTTCAACTTCTTGGCCGGCGATTTTACCATTAGATATAAAAATATTACCGGCATCACAGGGAATATCAGAGCTTATAATCGCCTTATAAATCTTTTGAGCAGCGATAAACATCTCACTCACTACTTCTTCAGGCATAGATTCAAAGAGGGTAAAATGCTGATTAGGTATTACGATAGTATGGCCAGGGTTTATAGGAAAAAGATCTAAGAAAGCACTACAATACTTCCCCTTATAAACAAAACTTGCTTCACTCGCTCCACTTATAATGTCACAAAATAAACACCTATCCATTAATTTATTTTAGCTCTACATCTCTTAGGAGCCAAGGACTAAAGTGAGGTCTAGTCAACTCAAGAACTCCTTTGCTAGAAGTATAAAAAATAGCATATGATAGAAGTTCATAGGAATACTTAGCAAGGAAGTATTATGCAAAATGTTATCTCGAACTACATTGCTGGTCAATGGACCCCTTCCACAGGAAAAGAAACTGTAGAAATCATCAACCCAGCAACAGAAGAAGTCATTGGACTAAGTCCTCTCGGAAAAGCTGAAGATGTCAATTCTGCGGTTCAAGCTGCCACTAAAGCTTTTCTTCAGTGGAGTCAGACTCCTGTTATCGATCGCGTTCAACCACTCTTTAAACTCAAAATGCTCTTGGAAGAAAATATAGATTTTATCTCAACTCTTATCGTCCAAGAAAATGGCAAAACATTTAAAGAAGCCAAAGGAGATATTCTCCGTGGTATTCAAATGGTGGAAACAGCTTGTGGTATGCCCAGTTTAATGATGGGAGAAGCTCTCCAAAATATTGCCAATGAAATTGACTGTACAGCAACCAGAAGACCCCTTGGCGTTTTTGCAGCAATAACTCCTTTTAATTTTCCGGCCATGGTTCCCTTTTGGTTTTGGCCTTTTGCCGTTGCTGCTGGGAACACATTTGTTCTCAAACCCTCAGAACGAGTTCCACTCACCCAAATGTTTATCTTTGAGCTGATTGAAAAAGTAGGCTTTCCTCCAGGGGTTATCAATCTCGTTCACGGTGCAGTGGATGTGGTGAATGCTCTCTGTGATCATCCTCAAATCGAAGGAATTAGTTTTGTTGGATCAACTGCCGTTGCAAAGCATGTTTATACGAAAGGAACTTCGAGTGGAAAAAGAGTGCAAGCTCTTGGTGGCGCCAAAAATTATATGGTCCTCATGCCCGATGCTTCCATGGAATCCTCAGTCAAGGCCATGGTGGATTCTTGCTATGGCTGCGCTGGTGAAAGATGTTTGGCCGGATCAATACTGATTGGAGTTGGCGAAGCTTACTCGACTCTTAAAAATGAAGTTCTCAAACAAGTTAAAAATGTTGTTACAGGTAACGGTCTCGATTCGAAAACAACCTTAGGTCCTGTGATATCAAAACAAGCGAAACAAAGAATTATAGCGGATATTGAGACCGCGATCAAAGAAGGCGCCGAAATTCTCATTGATGGGCGCCAGTCCAAGCATGTTAGTGGCTACTTTCTCGAACCTACGGTTCTCGATAATATTCGCCCAGGAACACTTATGGCCACCAAAGAAATTTTTGGACCCGTCATTGGTTTGATGAAGGCGAATTCTCTTGAGGAGGCTATTGAAATTCTCAATAGCTCAAATTATGCCAATACAACTTCACTTTTTACCAATAGCGGAAAAGCCGCACGAGAATTTAGTGCCCGCGTATCTCCAACAATGGTGGGAATAAACCTTGGAGTTCCTGCTCCAATGGCCTTTTTTAGTTTTGGAGGGGCAAAAGAATCGTTTTTTGGTGATGTTAAAGTTCACGGCTCATCAGCCTGTGAATTTTTCACAGAAAGGCACACGACAATGATTCGTTGGTTTAACGAAGAAGGTGACCAAGAGGTCTCCCCTCTTTGGAAAAATTAAGCAGCATTTTCGATTTCGACTTTGATACCATCAAAGAAATTTTTGAATTCAATAAGAATATGGCGAAAATTTCCTTTGCTATAAGTCTTCGTAAAATGAAATTTGATTTCTTCAATTTTTTTAGGCGATAATTCGCTGTCGTATACTTGATTGACAAAATCTTCAGACATTATAAAAAGGCATGAAAGAGGTGTAATTTTTGTACTCGATAATTTTCTTGGGAATCCTGTCCCATCTGGTTTTTCATGATGCTCAAGAATAATTTTATCGAGATCAGGCATATAAAAAGAACCTTCTGAGATCTTTTTACAAACAGCATCTGGATGCCCCAAAATTTCTTTACGTTGTGATTGACTTGGTCGAATGGCCTCGAGCTCAGCACGAGTATCTATTCTCGCCAGTTTAGGATCAGTAAACACACAATCGTGAAGAAGGGATGCCATTGTAAGTTTTTGAAGAGTTGTCTCTGAATCCCACTTCATTTTTATGCAGATATCGCAAGCAACATAAGAAATTAAAAGACTGTGTTCGATGACATAATCATTGCGACGAATAATCTTATCTATATATTTCTTAAAAAACTTATCTTTTTTGAGTTGATCAAAAGTATCTTTAACAAGGCCATCCACCGTTTCAGCAACAATGTCAGAAATCCCCAGTTTACGGACATGTTCCTGGATAAGTTCAGTTGACCACAGACCTTTTGCCACTCTGTGTTTTTTAGGAAATTCTTTAGCTTTATTTATATTTCCAAGAAGATTTTGGCAATGCCCTACTAAGTTGTCATAGTCATTTTCAGAAACATAAAAAAGGTTTCCACCTTTTCTTTTATATTCAAGAATTTGAGATTTATCATACTCTTCATTGGCACGAGCAATTTTTACAAATTTGCCCGGATTAAGCTTCATATAAATATCGCAAGGTGTTTTATCAAAAATGATAAATTGATTGGGGTCTATAAGTTTTAAATTGTTGGCCATCAAATTTCCTAAGCTCATCAATAAATATAACTATTTATGTTGTTCGGAAAAATGGACTAAAAACTAAAGACAAATAGAATTTTTTTAAAAAACGAGATTTTTAAGGACACTCATCTCTCTGATAGCATAGCGAATTCCTTCCCGCCCAATACCAGTGCTTTTCACTCCACCAAAAGGCATGTGATCGACTCGAAATCCAGGGCCATCATTAACATTGAGAGTCCCCGTTTCTAATCCATCAAAAAGTTTTTTGATAACTTCCAGATCATTGGTAAAAACACCTGCTTGTAATGCGAGAGAGCTCTTATTAATCTTCTCAATGACTTCATCCAGATCTGTATACTTAAACAGAGGGATAACCGGACCAAATGTTTCATCTGCAACCAAAGGCAATTCTTCGGAAAGATTTTCTAAAATACAGGGATAGATGATATTGTTTACGCGTTTATTCCCGGCCAAAACCTTTGCTCCCCCGGATACTGCTTGTTGGATTCGTTCATCGATTAAGATTGCAGAAGCCGAATTGATCACCGGACCAATTTGTGTCGCCTCATCCAAAGGATTTCCAATCACTAAAATTTTCGACTTTTCAATCAGTAGGCTTTTAAAGTTTTTATAAATTGCTTCATGAACATAAACTCTCTTACAAGCATTGCATCTTTGCCCGGCCGTACCAAAACGTTGAGCGATAGCTGTTTCCACAGCTTTTTCAATATTCGCATCGGGACAAACAATTAAAGGGTCATTGCCGCCCAATTCCATAATGAGTTTTTTGTAACCTGCTTGTGAACCTATGATCTGGGCAGCTTTAACTCCGCCGGTAAAATTAATACAATGTATGCGAGAGTCTTCAATGACTTTTTGCATCTGTGGAATATCTATCATGCAAAGTTGAAGAGCTTCTTCAGGCATCCCTGCTTGGTAACATAAATCAACGAGGTATTTTCCAGAAAGATAATTCTGAGGACCCGGTTTAAAAAGAACATTACAACCAGCTGCAAAAGCAGGAGCAATCTTATGCATGGCCAAATTAAATGGAAAATTAAAGGGCGTGATGGCCAAGACTGTTCCAATAGGCTTGATGTGAACATGGCACTTGCGTCCCTTGTTATCACTATAGGCATCACAATCGAGAATTTCTCCTTCGATACGCCTAGATTCATGTGATGAGCAAAGTGCGACTGTCACTGATCGCTCCACTTCCACTCGACTTTCTCGAATGGGCTTGCCCATTTCTTTCGAGATAATTTGAGCTATTTCTTCTTTATTTTCTTGGACTAAGAGTGAAAGATTTTGCAACACTTTAGCCTTATTGTATGCTGCAATACTCGCCACTTGTTTTCTAGACTGGCTTAAAAGATTTAGCTTTCGCTCAATAGTTTCTTCACTAGCAAATTCATAGCATCCAACAACTGATTGGTCGTAAGGATTGATGATTTCATAGAGCTTACTCATGGCAAAGATTCCTTTCTTTTTTATTACTCAGCTATTCAAAACCATTCTTAGTCATTAAACTGTTTTGTCGATAATAAGACAAGGGTGCAAGCTTCAAGAGTTTCAATCCCTTTGTCTTCTAATTTTTTAATGAGCTCGGGATTTTCAGTTCCCGGATTGAATATCACACGCCTCGGAGCAAGGTTTACAATCTCGTTCGTTAATTGGCTTGAAAGATTTTTATTTACATAAACTGTCAGTGTGTCGATATCCTTAAGTTCCGAAAGAGAATGGTAGACTTTCTTGCTTTCAATTTGATCGTACTTAGGGGAGACGAGAAATGTCGAATAACCGTTATCTTCAAGCCGTTTGAAAGCTTTATAACTATAGCGTTCTGGATTATCTGATGCCCCTAAAACGGCTACGTTCATATTTTTCATGGTAGTCTCCTCGTTGGCTGAAAATGACTTTGCTTGTCATTTCTTTCAACTCTTGTTGAATTGTAAAAACGCACTCTCTAAGTTCAAATATTACTCTTAAATGGATAAAAAACAATGAGTCAGCTCAAAAAAAAAATTGTTATTTTCTGGATGCGTAGGGATTTGCGCTTAGAAGACAACATGGCCCTCAACCAAGCCCTTCAAAGTGACTACCCAGTTCTTCCCCTTTTTATTTTTGATAAAAACATTCTTAGTAAGCTTCAAGATCCCCAAGACAAACGAGTGCAATTCATACACCAGACACTCGCAGAGATCAAAGTTGAATTAAATCAAAATCAAAGCGATCTCTTGGTTGAATATGAAACTCCTCTCAAGGCTTGGAAAAAAATCTTGCAAGATTATCGAGTCCAAGCCATCTATTCTAACGAAGATTACGAACCTTATGCTCTAGAACGAGATAATGAAATTAAAAAGTTTGCCCTCTCAAAGGATATTTCTTTTTTTCAGTTCAAGGACCAGTGTATTTTTTCAAAAGACGATATCGTCAAAACTGATGGTAAGCCCTATACGGTTTATACTCCTTACAAAAACAAATGGTATAAAACACTCACTCCCCTTGATCTGGAACTTATAAAAAATAAAGGTCATTTTTCTCAATTTATTAAAATCAAAAATTTACCTTTTCCTTCACTGAAAGATATTGGTTTTGAAAACTGCGAAATGCCTCCTCTCGTAAACTCTATAAAGAAAAGTCTCATCGAGAAGTACCACCTCACTCGTGATATTCCTGCCGTTGAAGGGACCAGTCATCTTGGAATCCATTTGCGTTTTGGGACAGTTAGTGTTCGCAAATGTGCTCGTATTGGTTACCAACTTAATCGCACTTGGCTCGATGAACTCATTTGGCGTGAATTTTTTATGCAAATTCTCTATCACTATCCCCACGTTGTGGATCAACCATTTAAGGAAAAGTATCAAAGTATTCCTTGGCGAAAGGATAAAAAAGACTTTCTTCGATGGTGTAAAGGCAAAACAGGATACCCTATCATCGATGCCGGAATGCGAGAGCTCAATGAAACGGGCTTTATGCACAATCGAGTCCGCATGATCACCGCGAGTTTTCTCGTAAAACACCTTCTTATCGATTGGCGGATGGGAGAAAAATATTTTGCTAAAAAACTTTTAGATTTCGATTTAAGTGCCAATAATGGAAACTGGCAATGGGTGGCGGGAACAGGTTGCGATGCTGCTCCTTATTTTCGCATTTTCAATCCTCATACCCAATTGAAAAAATTTGATCCTGACTTGAAATACGTAAAGAAGTGGGTTCCTGAATTTGAAACTTCAAAATACACAGAGGAGATGGTTGAACACTCTTTTGCTTATCACAGAGCACTGACAACTTATAAACAAGCTCTCAGCTAGTTATCAGTTTTTCTTATCGAATTTATTTATCTATTAATATTAACTTATGTTGAAGGTTTGAATATCTATCTCAAAAGTACTATGATGAACATCTTGTGTGTGGAATAGCTGGAGAAATACGTTTTGATGGAAGAGCACCAGATAAAAAATTGCTCACGCGCTCCTCTGAGAGACTAGCCCCGAGAGGTCCCGATAGTGAGGGCATGGTTATTGAAAAAAATTGGGGCTTTGTTCATCGTAGGCTTAGCATCATTGACTTGAGTGATGCTGGTAATCAACCGATGCAGATTCCAGAGCTAGGACTCACACTCGTTTTTAATGGTGAAATTTATAATTATCTCGACATTCGAAAAGAACTTCAAGATTTAGGCCATCACTTTAATTCTCATTCAGATACAGAAACTCTTTTAAGAGGCTATGCTCAATGGGGACAACAAGTTCTCGAGAAGATGAATGGTATGTTTGCCTTTTGTATTCGCGATGAAAAACAAAAAAAATACTTTATCGCAAGAGATCGTTTAGGGATCAAGCCCTTTTACTTTTCTGATCGCCCCCAAGCCTTTTCTTTTGCATCAAATATAAGATCGCTTCTGTGTTTTGATGACATTGATACGACAATTGACCCAGTTTCCCTTCATCACTACCTCTCATTCCACGCCGTCGTTCCTTCTCCTCGCACTATTCTTAGTGGAGTTCTCAAACTAGATGCTGGCCATTTTCTCGAGATAACTTTTGAAGGGAAGAAGACTTTTCAGCAATATTGGAAACCAGATTATATCCATAAAAAAGTTATGCCAGAACGTCAGTGGCAGGAAGAGACAGAAAAATGCCTTAGAAAAGCTGTCAAAAGACGTCTCATTGCAGATGTTCCGGTCGGCGTTTTTCTTTCAGGTGGAGTCGATTCAAGTCTTATCACTGCTCTTATTGCAAAATCAGGACAAAAAAATATTAATACCTTTTCAGTGGGATTTGAAGGTGCTGCAGAAGAAGCAGGTGATGAGTTTAAGTACTCAAATATTATTGCTGAAAAATTCCAAACAAATCACCACCGATTTTTAGTTAAAACTGACGAATTACTCGACTTTCTTCCCGAGTGTATAAGACAAATGAATGAACCCATGGTCAGTTATGACAATATTGGCTTTTACCTACTTTCGAAAGCTGCATCTAAACATGTCAAAGTCGTTCAAAGTGGGCAGGGAGCCGATGAGGTGTTTGGAGGTTACCACTGGTATCCTCCTATGATCAACTCAACAAATGCTTTGAAAGATTATACCCAATTATTCTTAGATCGAAGTGATGAGAAAATGCAGGAAACTCTCAATTCTGATTGGTATCACGAAAATTACGCCTATAATTACGTTAAAAATTATTTTTCAAAAAATAAAAATCTATTTCCAGTCGACAAAGCGCTTTGTATCGATACCCACGTTATGTTAGTTGAAGATCCTATCAAGCGTGTTGACAGTAATACCATGGCCTTTGGTCTAGAGGCACGAGTGCCTTTCCTTGATCACGAACTTATCGAACTAGCAGCCCAAATGCCTCCCGAGCTCAAAGTACAAAGTGGTGGGAAATATATTTTAAAAAATATTGCGCGCATGCATGTTCCGAGTGAAGTAATCGATCGACCCAAAGGTTATTTCCCTGTTCCCCAACTTAAATATATTGAAGGTCCTTTTTTAGATTTCGTAAAAAAATATCTTACTGAATCAAATATAAAGAAACGAGGAATCTTCCAACCTCAATATGTCGATAAGCTACTCTCACAACCCAAGGCACATATCACAGCTCTTAGAGGGAGTGAACTGTGGCAAGTGGCTTTGCTTGAAATTTGGCTTCAGGAACAGGGAATAGAGTCTTGAGAGGGAAAAAAAAAACAACTTCAAGATCAAAAAGATCTTTAAAATCAAAAACTCGCAGTAGCAGCGTTGAAAATTGGCTTGATCCCGATGAAAGTTATCAAAAAAATATTAAACATGACAAATATCTCCAATTAGGATGGGGAAAATTAATTTTTGCCAATACTTATCAAAACTTAGAAAAATTTATCGAAGAACTAAAAATAGAAGCACCAGATCAGAGAAATATTGCTTTTTATACTATCGATCCCCATGTTGTTGTTTCTCTCGCTCCCAATGAAGTTTTCCTCGATCCCTCACATTCTTTCCGCATTCCATTTGAAAATTATCAACCAGCAAGAAGGACCAATACGAGGCTCTTTGTCCGTCGCTTAACCAAGAAAAAAGATCTCGAAGCTGTGAACCGAATTTTATTATCAAGAAATATGGTTCCTCTCAAAAGCTCTATGGTCCTAGAACAGAGAAATTCCAAAGAGATTCTTTACCTTGTAGCTGAATCAACAAAGACAGGAGATATTGTAGGTTTCGTTAACGGAGTTGATCACTATGAGGCCTTTAATGATCCAGAAAAAGGTACAAGTTTGTGGTCTTTAGCTGTCGATCCTAAAAGCGCTCTCCCTGGAATAGGGGAAGCTCTCACTCGCTATCTTATCGAATATTTCATAGCAAGAAAACGTTCTTACCTCGATCTCTCAGTCATGCATGGAAATGAACCCGCTATTCGCCTGTATAAAAAATTAGGTTTTAGAAGAACCCCTGTTTTTTGTGTAAAACTTAAAAACACCATCAATGAATCTCTGTACACTTCCGGAAAGTTTAAAAATCAGATGAATCCCTATGCTCAAATTATTGTCAACGAGGCTATGAGAAGAGGAATAGAGGTCGACATCCTTGATAAAAAAGCTGCTTACTTCAGTCTTTCTCACGGGGGAAAAAAAATTACTTGCCGAGAGTCTTTAACAGATTTAACTTCCGCCATTGCCATGAGCCGTTGTATCGACAAGACAGTCACAAGTAGCCTTCTTAGAAAAAATAAAGTTTCTGTTCCCGATCAGATTACCTATCATTCTCAAATAGAAGAAGCCTATCAGTTTCTTAAAAAGTATAAAAAAGTTGTTGTAAAACCTTCCAATGGAGAACAAGGTGCTGATGTTAAAGTCGGAATCACAACAAAAAAAGATTTAAAATCATCTTTGATGAAATTAACAAAGCATCACAATAAAATTGTGATTGAAGAAATGGTTGAAGGATTTGATATTCGTTTTATCATTATCAATCACCAGTTCGTCGCCGCTGCTATCAGAAGACCTCCTGAAATTGTTGGAGATGGAAAGACCACTGTAAAAAACCTAATCAATCGTTTGAACAAAAGAAGAATGGCTGCCACACAAGGTGAAAGTCACGTTCCTTTTGATGATGAAACCCATCGAACTTTAAAAACATTAAAGTTAGACCTCGATACAGTTATTGCAGATGGCCGAATCATTCAGGTTAGGAAAACAGCAAATGTTCACACGGGAGGGACAATCTCTGACATTACAGCACAAATTCCTCACTGGCTTATTGAAAAAGCACAGGAAGTTTCAAGAATTTTAGAAATTCCCGTCACTGGACTTGATATTATGATCCCAAGTCTGGAAGGGAAGAAGTATTGGATCATTGAGGCCAATGAAAGACCAGGCTTGGCTAATCACGAACCTCAACCGACCACTGAAAAGTTTATTGATTTCTTATTCCCCCTTACTCGAAAGGATATTATTTATGAGCAATCAATCTACCGATGACAATTACCTCACTTCAACTCTTGCTGATCTGATCGCTATCCCCTCTCCTTCTGGCTACACAGATGGCGTTGTATTGCACGTCTGCCAAATTCTTAAAGATTTAAATATTCACTTTGAACTAACTCGACGAGGAGCCATCCGTGCTACTTTGAAAGGAGAAAATTCTTCTCCGAGTCGATCTATTGTTGCCCATCTTGATACCCTAGGAGCGATGGTGAGAAAGTTAAAACCCAATGGTCGTCTTGCTATTTCTCCCATTGGAACTTGGTCTAGCCGCTTTGCTGAAGGTGCTCGTGTCACGATTCTCACAGATAATGAACCCATTCGAGGAACTGTTCTTCCACTCAAAGCTTCCGGGCATACTTACAACAAAGAAATTGATACTCAACCTGTCACCTGGGATCAAATTGAAATTCGTGTTGATGAAAAATGTGAAACTCAAGAAGAATTAATCAAGACAGGGATCAACATAGGAGATTTTATTTCTTTTGATCCTGGATTTGAAATGACTCAAAATGGTTTTATCAACTCCAGACATCTCGATAACAAAGCAGGAGTCGCATCGCTTTTAGCAGCTATTCATTCCATTAAGAACTCTAATAAAAAGCCTCCCATCGATTGTCACTTTCTTTTTACTATTTCAGAGGAAGTTGGTTCAGGTGCTTCCGTCGTTCTCCATGGTGATGTCTCTGAGATGGTCAGTATTGATAACTCGACTGTGGCACCTGGACAAAACTCTAATCGCTTAGGTGTGACAATTGCGATGAAAGACTCAACTGGCCCCTTTGATTACCATCTTACCCGCAAGCTAATCAAGCTTTGTGAAGTGAACAAAATTAACTACACACGCGACGTCTTTCGCTGGTATCGCTGTGATGCTGCTTCAGCCATTGAAGCAGGAAATGATATTAGAACAGCATTGATTTGTTTTGCTTGTGATGGCTCTCATGGTTATGAAAGAACTCACATTGATTCTCTGAGAGAACTCTCTGAACTTCTCGTTCAATATATTCATAGTAAACCGACTTTCAAACGCGACCAACATTCTCTCAGTTCAGAAACGAAAAACTTTACAGACCAACCTTTAATTAAAGATCCCTCTGTAAATCCCAAAACTTCAATTAGACCAAGCGAATACGACGAAGAGTAAAATCTTTCTAACTGGTTCACTTGATTGTTTTTAGAGTTGTGAGGATTCAAAATTTCATTTTGACAGCAGTCCATTTTGAAGTTCTCTTTTTTCAATAGCTTAGGATTTTCATTGCTTACCACTCAATTGCATTTAAAACCCCATGATCCCTCGCTGCCCCAATAAAAACTGTTCACAAACCTCCTCAATCATCAAATCCGGATTTTTTTTCAGAAAAGACGACAGCAAAAAAATCCAGCGCTACCGTTGCCAAAATTGCTCGAAGAATTTTTCTCGCGCAACTCAAAGCTCTACCTATCGTCACAAAAAACGAAGAATAAATTCCTTGGTGTTTAAATTTTTAAGCTCTGGTGTCTCCCAAAGAAGACTTGCCCTCAATCTTGGAGTTCATCGACTAACGATTAAAAGAAAGCTTCTCTTTTGGGCAAAACTTGCGAACAGTGAGCAAAAAAAACTACTTCAAAACTTGAATCAAAGTGTGTCCTTCGTCCAGATCGATGATCTCATCACCATAGAGCACACCAAATTGAAACCTCTTTCCGTCAGCCTCGCCATCAAAGCTGACGATCGAACCATTCTCGGAGCCGTAGTCTCGCAAATCCCCGCTTTTGGGCACCTGGCGGAGCTTTCGAGAAAAAAATATGGAAGAAGAAAAAGCACACAGAAAGAGGGATTGAACAAACTCATGGAGGCGATTGCACCTGCGGTTCACCCTCTTACCTACTTTGAAAGTGACGAGCACCAACTCTATCCACCTCTGATATTAAAACATTTCCCAGGCTCGTCTCATCAGTCTTACCCCTCTGAAAGAGGTGCTGTTACCGGGCAAGGAGAATTGAAAAAGATTAAGTTCGATCCGCTTTTTTCCATCAATCATACTTGTGCCATGTTGAGGGCAAACATCAACCGATTGTTTCGGAGGACTTGGTGTACGACTAAATTGCCTGAGATGCTACAAAAACACCTCGATGTGTATGTTCACTTTCACAACACGCAGTTAATTTAAGAAAATTCAAATGAATGCATGAATGGGGAAATAAAGCTTAGACATTACCTGGTTTTCCAACAACATTATAGTGAACCAGTTATTAATTTTTAATGGGAACAATTCTTAAAATTTTGCCATTATCAGTAGAGAAATAAAGAGCCCCCTCCGGTCCCTCTTTAATATTGCGAATACGCCAATGCAGCTTTTCAAGAAGTCTCTGCTCTTTAACAAATTTATTGTCTTTTAAAACGACACGATTAATATGTGTAAGCTTGAGGGCTCCAGTAAAAAGATCTCCTTCCCATTTTTTAAAGAGCTTTCCCGAGTAGACTTCCAGGCCACAAGGAGCAATAGAGGGAGTATACTGATAAACTGGCTGTTCCATTCCTTTTTTATGAGTTGACTCACCGACCGCCACCGGTCCCCAGTATTCTTTTCCAAAGCTTATAACAGGCCATCCATAATTTTTTCCACTTTCAAGGCGATTAATTTCGTCACCTCCGCGCGGTCCGTGTTCAATTTCCCAGAGAATATTTCTTTTGGAGTCAAAAACAAGACCTTGAGGATTGCGATGTCCATAACTCCATATTTCGCTCAATTTTTTCTCATCTTGAATGAAGGGATTGTCAGAGGGAATCTTTCCATCATCTGTTAATCGTAAAATGCTTCCTGCATGAACACTTAGATCTTGAGCATTTTTTCTCACTCCTCGCTCACCAACTGAAAAATAGAGCAATCCCCTATTATCAAAAGTTATCCTCGATCCAAAGTGCCTGGAGGTGCTGGTGCGAGACTTCGTTACCAAAATCTTTTCAAATTTTTCTATTTTATTGTTCTTTAGTTGAAACCTGGCCAAAACTGTCGCTCCTTGGCTTTCTATTTCTTCTACATATGTAATATAAACCCAAGGAACATTGGGATAGTTGGGATGAAGGTGGATATCCAATAAACCTCCTTGCCCATCGTCTAAAACTTTTGGAACTCCCTTGATGTTGGTTATTGACTTCGATTTGAGGTTGAGAACAATAATCTCACCTTTTTTAATCGTCACGATCATGTTTTCAGAATCAAGAAAAGCAAATCCCCAGGGAATCCCAAGCCCTTCAACTATTTTTTCAACTCCAAATTTCATTCCCTCTGACTCACCCTTTAACAGAAAATCTGCATGGGATTTCCAAGAAATAAGCACAACAAAAAATAAAACAAAGACTTTCAAAACAAAACTCCTTTAATGGGCAACGTTTGTTAACCATGTTATACCTGTAATATTTAAAAATTAATAGAGTGAGGCTCAGTATGAAAACAATCTTATTTTTTAGCATTCTTTTTATGACGTCTACTAGTTTCTCAGAAGATGTTGTCTACCAAGTTAAGGGTAAAGACTACGAAGGTTATTATCTTAAAGCTAAAAAAGATGCACCTCTCATTTTTCTTATTCACGATTGGGATGGACTCACTGGCTATGAAAAAAAACGCAGCCAAATGCTCAAAAAACTAGGCTACAGTGTCTTCGCCATGGATCTTTTTGGTAAAGGGATACGTCCCCAAAAACTTGAAGACAAAAGAGAACACACCGGTGAACTTTACAAAGATCGAAAAAAAATGCGCTCACTTTTAGAGGGAGCTTTTCAAGAAGCTAAAAAATTAGGACTCAATACAAAAGATGCTATCGTGATCGGTTATTGTTTTGGGGGTGCAGCCGTTTTGGAGTGGGCTCGATCGGGAGTCAATCTCAAAGCCTTCGTCACCTTTCATGGTGGACTTGGAAAACCAGAAGGCCAAGATTACAAAAAGACAAAAGGCCAAGTTGTCATTTATCACGGAACAGCCGACTCGATGATTGGGATGGATCTCTTTGCGGCCCTGGCCAATGATCTTGAGGTAGCTAAAATACCTCATCAAATGATCACTTATGGAGGAGCACCTCACGCTTTTACTGTTTACGATACCCCAAGTTATCGAAAAGAAGCTGACCAAAGATCGTGGAAGCATTTCACACAGTTTTTAAAAGAAGCGCTATAAATTTTTCTTCCAAGCATCTTCTTTAAACCCGACCGTTCCCCAGTGACTTCCAATTAGGAATGGTCTTTTAACAAGATTGCCATTTTGGGAGAGCAGTTCAAGAGCCTGAGCTTCTGTCAACTTTGGGAGTTTATCTTTCAAGCTCATGGCCCGGTAATCTTGACCTGAAGTATTAAAAAGTTTTTTAATATCCCCGTCCATATACTTTAACATTTTTTTAAGTTCTGCTTTCGTCGGAGGCGTTTCCCTAATCGCAATGGGTTTAAAATCTATATTCTTTTTTTCTAAGTACTTCTGGGCCTTGCGACAGGTACTGCAATTTTTATACTCGTAAAATTTATAACTCATCTTTTCTCCTTTTTATTCCAAAATTTTTGGTGAATTATCTTAAATTTTTCTTCAAATGAAAAATTATAAACTTGTACCTTCCTTAGACCTTGCTTTAAGATCGCCTCACAACGAGCTTCCAGAGTGCCTCCAACAGCTTGCGAAAGTTGCAGTGTGGAACATCCATAGACCACTTCCTTGATTCCACACCAATAGATCGCACCTGTACACATTGCACAAGGCTCCGTTGAACTATAAAGTCGGCACTTTCTTAACTCTTCAAGACTCAAAATTTTTTGAGCTTTTTGAATAAGTCTCAGCTCTGCATGAGCAGTCAGATCCTCACGGGTTCCCACTTCATTTTCGCTAGTCAAAAGAATCTTGCCTTCTTTTTCTAGCAAGGCCCCAAAGGGATGATTACCTCTACCCACCGCTTGATAAGCGAGTTCCAAACATTTTTCTAGTAAATTCAGATGTTGATTTTCGAACATAAACTCTCCTTTGATAAGAGAGCTTTCACCGAAGACATATCAAGGGCGTGGAAGGCAGGAAAGCTCGTTAAGAGTCCTTCCACGCTAAGTCTTCTTTAAATTTTTTTAAATTTTTAATTCAAACTCTGTATTTCCTTCATTGAAATTGATATCAAAATCTTTTCCACGACGACGGCCATTCAATTTCACATTAATTCGGTATTGCCCAAATGGTAATCGATGAAAATAATAACCGTTCGAATTTGACTCCCTCACTTCTTTTTCTAAATACTCTCGTTTATCAATATTGATCAAAGCATGAGAAACAGAACGACGTGTAGAATTCTCAATAATGTGAAGCTTTAAAAAAGGTTGTTTGTTCATTTCTTCTAAAATGACATCAGCAGCTTTAATGATATTGGGATAAACTTCTTTTTTATATTCTTCAAAAGGGGGCTGAAAGTCATTACCAATTTCCAATAGAAACCCTAAGCTACCATGCTTATTGTAATGGTGTTCAAAGTCTTCTCCAGATGAAGAAGCAAAACGCTTCCCAAATCCAATTTGTTCAGCCAAGTGATCGCGAAATCCATAATAGTATTTCTGTTCTTCACTATTGAGTTCTCCACAAATATAAGGATAGAGAACTTCATCCCCGCTACTGTGATAACTTATAAGATACTGGAATTTCAAATCCTCATTGAGAGCATCAATTGTTTGAGTTTCTATTTCAGAAAAAAAGTTCTCACCTTTATAAATTTCAGAATTTGGCTCTGAAGAATAACTTCCACACTTTCCCCAAGCAAATTCGTAATTGCGATTGAGATCGACTCCAAATGAACCTTCAGTGTTTTTTGTTCTATTTTTTCTCCACCATCGATCTACATTAAAAACATAATCGAGTCCATCAGGATTTATCACTGGGATAAACCAAATTTCAACATTATCAAATTTCTTTTCTCGATCTCGTCTCGCCATTTTAGCAAAGTACTCGGCCGTATCTAAAACTGCATGATGAGTCATCAATTCTCGCGCATGATGTTCACCGATGAAAGCTAACTTAGGTTTTTCAGTGTCATCTCTTCTTTGTTTTTTATTTAAGACTAAAGCGTATAGACTATTCCCGTCCGTTGTCATGGGCTGATTATACTTAGCCGTTAAATCCAAAAGCTTCAAATACTGAGAATACTGAGTGCTTAATTTTTTCATCCTTTCAATTGTCTCTGGATAGTTTTGATACTTATTAAACTCACGAGTTTTTCTTAGAGATTCAAAGGGTTCACTTGGAATAAACTCTATCACTCGGAATGAACGCGTCCTTGTTTTTTCTATGATTTCATTTTTCGAGTGGGCAAAAACATAATACATTTTTTTCTTTGTATTATATTGATAATCAATTCCTGAACGAGACAGCCTCTTCGCAAAACTAGTTTGCGAAGAGTGAATTTTAAAGAGATTAATTTTTTCTTGAGCGAAAATTTGGCCACTCAAGAATAAACATAATAACAGAAGTGGTATGGTCTTAATCATCTTCCATCTCCTGCATTAGAAACAAGAGCGTAGTCGAGATCAACGTCACTTGTCTCCAAGTGGTTATCCATAGTCATTTTTGAGGCAATGACTTCAATTTTGTAAGTTCCAGTCTGAGGTTTAAGTAAGATCACTCTTTCTACTGGATCAACTGTATTCGCTTCGCCTCCGGCCTTTGACTCCATTCCTTCTGATAATCCAAAATTCCCCCAGTAAACTCGCCCATTCGGTGCAGTAACTTTAAGATCAATGTCATTGATCAATTGCTTAGTAGAACTGGGATCAGCCGGTGGTTCATTATAAACTAATGTGACACTCAAAGGTTTTGATCGATCACTGACCCGAACCTTATACGTGTGGATTTCGCCTTCAGATTTTAAAATCTTGGACTCATCTACAACGAGCATACTCTCTCTAGCTTCGTAGAGATCTGAAACATCTGGTTGTCCCCAACCTTGATGAAAGCGATGACGATCTTCTTCTCGAGATTTTCGAGAGCGCCTCCCATCCATTTCATATTGTTTTGCGGAAGTTAGGAGCAATGCCTTTGTCGTTGTAAAATGAGCTCTTTGCGATCTCTTTCGTCTTCTGGTCACAGTATCTTTGATATCCCCTTTCTGCCACATCTCACTGATAATCCCGACAGTTCCCGCAATTATCGGAGTTGCTCCCGATGTTCCTCCAAAAGAAGGGTTATACCCATTTCCTGTATCAGTCGTAAGAATCTGATCATAATAAGCAGCGACATCAGGTTTTTGTCTTCCATCACTCGCAGGGCCAATACTTGCACCACCGTCCCAACGATCATCATCACTCGATTCGTTGTCAAAATGCTTAAGTGCCCCTACTGAAATAATATTTTTGGCCCAAGCTTGAGGTCTAGAATCTCTGGTTCCAGAATTGCTTTGACTTTGAGTAATGGGCAAATCGAGATGAAAAATCAAATCATCCATTTCAGCTGAGTATGTTGTATACTCCATTGTCCGAGCATAACCCCATGATGCTGTTTGAAATTGAATCCCGTAGGTTTCAATAAGTTTTTTGTTAAGATCAAACCGCGCTCCGGTTTTTTCATAAACTTCATTATAATTGGTAAAATAACCTTGAGCATTGGGAAGCATACCCTTGGCCGAAGCATTTCCTGCCCCACTTCCAAAAATTTCTCCATAAGTATTATGCCCATGCCAACTAGACTCACTATCTCCCACAGCAATGGGACGTTCACGATAATCGTTAGCCGCAAAATCTTGATGGTTTGGTTCAATTCCCTCTAAAACGTGTCCTCTAACTCCAATACCTGTGTATTGCTCAGATCTGGAAATTTGATTTAGGCGAACAACACCAGTCGTTATCCGAGCGTTATCCATATCAACCTCAGGTTTACTGGCCATGTCAATCCAAGAAACTAAATCACTTTTAGCAAGTTTTAAAATTTGATCACCATTAAGTTTAGCCTCAAGAAAATAACCTTCTTTAGAAAAAGGTCTAATAGAGCTGCGAATTTCTGAACGGATCAATCTCACGAGCTTTTCTTTATCACTTTTTTTAAAGGGAACAATATTCACCGAAACTTTTCTTTTATTTCTTGAATTGAGAATATTTTCTTTTAAAAGCTTCTCTTGAATTTTGTAGATGGGTTTATATTCATAAATCTTTAAAGATTTAGATCGCTGAAGATTTTCAAATTGCCGAGAATTTTTTGCGATAATGGCGTAGGAGTTTTCAGGGATATAGCTAACAATCTCAAGCCCATTTTTTTTGCAATAATTTCGCAAATGAGAGAGATTGCCTTCTTCAATTTGGACTATTTTCAAAAGCGATTGCGCTTCACTTTGAAACCGAGCATCTCGAAAATCATTTTCCTTAAAATTTTTTGTAAGTTTTAATTTTAATGGTTGAAAAGACGCAAAACTGGGGGCTGCAATGAGCATCGCAATAACAAGACTAGAAAACTGCTTCATGAATTCCTCCTTAGATTCATTGATAAAAGTCATAATAGTTGATCATTTTAATCAACAGACGACAAGGCTAAACTTCTAAACAAATTAAATTTTACTGGTTAAGGATTCTATTCAAGACAAGTTATAAATATTTTTCTTTGTAATGAACGAGCTTATCGTTAAGAGCAAGCCACGTTAGAATATATTTATTGAATTCAAGGAGATCGGCCTGGTACTGCAGTCGATAACTGGCATAGTCGTTTTTAATTTCAATGAGAGAATCTAATTCAATCCTTCCATACCCATAGCGTCTCTCTTCTTCTTTTAAAATTTTTTCAGTCACTAAAATTTTTTTCTTATCAACATCAAGAACCTTTTTAAAATGCAATAGTTGTGTTTTCGTTTCATCGCAAGTCCGATTCCAATCATTTTGAATCATTCGCTTTTCAATTTCTGTTTGATAAAGATTCACACTCGCAATTTCCTCGTTGGCCTTTGCTTGAGAATCACCTAAGGGAACAATCAATTCAAGTCCCACGACTGTTTCATCTCGATTAATATTTGAAGAAAAGCGCGAGGAATCGTCCCGATTAAATCCTGCAATAAAGTTGACTTCAGGATAGCGATTTCTTTTTGAAAGTGTGTAATCTTTTTGAGCAATCTTTTCTTTGAGATCGACAACTTTCCAGTCCCGGAGATCTGTTTGTTTATTTTGGAGTTTGATAAGTTGGTCAATTCCAATATTAAAAACAAACTCTTTTGAAATATCCGGCTGATCCAACAAGAATGTTTCCCCCACAATATTTTGGATTTCATTTTTTCTAGAATTATAAACCCTTTTTTTACTCAAGAGATCTTCTTCTCGCAACAAAACCAAAAGTTCACTTCGATTAAAATCCGTCTTCGTCGCAATTTTTGATCTATATTTTTGATAAACATTTTTTTTAAGTTTCAAGGCTTCGCTGTGAATTTGTTCCGCAAGCTTATAATCGAGAAACGATTTTTTATAATCTAAAAATAAAAGTAAGCGTTCTTGAAGATATCCTTCATAACGCTCTTCAAGCTGCAATTTCTCTTTGGATACTTGTTCTTTTAATCCTTCTTTTTGAAGGCGTACATCACGTCCAAAGACATTTTTCAAAAGATTCTGCTCGACACGTAATTCAGTCACATCCTCTCGACGATCAGGTCTTCTGGTTTTTGTATGATTGACTGATAGAGCCGTTCCCGTTTCGATAATCTCTTTGGTAATCTCACCTTGAAGAACTGAAGTGTCTGAGTTGTTATCAGAGCTGTATCCTTTTTCTTGAGAAACACTTAATTCCCACTTTCTCGAGGGAAGTTCACTATCAATTAAATTTTCTATTTTTTTATCTTCTGAAAATATTTTTAAATATTCTGGATCATTTTTTTCAATTAACTGTACAAATTTTTCGACCGTCAGACTTTCATTAGATAAAGCCGAATATGAAATAAAAAACAAGAGCAAGCTTAAATATTTCATTTCACCAATCCCTTGGTCTGAAATTTAGCGAACTTAAGCTGAGCGTAGACAGAATAAAGACAAGGTACAAGGAATAAGGTAATAAACATTCCAAACAATAGCCCCCACCCCATGGCCAGCATCATCTCCGCAAGCATAGAATCGTAGCCACCAAGTCCATACGCTGTGGGGAAGAGACCTGCGACTGTCGTTACAGTTGTAATCACGATAGCGCGTAGCCTAGTCGACGATATACTGGAAATATCAAAAAATAAATTATTAGAGTCTTTCAGAGTGTTGTCGAGTTTATCAATCAGAACGATTGAATCATTAATGACAACCCCAATCATCCCCAGCGTTCCAATCACAGCAAAAAATCCATACTGATCAAGTCCATGCAAATAAAAGGCAAGAACTGTTCCCACGACACCAAAGGGAATGATGGCCCCGATCAAAAGTGGCGTCCAAAAGGAATCAAAAAGAAAAATCAGAAGCAAATATATTATTGCTAAGACCAGTGTAATTGAAAGAGCAAAATCCGATTCCGACTCTCTCGAATCTTCCACTTCTCCTCTGAACACTATGTTCGTTGTAGGCTTTCCTGAGAGAATATGAGGAAAAACTTCCTTTTCGAGTCGATCGGCAATTTCTAAGGGTGTTTGGCTCGATGCTTTTTCGATATCAGCATAAATCATTGTTGCGCGCTTATAATTCACTCTTTGAATATTGGCCGGCTTTTTGTTATTGGTCACTTCCACAAGTTGTTCAATAGGGACCAGATAATTTTCACGATTCGCCACCGTCAATTTTAAAATTTTATTGATGTCATCTTTGTTTTGATCTCGACAAGTAAAGCGAATATCAATTTCTTCTTCACCAGAATTAAGAGTATAGAGAATGTCCCCTTCGATATAGGCTCTCAACGTAGAAGAGAGCTGTTCATAATTAATACCTAAGCGACTTGCGATATCTTTTTTTATACTCAAGCTGTATTCATTCTTTGTTACAGGTCTTTCAACTTCCACATTGGTCAAATAATCCAGAGACTCAAGTTGATTTTTTAGACTTATCACTGTTTCTTTACGAATCTCATCATCATTTTCTTGAATTTCAATAGCAATGGGGCTCCCACTATCAGAACCGAAACGACTTCTTTGAAATTTAATTTCTTGAAAGCCAGAAATTTTTTGAGCTTCCTCTTCCCATTGCTTCAAAAGTTTTTTAAAGGAAATATCCCGTTCTGAAGGAGGGGTTATTTCAACGCGAAGAGAAGCTTCGTTTTCTTTAACTTCTCCTCCTCTTCGATTTTGCCCAATACTGGTTTGGACAGAAGTGACAATACCACGATTGTCATTGAGAAAAATGTCTTCAACCGTTCTTACTAATTTGGCCATCTCGTAACGTTTCACATCTTCGTCGGCAGTAACCTTGACGCGAAAATCACGCGACTCTTCTCTGGGGAACATGACATATTTGAGTTGGTAGCGATAGAGATACCCAGAGAGTACGAGCAAAACAACAAATCCCAAAAGTATTGGATAGCGGTAAGCTAAACTCTTCTCCAACGATTTTTGATAAAAAGACTCAATTCGATGAGTGATGGCCTCACGTTTTTTTTCTATATTTCCACTGCCTTTACTAAATATTTTTTTGAACCATTCTTCCAATTTCAAAGGATGGGTCATGTGGGAAGGAAGGATAAAAAATGATTCAAGAAAGCTGGCAAGTAGCATCAGAAAAATTACAGTTGGGATATACTTAACAAAGAGACCGAATCTTCCACTAAAAAAATAGAGAGGAATAAAGGCTGCACAAGTCGTGAGAACACTGGCCACAACCGGTGCCCCTACTTCAAAAACGGCATCCCAAGCCGTTGTGTCTTTTTTCTCTTTTAAGACTCTGGTAATGTTCTCAGCAATGATAATGGCATCATCCACCACAATCCCTAAGACAATAATGATCGCGGCTAAGGTCATATTATTTACGGTGTAACCAAGGCAAGTGGCCATTGCCAGTGTAAAGGCTAACGAAAAAGGAATTCCCATCCCTACCCATACACCTGATTTAAAATCGAGAAATAAAAACAAGATAATAACGATCAGAGAAAATCCAATCAAGCCGTTAGATCCAATAAGCGAGAGTCGATTTCTTACGTCATAAGATTCATCATCGATCAAGACAAAGTTGACTTGAGAGTCTTTGTTGTGAGCTTTGAAGCTTTTAATAAAATTCACCACGACTTTTTGGGCCGAAAGGATATCGACGTTGGAGCTTTTTTGAACATTAAAAATTATCCCTTCTCGTCCTTGAACCTTAGTAATCGTATTATTTTCTTCAAAGCCATTTTCTATTTGGGCGAGATCAGCGAGTTTAATTTTTTGTCCTTGAAAACCTGCTGAAAGAATAACCTCTTCCAGCGAGGCCACATCGGCAAGTTCAGAGTTAATGGTAACCTCTGATTCACTTTTGTCTTTCATGCTCCCTATCGGGTGTCTCACATTCTGTGAAACTATTTGTTCTTTGACTTGTGACAGGGACAATTCATAGCGTTCTAATTTTTCTGGAATAACTTTTATTTGAAGTTCAGGTCTTAGATAACCAGAAGTGTCCACTCCACTAATTTCAGGTAAAGTGAGCAATTTGTTTTTAAAAGCAAGAGCATATTTTTGTAATTCTTCTCTCGCTTCAACATCGAGAATTTCATGATTTTGAAGATAAATCCCAATATCAATGATGGCCTTCTCTGAACTTCGAAATTGACGATAAACGGGATCTTCAACTTCCCGAGGAAAGTCTACTGAATCGATAGCGTCTTTGACTTCTTGGATTTTTTCTTGGAGGTTATCAATATTCGGCTCAAAAGTGATGCGAAAAGAGCCATTGCCAAATGAAGCTGTGCTAGAAACTTCATCTAGAGAAGTAACACCTTTGAGTTTTTCTTCAACAGGTTTTGAAATAAAGAGTTCAACATCCTCAGCCGATGCCCCAGGGAAGCGAATAGAAACGCGCACCCAATTCATCGCAAATTCGGGCATTTCTTCTTTTCCAATTTTTTTCCAAATGATAAACGAACAGAAAATGAGACCGAACATCAGCGCATTGACCACCACCGGTCGATCAATAAAATAGTGAATTAAACTCTTCATTACCTGTGATTATCTCTAGGAAAATAAGCTCTGTTAAGCTCGACAAGAGTCAATTTGCAGTCAAAAATAAATTTTATTTTCTAATCATCACTTTTTCTCAAGTCTATTGGAGCAGGGAGGGTAAGATCTTTTTCGGAACTTTCTGAGAGTATAAAAGTCAGAACACGATCAAAGTCCGGAGCGATGATATTGGCACCATAATGAATATTGTCAGCTATTATTATACTGCCATCTTCTCTACCGGCCACTTCCATGGAGTTCCAAGAGTCACCTGTTAATTTATAAAGACGGGCCATGGCCGCTATTTCTGTTTCTCCTTGCTTTTCGCTGGTTCTCTTGGTCGTTGAAACTAACAAGTAAGTTTCTCCATCTTTTTTAAACACATTGGGCAATTCCAGTTGTTTAAATTCTTGATGATCAGGAGGAATAAGGGGATCCAAAATTTGTACACTCTTCCAATTATTTTTTTCTATAATGGCGTGGCCAATGGCGCCAACAATGTCTCCATCCCTATAAGCTTTGGCCGCAAAAAAAAGATGAATTGAATCTCCATTCAAAAATATAAACGGATCTCTCAAAGACATTATAGTTCCATCAGCTTCTAAAAATTTTCCAAGGCGATCGTAATCAAAATAATACTTGTGCTTTATAAATTCTTCTTTTTGTTTATTCGCTGAAATGATGGGATCTTTCCACAATTTTTGAAAATGATGGGCATCATCTGAAATAGCCAAACCGATAGATTGGAGATACTTTCCCTTAGAACCAAGCGCACTGTATGCAGCGAGGTAGCGACCATCTTCTAATCGAGCGATATTCCCACTCCATAGGGAAACAGAATCAAAAAGATCACTCTCTTGTGAAATATTGAGAGCAGCTCCCATATCAATCCAAGTTTTTCCGTCATCAATTGAGATGAAATGGCGCCAATGAGCATAGAAATGACGATCTTTTTTACCAAAAACTTTAGGTGCCGCAAGTGCATACCGATGAATCACTGTCCCATCTTTAAATCCCCAATTATCCCACAAATACAGATAGGGATGATCAATAACCCCCTTAAATTTTGCAAGATAAGGTCTTAAAAATATTTTTGAAACTTTATCAAAGTAAGAATTGCATTGCTCAACCGCTTTAAACTTAGCAGCAAATACTTGACCTCCATAAAAGACCAAGGCAAAAACACTGAGTTTTTGAATAAACGAGCACATAGTATATGTTTTAAACACAATAAGCTTTTCGGATGATTGGACAAGAATTTGATCCAGTAAACTTGAGCCATTTCCTATAGCATCCTTCTTCGACTTATAATATCCTTGGAGACAATATGAAATACTTCTCAGCTATTATCTTTTTTATACTTTTTTCTTGTTCTCACAAAAACTGGAAAGAAGCTTCAAGAGAAAGTATTGGCATCGCTCCTAAAGCTGAAGAGCTCAAAGAAGATATTGTACAAATTTATTATGCCAGGGCCTTTTCTTGGCGAGGGTATTTTGGCATTCACCCCTGGGTTGCTTGGAAAAAAGTAGAAGATTCTCAATATACCGTGGCCCAAGTGACAGCATGGAATTTAAGAAGAGAAAACACTTCCGTTTCAGTTTCTCAAGATCTCCCCGATCGCTTATGGTTTGATAGCCGTCCCAGTGTCCTTTTTGAATTGCGGGGAAAAAAAGCAAGAGCGGCTATTGAGAAAATGAAACCGCTGATCGATTCCTACCCATTTAGCAATCAATACCGAGTGTGGCCTGGTCCCAATTCAAATACATTCATCGCCTATCTTATTCGAAATGTTGACGAGCTCAATCTCGAACTTCCGGCCCATGCTGTTGGAAAAGATTATTTAGGAAATCAATTTTTTAGTAAAACAGCTTCGGGCACTGGCTATCAATTATCTCTTTATGGGATTTTCGGTTTGAGTTTAGGACTGGGAGAAGGAATTGAATTCAATTTATTAGGGCTTAATTTTGGTCTTGATTTCTGGACACCCGCCCTTAAGCTTCCTTTAGTTGGTCGACTGGGTTTTAATGATAAAGCCCTCTAACTCGTTAATTGATCTTCAAATGCACTCAGCGCAGCTTTCGCCCCTTCCCCCATGGCAATAATAATTTGCTTAAACGGCGTAGTCGTCACATCTCCTGCAGCGTAAATACCAGGGACATTCGTTTTTCCTTTGAAGTCGACAATAATTTCACCAAATTTAGTCGTTTCAACAACGTCTTTAATGAACTGACTATTGGGAACAAGACCAATTTGCACAAAAACACCGTCTAACTCTAGTTTTAAAAGTTCCTGGCTTTCACGATTTTCATATTCCAAGGCCACAACTTTGTCACCATTTCCAATCACTTGAGTGGTGCGTGCATTTTTTATTACTTTCACATTGGGTAGTGAGAGAAGTTTTTTGACGAGCACTTCATCAGCTTTTAATTCCGGCAAAAATTCAATCAGTGTGACTGATTTCACTATTCCTGCCAAATCAATGGCCGCTTCCACTCCAGAATTACCTCCACCAACAACGGCAATATCTTTTCCTTTATAATAAGGACCATCGCAATGAGGGCAAAAGGCCACCCCTCGGCCTATATACTCTTTTTCACCGGGAATTCCCAACTCACGCCACCGGGCCCCTGTTGTAACAATAAGGGCTTTTGTTTTGAGGAACTCTCCACTGTCGAGCTCTAATGTTTTGAGATCTCCAGTTTTCACTGAACTCACGAGGCGATGTTCGAGAATATTAATATCGTAAGCCTTCATGTGTTCGAGAAGTTTTGCTGCTAATTGCGGTCCTTCGGTATAGACAACTGAAATAAGATTCTCTATTCCTTTGGTATCTTGAACTTGACCACCAATGCGCTCAGCGATTAGCGCAGTCTTCAAACCTTTTCTCGCAGAATAAATAGCTGCCGAAGCTCCTGCTGGACCTCCACCGACAACAACCACATCAAATTCACCCAAATCCTTAGGAACTGAATTATAATTTTCATTTTTTCCAAATTTTTCTTCAAGTTTTTTTAAGAGATCAATGAGAGAAGCTTTCCCTGAGCTGACGAGATCTTTCCCGCTCATCACACTGGGGACACCTTGGATTTTTAACTCTTCAATTTCTTCTTGAACATAGGCTCCATCAATCATCTCGTGAGTTATTTCAGCATGAAAAATACTCATGAGGTTTAGTGCTTGAACAACGTCGGGACAATTTTCACAGGAAAGAGAAATAAATGTCCGAAGCTCAATAGGTCCTTTGAGAGCTTTTATTCTCTCAATAATAGTTTGATCGGGAAGCTTCCCTTTCCCATCGGAATTCAATATGGCCAAAATAAAAGAAGTAAACTCGTGTCCCCCAGGTATTCCTGTAAAAGATATCCCATTGGCCTTGGAATTGTGTTGAATAAAAAAATGGGGATTGGCCGTTGTCTCTTCAGTTTGTAAAACTTTAATATGAGAGGAAGTGCTGGCCACTTGGTTCAGCATCTCTAAGAGTTCATTTTGTTTTTCATGTTGGCTTTGGGTGTGAACCAACTCCACCTGCCCTTCCAAGCTAGAGAAAACGTTTTTTAATTGTTCAATCATGGCATTGTCGAGCATAGGAACCTCATTTTTTGAATTGCGGTTACCTCATTAAAGAAGTAACCGCATTGTTAGGTTATTTTCTAGATTTTACCTACAAGATCAAGACCTGGTTTAAGTGTGTCACTCCCTGGTTTCCACTTCGCAGGACAAACTTCATTTGGATGACTTGCAATAAATTGAGCTGCTTGTACTTTTCTTAAAAGTTCATCTGCATTTCTTCCAATTCCATTGTCATGAATTTCAGCAACTTTAATTTTTCCTTCAGGGTTAACTAAAAAAGTTCCACGGTAAGCAAGACCTGCTTCTTTAATATAAACACCAAATTCACGTGACAGATGCCCCGTTGGGTCTGCAAGCATTGGGTATTTTATTTTTTTGATTGTGTCTGAAGTATCGTGCCAAGCTTTGTGAGTGAAATGAGTATCAGTACTGACACTGTAAACTTCAACTCCCATTTTTTGGAATTCACCATAGTTATCCGCCATGTCGCCTAATTCTGTAGGGCAAACAAATGTAAAGTCTGCAGGGTAAAAGAAAAGGATAGACCACTTTCCTTTGAGATCTTCGTGTGTCACAGATTTAAACTCTTCATTATGGTAGGCTTGCGCACTAAATTCAGGTAAATCCATGTTAATCAAATTTTTCATTTTTCCTCCGTTTGTCGGTTTGGTTGACCAATTAAAAATCTATGTTCCAAATTTAATCAGTTCTATCGATAATATCCAATTATCTTTCTTAATCAGGCGATAAATTTTCCCTATCGCCGCTCCGCAACAAGTTTAAGTCATCAAAAATCGGAAATAAGCGAAGCCCTTGAATGAATGCCCGCTATGCCAATGGCGCAAAAAGATCAATTTGATGGCCATCGGGATCAAGGACCGAAGCATAACGCTGCCCCCAAAAAGCATCCCAGGGCTCTTTCACAATTTGGGCTCCGAACTCTATAAGCTTTTGAAAAATGCTATCGACGTCGGTGGAACTCGCTTGCTTAAAACAAAGCACTACCCCTGAACCTTGTGGGCTAGTCCAAGAGGGATTGAGATTCTTCATGAGCTCTTCACTGTCCAGCATTACACGAATTCCTGAAGGGCCTTGAGCTTCAAAATGATCAGTCCCGCCAACCTCCTGAAACTTTAATCCCAAAATCTTATAAAAGTTTATCGACTTATCTGTTTGGCTACTGACAATTCCAATGGCATCTAAGGACATACTCTCTCCATAATTATTTACGTGATCTTCCCTATATATATGAAATTATAAACTGCCCGTAAACTCAGCTCGTGAAAATGAAGATTCTTTCTTGAAGATAAATAAAATCATTGTTATAGGGATTTCATGAATTGGCCCTATATCCTCGGATATCTCATCATTCAATTTCTCTTAGGCGTGTATCTCACTCGCTTTGTAAAATCAGAGGGCGATTTTTTCTTGGCCGGTAGACGGATTCCTACCTTTGCCATCGTCTTTTCAATATTTGCCACTTGGTTTGGTGCTGAAACTTGCATCGGCTCTTCTGCTGCTGTCTTTGCTCAAGGTCTGGCCGGTTCAAAGGCAGAGCCTTTGGGATATGGACTTTGTCTTTTCTTGCTCGGAATCTTAATTGCTCCTAAACTTTGGAATGAAAAATACACGACACTTGGAGATTTTTTTAAAGACCGCTACTCCACGAGCACTGAAAAGATTGCAGTTTGGATCTTAGCCCCAAGTTCTTTGATCTGGGCGGCAGCTCAAATTAAAGCTTTTGGTCACGTTATCTCTTCGACGACTCCTCTCGAAGTTGACGTCGCTATTAGTGTGGCCACCATTTTTGTTATTCTCTATACATTGATGGGAGGGTTACTTGGCGATATCGTTACCGATGTTATCCAAGGAGGAATTCTCGCTATTACTCTTTTAATTCTCTTTTTCTTTGCTATTTATTCTGGCGGAGGTGTTTCTGAGACTCTATTAAAAATTTCTCCAGAAAAACTTACCTTTATTTCCAGTGAAGAATCACTTTGGTCTAGACTTGATAGTTGGTTGATACCCATATTTGGATCACTTATTGCTCAAGAACTTATTGCACGTGTTCTTTCTTGTAATGGGAAAAAGCAAGCCGTAAAATCTTCTTATGGCGGCATGGGGCTTTATCTCTTTTTTGGTTCAATACCCGTTGTCTTGGGTTTAATTGGCGATAAGTTTCCCTTGAGTTTTACAGAGAGTGAAGAATTTCTCCCCACTTTGGCCCAAACAATTCTTCCTTCGTGGCTTTATATTCTCTTTATAGGGGCCCTGATTTCGGCAATACTTTCAACCATAGACTCCATACTCTTGGCCATCAGTGCTCTTATTTCTCACAATTTTATTCTTCCGACTTTTAATATTACAGACCCGAAGAAAAAGCTCCTTAGTGCGCGAATTGTTTTGGTTGTTTCGGGGATAATTGCTTACTTTATTGCAGTCCGCGGGCAATCGGTTTATCACATGGTCGAAGCGGCCAGTAGTTTTGGAAGTACAGGTATCGTCGTTATCACGATTGGTGGGCTTTACACTAAAACCCTTAACGCCAAGTATGCAAATTTTTGCCTTATTCTTGGATTAGTCTTTAGTGTGCTTTTTGATTATATTCTCAATTTAAATGTGACTTTTAGTTTGAGTTTAATTTTGATTGCCAGCTTTTATACTGTGGCGACCTTCTATTTCAAATTCATCAAAAATCCAGAATCTATCGACCCAGAAGAACTCGCTACCAGCTAAAGTTTACAATCTTCCGTATCTTCACTCTCAAACTCAATGGTTGAATATTTAATATTATATTGAGTGATAATGTCTTTGATGCTGCTTTTAATCTTATCCACTTCGCTCATCATTGTTGCTGAAGGAACTTTCACATGAAATCTCAAATAATAAGACTCGTCATCAATGGACCAACCTTTGAAGGCATGGACATCTTTGACGATACTAAGGGACTCTATCTTTTTTTTGAGATCTCCCAATTCGAGATCGCTGGGAAATTTTTGAAGAAAAATAGCAGCTACTCTCAAGAGATTTTTGTACACTCCACGCAAAATAATAAGAGAAATAAGGATGGAAAGAATTGAATCGAGTAAGTACCACGGTTTAAAAAAAAGTGTAATACTGACGATCAAAACGGCAATCCAACCTAAAATATCTTCAATCAAATGAAACATAACCATGCGTGGATTAAGCCCATCAGTTTTTGACAGACGATAAGCCGCGATAGAATTGACAACAATGCCCAGTATCGCAAGCCCAAACATCCCCTCTGGAACGACTGGTTCAGGGTTTAAAATTCGCGAAATAGCTTCGTAAATCACATAAAAACTACCAAGCAAGAGAATTATTCCATTAATAAATGCTGAAAGTACAGAAAAGCGCCGATAGCCAAAAGTAAAAGTAGAATCAGCTTTTTTGTGACTTAACTTTTCAGCAAAGTAAGAGAAGAGCAAGGCCATGCTATCCCCAAAATCGTGAAGAGCATCGGAGTAAATGGCTACACTGTTGGTGAAATAACCACCTATGACTTCAATGACAGCAAAACTAATATTGAGAAAAAAGGCTATGAGTATATTCTTGCCGGCCCCGGCATGGTGATGATGGTGGTGGTGATCGTGTGCGTGCCCCATAACTTTATTGTGATTTATTTGCGAGGATTCGTAAACTTGAGTTTAGGATTGTTTTTTAAATACTCTAGATGCGCCCGCACGGCATGTTTAAGACTTTCTCGCATCGCCTCAGGCTTAAGATCTTCTTGCTTTTTCGATTTTTCAATCAGTATTGATGAATTCATTGCTATGGCCGTGTGGACAAGAAGTGAATACATCATTTTCATGGCCCAGCGACAACTTTCATCGGGAATATTTTCTCCCACGTCTCGCTTGATTCTTGCGAGAATAGCTTCTTGTCCAGGGGGACCAAAGTTTTTGAGCTTTTCACATTCAAGTTTATCTTCTGAGCAAGTAATACTGTTTGTTAAAAAAATTTTAAAAGTATTGAGGAGTCCTTCTTTATTTAATAAGAAAAAATCAAATATTTTGAGTGCAAGCTCTTCGGTTGACTGCGATTCTTGCCCTAAATGCTCAACACTCATTTTCATCCACTGATAATTGAACTCGAAGACTTTCCAGTAGAGATTCTCTTTATTTTCAAAGTGGTAATTGATTGCTGCCAAGTTAACTCGCGCATTATTGGCAATTTCTCTAATGGAAGTTCCTTCGTAGCCAGAACTTGCAAAAAGTTTATTGGCCACTTCAATGATTTTTAATTTTGTATCTTCTTTTTGAAATGAGTTCATCGCGAACTTCCCACAAAGTGATCGCCATCAATTTTTTCTTTCCTTTTCCAAATTTTTTCCATAAAACGCATACGAAATCCTTCGAAATCTTCCAAAATACCATACGCAGCAGGAACCCAAATTAATGTTAAAACTGTCCCCGAAGTTAATCCCCAGGCTAAGGCCAAAGTCATTGGAATTAGAAGAGCATCGTTTCCTCCAATCCCATAGGCTGTTGGCAACAGACCACTGATAGTTGTTAAGCTAGTCACAAGGACGGCTCGTAAACGCATCCCAGATGCTTTGATGAGAATTTCATCGAGAGGAAGTTTTCCTTCAGCCCGCATTTCATCAATAAAGCTTATGAGAACAATCCCAGAGTTGACGATAATCCCACCGAGACCAATGATACCAATCAACGCCAAGAATGAAATAGGTCTTCCGTGTAGATAAAAGGCAACAGAAAAACCAAATAATCCCAGAGGAATAGTGCTCATAATGATAGCCGGTCGCAAATAAGATTTAAAAAGAAAGACCAGCAAGGCAAAGATTCCAATTAAGCTCAATTTAAGTGCAGCAAAGAGAGAGCTCATCGATTCGTTGGTCGATTCTTGAGCTCCTCCAAAAACTAAGCTGATTCCAGGGATTTTATCTCTATTTTTTTCAAAAACTGTTTTTAAAATTTTATTGGCCTGCATGGATGTGATTTTGGTCGTATCGACGTCACCAGTTAGTGTTTTAGCCCGTTTAAAATCAAAGCGTTTAATTTGAGGAGTTCCCTTTTCAACACGAAAATTTGCAAATGATCCTAGGGGCACGAGGTTTTTGTCGGGATCAGAAACTAAAAGGCTTTTGAGATCATCAATATTTTTTCTAAAAGGCTCATCGAAACGGACAATCAAATCCACTTCTTTATTGTCGAGAGTGACATCTGAAATGCGATTTCCTGAAATGGCCGTCCGAATTGTTGATCCCACTTTATTGACATCAATTCCAATTCTTGCTGCTTGGGTGTAATCAATGTCGACGAAGACTTCATCGTCACCGATAATATCATTCACCTTTAGGTTTTCAACACCATCTATTTTGGCCAACTCATCTTTTACTAAGCCGATCATATTATCCAGATCTTCATTGGAGTTAGAGCGAAATGTTGCCTCAATCGCATTTCCTACTGGAGGTCCATTGACCATTTCTTCAAAGAGTAAAGAGTCAACGTCATCGGGTTTTATCACCCGCAAATCATTGAGGACATCAGTATAGGGGCGATTATATTTAGCATATTCACTAACATAGATTGTGAGCATTCCAATATTATTGCCGTCTTGGGCTTTTGGATCATTGGGACGAGTTTGAGAGGTTCCCGCTCGAGCAACGATATAATCCACATCATCTTTGAGAACTTCTTTAACTTGTTTAGAAATTTCACCTAATTTTTTATGGGTTTCTTCAAGGCGTGTCCCTTTGGGCATCTCAAGGCGGGCGATATAAATTTCAGTTTGATCGGCTGGAAAAAGAATGAACTTGTTTGCGACGATCATCATAAAAAATGAAAAGATGATAACTGCAGAGAAGAAAAAGAGAACTTTATAGCGTCTAGTCACTACCCAGGTCATAAATTTCTCGAATTTTCTTTCAAATTTCGAAAACCAATCTGTATTCCCATCATCATCTTTAAGTTTTACTTTTTTCCCTGCCCAAGTTAATCGCATTGGTAAAAAAATAAATGATTCAAAGAGCGATAGAAGAAGCGCAATTGTAACAACAATGGGAATCCACTTAATAAATTGCCCCATCACTCCTTTTGTCACAAGCATGGGAAGAAATGCCGCAATTGTCGTAAAGGCGGTCGCTGTAATAGGAAGCCAAAGACTTTCGATGGAATTACTGGCCGCCTCTAATGGTGACTGCCCTTCAGAGCGAAGCCTCGTGAAGTTCTCGCTGATAACAACCGAGTTATCCACCATCATCCCGAGGGCGATAACAAGGGCCAAAATAGTGATGGCATCGATATTCATCCCAAAACTTGGCATAAACCCCAGTGTTCCAAGCATGGCCAGTGGGAGTGAAAGTGAAGCGACCAAACCAATTTTTCCTGGTAAAAAGAAAAAGAGAAAAACCACAACGAGAATCAACCCTGTATAGGCATTGCTGGTTAAAACATCCACTCTGTCGCGAACTTTTTGTCCCTCAGAGTGAAACACATTAAATTTGTACTCAGGATAGCGATCGCGATAATCTTTGAGAATTTGATCAATCTGTCCAACCATCTTAATGGTGTCCGCCCCACCTTTTTTATTCACAATTAACAAAGTCGCATCTTCTCCATTATAGCGAGTAAGAGTTTTCACTTCTTCTTTTGAATCGTGAATAGTTGCAATGTCCTTCAGGTAAACAGTACTTCCGGAAAAGTTTGAGCGCACCACCACTTCTTCCAGCTCTTTCGTGTTACTCACCTTTCCTTCAATTCTCACTAACTGCTCATTGAGATCAGTTTTGAGGGCCCCACCAGGAGTATTGGAATTGCGGCTGGCGACTTTTTCGAGGACTTGATTTACAGAGATATACTTTTCTTTCATTTTTTGAAGGTTGAGAAAAATATCAAAAACTCTCTCTCCATAACCCACCAATCTCACTTCTTTAACAGAACGATTATCTTCTATTTCTTCTTTGAGCTGATCGGCAATAAGATCACGGGCCCGGTTTTCACTGGGTCCAGTTATTGCCAGCTCAACAACGGGAAACTCTTCACTTTTGAGTTCTGTAAACTTTGGGGGTTCGATAAGATCACTTGGAAGATCACTGACTCGGTCCACGGCTTTTTGAACTTCATCCAACGCATCGGCTACATTAACTTTGGGATCGTCCATATCGACTCTTACAGTAATATTAGAAAGCCCGGCTTGCGAAGTTGATCGAACATCCTTAAGACCACTAACACCACGAATTTCATCTTCGATCGGTTTTGTAATTTTAGTTTCAATATCACTGGCCGTAGCACCATCATAAAATGTTACGATTGTGGCCGTGGCAAAAGAGACAGCGGGGAAACTCTCTGCATTCATTTGATTGAGGCCTTGATACCCAAAAACCGCGATACCAATTGAAAGGACAATCGTGAGTTTGGAGTTTTCAATAAAAAACTTGGCAATCTTTTGCATGCTTAAATCCTATTTAATTCACAGGGAATATCTGTATAAATGCTAAAATAATCCATTAACGTATCGATGATTGTAAGATTAGTTTCGATCTCACTAAGACTGGTTTGAAGAAGAGCATCTCTTTCGCTAATCAATTCTTGTAAGCTTATCCGTGCTTGATTGTATTTTCTCTGGCTGACCTTCAAACTCTCCCCAAGATATTTATTGGTTTCTTTTTGATTTCTCACAACCTGGCGAAGAATATTAATAATTTTTGCAGTCTCTGTATGAAAAGATTGAATTTTGGCAAGCTTTCCTCTTGATTGGGCCAAGTATTGGTTTCTTGCAAGTTCTTCTGAAACTTCTCGGGTAGCACTTTTTCTTCCTCCGAAAGGTATGGTCAACTCAAGACCAATACTTTTTCTAGCACGAGCATCATCAGAAAAATCTTGTTGGGCATTGTCGTAACCAAAATCTCGCCCCACGCTCGCATACTCGCCTACTAATTTCACTTGGGGATCGTCATATGTTCGAACAATCTTTTCTTGAAGTTCTTGCTCACGATTGAGAAATTCCACAATCTCATCATAGGGAGTAAACTCGAGTGGCGCCGTCGGGTGACTACTAATTCGGGCCGAGCAGCTCAATACTTGAACCACTGTTTTTTCAACACTGTAAGTTCCCAGTTCAATTTCTTTATTTTCTAAACTTGGTAGCAGTTCTTTGAGAGTTTTGAGAATCTCACCTCTGCGATATTCTAAAGATAGCAAACTCGATTGGCGACTGGTCCACTGGGAGTGGTAACGGGCCACTTCTCCGGTGTCGGCGACCCCAGAGCTTCTTCTTTTCTTCGCCTCTTTGTATTGTTTCTCTGCAAGAGTCACGAGTTTTTCTAAAAACTTTTTTTGCTCTTGATTGGCCACAAGCGCCCAGTAAAGTTTTCGAATATTCGATTCAAAAGTTTTGAGATTTATCTTTTTTTCGAGCTTGGCACGCTCGACACTCAAAGCACTTTTTTCCAGATTATTATCAGTTTGCCGCCCTAAAAAGTTTTGATAGAGATCCATGGAAAGGCTTAAGCTAACTCCCGTGGTTGCAGAGTCCGTAATAAAAGCATTGGAAACTTTATTCCCGAAAGCTTCTAATTTCATATCAATCCCGTAGCGAGTGGGTTTTACAATCCCCAAAGAGTAGTGACTTGCATGGCTTGTCACCCCTCCGTCAGACCTACTTAATAAACGCTCGTCAGATTGATAGTGAGTGCCTTTTCCCACCAAATTAAATCCCAGGGCATCGTCTTGGGCAAGATACTGTTGCTTTTGAGTCAAGAAACTGGCTTCAATCTGCATAACACTGGGCGGAGTTTCCTCAATTAAATTTTTGAGGACTCTCTCAGTGAGCAAGATTTTCTTAGATCCAGGGCTTTCCTGGGCGATACAGAGGGATCCTACGGCGATTAGCCCTAGAATTGTCATGACTTTGATCATAATTTCACCTAATTAATTCAAACGTTCGTTTGATTTTATCCTAACGAATTGCCTGCCCTCATACAATGATTTTTTTCTCGGGCAAATCTTAGACGATGGGTATGATCAGTTTAAACACTTGGCTAAAATATGGTTTTTAAAAAAACGTCAATTTCTTTATCTGAGTCGATATCAAACAGGGACTCTTCATAAGAAGGAGGACCAAAAACTATCTTTTTGTTATTGGAAAAGCCAAAGGGCTCTTTGGGAATACCTAAAAAATTGGTATCGAGCTTTTGATTACCGTTTAAGTCATGAAAAAGGGTAATCGCATAGCTCCCTTCTGCCAAATCAACTTGAAAAATTTCTTCATCGGATGTGATCTTTCTCACTATCGCTTTAAAAGGTTTTTCGCCGTCTTTCAAATAAGTTCTTTCCTCATTGTGTATTGCGATTGCAACATCTCCTTCAATGGATTTAATTTTTTTAACATGAATTGAAAGCTGATAAGCAAAAAGATTAAAGCTAAAGAAGCCTAAAAAAATTATTACCATTTTTTTCATTGAGCATTGACCTTTTTCATGAGGACTTGGGTGTACTGAGTATTTTCAGTAGAGCACCAGCTGTCCCAAAATGTAAAATATAAACCGAGATTGGTCTTATAAAAGCGATGGTGCAAACTATGATGAGTGGCCCCTATAAAAAATTTCCCCCAGCGACTTTCCACAAATTTTAGAGGAAATATTTCTATATTGAGGTGATTTATTAAACTCGAAATTGTCATTAAAAGGAGATAAATCAAAATAATAACAGGATGAAGGGGAATCAACGCCACAATAAAATAAAAAATCAAAACCTGAAGAACACTCTCAATAGGGTGGAAGGAAAACGAAGTCCAAGGGCTGGGGCGATGAGAACTGTGGTGAACGCGATGGACCAGATTAAAAACAGCAGGCCAATGCATCCATCGATGGAGCCAATAATAGTATGTTTCGTGAACAAACATCACTGCGACCAAGCTTAGAGGTAAATAAAGAGGCCCATACTCTTTCCAATCTAAATAAACGAGTGTCTTATTGTTTTTCCATAACCACACCATGTGGGTAAAGGCCAAAGCAAAGATAAGAGATGTCCCTAGGGAATAGAAAATTTCACTAATCTTTTGACCTGGCTTAAGAGGCGATTCTTCAACGATCTTTGACAAATACTTTTTTCGATTGAACCTGTAGAAATAATAATCAAATAAAAAGGACAGCCCAACATAACGCAAGCCGATTATTGTAAAGAGTGTCATAAGCAGTATTAAATATTCAAATGGCGTTTCAAGTTGGAACATCATGATTTTTATCGTCTTAAGTCAAAGCAAAAGTCTCCCAGTGACTCTACACTCTTGTTCAAGCTTTGTAGAGATAGACAGACGTTCTCGTTATTCATAATATCCGAATTCATAAGGAATTCACGATGAAAAACATTTTTTATTTAGCTCTCGGTTTTCTGCTGCTCACGACCTGTGGTGCAGAGAACCTCCCTCGCCAATTAGAAAAAATGGACGAGACCGCCAATAAAACGATCGAAGGTATGGAAGAGTCAAACCGCAATATGGAGAGACTCCTTGATCATTGCTTTGAAATTGTTTTTGCCCCAGATATTGTCTCTCCCCTTGATTCAGCTCTGCCTGCGCAAGTTCAAGTCCCTACTTTACAATTCAATGAGGAAATCAAAGAACCCCAAGTTGTTTTTGTTTCACTCCAAACAAGCCAATTGAGCCTCTACTTAGAACCTAAGTCTCAAGTACCCTATTATCGAATTCCTGAATATTTAAAAGATCATGTCATTCCATCGGCCTTAAAGAAATTTCCAAAGCAAAACAGCCTCTGCCAAACAGTCGATACCATCCTCAGCAATAAAGTGGAATCTTACCAAGAACAAATAAGCACATATATTGCAGACAATGAAGATGTCTTTATTGAAAAGCTCTCTCAATTTATTATTAAAATTGAAAACGCAAAAATCGATTGCGAACAATATGAAGTTGAAAGGGCTATTCAAGATTATTTAGATTCACAAATAAAATGGTGGGAGTTTCGACAATTAAAAAAATTAAAGCGAAGAAAAAAAATTGAAGAGATCAAAAATCAACTCAATCCCCATCCTTGTGTAGCAAAAAAGAAAAGTGAAGAAACTCTTGATGAGGAAGAAACTTCAAGACTTAAGTCCCTCATTGATGAGAGATGGAGTCAATTCTTTCATTCGTGGGTTAGTTATTACAAAAATTGGAAGGAGGACAAAAAACTCATTTTTGATCATCCTCAAAGATTAGATATTCTCACACTCTCACTTGAGGACACCCGGCTTTTGACACTCTACCAACTTAAAAATATAGAAGTTGCAAATAAATTAAAATTGCTCGACCTTGCAAAACCTGTTTTCCCTCTCAAAGATCCCGTCAAGCTCAGGAAGTTTTTAGCAAACAACGAAAAAGGGATGAGTATTGACCCAGATGTTGAAGTTGATTATCTCAAAACTCCCATCGATCGCATTGAAATTCTTCAACAAATTTTTGAACGCTATTTTTATTCTGGGAATACCAAAGCAGAAAAAAATGAATTGCGACTCTTTATAACCGATGCCATTTTTATGCTCTATGAACAACAACTTATCCAATTAAGAATTGAACCAAATCAAAATGGAAACTGATTTTCAAATTCAATGCCCCTATTGTGGTGAGTTTATTTGGATGGAGTTCTACCCCGAAGATGGGTTAAAGCAAGACACGATTATTGATTGCGAAGTGTGCTGCAGGCCTATTTCATTAACAGTGCAATTCTCAGAATCTGAAGACCCTCCCTATCTCGACGTCAGAAGGTCACAGTAAATTTTCAATAGTCTTAAAGTTTTGAGCTTATTTTAAAAACTCAGCAATAGAATTAATCACATCCACATCTCTCAAGATGCGATTGTGACCCAATTGGCGCGTTTGAAGAAACTGTACATGTTCTGCTGATTCTTGAATTTCTTCGGCACTTTGAATGCCCACTTGCTTATCACCCACATCGTGAACGATGAGGCTTGGAATATCCGCTTCTTTTAAGAATTTCCCTGTTTCCTGATCAGAAATTTTAATAGAAAAGAGATTTTCAATTTTATTTCTAAACTCTTCCTCAACTTTTGGAGGGAGATTGAGCCTCTTAGAAAAAAGCTGAATTATTCTTTCCAGCTTGTTAGGAGTTCCAATGGTGACAATTTTGGCGGCAATGTCTTGCTCACTCACGGCCTTGGCCGAACAAAAACCTCCAAAGCTATGACCAATGAGCGCATGAAAACGCCCTTCAAGAGACTCTAAATGAACCAAAAGCTTCGCAACTTCGGTGGCATTTACCTGCTTTCCTTCACTGAGACCGTGAGCGGGTAGATCAAATCCAATTAAATGAAAACCTTCATCGATCAATCGTGGGATAAAATATGAAAAATCACTCGCACACCCAGCCCAACCATGAACAAAAACGATTTTCTTTTTCCCCACTTCTCCAAAGCGGTAGAGTTTCACTTTTTTCCCCTCGAAGTCTATGGAGTCTTTTTGAGCGTAATCGAGAAAGGCCCCAAGTTTATTTTTCTTTCGGGATTGGGGCGTAGTGAAGACTCTCCAGGCCCAGTCAGAAACAAATTCGGGATTAAATTTTCCATAACCAACCATCGTCTTTATATAACAATTTTGGAGTTTGGTATTTATAATTTCATTGAAATCTTTAAAGCTTATAGAGTTATTAATTTTATTATTGGCCAAATCTCTTTCTTGCATGAGGTGTCCTAAGATCGTAGTGTAAAATGTCTAAGATTCTCCCAATCTTTTAATCTCATTGAGAATAAAGATCGCAGACTCATCATTGAGTTCTTTTGAATAGTTCGTTAACAATTGGCGCCCCAAAACGACAGCACCGATATATGAGAGCTGTTGTCTCATAGCCATGAGGGCATGAGCCCCTCCCCCTCCACTATGTGTTGCTATCGCCGTCACTCTCCCATTAAAAGCTTCCCGCCAATCATCACCCGTCCTACTAACCCAGGCTATAGCATTATTGAGCACGGGTGGGATGAGACCATTGTACTCTGGAGCAATCACTATTAACCCAAGACTTGATTTTATTTTCTCTTTTAACTCTTGAGCCACAGAGGGCACTCCCTTTTTTTCTTCTTCAGTGTGATAAAGCGGAAGATTTAATTCCACTAAGTTAATGATTTCCGTATTTATTTTTAATTTTGTTGCAATTGTGCTCAACTTATTCGCTAAAGCTAAGTTGTTGCCGACACTAGCGCAAAGGATAACTATATTCTTCATTTTTCTTTTACCTTAAATCTAATATAATCATTTCACTTTTTTGATGAGATTTAATTTTTAAGAGATCCACCTCATCAATAGCAGCTCCATCACCTGTTTCGAGTGAAATCCCATTAAGATCAATGGCCCCCTCAATCATTTGAATCCAAATCTTTCGTCCTGAATTGACTCGAAATTCACAAAGTTCACCATTGTCCAAATTGAGTCCATGCATATAAAAATCTTGATTAATTTTGGCAACGCCTTCTTCACCATCCGGAGAAACAAGCAGCTTTAGACCAGGTTTTTTTTCAAAAATAACACTTTCGTAATCCGGGTCAATACCTCTATTAGCGGTTTGAATCCAAATTTGTATGAGATGGGTCTGATCTGTTTTGGATGGATTCACTTCACTGTGAACAATACCTTTACCAGCACTCATTCGTTGAATTTCACCTTTTTGAATGATGCCTTTATTTCCAATAGAATCACCATGCTCTAACTGTCCCTCAATGATATAAGTAATAATCTCCATATCCTCGTGGGGGTGTGGAGAAAATCCCGAATCAGGCTCAATGCGATCTTCATTCATAACAAGGAGATCACTAAATCCCGTAAATGCAGGATCATAATAGCGTGCAAAGGAAAAGGTATACCTGGCATTGAGCCAACCAAAATTTGCTCGCCCTCGATCTTCTGATTTTCTTATTTTAATCACAAATTCTCCTTTTTATTGTTTAAATCCACTCAAAAATCCTCCCGTTGCCTGGAGGATTTTTCCTGATGCTTTCTCTTTTATCCAAACTCCAATTGCTTTTTTTTTCACATCAGAAAAGGTATTTGGCGTAGAAAGCTTTAAACTGCAAGTATATCTGTTTTTCATTTTCTTCATTAAACTTTCTGAGAGTGTTAAGACCACAAATTCATGGGAGAGATTTTTACCTGAATTCTCCCCAGCTTTAATTTTATTCTGAAATCCTCCCCCAAGCAAAGCACCCTCACATTTGAACTTAGTTAAGTTTTTCTTTGCAGGTGTGAAGACTACATCTGCAACATCTTCCTTGGAATTAAATTTCACTTTCAACTGACCAACTTTGGTCTTACGAGCCTCCGGATAAGGCGCAGTCGCTTTAATATTTGATATGCCATTTACAAGAATTTGCGGTGTAAACACACTTTTTGATTTAAGTTGTTTGGCATAAGTTCTCTGGCGTTCGGTAAATAGTTCTTTTGAAAAAGGGTCTTTCCAAGAGAGATGATTCCAATAATCTACATGATACTCAACAGGAACATAATTTTTCCACAACCCTTCATCATCGATCATGCCATTCAACCACTTTTCAGCCGGTGGACAGCTAGAGCAGGATTCAGATGTAAACAGCTCAACTAATGAAACCTGGTTAACCCCACTTTCCCATTCTTGGGCAAGGGATAAACTTGCATTCAAAAAGAAGACAACTAAAACCCAATAATTCATACTTCAAACCCTGCTCACAACACCATGAGTCTCTAACAACTATAAACCACTGCTTGTGTTTTGAAAAATGAGAACACGCCCTAGTGCATAACAGGATGAGGAGTTGAATACTCGGCAATTTTATCTATGAGATTATGAGGGTAAATCGGCTTCATTAGTACATCATCAAACCCCGATTCGAGGCATTTATCTTGAGCTTCCTTAATTGAATAGGCCGTCAAAGCAATGATGGGCGTCTCAATTCCATGCTCTCGAATTTTTTTAACCGCCTGATAGCCATCGAGTAAAGGCATTTGGATATCCATCACTATAGCATCAAATTGTGTTTCTAAAGCAAGCTTGACACCTTCTTCACCATTGGTTGCACAGCTCACCTTGCATCCACAATTTTCTAATATGGCCATCAGTAAAAGTCTATTTTCTTCAGCATCATCGACGACCAAAATATTGAGATTATTTAGCGAGATAGTTTCATTTTTCATAGAATGATCCTTAGGGAGCTTCCAATTCGTTTGATCATCACGTTCGGCCTTCTCGTATTTAATATTAATTTGAAAGTGAGAACCTTTTTCAACTTCAGAGCTTATTAATATTAAATTCCCTCCCATAATTTGAGCTAAACGCCTCGAAAGTGGCAAACCTAATCCAGTTCCACCTATTTTTTTAGTATAACAATTATCTCCCTGCTGAAAGATATCAAAGACCAGAGTTTGATATTCCGGGCTAATTCCGATTCCTGTATCAATAACATCAAAAACTAAAAATCCTTCATGAAGTTTAGCCGTCAATAAGACTTTTCCTTTCTTTGTAAACTTAATAGCGTTACTTAAAATATTGATGAGGATCTGCTTCAACCGGAAGGAATCCACTTTTGCATACTGCGGGAGTGAAGCATCTCTTTCTAGGATTAACTCAATTTCTTTTTCATTACTTTTGAACTTCAAAAGCTGTGTAACCTCATCCAATAATTCGTGAAGATTTTCTTTTTCCTTTTGAATTTCTAAATACCCCGATTCAATTTTGGAAATATCGAGAATATCGTTTATTATCGCTGCTAAGTTTTTTCCTGTCTTTTGAATGACTTTTAAAAAGTCTTTTCTTTTCTCAACCGAGAGATTGTCGTTTTCTAAAAGCTCCGCAAAGCCAACGATTGCGTTTAGAGGTGTTCTAATTTCATGACTCATATTCGCTAAAAATAAACTTTTAACTTTACTTGCTTCTTCAGCATTTTCCCTCATAGCAATATTTTCTTTAATATTTTGGGCCATGCGGTTAATTGAATGGGCCAGATCCCCTAATTCATCACTGGAATTCACTTCGATGGGTTCATCAAAATTGCCTTTACCCAATTGGCGGGTTTGTCTATTAATTCTCTTAATACCTTTTGAAAAGTGCCGATTGATCATTAATAGCAAAAGAAAGCATGCGAAAGTCGCGACCGTAGTGATTCCAAAAACTATCTCTTTGAGTAGACTTTCTACTTCTCTTGATGAGTCTGCCAAGATTCCAGAGAAATCATTTTCAAGTTTAGTTAGTCGATCGTTAATAATTGAAATTTCACTAATATATTTCTCTCTCACTTCTTCTGTTAGTGGACCTTCTCCAATTCTTATATGAATTTCATTAGCTAAGTCAGAGAGTTCATCAATGGCTTTATCGCCTGCACTCCAAACTTTTCTTGCTTCAACAAAAAAACTCATTTCTTTAAAGCGAATAAAGAAGCTCCCCATATTCTCAACATCATCGGGATGAATTCCACCACTTTCTAAACCACTGTAGACGCGATTTATATTGGGTTCAGTCGATTCGACTTCGAGTCTTACTTGGCGATCGTTAAATGGAATTTGGAGATCTCCCCAGAAGGCATCGTAATAATATGCATTCCCTGTTACAACATATGTTTGAAGATTATTGATGGCATCTTTTTGAGCTTTCGACCAAATTCCCTCTCCTCCAATGAAAGCTCTAATGGCCGAAAATGAATAGAGTGCAAAAGCCAGTACCAAAAATTCGAACACAACAATGGCCACGAGTGCACTAAAGATCGTGTATAATTTTTTAGAGATTGAAAAACCTTTCCATAAATTCATCACTCTCTCGAAACCTCCTCCATAGGGACCATCAAATGTGTAAAATCAATCTTACAAGATTCTAGTTGGAATAAACAAGGAATAAAAAAATAATATTTCACTCTATTTAAAATTGATTATAAATTTTAAGTACTAATAAAAAAAGGCCCTCAAAAGAGGGCCTCTAAAGACCTACTAGAGAAATAAATCTCGCGATAAATCAGCTTAAAAGTTATAAATTCACTTACAACTTTTAATGAAACTTAGACTATGCTTAAGAAGAGTATCTTATCCATAGTAAGGTTAGACGTTATTTTTTGGTTGCAAAAAATTCGTCAACACTTTTCCGAGCTTCATCTATGGACTGACCATATCTTTCTTGAATTCTTCCTACTAGTTGGTCATAACTTCCTTCAATTTTTTTTATATCATCGTCTGTTAATCTCCCCCAATTCTTTTTAAGACTTCCCTTAACTTGGTTCCATTGACCTCTTAACGTTTCTTTGTTCATTTTATCCTCCAATTGTTAATTTTGGTTCTTAAGGATATTAAGTATGAACTTATCTTAAAAAATTTTAGACAAATATTCTTGAAGGAGAAATTGAATAAATGTTTAGATATCTAAACATTTATTCAATTTTTTATTTTGAAGTATTTTTAATGAATTAAGAACGAATTGTTTCGAGGACCAGCTGATAATTCGGCTCGCTTGTAATTTCCTCTACTTGCTGAGTGTAGACAACATTATTATCTTTATCGAGAACAATAACTGCGCGAGAGCACAAGCCTTTTAAGGGTGTGTCCAGAAGTTCTAAATGATATTTGTCTAAAAAATCAGAACGAAAAATCGAGCAAGTTTCAACTTTATCAATCCCTTCAGCCCCACAGAATCTTTTTTGAGCAAAAGGCAAATCTTTGGAAATGTTAAGAACGGCAACACCTTCCATTTCAGAAGCGAGTTGGTTGAAATGCTTAACACTCATTGCACATACACCTGTATCGAGACTTGGGAAAATATTGAGAACTTTAAACTTTGAACTATAAGAATATAGATTAGTTTCTGAAAGATCATTTTTTACCATTGTAAAATCAGGAGCTTTTTCGCCTAGAGTAGGAAGTTGTCCTTTTGTTGTCGCAGGGTTTCCTTTAAAACTGATTTGAGCCATTTTTGTACCTTTTTAGTTAATAGAGTTTGAATGCTTTTGTTATAGCACATTCAACTTGAGCATGCCACAGCTTTTACAGAGGTTCACACCTGATTAATTGTCAATATAACTTCAAATTTAATACTCATCCCCTATAAGATTTTTGGTCAATAATCTCTTAATTTTGTAAAGGAGGAGAATTGAATTATGGACATTATCACTACTAAAGAATTACTGAAATTCAACATCCTGTGTAAGGACGAACCTCTAGGAAAAGTTGAAGATTTATACTTTGATAAAAATTCGTTTTATCTGCGCTACCTCCTCGTAAATACAGAACACTTCGTTCTTAAAGATTACGTCTTAGTCTCTCCCATTTCTTTTAGTGAAATTGACTTAGAAAACAAAACAATCACTCTATCAGTCACCAAAGAACGGCTTGAAAATACTCCGACTCTCAACAACCGAGATAAAATATCGATTATCTATGAAGAACATTATAATCAATACTTTGGCTGGCCATTTTATTGGACAGGCTCTGTCAGTCCTTGGGATGTCGGTCCCTATGGTATACCTTGGAATTATTATACCGATAATTCTGAAATTAAAAATCTTCAAAAAAAATCTACTCAACACGATAAACTCAAAGATCAACTCTATTCAGCTCTCGATATGCACTCATTTTCTATTCATGCAGAACACTCAAAGGGAAATTTTGGGCATATTCAAGGATTTCTCATCAACAGCTCTACCATGGCCATTGATTATATAATTGTCGATACCATTAAATATATTCCTTCAAAACTTGTTGTGCTGAGACCAGAATGGATCCAAGACGTTCACTGGGATGAGCAAGAGATCATCTTTCCATTTTCAAAAGATGTTATAAAAAATGCTCCTGATTTTAGGATGAATCACTTCGATACAGACTGTTTCAATCAAGTATTGAAATACTTTAAACCTCACCTTAACGAGATAGCACAGAAAGAACTTATTCATGATAATATCCAGGCCTACCAGATCTATCGATGCCGTTTAACACACCAACAAAACTCTCCAAATTCACATTTAGATCCTTTCTATTCTTAGAAAGGATCATACTTGATTATTAAATTCAGCTATCCTCTCATCTTTAATAAATCCTCAGTTTATTGCCGATAGATAAGTATTAAAATTTTATAACACCTTAAAATGAAAAATATTTTCTGGAAAATCTCTATTTCTCAAGTACTCAGCTCAATTCTAATATTGTCGCTAAGCTTTTTCCCATCACAAAATTATGCCCAAGACAAAAACCAAGCTGATAAAATTTTCAATTTGTACAATAATTTTCAGTCGACATTTATTCTCCCACAAGCAAATAAAAATTTTACTCCCGATGATCCCCATGCTTACGACGAATTTTTGAATCAAATTGATTACAAACTCTATCAAAATTCTGAAAACGTTAAGGCCCTCATTTCAGAATCTTATCTCTATTTGAAAGAAAACTATAATGAGCTCCCTACAAGAGAATCTCCTCAATATAAAAAAGTTCTCGCAATTGGGAAAAAACTTGATAAATACCGCCAACTTGAAATTCGCTTACGAGATGATAATTGCTTAAACTCTAGCAATCAAACAGTTCGAGCTCTCTCGTATTCCATCCTCCAAGGCTCCGTTGCAGCACCTTTTTTACAACAAAGCCATTGTGTCGAAGATGATTACTCTACATTTATTCAAAGTATAGACGATATCCTTGATTGCTATGTTCATGGGCGTGAAGATGATTGCCATAAACCAAAAATTTATCCCAATGGCTATTTCGGCTTTCCTAAAAAACAAAAACTCAATCTCCTCAAAGACTTTCTTGCATTCAAAAAGAAAAAAGATAGTTATATGAAAAATCTTGTCCACTATGCATTTACAGGGACTTGTCGAGGAGATCAAAAGCAATGCGCAGAAATGGCAGATTTAAAATTACCAACAAATCCTCTTAACGATATTAATTCAAAACTCATGCAACTCAATGCTGATAGAGAAAATATTATTCAAGAAGCTTTTAAACAAGCTCCAGCAAAGTATCCAAACCGCGATATCCGCATAACAGATGATAAAAAACTCATGATTGAACGTTTACCCTATCATAAAACGCCAAAAGAAGTTTTTAATAAGCTCGCTCCAGGTGCAACACAAAAGTTTGCCCAAGACTTTACCAAACTCGCAACAACACCTCTCAAATTTGCGACTCAAGAATCACTCGAACTCTGTCTCCCAAAATTCTATGACTATATCAAAAACCCCTTTACATCGCTTCTCGATCGTAGGAGAGGCTATCTCATTATCAAAGAACCGCAAACGCTGACTAAACAACAACTCGAATGTCTTAATAGGAAAACTCAATCAACCTTAGACACATTCGGGCTCGAAGTCACAAATAAAATTAATGCCTATATCATTGCCCACCAATACGGCAAAGAACATTCCGAAGTTCCTCTCGACAAAGGGATTGAAAAAGCAATTACTGAAGATCCCATTGCCTTCGGAGGACTCCTCGTCTCACAAGGATCATCAGAAGACTTCCTCAATATTTGTAAGACCATTATGAAAGTCGCTAGTGATTTAGAAGATCGTGAGCTTAAATTTAATGAACTCTTTACTGGAATCAATCTTGGAGCTCTCATCCTCATTGGAGCTGCGGCGATAATTACAGGACCCGTTTCTCTGGCCGTTGCTGGGCTTTCCATTGGACTCTCAGTTACAGATGGAATCACTTACTCTTATCGTCAAAATCAATTTGCTAAAGAAGTTTCTAAAGCCCAAGTGAATGGAATGCAAATGGGAGTTCATGTTGATGATGAAAAAGTTGCAAGAGAAATTTTTGAACGTACTATGAACGAGGCCCTTGAGTTAAAAGACCAAGAGGCTTCTGCAAGATTTTGGAAATACTTTGCTTTTATTGGTGCCGGAATTAACACTATTGCAGGAGCCGCTGCAGTCATGTCTTCAGCTAAGATTGCTTACGATTCTTCACACATAACAAAACTTGGAAAACTACTTCTGAAGATTTTTGTACGCGGAGGAACTCAAGCTCAAAATTTATCAAAGAGCATGGCTTCACTATCAGAAATAGGAGACGACGCCATCATTGGTCTTTCAAAAGCAGTCAGCACAACCAAAGAGAGAAGCCGCTTTATGCAATACCTCAAAGAACGGGGATTGATAGACAAAATTCACAAATCCGTCCAAAGAATGCAAAAAGTTGCAGAACCCATTTCCAACACTTCGAGTGCCTACTGGGCGCAAAATTATAGTGAACAAACACTACTTGCCATTGGCAGAGTTCTCTTGCAACTTCCTGCTTTCGATATTACCAGTCAAGAAGCTAACTACAGTGATCTTTCACTTTATTTGACAGAGGATAATAAGCAATGAAAAAAATCCTCCAGCCATTTTTTATATTATCATGCATAACAATTACGGCAAATTGCACTCACAACATCAACAAAAAATCTAAAAGGAATATTGATAGTCTCTCATTACCTCCCATCATTGAAGAGTGTATATCGAAGTCACCTCCCAACAAATCCTTTTGTCGGGATGAGAAAAAAAGAACAAAATGTAGTGATAATGTCGTCGTCGATTTTGGACAAATCAACTATTGTTTGAGTGTCATTAATTATTCCATTGTTTTAAAAAAGCAATTCAAAGTGCATTTTTCTAACCCAGAAAAAAAGATCGAAATTAAAGAAGTTAAGAAGAGATTTTATGAAGCAGTCGAATGTGCAAAAGACTTTTACAAAGATTATGGAATTGTTCTCGATCTCAGTTTTCAAGAAGTGGAAAAGTCATCCAAAAAAGATTTCAGTGTTTTTGATCGCCTATACTCAAACCCCAATATGAGAAGCATACCACTTCAGTTAAAGAAAAATGAATTTACTAAAAAAGATTTTTGTATTCTCGTAACTCATGAACTCAGCCATCACTTTGGTCTTGAAGACCAATACTCTGACAAGTCGTGTCCTCAACGAAGAATCGACAATACAAGTATTATGGGTAAAAAATATAGTGAATACCATCAATCCCAATTTTCAGGAGGAGTCCTAACTAATAACGATCTCAAAGAGATTTTGGCTCCTCTTTGTCAACGTTAAGTTTAATCTACTTTGAAACAGCAGGATCGTAGAGAGTCAGCTCTTTTAAAAGTCCGTTGTGAAGATTATAGACCCAACCTAAAATTTTAGGGTATTCGCCTGCTTTCCAAGCCTCTTGGATAACAGGCAAACTTTTTAGTTTTTCAACTTGCGCACAAACACTAATTTCGACAAGCTCATTTATAGACTTGGGATTGTGTTTTTCTTTAAGTTCGCGCACTGATTCCGTCCAGTGCGTAAGCCGATCATTTTCAATTCCCTCAAAAGCCGCTTGAACTCCCCCACAATTATAGTGCCCACACACGATAACATATCTCACTTTGAGAAAACGAATAGCGAATTCAAGAACACTGAGAAAATTTTCATCATTGGCATGGATAATATTGGCAATATTTCGGTGGACAAAAAGAGTTCCCGGTCTGGAATTTATAATTTCATCTGGGGGAACCCTGGAGTCTGCACAGCCAATCCAAAGAATGTCCGGCTTTTGACCCTTGGCCAAGTTTTCAAAATATGCGGGATCAATATCGGCATGCCCTTTGGCCCATGCCTTATTCTCCAGGAGAAGCTTCTTAATATTTTCCATACTCTTATTCCTTTATGCCTTAAAATACTCATTCATTGCAAGTGAAGATTTCACAATTTCACATTTAATGCTGCGCTCTTCGCTGGTTTCAACAAAGTCTTCAATCATACCAATGATGTCTCGATCTATTTGCAAATGATTTGACCCATCGATGACCACAAAAGCTCCTTGAGGAATTTCTTGAAGAATATTTTGCATAAGTGGCTTTTGTAAAAAAGATACATCTTTCATAAACCGAATGAGATAGCGAGAGTCTTCATTAACAACAACAATTGACTTTTTGTGGCTAGAGCGAATAACAAAGAAAAATCCAGCAACCATCCCAATGAGAATTCCCATCAAAAGATCAGTCATGAGAATTGCAAAAATTGTAATGATAAAAGGCAAAAATTGTTCTTTGCCATGAATCTGCATTTGTCTAAATAATTGTGGAGGAGCAAGTTTATAACCAATCAAAATGAGTATCGCCGAAAGCGAAGCAAGTGGGATAAGTTCAAGGTAAAAAGGAGCCAACGAAACTGCCAAAAGCATCCAAAGCCCATGAAGAATAGCCGACATTTTACTAGCATTCCCCGATCCGATATTAGCTGAAGAGCGAACAATAACTGATGTCACAGGAAGGGCCCCAATAAGCCCGGCCACCGTATTTCCCAATCCTTGAGCGAGTAATTCTCTATTTTTGTTTGTTACTCGGCGCTGAGGATCAATTTTATCAATGGCCTCAACACTGAGTAGTGTTTCGAGTGAAGCAACTATCGCCAATGTCAGGGCAACTTGATAAACTTTCCAATTCCCTAGTTCACTCCACTGGGGAAGTTCGAATGAGTTAAAAAATGATTGGAACCCACCCTCAAAAGGTAGTGCAACCAGGTGTTCTTTTCCAACTGCTAAATTGGAGTTCTCTGCAAATACCCATTCATTGAGAATTACCCCCAGCAGAACAGCAAGTAAAGGTGCTGGTAGAGTTTGAAAAAACTTATTCCCTTTCTTCGCCATCTTTTCCCAACCAATCATCAAAAAAAGTGAAGAAAACGAAATAATAATGACTCCAACATTTATCGATTGAATCGCGTACCAAATTTCACTAAAAGTATTAAAACCATCTTGCTGCTCAAAGGCCATGTCTCCCATAAAATCACTATCAATTCCTAAGAAGTGGGGAATCTGTTTAAGTATGAGAATCAAACCAATTGCAGCCAACATTCCTTTAATAACCGAATTTGGAAAATAGGCTCCCAATTTTCCTGCCTTTAAAAGACCAAATATGATTTGAAGAACTCCAGCAACCACAACGGCAAGGGTGAAACTTGTAAAGTCGCCCAAACTTTCGATAGCCGTTAAGACAATGACAGTGAGGCCAGCCGCTGGTCCTGCAACACTAGTGTGAGAAGAGCTCAAGGCTCCCACCACAATACCTCCTACAATTCCTGCTAATATTCCAGAGACGAGCGGTGCCCCTGAAGCGAGTGATATGCCTAGGCACAATGGAAGTGCTACTAAAAAAACGACGACTGACGACTTTAGATCTTTCAAAAGATGTTGATTATTATACATTTTTCTAATCCTTATTAATAAACTTAAAAAACAAATAACGAGTGAAGCAAGATCTTATTATGAAAGGATTTCAGGGGGGATAAAAATATCTCGAAGATAATGAATCACAAAACCTACTCTTCTAAGTCGACATATTTCCGATGCTTTCTGAGTCACTAGACTTTGAGAATAAGCGGGGTCAATGGAGGAGAGGAACTGCAGTTCTTCTTCCCCTTCGATCGGATGATCAGGATGTGATGTTTCTTCTGTATTTTGCTCAGGGCATTCATCGGGACAATTAAACTTTTCAGAATCAAGAGATAAGAAATCATAGTTTATTACGCTCTGTGTACTAGAGAATACGACTAGCAAACTAAATAAAAAAGTCCCAATTTTTTGCATACAGAACCCAGCTTATTCTAACTTTATTTAAATTGGAATAGGGTAAATTTTAAAATAACTTAGACACAAAATCTGGCACTTCTCATTTTCATCTCATTTTATAAATCATAAGTGGTCGATGTTATTGACTTTTCAAGTTTAAATCTTTACCAATAGACTAAGCCCACACTTTTTCAAGGAAACTTCATGACTTCTGAGCAAACTGCTCCTCTATGTCCCCAGTGTCGATCTCCCTACGCTTATCGCGACGGAAGCTTGTGGATTTGCCCAGAGTGCGCTCACGAATGGAGTGCTTTGGCAGAGGAAACTCAAAGAACAGAAGAAGATACAACCATTAAAGATGCTCATGGGAACGAACTTCAGGACGGAGATACTGTTAGCATTATTAAAGATCTTAAAGTCAAAGGGTCTTCTTCATCTATTAAAGTTGGAACAAAAATTAAAAGTATTCGTCTCATTACCGATAGTACTGACGGCCACAACATCTCTTGCAAGGTCGATGGTTTTGGTGCCATGAATATTAAATCAGAATTTGTGAAAAAAATTTCGTAATACAGGCTAGTTATTTCATCAATCAGGGAAAAATGTTTTATCAAATTCTCAAGCCCCACGTTCAAGAAAGCCGTGAACACCATTTTAAACGAGGCGAAATCATCTATCACGAGGGCGACACCCCTCAAAATATCTATTTTATTGAAAGTGGCTTGGTTGGGCTTTTTCATATAGCGGAATCGGGAAAAGAAACTTTTCTCCGGGTTTTTGGAACAAACTCTATTCTTGGGCATCGTTCATATTTTGCGAATGAACCCTATCACGCCACGGCCATCGCGCTAGCTCCCTCGCTACTCATCAGTATCACTAAAGAAGAGTGTTCCAGGATATGTCGTGAAAGCCCTAGCCTTCTCAAAGAGGTCACTTCTCAACTGGCCAAAGATCTTAAAACCGCTGAATTGAGAATGGCCGGTCTTCAAGACAAATCAGTCCATCAAAGAATTGCTGAATCACTCGTTTTTCTCAAACTCAAGCACCCCGATCATACTTGGACTCGAAAAGAAATTGCAGAATATTCAGGAAGTACTTTTGAAACTGTTGCAAGGGCCATGAGTCTTTTTGAAAAAGAGGGACTGATAAAAAAGCAAGGGCGCGATTTTGAAATTTTTGACCCTCAAAAACTCATTGCATTCACGAACTCAGAAAACTAGTCCTTTGATCAATCACGAGGTTTAACTCGATCATAACCATTGGGTCCCGTATAAAGTCTCATATCATCAAAAAAGATTTCTCTATCATAAATTCCCAAATCAAAACTTTCTTCCACTATACTCTTTTCTTTCCAGCGCCAGTAGTACATTCCAAACTTAATTCGCGAACCATTATTAACATCATCATAAGAAGTATCCGTATTAAATTTTTGAACGACTAAATTATTATTAAACCATAACTGAAAAAGACCTGTATTGTTATTCTCCCACACCACTCTTAAAACAAAGTCGTGCCAAGCCCCTTTTGTAATCGCCCCTACCTGATAGTCGGTACTCACAACGCCATTAGTATCAGCCAGACCTGTTTTTTGCCTTAAAACAATTTTATCACCGAGAACTTGTAAAGAGAGATTGGGCGATCCCGGTCCTCCGTGCTGAAATTGAACGAAGATAAATCGATGCAATTCAGGGAGATTATTTTGATTGGGTACAAAGACAAAATCGGATGGGAAATAGGTGGAAAATCCGTACCAACTTTCTGTTCCTAAAGGAGGAATGATATTTCCAATTTTTTCCAAAACCCTTAGCTCTGTTCGGTGAGTGGGCTCCCCACTTGGCCAATTATTGGGATCACTTGGTTTAAGGTAAAAACGCACACTGGAACTGCCTGTTCTGGCGTGGAGATTACTTTTCTCTGAAGCGGAATCTTGCAATTCATTGGCATTGGTCGCCACACAAAGATCGCGAGTAAAAAAGTCATCATAATCCCTTCCAAAGCAACCATTACTTTGTGCCAGTTCAGCAGCTGAACGAGCAGTGAGAGGAATATAATTGCCTTCAAAATTTCGATAATAATCCGCAGGTGGCAATGGAGCGGGTGCATCTTTTATTGAAAATGAAATTTGCAACTCTTCACTCAAATTGTCACTCCCATCTATACATTTAATAAAATACTCATAAGTTTCCCCAGGCATTAAGCCAGAAAGCATTTGCTTATGGGTTAGGTCATTTGTAACTTCCATATTTGTCATATCAATAAATTCAGAATCGACCATATCGGAGTAGCGACAAAGCGCAACCTCATCAGAGGCCAAAGTCATCTCAACTTGAGAAATATCGTAATTGAGTTCTCCTTTGGGAAGGCCTTCGGAAATGATTGGAGCTATTGTATCACTATTACCTGGATCATTGTCACTAGTATCAGGGTTATTTTCTCCTCCTGCTGGCTCCGAGGTTTGAGAATTATCTTGAGTATTAAAAGTTGTTTGCCTCTGCTTACTATCAAGACAAGAATTCAGCAAAAGAAACATAAAGAATAATTTCAAAATTTTCATAGCAACATCCTCATCAAAAACATCATCTCACAGCTCCAATTTTATCACGCGGCTCTTGATTTCTAACAAGAAATTAGTCCATTAAAACTTTCTCTCACTCATTTATTCTGAGATCTCAATGCCATCATTTATTGGCAATTCCCTAACACTTAATTTGCGATTGATAATTTTCAGAGGCACCAAAAATTTGCACTTACAGGCATAGTATAAAATCCAGGTTATTAATTTAATTCGTTTTTTTTGAATCTTTCGAATTTTGACTTAAATCAACAAGCGTTGATTGCGATAATCGAATCAGATTGATTATTTAAATTAATCGGAATTCAGGGGAATGTGGCAATGAAGACAACAATTATTTTTTTAATTCTAGGATACTGTTATCAAATTTTTGCATGCGATGAAGTTCAAGTGACTTCGAGTTCTCATCGTCGCGGCAATGTAGCCCAAAATGCCTACGACAATGATGAATCCACTCGTTGGGAAACTTCAGGCAGTGGGGAATATCTTGATTTTGAATTTTGTGAATTTAAAAAGCTAAATAGCATTCGCTTGTTGTTTCCAAGAGGTAACAAAATTGGCTATTATTATTCAATAGCAATTTCCCTAGATGGAAAAAGCTTCTCTCAAGTTTTAGCAAAAACTAAATCTCAAAGAACCAGATCTTATATAGAACATTCATTAGCTGGTATCGAAGCAAAATTTTTAAAAATCATAACCTATGGTACAGACCAATCACGAAGATCAGACACTAATAGAATTTCAGAAGTTGAATTTTCTTTTCGACCAACTGATACGACCTCACCACCTTCAGGAACAGACACAACGGCACCGCAAGTTTCAAATGGTTCACCTTCAGGGGCATTATCGTCAGGCACTCAACAAGTTGAAATTTCAGTCTCCACAGACGAAAATGCCCAATGCCGTTATTCTTCCAATCTTGGTAACTCTTACGAAAGCATGCAAAATTTTTCTCAAACAGGAGAAACTGTTCATCAATCAAGTGTAAGCTCACTCCAAGATGGACAGAGTTATGAGTATGCCGTTCTTTGTAAAGATTCGAGTGGAAACATAAGTGATGAATACCTCATTCGCTTTTCCATAGATCAACAACAAAGCACAAGCTTACCTCCAGATCTTTACAGAAATTTTGAAGGGACATTTATCCCAATGGATGCAAGAACATCCAGTGAACTCAGTCAAAATAATGGATGTTTTGGTGATGACTACGATGATTATTTTTATCGCGACACCTGCGTTTCGAACATAGACAACGAGCTCACCGATTCTGCATCAGAAAAAAGTAATGTTGTCGCTAGATCAGGAAGTAATAGTGTTCGCTTCTTTTTACGACCAAGTGATCCCAATAATTGGCCTAGTGGCGAACCGACCCATCGTGTAGAGCTTCGCCCCAAAGACAGTGCTGCTAACTATCTTCCGGCATTAGGAACTGAAAACTGGTACGGATTTTCCACTTACTTTCCTAGCGATTTTAAGTTTGTTCCTAATATCGATAAACTTCCTGAATTGCATCGCTTTATCATTGTTCAATTTCAGCATGGTGGACCCGGATCTCCAACACTCTCTCTTCAAGTCATTGGTGATAACCTCGTCCTCAGACAAAAAATGGGTTATGCTGACACCGATGGAGTCACGAGTACGGATTATATAGTTGACAAAATTAACCGTGGCTCTTGGAGCGACATTGTTTTAAGAGTTGTCTGGCAAAACAATGGAACGGGACTATTTCAATTGTGGCAAAATGGTTCTCTCAAAGTTCAAAAATTTAGCACAGACACTTCCTATAAAGACAGCCAAGCCGGATCTCGAATCAAGTTTGGAATGTATTACTGGCGTTGGAAAGAAAAAAGTATTGTGCAAGAAAGTTTCAACATGGGTATCACTGAACGTGAAATATTCTTTGATGAAATGCGAATTTACCAAGGAAGTAACGGCTATGATCGCGTAGTTCCTAGGGACTAATGAGCTAGAACTAATTGTCTTGAAGATTGTGATAGACGTTTACAACATCTTCATCGTCTTCAAGCATCTCAATAAGCTTTTCAACATCAGGCAATGTCTGCTCATCGACTTCTTTGAATGTCACAGGAATTCTCTCGAGCCCTGCTTCATCGGGAGTCACATCAATTTCTTGAAGTTTCTTTTGAATATCACCAAATGCTTCCATCGGCCCAATGACTTCGTAGAGCCCTTCTTCAAGCTCAATATCTTCAGCCCCAGCATCAATCATCTTAAGAGTAAAATCATCTTCGTTCAGATTACCTTGAGGTATTGTAAAGACCGCTTTTTGCTCAAAAATAAATTGCAGACAACCATCTTTTCCGAGCGATCCATGGCATTTATTAAAATAGCTTCGAACATTGGCTACGGTCCGAGTGGTATTATTGGTTGAGGTTTCCACAAAGATGGCCACCCCACCTGGACCATAGCCTTCATAATTGACATCGGCAAAGCCTTCACCTTCTCCGCCCATTCCTTTTTTAATGGCCCGTTCAATATTATCTTTAGGAACATTGAACTTCTTACAGCGATCCAGTGCAATTTTTAAAAGAAAATTAGCTGCGGGATCAGGGCCTCCACTTTTTATGGCCTTGGCAACATCATTTAAAGCTTTAGTATAGAGTTGTCCCTTAGCCTTATCGGCGGCACCTTTTTTAGCGGCAATTTTTGAAGATTTTCGACCCATCGAGCGATCCCCTTTGAGAATAAAAAATATGCTATTGATTTAACAAAAAATGCGGGTTCCTGGCAAGAAGCTTTTTAGTGATTCCGAGCTCTCAATCGTTAAAGAAGTGCAAATAATAGGGATTATTATCTTCCTCACTATTTTCTCGATAGACTTTTTCCCTATTTTCCATTTGATTTTCAATTTCTTTTAGAAGCTCTGGGTTATCAATTTCCGTTTTGAGATCCTCAAGGATAAGAGGATCAGCCTTTTCAAAGTCTTTAATAATTTCATCTTGGGTAATGAGTTCATCGCCTAAAGTTTTGTTCATTTCTTCAATCACTTTCTTTTGAGTTTCGTAGCTCGGATGGAGGAGATCGAGTGAAAGAAAATCTTCATCTGTTAATTTTTTTTCAATATAACCTTTATTTCGAATAGTGTAGCTCAATGAACTATAATCTTCGACATTATAATATTTTAAAACATTGTCTTGATAAGAGATGATATGAATAAGTTGATTTTCACTCTTCATAATACCTTCATCATTCACTGTCACTTTTGACAAAGTCGCCGTTAAATTCTTTAATGATTTTAACTCAGGTATTTTTTCAATTGAACGCAAATTGAGATTTGTACGCTCATTTTTAAAGAAAAAATTCATGGTAAAGCGATTAAAAGAAACCCTTTGCTCAGTGGGATTCGAGAAATCAGTACTTCGCAAGACTAACTCATTGCCTTCTACGCGATCAATAATTCCTCTGATTAAATAATCCTTAGTATTGTTGACCATTCTCACTGTTTTTTCTCTTGAATTTTCAACGATCTCTAACTGTCGAATCAAGACTTCTTTTCCTATTTTATTTTTAAACAAATCAATCTCATCTTTATCGATATAGTCATATTTATTTCGAAGATGTGAATTTAAAAGTAGTGCTCTTTTTTTAGCGATGAGGATATTTTTATTTTTTTCTTGATTGCTCGAATAAGGGTATTCGTATCCTCCGTAATTCAAGGCATCATCAGCGGCATTTCTTTTAATTTTTCTCAGTTCATCCAGTTCTTCTTCATAACGGCTCCAAACTTTTCTTAAAAAGCCGTAATTATCATCAAGTAATGGTGACAAGATAAATCCGTTGGCTTTCTTAAAATTAAATTTCCCAGTCCAAAAGCCATAAAAAGGAGTGAGCGCCAAAAATGAAAGAAAGTACTTTGAAGCGCAACTAAAGAAACTATTATATTGCGGTAAAACAACTTTCATAAAAATAGCGGGAATAATAAAAATAGCAGCCGTCGCCACATCACTAAAATAGGCGTCGCACTTTTTAAGCTTAGTCATCTTTTTATCAATTCTATCAAACTCTTTTGTAGACTCTCGCATGGTTACATAATCATCAGCGTAGGGGTCAACGTTCACATCACAACTCTCGCCGACTTTGTATTGGAAGGCTTTATCAATTGGATTTGAAAAAACATTTTGAACTGAAATGATAAATAAAAGAATAAAAGCAATAGATTTCAATTTTTTTCCCATTTTTACTTTATTGATCTCTATCTATATTCTATGAAAAAAGTATAGTTCCTTAAAGAATGGAAAAATCATACCTGACTAAAACAACTGGGAAGGAAATCCTAAGAAAACAAGAAGTTAAGCAGGAAACCCTCTAAAGATTTCCTGCTCTTTGATTATGAAAAATTATTCATTAAGAAGATATTCGAGAGCACGATCGAGCTCGGCATTAGCTAGATCAGCAAAGCGGAGTACTCCATTTTTATCAAGAACGTAATACCCAGGAATCCCTGTAACTTCATAAGAAGCCACAATTTCACCAGTCCCATCACCTTCACTATAGACACCTTCACTATAGACAATTGGATATTTAACTTTTTTGTCATTAAGAACTTTAAGCAAATCAGACTTAAGAACTGGAGTAACGTGAACACCAACAACGGCAACTTCCTTTTTATGTTTTTTGGCAATCTCTACTAAGTGAGGAATCGATCTTAGGCATGGCCCACACCAAGTCGCCCAAAAATCAATTACAACAACTTTTCCAACGAGAGATTCGAAGCTTAAGTCTTCACCATCCACATTTAAAATTGTAATTTTTGTTGCATCAAAAATGTCCGCAGGAGGAAGCTTTCCTTCCAAATGAGGAAGATCAGAATCGCGAGCAAAATCGGCATCAGTAACTTGGGCAAAAGAATTAATGCTCAAAGCACTGAAAAAACCTAAAAGTAGTAGAGATTTCAAGAGTTTCATTATCCGGCTCCTTTTTTATTAGAAATTAGCGATAAACTTTTTGGATACTAGACAAAGTTCAAGGTTCTGTCGAATAAAAGCTTTAAAACCCCAACATACTGCTTTGCATAGAGCCTTTGCCCGTTCCCAAAGCCGTCGAGCATTGTTAGAATCTCTAACATTCATCGATTTTAAGGAGAAAATTCATGGCCCTATCACGCAAGATTGGTTTCTTATTTGTTTTATTAAGCTTAACAGTCCAAGGCTATTGTCTCGAGAATAAACTCCAAGACTTCAATGCCATCAAAAAGCTTTTGACCACGAACTACTCCTTTTATTTTTATAAGCAAAAAGAACTTAAATTTTCAGCTAAACGCCTATTTGATTCTTACGAAAAGCAAATACTTCAAGCCGAGACTCCCCTAGAGCGTGAGAATCTCCTCAAGCGCTTAATTGGTGAATTCCAAGACATTCATTTGCGCGTGCTTTTTCCTTCTAATGTTGAAATTTTAAGCTTGGGATTTACTGCTGATTATGTTGATGAACATTTTGTCGTGAAAAAAACATTTCCAGAAATTCTTTCTCCGAATGTGCGCATTGAAAAAGGCGACATGATTCTAAAAATTAACGGAGAAAAAGTTGATAAATTCTACCAAGAGTATATTAAACATCGCCCTGTCTCTTCAAAATATGATTCAGTTAAAAGAAGAATTGTAGCTGAAAGTTTATTCACGAGATACCCATCAGGTCATATGATACCGAATGAAAGAATGCTAACAGTCCAATTTCGCTCTCGCAACTCAGGGACACTCAAATCTTATGATCTTCCTTGGAAAGAAATGAAATCCCTTCATGGTAAGAAAATCACTCATTATGAAAAAATATTTCCGATCAATTCCCTAATCAAAGCTTATAACTTGCAATCGATATCAAAACAGATGGTTCGTCGCTATCGAGGAGATTATTGCGGAATCTATAAAGAAAAAAGTTTTTTTAAAGTTAAAGTCTTTGATAAAGGCGATAAAAAAGTAGGTTATTTTCGCTTCCCAAGTTGGGTCTCGTTACAAATTCACAGTGAACCTGAAGGTGGAGTTCCGGCCTTTGTTCGCAATGATCTCATTTTCATTGAATGCTTTGAAAGGCTCGTCATAAATCGTCTCAAAGATGTCGATGCCATCATTTTTGATCTTGCCGACAACCCAGGGGGCTCACCTGATCTCTCCTATGCCATCGCATCTTTTTTTATTGGTAAAAAACTTGAGCGTCCACTTGGAAGAACAGTTTCCACAAATTCCTACTACAAACGTCAAATGGAACGGTATAAAATTTGGTGTGGCGAAGGCAGTACTCATTTTATATGCGAAAATTGGCTAGAAGAACTTCAGTGGGTTAGACAAAACCCTCGTTTCCTCAGCGTCAAATACCCCGCTTTTCGCTATAACAGTCCGGACCTCGAACCCCGCAGCCCATCTTTTATCAAACCTCTTTTTGTTATGATTGATGCAAATTCATGCTCAGCAAGTGAGTTTTTCTCAGTCGTCGCCAAAAAAAGACCGGCAGAAACTCAGTTTATTGGTACTCCAACTTGTGGAACTGGAGGAGGAACAATCGATTACACAGATCTTGGCAGTTCTCACTTCACGGCACTTGTAACGACGGGGATGTTTTATGTTGGAGCCAATGAGGAATACTTGGAAGGTTATGGAATTAAACCATCAATTCCCTATCGCTTCACTTACAAAGATTTTATCTCGAACAATAAGTATTTTATACGTTTTGCTCTCAGAGAAGCCTTAAAGAGAATTTAGAAAAAGTTCGTTGCAGTTGAATATTGGCATTCAATAATGCCTTTTCCTTCTCGGAGAGATAAACAAAATCGACAATTTGATTGAACAAATTCCCCGACCAAGAAAAAATGAGAAAGCTTAAAGCCCCTAAAAACTTCTTCATCAGTCCTTTAGCGGGTTAAGAAAACTAAGCGTTTAAGTTGATTTATGAACTTGGTTGTTATTCCCAAGTAAAGCGTGGGTAGTCCCCATTTTGAAGATCCCAGATTTCGGTAGGCCATGTTCCATAAGTGGCAGCCGTTTGCATTGTGGCCGTATTGGCACCTGTATAACCTGTATCAGATCCACATCCGTCCATATCAGTCGAAGAAGATGCTTGAGTATCGGCATACACTTCTGAGAAAACACCTGTATCACCTTCATCTTGTCCAAAAACCAATCCATCACAAGTAGTCCCTCCAGTAAGTTGAACCAAAACCCATGCTCTATCAACAGCATTAGTTCCTGCTGATCCACCATGAGTTCCAATCAATCCTCCATACCATTCTTTAACTCCAACTGTTCCTTCATAGTAAGCATCTTCAAGTCTTGAAGCATAATTCATAGCTCCGACAATACCCCCTGATCTATTTCCCCAAGTAACTGGGGTTGATGACTGTACAGTCGTATTTGATTTTACTTGCTTTAAATAGGCGCTCATACCAGTAACACTATTCCAAGTAAGAGTACCAACAACACCACCACACCAACTATTACATTGTACACTTCCACCGAGGTTTTGTACTCTCCGAGTCACATTTCCACCGATTCCTCCAAACAGCCCTCCAACATAAAAAGAAGTCGTATTAGAAACTGTTATCGTGTTATTGTTACCCAATATATCGTAAACTCGTCCTTTACTGACACTAAATGCAACCCCTGCATAGTTAGCAGAAGTATCGACACTGGAATTTGATATTTTAATATTCGAAAATAAGCTATCTGAATTATTATCATTATCAAAGGCTACGATGGCAACGACCCCATTTCCAGTAATATTCATCGAATCAAAATAAAGGTCTTCTACATAAGCATCAAAAGTTGTATTGAAAAATGAATTCTGAGCTACTCCACTTGAATAAATCCAATTGCTTAATGTTTTATAATTTCCTAAGAAAACTCCTTTAAAACCATTGACCATAGGAGCAAACGTTGTTCCTGTCATATCAATATCATCAGTCATCAAAAAGACTTTTTCTGAATAATCGGCTCCGTTAATCGCTTCAACCTGAGCAAGACTACAAAGAAGATAAGGGCTATAAGCCGTTCCTTGGCCTCCACCAAATGGGCTTCCTCCTGCATCACAAGTTTCTTCTCCAATTCTCCAAGCGAGAGTTGGATACTCACCTGGAACAAAAGACCAGTAAGTAGTGCTCAAGGCTCCAAAGTTCGCATTACTTTTCATCTGTGGCATATAATAGCTTGTAATCGTTGGTGAACCTGTACTATCAGTTCCATAATCATTACTTAACTCTACAGCTGAAATATCATAAAAAACATTACTTATTGTCCCAGCACCACTATCGACAAAGCCGAAAACGGCTCCATGTTTATTTAATGTTGTGGCCTTCACATAACTTGTTGATAAACTATTTTGAACACTGGCATTAGGATAAACATAGCCGGCTAATCCACCTGCTTCTAAACTAAGATCTCTAATATCTCCTCTCGAAATAGAGTTCTCAATCACACAAAAAGCTTCAAGTTGTCCTACGATTCCTCCAACGCGAGAACCGATGAATCCCCCCCCCAAGCGTTGAACGAATATCTGCTAAACTATAAACTTCTGAGATTGTACTCGAAGTAGAAGCATTACATTTTCCTACTGCCCCACCAATATAACTTATAAATCCACCATAATAAACAAATGCAAGGATGGAGGCTTTTGTAATTTGTGTATCTGTAATTTCTCCTGCAATCCCACCTAATTTGTTGGAAGTTGAGGTGATATAGCCTTTATAGTGAACGTGAGTCATAGTTGTTGTATCGGTACATCCAATAATTCCTCCCACTGATCCACTACCAACGATTGTCCCGACCACATAGATATTTTCAACACTCGCATTAGCGCTTGAGTTCCCAGCAACTGCACCTGTACAACTTCCTCCAGTCAAATCTGCATTTTTAATGATTAAGTTAGAAACAGATCCTCCACTAAGATTTTGAAACAATCCAAGGTCATTTGAAGCAGAGGCATCAGTCCAGTCGTAAAGCTCATAGTGATTTCCATCTAGAGAACCAGTAAAAGTAACTGGTGCAGTGTAACCACCACTCATATCAATATCAGCCGTTAAGATAAAAGCTTTGTCTGGATAGTTCGCCATTTCATTGAGAAGAGCAAGTGAATTAATTTGAAAAGGACTACTCGCTGTCCCATTTCCATCTGGAAAGGGATAAGACACATTGTCTTGAACGACTATGTTAAAAATTACTTCTGCATTTAAAACACCATCAGTGGCGACAATCTTAAACTCGTAATCTCCCGATTGAGTTAAGGTTGGAACCCAAGAAAAACTTCCTGTGGAGCTGCTAAAACTCACACCGGCAAGCACGCTACAATTGACTGGGCTTGCAACAGAGTTATCTATGATCTGATCGTAATAACATGAATAAGTGATGGCACCATTGCCTGTTGAATCATTAGAAGTTCCAGTGTTATTAAGATCAACATTGTATGATCCATCCACTTCACTAATACTAGCATTGGTCGGAGTATTGATTTCTAAAGTCGCAGTCGTTTCAGGAACAGAAGGTGTCTCTTCCGTAGGTGAAGTTGCTCCATCAATGACTTCTTCTAACTTGATATCGCTCTTGCAAGAAAGCAATAAAAACGTCAAAAGAATGAATGAGAAAACGTGCTGCAAGTTTCATCCTTATGTTAAGGTTTATCCTTCATTATCAATTTTAAGGGTAAAGACATCAAGAAAAGAAAAAATCTGCCAGGATCCCAATTTTCAAGGACTTAGAAATTGTCGGGCTTACCAAACACAAATTAAGTGCTGAAAAATAGCCAATAGAAATAGGCAGAAATGATTAAAATCAATAATAAAAGACATATCTAAGAAATCGGAATTTCAAGCTTTTATCTGTGATGATTTCGAGAGAATAAAAAAAAGTGGTTACCTCTATTTATTCTTTTAGGAATAGAAGTAACCACATTTAACAAACGCTCTCCTCCTTTTCATCTACTTACTCGACACAGATAAAGACGGCATCTATTTTTAAATTACCGTCTTCATTATTAGGAGATAAATCAGTAATGACATAACTATAATCAACTATTGGATGTTGTAATTCAGACCCACCTACTGGATCAAGACTTAAAGACTCACAAGCTGCTTTAAAATCTTCCATCAGAAATCCGGCATTTTTATCTTTGAGAAGAGGTGATTTTTCACTAACACTAGCTAAAAAACTCAAAACATTTTCTGAATCTAACTGGGTCTTGGATTCCGTGAGACTCACTTCGAAAATAAAACTCTCAAAATCAATGTCCCCTCGAATTAATCCTTGCGAGCGCTTGGCCTCCTGACAACCTGAATATTCATTCAAGCTATGGCCGTCAATAAGATCATTGTTGGCAAAGAGATCTTCGAGTGCTCTTTTACTATAAAATTTATCCTTTTTTTGAATTTTCTCTTTGATAACACTATTGAGCTGATGAAACGCGCTGTCTTCATCATCGAGAACAAGCAACATATCGTTCATATCAGAATTTGAAACGACTCCATCATCGTTAGTATCTAAAATACATTTTTGAGGGAAACAACTTTCTGTTATCGCATTAATCCTAATGAGTTCAAGTTCTAAAAAATGTCTTTCCGTCGTTTTCCCCTTGAGATCTTCACACAAATTTAAAGATTTCTGCTGGTCTTCTATTCGAAAACACATTTCTAATGCTTCATCGACTGTTAAAACATTAAAAAGAGAAACTATAGACTTAATACTTTTTGCTAAATAGTTAATTCTCTTTTCAACCTTATCCTTACCAGCTTTGAGATCTTGGAGGTTCTCTTCATCTCCACACAACCCGATGACATCGGCATCTGTAATCGTATTGCCCCCTTGGTTTTGAAAATTTTTATTTTGATTTTCTTGTAATTTTTGAGTTGATAAACCACAAGACCCTAGAAAAACGACCATGCACAAACAATGTAAATACTTCATCGACACACTCCCCTAACTTGACCTCTATAAAAAATAATATAGCGAGTGGATCTGTAACTTTTTTATAAAGTACTTGTATTTGAATTATTTTGAGGAGTTATAAAAAAATAACTCCTCAAAAAGTGAAAACAAATATTGGCAAACTCTTATTTCGATAAGGTATTTGAGTTTTTAGCTACTCTTTGAATTCCGCAATTCTTGCCCTCTCTCATCACTCCCTCTTTTCACATATATTGAACTGATAACACAAAAAGCTCAAAGGACCTCTCGATGTTCAAATTGTTCAATAAAACTTTTGCCTTATTTATACTCATGACAACTACACTTTGTTTTGCAAAAACATATAAAATTCCTGAAGGTCAGCACAATCAACTTCGCATCCCCGGTTTTGTTTGGGCCAAGAAATTCAAATTTAACGCAACTTTTGATTCATCGGCTATTTACGATATTAACGATCTTAGTCTCAATAAACTTCTAGGTTTTTCAGACTGCAATTTTCAACACCACCATAAGAATAGTGCTCGAATTGCCTGGCGTTCTCGCGATGGTCAAATTGATCTTTTTGCTTACGTCTATCAAAATGGCCAACGAATAACGGGTGTTGGCCCCACTGGCAAAAAAGAGCAAGGAATCTACCTGGGAGGCACCACTCCCAACGTAACCAATACTTTTACTATAGAAGTGAAAGGAAATAAGTACATCTTTCAATATAATGGTGTAAGCAAAGTCCTTCCTCGTGGCTGCGATAAGAAAAATGCGCTTGGCTACAAGCTCTTTCCCTACTTCGGTGGCTTAAAAGTGGCTCCTCACGACATTGAAATCGAAATCAACTAAAGACTCTAAGCCTTACTGTCGTCTCCCGGCATAGTTCAATCCTATCAATTAGCCCTTGTTTTAATTTTAAAATTTTCACTTAACTTTGATCTGCCTCAAAGTTTTCTTTTATTTATTAATTTATTATAAATTTATAATATATCAAGGGAGTCGTTATGAAAAAAAGTCTCTGGAATCTAAAAAGCATACTCATTCACGTTGCAGTTGAAAAGCCCAAAGCTGTTCTCACTTCAATGCTCGTAATCACCTTAGGAATTTTGGCTTTAGCAGCTGCTCCAACTCTTTTTCCAGAACGCTTTCCAGAATTTCCTAAGCTCACTGTCGATACCGACCCAGAAAACATGCTCCCTCACGATGAAGAATCACGAGTTTTTCACGATCATATGAAAAAAGAGCTCGATCTCAATGAAATTGTCGCAGTCGGTGTGGTCAATGAGAAAAATCCCAACGGTATCTATAATAAGAAATCACTCACAAATATCTACAAACTAGTAGAATACGCTAAAACTCTCGAAGGGGTTAAATCAGTCGATATTATGGCCCCTTCGATGCTCGATAATATAGAACAAGGCAGCCTTGGTGAAGTTAAATTTGATTGGCTCCTCCCTGCTCCTCCAAAAACTGAAGAAGAGGCGTTATCTCTTCGCGATAAAGTCAAACGCCTGCCATTTCTCAAAGGGACAATTTTTTCAGAGGACGACAAGGCCATAGCCATTTTTCTTCCCATCACAGAAAAACACTATAGTTACGAAATCTACACACAGCTGAGAGATGAAATTCAAAAACTCGGTGGTGACGATGACTTTCACATTGCTGGTCTACCTGTCGCTGAAGATACTTTTGGAGTGGAAATGTTCAAACAAATGGCGATTTCCGCCCCATTGGCCATGTTAATTATTTTCTCGTTGATGCTATTGTTCTTTAAAAAGCTCTCCATGATAATCTCTCCCATGATTGTGGCCATGGTTTCTGTGATATCTACGATGGGTCTCCTTGTTATTTCAGGGAATACGGTTCACATCATGAGTTCAATGATACCTATTTTTATTATGCCGATAGCTGTTTTGGATGCCGTTCATATCTTGTCGGATTTTTTCGATAGTTATCAAAAAACGCGCGATCGCAAAAAAACAATTCTTCATGTTATGGATGCTCTTTTTGCTCCGATGCTTTATACATCCATCACGACTATCGCCGGTTTTGCATCCCTAGCCCTTACACCCAACCCACCAGTTCAAGTTTTCGGAACTTTTGTGGCCTTAGGCGTGGCCTTTGCTTGGATTTGGACAATTCTCTTTATCCCTTCATACATCATGCTTTTAAGTGATAAGTCTCTTGCTAACTTTGGACTCAAACAATCTGGGAAAATTCATAAAGTTGGTCTTATTGATCAATTTCTCGGTTGGACAGGGCACGTAACTTACAAACACCCGAAATTTATTTTATCAATTGTTGGCATCATCAGTTTGATTTCATTTTATGGGATTAGCAAAATCGTTATCAATGACAACCCTACACGATGGTTTGCTAAAACTCACCCCATCAGAATCGCCGATAAAGTGATGAATAAGCACCTTGCAGGAACTTATATGGGCTATCTTTCTCTTCAGCCTAAGCCTGAAGAAAAAGTTTCAGATGAATATTTAGATTCCTTAGTCAAACGAGCAGAATCAATTTTCACTCCAGAGCAATTGCAATCTGAAGCAGCTCAAAATCTCTTAAAAACACTCAAAACTCAAATCATCACTGTGGGCAAAAATAGTAATAACCGCGATGATCTTCTCATGAAAATGGGGGATTATCTTGAAGAACAAATCGACAATGCTTCTAGTAATGAAGAAGAACTGTGGGATAAAGTTATCAGTGCTTTTGATGCTTACCGAACAGAACTTCAAATATTCAAAAAGCCTGAGGTCCTTCACTATATGGAAGGGCTTCAAAATCACCTCAATCAATTAAAAACCGTCGGAAAAACAAGTTCCCTCGTTGAAATTGTCAAAACAGTTCACCGCGAACTCTTTGGTGGAAAAGAAGAGTATTATCGCATCCCTGATAACGCAAACACAGTTGGGCAAAGTTTGATTACTTACCAATCCAGTCACCGCCCACAAGACCTCTGGCATTTTGTTACTCCTAATTATCAAAAAACGAATATTTGGGTACAGCTTAAAAGTGGTAATAATCAGGATATGCAAGAAGTTGTAGACGAAACCGATCGCTACGCGAAACTCAATCCTCCTCCTATGGATCTAGAAGTCAAATGGTTTGGGCTCACATATATAAACTTAGTGTGGCAGCAAGAAATGGTTACAGGAATGCTCGAAGCTTTTCTTGGATCATTTGCGATTGTTCTTCTCATGATGGTTTTTCTTTTCAGAAGCTTCTTGTGGGGAATCCTCTCGATGATACCTTTGAGTGTCACCATCCTTTTTATCTACGGAACCGTCGGCTTAGTTGGTAAAGATTATGACATGCCAGTGGCCGTGCTCTCTTCACTTTCACTCGGACTTGCAGTTGATTACGCCATTCACTTCTTAGCACGAAGTCGAGAAATTTATAAGCACACTCAAAACTGGGAAAAAGCCATTAAGGAAATTTTCTCCGAACCAGCACGGGCCATTTTTAGAAATGTCATCGTAGTTGGAGTTGGCTTTACTCCCCTTCTCCTCTCTCCGCTGGTTCCATATCAAACCGTGGGAACTTTGATTGCAGGAATTCTTTTGAGTGCAGGCTTTGTGACACTATTTATTCTTCCTGCTTTAATGACATTAATGAAAAAAAGATTGTTTAAATAAAAGGAGACGTTTATGAAATTTTTAACAATGCTATTACTTCTAACTCTCAACTGGAATGCCCTGGCCATATCGGTGGATGAAATTGTTCAAAAAACCAATCACAATTCCTACTACCGAGGAAAAGATGGTCGAGCGGAGGTCAAGATGGTCATCAAAGACTCTCAAGGACGCGAGAGAAAAAGAAGTTTTACAATTTTGCGCCTCAACACTGGAAAAAACAAAGACGGTAAACAAAAATTTTATGTTTATTTTAAAAGGCCCTCAGACGTGAAGAAGATGGCCTTCCTGGTGTGGAAACAAATCAATCAAGAAGATGATCGCTGGATGTATTTCCCATCTCTCGATCTTGTCAAAAGAATCGCTGGTGCGGACAAAAGAACAAGTTTTGTCGGTTCTGATTTCTTTTATGAAGATGTTTCAGGGAGAAATATCGATGCTGACAAACATGAACTACTCGAAACCAGTGATAATTATTTTGTTATAAAGAATACACCGAAAGACGTGGTCCCCGTGGAGTTTTCATACTTTAAAATGTGGATACATAAAACTTCTTTTTTGCCCATTAAATCTGAGTACTACGATAAAGCAGGTAAGCTCTATAGAACTTATGAGGTCGCAAAAGTGGACACCATACAAGACAAACCCACTGTCACTAAAGCGATCATGAAAGATCTCAATAAGAAAACAGAGACAGAGCTGAGTTACTCAAAAGTTGAGTACGATGTTGGTCTCTCAGAAGATATTTTTACAGAGCGCTATTTGAGAAATCCTCCTGTTAAAGAAATGAAATTTTAAAGAGGAGTCCCTATGAAATTTTTGATATTTGCATTCATTTCATTTTCCCTCTGGGCCGAAGAACCAAGCCTTCCAGCCGGTCTAGGTGGTGAAAAAAAGGATGAACCAACGTTTGAATTTGATTCAAACCCAAAAACGAGTGAAACTGACAAAGAAGAAACAAGTGGAAGAGATGAAGAAGCCCCTCTATTCGATTACTTTGGATTTCTCGACTTAAGAGCTGGAACAAGGATCAACACGGATCCCAGCCAGCACGATCTTTCATTAGCTGATATTCGTCTGCATAACGAAATTTCTAAAGATTATGAATCATCGAAATTAATATTTTCTGGTGATTTCCTCGGTGATTTTGAAAGATCCGATAGTGACGACACGAACTTGCGTGATGGAACTGGACTTTTTGATTTACGAGAGCTCAATTTTTCGACCACTCCCGTGTCGTCTATCGATATTAAAATTGGCCGCCAAATCCTCACTTGGGGGACTGGGGATATGATTTTTATCAACGATCTTTTTCCTAAGGATTGGCAGTCATTTTTTATGGGGCGCGATCTTACTTACCTCAAAGCCCCCAGTGACGCTGTCAAGGCGAGTATTTATACTGATTTGGTCAATATCAATCTCGTATACACGCCCTTCTTTAATAGTGATCGCCATATTGATGGATCAAAGATCAGCTATTACTCACCTCTTCTTGGAAAAAAAGTTGGGCGAGACACGCCCTTTGTAAAAGAAGAAAATGAAAAAGGCGAATGGGCCTTAAGATTAGAAAAGAAAATATCTTCAACTGAATTCGCGCTTTATGGTTATAAGGGTTATTGGAAATCACCATCGGGAGTCAATGCTCAGGGGAAATACTATCATCCCGAACTCAACGTTTATGGAGCCAGTGTCCGAAGCCCTTTGTTAGGAGGAGTTGGGAATGCCGAGTTTGGCTACTATGAATCTTCAGAAGATAAAAAAGGAAATAATCCTTTTGTCCCCAATGATGAATTGCGTTTCCTGGTTGGTTACGAACATGAACTTGTAAAAAACACAACTGGATCGATGCAATATTATGTCGAGCACATGCTGGATTATGACGAATATCTCTCAACTCTTATGGGTGTAAAAAAAGATGAATCTCGCCACATGGCCACTTTAAAAGTAAGAAAAGAGATGCTCAAGCAAACACTCAGCTTCACGGCCATGCTTTTTTATAGTCCCACTGACAGTGATGGGCATGGGCGATTAAGTCTTGATTATAAACTTACAGACGACGTCAAACTTTTCGCTGGGAGTAATTTGTTTTTTGGAAAAGAAAAGACAACATTCTGGGGACAGTTTGAAGACAATTCCAATATTTTTGCAGGAACAACTATCAATTTCTAACAAAGGAGTTAAAATGAATGTTGAAAGATTATTGCGGGCCATAGCAGGTTTTTTTATTATGCTCTCTGTTTTACTCGCATTTACCTACTCTCTAAATTGGTTGTACTTTACGGCCTTCGTTGGTCTTAATCTCTTCCAATCTGCTTTTACCAATTGGTGCCCCATGGTCAGTATTCTCAAGGCTATTGGAGTCAAAAGCTGTGAGCAACTTGCCCAAAGCAAAGGGAATGCATGAGTACAGCTAAAAAACTAGAGCTCTCACCCATCCAAAATAATGCCCTGAGGGTTTCTCATCTCCTAAGACAGCTTTCGCACCCTCAGCGGCTTTTGATTCTTTGTCTTTTAAGTGGCGGTGAAGCTTCTGTTCATGAAATTTTAGAGCGCACTGAACTTTCGCAGTCCCATCTCTCACAGGAAATTAATAAACTTAAAGCGGAAGGGTTTATTTCCTCACGCAAGGAAGGGCGATTAATTTATTATAAACTTCATGACCAGAGAATAAAAAAACTTATCCAATCTCTTCAAAAGATATTTTGCTAAGTTTTTTTATTCTCTCAAGAAATCTACTCTAACGAATCTGCGAAATCTTCAATCGCATCTCGATAAGTTTTAAAAGCTGGAATGAGAGCTAGGATTCGATTATCAATTTCTGATTTATTGTCATCAAAGTCGAGATACCAATCAGCTCCTGGATCAAAATTAAATCCTTTCATAGTCATTTCAAAAATAGGCATATTGTCATTTGATGAAATAGTAAAATTGTCGTTTAAAAACTTAAATGACTCTGATTTTCCTAATAGTTTCATATTGGCATCATAAATTTCAAATTCTGAATACATATTAGAGAGATTAATTCGAAGTCCACCACGACCATTTTCATCTGAAGTGGCGATTTCAATAATTTTTTCAAGAATTTCTGCACCAACCTGAGCTGCTTTATAGCGAATAGTTTCAATGACAAAACCAATTGTTTTATTTTGGCAATCTTTAACCTCAATACGATTGAGAAGAGCGTCTTCTAGTTTTTTGAAAACTTGTTCACCATAAAAACTCAAATTGTCGTATTTCTCTGATCCATACCAAGATGTGTTCCCTTGCGAAACATTGTAATCAAAGCGCGTTCCTGCAATATAGCCCTCTTGGATGAGAGTTTTTGGAAGATTAAAGCGTCTTCTTCTTATTTCTGCGACCTTTTCATTGTCGTTGTTACGATCTTTGACTCTTAAAACAGTTGTCATAAAAGTCAGAGTTTTTTCATCATAACGAGTTGAGCTCGGTAAATTGGCTTCTGGGCAACCTGCTGCCCACGAAAGTGCTGCATTCATAGTAATGGCAAAAAAGAATAATCTTAACAACATAGCGGTTCTCCTTCGATTTAACTTCATCAATTAAAGGATTCATAGATTATTAGACAGATAACGACAAGATTCAGTGAAAATTCTACAGAGTTGACCATCTAGCATGAATTGGATAATGAGGGGGTGTTCGTTTATAAACAACATCTAGGAGACAAACATGTTTAAATCACTCGCTTTACTTAGCCTTTTGTTTTCCGCTAACATTTTTGCAGAAACATTAACAATGAGCTGCTGGGATGGAGAGCAGTATTCCTTTGAATTAACGGCCGAAATTAAAAACATTCACCGTCCAATTGATATTATCGAGTTTCTTAGCGATGGTGAAGAGCTTAGCAATGTTGAAGATCTTTCACCTGCAGAATATTACGACGATGGAAACTTTAAATTAAAGATTGGCTTTGGTCGTTATAGTTCTGTTGAAGTTTCTCTTGAAAAATGCGATTCTACTTTTGAAAATAGTGGAAAGGGAACTTTCAACAATTATGTTGGGGGATTTCTTGGAACAGATAAAATTCCACTTACTTGTGAATGCAGTTTAAATTAATTTCTAAGAATATTTGAAGACTTACTCAAGGCCATCAACTGATGGCCTTTTTTATTTTCTTATGCAATTTTTTTTAATTTTTTTGTCATGTATGGAAGTTCAAGGACAAAGCAAGTGTTCTCACTTTTTTCATCAAAATACAGTTTCCCATGGTGTTTTTCGGCAATATTCTTCGAGAGACTCAAGCCCATCCCTGTTCCATCTCCTGTTTTTTTAGTGGTGAAAAAAGGAAGCATAAGATTTTTTCGAACCTCTTCAGGAATTCCCGATCCCGAATCAGTTACAGCAATAACCACCATATCATTTTTAAGACTCGTTTCGATACGCACCCACTTATCTTCTTGATCTTTTATCGCATCAAAAGAATTATTAAGAAGATTAATGAGTACTTGCCCAATCAATACCCTTTGCCCAGAAATTTCTGTTCTCAAGCTATTTTTTACAAAGAACATTATATTTTGATTTTTAAAGCGATCCTGACTTAATGAGACCACTTCCTCTAAGAGATCGTCGACTTTAAAATTTTCAATTTCATTTTCATTGATATCTCTCGTTAAGTTTCTTAAGCCCCTCGTAACAGAGGCAATTCTCATGACTGTTTTTTGAATGTTTTCACAGTTCTCTTTCACTTGCTCGCGAGAAATTTGTTCGCGCTCTAAAAGCTTCGTTATAACGGCTGCATTTCCATTTAAAATAGCGAGAGGGTTATTAATTTCATGAGCGATACTTCCGGCCATCTGTCCAATAGCCGATAAGCGAGCAAACTGATTTTTTTCCTCATCTACCTTTTCTAAACTTTTTTGAATGGCGAGAATCTTTCGACTTCCATAGAAGAGTGTCAAAATAAAAACTAAGGCTGACATTACTACTGCAAAAACAAGTCCTTGCAGGGCATTCGAAACATCTCGATCAAGTTTAGCAATACTTTCAAATTTCAAATTTCGAAGATATTCATCAAACCAGCGGAATGCCCGTAAGGCTTGGCTATCGTCCACTTTGACGAGACTATCAAGACTGCGAATTTCTTTTGTTTTCTTTATACTTTTAAGTTGGATAATTTTGTTTTCATAGGTTTTTATAGTTTTTTGAATATGATCTAATTCTCTTAATTCTTCATGAACTGTGCTTGTAAGATTTTTTATTGTTTCAATTATTTCATAAGAGTTCTTGGCGTTAATCTCAAACTTTCTTTTATAAACTTCCTGATCTCTTAAGAGATAATTTTTAAAATTGTGTATTAGTCCTCCGTATCCCATTTCTTCTTTGAGGAGTGAAAGCAGACGAATTTTTTTATCAACATTGTCGATATAAACTTTCCAATTTTTTTTGATCTTCTCAATAGAGCGATACTCTGCAAAAGTATAGAGACTGGAGGAGACAATAAATGCTCCTAAAATACTTAAAATAAAAATAAAAAAGCGTTTTTGCTCTAAATGACTCAATCGAGATTACCTTTATATATTTGATATCATCTCCCTAAAATTATCGGTTTTTCCTCCCTGTATTTTAAATTATAGCCTTTAAATAAACCGACTATTGCAATCATCATTGGTTCATATAAAAGATAATACTAGACACAATTTATTCACTAATCTAAATCATTTTCAAACGCAAACGAAACGCTTAATTTAAAATCAATGTAGGAATTTATGAAAAAGCTCAACTGTAACAGCGAAATTGTCCGCCTCAAGGCTAATTTTTTAGGTCCAAAAGCAGAGAACGCCGACTGGCTTGAAAGCGAGGTCAATAAACTCTTTTCCCATTGGTGCCAATGGAGAAGAAACCGCTTTCCTCAAGATAGATCCACTATAGATGCGCTTGATAAAAACTTAACAGATTTTAAAGATCTTCAAGAAAAGATGTCTCTGTATTTAAGTGAGCTCAATAGCCGTTTTGAAGCTGAAACCCCAACCTATTCTCCTCGCTACATGGGTCACATGGTTTCAGAACTTTCTTTACCGGCCATCCTAGGTCATCTGACAGGACTTATCTTTAATCCCAATAACACTTCTAAAAGTGTTGCAAAGATAGGATTAGAAATCGAAAGGGAAGCTATTGAAGCCCTTTCTTCAATGGTGGGATTCGGACTAGATGGTCGAGGACATTTTACCTCTGGTGGAACAGTAGCCAATATTGAGGCCCTGTGGAGGGCGAGGTACCGGCTCGATAATTTTCTCTCTTTGGGAGCCTTTCTTAATGACCAACAAAGCACTTCCTGGAATCTTTTTTATGCAGCTCATATGGGACAAACTCAGTTTCTTCATTTAAGTCAAGGCCTTGAGTTAGAAAAGCTAAAAAAATATAGCTTTGTTCTTCAAGGCTCATACAGTGCAGCTGATATAATTTCCAATCATTTTAAAGAAAAATTTCTTGGTCCCGTTTTACTCGTTCCTGGGCATAAACATTATTCTTGGCAAAAAGCTTTGAGTTTACTTGGACTGGGAGAAGAATCCCTCTGGTCCATTAAAGTTAACGATTCGGGGCATCTTTCGGTGAAAGATCTCGATACAAAAATACAAAAGGCAATCAATTCCCAAAGACCTATCCTGGCCATCGTCTCAGTAAGTGGGACAACCGAGCTTGGTATGGTGGATCCTATTCACGAAGTTCAAGAACTCTTAGAAGAATACAAAAAAAAGGGGATATATATTTGGCATCACGTCGATGGGGCCTATGGCGGAACTTACTGCTCTATGATTCAAGGACAAGGTGAGCTTTTCCGAGAACTTAATCCCTATGTTCAAAAATCCTTGAGGGCCATTGCCCAAGTGGAATCCATTACACTCGATCCCCACAAACTCGCTCTCGTTCCTTATTCTTGTGGGGCCATATTAGTTCGCGATGAAAGTTGTTATCCTATTTCTAGTTTCAAAGCCCCTTATTTAAAAGAAAATCAAACTTTTTCTGGAAAATGGGATTCCACACTGGAGGGATCGCGAGCTTCAACAGGAGCTTGTGCCACTTGGATGGTAGCAAAATCTCTTGGACTTAATAAAGAAGGCTTAGGAACAGTTCTCTCCCTTGGTCTTGAGGCCAAACATCAATTAGAAGGGATTTTAAGCCATCATGAAATGATCCAAATTGTGCCTCATACAGACACGAACATACTTTGCTTTACAGTTGCTCAAAAAAAGGAAGCATTAAGTGTCAGTAATAAAAGGACACGACAACTTTATGAAAAAATATACTTAGAAAATTCATTTTCAGTCTCCCAAACAATATTACATTTTGATTCCTATGGGAAATTTGCAGAAAATTTTGCGAAAAGCTTTCAAGCGAAAATTGATAGTGAAGGTATCTATCTAATTCGAATGGTCTTCATGAATCCTTTCACAATATCTCAAGTTGGAGAAAATCATTACTTAGAACAATTTTCAAATTATTTACAAAAATTGATTTTAGATTTAGAAGATTAATACTCAAAATAATGAAGAGACTTAGAACCTTTATCTTTTTTTGGTGAAAGATCAAAGAGAGCGATCACTTCAGTTCGATCGTTAGGAGCAACGTTTACAACCACAAGATCACTACTCTCAGTAATCATGTAGAGACCTTTTCCAGCTCCTCCCTTTCCCTTACGCTCATTAAAATCACCATTGATATTGCGATAATTATTTTCTAAATAAGTATAAATAGTGTCTCTCTTAAAGGCACCATAAGGATCTTCTACCGAAATGGCCAAATACAAACCATCACTAGCATAACGCAATTTAGCTTTCTCGTTATTCGGTAATAGAACTTTCTCGGTGCGCTCCAAATGATTAAAAAGTGATTTCCCCTTTTCATCAACGGGAGCATCATAAATGGCATTCATTAATAGCTCTTCAATAACTAATTGGCATTGAGTTGCCAAGCCTCCACGAATACCAATTTTTTTAAGCTCTGAAATCACCTGTTCATTGAGCTCAGTCCTTTTATCTGATGAGTTAATTTCAAATTCTTTAACTTCTATCCCCCAATTGAGATATTTCTCAAGACCAAATATATCTGTCGTTACCATTTTTCTAATGGTTGTTGTAATACTTTTAACACTAAAAAGGCGATCTTCTTCTTTCAAAGAAATAATATTCGAAAGATTGGGTATACCCTTGAGTTTGGGAATATAATCTGCAGAGTTATCGAGAGTGATAAGAACAATCTTGCAATCAATTTTTTCTTTTGAAATAAAGTTCGCAACCTCTAGCATATCGGCTGAAAGAAAAACCGTGCATGATTGAAATTCTTTGAGGGCTATTTTAGCTTCATCGAGATTTTTCGCAACATGTGTTTTGACTCCTGTTCCTCCAAGAGCCATTTTAATCATACTTCTTCTCTTATTATCAGTGTCAACCACAATAACTTCTTGCTCTTCAAAAAGTTGTTGTTCAACTTTAAGATTCGTGAAAGATTTTAATTGCAATTGGGCATTAACAAGATTTTTCTTTACTTGCTCAGCATTATTTCCTTGTTCTAAAATCTTTATTGAATTAGTAATAAAATTTTCTTCTAATGATTCGAGAGTTATGAGGACTCGAAGATAATCTTGATGCATAAGTTCTAATTTTTTATATCCTAGTGAGAGTTCACTATTTTTAGAGATAAGATCGTTAGTACGCTTTTTAATCTCATTTTCTAGTGACTTATTTAGAGCTTCAAAATTCTTGGCCTTCACATTTGTAGTTTCAAGTTTATCACTCAAGGTAAGACAAAAAATCCGATAGATGAGTAATTGTAATTGTGCTGTTTTAAAAACTTGATCGACACTGAGTTTTAATATTTTAGCATACCCATCCACAACAACGTCGGCCTTGCAGGTTTGCTTCGAGATAACGCTCATTTCACCGACAATGTCCCCTCTTTCAATGAGGGTATTAACTGTTTCTGATCCAATATTAATATTGAGCTTTCCCTCTAAAAGAAAATACAAATGCTCGTTTGTATCACCTATTTTTAAAAGTTGATGTTTGTCTGGAAATTCTAGAGTTTGACCAATATCTTGTAACTCGGACATGAGTTTTTCAATGAGCTCACGCTTATTGACGATTTCACTCATTGCAGAGCTTTTTAAAGCAACATCTTCCATAGAGTCTATTGTATCAAAAATGCTCACCCACTAGTCCAGGGTGAAGAATGAACCCCGTTTCCAAGAGTGGCTTGGAATAAGGCTTTTTAAATTTGACCAATTCCCTCTTAATTGAGTGATTCGTTTTTAAATATGAGTTATTAATTGTTTCAACTGTTCAGAACTCATGGCACCACTTTGCCTTAGCACTTCACGCCCATTTTTATAAATGATTGTACAGGGAATTCCACGAATACCGAGTTCGCTTGATAAAGCAGACTCTTCTTCAGTACTAACTTTCAAGAACACGGCTTCTGTCGTATTTATAGAAGCTTTTTCGAATTCAGGGCCATATGCTCGGCATGGTCCGCACCACGATGCCCAGAAATCAACCACCACTGGCTTTTCACTTTTATTGATAATGCGCTGAAATTCAGATCGATTCACATGACTTACCAAACCATGCAGCTCAAGGGTCACCCCGCACTTACCACAGACGGCCTCTTTTTCTAGTGCTTTGCTTGTATCAACTTTATTTAAGCTCTCACATTTCTTACAGACGGAATACGTATACCCCATATCTCCTCCCTTGCTTACTTAATTAAAGATGGTATCAATATTTTTTATGGCAAGAGGGGGTCAAAAAAAATGGAACCTCATTCGATTATTATTGTAAAGAATGTAAGCCGATCATATTGCCTTCAGTATCGTAGACCAAGGAAATAAAGCCATATTGTCCAATGGAGAACTTCGATTTTTCGACCTTTCCTCCAAACTCTCTCACTCTATTTTCTTCGACTGCACAGTCTCGACAGGAAAAATAAACCAGAATGCTATTATTTCCTGCAAGAAAACCTTCCATTTTGACGATGGCTTTTACGAGGAACTAACTGAAAAATTTAATCGAGTGAATTTCAAGCAGTTTATTCACTCTTTCGAAAACTTCTTTAGCCGTATTAAGTTCTAAAATATCCTAAGATAAAATTTTCTTTCTTTTTGCTGTAAATTTCCACCAAGGTTGAGGCTTCCCCCCATTCATAAAATCAACAATAGCCATCAAAGTATCAGCCATGCAGGGGTCATGGCATACACCTGTCAGTCTGTTCAACTCACGATAAAGTGCAATCCCATCTTTACCTCTTAGCTGTTCTGGTTCAGTTATTCCCAGTATATGTAAGTCACTAGCGACAGCTTTTCCGACATTGGGTATCTGCTCTAATTTTTTGGCCATTTTATAATTTTTAGCTTTCAAACACTTCCCCTTCAACATATAACTTATCCAAACTGTATCGTCTTAAAACAGAAATTACAGAGAAGTCAATCCTGCTTTGAACTTTCGTGCTAACTAGCTTGAAGAGCTCTTTCGATTCTTCTATCAGGGATAAGCCACATCAGTGCGACTAATATATAAATTCCCAGGGCTACCCATTGAAATCGAAAAGCAATAGGAATTGATAAGAAATAAAGTGTAGAGGATGCCTTTCCCTTCCAATCACTGCCGACAGCTTTTTTCAAAAGTGAGTTATCACCTTGAGATGAGATAATGAGAGATTGTAAAATCCAATAGGCAAGACCGGCTCCGAAGAGAACAATACCATACAGAGCCACTGGCATTCTTTCAAAATGATTTTCCCCCATCCAGCCAGTTGCAAATGGAACGAGTGAAAGCCAAAAAAGAAGGTGCATATTTCCCCACAAAATAGGACCAGTCACTTTTTTGCAGGTGTGAAGCATGTGGTGATGGTTATTCCAATAAATGGCAAGAAAGACAAAGCTCAACACATAACTTAAAAAGATGGGAATAAGAGGTCCGAGAGCTTCTACTTCCGCCCCGTGGGGAACTTTAATCTCCAACACCATGATGGTAATTATAATGGCCAATACACCATCGCTAAAAGCTTCAAGCCGAGTTTTACCCATAATAAACCCTAAGTTTTATATCAATAATTTCAAGGTTAATTTTTTCAGATTACGAAACTGATTGCAACAAAAAAGAAGATATACCAAAACTCGTCTTACTTGATCTCAATATGCTTAAAAAAAAATGGTTTTGAAGTGTTAAAAGAAGTGCGAAGCGACGACAACTATCTTGAAACACCCATTGTTATTTTTACAACGTCTGATTCTCCAATGGATAAGAAAAAAGCTCAAGAACTTCGAGCTGATGCTTATTTTTCTTTATTTACAATTAGATTACAAATAAAGAAAAATAATCTTAATGAAAATATTTTTTCTTCTTTTTGTTATTTTTTCTATTCCAGCATTTTCATCCACTGAAAGTAAGCGAATGTGGATTGGCGCCACAAGTAATCGAGTTATTAACGAAAAGTATTCATTTCTAGTCAGTGGCGAGCTCCGCTATAATAACGACCTTGGAGAAACAGCACAGTCTGTTTTTCTTTTGGGCCCAAGTTATCATTTGGATAATGGACACAAAATGGGGCTAATCTATGGTCATTTCCACTCTCCCAACCGAGTCGAACATCGTTTTACTCTCCAGTACCAACAAAAATATGGAAATGCATTCAATTTCTCTTTTTCAGGTATGACACGTTTAGAAGGAAGATTCTTGGAAAATGATCCTGACGACTCTGTTCGCTTTCGCTATCGCCTAACTATTCTTGAACAAACAGATCGTTCCTATAAGTTCATTTTCTGGAATGATATCTTTTTAAATCTCACTGACGATAGTTGGACAGGAAATCGAACCTTCGAGCGAAATCGAGCTTTTCTTGGTGTAAGAATTCCGATCAATGAAACAAATTTGCAAGTGGGTTACATGAATGAGTACATTCCCCGGACTGCAGAAGACCAGATAGAACATATCTTCGCATTATTCTATCTCTTATAAATCTTAAAGAAGCGTGAACGCATCCTTTCTTTTGGCCCTTAATTTTTGATAACTCTCAATTAAACGGAGATGCTTATCAATCCCAGCCAAATTCATATCTGTCTGAGTGAGCCCATAAAATTTCACATCACCAAATACACTCTCTATTGCGACAGCAAGCATTTTTTCACCGAACATTCTCTCTAAATTTTTTTGATAATCTTCCAGAGATAACTCTTCATCCGTAACAATATCAAGCACCACATCTAAAGTGCGATAAAATTTCAATCTCTCTTTAGTGTATTCATTAAAGGCTAAAAACATTTTCACTAGCTCGCTGGCCTCTTCAAAGCGCTTTAGAGCAAGAAAAATAAGACATTTTAATTCACCAATGTGAAGTTGTCCCCAGACAGAAGTCTCGTCAAAGGCGATACCTATCAACTCAGAGATTGGCATATAATGATCAAGTTCTGAATCCTCTAATTTCTCCAAAAGCTCTTCTAATTCTTCATCTGATAAACGATGAAGTCCTAGAATTTTCTCTCTAAAATCTAAAGCTTTGTTGCTATTATCCCAAATGAGATCTTCTGATTGATAAATTTCAGAGTAACCCGGGACTAAAATTCGGCAAGCCTTAGCTCCCAATTCTTCGTAATCTGCAATATAAACTTCTTTTTCTAATTGTTCTAAAATTCCCATGAGATAGGCATACTCTTTTTCTGTGCTTCCTGAAAAATTCCATTCAACAAATTTAAAATCTGCCTTTTCACTAAAAAACTTCCAAGAAATGACTCCGGTTGAATCTATAAAATGATCAATAATATTGTTATGCTCACTGACTGCAAACTTATCAAAACTTGGTCTTGGAATATCATTGAGCCCTTCAAAACTTCTTCCTTGAAGAAGTTCCGTTAAACTTCTCTCCAAAGCTACTTCAAATTTTGGATGGGCCCCAAAAGATGCAAAAACCCCACCGTTTCGTGGGTTCATCAAAGTCACGCACATCACGGGAAATTTCCCACCCAGGGAAGCATCTTTCACTAACACGGGAAAGCCTTCCGCTTCCAGTTTAGAAATCCCTTCTAAAATTTTAGGGTATTTTTCTAAAATTTTTATAGGCACATCGGGAAGTGTGATCTCTTCGAGGATTATTTGATTTTTTACTGCTCTTTCAAAAATCTCCGATAAACACTGCACGCGAGCCTCAAAGCGAGTATTCCCTGCGCTCATCCCATTACTAACGAAAAGATTTCCTATCAGGTTGACTGGAATATAAACTTTCTTTTTATCTGATTGCCTTTCAAAGGGAATGGCACAAATTCCTCGCTCTCGATGACCTGAATTAGTATCAATGAGGTGCTCTGGTTTCAAAGCATTGTCGAGTTGATAGGTATTCAACAAATAATCGTCCATTAACCCCTCAGGGAAACTTCCCTCTTCTTCAATCGCAAACCATTTTTCATCCGCGTAGTGAACAAATTCTTCAGTTCCCGACTTTGCAATTTCTTCACCTAAGTAATAATCATTATAAAAATAATTATTGCTAATTCTCTCAATGTATTCTCCCAATGCCGAACAGAGGGCTGCTTCCTTGGTAGCACCTTTGCCGTTCGTGTAACAAATCGGAGAATCGGCATCTCTGATATGAACTGACCAAACATGGGGGACAGGATTTCTCCAGGAAGCAATCTCGAGCTTGATTCCCAGTGATTCAATCACCTTGGTCATATTGAAAATGGTTTCTTCGAGCGAACAGTCTTTTCCTAAAATCATCGTTTGAGTGTGGCTCTCTTTATTCACATCAAAGAGCAAGCCTGAATCTTTTCCAAGCACATTTTTGGCTTCAATTTTAAATTCTAGATCATTTTGGATGACCCTTTTGACAGTACAGCGATTCATGGATTGAAGAATTCCCTGACGATCTTTTTCAGAAATACTTTCAGGCAATTCAATTTGAATATTAAAAATTTGGCGGTAGCGATTTTCTGGATCGACGATATTATTCTGAGTCACTTTAATATCTTCAGTGGGGATATCGCGGGCCTTGCAATACACTTTCACAAAATAAGCCGCACAGAGAGCCGACGATGCTAAAAAATAATCATATGGACTGGGGGCTGTTCCATCACCCTTATAGCGAATAGGTTGGTCGGTCATGATGGTGAAATCATCAAAACTGGCCTCGAGCCTAAGATTGTCGAGAAAGCGAACATTGACTTGCATAATGGCGATTATTAGCAATAATTTCCAAAACTTAACAGCTTATTCTCCAACTGAGTAAAAATTATCAATGAAATCCCTAATTCTTGCCCCAATTTTTAAATTTTTCAACTGAGACACCATACCGGCTGACTGCATTCTCATCGGCACCTTTTCCAATGAGAAGTTCAATTATATCAGCATCCTCCTGATTAGATTTTGTAGCTCGCGACTGATAAGCATAATGCAAGGGAGTTAAATCGTAGTCTCCACGCTGATTGACATCTGCTCCGTTTGAAATAAGTTTTTCTACAACATTGGCCATAATTCCATAGCGCAACGGATTGAGTGATTCAGTTAAAGGAGTTCTTCCTCTAGTCCCTACACAATTAACAACGTTTCTATTTTTCAATTTTCTATTGAATTCATTCAACTTTACTTCTTTGTTTTCTGTGGTTCCATTACTCAAATAATCATTTATAGAATGAAGAGAATGAATAAAGTCGTCACATTCTTCAACTGTAATGGGACCATAGCTCTTTCTTGCTTCCAATATATAATCAGGCTCGGTTGGATTTCTCAGAGAATTTAATGATTTTGGCAAATGATTCTGTAATAATGTAGGGACTTTGGCATCGACTCTTTTCTTAAGATTTGGATCACGGCAAGTTACCGCAAAATCATAATTTTCTTCAACGTTTGAGAGAACGTAATTAAGGACGACCGTATCTTTTCCAGTTGATTCGAATACCGAATCATTGCTTTTACCTAAATACTGATCCTTATAATTTGTATCAATAACTATTTCTCCATTGTCATTTTTCGAGATTTTCATCCCATACTCAGCCTCATATTGCTCGTCCGTATACTCATTTTTCTCTACAAATTCATTCAATTTTAAATAAGTGCTATCTTCAATTTTTTTAAATCGACATGGTCTTTCAACTTCATTGAGAGAACAAACACCATCTTTCGTAATTTCGAGTTTTGTTAATGAATGGAGCTGGTAAGCTTCATTTGGGTTATCGATTGGGTAGACTGTTTTGATTTCTTCTTTAGAACAATTAAATTGTTTAAAAGACTTTTTTGTTATTTCGTTATAAATATTTTCATATTGAAGATAGTGGGTTCCAACAAAATCTTTTCTTAAATTTTCTTGAATCGCCTCAACATCATTCACAGTCATATCGACTTTATCGTAAACAAGAGTTGCTTTGTAAGTATCCGTTGATTCAGGAATGCGCATCGAAAAATTAAGAATGATACTATTTTTAATAATTTTTAAGGAAGCTTTTGATTGAGAATTATTGAAGTTTTTAATTTCTTCATAGATATTTCCAGAATCAGATTTATAACCAAAGCTATAGGAATTATAATCACCAGACTTATTAATAACCTCGAGATGAGTTGTGTCAGTGAGATCAAGCGATTCTTTTTGTGTGGAATTCGATGCTTCTTTATTAAAAGAATAGATCCCGGGAGCAAGTGATTTCTTCTCCTCAGGCCGTGCAGTATGTGATTTAGAGCATGAACTTATTGCTATTAAAATGATAAAAGAGACACCCCATTTGATCTTCGACATAAAAACTCCTTAATGAATAATTAATGCACCATATCACGCAGTGCATAATCCTTCTACAGTCTCTGTAACTTTTACAAACTCCATGTTTCGCAATTAACCATTGGCTAGTTTTCTCGAAGCCGCTATCCTCAACTCATGAAAATCGAATCTGAAATCTCCCGTTACCTGGCCCAAGGCCTCTCCCTTCCTCCTCAAAGTGTCGCCAAAGTTCTGGCCCTACTCTATGAAGAAGAATGCACCATCCCCTTTATCGCTCGCTACCGAAAAGAAGCTACCGGGGGTCTCGATGAAGTGCAAATTGGAGCGATAAAGGACCATTACGAAACCTATCTCGAAGTCGAAAAAAGGCGCGCCTATATTTTAGAAACTATTCAAAAAATGGAGAAACTCACTCCTGAATTAAAGAATAAAATCTTGCAAGCCAATACTCTCAATCAACTTGAAGACCTCTACGCCCCTTATAAATCGAAAAAGAAAACAAAGGCCCAAATTGCCAGGGAACAGGGTCTGGAACCGCTTGCTGAGCTTATTAAATCATCCAGTGAATCACTGCAGAGCCTAGAGAAAAAAAATGGCGCTCAGTTTATTAATGAGCACATCAAAACTTTCGAGGACGCCATAAGTGGGGCCGAAGATATTATAACAGAAGAGATTGCTCACAATGTGGAACTCAAGGAAAATTTAAGAGAGCGCTATTGGAAAGAAGCTACTCTCAAATCAACTAAACATGCAAAAGCTGATGAAAATAAAGAAGCTCCTAAATTTAAAGATTATTTTGAATTTGAACAGAAAATTTTAGAGCTCAAAAACCCCAAAGTCGCACACCGCTTTTTGGCCATTCGTCGTGCCCAAGATTTAAAGATCCTCAAAGTCGAAATAATTTTCGATGAAAACCAAGCGACACAACTTATAAGTACTCTTTTTAATCTCTCTCAGCTTGGCTGCCGTGCGACCATTGAAAAATGCATAGCTCGCGCTTACAAATTTTCAATTCACTCGAGCCTCACTCTTGAAATTAAAAATGAATTAAAAAAACTCTCTGATGAAAGTGCCATTGATGTTTTTGGGATTAATTTGAAAAACCTTTTGCTCCAGCCCTATCTTGGACCAAAGTCAGTTATTGGGATCGACCCAGGAATTCGCACGGGCTGCAAAGTTGCCGTTATTGATAAAAATGGAGTTTTTCTCGCCGATACAGTAATCTATCCAGAAAGACACCCACAAGAAGCCATTCAAATTCTTCAAACTTGCATAGATCAACTCGATATCAAGCATATTGCTATCGGCAATGGAACCTATGGAAGGGAAACTCTCCAGTTTATCCAACAAAAAGTTCCTCAAGTGAAAGCTGGAAAAACCAAGGCCATGCTCGTCAACGAAGATGGAGCCAGTGTGTATTCGGCCAGTGAAATTGCCAGAAAAGAATTTCCCGATAAAGATGTCACTGTTCGCGGGGCCATTAGTATCGCCCGCCGATTTCAAGATCCTCTTGCAGAGCTTGTTAAGATTGATCCCAAGTCTATTGGTGTTGGCCAGTACCAACACGACGTGAACCAAGTTCGCCTTAAAAAATCCCTCGAATCTGTCGTTGAAAATTGTGTGAATTATGTCGGAGTGGATCTCAACACAGCGAGTTCTCCACTTCTCTCTTTTGTTTCAGGAATCACTCCCACTGTCGCCGATAATATTGTCAAACAAAGAAAAAAACTCAAAGGCTTTAAAAATAGAAAAGAGCTTCTTAAAATTACTCGTTTTACTCAAAAAGTTTTTGAACAAGCAGCTGGTTTTCTTCGGATTTATCAAAGTGAGAATCCGCTCGATGGAACTTTCATTCACCCAGAGCGCTACGAAATACTCGAAAAATGGTGCAAAGATCACAAAATAACATTGCAAGAACTCACAACAAATCCATCGAAAATTCAACTTATCAAAAACGACCAAAAGCTTAAAACTGAACTTGGCGAGTTCACTCACCAAGATATAGTGAAATGCCTTCAAGCCCCCAGCCAAGACCCGAGAACAGAATTCGTATCTTTTGAATATCGAAATGATATCTCGACAATAAGCGATCTCAAAAAAGGTCAGTGGTACCCAGGGATCGTCACCAACATCACTCAATTTGGGGCCTTTGTTGATATCGGTATTAAGGAGAATGGTCTGATCCATGTCAGCCAAATGGCCGATAAATTTGTCGAAAATGCTTTCAATGAGCTCAAAGTTGGTCAGGAAGTCAAAGCACGCGTAATCGAAGTGGACAACGAGCGCGGGAGAATCTCGCTTTCTCTTAAATCAGACTCTGCAGATGATTCTGTTCCGGCTCCAAAAGGATCGTCAGATAAAAAAACTAAAAGAAAACCGCCAACTCAAGAGTTAAAAAATAATGCATTTGCCGCATTATCAAATTTAAAATTAAAATAATATGAGTAATTATTCATTTTTATACGTTATTATCCCTCTTTTAGTTTTTGTCATTGTCGATAGTTTCGCCAGTCTCAATACGGCATTGATCACAACAATTATTGCGGCGATCGGTGAATGTGCCTTTTCCTATTACTCTATTGGAGAACTCGATTCTTTTTCTGTTTTTTCAATATTTTTAGTTATTTTATTAGCAGGACTTTCTTTTTCTAAAAAGTCTCGAAAAATCTTTTATTTCAAACCGGCTATCCTTAGTTTAGGTCTCGGCTTTTTCTTAATTATTACCTATATGCTGGATCAGTTTGTTTTATACGATGGAATGATGAAATATGGCCGGCTTTTATCTGAACCAACTTGGTCAATGATGCAAAACGAGCGCTTCCAGCACGTCCTTAAAATGGCTTCTTTAACAGTTGGAATTGCTTCACTTTTCCATGGGTTGGTCTCTATCTTTGCTGCTCTTAAATTCAACCGATGGTGGTGGTTTGTTGTTGCTGGACTTGGCAGTTACTTCTTTCTTTTTCTTGGAATTCTCGCGGCCAGTTTAATTTAATCTATAAATTCTTTCAACCTTTGATTGACCTAGATCTAGTTCTAGGTTTTTATTTTTAAAGACCATAAAGTTCACACCTTTTTACTCCGAAAATACTAATGACTCTAAACTTTTCAATGGAAATTTTTATGATACAAAAATTTTATCTTTTAACTCTTCTTTTCATTTTTTTCATTCAGTCTTGTTCTCAAACCACATCGCAAGGGCGTCGTGGGTTAGCTTCAGACGAAGATAATCCAAGCATTCCAACCGATAACACGAGTGAAATGTGCAAGATTGAAAGCGATCGATACATAAAATCCGACGAATATCTCATCTATCTCAATCAAAGTATTAAAAGACTTGATGGCGTTAAAAATTATAATACTCCTGAGATTAAAGAATTCGTCAAAAAATGGAATGAAGATTTTAAAAGTGCTAAAAAACAGAAAAAAATTGCTGAAGAGAATTTAAAAAATTTAGGATGTAGTAATGCTTATTTATGTTCTTCTCTTACAATTCATAATAAAGATCTCACAAAAGAATTTGATCTTTTAACCAAAGAGAATAGAGATGACGATGAGACCAAAACGAGAATTTCATTACTAGGGAAATACCTTATTAATAATGAAAAGTTACTAAAAGAAAAAAATTGTCAATGTGAAGTTGATTATAATGATGATGGGTATTTTACTTCTTCAGACTTTTATCACCTTGTGTACACGATAGAGGTTCCACCAAGCCAAGGCCGTATAGAAAAAAAGACATACTTTGCAGCCCATGTCGCCGATGATCTTAAAATTCCTGGCAAAAAATATTATTTTCGCTATAAGCAAAATTCAAATCAAACGAATTATCAAGCAGCCGACGAACTTCTCCGTTATAAGAAAGACTTAACAATATTCAAGGGCTGTGAATTGACCAAAAATCTTTATCATAGACAAGAATCTCCTCAAGATGAAATATACCTTCATTATCCTCTCAATAGCTATTACAAAACTTTCTATAATTATGGGTCGCTTAATCTTCAAGAAACACTCATGATAAAATATTCAGAGTTTAAACAATTTTTAGAAGGTCTACATTCTGGCGTTCATGACAATCTAGAACTTGTACAAGGACAAGCATTAAGCTTTAATTATGCTAAAGATAAATTAGACAAACCTAACCTCAAAAACATTGGGGAAGTTCGCCAATATTGTCATTCCAATGGAGGAGAACTGCACATCGGAATTAGTAGTGCTCCAGCTATAACTCAATTTCATACTGATGGGATTACAACGGACACATTGCGCTTTTTTTGCTTTAAAGGAGAAATTTAAGCTGTATATAAAAAAATTGACAGTTTTACCCAACTACTCTTAACCGTTCAAAATAACGAAGTTTTTTTAGATGATGAAAATTAATAATACCGGTCTTCATAAGCACTCTTATAAAGCCATTAACGAGCAAATACCCATATTTGTGTCAACTTGAGCTCTAGGCCCCGTGAAAAATCTATTTAAAGCATCTCAAAATGAGTTAAACAATTCTTAAACTCACAAGAACAAATAGCAATGACTTATTAAATCCCCCCATTTTTTACTATAGGTCTTAAGTAAAATTCATTAAAATTGAATAATGTCTGAAAATTTAAAAATCAAAACCAAAGCAAGAAAAAAACCTCAACAAAAAAGAAGCCAAAAACTTGTCAGCTATATTCTTTCGGGGACAGTCAAGGCCTTAAAAACTTTTGGCATCGATGGACTATCTACGAACAAGATATCTAAAATGGCCGGAGTCAGCGTTGGTTCTTATTACCAGTATTTTCCTAACAAAGAGGCTGTCCTCTCTAAAGTTGCCGATGAAATTGTTTCTAAGACTAAGAAAAACATTTTAGAGGCCATGAACCCTCAAGAAACTATTGAATTAAAACAAAGGATTGATCAAATAATTGATTATTCAGTCAATGAATTTTTAAAAAACGATTTTCTTATTAGAGATCTGACTGCCATTGTTTTTATGCTTAAAAAACATGATAGCATCATCCAAACCAGGCAAGAGATTATCAACTCGACAGCCGATATCTTGGAAAATGAATTTGAAGTTCCTACTCAAAATGCTTCTCGGCTAGCTTATACCCTCATCAATGCTTTTATTGGCAATGTTCATACCTACGCTTTAACCAAAGACGAAAAAAAACCCTTCGACGTGATTCAATTAAAGCAGAACTTAAGTGAACTGTATGTCACTTTGATCAAAGAGTTCCAAAAAGATACTCCTCATACGAATGCTTAAATTGCCAATAGTTGTTGGCAGAGTCTTCTAAGGGAATCATCCTTTAAGTCCTTAAAAGAAATGAACTTTTCTAAAATTATCCAAGAGGCTCTCTCAATTTGAATCTATAATTTACGAGGATACTTAAGTTTTAGAGGTGGTGCTTTATCATGTGTCGAATTTTTCTAATTTTTACTTTATTATTTATGATGTTTGCCTGCCAAGAAAAACAAATACAAAAACCGAGAAATATTGCCTCTCAATCCTATGAAGTAAAAAGCTCAAAAGATGAATACAAAGTAGCGATGATTCTCTTAGATTTCACCAATGCGAAAACTTCAAAAAACTACCCGATCGAAGCTGCCGAAAAGTCCATGCAGCACATTCACGATTATTTTTACAGTATGAGCCGTGGAACAATCGATTTTAATCTCGATGCCAATGGTGATAATAAAATGGATATCTTTGTTGTTCCCCTGAATTATGCTTACTCTGAAGAAAACAAAGGTTTAATCTGCGGGAATAGGCTTCGCAATGATCACATCAATGCTATCAATCAAACTTCTGACGTTTCTCTATACAATCACTTTATTTTTGTATCATCTCGATCGGCAACACCAACTCAAGGTGAAAACACCGGACTGTGTGGCTTTACTGGAAAGGGCGTTAAAGTTTGGCCAGGACGTTATGATTATGCCAGTGTTAGAGTGACAGATCCGAACCACGATTTTGCTTTTATTCATGAACTTGGTCATACTTTAAATTTGAAACACTCTGGGACATTCACAGATATTCACCGCGACAACCACAATGATCCTGCTTGCTTCATGAGCTATAGTTATAGATTTAATCATCCCAATGCTCCCAAATCTCATCAACTAGGAATTTTTAGAAACAACCCTGCAGCCATTGAAGAAGTGGATGAATCGGGAACATACACTATCGAAAATCTTTCTACCCGCTCTGAAGGGATCCCAAAAATTCTCAATATTGGCTATTTTTTCTATGTGTCGTTGAGATCTCTATATGAAGAAGATACAACAATTCCAGAAAATTCAACGGGAATTCATATTCATCAGATTTTCAAATACGAAGAAGCATATTCTTATCTCCACAAGTTTTCGCCCACTCAAATCTCTCTTAAAAATAAAAATGATAAGGTTACCTTTGGTCGTTATACCATCGAGCTTTTAAACGATCTCACACCAACTTCACTCACTGCTGATATCAACGTAACAGTGGATACTAATACTTGTGATTTAGACTACAATAACGATGGCCGCTTTTCCGTTACCGATATTATTCACTTGAGAAAAGTTGATAAAAAATTAGAAGATCAAATTGACGGAAAATACTATTATAAAAGAGTCTACGAACAGATTGATCGTTTAAAGCCTGTTCTTTTAAAACAGCAATCATTGGCAAAAGCAATGCGTTGGTTTAATTGCGATTCTGTCATCCCTAAACAATAAATCCCATAGACGAATATCCTTAAATAATCTATTGTGAAGAAAAGGATAATCAATGGCCACTGACACAGAAAATGCTGAACAAAGCAAGTACTTGGCATTACTTTCACTCTCCGCCTTAGGAATCGTTTTTGGAGATATTGGAACTAGTCCGCTTTACGCCATTCGAGAATGTTTTTCAGGCGAACACGCTCTTGCCATCACAGATCTCAATGTCTATGGTGTATTGTCACTCATTTTTTGGTCTATGATCCTTGTTATTGTCATCAAATACATGATCATTGTTTTGAGAGCTGATAACAAAGGCGAAGGGGGTATCCTTGCCCTCATGGCCTTAGTTTACAACAAGACAACTAATAAAAGTTCACCTTATCTCTCTCAGGCCGTGCTTATCCTTGGCCTCTTTGGATCGGCACTCTTATATGGAGATGGTGTTATCACTCCTGCCATTTCTGTTCTCAGTGCCATTGAAGGACTAAAGGTCGCCACTCCCATTTTCGAGCCCTATATTCTCCCCATAACAACAGTTATTCTCGTTCTCCTTTTTTCTTTTCAAAAGTTTGGAACAGGAAAAATAGGAATATTTTTTGGCCCCATCATGCTACTTTGGTTTGGAAGTTTAGGGGTTCTCGGGGCTATCAATGTTTGGAGAGCTCCTACCATTCTCTATTCTATTAACCCCCAATACGCTTTTGACTTTTTTATTTTAAATAAAGCTCATGGTCTTATTGTCCTCGGTTCTATTTTCTTAGTCGTCACAGGAGGAGAAGCCGTTTACGCTGATATGGGGCACTTTGGGAAAAAACCCATTCGCCTGGCCTGGTTTACAGTGGCCATGCCAGCATTGCTCTTAAATTATTTTGGACAAGGGGCCTTGATGATGTTTCAACCTGAAACCGCAGAAAACCCTTTCTTTCACATGATGCCCAAAGCTCTCTTGTACCCTGCCGTTATTTTATCGGCTATGGCCACGGTCATTGCTTCCCAGGCCGTTATCTCTGGAGTGTTTTCTCTCACCCGACAAGCTATCATGCTTGGTTATTTTCCTCGTGTTCGCATACTTCACACATCTTATAAAGAAATTGGACAAATCTATATTCCACTTCTCAACTGGATGATGCTCTTTGCGACTCTCTTTTTAGTATATTTCTTTAAATCTTCGAGCTCTCTGGCAGCAGCTTATGGTATTGCGATCTCTATCACTATGGTCATCACGACACTTTTGGTATTTGAGCTCGCAATGAAAAAATGGAAATTGCCACTCACTCTCACACTCCCTTTATTTCTCATTTTTTTAAGTATTGATATTAGTTTTTTCGCAGCCAATTCCATTAAGTTCTTCCAAGGTGGATGGTTCCCTATCGTACTTGGTATTGGAATCTTCTTCATTATGGCCACCTGGGAAAAAGGAAGAGAAATTTTAAAACTCCGCCTCCACAAACACCTTAAACCTCTTGTTCCTTTTTTGGAATCATTAGATAAGTCTGAGTTTTCCCAAGCAAAGGGTACGGCCATCTATATGATCAATGAAAGTTATTACACTCCACCTGCTTTCATTCATAATCTTGAACATAATCAAGTCTTGCACGAAAGAGTGATATTTATGAATATCGAAACTACAGAAAATCCATATATTACTAATAAAGATCGTTTAGAAATAGTCAATCTACCTGGAAAGACATGTCTCATAAAAGTCTTTTATGGATTTATGCAATCACCAGATATGACTAATATTTTAGAATTAGCGAAACCCCTTTTAGAATTTCCAATCGATATTGAAAAAACCACTTTTTTCCTCAGTCATGAATCACTCAGAGCGACTCCTTTGCCCGGCATGGCTATTTGGCGAGAAAAACTTTTTGCTTTTTTATCTCGCAACCAACTTCAAGCCACTGAACACTTCAAAATCCCTCGTGATCGAGTGGTCGAACTTGGGATGCAAATCAACCTTTAAGGAAATATTATGAAACTCATCCTTGCACTCTACTTAACCTTAAACTTTTTAAGCTATGCTCATTGCTCAGATGAAAGCTTGGCTCATTCCAATATAGAGATATCTAAAAACTTTGAAGGTAATCGTTGGGATAACATCTATTTTTCTGGTCAGCCTTCTGAAGAAACACTACAAGATCTCCAAAAGAATGGCTTCAAAACGATTATCAACCTTCGAAACAAACAAGAAGGAGATTATAAAGAATCATGGGAAAAAGCTCTTGCATCAAAACAAGGTTTTCACTATTACAACATTCCTTTTTCGATGGATAAAGATCTCGATGACAATTATATTGAAAAGATCACTTCTTTAGTCTCAAAACATCGAAAAGAAGGGAAAGTCCTTATTCATTGCAGCTCAGGAAATCGCGTGGCCGTGTGGCTCGGTGGGCACTTTAAAAAGGATCATCACTTTTCCAATGAAAAATCTTTCGAGTTAGCAACAAAACTTGGACTCAAAAAAGATGCTGCGAAAGAAAAATTAAAGAAATATCTCGAAAGCAAAAAGTAAATTTACACTAAAACTTTCTCTATATTGCTAACCATGCTCTTGATTTCATCTCTGACCCGTCGATAGAGAGTCAAGACTTCTTCATGACTTTCCATCTGATTGGCCAATCGAGGTGGGTCATCAAAACCACGATGAATAATTTTTCCTCCCGGAAAATAAGGACAATTTTCATGAGCATCTGCACAAACAGTGATCACGTAATCCATTTTCACTGCCGGCAGCTCTTCTGTCGTTTTTGAAATCTGCTGAGAAATATCAATCCCAACTTCTTTCATGACTTCTACAGCGAAAGAATTCAGTCCATGCTTTTTCGTTCCAGCTGAATAAAAATTGTATTTATCTGATTTTAAGTGACACCCCCATGCCTCGGCCATTTGGGAGCGACAAGAATTACCAGTACAGAGAAATAAAATATTTCTTTTCATACTTTACCAACTTTATGGTTTTTCGTGAATATAATTCCAATAAATCAACTGGTAAATAACCATCTTCATCCCAAGACCAAAATAGAGAATTTGAACCATCCAAAAATAAGTGTGTTCTTTAAAATAATTATGAGTCCAAGATTCATAAAATGTAAAAAGAATCATAGGGTGAAGCACATAAAGACAAGCGTGAATAAAACGTTCTTTAACTTCTAAATTTCGATAGAAAAATTCATTTTTAACAACTGAAAGCATAGAAAGACCTGCTAAAATTTTGTAGGTCCAAACCCAAGACTCTGAATATGTCACAAAAGTCGCAATCAGAAGAGGAATGAGAAAAAGGATACCATCACTGATCACGCTCACCGTTTCATAGGGAGAGTGGCCTCTTTTTTTGTTAAAGAGATATTCATCGAGGTTAAGAAGTAGAACATGCAGTCCCATTAAAAAGATTGGCATTTTCAGTGTTCCTTAATTAAAAAAGGGGGATTGCTCCCCCTCGTTTATTTCTTTTCAAAAAACTTTGCGAGGTGACGAAAAAACTCTGCAATTTTCGTTGAATTGCAACATCCGCACCCACAGCAATTTTCTTTTTCGCTCATGATGACTCCTTTACCGACAGCAGTCGGTCTTTTCAATTTCATCAGCGAGCTCGCGTAAAATCTTGGCCAGATCAGAAGCATTCAAGTCATAGTAAACTTCTTTCCCTTTTTTGTGTGCACTTAAGACTCCCACATTTTTAAGTTTCGAGAGGTGCCGGCTGACCACCGAAAGATCAATCGAACAGCAGCGTGAAATCTCACCGACGTTGGCCTCGCGACAGCCACACAAGTGTTGAATCATACTAAGACGATTGGAATCTGAGAGAACTTTAAAAAGAGTTGAAAATTTCTCTATGTCTTTTTTCTTCATACTTGCATTTTAATGCAAGTATGACGGAGAAGCAATATTTACTTGCATGTCCATGCAATTTTTTTTACCTTTATTATCAGTAAGTTACCCTGTAAATTAAGTATTGACTTAATTAAGCGTTAACTTTATAATTCTTTCATGAATGCCTTCAGTGCTCTTGCCGATGATACGAGGAGAGAAATCGTAAGATTAGTTGCCGTCAATGGCGAGCTTACCTCCACTGAAATTAGCCAAAATTTCGAGATGAGTCCGCCGGCGATTTCCCAACACCTCAAAGTCCTCAGAGAAGCAAAGGTTCTCCATATGAAAAAGGCGGCGCAAAAGCGCATTTATAGCCTTAATAATGACGGCATCAATGAAATGGAAGACTGGCTTTTAGAAATTAAAGAAATCTGGGAAAAGCGTTTAAATAGGCTCGATAATTATCTCTTAAAAATGAAAAGGGAGAAACTGCATGGCAAAAAGTAATGTAGAAACAACAATCACGGGGGGCAAAGTCATCTATAGAAGATATTTTGATGCTCCCATTGAACTTGTTTTTGATGCTTGGTCGTCTCATCAGCACTTATCTGAGTGGTGGGGGCCTGATGGATTTACACTGACTACCCACAGTTTAGATTTCACAAACGGAGGTTTTTGGAACTTTATTATGCATGGCCCAGATGGAACTGATTACAACAATAAAATTCAATTCGTCGAAATTTCCAAACCCAATCTGATTATTTATAAGCACATTGGAGAAGGTCAAAAAACAGAAGATGTCCATTTTCATACCCAAATAAAATTCGAAAAAATGAACAATGGAACAACTGTGATCATGGAGCAAGACTTTGGAACAAAAGAAGAGCTTGAAAAAGTTAACGAGCAATATGGTGCAATTGAAGGTGGAATCCAGCACATTGATAACCTTGGAAAATATCTCGAATCACTTAAATAGGAGTTTTTATGAACATTGAAATTAATCCCAAACTTGATCTCGTTTTACAAAGAATAGTCGATGTCCCAGTCAGTTTCGTCTGGAAAGCCTGGACTGAGCCAGAACATATTGTAAAATGGTTTTGTCCCAGACCTTATGAAGTATACAACTGCAAAGTTGACTTAAAGCCTGGCGGAATTTTTAGAACTGATATGAAAGGGCCTGATATGCCAGAAACTCCCTGTGCTGGCTGTATCCTTGAAGCAGTTCCCAACAAGAAATTTGTCTGGACTTCAGCACTAGGTCCTGGCTATCGCCCTATCCACAATCCTGAAAATCCACCTGATCTTCTTTTTACTGGGATGATCCTTTTGGAAGCCCTGGGAGAGAAAACCAAATACACTGCGATTGCCAGACACGGTGACGAAGCGACTTCTCAAAAGCATGCGGCGATGGGGTTCGAAGATGGATGGGCGACTTGCCTAGATCAGCTCGTTGAAGAAATTAAAAAAGGTGCGATCACCTAGAAAAAGAATACTCTAACTCTCACTTCCATAAGGCAACTTCTCTTGCTAATATTCAGCTATGAAAAAATCTCATATTTCTAAAGAATTGTCTGAACTTGTTAATCGTTCCCTTGAGCTTTTAGGTAAGGGAATCTTGCAACGCTATGGGGACTCCATTTATAAAGATGTCGAGTATGTGAGAAGTGAGTACAAAAAAGTAAGACACTCATCTTTTACTGGTCTTGGTAAAAAACATCAAAGCATTTACAAATACCTCAAAGGAAAAAGTCCCGCAGTCAAATCCCAAATTGCTCATTCTTTTGCTTTAGGCCTGGAGTTGATCAACGCTTGTGAAAATGCTTACCGAAGTTTTCGAATCGATCAATCTCCCAAAAAATTAAATACTTCAACGAAGGGATCAATTATCTACGTGCTGACGGCCCACCCCACTGAAGCTAGAAGCTCAAAAGTTATTAGTTTATTAAATGAAATTACAGAGCTCATTTTCGCCTACTTAAAAAAATCAAATAGCGACTTTGATAATGAACTCTATCACCTCATACTACTTTTCTTGAATATTCCTGTTTCCAAAGTTAAAAGCCCTAGCGTGTCCGATGAAGCGGAGTATATTTATTCAACATTATTCAAAAGATCTATTCTCGATAAACAATTAGAACTTTTAAAGAATCAAAAGCCACTCTTAATAAGAACTTGGGTAGGAGGTGATAAAGATGGTCATCCCGGAGTTGATGAAAAAAGAATGGTTGAATCTTTAAACTTATCTCGCCTCCATTTACTTCACTACATCAATGAACAACTTATTCTTTGCAAAAGCAAATTAAGTTTGGTTTCAAGTAGTAAAGAACTTTTAAATCTAAATAAAAAGGTAAATGCGATTAAACTTCATCTTAAGAGAGTAACAGTCGTTGGCAATGGAGATGGGAAAAAGTTGGCTAATTTTTGCAAGACACTGCATGAGGTTTCAAAATTCTACAAAAAAATTGTAGGGATCAATTCTCCCGAACTAGAGAAAATAAAAAAAATCAACCAGCTCTATCCAGGTCTTTGCGTCCCACTTGAAATAAGAGAAGATTCTGAAGTTATTGAAACTGCTCTTAAAGATAAAACATTAGCTATCGTTAGAATGCTAGCTAAAATTAATCGTTTGGCCATCGGTGGGTCTCCCGTTTGGTATGCTCGAGGCTTTATTATCAGTATGTGTGAAGAAATATCTGATATTGAAAATGCTATTAAATTATCAAAAAGACATCTGGGCAATTTAAAAATCCCCATCGTCCCACTATTTGAAACACGTAAGGCTCTTGAAGATTCTTCTAATTTAACTAAAAATATGATGAAATTAAAAAGTGTTATCGCTAACTGCGAAAAGCACTGGGATAACAAAATTGAAATCATGCTCGGCTATTCAGACTCAGCAAAAGAATCAGGTGCACTCTTTAGCCGATTTATTATTTATAAAACCCTAAAATCTCTCGATCGAGTAATAAAATCGCGAGGGCATATACCAATTTTCTTCCACGGCTCAGGGGGCAGTGTTGCCAGAGGAGGAGGGAGCATTGAAGAACAAATTTCATGGTGGCCTCAATCAGCCAGACTGCGTTTCAAGGCTACAGTACAGGGCGAGATGATCCATCGCTCTTTTTCTTCTCCTCAAATTATGCAAAGACAAATTGAAAAAATAAGATGGGGAGTGAAAAAAGTTTCCAAAGAAAAAATTGGCAGGGAATTTGAAAAAGTGATTGCACTTTTTGCTGACAAAGTAAGAATGAAATATCTCGCGAAAGTTTCAGACAACAAATTCATGGAAATTGTAAAGGTATCCACGCCCTACCCTTTTCTTGAGCATTTAAAAATAGGATCGAGACCTTCAAAGAGAAAAAAAGAATTTAACTTAAAAAGTTTACGGGCCATTCCTTGGGTCCTTTGTTGGACCCAAACCCGAGTCCTTTTCCCTGTATGGTGGGGAGTTGGAAGTAGTTGGAGTGAATTTTCGAGTATTCAAAAAAACGAATTAAAAGATGCATATGAAAGCACTGACTTTTTTCGATCCTTTGTAAAAACACTAGCCTACACGATTTCTAAAACAGATTTGTCGGTCTGGCATTTCTCACTGAGCAAATCACCACTTTCCAAAGAACAATCAAATGCCGTCATTCAGGAATTCCGAAGAGAACTACAACGAACCAATCAATTTCTAGTCGAAGTGAGCGGTGAAAGTGAAAATCTTTGGTTTCGTCCTTGGCTTGAAGAAAGTATAAGACTTCGTTCAACTTTAATTTATCCACTTAACATTTTAGAAGTCGATGCACTTGAAAGAAAAGACATGGCCCTACTTCGAGAATGTGTCACTGGTATTGCCAGTGGCATGCTGACCACTGGATAATCGATAAAACTATTTTAATTTGCTTACGAATTTCTTTCTCACAAACCACGATGGCCATGAAGAGATCACACCAATAACAAAACTGTAACCGATCCAATGATAAGGTGGTGCTAATAAATGGAGATAGCTTGCCACAATGGGAATTTCAAAGCTCGCAATAGTTACGAAAAAAAGTAAGCTAAGTGTGACCCAAAGCCTTTTAGTGAATAGCGGCCAGGTTTCTAATAAAATAAATCCCATATTTCCAAAAAGAACTGTACTCAAAGCTATGGTTCTTCTTTCTTCTAAGGGTATCCCCTTGGCCATCACAAATAAAAATAACGCTGTCAAACTAACAATCACACCTGCAAGAATAGAACTTAATAACATCATTTTATTAAGAATTCCTTCGTCCACACGCAGAGATCCACTCTGAAAATTCTCAAAAGTAAAAGCCGAAACCGGATGAACCACTAATTCCAGGAGTATAATATGAATTGGCATGAGAAATTCCCCTAGTTTGAGTAATGGTGGCAAAAATGAAAGAAGAATAACAGGAACGTGAAAAGAAATAAGATAAGAAAAACTTTTTCTAAGATTAGAAAATATTCTTCGCCCCTCAGTTATGGCGTAAACAATTCCATTGAAATCATTTTTAATCAGTATCATTTTTGCGGTCGCTCTCGCTGCATCCGTAGCATTTTCTCCCATGCTAATACCAATATCAGAAATTTTCATCGCAGGTGTATCATTGACGCCGTCTCCTGTCATAGCAACGACCATCCCATCATTTTTTAAAGCACGAACAAGTTCATATTTTTGCTCAGGCGTCACTCTCGAAAAGATCGCCCCTTTTTTAAAGGCCTTTAAACGTTCTGATTCTGAGAGCAAGTTCAAATCAGCCCCAGTATAAAGTGCATCATGTGAGTGTTCTAGTTCCAATTGATCGGCAATGGCATGAGCTGTAAAGGGATGATCCCCTGTAATCATCTTGACTTTAATTTTTTGAGATTGGCATATAGCAAGTGCCTTTTTGGCTGAATCACGAATGGGGTCGCTGAAGGTCATTATTGCGATAAAACTCATCGCTTCTTCATCTTTTTCTCTTGAGCCAACAATGGCACCTTTTTTAGCTGCCAATCCAAGCAGTCGATAACCTTGAGAAGATAGCAATTCAGTTTTCAATCGCACTTGTTCTTTTAGTTCTTTAGAATCGCAGCAGTGTTCGAGAACTCCTTCGACGGCCCCTTTCATGGCCACAATCCCCTCACCATGCTCATTTTGCCAAGCATGCGCCATATGTTTTCCTTCTGCCTCGAAGGGGTAATCATAAATGAGTGTCCAATGTTTCGCTTCTATTTCAGTGGGAGCTTTTTGTTTTATGGCCAATTCCATCGAATCCACAACAACAGGTTCGCAGGCCAAGACTGCCAAGGCCCACTGATCATTTATCGGCATGTCTGAAAATGAAATCAATTCATTCATTTGAAATTTGCCCTCAGTAAGTGTTCCCGTCTTATCAGTGCAAATCACATTCACACTCCCAAGTGTTTCAACACTGGGAAGTGATTTCACGAGAACGCCATTTTTAGCAAGCCTCCAAGCCCCGAGACTTAAGTAAAGTGTAAAGACGAGGGGAAACTCTTCAGGAACAGAGGCCATTCCAAAAGTTAGCGATATTAATAGTGATCTCAGAGGTGATTTCCCTCGAATAAGCTCCAAAATAAAAAGACAAATGACAAGCAGGGCTGCTATTCGCATGATTTGAACAACTAATTGTCTTACTTTCTTTTGAAGTGGACTCCCCCCTTCATTCGTTCCTTCTAATAGTTCAACAATCTTTCCAAATTTTGTGTTTCTCCCCGTAGTTTTTATTTCAACAATTCCTCGACCAGTGAGAATAGAGGTTCCTGCATAAACTTCATCTGAATCTATTTTTTCAATCGGAAAAGATTCTCCTGTCAAGGCTGACTCGCTGACACTTAGATTTGAAGTCGTTATCATATTTCCATCAGCGGGAATTGTTTGTCCTTCTTCCAAGGCAATCCAATCACCGGGAACAATTTCTTGAATGGAAATCTCGACAAGCTCACCATCTCTAAAAACTTTTGCCGTGACTTGAAAAGTTGCTTTAAGAGCGCGAAGAGCTCTTTGCGCTTTTAATTCTAAAAAGACATCCACAGCACTCACGGGAATAAAAGCAATTAACATCACAATCGCATCACGAGTTTCTCCTAAGAGAAAATAAATTCCCGCAAGGGCGAGCATCATCAATCCCATAGGGTCTTTAAAAAATTTGAAGAATTCAGAAAGTTTTGAATTTAATGCAGAAGGTACGACTTCATTTCTTCCGTATTTTATTAGCCGAGTTTGAGCTTCCTTGTGACTTAACCCTTTTTTCTCGATTTTAGATTGAACACTCATATATTATTTCACTAGTATTAAGCTTCAAGAAATTTTTGAAACCCTCCCCAAATCATTCTTTTTCCATCAAATGGTAGGTTTTTAGGGTCCATACCCTCAAATCTTGGATCGCTGATAGCAAGTTTGTTAACTTTATCTCGCATTTCCTTTGATTCATAAGTGATCCAGGCAAATACAACAATTTCATCCTCTTTAAGATCAACACTCTGAGGAAAAGAGGTCCACTTCCCAATTTTGACATCATCGGCGACACATTCATTATAACTAAGAGCCCCGTGATCCATCCAGACCTTGCAAGTTAATTCAGCTAATTTTTTGTACTCACCTAATCTTTCTTTGGGTACAGGAATGACAAATCCATCAACGTATTTCATAGTAATCCTTTTATGGCAAAGTTACTCTATAAAAAATCATCACCAAAGGGATAAAAGATGTCAAAAACTAATACAAGTGAATTCATCTTTCAAGGAAAAGTCTGGATATACAAACAGACCGGGGGATGGCACTTCGTCACTCTTCCCAAACAGCTCTCAAAAAAAATAAGAAAGCAATTCTTTGAATCTGAGGAAGGCTGGGGACGCCTAAAAACGACAGCCTTTTTAGGGCATACGACTTGGGAAACATCCATTTGGTTCGACTCAAAAATTGGATCTTATATTATTCCTCTGAAAGCCTCTGTTCGAAAGCAAGAAAACATAAACGAAGAGTCGCAAGTTAAAATAAAAATTGAGTTTGATTTAAACAATAGCATTTAAATGACAAATACCTACATCCGATATATTATTTCTCCATAAAAAGTAATCATCAAAGGAATTTGTATGAAATGTCATTGCCAATCAGGCCAGAACTTCGACACATGCTGCGAACCATTTCTCAATAACAGCAAACTCCCCTCTACAGCTGAAGAACTCATGCGCTCACGTTATTGTGCTTATGTCGAATCCAACATGGATTACTTGGAGCAAACACAAACTACTGATGGCGGAGCATTCGATAAAGAGGGTGCTCTTAAATGGGCCAAGGAATCTCAATGGAAGGGATTAGAAATTATCTCCACAGAAAAAGGCTTAGCAGGAGGCAAGACAGGCATTGTTGAATTTAATGCTCACTATAACAATAAACAAGGAAATCATACCCACCATGAAGTTTCCCAGTTTGTTTTTAAAGACAAATGGCTTTTTAAAACGGCAATAACTCCATCTCTTAAACCAGCAAAAAGAGAAACTCCCAAAGTTGGACGCAACGACCCTTGCCCCTGTGGAAGTGGTAAAAAATATAAAAAATGCTGTGGTTAATCTTTTTTATTTTTAGCATGTTTAATCATGCTAGAGACTTCAGAATCGGGAACTGCGTTTTCTAAATAACCTCTTTCGCTGATGAAACGTTCTTTGACTGTGCCGATAATACGATCAACTGTTTCTTGTGGTTTCTTTTCAATTCCGAGGCAGCTGATAGAATGGATGAGCACTTGTTTAACAGTAAAAGGTTTGACAATAATATTTCTAATCCCATAGCGCATGAGTTTCAAAGTCGTCTCAGTGGTGAGACATCCCGAAACGACCATAAACTTCATTTTATAATATTTGGGCTGCCTTTTTACTTTATCAATAAAATTAAAAACATCTTGGCTTCCTAGTTGGATATCCGTAACGATAAGATCAAATTTTTGATTTGATAATTTTTGTGTTGCTTGGAAACTATTATGAGCGATGGCCACATTTCGAAAAGGAGCATAGATCATAAGGTATTTGCGGAGAATCTCTGCGACTTCTTTTTCATCTTCAATGATAAGAATGTCATATTTGCTTTTAGTCTTTGACAAACTTCTTCTCCACCGTCTCAAATTGCTTTTTTAAACTATCCTTAGATAAATCGACAACCTCCGCTTCTACATCCCCAGTTTCACAAGCAATAAGTTTTACTAAACTATCAATAAGTAAAAAACTTGATAATTCTTCAAGCCCTTCCGTTTTATTTGTAAATATTAAAATATAACTTTTATCAACTAGAAGATCGTAGATTTTATTCAATTGTCCCACGTTGTCACCAACGAACAGAAGTTTTTCATCTTCAGATTCAGACTCCCCAGAAAGATACTTATTTGTCACAGTAAAACTTCCCATTTCGACATTAGGAAGGACAATCTCAAATTCACAGCCCCCATCTGTATCATTGAGTAAGATTTCTCCTGAAAAGGCGTCGATGATTTTCTTTGAAATCGACAATCCTAATCCTGTCCCATCAGAGACTGCCTTTGACGTAAAGAACATATCAAATATTTTCTCTCTAATATTTTCAGGAACTCCTAAACCATTATCAATAACTTTAATTCTTTGAGTTTGAGTATCAATGTCTTCTAAAATTTCAATTGTAATTTTAGGTTTTTTAATTTGGTTTGTTTCTAAAGAATCGATAGAATTTTTCACCATATTCACAAGAACTTGTTGAAGTTTGATCGAATTGGCCATAACCCAATGATTCCCACTAACCTTTTTTTCAATTTTTATTTTTTTGGCGCTATTAGAATCCTTAAAAAGTTTGAGAACGTCGTCCACAAGACTTCCCAAATCGATGACTTCGAAGTGATCTTCTTGGTTTTTCAACACGGCTTTCATGCTAGAAAATATTTTCGTAATCCGATCAAATTCTTTCTTAAGTCTTAGCATATTCTTTTTACTTTCATTAAAATCTTTTTCTTGCAAGGATTGAAACAATAGATTCAACCTGTTTTCAACGATAATGAGAGGAGTTCCTATTTCGTGCCCTATTCCCGCAATGATTTGACCTAGAGCTGTGAGTTTATCAGCCTTCACAATTTGCTCGTGAGTTTCTTTAAGCTCTTTAATTTGTTCTTTGTATTTATTGTGCAATCTTTTTTCAATGGAGAAATCTAACAAATTAATAATCATATGATCATTGGCAGGAATAAACTTGCATATGACAGTCACCTCATCTCCGTTAAAATTTTCAAAAGTCAGCTCTGGGCTAACGGAGGGGGACTTTGTTGATCTTGCCTCTTTAAGATCTTTTTCAAAATCATAATCACAATTAATAAAAAGCTCGCTTATTTTCTTTAATTGATTAAGTTTCCGAGGTGGAGTGTTAAAGACGGTTGAGCAAATAAAATTAAAATAACAAAGATTGTTCTCTTTATCGAGACTGATCACAGGGGATAATAAATGATCATATAAACTAAAATTCATAATTATTTCTTTAAAAAGTTAAAGTATTGCATTTCAATTTCATCAAATTCAAGCTCCGTTCCATTTTTATTTTTTTTAACTGGAGCCTTGCAATCAATGACTTCATCTGGTGTTAGGAGGATCTTAATCTCCTCATCATTTTCTGGATCATAATAAGGAGCATAAAAAGATTCCACCACTCCACCTTCTTTTATAAACCCTTTTATAATATTAACCTGCTCAATGATCACTTGTGGGCAATTTTGATAGACAATGTGAATTTTGCTATCTAATTTCTTTTGAAACTCCACCCACTCTCTGATCCCGCACGAATTTATCATGTCGACTTTATCCAAATTAAAGATCACGATTTTAAAGGAATCGACTAGCATGCTGTCGAGTTTTGCATCTTCATCAATCTGCCCTGATAAAAAGAATGTTACTGAATCAGAATTTTCAACTTTTTTAATATCTAAATGTGAATTCAACTTTCCTCCAAAAACCTAAAACTTGTTTTGGTATTTTTGTACTCTTTCAAACGCTTATGTTTACTAATAAGACTTCGGATTTGAGTGAAGACACCTTCTTTTCGAACAATACTCAGTTGATCAGAGGCCGAAAGGATCATGGACAGACCTAAGCCTGCTCCAAATTCTTTGTTTTCGTATGTTTTATCGCGGTAAGCTCTTATCAAACTGTTTATAAAAGTATTCTTATCAAATTCTCCGTAATAATCTTTGACATTGATAAGATAGTTGTCACGCCCTCTGATAATCTCAAATTCAACTGGTTTTGAAATTCCTTGCTTTTTTCCATGAATAAGAGCATTTTGCACAAGTTCAATGGATATGAGTTTTAAATAGCGCTGGAGTTCATTGAAAGAATTTTTGTCAAAAACATGATTAACGGCTTCTTCAATTCTACTCGTCACATCTGTGATTGATTCATTCGCAAAGCTTGCTTTAAACTGATCTAAAGAATGCACCGCCTGTAACTCATACGGTTTCTCTCTTTCTAAAAACTCTTGTAGAGAAATGATATACTGAGTGTCTGCAAAGGTCATATCTCCCAGGAAGAGACTAGGCAAATCGTTTTTGTAAATAATCGTTTGAGCACAATTTACATCATCAGTAAACTGATCACCAAGCGATGAAATCTTTTTAATGATCTCTTCACTTTGCTCTATTCCCTTTAAATAAACATTCAAAACTAAAACTCCATTTTCAATAGAGAAATATCATCATCAGGATATTGCTCTCCAACATAAGTGTACAGATCATCTATTGTTTTCTCAAGGCACTGTTCATTACTTAATCTTAAATGGCGACTAAATGATTGCACAAAATTTCTAGTCCCATAGGGCTTTTGCTCTAAGTTTTTGGCCTCCAATATTCCATCTGTATACAAAATCAAATGATCTTTTCTTTTAAATTGAAATTCTACACTCTCATACTGACTATCATGAGCTTCGCCTAAACGAGCACCGCTTTTCTCCATCAGAGGAATAAAGTCTTGCTTTGAATATTCAGAATTTTCTTTATAACTCACAAAATAAGGAGGGTTGTGAGAAGCATTGCAATAGGATATTTTTTGACTGTCCACTACCAGAACAAAGGCCGTTGCGTTCAGATTTATATTAACTGCACTGAATGATTGATTTAAAAAATGCATGATTTTAGCAGGATCACTCGCAAAGAGACTGTCTTTTTCTACTAGAAATTTCAAAGCTGTTAAGGAATTATAAATAACAGCTGTTAAGAGTGCTGCAGCTGTTCCATGACCTGTCACATCGATCAAAATAATAATCTCTGTAGAATCAAATTTTAAATATCCCCACCAATCTCCCCCACACTCAGAGGCAGGTTTATAAAAAGCATTCAATTTCAAACTTCTTCCATCAATCGAACTCATTGGAAAAAAGGATTCTTGAACGAGCTTCGCCGTCTTTAATTCATTTTCTAATCGAGCCTTTTCTTTCATCTCTCCCATATATATTTCAATCTGATTTGCCATATGATTAAAAGAATCCCCCAGTGCCCCGATCTCATCTCTTTCTTTAAGTTTTACTCGATAAGAAAAATTGGCCTTCGCTAATTCGGTACTAGCAAAATAAAGTTTTTTGATTGGTTTTGTGAAAAGTCCAGAAATAAAGAGAATAATGAGTATAATTGCTGCTGCAACGAGACCTCCAAAATAGATGGACCGTTGCTGTAGCTGAGAGGCTGCATTGATAGCCATTTGGTAATGTATTGAGGTTATAAATACCAATTTTTCATCTATAAGTGGTTTAAATGAAACAATATCTTTTTGTGATCCATCAATGACAACAGTTTGGTGATAATATTTTGAAAAGTTCTCCGCTTGGCCATTAGTAAATTCTTTATCAAGAAAGTCATCACCAATTTTTAAGTAAAATTGGTAGAGACTTGATTGTGGAATTAAACTTTTTAATTTTGAGACATCTACCGCTAAGATTGACTCAATATCCCCATCATTTCTTTTTAAAACTAAAATCTTTTCTTTGGTACTTTCATAAAAATAAAAACCTGTTTGCTGATATTTTTTATACATTTCTTCATAATCAATTTGAGCAGAGTCTTCTTTTGTAATTTTTTTTGCTAATTTTCCTTTCTTAAATTCAAAAAAACCCAAGAGTTCTTGGTTTGATAGGAAAAGTTTCTTAGTAATAGAACTTAATTTACTTGCTTCCGGGAGAAGCTCATGGATCGTTTCGAGTTGATTCAGATATTTTTCGATAATAAGGGCCACTTGATCATTTTGCGACTCAATGGCCTCAAATACATAGGCAATTTTGTCAGTTTTGAACATATCGACAGCTAAATAGACATAAGAGAATAAAGATATACCCGTAATTGCCAGGACAACAATTGATAATTTTATATTTATAGGGAAGAGAACTTTTCTTGCTCTAGGGCTCATGACATCTCAATATAAAAAAACTTAAAATACCTATATAGATATATTAAACATGAGAACGCATAACTTAACAAAATTTTTCAATCTTCTGCTGATCACATTTGCACTGCTGTTATTTTATATCTGTTTTAAACATCTCCAATTATCCGACACAACAAATCAGCTTAATTTAGAACAGTTCATTGGAGAGATTTCAAAGCACCAAAACACTGTTCAATTAAAACACCCCGGACAAATTGCATGGGGCTTTGTCTCTGATATTGAAAAATCAAATTTAGTAGAAAATGACCAAGTGTTCACCCATAAAGATTCTGAAGCAACTGTCACATTAAAAAACAAACAAAAGCTCACAATCCAAAGCGAGTCTCTTGTTCGAATAAAATCACTTGATAAAATTGTTGTTCAAAATGGGCAAGTTGATTTAAATCTCAATGAAAATCAACCTGAATTATCGATTCAAATCGGAAATCAGGAATATAAATTAAAAGCCACTGAAAAAACTCAAATTTCTATTAAGAAAAATTTTAATCAAAGTAGCTTTCAAGTTGATTCTGGTACCGTACAATTAACAACCAAGAAAGAAAAGCTCAATCTCAATTCGGGAACAATCACTGAAATAAAAAACGAGAATGCCAAAACATTGGAAGCCACCACTAAACTTCTCTACCCCAGTGGAACTATAATCTTAAAAAAGAAGAAAAGGATAAATTTTAAATTTCAAACCAAACAAGATGTCGAAAAAATCTATATTCAAAGAACTGACAAAGAATTTTTTATCGATAAAAACAAATCCATGAATCTAAAACCGGGTTCATATAAATGGGGAGTTGTTTATCGAGGAGAAACGCATGCAAAATCATTAGAAAACTTCACCTTAATCCATGAAATCAATCCGCCAACTCCTATCTCTCCTATCAATAATGCTACTATTCAATTAGCTGGACTTGACCAACAGATCGAGTTTCGTTGGAAGAGTCAATCACGTGTTCTTTTTGAAATAATTAATGAACAAGGTGAAATTTTCTACTCTAATATTTCAAAAGAAAATAAGTTAACAACAAATTTTGAAAAACCTGGACAGTACTCTTGGCGAATAAAAGTTCAAGATTCCTATATTCAATCAGAATATTCTCAAAGCAATTATTTTTTTGTGACCAAGATCCATGAAATTGAAGATTTCAGGACTATCGAGATAAAAAGGCCCAACCAATTAGTCAAAGTGAACATAACTCCGGTGGGAAATACAGAAGACGCTCAATACATTATTTCCAACACCAAAGAATTTAAAAACGTTATCACGAAAGGAAAACTAAAAAATAATAGTTTTGAATTCATTGCCGACAAAGCAGGTTTTTACTATTGGAAAATTGTTAACCCTGATGGGAATATCAGCTTAAAAAAAGTCCTTGTTATCCCAACCCCGGCTCCCAAAAGGGCTCCGAAAGTTAAAGACATCATAAAGAGATTTAAAGTTAAATCTTCTTTAATTGAAAAAATTTTTAATTTCATTTTTCCACAAGCCTACGCTGCAGATCCAGCTATCAAAATCACTTGGGAAGAGATTAAAGACGTTAAAGAATATGAAATTGAGATTATCGATAATCTAAAGGATAAAAAAATTCTCTTAAAAAAAACAACCACTAAGCCATCCCTCACCTGGATCCCTCCTAGTAATAAAACATTTTATTATCGAGTGCGCTATAAAGACTTCTGGGATCGCTTTTCACCTTTCTCTGAATACGCCCGAATTTTAATAGAATCTGAAAAGCCAGTGGCCATGGAAGAGCAAAAAATTGAAAAAAATATTCCTGAAAAACAAAAAAGTATATTTTATGAACTTGATTATCTCTATTCCCAAGTCGACTATAAACAAAAACTCTCCACAGGCAATGAAATCAAAATCAAAGGGCAAAGCACCACTGGCCATGCTTTTAGTTACCGCCATTTCAATATTTTTAATTCAAAATATAATTTCGTTCTCAATTATAAATCTCAATACGGTGAAGTTTTTAATAACCAAGACTATTATCAACGTCAACTAAGCTTAAGTATTGGCCAGTTTCTTTACTCTTTTGACATTGCTTTAGGGGTAGAATATCTCAATACCACCTTGTACGAAGTTCGCCAAAGCGAAGTCAAGCTTTCACGCGATTACAACAAATTGGCCTTCTCATTTTTTTTTGGCATGACTCAAAATGTTGGCAAAAACAGCGAAATCCAACCCTTCATTTCTTTACAATATCTTGACTACCAACAAACTAATTTGGGCATAAACTACTGGTATCATTGGAATAAGAGTTTTAGCTTGAACGTGAAATTATCAGGAGAACAAACTCGTATCAGTTCTCAAAATGACGACATTGATTCTCTTTCATATCAGCTATTTACAGGAATTACTCTTTAAATCCTGCCTTATATCACAATTTCAGAAAACATCATTTTGGAATTAAAAATTGAATGATATCAGTTAACTAGAAGCGCCCCATTTCTTGAGCCCAATCTTCTGTCCAATTATAATAAATGTATGAAAGCAAACATCGTTTTAATGCTTTTATTGAGTTTATTGATGGCCTGTAAAGGTGGTGACAGTGGATCCGCAGATGACATCAATAATGAGCTCGATGATTCATTTAACACCGATCCGGAATCGTCAGGTTCAACACAAAATGGTTTGTGTTACGTGGATCAGTACGCCCCTGATAAAGATTCCATTACAAGAAAATTAGACATTATTATAGTTCCCGATACTTCAACCTCTTTAAAAGAAGAGAGAGGAGATATCGCCAGTGGATTTGATTTCTTCTTAAAAACAATTCCCGAAAGCGTTGATTATCGAATAGGTGTCATCCTAGCACACAGTGGGAAATCACCAAAAAGTGGTCGGTTGTTTCAAAGAAATATTGAGCCCTTTGTTTTGGACTCGCAATTGATGACGACTCAAGAAACAATTGATGCCCTCTATGAAAAAATTAAGTCCCCAGCAGGTGATGGTTTTTCCGATGGTGGGGAGATGGGACTTTATTCTCTAGGCACTGCTCTAGATGAAAACCTCATTGAAATTCAGGATCAAGGTCTCTTTAGAGAAGATGCCGCCCTCCTCGTTGTTTTTGTCGCCGATGAACAAGATATCTGTTTTGAGTATCCAGAACATATCCAACCAGTAATTGATCCACAGAAAAAAGAAGAAAAGGCTAAGGCAAAATTTTGTTATGATGAAAATAATAACTTAACAGTATCACCTCAAATTGTTCTCGATAAAATAAAAAGTGTCAAAGGATCAAAGCCTCTTGTTCTTGGAGCTGTCATTTATAATAATCAAGAGACGATGCCAATCAATGGTGAAAACGAAATTGGTTATGGGTATAAGGAAATTGTTGAACTTGCAGGGGGTATTACTGTCGATCTTGCCTCCGGTGATTATGGCGATGGTCTTGAAAGGCTTGGAAATTTGGCTACGGCCAGTATTGAAGCTAAAAATATTTTCAATTTAAAAATATCTAATGTTGATAAAGATTCAATCCAAGTGACAGTGGATGGTCTCAATGTTGGTTACTCTTATTTAAGTGATATGAACCAAATCCAACTCGATGAAGAACGCGACCCTTTAAGTGTTGCAAGAATTGAATACTGTCAGAAAAAAGAATCCCCACTTATAGCGACTAAAGTCATCACAGGGGGATTTCATACTTGTGTTCTTTATAAAGAAGGAAATGTTCGTTGCTTTGGGCAAAATAATTATGGGCAACTTGGACTCGGTCATACCAATAATATTGGAGACAATGAGCCCATAACCTCTCAAGACTTCCTGCCAATTGATGAGAAAGTAATCGATCTTTCTGCAGGATTAAATCACACCTGTGCCGTCTTAGAAAGTGGCCGTGTGCTCTGTTTTGGAGCTAACCAAGCGGGACAACTCGGTCTCGGCCATACTGATAATATCGGTGACGACGAAAGTCTCACAAGTGATTTGAAAATTGATCTCGGAGAGCCAGCAGTTCGAATTTACTCTGGAACCAATTATAACTGTGCACTTCTCGCTAGTAAAAAGGTGAAGTGCTGGGGTGAAAATAACTCTGGACAACTGGGACTTGGGCACACCGCTAACATTGGCGACGATGAAACGAGTGATCAATTTGCTTATACCAATATTGGAAATTCTGTTCTTCAAATGGATATCTCGACAATCTCGAATCACTCTTGCGCAGCTTTAATTGATGGAAGTGTAAAGTGCTGGGGAAATAATAACTTTGGGCAGCTAGGTTATGGGCACACGGACAATATTGGTGACGATGAATTCGTCGCCGATGAACCTGCCTTAAGTTTTAGTAGTAAAGTTCTCCAGCTTGCAACAGGATTTTTGCACACTTGTGCTATCACAGAGGGTCAAAAAATTCATTGCTGGGGTTACAATGCCATCGGACAACTCGGTTCAGGAGTTAATGAAATACTTGGTGATAATGAAGACGTCAGTCAATTATCTCCTGTGGCCTTAAGTGAAGAACTTCCCATGAAAACCGTGGCAACAGGAAATAACCACACTTGCTCAATTGGAGTTGATCACAAAGTTTATTGCTGGGGTCTGGGAGTGGCTGGGGCCCTCGGGCACGGGAATAAAATCAACATTGGAGACGACGAAGTTGCGACCCTTAGCAATTCTCTCGTTAATATTGAAGCTCAAGAGTTTAGCCAGATCAATGGCGGAGTCAATCATACGTGCGCACTCGAGAGACATGAAGGAAAAGTTATCTGTTGGGGAGCTAACAATGCAGGACAGTTAGGACTTGGTCACACCAAAACGATTGGAGACAATGAAATTCCAAGTGTATTTGTAGAATTGAAATAAAAGAAATGCCATCAAAAATCCAAAAATTAAACTTGTTAAAAACCTATAAGAAATTTGTCCATTCACACGATAGGTGCAACTCGGAGAAATATCAGATTCTAAATCAACACTCCCGCTCGTAGTTGCAACATCGAGCGGGTCAAGAATTCCATCGGGAGTAGTAAAGCTCGCTGTCGTTATACCGTCTGGTGAAGTTATATTAAAGCTTCCTGTAAAGGTTCCACTTTCAGTATCCACTCGAAATAAACCATCAGATCCTTTTCCTCCCTTAGAACCTGCACCGTTGGTGTTTGTGGCCCCTCCTGAAATATCCACGCTCGCTGTTGTTGATGTTAATGTGCCCGCAGTCACGAGATAAATGGCACCTCCCGATCCACCTCCACCATTACCGCCTTCAACAACATTAGAAGTTCCGTCTTGTCCAATTCTCCCCTTGGCCCATAATTCAGCTGTTGCGGCTAAGCTTATATCTCCCTTAGAAACAATGACGAGAGAGCCCGATCCATTCCCGCCATCTCCTCCATCTCCAATGGCAAAACCTGTATCTCCTGAACCACCTGCTCCTCCGCCAACACCAGCTTGAAGAGTGGTGTTCAAACTCAAAGCACTGACAAATTGAGCGCCTGCAGCTCCACCAGCACCATTGGTCCCACCACCAACGTTGGCTCCAGCATCACCCGCTTCACCGACCACTGAAAATCCGGCCCCACCGCCGCCGCCACCATCAGCAGCTAAGTTTGCTCCGAGATCGTCTCCAGTCTGTCCACCTTTTCCTTCTCCTCCCGTTGAACCGACACCGTCTTGTAGAGTACAGATAATCCCACCCGTGTCACAGTCTCCCCCAGCGGTTCCGCCGGGACCTGGGTTAGTCGCCGTGGCCGAGACATCAATTCTTCCAGCGATATTGACACTTCCTTGGACTCTCAACTGCACTACGGAAGTTACTTGGGTGAGATCAAAAGTTATGATAACCCCTGAAGCGATCGTGAGATCATCACAATTCCAAATGGCTTTGGTGAGAACTTGGCTTGTGCTCCAATTGCAATCATCTGTAGCGTCGCCATAACTTAAATAGGCAAATGATGACTGGCTTAAAAAAAAGCAAACAACAGCTGTCAGGTAATAACGGAGATAAACTAAGCACATAAAGAAATTCTAAAACCTAATTGGGCCTATTACTAGGGATTCTTTAGAATTCTTCAGCGTTTATAAATACATTTCCATCTTATAACAGGTGAGATCAGCACCTCTAATGTTGAGTGTTTGATCTTCAATGCAATTAAAACCCATTTTTTCATAAAAAGGTTTTGCCGTTTTAGTCCCCGATATGATGCATTTGTTACAGTTATACTTTTTTAAATAATCTAAAGATTTTTCAATAACTTTTCTTCCATAACCTTGTCCGGCAATTTCTTTTGTGAAATACAAACCTTTAATCTCTCCGACACTATTTCCGTGGACACAGGCATGGCAAAAACCTTCAATTTTATTATTTTTCTCTAAAACCAGATGAAATTCTTTGTTAACTGAGCATTCCCAAATATCAGAGCTATAATTTATACTCGACCAGCATTTAATTTGATTTTCATCATAATCCTTGGAACAAAGTTCAAGAATTGATCTCCGATGAGCATCCATCACTTCATTCAAGTCTTCTAGTTTTGATTTTCTAATAATAACTTTATCCACAAAATTAACCCTTTAAAATGATTATACTTCGAATGATATTACTCTATTTCGAGTAAGCCTGCCAATAGTGACCGTTATCCGACATTTCCAGACTATAGATTTGAAAAACTAATGGATCTCTTGTATACCCATTAGAAAAAAATTAATAAAGTAAAGCGATGAGTATTTTACTAACCCTCCAAAATTTAAACCTAACCTTTGGCGAAAAAGTCATCTTTGATCATGCTGAGTTGACTATCCATAAAGGCGACCGCATCGGACTCATCGGACTCAACGGCCAAGGGAAAAGCACTCTTTTTAATATCCTTCAGGAGAAAATTCGTCCTGATATCTCGACTCCCGCTTTTGCCTACGATAAAAGTAATGAACACTTTGATATTTTCCTAGTACCACAAGAATTAAATATCAAAGACTATAAAGACTTAAGCATCGAAAATTATTACCTCGCCTTCTATCCAGAACTTTATCGAATTCACAAGCAGCTTCAAGAAGACTACAGCCAAACTGATCTTTTTGAAAAATTCGAGCAACTTAAAGGTTGGGAAATCCAAAACTCTTACGTGAGCTATTTAAAAGGTTTTGGAATGGATCAACTCGATCGCAGCATTGAGAACTTAAGTGGTGGTGAAAAAAGAAAAATGGCCATCAGCATTGGGCTCAGTAGCCAAGCAGAACTGATCCTCTGGGACGAGCCCACTAACCATTTAGACATTGAGACAATTGAGCGCATAGAAGACGAACTTCTCACATCCAAAAAAACTTTTATGATCATTAGCCACGATCGCTATTTGCTCAATCACACCACGGATCGCATTTTTCATATCGAGCGCGGAAAAATCACCAATTTCAAAGGAACCTATCTCGATTACTTAGAATACCTTGATGAAAGAGAAGCAGAACTCAAAAAGAATCTCGATAAGCTTGAAAATCGCCATCGTCGAGAGCTCGCATGGATGCACCAGGGGATCAAAGCGCGCGGGACTCGGTCCAAAAAAAGAGTGGAGGGCTTTCACAATATCCAAGAGGGAATTAAAGAAATAAAAAGTAAAGTCAAACAAGTTGTCGATCTCGATTTACAACACAGTGGACGAAAATCAAAAATTCTTCTCACAATTGAAGACGGATCTTTCTCTTATGGGGATCGCTCAATCTTTGAAAGTATCAACTTGATTGTAACGAAGAAAAATAAAATTGCCTTGATGGGTCCCAACGGGGCCGGAAAAACAACCCTCATCAAAATCATGCAAGAGCAACTTAAACTCACCAGTGGTCATCAAAAAAACCTTGATGGGCTTAAAATGATCGTCTTTGATCAAAATCGCGCCAGTCTTGATGATAATAAAACTCCGATGGAATTTCTGGGCGAAGGAAATGACTTTGTAACTCTCGGAAATGGTCAGAAAAAACATATCACTTCCTATTTGAGCGATTTTCTCTTTGATAGCAATCAAGCTTATAGGCCAATTTCCACACTATCTGGCGGAGAGAAGAATCGTTTGCAGCTGGCGAATTTTATGAAGCAAGCAGCTGACTTGTGGGTCTTCGATGAACCCACTAACGATTTAGATATTGAAACCATTGAGCTCCTTGAAAAAGAACTCAAAAGTTACGATGCTGCAGTCATTATTATTAGTCACGACCGGGCCTTTCTCGATAACACTTGTAAAACCACCTGGATAATAAACGATAAGAACGTCGAAGTTTTCACTGGTGGTTATACTCAAGTTGCTCCCTATCTTCATGCTTTGGAACTCCAAAAAAATCAACCCGACGAAAAAAGAACTGAGACTCAAAAATCCAAAGATGAAAATAAGCTCACCTACGCTGACAAAAAACGCTTAACAGTGATTGAAGACGAAATTCATCGTGCGGAACTAGCTCTAGATAAAATCAATGAAAGTTTAGCAGCTTTTGATTTTGGGGATATGAATCCAGAGACCCGCGAACAATATGAGAGTCTCAATAGCGATAAGTCCAAGTCTGAACAGGAAGTCGAAGAGCTGTATCGGGAATGGGAAGAATTGAGTAATAAACAGTGAAATCGCCATAGCCTTAAAAAACTATGGCGCACAGATATTTAAACTAAAATCTAATTCAAACCTTTTCTTTTTAATAGTGGAGTAATGTCAGCGGAGTGCCCTCTAAAATCTACAAACATTCCAACCGGATCACGGCTCCCACCGCGCGAGAGAAGTTTGTTTCTAAAGATGTCTCCATTTTCTCGCTTGAGCCCACCTTTTTCGTGAAACCACTCAACGGTATCAGCATCAAGCACTTCACTCCAAATATAGGAATAGTAACCAGCGGCATACCCAGCAGCAATGTGCGAGAAATAAGGAGTTCGATATCTCACCGGAACAACATTCATCAAAACACCTTCAGACTTGAGGGCATTTTTTTCAAAATCCACCAACTCATCTGCGCTTGGAATTTGATCGAGAGTCAACTGATGCCAAGACAAATCAAGAAGTGCAGCGGCTAAGTAAGAAGTTGTATCGTAACCTTGATTAAATTTTTGGCTCGCTAAAACTTTATCGAGAAGTTCTGTCGGCATTGGCGCGCCTGTTTGATAGTGAATGGCATAGTTCTTTAAAACTTCCGGCCACACGGCCCACATTTCGTTCACTTGAGAGGGGTATTCAACAAAGTCACTCGGCACCGATGTTCCTGAGAAAGAAGGAAACTGCACATTGGATAACATTCCATGCAAAGCATGACCAAATTCATGAAACAATGTTGTTACTTCATAAAAAGAGAGAAGCGTTGGCTCGTCTTTCCCTACTGGTTTTTTAATATTGAGGTGATTGGCAACCACTGGGTGTGTTCCCATCAATTTAGATTGAGAGACATAGGAGCTCATCCAAGCACCCCCTTGTTTATTCCCTCTTGCATAGGGATCAAAAACAAACAAGGCCATTGATTTCCCATCGTAATCAAAGACTTCATAGACGCGAACATCTTCTTGGTAAGTTGGAAAATCTTCTCTTTTCTTGAAAGACAATCCGTAAAGTTTATTGGCTGCAAAAAAAGCACCATTAATGAGGACAGAATCTAATTCAAAATAAGGAGCTAGCTGAGACTCATCAAAGTTGTGAATCTTTTTTCTTACCTTTTCAGCATAGTAGGCCCAGTCCCAAGCCTCTAATTCAAAGTTTTTCCCATCATCAACGATGGCCTGCTGTAAGACCTCAGCTTCTTTTTTGGCATTGGCCACCGCTTTAGGAGCTAGTTTAGAGAGCATTCCCTTGGCAGCCTCCACAGTCTTCGCTGTTTGTTCATCGAGAACGTACGCGGCATGGGTTTTATAACCAAGCAGTTTTGCTTTTTCAGCACGAAGCTTGATCATCTCAATAAAAGTTTCTCTGTTATCAAACTCGTTGCCTCGACTACCTCGGGCCAGTGAAGCTTTATAAATTTTTTCTCGCAAATCTCTATTTTCAAGTTCTGCAAGAATGGGTTGCGGGCTGGTATTCACAAGAGTGATCACAAACTTACCATCGAGGCCTCGACTTTTTGCTTCGGCAGCTGCTTGATTAATACTTTTTTCAGAGAGACCTCTAAGTTCTTCTTTACTCTCGACAACAACGGCAGAATCATTCACTTCATTGAGCACATTTTGATCGAATTGATCTTGAAAAACAGCAAACTCAACATTGATTTCTTTAACTCTTTTTTTCTCATCTTCACTTAAAAGAGCTCCGGCTCGAACAAATCGCCGATATGATTCTTCGATCAGTCTCATTTCTTCTTCGTTTAATCCCAAATTTTTTCTTTTCTTATAAATTTCTGAGACTCGAGAAAATAATTTTTTATTTAAATTTATTTTATCTGAATGAGAGGCATATAACGGTGCCACTTTTTTGTTGATGGCATCTATTTCATCATTTGTATTTGCAGACTTCAAAGCATAAAAGACACTTTCTACTCGGTGTAGTAACTGTCCGGTTTTTTCCATGGCAACGATGGTATTAGCGAATGTAGGAGTCTCAGTTTGGTTTGCGATCGCCTCAACCTCTTGAATCTCTTGCTTGAATCCACATTCAAAAGCGCTTAAAAAATCCGAATCTTCAATTTTATCAAATTCTGGATAACCATACTGTAAGCTACTTGGCTCAAAAAATGGATTGTCATTGGTGCTAGCACAATCTTTGCTTTCGAGTTTTGGAAAAGATTTAACGGGACCTGCCTTATTGTTGTGATCACCACAACCATTAAAGATTAAAAAAACACTCAATAAGCCTAGTAAATTTTGCATAACTTTAGAACTCCTTTTAAGCACATAAATTCCATCCAGATAACTATAGTCAGGTGCTTATTGAATTGCAAAAAAGGGCTTGAGACCAAAGACCCGTGTAAACTGGATATATTTACCCTCCCCCTAACTCTTACGAAGCGTTTGTCGCTGGAATGCTTGCTGTATTTATCTAATTAAATTTTTCCAACTAAAACGCTTCAGTACCATTTTACCCTTCCACACTGAACTTCCTCAAAAAGCAAAGTTACAGAGCCGAAAGAGAACTATGCGAATTTTCACACTTCTCGTTGCGATTCAGTTTCTTTTTTCACCACTATCAAATGCTATCGCAGCTCAAAAAATCGCCTGTCCTGGATTTTTTGATGAAAAGAGATTTACACTAGAATCTCAACTCTCAGACATTACTCATACTGCCTTGGAAGAATTCCAAGCTGGTAAGCTTTGGACAGAAATTCACAAAAGTTTTAAAGGTTTTACATCTCACGCTATAGAGAGATTAATTCTTGAAATTGCGTCTGAGTATAAAATTCCCAAAATGAACTATACCTATAACGTTAAAGTCGGCAACAAAAAAGAAACCTTTAAAAGTCTTGAAGATTTTTTTACTCATTATGACATAACTGAAGATACCAAGAAATTTTATCATATTAATGATACAGGAAAAGTCTATATTGATGGTCCGTCTTATTCTTACTGGGCCATTGGTAGAGATATTCAATCAGAACTCGAACTTGCACTTTTGGAAAGTCTCCGTTTGCTTGATCCCCAAATAACCGATCCTGTCGAAATAAGAAACATCATTATCAACATCTTTGATAAAAATGCGAAAAATTGGATAAAAAAATATAATAAATTTTTGCCTAATCGATTTAATTATACCCAGTATTGGGAAAAAACGCCTCCCTATTTGAAAGAAGCTCGCTTCATCCCTATCAAGAAAATTATTGAAGAAGTTATAAAAAGTAGCGGACAAGAAAATAAACAAGTCGTCTTCGACGTTCTCGATAAAATGTATGGCGAGATTAAAGCACTTCAGAAAAATATTGATCTCAACACCATCAATCTGATTGAAGACGATCTCTTTCAAAGTAGCAATCGCTTTCAACTTTATAATTCCAAGTTTTATGAACCCAGCGCCGTTTATATTTCTTTGAGCAATGTAAAAAAAGAAGGGACCTATCATTATTCTCTTACTGTTGGTGATAAAAGATTTGATGGCTTTCCCAATTTTAGTAAGCCAAGATTTATGATTTCCAAAAATGGGAAACCTAAATCTATCGGGAATGGCATGATTTTTAAAATCAATTTACCTGAAGAAGCGATTTTTAAATTAGATAATTTCCTTTTTAAAAAGGGAAATAAAATTAGACAACTCTCTTGCCTCCATAGCATTTGCAAAATTCTGGATACAATCGATCTTCAAATCGGAGATAGCAGTAAACCCATTAGAGCAAAAAGAATTTTTGATGGTTTGCTTGAAGGAGATGTTACTTTCCGAGGAGAAAAACTTGGCAAAGAAAATATCGACTATTTAGCGACTTCTGAAGCTGCCTTTGATTATATTTTGCAAAGATCAGAAACAGTCGACCAAGAAATGAAAAATAAAATCAGTCATGACATAATACTCTCAATTGTTGTCGTAGCCTTTGTCAGCGGGGTCGTAGCCTATGGTGTTTATGTTAAAAATTCCAATGACAAAACTAAGTAACTTATGATTTATAATACACAATCAATGATATACATTATAACTACTCTTTAGTACAAGTCTCTCTTGCAAAATGGTTTTCCATATAAGGATGAGAGGACACATCACTGCGAACGACCAGCAAGGTTTTCTCATCTATTCGCATAAACTCAGTTCTTCCAATTGAAAAATTAGTCGCAATAACTTCTTCACCTCGATAAATTTCTGACCTTTCACTTACACTCACCATGATCAATGTTCCCATTGGCGAACAATAGCTCAGACCCTCTTTCTTCAATTCCGCTGTTTGATCCGGGAGCACTCCTTGATCCTGAATTTTAGCCCTAACTTCTTGACCGCTAAAAAGATAAGTGACTGATGTCGCATCTCGATTGGCTTCCTCGATCTTCCATCCCGACATTTTGGCATCATCTCTACTTGGCCAGGGAAAAGTATTTGGAGAGAGCATGGATCTCATGAAATTTTCAGAACACTTCCAATCACCGGTTAGATCAGGACAACTGTTTGCGAACAAGTTATGAGTTAAAATTAATAAACTTAGCAAAAATATTTTATTTTTCATTAAATTTCCTTTGAGAATGGTCTCTATTCCGATCTATGCAATCGTACCTATATTTTCAACTATGTCCACTACAATTCACTTTTATTATCATAAAAAACTAATTTTTTATTTTTTTTAATTACGAACCAGTATTCTATCTGATTTCAATAACCCTAAAATGCTCTTGTTGACTCATATAAAATGAAGATTGCTTGTGAAAATCTTTATCACAATTCACAAAAACTTCAGTAACATTAACGATTCCATCATGCCGGACCATCGCTAAATATTCCGGAAGAAATTCCTGCATATCATCTGATAGCTTTTGAAGAGCAGACGTAAAGATGGGATTAATGGAGACATCATCGATGAGAGGTATTGAACTATACTCTTCCCTTAAAATAAACGTTCTATCTTTTTTCTTGGTAACAAACACAGAGAGTACTGATTCTGTGCTAAGAGCACTAGAAGAAGAGACAAAGGCACTTTCATAAATTTTTAAGACATGGTCATCAAAAAGATGCCCCTCCCTTGGATCATAATTCTGATAAGCTTTATTCTGTTTAAAAGAAATGATACATTGAAGGATTAAGCCTTCATCTATTGCCAAGGCAGAGAAGCTTGATAATAAAATTGCAAATCCTGTGATTAAGTACATCATGCTCTTCTAATATCTCTATTCAGTCTTAAATGCGAGGGCAACTGTTTAATTTACAAAATTGTGCTTGTCGATTTGTAAAATCTACACAGTTAACCTATCAAAATTGGTTCTGGAAATTAATTCTAAAAGATCGAGAAAACCTCATGTCATGTTACTTATCTTTTCCAACAAAACTTTTGACATATTCATCGGCTGGATTACTTATAATTTCACTCGGAGTCCCGACTTGAATCAACTCTCCATCTTTTAAAATGGCCATCCGATCCGCAAGTTTAATGGCTTCATCCAAGTCGTGTGTTACAAAGATAACTGTTTTTTTCATTTTTTCTTTGAGATCTAAAGTAACATTTTGCATTTCTGCTCTAATTAAAGGATCAAGAGCACTGAAAGGTTCATCCATCACTAAAATATCAGTTTCTGTGGCAAGGGCCCGTGCTAAACCAACTCTTTGTTGCATTCCACCTGAGAGTTCAGCTGGATAAGATTTTTCATAGCCACTAAGCCCAACAACTTCTATCCATTTGTTTGCTTTTTTCAAACACTCTTCTTTTGATTCTCCACGTATTTTTAGACCGTAGTAAACATTTTCCAAGACATTCTTATGGGGTAATAACCCAAATTTTTGAAAGACCATACTGACTTTGTGTCTTCTAAAATTGAGAAGTTCTTGCCCCTTCAGGCAAGTCACATCTTGTTTATCGACAAGGACCTTCCCTGCCGTCGGTTTGATTAATCCATTCAAATGGCGAATCAAAGTCGATTTTCCTGACCCCGATAATCCCATAATCACAAAAAATTCATTGTTCTTAATTTTGAGAGAGATGTTGTTAATGCCAACAACCAGTTTATCATCTTCCAGGAGTTTTTTTTTCGTTTTACCCTTTCGCAAAAGCTCCATTGCTTTTAGCTCTTTATCACCAAATATTTTATAAATATTTTTAAAGACAACGTCACTCATAATTGCCCCCTACCATCTAGCTTGCGTCCAAAGGCTTGTGTTAGTCGATCAAGGCTAATCGCCAAAAGAACAATGGCAAGTCCAGCAGTAAATCCTTTTCCAACATCTAATTTTTGAATTCCCAAAAGTACTTGCTCTCCTAAGCCCCTGGCCCCAATCATTGAAGCGATAACAACCATCGAGAGGGCCATCATTGTTGTTTGGTTAATACCGGCCATAATAGTAGGCAATGCGAGAGTAATTCTCACTCCAAAGAGCAATTGAAAATAATTAGCTCCAAAAGACTTGGCAGCTTCGATAACATGAGGATCAACTTTTCTTATTCCTAAATCTGTGAGCCGAATCATCGGTACAATAGCATAAATAACAGTTGCAAAAACAGCGGGAACTTTTCCCAATCCAAAGAGCATTAGTGCTGGAATAAGATAAACAAAACTAGGCATGGTTTGCATGGCATCGAGAAAAGGAAGCATCAATTTTCTCAACTGAGCAAACCTCGCATTGAGTATCCCTAAAATAAATCCGAGAAAGGCAGCAATAAAAGTAGAAATAATCATCAAAGAGAGAGTCTGGATCGCAAGTGACCACATCCCTAAAAGCTTAATTCCACCTAAGCAAACCCCAATTATCAATGGAAGCGTTCTATGCCCAGTTAAAAGTGAAAGTAAGCAAAAAATCAAAGTGACTCCCCACCAAGGAAAAAACTTAAACAATTGCTCCATCACAATAATAAGTTTAAGCATAGGTCGAGAGGCATTTTTAAAACTTTGCCCGTAATTTTTAACAATCCATGAGACTGCATTATTAATTGGTTTTCCAATATCAAGTTTCCATTTTTTCTTTTTCGATTTTTGAAGTTGCAAGGCCAATTCCACCTTTTCAACAGCTTCATCGTCTAACCATCTTTCCCAAATATTTTCGTTTTTCTTCAAAAAATTGAGAGCAGCATCTTTTGGTGTGCGCTCCTCATTTTCTTGCATATATGAAAGCGCCTGGCTAATTTGTTGATTACTTGTTTGATAAGAGTTTAAAAAATCCATCACCAGTGGATTTTTTTCAGCAAATTGCGTATTCACACCGATATAAACTTTCACAACAGGATAAGCCGTTGCTCTATTTGGTCGCTCCGATTTTTCAAGTTCTGACCATATCTGTGGATCATAAGCGGGTTCTTTAACTTGAGTCAGGTCGTATTTACCGAGCACCCAAGTCGGTCCCCAGTAATATGCCAAAAAAGGTTCCCCCCTTTCATATTTCGATGCAATCGCTGCAGCTAGTGCTGCTCCCGTTCCTGGTCTAAAATTAGTAAAGTGCTTATCAAGACCATAGGCATAGAATTTTTTAGTATTAACGGATTCACACGACCATCCTAAAATGCAATTGAGAAATCGCCCTTTGTTAGGCTCCTCTGGATCAGTGAAAAGATTCTTATACTTGATAAGATCTTTCACCTCTTTAAGATCAGGGGCCATGGGTTTTATATTTCTTTTTACATCTCCGTGGATCATGTAGCTTGGAACATAAAAACCTTGAATCGCATCGGGAAAGTTCACCCCTGCATCGATCACCTTTCCTTGTTCTTCAAATTTTTCCCAAGCGTCTTTGAAGTTGTCCTTCCATACTTCCATTAAGATATCAATATCTCCACTTCCAAGTGCTGTTAGTAATGGCGTTGTTGTGCCAGGGATAACATCAACTTCACACCCATAGCCTTTTTCTAGTAAAAAGCTTGCCACGGCGACATGGAAACGATCAGAGTCCCAATCAAGACCTCCAAAAACAACTTTCCCGCAGTCAGAGGCAAATAATTGATTTGAAAAAATAAAAAATAAAAAGAACTTAAATATTTTTGTGGCGATAATAATTAACCCTCTCTGGCGCTAAGGTGGTATTTTCTAATATTATATCGGAAGCCCGTTCGGCAATCATCATAACCGGGGCATAGATATTTCCATTCGTCACGTAAGGCATAACTGAGGCATCAACGACTCGTAAATTCTCAACTCCATGAACTTTGAGTGTATTGGGGCTCACTACAGAGCTGTCATCAACTCCCATCTTTGCCGTACAAGAGGGATGAAGTGCCGTTTCAGCATCTTTTCTGACCCAATCAAGAACTTGTTGATCCGTTTTTACTTCATTTCCTGGAGAAATTTCTCCTCCATTAAATTCATCCATTGCCTGCTGTTTTAAAATACTTCTTGCAATATGAATAGCCTCGAGCCACTCTTTTTCATCTTCTTTGGTTGAAAGGTAATTAAACTTCAAAGAAGGGTATACTCTGGGGTCGTTTGATTTAATCTTCACACTTCCCCGAGAATTGGAATACATTGGGCCTACGTGAACTTGATAACCATGCCCACTTTCAGGTGAAGAGCCATCATAGCGAACGGCCAGTGGTAAAAAGTGAAACATCAAATTAGGATAAGAAGCTTCTTCATTACTTCGAACAAATCCACCAGCTTCAAAATGATTGGTGGCCGCAGGACCTTTGCCAAACAACCAACGGAAACCAATATCAGGTCTACGCCACCATTTTAGCGCAGGATTCATAGAAACTGGTTTTTTACAAAGATGTTGCACATAAACTTCCAAGTGATCTTGCAGATGTTCACCAACGGCTTTTAAATCTTGAATTACATCGATATCAAACTGTTCCAATTCATCAGCATTACCGATTCCAGATAATTGCAGTAATTGAGGTGTATTAATAGCGCCCGCACAAACGATGACTTCATTAGCATAAGCTTTAAGCACGCTACCTTTACTTTGCTCATAGCTAACACCCACAGCTTTTTTTCCTTCAAAAAGTATTTTGGTAGTCAGAACAGAAGTTAAAAGCTCCAAATTTCTTCTATGCTTAATGGGATGATAATAGGCTCGAGCCGCGCTTAATCTTTTTCCTTTGCGCACATTGCGATCAAAAAGTGCAAAGCCCTCTTGCTGATAACCATTTACATCTTTAGTGCGTGGATAACCTGCTTGTTCGGTCGCCTTTAAAAAGGCACCAAAAAGAGGATTAGTCCCAGGTCCACGCTCAAGCTCAAGTGGACCACTTCCCCCTCGAAATTCGTCCGCTCCGGCTAAACAAGTTTCCATTTTTTTAAAATAAGGAAGGCAATGATGATAATCCCATTTTTCAAGCCCCTTATCTTTGGCCCATCTTTCATAATCCATGGGGTTACCTCTTTGAAAGATCATCCCATTTATACTGCTACAACCACCTAGGACTTTTCCGCGGGCTTGAAAAACTTTTCGGTTATTAAGATGAGGTTCAGGATCAGATTCATAGCACCAATCATAGTTTTTATTCCCAATGGGAAATGTGAGAGCTGCAGGCATATGAATGAAAACATCCCACCAGTAATCTGGTCGACCTGCTTCAAGCATCAAAACCTTGTTCGTGGGATTTTCACTGAGTCTATTCGCGAGAACACACCCCGCAGATCCTCCACCCACGATGATAAAATCGTATACTTTTCTTTTCATAACAATTTGAGTTTTGGATAATGACATATATGACACATATTCACAAATTGATGACACTACGATTCAGTATTTTTGAATCTAGGAATTTCTGTACTAGTATCAAATAATGGATTCTCAATTTCTAAAAGTCACTTCACTAATGTTCTTTCTACTCAACCCACTATTTATGAGTATTTACTTCCTTGATTTTTTCAAATCGATGAAAAGCGACATGCTCAACAGAGTGCTTTTTCGAGGTGCTTTCATTGCCTTTCTAGTCTTTTGTCTGTGTGCCCTCGTAGGTGATCGACTCTTTACCGATGTCCTTCACGCGCGTTTTTTATCTTTTCAGGTTTTTGGCGGACTTATTTTACTGACTTTTGGTTACCGAATGGTCTTCGAAGGCAACGAGGCCCTCACAATCTGGAGAGAAAAGCCTGATCATATTGTGGGCGCTATTGCTATGCCATTTTTTATTGGTCCAGGAACAATCATGGCCGCAATTGTAGCCGGAACAAAGCTCTCTGCTAAAATGTCCATTTTAAGTATATCGATTGCTATGATTTCAACTGTCATGAGTATCGTTTTTCTAAAAAAACTCTATGATCACTTAAACCAAAAAAACGAAAAGCTCGTTCAAGCCTATATTAATATTACAGGAAGAGTCATGGCCCTTGCAGTGGGGACCTTTGCCATTGAAATGATACTTAGTGGTCTAGAAAGCTGGATTCACTCATTTAAGCTGTCTTAAGTAAGCCAGTTCGTATCTTATTCTTCAACCATCCGTATCGTTCCATCAAAATTATAGCCTCGAATCATATGGAACTTTGAAGAAAGACTATAAATATAATTATCTTCAGTGATTTCCACTCCGAAAGCACCTACACTATTGGCCACATCAGTTCCCCAGCCACCAGGAATCAAAAATTTTATAAAATTTCCTGATTTATCAAAAATAGATATACGAGAGTTTCCATTTTCACTCACAACAACATAATTGTTATTAACACTTATCCCCCAAGGACCATTTAATTGCCCATCACCACTTCCAGCTGTTCCAAATTTCAAGAGAAAATTATGTGAAGAATCGAAGACTTGAACCCGAGAATTAGCATCTTCCGAGGCATAAATTTTACCATCGTCATCATGAGTTATGCTTAAGATCTGATTGAACTGACCATCCCCTGCTCCTGTTGCTCCGAACTTTCCTATAAAATTACCATCTAGATCAAAGTATTGAATGTTGTCGTTAGTATAATCAGCAACATAGACTCTATTATTTGTAATAGTTAAACTTACCGGGTAATTGAACTGCCCATCTGCAGCTCCCGTAGAGCCAAAATTAAAAAGAAAACTTCCCGAACTACTAAAAACAGCTATTCTGTCATTTCCTTGATCGATGACATAATAACGACCGTTACTTTCATCTCTTACAGCTTCAAAAGGATTATCTAGTTGCCCGGCTCCCGATCCATAAGAACCAAATGATCTTACAAAATTTCGATCACTATCATAAACTTTTATCTTGTGGTTTTTCTTATCACCCACAATAAAATTGCCTTCATAATCTATTGAAAAATCTTCAGGTTCATACCACAAATCATCTGTATCACCAGAGAACAGTTCCTCTTTTATTAAAACTTTAGAAGAGCTATAAAGTCGGTAACCATCGGTACGGAAAATATGAATGTTCGTATCCGAATCAATAAGAGCAAAATATCCTTTATGCACTGTTGAAAGCCCAAGCCCAACTGCAGTGACAGATTCAAGAACATTCCCACTGAGATCGAGGCGATTATAAACGCCCCCTGCATTGTATTGAGCAACGACTAATTCTGTTTTTCCATTCGTTAGGCTCATGGTGAGAGGATTAGAGGCTGTTGCAAAACTTGTAATTAAAGATCCCGAGCTATCTAGCTTGTAAATAGTATTCGAGCTATAGCGTGCAATGTAAAAATTATCACTTCCATCAATTAAAAACCCCCAACCAGAAAAACTGGGGATAGTCCCACTAACATCAATATCTTGAAGAATAGTTCCATCAGCGACGTTCAGTCTTTTCAGGTGTAAATCGTCTCTATCAAATAACCAAAGTCTATCACTACTATCCATGGCTATGTTTCCGCTGAGATTATTTATTTTAAAAAGAAATTTTAAATCACTATCGAAAACCTGAATATTATCTGGATAATAATTAGAAACAAATATTTTACCACTTGGTTCATGAAGGGCCATAGAGTTAGCTAAGTTTAATTGCCCATCTCCTGTTCCATAACCGCCCCCTTCTGCAACAATCTCTCCTTCTAGAGACATCTTGGTAATTTTATTTTTAGTGGAAGTAAGGTAAATATACCCGTTATACTCAATGGCATCGGGTTCAAAAATAAGATAGTCTTGATTACCTGCTATATAAAAAGGCTGATAATTAACAGTTGGCTCTGATTCTGAATCGGATTCATCATCACCATTATCATCATTGTTAACGGTTCCGTTCCCTCCAGTTTCAATCCGAACTTCAGATTTACAAGAAACTATGAGTAGAAGAGAAGCTAAAATACACATCACTACGCTAGTTTTCATAGACACCTAACCTGTTGACAATAAATTAACACAGATCAAGGACTCATTAAAAATCAAGAACTTAGAACGATTGTCCCCAAAGACTAGCACCTAGACTGCAAAGAATTATTGCCAATTTAGCTGTCGTTATATTTTTCAAAGATTTAGTTTCTGAATTTAGCAATCTACGAAGATCAATAATTAAACACGGGAAAGAGCTTATCTACCTCAAAGTCATTTTGCTATACTGGTAGTCCTTCCTAATATGCTCCCAATTTGTGTCCATAGGGGCTAACTTCCCTTGCAACCACAATTGATACTGATCACCGTAGTGAGGAGAACTAGGCCATCCACTAACACCAGTATCGATGGAATACATTGCTTGATCAAAATTTTTGAGATCGACTACCATCCGATAAGCTGGACCGGCCACAACTTTATAAGTATCTTCTTCATTTCCTAGATTGAAATGAGCCTTCCAAACAGAGTCCAGGGAACCACCAAGCGGTTGGCGCTTTAAGTTCATAAAAGAAAGAATCTTTTTCTTACCAAACATGTGGCTCGGCATGTGATAGTGCAGCTCTCCCCATTTCCAGTTATGTGTATCTTTACCGAATCTTTCAGACAACTTTTTCACCGCTATCCTAAAAGCTTTGACAATAACAGTTTGGCGAGTTTCTTTTTCACTTGTTAAGAGCTTATCGAAAACAGGATGATTTAAATCTTCGAACCATTTATCAACAGTATTAGTTGAATAGCGTTGTTTTAAGAAAGCGTGAAGGGCACGGTCAGTGAGCTTATCACTAAATGATTCAATGATAGCCTCTCGGTAAATCGTCATGAAAATACTAGTTCCAATGGAATTGGCATCGGTGGAAAAATTCCATTTTTCAAGTTCTTCTAATGCCTTTAATTCAATTGGATTCCAACTACTGATCAGTGATAAATCTTGTAAGAAAAGAGGCAGAAGAATTTCACCACGAACAATCTTTAAATCATTTTGAATTTCGTGAATGCTATCACGAGTATGTTTTTCAGTCTTTTTAAGTCTCTCTTCCACTCTTTGGTAGCGAAATGAGGGAGCAGAATCGATGTGAAATAGCGGGCGATGATAGTAAGGGTTCACAACTTGGTTGTTTGTATTAATGATATATCCTCTGGCTGGGTTCTTGATATAAGGCATTTGCTCTATAGGAATGGCTCCATCCCATTCGTACTTTTCTAACCAACCAGGAACAGGAAAAGTTCCTCGATGATGGTGGCGTACAGGAACTCGACCGACAGAGAAGAATGCAATATCCCCATTGACATCAGCAGCAGTAATATTTTGTACAGGAGAAGGAATCTTCATTAAATGCTCTCTCAACTCATCTACCGTTTTTGCCTGATTGGCCCGGAAGAGATGGCCTAAACTCTTTTGAACATCGGGAATTTTCCAACGCACAGAAGTGAGAGGGGCATTATCAGGTAAAAATTTTGGGTAAGCATCATTTAAAACAAAACCATTACAAGTGCGTCTCAGTTTAAATATTTTACTCGCTTCATCTTTAATTTGAATTTTTTCTTCAGTACTCACGATGGGGCACTTTTGCTTACTGTTCAGAACATATCCGGGGTTGGCAGGGTCTTCTCTTTCAATAACTAAATCAACGACATCTGCGACAGCAGAGGTGCATCCCCAAGCGACATGTTTATTATGACCGCCAACAACAAAGGGAAGCCCAGGCAGCGTCGCCCCACTGACATCCAGTTCAGGTGATTTTAAATGTTGCATGAATAAAATTGAAGGAAGAGCATGAGTTAAGTGCATATCATTTGAAAGCACAGGCATCCCCGATTGCGAGTGCTTCCCCGAAACGACCCAAGCATTGGAAGCTGCCGGTCTCGTTTGCATTAAGTCCCCAATCACTGAACGTATCTGTCTCATCGGCTGAGTACTAGAGACAGCAATAGGCTTTTTGGGAAAATAACTTCTAATTTCATTAGAATAAACTTCTGGAAGTTCCTTTTTCTTGTCGCTAGCTTTTCGGTCAATGGTGGAAATACTATCAGGAGGCTCTTGATCATAAATTTTTTCAGCTAAATCTAACCCAACATTTAGAGCAATAGAATAGCGTACCGCCTCTTGTTCCCAATTGTGAGTAATAGACCATGCTTGTAATAGAGAAACGATTAAAGTGTCTTCAAGTAGCCAAGGAGTAGGTTTAATCCCTAAGATTCGATGCTCGATTGTTGGAAACTGTTCTCGAGCTTGGTTGATACCATCTGTAAAGGCGAGCATCACCTTGCGATCAAATTCCGGCAAATCGTCCAAATTAACCTTAGCCTTTTTTTGAAATCCCCAAGCTCGCATGGCCAAATCAAATTCCACAGTAGTCGATCCGAGAACAGGTTGCTCCCCTACTAATTCAGAAATTCTTCCAGTAGCAAAGTGGCGTAGGACATCGAGTTGAAAAAAGCGATAGCGAGCTTGAACAAACCCAGTGGCCCGAACTAAGTCCTCGACATTTTGAGCTTCGATATGGGGAATTCCATACTCATCAAAATACACATCGACTTGAGCCTTGAGACCATTGAGCTTGAGTGTTTGAGACTCATTAGTGGGATAGTCTGGAAAAAACCGATAAGAGAGAATGGTTCCCAATGGAGTGAAAGTCAAAACTCCTACGATAATAAGTAAAATGCCCAGCAGTGAATACTTCAGTGTTTTGCTCATAAATTTTTCTTTTTGGGTACGTGGTTACTTTTGGGACTATATGCGAAAATCATAAATGAAAAAATAAGGTTAAAGAGTTCCACTTTCCCTAGCTTTAGTTTACACAAATATCTTGCCAAGAAAAACTTTAATTCGAACAAATCTTTATTACTACCATGTTAACACTCGATCTAATAATAGAGCCTGGTTTAAATTACCCTTAGAAGAAGTATGGGAAATTTGCCGTCACTCATTTGCAAAAGCTCAAAAAAATAATCCTGCCCTTATCTCCCAGTTTGTCTTAATGAGTAATCACTACCACCTTCTTATAAAAACACCCCAGTCAGATATAGATAAATTTATGTTTTGGTTTAACAAAACATTTAGTGATGAATTGAGAGCAAGAACTGATTCAATCAATCGAATGTTTGGTAGCAGTTATAAGTGGAGTATTGTTTTTGAAGAATATTATTTAAGGCTAGTTTATCGCTATATTTACCAAAACCCTTTGCGAGTAAGCCTAGTACAAAAATGTGAGGATTATCCTTTTTCGACTTTGTATTACCAGCACAGAGGCCTAGATCCAGGATTCCCATTTCATCCCGAAATATCCTACGATGATCATTTATCAATTAATAATGAGCTATGTGAAGATGATATTAACATTGTCAGGGACGGCCTAAAAAAGACTAAATTTAAGCCTAAAAGTCAGCGGAAGTATTAACGCTATCGGTCCCAAAAGTAACCACGTACCCCCTGCGTAAAATTACTTAATATCCTATGCGAAAACAAGTCACAGATCTCCAAAGAGAAGGAGCAAGAAATTCTAGGTGTTTTGCAGGAAGCTACAAAAAAATCTTTTAACGAAATCAAAGATCTTTATAACTTTGTTTCAGAGAAGTGCTCCCATATCGCCAATATAATTTCTTCTCAACAACGATACGCAAATCTCAAAGAAACTATTCGCGTGAAGACAGACTTAAAAGAAGTGACTAGTGATTGTTACTCTATGATAAGTGATAATATTAACAAGCGGGGGATTAACTTTATTATTTCCGACTTTGAAACTCCTCTAATCATGGCAGAGAAAGTCGGGCTCTCACAAGTCATTCTCAATATTTTAGTTAATGCTATCGAGTCTATTGATCAAAAGCTAAAATACACAGTTGCTCAAAATGAGAAAATAGAAGTATGCTTTGAAGAAAATGCCGACAATGTGCTAATGCATATTAAAGACACTGGCATGGGTGCCGATCATGAAACGTTAAAAAACCTATTCAACTTTGGCTTTTCCACAAAAAAAAGAAGCTCTGGCTTTGGGCTCCACAATTGTTCCAATTTTATGGCAAAAAATGGCGGGGAAATCCAAATCACTTCAGAGGGAAAATTCAAAGGTGCACTTGTTTCACTTTCTTTTGAAAAAGCCAGCTAAGAGTATAATTCTTCCGAACCGTTAACAAGAAACCTACTAGTAACTTATTAGTGAACATAGATTTATCTCTATGCCATTAATTTCGTAGCGTTGGTGCTTTATTAAATCAAGATCCTTAGCGGTCTTAATTCTAATAACGACCTCTACCACCAGATCGAAAGCTTCCACTTTTTTCTTGTGGTTTTGCAATGCTAATTTTTAATTGCCTGCCTTCAAATTCGTGACCATTAAATTTAGAAATAACTTTTTCTGCTTCAGAGTCGGAAGACATTTCAAAGAAGCCAAATCCTTTACTTCTTCCTGTATCTCGATCAGTAATAATTCTCGCTGATTCGACAGAACCACAGTCTGAAAAAAGTTCACTTAAAGCTTCTTCTTTAATAGAAAAAGGCAGATTGCCTACATAAAGTTTGTTACCCATTACAATTACTCCTCGTAAAATGGTTTAAATTTTAGAACTTGAATTTTTAGGAGAAGTTAACTGGAAAGGAAAAAATCTCGGAAAAAAAACCGTCTTATGTAATTCTACCATTTCACAAACTAGAGAGAAAGCTTAAAAAACTTTATTTCGGTTTTCTCAACAATATTAAAGAGGTACGTAGCTGTGCCTTCAGTTGCCAGCATACCTTCTGCCTTCACAATTTTCAATCTTAAAATTTGCCGCACCATCAGCGTAAAGTCTACTGGCTCCCCTTTTCCCTTTCTTTATGCAGCCTCTGAATAATCGGCAAACATTATCGAAGCAGGGTGAACATTGAGAGCCTCTGCAAGGACAATAGCCCGTTGTTTTCCTATTTCAATTCGGTCATTTTCAATCGCACTAATATTCGCTTGAGAAATCCCAGTTTCTTCAGCCAGATCAACTTGAGTCCACTCTTTTAACTCTCTAAGGGTTCTGACCATTTCACCAGGTGACATCAAAATAGTTTTAGCGGCTTCATTGAAATCATTTTTATTAATTTTCATTTTATACCTCTTCATATTTGTGGGGGGTTATTTTTAAAACATAAACCTCTTTAACCTTCTTATTTTCAGTATAAACAACCCGATATTGAATATTTAATCTCGAAGACCGACACTCTCTCAAATCACCCTTCAGTTTTTCGTCTCTAAAACCAGGAAAGTTTCTTAAGTTGCGAGCTCCTCCATTTTTAACAACCTCTACCCAAGCTTTATATTTTTGCTGAACCTGCTTTGGCATCTTCTTTAAGCCTTTGGTAACATCTTTTGCTTCATATATCTTCCACATCGTGCTTATTATATATCATATTTGATATATATCAAGTATGAAATATTTATTTCAAAAAAACAATGTAAGCAATTGAAATAACAAGCAGCTTACAAGTGCCCTACACAAATATAACTTCTCACAGCAGCAAAAAAAGCATGCACTTCAGAATTTTCCCAGTGGGAATCGGAATGATCTAATGTAAAATCTCTTTATTAAGATATTTGCAGATTTCTTTTACACTTTTGGCAAGGTGGCTACTCAATCCCCACAATTTTATAAATCCGACTTTCGCTAGCCGTTTCCACTTCAAACTCATCGCCCACCACCAAGTTAATGGCCGCTTGCCCGATAGGGGAAAATGCTGAAATCACTAAAATCGCAGTCCCATCAATATTTAAAAGTGTGCCGCCAGCACTGGACGAAATAAAATGCTTTTTCACTTTACCGTTAAGTTCTAAATCGACTAACGACCCCACGCTCACACTTTGCGCCGGTAAATCCAGCTGGATGGACTCCAATAACTCGATTTCCTTTTTTAATTCTTCCACTCGTTTGATTTGTGCCCCGGCCAGGTAACCGGCCTCTATCCCCCGGGTATCGTACTTGCCGTCTGACTTAAGATCGCCATCGGTGCTAAGCGTACGAGCCGACTCGGCTGCCGCTTCGACATACTCCAGTCGCCTCTTCACTTGTTCAATCAATGTGGATTTGATTCTTTGCTTTAGGTTCATCTATCGGCTCTCAAGGTGTCAGCAGACTTTACTCTTTTCTCCAAACTGTTTCTCTCATTTCTTCCATCTCAAGCCAATCCGGAGACTTCTTCTGCCATCCATCCTTTAAATCTCTTATCACTTCATATTTCCATTCGTGACTCACTCTCTTATCACGAATATATTCAAAAGTTTCTTTGTATTTCATTTTTCCCTGTATCAACTCTTTAAAGCTTTCTTCATTGATACTTATAACACTTCGATCATGCCCTCTTTCAAAAAAATACTGGTAGGGTCCATCTGTTAAAAGTGTGCAAGTCTCAACGATCTCCCCTGTCTTCTTATCTAGCCACTGTTCCCATAGTCCAATCACATAATAGTTTTCTCTATCTTCTTTCTGAAAGCTTACCACTTTACCTGCAGTTTCTCCCCAATAACACGATTCTAAAGCCCCTCTAATAGGGAGAAGGCAAAATTGATTTTTCTTAAAGGCATCTCTAAAAGTAGGGACTTCATAGATAAACTCTTTTTTTCCTTTGTTCTTTCGCTCCATTCGCGCATTATAGGTTGACCATTTCACGGGACATTCTTTTGCCCAGGCCGGCGTGAGTGACCACAACATATTTTTAATTTTCACACCCTCTCTATCCATAACAACAACAGGAACTTTATCTTTTTTGGCCGGACCGAGGGCCGTAAAATGCAGGTGTTCACTGGCAAACCCACCAGTAATATCCGCATTAAACTGCTTAGCGAGTTTTTTGATATCCACATCGACCTGAACACTAAAACACATTTAACCTCCTGAAATTACAAATCATGCATCGCGCTTGTACGGACTTAATCCGTAAATTATAATGCTCGCATGGTTTTCCCATTTCTTCCTAAAAAAGAGATTACTATAAAGCCTCTAACTTACGCTATCGCCAACTGTGGACTCTTTGGAATCTCTGAAGACTTCACTGAAAAATACCAATCCCTCGATGCTCGCTTTATAAAAAATAAAACATCGACATTTTTCTTCAAGGCCGCGGGTCCTTCGATGGAACCCACAATCATTCCAGGCGATATCCTTATCGTGGATCGCTCTATTGAAAATTTTCACCAAAGAGTTTGTATTGTGGCGTTTGAAGGAGAACTCCTCTGTAAGCGTGTTATCAAAATTAAAAATGGCATTATACTCTTCAGTGATAATCCCCAATTTAAACCCATTCGAGTCACAGAAGCAGAGAGCTCTCTTATCTGGGGAGTTGTGATTGCAAAGGCCTCGGAAGTTAAGTGATGAATAAAATCTTTGCATTGGTCGACTGCAATTCGTTTTATTGTAGTTGCGAAAGACTCTTTCGCCCGGATCTTATCAATAAACCGGTAGGAGTACTCTCCAATAACGACGGGTGCTTTGTTTCTTTAACAAGAGAACTCAAGGCCCTCGGCGTTCCCATGGGAGAACCTTATTTTAAAGTCAGAGAGCTTTGCGATCGCCACAAGGTCGCCGTTTTTTCAGCGAATTTTTCTCTCTATACTAATATAAGCGACCGAGTGATGATGAATCTCATCGAGTTTGCTCCTGAAGTCGAACTTTACTCTGTTGATGAAGCTTTCTTAGATTTATCCACCCTCACTCATCTCAATCTAAACGCTTACGCCACTCAAATAAAACAAACCGTTGAGAGAAACACCGGCATCCCTGTCAGTATTGGCATAGGACCATCCAAAACTTTAGCGAAAGTTGCCAATCACATTGCTAAAAATTTTGATTTCGCCCAAGGAGTGTACTCTGTTATGCCTTTGAATAACCGAGAATTCGCCTTAGAAAAAACTCTCACTTCTAAGGTTTGGGGGATTGGAAGAAGAAAGTCCCTTAAACTTAAAAGTCTCAATATAAGAACGGCTAAAGAACTTAGAGATTTTGATAACGATGCTCTCATTCAAAAACTTTTTACTAAAGTCACTCGCATGACAGTAGACGAACTGCGCGGTCACTCTCGCTTTGATTTAGAACTTGAACCCAAGCCCAAAAAAGAAATTATATCGAGTCGAACTTTCGGGGCTCCTGTTTATGATATTGAAACTTTAAAAGAATCTGTTGCGAGTTATGCGAGTCTTGCTTGCGAAAAATTGCGCGCTCAAAAATCCTCTTGCTCGATCGTGGAAGTTTATATTCGAACCAATCCTCACAAAGATATTCCTCAGTACTATGCTTATAAAGCCTATCGATTTCAGGCCCACACGTCTGATACCAGAAAAGTGATTCACGCTGCTTGGATTGCCTTGCAAAAAATCTACAAACCCGGGTTTGAGTATCGAAAAGCGCTAGTGAAACTTTCAGATATTCGAAGCGAATCGCAATCTCAATTGTCTTTATTCGAAGAAACCGACTCTCCAAACTCCAGAATCCTAATGGAAACGATGGATAAGATTAATCATCGCGACGGACCTCATACTCTCAAGAGCGCTGCTTGTGGGGTCGATAATCATTCCTGGCGCATGAAACAAGCTTTGAAATCAAGAAGGTTTGTCACTGGCTGGAGTGAAATTTGCTGGGTTAACTGATAAGGTGCCAGTCTGTAAGATACGTCCACTGGGTACCCTATAATAAAAAGGCACTTCTACTGCCAAGCTCTATTTAGGTACGTCCACACTTTTGAGACCATGTGAGTCTCAAAAGTGTGGACGTACCCTATTCTAAAATACTTTGAAATACTTCCAGCAATACTCAATTATACTATTTTTATTAATAAAACTTGTCGCACTGTCAGCAAAAAGTCTGCTGGCACTATATTGAAGGGCTGGGTAAAAATAAGGGCTCTTAAAAGAGCTCTAGAGAAGTCATCAGTTTAAGAACTTATTTACATATTCTAGAGAAACCTTTTTAAGTTCATCTTCGCCTAAGAAACTGGGTTGGTTATCAAAGTCTTTTTCACCTTCAACTTCATTTAATAAATTATCCAAACCATTTTCTGTTACTATCTCTAGGTAATGAATTTTATGAGAAGGAAAGTTCTTTCCCAACTCTTTATCAAATTTCTTATCTATAAAGAAAGGGAGCCTATTTGCTTCAGAAGGTCCTGAAACTATTTCTCCATCATCATTATACTTAACCTCATATAATGATTTATTTGGAACTACTAATACTGGAATTAACAAGAATTGATTTATTGTTGCTTCTTCACCAGACTCACATTCTATTATAAGCTCACACAAAGAGTTTATCGCTTGGCTGTATTTAGAGTAAATTTCAGAGTCATCAAAGTATATCTTTCCCTTGTCTTGACCCTTCCTCTTCCTATTAACTTTATCTAAACTTTTTCCTATAAATTCAAAATTCGAATATAAAGAATGAAAAACATTGTTATCTATGCTTCTGTGGTTAACTTCATGGGAGGAAATCCTTTCCCACATGTAGTGCATTGGATTTTCTATAGTCGGAAAAGTACTAGCTCTCTTCTTCTCATTTAAGATTTCGTCTACTAGATTGGAATATTCTATCAAAATAGAGTGAGAAAGGTCTTTTTTGTGACTTAGTACAGAATGAATAACAATAGGAACTTCAGGGTCAAAGTTCTTACATTCAACAGCTAATTTTATATATTTTCCACCAGCACACTCCTTGCGCCCTCTAATATCAAACTCTCTATTCAACTTTGTATATGGGTCTAAGTAAGTACCCGAATGGACAGTTTTATACCCGTAATTCTTGATCTTATTTAAGATTTTCATTTCAAACGAAAAATCGGATTTCTCTTCAATAACTTGCTTTAACTCTTCTACGTTAAACTTATTCTCGTCGCTCATAATTTCCTTATAACTCTAATTCTGACTTTCTTTCAATCGCATTCTCAAATTTAAACTTCATAGTAAATCTAGGTCCTACCTTATCTTCAGCTCGTTCCTCTCTTAGAAAAAGTAGCTTTTCAATCGCTGCATGTGTTTTCTTTAATTCATCCTTAATCAACAACCTTAGCTTTTTAGTAAGCTCTAACTTGGCTACATATTTGTCTCTGGCATTGCTTTATCAAACCTCATTACTTATTCCCATTCATATTTTACTTTCAATTCATTTAATCTATTAAACGGAATAATCCCGTCGTGTTGCAGTCTACCAACGACAATCCCTGGAGCAATGCCAATGGAATTAGCAAATTCTATAATTTTTGATTTACTAAAACTTTCTCCTTCAATTAACTCTTTATATCTAGATTTACTTATTAAATGGTTTGAAGAAAAATTATTTGCTTCATCTTCTAGATCAGAACTATCGGATGTGCCATTTGAATTCAACTCCACGAAAATCATCTTTTTGCTATGTAGTAATATATGTGCTGCTTCATGAAAAAAACTAAACCACAAATGATCATTTGATTTAAATCTTAAACTTAACTGAATCAAAGCTTTATCCGCCCCAAGCCACCTTGCTGACCCACACACTGGAACACCTTTTAAAGCTGGAACAAATACAACTGCTACCCCCGATTCTGAACAAAGTTCAGTCAATTTAGGCACAAATACATTAGGATCAGTCTCTAGACTTAATCCTCTAATTTTTTCTAAACTATTCTTGAACTTTTGCTTATCAAACTTTTGACAAAAAATATTAGTCGCTTCAATTTCACCTTTACGTAGCCATGCTGAAACTGACTCTAGTTTAGACTGATAAACACTTGATCTTTTAAAAGAAACATCAACTTCTTTCCAAGTAGCCCTCCATTGATTAGGTGAGGCAACTCCAAAGAAATTTAACAATTCTATAGATTGTTCAATAGTATTTCTTCCTTTATCTTTTAGCCAACTTTTATTAATCATCTCTCTTACTGGAAACCCCATTAGCCATCCCTTATGCTCTTCAAGGCGATTTCTCTCATCGATTTCGGCTAAATACTGTCTATAATTTGATTCCCTAGAATTCCAAAATTCTGCCGGTACACCAAGAACTCTCTCAAACTGTATCGCAGTTTCTGGAGTAATTGCCGTCTTTCCCTTAACAATTTCATTTATTGTTTTAAGAGGTCGGCCAGCACGATCAGCAAACTCCTTTTGAGACATACCGCGATCGTCCAACAACTCCTCTAGCGTTTCACCAGGAGGAGATACATAATCAGGCTTATACTCATTTATGATTTTGTTATTCATGGGTGTCCTCTATTCCTGTTATTTTTACGCTCTTTACAGAGCTCCAATCTATTCTTCCATTATCTTTCGTCTCGTAAGGCTCGTTAGGAATGAAAATTAAACGGTATTGGCCTACTAAATCCAACGAAAGTTGCCCTTTTCTTGGGCCTTTAAGCTCGTGACACCTTCCTGGTAACTTTTGCATAACCATTAGCGTTGCTGCTGCCCTTAGATTATTCAATCTATTGTTTAGCTTTCTTGCCGTTGGTTCTCCAAATGTTTTTACTGACTCTTTAAATTCATTACACTGTTTTTTTAACTTGTTCGTCTTGAACGTGAGCTCCATGCTACAATCCTAACCGATATTATTATTAACGGTTAAGGTTAATAAAAGATTAACACAAAATCAAGTCCAAATCAATCTTTAGTTGCTAAGCTATTGAAAATACGAAAAAGGGGGAGCTGCAAAGCCCCCGTTATTCAGTTAGTTTGGAAATGGTGCAAGCAGACTTTTTGCTGACTTTGCGTTAATAAGCTACAAACTTATCTTTTCTTGATCTAAACACAAATGGAAATAAAATACTTTGAAATACTTCCAGCAATACTCAATTATACAATTTTTTATTAATAAAATTTGCCGCACCGTCAGCAAAAAGTCTGCTGGCACTATATTTATATTTGGCTCCCTAGGCCACTTCTTCAATACCCAGGCCACCAAAAATTTTGATTAACTTGATATTATGGTTTTTACAGATAGCCTTCATTTCATCTGTAATATAGTCAGTAATGATAATGAACTCAGGATTATCTGAAATATCAAGTCCATGCTTTTTGTACTTCTCAATTAACTTAGATTTATTTTCTTTTACCCAAGTTGTGTATCGAAGATATTGATCATACCCACTTTTAACCCTTCTCTTTCTCGTCTTTACTTCAATAATTGCAATGTCTTTATTTTCTTTATTGATGGCCAACAAGTCTAGCCGAGCAAATTTACCGTCCTTCCAAGAAGCATGTGGCTGTCTATCAATGATCGTAAGTTCTGGCATAATTTTATGGATATTCTCTTCAATCCAAGTCTCAAGAAACTTCTCTGATGAAAAAAGATATTCTGTGTTAAGAATCTTCTTATACAGCTCTCGGTACTCGATTAAGTCTATGATCTCTTGCTTCAGCTCGATGATTTCATCTTTAGCACTTAGTAGTTCTTCTAAATAATTTGAGGTTGCTTCAATTGGTTTGGATATAACTTCCTTAACTTCAGTTAATATGCTTTTACCTTTTGACTGAGACAGATTCTCACATAGTAGTGAATCTTTACCATATCTCTTCAGATTACTAGGAACTGGACTGCCCTCGAGAGTGACATACCTGATAGATGATTGGCCTGGTACTTTAGGTGTTTGCCCTTCATCAAAATCCAAAGCCTGTATATTCTTTAATAAGAAGCTAGTTTCAAGATTAACAGAGCTTCTATAGTAGTCTGGAATCAGATCCTTTTCTTTTGGAGTGCCAAGAACTAGGTCTTTTAACTCTGCTACATACCAAAGGTTCCCGTCCTTGTTCACAGACCTTGGAACTTTTGTTGTATAAAGAAAGCAATAAACGGGTTCGTTGTTATCTAACTGCTCTCTTATGACTTCATACTTGCTCTGAGCAATTCCGTTAACCCTTCCCCAATGACAAGCACCATGCTTATCTAGAACTTCTCGATGAGCATCAATAGTTACGATGTCGTTGGTATCTTTGTTCCAGGCGTAATACTGAAACTTCAAAACAATGTGCATAGTCATACTGTTCTATTCGGGAAAATTCATGATTTCCTGAATTTTATTGCCACAGTATAATGCTCAAATATAACGGGTTTTCTACTCTTTAGAGCAGTCTACATTTACTTCTAAGCCCCCAGCCACTTCAGAACTAAATACATAGACATCTGCTCCTCCACTTCCAGTAATCCAAAATTTAAAAGTTACACCTTTATGATTATCGCAAATCGCTTTCACTGCTTCATCTACTTTGGCCCCAACTTTTTTAAAAGGTACCAAAACCTTATCCAGTGTGCTCTTTTCCTTGTCACCTTTCTTGCTGGCAAAGACAGCATCTAAACCATACATCGCAACAGGTTGCTTACTTTTTCCTGTTACGGTCGCTGAATTGAATATCATCCCTCCTTCAGCAAAGGCTGATAAAGAAATAAACAGAGCTCCAATTAGTACAATCGAAATTTTCATAATTCTCCTTTTCTAAAATCTTAATACTTAAGCTGCCAAATGTTTAAGCAAAGTTGTGGTGATCTAAATTGCTTACCACGGCCCTTCACCACAAAATTACGCAAATGGGTTAATTTCGGCTTATTTTGGTTAATACAGATAAGAAGAACAAAAGCTCTGATCACGTCTAGGTTATTGTTATTATTAAAATAAAAAAGCCCTCGGATGAGAGCTTATTTTTAGTCTAGGTCTGGTGGAGGTGGCGAGAATCGAACTCGCGTCCAAAAGTTAATCCAGCAAAGAGTCCTACGTGTGTGTTCCCAATAAGCCCTGGGACCGGCTTACAACTTTTAGCTAAACGTTGCCAAAACTCAGTTCAATTTTTATGGAGTTGTACTGACGAATCTCCAGATGATTTCTTTTACCGTCGGACCATCAACAGACTTTACCAGCTTTTTGTTATCGGTGCTGGCCCCTCATTAGCTACGTAATCGTAGATTAGGCAGCTAAAGCGAAATTTTCTTCGCCATTTAAAATTTGATCTCCTTTTTAAGAGGCCGGGAGATCAACCTCTACACGCACTCAATCTTTCATAACCCCTGTCGAAACCAGTGCACCCCCAAGAGTCATGTAAGCGCCATTATAGCAAAAAAACGGATTGAAAGGTAGTAAATTATTGGGACAGCTCGTCAGGTTCAAAATCCAGGAGACGCGCTTCTTTAGCGGCTTCTCGCGCTTGAATGATCTCTTCCAGCAGATCATTTTTTTGTTCATCCGGCATATCGCTATTCTTGATGTCTTTTAAAACCAGGCGATCCATTTCCAAAATATTTTCTTTGAGCTCGGCCATTTCTTCTAATGTCACATAGCTTTGGTCATCATAGGTATTCAATTCATCAATAATGCGATTGAGGCTGGGAGTATCGGGTCTTTCCACGTGGAGGCCTAAAAAGCCATTAAATTCTTTCTCCACATTTTCAGATAAATCTTCGAGCAATCCGTCCTCAGTGAACTCCACTCTCCTCTCTCGAATATTCATTTTTAGAATTTGATCATTATCAGTCAGCTGATAAGTTAATTCGAAATTTTCATAGGAGTGAATATAAATGGAAGTATTTTTAATCTCTCCTTTTTTATTGGTCATCACTAAAGTCGCCGTTTGCTTTTCTAAGCTTTTCATTTGAGGAAACTTGCTTAAGTTTTTCATATAAAATGAATTTTTATGAGGTTTATAGAGTAAATTGATATGATCTTCATCGACTCTAATCCATTGTTTTATATTTTTATTATCAAGATCTTCGAAAAGCAATTGCCCGTTTTGAACTTTCTTTAATCTTCCGACAAAAAGTTTGAGGTCATCTGTACTGCCCAAAAAGATTGTGGGAGGATGGCCATACCTAACATTAAAATCAAATCTTTTTAAAATCAAAATACTTCCTATTTTTGATTTTAATGATTCAAGATCTTCTTCAATCAAAACCTGGTACTTGTTTTCGATATATGAATTGTGGACATAAAGATCATGAATGAGTTGTCTTTTCTTAAGTCTCATATCTTCAAAGTTTTCTTTGAGAATAGCCCCTTTCCAGTTTGCGACAAATAGATCCTGTTTTCTTACTAATTCCTGTAGGTCGCGAATCATACTTCCATATTTATCATTTCCATATTTTTTGATTCGTTCACTTAAACTCCACCCTTTTTTGCCTAAATAGGAAAAGAAATGCCCAAAGAGGTATGCATTTGCCATTCCAAGAGCACAACTTCCTAAAACACCTACCCCTAATTGATAATGAAGAATAAAAGGTAAGGCCAAAAAATAAGCATGAGAAAGAATTGGCGCTAAATAATCTCCACAAGAACGAAGATTATTTAATTTAATTAAATAATCATTGAGTTTATTAGAATTATCATTATAAATCGTAAAATCTCGAGAATTGAGTTCAAACTTATTATTGATATCACAAACTTCATAACTGTCTTTAAGAAAAGGTTTGAGCTCCTCATTCGCAATAGAAGATGAAACTCCGACAATAAAGAAAAAAAGAGTTAAGCTTATTCTCTTCATTATTCCTCCAACTCAAGCAGCCGGATTTCTTTGGCGACTTTCCGCGACTCTTCAATTTCTTCGAGCAAATTATTTTTTTCATCGACAGGCATATCGCTATTTTTAATATCCTCTAAAACCAGCTGATCCATCTCCGCTAGCCCCTCTTTGATCTCGCGAATTTCCTCACTGGTGAGATAACTTTCGTCATCGATTTTATCGAGCTCATTGATGATCCGATCGAGACTCTTATCGTCCGGTCTCTCGAGGTGAAGCCCTAAAAAACCGTTAAACTCTTTGAGGCCCTCATCGCTATAACGATCTAAGTTAAGCCCGTCTTCTTCAAACTCCACCCGGCTCTCTTCAATATTGATTGTCTCAATTTTTTGAGAATTTACCCTTTGGTAAGTTAAAACATGATCTTCGTAAGAGTGAATATGAATCAATTGATTTTCAATTTGAGCGAACTTATTCGTTAAAACCATGGTAGCCGTTTGCCCCGAAAGCCCTTCCAGGCTTGGGATTTTTCGCAAATTTTTCAAGTAAAATGAATTTTTCAAGGGTTTATAAAGTAAATTCACGTGGTCATCGTCGATTTTCACTGTGTATTCGAGGGCACTGTTATCGATATTTTCTAAAACGATTTTATCCCCTTGAACTTTTTTAATTCGCCCTACTAAAAATTGAAACTGATCAGAACTATCCAAAACCACTTCATTGGGGTTATAGCTTCTCACTGCAAATTCAAATCTCTGCAAAACAACCACTTCGCCTTTTTTGCCCTTGAGATCAGCGAGATCTTCTTTCACTAAAAACTGAAACTTATTTTCAATCAACGAATTCGACAGGGCGAGCTCTCTTAACATCAACCTCTTGCTATGCAGGAGTTCTTCTGGAGAATGAAAGCGCTGACTTTTCGGCTCCGCAATATAAAAGGAATGTTTTTGAGCATTGGCATAGAGATCGCGAAAGATTTTTTCGTATTTATCTCGGGCATATTTAGCAATTATTTTACTCACGGTGCGATCTGATTCACGAAGGGCCACAAAGAGCTGACCAAACATAAAAGCATTCAGCCCCGCCATGGCGCAACCACCGACAAAGCCACCTAAATTAAATCCCAAAATAAATGGTAGGGCGAGAAAGACACTGCTATTAATGGCACTTCCCAAAAAGTCTCCACATTTCTCAACAAAATTATATTTCTTAACAAGTTTTTGAAGTTTCTCTTCCGCTTCATCGGCGAGCACAAAGTCTCGGGAATTTAAATCTAATGAATTGTTAATTTGGCAAACATCCCCATAGGATTTTCGAAAGGGCCGAGCATCTTCTAAAGCCTTGGCAGGGACGATCGCGACACTTCCCCACACAAATATGGCCATGAATAAACGATTGATATAAATCATGATAGTTTTATCGGATGACTCTTAAGATGCTTCAGATAAAGAAAATATAGAGGAAAAGTCGTCTCTTTACTTGAATGCTTTAATCAGTCACTAAAGACGTAAGACTCCCCTTTATTTTTAATTTTCGCTTCAATAAACCTGACCAACGCACTCTTTCTTTTGAGAGAATCCGCGATCAACTCTTCTGGAAGAACGTCTTGGAGAAGTTCTTTTAATAGCTCATCGTTCAAACCTTTTACTCGCATATACTGTTCGCGATTTATGGGAAATTCAAATTTTGATAGAGTCGTAAATCTTTTAGAGTAAATCAACATTTCATCGGGGGCGAAAGCAGCTCCTCCATCGATGGGAATATAAACGTATTGATGATCAAGTTTTCTTAAAACGATGAAATTTCGTAAATCTCCCGCTCCCGTTGTATAGCGAGCGTAGTTTCCACGGTAACGGTCAACATTTCCAATGATGTAATCAAACATTTGAAATTGATTTTTGGGAGGAATAACATAATCCACTTGCAAAATCCGAGGGATCATCAATTGGATCGTTATATCCTCTCCTTTAACAATTTTGTATTCGGAACGAAGAGCCTTTCTTCTCACGAGAAGAGGTGTGTAATTTTTTAAAAGCATGCCATAGATATAGGCTCCTGCTTCATTAAGACTTGTGTGATGAACGATCTTTTTTTCCCCTTCGGCCCTCCAAGGAGAATAAAGATGAATTTCTTGATTCGGTTTTACCAACACCATCGTACCATTATCTGTGTGAGCAAGGTAAGTTGGGGTAGCCGATTCCTTGGCGATTTCTTTTACGATCGTGACGTTATTTTCATAAAGATAGTTTGCAACCTGAATCTTTAAGCCCAAGGCCCTTTTTGACTCTCCTGCGATATCAAAATAGACCATAGCCGATTGGTAGTATCCTTTCGATTCTAATATTTCCCCAAAAATGACGTAAAATTCATTATGAAAACTAGGATGAATAGAGAGGTCAAATGCTTGAAGCCCAATAAACACAATTGAATCGTTACTCTTCCTAGACGCGTTCAAAGATTCTTTTCTAAAGGCTCTTATAAAATTCAAAGAATGAATAGCGTGCTCTTCAGCTTTATGTCCTTTACTCAATTTCGTGGTGTCTTTTAAGAGCGCATTATAGGCTTGTTGGTACTCGCGAGACGTCGGGTAATTCTTGGCCAGCAAGTAGTTTTTGAGAGCAAATAACTTATCACAAAATGAAGCCTCTGCACGATAAGAGAAACTGCTTACGAAAACAATAATGAAAAAAGTGGTGATAAACTTCACCACTTTAGTATAACAATAATTTGTAAAAAATTATTCAGAGGATTGAGACTTCCCAACTAATCCCGAGAGATCCAGTTGGGAATTTTACACTAGAAACTAAAGACCGGTTTAACCACACTTTCATACTTGCGGCTTCTATCGAAATTCCAACGCACCCCAACTCCTGCGATGGAATTTTTCGACTGATAAGAATATGGAACGACTACATCCGGCTTCACTTCCAATTCCTCTTCTACCCAAGTCTTAAAATTCTCGGCATGCACATAAGAATAAAAAGTTACTCCTCGAAGTGTCTTTGAATTTTTAAAAGCCTTGCCTAAATCTAGTGATAAATCCAACTTCTTTTTTACAGACTCCATTAAGAGAATTTTATCATTGATATAAATATCCCCTGTTAAATGCTCCCCATAAATTCCAGTTGAATAATCAAAACTCACACCTACTTTGGCTTCTAAAAACTTAAAGAGTTCAACTCCAATCATAAAATCAGAATCACCTAAGAATGATTCAAAAGCTTTAGGGATAGTTTGGGTTATAAGATTATCTCCATTATAGACTCCTCGCTGAGTGGCTCGGAACTTATAGACTTCCACTCCCTGACCAATGATTTGCCAAATGGGTTTGTCGCCACCTGGTCTTTCATAGCCATATTTATAGTCATCAATACCTGTCGCTTCTTCAATTCCTTCTAAAAGATCTGCTGGCATTTCAGAATTGCGGGTAAGATGATAAGGCGCAATTTTCCCCATAAAAACCAACTTCACTTTATCTCCCCCAAGAGGAATCGCTCCACGATACTCCAACTCAAAAAATTTAAAGCGATCAATGCGAACTGGCAGGGCATTGCCGCGAAACTCTTCTCGATCCCATTGAAGGGCATTGAGAAAAACTGCTGAATAGTAGTTTTTATCATAGCTTTGCCAACCATCACGCAATAAAGCCACCCGGTACTGATCTAAATTGAGCCTCCCATCTCTGACAGTCATCTCAACTTGAAAGGGAATAAAACCTGTGCGGTTAGTGGCGTGGCGAGTTTTACCAAGCCCATAGGAAGTCACCCCTAATGTAGCGGCATTGAAATTTCCCAATTGGCCAATTTTGTTGAAATCGTAGACCTTGTTTTCTAGTTTGATTCTCATCAAGCCAGTCCAATGGATTGGCTTTTCTTCGTGGTCCTGTGAATAAGACAAGATCGTAGATATAGTTGCTAGCAGTAGTATGAAATACTTCATGCAAACGACTCCTTACGCTTTCCCCCTTGTCTTACAAGCGTTATAAACGATGTAGATCACATGTATCTAGGTTTAAATTCTAATAAAACATTTCATGCCCTTCTAGGGCCAATATATTTGAGCACAACTAAGGCTTGGCAGGATTGTTTGGCAGTCAACGCGCTCAGCTCAAAATGACAAAAAGCAGGCCAGAATATTAACCGGCTGATATCACTGAATATTAGTGATTTTTTCTAATTAGTTGGAATTTGCGATTAAAATACTACCTACGACACGACCACGACCAACGTAATGGATTACGACTCATTTTATCGGGGAAGGGGCTTTAGGGGACTTTAATCCGGTAAAATTGAAAAACTCAAAGTTGGGGGTGAATGCCCCCCTTTGGGTTTTTTTCATTTAAGAACCCATTATTTTTTTCCAGTAAATTCTTTTTCATGAAGCCAAGCCGCGTGCTTAGGCGGAGTCTTTGTTTTACTCCACTCTTCCAACATGTCTGGAGCAATTTCTCTAAGCTTCTTTAATTCTTCATCAGTACTGGTAATACAAGTCAGCTCAATCCGATGTCCGTTGGGATCAAAGAAATAAATGGATTTAATAATCCCGTGATCGGTAATCCCAAGCACGTCCAGTCCTTTTCCTTCCAATTCTTTTTTAGCTTCTTCCAAGGCTTCGAGACTTTCAACTTGTAAAGCAAGATGCTGCACCCACAAAGGCGTATTCTCATCGCGGCCCATGTCTTTGGCGCCAGTGATTTCAAAAAAGGCCAGAATATTTCCCATACCAGCGTCTAAGAAAACGTGCATATAGGGATTGGGCTCTTTCGTGGAAGGGACGCGTTCTTCTGAGATTGAAACCAGCAAGTCCATATTAAGATATTTTTGGTAAAACTCCACAGTCTCTTTGGCATCTTTACAGCGATAAGCGACGTGGTGGATTTGTTGAATTTTTATCATGGGATTTCTCCTTATTAATTAAACTTTTTCTAGGAAGAGATTACCTGGCCAGCAGCAAAAAAACATGACTTCACTCACCATAAAAAACCAAAAAAGCAGGTTTTGACGAAGCCGTTGGCCTCAACCTATATTATAAATTTTGAAATATTTTTAACCGGGAGACAAAGCATGTCAAAGAATAACCCTACAGGTCTTAAAGGAATTGAATTCGTAGAATTTTGTTCCAATGAGCCGACCAAACTTCACAACCTCTTCAAGGCCTTTGGATTTTCCAAGCTCATGACTACGGCTGATGGAGTGGATTATTACAAACAAAATGGCATCAACTTTCTTCTCAATAAAACCAGCTTAGGCCACAGTGCTGACTTTAAAAAAGTGCACGGTCCTTCTATATGCTCCATGGGTTTTCGAGTAGAAGATGCGAATAAAGCTTATCAAGTGGCCACTGAAAAAGGCGCCAAGCCCGCAAGCGAAAAAAGCCAATACCAATATAAAGGGGAGACAATCCCAGCAATCTACGGAATTGGTGATTCTCTTATTTACTTTATTGACCAATACAATAGCGAATCTTTCTATAAAGACATTGGCTTTCAAGAAGCCCCCGATAAAGAAGTTATCGCTGACAAAGGTTTCATGGCCATCGACCACCTCACGAATAATGTCTACAAAGGCACCATGGAAGAGTGGAGCAAATTTTACAAGAATATTTTTGGGTTCACTGAAGTTCGGTACTTCGATATCAAAGGGGTCAAAACTGGGCTCGTCTCATACGCTCTTCAATCTCCTTGTGAGAGTTTTTGTATTCCTATTAATGAAGGAACTGAAGCAAAGTCTCAGATCAATGAATATTTGGAAGAATACAATGGCCCAGGAATTCAGCACTTAGCCTTTCTCACCAATGATATCGTGAAAAGTCTCTCGCAACTCAACCGCAATGAAATTGAAACACTCGATATTGACGATCAATATTACGAAGAAGTTTTTGATCGAGTCCCCAATGTAACTGAAGATCATAAAGAGCTTCAGAAGTATAATATCCTCGTGGATGGTGATAAAGAGGGATACCTCTTACAGATCTTTACCAAGAATGTGGTGGGTCCAATTTTTATAGAGATTATCCAGAGAAAAAACCACAAATCCTTCGGAGAGGGCAATTTTGGAGCTCTCTTTCGCTCTATTGAGAAGGATCAAGAAAAGCGTGGCTATTTAAAATAATAAAAAACAATTTCAAGTCTCACTTTAGTTAAAGTTGACAAAAAACTAAAGTGAGATTGCCTTTTGGCAACTTTCGCTTGCACACATTCTTGTCGTTATTTTTATTTGCAGCTCACCACTGACAACAACACTTCCCTTAGTTCTCCCATAGTCTAAATTTTGAATTCACTATCTTTCATTTCGAGACCTTTTAAGGCTCAATGCAAAGCCTTGTTGGCAGAACCCCCTACCCGCACAAAATGTTAAGTCCTTGATATTTCGAAAAGTTTGACAAAATTTGCGATCCACCCCTTTTAAGCCCCTTAAAATAAGAATGTGTAACAGATTTTTGAGAAGGGGAACAAAGGATAAGGGGATAAATTATGGGTAAGGTAATTTTAATATTCACATTGCTCTTAGGGCTAACCAACTGCGGGCTCGATACTCGCGCAAGAAAGCCTTCACCGTATATCGTCGCTGGTGGATCACCACTTCTTCCTAAAAAAGAGATTAAAGGTTGCACTCATCCCGATGCGATCAACTACGATAACTCAGTTCAAATCGAAGACGGAAGCTGTGATTTTAACTTCTGTGGACGAGTCAATTTTGAAAACACTGATTTTGATATCCTGGCCATCGTTGAAGCCTATAAAAAAGAACTTCAAGATGCCGGAATTGACTACATAGGAAAAACAGTTGACGACTTTCAGTGTGGAAGAGCTTTGGGATGTAACCTCGATACCAAATACACTAAAAACTACCAACAAGATCATTTAGAAAATGGGACATGTATCATCCAATACTGTGGACAAGCTGGTTTTGAGAACTCTGATGTGGGATTCACCAGTGTGGTCGATGCTTACCTTTTAGAACTTCAAAATAAAAGCATTACCTTTTCAGGGATGGTCGACAACAACTTCATGTGCGGTAAAAAATACGGCTGTAACAACCAATACGCTGATAACTACGAAGCTGGAAGCATTGAAAACGGGACTTGTAACTTTGAAAAGAAATGCTTGAATGCCAATTATGAAAACTACGATCAAACATATAAAATGTATGTGGATATGTACCTCGCCGATCTTCAGGCCAACAACATCACTTTTACGGGAAGTATTAAAGATAACGGCGATGTCGCTGGAATCTGCGGGAAGATGCTAGGCTGTAACGAGCAAGTTGCTGATAACTACATGGCCGGGACTAAAGAAAATGGAAAATGTAACTTCACTTACTGCGGTCAAGCGGGTTACGAAAACTATAATGCCAGTAAACACGCAGATGTCACTCAGTACCTCAATGATCTTATCAACAACAATATCAATTACACAGGGAACCTCGATCAAAACAATAACTGTGGGTTAAAGCTTGGCTGTAATAATCAGTACGCCACCAATTATCTTGCAGGATCTAAAGAGAATGGGACATGTAACTTTCAATACTGTGGAATGCAGAACTACGAAAACTATGATGCTCAAACATCACAGTACGTCCAAGACTACTTAAACGATCTCACGAATAACAATATCACTTATGCTGGAACTAAGGATAACAACTACAATTGTGGTGGACAGATCCTGACTCAAAATTTCACGCAAATGTCTGATAACAAGCTGGATGTCATCTTAGTTCTCGACAACTCTGGATCAATGGGACAAGGAAACGAATACCAAAACGTTAAAAACAATCTCGATCTCTTTATTGATGAGTTTGTTCAAGAAGATATCGATTTCAACATAAGTGTGATCAGCTCAGTTGAAGACAATAACACTTCTGCTGATTACTTCGGACGACCTCACGCTAATAGCCAGTACTTAACAAAATCGTACTACACAAATAGTCCGAATGCGTTCTTCCAAAAATTTGAAGATGCGATTGATGACCTCGATACTCTCGCAGGTGGGAAGGAAACATCTTACGATGCCGTTTATAAGTACCTCTATGATTATGACAATGCCACTTATGTCCGGCCAAATGCCAGTTTAGGTGTTCTTTTCTTCAGTGATGAGTCTGATCAATCAAAACTTCTTGGAAGCAATATTCAGTCTTACATCAATTACTTCAAAACTAAATATGACAAAGTTCAACTCAACTGTTTAGTGAATAAAAACTTTGATATCGGTGGTAAATATTATGTGAATACACAATATGGGCAAACCACTTCTTATAAGAATGAATACAAGAGTCGCTACAAAAATGGTTGTGAGTCTACTGGTGGTATTTACGAAGAAATTATCGACAATAGCTTTTACCAAAAATTACAAAACTTTGGAGTCAAAGCTGCTGGTATTATCAAAACTTTTAAACTTGCCAACCCTGCAGTCCCTGGAAAAATTGATGTTTACGTCAATAACGTGAAAGTCACCAACTGGACTTACGATGCTGCCAACCAGTCCATCGTTTTTGATCAAGCACCTCAATTTCAAGATATGATCAAGGTTGTCTACGTTAAGCAATAAAACGTAGATAAAGCCCTCTGTTACTCCCCGAGACCTTAGGTAATACCCGCCCTGAGGTCTCCTTTTTTTAAGCTCTTTTTATTGAGAATTGCCGTTAGCATTCCTCCCAGGTAAAGTGAGATTATTTCTGTTATTAAGGAGGAACACCAATGTCAAAACTTGCAATTGTAACAGGGGCCAATCGCGGTCTCGGGAAAGCGACCAGTTTAGAACTCGCCAATCGTGGCTACCAAGTCATTATGATGGGTCGAGATGAAAAAAAGATTCATCGTGCTGCCGATGAAGTGAATAATAACAAAACCGATGGAGAAGCCATCGCTTTTGTTGCCGACGTTCAAAACATGCAACAAATTTTAGATCTTAAAAAATTTGTGGAAAGCCAATGGAAAGCACTGGACGTGCTCGTCAACAATGCGGGTGTGTTTAATGGAACAACACCGGTGACAAATGATCCAACTGTTGCCAACACTGAAGTGAAAACTATTGAAGAAACTTTTAGTGTCAATACTCTTGGGCCATTTCGCATGATCAAAACCTTTTGGGATCTCTTACAAAAAAGTCCCAATGCTTGTGTGGTCAATGTTTCATCGGGAATGGGACAACTCTCTGAAATGGAAGGGGGTTATATCGCCTACCGCATGAGCAAATCGGCCCTCAATACTCTCACTCGAGTGTGTGCAAAAGAATTTCCTGGTCACAATGTTAAAATTAATTCTGTCTGCCCTGGCTGGGTGAAAACAGATATGGGTGGAGCGAATGCCACTCGTGAAATTGACCACGGAATTTCGGGAATCGTTTGGGCGGCAACATTGGATACCAATGGACCAACGGGACAGTTTTTTAGAGATGGATCTCCAATCGCTTGGTAACGAGATCTTTCGTTAAACGGATGAGATCAATCCGGGGAGAAACACCAGGCACTTGGTAATAAGTACAAAAAACTCGGTAACTAGCCGAAGCTGTGTACATCTCTATAACAGCATAATGATGTTCACCGCTTCGGCTATGGCCAACAAAACGAACTATTGTTTGAGCAGGTCCAATTAAATCCAGAACCCTTTGAAGTTTCTCCAAGACCTCTTCAGGAGAATAGTAAACGCTTTGGTAATCGCCATTATATTCTAATTCTCCAATTGAGATCTCCATATCGAGTTCACTTTCTAAGTAATTTTCGAGAATCGCTGTATCAGCGTTTTGAAAACTCAAGGCCAACAAATCGGGAGCCGACTGCGACCACGAAAAATTGATAAGAAACATAAAAAACAGAAGCACTGTTAAAAAAACCGATCTCGCACGCGTCATAAGACTCTCCCAGCGATTAAAAAGAATAGTAAGGGTTATCACTTTGTGATGGGAAAAAGAAAGGAAAACCGCATAACTATGGCAGATTTACAATAACAAAGTCTTACAGTTTAAATTTATTTCGATCGGCGCACAATTTTGTGAGTGAAACTTTCAATATCGTCATGGGTGCGCAGGTAGTGGATGAGTTTTTTGAGTTCCTTATTATTCCCTCGAACAGCTAAGTGGTAACTGCAACGAGAATCGGAATCGTGACTACGAAAAATTTCAGACTCAACTTGATCAATGGCCAAATCGTGAATGAGGTCGTCAATTTCTTTGACCATATTGGTTTTACCGAGCAGCTCAAAATGATACATGCTCTCGTGACCAATAAAGCGTAAAAAGGGCTCAATCAAATTCAATATAATAAGGATGGTAATCGTAAAAAAGATGGCAGAAAAAATATAGCCCGAGCCAATGGTCATTCCAATCCCGGCCACAACCCAGATGGTTGCCGCTGTTGTCAGTCCGAAGATACTTCCACGACTTTGAATAATGGCCCCTGCCCCTAGAAAACCAATCCCACTGACAATTTGAGCAGCCAAACGGTTGGGATCGATATTAGGCCCATGCCCATGCAGATCAATATTGATAAAACTAATAGAAGTGTAGATGGTGGCTCCCACACAAATCATCATTTGCGTTTTGACACCGGCTGATTTGAACTTTTTCTCGCGATCCAGACCAATGATCGCTCCAAGGAGGATGGCAGACACTATTTTCAATCCCAGCCCGAAATAAAAATTAATTGGGCCAAGAAATTCAATAAAAACACTCTTATCCGTGAGTTCTATCATTGATAAATTTTAATTCTTCCATTTTAAAATGGCAAAGCATCATTTCAGAAGCTCTATACTTTTTATTGAATATTTTTTGCTTCCCAATCCCGCAAAGCTTCAGGGAAAATACTTAGATTGCAATCCATTATTCAATTTTAAAGGAGTAAATTTATGGATTTGAAACTTAAGGACTTAATGAAAACTGCTCTCGTTGCCGGTGCTCTAACAACTGTTGCTATCGACATGACCCCCAATAGCTGGGCCATGAGTTCAAGCAACAAAGACGATACAGAGAAAGGTGCTGACAATAGCTGTGGGAAAGGCGACTGTGGAAAAGAAAAAATGGAACAGAGTAAAGGCGCTCAAGGAAGCTGTGGGGAAAGTTCTTGCGGTGGAGAAAACAGCGAATCTTCATCTGAATCTGAAGGCGGCGAAGGCGAATAATAAACTAAAGAATCAATTATGATTGAATATTTAGGTATTGGGGTCGGTTTGCGCCGGCCCCATTTTCATACAGTTTTAGAAAATAAAAAAGACGTCGACTGGTTTGAGTTGGTATCAGAAAACTTTATGGGCTTTGGTGGAAGACCTCGCGCTGTCATTACTGAGCTTCACCGAAAAAAAGTCCCCATGGTCTGCCACGGTCTGGGTCTTTCGCTTGGATCAAGCGATCAACTCAATCACCAATACCTTGCAGAACTTAAAAACTTAATTGAATTCGTGGACGCCCCTTGGTTTTCAGATCATTTGTGTCTTTCTTCAGCCAAGGAAATTCAATTTCACGACCTTTTGCCAGTTCTCAAAACAGAAGAAAGCCTTAACATCATCGTTAATAAAATAAACCAACTAGCAAAAGTGATCGATCACCCATTTGCCTTTGAAAATATTAGCTATTACATGGAGAGCTCTCACAACACAATGAGTGAACTGGAATTTATCCAAGAACTGCTCAAACAAACTCAAAGTTACATGCTTCTCGATATTAATAATGTTTATGTTAATGCTATGAATTTTGGTTTTGACGCCAAAGAATTTCTTAAAGCTATTCCCGCAGAACGAGTTGTGCAAATCCACCTGGCCGGACACGATGATTCCGGTGAAGTCATTATCGACACTCACGGGGCTCAAGTTCCCCACCCTGTCTGGAAACTTTATCAATGGTATCTTGAACACACTGGTAAAAAAATTTCGACTCTTATTGAATGGGATCACAATATTCCCGATTACGATACCCTCAATAAACAGGCTAAAATGGCCAAAGAAATTATTAACAAGGTTTTTTCTTAAATATGAATTTAGAACAATACCAAAAATCATTAGTCCAAGGCATTTATCATAAAGAAGATAACGCTCTTGAGCTAGGCTTTCCTCGCGATCGCTTTCAAATGTATCGAAGCTTTATTCATGGCCATTACCAATCAGCTCTTACCAAAATGTTCCCAAGGCTTTCAGAGTTGCGAAAAATCCCTTGGATTCAGTGGAGTCAAGAATATTATCAAGACTACCCTCCCCACGCTTATGAACTCAACGACCTCGCAAAAAACTTTCACGAATTTATGAATAAGAAATACGAAGTTGGCGAAGTTAAAGATTACGAAGTTGAGCTTGTTCAATACGAGCTCACTGAATTTCAAGTCTTCAGAGCTCCCTTTGAAGTTGAAAAGGATAGCCTCTCTCTTCAACTCAACCCCACTCTTGCCGTTCTAGAGTTTGCATACGATATCCCAGGATGGGTCTATCACTGGGAACGTGAAGGCCAAGCTCTGCAAGGAGAACCTGTTCGTGAAAAAACTTTGTTGGCCATTGCTCGCAATCCTGAAACAGAGCTACCTGTCTTTACGAAGCTTCCTCTCATGGATTACATCATGATTAAAATGCTCGAATCTGTGAAATTAAGTGAAGACTTGTTTATTGAAAGTATTCAAAAAGAAAGTGAAGGAATCTTAAGCCTCGAAGATATCCAAGCTAAAATCAACAATCTCAAAAAACAATGGATCGTTCTTTAAATTTTAAGGTGTCACATTCACACTAAATGACTGGCTACTTTGGTAAGCACCATCATCGGCGATAATTTTAACTTTGATATTAGACCCTGTGATATAAAATGCTCCAGAGAATACCCCTGAATCCGGATCAATATCAACGCCATCAGTTGCTGAATCACAATCGGCAAATGTGGTTCCGGAATTATAACTAATTTGGCAAGAATACGTTATGTCATCGCGATCCAAGTCTTCATCGAGATAGTAGGCGGTCGCTGTTTCTGCATCATAGTAGTAGGTCGTATAAAAATCCACGTCAGAAATAGCGGAGTATTGAGTTGCTGAACTTGGAAAAGTATTATACCCAATGGAAAATGGATCTTCATCGTCCACCACTTCCACACTAAAAATTGTCTCGCCATAGCCCCCTCTTAAAGAAAAAGCGATGATCTTCACTTCAAAAAATCCAGAGAGTCCATCAGTATTATAATCTTCCCCTTCTTCATGAGCATAGTAAGGAACTTCTCCCCAATTAAAATAACCCGTGTCTTGAGTAAATGAAAACATCGACATGGTATCTCGCTCGTCTACAGGAAGATTGCGACAGTCTTCAGAGGAATCATTGTCCACATCCCCATCGTAAACGCGATCAAAACGACAAGAATAAAAAACAACATCGAGTGGGTATTCCATTAATTCTGGTTGAATATAAAGCCCGTTACCTTCTACAACGACCTGGTCATCAATGGGTTTAATAAAAAGTTCGTACTGGTATTGATTATTATCATTATTGTTATTGAAGACAGCTGATCCATCGAGAGAACTCACTTGAGGTTCTTCCGATTGAATACATGAAGTCAGTAATATAATAAATCCTAGTGCAAGAGTTTTCATTTTCACTCCTCTTTTTATTGCCCCATAGACAATTTTATCTCTTGCTCGCCTGAGAGCATGTCAACTTTGCCAGAAAACGTATTTTCAGTGAGATACAGAGTAATCGATCATTGAGTTGTTGTTTGGCGTCCGTCAATTTGAGAATTTTTTTTGGCAAAAATGATTTTAAAGGACGGGAGGACGATAAACACAGCGAAACCCTACAGAGGTCGTTGATGAAGTTGAAAAAAGTGATAAGACAATAGTATAGAGACCAGTATTTTGTAAGCCTGAAGAATAACCTCCACGATAAGCTGCTCCTCCAAGACCTCCGTAAAAACGTCCCATACCTTCGGTCGAGGTATATCCAAAAACTGAATTGTAATCATTATCGACCACACCACCACATGAAACTGCATTGAGTTCCACAAAAGTTGCCGAACAACTGGTTGGTCCTGAAATATAGACTACGTTTCCTTGATCTTGATCGGCCCAATCGACAAACTCACCAACATTTCCACTAAAATCCCAAATCTCCATTCCGGTACTTAAAAAGAGTTTAGCATTGGTATTTCTTCCTGAACCATATTCGGGATCGGCTCCATTGTAGCCTCCACATGTACTTACTATCTCTCCGTTATTTCCTCGCTTTAAACAACCAGAGCCAATACTTCCTCCTGTCCAGTTGTTATCGACTTTTTCTAAATTGCGGGCCACAGTCATCCATTCGGAATTCGTTATCATTGCATATCCAGTACCTAAGTTTTTACATTCATCGAAAGCAGCATTGGCGCTAATGTTCGTCCAAGGAGCCCCTGAAAGACCCGAGAAAGCATAAGTCATATTTTTAGCTTCATATCTCATGACGTAAAAGTCTTCCGTTCCAAGCCCTGAGTTTCCTGGAACATAATTCCAATCACTCCCATATCCTTGCCCTATCGGAGATAAGGGGTCGTCGACAATCATTGTAATATTATCACTGACAGTGCTGACTCCATCATCGGCCATAATATAAACGATATAGGAACCTGGCTTTTTGGGAATACCCGTTAACTCTCCTGTATTGGCGTCGATATCAAAATCATAATTTCCACAAGGGATATTGCTATCGACTAAAAGCCAATTCACCGTTTCTGTCCGATCAAATGTACAAGAATATGTTAAGTCTTCGTCGTCCAGATCAAAATCTTCGTTAGTCATAGAATCATAAAAATCTGCTGGACCTGAAAGATAAGTTTCAATACTCGTGCCAATTGGAATATATATGTTAGGAGAACTAAACGGTATATTATGAGCTAATATCGCTGAAGTGTTCATATCATTCACAATAATATTAAAAACCATTTCACTGCTTCCCAAAACAGATATTGAAATAATTTTGAGTTCATAAACCCCATAATCGCCGTTGATAAAAGCATTGTAGGGAACTTGCCAAGTAAAATCTCCCGTTTGGTAATCAAAAGTAAAACCCGGTATTTGATCACAGGAAAGCGGGCTCGTCACTTCGCCATCGACACTCACATCATAGCGACAATCATAAAAAACTTTCTCTGAATAACTGAGATCTGCTAAGCTCACCAAGCCAGTAAAATTTTCGAGGACTCCTTCAGTGACAGTGATATTTGAAATAGGAATGAGCTCAGGAGGGTTTGTAAAATTTGAAGTGTTGTTTGGGTCACTAATGGAACTTCCATCAATTGTCGAAAGCTCTTCTTCTGAAGAGCTAATACAAGAAGACAGCAGGAGTAAAACTCCCATATAAGTTAATAAAAATCTCAATCGATTCTTCAACTCCAATTCCTCCAATAAGAGCATTTTAAATCCCTGTAGAGAATCTCTTTATAATATCGTCGCTTTTTCTTGAAATATTGAGGACATACACTCAAGTATTGGGGACAGAGAATTCACTTATAAAAGACTTTTGCCACAAAACTTTGGCGTTTTACACTTTCATAGAATCAAGTGAACGTTGGACCGGGCTATCTAAGCAGAGAAAGGATTCTGTCGACTGGATTTCATCAATGGATTGAATTTTTTCGGCCAAGAGCATGTGGAAATCTTTCATGTTTTTACAAACTACTTTGATTAAAAGAGCAAATGTTCCTGTCGTGTAATAAACCTCAATCACTTGGGGGATTTTTTTTAATTCACTTACAACTTTATTTTGATCGCGCGCACTTTTGAGAAAAAGCCCGATAAAGGCCGTGATATCGTAACCTAGGTTTTGGTAGTCTAAAACAAACTGGCTACCTTTAATAATACCTGCCTCTGTCATTTTCTGAACCCGCTGGTGAATGGTCCCCCCTGCCACTAGTAGTTTTTTGGAGAGATCGAGAAAAGAAACCCGGGCGTTTTCTTGTAAAGCCTTTAAAATCTGCCGGTCCAGTTTATCAATTTGATATTTTTCAGCCATTTCGCCCCCTCTATTTTATAAATATATCACAAATGAGCATACTTTAATGAATATTTAGTAAAAATAACACCAACACTTTATTAATTGAACAAAAAAGACGAGATTATGTTAAAATATTTACACTAGAGGAGCGAAATATGTGTGGATTTTTGGTAAGTACAGACCCTCAACAGTCCCTAGAGGGCTTTGAAACAGAATTTCAAAAATTGGCCCACCGAGGACCCGATCACCATGTCACTGTTAAAACTCTTAATGGAATTTTTGGGTTTCACCGCTTGAGTATCATGGACTTGAGTGAGTCCGGAAACCAACCCTTTGAAAGTGAAGGGGATGTTCTGGTTTGTAACGGAGAAATCTACAACCATCGCTCACTTAAATCTGAACTGAGTGCAGAATTTTCCTTTCATTCCCATTCAGACTGCGAAGTTCTTCTTCCTCTTATTAGAAAATATGGAATAAAAAAGGCCATGAAAAAACTTGATGCCGAGTTTGCACTCGTCATGTGGAGCGAGAAGGATAAAAAGTTTTTTGCTGCCCGAGATCCCATTGGCATTCGCCCTTTATTTTACGGTAAACTCAAAACTTCCCAAAAACTTATCTTTTCTTCCGAACTCAAGGCCCTCTCAAAAATTTGTGAAACAGTTGAAACTTTTCCTCCAGGGCATTACTACGATGGAACTGAGATCCTCCCCTATGTCGATCTCACAACTCATAGTGAATACTGTTATGATTCTATCGATAAAATATACCAACAAATTCATGACAAGCTCGTCAGAGGTGTCGTCAAAAGACTCGACTCTGATGCCCCCTTAGGATTTCTTTTAAGTGGCGGTCTCGATTCCAGTTTAGTCTGTAGTATCGCAGCCAAGCACCTTAAGAAACCTATCAAAACTTTCTCCATTGGCATGGAAACTGATGCCATCGATCTTAAGTATGCGCGAGATGTGGCCAAGTCTATTGGAAGTGACCACACCGATGTTATTATGACAAAAGACGATGTCCTTGAAGCTTTGAAAGAAGTTATCTGGCATTTAGAAACTTATGACATCACAACAATTCGAGCATCAATTGGGATGTATCTTGTGTGTAAGTACATAAAAGAGCACACTCCAGTCAAAGTCATCCTCACTGGAGAAGTGAGTGACGAAATTTTCGGTTACAAATACACTGACTTTGCTCCTAACGCAGAAGAATTTCAGGCGGAAGCAAAAAAACGAGTTGATGAACTTTATATGTACGATGTTTTGAGAGCCGATCGTTGCATTAGTGCCAACAGTTTGGAAGCGCGCGTACCCTTTAGTGATCAAGATTTTGTTCACTACGTGATGTCCTTAAACCCGATCATTAAAATGAACCAATATGGAGCAGGAAAATTTCTCTTAAGAAAAGCCTTTGATCACTCAGACTATCTACCACACCATATTCTCTGGAGAGAAAAAGCCGCTTTCTCTGATGCCGTCGGGCACAGCATGGTGGATTATCTCAAACAAGCTGCTGAAGAAAAATACACAGAAGAAGATTTAACTCGAGCACGCGATACATTTTTGCACGCTCTCCCCTTCACGAAAGAATCTCTGATGTACCGAGAAATTTTTGAAGAGCTTTTCCCTGGAAGAAGTTATCTCGTCAAAGATTTTTGGATGCCCAACAAGTCTTGGAAAAACTGTGACGTGCAAGACCCTAGTGCTCGCGTTCTTCCCAACTACGGAAAAAGTGGATCATAGAAGTTTTAAAATTGTTTTGGGAACATCGGTTGCAATTTGCATAGATATTCTGGAAGTGCTCAATTTCATTTTAGAGCTTAAATTTTCAGCTGTCTCAAGCGCGTAATCCAAATCTTTAATCTTTGAATTGGTTGCTGAAAGATTTTCGTACTGGGTGTTCAAGTTGTTAATCGCTAAATTCATTTTATTATGCATGGCCCCTATCTTGGCAATCCCTGCTCCAATTTTATGTAAGCCTTTTGAAATCTTATCTAAGCCTTCACCGGCTTCTTCTTTTGAGCGAATACTTAGACTATCAATGCCTAAGGCTTCTGTCGTTTGAGCGAGGTCGCGAATATCAATAGCAAAAATATGATTGGCGTCTTTTTGAGTATCAATCATAATTTTAAAAACTTTTTCATTACCAGTCAGTAAGCGCTCTCCTAAAAAGAGTGTGCTTTCACTAATGCGATCCATTTCGTTTTTTAGTTGCTGCACTTCTTTGTTAAGAAGAGAACGCTCTTGGCTTCCTACCGTGTCAGTCATGGATTGAATGGAAAGTTGGCGGATTCGATTGAGAAGACCACTGAGTTGATGGAGGGAGCCTTCAGCGACTTGGAAAAATCCAATGGCGTCGTTAGCATTTCTCATGGCCTGTTTTTTGGAAAGGATTGTTGCAGAGAGTTTGGAAGAAATAGCTAAACCAGCAGCGTCGTCGCTAGCACGAGCGATCCTCGATCCGAGAGCTAATTTTCGCGTTGAATGCTCAATCGTTTCTGAATGATCAGAAATGTAATTGTGAGCTTTCAACGCCGCGACGTTGGTGTTGATCCGCATTTTTAAACTTCATTGTTTAAGAGCTCAATTCTTAAGCCCTCTAAATCCTTTTTCCATGAAACTTTCGTTTCTAGTTTTGCGCAAAATCAAAAAGAGTATCCTTACTCCTTCAGTTCTTTATCGGCAATATTTACCTATAAATTAAATAAGTTGCAGACTCTAGACGGATACAAAGCAAAGCTCTACAGTAAATTATGCGCTTTTTAACACGTTCTCCGCTCACAAAACTGATCATCGGGCTCAACCTCATCGTGTTCGCTATGTGGTTGAACGCTTTCCAGAGTGATTTTCTCTTTTTTATGGGGAAGAATTTTTTGGTCAGTTGGTACGCGCTAGAAGATGGAAGATTTTGGACTCTTCTCACTTCCGTTTTTTCTCACAATCAACTTTTTCACCTCCTCATCAACATGTTGGTGCTCTATAGCTTTGCACCTTTTATGATCGACGTTCTAGGAAACCGCCGCTTTCTATTCTTTTATCTCACAGCGGGAATCAGTGGCTCTTTTTTTCACTGCCTGACTTCGATGGCCTTACTTCACCACCCTGAACTCCCAGCCCTGGGAGCTTCCGGAGCAATCGCGGGAGTTATTCTGCTTTTCTCACTTCTTTTTCCCAAACAGCGTTTGCTCTTTTTTGGAATCATCCCCATACGCGCTCTTTGGGGGGCTCTTCTTTTTGTAGGAATTGATTTGTGGGGGCTTATTGCTCAATCTTCTGGTGGAGGTCTCCCCATTGGTCATGGCGCTCACTTAGGGGGGGCCCTGGTCGGACTTCTCTATTTCTTTCGCCTAAAAAGTCACTTTCGCTATTATTAGACTCCTTATCCCTCCTTGTAAGCTATTCCTTAATGGTATATACTAGTATATATGATCATCGCGCTTTCAAAAATATTTGCCAAGTACAAGATCCCTTACGCCCTCGTAGGAGGGCATGCTGTTTCACTTCATGGGGCCGTGCGAGGAACTATCGATATTGATGTGATTACCAAATGGAATTTAAAGAACTTAAAAAATATTGAAAAAGCATTGGAAGAAATAGGGCTCACACCAAGACTTCCTATCACTGCAGAAGATCTCTTTAAATTTAAAGAAGAATACATTCGCAATAAAAATCTTATCGCTTGGAATTTCATTAACCCGCAAAAACCCTCAGAACAAGTCGATGTTATCATCACGATCGACTTAACAGGAAAAAAAGTCAAAAATATCAAAACATCACAAGGTACTCTTAAAGTTCTCTCTGTAGAAGATCTCATCAATATGAAAAAAGACTCAGGAAGAGAGCAAGATTTACTCGACGTCGAGGCTTTGGAGAAACTCTATGAAAAATAAGGCCATTCAAAAATTTTCAGATGAATACCTAGAAGAATGCAAACGACTCACAGCTGATGAAATTTTAGAATTTTTGGAAAATTTTCGAAATCTCCACCAAGAAATTCCTTCTAAGTCTAAACTAATCAGTATTAAAATTCCCGAAGATTTGCTGGTCACATTCAAACAGAAAGCAAAATTGCATAAAATCCCTTATCAAACACAAATCAAGAAACTTATGAAGCAATGGACGAATTCTTAATCCGAGAAAAACTCAATGAATGAGAAGGTCATTGCAATTTGAAGATTGTGATAAGTACAAAGCATTTAGTTTAAAATTGACTAGATCTTCGTCAGTTATTTTTTTTAAGATTTCATTGTTTTCCTCGATCCAATCAGCGAGGGATTGTTTTAAATCCTCATTAGTAAACTTTTTACCAAAAAATTCTTTTACTCGCTTCTCTGAAGATATGGAGATTTTATTTATCTCTTCATCAGTGAGAAGTGATTTCCAGCTCAAATGTTTAAAATCCCAAAGGAAAGGAAAATTCTCCCAAGTGAGCTGATAGCCTTTTCTATCGACAATTTTGTTCTTCAAAGTTTCTGATAAAAACTTCGAAGCCATCTTCTCATTGGGATAGATATCAGGAAATGAGTTAAATTTTTCGTAATTTTGAACTTTCGCCTCTTCAATAATTTCATCGAGAAGCTTCTTTAAGAAGGCTTTATTTTTTGTTCCGGCCCTAATTTCAAGGGAAAAGTTGTCGCTATTTCTCCAAGAGCGATCGTCGCCATCCACAACCACAATAAATTTCTCTCCCTCTTCATCAGTTAATGAGGATTGCAATTTGTTGGAATAAGCCGTGTGTAATCCGTTTTTCACTGACAACGCTCTAAAAAGAATTTTCGTACTTAAATAGCGAGAATAAGAAGCCAAGTCTTCTTTTCTAACCACCACTCCTTTTTTAAGAGGAATAACAATTCTCACATGACCAGGGTATTTTCCCGAATATTTCTTATACTCATCACAGAGGGCATAGAATTCTGTTAAACTCTCTTTCGGTTTAAACTGCAGTTCCCACCCATCACCGTCTTTAGTAATATCGCTCATCATGTATTCCCACTCAGGGTAAATCCCCCATACGCGATAACCCTTCCTCCAACCAGGAGAATCTCTCAAGACTTTTTCAATTTCACTTTTTGTTTGAGAGCTTATATTCTTTAATTCAAAGGATCGATTATAAATCCCCTTTTCAATATAAAACTGCTCGAGCTGGGCGATTTTCTTTTCAATGGCTTTATTTTTTCTAGTGATTAAATCATCCAAAGATTCCAAAAATTTTTCTTTGTCTAGCCACTCTTTGGGAATTTTTCCATTCAAAATACTTTCAACCTCTTCTTTTTGAAAAAAATATAAAAGATAAACACTAATGAAATTCTTTCTTCTCCAATGCAGTGGATAATCTTCACTTCTAATACGCTCTAGGAGTTCTTTGTAATCTTTATAAAATAGAAATTTTTTTTCGTTTTCTCCAAGAATCTGCACAAAATCACCTAAATAATCAAAATCGTGAGCAGAGAGATCATGGAGGTAAGCTTCTCTGGAAAGAAAACCAAAGCGCTCAATCGTCGACCACCTCTTGCCTTCGCTCTCTGCTCCAAAAGTGATGTACTTAACGGGGGCATCCGAATCTATTTCGATTCGATCCTGAGCAAACAAGTCAGCTGCAAGCAATATCAATAGAAGATTTATAAATTTTATCACTTAAGGTATTATCGGTTTTCCCAATAATTCATTGATCTTAAAAAATAGTAATTTCTTGCAGGATTTATAGTTTTAAAAATGCCTTGGGCTCTAGGAGAAGCGAGCGAAATCAAAGGAGCGTACGCTTTGGTACGTGACTGAAGATAAGTCGAAGTTTCGACGACGATGACAAGGTATTTTTAATGCTTTAAAATTATGGATTTAAAATGTTGTTAGATTCTAGGAACAATAAGCGAGACGACGAGGCGTACGCTTTGGTACGTCGCAGTCGGCGAGTCGAAATTGTGACGCCGAAGATGACAACATTTTGGATTCATAATAATGGCACACCGGAAAGGATTCGAACCTTTGACCTACCGCTTAGAAGGCGGTTGCTCTATCCAGCTGAGCTACCGGTGCGTAGATTTTATTGTGATAGTCTCGTGGATGGGATAGATTATTATAGAAGAAAAGCGAGCCTGTCAAGAATTCTTCTTTAAAAAACGATGTAAAATTAATGACTTATGAGCAATAGAATAAAAGCAAGAATCATAAAATCGGCAAGAAGAGAGTTCGACTGTGCCCTCGAAGGCTTAAACCAGGTCGTCCAGGCTACGGCGCTAGGCAATTTGCTCAAAGAGGGCGAAGTGGTGGTTGGTGATTTCGTTGAGCTATCGAAACAAAATAACGAGTACATTATTGAAAAAGTTTTTGAGCGAAAAAACTCTATTTATCGCAATCTGGTTCGCGAAAAAACCCAAAAAGTAATTGCTGCTAATCTGGATGTGTTAGTCTGCGTGACGGCCATTTCCAAACCAGAATTCAAGCGCGGTATGGTGGATCGCTATCTGCTTCGTTCACAGCAATGGGATATCCCAGCCATTCTGGTCTTCAATAAAACAGATGAGTACGCTGAACAAATTGATATTCCTTTTGAATGCGAACGCCTAAAAGAATTGGGAGTTCAGTGTTTTGAAATTTCAGCGAAGTTCCCTGAATATAAAAATAAATTTATTGAACAAGGTTTAAGCGAATTAAAAAAATTTCTTAACAACAAGACTGCAATTTTCCTAGGTCAATCGGGCGTGGGAAAAAGCAAACTCATTTCAACGTTAACTGATGGTGAAGTGGAATTGGAAAGTCAAAAACTCGCTAAAGTTGGCAAGGGTGCTCACACCACAACCTGGGCCGAACTCATTACTCATAAAGATCTCAACATAATTGATTCTCCTGGAGTTCGCACGTTGAGTATTGATGATCTCACCGTTGAGCAATTAGATGACTACACTCCCGACATCGCGGAACTTGCCACTCAATGCCAGTTTAATAATTGTCAGCATCAAGAGAATTCCAAAGGTTGTATTTTCTTTACTGATAAATTTAAGAATGATTCGTTTGTGCAGTCGCGATTAGAATCGTATTTGCGCTTTAAAGAAGAGATTGAACGGATTCCTCACTGGAAAAAGTAGCTCAGATCACATCACCAGGATTATTGCTTTCACGAAATAATGGAATCATATCGTCATCTTCAGATTCAGGGGAATCTTGTTTTTTGGGTTCGGGATCAGCCGGTCTTTTGAGCTTGCGAGATGGAAACGCTTTTCGATCGGGAAAACTCGGAGTTGAATAGAGCATACCAGGGTTTCCTGGCCTTCCATTCTTATAAGGTAGATAAACGCGAAGCTCTCCATCGACATTTTTCACTTCACTTCCCTTTTCAGTGCAATCATTGGGTATAGGAAAAGATTGTTGAACAGAGCTGTAAATTTTAGAACTGGAATGGAAATTTTCTCCTTTCTGTTCTTCTTTTTTCTCGAGAGTTCCTTTCACTTCAATTGAATCACCTTGAATATTGACTTTAAGATTGTGATCAGTAGCCTCTGGTTTGATAATCATGATGCGATGTTTGTCATCTTGGCTCCAACTGATATGAAGATCTGATTGAGGAGCACCAAAAGAGTCAGAAAAGAAATGATCAATGAGAGCGTCATCTGCACTGAAGGGATCTGGTCCAAAACCCTCCATCATGCGATTCATTTTCTCTTCCATCTGCTGAAAGATTTTATCAATGTCGCTATCTTCAGATCGTCCGATTAGGGACGAAAAGAGCATAAGAATAAGAAATAATCTGTACACGCTTCTCATATTTATAACTTAGTACCGTTCATATAAATGTCAACCACTCCACAGTATTATATTTACTGAATCTTAGCATAGTCTTATATGTGGACCATAGTCATTTTTTCGTCAAACTGCTGCTAGAATTCTGTTAGAAACATTTATCCCTTGGTTCACCTCTGCTATAGTAAAAGCACTATGTCCTTTCGATGTTCGCTGCTCGCGCTCTTTTATCTTGTGCTCTCTAGTCTCCCCGCTTTTTCTCAAAGCGAAGGCGACAGTCTTATTAATATTCAATTTAAAAATTTCCAAAGTGCTCAAGGCGAAGATCTCATTGCTGTCCATATGAGCAATAAAGAAGAGTGGCACACCTACTGGCAAAATCCAGGAGACTCAGGCATTCCTATCACTTTTGAATTTGTTACGAATCAAAGTGACTTCCACGCCAAACAAAAACCCTGGCCTGTTCCAACAAAGCACATTGAACCAGGAGATATTTGGACCTTTGGGTATGAAGGAGATAACACCTTTATTCTCCACAAGCCCGCAGCCGAACAACTCAAAGGCCTCACTCAAATCACACTTAAAATGAAGTGGCTTATTTGCAAAGATATTTGTATCCCTGGAGGACAATCAGTGGTGGCCGATATTGATGCCAACCAAAATATCCAGTGGCCAGCAGATAAAACATACAAAATCAGTGATAGTGAACTTCAAAATTATCTCAAATCTCTTCCTCAGACTCTTAAACCTCCAGGGCATTGGAAATTTAAACTGACTCAAGGGACAAAGGAAGAAGAACTCATTCTTCACTATGAACATGATATTAAAAATTCTTTAACAGACGACACTCATCACAATTTAGTTACTCCCTTTCCATCTCCACTCTTAGGTTTTCGTCACGAAGCTCTTTTTCTCAGTCAGGATAATAAGAAAGTTTTGGGCTATACCAAGATGGATTGGGAGGGACAGTACCAAGAACCCGAAGTTCCATTTCCAAGCACATTAAAATTAGAAAAACCACTTATGCTTCGGTTATTGATTCGTGAAGGTGAGAAGAATTATTTTACTGAAGTTGAATTCTCTGAAATTGAACCTGGAAGTCAGCTCGATTCATATAAAAATTATCAAACTTATAAAGCCGATACTCATTTATCCCACTCATCGGCATCGAATAAGAACTATTCTCTGATGAGTTTTCTTAATATTTTGTTTTTTGCATTTCTTGGTGGGTTGATTCTCAATCTTATGCCTTGTGTTCTCCCTGTTATCTCCTTAAAACTTTTTGGTCTCATCAAATATCAAGAAGAAAATCGTGCAAAAATTCTCCGCCATAATGTTTTTTATACTTTGGGAGTCATCTCAACTCTCATGGTTCTAAGTTTGATAATTGTAGCAATTAAAAACACTGGTCAAAATGTCGGCTGGGGATTTCAATTGCAAAGCCCTCTATTTGTCGGAGTCATGATCTTAGTGCTCTTTGTGATGGCCCTCAATCTCTTTGGACTCTTTGAATTCCGAACCCCAGGCGGAAAGTTTTTCGCTAATGTAAATATAGAAGATACATTTTGGGGGGATTTCTTCTCTGGTGCCCTTGCGACCATTCTCTCGACTCCCTGTAGCGCTCCTTTTCTTGGAACGGCCCTGACTTTTGCTTTTACGGCCAGTTCATTTGAAATTTTCATAACATTTATTTTTATTGGATTAGGGCTCGCCTTTCCTTTTATTATAACGGCCGTTTTCCCCTCCACAGTTAAGTTTCTCCCCAAACCAGGTGCCTGGATGGAAAAATTAAAGTATTTTCTAGGCTTAACTTTGGTTATGACTGTGGTGTGGCTATTGGATGTTCTCCACACCCTCGTTGATTCTCAATTTTTAATTCGCAATTTTTATACTCTCGTCGTTTCATTATTTTTTCTTATTTTCTTTTACAATAAAATTTCCAAGAAATTTTTATGGAATTTAATAGGCACCGTTATCGTGAGCTATCTCTTTTTCTCATTCGCCACAAATTATCAAAAAAATGAACCTCAGTTCGTCCAAGCGGCTGAGACGAAAGAAGAAAGCGCTTGGACCAACTTTTCTCCTGAACTGATAGAAGACTACCTCCAATCAAATGAACTGGCCTTCATCGATTTCACGGCCAAGTGGTGTTTAACATGCCAAGTGAATAAGAAACTTGTTTTAGAGCGTAACAGCTTTTACGAACTCATTAATCATAGAAAAATAAAACTCATCCGCGCTGATTGGACTCGTCGCGATCCCATTATCGGGGACTGGCTCGCTGAAAGAGGAGTGGTGGGAATCCCAGCTTACTATCTCATTAAAGATGGAGAACTTCACTACTTAGGTGAAACAATCAGTCTCTCTGAGATAGAATCTTTTTTTAATTAATATAACTTTCTATTTTTTTGAGAAGCTCTTGATCTTCGTTGGGATAACCCTTGGGAGTTATCACTTGCACTTCAAAGCCCTGTTCGGTTAATTTTTTTTCTAGATCTTTAACATGCAGACCGCCAATGACAATGGCCTGGTTATCATTTTCATGACCAATAATATTTTTTATAAAATAATTATTTCTCTGCTCAATATATCTTTTAAAGAGCTCAAAATTTTCTTTTATTTTGTTTTTAGAATACACAATCGGATCTTCGCTATTATTATCGCCTAATAATCGTTTGGCATATTCTTGGAATTCATTTGTTTTATTCTCACTTTGAAACTGCTTTAATCTTAAGAAAAACCCCAGATGCCCTCGAATTTCACTCATTACAAGCTGGTGGTTACGAACGAGATCGAGATTGTCACCACAATAAACATTCACATCTCCATCGAAAGCAGCCTTAATTTTCATCCCAATATGCCCCAAAACCTCAGAATAATAAGGTTCATGGATAAGTTTTTTGAGATCATTCATTTTCCAACCATAAAAATCCTCGCCAAATTTATCATTAATTTCACCTTCACAGCCTTCGGTTAGAACAGTTTGAATTTTCTTTTCTTTTATGTTTTCAGCCAAATAATCGTAAATTTGCTGTTGATTAGAAAACTGGGGAAGCTTTTTAGATTCTTCGATGTCGTTGGTTTTTACTTTCGGGGAAAGATGCCATTGCTTGATAATAAAGATTTTTCCCTTTTGAGGAAGACAGCCTAGAAAGCTAGTTAAAACGAATACAAAGAAACAAATTTTGGTGAATATCTTCATGACATCCTTTACCCGAGTGTTGCATTTGGGTATTGAGAGCAATTTCTGCCAAATCACCATATCCATGGGCTTTTCGACTATAATACTCAATGACGAAACCTTTTTTAATTGTAAAAATGAATATTACATTTGCCAACTTTTTTAGCACAAAAAATCTTAGGTTTAGCAAACTAAGGAAAAGAGTTATTCAAGATTTAAAACCTCTTGAATACAAGCAAGTTATTCGCAATCAAGCGAGCATGATTCCATTTGTAAAAAATTTAAAACTCGGCCACCCTACTATTCTTTTGGCACTCATTACAACTAAAAATGACGTCGTCAATATGGTGAACCTCCTTAAGGTTATTCACGAAGCAAGCCTCAAGGATCTCATAAAAATCGTTCTTTTTAATGAAATTTTTGATCCCAATCTCGATAAAAGTTTTCGGAAAACGGGAGTTGATATCATCATGTCCCTCGATCGCGATCCCGATATGATCTCCGCTCTCTGCAAAACATACGCACGAACACTCATATCTACTGCCAATGAAAAAAATCATGCCTCTAAAAGCTCTGAGATTGATGAATTTGAGGATGATTACATTTCCTTTTTACCTGCTTTGAATATGAAAGAAGACGTTTTTGTTTTTAGTAAGAATGAAGACTTTTCAATTCATCTCAATCGCGTTTCACTTTCATTCTTAGGACCTGCTCCCGAGGTAGGATACTGGAAAGAAACGTCTCGTAAGCTCAAAAAGGTCTGGGAATTTATCCCAAATTATAATAATCCTCTTGCTAGCTTTTTTTATTTTGATACCTCTATTATCTTTGAAGGCGATCAACCCCTTTTTGATAGAAAAATCAACAAATGGATTTTTCGTGGAGTCAACATCAAGCTCTACTATATAAAAGATGGAAAAGAGTACTATCGCTTCGCACTTCAAAACAACAAGCTCAATCTCGCTAAAAACTCTCAACAAATTTTAGAAAGAAGAGAGCTTTTAAAGGAATCACTCCATTTCAGTCAATCACTTTCAAATAAAACAGAGTCAGAAGAGCTAAAAATTTCAAAGATTGATAACATTAGTATGCCTCAAACATTTAAAACATTTTCAGGTCAAGAAATATCTCTCGAATCGGGCGACCTCGAACTCACTTTATTCAAAGATCGATCACCTCTCAGACTTATACTTAAACTTGAAGATTTAACGCTAAACTCTTTAGTCATGAGAGCTGACATGGAAGATAATAGTGTCATCAAGAAGCTAAAAGGGCAGCAACTGAAGTGTCAGATTAAATTAAAATACAATAAGCAGAACATTACATATGAATCTTTAATTAATATTGATGGTGTCTCAAAGACAATTGGGGCCTATCATTTAACGGCAACGCCAGCTAAAAAAATACCAGATGAACTCATTAGTAGTTTCTATCGACTCTTTGAAATGAGACAAATTTCAATCAATAAATTCATTAATATCGCGAGGAACTAATGACTGAAAATGAAATTCGAAGTTATTTTCAAACAATGAAAGTTCTTCTGGTAGATAACCTCAAGCCTTCTCACGAGAAAATGATTAATATTCTCACCACGCTTGGTTTTGCGCCTGAAAATATCAACAGTGCTATCGACTCTATTGATGGTGAAGTTTATTTTAAAAGAAATCACTTTGATATCGTCTTTTGTAGTTACGATATCAATAATACTGATGGGATTGAGTTCTTAAAAAAGATTCAAGACAATGCCAAAAACTATAAGCCGACCACGATACTTCTCTCTTCTACCCCTTCCCAGTATGTTGTCTCTCGAGCTGTCGAATTTGATATTGATTTGTTTATTCTGAAACCATTCACTTACCACTCGCTCTACATAAGTCTCAATGACTTTTTTAATCAAAAATACAATCCTTCTCACTTTCAAATCCAAATTGAAACAGGACTTCAACACCTCCAGGAAAAAAACTACTTTGAAGCCTTAAGAGATTTTGACAAAGCCTTAGATTATTCGACTGACTCTTCACTTGCTCATTACTATCTCGGCCAAACCGCTGAAGCACAATCCATGGAGATCAAAGCCCTCAATCAATACATGAGCAGCTTGAAATTGAACCCCCTGCATTTCAAAACACTAAATTCTCTGTATCAGTATTACGTTAATAAAAATGACTATTCTGAAGCCTATAATACCCTTCGACTCATCACCAAGTATTACCCCATGAGCTCACCTCGATTCTGCGATATTTTAAGACTCTCCATTGTTACCAGCAATATTAATCACATCCCCTCTTACTATAATCTTTTTGGAGAACTTGAAACAAAAACAAAAGAGATGAGAAAGCACCTCTCGGCTGGTCTTTACGTATCGGCCAAAACTTATTTGCAGCGCCAACAGCACCAACAAATGACTAAGACTATTGACCAGTTTGTAAAACTCTCTGATCGCAATCCTAAGTTTATAAAAGCTTCTATCGAATTGCTTCTCAAAGCTGATTTAGTAAAAGAAGCTCAGAATCAACTAAAAAAGTTTAAAGATGGTGATGGGGAATCTATCGAATATGAAAGCTCCCATACGCTTATCCGTTTGTGCATGGAACCAACAGAGAGAGATATAGAAAAGGCCCTCAAACTCATTCCACTGGACGAATCGATTTGTCATTGGTTAAATAAAGTTATTCACAGTCATAGCGGTTTTAAAAAGTATGAAGAAGTATTTAACCAAAGAGTTTCACGAAGTCACCCCCAATTGGAAAAACAATTTTTTCTTTAAAATTTTACTCATCTTAGGGTTAGTTCTGATTCTCAGTCAGTGTGGGGATGGAACTGAACCAACTGCCAGCATTGATAACCCTATTCCCAGCACAAGCATGTCTTGTGATCGAAGTTATTGTTACTAAAATATGAAAATATTGATATCTCTATTCACCATTTTTGCTTTTTATTTTTTTAGTCTTCAAATCCCTAAAAAAAATTTTCAATTTTCAAAAATTACACCTAAATTTACTTTTAGCTATGCTCAAGCTTCGACGGCCCAAACACTTCTCAACCAAGTTGAATCCCTTTATGAACTCATTGAAGGGGGCGAAGGTCAGTCAACTGCCAACGGTGGGCTTATGGATTTTATCAATACCATCGTCACCAACTTGGGCTCAGGCCTTTATACAGCCGGATATCAAAACTGTCTCTCTATTCCTAAAACGGGAAGTGAACAGATTACTGATTCCCAATACACATATGACCTCGTTTTTGAACCTGGTGTAAAAACCATACCCAGTCATTTTTTTCAAGGAGCAGGAGAGACTCTAGAAAATCGTATTGAAGTCTCTGCTGAATCTAATGAATTTATGACTATTGAATTTACTTGTAATGACAGTGGTTTTTCGACTGGCTACTTTCGCTATTATGAATTTGACGCTGAAACTGATCGCGACGCTGATTCTGAAATATTTACCACCACTAACGCTGATGCTCTAGCTGACCCTATCAATATCGAAACTTATTTTCAGTATGATGTGACTAAAGACAAAGTCATTGTTGATTTTTACCTGACGATGATCACCAGTGCTGGAAAAACCAGAAAGCTTGCCACTCAATTTGAAACAACTAATGGAAATCAATTTAAAATTTGGACCATTCAATACTTAGATGATCTCACCGCTGATACTGTGGAAGCCGTTATGGTCAGCGCTGATCGCGATCAAAAATTTTATTCAATTAATCGTGGGCTTCCTAATTCAGATGCCTCGGATACTACAGATGAAGTAAGCAATTGGAGTGACTCTGAATGTGTCAACAATTCCAATGGAACTCCCGACCTCTCAATTTCACTTTGCACTTCGAGTTCATTGGCAAAAGAAAATGGCCATCCGATTCAATTACTGGGCTCTTCCCAAGCTTTTACTATCCAGAATATTCAAAACCTGACGCTTTCAACCATTGATCACTAGAAATTAAACTCGACCACTGAAAATTTTCCCCTTGCCATTCAAGGGCATAAGTATGGGCGTGCAACATCAATGATAAATATTCCGTCTTACCATAGAGACCATCTCCAACGAGAGGAAACCCTCTATAAGCGAGTTGGGCCCGAATCTGATGTCGGTACCCTTGACCTAAGTGAATCTCGATAAGACTCATATCATGTTTTTCAAAATACTCAATTTTCTTATATTCAAGAGTACATTTTTTTGAAGAAGCTGTTTTTTCTTGACTCACTTTCGTTTTTTTTCCCTTCTCCATACTTCCTGAAAGCTCATGGCTCAATTTTTCATTTTCAGGAACATGACCATGAACGAGAGCATAATAGAGCTTTTTAATAAAAGATGAAGAAGAATTTTCTCTAACATATTGATAACAATTTAAATTTTTAGCGAGAACTAAAACACCTGAAGTTTCATAATCTAAACGATACAATAATCCTCTATCATAATTTTCTTTGTTAATATTTAGTGCTTCCAATTTATTTTTTTTTCTTAAGTAACTTAGACAATTATCTGTTTCACAATAACTTTGTGGAAAACAGTGAATAAGAGATGGCTTTTCCAGCACAATGAAGTTTTCATTTTCATCAATAATATTAATATTAAGCCCGGTGTAATTTGGATTAATCACTAAAAAATTAACGAGATCAATAGGTAATGTGTATTGTTTTTGGGCCATGACTTTGAGGTGTCTTTGTTTAGCTCCAAGATATTTTTTAATTTGATTTTTAGAAGATAAGAAGCATTTTTTACAAGCATGTTCGAGATCTGAGTAATTTTCAAGAAAGCAAAAATCAATAGTGTTGGTCATTAATAATTGCTAACCTTATGCCCTTCTGCCGTCAAGTCTCTTTTTCGAATAACAAATTCAACACGCCGGTTAAGTTTTCTCAACTCTCTTTTTGTGAGCTTTTTCCCTTTAGGGACTACTGGGCGTGAATCACCATATGAGACCGTAATGATTTTTTCAGCTTTTACACCTTCTTTAATAAAAAACTTTGAAACAGCAATGGCCCTTCTTGCAGAAAGTGAATAAGGGTCTGAGCCCGGTTCGTTTGAGGTCTCATTTTCAGCGGCATGACCTTGAATATAAATGACCCAATTGTTTTCTCGAATAAGCTTAATCATATTTTGAAAGTCTTTAACATTCATGTCAGCAACTTTAACTTCTCCCTCTTCAAAGTACACTTTTTCTTTCATGTGAACTTTGACCCCTTCGTTCATCTCGTAAACATCGGCAGATCCTGCGAGGTCATTTTTTTGAAGAAGTGCTTTAAACTCTTCCAAGTCTTCTTCAGAAGCTCTGTTAATTTCATGTTTATCGAGCAGCCCTTCAGTGGTTAAAAAGTCTATAGGAAAAGGTTTTACTGGTTCCTGGCTATCAATCATGGTTGGAGAATCATCGGGAGATTTCCCTGGCATAATGACTTCACCTTGCAAGTGAACGTTTCCCCCGAAGGCCTTGCGAATCGACCCTAGAGCGGCTTTATACTTATTAGTTTCTGTTTTTGCAAAAGATAAAAGAAGAACGAAAAACGTCAAAAGCAGAGTCACCAGATCCGAGAACGTAGCCATCCATTCAGGTAGTCCTGCTTTACACTCTGGGCATTTTGGCTCGACAGCTTCTCCCGAATTGTTGTTATCATCATCGGCCATGGATTACGCCCCTTCTTCATCAACTTTTCTATCTTCAGGAGGAAGAAATGAATCGAGTTTTTCACGAATAACACGAGGGTTTTCCCCTGCAACTATTCCAAGAACACCAGCAACAACAATATTCATCTTTGTTGATTCAAGATTTGATCGAATTTTTAATTTATTAGCGACAGGAAGAGCGACTGCGTTTGCAATAACCGCACCATAGAATGTCGTTAAGAGGGCGATCGCCATCGCTGGCCCAATCGCAGAAGGATCTGAAAGGTTCTGAAGCATTTGTACAAGACCGATAAGTGTCCCGATCATACCAAAGGCTGGGCCATCTCCTCCAATTCCTTCCATGATTCCAATCCCTTTACCATGTCTTTCTTCCATAGCATCGATTTCTAATTGAAGAATAGAAGTAATAACATCAGGTGGTCTGTTATCAGCAGCTAAGCCTACTGCTTTTTTCATAAAAGGATCGGCAATTTCAACTTTTTCCAGTGCAAAGACTGACTCTCTCCGAGCAGTTTCAGCTAAAGACTGAATTTCTTCAATACAGGCTTTAAGATCTGTCGGTGTAAAAAACACCGATTTCGTAAAGACACTCACAAGTGTTGTGATGTTTTCCAGAGGCCACTTAATAAAAATCCCCGCAAGAACACCTCCGCCAACGACCAGAAGTGATGGAACGTCTATGAAGATCCCTAAGCTTCCTCCTGCCATAATCGATCCAACGATCGCAGCAGAAACGAGAATAAATCCGACAATGGTTGCTAAATCCATTATTCATCCCTTGTGTTCAATTGCCTACAACACAAAATTCGGTTTCTTTTGGCTTTATTTAAGATTTAAAGTTCAGAGGAGAAAATTTTTCCAGAGTATTTTGATCACCAAGATCTTAGATATTGAGAAAACGAGTAAACAAGTTTGTTATTCCCAAACGATGGGTGTCCATCCAAGTCTCACAACCAGTCTCACCTTCTATTCTCGTAATAAAGAAGTTTTTTAAATCGCTTAAAGTCTCTTTATCGAGACCTTTTAAATTGTTTTTGAGTATCTTTCCTTTAAATATATTAAACTGATAAAGAAGCTCACGATGTTTTGCGTATGAGATTTCTTCCAAAGAAGCTAAGTGTTCAAGTATGTCTTGTTCAAATAACTCTACGAGAATCACCGGATCAATCTCTTGAGGAATGCTTTCAATAACTTGCAAAAAACTCGGGATAGAATCAATGCGATAGATCGAACGAAGCCAGTGCTCCTCTTCAACAGAAAGATCCGTTCGGTAGGCTCTTTTGAGGTAGTTTTCTTTTAAAGTATCATCAAAAAATGACAATTTTTCATATTCTCCATCTTTTAAAATTTTATCTAAAAGGATATAAGCTTTTTGATAATCATCCACGGCCAAAGAATCAATGCTCTCAAGAAATTCATCGTCAAGAGATTGAGAACTTCGATAATGACTCTTTATTTTTTGATAGCTCATTCCTTTTGAAAACCCAAAGAACTTTAAGAAGCGATTAAAAAAAGTATCCTCAAGTATATGAAAGAAATGAACATCTTCTCCTTGAACAAGACCTACCATTTTTCCATTTTTAAAAATATTTTGTTTCATAAAGATTTTTTTCTTTTTGTTCTGATAAAGACTAAAGATCTCATCATTGCCAATAACTTCTTTTAACTGTTTCTTTCTCATTATCTGATTCAATTTCAAGCTCAACCCCACATAGACATTGGGCCAAAATACATTGACAGCGATGAGAGCGTATTTTTCTAATTTCATAGCAATGAGAATGGCTGGAACTGTATACATCAAGAAAAAGTTTGTCGCTCCCACTAAAGCGACAAACATCCCTTTTTTCTTAAAAAAAACTTTTCCTTTTCTTAAATATTTTCTAAAGACATTTGAAAAATCTCTGTGAACATTTTTCAACTTATCCCAGCCAATCTTTGAAGATATTTTCGTAACGATTTTCTTTTTATCAATTTTGGGATCTGCTACGATATCCTCTAAAACCATAGCCATAACATTTTCAAAATATTTTTTAAAAGCTTCATTGTCAGTATCGAGATCAATTTCCTCCGACACTATTTTTTCGACATTTTGGGACACAAAATAGAGATAGCGAGAATTGAGTTCAAGTGACCTTGAAATTTGTTGAATTTCTTGAGAACTTGCCCCCGCTTCTCTGAGTTGTTGATAGTAGCTGGTCAAGTCTTGAAAATCTTGTGCCGAACCACTCAGTGAAAATATTAAACACAGAAATATAAAAAATGAAAATAATCTATTCATCAGATCGTAATTCGGCTAATAAAAAGTCAGTATTAAATGCTAAGGTTTTAAAGGGATTATTTATTCCAAAGTACTTTTGGAAGATAGCTGATTTTTCCAGTAAGTAATCAATTTTTTGAGATGTTCTGAGTTAATAAATTCACAATAAGTTCCAAGATTTGTAGACGGTAGTTTAAAAGAAGCCACTAAAAAGTCCTTTCGCGCTTTCCAATCTTTCTTTCGAAAAAGCGGATCAGTATGGTTTTCTAACTCCACCAGATCATAATTTATGTTTTCAAGGCAATGAAAATCTTCTCTGTGCGTGAGATAACTTCCGACAAACACATCCCATGGAATGAATCCTGAAGTCTTAGTCCATAAGCTCCAAAGTAGCCTCCACGATTGTGATTTTTTGGAAAGCCATCGCAGGATTTTTCCTTGGGTATTCATAGATTTCAGATGTTTTTTAGTTATAAGGATATGCCCCATGCTCTCTGTCGGGATCATAGTAAGAGGTAAACCGTGATCCACCAAGACTCTCAAGGCCCTCAAATCACCATCGACATTGGTATCGGGGAAAATAATTTTTTTAGGACCAAAAGCATATTCGGATTCTAGCTTTCGTCCAGCATTGATAACAATTTCATAAATATTGCCAATCAAATCCGGCCTCGAGAGAACGACTGTCGCTATATTTGTCATCCGTCCTGAAGCTAAGATAGTAAGCGGTCCCTTTTCTAATTCTCTAATGATAGCCTTTGATGCTTCTGTCTCTAGACCCAGCTGATTTTTGGAGCTCGCTCCAGAATAGTGGGAAATATCTTTTTGCTGAAGTTTATCAAGAATTTTCAGAGTCCATCTTTTTTGATGGTTCATATCATCAGTATTTCCATGGACTGAAGACAGTCCTCGGAGATCAAGAGTGTCACGAGAAAGAAGGAGATGAACCAGCGCATACCCATCATCCACATCGTGGGCAAATTTACCAAAGCCTAAATCGTAATCAAACCAAACTCTTTTTTTGTCATTCGAAAATGTTTTAAAAGAAAAAAAGAGCACAATAAATAAGATGAGTATATTTCTAAAAAACATACCAACTATTAAACTCAAATTTATCCACTAATGCAAGCTTAGAAATTAGTCTAGAAAATTGTTAGGTCGAACGTTCAAGCGATTAAAGAGTTCACGCAACATAAATTCCTCTCGAACCGCCCGTTCCCATTTTTGAAGAATGTTATCTCGTTTTTCAATTGAAAGATTATTCTCACTCAAGCCAAAGAGAAGCATCTCTCCACTAGAAACATTTCCTATTGCCTGAGAGAGTGCACTGCCTTTAAAGTGCTCTCCTCCTTTATTGAGAAGAATCAAATGATCGAGTACAAATCCATTGAGAGTATTTACAGCTTCTCCACTATCGCCTTCAGCATCTCGCCAACCAGGAGGATATCCCTTTTTTTCAATTTTATCATCAAACCAAGTTTTCAATTCTCGATAAAAATCCTCATCACTTAAATTTTCATAAAAATCATAAATGCCAACTCGCAGCTTTTTCGTTTCAGGGATATCATAGGGCATACCCTGGTTTCGTCTTCTCAAAGAGTCGGCACGCCACTCTCTATCGAGAAGTAAAACATTACAAGAGTCGAGTAATTCGAATTTTTCTTTTCCCCTGCCAACACTACTTGTTAGGAATAATAAACTGATAATAATAAGTTTCACGATGATGACCTTTCGGCAGTCATTCTAATTCACTCAAATTCTAGGTCTCATGAGAAGTTTATTCCCCATTCCTGACTTAGGTCATATTGTTCACAACCTATCCCTTCTAAAATTGAGCTAATTCTATGAAAAAAGAACTTTTTGAAAAATATAATAAAAGACTTCCACGTTATACCAGCTACCCCTCTTATCCTTTTTGGAGTAACGATGTGGATCAATCATCCTGGTTAATGCATCTTCAACAAGTCTTTGAAAACCACAATACCAATTGCAATGTCTATATTCATATTCCTTACTGTGAAAAACTGTGTTTTTATTGTGGGTGCTCTCGCACCATAACCCGCAATCATAGGATTGAAGAAGAATATCTCAAGACCCTCTTCACCCATTGGGACTGGTATGTCCAAAAATTTCCCGATCTCAAGATTAATGGACTTTATCTCGGAGGAGGAACACCGACTTTTTTAAGCCCTCACAACATGGGAATTCTTCTGCAGTACTTTGAAAAAAACTTTTCAGAGGCTGATGAATTCCGAGCGACAATCGAAGTTGACCCTCGTGTAACAACATTTGATCACCTTCAAGTTTTTGTCGACCATGGAGTCAAACGAATTTCTCTTGGGATTCAGGATTTTTCTCCCGACGTTCAAAAAAAGATTAACCGAATTCAAAGCTTTGAGCTGGTCCAAAATCTTGTTTCCGAAGCACGCAAAAAAGGTATTACCGAGATAAACTGTGATCTCATCTATGGGCTTCCCGATCAGAACCTCATTGGAGTTCAAGAAACTGTTGAAAAGGTTATTGCGCTATCTCCTGAGAATATCTCTTTTTATAGTTACGCCCACACTCCTAGTAAAAGCAAAAACCAAAAGGCTTTAGAGAAGTATCATCTTCCCCAAAACTGGGAAAAGCGAATTCTCTTTGAAAAGGGAAAAGAGCTATTCTTGAAGAATGGTTATTTGGCTCTAGGGCTTGATCACTTCGTCAAAGAAGGAAGTTCGCTCTATCACGCCTATAAAAATCGCACTCTCACCAGAAATTTTATGGGCTACGACATTGGAAGCACAAAAGTTACAATAGGGTTAGGGGCCAGTGCTATATCTAATTCAGGTTTAAGTTTTATTCAAAACCCTAAAGATGTTCCCGACTACCTAAATGCGACCATGAATCCTCAATTAATGATTACTCATTCACATACACTCAACATTCTTGAGCAAAAAATTAATGAAATTATTCAAGATATTATGTGCTATGGCCGCTCTGAAATCACAAGTCTACTAAAAATATCATCGCAAGAAGTTGGCCAGGACATCCTTTCACAGCTCAATAAACTTGCCGATGTCGGTTTTATAAAAATGATTTCAGGAATTTTAGAAGTCACTCACCAAGGTATGCCTTTTTTAAGAAATATTTGTGAAGTCTTTGATTATCATATGAAAAACAATACTCAGAAACTCTTTAGTCAGTCTGTTTAATATATTCACCCTGCAATTTTTATCTATTCCCTAGTCCAGATGATCCTCCGAGAACAAAGAACCGATAACGATTTATGCTCTACTCTTTTGTTCTACTATTAGCATTTTTTTTCTCCATTCCTACTGCCCGTTCAGTAGTATGTGGTCCCTATTTCGTTAATACTCTTGAGCACTTCGAGCTTCAGAAAAGAACTTCTCAAAAGATTGAATCACTACTCCACGGCGCTAAAAATGCAGAGAACTGGGATTATGATTCAATTATGCACTACAATAGCGAGATAATTAATGAAGTCAAAATTCTCTGGGATGCAATAGGTGTAAAATATCAAGTCTCTCCTTCTGGAAATTCCTTAATTCTCTCTAACATTGACGGGCCTCATCCCCTCAACTCTCAGAGCTTTATTCAGTACCCAGAAATCGAAGATAAAATTCAATTTGAATTCAGTCCGCTTCGTTTTCTCATTGATACTGAATTAAAAAGAGATTTAGCAACTACTTACAAATATGGTAAACATCGCTATTTCTTAAGCTACGAGGAAGCGATTAATAGTTTTCTCAATTTTAATGGAAAAGTCTTCAGTCCCTATATTGATGTCAATAAAGATTTTGAAACTTTCAAAGTAAATATTCTCAACAATAATAAAAAATCCACTCCACTCCATGTTTTAAAAATTCAAAAATATCTCGATGGTATTGGTGCTCTTGAGCCAATGTCTTTATGGAGCCAAAATCAAAAAAATAAATTTACTGAAGACTTTATTGGGCTTGCTGAAGACTTTCTCAAATCTCAAAAAATTGATTATTCAATTAGTGAAGATGTCATTTATTTAAAAATTAAGGATAAGGAAAATCCCAAAGTAGAATTTGTCTTTGATGTCAAAGATTTTTTTATGAATGATAAATCCGACTATCATCAACATTTTCAAAAGTCTTATAGAGAAGGTCGCTTTAATATTCCCTTAGACGTTTTCCTTTCAAAAAGCTTTCTCAAATTTGGTGGATATGCAGAATATCAACTCCCTATCCTCTCTTGGCCTGGATTTTGGTTTCAAGAGTTTAGTCATTTCAAAAAGAAATACTCTTATTGGATCGGCGATAAATTCCCAAATCACTATCAACTTAAAGCACATGAACTTTTTGTTCTTGCAAGGCAGTTTGATTTACCCTGGATGCAATTTGTGGATGAAGCTAAAATCAAAGGGGTAAAACTCATTGGAGATTATAAAAAGTTTTTTAATGACAAGGAAATTTTTGATATGGCCACCTGGTCTTTTAAAGAACTCGTCTCGCTTCCCGGATATGGTCTTGTCGGATTAAAAAAATCCCCAATTCGTTTTCTCGAAAGAGAACAAGGTTCCAACCTCTATGTTTTTAATTATCTCGTCGACAATAATTACCAACCTCCAAATTTTCTTCAAACTCTTCCTAACTTTGTGGATGCCGTTGAAGATAAATACCTTGCCATTGCGCCTGAATGGGTTATTCATCGTGACCAATTGTTTGATTTTTATAATAATCCTCTTAATCGCCATCGTAGTCAGCTATTTTTCGAAATGGAAGAATCCATTTTTGAAAATGGTAATCTTAAAATACCAAATCATAAAAAATTTGCTTCAGGAGTCGTTGTTATCATGAACACCAAAGAAAGTTTAACATTACCGCTCGATCTTGCCTTTGATGAGCCTCTTCACTTAGAATATCGCAACAAAGCAGCAGCAGAAATTACAAAGGCTTTTGATTTTTTTTCAAAACTCAAGAAATATGATCCTTCTAGCATACTCACGAAATACCTCCGCATGATTACTCACTTCACAAAGCGTCATGTCGAAGTCTTTTACGTTCATGCCTTTGGAGCTAAACATCTTCGCTATTATACTTCACTCGGTGGAGAGATTGAAAAGATTTCATTACCCTTTATCAATGGAGAATTTGACTTTTCTTATATAGAAAAAAACAAGCAAGACTTACTCAAGATTGAAAAGTTTCGTAATTTTTGGGAGAGAATCAAAAAATCTCCCGACACTGCCATTCAAGACGGACTGATTATTAAGCCAAGTCGCTATAATAAAGTAAAAGATAAACCTTTTGAACCAGATCTCATCATGAGAGTTTTTCACTCGACACTCGAGGAAATGATTGATCAAACTTACTAGATCTCTTTTTTTGTGATTTCAATCAAGAAATCATTCGTTTGACGCCTCTTCTTCACCATAGTATTCAAGACATATGGATAAAATCATACTTAATTCAAAGCTGGAAACTTGCCACGAATCGGCAACTCTTAAAATCAATACTCAAGTTCAAAGAGACAGGGCCCAAGGAATCGCAGTCTATCACTTTGGCTTTGGTCAATCTCCTTTTCCCGTGCATCCCAAGATCGTCGCCTCTCTCTCTCAAAATGCTCATCGCAAAGAATACATTCAAACCCAGGGACTTCCCGCTCTTCGCCAGGCAATAGCTCAATACTACAAATCAAAGTTTCACTATGGTTTTTCTCCAGAGAATATTATTATTGGTCCTGGCAGTAAGGAACTCCTGTTTCAAGCTCTTTATCTCTTAGAAGGAGACGTTTTTATCCCAGCACCTAGTTGGGTGAGTTACGCTCCTCAAGCCCACTTTTGCCAAAAAAATGTTTTCACTATTCAAACACAATTTGAAAATCGCTACAAGTTAACACCCCGTGAACTCGAAGAAGCTTGCAAAAATTCTTCAACAGATCAAAAAATACTCATCATCAATAGCCCTAGTAATCCTACTGGCCAAATTTACAATGATCTCGAAATTCAAAGCTTAGTTAAAATCTGCCAACAAAATAATATCATTGTCATTAGTGATGAAATTTACGGCGAAATTAATTTTTCAGCATCTTATCCCAAAGGTTTTTTCCACCACTACCCAGAAAAAACCATTGTCACGGCAGGGCTCTCTAAGGCCCATTCGGCAGGAGGTTATCGTCTAGGATTTTTGGCGACTTCACAATTTATGCAAGAACTCATTGAAGGTCTTTGCACGATGGCCAGTGAAACTTTCTCAGCTGTTAGCTCCCCCATTCAGTATGCTGCCATTGAAGCCTATCAAGATACAAATGAAATTAATTCTTATCTCAAAAATTGCCAAGAAATTCACAAAGCCATTGGAACTTATGTTTTTCACAGACTTGAAGAAATGGATATTGATGTTCACTCACCGGAGGGAGGTTTTTATTTATTTCCAAGCTTTGATAAACATCGAAATTACTTCTTTGAGAAATACCAGGTTCACACAAGCAATGATCTCACTCGAATACTCTACCAAAATTGCCGAATTGCCTTACTTCCTGGTTCAGACTTTTACATCTCGCCAGACGACCTCTCCTGTCGATTAGCTTACGTCGATTATGATGGTGAGAAGGTTTACCAAAACTACCTTGAGAATCAAAAAATTGGAGATCATTTTATTTCCCATTTTTGTCCCAATATTGTGAAAGGAATAAAATCACTGGTGCGCTTTTTAAAATATTAATTCAAATCAAGAAATCGTGCCAATCAATGCAAGCTTTTAACCTTGATCCAGATCAAGGTTTGGAAATTATTCATTTTTTTGCATACATCCCAATCCTATATTTTAATCTTAGCTTCACCTAAACTGCCTACATCGGTTCTCATTTCCCTCTTAACAGAAAGCGAACAATCAAAAAAACACTATTCAACTTATTGAAATTTAATGGCGATAAAAATAATGAATGCCAGGCATATTTTCGAACCTATAATTATCTTTATGAGAATTATATTCGCTATAACTTTTTTATTTCTCCTTTCTTGTAAAAACGACATTGTCGTTAATAGTGACTATATAGAGGCAACTTCTCAGTTGCCTGAATTCACTGAAATTGGAGACCTCTCTTTTGATGAAAAAGATCTTATTGATTTTAACTTGTTTCAAGAGGAATTAACCGATAATTCAAATGTCACCTTCCAATGTATTTACGATACCTCTCTTGACAATGATATCCTTGGAAACAATCTCTGTGATTACCTCGGATCAGCGATTAACAGTTCTTCAGCGATGCCTAAATTTGATTGGGTCCCTGATTACGATCAAAGCGGTCAATATGAATTTAAAATTATTATAAGTAATGGAAAGATAACAAAAGAAAAAGTTTTTACGATTACGGTCAATAACGTCGATGCTCCTCCTGAGCTCGATACCGTTGCAGATGCCACTGTCACTGAAAATGTCGCCTTAGGCACTATTGATATAAATGACGGCGGCAATGATACTGATATTGATGGAGATGCCATTACATCTCTTGTAATTATGACGTCGTTATCGACGATTCAGTCTCCAGTCCTGTCAATTGCAGTGTCATCAGTGGTTTAACTTTTAATACTTCAACAGGAGTGCTCGATTGGACGCCAGCTTACGATGCCTATGAAAATGGAAGTGCTAGTGGACAATATGAATTTAAAATAGTGGCAACCTCTTCTGGAGGAACAGACGAAGAAATTTTTGTTATTTCAGTGACCAATGTCCCTATTGCACCAGCATTGGATGCTATTGCTGATATCAGAGTTCCAAGTGGCATTGCCATTACTCCAATTGATGCCAATGATGGAGGGGATGATAACGACGCCGGAAGCACTGCGATCACTTATAGTTGTATTTTTGATACTGACGGTGACGGAACGATTTCAGGATCAACAGCTTGTACAAATGCCAATTTAACGGGAGTTAATTTTAATACTTCAACAGGTGTTTTGACTTGGACTCCAGCCACTTCTCAAGAAGGGCTCTATCTTTTCCAAATCACAGCAACAAATGTCAATGGTAGCGACACTGAAGAGTTTCAGATGGTGGTTTACCCCGATAATATTAATAAGAAAATTTCATCCGGTGAATATATTGGATGCACGATAAAAAACAATGGTGAACTCTATTGTTATGGTAGAAACGAAAATCCTTATAGTGTTGGTTCCACACCTACCGATTCCATGGTTCCTGCGCCAACTCAAGTTGATATGAGCGCTCATCCAGAAAGTAATGATTTTACCGAAGTCTCTGTTGGTCTTGATCATATCTGCGCTCTTCATAGTGGAGGAAAAATATTCTGTTGGGGAGAAGCCTTTAGTGGTCAGCTTGGAAACAATTCAACAACAGATCAAGTTACACCTGTAGAAATTGACATGTCTTCTTACACAGAGACCAATAACTTTATAAAAGTCGCTGCTGGAGGCTCGATAAGTTGTGGTATCCATTCCAATGGTAAAGCTTTTTGCTGGGGATATGATTTTTATGGTCAACTTGGTAGCAACAAAGTCGCTGCAGGAAATAAGTCTCTTATACCCCTTGAAGTCGATACATCTGGCTTAAGTATTGCCAATGATTTTGTTAATATTGCTCTCAATGGCAGTGTTGCCTGTGGAATTCACTCCAACTCTAAACTTTATTGCTGGGGATTCAACTCCTATAGTCAGGTCGGAGATAATTCAAACACTCATCGCTACACACCAACGGAAGTCGATATGAGTTTTGCTGGTCTTGCCAATGCTTTTATTGATGTCTCAATTGCCAATAATTCCACCTGTGCTATCCATGCAACAAAAAAAGTCTTTTGTTGGGGAGCAGACCTTTATGGTGGACTTGGTAATGGAGCAGGGACAAGTACTCCTTTTAAATATCCAATCGAAATTGATATGTCGGGAACAGCAGATCCAAATAGTTTTAGAATTCTTGCAACTGGAAATACGATTGAAAACAATCATTGTGCTATTAATAGCAATGGAAAAGCCTATTGTTGGGGAGAAAACAACAACTATCAAATGGGGTGTCCAACATGCACGACGGCTGAACCAGCCCCCAAGGAAGTAAGTTTCACTCACCTCGTTATTGCCAACGACGTCCTCCACATCACAAGATCTACTTATAGTATGTGCTTAATTCACAGTAATACCAACCAATACTGTGCTGGACTTAATATTTTTGGAAAATTTGGTGATGGACTCTATGCTGGTGAAAAGCGAATGCAAGAAATTGATATGTCAGCGCACGCAGAGACTAATGATTTTAGTGAACTCTCAGGGCTTGCAGATACGAGTGGTTCTCCTAAAGCAAGAGTTTCGGCCATACACACTTCAGGGAAACTTTTTATTTGGGGAAGTAATGGCGCAAACATAAACGTCTCAGGGCAAGCGTCTTATACAGCAGCAATGCCGACACCTACTCAGCTGGTAGATATGAGTGGATTTGCCCTTACCAATGATTTTATAAAAACTTCTAACTCTCATTCACATGTTTGTGCTATCCATAGTTCAGGACGAATGTTTTGTTGGGGGCAAGGAACTTTAGGACAACTGGGTGATGGCCTCAGTGCCAACTCAGAAACCCCTGTGGAAATCGATATGTCGGCCCATGCTGAAATTAATGATTTTATTGATGTCGCTACCAGCGGTAGCACAACTTGTGGTGTTCACTCTGGTGGGAAAATCTTTTGTTGGGGAACAGAAAATTACGGGCAACTAGGGCAAGGCGGTGCAACCAGTGAAACATCAGCAACTCCTGTTGAAATTGATATGACTGTCCCCGTAGAAAGTAATGATTTTATCAAAGTCATTGCTGGATATAATATAAACTGTGGAATTCACTCTGGTGGAAAACTCTTTTGCTGGGGAAGAGGTTATAATTATCAATTAGGAAACGGAAGTACTGCAACTCAAGGCTCCCCGGTCGAAGTCGATCCCAGTGGATTGGCCCTCACAAATGATTTTATCGCTGCAAGCTCTAATGGTTATACCACTTGCGGGATTCATTCGGGCGGAAAACTGCTCTGTTGGGGGCGAGGTAGTTTTGGGAAAGTTGGTGACGGTGCGACCAGTGCCAATACGGCTCCTGCGGAAGTTGATATGTCGGCTCATGCTGATACTAACAACTTTATCGCTGTCAGTGTGGGAGAAGATCATACCTGTGGAATAAACGTTTCTAATAAAGTTTACTGCTGGGGAAGTAATAGCAATGGTCAACTCGGAGACAACTCTTTGATCGACCGTACAACTCCTGTAGAAATTGATATGAGCCATGTTGCCGAATCGAACGACTTTTTAAAGATCGCCCTCTATAAAGATTCGACTTGTGCCATCAATAACGGTGGCGGCGGAGATGACAAAATATTCTGTACAGGAAGTAACGTCTATGGGGAACTTGGAATCACCGATCCTGTCGACTTTAATACACTCCAAACCACACTTCTTTCTTTATAAATTGACTGCATTTTAAATACCGGAAAATCCTACCTCTTTTTGATTTAAGTCAACTCAATTCTAGAGAACTCCGAAAAATAATATGTCGTTATATTTATATTTTTGGGAGTTCTTTTATGAATGATTCTAAATCGTGTCTCTTCTTTATCTTTTTACTTTTTTTATCAAGTTCTTCTCTTTTGGCTGACGATTTGAGGTCTTGCGATATTGATTATGTCGATACAGGTGCAAGCCAAGGCGTTCTCGATGACGAAGATTCTCAAAAATTCCGAGACCTGCTTCTCTTTAAAGTTGATGAATCTGAATTTGCCGAAAAATTTTTAGACTGGAATGGCGATGGCGATATCAGTACTCACGATCTCGTTCTCTTCACTCGCTACAGACTGGGAAAAATAACAGAAGACGACGTTACAGGGTGTGATTGTTTTACTGCTGTCAACTACCCAAAAGGGCATAGCTGTAATCCCATTCAATGGTCACGCTGGGAAGATATTCTCATTTATGGTCCTGGAGATAAAATTGAAACTCAACATCTCTCTAAGTTTCAGCGAACCACACCTGAAAAATATTGTGAGTACAGAGTCCGCGTTTTTAAAAATGCAAGCGTTAGCTATTTTCCAGATACGCGAAGAATATATACCAATACATCTAAAGATGGATTTGATTATTCTAAGTACTACGTCGAGTTTGATATTCAAAATTCCAAAAACCCTCAAGCCGAATTAGCTTTTGATGAGCTGGTGGATATCAATGATTCGACACTTTCATTGACTAATAATTGTCGAAACATTACTCGTGGAGAGCGGTTTTACGTCAATTTCTTTTATGAAGGGCATGATTCTGCAAAAATTCAAAAGGAACATTTCTTGGCCCTACTCACCAACCCCCTAGGGAAAATTGGTGGTCGCTTTGATAATTTTTGCTATTTGTTTAATGATCCAAGTGATCCCATTATCACTTATCCTCAAGAAATGGGATCACTCGCAGAAAAAATGAAAGTTCATCCTAAAAATTCAGTGGAGATCAAAGTCCAGCAGCGTTGTTTGGAGTAATTAATACTCGCATTCGCGGCCAATAAATTCCTGAAACTCCTCGTGATACTGAATGAGCTCAGGATCAAGGGCATCAAGGGCAGCTTCCATAACATTTCGAGGTGCCCCTTCATATTTCCCACAAGGCTCATAAGTGCTTTCTGCAAGCTCGCACATCGTCACGTCAGAAGTAATTTGCACCACAAGCTTTCGTTCTTCTTTTGTGTAACTATCAGTTAAATTTCCATATTGTTCCCAGTTCTCAAGAGTGTTTATAAAAACCTCTAGATTTCCAAATTCTCTTTCACAAATTGCGTAGATAAATCGGGGGTTTGCACTATAACCAGAAATAGAAAAGAATAAAAATAAAGAAGCTAAGAATTTCATAGATATCTCCTTGGAAACTTTTTCTCTTCTAAACCACAAATTATCTTGAATGGCAAAGGATCTCCTTTCACCCTTGATCTTCGTCAACTGTCCGTTCACTTATAAACATTTTATCCACACTTTTGAGACAATTAGAAGTCTCAAAAGTGTGGGCAGACTTATATATATCATAGCCTTTTCGCATAAACTTATTTTTGATTGTTAGATCGAATAGGGATTCTTACTCCTCCACTAACCATCGATCCATTTTCAAAATAATCTTTTGCTTTAATTAACTCAGATCTGTTTGAAAGAAAAACAGTGATTCTATTATTTCTATAAGCAACTTGGCTTTTAGTTTGCAACCTTGCTCCATTAACGCCTTTGCGATCATTTCCATCAATATCTTTCCCCATACTCATTGGCATCATATGGTAAAGAGCCCTAGCAGAGAGATCAAGACTTGAATTTTCTCCAATTTTAAAAGTCGTTCTAAGTCCAAGTTCTGGTCCTGCACTAAAAGTTCCACCATTTCGATCTAATCCAAGATTGAGATGATTTGATGAGAAGCCCCCTAAACTTAAGCCATGATCAAAGAAAAAGTTTCTCCCCATTTTAGCAGACCTTAAAACTCTCGCTGTTATATCAACTATGTTAGAGTTTACGTCAGCATCAACTCCAACGGAAACTCCGATATCTTTAACCTCGGATGGAGATAAAAAATAAGATCCCTTAACCCCAAAGGTAATCGAATTTTCTCTTTCATCAAATGTGATATTATCAACCGAAGAAGCGACATAAAAAGAATGATAATAAGCATTTTCTATATCATTTCCGCGATAGGCATTATAATCAGAATTACCTTCTACAAAAAATGTACTGATTAACGATTGACCTTGTCCTTTTCCATTATCTCTAAGTGAAAAACTTATTCCAATATCTGTATCATCTAGAACTCTTGGATAAGTTGGCAACTCTTGGGAAAAAGCCTGTAAACTTAAAAACGTTAAAACTAAAACAAATTTTTTCATAATTTTCCCCCCTAAAAAAATTATTTTTGAAGATCTCATTTGATCTCTACATTGGAAAATGCTGTATCAACCTTTAGAATGATATGTCTATAAAATTCGCGATTCGAATATTTTTGTAAATGGTGCCCGAGGCCGGACTTGAACCGGCACGGCCGTTTAAGGCCGAGGGATTTTAAATCCCTTGTGTCTACCAATTCCACCACCCGGGCATCTTTATGAGCGATAAAAGATGAATTGATATAATTTAAGTGATTAATATAAAGAATTCTTCGTATCTTTTCACTAAAAAATTGCGGAAATAAGAATTCTTCACAAGCATCCACATGACGCCTTGCAAATTTTGCTGTCAAATTGTGACTCCCCTGGTAACTTTAAATTAATGAAAAATGAAATCATTGCCGTTACGAGGGCCAATCTCACCTACACCCTCAATTACTTTAAAACTCACGAAAAATTCATCTATTTAATGGGAATTCACCACATTCCTCGCAGCAATATTGAAAAAAACGACAAGATTCCCCAAACAGACCATTATCTTCTTTATCAACTACTGGCCCCCACTCAGCAAAAGACGTTGCAGGTCATTTGCCCTGTCGCCAGCAATGAAGAAAAGTCTTTTCCTAGTGTTTCAAAAATGTGGTCCAACGCTTTGTGGTTTGAAAAAGAAGTTAGTTCCGTAAGCCCACTTCGTTTCAAAAACCAAAATTGGGATCACCAACTTTTTTCGGGAAAAACTCACAGTGAGTTTCAACAGGTTACTCCTCCCAGCGAAACTCCTGTATACTATCGTGACTATAAAATAAAAAAAATACCCTGGATCCATCTCGAACCAGGAACTAAAAATAATCCCCTCAACTGGGATCTCTACATAAGAAAAAAATCTTCAAAAGCTCATGAAAGTTTCATCCAAATTGGAAGAACCCGTAAAAATATAGAAAATTTAACTGGTACAAAAAGCGAAGAAAAAATTCTAGAAGATTTTCCCTATTTTAAAAGATTCGACTACCTTTTTCTTATCTACCACACTCTCGAAAAATATAATGAGATTGAAGTTCCTGACAAGGCCAAATCATTGCGAATGATTCTCCTCGAAATTTCAAGAATTATTCAAAATGTAGTGGCCTTAAGAAATACCATGGGAACTGCGCGACTCAAAGAAATGCACCAGCTTTTTAATTCTCTGGAACTTTATCTCACAACCAAGATCATGAGTGTTTTGAGTGAAGAAAAGCCCCTGCTTTGCCTATCCGGCATTGAAGTTGATACTTATATACTCTTTCAAACCCTCGTTGAAACATTGCACACCTTGAGTAAGAAAATTGATCGTTTTGAAGAATTATTTTTAAAAATACCCTGGTGGAAAAAAAGATTTACCAAGAAAAAAATAACCAAAGCCAATGTGCTTAAATGGTCAATCACCGGTCCCATTGCCCGAGCGACTGGGCTCAATATTGATGCCAGAAAACAATTCCCCTTTTATTTTTATTCCGATGTGCTCTTTGACAGCCCTATAGGGATAAAACAAAGCCTTTTCGATCTTATTCTGATTCGCTTTGAAGATATTCGCCAATCTATGCGCATTATTCATCAGTTAATAGAAAATCTTCCTGTTGGAAACATTTCACTTCCTGCATGGTCGAAAAAATCCATTTTTTCATCCCAAGTATTAGAGAAACTCCCTCTCTTAGCAAGCTCTTGTTTGCTTGAAAGGACCAATGGGATGGGAACAGTTCATTTACTAAAAAAGAAAGATAACAACGGATTTCAAGAAATAAAAATTATAAGCCCCGATTTTAATAATACTCAATTTTTATCTGAGTATTTAAAAGATATTCCCATAAAAGATATCCCACTTTATTTTGCTAGTTTTAATCCCATCGTAATGGAAGTGGATCGCTAGGAGAAAAATAAGATGCTCATCAAACGCCAAAAATATCGTCGTCCCTCTTATTTCAAAGCATTCTTAAGTTTTATCAAAGCGAAAGTCATCTATTTTTATATTTGGGTTTTTAGAAAAAACTACTACGACTTTTACTAAAATCGACCTGTTCTAATAAAAGCATATAGTCCTTACGAGAAATATTGCAAACTCCCATCGCCTCGGTCACAGGCGTCTGCATTTGGGTATCCATCCAGCGAACACCCCGAGATTTGAGATGCTTAACAAGTGAGTAAAGAGCAACTTTCGAAGCATTGGATTCCAAGTAAAACATTGATTCTCCTGCAAAAAATTCCCCAATGCAAACTCCGTAAAGCCCCCCTACTACTTGGCCATCCAATCGGGTCTCCACACTAAAAGCATGACCAGCGTGAAAGAGTTCTCTATACGCTGCGATCAATTCAGGAGTTATCCAGGTATCATCTCCGCGGTAGGGATTTTGTGAACAGGCTTCAATCACAAAATCAAAGTCCATATTGAAAGTCACAGTGAAAATATTTTTATTTAAAACTTTTTGAAGACTTCGAGAAACTCTTAATTGATCAAAAAAAAGAACGCCTCGAGGGTCGGGTGCAAACCATGTCATGGGCAGGTTTTCTTCAATCGGCCAAGGAAAAATTCCATGAGTGTAAGCTTCTAATAAATTGGAAACAGTTAAGTCCCCTCCTACACAGAGAAGCCCGTGCTTATCTGCATTTTCAATAGGGGGAAAAGCTATTTTGTATTTCATGAATTCCAATAATCAATGAGAAATTTTGCGACAGCACTGGCACTTTCCAGTGTGCTCTCCGGCTCCATTTGCGCGTTCCCTATTCCCTCTTGCCTAATAAACGGAGCCACTTCCACAATATCAGCGTGTTCAATTTTTATTTTTTGTGAGACCACATCGAGAATACTAATGACCTCAAATACTTCGAGGCCTCCATATTCAGGTGTTCCAGTGGCACTGGCATACTGAGCATCGATCGCATCCACATCGAAACTCACATATAAACGTTCCACTGCCAATTTTTGATAATGCTTTAAAATCTGTTCTGCTATTTTCTCTGGACCAGTTTTTCTGACTTCATCACTCCAAATTTGCTTTATGCCAAGCTTGGACTCCCAATACCCGCGATCGTATCCGCTGGAGCGAATCCCCACTTGCACCAGAGATTCAGAATTTTCTAAATACTCGCGCGTATGATAGGCCCAGGATCCAAAACAAAAATCGATGCCTAACCGAGAATCTAAAAGATCCGTATGGGCATCAAAGTGGAGAATTCCGGCCTTGGCGTTATCACTTTCAAGCCAAGCCTTGGTTGTTGGGTAGCTAATAGAGTGATCACCACCCAAAGTCAGGATAGGTTTTTTGTATTTTAAAAGTTCTTGAAAGACGAACTCCAACTGACTTAAAGGAGATACAGGGTAATTGTGAGAATCTCCATAGAGACTCTTTCTCACGTTCTCAATGGTTTCCTTGTTGAGATATTTATCGTGTAAGAGATGGGGAACAACTCGAATATCTCCAAGATCAAAAAACTTATCTACACTGTGCTCTAAGAAATGATTTCTCAAGGCCAAGGGTCCCCAATTGGATCCTCGAACAATCCCTGCCCCACAATCACTGGGAATACCGAGCACCAGTGCTTTATTTTTACCTAATTTTTCAAAACTCTTTTTCCAAAGAGATTCTACCGAATTGAAATCTTCAGTTTGATAATAAGCTTGGGTGAGTTTTTTCTTTTTATCCGCTCCCGTTTGAACGGTATAAACGCCATTTCCTGGCCAAGTGAGAATGTCTAAAAAATTTTTTTCACTCATTTATTTCTTATTTTATACTATGAAGTCATTCACAATTCGATTCTGTAAAATAACGTCGCTGTATTTTTTCAAAAAATCTTCACGCGCTAAGTTTTGAAAGTCCTCTATCACTTGTATTTCATAGCGAATGATTTCTTGGTCTAGTTTATCATAGCAACCAGCGATGTGAGATGTCAGGGAAAGATTAGGAATATGCGAATACTTTTCGAGCTCTAAAGGTTCATTCTCAAAAACATCTAGAAAAGCTTGAGCTCGAGGATTGGCCACCACAAAATTCACCAGGGCTTCCCAATCCATCAGCCCTCCACGAGCAGCATTGATCAAGACAACATCTTTTTTCAGTTGATCTAAAAAACTCTTATCCACTAAGTGTGCGTTTTTTGAATTTAAGCTGGCCGCTAAAATAATCCCATCAAAATCACTGAGTTCAATCTCTTCTAATTTTTTAGAAGAATTCTCATAGGGATCGACAAACTCTATCAACTCCACAGCGTCTCGAAGTTTTTGCTCAACACACTTTCCAATATGCCCTTTTCCGATAATGAGCACTTTGGACTGCGCTAAGAGTTTACGATTTGAAACTGCTGGATCTCTATTCCAAACTGTTTGCCTTTTGATTGCAAAAGCACTCCACAAAGATCCCAGAATATATTCTGTTACAGGCAACATGCGAATGGCATTTCCTAAAACAATAGGGCATGGACACTCTTGAATAAATGAAAGAGAAAAATTGTCATAACCAGAATTGGGATGAACGATCAGTTCGAGCTGAGCCCCCCAACAATCCTTTAACATCTCTGGAGTGCAATGTGTATTCGTTATAAGGACATTGGCCTTGAAATCTCTATCGGGACCACAACAATATTCCCAGCCTTTCTCTCTAATGGCCTTTTCTTCGAGAGGACCAAAATTCGATGCGAAATAGGGTGAATTGACTATTCTTTGGACTCTTAATGACATCTCTACACTATTTTGTTAAATATTCATCCTGGAGTACAATAGATATAATGATTACAATAAAATCACAAAGAGAAATCGAACTGATGCGAAAGAGCGGGCAATTGGCCTCGGAAACCTTAGATTTCGTCGAATCAAAGCTCGAAATAGGCATGAGCACAGAAGACATAAACACTTTGTGTCATGAATTTATTATCTCCCACGGGGCCACTCCAGCGCCGCTTAATTATCATGGTTTTCCCAAATCAGTCTGCACTTCTTTAAATGAAGTGATCTGCCATGGGATTCCCAATAAAAAAGACAAACTCAAAGACGGCGACATCCTCAATATTGATGTCACCACTATACTCAATCACTACCACGGTGATACCAACCGCACTTTCCTTATTGGCAATGTCTCCGATGAAACAGCGAAACTCGTTGAAGTGACGAAACAATGTTTGGAAGTTGGAATTGCGGCCGTCAGACCAGGCGCCCATCTCGGTGATATTGGTGCTGTCATTCAAGAATTGGCCCATTCTCACGGCTATAGTGTTGTTCGAGAATACTGTGGACATGGTATTGGTCGGGAATTTCACGAAGAACCGCAAGTCCTTCACTATGGAAAAAAAGGCACAGGCGTGGAACTCAAACCAGGTATGACTTTTACCATTGAACCCATGATCAATCTTGGAACTCGCCACTGTGTTCTTTTAGAAGACGATTGGACTGTCATAACCAGAGATAAAAAACCTAGTGCCCAATTTGAGCACACTGTGCTCGTGACTGAAACGGGTTCGGGTGTCGAAATCCTTACTCTCTCCAATCCTAAATAATTATGTCTAACTTTGATCTTCAAAGAAGCTATTTTCTCGAAAACCAAAAAAGTTTCACACTTTCACTCTCTGTAGATGATCGCGAAAATCTTTTTCGGGTCCAAATAAGTTCCCAAAACCTAGAGGAGGACAAGGATTTTTTAGTTGCACTCGAAGAGCTTTTAAAGAATCAAAACTTCAACACAGTCATTGAAAATTTTTTTGAACTTGCTTCCAATAAAGCCTTTAAAGAGCATCAGCTGCTTTGGCCCTCTTTTATTCTTCTCAATTCCCTCTACGATTCTTGGAGTGGAAATGAACACGACTCATTTCAGGACAATCTCATATGCCCATGTTTCAAAATTTCAAAAGAAGATATTTTAGAAATTTTAGATTCACACCACCCTCAATTTCACTCCCAATCTCCGTGGGAATACTTAAAAACTCAAAGCCCAGTGGCCAGTGTGTGTGATGCTTGCGTCTCTCTGTCTCAAGAAGTCACGAAAACTTTTGTTCACCAAAATGCTCGCCATTGGAAATGGAAAGATTACTCCAATGTGCAATGGATGAAATTCTTACAAAACACTCTTGGAGAAAAAGCTTCTGTCGTGGATTTTTATAATGGTAAACTCTACGTGCACCCTCAGGGGCAACGCTCTGAGATCGAATCCCTGGTCCACAAACTCAATGACCAAATTAAAATTTATTATTAAGCCCGCGTAACGCTGATGACTTCTTCCATCGATTCAATCACGCCGACGGTTTTTAAGAACTCACTATAGTCGCGAACTTCCACTTCAAACACAAAACTTCCCTTTTGATCAGGAAGTGATTTCGCAAAGGCGCTTCTAATATTGATTCCGAGGTTATTAATACTTTTAGAAATTTTTGAAAGAATCCCCGGCTTGTCATGTGTGATAACTTTAATATTAACGGGATGTTTGAAATTGTATTCACTGTTCCACTCAACATCCACTCTTCTATTGTCATCTTGATCAAAAAGTTTATCACAGCGAGTGGTGTGGATAGTAATTCCTCTGCCCTTAGTGATAAACCCAACGATCTCATCTCCAGGGATGGGGTTACAACATCTCGCCATCCGCACTTGCACATCATCGAGCCCATCGACAATGACAGCGTTTTCTTTATGAGCTGTTTTCTTGGCCGTCTTGGTAATTTTTTGATAAAAGCTCTCGATTTTATCTTGAGTCTCTTTATTGTCTTTAAAATCAATGGACGGGAGGCGTTCTAAAACTTCATTAACGTGATTTCTTCCCGAAGCGATATGAATAAACAATTCTTCAAGATTTCTTGCATTGAGCTCTTCTAGAGATTTTTTAAATTCATTTTTCTTATTTAGGGCCTTGATATTGGTGCTATAAATTCTAAGCGCACTTTCCAACATCTCTTCACCCATCTCGCGACTTTTCTCTCTTTCAATTTTTGAAAGCCACTGGCGAATTTTAGTTTTGGCCCGAGAAGACTTTACTATTTTCAGCCAATCCTTTGAAGGCGTTTGGCTTTTGCTCGTGAGGATTTCGACGCTATCCCCTGATTTCAAGCGATATTTGAGAGGAACAATTTTACCGTTAACTTTGGCTCCCACACAATGATTCCCGACTTCGGTATGCACACTGTAGGCAAAATCCAGTGGCGTGGCCCCATAGCGGAGTTCTTTAACATCTCCTCCTGGAGTAAAGACGAAGACTCCCCCAATATCCAAATCATTTTTAATGGCATCCATGAATTCGGAATTACTTTCAACGTCTTGGTTGAATTCCACCAATTCTTGAACCCAATCCAATTCATTGGCTTTCACAACCCCAGAGCCTTTTTCTTTGTATTTCCAGTGAGCCGCAATCCCTTTTTCAGCTACTTCGTGCATTTCTTCGGTGCGAATTTGAATTTCTATTCGCTCGGCCCTTGGACCAATAACAGTGGTGTGGAGACTTTGATAGTTATTGACCTTAGGAATAGCCACATAATCTTTAAAACGTCCTGGTACCGGTTTAAAAGCAGAGTGAATGATTCCCAAAGCCTTGTAACATTCAGTAATATTGTTAACGATCACTCTAAAAGCGAGGAGATCTTGAATCTGATCAAAGTCGACTCCTCGAGCTTGCATTTTTTTATAAATTGAATAAAAAGTTTTAGGTCTTCCAGTCACTTCACCTTTCACGTTGTATTCTTCGAGTTTGTCATTAATCATGTTAACGGTTTCTCGAATATACTTTTCTCTTTCTGATTTTTTCATCGCCACTTTTTCAGCAAGACGATAATAAATTTCAGGATGAAGAAAGCGCAAACAAAGATCTTCCAGCTCTCCTTTTACGGAGTTGATCCCGAGGCGACTTGCAAGAGGCACATAGATATCGAGAGTTTCTTGAGCAATTTTGAGTTGTTTTTCTTTAGAGATGTATTGCAATGTCCGCATGTTGTGCATGCGATCGGCGAGTTTGACGATAATAACTCGCAAGTCTTTCGCCATGGCGACGACCATTTTTCTAAAATTTTCAGCTTGTGATTCTTGGCGAGAGCGAAATTTAATTTTTGAAATTTTCGTTAACCCAACAACGAGTTCGGCTACACTGGGAGAAAATTCTTTTTCAATGACAGTGGGAGCGATTTCACAGTCTTCGACAACATCATGGAGAAGTCCTGCCACAATTGTTTCAACATCCATTTTTAACTTAACAAGAGTTGCACTAACATTGAGCGGGTGAATGATGTAAGGTTCACCGGAGCTTCTCTTTTGTTCACAGTGAGCTTTTTCAGCAAAGTGATAAGCTTTTTCAATAAAATCGGTGTCCGCATCTTTATAATAAGACTTGATTCTCTGAATGAGCTCTTTAATCGTAAGATTCGGCTCGTGGCTAAAATCTAAAGATTCATCAATCAATTGAACCTCTTTGCTCTAATATCTCTGTGAAAATTGAGACTAAATCTTTATAGCATTGCTCTAAGTTTTCGTTTTTAGCGAGGTAGTGGAAATCATTTTTCCGTTGCAGCTCTTTCGCTGCATTTTTCAAGCGCGTTTCTATAACTTGCGTATTGTCTGTGGCCCTTTTTCGCAGGCGCTTTTCTAAATCTTCAATGGAAGGAGGCTCGATAAAAATGGCCGTCGTATCATCCGGAAAACTTTGGAGCATGGAATCGGTTCCTTGCACATCCAAATCACAAACCACAATATTTCCGTTCTCCAAAGCGTGTTCGACTGTTTTCTTGGAAGTTCCATAGTAGTTATTATGCACTTCGGCCCATTCAGCAAAGTCTTCTGCCTCGATTCCCTTTTTAAACTTTTCCACGGTGGTGTAGAAGTAATCTTTTCCCTCAACCTCACCTGGGCGCTTATCGCGTGTGGTTGTGGAGACAGACCAATGCAATTGAGGAAACTGCTCAAAGAGCATTTTCAGGAGCGTGGATTTCCCTGTTCCCGATGGTGCGACGATAATAATAATGTGCCCTCTTTTTTCCATTTTCTTCACTATATCGCTATTCTAGATTTAATGATTGCTCTCTCATTTTTTCTAAATGCACTTTCATGTTAACAACAGCATTCGAGATTTCTTCATGAGCTGACTTTGATCCAATGGTATTGGTTTCTCGATTAAGCTCTTGGAGAAGAAATTCAATTTTTCTACCCTTTTCGTGCAATTGCTTTTCAAGTAAGCTTTTTAACTTCCCACAGTGAATTTTTGCACGCTCAATTTCTTCATCAATATCAAGTCGCTCAAGATAATAAATAATTTCTTTATTAAAACGCACATCATCTATATCGATAACTTGAGCGTTTTCTTTAAAACGTTGCTGAAGTTTTTCTTTAATATTTTTTTGGTAGAGATCTTTGAGTGAAACTACTTTATCTAGAGATTTTTCATACTCTCCAAGTTGTTTAATTAGAACCTGAACAAGTTTTTTTCCTTCTGCAGCCCGAGATCCTTGTAACTCTTCCATGGCCATTTCAAAAGTTTTGAGAGCGAGTTCACAGATGGCTTCTTTTTGAGACTCTTCAAGGTCTTGGTAAAATTCATTTTTTAAAAAATCAACAGGTCTTACCTGAATTTGGCTATTCTCAACTCCAGAATTTTTATTAAACTCATCAATAAAGGCCTTAATTTTTTTGTAATCGATATTCGGGAGTTCATCTTCAAGCTTACTTTTTTTAAACTGCACGTAAATATCAAATGAACCTCTTGCAAAAACCCCATCGAGCTTTTTTCGCAAATCCATTTCCACCACGTTGAGCAGATAGGGCATTTTAAAGCGATAGTCCTTAAAGCGATGATTCACAGATTTAATTTCCACACTCATCGTGTGAGTTTCCCCTGCTATTTCAGCGCGTCCAAATCCCGTCATTGAATTGGCCATAGTGATTCCCTATTAATGTTTTTATTGAAGAGAGAACTATTTGATATATTTATTGCCCATTTTGCGAAAACGCTCAAAACGCTTTTCTAATAGCCCCTCAACATCTTCATTTACTATATTTTTCAACTGATCTTGTATACTTTTCTTGACCAATTGAACAGCTTCTTCGGGGTTGCGGTGAGCGCCTCCAGCAGGCTCAGAGATGATATGATCAATCACCTCAAATTCAATAGCTTTTTGAGGAGTAAGTTGCAGTGAATTGGCTGCTTTTTCGGCCATTTTCGGATCAGACCACAAGATGGAAGCACAAGATTCTGGCGATATAACTGAATAGACGGAGTACTCCTGCATCAAAACTCGATCGGCAATAGCAATTCCCAAGGCCCCACCAGAGCCCCCTTCTCCAATAATGACGGAAATGATGGGTGCTTCGATACTAAAAAACTTCTCAAGATTTTCAGCAATGGCGTGTGCTTGACCTCGTTCTTCGGCCCCAATTCCCGGATAAGCTCCTGGTGTGTCTACAAAAGTGATAATCGGGATATGAAAGCGAGAAGCTAGCTGAGCCAGTCGCAAGGCCTTCCGGTAACCTTCAGGATTGGGCATGCCAAAGTTTCTTTTTATTTTATCTTGGGTTTTTCTTCCCTTTTCAATTCCTATAATGGCCACTTTTTGCTGATCCAGCATTCCAAAACCTGTCACAATGGCCATGTCATCAGAATAAAAACGATCACCCGCAACTTCGTGAAAGTCATCAATGATTCCATTGATATAATCAAGAGCATGAGGACGACTCGGGTGTCTTGCCAGCTGAACTCGCTCCCAAGGAGAGAGGTTTTGATATATTTCTTTAATGAGTGTGTTTACCTTGGACTGTAAGGCTGCTATTTCTTTACTTAAATCCAATTGAGGAGAACTGGAAGAAGTCTTTAATTCCTTAATTTGATTTTCTAGTTCACTAACAGGTTTTTCAAAATCCAGTACGTAGTCCATAGTCTGCCTATACTAGCAAAATCGAACTCATGCGTCGAGATCTCAATAAGTAGCGTGCTCCCAACCTTCAACCCTTCCCGATTCAAAATAGATGTAGCGTGTCACACCCTGGTCAGTGGTGGCATAGCCCCAGCGCTCGTTTTGATCGGTTGGATCTCCGGCATAGTCCACTCGCCTAGGATTTCCCATAACCGCCATCACTTGGTCCTTGGACATTCCTGGAACAATTTCTAAATAATCGACGGCCAATTTCTTTTCAGTATTGTTGTAAACCGGATTATCCACAATCCCCTTGATCTGCAAATATTCAACTTTTTGCTCATAACTTGGCAAAGTGAGAAAATAAATTCTTTCAGATTCCGATTCAAATTTATCACTATACATCGAATAAAATTCGTACTCTTCATTGGTCATTCTGTTTTCGAGAAAACCCAATTCATTTTCAACACTCTCTGATTCAAGAAAGATTTTTTTCTCTGGTGAATCATTGGGAACTCTATTCATGAGTTCTCTCCGAGATTTATAGACTTCTCCACTATCCCCAATAGCCACACGAAAATCTTCCGTCGGAGTCATAAATCCAGAGTCTGATTGCGATAAGCGATCGTTTCGAATGTCTTTAATGGCCTGAAAATCAAAGACCGAACAAGACGTGAATAGGATTAAAGCGATTAGTTTTTTCAAAAAAAGTTTCCTCCTTGAAACTTCTACAGTCTCTATCGACGAGCCGAATCTGGAACCCAAATAGGAGCTAATCTGATGGTAAATTCTTCCTCTAAATCTAGGAGAAGGGATTTAAAAAGCCACATTCCCGACTAAACCATTCAGGTACCTTGTCATTTTAAAGTCCCCTCCCTTAGAACCCGACAAGCCTATGAGGATATTGTTAATGAAAGTGATCGATAAATTTGAGAAGAAATTTAATAAGCTTTATTACAAGCTCGTCGAATTATTGATTAAACTTTTTAATCTCATTCTTCCTCAACCTGTAAAAAATTTTTTAACAAAAATTTATCACAAAATAGTTCAAACCATAAATGCCATTAACAATTCTATTCACTTAATCTTTGATAAAATTTTGGCTCTCATCGATGGCTCAGTAAATCTAGTCAAAAAAATAAATGGTCCCATTCAAGAAAAGAGAAAAGAATACAAGAAATTCAAACGCTATGTAAAAACACACCCCATGCGAGAGGTGCTCGAGAACATATTTGCGCCAATTATCAAAGTTTTTAAATTTCTCAATGATCAAACCAAAAAACTCCAAAGCCACCATATTGTGGGCATTGTTTTTCTTCTTTGTATCGGAGTTATCGCTTTTATCCAGATTTATAAATCCACCTACAATATCGTTGAAACAGAACACCAGAGAAATACTCGCGATATAGCCAGCGATAATTACTCGGCCAAGAGAAAAGCTTTCCCTTATTATTACGGGCACGACAAAGTCACTTCTCAAGTCACTCACGTAAAAATGCCAGCATTTTTTGAGGATATTGATCAATACCGCAACCTTGAAGTGGATTTTACCATTACATTCACCAACCGAACGGCCAAAAGATTCTATGACGATTACGATTATCTCTTTGTCGATCAATTACAATTAACCCTAGAACCTATTCTCCCTTCTTTTCCACTTACTCCGGAAGGAAAAGAAATTATTCGCGGGAAAATAACAGATGAACTCAATGCTGTGTTTATAAATGAAGGTATCGACGGACGGGTCAAAGAAGTCAATATCATCTACATGCTCGCAAACTAGTGTGCTTCTAACTAGCGTTTTTATATCCTTGCATAATACGATTTAATTTCTGGCGAGAGATTCCCAAAACTTCTGATGTTTTTTTGAGATTGCCATCAAATTTCTGATAATAAAAAAAAGCGAGCTGAAAGGCTTGCTCCTCTAATGTCCTGAGATCTACCGGTTGAAATTTTTCATCTCCACTACCATTTTGCAAGAGTCCCTCGTCAACTTCTGTCCAAAAAAGTTTAGGACCATTGGAAAGAACTTTCTTTTTTCGCAAGTGTTCTTTTAACTGACGAATATTTCCTGGCCAGGGAAGTTTTTTATAGTGCTTTATTAAAGTGGGATCAAGAATTACATCCAATTCCTCTGCTAGTTTGCAAAGCATATCCTCCAATAACTCTTCACTTTGGCGCAGAGATTTTAATACCAAACTCTGTCCTGAAGTAATTCGAAAGAAGAAGTCTTTTCTGATGCTCCCTTTATCCACTAATTCGTTCAAGTTTTGACCAGAAGCAAAGATCAAGCGATTATCAACAACATGCTCTTTCATACTCCCCACTTGCCGGAACCTTTTGTTGTCTAGGAACAACAATAACTTGGTTTGAACTTCTTTAGGAAGAGAATCCACCTCATCAACAAACAGAGTCCCCTGGTGTGACTCAAGAAGTGCTCCTTTTTTATCGCAATGAGCTCCTGTAAAGGCTCCTTTCACGTGACCAAAAAGTTCCGACTCAAGCAAAGTGCTCGCATAGGAAGAAATATTGATATGAACAAATTTTCCTGGCATGCGAGATTTCTCGTGAATAATTCTGGCCAAGTAACTTTTGCCAGTTCCCGTTTCCCCCTCGAGATAGATATTGAGCTTAGAGCACACAATTTTTTTCTCAAGATTGACTTGGAATGAATTCATTGAGCATCCCGTTTTCACTTTAATAAATTTCAACTGATTACCTGCAAACTGGATCGAGTCCCCATCTTGGAGGTAATTCCCTAAACACCAACTACCATTAAGTTTAAAGGGAGATTGATCACAGCTTTTAAAGAGGTAACGAGCCTTCTTTTCATTGGTCCCAAACTTTTGAAGCCGCAATTCATAGTGAATTTCCTCTCGATCAAAACAAGGCAGATAGACCTCAAAAAGGTGCTTCATTTCAAACGTGCTCCCCTTGAGAAACTTCAAGCAAAGTGTTTTCAATTGAAAGCGCCTTTTCTTTCCGTAAAGAGGTGTAATTTCAAGATAATCATTAAGCCCAATACCGCTTGTAATCATTTGTTCTTTAAAACTATTTGTAAATTCCATATGACAGTTATGAACGACCTTGACGGGGATGTTAAACTTTTATAGGTTCTTTTTCATGAATGGAACACCCCTCTCACCTACAGTTATTCGCGAAAGTTGCGATTACATCATCTCTCTTGGCAGTGATCAATGTGTCTTTGATTTTTTTGAAAAGCATCCGGACGCCCAAGGGATCATTATGTGTGGGCGATCCAATGTAGGAAAATCGAGTCTCATCAATGCCCTCTTCAGAAATGAGCTGGCCCGCACTTCTAAAAACCCAGGGCGAACACAAAAAATTAATATCTTTACTTTTAAACTAACCGATGACGATCAGACATATTTTCTCTATGACCTTCCAGGATTTGGTTACGCTAAGGTTTCCAAAACTGAAAGAAAAGCTTGGGATCAATTTATTGGAACATTCTTTCAACATCTTCCCCATCGCCATCTCATTTTTCATCTCATGGATGCTATGAATCCCTTTCAGACAATTGACCGCGAGTTTATTCAATTTCTTGAAAATTTTCATCTCCCCACAGTTTTGGTGCTTAATAAATTCGACAAACTCAAAAAACAAAGTGAACGAGCCTTGCTCAAAAATAAATTAAAGCAATCCAAGCTTCAACACTTTCTCATTTCGGCCATTCAAAAAAAGAATATTCAATCATTAGAACAAATTTTGGCGGGAACTTTTAAATCTTGGAACCTTTGAGGTTCTGGAGTTGACTGTCGTATTTCCCCATTTCTTGATAAATCTCATCGATTTTATGAATACTTTCAAAATATAGAGGATCTTCCAGTTCGAGTTTTTGATTCTTAAAATCAAAATAAAGTTTTCGCCCTAGTTTGTTGTATTCAGTATTGAGAAGCCCGTTACTTTTCGTGGCCCTTCCCATCGTTCGGGAGACGCTAAAGAAGTAGACTAAAGCGCTTTTCAATTTTTGGATAACTTGAGTAAATGTTTCTTTCACCTGATTAACCGAGTTCAAGGCTTAAGTTCCTTTTTGCCACCTTATGTCAAAAAGACTCCTCCCTTACTATTATATATGATAATGACAAATCCAAGAACTCATTTACTAAGAAAATGTTGAAAATTAATTTTTTAAAGTCAGCTTATTTAAGAGAAGTCTCCCAAAAAGTGGATGAACGCATCGTTTTGCTCGAAAAACGCTATCAAGATGTCCAAGATCCTTGGGGTCTCAATATCAATACCTTAAAAAAATCTCTTAAAACTCTCTACCCTCTTTATGATAAATATTTTCGTGTACAAAACTTTGGGCTCGAAAACATACCTAAAACTCCCTTTATCGTGGTGGCCAATCACTCTGGGCAAATCCCTATCGATGGCGTTTTGTTGATTATGTCCTTTCTGATGAAGACACCTGAGCCCATTGTGTTGCGAGGAATGGGAGAGCGCTTTCTTTTTAAACTTCCCTTTCTTGGAAAGCTCGCCACTGAATCAGGGACCATTCTTGGTGATCGCAAAAACTGTCGTTATCTACTCTCTAAAGGGGAATCGATTCTGGTTTTTCCCGAGGGGGTTCAGGGCATTTCCAAAGATACAAAGGACTTTTATAAACTTCAAGATTTTACATTTGGATTTTATCGCTTGGCCATCGAACAGAAAGTTCCGATTTTACCAGTCTCCATAGTGGGTGCTGAAGAGTTCTATCCTCTTGTGAAACAAAATAAAAAATTGGCAAAACTCTTTGGTTTTCCATCCTTTCCCATGACTCCACTTTTTCCTCTGGCAGGTTTATTGGGGGCCATCCCACTTCCCTCACCAGTGGATATTCATATTAATAAGCCCGTCTATATTGATGAAACTCTCAATGCCGATGCTCCCAATCACAAACTTGAACCTTACGTGAAAGAAATCAAAAATATTATTGAGAAAAAAATCCATGAATCACTTCCTAAAAGAAGAAAGATGTTTGATTTTTAAGAGATGAGCGTGAGTACAAAAAAAGAAAAAATTCTTATTATTGGGATTGGAGGAGGATTAGCAAGAATCACTTGTAAGCTCCTCTATAAAATTAATCCCAATATAGAAATTGTTGGTATTGATTCTCGTCCCGTGGATCACACTATAGAAATTCCCAATCTCAAAACCTATCGCATTCAATACCGGCGAGGTGAATTTGAAAATCTTTTTCGAACTCACCAGTTTACAAAAGTTCTTTTTCTCTCTCGAGTTACCCATTCTTCCATTTCTTCAAACCTCATTAAAAAGCGACTCAATCTCAGCTTGATGGGTACACAAACAATTCTCGAACTTTGTTTAAAACATAATATTGAAAGACTTGTGATTCTTTCGACTTTTCATGTGTATGGAGCCCTTAACGACAATCCCGTTTTTGTCTACGAAGATGCCCCTTTGCGAGCGAGCCTCGCTCATCCAGAGATTCGCGATGTGGTTGAGATGGATCAGAAATGCCAGTCTTGGATGTACGAGTTTAAAGATCAAATCAACACAGTTATTTTGCGACCTACTAATATCATTGGTCCAAGTCTTCAAAATGGAATCACGACTTATCTCACTCACCCACTTTCGTTTTACCCTCTCGACTTTAATCCCATGATTCAATTCATTCACGAATACGATATGGCCAAAGTTTTAGTGCGCTCATTAGAAGATATCCCCCTTGGTCTCTACAATATTAGCGCCAACGAATATCTTCCTCTCAAAGAAGCCGTTAAAAAAATTAATCCGCATGCTTATCCACTTCCTATTTTTCCTTTAGAAAAAATTAATCAAGTGCTGAACAAAACATTCATCGGTGTTCCCAATTACTTGATGGACTACTTAAAATTCCCTTGCTTGCTGGCCAATCGTAAATTTCTAAAAATCGTTGGTCCCGATTTTTTTCACTTTAATACTCGTGAGAGCTTGGAAACACTGGGGATTCGCCGGTTTCACGCACTTAGTCTTTAAAAACTCCTTTGTAATTTGCCACTTCCTTTGGTAAAGCTCCGCTACCACTATGAACTGTTAGACCTTAGGAGACATGAAAATGAAAAAATTAATTCTTTCTTTACTCGTTTTTTCTGCAACATTTGGTTTTGCAAAAGAAGATTGTATCTCTCGAAATGGAAGCCCAAGCACTCACAATCTCTATGCTTTTGAAGATTCACTCGCAGGGGAACTGGATCCCTATGTCCTTGGCGATGGTGGACTGCTGGTTTTCAGCGAAGTCTTTGGCAGCGGACATATTGTTATTTATGAAGTCAACGAAGAAGCTCCCTATGCAAACGCCCTTAAGGAACATGCCTCTACCCCGAGTGCAAAACTCCTCATCACTGTGCGAAAAGATTGCTTAGAAGAAGCAAGTGAAGAGCAAATTGAAGTTATGACTCATCTCTCTGAAGATGTTTTGGGGTTTGCTCCTGCAGAAACTTTTTACGTTCTTGAAGAGTATTAATAAAGATTTAAGCCGTGCTAAGGGTGTTCGCTATTCCCTTGGCGCGGTGGTCTTAAGCGAATTCGCCTTGACTAAAAGACTGCAATTATAGACAATTGGCAGCAACTTTCATCAGATTTCAGGCCCGGGTGGCGGAATGGTAGACGCAGCGGATTCAAAATCCGCCGCTGGCAACAGTGTGCGAGTTCAAGTCTCGCCCCGGGCACCATTTACGAGAGTATTCGAACTCTCAAAGTTTCCAAAATTTTTTAAAGAAAAAAAGGAGCCAGCGGAAGCCAGCTCCTCGGTCAACCAATTTTGACCAATGTAAAAATGAATTTGCACTGAATCAATTCCAACTTCAATTTTTTTAATAAGCTTTCTGATGATCTTTGAGACCACCTCTGTTTTCTTCTCATCATCAATAAGCTCAATCAGCTTCTCAGAGTAAGCCTTGTAATCGACAAGGCTAGCGGGCCTCTCCTGAATGTTGGTATCAGCTTTAAGTAATTTGATCCATTAATTGTCCACCATTAAGTGTGAAGACCGAAACACCTTAGTTCAGATGCGATAAAGCAATGTTAAAAATTTTAATCGGTTAGGTCTCTGTTTTGGTTTTTGAGGCTTTTAATTTTTCGAAAAATGGTGCCAAAGAAGGGACTTGAACCCCCACGAGCATACACTCGGTTGATTTTGAATCCGCTGCGTCTACCAATTGACTTAAGTACTCGAAATTCATTAACTTTCATTAGATAGTTTAATCTAGAAAAAACTAGTTTATTGTGTTATAATACACTCACGGAGGGTTTATGGGGGCAAAACAACTGGCCACTAAAATTGATGCGAGGGTAAAAGACGCACTTGATGATTTTTGCGAAGAGCGCGGCTATAAGATCAACCGATTTGTTGAAGATGCCATTCTTGATAAGTTAGAAGAATTTGAAGATATCTCTGATCTTAGAAAGCTTAGGAATGAGTCGTTTCGAGATTTCAGTGAAGTCCTTTCGGAGCTAAAGAAAAGTGGTAAACTATAAGCTAAAAATTTCAAGCTCTGTAGAGAAGTCTCTTAAGAAAATTCCCAAGAAAGACCTCAAAAAAGTGGTGGAACTTATTCAAACTTTAGCGATTCAGCCTTATCCTATTGGCTGTCGAAAGCTTTCAGGTGAAGAGTATGTTTATCGTGTGAGGCAAGGCAATTATCGAGTCATTTACGAGGTACAGGATAAACAGCTTATTGTTCTCGTTTTGAAGATAGGGCATAGGAAAGATATCTATCGTAAGTAGTTGTAATTTGGCAGCGTTCAGTATTCTTGAGACTTAGAGTTAGGATTATTGCGATTTTATCCCTTTGAATAAATTACAAGCACCTAATAATTCAATTAAATTAAATATTCAATTTATATAGAAGGAGTTTAATCTGAGATTTATTTTATTTTAATAGGAGGAATCAAAATGAAAAGACTATTATTAAGTGTCCTAATACTGGGAAATGTTTCTGTATTTGCTACAGAACTGAAAAACCCTACAGTTGATGGAAAGCCATTTAAGGCATATAAGTTTGATTTTAAAAACCAAAGAGAAGCGAGTAAAATATGTATGAAGCTAAATGATAGAGGGTCTCGCGCAATTGATTACTCTGTGAACAAGGTTAGCGAAAATACATTAGCGAGACTATTTCCAAAAGCAATTGCTACAATCAGCCCTACTTACGGAAAAAAGTATAAAGTGAAACTAATGATGGATAGAATCATCGTTAATGATAGTTATCTTGCAGTACCTGATAATGGAGAGTTTGCAATTCTTGACTTAATGGTTGAACAAAGCCCACTGAAAACTTCAAAAAATGTACGTTATTTTTCAAAAATAATCTGTAATTAAATTACTAGGGCGTGTTGAAAAAGTTATTTTAGGCCTTAAATAACTTTTTCAACACGCCCAAGTGATTTTCGGTAGGGACCGAATTTTGACTAAAATTTATTCAAAATTCTAATTACAATTATAAATTTTACAATCTTCTTTGAAGACATTTTCGGCTTTACTTATTATGTAAAGAATACAACATCGACTTCTAGATCCCCCACTGGGGTACGTCATTTGAACTATTTAAGGGGATGCCAGTGGAAATTAAAATTATCATGGGAAAAAATAAATTATTTTAAGTAAAAATAATCCGAGAGAGTTTTATTGAGAATTTTCTTAGGAAGCCAAATGCTACCCTCGTCACATTCGTAATCAGAGTAGATACCTTCACAACTTGCACCCCAGGAGTTTCGCAGCAAGAATTCACAGCGATTTTTATCCTTATTCCACCTTCTTCCCACTACCGTCACAACATGATCTGTCTCGTCTTCACAGATCCAAACTAATTCACTTAATCGAGTATTAAGTCCTTTATACTTTCTGAGAAGTTCATCACTTAAAACAGAAGGGACAAGATATTCAGCCTTGGGAGCGCTCATAAGAGATGAAGCGCACAAGCCTATTGCCATCGGTTTTTTTCTTTTAGAAAACTCATAATAAAATTTACTTTTGAAAAGCTCATGACTTATTCCTCTTCTATTATATCCCATCTTGCTTAATTTCCTCTGAAATCTTTTACAATTTTTTGATAAATAGTTCTCATAGTTAAGCTTTCCATTTTTAAAATAAAACAAAATATCCTCTTCATCTAATAGGATACTAGATCTTTCGGAGAGATCATTTTTTAATTTATTAACTAGATTTTTATTTAAAACCTCATTTAGGTGTAATCCTAATATTTTACTTAGATTTTCATTATAAATTTCTATTTTTGAGGGATTGAAGGTTTCATTTTCACCAAGAATTTTTAATACTTCCTCACGTGAAACTTTTATAAATTTTTCTTTAGAATCAGAAACAGAAAATGTGATCAATTTTTTATCAAATCCAGTAATAAAATTTAATTTTATAATCTGATAAAAGAATTTTTTACGAACCTTTGTATTAAAGAGTTTAATTTCTCCACTCAATAAGTTTTCTCTCTCCTTTTCAAGAAACCTTTCGGCTTCATAGAAATTTTCTCCAAGTTTATAATAATCAAGATCACAAAAGCTTTCCTGGTTAGCAATAATTCCAGCAGTAATTGAATCTCCCGCTTGATTATTTAATGTTTTTGCATTTTCCCTCGTATTAGACTCAAATAGATAGGCTACAAAGGAAGGAGAAATCATTTTTCCACTTTCACAAATTTGATAATTATAGACATTGGCAATCGCATGAACATAACAGTTTGAAAATTCAGCTTGGTCTGAAGGGCATTCACGCAAAAAGCTATTTTCTTCATCGAGCCTGATATATTCACAGTCTTTTTCAGGATTCGACCAATAGGCATTCAAAACTTGCCGGAGAACATCCGTCATTTGCGCCTGAGACGGAGAAACACCCCCGAGCAAAAGAATTAAGTATAGAACTATTTTATTCATCCTAGGATTTATCGGAAAAATAAAAAATAAAGATAATTTTTGACCTAAAGAATAAAGGAATAAAGTACATCCATGAGAATAAAGTACATCCACACTTTTGGGACCAGAAGCGCTATAAGTGCCTAGAATCCCGAAAGTGTGGAGCTAAAGTCAATGCTTTCAAGCATTGTGTTTTAAGGTGTCATCAAAAAATTCAACTTTACCGGTCGCGATATTATGAATGCCACCAATAATGGCCACTTTTCCTTTTTCTACGAGCTCTTTAATGATCACACTCCTCTCAACAATGGCATTGACCATTTTTCGAACATTAATTTCAGATACTTTTTCGACAAATTCAGGATTCGAAGAGTTTCTTTCTTTCTCTGTTTTTTCATCGTCAACGGATGGAAGAATTTTATTGAGAAGAGTTGTTAAATTCCCCATTTCCACATGATCACAGGCACCTTTCACGGCCCCACATTTCGTATGCCCCATCACCACAATGATTTTAGAGCCTGCAATTTTACAGGCAAATTCCATACTGCCTAGAATATCTTCGTTCACAATATTTCCTGCAATACGAACACTAAAAATATCGCCTAACCCTTGATCAAAAATCAATTCAGCTGATGTCCGTGAGTCGATGCAACTGAGAATAGTTGCAAAAGGGTATTGGCCATCAGATGTTTCGTTAGCCTGTTGGAGCAAATTCCTGTTCACCTTGAGATTCTCCACAAATCTCTTATTCCCTGCTTTCAAAAGCTCAAGAGCACTCGATGGAGAAATAGAAGCTTGCATTTCTTTTGTTAATGTTTTCACGGATACCTCTCTTTATGATTGTGCCATAATGACAACGCTAAAAATTAATGTTGATACAAAAACGCCTAAAACTGATGATTGGGCTAATTTTAAAGATAGAGACTTTTTTGGATTTGGTCGCTCAGAAACTACCGATGTCACGAGCATGCAAAGTGATGAAACGAATGGAAACAAAAATCCGTAATGCCCATTTTGGGAAAAAATAAAATAAGCAACAGAGCCACCAACAATAAAAGAACTCAGAATACCTAATCTCAAAAAGTTTTTCCTTCTCTCTTCTTTGTATTCCGGTGACGCTTTAGCATAACCAAAAACTCTTGCAAAATTAATTCCAATATCTGTAGATAGCCCTGTCATATGAGTTGGCTTTAAAAATCCATTGGTCGCCAATGAACAAGTCGCATTTTGAATACCACAGACGAGGGAAAGTAGAAAAATCAAAATGAGTTTACTCGATAAATTATAACTAGAAAAATAATATTCTGAAACAATGAGAACCATGGCGAATAAGGAAGCTTTAACTCCGGTAACAAAAACATATTGAGGCTCTTTTCCTTCCAATAACTTTCTTCCAATAAAGTGTCCAGCAAAGGCAGCACCAAAGATAAACGAGGATAACACTGTTATAAAGACCATTATTTGTTCCCAATTGGAACTGGCAACTCCCATCCCTATTTGACTACTTGTCCCAGTAACATGTGAGACAAAATTGCCAAATATGAGAAAGCCCCCTACATTTATATACCCTGCTTGGAAGCTCATTAAAAACCATATAAATAGCTTAAACTCTTTAGGTAAGGCATTATTCTCAAGTTTCAGCATACGTGCACTCCTTCTCTGTTTTTATAACTTAGTAGGACTATTATCGTCGAAAATATAGATTGATAAAAATGCATAATATCGATATAATAGTTCTATTTTATCAAGGTATAACCGATGAACAAATGGCTCAACTACCATCACCTGCTCTATTTTAAAGTCATTGCCTCTGAAGGCAGTATTGCAGATGCCTCGAAGCGCCTTCTTATCGGGCAATCAGCTCTCAGTACACAATTAAAAAAACTCGAAGAATCCTTAGGTCAAAAGCTCTTTGAGAGAAAAAACAAGAGGCTCATTTTGACGGAAGCTGGAAGAGTCGCCCTTGAATACGCAGATGATATCTTCAAAAAAGGGGAAGAATTCTTACAAGTTTTCAATCAGCAAAGCCTTTCTACAAAATCTTTGTATCGTATCGGCGTGGTCGCCAGCGCCCCGAAAGTCGTGGCCTGTACAATTATGCAAATGGCAAAAAAATTTAGCGACAATAGCGTCATTAGTATGCGAGAAGATCCTCCCGATGAGCTCTTTAAAAAAATTGCCACTCACGATTTAGATATTGCCCTCACCAACAATTTAACCCTTCTTGAAAAGAACGATTTGGAAATCAAGCAAGTGGGCACAACTCAAGTTTCAATTTACGGATCAAAAAAATATAAAAATCTAAGCAAAAACTTTCCCAACTCACTCAACGGGTCTGAATTTATACTCCCCACTATTCACAGCAAACTTCGCTATGACTTAGAACATTCTTTTCGCTCAATGGGGATTCAATACCATCTCGTTGCGGAAGTTCAAGATGCCAGTGTGAAGAAAACAATGGGGATAGAGGGAATCGGATTAATTTCTTTACCGGATTTTGCAGCAAAACCCTACATCAAAGAAGGAAAATTATTTAAGATAGGAAGCCTTAAAGATGTAAGGGAAGATTATTGGCTCATCTCCAAGAAAAGAAAAATCAAATCGCCCATCACTGAAAAACTTCTCACTGATTTTAAAATTTAATAATTTCTAGCGATAAGAATTTTGAGAACGCCTGGGTTTTCTTCTAAATTTAGACCTTGATCCTCTTTCTCTATTATATTTTTGAGAAGGAGCAGTTGAAATAATAGATTTCTCCAAATTCCCTAATGACTCATCAATTGTGCGCAACTCTTTATTAAAGAGATAAGAAAACAAAAGTTTTACAATATCTTCGCGTGATAAATCTGTTAAATAATCACTGAATTCTGAAAAGCTGTTATCGATTGTAAACTCTTCACCTTTTTCAATGATTGCTTTTTTAAGCTGACTCATTTTGTCGAGCTCACTCGATACTCTTTTTCTTTTCGATTCCATCGGGCAAGGGATCTCAAATTTCGCCAGTTTTTGATTGGTCATTTTTTCAATAACAGATAAATTTCGCGATTCACCTGGTGAAATAAAGCTAATAGCTTTTCCTGATTGTCCGGCACGACCAGTTCTTCCAATCCGGTGGACATAGGAATCAGGTTTTCGGGGAAGTCCCATATTGATAACATGAGTGACTTGTGAGACGTCCAACCCTCTTGCGGCCACATCGGTGCATACCAGGATATCAACTTTGCGGCTTTTAAAAAGCTCCATCGCTGTGTCTCTTTGATTTTGATTGAGATCACCATGAAGTGACACAACTCTTTTACCTAGACCCAATAATCTTTCACTTAGCCTCTTCGTTTCTTCTTTTGTTTCACAAAAGACGATACCAAAAAAGTTTTCTTCAGTTAGCAATATGGCCTTGAGAGCTTTTTCAAAATCTTTTCTTTGAAGCTTGCAAAAACTTTGCGATATATTTTGACTAGAAAGAGTTTCATTTTTAACTCGCACTATTTTAGGCGAATTGAGTTTCTCTTCCATCAATTTCACAATTGGCTTTGGCATCGTCGCAGAAAACATCCAAGTTTCCGCATCTTCAGAGACACTCCCCATAATTTGTTCAACATCTTCAATAAATCCCATCTTAAGCATTTCATCAGCTTCATCGATAATGCAGAATTGGCAATTGTGAATTTTCAATTTGTTGCGACTTAGTAAATCAAGAGCACGCCCTGGAGTCGCAATCACCACATGGGCTTGTCTTAAACCATCCAATTGCTCTTTATACCCAACCCCACCGTACACAGTTGTTGTCTTCAAGGGAAGATAGCGAGCATATTTAATAATTTCGAGATTGATTTGATTAGCAAGTTCTCTTGTGGGACTTAGAATAATCGCTTGAATACCTTCATTATTGAGATCAATTTTTTCAAGAAGAGGAAGACAAAAAGCTGCAGTCTTTCCCGTTCCCGTTTGGGCCTGACCTACAAAGTCTGTCGTTTCATTTAATAATAAAGGAATTGCTTTAAGCTGAATTTCAGTTGGATCTCTATATCCCAATTCAGACACTGCTTGAAAAAGGGGTTTTGATAATTGGTCAAATTTGAAAGTCATTGGGATTCTTCTCCTATTTTAATTCCTATAATCTTCTGTAATAAGATTTTAAATAGGGCCGAACCGGCTTATCGTGAGCTATTGAAAAACTTGCTACAGGGCGCAATATATAAGAGTTCACCATAGACTTCAAGTTTAAAAAAATCCCCTAGAAAAATAGTATGTAAATAATTCAATGACTAGGATTCCAAGTCATTTCATTGGCTTCAATGCGGCGATCAATTGATTTAAGCTATGAGTTAGGCAGATAAAACACTACTAAGCTCTCAAAATAATCCGCCTCAACAGTCGAATTGAATCAGCTCACCTCCCCGATGGTGGTCATAAAATTAAATCCACTGTTGAAGGTATTTCAAATTTTATTTCGAGTATCGAAATGAAAGGAAAAGCACTTGAAGAAGAAACTCACCAAATAAACAATATCATTAAAAAACTCAAAAAATAAATTAAGGTTCAATTGGAAAACCTAAAACACGAGAGTGTTGATTGTCTCCATAGAACAATTGATTTCCAATTAAAAGCAATCCACGAGTCTCTGCAGAAAGAAGCTGACTGGCATCTCCTGGCTCGAGTGTGTCCGTATAGCTCGTTTTACCAAATATTTGATCGGCTGGCTGGTTACTCATTGTAGGATTGTCATAGCGAAGAATTCGACCATTGCTTCTATCGAGCACATAAATTCTCCCTCCCGCATCCCCTGTGATATCAACAGGATAATTGAGAAGAACTGCTGTGGTTCCACTGGTTCTCGAAGTCCAAGCGAGATTACCTCCCAGCATATAATCAGCGTTTTGATCGTCAACCGTAGGTATAGGGTCCCAAACCATGACTCGATGGTTATCAGAATCGGCGACAAAGAGTTTTGTGCCATCAGAATAAATCCCCCACGGGTCTCTCAATTTATTTTGAGAAGTTCCATTATTAGAGTCTGTTCCAACTCGAACATCAGCCGCAGGATTATCTGAAACTGAGGCCATTGCTGGTAAGGAGTTATAAATCAGAACGCGATCATAGGTCCTATCAACGACGTAAAATTTTGTTCCATCATAAAAACAGCGAATAGCTTGGTTGACTCGATCGTAGCCAGCATTCGTGGTATTCGCAGTCCACGTCGTTTGCCCCAAGACGGCTGAAGCATTGGGGCCATTGGAACTAATAGGGAGATCAAAAACCATGACACGTCTATTATTATAATCGGGAACCCACAACTTTCCTCCAGCAATGCAAATACCGCGAGGAGCATTAAGCTGTGATTGATTCCTTCCCGTTAAAATCGTAGTAAAATTACCTTGTCCTACGACAAAGTCCGCAGGTTGATTCCAAGATTGAGGAATTCCATTCCAAACTAAAATTCTATTGCGGGAAACATCGGCAACAAAAAACTGAGTCCCATCGTAAGCAAGGCCGTCTGGGTAATCAAAGTTATTCGCAGCAATCTGATTATGATCATTGATAACCAGTGTAGTAAAGTCATACTGACCAATTAAAAAATCTGCATTTGTTCCATTCGCAATCGGAATGGTATTAAATCCCATAACTCTATTATTTGTATAATCTCCAACATAAACTCGAGTTCCACTAATACTGACACCAATTGGGTTTGAAAAGCGGTCTTGATTCGTTCCTCCTGTATTAGCCGTATTACTGAACCCAAGAACATAATCAGAAGCAACCCCATGGTTTCCCGGAGCAGGGATAGAGTTCCATACTTTCACGCGATTATTACTATAGTCTGGAACATAAATTTTCCCTCCAAAAATTCTTGGCTTATAGGGGCGATTAAACTTATCGGCTGCTGCTCCATTGGATGTTCCAGTCAACGTCGTTTGCCCCAAAATGGTATCGGGATCAGGGTTTGTTCCAGTCGCAGGAATTGATTCGTAAATCGCAACTCTTTGGCAATTATAAAGAGAAACTAGTAAGCGAGTTCCGTCAGACCAAACTCCACTCGGAGCATTCATTCTATTAGAACCACAATTCGATGCTTGATCGGTTGGTAGTGCTTGGCCTAAATACACATCAGGTATTGCAAAATTTGAAGTCGGAAATGAGTTAAAGATCAAGACACGATTATTACTATAATCTGCCACATAAAGCCTCGTTCCATCAGACCAGACGTCACTTGGGTTTTGGAGACCTCGAGTGACATCTCCTCCATCAGCATTGCTGGTGAACATATTCCCTTGCCCAACGACGACATCAGCAGGTGTATGGCTCGATGTTGGAATACTATTCCAAATTAAAACACGGTTATTACGATAGTCGGCCACAACCAATTTATCTGTTCCGCCAACATTACCCGCCCATACTCCGAAGGGTTCATAGAGTGAATAAGCTGAAACACTTCCAATTCCCCCAGGTGTATTATTGCGATATCTTTCCGTAAAATTGCTCTGCCCTATCACAACGTTCGGAGGAGTATTTCCATCAGTAGGAAGAGAGTTCCAGATGAGAACTCTATTATTGAATCGATCAGCAACAAATAATTTCGCACCATAAGTCATCACACCGGTAGGACCATAGAGACCATGCGTTGTCGTGACTTCTGCTGGCGAGGCTTTCCCTAAGACCATACAAGGTACAAAGCTTGTAGTCGTTATATTTGTAGTTTGAGTATTTTGAGAATTATACCCAGTGCTAGTCGCAACACGAATGAGGAGTTGATAAGCAGTATTCGTATCCAATCCGGTGAGCAGAGTTGACGTTGCTGGGGCATTGACGGTTTTCAAAAGAACATTGGATCCCCCACTGGCATCATAGATAAAATATGCAGTCGCATCGCTGGCCGCATTCCAATCGAGACTTACGTAAGCTCCTTCATTTGTCGTTCTGCAATCGAGACTACTCAAATCTGTTGCCCCAGTTCCATTATCAACAATGGAGTTCACTCCTCCAAATGTAATAAAAGTGCTGCCGACGAGCCAAGAACTTTGCGAGCTATTACTAATCGCTCTAACACGAAAGCGATAATAGTTCCCTTCCGTTAATCCTGTAAATTGATAGCTTACATTATTAGGAGAAACAAAAGCTGTAAAAGATGAAACAAAAGTTGTCGCACAAGTAAGTCCATCACAGCGACTCACTTCAAAACTCACTTCATTAGTTGAGTTATCGCTCCAAGACATAGAAGCAGTTGTGCCAGTAACATTTGTCAGTTGATAATTTGTTGGAGCATTAATCCCTGCACTCCCTGAAAGTTGGATATTTGATATTAAGCGTGAATCATCTGCAGTAATATCATAATTAATGTTCACAGACCCGGTATGGCTTCCTCCTGTGATAGCATTAAATTTAAAAGTAATATTGCATGAACTTCCTGAGTTGAGTGTCCCACCAGAAAATTGGCATGTCGTACTGGAAATTTCAAAAATACTATTTGTTCCCGTATATCCACTTAGGTAGATAACCTGATCACTAATATTCTCTAGGGAAACTGTTGTTTCTCCTGTTCCTCCTAAGCCGACATCCCCATAACTAATTTCTGCAGGTGTAAATTTCAGGGCGGAGTTCCCAACATCATCACCGTTATCTTGATCTTGGTTATCATCGGAAGCGGAGTTGGTATTGAGAAAATCGTCTACAGGATTATCCTCTCCTCCACTATTACATGAAACTAGTAGTATCAAGATTTTGAATATAATGATGAGCCTAAATAGGGAAGCAATTGATGCTTTCATGGTTGTATTAAAATCTTGTCGATGGAATTAATTAAAACTTAATACCAATAGATAAGATTTTTTTCCTTTGATATAATTATAATTTGATTTTTTTATGAACTTTTTTATTTCAAAGAACCATCAATTAATCCTTTAAGAATCAATGACTTGCGACAAGGCTCCTATCCATAAAATAGAAGTCTTATTTTTTTGAAAAATTTAAGCATTTAAAACTTGGGTACTTTTGGAGCCAACAATCTATTATGTCTTTTATAAACAAATTCAAAGAATAAATGTCATTTCCCCCATGGGCTAAAAACCTAATTGATCTAAAACTTAAACCTAAGTGAGTATTCACTCGCGGATCCTCTTTAAGCGTATAAAGTTGGCGTTGGCATAGTTGAAATGAAGGTAGTTTTCTCTCCTAACTGGGTATTTTCGCTCCAGTGTATGAACATTATCCCATCATAAAAGCCACCAAGTTTACTGACTCACACTATATACCCGTATCTTAATGGAAACTATTTTACAGTCTATGCTGACTGTCAGTAGAACTAAGCCTTCACTGAAATGTGAAGGCTTAGTTAGATTCTTCTAAAGGAAATTAACTTTTTTGGCCGTCAAAGAGTTAAGAAAAGCTTTAACGTCTTCGATAAATTCTTTATCAACTTTTTCTCCCAGTTGATGAAAGGCCATCAAACGAATAGCCTCATCGAGAGTTTTTACTGAACCGTCGTGAAAATAAGGATGAGTTTTAGCAATATTTCGAAGCGAAGGCACCTTAAAGACTTTTTTATCTTCTTCTTTTTTCGTAATCATAAAGCGACCAAGATCTTTTGTCTGGTACTCGTTGACTTGCCCGATCATCTGATAATCATTTCCCCCAATGGCCACGCCGTAGTGACAAGACGTACAACCAGTGTCCATGAATCTTTTTAGACCACGTTTTTCTTTTTTTGTAAGTGCATTTTTTTTACCATTTAAAAAATCATCAAATCGCGAAGGTGTGAGAAGCGTTGTTTCGAATGCTTCTATCGCGACTCCCACATTGTTATAGTTGAATGGTTCTTTATCCTTTGGAAAGGCTTTCTTAAACTCAGCGACATATTGCTTATCACTCGAGAGTTTTTTGACAACTTCCTTATCCCCAGGCATTCCCATTTCTACAGGGTTGAGTATTGGTCCAAGCGCCTGCTCTTTAAGATCTTTGGCTCTTCCGTCCCAAAATTGAACAAAGTGAAGAGCGGCATTAAAAGTTGTTGGTGAATTTCTCTCCCCACGAGTTCCATCGTGTCCAGGTGATGTGGGTTCATTATCGACTCCATAATTATCAAGCTTATGGCAAGAGTTACAAGAAATTTTATTATTCACAGAAAGTCTTTTTTCTAAATAAAGTTTTTTACCGAGCTTAATGAGGGCACTATTTTTTTTCTTGTCGATCAAACTCTTGGGAAGTGGTTTGAAGGTACTTTTAACTTCCTCCATATCGAGTTCAAAATCTTTTTGGGTTCCGGCGGCGGCCATAAGGTTTAATCCTAAGTAAAACCCTAATCCTATAAAGCTTAATTTTTTTAAATGACTTAACATAAAATTCCCTCCGATAAATTTCTCTATTCATTCTTTAATAAATTTATTTTGAATTCAATCCCTCATTGATCCCTGTCTAAGCTCGTTTGCAGAACCTAACAGAAATACTGCTACCTAAACTAAGCCTAACTGCCTTTTTTTATTTTTTTAAATTTTTTAGAATTTTTAAAATTTCTGAGGGTTCTGCTCGCTTTGTGTAATCCGCATCGGCAAATGCATAAACGATCACGCCTTCTTTATCAACAATATAAGTTCCCGGGATCGGAAGCATTTCTTCTGCGTTATTTTGGTTTTCTTTGAGATCAATTCCAAATTGTTGATAGAGCTCCAGGACTTTTTTGTCCAATTTAAAAGCTATCCCAAATTTTTTTGCTATTTCATTATTCTCATCAGAAAACATTGGAAAAGTGAAGTTGTGCTTATTTTTAGTTTTAAGCACTTCTTTAAACGTTTCAGGAGAAAGGGCAATCAATTCTCCTCCTGCTTTTTTGATTTTAGGGTATTTTTTTTCGTACTCTTTCAGTTCAAGCATGCAATAGGGACACCATCCCCCTCGATAAAATTTCAAAATCACAGGACCTTTTTTGTAGTAATCAGAGATAGGCTTCTCTCGCAATGAAAAATCAGGAACTTTAACTCCTTCTTGAAGACTGGTTCTTTCAATCCCTGTTTGTCTTAAGTCTTCAATGGCCTTAGAGAAAGCTTCCTTCACTTCTTGAGGAGTTTTACCCGCTGATCGCGATTTTTTCTCTTTGATTTGTTCTGCCAAGGTCTTTGCTTGCGCACTTGCCAGTAACAAAACACTCAAACATAGAATTGCTATTTTTTTCATTGGAATTCCTATTCATTGTTTAAACGGATGAAAAATAGCTTACAAGACATTTGCTAAAAGGCAATGCCCGTCGAAGAATTCAAACGGGCATATTTTTGATAAGATTGAATAATATTTATTTGAGAAGTTTGTCGAGCTGCTCGATAAAATAAGCGTATTGAGCTTCATTTTCTCGATGGCTTTGAAAGTAGTGAGTTAAAGTATGCTCTGCTGGTCTTGTCATGTTTTGCAATCTCTTTTTAACATCACTATACATTCGAGGTTCAACCCCTAGTCTCTCCAATAAGTCTTTTGCTTTCAATGAGTTTTCTAACCACAAGTTTACTTTATTTCTCTGTCCAAGATCTAACGTTGTAAAACGAGTTTCCCATTTGGAAATTCCCATTTTAAGAAATGTGACCATCCCTGCTAGACTCTCACCCATTCCTGATATTTTTGTTAGCCCCATAATAAGAAGCATATTGTAACGAAGATTAACAAGTTCTACGAATTCATCTCGATAATAAGAAGCATCTTCTTCGTATTCTTTGAGATCTTTAAAATAAATTTCTTCTTTTTCGACATCTGCAACTCGAAGTGATGCTTTTTCCATTAATTTATAAAAAGAAAGAATTTCTACATCTTTTTGGGTATTGGCCAAAACATAGTCTTGAAGCCCATTTTTTTCATGCATAGCAACTGCAAGGGCCATGATTGCATTGGCATTGTTCTTATCCCCTAAACCAAGTGGAGAAGCATTGTAATCGGCAAGATTTTTTCCCTCAGTCAGATCTTGAATTTTTCGAAAGTATTCATTAATGGCATCTTTGAAAAGTTTTTCTCGGTATTCAATGGTATCGTAACGCTGTCCCGTCCATACTTGAAACTCAAAAGCCTTGTAATATTTCGCGGCCATGGCCACTTTGTGAGCAAATGTCGTCGTCTCTTCATCAGATTTTAAGCGAGAAAAATATTCATCTCGACTCATACTGCTTTCACCTTTTCGGCTCATCATTCTAGCTTCAGCAATTTCTTCTCGAGATTGCTCGGCAGCTTCAGCAGCCCGACCGGAATTAACAGCAGATTCTTCGGCGCTATCAGCGGCTCTACCGGAATTGTCCGCTGAAACTTCAGCAGCATCGGCTGCTCTCCCTGAGTTCTTAGTGGCTTGTTTGGCATTATCAGCAGTATCTTTCAAGGCCCCACAGGAAGTCATAAGGATTGAACTAAGGATCATGGTATAGAATGGTTTTCCGAAATTTCGCATAAACTCCTCTCCTTAAAAAAATTAAGTTTAGGAATGCTTATAGAACCCTAGCAGAATATTCAACTATCCTTTTCTTACTTCCAGCTCCTTAGTTTTGAACCGACTAGCACCGCAGCATTTTTGTTCCAATGGAAACCCCTCACAAAACTTTCCCCTTTGAAGCCAAGCCCCTGCTCACAGTAAAATGAAAGGTGAGTTTTCACTCTCCATAGGACGTTCAAATGGTACAGAAAAGTTTATTCGCAATTCTCAGTCTTTTTCTTTCAATCGCAAGTTTTGCATTTGACGAAGACGTCCTCAAAGAAATTGAGAACATTAAAACAACAAAATCTCGAGAGTGTTCAAGTGGCTCACTTTCTTTAAAAATTAACGGAGGCAAAATTGAAATTTCTGATTCCTCAAACAAATTTGGACACTACCAGCAGTATAATATATATGATGAGTCTGGGGATTTTATACTCGCTGATCATATTACTATCACTAATATTGACTACGCTAAAAATAATTTCCTACCCGAACTCGTTATTCTCAAGAAAAAAGACAAAGCCTATCTCCTTGAAGGCTTAAGTTTTAAATTTAGAAAATTTGGATATAACGAAAATTGCAAGGGAGAAAGCATTTCAAATCTCCACTGCTATTCAAGAATTTATAACACCAATCTTTCTTCGTTTAAAAACAAAATTATCCTCACTCTTACCAAGAAAAAACTCCGAGATCTTGCAGGACTTCTCGAAGAAATGGTCTTTCCATATGACCAATTTGACTTTCACTCCAGTGCTGTCCGGGTCGGCAATAATGGATCACTTAAAAGGGCCGTGGCCTTGGTCGACACTGACGAAGTCGTTAACCTTATCTACTCTTATCCCAGTGCTAAAAGTGTCTTAAAGGACTGTCATCTGCAGCTGTGATCTCTTTGTTAACTCTCAGACTCTGTAATATTTACAGGGTATCTAAATTATAAACATTCCACTTTGACTCAGCGCAAAATCATGGTATGACTAGCTTCGGGCATTTGTAAAATAGGGCGGGTATGAGACCATTGATCAGTATTATTCTCTTTTTATCGATCAAACTAGCGTGGGCAAGCGAAGGTGCTCCTCAATGTGCTCGTTTGAAAGCTCAAAACTACTACCCTCAAAACAATTCAATAATTATCTCTCTCGATCGCGATATTCAAACCAGTGAAAACAAAAAGACCAGGCAGTTAACGATTTTAAGCACTCAGCAAAAATTTAAAGTGAAAGTTTCCTACACCAGAAAAGATTCAGAACTTTGTTTTCACAATGTTTCCTATCAAAGTGCCGATCGCTTAAACAAATACCTTTCTAAAGCCAGTGGTTCCCAAGTAAGCCTTTACAAATATCCACTTCCTGAGAAAATCACCATCGTTGAAAATAACGAGCGTCTCTTCAAATTTTAAGGCGTATCTTTAATAAGTTTCGATAATTGTTGCCACACCTTGCCCGTAGCCAATACACATGGTAGCCAATCCTTTTTTAAGATTGTCTTTTTTCATCTGATGAACCAACGTAGTAATGATTCTAGCTCCCGAGCAACCTAATGGGTGTCCAAGAGCAATGGCTCCACCATTGACATTCACCTTATTGTCCATCACATCCAAAAGCTCTAAATCCTTTAAAACGGCCAAGGATTGAGCTGCAAAAGCTTCATTGAGTTCAACCAAATCGATATCTTTTATAGAAAGGTTGGCTTTATTCAAAGCTTTTTTTGTCGCAGGCACAGGACCAATTCCCATAATGGCCGGATCACAGCCAGCTGCCGCTTGAGAAACAATGCGGGCCATGGGCTCCATCCCAAGTTCATGAGCTTTTGATTCCGCCATGACGATGACAGCACTTGAGCCATCTGAAATCGCCGAAGAATTCCCAGCAGTCACAGTTCCCCCTTTGGGATTAAAAACTGGTCGCAAGGATAAAAGTGTTTCCAAAGATGTATCAGGTCTTACAACTTCATCGAAATCTAATTTAAACTTCACTCCATCGGCATCGTGACCCTCAATAGGGACTATCTCATCATCAAAACGCCCAGAAAGCCTCGCTTGATGAGCCCGTTGATGGGATCGAAGAGAAAATTTGTCTTGATCTTCTCTGGAGATTTGTCGAAGCATTCCCAAGTATTCTGCTGTTAAGCCCATGGAGTTTCCTGCTTTTGCATATTTAATTTGATTTCTAGGATTGAGATCCAAACCATGAGTCATTGGCACATGCCCCATGTGTTCAGTTCCACCACAGAGATAAATTTCTCCAAGCCCTGCCATAATATTAGCAGCTGCGCTGTGAATCGCAGTCATCGATGAACCACAAAGACGATTAATCGTTTGGGCCGGAACCTCAATGGGGATTTGTGTGAGGAGCTGGGAATTTCTTGCTAAGTTATAAGCTTGCTCGAGCGTTTGTTGAACACAACCCCAGATTATATCGTCAATTGATGCCGGGTCGATTTTAGGATTTCTTTTTAAAATAGCATCCATTAAGTTCGCGGTGAGATCCTCAGCCCGAACATAGCGAAAAGCGCCCCCCTTGGATCTCGCCATCGGTGTTCTCGCGGCATCAACAATGACAGGGATATTTTTTGAACTCATATTTTCTTCCTTATTGATAATATTTTTTCTTATTATTAACCAGGTCCACAAAGCTAGAAGGTGCTTTATAAGCTTCTCCTAAATTTGTATATTTCTCCGAATGTTTTAAGATGGTCTCCAACCCAAAAGTATCTGCATACTTCAAAGGCCCCATTCTAAACGGCGGGAACCCAAGTCCTAAGAGTAACGCCATATCTACTTCAACTGCAGACTCAGCAATTTTTTCATCTAAGCAGCGCACACACTCAAAAATCATTGGGAACATCAACCTCTCACAAATTTCCTCGTCAGTGAGATCAGACTTGCGATTAACACTTTTTTCTATAAGCTTATTGATGGACTCATTATAATTCTTAGCCAGCTTACCTTTCCTATCAATTTGATACTCGTAAAATCCAAGATTATTTTTTTGTCCAAAGCGCTTATTTTCAAACATTAATTTCAAGATATTATTTTCATCAAAAACCATGCGATCAGGATAACCTTTAGCAAGAACTGCCGTACAGTGATGAGCCGTATCTATCCCCACGACATCCAACAAATAAGCTGGTCCCATCGGCCATCCAAATTTTTCCATCACCTTATCAATCCGTGGGAAATCAATACCTTCAGAAATTAATTTCACAAAACCATAAAAGTAAGGAAATAAAACCCGGTTTACGAGAAAAGCAGGACAATCATTCACAACAATCGGTGTCTTTCCAAGTTGGACAGCATACTGAACAGCCTTGGCAATCGTTTGTTCTGAAGTTTTTTCTCCTCGAATGATTTCAACTAATGGCATGCGGTGAACAGGATTGAAGAAGTGAATTCCACAAAAATTCTCTGGTCTTTTTAAGGCCCTCGCTAGTTCACTAATCGCAATGGTCGAGGTGTTACTAGCGAGAATTGTCTCTTGAGATATGTGCTGTTCAACATCAGCTAGAACAGTTTTCTTAATTTCTGGATTTTCAACGATCGCTTCAACAACGAGATCAGTTTGTGAAAACTCACCATACTCTAAGCACGGAGTAATAGCCCCCATCACCTTGTTCATAGAAGCAGTATCTATCTTCCCACGCTCATGTTGTTTGGTGAGTAGTTTTCCCGCTTCATTCAAGCCCAATTCAAGAGCAGCTTGATTGATATCTTTCATGAGAATAGGGATTCCTCTCGAAGCTGTTTGATAAGCAATCCCACCTCCCATAATTCCTGCTCCAAGAACAGCAGCACTTTTAATTTTATCTGATCCCTTTGAAAGGATTTTAGATTTTTTCTTTAAAAATTGATCACCAAGAAAAACATTAATCAAACTATTCGCTGTTTCACTATAAGCACATTCAACAAAATAGTTTGATTCAATTTTTATGGCCTCGTCACGCGTCTTTGTCCATCCATCTGCTATCGAATTGACAACGGCAACGGGTGCTGGATAATGAGGACCCGAAACACCTTTGATATAACCCTTTGCTGTTTCAAAGGCCATGACCCCTTCGGTTTTATTCAGTTTGAGTGCACCTTTTTTTTGCTCTCTTTTTTCTTTCCAATCAATTTCACCTCGCATGGCTCGATTTAAAAGGACCAGTGCTTTTTCTTCTAAATTTTCTTTTGAGCTTACAATTGAATCAAGCAGCCCGATTTTGAAAGCTTCACGACTAGGGTATTGATTTCCACCTGCAATCCATTCCATGGCATTATCAGCTCCACTAATGCGAGCAAAGCGCACTGTCCCTCCCCAACCAGGGATGAGACCGAGTTTGGTTTCAGGGAGCCCTACTTTGATATTGTCGTAGGCAATTCGTAAATCGCAGGCAAGACAAACTTCGAAACCTCCGCCAAGGGCAAAGCCATTGATAGCAGCAACACTTGGATACGGGAGATCTTCAAGCGAACTAAAGAGTGCATTGGTATTGGCAAGCCATACTAACAATTCATCTTTAGGTCTTTTAAATTTATCGATAAATTCTGTAATATCAGCACCAAAAATAAAGTGTTCTTTGGCACTTGTTAAAAGCAATCCTTCAATCTTGGTATTCGATTTAATTGTTTCAAGAGCTTCACCAAACTCTCCAATGGATTGCATATTAAAAACATTTCCACTTTGAGTGGTGTCGTTAATTTGAAGATTGGCAATTCCCTCTTTAACTTCACACGTCCAAATTTTTCCTTGGAATATAAAAGTATTCGCCATCGTCACTCCTTCGTTATTTTTCAAATTTCATTTTCAATTCATCGAGCTGATCCGGATTGGGAACCGAAGGTGAATCGGCCATTAAATCCGTCGCTGAGTTTGTTTTAGGAAAAGCAATCACGTCACGAATATTGTCTGTCTTCCCAACCAACATATTCAAGCGATCGAACCCAAAAGCAATTCCACCATGTGGAGGTGTTCCATATTTTAAAGCTTCAATAAAAAAACCAAATTGTCTGGTGACTTCCTCTTCACTCATTCCTAAGTATTTAAACATTTGCGATTGAACATTGGTGTCGTAAATTCGAAGTGATCCCCCCGCAATTTCATAACCATTACAAACGAGATCGTAAGCTTCTGCATAGAGATCTTTTGCTTCTTGAGCATTTCCTTTTAAGAACTGAGCCATCTGATCTTTCCTTGGAGAAGTAAAGGGATGATGGCGAGCATAGAGTCTTCCTTCTTCTTCATCATATTCGAAAAGTGGGAAGTCATTCACCCATAAAAATTTATAATCGTTAGGGTCTGCAAGCTTGAGTTCACTGGCGATATGCCGTCTTAAAGCATCCGTTGAGCTGTGAGCGACATTGTGAGAACTATCAGCAACAAACAGCCACATTCCATCTTCACTTTCCAATGCTTTAAGGTTTTTAAGAACATCATCGGTGATAAATTTTGAAATTCCTCCCGATATATTACCGCCTTCAACTTTAAACCAAGCGACTCCCTTTCCACCGTGAGGCTTGACTACGTCTGTAAACGCATCAATGGCTTTTCTGGCAAACTCTCCCATCGATTTAGAGACAAAGAGAGCCTTTATCATTCCTCCACTACTAACAACTGAACTAAATGCTTTGAACTCACTTTTAGCAAAGAGATCTGTAACAATTTTGTGAACCAACCCATAACGAACATCGGGCTTATCCGATCCATAGTCTCTAAGAGCTTGATCGTAACTCATAGTCGGGATCATAAAATTATCCCCAACAGGAAAACATGCTTTGACTATTTTAGTGGCAAGAGTTCGCATGTACTCAGCCGTTACATAGCTCACCTCAATATCAATTTGTGTGAACTCTGGCTGGCGATCGGCCCGCAAGTCTTCATCGCGAAAACATTTACAAATTTGAAAATAACGATCTGTACTTCCAATCATTAATAATTGCTTCAATGTCTGAGGAGATTGTGGAAGAGCATAGACTTTTCCTGGGTGGACTCGGCTTGGAACAATATAATCGCGAGCCCCTTCTGGAGTCGTCTTATAAAGGATTGGCGTTTCCACTTCAGTAAATTCTTCGGCATAGAGAGTTTCTCGGACTTTTCTCATCAATTGCGAACGCAACATAACAAATGATTGCAAGCGAGTAGAGCGCAAATCCAAATAGCGATAGCGAAGTTTTAGATCTTCAGTAGCATCGATCTTTCCTTGCGGAAGAAAGGGAACAATTTCAGAATGTGAAAGAACTTGGAATTCGCTCACCTGAACTTCAACTTCTCCAGTGGCCATGTCTTTATTGACTGCACTTGAAGGGCGTTCATTGACCACCCCTTTTACTTGAACAACAGACTCAAGATTAATTCCTTTGAGATCATTTTCCGCATTGCCTGGATATTTCTCAAAGCCAAGCTGAATCATTCCGTATTTATCGCGCAAATCCAGGAAGTGTAGCCCTCCTAGGTCCCGGTATTTATTTACCCAGCCACACAATAAAACTTCTTTACCAGCGTGAGTCTTGCGAAGCTCACCACAATGGTGTGACTTTAATAAATGATTACTATGAATAATTGGAGCCGTTTGCTTCATTGTCCCTCCCACTCCTTTCATATAAAATGAGTGTATTGTGAAAATGTTATCATATCAAAATTTTAAGGGTTTATTGAGTATTATTATTGCTTGTGTGGCCTTTAGCTGTGCCCAGATTAATGCCGATGACAACAAGCATTCTGAGGCTCCCAACCTCCAAAATGATGTTATTCTCAAAACACCACGCAAAGAAGAGACTCAACCAGCTAAAAAAGCTGGAAAAACCGCGAAATTTCAATCAAAGAATTCCTATCTCAACTCCCTCAATAAGGCCATTTTACAAACCCCCTCTGGAAAAAAAATTAATGTCTATTTAGCTATAACTCCAAAGCAACAGGAACAGGGCTTGAGCGGGATCCGTTCATTTGAATTTCTTGAAAATGAAGGGATGTTTTTCTTTAATTTAGACGATAAATCCCGCAGTTTTTGGATGCCCGATACATACTTTAACTTGGATATTTTTTTCTTAGATAAAGATCTCAAAGTCGTTCCTAACGGGGCCGAAAGAAATGCTCCTTATCACCCAGGTCGCGAAAATCTCAACTCTGTTTTCACCACTCAAAACTATGTATGCCGGCATGTTCTTGAACTTAAGAGCTCTAAACTCTCTAAAGAAATAACTCCAGGAACAAAACTTATCTGGATTTCTTCTCCAGATCACTTGCAAATAGAATCAGAAATTCGTCAGAACCAATAACATCGAGATGTTCTCGTGCTAGTTTTTTCTGGTAATTTTTATCACTTTTTATTTTTTTGATTTCTTCAACGAGTTCTTTATTTTCATTTTTAATAAAACTCAATTTATCTTTCATATCTTGAACAGCTTTTTGCTTTTCTTTCAATTCAAGATACCCTCCATCCATAAAAATGATTCGCAAAAAACAAAAACTAAGCACTCCCCAAAATAGCAGCTTCTTAAGCTTTTGAGATTTGCTTGAAATTGTCCGGTATGCTGGTTCAATGAAACGAATGTTTTTTGGAGTAGCCACTTCGTAGCGGGTTTTTCGAGATCTCGATTTCATCCTGAACATGATTCTCTCACTTTCTTAAGGCCATAAAACCTTTAACGACCTGAATTTCATTTTAACACAGAGAGAAAAATAATCAAGAAAGAGGGTTTTCGCGAGTAGAAATATCCGACCAAAAGTCTCGCAATATTTTTTTCTCAGCAAAAAAAGTTTGCAATGATTCAACCTTCACAGCTTGCAAATCATCAGATAATTCTTTTTCCCCAAGAAGCTCAGTTGAAAATTCTTTAAGTTTGTTAAAAAATTCTTGAGCAACACGTTCATTTTTAAACTTCCACTTAAAAGTTCTTTTAGTGGTTTTTGTTTCAAGTATTCCAAGATCATCTTTAAAAATTTCTTCAACAAAGGAAAAATAGTATTTCGCAAGCGAAGAATCACCTAAAGCTCCCAACTCCATTTTTTCAAGTGAGTTTTTTTCACTTTGGGAATCGAAATTGAGAACAACAGAGTCTTCTTTAACCTCTAAAACCCAAACATTATTAAGAGAAACATCACTTAAGCTCAACATATCTTGCTTGTGAAAGCGAAATTTGTCGAACTCACGACAAATCAATTGAGCACTTTTAAGATCGGCGGTTTCAAAGTATTTAATACTAGCAAGATCGATAGTTCCTGATTCTTGCATGAGCCCAATATCTGTTCGAATATTAGTAGAATCGGTGCATCTTAAAATATCGCAATAACTCTTGTTTTCAAAACGATAAAAAACTCCAGCCGATTCTGGAAAATTTTCCAAAGATTCTATTGAGGCTTCTTCAGATTCAAGATCGAGACGAAAAGTCTCATCTACTAATTTATTATAATCTGTTTCTATCATAGTCAATTGACTCTCTACCAAAGGGCCTTAATACAAAGAATGATAAAGACAACGAGCAGAGGTGAGAAATCAAATGGCATATCGGGTGGAAGTATTTTTCGTGCGGGTTTTAAAGTAAAATCCGCAAGTTTTCTCATAAACTGCACCACAGGGTATTTCATAGATTGTGGAAAAAAATTACTCAACACTGCATCTGCGATTAGGATAATCATGTAAATATTCAGCAAAAATCTTATCATTCCCATACAGTATATGATACACGGCTAAATTTCGATGTCTAGAACCCAGCACAATAAAAAGATAGTTTTTCTGCAGTTCGTAATAGGACTTGGTATTGCTTTCGCTTTTTGACTGCTGTCACTGTCACACCGTCACCGATTCTTCACTGATTCTTCACTAACAACAAGCAATTCATAATTTATTTTTCAGGGTTCTGGGATCCTGGGATCAGGGTCCCGGGTTTTGGATTAGTTTCCAAAGATGTGCTGCTAAAACTTCACAGTCTTTTAGTTTGTTTATTTCATTGAGAATATCGAGTATTGCGTATGTTTTTCTCAGAGAGCCAAGAGCAATTTGATAAAACCGTGCCCGATCTTTCATCGACAATTTCCCACTCCCCTCTGCAATATTGAGCACAATACTTAGCGAAGCTCGATCAAGCTGATTTTTCATATGTGATTTTAGTTTTAACTTTTGGCAATGAAGATAAAGTTTTTTTGCTAATTGATAAGTTTTAAAATCTTTGAACATTGACGTCACTTCTTTTTAAAAATAGTGACTTATGAATAATTTTAGAACTTATGACTTAGCCATTCAACTCTATCAACAATGTAAAAGAACTAAACTTAAGCACTATGCTAATAACCAACTATTAAGAGCTTCTTTAAGCGTCTGCTTAAACCTTGCTGAAGGAAATGAAAGATCAACAGTGAAAGACAAAAGACGTTTTTTGGTGATTGCTCTTACTTCACACCGAGAAGTTCAATCAATCATTAGAATTGAAGAATTAATTGAACTCCATGAACTTTCTGATAAATTGGGAGCTTACCTCTACCGTCTCTGTCACAGTCCACGGTTACTCACTCATTCTCCGAATCCTGGTCCCTGAAACCAGAACCCTGAAAAAACTATCGGCAAATATTTAAATTGGTTTATAAATCGCAAAGTATGAAATCACAATGAATGTCAGCCACATAATATAAATCCATTGTTTTTTAAATTGAGGAAGTTTCTTGAGAACAACTGGTCCCCCAAAAGCAAGAAATACCCAAAGACTTGCTTTAACTTTGGCCCAAAGTGGCCAGGGTTCCATGTGCCGAATTCCTAAGCGAGCCAAAAGCCCCATCCCTGAAACAAGTATTAGCAAACTCGCAATATGAGAGAATATTTTTTGTTTTTTAGTTCCGCTATTACTCCAACATTGAAGAGCAAAGATACTAAAAAAAGATATAATCATAAAAAGGTGAATCATTTTATAAATTTCATAACTAATCATTTTTATCTCTCCTAAAAACTTTCAACAAAACTCACTAAATACTTCCAAAATAAACTTACGGAAGGAATGTGAACACCTTCATCAGGTGAATGAGCATTTGTAATCGTTGGGCCAAAACTAATCGCTTCAACGTTTCCTTTCAATCGATCCATTAAAATTCCACACTCTAAACCAGCATGAATGGCTTTCACTTTTGGTTCTTCTCCAAAAAGTTGCGCATAAACATTCTTAGCTTTTGCGAGCAAACTGCTTTCAAAATTGGGATTCCAACTTGGGTACTCCGAATTTTTATCCAGTTTAAGATTAAATTGTTCCGCAACCAAATGAAATTGATTCTCTAAGCTCGTTGCTTCATCACGATTAAAAAATCTCATTGAAGTCAGAATATAGAGTTTTTCATTGATTAAAATCACTTTTGCAACATTGTTGCTCGTGGCAACCAAGGCTTCTCCATCTTGAGTAAAGCCTCTTACGATAGAGTAAACTCCGTCCGGAAAAAAATTCATTAACGCTACAAATTCTTGAGAATCTGCTGAGTTCAATGCTTTGTTATTATGGTCAATAACTTCTAATTTAATTTCAAAATTTTGATCTTCTTTCGCAAGATAGCCTCGCCATCCATCCGTAATTTTTTCCGCTATGTTTTGAATATCATTTTCATAGTGAGGATCGGCATAGAAAATACAATAAGCATCTCGAGGAATAATGTTATGAGCTTTTCCACCATTAAATTCAGCAATGCGAATTTCTTGATTTTTAAACTCGGTCAATAACTTAATTAGCATTTTACATGAATTGGCCCGGTAGCGATGAATATCAACTCCAGAGTGTCCTCCAGCAAAATGATTAAGTGAAACTTTGTAAGCTTTATAATTATTTGGAACTTCTGAAAAATTTAAATTTTTATTAAATTCAAAATTTGCTCCACCAGCACATCCAACGTAAAGACTTCCCCATTCTTCTGTATCGAGGTTTAATACAAAATCTCCAGAAGCTAACTGTGAATTAAGTTCTAATGCCCCCGTAAGACCAGTTTCTTCATCGATTGTAAAAAGTAAGTCCATTGCAGGATGGGAAACTTTTTCGTCTAATGCCAATGCCATCGCAGCAGCACAGCCTATTCCATTGTCAGCCCCTAATGTTGTCCCTCTCGCTTTAACCCATGACCCATCGACATAAGCTTCAATAGGATCAGTGAGAAAGTTGATAGACTTGCCAGGAACAGCATCTGTCACCATATCCAAGTGATTTTGAATTATCAACTTTGGAGTTTTTTCTTTTCCTTTAGAAGCAGGGATATGAATCACTAAATTTCCCGCTTCATCTGTCTGATAATCAAAACTATTTTTCTCTGCAATTGAAATAAAATAACTTCTAATTTTATCTTCAGATTTTGATGGTCGAGGGACTTTTGTCATTTCACCAAAGAGGTTCCAAAGATTTTTGGGAGCCCCAGCCTCATTAATCTCTAAGTGTGTCATTGTGAGTCTCCTTTATTGAAAAATTGTGACAAAGATTTAGCCTAATTTAAGCCTTTGTCGAGAATGGCGTCTTCAGGTTCTCCTCGATAGTAATAAACAAAAGAGAAACCTGCATTACTAAGATCTTCTGCGGCCTTCGCAGGCACAGAATTTCCTTTTTCGAGTGTGAAAACAATAATATTGACATCTTTATCGCCACCAACAGCTGACTCTACCGAACTAGCAAATTGTCCCTCTGTGTAGGCAATATTTTCTATATCTTTGAGATCGTGGGAAGGAGATTGCGAAATATCGATTATCTTGAAATTAAGTCTCTTCGATTTATCTAAGCGCTGCTTAAAAACTTCTTTTGAAATTTCGTACATCATGACTTTTGCTCCTTCTTATCCTTTTCTAAGTGAATCCAACCAGTTATACCCAGTTTTAATGCCTTATCAACGGGAATATTTGTTTCTTTGATCTTGCTCTTATGAACCAAGACAGTATAACCCCCTAGCATAAAACTTAAAGGTATAAAAACTGCTATCAAATCTTTTGTGTCATTTTCAAGCCCTAAATCACTGAAATGCTCTCTCGTCACAAGGCCCAGACGCTTTCCAGAATGGGGATCAAATTCCACCCAGACTACTCGCTTCATTTTCGATTTAGCATCTTGATTACCAAAAAGCGTTACTAAATCCTTCACAGGACTATATATAGACTTGATAAGGGGCAAACGCTCAAACTGATCCAATAGAAAGGTGACAAAACGACGCGTAACATAATTACTCACGAGTGACCCACTCAAAATGATCAATATAAAAGTCAGAATAATTCCAAAACCAGGAATATAGTTATGTATACCAATGATGGATTTAATGAAACTACCCAAAAGCCGCTCGAGACTAATCGTCACCCAAAACAAAAGGGCGATGGAAATTGAGATGGGGAGGACGACAACGAGCCCCTTCCAGAAAAGGCGAGCGATATAAGACATACAAGGTTGAATATAGTGAAACTTAGAATTGATGGCAATAAAAAAGCGGAGACAATGTCTCCGCTTCTTTAGATGTAAAAACTAAAATTAGCTTGTTACTTCTTTTTTCTTGCAGCTTTTTTTCTTTTTGTAGCTTTTTTCTTAGTAGCTTTTTTCTTAGAAGCTTTCTTTTTTCTCGTAGCTTTTTTCTTAGTAGCTTTTTTCTTAGAAGCCTTTTTCTTACGAGTTGCTTTCTTCTTAGTAGCTTTTTTCTTAGTAGCTGCTTTCTTTTTTCTTCTTACTGCCATAATCTTCCTCCCAATTAAGGTCACAATAAAAAAACTTTCTTATATAAAAAGCATAAACACATTTTTGTTTCGATGCAATCAAAAAAAACACTTTTTCTTAAGTTTTTTGATTTTTTTTTTTCATTTTATCTTTCGGTTAAAACATTAAAAAATTTTACAAAAAAGTTCTCAATTTATGTAAAAAGAGGAAAAACTTTCGAATTTGAGTAAGAAAACTTTCAATTAAAGTTAGATTTCACAAAAAAGTGCAAAATTTTTGACACTTTTTTGTGGCACTTTGATGAATATCGCTTGTTTTACTTAGAATATTGAAAGGAAAGATCGTCGTTTTTAATATCAATCTTAACTTTTCCACCCTTTTCTAATTTTCCAAAAAGGATTTCATTCGCCAATGTTTTCTTAATTCGCTCATTGATAATTCGAGCGAGTGGCCTTGCACCCAATTTCTGATCATAACCTCTATTCGCGAGCCAAGTGATCGCTTCGCCTGTCAATTCGAGCTCTATGCCTTTATCGATCAATTGATTTTCAACATCCATGAGGAATTTCTTAACAACATTTTCAATATTATTTGTCTCAAGTTTATTAAAGTGAATAATAGCATCGAGACGATTTCTAAACTCTGGAGTAAAAAACTTCTTTATCGCTTGATCTCTCTTCACTGGGTTGAAATCGAGCTTTTCACCGAGTCCAATGCTCCCTGCTTCATACTCTTGAGCCCCAGCATTGCTTGTCATAATAAGGATAACGTTTCTAAAATCAGTCGTTCTACCGTTAGAATCCATCAGTTTCCCATGATCCATTACTTGCAGAAGAATATTAAAAACATCGGGATGAGCCTTTTCAATCTCGTCGAGCAGAAGCACACAATAAGGAAATTTATTAATGTTTTCAGTGAGAATTCCGCCTTGATCAAACCCAACATATCCAGGAGGAGCTCCAATTAGCTTCGCAACACTGTGTTTTTCCATATATTCAGACATATCAATACGCTCAAAATGAAGCCCTAGTGTGTGAGCTAATTGCTTAGCCAATTCTGTCTTTCCAACCCCAGTTGGGCCAGTAAAGAGAAATGAAGCTATGGGCTTGTTTTCGTCTCGTAGACCAGAGCGAGATAGGATGATTGAGTTTGAAACCTTCTCAACGGCCTTATCTTGCCCGTAAATGAGAAGCTTCAAATCGCGTTCGAGAGTCTTGAGTTTATCTTTTTCGTGCACAGAAACCGATTTTTCAGGGATTCTGGCCATCATTGAAATAATGTATTCGATATCCTCTATAGATACTTCTTCTCTTTTCTTATCTTCAGGTAGAAGTGTTAAATAGGCTCCCACTTCATCGATCACATCAATAGCTTTATCCGGCAATTTTTTCTCATGTAAATGCTTTTGTGACAGATCAACGGCTGCTTGAATCACTTCAGGTGAGTATTTAACTCCGTGATGTTCTTCAAATTTATCTTTAAGACCTAAGATAATCTTAATTGTGTCTTCTTTTGTCGGTTCATCGATATCAATTTTTTGAAATCTTCGAGTTAAGGCCTGATCTTTTTCAAAAACTTTTCGATACTCATCATAAGTTGTGCTTCCAATACAGCGAATTTCACCTCTACTCAGCGCGGGTTTAAGGAGGTTAGAGGCATCAAGACTTCCACCACTAGTTGAACCAGCACCTATAATTGTATGAATCTCATCAATGAAAAGTATCTTTTTGTGTTTGTGATCATCTTTGAGAGCTGTGAGTACAATTTTTAAGCGCTCTTCAAAATCACCTCGAAATTTAGTTCCCGCAAGTAGTGAAGCCATGTCCAATGAGAAAATTTCAGTGTTTAAAAGTGGAACAGGGACCTCTTTATTGACAACTTTTAGAGCAAGGCCTTCTGCGAGAGCTGTTTTTCCTACTCCGGAGTCCCCCACTAAGATTGGATTATTTTTGCGACGACGACACAATACTTGGCTAATGCGCTTAAGCTCTTTCTCTCTTCCTATTATCGGATCTAATTTTCCTTCGCGAGCCATCTCTGTTAAATTCGTGGTGAATTCTTGAAGAGCCTTTTCATATTTCTCTTCTTTTCTTAGGGGATCAAAACCACCACCTGAAGATTTTTCTGGTGATGTATTCATAGATTGATCGAGGCTATGCGCTACTTTTTCGACGACTTGTATTCTAGTCACACCTTCTTTTTCAAGAAAATAGACTGCATGGCTCTCTTTTTCACTAAAAATAGCAACGAGTAGATTAATAGCTTGAATTGATTTCTTCCCAGAAGATTGTACATGTAGAGCTGAACGCTGAATAACTCGTTGAAGAGAGAGACTAATTTCTGGTTGATAGCGAACACCATTTTCAAGAGCAATTTTTCTCAAGTGTTCATTAACAAATTGTTTTTCATTAAGTTCTTTAATTTCATCTTCACTAAGAATAGAAAAGTTTTTATCGTCCCCTAGAAAAACTTCCAAATTCTTTTGGAGACGATCAAGCTTAGCCCCACATTCAGTGAGCACATTGGAAACGAGAGAATCATTAAGCATGGCCAATAAAACATTTTCAAGAGTTAAAAACTCGTGTCTTTTTTCATTAGCGAGTCTGATAGCTTTATTAAATATTATTTCTAATTCACCGTTTATCATTTTATTCCTTCAAATTTAGATCATGAACCATCTCTAAAAAAATGCACTTAAATCTGCACCTTACACTAAATATGGTATCAATTTGCTCAATCGCAAGGTTCTGTAGAGCATTTTAAAGGGTGACTTTTTTCCTTGGCATAACGATTAACCTTCATCGTTTTTGACTCTGCGACTTCAAATGTAAATATTCCACAAATCGCCACCCCTTCGTTGTGAACTTTGAGCATAGTCGAGTAAGCCTCTTGGTCATTTTTATTGAAAAACTTCTTGAGAACATGGATTACGAAATCCATTGTCGTATAGTCATCATTGTGCATGAGCACTTTATACATACGAGGCTTTTTTAATTTAATGCGAGCGAGCGTGACGACATCGGTCTGCTCGCCTCTTTGCTCTTCATCATCACCGTTAATGTCTTCATTTTCATCATTCATTAACTTCTATTTTACATACTGCAAAAACAAAAAAAAAGGGGCCAAAACTGGCCCCAGACTCACTTCCAAAAGACAAAAACAATTCCTATTTAGCTATTCGCCAGAAGAATCATTTGTTGTCTGGATGTTTAAATCTTTAAATTTTTCAGCAAGAGTTGCTGCTTCCACTTTTTCTTGCTTGTAAGAACCAAGATTCTCACTATCAAGAGCTTTAATGGAAAGTGCAATTTTCTTGGCTTCCTTATCAATGCTGATAACAATAGATTTAACCTTGTCACCTTTATTGATAACATCAGTCGCCTTTTCAACTCTCTCTTCAGAAAGTTCTGAAATATGGATGAGACCTTCAATTCCTGTCTCCAATTCTACAAAAGCACCAAACTCAGTCACTCTCACAACTTCACCTTCAACCATTGATCCGACAGGCATTCTTTCTTCAATGCGCTTCCAAGGATCTTCTTCAAGTTGCTTAATTCCAAGGCAGAATTTTTGGTTTTCAGGATCGACAAGTAAAACAACTGCTTTAACTTTTTCACCTTCTTTAAAATATTCATTTGGTTGAACATTTTTCTTAGTCCAAGAAATATCTGAAACGTGAATAAGAGCATCAATATTTTCACCAATATCAACAAAGGCCCCAAAGTCCACTACAGACTTAACAGTTCCTTCAACAACTTTTCCAGCAGAATAATTCGTAACGAGTTTATCCCATGGGTTAGGTTGCAATTGCTTTAATCCTAGTGAAATTCTCTTGTTTTCAATATCCACTTCAAGAACAACAGCTTCAACTTTATCACCAACATTATAGTCTTTAGCAGGAACTTTTGGTTTTTGAGTCCAGCTCATTTCACTCACGTGAATAAGTCCCTCAATACCATCATCAAGCTCTAGGAAGATACCGTAATCTTTAATGCTTACGATTTCACCTGAAACTTTTGCTCCAATTTCATAGCGACTCTCTGCTGATTCCCATGGATTAGGTTGAACTTGTTTTAAACCAAGAGAAACTCTTTCTTTACTTTGATCGTACTTAAGAACTTTAACATCAATTTCATCACCAACTGAAACGATATTACTTGGGTGTTTTACTCTTCCCCAAGACATATCTGTAATGTGAAGAAGTCCATCGACACCACCAAGATCGATAAATGCTCCGTAATCAGTAATGTTTTTCACAATACCTTTTACAATCATTCCCTCTTGGATTTGCCCAAGAGTTTCGTCTCTCAATTTGTTTCTCTCTTCAGAAAGAATAGCTCTTCTTGAAAGAACGATATTCCCTCTTTTCTTATTAAATTTAATAACCTTGAATTCCATTGTTTTCCCAATGTATTTATCAAGATTTTTAATTGCTCTAAGATCTACTTGAGAACCAGGTAAAAAGGCTTTCACGCCAATATCAACAGATAGACCACCCTTGACCTTGGCCATGACTGTTCCTTGAACTGGGCTTCCTTTTTCACAAGCATCAGAAATGCGATCCCATGCTTGAATAATTTCAGCTTTGTCTTTAGAAAGAACTAAGTTCCCTAGTGAAGATTCAAGTTTTTCAATATAAACATCGACCTCATCTCCAAGAGCAACTTTCATTGATCCATCGTAATTTCTAAATTCTTTGGCAAAAACAAGTCCTTCTTGTTTGTAACCAATGTCAACGGTGACAAAGTCATCGTTAACTCCAACAATAGTGCCTTTGAAAACTTCACCTTCAGTAAAGTCTGCTCTTTGCATGTTGTCTTTTAAAAGGGCTTCCATCTCCTCATTTTTTGTTTCGTCCTCGTCTGTAGAAACGAGCAACTCAAACTGGTTTACCCAGTTTGGTAAATTGTTTTTCTGTGTCATGATTTATTACCTCGTAATATTTGGCATTAGCTTTCCCACTGGAAAGGAATGCCCATCTTAGCGAAAGCGATTGCGAGGTGTCAAGCCTAGCTCGAGGCTCATTTAAGATCAGGAACCGTGTATTTTGAGAGAGACCCAGTCACTGTACCAAATTTTAATTCTGAATCAAATTTGAGGAATTTTCGGTATTTATCGTCTGACAGCCAAATATGCATGGTGCCTCTTTTCGCCATTTCCCCTGAATACTTTGTAATTGCTTTAAGTTTCACTGCCTTATACTTTTTGTCCCCCACTTCAACAGTTTCACGTTTGAGTACTTCTACTTTCATCAGCCATGTCTTGCCTTTAGTGGTCACAGGAAAGGTATAAACATCTTTACTCCGAAGTGGCATTCCTCTAATAAAGAAAAAACAGGAAAGAAAATCGTGGGAATAATAGGGAATAGGAGAATCACTTTTCTCAAAACTTTTCTCCCCTTTTTTTATTCTTTTGTATCGGAAATGAGTCGTTAATTTCTCGCGATCATAAAGTTCAATATGATCGACCGTTTTATTACTTTCACGCTGGGCCAGACTATATTTAATTGGTAAAAACTCGTCAGCACTCACATAAGATTCGACGAGATCATCTATTTCATAGACCCAGTTGTAAAAATCAGCAGAGCGAGCCCTGGACCATAGTTGGTAAGACTGATGCCCATCGATGAGAACGACATCTTTAATTCCAATTTCAATTGAAGCTGCATTTATTCCAAGGTAGCTAACATCAATTCGAGTAACTTCTCCGACATGGAGAAATTGAGGATTAAAATTTCCCCATATAATGCGTGAAACATCATCATATTTTTCAAACTCTTTATTTCCCTTGTAGTCTCTTTTAACTTTTGGAGGTGAAGGGGGTACAACTTTTGAAATTTTTAAACTTTTTTCTACTTTTGGAGGTATTTTAGGAATAAGTTTTTTTGCCGCAATTTTGTTTTGTTTATTTTCGACAATCGGTTCCTGAGGAATTCTTTTAATTTCGAACTTCTTAGCGAGATCTTCTTCTATTTCGTCTATATCCGCAGATTTCCCACGAGCTTGATCATCAATTTCTCCCCCTGCACAGGCCATGAGAAGAAAAAACAACAAAATTTTTAGCAAAGGATCTCCTTCAGTTTCGTCTTCAACTCTTCACACCCATCTTTGAATGCCACTTCAATCTTCAGGTAAACTAACTTCTCGTAATAAATAAGATTTCGCAATTTCACGATATCTTTTTCACTACAGACGATATACTTACCTTCTCTTCGACATTCTTGGGCCAAGCTTTGAATTTCTGAAGGTGAAAAATAATAATGGTCAGGAAATGTATACTTCTTCTCAATATTGAGACCTAAATCTTCAATTTGCTTATAAAAAGATTCAGGATTAGCAATCCCTGTGATAGCAACACATTGGTGTTCCTTCATAGAATCTATAGCAATCTCCGTATCATGAGAATTATAAATTCCCTTTATCTGATAAAAAGAATACCCAATAGTGCTGTCTTCTACTGAATACCGACTGATAAACTTTCTTATTTCACTCAAAGTTTCAGGGGTTACTTGATCAGAACGATTGATAAAAAGAGCGTTGGCGTGTTTCAATGCTGCCATATCTTCACGCAAATACCCTAGAGGGGCAGTTTGATATTGCGATAAAGGCAAGGTGGCATCAAAAAGTAAGAGATCAAAATCCCTTTTGAGTTTTAAGTGCTGAAACCCATCGTCGAGCAGAATGACATCCGGTTGGACAGTTTTAAAGTATTGAATGAGATTCTTTACCCGATTTTTGCCAATCGCAATCGCTCCCTTTTTAAGATAGCGCGAAATCAATAGAGGTTCATCCCCGTAGATATTCGCTTCACTTTTCATTTTCTGTTCAGCATTGATGATCCCACTCGAATTTTCGAGCTTTCCTTTGTACCCCCGAGTAAGGACTAATACTTTTTTATCAAGGGAATTAAAAAAATCAATTAACCATATAATAAAAGGAGTCTTTCCAGTTCCTCCAAAGGAAATATTACCGACAGAGATAACAGGGACATCTGCTTTATAAGATTGAAAGACTTCCCACTCATAAAGCTTCCGGCGAGCCCAGTAAATCGCTTTCCAAAGAGTGGCAATAGGGAGTAAAAAAAACTTTCGAATCACTCTAAAACTTCACCTTTGATAATATCAACCACAGACTCCTCGAGTTGATTAAACTTTCTTCTCAATAATTGTAAACTCTCTAAGCTTTCTTTTCTATACGCTGGATCTAAAAACTTCTCAGTATGCTCGAGAAGACTATTTTTATTGAAACTATGCTGAAGGAGCTCTGGAAAGACTTCTCGATTAAGAACCAAATTTACAAGGCTTACAAAGCCCTTATATTGAATAAACTGATTAAAGATAAATTCGTTGAGAAGCCCGACTTTATAACAAACAATCGTTGGCACCATAAAGAGCCCACAAGTCAAGGTCACCGTTCCACTTGAAGCAATCGCCAGGCAAGATTCTTTTAAAGCTTCCGGAAGGAAATCTGAATGATAGTGATCATCAAAGGCTTCTCCGTAGTAATCATAATACTTTTTACTCACGCTATCAGTCTGAACAAAGACGTAGCGGTATTTTTCAGGATATCTCTCTTTCATCTCTGCAATAAAATCAACAAAAACGGGGAAATGATTTTTCACTTCCTCATTGCGTGACCCTGGTAAGAATAGAATCACATTGTTGCTCTCATCAGCTTGTAGAGGTAATTCTTTTTCATATTTCCGATAGACAGGATGAATCACTTGATGAGTTTGGAGGACACCTCTTTCTTTAAACCACAGTGTTTCAAAAGGAAGGATGCAAAACAAGTGATCAACGGCTTTTTTAAGTTGATTCACTCGCCACTCTTTCCAGGCCCAAGCTTGGGGGGCGACATAATAATAAACAACGACTCCTATTTTTTTGAGTTTCAGAGCAATATTGAGATTAAACGTCTGAAAATCAATAAGTATAGCGTATCGACAGTTTCTTTTTTTTACTTCTTCTAACAGTTTTTTTCGAGCCTTAATATAAAATGAAATTTTAGAGAGTGCATCGCTAAATCCCATTGTCGAAAAATCTTCAATTCCAAAGAGTGTTTCTACTCCTTTTTCCTGGAAATATTCTCCTCCCACTCCAAAGAAATGGGCATTAGGAATTCCCTCTATGAGACCAGGAAGAAAAGTTTGTGCATGCTCTTCCCCTGATTTTTCTCCAGCAATAATAAGGATAGGAATTTTATTATTCATAGTTTAAAAAGACAGGGTTTTGAGTAGAAATACTTTCTTTGATTTTATCGGCTACATAAACAGCTTGATACCCTTCATGAAAAGTCGTTAGAGGCTTAGATTTTTCATGAATGGCCTTATAAAAAGACTGGTGTTCAATCAGAAGATGGTCTCTTTTGTTATAAGAAGTCGTAAAATTCAAATCACCATAAGTGTTTTTGATAAAGTCGACCTCTAATGATTTGGACCCTGTAAAACAGGAAAACTTTCTCTCTTCTTCTCTAGCATTCCGATAAGTATATAGTTTAAAAGTACTTCCATTTTGTAAAATTCCATAAACATAACACTTGTCATATTGTTGAGTGACACATTTAGACCCGACGGCAAAGAGTTCTTTAACTTTGGTTTTTAGTACATAATGGATTAAATCGATGTCGTGAATTAAAAGATCATCAATAACACTCACATCATTGGCTCGGTCTTTAAAAAAAGTTACACGGCTTAAGTTGGCAAAATAAGCTTCATTTGGAATCTCAATTTTCTCCCAAGCTTCGTGGCATCTTTCACTATGGCCAACCATACAAGTTAGTCCTGATTCTTTGGCAAGATTAGACAACTCCAGGGCTTCTTGGCTATTTTTGCAAAGAGGTTTTTCACAAAAAACATGTTTATTCCAGCTCATCGCAAGCTTTGCAATTTTATAGTGAGTTGAAGTTGGCGTAACAATGACAAAAGCATCAGAGTTTTCTTTAAAAGTTTCTAAATTATCAGAAAGCATGGCCTCAGGAAATTTATTTTGAGCAATCTTCATGTGCTTCGGATCGGTATCAACAATACCAACGAGTTCGGCATCTTCACAAGCTGCAACTTTATCACAATGCCACTTGCCCAAATATCCAAAACCAATAACGACGACTCTTATTTTTTCTTTCATTATGACATAAATGGAGGAATACCAATTTTACTATTCTTTATAAAACCTACGATTTCTTGAACGATAGAGTTACCAGTATATTCCTTCATCGCTTCCTCAGATTCTATAAATGTTTTTGGAGAAAGAGCACTGGCTTCCATGCTTCGATAGAAATCAACGACTTCAGAAATCTCTTGTTTAGAAATCCCCATTCTTTTAAGACCGATAATATTTATACCCTTTAATTTAATCCTGTTCCCATAGGCCGTGGAGTAGCAAGGGATATCCCGGTCTATCGTTGACCCTCCACCAATAAAGGCGCCCCTCCCTACCGTGATAAACTGTGAAATATTCGTTATCCCACTAAGGATCGCATTGTCTTGAATGTGAACATGCCCTGCTAGGTTACAAGCATTTACGACACGGATATTATTATCAATTCTAACATCGTGACCAAAATGGCAGTAAGCCATTACCAGATTATTATTACCGATGATCGTGACTTGATCTTGTTTTAAAGTCCCTCTGTTAATCGAAACGAACTCGCGAAATACGTTATTATCACCAATCTCAACTCTAGTTGGCTCACCTTGATAAGAAATATCTTGCGGAGCTGTTCCTACAGTTGTGTAAGGCGAAAAACTATTTTTATTCCCAATAGTTGTATGCCCATCGACCACAACGTGAGAGTGAAACTGACACTCATTTCCTATTTTAACATTTGGACCAATAAAGCAATAAGGTCCTACAATTGTTTCTTCCCCAATAACAGCCCCATCTGAAATAACGGCTGTTGGGTGAATATTTTTCGCGCTCACTTTATAACTCCTTTGGATCAATAAATCGTAAACTTGCAAATAATTCTGCAGAAGAAATCAAATCATCACCGTGAAGAATTTTAGATGTATAATTTTGAAAATCACCTCTCACTTTTGTGAGCTTTGAGTGTATAGTCAAGTCCATATCAGGCACAACAGGCTTGCGAAAGCGTGATTTATCAACTCCTAGCAAAGCTACATCCAGTTGGGGCCAGAAATCTTTTTTTGTATAGATACTTAAAAAAACAAAGGGGGCTGCTTGAGCCATCATTTCAACTTGAATCACCCCTGGTAAGATTGGATTACCAGGAAAATGCCCTTGGAGAATTTCAAGATTATTTTTCACACTAAATTTTGCTGTGACAGTGGCTCCGACAAAATTTTTAGTGTCTAAAACTTCAGAATCTGGATCCAAAGAAGAACATCCACTGGTATCAACTTCCTCTATACTATCAATAAACAAAAACGGGGTTCTGTGAGGTAATATTTCTCGAACGATATTGTTATCATAAAGCATAAATTAATTCCTTGAGTTTTTTTCAGTTAATTTTTTTAGCTGTATGAGACCTCTTTTCCAGTCTTTAAGATCTCTTGCGGGGTAACCACCGACCATAGACTTCGCTGGCCAGCTTTTATTAACCATGGCCCCTCCAGCTATTTGACACCCAGGTCCTAGATGACAATCAGGTCCTAGCGCCGCTTTTCCTCCCATCACCGTATAATCACCTAGGCTTGCACTGCCTGCAACTCCACTCATTCCACACAACACAACACATTTTCCAATTTGCACATTGTGAGCAATTTGAACCAAGTTATCGATCTTAGACCCCGCTCCAATAACTGTTGGAGTAAAAGTTCCCATATCGATAGCGCAATTTGCACCAATTTCAACATCTTCTTCAACAACAACTCCTCCGTGATGCCACATTTTGTTGTGAACCCCCTCGTAGAAATTATAGCCAAAACCATCAGAGCCGATACTCGTTCCAGAGTGAATACGACATCCTTTTTTTATCTTCGTAAATGGATAGAGAGTCACATTCGAAAATAGGACTGATCCACTTTCAATCTCACAATGAGACTGAACAACACAACCAGGAAGTATTTTAACATTGGCACCGATCACAACATTTTGACCGATAAAGACCCCTTGAGAAATTTCAGCACTTGGGTCAATTTCACAATTCCCAAGCTGTCTTCCATCAACAAGATCGGAGATGTCTTTAAATTTCCAATCATAGAAAACTTTCGAAACTTCACAGATTGTTTTATCAAAGTTTTCAGTTACCCCAAACCAAAGAGCCTTTGATGCAAGCTCTTTCACTGATTGTTCTTCCATGAGCTTAGCATTCACAAGCAAGAACATTTCTTCTGTATTTTTATCACTTTCAAGAAATTTACTTAAAAGAGATTTTTCTTTTATCAAACATAATGTTTGTTTTTCTGGCTTCTGAGGGAGGGAGATCCCTAAAAGAGGGGGAAGAGCTTTTCTAGCACTCTTCTGTTCGAAACTCGATAAATGCTTTTTAAGTTCTTCAATTTCAATCATTATTTGTGAGCTTTATCGTATTTTGAAATAACTTGCTTTGTTATATCTTTTTTCGATTTTGCATAAACAACCGGAGAAGAGCTCATCTCGACTGTCATGTCTACATTTTCAGCTTTCGAAACTTCATCTACAATTTTTTTAATTTTTTCAAGAATCGGTTTTTTCAAAGTCGCTTCTTGTTGTTGAATCTCTCTTTGATACTCCACTGTCAACTGCTGAAGTTTTAAAATTTCCTGTTGCAGCTCTCCTTGTTTTTTTGCCCGAGCCTCGGCACTCAAGAAAGAAGCTTGTTTAGATAAATCTTGCTGCTTTTTCTTTAGAGCATCTTCTTTTGATTTAATTTTCTTCTTTTTCTCTTCGTAAGATTTTTTTAACGTAGCCGTTACCCGTTTTCCTTCTTTAATATTATCCAGAACGTCTTGAATATTTACGACTCCAATGCTGACTTCTGCTTTAGCAAAGTTCATTGAAGCAAAACATAATGTCATCATCACCAATAAAACTTTCATCATTTTTCTCCTAAAAAATTTGTCCGATATCAAAGAAGAACATATTCGGGCTATCGTTTTCAGTTCTATGAATTGGATATCCAAATTCAAACCTCAAGACCCCAATAGGTGAGAACCATCGAAAACCAAAACCAAAGTCTTGTCTCAATGAATAATCACTTTCTTCTCCAAAATAATTTAAATAGACGTTACCCACATCATAGAAAACGGCCCATTTCAAGCCCGCTTCTTTAACTAGAGGATGTTCGATTTCAATCGTTCCCAAGAGCGAATGAAGCCCCCCAACATTATAAAGTCCCGGATTACCATCGACATCAGTCAATGTTCTCATTGGACCTACTTTTTGGTTTCCATAACCACGCATGTTTCTTGATCCCCCCATCGCAAATTTTTCAGATCGAGGGATTACTTGGTTATCAACTTTAAATAATTGTAGTGAACGAATTCTCGAACGGAATACAAAATCTCCATAGATCGGGTAGTAGTATCGACCTTCTAGACTTCCTTTGAGCCACTTGTGATCAAACCCTAAACCGACATATTCTATACCGGTAGAGAGATAGTATCCATCAGAGGGCTCAAAAGCATTATCCCGTTTATCATGAACCAGTGAAACTTCAACCCCTGAAGCAATCCCATTTTCTTCATCTGGATTGACGTTAGGAACTTTAACATCCGATATTTGAGTATCCTCTATATTATATGTTAAGAAAACGCGAGTATAATCCCAAACCGGATAACCAATCCTTAGATCCATCCCCTCTTTATCAAAATCGTACGCTTCAATAAATGTATTAGTGGTTCGATAGTAGAGCCCACCAACAGTCCACTTGGTATCCATAAAGTAGGGTTCAGTAAAACCTAAACTATATGTTTGTCTTAAATCAGAGATATCAAGGCTAAAAGTTAAATTCTGTCCCAAACCTCGAAAGTTGTTTTGCTTAATGGATGCTCGCAAGAATCCTTTAGTATCAGTTGAATACCCTGCTCCAACCGATATTTGCCCAGTCTGTCTTTCTTTAACAGAGATATTAACATCGAGAACATTGTCGCGGTTTTTACGAGAAACGGTATTGAAAACAACACTTCCTTGCTCAAAGAATCCTAAACGATTCACGTTCTCTTTTGAAATCCGTAGTTTTGATCCTGAAAACTTCATTCCTTCAAAAATTTTCAACTCTCGTCGAACGACTTTATCGCGCGTCTTCGTATTCCCGCGAATATTGATTTTCCCAAAATAGGCAATCTTCCCTTTTTCAAATGAGAAGTTCACATTGACCTTATGTTTGCCATCTTCTTGAATAGGATCGAGTGTTCTAAGAACGTTGACGAAAGCATACCCGAGATCTTGGTAAAGTTCCGTGAGGTTTTGAATATCTTTTCTCAATTTTTCTTCAGAATATGTTTCAGATGATTTTAAGCTGACTTTTTCCAGAAGCTCCGCTTCTGTGTAAAGGAGATCCCCACTAAAGTTAATGTCCTTCACTTCATACTGAGGACCTTCGGTAATATTAAGGGTAATAAAAATCCAACGCTTGTCTTCTGATACTGTGATGACAGGGCTTCCTACATTGACTTGCAAATACCCTTTCGTTCGGTAGTAATAACTCAGTCTTTCAATATCTGCTTGAAAATTAAACTCCTTGAAACTTCCCGCTTCAGACATACCAGACATTGTAGAGTCTTCTCTCGTTAACATGAAGTTCTTAAGTTCATCGTCCGGTATTTCTTTATTACCTAAAAAAGTGATTTTCTTAACTTTAACTTTATCATGTTCTTCGATATTAAAAGTGATAGCGACGGCTTCATTAGAATCTTTTTGTAAATTATAATTTATATCAGCAAGGAAATACCCTTTATCTTCGTACATTTTACTAATGGTATTGATGTCTTGTTTTAAAGAATTGATATCGACAATGTTGAATTCTTTCGTGCTGATTTGTTCTTTTATTTCATCGTCATCAATCTCGTCATTCCCTTCTACAAATATTTTTTTTACGATGGGCTTTTCTTTTATCTTAAAGATGAGAATATTTTTTCCCCCTCTCACTTCGTGATCGGCTTCAAGTTCCTCAAAATATTTCATCTGATGAATCTTCTTTAAGTCCGAACGCAAAGAATAGGTGGTGACCCACTTACCGGGAGCAGCTGATATCTTTTCCAGAACCGCTTGCGGTTCGATTTTCCTCAACCCTTTGATTTCGATTTTATCAATCTTAAAAAGGTTCTTTCGGGGTCCGATATCTTCAACTAACTCTGCATTAGCTGACAAACAAAAATATAAACTAACAACAACGAGTAGTATTCTCTTCAAAGATCATGTCCTCATGCACCACATAAACACCTTGTAAATAAAGAGATTTTAGCTAATTAACTGACCATCTTCAATGGTTATTTTCCTGCTAAATTGTGAAGCTACTTTTTGGTCATGAGTTACAACAATAAGTGTTGAGCCCAATTCTAAACTCAAATCTTTTAGTAACGAAACAACTTTTTGTGAGTTTTTCGAATCGAGATTTCCTGTAGGTTCATCGCATAACAAAATAGCAGGCTTTAAAATCAATGCTCTAATAATGTTAATGCGTTGCTGTTCACCACCAGAAATTTGATAAGGGTATTTTTTCAAGCAATGCGTCACCCCTAAATATTTTGCGAGCATCTCTGTTAATTCTTTGTAAGGTGCGAGCGATTTACCGCTAATCCTTGGTGGCAAGAGAATATTTTGCTCACAAGTAATCGATGGAAGAAGAAAGTGAAATTGAAAAACAAAGCCAATATTTTCATTTCGAAAAAGGGCCAATTGTTCATCATTCATTTTTCCTAAATCTTTTTGATCAATAAGAATTTGACCACTCGATGCCTTATCGAGAGTTCCTAAAATATAGAGTAAAGTTGATTTCCCTGAACCAGAACTCCCTAGGATTACACATTGTTCTTTGCTGTCGACGTGAAGTGATATTCCCTTGAGAACATGCACATCACCAAAAGATTTTTTTATATCGTGTAAATCAATCATCGTTTATGAAAACTCCTGTCGAAGCCCTTGCAGTAGCGTTTTCTTTCGCTCTTTTAGAAGAATATAGGCAATCACACCAATCGACCAGATTAATGTCAATGCGAAAACCATTAAGACACTTTTGAAACTTAAACTCAATTCCAAGCGATAAAGCTCATAAATATTTCCGGGAATTTTTAAAAAAGGAAGTTTGAGAATAACTTTGTCAAACAACCATGTCATGACCAAAGAGAAAAAACACGACAGAAGCCATATCATAAATACTGTTAAGATCCAAAATTTTGAAATTGCTTTTAAACTCATTCCAAGTGCTCTCAAGAGAAAAAATTCTTGAGATTTTTTTGTCGTATTAAAATTCACAAAGGCCACAATATTAAATAGCGCAATGACTATGATCAATTGAAGAATCACCGTTATCGAAAATTTCTCAACTTGAACCGCTTCAAAAAGACTCTGAAACTCATTCCAATAAGCTTTAATTTTATAGCCAAAAGGAAGATCTCGAGCCAATTCACTTCTTACTTTCTCGATATCATCATTTGTTTTTGTTCCGTCAAGTTTCAACAAGATTGAATTCACTCGATCATCTGTATTGGCAAATTTTCTCAATCCCTCTCTGTGCATGTAAACAATTCGCATATCTTTTCGATAAATTCCTGTCGAAAAAATATCACTAATAGTCATTGGTTTTAAATAAGGTAAATCTTCAAAATTTTTATTTCCTCTCGTAAAAGCAATAACTATTTTATCTCCCTGTTTAACATCAAGTTCTTCAGCAAGTGTTTTTCCAATAACAAGTGAATCTTCGTTTGGAATCTTCATGGCAATAGAAGAAACACTATTGTATTCTTTCTCATCTATCCCATAGATAAGAACTCCTTTGCTTTTATTTTCTTGAACAATAAAGCCTTCTGTTTTGACTACACCAGCATAATTTTGAATGCCCTGATCTTTTAAAGCTTCCTTGAGCTCACTATTTACTTTGAAAAACCCGTAACGACTTGTGATCTCTAAGTCCGACATACTTTTTCGAAGACCATTTTTAAGGACCACTTCATACCCATCCATCAGTCCAAAATTACAAAGGATTACTGTCATAGAAAATGCAAGACCAAGAACGGTCATCAGAAAAAAGAAAACTGTTTTTTTGTCTTCAATTAGTATGCGAAATAATTTCCAATAACCAACTTTCAATTTTCACCTTAAATTTAGAGATGATTTTCTTTTGCCCATTGCAAATAAGATTTAATAAATGAATCAATGTCTCCATCGAGTACTTTTTCTGCTGATCCCATTTCTTCACTGGTACGATGGTCTTTGACCATTTTATAAGGGTGGAGGACATATGAACGAATTTGTGATCCCCAACCAATTTCTTTTTTACTCGCCTCGACCTCTTTTTGTTTTTCCCTTTTCTCTTCCATTGCTTTTTCATAAAGCCGAGATTTTAGAATTTTCATAGCCATGGCCTTGTTTTGATGTTGGGAACGTTCGTTCTGACAAGTAACCACAATTCCAGAAGGTAAATGGGTAATTCTCACTGCGGAGTCTGTGGTGTTGACGGATTGGCCACCTGCTCCCCCTGAGCGATAAACATCTATTTTAATTTCAGAATCAGGAACTTCAATTTCTATTTCATCATCCACTTCAGGAGATACAAAAATTGAAGCAAATGAAGTGTGTCTTCTTGCATTGGAATCAAAAGGAGAAATTCTCACTAAACGATGAATCCCGGTCTCAGACTTTAAAAGCCCATAGGCGAAATTCCCTTCAACCAGAAAAGTAGTGGATTTAATTCCAGCAGTATCGCCGGCTTGCTCGTCAAAGAGTTTTACTTTGAATCGCTTCTTTTCTGCCCAGCGGACGAGCATTCTTTGGAGCATGCTGGCCCAATCACAAGATTCAGTTCCTCCTGCACCCGCATTAATGGACACAATGGCATTGTTCCCATCCATTTCATCAGAGAGGAAAGCTTTTTGTTCTTGTTCCTCAATCAAATCTGCAAGATTTTTTAAAATGCTCACAGCTTCTTTGGCAGAATCTTCATCCCCTTCTTTGCCATATTCGACAAGTATATCGAGTTCTTCAATATGTTCTTTAAGTTCGTTGAAAGAATCAACAACATTGCACAATAGGGATTTTTCTTTTTGAATTTTGGCAGCTTTTTCTGAGTCCTCCCAGAAAGTACCATCAGATTCCAAGGCCGCAATCTCGCTTAAGCGAGCATTTTTTTGATCAATGTCAAAGTGACCTCCGAATACTTTCAAAACGAGTATGGTAATCGGCAATCAGGGAAGTGTTTTCTTTTAGTTGATCAATGTATTCTGACATAGAATAAAGATAGCAAGAATCGAATGGGAGCGCAATCAATTAGAGTCTTTAGAGTCTAAAGACCGCTCATTTTCAAGCGCATATAATCAAGAAGATAGCTCTTTGTTTCTTTATTCTGTACTTCAAATCCAGTGTAATCAAAGTCATCAGCAAAAAAGGTCTGCATTGGTTTAATTCCCTGCTTTACCCCATTTTTGATCGGTAAAAAACTTTGACAATATTCTTCATCAGAAACATAGAGATCACCCAAGCGTTCTTTTCTCTTTTTATCCGATTGTTCTTGCAATCCAACTAAGATTTTTGTCAGCGTTAAACGATCGGCGTCTTTTGGTTTCGGAGCAATTCCCACTATGAGCCCAAGACCTTCGATTGTATTTGGAATTCTCTTCTTATTTGTCAAAAAATCAAAAATCTTTCTTGCTGAAGGTTTAATACCATCAGTGAGTCCATCAATTGCTCGTTTAAAGTGAGCAAAGGCAGCATCTAACTCTTCACCGACTTCAATGACGTTATCATTATCAAAATCAAAGCGATTAAGTGTAGCTTCGACGTTAAACAAACCAGCATAAACTCCAAGAATGTCAGACTTACTCATAGGAACGTTTTCGAAAGGACAAATTCTCGTGAAGTTTTCCATTTCAACAATAAGACGAGACTGCTCTTCTTGATTATTTTGAATTTGCTTATAGTAGTCCTTGAATTTAGTAAAATAATCAAAATATGTGTAAGTAAAACCAAACCCACTGTTATCAATAAATGGTTCTTCGAAAATATTAAAAAATTCTGGTCGGAAACAGTTTTGAACAGAATAACGAGGTATCTTAAACAATTTGCTTCGAGAAGGATCTTTACTCGGATCATCTTCATCAATGACTGGGCAACGCGAACTTCCTGAAAAATAATTGAGAACGTTATCACTCATTTCAATGGAATTAAGGAGCTGATAAGCAAATTCAACAATCTCATTAATTTGAATAAGGCCATCATCATTTGAAGAATGCTGAAACAAATCCGTCATCAGAGCAACAGATTCAGCGGATCGGTCTTCTCGATTTTCCAATACAATATAAAGATCATTTAAAATTCGACGAAATTCCAGAATAATAAAATAAACTTGCCCAACCTTTAATGTCCCACGGTAATCTTCACTGCCTTTACAAATATAATCGTCCCAAAGGATTTTTTCCTCTTTCTTACCTGTATAAGGATTTTTGGGCCAGTGTGGTCCTCGTAAGTGACAAGGGTATTCTTTTTCATAAAAGCGTACGAGTTTGTCGACTAAATATTCAATTTGGCCAACTTCAATAACGCCTTCAATATTTCTCAATATCTTATCGCTATAGAGAGGAAGAATTTCATCACCTTTAAAGTAGCGATACTTTTCAATAATTCTCTGGAAGTTTTGAAAATGTTCGACTTCTACGCCGGTCTCATTTTTCAACTCATTTCCCTTGACGGGTTCATAATCCAAGAGAATTCTTTTATTTTCCTGAAAAGCTCTTGCAAACTGAACGCCTATTTTAGCCACTTCTTTAAGGTGATCGAGCACTCCAAGAATATCTTTTGCTGTGAAGTCACCTGTCGAACCAATTAAGACTTCTTTAATTCTTTCCATCTCACTTTGGTATTTTCTCAAATCGAGGTCTGAATTCTCGGTAAAAATTTGATCTCGATAAGTATCGAGAGTCGTAAAAATATTATCAAAAGTAATAAGGACTTCTGGGTTATCGTGTTGATTTTCTAAAACTTTTTTGAAGCGTGACAAACTATCTTCGTAAAGAGCAAATTTCTTTTCTTCTGTATCAAAGATAATATCTTTGAGTTTAAACACATCAAATAAAATTTCACTGAGAATTTCTAATTTATTTTCAATCAAATCGACAAATTCATCAATTGTAATAATATCAGGGTCTCCTCCTAATATAACTTTTTTGATGTAGAGAAGTTTTTTGACATCTTCTAATTCTTTCACATTGCTATCAGTTTTAAAGTAATCAAGAATAGTACTAATTCTAAGTGAGCGATCTTTATCAAGCATCTCTAAAAGAGATTTCAAAGATCGATTCACACTCGTTTTTGAATTCTTTTTATTAGGATCTTCAACCAGAACCATTCCATCTTTAACAATATTTCTTGCCGCTTGCAGAACACTTTCTTTAATCTTATTATGGCTCTTGATTTTAACAGGTCCAGCATAGGGTTCGAGATACTTATAGATTGATGAAAATTCGCGATTGAACAGAATAAGAAAGTCTTTCAGCTTTGCAAAATTATCTTTCTTAATATAGCCATAGTCAGTTCCAAACACCAAATAATTAAGACTGAAGAAAACATCCAAGTACTTAATAATATCTTCTGCATTTTCTTCATTCGTTCGAATATATCTCTCTAAAACGTCGCGAGAGAGAGTTTTACCCAACTCTTTTCTCTCGGGTTCAATAAGATTCATAAAGAGATTAAGAGTGTCATAAATGCAATTAATCTGTTCTGGAATTGGCTCTTGAAGAATTTTTGCCATTTCTTCAGAGTTAATTTTACAATTTGTTTGAAAGCGCTCGTCACTAAAGCTAGGACCTTTCCCTTCTCCTTCATTGATGTCATCCGAACACCCATGGAGAACTAGTATAAATACCAATAACAAATTTCTGATCATATAAATCACTTTTCGTAAATCCATGACACCTCTTAAAACAAATACTTGAGATGGGCAAAAATGGAGTCATTATCACGGAAAACAACCCAATACCCTTCTCCATTTGCTGGAGCGCCAATAATATCGAACCCCGTTCCGATACTCCAGTTTCGGTGAGGTCGCCAATCTATACTTGCCATATAGAGTCTGTCATAAGTTAAAGTGTCATATTTAAAGTCAAATTGGGCTTGAAACTCTTCCCAAAAGCTCCATTTCCCAGAAATATTAATAGCTTGGCTCCAGCGTGGAATTTTATCCAAAAGACTCGTTTTCTCAAAATCACTTATTCGAGAGAGAAAGCTAAAACCAAACATAGTCTCTTCCACATGGTACTCAAAGCCAGCTCCAACATACTCTTCACGGAATTTTTCCACTGAAATACCTATCCCGATGTTGTTATTGATAATCTCCGGATCATCTTCAGGCTTATCACCTGGAATTGATGTGTAATAGCTTGTGTAGAGTTTCCAATCATTAAAAACTATTGCCGCCAATTGGGCACCAAAAAGGGTATGATAAAAAATTTCGGGCTCAATTTTTGCAATCGGAGAAAAATCCCCCGGATCAAGGGTTACATTTGCTGTATTGGTGAGACTGTTTTCCGGTTTTCTTAAGTAAAAACCTGTAAAATGAACATCTTCATACGGAGAAATTCTCAAATTAATTCCATATGATTCTTGAAAAATGATATCTTCAGCACCTGGCTTATTCACATCATAAAAAATCTGCCGAACCCCTACGCCTTCAATATTAGCTGTTGTCGCTGGAACTTGGGCCCAAGGACTTTTAGAAGTAATCGTTCCATTGTCGGCATCAATGTTCAAGGGAGGATTAAGTTCAGGAATGTAGAGAAAAGATGCAAAAATATCAAACATAAACCAACTAGAAAGCTTTCTTTTGTACCGGACTCCTGGAAGCCCTTCTTGTCCTGGTCTGAAAAAATCAAAGTTAGTGCGGTTATTAATTTTTCCTAAACCCCAAACGCGATCAATTTCAACCCAATCCACAATTTGAAAACCATAACTGAGTTCCCAGTTTTGCCCCAAATGTGTTAATTGAGCCTCTTTCAGTGAAAACATAATATAGTCGACGTCATTTAATCTCAATGAGAGATCGAATCGCCCTTCTGTGTCTACAAAAGGTTTCCGATAATAGTAGAGGAAATTAAAATCAAACCAGTGTCGGTTCCCCTCAACTTCATCAATACTATCGGCAATATCGTTTTCTCGAAAAGAAAGTTCTCCCTCGTATTGTTTCACGACTGAAAAACTTTTTGAGATAAATAGAAGCCATCCTCCTATAAACAAAATAAAAATTTTTTTAAAATTGCGAAAATCCAATGACGTCCTCTATGTGCTTAATATCGCTATGGTTATTTTACCATTTTCAATCAAGACTACCTAAAAGAGAGTAAATTTTACATACTGCTTAGAAAATAGTGCACTAGTAATTTCAGATAGTTAGCTTTTTCTGATCTGCAACAACAGCCGTTTTTCCCAATTTTCCATGAGTTTTTCCTCACTTTCGTCAATTTCATGGTCAAAACCCATGATGTGCAAAAAGCCGTGGGCAAAGAGGTGGAGGATCTCTGAATAGAGGTCTATACCAAATTCTTGGGCCTGGAGCTCAGCTTTTTTGAGGCAAATAAAAACTTCACCCAAAAAAATATGTTCAAAGGCAGCTATTTCACTCTCTTCACTGTTTTGGGTTCGCAAGTTATCCCACATTGGAAAACTCAAAACATCAGTGACCTTATCTTTATTGCGAAACTGTGCATTGAGCACTTTAATTTTGCTTTCACCAACAATATTGACGACCAATTCAATATTTTTTCCTTCAAAACGATCATCTTCAAAGTATTGTTCAAAAAAGAACAGCACCATCTCATTAAATGGCTTACCATACTGTTCTAGTTGAATTGAATTATCTGATTCTGATTCGTCAATGATTTGTAAATCGAGCGAAAGGCCTTGGCTATTCACATGTCACCTCTTATATTGTTCACATGGGACACTATTTCGATCAACTCGTCAACGTCATTGCTCAATTGAGAGACCCCCAAGGTGGGTGCCCTTGGGACTTGGAGCAAACTCATGAATCATTACGCCCCTATCTCATTGAAGAGTGTTATGAAATGCTCCATGCAATCAATTCCCAAGATCCCCAACTTCTCAAAGAAGAAATGGGAGATGTCTTATTGCAGGTTATACTTCATGCCCAACTTGCTTCGGAGAGAAAAGACTTTGATATCCAAAATGTCTGTCAAGGCCTACAAGATAAAATTGTTCGCCGACACCCTCACGTATTTAAAAAGAAGAAGAATGATGAAGACCTTTCTCTCAATGAGCTCCATGAACAATGGGAAGAAATCAAGGTTCAAGAAGGAAAAACCAAATCAATTCTTCCAGAAGAAGATTTATTCAACCCCTCACTTCATGCTGCTTTTAAAATTGGTAAACGAACTAAGAAAATTAAATTTGATTGGGAATCCCCCCATGAAGTTCTCAACAAGGTTCAAGAAGAACTCGACGAACTTAAAGAATCTCTAGACAAAAAATCTCAATCAAGATCCCCATATTTTGAAACAGCGATTGAAGAAGAATTGGGAGATATTCTTTTTACTGTGGCCCAATTGGCTCGCCATCTCAATTTTGATCCAGAACTTACCTTGAGTTCTGCCAATAAAAAATTCTACACTCGCTTTGTTCAAATGATTGAGCTTTGTGGTAATCGTGAGCAAGACTTCCTAAAACTATCACTTAAAGAAAAAGAAAAACTTTGGAGTCGAGTCAAAGAAAATGAAAAAGGAAAATAGGCTCTATCAAATTCCTGTTCCGGTCATTGGATTAACAGGAGGGATTGCTTCAGGAAAATCCACTGTTTCTCAGATTTATAGGAACGAAGGACTTCCTGTTATTTGTGCCGACCAGCTTATAAAAAAAATCTACTCTTTTCAGGAGACCAAAAACTGGCTTAAGAATCTCAACCCTCAATATCTCAACAATGATTTCATAGATTTTGATCGTCTTCGCCAAGATTTTTATCAAAATTCCGAGTTAAAAGAGAAAATAGAGGGATATCTTTATTCAAAACTCGAAAAGGCTTTTTGGGAAGATTTTGAATCATTCAAAGATCCCCAATTTATTATTTACGATGTTCCACTATTATTTGAAAAAAATCTGGTTTCTAAACTCGATACGGTGATCTTAGTCTATTGCCCTGAAGCAAAACAAATTAAACGCCTAAAAGGCAGAGAGTCCCTTAGTGAAATTCAAATAGAGCAAATCTTGTCGCATCAAATTTCAATTGATGAGAAAAGAAAAAGTGCTCCCTTTATTATTGATAATTCAGAAGATTTCGATATAAAAGACAGTTCGCAATTAAAAATAAATGCGTTAGTCATACTTGAAAACGCAAAAAAGGTACTCTCATGAAACTCAAAGGTAATTACTATAACGGAAATTTTCACATTTCCAACCAAGGCGATGAACATTTCAAAAAACACTGCCCTGCGGATCTTAATCAAATTCTATGGGAGTTCCAAGAAGACTGTTCACAAATTGATTCAATCATTGATTCAGCAATAGCGGGTTTCAAAACTTGGAAACAAACACCCCTTAAAAACCGAATGGAGTGCATAAAGCGCTATGCTCTGGCCATTGAAAAAAGAAAAGAAGAAATTGCTCGTGCACTTAGCCTAGAAGTTGGAAAGCCATTGTGGGAATCTCTGACAGAAGCTTCTGGGGTTATTGCTAAAGTCAACGTCACTCTAGAAGAATCCTTAAAGCGAATTGAAAATACTCACTATCAAAATATAATGCCGCAAATTAATGGGCAGGTGAATTTTAAACCAATCGGTCCTAGCATTGTCATTGGTCCCTTCAATTTTCCATGCCATCTTCCCAATGGCCAAATTTTGAGTCTTCTTCTTGCAGGGAACAGCATTATTTTTAAACCCTCTGAAAAAACAGTTTATTCAGCACAATTACTGATCGAATGTTTTCACGAAGCTCAATTTCCTGCAGGAGTTATTAACTTTTTTTGTGGAGGAGCTGCCGGTACTCAAAGATTTACACGCCACCCTGATATAAAAGGAATCTTTTTTACTGGCTCTAAGCCTGTAGGTCTTAAAATTTTAGAATCAACTTACCGTGACTTAAATAAACTCGTTGCTCTCGAGCTGGGAGGGAAAAACTCTTCCATTGTTCATAGTGATGCCTCTCAAGTACACGCTGTTTCAGAACTCATCAAGGCAAGCTTTCTTACTTCAGGCCAGCGCTGTACATCCAGTGGAAATATTCTTGTTCATCGTTCACTTTTTGATAGTTTTTCAAAACTTTTCAAAGAAACAATTGATAGAATTATTGTTGACCACCCTATCACTCATAAGGTTATCCCTTTTATGGGACCTTTAATTGACGAAGACGCAGTTAAAAAATTTCAAAGCTATATCCAAAGATTGGAAAAATCTGGGGCTGAACAATTCATCGCTCCTCGAGAAATAAAAACATCATTCGAAGGACATTATTGCTCCCCTGTCGTCCATACCTTGCAAAACTATGATGCCAAAAAACATGAAATAATTGGTGAAGAACGATTCGCCCCCCACACAACTCTCATAGCTTACGATGATATTGATGAAGCCTTGAGTATAGCCAACAGCTCGGAGTTCGGACTTGCTGCAGCAATATTCACTCAAGATGAAAAAATCTTCCAACACGCTGCAAATACTCTCGATGTCGGGATCTTTAACCGCAACCGATCTACTGTCGGTGCCAGCTCTAAGTTACCTTTTGGAGGTGTTAAGAATTCTGGAAACTACCGCCCAGCTGCCGTAAGTATGATTGATGCTTGTGTGTACCCACAAGCCACCTTGGAAACGGCCGACGCAAGTTCACACATCCACGATCTCCCTGGTTTGAGAGAATAAAATGTCATGAATTTCTATTTGTAAAAGAGAAATGAGTATGCTTTAAGTGACCACACACAATCTTAACATATCTCAAAAGGTGGAAAGCGTGGTTAATGAGGATCCAGGGAACCTAGAAGTGGAAATCACAATGAATCAATTGGAAGAAATTTCTGGAATCAAAAAAGATATTATTCAAAACGAACTCAATATACAAAATGAAAGTATTGCTCTTGAAGCCCTTAGAGAAAAAGTTCGAATCCTCGCAAATGCCATATTTTTAAAATCAGATGAATAATTTTGGACTATATATCTTAACAATCATTGCCAGTATTTTTATTGGGGCTCTTATGCCCATGCAATCTGTCGTCAATTCACAGCTTGCAAGATCTCTCGACAACCATTTCCACAGTGCTTTTGTTTCGTTTTTCGTTGGCGCAAGTATATTCTTTATCATTACAATGTTCTTCTCTCCTGGATACTCTGAGATGAGTTTCAAAAAAGTTCTGCACGTTTCTCCTTGGTATTTAACAGGTGGAATACTGGGAGCCCTTTTTGTTTTAAGTTCTCTTTTTCTTGTTTCTCGAATAGGAGCCACTGTAATGATGGGCTCATTTATAACCGGCCAGCTTTGCATGTCTCTTATTATCGATCATTTCGGAATTATGGGCATTCCCACACACCCTCTCAATTTCTTTCGCATTGTTGGTGTTTTATTTTTATTTTTAGGGTTAGGGATTCTCATTAAAAATTAATATGGATAATGCAAATCTTTTTCTCGAAAATATTACCTACCTTCACGATGCACGCTCACCAGGTGGCCTTTCAAAGTTAACTTTCGAATTCCAAAATTCACAGTTTTATGGAATCTTAGGGCCAAGTGGTAGTGGAAAGAGTACGCTTTTAAAAATTATTCACAAACAACTTATGGTTCAATCAGGAGAGATTCACAATCCTTATACTGAATCTTGTGTATTTATTGAAAATAATGTGTTGTTGGCTCAGTCGACTCAAGGAACACTTAATTTTCTCATCGAATCTTGCCATCAAAATTTAGATATTGAAGCCAAAGTCAACCTGGCTCGAGATCTCTTAGCAATGTTTGAAATAACAAATGTGATCGATCACAGTCTCAATCAACTTTCCAACGGAGAAAGGCAACGCGTACAAGTCATCAGTTATCTCATGAACTCTCCGAAGCTTTTACTCTTTGATGAATCTTTTGCGGGAATTGATTGGATCAACCGTCAAGAAATTTTGAAAGCCTTAAAACTATACAATAGTGAACACCAGGGAATAATTCTTTGGGCGACTCAAAATATTGAAGATGCACTGACATACTGTGACCAGTGTTTAGTTTTTAATTTTGGACGCCTTCAAGATCATGGTCCTGGAGAAAATCTTTATTTCTCGCCCAATCATAGTTTTGCAGCTCGATTCATTGGAATAAGTAACGAACTCTTAGTTAAATTCAAAGCACAAAACCAAAATAACCTAGAGTTTGATTCCTTATTGGGGAGCATACTTCTTCCCATCCAGTTCAAAGAAAGAATAAACCCTAACAATCTGGATCAACTCCTTATCATTCGCCCTGAATTTATTTACCATGATCCCAATGGAAATCTAACAGCTATAATTATCGAGCAAAAATTTACTCAAGGTAGATTTCTTATCAAAGCCCAAATTAATGGTCATTACTTTTCATTTTTTCATCCCGAGCTTTGGCAAGGTGAAAAGATGCCTGTCTCTATTAAATTCGAAAACACTCACTTATTTCAAGAAGTTTAAAATGAATGTCGATGAAACTCAAAAAGGCTATGGGTATGCCGTCACTAGTTTTTTTCTCTGGGGAATGTTTCCACTATTCTGGAGATTACTCCAAGCAATCGATTCCATCCAACTAACTTGTTTTCGCATTCTTCTTGTGACACTCACATCCTTAATTCTCATTTATATTGCAGCCCCTAATTACTCTGCTTTCAAAAAAGTCTTTTGGATTAGTCGTCAACATTTCATGAGACTTATGCTTTCAAGTTTCCTTATCGGAATCAATTGGTTCACCTTTGTCTATGCCGTCAACAGCCACCAAGTTATCCAGGCCAGTCTCGGTTATTTTACAAGTCCTTTACTGAGTGCATTTTTAGGAATTTTTTTCCTTAAAGAGAAATTAAAAAATATTCAATGGATCTCAATTTTTCTTTTCATCATGAGTCTCGTTATCCTGTCTTGGAACCTTACAACACTTCCCTGGATTGCACTTAGTCTTGCGAGTACATTTTCTATTTATGGGCTTATAAAAAAACACATCCCTTTTTCCCCCAGACTTTCACTCTTTTATGAAGCCTTAATATTAAGCCCACTCTGTTTAGTTTATACCTTTTATTATGATGGCTTTTCACAATTGACGAATCTTCCTATAACGACGCTCATTATTCTTGTCTGTGGAGGCCCCGTTTCTTATCTTCCCCTTCATTTTTTTTCTAAAGCAGCTCAGCGAATTCCTCTGTCTGTTCTTGGAATTTTGCAGTACATCGCCCCTATTTTTCAATTTTCAACAGGGCGATTTGTATACGGAGAACCCTTTAGTTCCAGACAATTAACAGCCTATTCATTAGTTTGGCTTGGCATCATTCTCTTTACAACTCCTCAGATAATTTCTAGATTGAAGCCAAGGAAAAAAACACAAACTCTATGAAAACTTACGAAATCTCCAAACAAAAACCTACCTGGGTTAAATCAAATATTCCGAAAGGCGATGGTTATCGCGAAGTTAAGGAAAATCTCCGCGCCAAAGGACTCTACACAGTTTGTGAAGAAGCTAAATGTCCTAATCTCTCGGAGTGTTGGAAAGATAAAACGGCAACGATTATGATCTTAGGTGATACCTGTACGCGAGCTTGCAAATTTTGCCATGTCAAAACAGGAAATCCGAAAGGTTTTATCAATCCCATGGAAGTAGAAAACTCATCGCTCATGGTTGGCATCATGAACCTCAATTATGTTGTTATCACCAGCGTGGATCGCGATGACATTTCTGATTATGGTGCAAATCACTTTGCTAATGTCGTAAAAAAAATAAAAATTGAACACCCTAATACTAAAGTTGAAGTTCTCGTCCCCGATTTTAATGCTGAAGAATCTCCCATGCATACTTTGGCCCGGAGTGAGCCTTTTGTGATTGCTCAAAATATGGAAACAGTAAAGCGACTAACTCATGTGGTGAGAGATCCAAGAGCAGGCTATGAAAAAACTTTGCGCTGTTTGCAATTTTATAAAGACAACTATCCAACGATTACGACCAAAACAAGTCTAATGGTTGGTTTGGGTGAAACATTTGAAGAAATTTATGAAACACTTATCGACCTTAGAAATGTTGGCGTGGATATTGTAACTTTTGGGCAATACCTTCAGCCAAGTCAAAAACATCTTTCAGTAGAAAAATTCTATACGCCGATCGAATTTGATGAACTAAAGCGTCTAGCCTACAGGCTTCGTTTTAAATTTGTAGCCTCAGGTCCCATGGTTCGAAGTTCCTACAAAGCTGCTGATTATTTAAAATATCTTGAACAAAATGAAAGACCTCAAATCTCAAATGAACTATAATACTTGGGAGGACTTTGCTTCCTTTTTTCCAAGCGACTTTAGTATTGAACACCAAGAACAGAATACGATTCTTCAATGCTGGAACTGGCCCTATTCGGATTACCTTGCTTTTATCGACCAAGCTTTTCCCTTTATCAAAGAAAAAAATCCTGCTCGACTTATCATCTTCTGCTCTCACCCCTATTGTTTTACTCATGGCCGAGGACTGCAGCGAGATAGTACGGATCAATTAGTGGAATTTGACCTAGGTGCAGCGAGTAAGCTTCCTTATCCTTTTTTTGAAATAAAGCGAGGAGGAGGATTAACTTACCACTATCCTGGACAGATCATTATTTACCCCCTTTTCGAAGTGACTCGTTATAAAACAAGCCTTCAAAAAGTTATGATCAGGATGCTTCAGGCAACACAAAAATCTTTAGAACAAATGAGTGACTTAAGAAATCTTAGCTACAAAAACAAACTCTTAGGTCTCTGGTTAGACAACCAATACAAAATTGCTTCAATTGGGATGAATCTCGAGCACTTTGTCACTTCCCACGGTCTTGCTCTTAATTTTTTTGATGATCAAGAATTTTTTAAAACGATTAAGATGATGAACCCCTGTGGAATTAACGGTGAAGTTTATCAATCTTTCGAACGCCTGGTTAGTCAAAAACTTTCGCTTGCTTCTAGGCAAGATTTTCTTGAAAAATTCTTAAATAACTTAAAGTTCAGCTGAAAATTCTGTTTCCAAAATTTTTAATAATTTAGAATTTAAATAACACTGAGTTGTTTTGCTATTAAAAAGATAAGGATTTTTACCAAGTCCCATTCGTGGGAATGAAATCTCACTCAGAGCTCGCACACATTCAAAGTGTTTGCCTAATTTATTGGTTAATTCCAACCCCTCACAGTCTTGGTCAAGAAATAACTTAAAAACTATTTTAGCATTTTCATTTCTATATTTCTCGCCATCGAAACCAGGTGTTTTTTTAGCTTTTTCAGCCAAACTTGCTAAATTTAAAAGCTCTTCACCTGGAACTTCTTTTTCAAATGCAATAATTTTACTTTTACGATCCAAAACCTTTACTACAACAAAAGATTCATAAAGAATTTCTGAAATTCCCGTAATCCCAGTCCACTTATTGTACGTTTGAAATGCTGACCAGCCACTGAGAATATTTATATCTTCATCTGACTCAAAAATATTCAATTGCATGGCCCAACGTTGAAAATAATTTTGATAATAAGAAAGAGGTATTAAGTCTTTTCCCATATCTCTTTCACAATAGAGATCCGGATTAATGAAACTTCGATAGTTATAACTTGATTTTCTTGGAAAAGAATAGAGACTCTCCAGATCGACTTCAGATATAGGCAATGTTGGAGAATTAAGAGTTTCAAGATTATTGCTATCTTCAACTCTATCGTTATTAGTGGTTTGATTTTCTTTTGTTTTCTTTTTTTGACTACGTTCTATCAAAACGGGAGGTGCAGGCTGCTTGTACCTCCCTTCTATCTGATCAAGCGTAGGAATTCCTGTTCCATTGATCAAATTTTTATCCTTATCTTTTTGGCTACAAGATAATAGAAATGAGAGTATAAAAAGTGACATCATTGATTGCTTCATCATGGCGGCACTATAATGCAATTTGACTGTCTGAATCAGCATAATTCCGTCACATTGTAATAATTATAGGATCTTATATTTTATTTTATCTCGCACTGGCCACACTCTTTTCAATGTTTTAAAACCAAATTCTTATGAAAAACAAAATAATTCTTGCCAGCAATTCTCCTTATAAGAGAGCCCTTTTAGGGAAACTTGGAATTCCATTTACTGCCGTAAAGCCTTCGTTCAACGAAGAGTGTTATGATAAAAACCCCAATCACGATCACCGTGAATTGTCATTGCAATTAGCCTATTTAAAGGGTGAAAGTCTCGTCGATGGATCGAGCATTGTTATCAGTGCTGATCAACTTTGTTCTTTTGAAAACGAAATTTTGAGCAAACCAGGGAATCATGCTACGGCTATTAAACATCTCAAAAAGCTACAAGGCAAAACCCATAAGCTCATAACTTCCTATTGTCTTTTTCACAGTGATGGAGTGATCAAGAGAACAGATATCACGACACTGACCATGAAAAAAATGAGTGATCAAGAAATTGAAGACTATCTCAAACTCGATACCCCCTATGATTGTGCTGGAGCATACAAAATTGAAGAAGCGGGCATCGCTCTATTTGATAATATTTTGTGTGATGACTTTACGGCCATTATGGGATTGCCATTAATTCAACTTTCTCAAGATCTTAAATCATTGGGAGTCGAGCTATGGAAACCCCTATAAAAAAAGATACTATCGTCGTCCACTCCGGTGGAATGGACTCAAGCCTCTGTCTCGCACTGGCCATTAAAGAGTACGGTTCCCCAAGTGTTTTAAGTCTCAGTTTTGATTATGGTCAAAGACATAGTAACGAATTGGAAGCCTCTAAACGCCTTTGCCAAAAATGGGGTGTTGATCACTATGTTATTCCCATTAGTTTTTTGAATAAAATCACTCACAATTCCCTTACTCATCACAATATCGATATTATTCACGGAGATAAAAACACACCTCCCAATAGTTTAGTGCTTGGACGCAATGGTTTAATGGCAAGAATAGCCGCCATCCATGCCCAGTCCTTAGGCGCCAATCACATTTATCTTGGAGTCATCGAACTTGAAGAAGCGAACTCAGGTTATCGCGATTGTAATAGGCGATACTATGATCTTTTAGAGCAAATTTTTCGAATTGATTTTGGAAATGATGAATTTAAAATCCATACACCTCTTGTCTTTATGACAAAAAAACAAACGATGGAATTAGGTCATGAGCTTGGAGTTCTTGATTTATTACTAGAAAATACCATCAGTTGTTATGAAGGTCTTTCTAAGGAGGGGTGCCAGAAATGCCCTGCTTGTCTTTTGAGAAACCAGGGAATACTAGATTTTGCTAACAATAACCCTCATTTTACAGTCTCTTATTTAGATAAAATAAAAAATTTACAAGCTTAATTGCTACCGACGGCACGCCATGTTATAAGCAACTCCATGGTTAAACTTGCATTTTTTTCATTCTTGTTCTCATTTATTAACCACACCTTTTCCCAAGATTCTAATCCCTTCCAAACTCGGTACTCTAAGAGAAATACTGTCTATGCTCTGGGAGACATTCATGGAAATTTTGAACTCGTAAAACGGGCTCTACTAACTGGAAAATTGGTAGATAAAAAACTTAATTGGACCGGAGGTAAAGCTACTTTTGTTCAAGTTGGAGATATTCTGGATCGCGGAGACGATGAAAAGAAAATAATCGATTTTTTTGAAAAACTCACTACTCAAGCACAAAAAGCAGGAGGTGAAGTTATTATTCTCAATGGTAATCATGAAGTGATGAATGTTTCGCTCGATTTTCGAAGCACTGGACCAAGAGGTTTTAAAAATTTTCGTCACTTTTATCGAACAAGAATTCACGATAGTGAAATTGAACATATCGATTCAGTTCCTCGTTCTCAACGAGGAAGGATTGTCGCTTTTCGTCCCGGAGGACCTTACGCAAAAATTTTGGCCAAAAGAAACTCAATTCTCATTCTTGGCGAGACGCTTTATGTTCATGGAGGAGTTTCTCTCGAAGACATCGACTACGGTCTTAATAATATCAACAGAGACATTAGTGAATGGATGAGTGGAAAAAAAATATTTGAAATTCCAGAAATAAAAAAACGTTACCCTATTACTCAAGGCAATATCTTACCAGTTGAAATCCAAAGCTCCCTTCTTAATCGTGAATATTCTTTAATCGAAAGTGACCTTCCCCAAGAAGATTTACGCTGTCAAAAACTTCAAAGAATTCTTGATAGACTCAATCTTAAAAGAATGGTTGTCGCCCACACTGTTCAATACGATGTCATTACATCAACTTGTGATAAAAAAATTTGGAGAATAGATACAGGTCTTTGGGGAGTCGATCTTGTTAAAGAATCTCCCATTCAATTAAAACAATCTAGAGCGGCTAAAAATGAAAAATATAAAGTAAAAATTTTAAAAATTATTGATGATCAAGAACCGCAGATCATTGTCGAAGATTAAGATGTGTCCTAGTAGTCATTTTCCTTGAGGCTTCTCAACTCATCGTCAATTTCTTCCTCTGCACGCTGAAGACCTTCTGGGTAATCATCTTCATCATAATCGGAATCAAACTCGTCATTATTGCGAATGGCACTCATTTTAGATTTAATCATCTCTGAAACTTCTGGATTTTCATCACGATAGTAATCATCGTCAACATCTGAGGCACGATAATCATTTTCCTGTTCACGATATTCTTCTTCACGAGAATAGTCGCTTGCTTCAACTGGCTCACTTTCAGCTTGGACTTCATTCATTTCAACGTTCGGTTCACTATGGAAGGCCTGTTTGAGATCAACATTGCCTCTGTTTTCAATTTCTTTATTCTCTTCAATGTTTTCTTCTGTATAGTACTCTTCTTCGTCTTCAATTCCTTGAGCACCTTGAATGACTTTCTTGGTTAATGTCCCTATTTTTTCTGTTGCTTTGGTAGCCGTGTTCTCTTCACCCGTAAAATAATAAAAGCCATAGCCAATCGAAATAACCAAAACGATATAGTACAATAAATTCTTCACCAACCTCTCCTTCTCGGCCTAGATCTTTTTATAGAGTCCAAAAAACAAACCTCAATCTAGGAGATTTCATTGCAGTGGTCAAATTGTCTCAATTTCCCACTCTTTTTTACAGATGCATGAACCCATGAGGGAAAAAATGACACTCAGGGTCGTTTTTTCGTTTCAACTTCCGGAAGGTTTTCTTGACTTCCTCACTCCAAAATTGACCCATAAATTTTTGCTTGAGTAGTCCAATACCATGCTCAGCAAATGGGGATCCCCCCAGTTTCTTAATTTCACGATAAAAGGCTTCAAGGTCTTGAACGCAACTTGCTCGCTCAGATTGGTTCGCGGGCATAAAATTAAAATGGAGGTGGCAGTCCCCAAAATGCCCGAACAATTGATACGCGACATTTTTTTTAGAAAACTCTCGATACAGTGATAATAGTTTTCCAAAATTAGCCACGGTGGTCTGGACATCTGTTCCCACTTTGGCCATGCGATTGCGGCTGTTTCTTTCTTGGATATTTCGAGGGATTTCAACTCGAATTTTTTGAAATTTGACTTCGTCAATTTGGAATATTTTTTCAGGGTCTAAATCACTTAACTCTTCAAGGAGGTCTTCATAAATTTTTTCAAAAACTTCATCTTTAACCTCAAGAAAGATTGCATCACAATTGTTTCCAATTGGCTTCTCTAAGACTGCTAAAGATTGTGAATCCAGAAGTTCACAAGAAATAATTTCTCCTCTTCGAGGTTGAACAAATTGCAGAAGTTTCAAATGCTGTTCATCATTTTCTTCCCATCGAGGGAGGAGAATAAAAAGGACTTGAGTTTTTACCAGTGGAGTTACTTGAATCGTTGCTGATGTTACAACTCCTAATTGCCCTTCAGTTCCAACCATCAAATCCGTTTGTCTTTCCAATCTTGGAAAAGGAGCATTTTTAAAGCTGCGATAAACTTCATATTCTTTTTGATATTTTTCAAAACCTTCTATTTTTTTCTGACTATCAAGGAAAACTCTCTCCCCTTTATAGTTAAGATAAGTACAAGAAATAATATGATCGCGATAAGTTCCATAGCCAAAGCAGTGTTCACCTGTACAAGATGTTGCAACTCCGGCAAGCATCGCCGCAGTCTTATCTGTCGGAGAAGTCTTAATCTTACAACCTTTATCGGCTAAATAGTGATCGGCATCTTCCCAGGTTACTGGCCCTTCAATAAAAAGTTCATTGCCATTTAGCTTTATTTTTTTAGGAAGACTTCCCAATTCACCAATCGTAATTGTCCCAGCATCTTCAGTGTAATATTCTGCAATCTGGTCATAAGGAATAACTGTTGATGTCCGAGAACTCACATAAATAGTTGGGTGACCTTCCAAAATATTGCGTTGGACTTCTTCTTGAGATTGAAAGTGTTTTATCTTTATTTGGGCCATTTATCCAACAACCAAGTTCACAATTTTCTTTGGAACGACAATGACTTTTTTTAGGGTCTTCCCTTCAAAAAGAGCTTTCACTTTTTCATCTTCAAGAATAGTTTTTTCGATCTCGGCCTTAGAGTAATCGAGAGGGAGATCGAGGAGAAATTTCATTTTCCCATTGACTGAAATGGGATAGCTATAATGACTTTCAACCAAGTACTTTTCATCGTAGTCGGGAAAATCTGTAAAACTAATACTTCCCTTATTTCCCAGATCATGCCACACCTGTTCACACAAATGAGGGGCAAAAGGAGAAAGAAGTACAGTAAGTTTTTCAATGACTCTTCTGTTTTTTGATTTGATTTTGCCAAGATCATTTACACAAATCATGAAGGCGCTCACAGCTGTGTTGAGAGAAAAACTCTCTAAATCTTCCTTAACTTTTTTGATTGTTTTATGAATTATTTTTTGTTCATCTGCTGTTTCTTCCTTGTCCTCAAGATCTATTTTCCCATCCTGGTAACACAACTTCCAAAATTTATTAAGAAATCGGTATACACCTTCAATACCACTGGTATTCCAAGGCTTAGATTGCTCGATGGGCCCAAGGAACATTTCATAGAGCCGAAGTGTATCAGCACCGTATTCTTCGATTACTTTATCAGGATTCACCACATTATAAAGACTCTTACTCATCTTCTCGAGCCCCCAACCACAATGATACTGTCCATCTTCTAAAATAAACTCGGCATCTTTATTTTCGGGTCCCCAATTTTTAAAAGCTTCAAGATCAAGAACATCGTTGTGTACTATATTGACGTCCACGTGAAGTTCAGACGTCTCATACTTATCCTTCAATCCGTGAGAAACATATTGATTAGTGCCTTTAACCCGGTAAACAAAATTCGATCTTCCTTGAATCATTCCCTGGTTAATCAATTTTTGAAAAGGCTCTTCACAACAAATTTCTCCCATATCATAAAGAAACATATTCCAAAAACGAGAGTAAAGTAAGTGCCCTGTCGCGTGTTCACTTCCTCCCACATAGAAATCCACATTTTTCCAGTATTGATTTGCTTTTTTAGAAACAAGCTCGTTTTCATTTTTTGGATCCATATAGCGAAGAAAATAAGCCGAAGATCCTGCAAACCCTGGCATGGTGCTTAACTCAATGGGATGCCCATCTTTTGTTTTCCAATGAGCTGCTCGCCCCAGTGGAGGATCTCCCTCTTTTGTGGGAAGGTAAGCATCGACATCTGGAAGCTCTAGGGGGAGATCTTTCTCGTCCATGGGATAAGCGATTCCATTTTTATAAAAAATAGGAATAGGCTCTCCCCAGTAACGTTGCCGACTAAAAATCGCATCACGCAATTTGTAATTTACTTTACGGTGCCCTATTTTTTTCTTTTCTATTTCATCGATGATCTTTTTAAGAGCCACTTTAACTTCGAGACCATTGAGGAAATCAGAATTCATCATGATTCCCTCTTTAACGTCGTGAGATTCTTCACTAATATCAACGCCCTCTACAAGAGGAATAATTTCGAGATCAAAATGTTTAGCGAAAGCATAGTCACGCGAATCCCCGGCTGGAACGGCCATGATTGCTCCCGTTCCATATCCTCCTAAAACGTAATCGGCAATCCAAATGGGAATTTTTTTATTCGTAAAGGGATGAAGACAATAACTTCCTGAAAAAACACCACTGACTTTCTTTGTTTCCGCAATTCTTTCTCGTTCCGTTTTCTTGGAAACTTCTTTAAGATAATTTTGTACTGAGGCTGCTTGATCTTTGGTTGTCAGTTGTTCAATGAGATCATGCTCTGGAGCTAGAACCATAAAGGTCACTCCAAAGATTGTATCTGGTCTTGTCGTAAAGATTTTAAAAGACTCATCAAGTCCTTCAATGGGGAAGTCTAGTTCAGCCCCCTCTGATCGACCAATCCAATTGCGTTGCATTTCTTTAAGAGGCTCTGGCCAATCAATTTTCTCTAGACCATCGAGCAAGCGTTGAGCATAAGCTGTAATTCGCAAACACCATTGCTTCATTTTCTTTTGCTCAACAGGATACCCTCCTCGCACAGAGAGTCCTTCTTTCACTTCATCATTGGCGAGAACCGTTCCCAGTTCTGGACACCAATTCACCATCATATCAGCGAGATAAGCTAAGCGATAATCGAGAAGAATTTTTTGCTGAGTCTCTTCATCGAAAGATTTCCACTGCTCACTTTCAAACTCACTTTCGCAACTATGCACAGCTTGAACTGATCCATTTCCATCTCTTTCAAAGATTCGAACCAGATCATCTATCCCCCGAGCCTTATTCTCATTACGATCGTACCAATGTTGAAAAAGTTGCAAGAAAACCCACTGAGTATGTTTGTAATAGCTCGGATCACAAGTTCTAACTTCTCTTGACCAATCAAACGAGAGGCCAATACCCTCCAGTTGTTTTCGATAAGTTTTAATATTTGCATCAGTGGTGATCGCGGGGTGTTGACCCGTTTTAATAGCATACTGCTCAGCAGGCAAGCCAAAGGCATCGTAACCCATGGGATGAAGGACATTAAAACCACAAAGTCTCTTGTAGCGAGTTATAACATCCGAGGCGATGTAACCAAGTGGATGCCCAACATGGAGTCCTGCTCCCGAAGGATAGGGAAACATATCGAGTACATAATATTTAGGTTTTGGGGAGTCTTCAGAAACTTCAAAAACCTTCGATTCTTCCCAAAAATTTTGCCATTTTTTTTCAATTTCACGGTGCAGATAATTCATTTCGAAACCTTATTTTGATTCACTAAATATGGCACATTTTAGCTTGTAAACCGTGAATTGTCATGGCGTATTAAGGCCTTGAGAGGATCATTCGCGCTTGAAAAGCAAAGAATCGAATGGAGAAAATAAAAAAGAGAATTACGGAAGTGAATGAAAATAGACTTTCAACAATTTGCCGCCAAAGAGTGAGTTCCTTCTGATTTTTTTGATGAGCATAATCTCTAACTTTAAGACCACATCCCCCCAGCAATCCTCCCAACTCTTTTTCATTGGGATAAAGAAAAGCAACACCATCCATATCATCTTGTGAGAGACTGCTAGGACCTGGCATCCAACTACTTGCTCGATACGTCATAACTGAGGCGCCATCATCAGAGTGGTGCAATCCTACGGCATGCCCAAGTTCATGCACGATGACACCAAGAAGTGATTCGTAATTATAATTTGCTCCATAGAAATCGGAATTAATTCTAATCCTGGCCGAACCGCTGGCTGTGTAACTGACATTGGTCACCCCTCCAGTGCTCGCTCCTAAACTGGCACACCCAATGATGACCTGCCCATCTGGAGGAAGTTGTGTTACGGGAACACTGCTCTCGCTCCCAGGTTTCATCATTAGTCGACTTTCAGGAACAGTATTCCAATAATTATTGAGAGCATCAGAGATTATGTTTAAGAGTTCTTGGTTACTAATTCCTGCTGCTTGGCAACCTCCACTTGCAAGATTAACGACTACATTTTCAGGACTGCCAATTCTATAGTCTGGATCCATAAGGATAAAAGCAAAGCTTTTCACTGAAAGGAACATCCCAACAACTACCAGTCCCAAAAATTTCATTAAAAATACCCCACGAGTGTAATGAGATAAGCGAAAGTTCTTTTTTGTTTTTGAAATGGACTGTACAAAAAGCTTTCCAAGCGTAGTCCCCACTTTTTTATATACTGAGAGTTGTAATTAAATCGTCCATCAATTCCTAAATTCAAAGTAGTCGTATAGGATTTCGAAGATCCAGAAGGACGATAAGCCGTCGTTGTCGATGTTCCATTCGGAACTGTCACAGTTCCCCCACTACCTTTAATGCTCTTTTGATAAGTTCCTAATCCTGTTCGAAGAACCCATTCTGTTGAATCGCTAACCGAACTTTCAAAAGGATTCCATAGCAAATCATAGAGTAAATAGTATGTTTCAATCTTATAATCACCACCATAGCTATCGCCAGAGTTGACTTTATTTTTGATATAACCAATTTGTGGAGAAAATTGCATCCCCCAGAAAGCATTAAAATTATGTCCTAAAGAAATTGTTGGGGAATAGGGATCGGAAGCTTCCGAGCCATCTTGAGACTGCACATTGGGATCCATTTTGTGGTAACCCAAACTAAAATGAGTCCCATAACTTTTCGTCAAGCTTATAACAAAGAGAAAAATTAGAATTCCATTTCTAATCAAATCTTTTTTCCTCAAAAAATTCAATTTTATGAATGAACAAGACAATACCTATATTTATTATGATCTCTTTTGAATCAAAATCAATATAGGCAGAGACAAAAAAGACTCTCTTTCTCAGATATTACAAAAATAACTTAGTCTTCAAGTTCCGAAGATTTCGGTGGTCTTAGCGAAGGAAAATAAATCACGTCGCGTATATTCGGGCTGTCAGTCAGAAGAGCAATTATTCTCTCAACCCCAAGACCTAGACCAGACATAGGTGGCATCCCATATTCCATCGCCAAAATAAAATCTTCTTCCATCATCATAGCCTCATCATCACCTTTCTTAGCCAGCTCAGCTTGCTCAAGAAGACGTTTTTTCTGTTCAATAGGGTCAACTAATTCCGAATAAGCTTTGACGACTTCCCAGCCATTCACGAGAACTTGAAACATATCAAGCTCATTTGGATTGTCATCATTTCTTCTCGCGAGAGGAACAAGCTCATGATGATGCATAGTTAAAAACATAGGTTGGATAAGATGAGGACGGCAATACTTTTTATAAAGACCATCAATCAGAGATCCCAGTCCTACATATTTTTCGAGGGGCATTTCTAAATTTTTACTTTGAATTTCACTTTTTAAATGTTCAAAAGTTTCAATTTTGTGCAAATCAATTCCAGTATGTTCTAACACAAGATCTCTGTAAGAAACTTCTGGCCACTGTCCACCGAAATCAAGTTTTTGGCCTTGATACTCAATAACAGTTCCTCCTGTCACTTCTTTTACCATTCCTTGAATAAGTTTTTGAACAAACTCCATATTATCGCGATAGTTCCAATAAGCGGCGTACCACTCGAGCATCATAAATTCTTGCAAGTGTGAGGCATCGATACCTTCGTTTCGAAAACATTTTCCAAGCTCATAAACTCGCTCTAATCCTCCGGAGACGAGTCTTTTAAGATAAGTTTCAGGAGCGATCCTCATAAACAATGGAATATCAAGAGCATTGTGATGAGTTTCAAATGGCCGTGCACTGGCCCCACTACTTATCGCTTGTAAGATAGGAGTATCGACTTCAGTAAAATCAGCATCATCTAAAAACTTTCTTAAAAATTTTATAATTTTATTGCGCGTCTGAAAGCGCTCTCTTGTTTCTTCACTCATTAATAAGTCAAGGAAGCGATAACGGGCTTTAAGTTCAGGATCTTGCAAACCATGAAACTTTTCAGGAAGGGGGCGAATTGACTTGGTAAGGAGCATGGCTTTTGAAGCTTGTAATGTTTTCTCACCTTTTTGAGTCGTAAAAAGACTACCTTCTACTCCAATGAAGTCACCAATATCGAATTTTTTTGTAAAAAACTTGTAATCATCTTTTCCAAGATGATCTTGTTGAAAAGCAATTTGAAGCTTCCCTTTGTCGTCTTGAATTTGCGCAAAAGTCAACTTCCCCATCACTCGCATCGCCATTAAACGACCTGCCGTTTTAATATCTTTAGTTTCATCAGGTAAAGCTTTAGCCTGAACAGTCGAATGTGTTTTTTCGAAACGCCCTGGATAAGCTAATTGACGTTCTTTCCAAGCTTCAAGTTTTTCGAGACGAATTTTTTGATACTGGTCCATTTCCCAACCCTATTTTATTAAAATTAACTAATACCTGAGATCATAACTAGGTGCCATAGTACATTAATTGACGAGGTTTTTAAAGTATTCTGGGAAACTCTCCGAGTCAATAATGAAGGGGTTTCCCACATGTGTCGACTCTTTGGTTTTCGCTCTATTTTTAACAGCCATGTGCACACCAGCTTGGTGGGCGCCAATAATGCCCTCATGAATCAAAGTAAAATCCATCCGGATGGATGGGGTGTAGCCTATTACGTTTACAATAATCCCCATTTGATTAAAAGCCCTAATGCCGCAATCGACGATCATCTCTTTGAAAAAGTCTCTGGAATTGTTTCCTCAAAGACTGTCTTAGCTCATATTCGCACAGCAACTGAGGGCAATAACAATATTCTCAATTGTCATCCTTTTCAATTTGGTCATTGGGTTTTTGCTCACAATGGAAATATTAAAAATTTTAAAGAGATCAAGCCACAACTCTTGAATAGGATCGATGCAAGTTACCTTCGCTATCTTTTAGGCGATACAGATAGTGAAGTTCTCTTTTATTATCTTTTAAGCCATTTTGATAAACTCATTAAAGACCCCAAGAAAGTGAGTTTTTCAGAAATTCAATTAACTTCTCAAAAAGTTATTGATGAACTCATAGATCTCACTGGTCCTCTGTGTACGACTGAAGGTTCCCCTAACACAGAAAATTTTTTAACTTTTGTATTAACCAATGGCCATAACATGATGGCCTTTAATGGTGGCCAACCTCTTTATTACTCTACTCATAAAACTCGCTGCCCAGAGCGGGAAACTTGTGAACACTTTACAGAAGCCTGCGAAAACAAAGTGAATTCTGGAGTAATTAACCACTTTATTGTCGCAAGCGAACCACTCAATACTGAAAACGTCTGGATTAAAACTAATCCTGGAACTCTTCTTTATGTAGACTTTGAAATGGGCTTCCACAAGGCAAAGTTGACTATCAAACAATCTTACTAAACTTTTTTTGGAATTTCCCGTTAAGTCCTGTAGATAAATTTTTTTACTTTACAAGGAAGTATTTACCCATGTCAGTCCGTAAGTTCAAGGGTCTATCTCTGTTGGGTATTGGATGCCTGCTTTTTTCCAACTGCTCCAAAGACGATCCTACATTTAGAAAATTTAAACCAGTCATCGAAAAGCTCGAAGTCAAAGGTTGTCTCCATCAATACGCAGAAAATTTAGAAATTAAATCTAATTTAGAAGATGGAAGTTGCATTTTCAATCATTGCCTTACTGAAGGTTATGCTGAATTTGATGAAAAAATTTCCCTAAGTATTACAGATTACCTCGAGCGTTTTGGAGAAAATTTCAAAGATAAACCGAGAGTAAACCCGCTTGCCTGTGTGACTCCCCTTTATTATTGTGAACACCCTGATGCTCTCAATTATGTTCCAGGTCCCTATCCACCAAAAGGTTATCTCAGTGAATTGTGTGAATTTATAGCCTGCGATGACCAAAATTTTGAAGGCTACCAAAAGTACTTAGAGATTTTAGAGTTTCTCAAAACACACAAAGGGAATATTGCCATCGATAACTCTACTAAATACTGTGGTGATCAATTAGTCTTTAAAGTAACAAAACAAGTTCCTGTTGATGTTAAGAACGCTGATTACACCCAAGCACGTTTGAGCTTTATTTTGGACGACTCTGCCAGTATGGATGATGAAATTGATGACATAAAGACGGCTCTTGTTAATCTTGCACCCACTTTTATTTCCCTCGGTGCTGATATTGATCTCAATTTTTATCGCATGAGTGAAGTTGATACTCTCGTGAAAAAAATTGATCCTCAAAACAACCCACGACTGTATCGCTATACCCTTCCTAAACCTATTGGAGAGGTAAAAGTTAATAAAAATTCGCAAGTCAATCAAGTTTCAAAAGAGTTAAAGAAAATTCTCAACGATTTTGAAATTGTTGACGGCTTTGCCAATGAAGAGGGACTGTGCTTAACGATGAGACATCTCAACGACATCATTTCAGATGGTTTCGCACCTAAAACTCGCTATGTCTCAATCGTTCTCACAGACGAAGATGAGCATTATAAAAACAATACCAACAATTGCCCTCAAAGTTTTGAAGCTGACTCCCCTAATGGATTTATGACCAAAATTACGCCTTACCAAGACAAAAATGGAGTGCGAAAGTTTACTTCCGCGTTCACTGACATGGTCATGGGTTTAACTCCCGAACAATTAGCAGCCTATGGCTGGCTTGGACTCTTTTATGACGAACAAAGTAGTAAGTGTCTGTATGGTGAATCTCATGGAGCGACCTACTTGCAATTTGCAGACACTCTCAAGACCTACAACGTGCCTTATGCAGTGGGGGACATTTGCTCTAAAGACTACACGAAGATGATCTACGATAAACTTATCAAAGGTTTTCTCGACACAGTTAACTTAAAATATTTCTTTTTTAAATATTACAAAGCCCCTGAAGTTAATGCTGTTTATCTCGTCGACTTCAATGGGAATAAAACATTGGTCGACAAAAATGACTACACAATAGTTCAAGATGGTGAAGAGTACTCAATACTTTTTGAGATGATATACAAAGATACTGTACGGACGTTCAAAGAAATTGAAGTGGATTTTACTTATTACAAATGAGTTGAGAATACGTCTTAGTTCGATTTACTTTGAACTGTTCGAATGGCCATGAGACCTGCGATATCTTGAAGCTCACTCAAGTAATCGGGGTCTAAGTTAAACTCATTTCCTTTTAATTCAATGGTAAGGACTGGAATATTTCTTTCATTCCACATATAGCGTCCTAGGCTGCCCGGATAAGTTCCCAATCTTTTCCAAGGCAAATGATCAAAAGAAGGTTTACCTGATTTTTGAGGACCATCGAAATCGAGAACTCCATAAGGAGTATGAACAGAAATAATAAAATCTGGATTAAAGTTTTCTATGTGATTCAAAACACATTGAGTTTCTCGCTCGCTACCTGCAACTTTTCCAGGAAAGCGTCGCTCTTTTTTTCCTTCTTTTTTCTCCCAATGTTCTAAAGCTAAGACTTCCCAATTTTTTGTTGGAAGATTCCGATTAAGATCAACTCCCCGTCCATTTGTTCGTGTTTTCCCGTTAACACCATCGGGATTCAAGATAGGAATAATTCTCCAACTACTGCGAGGATTAATTTTGTAGAGTCGCTCCATCCAATAGCGAGCAACACTTCCTGCTGGGAATTCATCACCATGAAAAAGGGAGAAAACCAAAATGCGTTTTCCCACAACAGATGTCCCTATTTTGTCATAATGGAAAATAACATTTTTATCTTTTTCACTATAACAACCATTGAGATAAGAAACCTGGTGGCAGATTCCAGAGATAGCCTCTTTACTGTACTCTCCAGGAAACAGAGAAAGTGATTTTTCACAATAATTCTGAAGCTCCAAGAATTGCGATATTTTAATTTCTTCAGAGAAACTGAAAGATGAATTAAAAAGAGCTATAAAAATCCAGACTAAAGTTTTTTTCATTCCATTATTTTTCAGGGTTGCTAGGAGCCCCTTTGTTAACCTTATGACGGAACATAATGAGGCCATGAGTTTTATCATAAGGAGAAATCCCGACTGTAACCCGGTCCCCTTTAACAACTTTAATAAAAAATTTTCTCATCTTACCGGAAAGCTTTGCTGACAGTTGGTGCCCATTATCAAGTGTCACAGTGTAATTCCCATGGGAGTTTATTTCTGAAATAACACCTTCTGCTTCAATTAAATCGTCTTTTGCCATACAGGCTTCCCCTCCTATTATTTTTATTTATATGTTAGCTTAACATAACCCTTGCCTGCATTGCAACAGCAACGATCGCTTCGCTTGTTTTAACCTTCTATATATTTTGGAAAATATTATTAAATTCGGTGGCCATAGACAAAGGCTTTTGAGCGAATTTTATTAACATCCCCACGAAATTGACATTGTTTTTTCTCTTCTGTCACTCCGCGTGAATAACATTTCTTTATTTCTAGTCCAAAGAGTTTCCCTAACAGTGGCGGCACAGCATTTCCAATCTGCTTAATCACCGCTGTTCGCGAGCCCTTGAATTGGTAGTCAGGTGGAAAAGATTGGATCATCGCCAACTCTCTCAGAGTGAATTTTCTCAATTGTGTAGGGTGAAAGTAGTGGTGATTATGAGTGTTCAATGTAGGAGAAGGTCTAAGACGTGACAGACGATGATAGTGATTTTCGCGCAATCGCTTTTCACGAATTTTATCCCAATTGACCCCAAGTTTAAGATCTTTTGGGAGATATTTTTCTTCATCTTCTCGATAGCGAATTCGACCTCCCTCTGGAATACACTGCAGTCTCATTCGGTCTATATCATTGAGATTTTTAGCTCTCTTAAGATCGTAGTTCTCGTCAACGAAATCGGGTTTTTTACGACGAAAATTTTTCAACTCATCGAGTGTCTCCCCTAGGGTTTTCAACTTTTTTTTCTTTTTAGGAAATTCAAACTGGTACCCAACTTTTGTGCCAATAATAAAAGTTCTGCGTCGTGCTTGGGGAATTCCATAGTCTTGAGCATCGAGAATTCTAATATTTAATTCATAGCCTATACGCTTAAAAGCTGCGTAGATATTTTGCAAAGTCTTTTCATTTTTTTTAGAAACGAGACCAGTCACATTTTCAAAAAGTACAAACTCTGGCTTAACAATGCCAACTATTTTAACAAAATAACGAAACAAAGAATTTCTCTCATCTCCCGGATCGCCTTTCCCTATTGTTGAAAAACCTTGGCAAGGGGGACCACCTGCGACTAAATGAATTTTTTGATCGCCGATGATTTCTTTAAGTTTTTTTGGTGTTAACTCCTGAACTCCACCATGATAAATATGGGCTTCACCATGGTTTGCCTTCATTGTTTCTGTGCTCCATTTATCATAATCGCATGCAAGAATTTCTCGAAAACCGGCCATCTTTAAGCCAGTAGACAGCCCGCCTGCTCCACAGAATAGATCAATAAAGTTTAAGTTCTTAGATTTCATGACTTGAAAAATTGTATATTGAACTTCTTAAAAAAGAAAGATTATCCTTTTCGAGAAATCAATAGACAATTTTACAAGCCAATCGTGAAGCTTTTAATTGACCACTGCGACTGTTTTTTGCTTGACTGAAGGCTTTTTGCTCTGGATGAGAACTTTTTCGGTAAAAATTTTCGCAAAGATCGGGCGATAATAGTCAAAGAACATGACAGCAAAAATTCCGTTCATCACAAACACAACAGCGGCCATTGCGATTGTACTTATATCAAGAAACAAATGAAAGAGAATGATATTCACTGAAAGTGGAGCAAGTAATACCGTCGCCAAGGGTGCCGTGGATTGAAATAAAAATAAACACCCACAAAGTAACTCAACGGTCCCCACCATAGGCATCATGTAACCAGTCGAAACCAAAGCACCAATAAAGCTATTGGCTTCTTCAGTCATTTCCATAGCTGGCATAAATCCTAAAAACTTATTTGCTCCCATCAAAATGAGAAATAAACCAAAAACATATCTTAAAATAAGAGTCATATCAAACCTCCTTGAAGATCTAATTCAATTAATTTGAAACAATGCTAGCTTGTCAGATTTTTTTTATTTTATCGTGTAGTTGTTTTTTTAATTTTGTGTAGATTTCGTTAAGAACTAGGAATCAAACTGATTGGATGAGAGAATCAAACATTCCCGAACTATCAAGTAAAACAAAGGGACACATTCCCTTAAAGAAGAGCATGAAATGAATTCCAGGCAAGTTGATCTCAACAGGCGAGAAGAAAGAAAAAAAGAAAATAAAAAATACATTCCCGTCATTATAAAAAGAAGCGATTTTGTTGTCCGCCACCCAGACGACATCCTTGAAATGGCAGTTCACGAAGGGATTCAACAATACCGAAGACCTACACTTTCGCTTTTTCTTTCTGCCGCAGCGGCAGGCTTAATTTTGGGATTTGCCGCTATGTCTGTCGCTTTCGCTATAAAACTTTCAATTGAGCTAAGTATCCATGGTGCCGCAAGAAAACTCATCATGGCCTTTTTCTACCCCCTGGGATTTATAATCTGTATCCTCAGTGGGACACAATTGTTCACCGAACACACGGCCACTGCTGTTTACCCTGTGCTCGATAATAAAGCTCCATGGCATTCTATTTTTCGACTGTGGTGCATCACCTTGTTCGGTAATTTGCTTGGAACTTTAACATCTTCACTACTGATAAATATGGGCTCAGCCGTTGTCCAGCTTGATGCAAGTTTTATATACATCGCTAGTTATATAACTCAGTACAATTCTATCGAAATTTTTATTAGTGGCATACTCGCTGGATGGCTAATGGCTCAAGGAGGTTGGCTGGTACTCGCAACTCCTCCAAACTTTGCTCAGATTGTCTGTATTTACCTCAGCACTTTTCTCATCGGAATTGGTGGATTTCATCACTCTATTGTTGGCTCTGCTGAACTTTTTTCAGCTTATTTTATTGATGACTATCTCAATATCGGAGAACTGGCTCGCGTCCTCATTTTTTCTATATTTGGGAACTTGGTTGGAGGCAGTATTTTTGTAGGAATTCTTAATTATGCTCATATTCGAAAGACTCAAATTAGTAATAATTCCAAGGATTAACATGTTTAGATTTGTACACATTTTCTTCAATTATTATTCAATCCTAGTTTCAAATTTCACGCTAACATAATTTATAGATTGCATAAGACAATGTAATTCACACCTAATACACCCTGCCCTCATAAGAGCATCCCTGCCTAGAGAACCTTATCTTTATTCTGAAAGATAAGGTTCTCTTTCTTTTTGAATTATTCAGAAAATAACTGGGAAGTTTTAGAAAAATTTGTATTGTGTCTTGTGGCCTTGAGTGAGTTAAGCTTTTCGACTTCTTGCTCAAGTTTAGAGGTATAATAATCTAAATCCATAACGATAACTTCTCGTCCAAACTGATTTGAGTTTTCATAAACATTAAGCTGGCGCTTTAAAGTCTTGATAAGGACATTAGCCTCGACTAGAGAGTGACTCAATTCTCGAGGACTAGAAACTCTCTGTTTCCAATCATCGTTTTCTTGGAGGATTTCCATTTCTTTTAAGAATGTTTCCGAATCGTGAAGAGTTTCAATGCTTCGAACGTATTGCTCAAAGGTTTTCTTAGCTTCATAGCTATGATTTTTCATCGAAAAATTACTTTTCAAACAAAATCCAAGGACTAATATGAGAATAAAATTAAAAAATAAAAAAATGACTAATCCGTTGTTTTTGATTCTATCCACAAACCCTCCTTGTTTATGTTCTCTCCCGATAAAATCTTCTACTGTCCTTTTTTATTTTTAATACGTTTCCCAATCTCTGAATCAAACGTTGAGAGACTTATCGGTTTTTGGATATAACTAATTTCATCAAATTCTCCTGAAAAAACTTCTCTTAGAGTCTCTTCTCCAAAACTAGAGATCACAATAAATTCTGATTCGGGATAATACTTCTTACAATAAGCATAGAGGTCCAGCCCATTTGCCATTCCTTTGAGAAAAACGTCAGCAATAATGACGTCATAATCTTTTTCATTCTTCAATGCTCTCGTATTCTCAATTTTTTCGAGAGCATCTTCAGCCGAAAAATAGCAGTCAACAGAAGCATCTGGATTCACTTGGCTGATAAGTTCTTCGATAAATTCAATTTGAGAGACATCATCTTCAACAATTAGGACTTTTTTTTCTTCTTTTTCTTTACCAAAAAAAGTAAGAATATCGGAAGTAGATAGTTTTCCTTGTGGAAAAAATTCTTCCAATGGTCCATAGTTGTTTGCTTTCGCTGGACCTTGTTTATTATTTTTTCTATTCATAATAGACTCCTTTAATTTACCAATCCGGTAAAATCCTCCTGAATGTTTAATACTTTTAGCAATTGTTGTGCCAAATTTAAGTCCTTTTATTCTCACGTTGCCTCCTTGAATTCCAATTTGAGAAGTATTGCCCCATAATTTCATGGGACATTTTATAAAAAACATAATCAGCAGGATTTTTTATAAAAGTGGTGGCTTGAATGCCACCACTTATTTGAGAGAAGTGAATCTCTTTTACAGTAGCCTACTGTTTTTCATTGCTCTTCACAGCGCTACAGCATAGAGAAGGTCTTAATAAGAACACCAACACTCTCTCATAGACTAGTCCATTGCAAGTATTCTAGCCTTTCGCCAATTCCTCACGACTCGATAGGCATCCGCAAATAATTCTTTAATTAATAAATTATGGTCGTGACCAAATAACTTCTTACTATAATTTAGCGAATGCGAACAAATTGTAAGCCCACCATAAAATTTCCCATTCTGAAGATTTCTTAGCGATAACTTAATGTCAGCATTACTTGGAGTTTGATTGCTCAGCTTTCTCATTTTGCCTCTCAATTTATAAATTTCGAGAGGAGACATACCAACTCTGTCAATTTCAAGATCGACTCCACCTAGTTTATCGTGAACTTCATAGAAGAGGGGACACATTGAATTTGTTAAAAATCCTTCTTTTTGATAAATCATGACCTCACCTCCTATTGTTTGTAAAAGTGATGATTATTTATAATTGCAATTCTAATGCCAAGTTCTTATCTAGAAAAAGAACACCTCACAGCCCTATTGAGACATTTTGCCTCGTCACTAAAACGAACTCCTACCCCTAATTAAATATGTCTTGTATTAACCGCAAAGAGAGCTGAGTTTTGATTAACTTCCTTTAAATCCTTTGATAATTCCAAGAAAATTTGTGATAAATTTTTTCCTTTTCGACTTTTACAATATATTTTTTGCAAAGAAGAAATTCGAACGGAACACTCGTAATACTTTTCTCTTTTAACGACAAAAAGTCTTCCTTCGTACCTATTAGGAACTTCTGTTAACAACACTTCGTAAGCTTTGTTGAAGTAATTTTCAAGATCTTTTTTTTCTTTGAATGAACCTAAAAATTCAATTCCAAGAGTACGGTCTTTCGTTTTAATTATCTGGGTCAAAGGGATCATACAGAGATTAGAGCAAGAACAATGCCAAATCAAAAAGCGCTATTTAAGAATTATAGGCCACATACACATTGATTATGTGGCTTATAGCCCCCAAAAAATATGATCAATGTGCCCCAGACAACTTTTGTTCTTCTTTAAGAACAATTTCTTCAATCTCACAAATACACTCCAGAGATTTAACGTAGTTTTCATCTTTAGCAAAGTCTTCTAATGCTTTCCCGAGTGTATTGATATTTTTAAAACCATAGCTCAAGGCACTCCCTTTAATTTTGTGCCCGTACTTACTCAGTTCATCATAATTCTTCTTCTTAATAAGAACTTTCATTTTTTTAAGATCTTCTTGCCTAGCCTCAATATAGCGTGGCAAAAGTTTGGCTATAATCTCGGAATCATAAATGTCTGAATCAATTTCCATAGCTTCCTCCTTGGTGGTATCAAAAAGCTCTAAAAAGAGTTTAAATAATGATTTCTGACTTATCGGTTTAATTAATCGATCTTGAAAGCCAGCTCGCAAGCACTTGCGTTTTTCGTATTCACTAGCGTGAGCCGTAACTGCAAATTTAGGAATAGCCTGTCCTCTTTGTTTCTCAATGCTGTTCATTTTTAATACTGCTGAATAGCCATCCATGACTGGCATTTGTAAATCCATCAATACAATATCAAATTTTTTCATTTTAAAGGCTTCCAAAGCTTTGGCGCCATTGAGTGCTGTCATAATATTCTCTGAAATAGGTTGTAAAAATTCTTTAAAAAGGAATAAATTTTCTTCAGCATCATCAACAACCAAAATATTAAGATTTTTATCCTTAATTTTAGAAAGTTTCACCATATCAATTTTATCAGTTCTAATCCTCATCTTCAGCTCTGATTCGATCGGCCTAAATAAGTACTCTTTCATTTTCCAAGACTTAATAGGTTTGATAAGAAATTTTTTGACTCCTTTTTTCTTTAGTAAATCAATATTCTCTCGACTAAAGCACGATTTCAAGACGCCGTAAACTTGAAATTCTTTTTGCTTTTGAAATTTTTTGGAGAGATCGACGATTTCAACAACATTGAGGGAATCATCGAAAAACAACACAGCCTGTTCTTTTTCAATTTCCGAAATCCTAGAAGGTGTTAGAACTTGAACAGGAAAGTTTTTAAAAGTTTTTTGGTAACTCTCTATATAATCTTGATGACAAATAAAATAAAATTTCTTCTTACTTTTCCTTTTGTTTTTGGCTTCTGGTTCTTTCAATCGTTTCCATTCAGTAAGTATTTCAAAATGAAATTTGCTTCCTTTCTTTTCTTCGCTTTCAAGTTCAAGTTTTGTCCCTAAAAGACTCAATATTTCACTGACAATAGAGAGCCCTAGCCCCGAACCTCCATATTTTCTTTTTATACTTGAATCGGCTTGCACAAAACTCTGAAAAATAGATTTACGGCTTTTTTCCGATACACCGATACCAGTATCTATAATGGAAAAATGAATAGATTTTTTATTGTTCTTTTCTTCTACCAAATTAATCTCTAAATCGACGTAGCCTTCCGCCGTAAATTTAACGGCATTGCCCAGAAGATTCATCAAAACTTGTTCGAGTTTCGCTTCATCAGATTTAATTTCAAAATCAAGGTCATGGGATGTATGCACAAAAACTTCTAGACCCTTTTGGTGAGCCGAAATTGAAATCGTATCAAGGCAACATTCCACTAAATTTTTTAAATTAAAAAACTTTTTATCTACGACAACCTTCCCTTTATTCAGGGCTGAGAAATCAATTAAATTATCAAGCATACCAAGCAGGACATCCCCGGCAACATTAATGTTTCTCACATATTGTTTTTGTTCAATATTTAAATCAGTCTGCCCCAATACTTCACTCATCCCAATGATCGCATTCATGGGATTTCGAATTTCGTGACTAATACGACTAATGAAACTTGAGCGCATTGAGATAGCTTTCATCAATCGATTTATAGAGGGTAGAAAAATAAAAAAGAACTCTAAAAAAATGAGGATAAATATAAGTACGGATGCATAAAGATCGACTTCTTCTAGCGTATTAATTTTTTTAAAAACATTTAATTCAAATTGATTGGCCAAATAACTTGAATCATTTGCTTCTCTCTGAAATCGACTAATCGTACTTTCAACTTGCTCTAGATCGAGACTCGCAAAAGTCACCGTTTTAACATCAAGAGGAGCATTACTTGTGATTAATTCCTGACAGTCCTTATTACAACTTAATCCCTTTGTCTGAATAAGTCTTTTGATATTTTTTTTGGTATGTTTATACTGAGTATCATAGATTTCAATGAGTTTATTCCGTTGCTTTTCAAATTCTTCTTTGTCAGCCGAAAGTTGCCACCGGACTAGCCCTTTAAAAATAAGTTCATTTACCTTTACATGGGCATCAAGTTTCCGAATGAGCATGGTATCATTTTTAATGCTCTCGTAGGCATTTGTTCGGTAATTTCGAAAGCTCCACATCGTCACGACTAAAAACAAAATGCCTAAAACATAAGACAAAGTTACACTTTTAAAATCCGCTTCAAATACTTCTTTGGCACGTTTTATAAATTTATAAATAATAAACTTGTTCAATCTCTTGCTGCTCCTAAAAAAATCCCCTCCCTACTTCAATTTTTTCCTCGTTTTTTAATTTAGTGGAAATAAATTCCATATTCTTTCTCTTTTCGATATAATGTTTTCCTATTTATTCCTAAAATTTCAGCCGATCTTTCTTTCTTGCCTTCGGTTTTAGAAAGTACATACTCAATATAGAGCTTTTCTAATTCTCTAAGACTAATGAGCCCTGAAAATAACCCTTCAACCTCTGAATCAACTTCGGTATAACCTTCAATGGAGATATCTTCTTCGTGTATCAGTTTGCCCATTGAAAGAACAATGGCCCTTTCAACAGTATTTTCAAGTTCCCTTACATTCCCTGGCCAGCTATATCTTTTTAATTTTGTAATCGCATCGCGTGTAAAACCTTCAAGATTTTTATGATTTAATGCTGCATATTTCTTCATAAAGTGAACTGCTAAGATCGGTATATCTTGAACTCTATCCCGAAGCGAAGGAACAAAAAGTGGTATTACACAAAGTCTGTAATAAAGGTCCTCTCTAAACTCCTTGTTCTTGATTGCTTGCTTCAAATCTTTGTGAGTTGCTGCAATTATTCGAACATTAATTTCTTGATCTTTATTATCCCCAACCTTCCGAATTTTTCTTTCCTGAATTGCACGCAAGACTTTTGATTGAAGTTGCAATGGCATGTCTCCAATTTCATCAAGAAAAAGTGTTCCTCCGTCAGCCTCTTCGAACAAACCAATTCGAGTATCCCCAGCACCTGTGAAAGATCCTTTTTTATGTCCAAACAGTTCTGATTCAAGTAACTCCGTTGGGATCGCAGAACAATTGATTGCTACAAATTTATTTTGTGCTCTTTGACTTTTTTCGTGAATTGATCTGGCAACAACTTCTTTCCCTGAACCGCTCTCTCCATTTATGAGTATATTCGAATTGCTATGAGCGACTCGATCGACCAATTCAAAGAGTTGTTTCATTTTTTTACTGATACCAATCAGCCCACTTTCTTTACTTTTTTCAACTTCAGCTTTAAGTTGAACATATTTTTTTTCTAATTCTTTTTGCTTTAAAGCTCTCCCAATAATGACTTCCAACTCTGTGAAGTTTAGAGGTTTATAAATATAATCAAAGGCTCCCTTCTTCATAGCTTTAGCCGCACTTTCAATTGATTCGTGGGCCGTAATAAAGATAATTGGAAACTCGAGATCTCTCTTGTTGACTTCGTCTAGAATTTCAATTCCAGATTTGTCGGGTAACTTGAGGTCACAAAAGACGAGTGAATAAGAATCATCTAAAGCTTGTAGAGCATCTTTCCCATTCAAAAAAGAATCGACAAGATACCCTTTAGATTTAAAAAATTCTTCACACAGGATACAAAGAGAAGAGTCATCATCAATGACGGCGAGCTTTAATGATTGTTCATTGATAGTATTCATTTATTTTCCTCTCAAAAATTTTCTCCTTACTATTAAGGAGAACACGTTGTGACAATTTTGGCAAATAACGTCCCATAAAGCCTCGGCCCCTGCCAAGATGAGGCAAAAAATCACACAAACAAAGCAAGACTTTTCCAGTCAAGAAACAGTGAATTATTTTAGATCCATTCGAGAACTTGCGAGACGAGGTCTATCATTGAGGTGTAGAATGAAATCAAATAGTACTGGAAAAATTTTTAAAAACTTCAAAAGCAAATGACGAGTATTTTTTCTTCGACTGAAGAATAAGGCGAAGGAAACAAAAAAGGCATAATGCAAATACAAGAAAAAAAGTTGTATTCGAATATTTAAATGAAATTTTTCAAAATTATTGGAAACCAACTGAGCAGCCTTAAGACCAATCGAGATCCCTTCACCTGTAATTCCATCCAGAAAGCGATAAGCATCTCCTACAAAAAAAATATTTCCTTGTCGTAGAGATTTTGAATAATTTTTAAATGGACCGTAAGCTTTAAAATCTCGAGAAGGGACTAAGTTGTTTAGTCTCTTCTCGAGTTCAGGAAATTTCTCCATTAATCGTTTGTAGAGCTCTCCCCCCTTCTCCACTTCATTACAAAACCACAAAAAGGCGACCTCTACTCGATGCGAAGAAACTGGAGTGACGTAAGCCTCCACTCCTTCACTCCAATATGTCTGAACACACTGGCTCCAAGGAGTTATATCGAAATGCAAACGAGCCCCCATTCGAAGGCTTTTCTGATTTCTCATAACTTCGTTTCCAAGAACTTTTCTTATTCCTGAGTTCATACCATCACAAGCAAAGAGGTAGCGATAAGACTTTTTCTCAGTTTGATTTATTTCAACTTCAACTTTTCCATCCAAATTTACGATCTTTGTTAAGCGAGAAAAAGGATAGAGGTGAATATTTTCGTTCTGGTAAGCTAAATCGTAAAGTTTCTGAGAGAGAACTCGCCTTTCCACTCCAACTCCGCAGACTTGGAGCTTGCCCATGACCTTTATTTCTCCATCGATGTACTCAACTCCCTTAAATGGATAAGAATCTTGAACGTTATTGAGGTTAACTCCTACAGAGCGAAGTATTTCAACTCCACTTGGCATGATCCCTTGTCCACAAACCTTATCGACAGGCCAGTTTTTCTTCTCAAAAATATCGACGGTATATCCTTGCTTTGAAAGACTTAAGGCCATAAAAAGGCCAATTGGTCCTCCTCCAATAATGGCAACGTGGTTGGATCTGAGTATCACGTGGTTTTACCTTTAAATTTCTGGGCATAATCATTAAACTGACAGAGCATTCTCTCTTCTTCTTTAATCCGGAAAAATAAAACAATGAAATTAAGACAACTAAAGAATAGGGCTAGTTGCCAATATCCTCCCATGAATGGAAGTGCAAAAATTTCAAGAACAACACCGAGGTAATTAGGATGTCTAACGTAATTAAATATTCCTTTCTTAACGACTGGAGCATTCGGTAAAATTACAATTCGAGTCGACCAACGCTTGCCCAAGGTCAATATTGCACTTAAGCGCAAAAACTGCCCTGCAATAAAAAGACTGCCACCTACCCAAAAGTTAAAGCTACTAATTTTCTCTTCACGGCAGGCATAAGCGAGAAGCAAAAGGATGGTTATCCACATGGTGTGGAGGAGAACCATCATAAAATAATTTTTTTCATCGATGATTCTTCCACCCTCAGCAAGAATGATCTTTTCATTTCTTTTTGCCCAAAATAGCTCTCCAATTCTTTGAATCGCTGTAAAAAGGACAAAATAGAAAAAAATCTCACAATAGCTTAGGTCCATTGAAACAGTCCTAGTTCCGCACTAAAAGCAGGTCCCATGGCAAGGCTTAAGGCCCACTTTCCACTGTGATGATGTGTTTTTTCGATGAGTGTACGTTTAAAAATATCAAGGACTGATACAGAACTCATGTTTCCATTTTCTTCTAAACTTTTCCAACTGTGAACGAGCCCTCCTTGTTCTAGATCTAAGACTTTTTCCATTGCGAGAAGAACTTTTGGTCCTCCCGGATGAGCCAGAAATGTGTCCATATCAGCAAGTTCAAGATTCTGAGTTTTCAAAAAATTATTAATTTCTCCTGGCAATTTATTTTCAGTGATATCGGGAACTCCTTTACTAAGAATAATTTTCAATCCAGCGGCACCTACTTGCCACCCCATCACTTCTTCAGAGTCAGGGAAGAAAGCACTGTGTGAATCAACCCACTTCAGAGGTGCTTTCGGGGCTAAAGGATGATCATCTCCCACCATGAGCACGGCAGCAGCCCCATCGCCAAAAAGCCCGGTTGAAATAAGATTTGCAACACTAAAATCCTCTACTTGCAACGTTAAACTACACAACTCAACAGAAAAAAAGATCACTGCTTCAGTTGGATGACCTTTTAAATAATCGGCTACACGGTTAATCCCTGCTACTCCGGCCATACAACCAAGTCCAAGCAAAGGAAGTCTCTTGGTGTTAGTTTGAAATGGGAGTTTATTCATAACTCTGGCATCGATACTGGGAATAGCAAATCCCGTTACAGTATTACTCCAAAGTCCACTAATACCCTCAGCCCCCAAATCGTTCACACGCAAAAGTTCAGATATTGCTTCGGTCGCAAGTTCAACTGATTTCTCTATAAAGACCTTGTTTCTTTCATCAAAGTTCATTCCTGAAAAATAATTTTGAAGAGGCATCGCTAAATGTCTTTTTTTAACGAGAACATTCTCATGAAGACTTTTAAGCCTCGATATATTCTTTTTTTCTCTTTTCCAAATTAAGCCGAGGGCTTCGACAATTTGCTCTTGATCGTAATAGTTTTTAGGGAAAGTTGTTTGTATATCTACTAAATAAGCCATAATTCCCTCCTTTATTTATTTTAGCGAATGCTTAATTTTAAAATTAATTCTAATTTCATCTGAAAGCTTAGCTACTGCAATACTAGGATCAGGAATTTCCATTTCCTTGAGACTCCAGCTAGACTTTCCTGAAACAACGAGAACTCCATCTTTCAAATCACCTTGAATTTCGACGACAGCTTTTTTCTTTTTTCCCCTTATTGTGACATCACCTAAAACTTCAATTGTTTTTCCTTTATTTAAGAAAAGATTGCCGGGAATCAAAACCTCAATTGTAGGGAATTTATCGTGAGAAAGACAAAGATTATGAAGTTTCTCATCTCGGCCTTCGCCATCAGTGTCCATGCTCATCACAGGAATAACCACTTTCATATTGTTTATAATATTCTTCTTGCTATCGACTTCAGCACTATAAGAAAATTCTTTGGCATAACCATCAACATCTGAAGAAAAGATACCAACCTTAGTACTGGTGACAACAAACTGCAATTGAGTCGTTTCATTCTTTTTAGCTTCTTCAAAGTTTTTAGCTTTATACTTCCCTTCAAATCCAAAGCTCAACTGAATCCATAAAAAAGTCATTACAAAAGAAATAAAAATTTTCATCATGATAATCTCCAAAGATATTTTACTAAAATTTTATCAAATTTATTCGTTAAAAAAGGAAAGGAAGGAACATTTTCTGAATACTGAATATACCCTTTATTTCGACGCAAACGTTTTTCTTTTAATCGAGCCCCAATTAAAATGTAAGCTGTCCATGAAAGTGACAAAAAGAGGTGATCAAAAGTCATTGTCGGACCTGTCCACACCATGGCTATGAAGGAAGCATAAATGGGATGCCGGCAATACTTATAAATCCCACCATAAGGAATCGAATTGGTCAGATTTTTTTTCATCACACCCTTCCACCAATCTTCAATACCACTTTGCTTTAGTAGCCCCGTTGAGTACATGGACCAGAACATTAAAAGCCAGCTTAAAGAGTAGAAAACAGTCATAATAACCATGCTACTACCTTCAAGGCTATAAAATGTTGATCCCCCCAGTGGGCACCAAAAACGGTCCATAAGAATAATTCCCAACGAAGCATGAAGAGAGTAAAAACTGGGGTAAAGTTCAGTAGGCATATAACGCAGAAAAAATTTTTTGACTTTAGATGATAACAAAAAGCTATGTGGAAAGCTAAAAAAGAGCACTAAAGCAATATCAATAAGAAGGTTTTTAAAGAGGCTTCCTGTATTGTATCGCCCAGATGTATCATACAGGAGAAACCAGAGCCTATAAATACTATAGTGAAATACGGCGATATTTACTAGACCAAAAAGAATGTAAAATTGCCTTTGGAATAGAATATTTTTAAAATAAGCTTTAATGGGATACCTCCTCTTAAGTTTATATGGAGATTTTACGGCTTAATCCTCTTTTAATTGATAGGTCACTAAGCCTATCGCTAGTAATAACAGAAACTTAACAGGAGAAGATAGGTTAGGTGCCCTAAGGAAAAACATGCTATTTGAACGAGTCTTTATCTCATTTTTGTTAGCTATTATTGGCATTCTGACCGCAATAGACATCATTGAAGACTATGTAGACTCTACCTCACTCAGGCACCTCTCATTGGATATTGCGATAGCAGCTGCTGCCTTTGTCACAGCCATCTATCTCATCGCTAGGATTACTCATGAACGTCAAAGAAGTACAAGCTTAGAAAAAGAAAAAAAAATACTTGAAGATATTGCTTCTGATCTCAAACAAAAATCTAAGATTTTCATAGAAGGTCTTAGTGTCCAAATTGATAAAGAATTTACTCTTTGGGGGCTCACATCAGCCGAACGAGAAATAGCTCTATTTATCCTCAAAGGTCTGAGCACGACAGAAATTGCTGAGATCAGGTCAGCAAGTGAAAAAACCGTACGCCACCAACTCGCGGCTGTCTACAAGAAGGCCCAAATCAAAGGCCGCCAAGAACTCCAAGCTTATTTTCTTGAAGATTTACTTGCCCCCACTTCAAATTCCTCGGGGGCTTAAGGAATAACCATGAACCGAGTTATTCTTGGACTTTTACTATCCCTGACTTTTGGAGGGCTTTTTTATACCCGAGATCTCAACCAGAAAAACACTGAAACAATCTTTCTCACTTCAAGCAGCCAAATCAGCTATCAACAATTTAAAGAAAAATTCAAAGAAAAAAAAATCGTAGTATTTAAAAAGAAATTTAATAAAGATTTTCCTCAAGAAGATGAAGGAAAGTTTATAGAATATCTCAAGACTCTCGAAGAACAATGCGATGGGAATTGCCACCTACTCACTCACCTTTCGCTACCCAAAAGTGCCCAGACCCTTTTTCAATTCAAATCCCCTGATTACACCGGATTTCTTTTTTCTGATGAGAGCGACGATGGCCAACACGTTAAAAATATCATAAAAACATTAAGAGGTTCAAAAATTTGGAACAATGACTCAAGCCTTGAATTTGCAGGGACTTCATACACGAACCTCCTGCTCGATGAATACGCTTTGAGTATCAAACAAACACTTTTTCCATTGCTCTTTATTTCAATTTTCATTCTACTCGTTTTATTTACAGGATCTCTTAAAGCTGCCATTTTAAATTTTATACCTTGCCTACTAGCTGCTTCCCTCTCTTTAAGCCTAACGAAGCTCTTCTATCATCAAAGTAATTTAGTCTCCTCCATTGTCCCTTTGCTCATGTTTGTCATAAACCTCTCTTTGGTTCTTCATGTTTATTTTACAGCAATGGAGCTCGGTAGTATCCGGGCCGCCATTGAAGAAAAGAAAAAACCACTTTTCCTCATGATCACAACGACCTTTGTTGGTTTTTTTTCACTCTATTTCACGGAGCTTTCGGCCATTCAAAATTTTGGACTCTTAACCGCATTTCTTATAGTGATCACCTCTTTTACGAGTTTGGCATGGCTCTTCTTCTCGGAAAAAGAAGTTAATTATAAGCAACAAAAAAAATACACCTATAAGTTTCTGATCCCCTACTTCAGCTCGTTTCTTTCTTCCAAGGCAATAGGAATTCTCGCCTTTATAAGTCTCATTTTTGGGCTTTATCTTACACGTGAAATTCCCATTATCACTGATGCTACCCAATACTTTCCAACTTCTAGCGGTCTCAAACAATCAATCGATGATGTCAGCAGAACAGTAATAGGAACTCCCATAACAAACATCATCATACAGACAAAAGAAACTCTCGATTTTTCTGAGCTCCTTAAATTAGACAAAATTGAAAATCAGCTCCAAGATAAACTTAAAAATACTTTTCCGGATCTCAAGTTTTTAAGTTCTAACATTCTTGTTAAACTCGCCAACATGTCTTATACAGGAAACAATATCATTCCCAATATTAAAATTTCTTATCTCTCACTTCGCTCTCAATTACCTTCGTTTCTTAAAGAAAGTTTTTCAATGACACCGCAATATCGAATTAGCGTTCTCTCTCCTCCTCTCAATGTTGATCAATATGAGAAAATTCTTACAATTATCAAGACAGTGCTGGATCAGCATTCTTTTCAATATGAATTCAATGGTCTTTATCACCACTTAATGATCGCTCAAAAGAGAATGATCTCGACACTATTTAAAAGCTTTTTCTTAAGTCTTTTTATAATTTCACTCCTGACCTTTATTTTTTTCAAAAGTGCGAAGCTCTTTTTTATTTTCATTTTTGTTAATACCATTCCAGTTTTTCTATCTTTTTTATTCCTCAAAATTTTCGGTATTTCTTTTAATATCGCGACAGTCATGACCTACAGTATCAGTTTAGGTATTATTGTCGATAGTTCGTTTCATATCATCTGTACTCTCGATAAAAATACTACTTATAACTTTTATTTTAACTCGATTGTCCTCCCTGTTTTTGGAGGAAGTTTACTGCTTGCTAGCTGTTTTTTTATGTTTGGATTTAATCCCTTTATTCCAATTCAAGAATTTGGGATTACACTTGGAATTATTCTTCTTATTGGAACGTTCTTTGATCTGAAAATTCTTCCACGGCTCTACACCGGACAAAAGTCTCTAAACTAGGGTGTGAAGCCCCGCCTAGTTCAAATTGACTTTGACCCCAACTGCAAAAGAATCGCCAATATTTTCATTCTTTCGATAATTAATACCAATTCTCGTCCTATTTCCAACTTGATAAAGTAAACTTGTATGCAACTCCCAATCAGTTTCAGAAGTATCTTCGAGTGAAACAACTCCTCTCCCCTCAATCTCAAGCATCGTTTTAGGAGCAACCGGGAATTCTTTCATCAAATCGACAATAAGACTTTTGTCAGATCTTAAGTGTGTAGAAAACTCAGCTCTAAATTTAAGCATATAGGACAATCCTAAAATAGCGTGTAGTTCTTCATCTTCATATTCCGAACCTGCATAATAGCTCAAAAAGCGATGACTAAATCTTCTAATAATTGCTTGCCCCTCTAAATATTCTAAGTTGTATTCGTCAGCTTCCATGTTTAGATCAAATTGGTACCGCCCCATTGAAGCTTTGGATTGCAATTCAAAAAAGTTGGTATATCCTCCAATATCTGCACTTAAAAAAGCATCTGAATCTTTTTTCATTTTATTTGCCCAATTTTGCTCATCTTTAAGTAAAACTTCTGGTCTTTGAAAATCTTCGTATTTTACATATCGAGCCATTCCCATTTTCATATGATAAAGATTGTGACAGTGTAAAAACCAAATCCCAGGCGAGTTTGCATGAAACTCAATCGTCACAGTTCCCATTGGAGAAACATCAACAGTATGAAAATTTGGAGCAAAATCTCCTGCTCCATTTAAGACTCGAAAAAAATGACCATGAAGGTGCATCGGATGATGCATCATCGTTTCGTTGGTAAAATGAATCCTCACAACCTCACCAAAACGCACCATAATGTATTTATCTTCAGAAAATGATTTTCCATTGATAGTCCAATAGTACCTTTCCATATCTCCATTAAGGGCTAAATTGTAGTCTCTTCGAGGAAGTTTGGGATCAAACATCGTTTTTTGAGGAGATTTTAACATCGAATATTTTAACCTATTTACCATAGGCATATTTCCCATCTTATGTTGGGAGTGATTCGTGTGATCCATTTTTTGAGACATGGAATGGCCACTGTGATGTTCATGATTCATTCCATAGGGATTTGGTTTTAATTTTGATAAGACTTTTTCCACATTTTTGTCAGCCCCAAAAATCACGCTAGCATAGCCTGTAATATCTTGCGAAGTCGCTCTTAATTCAACTGCATTGTTCAAAGGCATTTTGAAAGTAAGATCGTATGTCTCACCCATTCCCATAAGGATCTCATTAACTTGAACTGGAGCGACTTCAACACCATCTTTCGCAATAACTTTAAAGTTTGAAAAATTTCCAAGGTTTAGATAATAGAATGTTGATGCACCGGCATCAATTATTCTTAACCTAACTTTTTCTCCTGGCTTTATTTCAGGATATTTTTGAATTCTCCTTCCATTGACTAAAAAAGCATCATAGCCAACATCACTTAAGTCCATTGGCCCCATTTTAGTCCACTCACTCTTTATATAATCCCAAACTTTTCCATGCTTTATAGCGCCCCAGATAGAGGGAAAAAATTTTTTCTTGTAAGCATAGTAATCTCCGTCCATTTTGAGATTTTCTAAAACATCCTGCGGATGCTCATCAATCCAATCACTAAGGACGAGAACAATATCATGATCAACTTTGTATTTATCAACTTTATCTTCAATAACGATCGCTCCATAAAGCCCTCGTTGTTCGTGAAGTTCTGTATGAGAATGATACCAATAAGTCCCGGTGTGAATAATCGGAAATGTAAAGACATGAGATTGGCCTGGTTCAATTAATTTAGTATTAGAGAACTGAGGACCATCTTGATCCCAAGGGACTAAAACTCCATGCCAATGCATTGTTGTTGGCTCGTCAGTATTGTTATTAACTTTAATAATTGCTGTATCCCCTAAATGAAACTTTAATGTCGGGGCAGGTATCGAATCATTAATCGCCAGAGCGTGATCAACATCTTTTCCAGTAAAATTAACTGTTTTGTTTGCAATATTAAGTTCATAGTGAACTTCTTTGGCAAAAACATTCGTCATAACGAATAAGGCTGAGAAGAAATATATAAGTTTCATATAAACCCTCTAAGAATGATCAATTGGAGAAATTAAAAATACCCCCAAAAGGTCTCTAAATCAAATATTCGTCGCATAGGACAAAAACTTAGCTTTTGGTCCCATTTTTTTGAATATCATCAAGCCGTTCAATGATATAGGCAGCCCCTTTTTTTGGACAGTCGAGAACTTTAAAGTGAGCGAGATCATTTTCTGAGATTTTTTTTCGAGGGAGGAGCTGTGATTTCATCCAGTCCACTAGTCCCGACCAATAAGACGAATTCATAAGCAGCACAGGGAAATTCTTGATTTTTTTGGTTTGAATAAGTGTCAAGGCTTCAAAAAGTTCATCCAGTGTTCCATAACCACCAGGAAAGAGAATAAAAGCTTGAGCATATTTTATAAAAGTGGTCTTGCGACAGAAAAAATAGCGAAAGTTTATGGGCAAATTCACAAATTCATTTATGTATTGCTCTTCAGGAAGTTCAATATTGCATCCAACTGAGACACCTTCGACTTGTGTACAGCCTCTATTCGCCGCTTCCATGATTCCAGGTCCTCCACCTGTAATAACGGCATATCCAGATTTTGCCAAAATTTCAGCTAGAATAATGGCATTTTTATAATCTTCGTCATTTTCTTGGGTTCTCGCCGAACCAAAAACACAGACGGCATTGGCTATTTCTGACATTGCATCAAAAGATTGCACGTATTCACTTTGAATCCTCATTATTCTCCAGGGATCCTCTTTGGTAAAATTTGCAAGATGCTCATCTTTTGGAGAGACATGCTTAGCGATTTTGTTTAATGACTTAAAAAGAAGCTCGTCTTCGGTCTCACAAAGGGTTTTTTTTCTATAAAGGGTGGGGTTTTTAAATCCCTTTTTTTCTTTCATGCCATTTCTCTCCCATGAAATCTATTTTCTTGTATTTTTCTCAGTGTTATGATGATCTCAAATATCACTCCCTTTTCAAAGGAACAAAATTGAAACTCTTACTTTTGACTTCTAATTCAAAGCTCTACTCATCTAGGAGAATTCTCGATGAAGCGAGAGCAAGAGGGCATACAATAAAAGCTATTAACCCAGCACGTTGCTATATGGATATTGCTGCTAATGACCCCATGGTGTTTTTTGCTAAGAAAAAACTTAAAGATATCGACTGTATTATTCCAAGAATTCCCCAAAATCTCACATTTTATGGGATGGCCTTGATTCGTCAGTTTGAAGCAATGAATATATTTTGCGCCAACTCTGCAGACTCTATTTGGAGGGCCCGCGATAAACTTTTATCCTTGCAACTATTATCTAAGAAAGGACTTCCTCTACCGAAAACTGGTTTTGCTAATTCAACTAAGCAAACGGATGATCTCATTAAATTAGTGGGAGGAGCCCCATTAGTTGTCAAACTTCTGCAAGGAACCCAAGGGAAAGGCGTAGTTCTTGCTGAAACTAAAAAAGCATCTGAAAGTCTTATCGATGCCTTTCGAGAATTGAATGCCCACTTTCTAGTTCAAGAATTTATAAAAGAATCTAAAGGTTGTGATCTTCGAATTTTCGTTGTTGGCAACAAAGTCGTCGCCTCCATGATGAGAATTGCCAAGGAGGGAGAATTTCGATCAAACATCCACCGAGGAGCTATAGGGCAAAAAGTAAGAATTACACCCAAAGAAAGAGAGGTGGCCATAAAAGCAACCAAGACCATGGGATTAAATATTGCTGGCGTCGATATTATGAGAAGTTCAACTGGTCCTAAGATCATTGAAATCAACGCATCACCAGGATTAGAAGGAATTGAAGGAGCAACAAAAATCAATGTTGCTGGAAAAATAATTGAGTATTTGGAGACCAAAATTGCCAACTAACTTTCAATTTAAACTAAGTGACTATCCCAAAGGATTTAAAAGAGTTATCGATGCTCGTTTCCCAGCTTTTTATGGAATAGAAGAAATTTCCGTTCCTCTCTACATTAATAGAGCTAAAAAAGATGGGCCTACTATTGTCGTCACAAGTTGTATTCACGGAGACGAAGTCAACGGCCTTCGAGTTGTTATGCGCTTAATTGACAGCAAAATAAAATTGGAAAAAGGAACGCTAATCGCAATTCCCATTCTCAATCCTTATGGAGTTTATAATAAATCTCGCTACCTTCCTGATCGAAAAGATCTCAACAGACACTTCCCTGGAAACGAAAAAGGGAGCTTTGCCAGTCGATTAGCAAGCTTTATTATGAAAAATTTTGGATCAATTGGTGATTTTTATATTGATCTTCACTCTGGAGGAACTGGACGATTAAATATTCCGCAAATTCGCTACGATTTTGAATCTCAGGAAGTCATAAAACTTCTCGACGAAATTCGAATCCCCTTGGTTGTTGATAGCCAATTACGAGATGGTTCATTTCGTGAAGCCCTCAATAAAAAAGGAACTCCGTGCCTGGTTTTCGAAGGAGGAGAAGGCTTGAGAGTCGATAAGAATGTTACCAATGAAGGAATTAACTTAATAAGAAGTGTTCTCTATCACTTTGCGATGATTAAAACTCCACCTCCGAAGCCAAAACTAAAAAAAATCTTTATAAAAAGATCGAAGTGGTTGCGTGCTCCTTGTAGTGGCTTTCAGATCAATCATTTTAAATTGGGAAAAACAGTCTCTAAAAACCAATTTATTGCAGAAATTAGAAATGCCCACGGGGAAATTATCAAAAAAATCTACTCCCCTGATGATGGCATTATTTTAGGAATGAATAAGAATCCTTTGATTATGACGGGAGATGCTCTTTACAACTTAGGGTTTTTAAATGATGACCTCGATCACAAAATTGAAGAAGAAATTTTTGACTGGGATGACCTCTAATTCCGACTTTAAAGATCCGATATTTTTTTTCTTATTTTCTTAAATTATTTTTCATAGAATAAATATGATTTCAAATCATTTGTTTCATCTACAAGGAGACTTCATGAAATATCTTCAATTGCTTTTTGCTTTTTTATTATTATCGACGATTGCCTATGCGGACAACTTAACTCTTAGAGATTTCAGTCTTAAGGCCAATGAAGAAATAAATCAAACTTCGGCCATGGAAATAAAAGAGACAGGAATCATGACAACCAAGAATCTCGCTTGGACGACAGTTGCCCTTTTGACAGCGACTGCATTTACTGGAAGGGAGAAGAAAGCTAATCCAATTCACATGAGCTTAGCAGGTCTTTCATTTATGTCTTATGGGATGTTTCTCAATTCATATCTCAAAAGTAATCAATACAACTCAAGAACTTATAAATGGGCCAGTTACTCAAAGTGGGTTCACATTCCTGCCATGATTATTCTCCCTATTGCAGGAGCGATGGCCTTAAGAGATTTTGATAGAGGGAAAAATGAAGCAGAAGGGTTTGGTAAATTTCACAAACCTGCGGCAGCGGCATCAGTAATTAGTATGGCCGTAGCAACACTCTCATTAACTTTTGAATTCTAGCAAACCAGTCAACTTAAAGTTAGAAACTATTAATCCGATACAAATAATAGTTTCTAACTAAACTTAAAATGGAAATTGATCTGAATGAATATTAGTGATTTTTCTCGAACTATCTATCTTATTGAAGATCTTAAAAATATTACTCGGAAAGCAAAACTTTGCAATGATCCAAAATTTAAATTTGACTCTGAACTTATTTGGAAAGATGTCAAAGAGACTCTTCTACAACTTGAAATTACAGGTTTAGAAAAATTTACAGGTGCCTTTCAAAGACACATCAATGATTTCAATGATGATAATGATGATAATGATGAAGAACTCTTGCGCATAAAACTTTTAGAAATTATCGAAAACTGCCACCAGTTTTTACAAAATCAATTCAAGATTCTTCTCATCTCTCAAAAAGACAAAGAATTCACTAAGAGTTGGCAAGATAAAGAAATGCATATTCTCATTGTAGAGGATGAAGAAGCCATAAAAGACCTTTTAGTTGAAACAATTAATGATCTCTTTCAAACGACGACCATTGAAATTGCCACCAACGGACAAGAAGCTCTTGGAAAATGCCAGGAATCAAAATTTGATCTCATTATCACTGACAATATTATGCCCACTCTCTCGGGAAGTGAACTTGTTTATCGACTTCGAACAAATAAAGACAATAAATATGCTATCAACACCGAAACTCCCGTGTTGATGATTTCTGCATACCAGCCAAGTATTATTGGAAAATTCGACAACCTTCTTTTCTTAGAAAAACCATATGAAGAACGAATGTTAAAAGTTTATATTCTCACATCGCTCACGCCATTTAAGGATCTTTAGTCAGCTCATTATTTAATTTTTAGAATTTTTTCAGTCAAATCTTCAATGAGTTCTGTTTGAAATTCTTGAATTTCTAGTAATCGCCGCCATTGGTGTGATGAAAGCTGATCAAGTTTCGACTTGAGATGGCGAATTTCGAGTTCCGCTTTTAAATTGATCTTATAATCTAATTCGGCTCGTAATCGATCTTTTGCCTCTTGGCGATTCTGACTCATCATAATGATGGGGGCCTGGATTGCAGCCAAACAAGATAAAACTAAATTCAAAAGAATGTAAGGATAGGGATCAAAAGGTGTTTTTAACAAACTAACCGTATTAATTAAAATCCAAATTCCCAAAATTGAGCCGAAGGCAATGATAAATTTCCAACTCCCTCCAAACTCTGCGAGCTTATCTGAAAGTTTATCAGCAAATGAAAACGTTTCAGAAAATGCTTTGTTGAGATCTTCTGATAATAGTTCATGCTTTTCTAAACTTTTAATAACTTCTTGTTCTAATTCTTCGATTTCACCAACATCTCGTAAGATAATTGTTTTCATGTATTCAGAGCGAAATCGATTTAAGTCTTTCAGGCAAATATAGGAATTTTCGTCAAAGTCAACATTATGTTTTTTAATTGTTTCAAAGACCCCTTCATTGACAAGCCCTCCATTGGTCAACTCACTGGAAGGATAATCTTGATGACAAACTGAACAATTCTTTTTTTTCATTTCAAACTCCAATAAACTTCAACAGAAAACTAAACATCTTGCTTCATCAATACTAACTCTTTTGCCACTAGTTCTATAGAGTTTTTTTACTTTTCATGGACTAAAATTGAAAATTGACAAGTCTATTGTGGAAAAAAGGATTTATGCGCAATTAAGTTAAGCAGAGTCCCTTTTTACTCATAGAGGTTTTGATAACTTCGAATGCCTCAGCATATTTCCCAAAGGACATCACCCCCCTATAAGAAGCTAGCCCCTTCACTGCTTCACAATAATTAATACTTGTCACTTGTGACTGGTGTTTTGAAAGAGCCACTATTTTTTTCTCATAAAACTTTGAAATATCTTCAAAGCACTGAGGATTATTAATAGGATTCCACACTTCATAGCCATATATATTTTCAACATCATGAGGATCCCCGATACACTCTTGATACCAAGGTCCTGCCGCCGCCTTAAGTGCTGACATAGTCATTTCGTGAACGACTTTATGGTCGGGAAAAATATCTTCTCTACTATGGACAAAGACAATTTGTGGTTTTATTTTTCGAATAAGATTTATCAATTTTATTTTATCTGAGCGCTCATAACCTGAAAGACCATCTTCTAAGTCTAAAAAATGAACCTGTCGCACTCCCATTATTGTAGCGGCCTCTCCAGCCTCTGCTTGACGAAGACTTGCAAGTTCTTGTTTTGAAATTTTATTATCTCCCGACTCTCCATTTGTTGCGATCACGATTTCGACATCTGCTCCTGTCTCAACTAGTTTTAAAAGTGTTCCTCCACAACCAATTTCAATATCATCAGGATGCGCGCCGATTGCTAACACTTTCATGCTTTTCTCCTTTAAGATGTTTAACCAAGTTCTCATAAATCAGTCGCGATGGACTCTCTGAGCCTACCCGATCGACTGAGTTTTCTCTTTTATCAACCCGATTTAAAAGAAAATCCACTTCTCTATCCAAGTCTTTTAAATCAAGGCCTATCAATTTTACACAGTCTGAGAGCCCATCTTCTCGCTCTGTAGCATTTCTCACAATCAAAGTAGGGACTTTAAGATAAGCCGCTTCTTCCTGAACTCCCCCTGAATCGGTAATAACTACTTTTGCCTTGTTCATTAATTTAATAAAATCAAAGTGAGGCATGGGCTCGATGATTTCGATATTTTCAAATTCCTTTAACTGTTCTTCTAAATCACGAGTATTAGCAGGGTGTTTTAAAAATTTAAAAATCGTTTTTTTCCTTTTTTGGGCAATTTTAAGTATTTTTTGAAAAAACATTTTTCTTAACTTTTCAGTCTCTCTTCGGTGTAAAGAAACAAGAACATAATTTCCTTGTCCTCCACTTTCATCAGTCATTTCGATCGAATCAATAACGGTGTTCCCACAAACGTAAACTCCACTTTTAATTCCTTCTCTACTCAAATTCTCTTTTTCTCTTTCTGTCGGTACAAAATGGAAGTCAGCCATTTTTGAAATACTTTGACGATAAAATTCTTCAGGGAAAGGGTCTTTCAATTTTCCACTTCGCAAACCGGCTTCCACGTGAGCGATGGGAATAAGAAATTGGAAAGCAAATAGAGCAGCAGAAAAACTACTCGCGGTGTCTCCCTGAACGACTAAGAGATCGGGAGTTTTTTGCAACAAAAAAATATCGGAGATATTTTTTATAATTTCAGTTTGTAATTCATTGATATCCCCCCGGAGCCTTTTTACATCGAGAACAATATCAGGTATCAGATTAAATTCACTAAATAACGGATACGCTAATTCCTTATGCTGATTTGTAAAAATCACTTGGGTTTCTAGTGTCAAATCACTTTTAAATAACTTAATCAATGGAGCTAATTTTATTATTTCAGGTCTCGTGCCTAGCACGAACGTTATCTTCTTTTGGTTCATTATGAACTCCTCATTAAAAATTGAATTTTAGATAAAACAGATTTTGGTGTGCTTAGCAACGCCAACGAAGATTACGAGTACAAGGCCAGAGAAAACTTATTTCCATAATGAGAACCAGAGTATTGGTATTTCCCGAATAAGCAAACTTAAATTTTATAACATTTTCAAAACTCCGGGTCTAACCCGGAGTTTATGTGATTACTCCAGAGGACAAGTACTCATTCCAAGTAACGTATAAAGTGGACATCGGCCTACAATCCCTGTCAAAAGAGGAATAAAACCAATGTAACCCCATGGAGTTTGCGGACCAATAAAAGCAAGTGATAAAACTCCCAAACCTACAATGACTCTCAAAACTCTATCTACTGTTCCTTCATTTTTTTTCATAAAACTTCTCCTTGTAAAATTATTTTATTCCATTATTTGATATCGATCAATGACACTCGTTATAGCAATATTATCTAATAATTCTTGTTAAAAAGATAAGGGTCTGATAGTTTATTGCTCAAAAAAAGGGGTTACCAATGAAAATAGTTTTGATTTTACTTACGTTATCTTCAATTTCTTATGGAAAAGATATTCAATTTTTTTCTATCGTGCGTTCAGGCGGTGGTCAACTTGAATCATCCATAAGTGAAAAACGAGATGGTCAAATTCACGTCGTCACCCAATCATGTAATGGCAAAACTCTTAACCCTGCAGAACAAGTACAAACTCAATTTATCCTTCAAGGAAAACTTGAAGCAGATGCAAGAGCCATTTTAGATGATAAAGCTCTCATTGCCTCAGAAGTTGCTTGGGGCGAATTTATCCCAGCTGGAACTTGGATGAATCTCAGCATCGTTTACGAGTATAAGAAATTTCCAGGCGAAACTCTTGAAGTTGCTAAAAAGGAAATTGAAAAACCTGTCATCATCATCAACTCTCAACAATCTGACGTTCTCAGAGAAATTGAATTAGAAACTCGCAATGTGACAGAAGAAATTTGTAACAATTAGGCAATTAAAATCAAATACTTCCTAAATCATTTCGCGTTGATTGCGAAGATCTTGTAGCTGAATATCCCAATACTGGGGTTCTCCGAAATGGGGAAAGGCTTTTTGAAAGGCAGGATCACTCCATCTCTTGGCGATCCAAGCCGAAAAGTGGATATATCTTAAGGCACGCAAAGGCTCGATTAGTTTAAGTTCTTTCGGATCAAAATTGCGCATTGTCTGGTAACTCTCAAGTAATATTGCGCGATCGGAAAGAGCAAAGGAGTCATTCCCTGGAGTTAATAGCCAAATATCTTGCACTGCTGGCCCCATAAGCATGTCGTCGAAATCAATCAAAAACATTCCTTCACTTTCCCGGGAAATAACATTGCCTAAGTGGCAATCGCCGTGAATACGAAGGAAGCTAATATTTTTAAACAAGGGTTCACTCAAAGCACATATTTCTTCTACCACGTCGCTATAGGCATTCTCTAAATGAGCAGGAATACTTCGACTTTCTTTTAAGAATTTTAAATTTTGCAGCCCATAGCTTTCGGGAGAAATGGTTACCCTGTTTTTAGCACTTTTAGTGGCACCGACATTATGAAGTCTCGCAAGGGTTCGGCCCAAAATTTCCAACTGTTCCGTTTTTAATTCATCGGGAGCTCTTCCACCTTTTTTAGGAAAAATGGCATAGTAAATGGCCATTTCTTCGAGCTTAAAAAGACTCTCCCCTTCAAATTTTAACGGAGGTATCACAGGTATCTCACTTTCTACTAAATCGAATAAAAATTCGTGTTCTTCTCTTATTTGTTCTTCGCTCCATCGCCCGGGCCGATAGAACTTAGCCACAACAGCTGGATTGACCAGCTCGGAAAAATTTTGATGATTTGCTATTTCAATTTCATAGACGCGATTTTCCATACTATTGAGAGAAAGGCATCGTCCCGTCACTTCGAGATCGAGATTTTGTAGAGTATCGAGAATTATTTCAGGAGTTAATTGGTAAAAGTACTGAGTTTCTTTAAGTCCCCAAACATAGCTTGTGTTATTGACCACTAAATTTCCATTCCTTTTTACAGAGTCAAAATGATCTTTTATCATACACGCTACTGATGAATAAGTGTAATTTAGTCTTTCTTTTCATTTTCTCATTATTTTCCTGCTCCAGCGTCTACCAAGTTGGTAAGGCTTCCTGGTATGGGCCTGGCTTTCAGGGCAAAAAAACTGCTAGTGGGCAAATTTTCAATATGAATGCAATGACAGCAGCCCATAAGGATCTCCCGTTTGGCACTCAAGTGAAGGTAACAAGTAAGAAAACTGGCAAATCTGTAATTGTGAAAATTAATGATCGGGGTCCCTTTATTAGCGGAAGAATTATTGACCTTTCTAAAAAAGCAGCTCAAATCCTCGGTATTTTGCATAAAGGAGAGGAAGAAGTGAGTTTAGTCATCATTGAATAGATCTTGTATAAAATGGTGTCGGCAGACTTCTTTACAAGTTCACTCGTTTCAATCTCAAAGCATTTCCGATCACAGAGACAGAACTAAAACTCATGGCTGCTGCGGCAATCATAGGACTTAGTAATATTCCAAAGGCAGGATAAAGAATTCCTGCGGCAATCGGGATGCCAACTGTATTATAAAAAAATGCGAAGAAAAGATTTTGCTTAATATTGGCCATCGTTGTACTTGAGACTTTCCTTGCTTTCGCAATTCCGGACAAGTCCCCTTTTACTAAAGTGACCCCAGCACTTTCCATCGCAACATCCGTTCCTGTTCCCATCGCAATACCTACGTGAGCTTTTGCGAGAGCTGGAGCATCGTTGATACCATCTCCGGCCATCCCAACAATACGACCTTCTTTCTGAAATCTAGTTACAACTTCAACTTTATCCTCTGGAAGGACTTCGGCAATAACCTCATCAATATTGAGTTTGCTAGCAACGGCTTGAGCAGTTGTCTTGCTATCCCCTGTCAGCATCACTATTTTAATTCCTTCATTATGAAGTTTTGCAATAGCTTCAGGTGTACTTTCTTTAATGGGATCTGCCACACCAAGAAAACCAGCGAACACACCATCCATGGATACAAACATAATCGTTTGTCCTTCAGAGCGAAAATTCTCAGCCTCTTTTCTAAAAGTCTCAAGGTCTATACCCATATCACTCATCAATGCTTGGTTTCCAAGCGCAACTTGCTTACCGTCAACTCTTCCCTTAACCCCTTTTCCGGTAACAGATTCAAATTCTTTTACTTCGTGTAAGCGAATATTTTTAGATTTTGCTCCCTCAACGATAGATTGGGCCAGAGGGTGTTCACTTCCTTGTTCTAGACTCGCCACCAATTCCAGAAATTCACTCTCATCTACATCCGTGTTTGGCTTTATTGTCGTGAGCTTAGGTTTCCCTAGAGTCAAAGTTCCCGTTTTATCTACAACCAGAGTGTCTATTTTTCTCATGACTTCTATGGATTCTGCATCTCTAAAAAGAATACCCTGTAATGCCGCTTTTCCTGTTGCCACCATAATGGACATTGGTGTTGCTAGCCCTAAAGCACAAGGGCAAGCAATAATTAAGACGGATACGGCGTTGATAATTGCAAAGGTCAATGCCGGTTCAGGTCCCCATAGGCTCCAAACGATGAAAGTTAAAATTGAAACTGCAATAACAACAGGAACGAAAATTCCAGCAACAGTGTCAGCAAGTTTTTGAATAGGAGCTTTACTTCTTTGAGCTTCTGAAACCATATGGATTATTCGTGACAACAGAGTTTCCCCCCCAATCTTTTCAGCTTTTATAACGAGTCCACCGGTTCCGTTTATCGTTGCTCCAACAACTTTATCTCCTTTCTTTTTGCTCACTGGAATTGGTTCACCTGTAATCATCGATTCATCCACTGAACTTTGCCCATCGATGACTACTCCATCAATAGGAATCTTTTCTCCAGGACGAACCCGAAGCTTGTCTCCAACTTGGACTTGATCCAAAGAGATATCAACCTCGCTTCCATCTTCTTGAATTTTTTTAGCAGACTTGGCTGCCAGACCTAAAAGTTTTTTTATTGCTTCTCCCGTTTGGTTTCGCGCCTTAAGCTCTAAGACTTGCCCCAAAAGTATGAGAGTGACAATGACCCCGGCTGCCTCAAAGTAGACGGCTACATGACCATCCACTTCTCTAAAAGATGGTGGAAAAATTCCAGGTGTCATTGTTGCCACCAGACTATAGAAATAGGCTACACTGACCCCAAGTCCAATCAATGTAAACATATTAAGATTTCTTGTTTTAAGTGAATCAACTGCTTTTTTGAAAAATGGCCATGCAGACCACAGGCACACTGGGGTAGCAAGAGCAAACTCCATCCATACTTTAAGACTCGGCGACATCAGTTGAGAAATAGGCTTCCCTGGCAGCATATCTCCCATTGCAATAACAAAAAGTGGGATAGTAAAGGCCGCAGCTGTTTTAAACCTTCTTTTCATATCATTTAATTCAGCTAAATCTTCACTTTCCGTAATAAGCGGTTCTAATGCCATTCCACATTTGGGACAACTTCCCGGACCTAGTTGCCGAACTTCGGGATGCATAGGGCAAGTATACACGGCATTTGGATCGGAAGATTCAGGCTTCTTTTTTTTATGCTGATGATTCTGCTTTCCTTGGTGATGCCCGTGGTGACAACAGTCTGAATGTTCGATTTTCTGATCCATAAATACCAAGTTGCTGAAGTTTTTTTCATTCTGCTCTCATCTTAACAATTTTTCAAATTGTTACTCCCATTCAAAAGTATCCACTCCACAGTAGACTCCCTCCCTCTTTAATTTTTTGTTTTACAAAAATTTTTAAAGTGTGCCCATTTGTTCAAAAAGGCGAAGTCTTTTTGGACAAATGGCGCGGCGTGAGAGATTTATCAGCTACGCATCCTGCTCCGCTGCCCTTCGGGCGACTTCGTCGATAAGATTTGCTCCTGCAAATCTTTGAACTCCCGACCAATTGGTTCGAAGGCCATAGCCCATAATCAAAAATGAAATCATAAAATGCCCATAACATGTTAAAACTATTAAGAAATTTTACTATTACTAACTTGTCCAAATGTGACGGTTTCAAAATTTTTTACTCTTTCAAGACGTTGAAAATACATTCGAAAAACATTCAAAAGACCTCAGTTCAGTGTCAAATCTACTGTCTTTTTAAAGCTTAGAAACCCGCTGGGTTTCCCTATTTTCCCACTGTCTTTCCAAATGACACTCCTACTTGACAAAGCGTCTTATTTTTGAGACACTTAAAAAGTGAAAGTTGTCATTCTTAGTGCATGCGAAAAAGAAATTAAAGACTTTCCAGAGGAAATCAAACTGGCCCTATTTGAGCTTGTTAGTGATTTAAGCTCTGGTTTAAGTCTCAGCATGCCAGTTTCCAAAAGGATGACAAGTATGGGACATGGAGTTTCTGAGCTTAGACTCAAAGATGGTTCAGGTGCCTATCGCATCATCTACTTTATCAAAAAGAAAGATGCCATTTACCTGATCCATGCTTTTAAGAAAAAGACTCAGAAAACGCCTAAAAAAAATATTGATTTAGCATTAAAAAGAATAAAGAGGTTATGATGAAAACTAAAACTTACAAAAACATTAATGACTTTGGAAAAGATCTCGGTCTCTCTAAGGAACAAGTTCAAATCGCCAAGTTAAAAACAAAGATTAAAAAAAGCATTCAAGAAAAAGCAGAAAAAATTGATTTCTCGATCACTGAAATTGCCGATATGTCCGGGTTGGCCCGAACGACTGTTTCGGGAATCATCAATGGCAGCCTGCAAAGTGTGTCAATGGAGCGACTCCTTAAACTTGCCTTTGCACTAGATCTTTCTGTCGATTTAAAAATTGGGAAAGCTGCTTAAAACAACCCCATTGCAATTAAAATCTTTCTCGCAACTTCCTTGAGCTTACCTCCAGACTCACCCTCTCCCTCACTATTTATGACAAAAACGTACTCCTTACCTTTCGATTTAAGATAGCCAACAAACCAACCAAAAACGAATTTCCCCTGTTTAAAACTAGATCCTGTCTTACCACTAAAAATACGACCCTTGTCATTTTCTTGAATAATAATTTCTTGAACGTATTCTTGATTCTCTTTTTTAAATGGCAATTTGTTTTGATAAAGCCGATCGATAAAATTCAACTGTTCATACGCAGAAATTTCTATGGGACCATCCAACCAAAATCTATCGACAATCTTTCCAATATTCTTATTCCCATAGTCAGCAAGTTCAACATATTTTTTCATCCTCTCAAGCCCAATTCTTCTTGCGACCTCTTGATAAAAGGGAACAACTGAATATTTTATTGCTGATGAAAGGCTATGATCTTTTTCCCAATCCTTTATAAATTTTTTTTTCCCATCCCAAGGTATTACTGAGTTTCTATCAACAACTCCTGTTTCTAAAGCAATGAGTGAATTTAAAATTTTATATGTTGAAAACGGCTGCCACCTCTTCTTACACTGCCCTGAGTTATACGTCTCTACTTTTTCTGAATTTAGTTCTTTTATCAAAAAACAACTTGGGTGATTTTTGTTAAAGAAAGAATCTATATCACTAGGTAAGATCAATGAACTTTTCTTCAAACTCTGGCATGCCATTACTAAAAAAAATACTGTGATTATTCTCATGGTATTTCCAACTTAACTAATTTACTTATTGGTTCTTCATTTTCATGAAAAAAGTGCTCTAGAAAGAGTCCACCTACTTCATTAGCTCTCCCGACTACCATCGACTGATATGAGTGGTTAAACATTTTCGTAGTCTCATCATAATAATGATAAATTATATGCACTCTCAAAGTATCGAGAGCTTTTCTACTTTTCAGAGTGAACTCTTCAGGGACCGCTCTTAAGAATGTTATATAATTTTTACCAAATGGTTCGCCTCTTTTACCTGGCTTGCCTGTAAGAGGAGCACCTAACCACCCCCTAATCCAATTATATCTTCTATAATCTTTTCTATTTACTGGAATCCAAACCTTTCCTTCACTCATAAATGAAATACTATCAGCCTTACATTGCCCAATCGTGACCACTGACTCTTTTTCAGGCTCGCAAATGTTTTCACAATAGTATGGTTCACATCTCCTAGCACAGCTTTTCATTTTGAAAGTGTATTTTGTTCCGCACTTAAAAGTTTCTTCAAAAGTCGTCCAACCAATAAAATTATCAATCTTTTCAAGTAAGTTGTGCGGATCTTCAATAAATGGATACTTAGGATGTCTATTGTTTTCACTCTTTTCTAGACTCTGGCAAGAAATCAATAAAACCATAATACATAAATTGATTATTCTCATTTAATACTTATCCTTGTTACTTCCTATTCAATAAATTCTAAACACCTATTGACCTGTAGGCAAAAGGACTACAACGCTCCCTAAAATCGGTGAAACTCTTGGGGTAAAAATTTTGTTCAAGTCTTTTAGGTAGTTAGTTCATAGAAAAATTAAGAACTTAACCCTCAAAAAAACCGACCAGTTGTTCACAAGCCAACAATTCGGTGCCTAGTTATTCTATTATTTTCAAAAAGTTTACTGTCAAATCTACTATCAGGCGAATTTTATTTAATTTAAGAAACAAAAAACGGAAGCGTACAGAATTATTCGTTTTTCAACAGTAAGATTCCTTGGTTAAAAACACTTAAGAACTTGTTTTAAAAAACATTTCTGCAATTGCAAGACATTGAAAATACATTCGACATACACTCAAAACATTTCGAGTTACTACCCAATTCACTACCCGAATCCAGCAGGTCGGTAGGCCATTTTTTGGTCATATAGCCCTGCTGGTTTCACTTCCCAAATTACTACCCAAAAAGTACTACTCTGTCCTACCAGTTCCCAGTTCTCTACCCATAGTATTTCAAAGTAATTTTTTTTGAGTGATGTCAAAGAAAAAGTTCAAGGTCTTCAGTTGCTTTATCCACCAAGGAGGAAACCAATGGATAATACAACAGACGATCGCGCTCATTACTCTTATCTAAGTTATGTGAAGCCACTGGATATGTTGTCAATATGTAAAATACCCATGAACTTCCTGCCTTGGGGACACCATAAGCGCATCCCACATATAACTCACATTTTCTGAGATATAAAAATTTCCTTCTTTTTCTTTAGCATAAACCAAACTACGATAATTACTTGGGTGAGCTTCATATCTTATTCCAAGTTTACTTTTTAAACGATTTGACAACCAAGACAAATTCTTAAGATCTTTGCCGTGTTCTGTATGATCACTAATTGATTGAATTACCGTTCTATTCGAATGCCCTCCGCCAAAAGGCTCAAATGGTGGATGAGTATGAAAGTTTAAGATTTGTTTCACTTCTAACCCTTTCATGTCTTTTAACTCTGAAAGCTTTTCAATTGCAAGATTCATAAAAAGAGTCTCCAGGGACCACTGACTTCCATTTGTAAAAATTTTTGAAAAGAACTTACCTTTATTCGTTACAATAATCACACCCCCTGCTTCTGCAAAAATATGGTCATTGTATTCAGTCATCTTAATTTTAAAAACCTCAGGGTCTTCATATCTAAGTCCTGATCTTGAATAATGCCGATCACCTGAAAACGAACTCTTATGGGATATATAATCTATTTTTTCTAGATACTCTACAATATCTTTATCAAACTCACTTGGTAAAAAAAGAACTTGTCGAGGTGCCACGATATGAGAAAATTTTCCAACTTCAATTCCATTTTTTTGGTAGAAAGTAAAAATAGTTTTTTCTTTTATTGCTTTTTTTAGTTCAACGTCATCAATTGTATACTCATAACCAGAATCCGAAACTTCTTTGCTCACAACGTTTGATAAAAGAAGATCACACGGATCATTGCTGATTGCATAACGACAGAAAAATACAAAATAAAAGACAATGCAACCAAGAGAAGTTCTCATAACGATAATAATGATATCATAAATGACCGGAGCCAATTTCGTACTACTTTTCTCAGATATCATTTAAACAAGTCCCCCACTTTCACATTTATTGGCCCAAAAGATTATCTAGCCTTAATAACTTTGACCACTGTTTCTCCAAAGAGTTTTGATGATAATGGGTCACGCCCTGTGATTAGATTCTGATCAACTATGACAAAAGGCTTTCCGCTTTCACCTGAAAAATACTCAACCTTGCCGAGCTCAACTAACAACCCTTTAACCCTCTTATAGCCTGTAGCCTTTCTTCCAACAGCAATAGGCTTTCCAGAACCACTCAAGTTGTTGGCCACTCCTAATAGCCCAGTTGATGAACACAATAATGCAGTTACCTTACCTTCTGTCATGAAGTGAGTAAGAAGCTTATGAACATTTTCATTTGGAAAAAAATCTTCCCAAGCCCCATTTCCTCCAGCAAAAACGATGGCATCATATTTACTGGCAACTACTTTATCAAAAGTAATATCGGGATTAACTGATGGATATTGGTCTACTTGTCTTCTATCCGGTCTTACGGATGAATTGTACTTAGCCGCCGTGGTGATAGTAAAACCTGCTTTTTTAAATATCTTTAATGGCTCATAATATTCTGGAGCATAAAACCCATCAGAAACCATAAACAGAACTTTTGGAGCAGCAAAAACACTATTACAAGCTAACATAAAGACAAACATCAAACTTCTCATAAACAAAACTCCTCTTGCTATCGGTCAAATTACTTGCTATTTATACCCCAACACGGTGTATTTAAATAATTTAAATATCAAATAACATCTATAAGAAAAACTTATATGCTAGATCTTAATAAATTCCTTTATTTTCAAGAAGTTGCTCGGCTTGGCTCCATATCTTCGGCCTCAAAAAGTTTGCATATTTCTCAGCCAGCTTTGAGCTTGCAAATCAAAGCTTTAGAGGAACAAATAGGAGAAGAACTTTTTATTAGATCCGGCAGAAGCTTGATTCTTACTCCCCTAGGGCGAGAATTATCTCTCAAGGCCCACGAGTTAACCAATTGGGAACAAGAAGTTAGTGATTTAATTCAAAACGAAAAAAAGTTAAGTGGAGAGATTAAAATTGGAACATACACAACAGCATCGAGCTACCTTTTATCAAACCCTGTTAAAAACTTCTTAAATGCCAATCCCAAAGTCTCTATAAATTACAACTATCAAACAACAGAGGAAATTCTAAGGAAGCTAAAACATTATGAACTCGACTGCGCAATCTTATCAGGCGTAAAACAGGCTCAAGACTTTGATTTTCAGTTAATTCTAAGAACCAAAATGCTGCTCGTCACCTCCGTCTCATATAACGCCCCTAAATCAATCAATGCAAAGCAAATAGAAGACCTCGACTTCCTTAGTTATTCTATCCCTGAGGATTACTGCTACCTCGACATTCAAAAAAAATTTAGAAAACACCTTGCTAAATCTACCAAGCCAATTACCACAGAAAACTTTGAAACTCTCAAACAGGGCGTTATTTCAGGAGCAGGCGTATCCTTTATACCTGAGTACATTATTAAAAAAGAGCTAGATGAAAAAATCATCAGAAAAATAAAGATCAAAGATAAAAAAGAAATGGAAATTGATTTTTACTTTATTAACCTTTCCAAGCGAAAAAGCATTCCTAAAATTCAATCTTTTAAAGATCTCCTTATCGACTACTTTTCTTCTTATGATCATTATAGTTCAGGCCAAGGAGATATTTGAACGGAAAACTCGGTTCAGAAAAACACAGCTTTTCTATGACAGTTGATTTTGAGGATATTTTGAGATTTTGCCCGATATTCTTGAACTAAAAATATCGGGTTTTGGGATCATGACCAGTGATTAATATTCTAACCTCTTTCCTTCGTCATAAAGATTGCAGTCATCCGCTTCTAAATCTAATTCATAGTGGTTATCAAGACAGTTGTAAAAAACACTTACGTCTGAGCCAAAACTTAAGGGTTTATTGTAATACTTTTTATATAAAGTCCTATTATATCCAAGGTTTTTATAAAAACGATAGCGTCCTATAAAAGGTATGAAAGACCAATCTAAAGTTTCACCGATTCTAATACCAGGGCCTCCAGTATTGGTGGCGAGAACTTCATTGGTTTTTTCATTAATAATAATTGCTCCTGATAAACCTGGTTCTGAAACACAGTCGTGATAAACATAGAGATTTTTTAATATGTTTACTGAATTAATTTCATTCATATAGGTGTAGCCCCCACTTAAATCAATTGTGCACTTTTGAATCTTATGTATTGGAAGTCCTGTATTGAAAATAATTTTTGTTCCAATCGGAGCTACTTTAGCTGCTAATGGTCTACTAATTCTGATATTATGCAATTTTGCAAGCTCATCATATGTTAATTTTAGTTCAAAGAGTATTTTGTCGTGATGAGTATTTGCAGCATAAAGAATTCTCTTCACACGTAGTTGCACTTCGTTCCCATCTTTATCGTAAAGATGAACATAATCATATCTTTTAAGGACATCTAGATTGTAAACATAAAAACCTCTCATCATTTGATGGCAATGTGCACAGGCTAAAACCAAAGCTTTTGAATTTTTTCTTTCTTCAAAAGTTCGTCCTTTAAAGTGAACAAGAATAGCCGGATAACCCATTGAACGACCAAACCCTTCTTCTCCTGCGAAGACGTAAAACGAAGAAGAAAAACAATAGATGAGAACAAGTATTAAAATTAATTTTTTTGCCACAAAAATCTCCTTGACTAATTTTTTATCTAGCAAAAGTTCAAGGGGAAGTAAATTTAGTTTAAATATGGCTATAAATTTATCAAAAGAATTTTGACCAGGTGTCTTTTATTTAATTCTGAGCCATTGAGTAACAGGTAAAAATGACGAAATTTAGAGATCTTGCCCATTATTCCTGAGGTTCAAGAGCTTGGCTTTGAGAGTATGACTAGTGATTAAAAATCGAGCTTATTGAAACCCGTCAAAAGTTTCACCATCACGATTTAACTTTGTTTTCAGCCTACAGCTCTTATTAACTCTAAACTTCTTAGAGGCAAATACCTTGTCTCCTGTTTCTAGCTCGAATGGCAAAAGAGCAATAAACTTAGTCTTAGCTCTATTTAAATGAGTAACTTGTACTTCATCAGGTAGAAGTTCTGCGCTTGGACCTTCTACATCTTGCTTGGTTTCACCACTGGGTTTGCTGCTGTATTCTACCCACCAATCCTTAACTTCTTCTTTAATTAAGCCAATCTTTACCTTGTAGTCACAAGCTGAGAATGCAAAATTTTGAGTTGTTAGTACAAAGCTAATTGCTAAAAATAGTTTAACCATATTTTCCTCCTATAATAAGCTCTGTTGATATAGAAAAAGAAATAGATTTGCAAGAAGAATGAATTTTGGTTGCCCGCATGACAAAAAAATTTTGAGCAGGAGCCCCTAATTTAAGCCTGAGCTATTGAATAACGGGTGAAAAAGTAAATTTTTGAGTTTTTGACCGAAATTCCTGTGTACTTTAGGTGCCTGCAGACTTTTTACTTTAGGTGCCTGCAGACTTTTTGTCTTTCAATGCACTAGACGCATCGTCAGCAAAAGATCTACTGGCACTAAATTATAACTTGCTTGTAATTATTCACATTCAAATACACCGGCGAATGAACCAATGTAGTTTCCTTCAGGATAAGAACGGACTGTAAACATGTGATCGCCTACGTCTCCATAAATTCCTTCCAATTCCATTGAATAGCCTTCAGAAGCTAAAATAAGATCTAACGAATCATCTTCTGCATCATAGTCGAGATCTCCATAGACGACACAAAGATCTATTTCTACCTCATAGTCTTCATCTGCTTCAAGTTTACCAAATTCTTCAATCAACTCAGAAGCATCTTCTTTTTGCTTCACTGATTCGCCAAGAATCTTATACGCAATCATGTCGCGAGCAAAGCTTGTTGAAATTCCTAGAAATAAAGTTACAAAAAAAACTGTTTTCATCATTCCTCCATTTTTGGTTATGATTGACCTCATCATTTAATCGACTTGTATCGACGAGCTATTTAAAAGTCCAAATCTATTACATTGCTCTGTAAATAAAGCGTGGACTAGGAATTCCACGGAAAAAATGACTATAGTTCTTGATTTTATCTTTGAGCTTTTGTAGAAATAATTTCGATTAAGGGAGGTCATATGGGAGCGAAATGCCCGTTTTTTATCCAGTATCTAAAAGAAGAGCTTGATCAACGGAAATTAAGAAATTCCAATTACTCCCACCGGGCCTTTTCTCAATGGCTTGAAGTAGATCCGAGTTTTCTCTCAAAAGTCTTTTCTAGACAAAGGGTCTTCTCCCTCAAAGTTGCCGACTCAATTATACGTAAATTAAACCCCGATGATTCTGAAATGAGAGAAAAGTTTTTAACATCAGTCTCTGAAGAAATGCGTTGTCACTCCCTCAATAAGTACGACACAGAACTCACCGATTGTCCGGGAACTCACTAAAAAATTAAAAAACTCTATTAAGAACTTAGATTAGAGATTGCTTAGTTGTATATAAAAATGCTATGACCATTTCCAATATGGAAATAAATGAACTCAAATATTTTCTAGCGGTAGCCGAAGTCCAAAACGTCAATAGGGCTGCCATCAATATTGCTATCTCTCCTGGATCTTTAAGCAAAGCAATTGCCAAGCTGGAAAATGAACTGCAGGTGAAACTGTTCGAACGAGTCGGTCGCAATATTCAAATTACACCAGCGGGAAAATCTCTTCAGACAAAAGCTTCGCAAATCATTAATTTAGAAGAGTCTGCACGCCTTGAAATCAGTGGAGAGATCCAAGAAATTAACGTCGTCATTTGCGGTGAAGAGCTCCTGGTTGCAGAGTATGGAGTCCTCTTATCTAATGAAATATTGCAACTCTACCCAAAGTCTAAAATTAAACTTTTATCTACCCACCATAAACATTCAACCCAAAAAATAATAAATGGTGAAGCTCATATTGCTTTAACAACAAGCAAACCTCATAAAGAATTAAATTCAAAGTTAATCGATAAAATCCAATTTAGTACCTGTATTGGAAAAAAGCACCCACTTTATAAAAGCATTAAAAAGAATGAAAAAGTCCCTATTTCCACAGTTCTCCAATATCCTTTTGTCCTTCCTAACGAATATATGCTTGGAAAAACAAAAGAAAACCAATCTGCCGATGGATGGCGAGACGATAAATTTCCACGAATTATATCCTATCAGGCTTCTAGTATAAAAATTCTTGAATCCCTTGTCCTATCAGGGAAGGCCATCGCCTATCTTCCTAATTACTTCGCTCAAAATCTCGATGTTGGTATATTAGATATTGAAGGTTGCCCTTATTTTTGTGAACAAAAAATCTATGCTGTTTGCCGAAACCCTCTCGAACTAGGATGGTTAAACCAAATCTGGTAATTCAACTTCTTTAATAAAACTCTGTCCAGGTCCAGAGGAAATCTTCAAACTCATTTTTGCGACGTTTAAAAGAATTGTCTGTGCGGTCTCTCTGTAAATTCTCTCTAGTATATATTCACCGAAACATTCAAGAGTTGTGTTTACTATAGGCAATAAGACGATATCTCTTTTTAAAAACTTCATTTCGTCATTATCAAAGCTTACATAAATGCAATTATCTTTTTCTTTCAATTCAAGAAATGGTGAATTTAGTTGGAGAATAAATTTTTCATCTAAAAATTGACATATTTCACGTAATTTCTTTTTTATATCTCTATAATTAAAGGCCATCCCATTTTTAATATTTCTCAACTCAAGAGAAAACTTTAAGTTGTAATTATGGCCATGAATATTTTCTCTTTCTTTCTCTGAAAAAATAGTAAAATGGGCTATGGAAAATTTCATATCTTCTTTAAAGAGCTCAATCATCTGCACTTCAATACCCTCTTAATAATCGAGAGAAGAGCCTTTCTCCGATTTTTTCTTCCATCCCCTCATACACGAGAGAGCTTTTGATTTCCCTTACCATCGTTTCAACTAGCTCTTTGGCTTTCTCAATGACTTTATCTTGCTTCATCTTTGAACGTGATAGTAAAATAATTTGCTCAAAAGTTTTGGGGAATTTTGAAAGTGTACAAGGGTAATTGGCAGGAACATCATTTCTATCAATACTTTCCAGTACTGTATCTAGAACGAGGTTATGATTTTTTGAATCATAACTAGGTGGCTGGGCCAAATCATCGAGAATGACTCCCGCTGTATAGGGAAGAATCAATGAAGCAATTGTTGGAACTTCTACTTCAGCAATTATTTTTTTTATTTTCATTTCAACACTTTGAGCTGTCTGAGAGAGTTTTTCCCAAGGTTCACTTCTGATATTTGCGACATGGGCAATAAAGTCATGAGTTCCTAGGAATGCCAGTTGCTTATTTTTAATTAATCTAGCGAATAGAATCGTATCGTTGTTCTCAAGCTCCCAAAAATTAGTTTGATAGTACTCTTTTTGTGGATCAAAGCCTCCAAAAATCGAATTGATGGCCCAGTCTCTCACTATTGTTAGTTCAATTCCCTTAAGGGCAGCAATTTTAAAAACAGCTTCGGGAAAAATAACCAAAGATTTCACTGTCCCATCGGGATTGAATGAGTAATCTGGATGAAGAAGTTCCCTAACCCCATAAGCTTTAATTTCAAGAGACTTCGAAAAAGTGGATTCAATTTCAACACCGTAGGAATTCTTCATTTTCACTAATCTTCCTACTAATGAACTGCGAGGAACAACTTTACCCGTTGTTGAATCAAATAAAAATCTTGCAGTTTCATCGTTAGGAGAACCAACTTCTCTTAAGATTCCATAGGATGAAAGGAGAGAGGAGAAAGAAAAATCATAAGACAAAGGGGTAACCTGTGAAAGACTTTTAACTCTATCATGAAGTTCATGTCTGGTTTTTTCATCTATTTCATAAGTTCTCAGTCTTGTGTTCATTTCTTAACTCCTCATTTGCTTAGCTAAGTGCACTGAATATGCTTAAAACTTCTTTAGAATGCACAGTCCTATCTTTAATGATTGGGTCTGCATTAAAGTTCTTCGCTTTGCAGGCATCTGGCAGCTCAATCCATGATGAGGCCATGGACTTTTTCGTTTCTTGGTTTAATTTCACGACTTTTTGTAAATCTAAATTTTTGACTTGCTTGTCATTGGAACTATCGGTATGAATAAATACTGAAAGTAATGCCAGAGCAGAAGTCATCATTTTTTGAAACATTTTGAGGTCTCCTTTAATCCTAAATCATTTTAGGAATACCCCAAATCTAATCATCTTATCCCTTTATAAAAAGAAATATTTAAGAAACAATCATTTCCAAATAGTAAATAATCCAGAAGCCATTGAGCCTAGACTGATGCCCTCAATTTGCTATACACCTTACACATGAAAAATATTTTTATTAGCGGGATCAGCTCTGGGCTTGGCCTCGGACTAACGCAGTACTATTTGAACCAAGGTCACTCAGTTTACGGGGTCAGTAGAAGACCTTGTCCTATAACCCACCCAAAACTAAAACACAGTAAACTCAATCTTATTGACTATCAATCCTATGAAAATGTTCTTAAAAAACTCACATGTAATGTTTCCCTCTTTGATCTCATCATTTTAAATGCAGGAATTTTAGGAGATCTTACTGAGATAAAAAATTCCACTATCGAAAATATGAAATCTGTTATGGATATTAACTTGTGGTCTCAGAAAGCTCTTATTGATTTTTTTCTTCAAAATAAACCAAAGATTCACCATATCCTGGCCATATCTTCAGGAGTTACTACAGATGTTAACACAGGTTGGTCTAGCTACTGGTTATCGAAAATTGCTCTCAACTCTTTAATAAATCTCTATGCTAAAGAAAACCCCGATGTCCTCTTTCACTCCATCGCTCCTGGGTTGATTGAAACACCCATGCTGAAATCCATACTCTCCAAATCAAACGAAAACTTGCCATCTCTTGAGTATATAAAAAATCAAAAAGAAAATGGACTCATCTTATCCCCATATCAATTTGCTGAAAAACTAGATGCTTTATCAGAAACAATCCAACAGTTTCCTTCTGGAAGTTTTGTCGACAAACTGCTTTTGCTTTAGGTGCCAGCAGACTTTTTGTCTTTCAATGCACTAGATGCACTGTCAGCAAAAGATCTACTGGCACTAAATTATGAAAAATTACTAAAAAGTACAAGTTCTTACAGACTACAACGCCCAGCGCAAATGGATACTATAAAAGCTCGCCTAAAAAGACTTACATGAAAAACTTTGAGTCCACCGCTATTTTCTCAAAAGTCGATTTATCAACCTTATAAACCCAGTTCCCTTTTTCCATGTTAATTTTTTGGGCCTGTCCTTGGGCCTGAATCATGTCTTCAATATTCTGAAGCTTTTCCTTGTCATCATCTTGTTTGACCACAATTTTCTTAGGCACTTCATTCACAAGTGCATTTACCTTAATATAATGATTATCTTTCTTTTTGCCTAAGCTCACTTTGTAAACCATTTTATTCTTGAGCTGTATTTTAATGTCCTTTGAAAACTGAACCCCATTAAGCTCAGAATCATTATACGCAAAATAGTCTTCAAATCTTAGATTATTAAATTTGGACGCGTAATCATTCGCCTTTTCTTTTTTAAGGTTTGATTTTTCTGGTCGTTTGATAACAAACTCTTTATCAACTTTCTCCAGTTCTATCTCTTTGTCTGTTTTTAAACTTATCCTCTCAATTTCATCTTTTTTCACATCTAACAAGACTGTATTAATAAAATCCTTATGAGATGAATTCAACCAAAGGTTCTCTCCAGAAAGATAGATTTCATTACTGCCTTCCTTATAAAGATAATTCCCTTTTCCCTTCTGAGTCTTGCCTACACTAAAGGCCACAGTCCTTTTATCGTCATTATCATATAATTCAACAAAGTATTTACGCGACTTTGAATCAAGTTCATACTTCTTCAATCCTTCTTCGGAAGTATCTGATCCAACTTTTTCATTAACTTGAATACTTGCGATTTTGTAAATCAAATCATTGACCTTGGCGGTATCCGCAGGGTAAGATTTTTGGTTCTCAATAACAAACTGATTACTATCTCTAGTGAGGATAACCTTTTTATTGTCATTAAAACTTAGCGATATTTTTTTTATTTTTCCTATATCCAAACCTTTAATATAATCACTTCCACTTAATAAATCCGTTCCTCTTCTGTTTTCATTCATATAAACGAATATTGATGCAACAAAAAGAATCCCCGTTAAAAGTGATAAATTTCTTAGTTTCATGCTTTTGCCTCCACTAATTTGCTGTTCTTACCATTATTCCCACTGTTATTGACTGCCCTCCTTCTTCCTTGCATAAGATGATTTCTCTTTCTACTGTAATAAAGGCCAAAACCAATCACTATTAATGGAACGAGGAGTGTGTTTACATATTGAAAAACCTTTCCAATTTCTTCAATTTTTTCACGACCTTCGCGCTTTACGGCCCTTAGTTCTTTTTTCAAAGTTGCAATTTTCTTAGCAAGTTCTTTTTTCTTTCTTATTCCCTCATTTTGAAGAATCGCGATATTCCCTTCATTCGCTTGTTTTCCAAGTTGATTTAACTCAGTTTGAAACCGAGAAATACTCGCTTGAATTTCTTTTACTTTATCTGCCGTTCTTTTTTCTGCTTCAAACTCAATTTGGTTAATGACATCAAATGAGCGATTGATACGTCCCTTAGACCGGACACTTAAAAGATCGGTGTCACCACTTAAAGCCTCTACACTGTTAAGAAATAGCGTACTATTATCATTTGCAACACTAGGGCCTAAAAAAGAGTTCTTAAAGGCAAACTGGTCAGTAAGAAAATCGACATCTGAAAAAACGATTACCGCAGACTCTTTTTTTGACTCTTTGATTACTTCAGTTTTCTCATTTTTCTTTTTCTTCTCTTTATCTTCTAACTTTACTCCATCTGGGTAAGCCGTTTTGAACTTACCGATTGCTTTATACGCCATGATAACAGGCTCACTACCTTCTGAAAATTTACCCCAAAGTGCTTGAGGGTTATTAAGTTCGTAGCCTTGGGCCGTATAAGAATTACCCTTTTCTGATGTAGAAAATAGAGGAGTATGCTTTACTCCCTCCACATCTTTAACCTTTAATACTCCTGGGTAAGCAAAAAGAGAGTTATTGATGCCTGAAGTAATAGTGTCTTCAAACTGTGATGTACACTTTATATTGCAATTCATTAAAGCAAGTAATCTCGTCGGTGGAAGATTAGGGTTATACTGTCCAGTTGCACTTAAATACTTGTCCCCTGCAAACTGTCCCGTTTTTAGTTCTACCCCCCACTTATCCATTAATTTTTTAAATCCTTCATCTGGAGAGCTTGAAACTCCCCCGTAAGCGCCTGCTCCTTCACGATCAACGACGGCATGAGGATCAACAAAGACTAATAAATTACCTCCTTTCATCACAAATTGATCGATAGCAAAAAGTGTTTTTTCTTCAAATCCTTTTGGATGAATAACTACTAATGTATCAACACCTGTTATACTTTCAGTGTCTTTTTCAATTTTCTTAACAGTATAAAATTCCTTTAAAAGCTTGGTCACTATCCAAGATTCTTCCACTTGTTTACCTTGCATCCTCATGATTTGTGCCATATACCCACTCATATCTTCAGTTAGAACTTCAAGTGACGACAGGATTCCTATATTCTTCTTTTGAGGATTTAAAACAGTATAGATTAATTTGGTTAAGTCGTATTCAAGCTTATCTTTTTGGTTAGGATCAAAAAATTCGATAATTTTCTGTTCCCGATTCATTTTCAGCGACGAGACCAAAGAAATATCGTTCTGTTTCTGTTAGGTTAAATTTCTTCAGTCCATACGCTAGAGCATCTTCTTCCTCTGGAGTATCAGGTCTTGGGTCTATCACCTCTAAGGTTAAATTATTCCTTGAATGACTTGTGTATTGTCTCAACAAATCCTGAACGTAGAGAAAATGATTATTGAAAGCTCTTAGCCCCTCAGTCCCTTTATTCGCAGCAGTTTTGGAATAATAAAGTTTTAATTTGATGGGCGAATCGAGTTTAGACAGAATTGATTTTGTACCTTTTGATAGTGTGTAAAGATTCTCCTGGGTAAAATCGACTCTTGCTCGTTTAAGAAGAGTTGTCCCAATGTAAATCATTAGGGTCATAGAAAAAAGACCTAAAAATATTTTCAAATACTTTTCATTCTTTGAGTTGATCATCTCGTACCTTCCTAATTAGCCTTATTTTCATTTAGTAAAATAATACTTCCAAATAGCCAGAAGAATATAGTTACAGCAAAAAACCATAAGTTACTTAAACTAAAAACCCCTCTTTCAATAGAATCAAAATGGTTAAGAACACTTAACGATTCAAAAAGATCGACAAAGTATTTTGGTAATAATGCTGAAATAAATTCTAATATTGGCGGCGATCCGGCCATAATCAATATAAAACACGCCACGACGGTTAAAATAAAACTTACCACCTGATTTTTAGTAAGCGCGGAGAAAAATCCCCCAACGGCCAATAAGGCACCGGCCATTAAAAAAGATGCCAAGTATCCCAAAATGATTACTCCAAAATCAGGATTTCCAAGATAAGAAACTGTAAAGATCATTGGAGTTGTTCCCAGAAGAGCTAGCCCAATAAAGGCCCAAGACGCTAAAAATTTGGCCACCACAGCTTGTCTCACCGTAATAGGCATAGTCAGCAGTAACTCAATGGAGCCGGACTTCCTTTCTTCCGCCCATAATTTCATACTGACCGCAGGGATAAGAAAAAGAAACATCCATGGAATATAGCGAAAAAAGGCACTCATTGAAGCTTCTCTCATATAAAAGAAACTTCCTCGACCTGGTTCAAAGGTTAAATAACCAATCCCAAACAAAAAGATAACTAAAAAAACATAACCTAATGGTGTCTTAAAGTAGCTCTTAATCTCCTTTATCATTAACTCTTTTGTCACTTGTGCTATCATACTGCGACTCCTTGAACCTGTTGTCCTGTCGTAATAACTCTAAAAACATCCTGTATTCGGCCTTTTTCAGATTTTTCTTTTAATTCTTTTGGCGTTCCTTCAAATAGTTTTTTTCCTTCTCCAATAATGATGCATCGGTCACATACCTCTTCCACTTCTTCAAGGATATGGGTTGAAATTAAAATACACTTTTCTTTTGCGAGATTTTTAATAAGCCTTCGCACATCATGCTTTTGATTTGGATCAAGACCATCAGTCGGCTCATCTAAGATAAGAACTTGAGGATCATGCACTAATGATTGAGCAAGTGAGACCCTTCTTTTGTAACCCTTAGATAGAGTTTCGATTTTTTGAAATTCCACTTCTTTCAAAGAACACATTTTAATAATCTCATCAATACGAGAGTCTAACTTACTTGCTTCCAAAGATCTCATCTTACCTATAAATTCAAGAAACTCTCTAACATACATCTCTTCGTAAAGTGGTGCATTTTCAGGAACATAACCAATACTCGCCTGTGCTTCAAGGGGATTATCATTAACAGAAGCACCACAAACGATGGCATCACCAGAACTAGAATTTAAAAAACCTGTAATCATTTTCATGGTTGTTGATTTTCCAGCACCGTTAGGTCCTAGAAAACCTAAGACTTCACCTTTTTCGGCCTTAAAACTAACAGAGTCCACTGCTTGAAAATCACCAAATTTCTTCGAAATATCTTTAACTTCGAGCATATCTACCTTCCTGAAAAGTTAACTTAAATTTATTCTTTAGATATTGTGTTGCCATATTCAATCTCTCACTAACGACAATTAAGAGTCAAACATGACAAAAAGATTTAAACTCTCAATTGCGAAACAATAAAAAGTAAAACTCGAATTTGTTATGTAATAAAATTTACTACAATTTTCTCCTTAAAAATATATCTATTTTTGCCATTGATTCAATAGCTATCAAAGTTTTCCACATAAAATTGCCCTTAAGTTTTCGGAAATTTTACAATTATCTCATTTTCTTTAGTCTCAAACTCAACTTTATCAGCGTCTACTCCTAGCGGTACGGGAAAACTTCTCTTAAAGCTCTGAGAGACTCGGCTTTTAGACAAGCTACCTTGAGAACTTTTTTCTGACTCTTTATTGATAACACCTGAAATATTTAACTGACCGTTTGATACATCAATTTTCAAATTATTTTGGTCAACTCCATCTAGCTGTATTCGATAGTAAACAAATTTATCGTCCTCCGATTCCCCTATATCAAAGACTGAACCTCCAAAACGACCTTCGAACCAATTATCAAAATATTTATTATCTAATGAGTTATTGAACTGATCTTCAAAAAGTCTGTTCATATTCTCTCTCATTTTCTCCATTTGCTTGAAAGGTGAAAAGTCTTTTCCAAAGAAATCATCATCAAATGTTTTATCAAAAAAACTATCAAACCCTTTGCTCTTGTAATCAAACGAGTCATTAAAGACTTGTTTGTTGTCAGATTTCTTTTCTACTAAGTTGTAATTAGTAAACAGATACGTACCTCCTATTCCAAGGAGAACACCTAATACTCCAACAGTTATCATTTTTCCTATACCATTCATAGCAAACTCCTCAAATTTTAAGGGCCTGAAAAGAATTCAGGCCCTCGCTCAAAGGATTAAGCAACAGTTGGTTTGTTTTCTTTATCTTCTTTATTGCGAAATCCCAAAAGGTTTTTCCACGAACTCTCTTTGTTTCCATCTAAGACTTTTATCTTTCGTGGTTTTGCTTCCTCCATTTTAGGAAATGCTAGATAAAGAACCCCATTCTCATGGTGAGCTTGAATCTTCTCTTTATCCACAAGCTTAGGGATTGTAACCATTTTTGAAATTTTCTGAGTTGTTTTTTTATCAGAGAATGATCTTTTTCTCACTCCTGAAATAATAAGCCGCTCATTTTCAATTTCAATGTCTAGGTCGTCTTTACTTATCCCTGGCATGTCGATACTCATAAGATAAGCTTGTTCATTTTCTTCAAAGTCCGATAGCGAGTTATTAACCCCTTGCCAAACACTATCAATGCTATCCATGACTTCCTTTAAATCTCTTTCAACACCCCAAAAAGCAGGGCGAAAGTTCATTTCATTAAATGGTAAAAAAGTTGTTCTCATCATTTCAATCCTCCTTGTTAGTTTGTTGTACTTGTTGGTTTTCTATCATTCTTATCAACATCAACTAAAAAATTCTTTATGTCATTTTCAAGCTGGTTACTAAATTCATTTTGGCAAGCCCCCTTTATTACAATGCCAATGGGATACTTAAATTTTTCAGTTCTACATGAAAAATCATTCACAAAACCTATCTGACTCAATTGCGAGTTCCCATCCTGAATAATGGGTCCAGAAACTGCTATTAAATCTCTTGAAAATAAAAAGGTTGCAACAAGAAGAAAGACTAGTTCGTATAAGTGTTTTTTCATCATTACCTCCTTTCAAGTGGTTAAATAAATCTATTATTAGTCGATTCTGAAGGAGGCCATAAGGATTTAAGATTGCAACTGCCTAAAGCCGTCTTTCAGGCTCAACTTTTTAGCTTGTTATCAGCTACACGTTTCAATTTTAATCTGGATGCATCAAAAATAATGTCAACCCTAGGTCAAAAAAATTTCAAATTTTTTCCATACACTCCCTTGACACCATTTTTTTTGGTAATATCTTTAGCGTGATGATGAAAGAACTATCTTTTTTCAATGATTTAGCGCTGTGGCTTAGGTTGTTGATCAAAGAAGAGCTTTTTGAATTTAAGCTTCTTTTCAATGACCTCAAGCTTCAGACAAATAAAGTAACGAAGATGGCTCCTATCCCAAGTAGCTGTCGACTAAACTTTGAAGCAAGGAGGTTCCATGAAAACTCTCTCGGACTATCTTAGTTCTAACTTTTTTGAGAGCTTCTCAATCAATGAAGTCGGAATTAAGCTTAACCCAAGTCATTTATCAAAAATTAGAACAAGGTTACAAGAGCTAGAAGCTAGAGCCCCGGCTTATTCGTCAATAAATCTAAATTTTACAAATATCGGTCCTTATATACAGGGTCAGTTAACTATCAATGCAGCTGGTAAGCAATTTAATTCAACAATTCAAGGTGAGGACCCTTGGAAAATCTATAAACAATTGGAAGCAAGTGTTGATCACCAAATAAATCAATGGAAGAAAAATCGTTTTACTAATCAATTTGCTGAAAGATTTAACGATCGTCAGCATCAATGTCTAACAGGAGGTTATGCCGTATGAAAAAATTTTGGAATGACACATTCAATCCAACAGCATTTAAAAGCAAAAACCAAACTGTTGTTGGAGTCCTAACACCAATCACATGGGATCGAAAAGGCAAAGTTGTGAAATTTTCGATCTACTCTGATGATGGAGAGGACATTGTTATTAAAGAATACAAGCATCGAGATCGTTTACAACGACTTCTCAGTAAAAGAGTTCAAGCGATAGGAAATATTTTCAGAAATAAATATGGCGATAAATTTATTAAGTTGAAACGAATCAAAGAACTTACGGGGCCTACATCTCCTGCTGTTCACACCAACCGTACTCTTGCCGTTAGCCTATGGGACGAGGAGTTATCAATTAACGTGCCAAAAGAATACGATCATATTGGTGTTCTTGAACCAGCATATAGCTTTGCTTCATAGGAGGAAGAAGAATGAAAAACAAAAAAATCCACAGAGCAAAAGAAATAGTTAAAACTAAAAATCATATCAAGAGAATTTTTCCTCATGCAAGAAAAGTCAGCGTAAGACTTAGAAAAGGTGCTGGCCAAGCTTATAAATCATTTATTAGCGTATCTGTCCCTCCCAAGAAAGAATTAGTGGCTTTAAAGTATGATTCCTGTCCTAAGAAGAGCTTGGACAAGGCACATCAAGCCATCATAAAGCAAATTCACAAAGTAAAAACACAATGGGAGCGAGGACCTGTAAAAAATCCAGATCAATTTAAACTAACTGCGTGAGGAAATTAGGAGGGGTGTAATTGCCCCTCCTTATGAACACTATTATCAAGTAATTCAAACTTTTTTCAAAACTCTTTTAAATTTTCCTACTAAACTATAGCTCGAAGGACCCATCTACTGACATTTCGAAATTATTGATTTTTTTTCATTTTTGAAATTTCAAACCTGTTCTTTTCCAGCCAGCTACTCTCCCCAACCAGCAGGTCAGTTTTGCAACCAATCTAGAAAAATGTAATGAAAATTGTAAAAATTCTTAGTAAAAAACCCAAAAAATCGAACTCATTCACTAACACCCTAAAATTACAATGCTTGCTCGCTTGAACTTCAGAGCTGTTGTTTTTTTACCAGCAGGTCGGGCGTTCGTTTTTTAATGCAAAAATAAGGTGTACTACTACCCAATCCACTGACCAAAATGAATTTTCTTACATTGGGGCTGGACTCCAAAAAAAAAGGGAACCGAAGTTCCCGTTTTTATTGATATCTGGCGCGGCGTGAGAGATTTATTGGCTACGCCTCCCTTCGGGCGACTTCGTCGATAAGATTTGCTCCTGCAAATCTTTGAACTCCCCTCTCTTCTAATTTTTGTTTCACAAAAATTTTAAAAAGTGCCCATTTGTTCAAATGTAGTTCCTGATACATCCTTTACACTTTATACCGGAGACATAGTTTACACTTTCAAATAATTCACTCGGTTATAATTACCTAATAACAGGAGGTTATGACCATGGGTTGGAGGGAGTGTAATAAAATGGATGAAAAACTTAAGTTTATTGCTCGGTATCTTGAAGGTGAGAAAATAGCACCTCTTTGTAGGGAGTTTGGGATCTCAAGACCAACTGCTTACAAGCTTATCAGACGCTATAAGAAAATGGGAGAACTTGCTCTTGTTGAACAAAAAAGAACTCCTTATCGTTATGCAAATAAACTTCCTATTGAGATTGAAGCCTTGATCTTAAATTTAAAGAGAGAATACCCTAATTGGGGAGCACCTAAAGTAAGAGAAAAGATAATAAAAAAATATCCCGATATTAAACCTCCTGCCAAAAGCACCATTCATGCTATTTTTGATCGTCATGGATTGATAAAACACAGAAAAGGAAGGAAGAGATATAAAGCAAATGGAACGCCATTAAATCACGTAAGGAAACCGAATCAACTCTGGTGTGCTGATTATAAGGGTGAGTTCATGCTCGGAAACAAACAATACTGCTACCCTCTCACTATTACTGATTACGCTTCAAGGTATCTAATTACTTGTGAATCTTTATCTTCTACACGTGAAGACTTTGCGATAGAAACTTTTATTAGAGCATTCAAGGAGTACGGTATTCCTAATGCCATCAGAACTGATAATGGAAATCCTTTTGCTAATGGAAATTCATTTTACAATCTTACTCGACTCTCTGTTATGTGGTTAAGATTAGGAATAGGCATTGAACGAATAAAACCTGGATGCCCACAGCAAAATGGTAGGCATGAAAGAATGCACTTAACTTTAAAACAAGAGACAACTCGACCTCCAAGAGAAAACCTCATTGCCCAACAAGAAGAATTTGATAAATTTAAAAATATCTACAATGATGAACGACCTCATGCAGGGATCAAAAATAAATACCCAAGTGAATTATACAGGCCTTCGAAAAAGCAATATCAAAAACCAGAACCGCTATTCTACCCTCTCCATGATAAAACAATCACTGTTAGCCAATGTGGAAGGATTTGTGACCGAGGATTCAAGGTCAGCCTCAGTCGTGCCTTTGCAGGCGTTGAGGTTGGTGTAAAGGAAATGGAAGACGGTATTTGGGTCGTTAGTTTTTTAGATTATGATTTAGGATATTTTGACGATACAGGGAGAAGAGTCGAACCGGTAGACGACCCATTTGGCTTTGAAAAAGTGTAAACTATGTCTCCGGTATAAAGTGTAAACGATGTGTCCGGTACGGACCAAAAAGGCTTCGGGCTCGAGGAAGATCGAGCGAGCATGAGGGAGCATACGCCTTGGTATGTGACCGAATGAGAGTCGATGATCTGACGAAGATGACGAAGTCTTTTTGGACAAATGGCGCGGCGTGAGAGATTCGAACTCCCGACCAATTGGTTCGAAGCCAACTACTCTATCCAGCTGAGCTAACGCCGCGTAATTTGATTCTTGATCCTATTTATATATGTTAATTAACAGATTTTGAATACTGCGATTTTTCAAAAAGTGCAATCAAGACCCCGGCTGCAAGCATGATCGAAAAAGCTACGATACTTTCAGAGTTAACCCCTGGAAAATAGATGGTATCTTGAGTGACAATGAGCTTATCGTTAACATATTTAACGCTTAAAATTTCCTTCCAGGGCCAGACTTTTCTCAGTGCTCCAAGCACAAAACCCAGGAGAAAGGGAAGTATAAGGTTTTGATAGCGAGCCAAAAGCCAGTTGAGAAGTTTGCTCATACTCAAGAGTCCGGTGAAAACGCCCAAAGTAAAAGTGACAATGATCCAGAGATTGTTATCGAGAAAGAGATATTTTAAACAGGTAAGAATATATTGATACATTCCCAAGATCACCAAAATAAAAGAACCACTTATCCCTGGGAGAATCATCGCCATAGAAGCAATCGCACCAGATAAATAAATCATTCCATAGTTTCTGGTGAGATTTACAGCGGGAAGTGTAACGACAAGATAGGCGACGCCTATACCAAGGGCAATAATAACAAAATCTTTAAGCGAAAAATATTTCAAGCGAATAATCAGAAAAATAGTTGAAACGAGAATAATACCAAAAAAACAGGACCAAATCTCAATGGGATACTCTTTGAGAAGATAACTTAAGGTATGACTCAAAAGCGCAAAAGCCGAAACAATCCCTAGGCCAAGGGGCATAAGAAATTTATAATCAATGGAATCAAAAAAACTTAAAAATTTAAGGCGAAGTAAATCTTGAAAACGAATATTCGAAATGGCCGCAAGCAAGCGATGGTAAATATTGAGAATAAGGGCCATGGTTCCACCAGAGATTCCAGGGATAATATCGGCGGTTCCCATGCAAAGCCCGTAAAGAAAGTGTTGAAATTTCATGACTGTATCTTAACTCTTATTCGAACTCTTCTTCAAGATTTTCTTCAGGTCCAAATTCAATTTCATCTTCTGGATTGAAGTTTAAGAGCTCATCCACTTCTTCTACATCCCCTTCACTAAGACCATACGGGTTTTCTTTTTCGTTAAGCTGTTCGTCGAGATAGACCTTTCCTTTTTCTTGCTCTAAAAGCTCGAGCTCATCTTCGTCGCTATCAAGATCGGATTCGACACCTTCAAGATCTTGATCGAGAAGCTTTTTGTCTTCTTCTGTTAAGACTTCATCAACATCATCGATACTATCTTCGAGATCATCGAGCTCTTCCAAGTCTTTTTCAGTTTCATCGATATAAGATTTTTGATTTTCAATGCGATCGAGCTCTTCGAGTTCTTCTTCGTTGAGTTGGAGATCCTCACTATCATTGATAACTTGCTCTCCAAGATCTTCTTTGACTTGCACATCTTCGGTCGGCTCTAGTGTTTGATCTTTTCGTGCACCTTTTTTAGAAAAAGCATCTTCTTCAGTCAGGGTGACAGCATAAGCTCCCCTACTTATATCGCGAACACTCCCTGTCACGAGTGCTGTTGCAAATTGATCTGTAAGAGAAATAACGGTGAGTTCAGCATTGAGGTAAGTTGGTTTTTCTGAAATCATTTTTTCAGTCATACGATCTTCACGCCCATAGACTCCAAAGACCGTTCCCACTTCCACACCATCAGCTCGCCCACGATCGAGATAAACAATATCCCCTAGTGAATAGAGATCCTTGACGTCATAGCTTCCTAAAATCACAGCTTCGATAATTTGTGTGCTAAAGAGACGATTGATTCTCTTAATTTTAGGTGTATAAACAGTCAGCTTATCATCTCTCATGACTGCATCTGTGAGATCAAAAATTTCAGCTTCCCATTTTTCACCACGCTCAGCGATCAATCTTACATGCCCATTAATGGCATAACGATAACCATTTCTCTCGGAGTTTTCATGTTGGACTTTTTTATTTGATACTTTAAAAATTGAATAAAAATCACCTGGCTGCGGATCTTCAACATTCTCAAGTTTTATGTAAACATGATCGCCATTTCCAAATATGATAGCGTTATTGATCCCATCCACGATAGAACCAAATACTTCAATTTCATTTTCAGTAACAAATGTGTTTTTAGAAAAACCTTGCTTAAACTTGTATCTTCTCGGTCCCGTTTTATCAAAACCAGAGTCATCGTACTCATCAGTTGGCACTGGAAGTGTGTGGCTAATAGGAGGAGGATCGTATTTTCGATATTCATCACTATTTGAAGCACTACTTTGAACGAGAAGCTGCTCCATATCTTCTGAAGCGTAATCGACGTGGACTCCTTGGCTAAGAAGTCTTTGTTTTTCTCTCTCCCAAGACTGCTTCCCCGAATCCGTTGGAGAAATTTCTCCCTCTAAGAGGAGTTCTGGTGGCGCTGTGGAGCCGGATTGAAAAACTAATTCCATTCCTGGTTCAATTTCATGGGGGTTCGTAATATAGGGATTGAGGGCCCAAATTTTAGGGTAGTAAAATCCAGATCCAAAAAGCTGGCGCGATATTTTAAAAAGCCAGTCCCCTTCTTGCACAGTATAGGATGTTGTGACGTTAGCTGATTCAGCAATAGATTGCCACTCTTCATCACTTAATTTGTAAGAAATTTTTTCAGCAAGGCTCAAGAGTTGGCTTTCTTCTACTCCTGTATCAAAAGTCTTATTTTCTTCTTGAATAGAGATATCTTTAATATTTTTTTCATCGGGGATAGAAAGTTCGTCATCATTAACAACTTCTTTCTCACTATTCATTTCTTTTTCTGGTGATGCCGATTCTTCAAGGGGGGCATCGGGGAGAGCATCAACTGTATTGTCATCATCGAGCCCAGTTTGATCCATTTGAATACTGCCGCCAAATTCATCAGAAAATTCTTGCTCGAGTTGATCGAGCTCATCATCTTGCGCCAAGATGCCTGTTGAAGAAATGAATAGTAGAAAAGAAAAAAAGTAAATTTTCATTATTCAATTAGCTTTGGAGTTAATCCACTAAATTTTTCATTTCTTAAAGCATCAAAGCTTGCGACTTTGTCGTTCATATTCAGTTTTTTAGCAGTCAAACCTGCATAGTAAAGAGCATTGAGCGCGATAGATGAATAGTCCATATCAGCAATAATCTTTTCAAAGTGTCCAAGTGCTTCATCGAATTTCTTTTGTTTATAGAGAATCAATCCTTTATAAAAAATAGCTCTCACTTTTATTTGATCAAAACTCGAATTTTCAAGTGCTGAAAAACTCTCTAAAGCTGAGTCATAATTATCCGTTTTATATTGAGAGAGCCCAACTTTGAGATCGCTAATATCTCCACTTGGATTTTTGATCATGGGCTCTGCAGGCGCTGAACTTTTTTCTCCATCATCGATAACGATTGACTTCTCTTCATTCGAAGAAGCAACAGTTTCAAACTCTCCACTTTCATTTTGAACTTTATTCATATCGGAAAGCATTTCGTGAACTTCAGAATTTCTTTTTATATAGGGATCATCTTTAACTTCACTCAATCTTTTATTAAGTGATTCATATTTCATGAGAAGCTTATCGTATTCTTCGCGAGGTACGTACTCTTCCTTTGTTGGTTTTCCAACAACACTATCGCGCGCGCTTTTCAATAAGCTACAAGATGTAAAAAATGTAATTAAAACCAGAATGAAAAAACTTTGCTTGAACATAAGAAAATGTCCTCCATGACATTGTTCATAAGGTATTAAATTTATTATAGTTGACAACAAGAATTGAAGTCAATTTTCACTTATTGTTGAGTATTCGCGATGGGTACTATATAAAGCCTTATGATTGAAAATAGCCTCTATCAAATTCTGGTTCGCGTTCCTAAAAACAAATCTAGTTTTTTATACTTCACACTTGAATCGCATGAAAACCTATGTTTTTACTCTACTAAAGAGAACTCTCTCAAAATGCCCTATAGAGATGTTGAAATTAATGCGACATTTGATTTCAGACCACAACTTGAGCATATTATTGACCGCCTCGGACACAAATTTCCCGTAGAAATTCTTGAATCTACAACCTACTCTCTAAAAGATTAGAGGTTGTTTTTTATATAGTCGAGAACATCATCGTGGTGAGATTTTGTTTTCACTTTCTCCATGACATGTTTAATTTTGCCATCTTTTCCTATGATAAAGGTTATCCGATGAATCCCATCGTATACACGCCCCATAAATTTTTTCTTTCCCCAAACACCATATTTGTCAGCAATTTTGTGATCTTCATCTGAGAGGAGATCAAAGTTCAGTTTTTCTTTTTCTCGAAATTTTTCTAGCCGATCAACGGAATCAGGGCTCACTCCCAAAACAACTGTATTCAACTTAGAAAAATTACTCTTAGTATCGCGAATGCCACAAGCTTGAACTGTGCACCCGGGGGTCATGGCCTTTGGATAAAAATAGAGCACGACATTTTTCTTTCCTTTAAAATTTTTTAAAGAAACTTTTTCACCTTTTTGATTTGTTAAACTAAATGCGGGAGCAACTTTCCCCACCTCTGGTAATTTCATAAATCCTCCTACCATCGATCTCGAAGTTTTCGAAGTGCCATGAAACACTCTTTTTCGGAATCAATATTTATAGCATATTTCTGAGCTATGTGTTTTTGTAATTTTTCACTATCACAATTTAAAAATAAATTTGTTTTTAACTCCCGAGCAAAAGTATAGCGTTCTCCTCTAAGGTCTTCTTCAGCAACGATTTTTTTTTCTTTCTTTAATATTTCATCGTCAGGCATAAGATCAAGTGAAAAGGCTAAATTAGAATCGACATAGTCGTGCCCAGGATAAACCCTTGCCTCAGGATCAATTATTGTTTTTAGTTTTAAGACACTCTCATAGAGGAGCTCGACATCACCACCCATTTTGCAATTTCCAACGCCATTATGAAAGAGCGTATCTCCTACAAAAGCGGCTTGTTGCTTACCATCTTTTAACAATAAAAAAAGCAAGTGATCCATCGTATGCCCAGGAATACTTTCACAACTCAAAAAGTAGTGCTCATCGAATGTGAAGTTTCCCTCACTCTCTCGATCAATGATGGAGCATTGATAATGATTTTGAAGTTCTTGGTTTCCCTGGGTATGATCCCAATGACCATGAGTCGTGAGAATTCCCTTGAGAGTGAGCTGGTGTTGTTCTAAAAAAGCCTTGATACGCCCAGCATCAAAAGGATCCACACACCAAGCATTCTTTGTCTCTTGACTATAAAGGATGTAGTTAAAATTCATCAAAGCATTATCGAGCTTGATTTGTTCGACTTTCATGCGCCAATTCTATAAAATAGAGGCAAATAAGACAACGCAATCACGAGGCTTTCTTTCATGAAATTAGCACAATTATTCACTATTCTCTTTTTCACACTCTTAACTATAAAAACATTGCTCGAACTTTACTTATCTAAGAGAAATGAAAATTATGTCAAAAACCATATGGGTGAGGTTCCCAGTGCTTTTGCCAATAAAATCTCTCTGCAAGAACATCAAAAAGCTGCCTACTACACTATCGCCAAATCCAGATTTTCACAGGCAACACTGCTTATTTCTGTTCTGACATTCATCATTTGGCTTCCCTTGGGCGTCCTCGATAAACTTGATATCTGGCTTCATACTTTCATTGCCGATGAAATTCTCAGAGGCTTGGCCCTCTTTGGGTTATTCGGGGTTATCAACCTGGTAATCGCTCTTCCTGAGAAAATTTATTCGACTTTCGTTTTGGAAGAAAAATTTGGATTCAATAAAATGACTCCAAAACTTTTTGTCACTGATATGGTTAAGCAGTTAATTCTTGCTGTCGCTATCGGAGGACCTTTCCTTTACGTGCTTTTATTGATTATTAATCGCCTCGGAGATTATTGGTGGCTCTACGCCTGGGGTTTTCTTGTAAGCTTTCAACTTTTAATGGTTCTTATTTACCCTTCGTTTATTGCACCTTTATTTAATAAGTTTACAAAACTTGAGAATGAAACTCTCAAAGAAAAAATTGAAAAACTTTTAAAAAACATAGGCTTTGCTCACAGTGGAATTTATGTGATGGACGCCTCTAGAAGAAGTGGTCATGGGAATGCCTATTTCACTGGCTTTGGAAAAACAAAACGTATCGTCTTTTTTGATACCCTACTCAAGTCACTCAATGATAACGAGATCGAAGCTGTTTTAGCTCACGAACTCGGTCATTTTAAGCACAAGCACATCACTAAGATGTTGGTTATTTCTGTATTCTTCGCCCTGATCAGTTTTTGGGTCCTTGGCTTTTGCTATAAAACAGAAGCTTTCTACCATGGCCACTTTGTAACCTATACTTCATCCTATATGGCCCTTTTACTATTTTCATTAGTCTCGCCACTCTATACCTTTTTTCTTACACCAGTCATGTCTATTTTCTCTAGAAAGAATGAATATGAAGCCGATTCGTTTGCCGCTAAATATTCGAATGCTAGTGATCTCGTCAGTGCACTCGTCAATCTCTATAAAGAAAATGCCAGCACGCTAACGCCTGACCCACTTTTCTCGAAAGTGTATCACTCGCACCCGCCTGCTTATGAAAGGATTAAACATTTAGAGAGTTTATAGGAAGCATTCTTTTAAGTATTCGATGTAGTAAACGCGAATTCTCTCAATTTCATTGTGAAGTTCGTGACGTCCTTCTTGAACAATCTTGAGATTCATATGAGGGTCAATATGTTGGGCATAGTTTTCTATGGCCTTAGGACTGACAATCTCATCATCAGTTCCAACAATGCAATAAAGTGGACAAGTTACGTTGAGAGGCTTTTGAAATACCTTCCTTGCAGTATCTATCAATTGAAAAATAAGCCGAGTATGAAGTTTCTTCATCACAAGAGGATCATTTTTATAAGCTTCCACACAATTCACATCGTGTGAAAGGTTGCCCAGATCAAACAAATTCCCCAGTGAAAGACCATAATTTATATTGGCCAATATATTAAAGACTTTACTGGGAACTTTATTAACAATCTCTCCAAGAGCCCCTCCATTTCCAGCGGGAGGAGAACTTAAAAATATTTTTTCTGGATAAAAATCATGAGATAAAACATTTCCGTCCAATGTGCGGTAACTTTGCATAAAATCTGCAGTAATAAGAGCGCCCATTGAGTGCCCAAGAAGCGAAAACTTTTTGGCGTTGTATTTGCTTTTAAGGTAGTGAAGAAGTTGATTGAGGTCTTTTTTGAAGCGAGAAAACTGGTCTATATATCCACGCTTTCCTGAGCTTTTACCGTGACCTCTTAGATCGTAGAGTAGAATATTGTACTTATGGGCCAATTCATCAAAAATAAAATTATATCGACCGCAGTGCTCCCCTATCCCATGAGTGACAATTAGCCATTCAGAGTGACTGGCTTCACGAATTCGACAAAACACTTTGTGATCTGAAAATAAGTCGAGATAGATTTCTTGGACGTTGGTAAGCATCTCAGCTAACTTTTTGAAACTTTTTTATTTTAATATTCGTTTGATATTTACCTTGCTTCTTAGCTTGATACATCATTTGGTCGGCAATATCAATAATCTCGCTAAAAGTTTTTCCATCTGTTGGAAATTCGGCAAATCCAACTGAAAGCTCTAGGTTTCTCTCAAGCCCATCTTTAATCGTAAATTTTTCCTGAGCAATTTTTCGCAACACAGGGTCAATGAGAGCTTGTGATTCTTCAATAGAACTCTCTTCACATAAAAAGACAAACTCATCTCCTCCATAACGATAAATTTTAAATGTATTATCGTTATGCTTTATGAGCTTGGTCGACAATTGTTTAAGAAGAGAACTTCCCACAATATGCCCGTAAGTATCATTAATCATCTTAAAATTATCAATGTCAACAAAGACTAGGGTAAACTTCTTACCGCTTTCTGTACAAATTTCAATTTGCTTTTCCACATCTCTAAAAAGACAGCGATAATTTCTCACTTCAGTTAAATCATCTTTATAAACATGGAATTCAAGGTGTTTATGCAGAAGATTAGAAATATATTGATCAATTTCAAGCCGCAGATAGTTTTTGATGAATTCAGCATTAATTGTTTTCACATCACAATGAATAACAAATTTCAATTTGTGATTTTCAAAGACTCGGTAAATTTCAATTTTTTCAAAATTCTTAACATTAGAGACAAGGACATCATTAATTTTTTGTTTTTTATGAAAAATGATATAGCTAGAAATGACAAAAACATCATTATACTTAGCATTGAGTTCTCTAAAAAAAGAGTTCCAATTCTCATTCACTAATACTTTAACAAAATCTTCTTCTCTGTAAATCATATTTTAAACTTCAATACGGGAGTCTCTGAATCATCTAGCCTTTCAATAGACTCTCCTAAGATCTTCTTTAATTGATAAAGTTTATTTTCTAAATTTGTAATTCTCTTACCTAGATCTTTTTCTCTTTCTTCACTGTCTTTTAAATCAAACTGTAATAAATCAATTTTTCTTTTCAGTTCAATTATTTTATTCTCTCTGTTTTTGATTTGCATAGTAATATCTGTTTTCATTAACTCAATTTTTTCTTCAAGTTCTTCTTCTCTTGCTTTTACTTTTTTAACATCGAAAATATTCTTTTTCGCAAGCGACTTGTTTTCATCTTGCAAATGCTTGGCTTTTTCTTCCATATAATGAAGTTTTTCTTCTAGATAGCGAACTTGTTGGAGAATATTTTCTTTTTCTTCGTTGTGTCTTTTCTTGAGTATTGATGCTCGAATTCGACTTTCATCACTCTCGAGTGATTTTTGATGAGAAAGCATACTTGCTGAACTTGCTACTTCTTCTAAAGTCACGACTTTTTCACGTAAAATTCGATTTTCTTCTTCTAACATTTCATTACGAGAAATAACTTTGATTAATTCACTTTCTTTGAAATGAATGAGATTTTGAACATTAGACTGAGCATAAACTTGGCTCTCATGCTCATCGGTGCTCACGTGAACTCGAGAAGGTGTGGTAACATCTTCTTGAGTTGGTATATCTTTTTGAATTTCAACTTTTGGAGTTGCTCTGACAGGCTCTTGAACTTCTTCACGCTTTGGAGCCTCAACTTTAGGCGCTGGGGCTTTTTCCACTGCAGCTATTTCTTTAGCTTCCTCTACTTTCGGAACCTCAGGTTCTTTTTTCGCTTCATTTTTTAAAGCCTCTGCATTTCTTTTTATACTTGGTGAAGTTTGCTCTGAACTCGCATTATTTTTTGATTTATTTAATTCACTTAAAAGAACTTCACTTTTTAGAATTCGTGAAATGTCATGTGAATCAAGGGCGCCATCTTCCTCTCCCGAACCTTCTAGAAGTTCTGAGAGGTCTGACTCTTCTTCCCCATCAGCGTAAGAAACGTTATCGACTCCAAGTATTCCCCCATCAATCCCTTCAAGTTCTTTTGCTAAATCAATACTACTTGAAGTCATTCCACTCGAGTGATGAGCTTGGTTTTCTTCATCATCATCTGCAATATCATCACGACCACCATTTTCAATGGCCAACTCGTCATCACCGAAATCTTGCTTCCCTTCTTGAACAGAGGCAATAGCTTCTTTGATATTGTCATCATCACGCCCACCGTTTTCAATTTCTAAATCACCACCATCATTTATTTCAGCAGTTGAAAATTCAATTGTTGCACTAGCAGTCACTTCTGTCGTTAAAGCCTCATACATGCTCTGGTAATTTTGAAAATCCATAAGAGGGGCAAAGAACAAATCAATCGCTTTTTTTCTCAGTTGAAGTTCTTTAACATTTTCCTGGGCAACATTTGGACAAATCAAAGTAATTTTCTTAGACGGAAATTTTTCTCTTAAAATTTCAAGCTTATAGGATTTCCAGGAACTAAGGGCAACAATAACACCACCATCAAAACTCTTTGAAATACTCAATTTTTCTAAGTGAGAAAAATCACAGTCTTGGACCATAAAATGATCTTTCAATTCTGGGTATGAATTGATGGCCGAATCTAGAGTTAGATTTGAATCTTTTAAAATTAAATGCTTCATCGAAGAGTCTCCCCCTTCTTCTCTCTAAATTATACCGCTTCCTACCCATTTCCCGATTTTAGAGGTAAATTGTGCAGGAATAGAAGTTTCTCACTTCCTATCGGCAAAGTAGGTCATAAAACTTGATCTTAATGTGCAATATGGCTAAAATTTTAGAGTGAGCAGGAGGAGTATCAGAGTGTATAAGTTGACTATTCGCCGTTTTGTTATTTTTTGGGTTTTCATCAGCATTCCCTATGGTTTTACTCAGGATAAGAATGAACAAGGCTCTCCGGCTTTCCATGTTTCTAATCTTATTCAGCTCGATCCCCTATTTACCAACTATGTCCTCCTGGTCGAAAAGAAAAATCTTAAAATCCATATTTATAAAAATAACCACGGAACTCCAGAGCGCGTCGCTAGCTTTCCTATTGCTACCGGAAAAGTACCTGGCGACAAATTTATTGAAGGTGACAAAAAAACCCCCGAAGGTGTCTACCAACTCTATCGCTTTTATAATGCAAATGAATTAATTCAAATGTACGGAGATTATGGAAAAATTTATGGCATTGGAGCATTTGTTCTCAATTATCCCAATACCTACGACAGCAAGCTAGGAAAGACCGGTGGCGGGATTTGGTTACACGCGACAGATGATGACTCGAGAATTGAAAAAGGTCTCGACTCCCGTGGCTGTGTTGTCGTAACAGGAGAAAACCTTAAAAAAATCTCTCACTATATTAATCTCGATTTGAAAACTCCCATTATTGTGACAGAAGACATTCAGTACTGGGACGATAAAACTTTTACAAATTACAAAGCTGAGCTCAATAATTTTGTGAACAACTGGGTAAAGACTTGGCAAGAGCAAGACCTCCAAGGTTACCTCTCCCATTATAGTCAAAATTTGTACCGCCCTCGCCAGGGAAGTTTCCAGGCATTCTCTACCTATAAAAAGAACGTCTTTAACAACACAAAAGACGCCCAAATAGCGATGCATAATGTTTCAATTCTCAAGCACAAAGATTATGCCGTCATTAAAATGAAACAATCCTACCGCTCTAACCTTCTTGATGATACCGGATTAAAGACAATTGTTGTTAAGCGCAATCGCAATTACAAATGGGAAATCATCGAAGAATCCTGGAGCCGCATCAATAAAAGCGACAGTGAATTGGCATTCACTCCTTCGCTTCGCTACTTCAAAGAATAAATTTAAGACACCTCCGAGAATTCATCTCAAAAGTAGTGGCAAGAAGTGACGAACTTTGTATAATGAATTTCATGAAGAATGCCATGAAATCAACAACAATTGTTTTTAGAGACCCCAATGTACCAAAGGCTGTTAAAATCAACCTTCAGGTTGCCAAAAGCCTCCTCTTTATAAGCACTATTATCTTTTTTGTATTGGCCGGATCATTGCTCTTGAGCATTTATTTTTACAACCAAAAAATTCATAGCATGGAAGCCAATAAGCATCTCTACACAGCGGAATTGGAAAAATCCAATGAAGAGTTGCAAGAGAAGCTTAAAACTCTTGAATCTCAAAACTCAGAGTTGACCCATAAGCTGACAATGCCTGCTTCTCAAAGTGAAGACCTTTATCTTTTTGCCCAAACCAGCGGTTTCCAAGATTTAACAGATAAGCAATTAATTAAAATAGAAAACTTGCAAGTAGACACCAATACCGAGTTTGTTTATTTTCGCTTTGATATCAAACAAAACAGTGAAGCCTCTAAAGTCTCAGGCTTTATTTATGTTCTTTATTATACCAGTGAAAAAATCGACATTTACCCTGACACGGCTAACTTCAATGAAGACCTTAAATATGAGTATCACCAAGGTGAAAGTTTTACTGTTTCTCGATTTCGCCCAGTTAAAACTCGCTATGCCATGCCAAAAAATCTGGAAAATACTTATTTTAAAATCCTGATTTTTAATCGAAAAGGTGATATGTTGATGAACAAAAAATACGGGCCACTGCAAACTCAAGTGAGAACGGATAACTAATCGATGGAAGTCATCAATATCTACGATGTCCACGTTTTTGGACAAAATTCAGAATTTGAAGGCAATTTTAATCTTGTTGGAGAGGTTGCTATACTTGGCAATGTCAGTGGAGAAATCATTCACAATGCTCAAGGTTTAATCACTATCGAACCCATTGGAAAATTTCAGGGAAATCTTCAGTGCGGAGATATTGTCATTCGCGGAAAGTTTCAGGGTATTCTCAATTCCACAGGACACGTTTATATTAAATCATCTGCTGTCGTAGAAGGTAGTATTAATAGCCAAAAGCTCACTGTTTCACCAGGAGCACAGCTGGAGCTTAAGGCCAATTCAGAATCTCTTAATGAAAACGCTCTATAAATAATTAGTAACGTTGATTTCTCGCACATCAAAAATATTGGATTTCAAAAGTTTTTCTTTCACAGAGTTATCCCCTAAGACAAAAACTAATTGAGAAGACCAATTAAAAATATTTTTTGCGAGTTGAATTACTTGTTCTCGAGAATAACTATCAATCTTGGCTGGGAACTTTTTAATTTCACTATAATCGATCCCCAAATGATCTAATGTGACCAAGTTTGCAAGAAAACTATAATTACTTTCAAATTGTAGGAGATGGTTCCCTTTCAAATATTGTTTTGTCCCCTCTATTTTTTCGCTATCAACTTTCCCTTCAGTAAGACTTTGAAGTGTATCTCTTATCGTGTAGAGGGCTTCTAAAACGGAATCATTACGAGTTGATGTCGAAAGCACTGAGCGCCCATAGAGTGCCTGGGGAGCAGCTGCTGAATAGGCCCCATAAGTCAGTCCTCTTTTTACCCGCAACTCTTGCATAAGAAGTGAAGTGAATGAACCTCCCAAAAGAGTTGAAGTGAGCTGAGAGAGATTATAACTATCCCCTTTAAAAAAATCAGTGGGAAGGGCGTTCCCTACACGGATTTGAGCTTGGTTAGCACCTTTAACGGAAGCAAAGTAAAGTGGAATTTTTTCATAAGTTTTTTTAGATAAATCCGCTTTTACATTTGCAATTTTATTTCTTCGATAGAGATCTTTCCCGCCCCAACGACAGTTTTTAATAAAAAGATCTTTAACTTTTAAAACATCTGATGGACCGGTTATAAAAACTTTTTTATAGACCCTATTATTAAAATAATCTTTCATTCCCAAAAGCGATTCGCGGGTAATATTATCAATCGAACTTAAATTCCCAGCCGTTTCAGTTGAAAACGGGGTGCCATCCAAAGTCACTCTTCTAAAAATTCTGTTGGCAAGACTGCCATGATTGGCCACAAGGTTTTTGAGAGAACCTTTAACCTTAGATCGATAACTATCCAATTCTTTTTGAGGATACGTCGCATTTCTCATGGTATGGCACAAAAGTTCAGTCACAGGCAATACATCTTTTGATAATCCCGAATAAGAGAGTATCGAATACTCATGAGTGACTTCTGAGCCAAATGAAGTTCCAAAAAAATCTAACTTATCAGCCAATTGAGCTTGAGAGTATTTATCAGTTCCATGCGACATGAGATCAAACATAAAACTTGTTTGTCCTTCGCGCTTTTTTTCATCGCCAAGTGCTCCTTCTCCAAAATAAACGATGATGTCATAAGTTGGAAATTTATTATCCTCAACCCAAACAACATCGAGTCCATCCCAGTCGTAATTGACAATTCCATAGTCAAGGGCACTAAAGGCATTGATTGAAAAAACGCAAAGTAGATAAAATAGAATTTTCATCGTCATGATTCCTTTATATTTTTAATGCTTTTTTATTTTTATTCCAAACACTCATAAAGTAGTGGTTATTTTTAACCAGATACTCTTCACAAAAATCTTTAACTTGGTTAACTTTGACTGCTTGGTATTTTTTGATTTCATCAACATATTTTGTAAAATCACCGAGGTAATTTTCAATTGTTCCAAGATAATTTGCTATCCCGCCATTGGTCTGCAATTCATTATAGAATTGAATCAAGTATTGATTTTTAACTTTTTGTACTGAGCGTTCATCAATTCCATTTTTACAAAAACTTTTAAAATCGTTGATCATTTTGTCTCTCATTGTATTGAGACCAATATTATGAATCATCTCCCCTGTGATAAAAAAAGTTCCATCGTATTGAAGAGTGTAGTTTGAAGCACTAATGGAGCTCAAGATAGGCTTAGCTGAATGAACATACTTTTGATCAAGAAAAGAGCTTCTATTTCCAGCAACGATTCCAGCTAAAACATCCCCCACATAACCTTCTTCTGTTCCATAGCGAACTCCAGGAAAGGCCAAGACAAAAAGTGGGTTCTCACTTTTTCCAAAAAAGTGGTCAGTCGCATTTTTCTTAAAATTACTCTTTTTAAATTCTTCGTGAAGATTTTTTTGATTTTTAGTCAAATTTTTAGAAGGAGGAATACCTTCGAATTCTTCTCTGACGAGACTTAAAGTATCGTCATAATCAATATCCCCTACTATAACAACTGTCGCATTATTAGGAGCATAAAAATCTTTAAAATATTGATAAACCTGATTGCGTGAAACAGTTTTAATATCTTTTATTTTGCCAATTACTGGAGTTTCATAAGGAGTTCCGCCGAAGACTTTATTCATAACTCCGATATAAATCTGCCCACGAGGTGAGTTTTCGTAGCGCATTTTTCTTTCTTCAAGAACCACATCTTTTTCATTCACAAAATCAATTGGCTCGAGCAGAAGGTTTTGCATGCGGTCTGCTTCGAGATCGAGAATATTTTCTAAAGCAGAAATAGGCATTTTCTCGTAATAAACTGTGTTGTCATAATTTGTATAGGCATTAGAATAGCCACCATTTTTTTCTATCACCTTATCAAATTGCCCTTTGCCATATTTCTTAGCTCCCTTAAACATCATGTGTTCAAGAAAGTGTGTCGCTCCCGTCATCCCTTCATTTTCATTTTTTGAACCCACTTTATAAAAAGTGTAGATTGAAAAAACTGGAAGCTTAGGATTGCGAGAGAGAATGACAGTCATTCCATTTTTTAATTGATACTTTCGAGCATCAATCTGGTACACACCATCGTGCAAGCCTTCCCTAGTTTCAGAGACAAAGCCTTCTTCTTCGTGATGGCTTGTCCCCGCACAGTGCGTAAAGCCGAGGATCATTAAGCCAAAGAATAGAAATTTTACAGACATCTTCATCTTTCCTTCTCCAAATCGATAAAAGTATTTAAAAACTCTTAATTTTATGAAATATTCTTTCTTATTATTGAGCTTAACACACCCGAAGTTTATTTATGAAGATAGGAATTCCTAAGGAAATTAAAAACAACGAAAATAGAGCCGGATTGGTTCCTGGTGGGGTTAGACAACTCGTAGAAGACGGTCATACTGTATACTTTCAGTCGGGTTTAGGAAAAGGAATTGGCCTTACTGACTACGAATATACCAAGGCAGGCGGGATTGCCCTACCTACTCTCGAAGAAGTTTATGAACAATCTCAGCTCATAGTAAAAGTTAAAGAACCTCAACCTAATGAGATAAAACTTCTTAATAAAAATCACATCATTTATACATACCTACACCTCGCTGCTGATAAAGAACTCACAATGGGTTTAATGGAATCGGGATGCACTGGTGTCGCCTATGAAACTATTCAAGAAAAAGATGGCTCACTACCCTTGCTTACCCCTATGTCGGAAGTTGCAGGAAGAATGGCTGCTCAAGTAGGGGCTTCTTATTTGCAAGCCAATAACGGTGGAAAAGGAATACTCATGGGAGGTGTTCCAGGTGTTCCTCGAGCAAAAGTTACTGTCATTGGTTGTGGTATTGCTGGAACCAATGCTTTAAAAATGGCCATGGGAATGGGTGCCGATGTCATTGCTATCGATCTCTCAACCAAAAGACTCGCCGAGATGGATGATCTTTTTGAAAACAGAATCACTACACTATTTTCTAATGCTCACAATATTGAAGAAGCTGTCATCCAGTCAGACTTAGTGATTGGAGCCGTCCTTGTTCCAGGGGCTAAAGCTCCTAAATTAGTCACCAGAGAACACATTCGCCAAATGGCCAAGGGATCAGTGGTCGTCGACATCGCTGTCGATCAAGGTGGCTGCATTGAAACTTGTAAGCCAACAACTCATGAAAATCCAGTCTACGATGTTGACGGCGTTATTCACTACTCTGTCGCCAACATGCCTGGTGCGGTTCCTAAAACTTCAACTTTTGCTTTAACCAACGTCACTTTGAAATACGCTCGCTTTATTGCCAATTATGGGCTTAAGGGTGCTATTGAAAAAGACCCGATTCTTAAGTCGGGAGTAAACGTTCATGCAGGAAAATTGGTCTACGAGCAAGTCGCTAAAGATCATGACCTTCCCTATACACCACTTGAATTATAATTCCTGAGTTATTGAGTCTAATCTTTTTTCCCCACTTTAACTAAATCTAGAGATCAGGCATAATAAGAGGATGACCGGTAAAAAGTCATTGGATAATATTTTACTCGCTCTCAACTTACTTCTTATTCTAGGGGGAGCAGGGCTTTACATCTATGCCCTCCAAATTAAGCCACCTCCGACAAATCTCGAAGAAGAAATTGGCGACCTCAATGCTGCGACAATCGCTCAAACAAATATTCCAGCGATCGAATTACCTTCTATGACAGTTAACTTAACCTCAGAGCGTGCCAAACTCAATTATCTCAATGTGGAAATTTTCTTAGTGCCTCTTAACAAAAAACTCGTCTCCCATATCCAAAATCATAATGCTGAAATCACCAGTACCGTCATTGAAACGGCCAGTGCTATGTCACCCAATGAGTTGGCCACAGTCTCTGGAAAAATTTTATTGGCTGAAAAATTGAAAAATAGAATCAATACCGTTCTACGAACGAAATCAATTCAACGAGTACTCTTTACTAAATTTGTTATTCAGTGATTAAAAAAGTTTAAACGAATAGAAGTATCTTACTCAATTCGAGTATTTTCAACATCTGATTTTTCGTCTTTAAGATCGTCGAGAAATTTTTGAACGTCTTCTTTTGTAATTTTACCATCATCAACCAAACGATCGCGAATTCTGTAATCCATTAATTTATCTTCCAAAGCCTTTTTTAAAAGCATTTCTCAACTCCTTATCTTGATGAAAAAGTTCTTTCTTTTTAGCACAGGTGGTTAGATTTTTACAACAGCAGAAGCTTTGCGTCAATGCCAATATTTAGGTTGATCCCCATCATCTCGGTCATCTGAGCCCTTCACAATGCGAATTTCTTTGCGTCTCTTGTCGATTCTCTTCATACGAAGATGCTGAAAGAAATCTTTAAGAGATCCTCCGCGAGCCCGTAGAGACAAAAACTTTAAATAGAAAAAAGAAAAGGCCATGGCAAAGAGATGGGCCCAAGCACTCTTCGAGTGAAAAGAAATGAGAGCATTGTAAAAAACTAATGCTCCTAAGAGCATACAAAAATATTTAGCCTTCATGGGAAAAAGAAACATGAAAGTGAGATAGCGTTCGCTAAAAACTAAAGCATAGCCAATCAAAAGTGCATAACAAAGACCTTGCAAACTTAAAAAGGGATAGCTCGCACTTGCAGACCAAAAAAAACTGGAGACGATTAGGTAGAAAACTCCCGTCAAAAATACCACTGTTAAGAGATATTTTTGATAAAATCTTTTTCCCCAATAAAGTTCTAACTCTCCCCCGATAAACCAAACAATTAAACAATCAAAGACAAAACCTAAAAGTCCTTCTTGAACAAAAGGATAAGTAGCAATTTGATAGATATGCCCGGAAAAAAAAGTACTGGCCTTGAGAGATAATATTGTTGTGAGATCAATTCCTGCGTAGGCTCGCAATATACCGTTGAGAAGAAAAGTCACTGCAGCAGTGATGACGATAAATTTATTCGTTTGTGTAAAAGGGGGAACGTTGACTTGAGAATGTTGCATTCTCTAATTGGACTCTAACTTTTGCGAAATTTCAATAAGACATCCGTGTGCGGATTTTGGATGCATAAAGTTAACAAGGCAGTTATGGGCTCCGACAAAGGGTTTATCGTATATGAAGCGATAACCTTTTTTCTCAAGCTCTTTTTGCATTTCAATGACATTTTCTACTCGAAAGCAAAGGTGATGAATTCCCTCTCCTTTTTTTTCAATAAACTTTGCAATTGTGCTGTCGTTGGATATCGGCTCTAGCAGTTCAATTTTCGCTTTTTCGTCAATTTTTCCAAAAGCTGTTTTTACTTTTTGTGATTCAACAATCTCGAATTCAGATTCAAATTCAATTCCTAAATCCTGAAAGGCTTCCATCGAGTCTTCGAGACTTTTAACTGCAATGGCAATGTGATCGAGATAGGTTTTTTTACTCATATACTTATGCTTTAAGGATTTATTCTCTCATAGTTGGTATCAAAGAAGGAACAATCAATGGCTTCCAAGCAACTTTCACCGGTTGGTTCAAAAGCTGGGTCGCGAGGAGTTCCTTCATCTGGTAAATTACAAGTTGATCCTTCACAAATACCATGAACTCCATTTTCTAGTCTATAACCGACTTCTGAACAAAGATTGGACCCAGCGGTATAACCAGGATCACGGCATATAAAATAGCGATCACGGGTGTAAACTTCGCACCACTGACTAGCCACACAAGTCTCACCAACAGCCTTAGAACAATAGATAGGAGGATCTACGAGAGTATTGTGTTCTTGGCATCTCCCGGACTTACAACATAAGCTCGCACACTGAAAATCAGAGGTACAGGTTGCATTGACACCTTTCATATTACTTTCTTGTCCATCATTGAGACACTGAGAAATCAAATTATCGGACCAGCATCTGCCATTGAAACAACATTCACTATTTCCACATGCCGAGTTTGAACTACAGGTTCTAAATCCAGTATTTAAAACATTTTTATTATTATCAAGCACTGCCGATTTTACAAGTTGCAGCTTAACAGACTTCGATTCATCATTGACTCTCGTTGAAGTCACCAATTTTTCTGATCCATTTTCCATATAAAAAATTTCAATGACAGAAGTGATGTTACAAGAACCAATATGTTCATTTGATGAATTTTTTGTGCTCACGCGATTATTACAACCGTCCATATAATGTGTTTTCCCTTCAGCATCGCGAGTACTCATCACAACCTTTTTAGCAAAAGGATTTTCGTGTCCGACATACTCAACACCATCTTTAATCTCCATTTTTCCAAAACGAGGAAAGAGATAAGATTGATAACCAACCTCTGCGAGATTCGAGTTATTGAGCAGTTTAGCTGCGAAGAGACCTTTCTCTCCAAAGAGGGCATCAGAACTTATTTGCCAGTTGTTTTTTTCTTTAGGTCGATAAGGGCCATCGTAACGATAATCCTTTCCACCGATCAACAAAGTGCCCTTGTAAGAAACACTTAGAGGAGTGTTATTGGCATTATAATCTTGAGCATTGGAATCATTAAGACACTTCACCAAATGTTTATTTGCAGAATCTTCAAAATAAGTTCCACCTTCCAAGGCCACTTGAGCTTCCGTTGGAATTAAGGTTAGTCCTGTCCCAAGTTCAGTTAACCCTTGGTCTTCAATTTTTGCATAAGCATACAAACATTGATCATCTGAACCTGAACAACTCGATCCATTTGAAGTCGGATCATCGGAAAGTTTTAACCCGCGACAATATAACTTTGTATTGCGATTGTCCGAAGCAATTTCAACACTATTACTTCCTTGATTGTATTGGTTGTAATCAAAGAGATCATAACCTAGAGGTGTTCCGATAAATTCGCGGTTTCTCAAATCCAAAACGAGAACGTAGACACCCGACATGCTGGTCAAGCCTGGCCCCGTTCCAATGATGGCGGGAACCACCACTTCATCGCTATCATTGACACCAAATTTAAAGCGAGCGTAGAGAAGTTTGTCCGTTAATTTTTCAATATTGGAGATAACCAGATACAATTCCCCATTATAATTTTTAGGAATAGTAAGCTTTTCCGTGTGATTACCTGTCGCCGGATCGATAAAGTGTTGAATACCATGCATGGAGCCTGCATGAAGCCCGTCACTGGATTCTACATAGCTAGAAGTACTTCGAGAACTCGAACCGAAGTCGCAAGCTGCTAAAATCAATAAAGAAGTTAAAACCGCAAATACTTTCATATACCTTATATTCTATAACGGTTTTTCTCATGCCTTACTTTAGGGGTCTTCTTTTCTAAATGAGCGTGATTTCGGGTATTTGGGCCTACAAGAAAGCTTGGCAATCTTTTATGGTCGTCCACACTTTTGGGACCTATCCCATTCGAAAATCAGACCAATACTAAGGCGTGTTCTCATTTCAAATTCATTTCTAAAAAAGTTTTAAAGTCATTTGGTATTTTAAAGAGGCTTTCTAGATAATTCCTGGAAAACTGCTTAAGAATTTAAGGAGTTTTCCCAAGGATAAAAAGCACCCCCATCCTTTTTTTCTGCAAAAGGGTGCTGTGGGCACTAAGGCCCAGTCCTTGGGTTTTTCTTATTTTATCAAAATCACTTTGATTTGCAAGATGGTAGCTTTTTATTTATGGTGCCTATTTATGGTAGCAGCAGACTTTTTGTCTCTCAATGCACTATACGCTCAGTCAGTAAAAAGTCTACTAGCACCTTCTATCTTCTAACCTAAATTTTCGAGCAAACTAAACCAATATATTTATCATTGGTTAAATCAGTTGACTCTGAACTTATTATATCTGAACCAATATTTCCTGATGCTGCTACTTCAACTTCTTCACTAGCATAGAAAATTTTCGCATTTACAATCAGTGTATTCTTATAATAATTCTCCAAGAGGGTACTTCCATCAGTTAAACTGAAAGAAGCCTTCCCACTAGGGTGGCTTACCTTAACATTATGTCCGACTTCAACTTGAACTCCTGCTGCTTCATTAATAATTCCATTTTCTCTAACGGAAACCCTACATTTGTAAATGTCTGCTGCAAATAACTCACTTCCGAAAATCAATGTGAATAAACACACTAATAAACCTGTTTTCTTCATTCTAGACCTCCTGATTAAAATCTTTTTGTAGAAAGCCAGTATACCCCCCCCCTCCTTAAGCGCAAACACTCCTAAAAAATTTACAGGGTTTAAAAGAGCCTTTGACAGCACTCACTATTTTTTGCTAAACGCTTAGTATTATTTGAAAAATTCTCAAAATTTGGGGACCAATGAAGTTATCAAAATGGCTTATTTTTCTAGTCGCGGGATGCTTGGCCAATACTCTTTTGGCAGGCGAGAGCTGTCAACGCGAAATTCGCGATCTCGAAAAGCAAATTGCAGCCGTCTCTCGTGCCGGAGATAGTCTCTACGATTTTTTAAAACAAATTCAATCTACCTCTATCGAATCCATGAATTGGCTCGATAGTATTCAAGGTAAGGTGGCAGGGCCAAATATTGGGACGACACTCCTTGGAACACAAGTTGATGATCTCGATGAAAGCAGTAAAACTATTAAAGCTGAGCTCAATGATACTGAAATTCTGATCAAAGATAAACTTAGTCTCTTGATTGAGTGCTTTGAAACTAAACTATAAAGAAACATCCCTTTAGATCTTTTTTAATAAGCAAGTCATTTTTTTAGTGTTTTACTTTCTGAGTTTGGAGAAACGAGAGATTCGAGGAATTGTGAAGTCGAAATGACGAGGCTGACTTCCTGTCAGTCGCAGTCAGAGCTACTTTACAATGACGAAGAAGATCGACGTTTATCTAAACTCAGAATAATTTACTTTATCCTTTCCTGCTTAGTATAATAATTCCTACATGATATTGATAAAAAGACTCTCGAAGTTTACGCTTTATTTCTGGCCACTATTTGCTCTAATGGGCATCATCAACGCCTCTTTTTTACATTCGACACTTGGACTTAATGAAGAAGCTATCAAAGTCTTAAGTATAGCCATGTGGATGATTGCTTGGTGGATATCTGATGCCATTCCCATGGGAATTGTGGCTTTTTTTCCACTGCTCTTTTTTCCCATACTTAAAATTATCCCTCTCAAAGAAATTGCTTCGTTTTACGCCCACCCGATCATTTACCTCTTTATGGGAGGATTTATGATGGCCATTGCCCTAGAAAAAACACTCCTCAGCAAAAGAATCGCTCTCAATATTTTAAAATTGACTGGGTCTTCAGTGAAAGGGGTTGTCAAAGGCTTTATCATTGCCACTGCACTACTTAGTATGTGGATTAGTAACACCGCTACAACCGTAATGATGATTCCCATTGCCGAATCAGTTTATCAGTTCATCAGGGAAAATTCGCGAGCTGAAGAAAAACACTACCACGCTTTTGCAACTTCGCTCTTTCTTTGCATCGCCTACGCTGCCAATATTGGAGGGATTGCGACTCCAATTGGAACTCCCCCTAATGTTGTGTTACTCGGGCTTCTCGATAGCTTTTCATTAAAAATTGAATTCATCCAATGGGTTATCATTGCTAGTCCTGTCGCCCTCTGCGTCCTCTATTTAATGTACCAGCTCATCAACAAGTTTCTCTTTCCTTACCAAATTGAAATTCATAATGAGCTCACCGAACATATCCAAGAAAAACTCACTGAATTGGGGCCTCTCAATCGCGAGCAAAAACTCACTCTCAGCATTTTTGCAGTCACTTGCCTTGCTTGGATATTCAAATCTCCTCTTAATTATCTTTTAGGGGCTCAGTATTTAGATGACTCACTAACGGCGATGATTGGAGGCTGTTTGATGTTTGCCATTCCCGTGAGTTTAAGCGAGAAAAAGTATATTCTCGATAAATATGATATTCGTAAAATTCCCTGGGAAATAGTCATTCTTTTTGGAGGCGGCCTTTCACTGGCTCATGGGATGAGCCAAACCGGAATCGTTCACCTGATCACTGATGCGCTCAATAGTTTTGGATTTGAAAGCCTCTTCATCATTACAGCTCTTCTTACCACCACTTCACTATTTCTCACAGAAGTGATGAGTAATGTGGCGCTTTGTAATATTGCCCTGCCAGTGATTTTAGCTTATGGGCAAACTTTAGCGATCAATCCCTTGCTTTTTGGAATTCCCGTCACGATTGCTTCAAGCTTTGCTTTTTCGATGCCAATCTCGACCCCACCTAATGCCATTGTATTCTCGAGTGGAAAGATATTGATGAAAGACATGTTTCGTGCGGGAATAATACTTAACATTCTTTCCATCATCACTATTATGTCGGTAGGGTGGCTGTCTTTAAAGTTCTTTATTTAAAAAGTTTGTTGGATTTAACCCAATCCACGTGAACTTTTGTTTTATCACTTTTATCGAATGCCTCCACTTTAGGATCTTCATGTGTGTAGTGAAAAGAAACGACTTCAATATTAGAATTTCGAAAGGTATCGAGAACTCTTTGCGTGTGTTTTTTCTTGTCATCCACAAAGGCGATGGCCTTTGGTTGCCAGCCAATCTCTTTAAGAAGTATTTTGAGCATAGCACCTTTGTGTTGTCCTGCTGTATAAAAGACCCCATCTAAATATTGAACGTCTCTAGCCTTTTTATCGAGTTTAAAATTTTTCACTTCTTCTTGAGAAAATCCATAAACCTTTGCCACTGAATCTTTGTTATATGCAGGTGCTGGACGATAGTATTTTTTAACGACTGGCCAAGAGTTTATTGAAAAGTCATAACCATTTCTCATCAACTCTCGAATTGTTTGATAGCTAAAATCATGGCCCCTCGAGGTGAGTGCGATCACTTTATGACCGTGGCGTTGCATTCCTTCAATCATTCTGGGAGTCATCTTTTCTGTATAAGTCATGGGATAGAGATAGTAGAGATCCCCTTGAGCTTCGAGCAAACCAGGGAAATCACTGGCCACTAAGTACGCACTATCATTTCGTGAACGATCAAACAAAAGTTTCTCTTGCCAGGAAAACCATTGATCTGATCCCAAGGGGTGGTTCATTGCAAGGACAGTATTATCAATGTCAAAGACAACGAGAACATTTTCTGTTCCAAACGAATCTTCCATCTTCCAAATGATATTTTCAACTTCAGACATGGAGTTTGTTTCATAAACTTTTCCAAGGACAACTTGCAAATCACTTTCTTTAAAAGCTGAACAACTAAAGACTAAAAATAAGAATAATAAATATTTCATTGGAATCCCCTTATATTTCACCATCTAAAACCATAGTTCTCGCATGATCAAGCAATTCAGTTCTTTCTTTCAAATCATATTCAAGTGGCAATTGGGCCACACCCAATAGTCTTCTCATAACTTCAACTCCGGCAAACTGAATTGCTATTTGTTTATCACAAATAGTGAAATCATAATTTGTAATAAAACATTCTAGGGCTGAAGTGGATTGTTGACTTAAAATGAGATGGGCCAGCATGACTCCCACATCGAATTCTGCTAATCCTTGAAATCCAAATTCAGGATCAATGACAAAAATTCCTTTATCAGTTTTTATCCAACTATTGGGATAGTAATCTCCATGCACGAGTCGATTCCCGGCAGCCAAATAAAGTCCTCCAAGTTCGTGAACTCGATGGGTAAATGGCATATCTTTCTTCAATTTGCTCGCCACCGCATCTAAACCGTGAACAATATTGTCGAGATCGATTTCAGGGTTTCGGCGCAAGGGAATATCAAAGATATGCTCATGATTTAATAGTCGCATTGGGCGATTGTAAAACTCTTCACTTTCAGGAAGTTTAGTTTTGTGAAGTTCCACCAAAATGGAAGTTACTTTTTCCAGATCTTTGAGGTCTATTTCTCTTTCTCGAGCATAGAGGAATGAATAATCACTGGCATACCCTAAATCTTCCATTACGAGTATATAGCGTTCCAAATCAAAGCAATACATTTTGGGAACACTTGATAAAAGATTAGGATTATTTTGAGTCAAAGTATAAAAGAAATACTCTTCTTTCAAACGCTCAATAGGAGCTGGTATTTGTGGGTATTTTTCACAATAAGGACTCGATTGTTTAATAATAAAATTTTTAACCTCTGTCTGCGCTCTCATGGTGCAATTCATATTCCCTGCACCAGCAATTTCAAATTTATTCACATGAGTATACTCTTCGACTAAATTTTTAGATCTCAAAAAGCGAGTGGCATCCTCAGTGTTCCAATCACGTACCGACTTCACATTTTCTCCTTATAATTTTTTTTCAAAGGTTCTTTTCTCTCTATTTTTCTGAAGCATTGGGGGAATGAAAACCTGCCCATGAAAACTCAAATAAAACCCGGGCTCTAAAAGTTGAGAAGCCTGTATGGCCTCAACCACATTTTGAAAAGCATCGGAATCAACAAAGCCTAGCGGAGTCATGGAACCAGTAAAGACCACTGGAACAGAAATTTTCTTTTTAGCTTGCTGCTCTTGCTCGTAACAATACTGCAAAGTTTGATCAACCGTATCTGTTCCGTGCAATATGACCATTGAAGCATCTTCACTTTCGTGATCTTTTATAACTTGGTAGATAATTTTCCGATCGTGGTCTGTTATATGTAGAGAGTCTTTGGCCATAACAGCCTTGATTTGAAAATCTAAATAGGGATAGCGCATGCGATCAATAATTTTTTCCTTGATAACCGTTTCACGATTTTCAAGCGAGCCACTATTTTCATCATAAATCTTCTCAATCGTTCCCCCTGTTGAAAATAATAGGAGTTTTTTCTTCTGATTTTTAAAATTCTTATAATTTGTGTAAAAGTTCACCCCGTGACCCCTTGACTCTCTAAATTTGGGCATCATATTAAGAACTGAACCATATTATAAAGGAGACTTCAACATGACAACTCGAACGGGGACGATAAGCGTCAATACTACAGATATTTTTCCTATTATTAAAAAATGGCTCTACTCCGAGCACGATATTTTCTTGCGAGAATTGGTTTCCAATGCCTGTGATGCCATCACCAAGCGAGCTGCGATAGGAAGAACTCAGAACGCCTCGACCCCAAACGGCCAAGTTACTATTGAAGTCGATAAAGAAAAAGGCACCATCAAGATTATCGACAACGGCGTGGGGATGACAGAAGAAGAAGTCGAAAAATATATTGCCCAGCTTGCCTTTTCTGGTGCCGAAGAATTTATCAAGAAGATGGAAGATATCAAGAAAACAGACTCCAAGGATGAAATCATTGGGAAATTCGGCCTGGGATTTTATTCCAGCTTTATGGTCGCGGAGAAAGTTGAAATCGATTCCCTTTCCATGCAAGAAGGTGCTAAACCCACCAAATGGACTTGTAATGGCGAGACCGAATATTCTTTTTCTGAATCCCAGAGAAAAGATGTGGGAACTGAAATTACACTAACCATCAATGAAGAGTCTAAGGAATTTCTAGAAACCTATTTCACTAGAAAAACCCTCTCTCATTATTGTGATTTTATGCCGTATCCTATTGAGTTAGTCGATGTGAATCAAAGAACCAAAACGTTTGAAGAAAATCTCAAAGCGGAAAAAGAAGAAGACAAGAAACCCATTGAAGTAGATATCATCAACAATACTCAACCCCTATGGAAAAAAGATCCCAGCAATATTTCTGATGAAGAATATAAAAACTTTTACTCGAAACTCTTTCCCATGGATCCGGAACCCCTATTCTGGCTTCATTTAAATATTGATCACCCTTTCACGTTGCAAGGGATCCTTTACTTTCCAAAACTCAATCCTAATAAACCAATCAGTGAACAAAATATTCGCCTGTACTGTAAGCAAGTTTTTGTCTCCGATAACGTTAAAAATGTCATTCCTGAGTTCCTCTCCATGCTCAAAGGGGCCATCGACTCCTCTGATATACCGCTCAACGTTTCTCGTTCAGCCTTACAAGGCGATCCCAATATCAAGAAAATTGCCAATTATATCGTCAAAAAAGTTGCTGAGTCTCTCAAAAAACTCTCTAAGAATGAGAGAGAAAAATATGAAAGCATTTGGGAAGATATCAGCTTGTTCGTAAAATATGGTGTTGTTTCCGAATCTAAGTTTGATGAGATCATGCGCGATCACCTTCTTTTTAAAACCAACGAAGGAAAACTCGTCACTCTTTTAGAGTACAAAGAGTTGATTCCAGAGGAATATAAAGAAAAGCTCGCCAATAAAGTTATTTATTTTGAAAAAGACGCCTCTGACTTCGGGTTGGTTCAACAGCTTTGGGAAAATAAAGTTCCAGCAGTTGAAACAGATAACAATCTCGATCCCCACCTCACTCAACACATTGAGTTCCAGAAAAAAGGTGACAATGAGTACAAGTTTGTTTCAGTCGATAGTGAGTTTGAGAACATTATTGGCGAAGGGGAAGCTTCAGCCAATGACATTAAAATCAAAGAATTTTTTGAATCGACTCTCAAAGACAAAGAAGATGAAAATCTTGAGATTGAGGTCAAAAATCTCAAGAATAATTTTTCTCCAGCATACTTCAAAGTGGATCAAAACATGAAACGCTTTCAACAGATGACCAAGACCATGGGACAGAGTGCTTTCAATATGCCGCTCAAGCGAACACTGGTCGTCAATCCGAATCACTCTCTTATTAAGAATGCCTTCCATCTCTGGGAAAAAGAAGACAAGAAGGAAATCGCTAAAAAAATCGTTAAGCATGTTGAAGATCTGGCATCAATTTCGACAGAGTCTTTGGATATGAATGCCAAGAAAAATTTCGTGCAACGATCGCAAGATATAATGGAAGAACTCTCTCGAATAGCCCTTTCCTAATAAAAAGGAGCTCAAGGTTTTCCTTGAGCTCCTTTTTATTAATTTGAGTATTTTTTTTCAGCGTGATTGATTTCTATTTTTTGATCTGGATCGTAGTTGGATTTATTGAGATAAAAATTTGCTTCTGCTGAGTAGTTGAGATCATCCAATTGAGTTAAATTCGTCAGGACTCCTTCAATTTCACTTGAGCCTTCAAGTTTAATGGATATTTTTGCTTGAACAATTTGCGCTTCCTGGTTATCTCTAAACCCTATTGAGGCATCCGAAGTGAGTGCCTCTTTTGGACTAAAAAAGATCCGAAAATTACCATCGTGATCAGACGAAAATGCCCTACAAAATGTTGTATAATCTCGTAATTCTTCTCCTTCTCTCATCCATTTATTGAATTTTAAACGCAGACAAAGTTCTGCACCTTCATTGAGATCAAAACTCTGTCCCTCGCCAGATATATCAACAATCTTTCCCACTAGCTCAAGACTCGAATCGTATTCAAAGTGGTAACAACTCGTTAATCCAATAAATACAAAAAATAAAATTAAAAACTTCATTTATTATCTCCTCTTATTTATTTTACATAAATAGTTTGTTGATCAGCATAGCCGACATAACCCTGGCAATTAATGGAATAGCGAAGAAAGTTTTGACTGTCTATTTGCAATTCACCTTTAGAACTGTAACCTTCAGAGAGCATATAATTTTCTAACTCCAACTCGGTTACCCCTTCAAAACGAACATCTTCTGAATTATTACAAGTCACCTCATAATCATATATAATTACTTTTTTTCCCATCCCAATTTCTTGCTTATTATAACGAGAAGTTATGCAATAAGATTTGCCAACATAAGACTCTGGTCCGTAAAGAAGTGTTCCAATTGAACAAGTGCTCTTAAGAATATTATCATCCCAGCCTGGTTCAGTTCCCATAACTCCTTTTAGCGCCTCCAACTGAATAAGCCCTTTGGCTTGCATTTCCTTATCAATATTTTGGCGATTAGTTTTCTCTCGACCTGGAAAAGGGATAATCAAAAATGCCGTCGTAAGAACCTTTGAGTGATCGACCGTACCATCCGTACAAGCATAATCATACTTGATCGCAGATGAGTAATTAACCTCTCCCCATTTACGAGCGACACAAAAAGTATCATCTGCATTCACAGTAAAACTTGAAATGATAAATGAAACACTAAGAACAGATAATAGAATTTTTTTCATAGAACTTCTCCTTTTCAAGGATTGAAAATTTGCAAGTTCTACCTAACACAATAAAAAAAGGAACTCCCTACGCGGTGTTCCTTTTTCCCTATTCCTTCATTTTTGTTTTTGTCACTGAACGATTTCTATCTTCCCTGAATTACTAATAAAAGCTTTAGTGACTTGATCTGGGTTGACTTTATCTGAATTGGCACTAAAGAGTTCATAGACTTTCGCCGATTGCTTATAGGTTTGATTTTCAATCTTTTCCTGTTCTTCCTTGCAGTCAATACACAGTTCAGCTGTTGGGCGAGCTCGCAATCTTTCCATTGCTATTTCGGCTCCACATTCTTCACACTCTCCATAGCAGTGACTTTCAATTTTCTTGAGTGCCCGTTTTATTTTCCGAAGAAAAGCACTACTTCGTTTTTTAAAGCGCAGAATTTTCACTCTTTCTTTTTCTGCTTCAAAAGCATCGATTTCATCACCTTGAAATCCCTGCTCACCTGTCCACTTGAGATCCAAATCCCTTTGTAACTCTAGAAGTGTTTCAATAAAAAATTGTTTTTGTTCTTCTAGGAAGTGACGGTCCATACAAACCTCCTGTTTCCTTTGGCCCCAATTTAAAATGTTAGAGAGAGAGAAAAAGTTAAGTCCTTTAACTTGTTTGGGGCACATTTTAACTTCCTTCCTGGAAGCCCTCTCTCTGGGTGTCAAAAATGCACAACTCGTGCCAACTTTTCGACGCTCAGAGGATGTTTTAAATACTTATTAATGAAAAAGGGGCCAGAAGTGCACTCTCGATTTGGCCCTGCGGTATAGATTTACACCAGTTTGTCAGAAGATTTTGGATCGAGTACAAGTGCACCATTTTCTACCTTGTGACGTACAATTTTCATGATCCTATCATGACACTCCTGTACTTTTTTCATAGGGACTGGAGCGCCTTTCAGCGATTCTTCGACTTCTTGTTTAAGGTTTTTTGAGAGCATAGAAAACAAGTGATTTTTTACTTCTTCACTGGCGATTCTAAGGACAAGTCCAAGCTCAGCCAAATCAATATCTCTCAAAAATTCTGACAGCATTTTCTCTGTCAGATATTTTAAGTCTTCAACAGTAATGAGAGATTTTTCAAGCTCAATTGCGAGATCAGGCTGTGTTTTTTTTATGCCAGAAATTATTTTCTTTTGCTCTTCTGGCATCAAGTTTTGAAGTATTTTCAAAGCTTCATCGAATCCATTAAACTTCATTTTGATCTGTGTCCAGGTAAGGGTTTTCTTTTGCCAAGTAATTTTGAACGTAATGGCTTACCGCTTGTTCAAGTGTTCGAAAGCGAAACTCAGGAAGTGTTTTTAGAAATTTCTCCATATTGGCTTCAGTAAAATACTGGTACTGATTGCGAACATTGTCAGGCATAGCAATATATTCAATGTTCTCAGGCTTGCCCATGGCCTTAAAAGTTGCTTTGGCGAGATCGTTAAAGGTCCTCGCAACCCCAGTTCCTAAATTGTAAATTCCACTGGCTTCAGATGAATCTACTTTTTCGAAAACATCCACCATCGCTTTGACCACATCCATAACATAGACAAAGTCTCTTTTTTGTTCACCATCGTGGAAATCATCGCGATGAGATTTAAAGAGTTTCACTTTGCCATCTTCTCCTATCTGCTGAAAAGCTCGATAGACCACTGAGACCATCGATTCTTTATGGTATTCATTGGGGCCAAAAACATTAAAGTATTTATACCCCATCCATAACTCAGGCTTGTTTTTGGATTTAAGGACGTATTCATCAAAAAGTTGCTTACTATACCCATATTTATTTAAAGGCCGCAAACGAGGAATACTTTCATGATTATCGTTATATCCTTGTTCTCCAGCTCCATATGTCGCGGCAGAGCTCGCGTAATAGAAAGGAATATTTCTCTCACAGCAATAATCAAAGATGTTTTTCGAAAAAGCGAAGTTATTATCTAAGAGAAAATCCATGTCCATTTCTGTTGTCGACGAACAGGCTCCCAAGTGAAAAAAAGCCTCAGCAGATTGAAAAGGACGCCAGGACTCTAAGGCCAAAAATTTTTCGACAGGAAGAAATTCTTCAATCTCTAAGCCACGCAAATTAAGCCATTTATCACCACTTCGAAAGCGATCAACCACCACGATATCTTTACGCCCTCTTTTGTTGAGCTCATAAATTAAAGCACTTCCAATAAATCCGGCTCCACCTGTTACGATAATCACCAAAAACCTCTCTTGATAATGTTTTTGCAAAACAGTATAACTCCACTAATACACTGAGAAAACGAGGATGTCAGCTTTACAACGCAAGGTGACAGGAGGGAAAACAATGGAATTTGAATTAGAACGAGTCCCCCCATTTTTGGGATCAGAGTTTAAAGAAACAATTGATTGTGCTGGAACATATATGATCGGAATCACCTACGACGGAACCACTTCTTTTCGCCCGGGAACGCGCTTTGGTCCCAATGCTATTCGCGAAGCCACTTATGGGCAAGAAGCTTACAGTATGTACTGTGAAAAAGATTTAGAAGATTATCCCATTTTTGATCTCGGAAACCTTCCTCAGTACACCAGTCGCTTTGATCGCTTAAAAGAATGTTTTGATTCGCTTTTTAGTAAAGTTAATTTTCAAGAACAAAAAATTAAAGTCGTCACTTTGGGAGGAGAACACTCTATTTCCCAAATCCCCATTGCCCACTACTTGCGCCAATATCCCAATTTAGTCGTCTTGCAATTGGATGCCCATGCGGATTTACGAGAAGCCTATCTTGATGATCCCCACTCTCATGCCAGTGTGATGAGAAGAGTTTGGGAGATGAAATCAGAAAAGCAAACTTTCATGCAGTATGGAATTCGATCAGGAACAGCAGCTGAACATCAATTCATGAAAGCCAATAATACACAGATTAAAACTAAAAGTGAGTTGACGGAAAAACTTTTGGGCCTTCCAGCAAAGACTCCTGTCTATATCACATTGGATTTGGACTTTTTTGATCCTTGCTATTTACCGGGAACGGGAACTCCTGAAACAGGCGGGGCCAACTTTCAAGATTTTTTAGATATTCTCGCAAGCCTTAAAAATTGTTCTTTGGTCGGAGCCGATGTGGTGGAACTGAGCCCCCATATTGATCCAACTGGAAACTCGAATAGTTTTGCAGCTAAAGTAATGAGAGAATTATTGCTTACGATGAATTAATGGGGATCGATAATAATCAGTCGGTCTTGTTCAAAATTATAGATGACATTTCCCTCTAGAACTAGAGAGAACCAAGGTTTTTTACCATTTCTGTCGACATCTGTAGACTGATCGAGCAACTTATTCATATCTTTAAATTTTTGAATAATTCCATCTTTTTCCTCGATGGATAACCCTAACTCCTTATAAAGAGTTTTAATATACCTTACTGGAATTCCCTCTACATGCTCATAAAGTCCGATATTACCCGATAAATAAATGAAATTCACAATATGGATTCCAGGAATATTCTTATACTCTCCAAGTCCGCTAACTGCAAAAGATGCATCGTCATTATTGCGAAAATATTTCATGACGACTCTCTTTTCACTTTCAGAATCTTTCAATAAAAGTACAAAAGCCTCACTTCCAGAACCCAATAACTCAACAACTTGGTATCTTTTATTATCGACATTAACGAATTCTCCAACTCTGTAAGGGTAATCAATTGGTCGATTACCCTTAGTATAAATGATATGAGAAAACTCACTTCTGATAATCTGTCGCATTTTTTCGTAATTGCGCCCAAAAAATTTCGCACACCCTTCTGTCCAAGGACTGGATAGAATGAAAACAAAAATGAAAAGAGTCTTCACTAAGCCCCCATATGTTTTTTTCGAAGGTAAGGATGGACAAAAAGAGCGACACCAACAATCCCAATTTCAAAAAGTGTCACAAGGGGAATCCAAAGACAAATAAGCGTTAAAGGATCAGGAGGTGTCAGAAGAGCTGATATAACAGAAAAACCGGTATAAACATAGGGACGCATTTGGGAGAGAGATTGCTTGGTCACCACTCCCATAAATCCCAAAATCAGCATTAAATTGGGGAGCTGGAATAAAATCCCCAGAAAGAGTAAAACTTTGCATGAAAGGATTAAATAATCCTTGAAGCTAATATTCGCTTCAATATTTTCCACTCCAAATTTCAAAAGGGTTTCAAAAGTAAAAGGAAAAACGATGTAGTAACCAAAAAGAATCCCTAAGCAAAAGAGAAAAAAGCTGACGAGTACAAACGGTCTAACAACGTTGACTTCTTTTTTGTAGAGAGCTGGTTTAATAAAGCGCCACATTTCATAAAACCAAAAGGGAGATGAAAGAATAATAGAGGCCCAAAAAGCTAATTGAAATTGCGCTAAGACTTTGTCGAGAATTCCGAGATAGACAATCTTACCTTCATCCCCCATTGCTGCCCTGAGGGGTGCGAGTAGGAAGTTGGCGATATACTCTCCAAATCCATAACAAACCATAAAAGAAATAAAAACGATGACAATAACTCGAATAATCGTAGTTCTCAACTCCGTTAAATGCTCAACAAATGACATTTCTTTCAAGGGGTAACCATCCTTTCTCTATTCACTTTTCTTTTCGAAATATAATATGATTAATTTAATACTTATGTTTATACTGCGATTAAAATTTTATTTGCCATTATTCATTATTGGGGTCTCCTTATCAAGTTTTTCTGCAGACCAATACGAACTGCTCAAGACCCGTTTAAGTCGCTGTCTAGGCCAGGAAGAGCTCAAAATCTACCGAGACAAGCTCTACTCTGCCCAATACCATCTCAATCAGCTAATACTAGAAAATGTTCTTCAGCTCAGCAATGTGACTTTAAAAGATGAGTTTTACAATCAAGCTTGTGGATCCAACCAAAAAACTCCTTCATTTAAACTTTTAGAAATATTTCTCACTCAATTCGAAAATTCATTCAAAATCGTGGATAAAGGTGAAATAACCTCAATGACCTATGCTCTTATCGATGGATTTGTTCAAGATTTGCGCGAGCTTCTCAAGCAATTCATTAAAAATGTCAGGCTCAACACACCCTATGCTCAGTGTCTCCAAGAATTTCTTCCAGAAATTTACGATCTGGAAGAAGATCTAATCGAAATTCCTTTTGAAATGTCTTTTAAGGATTTGGTAAAGAAAAATACTAATATTCAAAAAGTCATTAATGTCTTAAAAGATCCTGAGCCCCTCAGCCGAGCTTGCCAACAAAAACTTCAAGAAAAACAAAGCGAAGAAAATAATAAACAATCTAAATCTAATTCGAACTAGGACATCTTCCTCTTTTCATTTGTCGCAATTTTTTCTTAGTATTTGGACCTTTTGGAAGCTTGTTTTTCTCATCTTTTGAAGAACTACCGTCTTCAAAATCCACTTCACAAGCACCACCAAATACAGATTTAGCAAACCCTGATATTCCTAAAGGCCCATTTAAGCCTCCAAAAAAAGTCATTAAAGACAATCCCATCGGCCAGCCACCTGATATTCCAGTAAAATAACCTTCGCCAATTTCACTATTCCCTCCACTTCCATTATTTCCAGAAATATCTTCAAAAACGACTCCCTCCGATTCAAATTCAACAAGTCCTTGCTTGATTCCATCCATAAAAGCCAGGGCCACATCTTCACCTGTCGAAACCTGGCTTCCTACTTTATAATCAATACAAAGTTCAAGATCTCCACCAAAAGCTTTTTCAGTACTTTTAGCAAAATCCAAATCTTCTTTCATTATCTGATAAATTTTTTGGCTAATAAGTGTAGCTGACAAAGAAGCTACATTGAGAGCGGCTGCCTGAGTTTTAAAGAAACTATAAGAAAGTTCCGGATCAGCCCCTACACCATAATTACTGTTTTTATAATAAATTGTCCCTTTGTTATCGATAAGATTCCCATTGATTTGAAAGCGATGACAAGTCGGATCAGCAACAACGACCTTAGGAGGAATTCCTCGAGAAGCCTTTTCAATAAGAGCTTTACCTGCTTTTTGAAATTCTTCAAATGTGAAAACCCAGACACCCTCATCTTGAAGAGCATTTTTAATTTTAGGGTCTACGGAATCGACGATGTAAACAAAACTATCTACTTTTTCATCATAATTAATTTTTTGCTTTAACTTCCCAATTAAATCATCAATTCGGGCATTAACATCAGCTTCTTGTCCAAACAGTTTCTTAACCCAGTTAATAAAACCAGTCTTATTAGGGTCAAGTTCCGATCCTGACTTAATCTCGAGTCCAATTCTCTTAGAGCTTCCAGAAGAGATAATCCCGTCCCAATCAGAAAAACTTGATTTAGGACCTCCAAAACGCTTGAGTTCAAAACCAAAGTCATCGACCAATGTCATAACTTGAAGTTCTCGTAGATAACCTATCATATTTGAAAACGCTTTTTTAGCGCCGTCAAAATCAAGTTTTTGAATATTGAGTTTGAGAAGATTATAAGCAGCAAAGAATACCTCTCGCGACTGTTTGGCTCCAGGTATTTTTAGTTTCTTAAACTTTAATGCCGCTTCGGCAATTCTATCAATAGCCTTATAGAGTTTCGCAAGTTTCGTACCTGATCTCGCCTCCCCACTTCCTGGAATTAAATTTGTCGCAAAATCAATAGCAGTGTCAGCTCCTGTTACTGGAATTCCTGTTACCGCAGCAATAGCCGCGTTCAAAAAGGCATCCACTGTTGTTGCAAGTGCTGCTTTATATATCCAAAGTGCAATTACTGGAAAAGCGATATCGTATTTCTCATTAGATTGAGTATAACGAGTTTCACTAATGCGACTGTCGTTACAAGAGAGTGCCAGGCAAAGAACAATAATATTCAAGCATTTTAAAAAATTTGTTAAAATTCTTTTCATAATAAACCTTCCCTACAAAAATTCCCTTCTCTCCATTATCAGCTCAATTGCTTAACTCAAGCTGACTGTACTTAGAGATGAGTTATTCTTTCCTCGTGATTTCAATCACTTCGACGAGGATAGGCTCTTGAAATTCCTCTTTCAATTTGCCAAAAAAATGTGGCAAATTGAAAGAGGAATAATTTAATTTTGAAAAGAAGAGAGAGAAAACGACGCTAAGTCGCTTTCTCTTCTCAAGGCATTGCTCTAGCGAGCAAGGGAACTAATCATTTGTTCGTAATGATCTTTAGTATTGAGCATTTGATTGGCGTAAGTTGTTAGCGTATCAGCATCTTCAGTCTCATCAACAGCCGCAATAATGTCTTGGTAATCAGCAGGCGTTCCAACTGCGCTTTCAAAGTATCCTTTCGCAATTTTATCACCTGAAGTATTTTCTGGTTTGGCAGCAGCTTCAACGACTTCAGTTGGAAGAAAGATAATGGTTGAAATCACATCATCAGGAATCTCATCGTATTCACCGGCCAAGAAATTATTCAAATGGACTTTATCAAAGCTCGCTAAATTATCGAAAAGATCTTTATAAGACTCATAAAGATCCAGGGCTTGCTTATCAAAATCTTGAGCAAGAGCAGAAGTGATTTGCCCACGATTTTTTCCTTCTATCTTCAACCCTGCAATATCGCTTAAAATTCCAAGGTCTTTTCCATCCATCAAATCGATCATCTCCATTTTACTCACAATACCTTTGATCTTTGTGGCATCGTCTTCGTAAAAGAAATCACCAAATTTGGTTTCGATAGAATTCAAGTGAGAATCGATCTCAGGACTATCTTTGTAGACAATATAAGCTTTCGTGAGCTCATTTTTTCGACTATCAAGTGGTCCATTATTATCAAGAATGGTGTCGATGAGAAGGGAGGTAAAGTGAGTCTTCCCTTTTTGCAGTCCAAGTACTCTATTAAAGTAATCACTGATGCTGTCAGGAATGAAATAGCTTTCACTTAAGTCGAAAACGGCTTCTTCCATGGCCACAGACCCATCAATGTATTGCACAGGAACTTGCACTTTAGAAATTCCATCGACCATGCTATTAAAAATAGCACTCAATGCTTGTTTAACAGTTGTCCCTTTTGCATCCACAGGTATGTCAACATCGATAGAAAGAAAGTTATCGAGATATTTATCAAACGTTGTCACTCCGTGATGTCTCATGAGAAGCGTCTCCGCTGCTAAGAGTTTGTCCATCCAAAGACCACGCACATCGATTTCATCGATATATGTACTGGTGTTCTGGAAACTTTTAATATCGTTAAAAAGCTGCCCAGCTTGGCCAATAATGATATAAGGACTCGAGAGGTAATCCACTGCAAAACAACTTGGAGCATTGAGATCTTTGAGAGGATACCAGAATGCTGTCCCTTGAGAGGAATCATAAATTTTACACTGAGCATCTGGCATCTGGAGTATGCCGACTAAAAAAGAAGCTACCTTCACAACGGCACGGCTTAGTGAAACGAACTGTGGATCACTTGGCTGGATATATCCTTTTTTGGCATAGTCATTAAAAAGTTCAAAAGTATCGAAAAACTTTCTCAAAGGGAAAAAGGTTCTTCTGTATTTTCCTCGCAAGTGCCCAAGGTTATCGAATGCTGAATAGTTCAAACGATCACGTTTAAAGTTTGTGTAGCTAAAGAAATCGTAATAAGCCTTGATGTAGTGATCAGCAATTTCTTCGTAGTTTGAACCTTCATCAAAGCGGTTACAAGTAGCATTAAGATAAACACCTTCATCTGAACAATACTGGTAGTCTTTCAAATCAGAAAGTGCGATCGGATTTTTTCCTTTTTCAAGTTCAGTAATGCTCATGTTAATAGAGTGAAGTTTTCCTTCTTTATCTTCAACTTTTCGAGAATACCCAAACTGAAGAGCGGCAATGTCATATTTCCCCATTACTGGAAGTGCATTGATCTCAGAGTATGTGTAGTCCATGACTGAAGAGTAAGGAATGGGATCAGTAATTCCCATTTTCTTTAATTCACTTGCACTATAGTGGTTGGCCACATCTTCTGACCCACTAAAGTTATGGCGTAAGCCTAAATTGTGTCCAAGCTCATGAACAAGAACCGATTGCCACAGATAAGGCATTAAAACGTCTATGACATTTTGTCTCTGAGCATCGCTCAAGTACATCCATGGAAGAACTTGATCGTTTTTCCAATTTTTCTCTTTGATAAGGCGACTCACCACTTTAGAGACGTTTAAGAAATCGCCTGAGAAAATATTGTGTTTTGAGAAAATTTCTAAAGTATCTTCAGTATTTCGCAATTCTTGAAATACTCTTTTCATTCTCTCTTTAACATTTGAAGTATTTGTATTCACGAAATTATTCATTTTCATGAGATCAAATTTCTCAGCGATTGCATTATGAGTGACACCAAGATTAAGGTTCTTTGTGTGATCCCAAACAAGTTCATTCATACTCTTAATGGTTTTAGAGTTAAACTTGCGTACAATATTTTGAGAAACTGAAGCGCTCGAAGATTTAGCAGCAGGTGCCACAGCTTGTGTCGCTTGCTCCATCGCCATTTTATCGACAATGTCATCCCAGCTTCTTCCAATTGTCGTTAAGAGATTTCCGTAATACATAGCCGTTTGGGCCTGGAGAATCTCTCCATTGACTGGGTTATAAACACTTGGCCCATACCCAAGTATCCCACTTCCCACTGGTTCTTCTACCATGATAATAGAGTTAACAATATCAAGACCATGAGCTTCACGAGATTCATCACTTAACTCAATTTCAATATTTGTTCCCGCTTTCTTAAATGATTCGTTGATGACATCAACAGCAGCACGTGTAGACTTTAAGATCCCGGTATACTCTGGTTTATAAAAATTTTCTGATAAATAGTACTGAACTTTTTTCTTTTCAGGGTTAAAGCGATTCATCATCACTTGTTCTGAATAATAAACTTTTCTATTATCCGCTGAAAGTTTAGTTAATCCGCTTTTAAAGAAACCGAAAGCATTTTCATCTTGAGCATAATACAGAATTGGCTTGTAGTTTTCTGAAGCAATTGAGTTAAGCTTTCTAAAAGAATAGTGGTATCGAGAAACAAAGGTAAGATTCTCTAAATCTTCCCAACTTCTCACATCCCCACAAAGGGCACTTGTCGTAAATGTTTTATCAATAACGATATGAACTTGGTCTCCTGTAATTGACCAAGAGTGAAGCTTCGAAGATTTTTCCTGATGACAAGGGAAGAAAAGGTTGCTCAACTCCACAGGAAGTGAATTAGCTTCATTAATTTTGATACCTTCAAAATCAAAATCAGCGTAGCGCTTACTTCTCCAGGAGATATCATCATTTTCTTCTTCCTCATTAGAGCACTCATCATCACTATTTTTTCGACAACGATAATCGACGTGCTCAACGGGAATTTCTAAGATCGATCTCTTGTGAATTTCTTCTTTGTTAAAACGGTCATCGACTTTAATTTCTGAAACTTTCAGGGCCTCTTTGGTGAACTCGAAAGTCACAAGCTTTTGGTCACCTACCCAGTAAGGTCTCGATGCCGAAGAATAATAAGAAACATCTTCAATGGTTGGAACATAGAGATAGACGTTATCCTGCACGGCCACTTCTAATTCCGGAACTCCCTTGTTGTAAACAACTGTTTTCCCTGGATTATCATAAGTTGAAATTAAACTTTTATTGATAACCTCTGGCTCTTTATAGACTGCCTCATAGGCTTTGTCTTTAGAGCAATTGAGAACAAACAAAAGGAGCATGGACAAGCATAATGCTTTTAATAAATAAAATTCTAAAATCCTTTTCATAAGACTCTCCCTTGCCTTGCTAAAACTTAAAATTTACCCCTGTTGAAAAAACAGAAGTACTATCAATCAATAATTTTTCTAATGCTTTCGATCTCCCCTCAGGGTTGTAGATGTTGGTGTCTGTCGATAGGCTCGCGTAGATACTCGACAGGGTATCAATTTGGTAGGTCGCTGCAACTTGGTAAGCACCAATAGAATCTTTTCGACGATTTTCATAAGTAAACCTCTCATAAAGAAGATAAGCAGTGCTTAAAGTCAATTTTTCAAAAACTGTAAAATCTAACCCCGCACCGGCGTAATAACTATAATTGGTATTGCTATCTCCATTAAATGTTTGTTTAAATTCATGAGCATTTTTTTGTACTCCTCCCAAGAGAGAAGCCACGGCCCAATCGATTTTTTCATGTTGATAAGCTAAGCTCATATCCAGTGCAGCACTTCCTTGGGAATACTGAATTTTTCTTCGATCCTCATTAAGTGTTGCTCGCAGTTTAGGGACAATAACTCCCGTCAAACTGTCACTCACTTTTTTACTTATTCCTGAAACAGAAAATGTGAGATCATCAAGATCACCTTCTTTATTGTTCTCCATGTCCTGGGTGTAACTGACAGCATAGTTAAAGCGTCGCTTGCCATCCCAATCATGACTAAGCCCGGCCGTTGTCACAATAAAGTTTTGAGATTGGCTAGAGCTCGCTTTATGAAAGTTAGAGTTGTAGTTGACTCCCACTTTCGCCTCAATTTTTGATGATTTCAGGGATTGATCTTTAGATCCGATCTCAGTTTCCAAGACATTGGTCTGAGAAAAACCATTAAGACTTAAAATTGTTGTTACAGATATAAATATAAATTTTAATCTGTGAATTCTTTCCATAAATTCACTCCTCTTCCTTGAGAACTTTTGTATGCAAAAACTGTGACAAACTAGGAAATATCTTCCTACCTATAGTTATTATAGGAATTTACAGAAATTGTTACATCAAACAGAAACTGACATTTTGGTGCAACTTGACCCTTTTAGGACAAATATACCCTAGTGATTGACTCAAGCTGGTGCCTTTCTATTTCCTCTTTAGAGTCTTTCGCTGTAAATTTTTGAGCCTTAAGTTCATGAAATGTTGAAATGAGTTTACTAAAGTCTTTTGCTGGAAACTTTAATTGATAGAGTTCTATTAAGCTTTGAAAAATCTTTTCATCCATCCTGAGAGACTTAAAAAACTGGAGGACATTACTTGGTTTTTGATTAAAATCATTACCAATTGAGCTAAGATTTCCGCAAAAAGCTTTCGCTAACTTTTTATATTGATTGGGAATTGTGAATTGAGAAAAATATTGCTCTTCTTCTTTCAAATAACAAAAGAGATAGGCGAATTTTTCAATTTTCGTTAAAGAACTCTGCTCTAGCTTTGAAAGCTCATTCTTGGCTTCAGGTGTAAAATCAAACCCAGGAAAAACAGTGCTCAAAGCACCGCAATTTTTTAGCTCATCGACAAATCGAGAAATCCCAGAACTCTCTAAAACCTTCATAAGTTCCGTCAGAATTCTTTCACTTGAAAGGCTATCCAATTCGCCTGAGCTCACCATATCTTTCATAAGCTTTTGCGTTTGAGGTTCAATTTCAAACCCCAGCGTTGCAGCAAAGCGGCACCCTCGGATTACCCGCAAGGGATCTTCGACAAAATGCTTAGAGACATGCCGTAGTAGTTTCTTTTTCAGATCTTCTCGCCCACCATAGGGATCGATAAGTGTTCCATCTTCCTCCATGGCCATCGCATTCACAGTAAAGTCTCTTCTTAAAAGATCTTCTTCAAGAGTGATCTTTTTGTGATATTCAAATTGAAATCCTTGATGCCCTGGAGAAACTTTCTTCTCTTTTCTTGCTAGGGCATATTCTTCTTTGGTCTTTGGATGGAGATAGACTGGAAAATTTTTTCCAACTTCAGAAAAGCCACGAGATTTCATCTCCTCCGGAGTTGCTCCCACCACCACATAATCGCGATCACTTCCTGATTTTCCTATGAGTAAATCTCGAACGGCTCCGCCAACTAGATAGATCTTCAAAATATTTTCCTAATAATTAATTTAAGCCAAAAGAGGATCATGTAAGCTTAACTCATCAAAAGCTTTTTTCCTTAAAAGACAAGAATCGCATTTCATGCAAGGTTTATCAACGCTTTGATAGCAAGACCAGGTGTATTCGAGAGGAGCTTGGAGTTCGAGACATTGCTTAATAATTTGCTGTTTACTTAAGAAAACTATCGGGGCTTCAACTTTAACTTGATGAGAAGCACCTTTAGAAATCAAATGATTAAAAGCTTCGTAGTATTCTGGTCGGCAATCGGGATATCCCGTTGCATCTTCTAACACCGCTCCTATATAGATACTTTGAGCTTTAAAGACTTCAGCCCAGGATACAGCGTAAGATAAGAAAATCGTATTGCGAAAAGGAACATAGCTTAGGGGGATCTCTTTTTTATCCAATTCAACCCCTACTTCTATATTGGCGTCTGTAAGAGAACTTCCTCCAATTTTTCCCAATTCTTCGAGATCAATAACTTTTCTATTTTTAATTTGATAGTGATCACAAATTTTTAGAAAACATTCTTTTTCTTTTTTTAATGTTTTTTGACCGTAATTGAAAAAGACTGCTGCCAATTCATCAAATTTTTTAGCGGCCATTGCTGTAATGAGAAGGGAATCCATCCCCCCACTGATTAGGACTATCGCTTTAGACATGATGGCAGTACTCCTCAAGACACTTCTTCCATTCGGTTATTTTTTCAGAAGCTCTCTTTTTAGCAACTTCAAGCTCTCCATTTTCTCGAACCTGACAATAAAATTTAATTTTGGGCTCTGTTCCCGACGGTCTAACGTAAAGACTATTCCCGGATTCAAAGTGAAAACCAAGAACATTACTCGCATATTTTGTTTGCATGAAATCTTCTTTCTCTTTTAGTTTTTCACCTAGAAGTTCAGAAGGGTCTCTTTCTCGAAGGGCATTCATAATCTTTTTTATTTTTTGCTCCCCACTCGCCCCAGGGTATTGAACATTGAGGAGTCCATCGGCATGAAAACCGAATTTTTCATACATTTCTCCTAGAACATCCAAGACATTCATCCCTTGCAATTTATAATAAAGGACTGCTTCAGAAAAAAGAGCAATCGCACTTATTCCATCTTTATCGCGAACTTTATCATGAGTTAAACTGCCAAAAGCTTCTTCACTGGCAAAAATGAATTGAAAACTTTTATTTTCCTTTTCTCGATCGGTGAGAACTTTTCCCATCCACTTAAATCCAGTTAAGGTGTTGACGATTTCCACTCCAAAATATTCGCAAATTCTCTCGTGCAAAGGTGTGGTTACAATCGTTTTAAGAACTAATGCATTGTCTTTTAAAAGCCCTTGCTGCTGCATTGTTGTAAGTTTGTAATACAAAAGAACTGAAGCGATTTGATTCCCTGTCAGAAAATGGGGTTCCCCTTCAATTGAAACAACAACACCAAGGCGATCTGTATCGGGGTCTGAACCAAAGGCCACGTCAGCCTTTTTTTCTTTCATTAAATCAACGGCCAATTTTAAACTTTTGGGATCTTCTGGGTTGGGATACTCAGCTGTTGGAAAATTTCCATCGGGAGCAATCTGCTCTTTCACAGGATAAAATTGGTTGAAACCCAATTCCCGGGCAATTCTCTGGCAAACCTCTCCTCCTGTTCCGTGAAGAGCCGTGTAGACAATTCCCACTTCTCCTCCTCTCTCACTTATAAGATCCGTGCGAAAACAATTCTTTTTAATGTCTTCAATATAGGAAGTATAAAAATCTTCTTCAAAAAATTTCACAGCCCCACTTTTAAGTGCTTGTTCGAAATCAATTTGAAGCTCTCTCTCTGCTCCTTCTGACTTGTAATAATATGAGATAATAAGTTGATCGACAGGAGGGGTAACTTGAGCCCCGTCAGCCCAATAAGCCTTAAAACCATTGTAGTCTTTTGGATTGTGACTGGCCGTGATCATGACACCAGCACAGCATTTTTTCTGGCGAACAGCATAGGACAAAATAGGAGTGGCTGTCGGTTTAGGAGCCAAATAGCAATCTATGCCTTGAGCGGCTAATACTCCTGCTGTTTCTCTTGCAAAGGATTCACTTGTCAGTCGTGAATCATAGGCAATGGCCACACTCCAGCGATCTTTATCTGAAAAGACTTCTTTCACTGCACTCCCCAGTGCCCAGGCAGCTTTTCGGACATTATAAATATTCATTCGGTTAGATCCTAGCCCCACCAAACTTCTCAGTCCCGCCGTTCCGAATTCGAGGTCGCGATAGAAAGCATTCACTAACTCTTCACTTTGCGAGGAATCAGAAATAAGCTTTTCTAATTTCTTTTGATCCCCATTGGCAAGGCCTACTTGCTCTGACCAAGACATCGCTTTTCGCCTAATTTCTTCATAATCCAACATAGGGTTGTACTCCTTAATTTCTATTGAATTACTCTGGACTCTCTCTTATATTATGCCGGCTAGAAATAGACAAATCTCAGCATAGAAAAACTACCATAACGGCCAGTTGCAGTATATATGCTCACATGATTAAGATTTTCAGGTAGGCGATGCTCGTGAAACTGTATGGTATACCGCGATCGAGCAACAACGACCCTGAAAAGCTTAATCAGAAGAGTATAAAAGGAAAAATGCTTTGAGCGACCAAATGCTCTCCCCTATTTTCGCTCTAAGCGCCAATCTTTGCTTCTCCATATCAACGATTTACTTCGCTCACTATTCAGCTCGCATAACTTCGGTTTGGATGAACACCGTTAAGGCCATGGTTTCATTGGTTTTTTTTATTCTGGTTGTACTCGCGACTCAAACTTTCACCCTTCTACCCTGGCAAACTGTTGCTTATCTCCTCACCAGTGGCTTTATTGGACTCGGCTGTGGGGATCTCTTCCTTCTCAATGGTTTTGTCATGTTGGGACCTGCACGAACTCTCGTGCTTTTTTCCTTTCAGCCCATTATTTTTCTTTTTACTGACTCTCTGATTTTTGGAGAAGTCCTCAAGTGGAATAATATCGTCGCAGTCTTCATTTTTATTCTCTGCCTAGTCCTCTTTTCCACTGAGCACTACCGGAGAACGCGAACCTGGAATATTCTAGGGCTCGCCATGGCCATTGCCGGCGTTGCCCTCGATGGGACAGGCGTCTTTTTCACTAAGAATGCTTTTCACCATTCAGTTGGGCTCGATAGTACTTATGCCAATGTGATCAGGAATTTAGGCGCACTGAGCTTTTATTTTATCTATTCATTTTTCAAGCCCATCGATTTAGTTAAAAAATTTATTCCTCTAAACAAGCAAGATAAAATGAAGGTCTTTCTTTTTAGTTTTCTTGGAACTTTTTTGTCGCTCTTTTTCTATCTCAAGGCCATAAAGCTGGGAAGGCTTTCGATTGTCACGGCGATTTCAATTACCAGTCCACTTTTTGCTACCTTTTTTGAAAGCGCCATCAACAAACGAGCTCCTTCGAAAACTCTTCTTTTGTGCTTAGTTCTTTTTATTGGTTCTTACTTTCTCAATTTGTTATAAAAAAAGGGCCTTATTCAAGGCCCTTTTTTTTATTATGAAATTTTTTGTGATGGGGATTTCTATCTTACACTCCACATCCAAAAATAATCGTAGTAAGTATAACCATTTGAGTACCAAGGACTGTATCCTGGTGTGTAATAATACCAGTTATTATTTTGGTAGTAAGTTGGCTGCCAGTAACGTGAATTATAGTTGTAATTGTATGGATAGTAGTGATTGAAAGTGTAGCCGCCGTAGTTACCACAATAATTATAGTATGAGTAATAACCTACATTGTTGTTACACCCGTAGCGGTAGTTATTAACATAAGAATTATAGTAATTTCCACTGTAAGGGCTGTAGTAGTACCCGTTGTTGTACCCATAATTATAGTTGTAATTGTAACCGCTATAATTGTTATAGTTATTGTAGTAAGATCCATGAACATTTTTTTGAACAACGCTTTTCTTAACTACTCTTTGAGAGTTATTAAATGTATTTTCATTAACAACGAAATCATTTTCAGGATCTTCAACAAAGCTAAATCCTTGATTTACTGGCTGACTTGGATATCCGTTTTGAGAGTTGATCACTTGGTTGTTGTTCATGGGTTGAAATTGGAGTTGACCGTTTTGAACAGCGCTCTGAAAATCACTCTCACTAGAAAAGCGGTTAGAAGAAACGGCATAGCTAGCAGTTCCATCATCAGAGACTCTGACGATTACAGATTGAGGTCCTTGAATGGGAGCTCTTCTATTTTCGTGTCCTGTATTTTGAATTGTTTCAGTATCTTGGTCTTTCCCACAAGAAAAAAGCCCAACCAACATGAGTGCTAATAAACTGTAGCGCATCCTTCATCCCTCCATTTAAATTTATAAATTGTAAGTCCTTAAAATTGCTTACGTTCGAATTATCAAAGAGTTGAATTTTAGTCAATGCAGCATGTAATATTTATACTCTTTTGCGCAGAAAAACTTGAATCTTGAGAGCTTGACCTAATTCAAGTATTATCGCCCTTCAAACTTGAATAAGGAAAAAAACTGAAGGCTTTAGCGATTCTTTTATTCTTTTTTTCTCTTATGGGCTTTGCTGATCAGCAAAGCCCACAGCCTCAACCTGAACAGAGCCCGCTCGAAAAAGTTCTTTATCCCAATGACAATGATGATGTTCGTACTGATGCCGTCATTATCTATAAAAATAATAAAATTGTTTATGAAAACTATAGTCGAGGCTACTCGGTCGAATCCAAGCACTTATCTTGGTCAGTGGCCAAAACGATTAGTGGAATACTAATCGGTATTGCTCATGAAGAAAAAATTCTCAATATTCAACATCTTTTAAGTTCATATTTTAGTGACTTTATTGGAAACGCACGGATTATTGATCTCCTTCAGATGTCATCAGCCATCGATTTTCAAGAAATCTACTCAGGAGTTCCCGTCAATGCTGATGTCACACGGATGCTCTATCTCGATGGGCCAAGTGTTGGCTTTGCCAATTATGTGGTTCGCCGACCACTACGGCGAGAAAAACCAGGAGATCACTTTTATTATTCCAGTGGAGATACCAACGTCCTAATGGCGATTCTCAAGAAGAGTATGAAGACTTATGAATATGAAAAGTACCCCTGGGAAAAGTTTTTCAATCGCTTAAATATTCAAGCAACTTTTGAACAGGATAATTTTGGGAATTTTGTAGGATCATCATATATCTATATGACTGCCAGGGACTTTCTAAAAGTCGGGCTTCTTCTCATGAACAAAGGAGTTCATAAAGGTGAACCCATCATCCCGAAGTGGTACTTTCAATTAATGAACACTGTCGCTCCAGGAGTTAAGGCCCACGCCCTCCCAGGAACTTCACAAACCCGAGCCTACTCAGCGCAAGTAACGACCAACCGAGGAATCCCTTCTCGTGGGTATCCTCCAGAATATCCGGATCTTCCCTTAGATTCTCTTTTACTCATTGGGCATCAAGGACAATTCGTTGTGGCTAGTCCCAGTGAAAAACTTGTGATTGTCCGCTTGGCCACTGACAAAGGTGCCGCTTTAGATCGCCAAGCTTTTTTTCAAAGCGTTCGCCAGTATCTCAAAGAGCTAGACCTCAATGTTCACAGTGCCTCCCAAGCTCACCCCGAACTCTTTGAAAATCAAAAACAGCACGTGAATCCCACGTTTGATTTTTCACCACCGTGGAATACCTACCGTCGTATTCCTCGTTTAATTAATAGGTTGATTGCAAAAGAATATTGTTCATGCCGCTTTGTAGTGAAAAGAACCGCTGAACAATGTGAAGAAGATCTCGATATTTCGACTCCTGTTTTCCCTTTTATCAGTGAAGAAACGGATGACCAGACTATTGTTTCAGCCTACTTTGTTCCTGCCGATAGTTTAACGGCGAAGGCCCAGTATCTCGATGACAAACTCGGCTGCCGCTTGCTCTCGAATTGAGGTACGTCCACACTTTTGGGACTCAGGGCACTAATTGCGAATGAGTCACCAAAAACCTGGACATACCTAAAGAACCAGCTCGAGGGCATCAAAATAGTGATCGCGAACATCAGAGTTTTGAGTTCGCCGAACTTTTTTGGCATAGTCAAACCAGTGCTCATCATCTTTGGGTGATTTATTCCAGTTTTTTTCTATTGAGAGATAATCGTCTCGCATTGCTTCACTTTCAAGATATAACCACCCCGCACTCACACCACTACTTTGATTAATTTTCCCATCTGGATTGAACTCAATAAGTTTAGGCAACTTGATCTTTTCCGAGTTAATAACACCTTCTGGATCATAGAGGAGCGCCTGAGTCTTTTTCTTCATCTCTACTAGTCCCATTTTCCGATCGTAATAATAGTAAATATTTTTTACTTCGTTTCGTGAAAGATCAAAACTCACTCTCATTTCGGCCCAGGCTCCTCTTTTTTCTCTCAAAACAAATTCAAATAAATTTTTATAATAAGGTTTTCCAATCATCACTCTGGTAAAGAGATGATCAAATTTAGTTTCAGTATTGACGGCAAGAGGGATTTTGGATTGATAATAAGGGAAATTTATTTTTGCTAGGACTTTAAAGTATTCTTTATTTCCTGAATACCCCAAGCCATTTTCAACCGAAATCAGCTGCCTATCCTCGTGAATTGCTTTAGCATGATAATAGGCATTGAGATACGTGACATTGTCAGAGGATTCAAAACCTAACTCGAGAGCTTCTTTGTAGATCACTTCATGGACAAGCAAAGAAGCCTTCTCAAAGATATCCAATTTCGAATAAAGCTTATTATCGACGAGATAACGATAATCTTGGGAATGATAGATGGAAGGATCTTTCCAAGAAGATTTATGAAGTGGGAGTTGGCGGACAATATTCTGATATGTACAATTGCGAAACTCTCCTTCTACACTAAAATCATTTGTGTTCTTTAATTTGAAACCCTCAAGAAATTTAGCTTCCTTTTTAAATTGCAAAATATCTTTTTTATAGCGCAAAAATCTTTCGGGATCGATGTACTGGAAACGCTCTAAAACTTTGATCGCTATCTCTTCTTCCGAATTTCCTGAAATTTTAACAGGTTCCCAATTCCAAAACTCTTTGGCCTTAACCAAATCGTAAAAATCAACAGTCTCCTCTCCTTGGGAGTTAGTGCAAACAATTCCTATTCCACCAGTTCCCACATCTTTCCCGCTATCTTCTAATCGAGAATCTTCACCAGGGCCCTCCACTGATTCTTCATTAGTTCTTTGAGATGCCGAGCCTTCCTGCTGGACGATAATTTTCTCAGTTCTCGGTTTGATAATTTCTTTAGAACATGAAAATAGGATTAATAAACTAAGGAGATATTTCATGGGATTCCTCTAGCATGGAAAAAAACTGTGTCGATAGACAGTAAACATTATTCTTACAATCATCTTGAGAAGCCAGTTTGGATATTTCCAGTCTGGCATTTTTTATGATTCTCCTTGCCTCATCCATATTCTTTTCGGAAAAAGACATAATATTGGCACCAAGATCTCTTTTAGAAAACTCCTGTTGGTCAATAGCGTGAAATGCCTTTCGCAAGATTTCTTTATGAAATGACCGTATGACTCTTGAAGGTGTTTGTCCTCGATACTCCATGGCATGAAGTTGGTCTCGCCATATCCCTTTTTCAATAGCCAGAACATTGAGTGACACAAGTTTTTCAATAGCCTTTTGAGTTTTCTTTTCTGAAAGCCCAATTTTTTGACTGATCCAAGCCACTGAGGGTTCAAAGTTTTCTAGATACGTTAACTCCAAAATTGCAAAATAATACCACTCTGAGAGAATTTTCATAAATTCTAAATCAACGACTGTTTTATCGTTATATTTTTTAAGTTTTTTATTCAATTCAGCAGCTTCTATCGATGATGCCGATTCGAGTGATACCATTAAAAGAAAAAACTCAGCCTTGTTTTTATCTAAGCTTAAGTTTTTAGCAATTTTTTGGGCAATCCCAAGCGAGAGATTTTTCTTTTTATTCAGAACTTCAGAGAGAAAACTGACAGAGACGCCAATATCTCGAGAATAGGCTCTCAGAGAATAGCTTTGATTAATTTTTTTCTTACAAGAATAAATTTCTTTTAAAAAATGGCGATAATCTTTTTTCACAAATAATTTTTGAGCAACTGAAAACAGCTGCTCAAAAGACCTCTCTTTAATCTCTTACACATTGGAGTCGCAGTGGGCTTTTCCCAAGACCAAAACGAACTATCAAGACTTTTTGATCAAGTGGAATACCTTCAAGAGCAAAACGATCTATTTCTTTGATGATTTTATCATCGCGAACAATTACTTTAAACACGCGAACACTGTAATAATCGTTTTCATTCATTGAGATTTCCATCTTATACTTTCGCTTGGAATTTCGATCTGAAGAATCGAATAACTTTGAAGCCTGATCTTCTCCCGATAATCGTAAAATTCCACCACCTATATAGACGACTCGACTTCGAACTTGCATATCGATAAGTTCACAGCTCACAGAATCGTTAGCAAAAGTTTGTAGGCTCATCAAAAACAAAATACTGGCAATCATTTTCATTAGGCACTCCTTATCGCAATAAATACGTGCTGAAAAGATACTTGGAGAGAGTGAAGATATTCAATGAGTTGAATCAGAATCTGTTCGCTGCTGTTCGCTCTTAGAGCTGACACACTGCTGAACGTAGATGGGTATAGATGGGTACGTCCACACTTTTGGGACTCAGGGCGTTTATTGCCATCAGTCCCAAAAGTGTGGACGTACCCTAATATACCCTAATAGAGTTCGACGAAATCGCCTTCTGTCACGCTCCCACCAGAATGGAGAATCGCGACGGCACCATCGGGTCCAAAGTAATCAATTATCTCGATAGTTCCCTTGACGTCCCCTTGCGAGATACCGATCATCGCGCCAGTTTCTGGATCGTAAACTTCCTCGCCCTCCGTGATCACTTTGAGCACATCGCCGAGATTGATTCCGGAAGCTCTCCCTGCATTGACATAGATTTTTGTTCCAATGATTTTGGCCACTCTTCCAACCCAATCGAGCTTTGAAACCAGATCAGTGAGTTTGGGAACAAATTTTCGAACAGCAACCTTCGAAGCAAAGCGAAGCATACCGCGCTTATAAGCAAGATTGTCTTCTGCCTCTTTTAGGTAAAAGCGAAAAGTGGCATCATCCACATCCCCTTGTTGGGTGTCGACGAAAATTTCTTTTCCACCATTCACATCGTACATGCGAAGTTCAACGATCGACTGACCAAAGGCCTTGGTCTGTCTCACAAAACCAATCTCATCACTTTTTTGGCGAAAGCGCGTTTTACTTATTCGGCCGTAGATGACCAAGTTGATTCCCGCCATCTTCGCTTTTTTAGTTAATTGAACAAGTTTAACTCCACCAGCGGCGTAAATTTCTTTGGAGTTTCCAAAAATTTTATCCGCGACAGGGTCTATAATAATATCGCGAGTCCGTGAAAGACTGCGCCGCAATTCTTCAGTCGCAATAATGGCGAGATCTTCTCCTCCATAGGGAGTTTCATTGAAGAGAGTTAGAAGCGCCACTTTCTTTTTAATGGGAGTAAACTGTGATCCCTTGCTTGGATTATTATAGCTATAACCTAAATTGTCCCGTCTTCTCAAAGGAACTTTGGAACAATTAATAAGCAAAGCAAAGAGTGAAAAAAGAGAAACCCATCTCATAACAATATTTTACTGGAAATTTTGGTGCTCTACATCCTAGAAATTTCTACAAGGTCACTTGAAGAGGAAATTCCCGAGTTTTCAGCTCAAGAGCGAGAGAATTCGCCTTGATAAACTCGATAATTTGGATCAGTCTTTCTTGACTACCTTGATAATAAATATTCAGAGTAACATTATCACTGGTGAGCAGTGAAATCTCTGATTTGAGGTTAATTTCAACCCCATAAGTATTCAGCAAAGTCATAAACTGGCGAACCAATTCATAGTTTTTATAAGGCTTAATCACAATTTGGTCTTGTTTTTTTCTCGTTCTCTCTTGAGCAAGTGCTGTGGGAATAGTCACAAAGTCATTAAGGGGAATCCGATAGGCTGCATTGGCTATAAGATTAGGGACATTGCCCTTTTCCACATTAAAAAACTCTTTGGTCTCTGTTTGAAGATTCCCCTCATAGAGGATTTGATCTTTTTTATCGACCACACTAAAATCCACGGCCAACTCTACTTTATAGCGTTTGAAGTTGAGATCAAAATTGATCTTTTTGACTTTCAAATAAAGATTCATTACCACATCTTCGTCAGTCAGATTTTCAGTAAACACATCATCAAATTTGCTAAAACTAAAACCCTGAGCTGGAATTTTGGTATTTTTCCCCAGCCATTTTATCCAAGCATCGACAAGGCTATTGTAGAAGTCCTCTTCTTTTCGAAATCCTAAATCACCCCACTCAAAATCAATGAGGTCATACTTAAGATTGATATAAAACTTCTTTTGGCCGCTTTCAGTGCTTGCAACTTTTTCGCCATCATTCCCTTCAAATTCTGTATAGACCTCTAAAAGTTTTTTGGTATTCAAACTGACCTTCGCTTTCATTTGACGAAGTCGAGGGTCATTAGCCGACTGCCACAATTTGCTAATGGAATGACTTTGAATGGCACTGTAGAGATCTGTAAATTTTAAAAACTCACTGTGCTGGTAAACTTTCAGTTGGCTTAAAATTCTTTCTTTTTCACTTGCCGGTAATTTATCTGAATAGCCCATTTTTTTGAGATAATTTTCTTTTTTCTCTGCAAACGATTCTTCAAATTTTTTATTAAGTTTTTCACGAAAACTCTTTGGATCTTTGTTTAATTCTCGCAGGTGGTGGTCAATGGCCCCATCAAAGGCGCGGTACAAGAGCATGGATTTCACGAACTTCAAGCCATCATAGCGTCCTCGCGCATAGTGAGAAGTAACACTGACGGTTGGATCACTTTTGGTCTGAGTGTATCCAGAAGCTAAAAACAATAATTGAAATAGAATTAACAGTCTAATTGCCATGGGTGACGAAACTCACACAGTTATTTTTAAACAGCTCGTTGACCTTCGCCACTAACTGAGGTTGGGGATTAACGAGAAAACCTTTTCCTAACTCCATTTTGCCTTTTCCCTTACTCGAAGTAAAGATGAGCTCTGTAGGTACAGTTCCTCGATAACTAAGAAGAATATCTTTCAGTTCTTGGAGTTTTTTGTCCTGTCCTTCATCCATATTGATGCTAATCCGAACAGTGCTGACATTGGTTTCAGCTTTTTCTGATAATTTATGAATTTTCGATGGAAAAAACTTTCGAGGATCTTCCGCAAGATTAACGACCCCTGAGAGGATGAGAGGGTCTTCACTGTCGAGATAGTGTTCATACTCAGCATATGTTCGAGGGAAGAGAATACAGTCAATTTTCCCTGACAAATCTTCCAAGGTCGCGAAAGCCATTTTATCTCCCTTTTTAGAGATAAATACGCGCTCAGAAGTCAGCATTCCAGCAAGCACCACTTCGCGTTTGTCTCTTCCTTCAATTTCTTTAACTTTTTGAATATTCATCGATGTGAAATCATCGATAACACTTTTGACTTTATCCAATGGGTGACCTGAAACATAAATTCCAATCAGTTGAGATTCATAGCCAAGTTTTTCTTTGTCTTCAAAATCATCCATTTGCTTAATTTCAAGCATCTCACTTTCAAGACTTTGATTGCCTGATCCCATTTCTTCAAACAAACTCGCTTGCCCTGAGAGCGCATCTTTTTGCTTGTTTGCAGCGTAGGTAAGAATCATTTCCATATTCTCAAGCAATGTCTTTCGATTATGTGTTTCACATTCATCGAAGGCCCCGACTTTGATCAACGACTCAATAACTCTTTTGTTAATATGAGAGTGATTAATGCGCGTACAAAAATCCACGAATCCTTGATAGGGTCCATTTTCTTTTCTTTCTTTAACAATCGATTCAACGGCATTCTTCCCAACATTTTTCACGGCCCCCATTCCAAAACGGATTTTGTCATCGATCACGTTAAAGAGCCAAAGGGATTCATTTATATCGGGAGGAAGAATTTCAATGCCATGTTCTTTGGCATCATTAATATAAGCCGTCACTTTATCGGTATTGTTAATCTCAGTTCCGAGAAGTGCAGCATAGAAAGCCGATGGATAATACAACTTTAAATAAGCCGTTTGATAGGCAATCAGGGCATAGGCCACGGCATGGGATTTATTAAAGCCATATTCTGCAAACATCGCCATTAAATCAAAGAGCTCGACCGCAATTTTAGTGTCAAAACCATTTTTCTCAGCGCCAGCACGGAATATTTCCTTGTGCCTTTCCATCTCTTCGACTTTCTTTTTCCCCATCGCTCGCCGAAGCATATCCGCTTGCCCAAGTGTGTAACCAGCAATGGTTCTGGCAATATTCATTACCTGTTCTTGATAGACAATAATCCCGTAAGTGTCTTTCAATATGTCTTCTAGAATTGGGAACGGGTAAGTGATTTCTTTTCGCCCATGTTTTCTTTCAATAAAGTCATCCACCATCCCTGACCCCAAAGGTCCTGGTCGAAAGAGAGCGTTAATGGCAGTGATATCTTCTAGAGAATCAGGTGCAATTCTCTTACAGAGATCCTTCATACCCGAAGACTCTAGTTGGAAAACCCCCGTGGTTTTCCCTGAAGATATATATTCAAAAACTTTTTTATCTTCGAGATCAATGGATTCAATATCGAAAGTTTTATCGTGATCACGACGAATGAAGTTCACGGCATTTTGAATAACAGTTAGTGTTTTCAGTCCAAGAAAATCAAATTTCACCAGACCGATTTTTTCAGAAAAATCTTTATCAAACTGAACGACCTGCTCTCCCTCGCGCCCTTTATAAAGTGGGCAGTAAGTAACGAGCGGCTCGTTAGTTATGATAACACCCGCTGCGTGAATCGAAGCGTGGCGGAGTAAGCCTTCTAGCCTCTTGGATATTTCGATAATTCTTTTAATTTTTGGATCGGAGTCTTGAAGCTCAGTGAGTTTCGGCTCCATATCGAGCGCACGATCGAGCGTTATTCCCAATTCATCGGGGATAAGTTTGGCGAGCATGTCTGCTTCTGAATATGGCAAGCCGAAAACTCGCGAAACATCGCGAATAACGGCCTTGGCCTGGAGCTTTCCAAAAGTGATGATTTGCCCTACTCTCTCTGTTCCATATTTCTCAGTGACATAGTCGATAACTTCGCCTCTTCGATCTTGGCAAAAATCCACATCGAAGTCGGGCATGGAAATTCTCTCAGGGTTAATGAAACGCTCAAAGAGAAGATTAAAAGTGATGGGATCAATATTGGTAATTTCAAGTGAGTAAGCAACAACGGATCCCGCTCCGGAACCTCGTCCCGGACCAACAGGAATGTCGCGGTTTTTTGCCCACTTAATAAAATCCGAAACGATGAGAAAGTAACCAGCAAAACCAGTTTGTGAAATCATAGCGACTTCTTCTTCTAGTCTTGCTTCATATTTGGGTTTCAGTTCTGTTTCCCAATTTTCTTGAGAGCGAAGTTTTGTAAAATGGGGACCTGCGAATCTTTTCTCTAATCCCTCTCGGGCCTGGCGAGCGAAGTATTCTTCAGTAGTCTCTTGAGTATCAATTTCAAAATTGGGTAGGTGATAAATCTGTTTACCTTTTTCGTCCTTCCATTTCAATTCCAAGTTACATTTATCAGCAATTCTCAGCGTATTGTCACAGGCTTCTGGAATATAGTGAAAGGCCCGGCGCATTTCCTCTGGTGATTTAAAATAAAACTCATTGGTCGTGAGTTTCATCCGTTTTTCGTCGTTAAAAGTTTTTCCCGTTTGAATGCACAAGAGGACTTCTTGAGCAGCAGCGTCTTCACGAGTCAGATAGTGAGCATCATTCGTCGCCACCAGTGGAATACTCAAGTCGCTCGCAAACTTGATAAGTTTCTCGTTAACCTCTTGTTGCTCCGAGAGTCCATTTTCTTGAATCTCTAGATAAAAATCATCTTTGAAAAGTTCACGATATTTAAGAATCGCCTGATGGGCGCGATCATCGGCTCCATTAAAAAAGTTATAGGCGACTTCTCCTTTCAGACAAGCTGTGGTCGCCACGAGCCCCTCGGAATACTCTTTTAAGATTTCATAATCAGCGCGAGGCTTATAATAAAACCCCTCCAAGTATGCACGAGATAAAAGTTTACAAAGATTCTGATACCCCGTTTTGTTTTTAGCTATCAAAACCAAGTGGTGAATTTGGTGCTTACTTTCTTCAGCGTCTTGGGAGTTGAGAACCTTCGCCCCTCTTTTAGCTGACTTTCGATCAAAGCGAGAACCCGGTGTAAAATAAATTTCACTTCCCACTAAGGGCTTGATCCCAGCATTTTTGGCTTGGGTATAAAAATCAATGGCCCCAAACATATTCCCGTGATCGGTACTCGCTACGGCCGGCATCCCAAATTCTTGAGCTTTTTTAAAGAGATCCTTTAAACGAATTGCCCCATCCAAAAGAGAGTACTGGGTGTGCAGGTGAAGGTGAACAAAACTTTGGGGATGAGTCTCTAAAAAAGAAGGCGTATTTTGCATGTTGTCATATCTCGATTGTGGGAGTCTTTGATTATGCTTTAAGAATACAAAAATTCAAGGGATCTATCCAGGTGCCAAGCACCACCTCATCTAGGGCGTGCCCTAGACATCTTAGCTAGTTTGGTGAGATCATAAAGCGCGATGAAGCATCTTCTTTCCACTTTTTTACTCTTCACAATTTTTCTTATCCAAATTCATGGAATTGCACACTTCGGTGAAGACAATCATCAGCAAACACATCAATGTTCTGTTTGCGAGATTCAGTCCCATACCCTAGGAGTTCATCCAGCAGCTCCAGAACTTGAGCCCACTCCCGATGTTCTCTACAAATTCATTCTTTTTGATTCTTACCAAAAATTTTCACCCTCATTCTTATCATTTCACGATATACAACCTCGAGCTCCACCACTCAGCTAGCTAAATCTCATAAATTTTCAATCTAAACTTTTGGTTGCTGAAAAAATGGCAATCCCATTAACCATAAAACGAGGTTTTTTATGAAATTATTACTAGCAATATTTTTATGCTCTTTTGCTTACATAACTTATGCACAACCCCTCCCTTCACGCGGGAAAGCTTTCAACCCCGACATTGGGGTCAATGCCCTTTTTTTAGATCAAGAATCTAAGCGCGATAAATCTGAAAATGGGATGAGCCTTCAAGAAGCAGAGCTACAATTTAGCTCCGACGTCGACGCCTATTTTACTGCAAGGGTTCTCTTGGCGATTGAAGAAGAAGCAGGAGAATATGAAATTTCTCCAGAAGAAGCTTTCGTCGAAACTCTCCAAGTTCCCTATGCTACAATCAAAATTGGTAAATCAAAAATGCCAATGGGAAAACACAATCAACTTCACTCCCACGCATTTCCCTTTATCAATGCTCCCCTACAAAACGAGGCCATCTTGGGAGAAGAGGGCTTGAGTGAAACAGGAGTAGGGGCCAGCGGCCTCATCCCTCTTCCTTGGTTTAGCGAACTCACTTTTGATTACACTCAAGGAGAAAACGAAGATCTCTTCAATGCTGGGGACAAAGGAAAAAAAGCGATCATTGGGCATTTTAAAAATCTTTGGGAGCTTTCTGACGCTGCAACGATAGAGTTCGGAATATCAGGAGCCCAAGGGACAAACTCTGACGGTGCCGATACCAACTTAGCAGGTGCAGATTTCACTTTTAAGTGGAGACCTGTCGAGGGAGGAAAATACCATTCCTTTGAATGGGCTACAGAATATCTTCAAAAAGATAGAAAAGGCCTCTCAGCGGACAAACTCTCAGGGATTGTCAGCCATCTCAAATACCAATTGGCCCAAAGATGGTGGGTTCAATACCGTTATGATTATTTGGGACTCAACCAATCGAGAAGCCTTGATCCCAGTAAAAGACATACGGCCCTCATTGCTTTTTTGCCCTCAGAGTTTAGTGCTCTTCGCCTCCAATACGAGACAATTGATGATGGGCAAGCAGAAGATGAAAGAACCCTTAGTCTCCAATTCAATATTAGTATCGGCGCCCACCCCGCTCATGCTTATTAAAACGAGGATCACATGAAAACATTTAAAATATTTATATTCACTCTTTGCACAATACTTTCCATTCCCAGCTACGCAAAACTTAATGTCATAACAACAACCACAAATCTCAAAAGTCTAGTCGAGAGAATTGGTGGTGACCAAGTTGAAGTTCAATCTTTTTGTAAAGGAACTCAAGACCCCCATTACCTAGAAGCCAAACCTTCTTATATGCTCAAGGCTGCCAAGGCAGATCTTCTTGTTTCAATAGGACTGGAGTTAGAAGTGGGCTGGCTTCCTCTTATCATTCGAGGGTCGCGCAATCCCAAAATTCAAGAAGGTGGATCTGGAAGTTTTGTCGCCGGGAGCTTTATTGAAACCTTAGAAAAACCCACAGGCACAATATCGAGAGCCGACGGAGACGTTCATCCCGAAGGAAATCCTCACTTTCTTCTCGATCCACAAAACGCTGTCATTGTCGCTGAAAAAATTAAAGACAAACTTAGTGATATGGATCATGAACATTCAAAATATTTTCTAGAAAACTTCAAAAAATTTTCGAATGAAATAAACTCCAAGCTCGAACAGTGGCAAAAGCAAATTGGAAAAAATCGCAAAGTCATTACTTACCACAAGACTTTGACTTACTTTTTCCACCGATTTGGAATTAAAAATATTGCTTTACTGGAACCCAAGCCTGGAATTCCTCCAAGTGCGGGGCACATTATGGAAGTAATGAAAAATGCCAAAAAAGAAGGTGTCCAACTCGCTTTGGTTGAAAACTATTTTGATCCGACAGTGGCAAATCGAGTGGCCAAAGATGTCACCGGTCTCAAAGTAAGACTCATTCCCGTTTCAGTTGAAGGAGAAAAAGACGTTCCGGATATCGTCCAACTCTACGAAAAACTCGTTAGTGTAATGGAGGCGAAATAATGGAGACAATTAATTTTTTTCTTGCCCCCTTTTGCATGTGCCTTATCTTGGTTGGAATCCACTGTTACCTTGGTTTGCACGTTCTTAAAAGAGGCGTTATTTTTGTCGACTTAAGCCTGGCCCAAGTAGCAGGACTTGGAACAACTGTGGCCTTGCTCTTTCATGTTGAACATCACTCTACCGGAAGTTACTTCATTTCATTAGGGCACACCTTTGCGGTCGCTGCTCTTTTTGCTTGGGCAAGAAAATTTGATAAAAAAATTTCACAAGAAGTTCTCATTGGAATCACCTACGCCCTGGCCTCGGCCCTCGTCATTCTCGTTGTGAACAACCTCTCTCACGGAACTGAACACATCAAAGAAATTTTAGTGGGGCACATTCTGTGGGTCACCTGGAGTGATGTCATCAAAACTGGGGCGATTTATGCCGCCGTTTCACTGGTTCATTATTATTTTAGAAAACCTATTATTGCCGTAAGCTTTGGAGATGACCTCAAAGATCACTCCAAGTGGGATTTTCTGTTCTTCGCTCTCTTTGGCGTTGTCATTACCTCTTCGGTGGGAGTCGCTGGAATTTTGTTGGTCTTTTCATTTTTGATCGTTCCCGCCCTGATCAGCACTTTCTTTCGAAGTGACATTAAAGGAAGACTTATCTTTGGCTGGATTTTTGGCTTTATCGTGTGCATTTTAGGGATGGTGATCAGTTATCTGGGTGATCTCCCGGCCGGTGCAGTCTTAGTCGTTTGCTTTACCGCTATCCCCATTCTCATGTTACCAATTTTAGGAAAACTTCAAGTCCGATAAAATTGAAGAGGCTCTGCTTTCAAGAGCCTCTTTTATATCTTCTGTCGAAAACTTCACCACTTTTTAAAAAATTTACAGCATTCAGTTCCTTCTCTCGTTTGTTTGCTAAACTTATTCAAAATTCACATCAAAGAGGAAAAACTATGTTTAAGTCAATTATTCTTTCAGTAGCTACGTTAATATCAATCCAAACTTTTGCTCAGTCTAATGAAGAATTCAATGGCTGCATGGAAGCAAGAGCTTACAACTATGATGCCCGTGCCAATATTGATAAATTTGGTTCTTGCTTTTGGAGCGCCTGTCTTGATGAAGACTACGAAGAATACAGCTCAAAAATCAATCAACAAACTATCGAAGATATCAAAAATTACATTGTAAACAATCAGGAAAAAGCTTACGTTCAGTTTTTCATTTGGAATGTCACGGTTCAAGCAAACGAGCTTAAATATTCAGATATTGATGAAGAATTAGTAAGTGAATTTGTGAAAACTTCTACTTGTTTCACACCAAAAAATAAATAGATGCATTAAAAGAGAGCTCATAAATGCTTTCGATTCAAGGAATGAAAAAACGACGACAGAGTCGAACTCCCTGCATGTCGCAGGGAGAATTTTTCGATCATGACGATGAAGTATTTATGAGTTCTCTTCTATTTGACTTTGAGAGTTCCGGTAACTTCGACTTTATCACTCACTCCAACACCCATATAGCTTAAGCTGTCTTTATCGTGATCAAACTTAAATTGTTTCAAAACAATCGGCATTTTGAATTCAACAGTCTTGCCTTTAACTTTATAAGTAAAGGCCACAGACTTTTTAACTCCACGGATTTTCACTTCCGCTTTTCCCTTTCCGCCTTTACCACTTGCTTTAAGGATTTCAATTTTTGGAAATTTTTTAGCTTTCAATCGATCGTGAAGGTGTTCATCTCTCAGATCAATCCCCGTCTTCAATTCTTTAGCAACGACAGACATTTTGGAGGCAACATAGCTACTACCTTTCTTTTTAACATACCCATTAACGATTTTTCCTTCAGCATCAAACGACCCTGCTGGGGAAAGAGGAATATGGATTTTTAACTTTTGTGCGTGAGCAAATCCCACCCACAAAAAACTAAAAAGAATAAAGGCACTTAACTTTTTCATTGTTATCACTCCCATTCAATTGTTCCAGGGGGCTTCGAAGTAATGTCGTATACGACCCTCGTCACACCCTTTACTTCATTGGTAATCCTTGAAGATACCCTGTCTAGTAAATTATACGGCATTTCTGACCAAGTTGCAGTCATCCCGTCGATACTATTCACTATTCGGACAGCAATAATCTCTTCATAAGCGCGATAATCACCTTTTACCCCCACCGTTTTCTGAGGAATAAGGACAGTGAAAGCTTGCCAACTTTTGTTGTAATTTCCCGTTCTCTGCAACTCTTCAAAGAGAATTTGATCAGATTGCTGAACTTTCAAAATAGCCTCTTCAGAGAGCATTCCGAGCACGCGGATACCAATTCCAGGGCCAGGAAATGGGTGTCGATAGATCCAATTTTTTTTCAATTTTATTTTTTCACCAAGAACTCTCACTTCATCTTTAAAAAGATACTTAAGCGGTTCTATAAGTTTTAATTTCATTTTTTCGGGCAATCCTCCCACATTGTGGTGGGATTTTATAGTGACAGATTTTCCGCCTTGTTTGTGTGGACTAACCGATTCAATGACGTCCGGATAAAGTGTTCCTTGTAATAAAAATTTAAATTCAATATTGTGATTATTTTCAAACTCATGGACTTTATTTTCAAACACATCAATAAAAGTGTTTCCAATAATTTTTCTCTTTTTTTCCGGATCGCCTTCTCCTTGAAGTTTTTCCATAAAGATGGCTTTAGCATCGATCACTTCAATATTGAGAGGCATCTCTCGCTTGAGTTCTTCAATATGATGGTAATCTTGGGGTCTTAAAAGACCGTGATCCACAAAAAAGCAATAGAGCTTATCGCCTAGTACTTCATGGGCCATAGCCGCAGCAACTAATGAATCCACTCCTCCTGAAAAAGCACAAAGAACATAAGAATCTTTCGCCTTTTTTATCTCAGTGAGACACTCTTCTAGCATATCTCCGGTCTTCCAATTTTCTTGTAATTTGGAAACTTCTTTAAAAAAATAACTTAAAACTTCTGCCCCTTTTTCAGTGTGATGGACTTCTGGATGAAATTGCAAGCCTAAGCGAGGTAACTTCGTATGCTGGATCCCTGCGATTAAGCCATTGTCGCTTTTGATGACGACTTTGAAATCACCAGGGATAACAGAAACATGATCACTGTGACTCATCCAGGCCGTAAATTTTTTAAAGGGTAAAGAAAGTTCCGGTTCGACAATGACTTCTGATTTTCCATACTCTCCGATTGTTCCTTTCTCAACGGTTCCCCCGTAATACTTCGCCATTAATTGCATTCCATAACAAATCCCCAAAATGGGAATCTCTAATTGGAAAAAAGGTGTGTAGTCTTCAGTGTCTTCAAACACTGACTGTGGACCACCTGAGAGAATTATCGCCATGGGTTTTTGGCCTGCTAAAAGTTTTTCTTTGGCATCTTCAACTGTCAAAATCACACTGTGAAAATCCAGTTCTCGAGTTTTTCGCGTAATTAATTGTGTGTATTGAGAACCAAAATCGATAATCCAAATAGCTGACATGAATTAAGCCCTTCCAAAATTTCCAAAACTCTCACCAGAGAGAAGATGAAAGTGAGTATAAAAAACCGACTGTCCTGCACGAGCCCCACAGTTTGTGACAACCCTAAAGCCATGCTGATCAATTCCTTCAAGTTCAGTAAATTCTTTAATAGCCTTGAATATATCACTAATTTGAGTAGGATTTTTTTCAATCATTTCATTAATATTTGTAGATTTTTCTTTGTGAATAAATAGAACGTGTGTGCTTGCTTGAGGAGAAATATCCTTAAAAGCGAGAACATTATGATTTTCAAAAACTATCTCGGCAGGAATTTCTTTTTTTATAATTTTTTCAAAGATCGTCACATCATCCATTTTATTACTCCATGGGTTCATTAAGTCTTTTTATTTTTGCCCCAAGATCAAAAAATTTTTTATCGATACCTTCATAGCCTCGATCAACGTGATAGACCCTTTGAATTCGCGTTTTTCCATTAGCAACAAGTGAAGTGAGTACCAAAGCAGCACTGGCCCGTAAGTCCGTGCACATCACAGGAGCTCCTTCAAGTATGCTGTTCCCTTCAACCACGGCTTTATTCCCATCTAATGAAATTTGAGCTCCCATCCGTACCAGCTCTGGTACATGCATAAAGCGGTTTTCAAAAATTTTCTCAGTAATAACACTCTTACCATTAACAACACTCAACAAACTCATCATCTGGGCTTGAACATCTGTAGGGAATCCAGGGTAAGGTTCTGTTTGGATATCAATACCCTTTAATTTTTCTTTGCAAGGCTTGACGTGAACATACTCTTCACCTCGATCGAATATTGCTCCCATGGCCTTGAGCTTTTCTAGAAAACTTTCTAAGTGATGAGGTCTGCAATTCACAACGGCTAAATCAGAATTACACATCAATCCAGCAATTATGAACGTTGCTGCTTCAATGCGATCAGGTATGGGAGTATAAACAATGTCTGCTTCCGCAGAATCTTTTGAGATACCTTTGATTGTAATTTCATGTGTTCCCGCACCTTGAATTTCAAGTTCAGGGTAAAGAGCACACAAGAAAAGAGCTAAATCTTCTATTTCCGGTTCTCGAGCAGCATTAGAAATTTTGGTCGTCCCTTCAGCAAATGTCGCGGCCATGAGTAAATTTTCAGTCGCCCCAACAGAAGGGAATGGAAGATCAACTTCACAGCCTACTAATTTTTTAGCTTTGGCCAAGACATAACCTTTATCTGTATGAATCTCAGCCCCTAATTTTTTGAGACCTTCAATATGAAGATCCACTGGTCTCGCTCCAATAGCACAACCTCCAGGCAGAGAAACCTTGGCTTCTCCAAAACGAGCCAAGAGTGGACCAAGGACTAAAATTGAAGCCCTCATTGTTTTGACCAATTCATAGGGAGCTTCAAGATGATTAATGGATTTTGGATCTATATAATGTTCGTCTCCATGAATTTCGATACGACAACCAAGAGACTCAAGTAATTTTCTCATAGTGCGAATATCGCGCAAGTGTGGAAGCTGCGATAACGCAATTTTTTTCTTAGAGAGAATAGTTGCGGCCATAATAGGAAGTGAAGAATTCTTTGAAGTTGAAATTCTCACTTCTCCACTCAATTTATTAGGACCTTCGACTAAAAATACATCCATCTTGATGCCCATCATACAGTATTCTTATCGATTAAAAAATTTCTTTTCCAGAAAGTATTGCTTTTTTAAAATTCCTCCCCATCTTTAAAGTGTGAAGACTCGAGAAGAATTTAATCATGAACGAAAAAAAATGGTCCACTACCAATTAGTAGGAAGGGGTGTCTCACAGCCTCGCGTCCTTGACGCTATGCTTAGCGTTCCGCGAGATGAGTTTATCCCCATCGACCTGAGAAACCTTTCTTATACCGACGGCCCACTTCCTATCGATTATGGGCAAACGATTTCTCAACCCTATATTGTTGCTTACATGTTACAAGCTTTAGAGATCAAGCCAACTGATCGGGTCCTCGAAGTGGGGACTGGTTCGGGTTACAATGCCGCTGTCATGAGTAAGTTAGCCAATGAAGTGTATAGTGTTGAAATTGTCAGTGGATTGGCCAATGAGAGTTCTGAAATTTTAAAGAAATTAGGATTTAAAAATGTTCACGTCAGACAGGGAAATGGCTACCAAGGTTGGCCTGAGCATGCTCCCTTCGATGTCATTTGCTTAACGGCAGCCCCTATTAAAACACCTCGCACTCTGTTTGATCAATTGGCCGAAGGTGGACGCCTCATTGCTCCAGAGGGGGATGCCTATCAGCAGCTAGTTCTCTATCAAAAAATTCAAGGAACCATTCACAAAACTGATCTCATCCCTGTTCGCTTTGTTCCTATGATCCAAACGACTTCATAAACAAAATTGAGCAAAGCGGGGTCGCTTTGTATAATCATTTATAATTTTTTTTAAATGTAACCCTTCACTAGCTGCTATTTCAGTCAATTCTTTCCAGTTTTCTTCGTGCCCTTCCATAAAAAGAGCTCCTGATTTATTTAAAAGATTTACTGTTTGCTTGAAAAATTCCCTGTACCAATTTTCGAATTCTTCATCATCAAGGAAAAGTGCAATTTCTGGTTCGAATTTTTGAACTTGCCGATGAACCCCACCTCGCTGCGATTGTTTTATATAGGGAGGATTGCTCACAATAAAATCCAAACAAGGGATAGAAGGATGCTCAAGGCGATCAGCCTGTAAAAGATGAAATTCGTGCCCCGGATTAAGTAAGTTTTGATGATAAGAAAAATTCTTTTTACAAACAGCAAGGCTTCCTTCATCAATGTCGGTCCCCCAAAAAACGATTGGTTTTTCCACTTCCATCAATAAGCTTAATCCCAAGGCTCCACTTCCCACACCGACTTCACAAATATTAAGTGCTTCTTTTTTATTAAATTTTCGCAAGAAAGAGACACTTTCTCCTACTAAAATTTCAGTTTCACTTCTCGGGATGAGAACATTTTCGTCCACATAGAAACGATTATTATAAAAGTAAGCTTCATTATTTATATACTCTAAGGGAATTCCCTCTTGAAGTTTATGAGAGAACATTTCTAAATGATAAGCTTCTCCCCAAAATTCTCCTGCCAATAATTTCTTTTGGCAAAAAAGTAAAAACTCATTTTCCAATCGATTTAAGTTTAGCCCTGGGTAATTTTTTTGGTGGATTTCGAGAAGATCTTGGAGTTGCAATTTTACTCCTCTTCCCCTTGTAATAACTGAGTTTGGTTGTGTGTAATTAAGGCATCGGTAACAGGTCCCAACTCTCCTTCGATTATTCTATCCAAAGAATAGAGAGTGAGATTAATCCGATGATCCGTGAGTCGACCTTGCGGAAAGTTATAGGTGCGAATCCTCTCAGAGCGATCCCCGCGCCCAACGAGACCTCGCCTTTTTTCAGCTTCTGCAGCTTGAGCCTCTTGCACCATTTTATCGTATATTCTAGCTCTCAAGATCTTGAGTGCCTTATCTTTATTTTTATGCTGTGATTTTTCATCTTGGATGGCCACAGCTGTTCCTGTTGGGATGTGTGTAGCTCTTACAGCTGAGTCTGTGGTGTTAACAGATTGTCCTCCATGCCCACCAGCGCGATAAACATCAATCCGCACATCATTCATATCCAATTCAAATTCCACTTCATCAGCTTCAGGCATAACAGCCACAGTTATTGTCGAAGTGTGGACACGCCCTTGCGATTCAGTTTTTGGAACTCGCTGAACTCTGTGAACGCCTGATTCATATTTCAATTTTGAGTAAACTTTTTCACCAGTAACGGCCATGATAACTTCTTTAAGACCTTCATCACTTTTACTAACTGAGATTATCTCACACTTAAATCCTAATTCTTTAAAATAGTTTTGATACATGCGCATAACATCGGCTGCAAAAATAGAGGCTTCATCACCACCGGCTCCTGCTCGAATTTCAAGCATAACGTCTTTGTCATCGAGCGGGTCTTTAGGCAGAAGAAGGATTCTTAAGCTATCCTCAAGAACCTCAATTTCTTTTTCACCTTCGCTCACTTCCTCTTTAGCCATTTCTTTGAGCTCAGGATCAGATTCGTTGATTGCCAAATCTTTTGCTTGCGAGACATCTTCTTTAATTTTTTTGTATTTTTTATAAGTTTCGACAATTTCTTCGAGAGAAGCTCTTTCAGAACTTATTTTTTTGAATTCTTCTTGTCGATCATAAATGCTTGGATCTGCGAGCTGATTCGTTAGGTAATCATACCTTTCTATTACAGCTTCTAATTTATCAAACATGGTTATCCATTCATTGATTCAAGGAATTCAGCATTGGTTTTCGATTTATTAATTCGGCTCAACACAAATTCCATGGAATCAATTGTATTCATCGGATGAAGTACTCTTCTTAGGACATACAATCTCTGTAATGTATTTTCATCAATAAGAAGATCTTCTTTTCGAGTCGATGACTTATTAATATCGAGACATGGGAAAATTCTCTTTTCCATGAGTTTTCTATCGAGCTGAATTTCAGAGTTACCTGTTCCTTTAAATTCTTCGAAAATAACTTCGTCCATTCTCGAACCCGTATCAATAAGTGCAGTAGCAATAATAGTTAATGAACCGCCGTTTTCTATATTTCTAGCAGCTCCAAAAAATCTTTTTGGTTTATGAAGAGCATTAGAATCAACCCCACCGGATAAAATCTTTCCAGATGGTGGCACAACAGTGTTATAAGCTCGAGCAAGACGGGTAATGGAATCGAGAAGAATAATGACATCTTTTCCTGCCTCAACAAGTCTCTTCGATTTTTCTAAAACCATTTCAGCGACTTGAACGTGGCGACTCGCGGGCTCATCAAATGTTGAAGATACAACTTCGGCGTCAACGTTTCTTCTCATATCTGTCACTTCCTCAGGTCTTTCATCAATGAGAAGTACAATAAGTTTTGCATCGGGATGATTATCAGTAATGGAATTGGCAATATCTTGGAGAAGAACTGTTTTCCCTGCCTTTGGGGGAGCAACAATCAAACATCGCTGTCCAAAACCTTGAGGAACAAACAAATCAATAATTCGCGTAGAATAATTAGTGGGCTTACTTTCAAGTTGAATTTTTTCTTCTGGATAAAGTGGAGTTAAGTTATCGAAAAGCACCATTTTTTTGTGCTTTTCAGGAGTATTAAAGTTAATCGTATTGACTTTAAGAAGAGCAAAATAGCGCTCATTATCTTTGGGAGGGCGAATCTGCCCTGCGACTGTATCCCCAGTCCGTAAACCAAATCTTCTAATCTGGCTAGGACTTACATAAATATCATCGGCACCTGGAAGATAGTTATAACTTGGAGATCTTAAGAATCCAAAACCATCGGGTAGTATTTCGAGGACACCTTCACCAAAAATTCCTTCTTCTTTTTTGGCGTGGGCTGCTAGAAGGGCAAAGATAATTTCGTGTTTTTTCATCCCCGAAGCATTTTCAACTTTTGCATCTTCTGCCATTTTCGTGAGTTCATCGATGTTCATTTCTCTTAAATCATTCAAATGCATTTAAGCTTCTCCCAAGTTTTGAATTTTCTTTTATCCTATCTCATAAAATTTTGATCATTTATTGCTACGAAAGTGAGAAGAGGGGCTTGTAGTAAAAGAAACTCCAGGTTTTGTGTATTATTTTTTTAATTTAAATTCTTACAAAAAGTCCTTATTTTTATTAAAAAGAACGCAGTCTGGGCGACTAGCTCCATTATAATATCTACCCATGTAAACTTGTCAAGGACCTTGACGAAAGTTACCGATATCGGTACAAATTGGCCATGAATTCACACATATTATGCCTTGATTTTGGTGAAAAATTTATAGGACTCGCTTCCTATGCCAAAGGTAAAGACCCTTTTCCTGTTCTGTACGATCGCATCAAATTCACCAATGAAAACGCTGTTTTCGATCAAATACTTAGCTTTATTGGTGCCGAAGAATTTACAGATATCGTTGTAGGGATTCCCTATTTGCTTGATCGCCGTGAAACGAAAATGACAAAAAAAGTAAAATCTTTTGCAGAAAAGCTAAGAAAGATTTTGGACAAAAATGGTCGTGAATCAATTCCAATTCATGAACAAGATGAATACCTTACTACTTATCAAGCCAAAGAATACATGAGAAATTCTCCTCTTTATAACTTCAAAGTAGATTTATCAAAAATTGACACAATTTCTGCGAAAATAATTCTTCAAGATTTTCTCGCAACTCAGAGTTCAATCGCTTAAAATAAATTAATGTTAAAAAAAGCATTTCTTTATTCAACGGTACTTGCCCCTATTATAGCAGGGCTATTTATTGGTATCCACGTATTCATTATTCTCAATCAGTCTTATCATGGTCCAGACAAAGAATTTGTGATCGATTCCGGAGAATCTTTCTCTCGCATTAATTATAATCTCTACAAAGAAGGGATAATTTCCAATCCTCGTATCTTCCACTACTATGCTCGCTTCAAAGGGCAGATGGAAAATTTAAAAAGTGGGACATATCTCTTTAAATCAGGGGTCACCATTCCCGAAGTCCTCAACATTCTTCACTCTGGTTTATCTCAACTCCTAACAGTCACTATTCCCGAAGGGAAAAATATTTACGAAATTTCAGGCATCCTGGTTGAAAATAAAGTCCTAAGCACCAAGCAAGAGTTCATTGACGAAGTTCACAAAAAAATATGGATTCAAAAACTCTCCCCACAAGCAAAAAGTTTAGAAGGCTATCTTTTTCCAGAAACTTATAAATTTTCACCCAACACATCTGCAAAAAAAGTTGTTGAAGTTATGCTTAGAGGTTTTAATCAAAAAACAAAAGATATCAATTTTCAAAGCCCTTTACTTAAAAATCGGCATGAAATTATCACCCTTGCCTCGATCGTCGAAAAAGAAACGGGAGCAAAGTGGGAAAGAAAAAAAATAGCAGGTGTTTTTCTCAACAGGCTCAAGAAAAAAATGCGCCTGCAATCCGACCCAACCACAATCTATGGTTTATTCCCAAACTTTGACGGGAACTTGAGAAAAAAAGACCTCCTCGAAAAAACTCCCTATAACACTTATGCCATCGCTGGACTCCCACAGGGACCGATCTGTAACCCTGGACTTGAAGCTATAAAAGCCGTGTTGGAGCCTGATAATCATGAATTTCTTTATTTTGTCAGTCAAAATGATGGAACACATGTTTTTAGCAAGTCCTACAAAGACCACTCCAAAGCCGTGGATTATTGGCAAAAGACAAAAGCCAATCGAGAAGGTCGAAGCTGGCGTGATCTCAAGCAATGACCCACTGAGTCATTTCATTCTTAACCATTTCTTAATCGAATCTCAAAGCCTCAACTCGTATAAAAACTACCTAGAGCTTTTATTAGCTTGCGAAATTTGGTAGTTTGCCTCGTACACTAACCATCCATTTTTGGGGAAAGTTAAAGATGTTCAGACCAGCGCTGATCGCTCTCTTTTCAAGCCTTCTCATTTCACTTTCAAGCTATTCCTGTCCCCATTTTCCAACTACTGAACTCATCCAATCGTTAAAGATGCGCTATCAATTAGCCCTGAAAAGCGAAGATTCGTATTTGTTTCAAGGCATGAATGAAGAAATAATTGAAAAACTCACAACTCATGAACAAGAAATAAAAAAAGATTGCTCTAGTGATTATAATGAAATTCGCAAACTTTTTATCAAAAACACCCTCTCTCAAAAAATCAAAGCCCAGGTGCAATCACCTGCTGTACTTACAACACTCTTTCTAGTTAATGATTTTCAAGACATAAACATTCACTCTCAATTAACACTAGCTGAAATTGAAAATGCTCTTAATTTTAGTGACTATAATGGAGTTTGGAGAAAAGAAATCCCCAAGGACCTTTTAGTTTTTTCTGCAATTGACTCTAGTATTGATTACAGAATTCCTCACAGCCGTGAGGTCAATCTCGATCAAGAAAAGCTAGATCAAAAGAGAGGCGATCGCCTCTCTCGTTGGAAGTCACTTTCTCCGAGAGGTGACCCAGCAAAATGGAATCCTTCTGAAATCGAACTCCTCAAAAAATATAATCAAATTCATCTTTTTTACAAACATTACATACTCAATATTCTCAAAGACAATTTTCAATATTTTTTGAATTCACATCTGCTTTTAGGGAAATCTTCACAATTTATAAAAGGCAAAAAAGACCTTGATTACTCGGATAAGGAGAAGCTGGCTCAAGAATTTTGCAGTCGTCCTCACGGTGATTACTTTCATATCAAGCTTGCCTACGAAGAGTGTTTAACCACTCTGATCAGTGAAATTGACTCTAGTTCTAAAGATCAAATAGTCCAATTAACAACAGAAGAATTTTTTGAAAGTATTAAAAACTTTATTCAAAACTTCAAACAACTAGTCGATCTCATTAACACTCGCGATATGGGCTACCAACTAAAAATAGCTAAACATGAAGTTATAACCAAAGAAGATATCCAATACAATAAAGTTCAAATCGCTATCCACCCCGATCTCGATGATCCTGTAACGAGAGATGCTCTTTATGAATTGAGAAACAATTACGAAGAACTTCCGACTCTTGCACAAGTAATCCTCCGGACTAAACCTTTCTCTTTTCACCCTCTATGGGAAAATGAATATAATTATGACATTCAAACATTTTTTTATGATGGCGAAAAAGTTAGTGACGATGAAGCCATTGAACGTTTTCTCAATAAAAAAGAGAATCAAAATATTAAATATCGCATTCCCACAAAAACAATCCCAAATCTTGATACTGAAGAATCCCAAGCAAAGTTTTATGACAATATGAGTACTGCACTCGATAATTTTTTATCTCAACTCAAAAATTTCAGTCATCAGCTTGCCAATCATTACTATCAAACTTTTAAAGAGGCGATGAGTATCCCTGCCAATGAAATGGCTGCCACATATGATATGGAGCAAACAGCTTTAAGTATTCTCAATTTATCAAAAATTAATTCTAAAGAATTGAGCCAAACACTTTTTGAGTACCCTATTTTCATTGATCAAATAGACTCCATTTTGGAATATGCCGAGCATATTAGGAATGCAGAGGAAAGAAGTGCTCAACTAATGAAAAACTTTAATGCGGGATTAAATATTGCCATTCTCGCTGGAGGAGCCGGGAGCTTCCTCGCCAAATGGACTTTGGGATCCGTCTTATCAATGGGCTCGCGAAAACTTCTTCAGGCCCAAATTTTAACTTCACTACTCGCTGTCCCAACTACCGTTTTCAATGGTCTAGAAATATTTCAAAATTATAGTCACCTCCAGTTTTACCAGTCACTTTACTCTCAAGGTATTTATGGACAGCTTTTGGGGCAAATCGGCTTAGAAGAGTTTGAAGAACTCGAAGGTCTAGTGCAAGAAACGAAGAGTCAGCTTCATTGGAATGTTGCCTTTGTCTTTTTCGATGCTTTTATTCTCTATGACCTCAAATACGCTAACCAATTACTTACTCGTCTGGAAAAATTGACTAAAGAAGAAGTTCAGGCATTTAAACTCTATGGAAAACTATCAAAACTTGAGAAAACAAAAGTTAAGAATATTATTAAGAATAAAAACTTAACAAAATACTTAAAGAGTAAAATGATTGATGATCCTCAATGGTTTATCGCCAATGAAATCAATAAGATCTTCAAACTAGTAAACCGCGGGCAGTTAACTCAATCCCAGGCCATGAAGATTATTACTCAATACAACACAAACCCTAAACTCTTATTGCAGACCAATGTCCAAAATGTTTTGGCGGTTGAAGCGACCCCAACCTTTACCAAGATCAATCAAGTCTTGCAGACCGCAAGACGCGAAATCAAGCTGGCTGAACAGCAGGTTCGTGCGATCAAAGAAAGTGCCATCCAAACGATGCGAGAGCTGTGGAATACCAAGCACTTTGTCTATGAATATAATATAGTAGAGAAACACCTCAAAAATATGGAAGATATTTTTGCCAATACAACTTCAGAAAGTCTCTTCTACGAATTGATCAATGCTCTAAGTGCTGATTCTGGTCAACTTGTTAAATTTGCCGACTTTTCTAGAGATATTGAATCGACAACCAATATGAAATCGCTTAACCATTACCTCAATGAATTCGTAAACAGAAACGGTATGAATGTCCCTTCAACGGCCATCAGTTGCCCAAAAGGAATTCCTCGATTTCTTCTCTAACTGCCCATCGCATTAGAACCATCTTAAGATATACCGTAAGATATTGAGTTTCTCCACGAGCTGTGGACTCAATATCTTGCCCATGAAGCAATCTAGCTCTAGAATAAATCTTTAATTACTAAAGGAGTAGAAATATGAAAAAAATCATGATCATCTCAACATTCTCTCTGTGGATAGCCAGTGCATTTGCTTGTAACGAACATGTCATTCAAAAACAAATTGATTGGATCGCTCATCTCAAAACTGTAAATAACAGTGAACTCAAAGTGGCCATGGAAGAAATAGAACTTCATGAACTTAAATACTGTGCAGGACAATTGAGCACGAGTGATTACTGTGATGATGGTGAAAAACTTTATGAAAGTGCAATAAGTCTTACTGAAAAGAAAATTCAGTCCAAAGAAGCAACAATAAATGATATGAGTGAAGTTGCTGCCAAAAGAAACACCCTGCACGTCATTTGTAACTAGAAAATATTATTTAAATGAGCCGTTAATGCGAAAGCTTTAGCGGCATTCTGCTATGTTCGACAGCAGTCGATCATCACCAGTTTTAGGTCTGATGATCACATCAGAAACGCCCGTACTTGAAAGATCTTTAGGAGAGAAAGTTATATCGAGATCATCGAGAACTTTACTTTGAAAACTCTTAGGTTTCACACGAAAATTTTCATCAAATTCTGGTTTAATTGAATAGCGAGGCCATTGCCACTGAACTTCAACTTCTTTACGGTATCCCCAAAAATTAGTGTTTTTAAACTCTTCTATCCATTGAGCGATATCTTTAAAGCAAGATGGAGCCGCTGCAACATCAATACTGTTACCATCGAGAGGAAAGTCTACTCTCCACTTTAGATAGCGATGATCATCAAGAAAACGCTGTCTTATATTATCTTTAATGAGATCAATATCAACATGCTGATTAATGTTGAGCATCTCTTTTCTAAATTTATAAATTTTATTTTTCTCGAGAGCTATTTCACAATCCACAGGAATTTCAGATTGTTGGTTGTAAAGGAGAGGATTACAAGCATAATTCGCTATAAACCCTACCCCTTTAAATAAACCTGAAATAGCATAGCCTGGTTTTTGTCTAAAATAAGAGATGAGATCAGCTTCAAGAGGTCCTGAGAAATGACCGTAAATTTTTTCATTCGAAGCAACCAATCCTCCAAGTTCTTTCTCGCCAAGCTGGCACCCAGAGATACTAAGATTAGGATGATTTCGAGAAGTTCCTAATGGCTGAGCATAATTTTTGTAAGTAATCTGACACTTCTCTCTTTTGGCGTTGATTAGATTTTTCTCTTGATCAACTTCGAATGAGTAAAGATCAACAGGCATATCATTGTAAAGTGCCCCAACCCGCGAATAATCTTTGTTCACTTCTGTTTCGGCAAAAGGATTTCCTTTAAACTTTAAAACGACATAGTCAGCTCCCCAGGTTGCTAGCTCTTCATAGGCATCTGTATCTGAGAGGTACTCAACTTGATCACAAATGTGAACTCCATTGGGATCAGGGAGATAAAAACTCTTAGCCACAATATGCCTTGAACAATCTACCCCTCGGCGTCTCAGCGTTTCAGGGAGACACTTGATACTCGTCATGACTTGATTTGAATTCATGATACTGCCGGTACAGTGAAAAAACTCATTTGATTTCTCATCGAGGGCATAGAGAAAAACTTGGCTGTCGAGACAGTTACTTTCATCACAACTGAGTTCAAGTTTTTTAGCAGCTTCTATAAGAGCATTTTCTGTCGATCCTTTGCCAGCGATATGTTTGATTTGTTTTGGAGATGAATCTTCTTTGATCTCAGGTTCTTTTCCACAAGCCACCAGCAAGAGGCTCAGAACAACTCCGAGTCGGAAAAAAACTTTCGATTGGTACTGACAATTTGGCATAGTTTCTCTTTTTTAAATTAAGAATATGTCTATCGCTTTCAATAAAAAATCACAAGCCATTATCTACAATAGTACAATATTTTCAAGGGTTTATCATTAAATCGTCTCAATTTGAGAGAATTTTTTACACATATGTCTTTTTTTTTGACGCATATGCTGTTACCCCAGAAACAGGCTGTTTAAAAATTAGACGACACTCTGGCATTAAAGCCCACATTTTTATATCTAACCCCTTAAATTTATTGAAATAGCGCAACTGGCAAGAAGATTGCAAATAAAGTATACAACTTCGGAAGCGGTGGGTGATGTGTTCCGCTTTTTCAACCTCCATGACAAGGGATTTCAGAGATGAAGAGAATTTTGGCAACCGTACTTATTTATCTTTTTGCAGTGCAATCGGTTTTTTCTGTAACGTTTACAGAAAATCAAGTCAAAGAGCTCATGAAGTCTCCGTATGTCAGCTGGGGGATTACTCAAAATCTCAATACCCAAAATGAAAATCCCTCCATCAATTTGACCAAGGCTCTGAAAATTTATGAAGAAAAGAAAGCTGTTACTGTTGCAGTTGTTGATACGGGCATTGATTTCAATCATAAATTTATAAAAGACAATATTTATGTCAAAGGGAAAAAGGGAACTCTCAGCAACTTTGGTCTCGATTATTCTCAGGCTCACAAAGGCATTATCACAACACAGCCTTTTGATCACCACGGACATGGAACACACGTTGCTGGTATCATCAAGGCCATCAATCCAAACGTAAGAATTCTTCCTATTAAATACTTCAGTGAAAAAGCGACTGGAGAACAAAATCTTGTCAATTCAATCAAAGCTCTTGAATACGCAGTTAACCAAGAAGTTGATATTATCAACTACTCAGGAGGCGGACCAGAAGCTGACATGGCCAACAAAATCAAAGAAAAGAGTATTATTAAAAAAGCACGAGATAAAGGCATTATCGTTGTCGCTGCAGCTGGGAATAACGGAAGCAATATCGATACAAAAGAAAATATGTACTATCCTGCGAGCTACAACTTTGACAATATTATCGCTGTTAGTGCTCACGATACGAACCTCCAACTTATCTCTAGTTCAAATTACGGAGTAAGCACAGTTCATGTCGCGGCTCCTGGATTTAAAATTAACTCATCGACACCTGTTGATAGCTCGAGAATGTCTGGAACAAGTCAAGCAACGGCTTTTGTTTCAGGACTCGTCTCCCTTATCAAAGGTGCTCACCCATCTTTCGATTATCAAGAAATTAAAAAAATTGTGATCTCTTCTTCACATGAAAGAAAGCAATTCAAAGGTAAAATTCTTGGTGGACAAGTTGATGCCTACAATGCTCTTGTTGTAGCCGATACACTTGAAAAATCGAAGCAAACACCTGCTGAAGCTCAAAGAAAGGTTGCGAGAAGAAACTAGTTCTATTACCTTTAGAAGTAATGAACATTAAACGCTACATCCTCTCATTTTTGGGAGGGTTTATATTTTGCTTCGGTCATCCTTCCTTTATTTCTGAATATGGTTTTTTGGGATTCACGGCCTTAGGTCTAGCAGTCGTTTACTCGCAGATAAGATTTCAAAAAATTTTAACTGATCTGCTTTGTGTTTTCTTTTTTTGCCTCTCCATATCGGTCTTTGCATTTTATTGGATCCCTAAAACCCTGAGTGTTTTTGGAGAAATTCCCTATTCGTTTAGCTATTTGCTGTTTTTTCTTTTCGCTATCATTGTTATACCCCAGTTTTGGATTCAATATCTCATTCTCACTCCAAAGCGTATTCATCAAAACTCACTTATCATCAAAATTAAAAATGAAAAAAGTTGCCTCTATCTCTTATTAGCATTTCTTTTTACATTAATTGGCTACTACACTCCTAGCCAGTTTCCAGTTCAAGTTGGACAGCCTTGGCTCTATCTCCCTGTGCTCCTTGGATTCGCACCTATCGGAGGACTTCCCTTCTTTAGCTTCCTCAGTTACCTTTTAGCTTTTATCATCTACGAATACTTGAAAAATAAAAAATGGGTTCCTTCTCTTAGCTTTCTTTTTATTTTTTTAACTCTCCTTTCAACAGCTTTGAAGCCCTGGAGTTTTGGAGAAAAAACTTTAACCAATATTGATCACAACTCAAATTATTACGTTCGCATTGTCCAAGCAGATATTGGAAATTTCATGAAAGTTCAATCAGAGCTTGGGCAATTTACATCCATGCAAAATGTCTTTGATCGATACTATTCTCTAAGTATGAAAGACACGCAGTTGCCCAAACTCGATCTCATCATTTGGCCAGAAACGGCTTACCCTATCGACTTCAACACTGATCTTTTGGAACAAGGACTCTTGCTCCCTAATATGTTTCGACGAATTATCGATAAACATCAAAGTGAAATGTATATTGGAGCCTACGATATTGGTAAATTAGACAAATCTGCGAATGGTATCAAAAACGTCTATAATTCTGCGATTCACTTTAGTCGAGAAGGTAAATATCTTAATGTCTACCACAAACACCTTCTTATCCCATTTGGTGAATCACTTCCTTTTGGTGAACTCAACCAGACTATCAAAGAATATATCCCTGGAATTTCTTTTTTCTCTCAAGGTTACACCTACCCTGTGTTTGAATCAGACAATCAGATTTCTTTTATCGGAGCCATTTGCTATGAGATGCTTTCCAGCAACTACATCAGAGAATATCTTAACGATGCTAACACCCAAGGAAAATTTCCTCGCATCATGATCAACCTCACAAACGACTCATGGTATGGTAAAACGGCGGAACCTTATCAACACTTATTTCTAGCAAAATGGCGTGCTGTCGAAAATCAAATTCCTTTTATAAGAGCCACAAATAGTGGAATTTCATCTGTTATTGATATTGATGGGAAAGAATCTCAAAGGTTAATGCTGGGTGAAAAAGAAGTGCTCGATCTAAGTCTCTTTCTTCCAGAGCGAACGCCTACAATTTTTCAGCGTTTTGGTTTTTTAGCATTTTCATGTCTATTTATTTTAACGTTTTTTCTTGATGTTATTTTGAGAAAAACCTTATTTTCGAGAAAACCCTTCCTTCAAGAGATCGTGAAACCGAATGATTCCTAGAAATTTTGATCCATTCAAAACAGGCATAACGGAAATATAGCCCTCGCCTTTTTCCATCTTTTTTAAGGCTTCGAAAGCCAAAGCATCTGAACCTACAGTAATAGGATTTCTATTCATCACTTCACTGAGTTTTAGCTTTAATCCTTCTTCATTTTTATTGAGTGTTCGTCGAATATCACCCTCGACAATAATTCCCAAAAGGTTTTCTTTGTCATCGAGCACACAGCATATCCCAGTAGGCATATCGGTCATTTTGAGAATAGCTTCTTTCAAAGTTGCATCACTATCCATCACCGGTGTTTCAGTTTTTGGAACCATGAGATCTAAAACCTTTAAAGATAAAGACTTACCAAGAAGCCCCCCTGGGTGATTGAGCGCAAACTTTTCACGCGAGAGACCTACAAAGTCCTCAAAAGCCACGGCCAAAGCATCGCCAAGGGCCAGGGCCACTGTTGAACTCGTCGTCGGGGCAAGGTTATTGAGACAAGCTTCTTTTTCAACAGAACAGTTAAAAACAAGCCCAGATTTTTGAGCAATGGGAGAATCCACATTTCCTAAAAGGGCTATAATGTTTTCGCGCTTAATTTTTAAAAAAGGCAATATTTTGAGAATCTCTTCAGTCGTTCCCGATTTGCTTATCATTATAATCGCATCATTGGCTTGAATATTCCCAATGTCTCCATGAAGCGCCTCTGTAGGGTGGATAAAAAAAGCTGCTTGCCCTAAAGATGAAAATGTTGAAGCTATTTTCCTGGCTATAAGACCCGATTTCCCGACTCCACAGGTAAAGAGATTCCCTCCAGTAGTCAGGAGACGCTCATAAATCTCATAGAGCTGGGATACCATCGATGTCTCTATAAATTCAGCGCAGCGAACTAAAGCACTGGCTTCCTCTTTAATTACTTTACTCAATAACTCTAATTTCTTATCCATTCTCAAATTTCTCAATAGTTGTTAAAATTTAGTATGTCGTTTAAAAATGCCTTTATTTTCATTTTCTTGTTCATCAATATAATCTCTTGTACCTCATATGAGAAGATAAAATATCTCTCTCAAGACTTTGAAATTCCAACAAAAAGCTTTACCGCAGACTTTAACCAGACTTGGAGCGCTGTGATCAATGTCATGAAAAAATACGATATTCAAATCCAAAACCAAGAGACCGGGGTTATAAAAACTCGTTGGATGGACAACACCCTAGAAACCAACTTTGCAGATGCTTTTGGTTCCAGTGAAAAAGTAAAATCTGCGCGCTTTAAAATTCTCGTTAACGTGACCAAGGGGTATCGTGCGAACACGCCTGTCACAAGAGTGAGTGTTTATAAAAGGCAAATTATCGAACAAGATTTTCTCAACGGATGGAAGGAAATGAAAAACGATAGTATTCTTGAAAAGACAATCCTCTATCGTATTGGCCGGCTCATCACCATGGATCGCTACCTACAGAAAGTTCAAAAAGCAGAGGAAGAAAAACAGATACAAAATTTTTTATAGGATAGCTTTGTCCCAGAATGCCTTTTTACTGGCAACGGACTTGGGAGATTCTTTACCTGTTATTTTCTGAAGAGATTGATCAATAGCAGGTACGAGATGACTGAACTCTTGCTTTTTCATCAGTTTGACGAGAGGTTTTTTGGCTTTATTATATTTAAGCTCTCCAATCACTCCAATCACTTTATTCAAAACTTCAGAACTTTTAAGTTCACCTTTTTTATTTTTAATATAATTCTTTTCATCAAAAAGCATCTTCCAAACCGATTTTGCCGAACTCACAAGATTCAAACTTTTAATCGTTTCAAGAGCTTGCACTCTTACGAGCATTGATTTATCAAAAAGCCTTTTCTCTATTTGAGCTTTAAGTTTTGCTTGACGGAAAATCTGCATCACCTTCAGCGCAGCCATTCGCAACATCCAGTGAGGATGTTCCAAATATTTCACAATGAGCGGGATAGACTTTTGTCCCATTATTCTTGAAAGACTAATGATAGCTAGCCATCTATTTTTTTCTGGATATTTCTCTGATTTCATTACTTCGATTAATGTTGGAACAGATTTGTTTGCAAGTTTTAGAACTTCTCTCTCTAACTTTTTATACTCTGCAGGGCTTTTTGTTTCTTTAAGAAAGTTCGTTTTGAGCTGCCCTATTCTATCAGAAGAAAAACTTTGAGAACTCAATATGAGGATTAAGAGATAAAAAATGCGCATTTTCATCCAAGCATTTTTTCAAACTCACTGAGGAGATCATCTGGATTGACATCATCTTCAGGAGGTTTTTTACCTTCAACAGCTTCTGAAGGATTCGTTGAAACGTTGAGGTCGCTTTCTCCTGCATCCCCAGAAACAACTGTGGAACTGTTATCATCTTCAGAGTCTGAACCTGAAATGAAAGTTGTATCATTGTCGTTATCGAGAGCCGCAGATAAAGTTTCAACGTCTTCATCTCCCACGCTTCCCCCTCTTACAGGTGGTTCAGGGGCTGGCTCAGGATCATTGTTTTCAATTCCTTGGGAAGGTTCTGGAGCAGCACCATTTTGAAGATCTGCTAGAGTCTTCTTAAGCTGTTCATTTTCTTGCTGAAGTCTTTTTAAATTTGCGAGATCATCTTCAATGATCTCATATTCTTGCAATCTCTCTTGCAACCCTTCTTTTTCTTTTTTAATCGACTCAAGTTCTGCTTTAAGGGCAGGATCAGCTTTTCCAGCTCCATCTCCAGAACCTTGCTTCTTAGCTAATTCATCAATTTTAGCTTCTAATTCTTTAATCTTATCTTCAGAAGAAGATAAACTTGTATGACTATCTTCAAGTTTAGTCTTAAGCTCACTTATTTCATTATTCTTTTGATCCAGTTCACCTTTAAGTTTGCTGTCGTCAACTTTCGGGGCAGCACTCCCCATCTGCTCAATTGGAGCAGATTTTAAAGCAGAAGAATTTTGCATTATAGAATCAAGATAACTTTTGAGAACTTCGGCAGGAATTTGATGTTCATAATCTCCAAATTTTTTCTTGTTATAATACCAAATGAAAATAAAAGTAATAAAACTGATAGTTAAAAAACTAAAAGCTATGACTAAAAAATCGTCATTATGGATATCAAGAAAACTGATTAGATTTTGCACTGGCTTACCCCTCCGTAGGTAAAAAGGTAGTGATTCCTAGCAATTATCATTATAATGAGCCCAATAGATTACTGTCAAACACGATCATTTTTGCATTAAGATTCGATTTGCTATTTTGAATGACAAAAAACCTATTCTCTAGAGAAAGTGTTCTTTTATTATCGGATAAAACCGTCCACTTAAATGTTTTGAAATCGCGACGATTGTCTCTGAAAAGGGATTAAATGCTTTTTGTTCAAAGTCTGTCACTTGTAGTCCAGTTTCTTCGCAAATAAGGGCACCGGCGTTGATATCCCATGGCTTGAGACCGTGTTCCCAAAATCCATCAAACTGACCTGCTGCAGTCAAGCACAAGTCGAGTGCAGCACTCCCAAAACGCCTGACAGACAAGGCCTGTTTGTTCATTTGATAAAAAAGCTCTAATTTCTTTTTATTTTTTCCACCGAGCGAGTTTAAACATGTCACAAACATCGATTCTTCAAAATCTTTTTGATGATTTTTCTTAACATCGAGTTTTTTTTCTGTTTTTTCTCTTAAATCGTAAAAAAAAGCTCCTTTCCCTTTATTAGCAATATAAAGTTCTTTTCGAGTTGGAGCATAAACAATTCCAAACTTTAATTGCCCCCTTAGACTATAACCAATCGAGATACAATAATAATCAAGACCACTTAAAAAGTTGTGAGTGCCATCGAGTGGATCAATATACCAACAGTGTTCACTGTTTTTCGCAACTTCTAAATTTTCTTCTTTTTGAAAACTATTTTCTTCACTCAAAATATAGTGATCAGGAAATAAGTGACCTATTTTATCTCTTAAAAATTTTTCTGTCTTTAAATCAGCTTCTGAAACAAGTCCTTCACCTTTTTTCACATGAATATCAAGGCTAGAAAGACTCTTTCGAGCCTCTAATAAAATGTCCCCGGCTTCTAAAATAATTTCTCTTAATTGTTTTTCCATAATCTTAAATTCTTATATGAGCTTTTATATTTTTCTTTAAATAACTTTAACACATTATCAAACTGCTGGTCATAGTTTATTGCTTTTCCATCAATTTCTTCAATCAACCCGAGTCCTTTGACACAGTTAAGACTCAAGACAGCGAGGGGACGACCAAATAAATAATCTAGATCGATTGGTCTTTCAACTATAGGAAACTGACTCCCCAAACTTTCTTTTAAAAAACGTTGTTGTATCCCATTAACGAGCAAATGTTTTGATAAGGGAAAAATAAACTCTCCATTTTCAAAAACACAGAGATTACTGGTGCTCAATTCATAGACTGAATTTTCGGAGTTACAAAAAAGAACATCATCAAACCCTCTGGCTTGTACCTGATGACGGCAATGAAAAAGCTGAGCATAATTCCCCATAACCTTATAATCCGCTCCCCTCCAATCGCTTGCCCGCTCAGACTCAGAAAGCGCGAACTTCAAACTTTGAACTCTAAGATGCTCTAGAGAATCATTAATAAAAAAATCCCCCTGATCTTTTTCTTCAATTTCGGCCCAAAGTTTTAATGCCTGGAAATTTTCTGGATCTCGGTAACAACTGACGCGGATTCTTTGAAAGGATGAGGAAAAAGAAAAATTTTCTAATTGAACCAGAAATTTCTCAAATAAGGTCTTTAGTAACGCGGCTTCCTGACTTGTTGCAAAAAGAAACACTTCGGCACCTTTTTGTAAGCGCTCTAAATGCCAGTTTAAAAAAGAAAGCTTCCCGCAACTCATTAAAAAAGTTGTAAATATTGACTCCCCATATAAAAAAGATTTATTGTCTAGGTTGATAAGGGGGGATTGCGAAATCAATTCATTTTTCCAATAAAAATGGCGCTTCATCCCTGCCATCATAAAGGAGTTTGCAGTGTCAAACAATGGGCAATTTGCAATTATTGGAGCAGGCAACCAAGCCTTCGCTTGGGCCCTCAATTTGCGCGACAGTCGATTCCCTTTTTCAGTCGGGATTCGAAAGACAAGCTCTGCTCATACTCTCCTTAAAGACAAAAAAATTCCTGTCTTTGATCTAGGAGAATCATTGCGTTCTTACAAATCAATGGCCTTACTCATTCCCGATGATCAGCACGCTCATTTTTTTGAAAACTACTCGTCATTCTTAGAAGAAGGGACGCAGATTATTTATGCTCACAGCTACTCACTCGTTGAAGATCAATTGGCTCAGAAGTACCCGCAATTCGAACACGTTCTTCTCGCTCCTAAATCAATTGGAAGCCAAATACGTTATAACTTCGAACGATCGCGAATAACTCCTGCCGTTTATTCACTCGATTTAGTTTCTAAAGCCAGACAAAATCAGGCTCAGCAAGAGATGGAAATTCTCTGCCATGCCCTTGGTTTTAGTTTACTTGCTCAAGTTAGAGTTGAAGATGAAACAATTGCCGATCTTTTTTCAGAGCAAACGCTCCTTTGTGGTTTTTTTCCCTACATCATTAGTGAATGCTTTCAACTTTTGAAAGATCAAGGGATTGACCCTACACTCAGTTTTTTAGAGTGTTGGCATGAAAGCAAGCTTATTATTGATACACTCGTAGAAAAAGGGCCCGAAGAATTCTTTAAACTTATCAGTCCCAATGCCCTAATAGGAGCCCATGAAGCTTCTCAAGTTTTAATCGACGAAAATTTTAAGAAAAAACTTTCTTTGATTTTTGAACAAATTAAAAATAAAGATTTTAATCAAAAAATTAAAAATACAGATTATCAAGAACTCAAAAATTCAACTATTAATTTTTGGAAAAATACTGATCTCCAAAAATTTTATAATCAATATTCACAGGAGCTCTATCCTGTAACCTAAGGACTGCATGAAAAAGCTAACAACCAGAGACATTAGAAAATTTAAAGGTCAAAAGAAACTTAGCGTTCTTACGTGCTACGATTTCCAAACAGCTCAGATTATCAATGAATCTGAACTAGACATGATTCTCGTTGGAGACAGCCTTGGTAATGTTATTTTAGGCTATGAAACAACTATTCCTGTAACTATAGATAACATGATCCTCTTCGGACAAGCCGTTCGCCGTGGAGCTCCTAATAAATTTGTTATCGTTGATATGCCATTTGGTTCATATTCAGATATTGATGAAGCTACTCACAATGGAATTAAGCTTTTTCAACAAACTCAAGCAGAAGCGATAAAACTAGAAGGTGGAAGCTCCTGGCATGCAAAGTTGATTGAACACCTAACTCTCAATGGAATCCCCGTCATGGGTCACCTTGGGCTTCGTCCTCAAAGTGTCCATGCAATGGGAGGTTATTATACTCATGGAAAAGACGATCAATCATCACAACTCATTCTTGAAGAAGCTAAACGTCTTGAAGAAGCTGGATGCTTTGCTATCGTTCTAGAATGTGTTGAGAAAAACCTTGCACAACAAATCTCTGATAGCCTATCCATTCCAACGATTGGAATAGGTTCTGGCTCGATGGTCGATGGCCAAGTTCTCGTCATTAATGATCTTCTACATGAAGGTGTAAAAGACCCGCCTCGATTTTGTACTCCCCTAGCGAACCTCTACCAAACAAAGAAAAAAGTTATTGAGGACTATATCAATAATACTAAGACCTCATCATGAATTTTTTAACTCTCGATATCGGTAATTCTAATAATTATTGCCAAATTTATCGCAATAAATCGCGAGAAGTTATTGCTCTTGAGAGTATTCAAAATCATATTGAAAAAAATCAAAGTATTTATTTTAGTTCAGTCAAAAATACTGAAATTTTTTTTAACCAGCATCCCTATCTAAAAAGTTTTAATCTCATTGATATCAAAACTTTTTTTGAAAAAGACTTATTTCTCGACATGCCGGTAGCCTATTCACAATCCTTAGGAAGCGATCGATTGGCATTAGCCTACTATGCCTATAAAAAAAGAGAACCAGACCAAATGGCCGTTACAATTGATGCTGGAACTTTTTTGACCATCGATTTTATATCCTCAAATGGTTATTTAGGAGGATTTATCTTCCCTGGACTTCAGACATTTCTTAACTCTTATAATCAAGCGGATCAGCTCTTAGTTTTAAATTCCAGTGAAATAAAAGAACAATTATTTCTCGACCAACTCCCTCAAAACACTCACAAGTCCATTGCTCTAGCGGCACGCCATTACATCGAAGCCGTAGTCGAAACAGTAGTAAAAAAATATGCCAAGAATCAAAACCTTCAATTTTATTTAACTGGTGGGGACGGCCAGTGGCTTTTACAGTTCCTAGATAAAAAATCAATTCGTGAATGCTCAATTGGCCTTGTCAATGCAGGTCTCGAGCTCATTGCTCTCCAACACATCAGCCAGTTATCAAGCCAGGAGATTCAATGAACTACCTAATTGCAGTCACTGGTTCTATTGCTTGCTATCGGGCACTTGATATCATGAGAGGCATCCTCAAAGCTTCACCTAAAAACAAAGTTCGTATCATCTTAAGTAAAGGTGCCGAAAATTTTTTAAAGCCTGAAATATTTCGTTATCTTGGAGCCGAAAAAGTTTATCGAGCCCAAGATGATTTTAATATTGAACTTCTCCCCATAGATCAGAATGTTTTGCACATTTCATTGGCAAGATGGTGTCACTATTTTTGTGTACTCCCTGCAACAGCCAATACACTTGCTAGACTCGCTTGGGGTATGGCCGATGATTTACTTTGTTCGAGCTTTCTATCACTAGAACCCTCTGTAAAAAAAATAATATTTCCAGTAATGAACCCAATGATGCTCTCTCATCCTCATACCACTCAAAATCTCAAAAAACTTGAAGAACTGGAAAACACTTTTGTATTTCCCCCTGATTCAGGAGAAATGATATGTGGAGAAATGGGACAAGGGAAAATGGCCCCGATAGAGGCTATCGTTGATTTTTTAGATTCCATCCCGCAGCTAGCTCTCTCACCGAAAGCTCGGTATGTTCTCATTTCGACAGGAGCATCTATTAGCCCTCTCGATCCTGTGAGATACCTCACCAATCCCTCAACAGGATTGACAGGATTTTATCTAAGCCAAGCCTTTCTCAAAAAAGGTTATCGTGTTACTGTCGTTGCTTCTACGACAACCCATACAAGGCTTAATCATTTGCTTCCCATTCCCGGCTACTCGCTTATAAGGGCACAAACGACTAAAGAGATGAAATCACACATCGATAGAGAGTTCCCTCTTTGTAACCTCTATATTAGCTCTGCCGCCTTTTGTGATATCGAATTTCCATTTAACGAAAATAAAGTTAAAAAGAAACAGCTACTTCATTCACTTGATATCAAGCAATCACCAGATATTTTAAAATCACTCCTTCAGCGTAGAGAACATCAAAAAATAGTTGGTTTTGGTGCAGAAGCGACTCTAGATAAGATGTCTTTTAATGAAAAGATCCACGATAAGCCAGTCGATTTTTTCGTTGGAAATGCTGTCAGCAATGGTTACTTGAGAAAAAAAGAAGGTTTTGGTGAAACAGTGAACGAATACTTTCTTAAAGATACTCATTCTGGACGAGAAGAAATAAGCCAATTGAACAAACCTTCTTTAGCGAATAAGATAGTAGACTGGTACGAAGAAAATATTGATGAACAACATAGAATTAATTAAAACCAGAAAAGATCTCACTCAAAAAAGATTAAATATACCCTTCAATGCGACAGTTGGATTCACACCAACCATGGGCAATCTTCACGCTGGCCATCTTTCGCTCATTGAGTCTTCTTTAAGAGAAAATGAATTTAACTTTGTCAGCATTTTTGTCAATCCAAAACAGTTTGGACCACAAGAAGATTTTGTACACTATCCTAGGACTCTCAAAGAAGACCTTAAAAAATTAGAGAATCTCGCGGGAAGATTTGATAAACCAGTGGCTGTGTTTGCTCCTCAAAGCGAAGAGGAAATTTTTCCAGATAATTACTGTACTGAAGTCGCAGTTAAAAACCTCAATGCCATATTAGAGGGGCGTGATCGCCCGACTCACTTTGATGGAGTCACAACAGTCGTTTATCAGCTTTTGACCCTTGTTCGACCTCATGTTGCCTATTTCGGAAAAAAAGATTTCCAACAATATATTATTATCAAGCAAATGGTTCGCGACCTATTGTTACCCACAAAAATCAGAGGGATGGAAATTATTCGAAGTCCAGAAGGGCTCGCGCTCTCAAGCCGTAACCATTATTTAAGCGATAATGGAAAACAAGAAGCACTTTTGCTGAGACAAACACTTTTGCAAGCAAAAGAGTTTATTCAAAGCATGTTTTTAAAAAACTCTAAATTAGATCTCAAAGAAATACATCGTATGCTTCAAGAACTTTCAGATGATATTCAATGGCACTATTTAGAGGCTAAAAATTCAAACAACTTGAATGATATTGAAGAGTCGAGTCTCAAAATCGTTATTTTAGGAGCTATCAATGTCGAAGACACTCGGCTACTCGACAACATCGAAATTAGTTTGGAGGGATTCTAATCCATGATCGATCTCGAGTACAATGCCGGGTCTGCAGACAAAGCCGTTCTTGTTTCTATTATTACCGAAAAACTTGAAGGTCATGAAACACCCGATGAAACTAACCGCTCACTTGATGAACTCAAAGAACTTTTACGAACTCTCCACGTTAGCGCTTTAAAATCAATTTACCAGCGAAGAAAAAAAATTGACCCCGGTACCATTATTGGAAGCGGTAAACTCGAGGAAATAGCCGAAGAAGCACGCAGTGTTGGTGCCAATCTCATTGTTTTTGATTTTGAACTTTCGGCGAGCCAAATGAGAAACATTACCGAGATCACTGGATTTAAGATTCTCGATCGCTGCCAAATCATTCTTCAAATTTTTGCCCAACACGCAAGAAGTAAAGAGGCCAAAATTCAAATTGAAATATCCCGCCTCAATTATCTTCTCCCTCGACTGACTTCACTTTGGACTCACTTTACCAAGCAAAAAGGGGGGATTGGGCTTAAAGGGGAAGGTGAACAGCAGCTCGAACTCGATCGCCGTATTGTCAGAAAAAAAATTGAAAATTATAAAAAACAATTAAAAGAAATTGAAATAAGTCGCAAAGAACGTAAGAAAAAAAGACACAAGCAAAGTATTACTGCTGCCCTAGTTGGATACACCAATGCAGGGAAATCATCACTACTCAATCGCCTTTGCCAGGTTGAGACATTAGAAGAAAATAAACTTTTCGCCACGTTGGATTCAACTTATAGAACTTTAACCCCAGATACAAAACCACCACTCATTCTCATTGATACTGTTGGTTTTATATCCAATCTTCCCAACACACTTATTGAAGGTTTTAAAAGTACACTCGAATCGATAAAGGAAGCCGATCTTATTTTAATAGTCGTCGATCTTTCTGATCCTCACCTCGAAAAACATATTGAAACAACGAAGAAAGTACTCAAAGAACTCGGTCTCGAAAACAAAGAAACTTTCTTTGTTTTCAATAAAAAAGACAAAGTTGAAAACATATTGATGGCAAAAGTAAAAACTCGACGCTTTCCCAATTCTTATATTATTTCCAGCCACAGCGATACCGATGTCTTGAACTTGCGAAACACAATCATCGATTATTTTTTAGATAAACAAAAACACTACGATCTTTTTGTTCCCTATGAACGAGGTGACATTCATTCAAAGATCCAGAGTTTTACCAATATTGCAGTGACAAGCCACCATGAAAAGGGCATTTACTATCGTGTCCGCACTCCTGATCATCTCTTTGATAAGTTTGGATTTAAAAATTATTTACTCTCACCAGATGAGAGTCAAAAATTTTACTCGTCAAAAAATTAACTCTTGATAGATTCCTACCAAGTTTCTACAGTATAGTCTTAGCGCATAAGTGGAGTGAAAGATTAATACCAAAACGTTGCCAATTCCCCAAATTCTTTTGAAGAGAACTCTTCGGGAAAATATTACAAAGCTAGGAGAATTACTCTTTCAAGCTGAAAGTAAACCTGTTAAAGCAACCCCTGTCGTCACGGCCATTAAAACTTGGACAATTGTTTCCGCTCAACTCAAAGAAATACTTGGACCAGAAATTCACAAGCAATGGTTTGAACCCATTCAAGCTGTTGTCCTTTCAAACGATATGCTTATTTTGAGATCACCTTCTCGCAGTTCTTCACTGTGGATCATTCACAATTACCAAAAACTTGTTGACTTACTTCTCAGTTTTCAAGATAAGAATCTCAGTTCTTTTTTTATTTCAGACTCGGATTTAGTAGGCCATGACAACAGCAAAAGACATTCAAACAGTTAAAATCTCTAAAATAACCAAACATCCCAACGCCCATAAACTAAAAATTTGTTCTGTAGAAACACTTGAAGGTACTCTTGAGGTAGTGTGCGGGGCGTCAAATGCTGTTGAAGGGATGCTCACAATCCTGGCCCCTTGTGGAAGCACGACACCCACCGGACGCGAAATTATTCTCAGCCAATTGCGAGGGGTCGACTCTCACGGGATGTTATGCTCACCTACCGACTTAGGAGTCTCGACAGAAAAAGGGCTCGTGAATCTTCCACCAGAAACCCCTATTGGTCTTAAGCTCTCAGAGCTCTCGGTCTCAGCCTTAAGTTCGACTCCCTGGTTCCAGTTTAAAAAAATCGACCAGCACTTCAGCGACTCAGAAGGGAGAATCCACATTCTTTCGACCGAAGATGCCAAGCCTGCAAAGGACTGGTCTTTGATTTCAGAAACATATTGGGACGCCGGTCAATATCGCTATCGCCACTATCTGTAATTCTTAAAAAATTTTTTCAGCTGATTGAGTTCGAGCGGTTTTTCTATAAATTGATTAAAGCTATTACCATAGACTTTGCGGACATTATCTAAATTATCACCATCACGGTGCAAGAAAAACACAGAGTCTCTGTACATAAAAAAAAGCTTCTCGCAATGGCTATCAAACAGTTCAAGATCAATGACAATTAAATCTGCAGCGAGATCTTCAACCATTTCCACTGAAAGCTCCTGCCCAGATTTATAGGAATAGAGAGTAACCCCTTCTGGAGCTAGAACTTCTTTAAAAAAGGCTTGCATAAAGTCGCGTGCACACAATAAAAGGACTGACTGGATGTTCATTTCATTTTTCTTTTTTTTCCGCTATACATACTATAAGGGAGATCACATTGACAAACAAAGTCAGAGTTATTGAAATTCAATCTGGAGAAATTCTTTTCCAATGCTCTATGGATGAAAGTGAAAAAGCCTATCAATATGCTTCTGATATGGAGGCTATTGGGCTCGATGTGACCGTTCAAGCCCCTAGCACGATGGAAACCTTGGCCCATGAGCTGGGAATTTCAAGAGCTGAAATCCAAGATAAGCTTGTCGCTTCGATGGACGAAGAAATAGACTCTCACAACGATGATGTCGATTCCTGCTGCTTTAAAAATTAAGCGGCATCAAGCAAGTCATCTTCATATTCTTCAATTTCTTTTTCTTCCACTTTTTGTAATTCAAGAATCTGTGTATGCTTTGGAGAATTGAGATTATTTCGATTAATTTTATTTCTCAATTTTGATTTCTTCTTTTGTAGTTGTTTTTGAAGTTTGATTGTTGCTTTATTAATTGATTTAAAAAGATTTCCACTTTCTGCAGTAGCAAAATATTCAAAATGGGGTCCAAAAAGTTTAACATGTGTGATGTTCACGCCATTTCTTAAATGACAGCTCCATTGCACTTCAAACTTCCCATCAAAAAACTTGGCCAGTTTTTCTGATTCTTCATAGATGTGTTCGTCAATTCCAGGTGTGTGCTTGATGTTTTTAAAACTGCTACTCACTTGCATAGAATCCCCTCCGGGTAATAATGGTTCCAACGCGTCTGCTATTATAACAACTATTTTCTTTTTCTTTTGGCAGAAGAAAGGATCCCTAAAGATTCTCTGTATTTAGCGATTGTTCTTCTCGCAACCACAATCCCTGACTCACTCAAAATTGTGGCAATTTTTTGATCCGAAAGCGGTTTTTTCGGGTCTTCTTTTTCGATGAGAGATTTAATTTTGAGTTTTAAGCTCTCGCTTGCAATATCAACTCCCCCATCCTTTCCTCCGACACCGCTATTAAAAAAATACTTCAGCTCAAAGGTCCCAAGAGGGGTATGCATAAACTTATTAGTCGTTACTCGTGATATCGTCGATTCGTGCATTCCAATTTCTTCAGCAATATCTTTTAAGATCATTGGTTTTAAATGTTCCGGTCCTTTTTTAAAGAACTCAGGCTGATAGGCTACAATCGCCTTGGCTACCTTCTCGATTGTTTTTTGGCGATTTTCGATAGACTTTAACAACCACATGGCCGAGCGCAATTTATCTTGAATATAGTTTTTCGTCTGCCCATCACCAGAATTTTTTAGTAGCGATTGGTAGAGTTTAGAAATTTTAAGGCGTGGCACTCCCTCGTCATTGAGTTGAATAACTAATTCTCCAGAGATCTCTTTCACATAAATATCGGGAACCACATAATGAATTTGCTCAGAAGAAATAAGTCTTCCAGGTCGCGGGTGAAATGTCATAATAATCATTTCTGCCGTTTTAACATTTTCAATATTGGAACCCGTTGCCTTAACAATCTTATCGTAATCTTTCTTATAAACATCTTCGAGGTGATTATTAATGATCTCTTCGACTAAGGGCACTCGACCAGGAACTGCTCTCGCCTGGATGATAAGAGCTTCCTTCGTATTTTTTGTCCCACAACCGACGGGATCGAGATATTGAATGAGTTCAAGTATCTCTTCGGCTCTTGAGAGGTCAATTTCAATCCCATTCTCTCTTATAATCTCATCTAGGGATGTCTCTAAAAAACCATCGTCATCCAAATTGTGAATGATCATCAAGCCCAGTTGAAGATCGACTCCTTCGATATCTTCCATTCGCATCTGCCATTCGAGATGATCTTGAAGACTCATCTCTTGAGAAACCATATTCTCATAATCGGGCTGGTCTTCTTTGGAGCGAATTTCTCGTGAGCTATTAGGACTTGTTGACGAGGAGTTATTATAGGATTCGATATATTTCTGCCAATCAAAATCTTCCTTCCCTCCATCAACTAACTCAGGGCCAGAAAAATTTTCAGCCGTCGATTCTATTTCTCTCACACTACGATCGCTCGCCAATTCCTCGTGAGTTTTCTCGCTGTCGAGTTCTTCGAGCATGGGGTTTTCCACCATTTCTTTAGCGATCACATTGGTCATCTCGAGATGAGTGAGGGTCAGCAACTTGATCGCCTGCTGCAACTGCGGCGTCATGGTCAAGTTCTGTGTCTGTTTGAGCGATTGATTCATCTTCATCGCCATAGCGATACCCCATCTTTTAGCATATTCATGCCTTTTTACCCTATCGGAATACTCTCCCAAAAACATTAGGGTTTTTCACTCAACTATTATAACACATTGAAATTATAGAACAAAATTCGGGGACTTAGAAAGGAGAGCTTACGAGCAGAAGTCGTAAGCTCTTCTTATATAGGACGTTATTGAATTAAAACGCCTTGGTTCTCATTTTCGATAGCCTCTTGAAGTGAATCGTATTGAGCCGTTTTTTCACCTTTTTTACCTTGGATACTGACAATCGTAGACTCGTGACCCAAGTGAAACTTCCCAGTTACTTTAGAAGAAACAAATCCTCCTAAGAATCCAAGTAAACTCGACCAATCTCTTACGCGAACACCATCTTCATTTTCCATTCTCAAAAAATAGTTCCCAACGATAAATCTTGCTCCGTCGAATCTTCCAGTGAACTCTTTTTCAAGAGTTAAAAGAGATTTTCCTTGAAGGTTTTTGATAGTCATCCCAGTGTTGAGTTCAAAATCAAATCGAAACTGGGCATTTCCTGTGACATGCAAAGATAAGCGAGCATTTTGAATTTTAATCGTTCGCGAATCCCCTGTTTCGTGATCAATTTCTTGAATAACAATGTCCCCTTGGATTAGGTGGTCGCTTTTCCCCGCTTCCATAACGTCGTGCATTGAATCGGCATCAGACCCTGCGTGAAAATTACCCCCAGCAACCTGCTCATCAGTAAAATTAAATTCGGCACTAGTGATTTGAAAGGCCGCAAAAGAATTCAAAGACAAAACTATAGCAACAACACTAACGATCAACTTCATAAACATCCTCCCAGATTATAGTTTTTAGTTGTTACTGCTCCCATACCACACTGATTTCTTGTCGCAAAGCCATTGTAAAAAGTACAGACTACAGTGCCCAATTCAGTGCCAGTAGACTTTTTGCTGACGATGCGTCTAGTGCATTGAAGGACGAAAAGTTGCACTAGTTATTTGAATTTAACCTGGCATGTTCGTTTGCAGACTTGCAAGGCATTTAACTAGTTATTAATAATTAAAGTGTTAGATTAGTCCTAAATGATATTTTTACTGAGAACTGACAACTATATAAACTTTTATCATAAGAATATATTTCCGTTTCATCTAAGTAGACATCAAGACAACTGTAGTATTCTAACAATCGATCGCCATCTAGTAAGAAGTTAGCCACGTCTTGACGCCTAATTTCTTTAATGATTCTATCTAGAGTTTTGGTTCCTTCTCCATTTGGCCATCCATAAATTGCATTTAAAGGGGCTAAGATTTCTAAGTTTTGGGAAAAACCTTTAACTAATCTATTTTCAATTACTTTTTCCATGGTGTGAAAATGGCAAAGAGAATGAAGACCTCCAACAACTATTACCCGGTCACCTTTAACCCAAATATCATGTTCTCCACTTTCACTTCTGTGAACACTTGCTTTTCTTAGGACTTTTGGTGGGATGTAAGTAGAATATTTAGTATTCAGCAGAACATGAGCTTTATTTTTACACCCAAAATGACTATTTATGTAATCAATCGATTGATTAAAAATCGCCTTGCTTGTATCCCATTCTTGTTGTGGGTGTGTGATAATTGTCTCAATACATGAATCATTATCGGCTTCCGCTAAAAAAGAAGTAGAACAAGCGATTACGATTATTAAGGCTTTAAGAAGTTTTAAGTATATAGACACTGTCTTCTCCTAAAAAAGCATTATAAGTTTTTTGACTTCAAAGAAAACCTTAATTGTTATTTATTCAAAAGAATCATGACCGAGTGCTAGAAAGTCCCAGTAACCCCTACATCTTGAAGTTCTCGCCGAGATAGTGCTCTCTTGCGATTTCGTTTTTGATAAGTTCTTCCGGCGTCCCATCCACCAAAAGCTCCCCTCGATTCATAATGTAAGCCCGATCCACAATTCCCAGTGTTTCGCGAACATTGTGATCAGTGATAAGAATTCCGATATTTCGATGAACAAGACTTCGAACAATAGAGTGAATATCGTTAACCGCTAACGGGTCAACACCTGCAAAAGGCTCGTCTAATAAAATAAACTTCGGGCTAAGCGCGAGGGTTCGAGCGATTTCTACTCGACGGCGCTCACCACCAGAGAGTTCACGCCCTTTAGATTTTCGAATTGTGTGCAGTGAAAAATCATCAATCAATTGGTTAAGTTGATTCTTCCTTTTTCTAAGAGGATATTTTTTAACTTCGAGCACACTTAAAATATTTTCTTCAACCGTTAGATCTCGAAATATGGATGCTTCCTGGGGAAGATAGCCAATTCCTTGCAAGGCCCGAGAATGCAGTGGAGAATTCGTGATATCTTCACCTGAAATAGTAATCGTTCCAATATCTGCTTTAACGAGACCAACCAGCATGTAAAAACTTGTTGTTTTCCCTGCTCCATTGGGTCCCAAGAGCCCAACGATCTCTCCTTGAGTGATACTCACACTCACATCTTTAACAACCTTTCGGCCATTATACGATTTTTCGAGATGCTTTCCTTCCAAAACTGCTTTTTGTTCTTCTTTTTCTTCCATAGTTTTATTTGTATTTTATATTTGAAGTGGAATCGTTCACTTCTATCAAACTCGCATTTTCTCTCAATGTAATCTTCGATCCTTTGATCACATCCTTACGGCTAATTACCCGTGGAGCTCCTGTTAGAATAATCTTTTTTTCACGAATATGCCCAGTTAATTTTTCCGCATAAGCTGTACGATCGTAGAAATTTGAAGTTCCGCGCTCTTTAATCTTTTGCTTAACAACGACGTCATCGTAGAGCTCATAATACTTAAATCTTTTATTAAAATTTTCTAAAAAGATTTTACTCCGATCAGCAGTGATATCCATATTATTTCGCTTCACTCTTACGTTGTCATAGAGATCAATTTCCGAATCGAGTAATCGCGATTCTAAGTGCTCTCCCCAAAAATAAAACTTCCCTTCGTACTTTCTTTTTCTCTCAATTATGCCACTTACATCTTCTTCAAAATGAGAATATTTTTTCATAGGAAAAGATGTGATTTTTTTAGACTCAACATAGATAGTATCTTGAGTAACAATATCTAATGCTTTAGATTTTACATTCCCATCACCAATAAATTTTTCTTGAGAAATAAAGTAGCGTCCTTTATCACAATCGAGTTCGGCATCTTTGTATTGAAACCTCACTTCCCCATTCATCATGAGTTGATCAGCCTCTTTAATGTATTCACCTTCTTTAGCCTTAAAATACATTTTTTCATCTTTTTCAGAGTGAAAAACATAACCCTTAGGGTTTTTGAATTGAGCCCAATTGGCATTCAAGACAACCAAATCACTAGAAGTAAAATTGAGTTTCGGCTTTTTATTTTCAGAGAAAAAATAAATAAGACCTTCAAAAGATTCAAACCGTGTTTTATCAACAAAACTTTGCTTGGTGAGAAAACGATCAAACCCCTCCTCCCCAAAAAAGAGATAAACGGAATGTGCGAACAATGTACCCAAAACAACAGTTAAAAATGATGTCTTCATAACTTGGTAATAATTGTACCACTGGTGAACAAAAAACGAGAATTATACCCATAATGGCATAGGCATTTTCGTCGAAAATATTTTTTATTTACCAGCCTCTTTCAAAAATTTCTCTTCCCTTTAATCGGTCGCCATAGCTCCCCATCTTTGCTAGTATTTTGCATTCATGAAAAAACCAGAAAAACTCATTGTAGAAAAACTCAAAGAAAAAGCGGGTAAGTTAACTCCCATGATGGAGCAGTATTTGGAAATCAAAAGCCAGTATCGCGATGTTCTCCTGCTCTTTCGAATGGGAGATTTTTACGAAGTTTTTTTTGAAGATGCTGAGGCTACTTCAAAAATCCTTAATATTGCTCTCACTCACCGAGGAAAATTAGCCGGTGTCCCCATACCCATGGCGGGTATCCCCCATCATGCCGCCAGTACTTATATTGATAAAATAACTCAGAGTGGACGCAAGGTGGCTATCTGTGAACAAGTTGAAGATCCCAAACAGGCCAAGGGGATTGTAAAAAGAGCCGTGACTCAAATCGTAAGTCCTAGTATTCCCTATGACCTCGATAAATCAGAAGAGCGACACAATCATTATTTATGTAGTTTTCACTTTCATAAAAATGTCACTTATGCTTCTTTTATTGACTACACCACAGGTGATTTTTTTGGACTCGAAATAAAATCCCAAGAAGAACTTTTTGATAAAATCAAAATTTATGCTCCAAGGGAATGCATTGCCTTTTTTGATCAATTTGAAAGAAGAAACGAATTGAGAGAATTTCTTGAGAATCGCGATGTGCTTATTACTTACCTCAGCTCAGAATTTTTTCAAGAAAAAATAACCGCTTCTTATATTGAAAAAATTATTCCTTATTACAAAAAAGATAATACGCTAAAAACTCACAAAGAATTTATCCCTCCTATAGGAGCTCTCAGTTACTATATTTGTTCAACTCAAGGCTGTGAGAAGCTCTCTCACTTTAGTGCTTTCAGTGTTATCAATAACCAAAAGAAAATGAAAATCAGCCATCAAACGCTGGCCTCACTGGAAATTTTTCCAAGATCTCAAGAAAAATTCAGTCATTCACTACTGGCGTTCATCAATAAAACAAAAACATCCATGGGTTTTCGCAAGCTCAAGGAATTTTCCCAGTCCCCTCTCTTTGATAAAAATGAAATTGAAAAACGCCTCGATTGTGTAGAATTTCTTATGGCAAATCAGTCCGACTTAAATAATATTCGCACTGAACTTGATGAAATTCGCGATCTCAAAAGAATTCTCGCTAAGCTCAGCACAGGAAAGATTCAATCCCAAGACCTCCTCAATTTAAAAGTAGCGATTGAAACCTTTGATAAACTAACCAAAAAAATCAAAAAGCTAACAACATACCTTCCAAGTCATCTCGATAAAAATCAACTTGCAGCTCTCGACGAACTTTCAATTTTGATCGGCAAAGCTATAAACGACGAAATTGGAGCTAATCTGAATAAAGGTAATCTCATCAAAGAAAAATACAGTAAAAAAAGAGATGAGTTAGCCAATATTCACGAGACAGTCAATAGCAAGATGAAAGCTTTGGAAGATAAGTATAGAAAGAAGCACGACATCTCCAATCTTAAAATTAAATTTAATAATATTAATGGCTACTTTATTGAAGTTTCGAAAGCCCAATTGGCAAAAGTTCCTGAAACATTTAAGAAGAAACAAACTCTGGTCAACTGCGGTCGTTTCTTAACTGCTGAAGTCCAAAAAGTTGAAGCAGAACTCTACTCTGCTCAGGAGAAACTCTTACAAATTGAAAGAGAAATTTTCAAGAAAATTTGTAAACAAACTGAAGATAATGTTTTGGCCATCCAAAGGTTAGCTGATTTTTTAGCAACTTTGGATATTTATCAATCCTTTGCTTGGCTTGCCTTTCAAGAAAACTTTTCTCGCCCTCAGATAGAGGATAAGAAAATCTGCCACTTAGAAGGTGTGTGGCATCCACTCATAAAAAAAGCCATTCACGATCAATTCGTACCCCACAACATTGAACTGAATAATAAGCAGTATTTTGCTTTGATCACGGGTCCCAACATGGCCGGGAAGACGACTGTCATGCGGGAAGTGGCCATCGTTCAATTCTTAACGCAAATGGGTTCTTACGTCCCAGCGGCTAAGGCCCAAGTTGGGCTTTGTGACTACATATTCTCACGTATAGGAGCGAGCGACGACATAGTCGGAGGCCAATCGACTTTTATGGTTGAAATGTCTGAGACTTCGGAAATTCTTCGCCATGCTAGCGAACACTCACTTCTCATCTTAGACGAAATAGGAAGAGGAACTTCGACTTTTGATGGACTAAGTATTGCCTGGTCTCTGCTCGAACACTTTTGTGAAAAAACAAAAGCTTTAACACTCTTTTCAACTCATTATCATGAACTCATCGATGTGGCAGAGCAAACAGCTGGGGCCATAAACCTCACCGTCAAGACGATTAATAAAAATGGGACCATACAGTTTCTCTATGAACTCATTCCAGGTGGAGCAACTCAAAGTTTTGGGATTCACGTAGCAAAGTTAGCCGGATTGCCTTCAAGTGTTCTCAAGCGAGCGAATCAAATACTCAAGCAATTGGAAAAAGAGCAATCGCCTAAGGATTCTTTTGCAACTATCAACCAAATGAATCTATTTGATTCCGGAGATGAATTCGAAGAAAAAGAATCGATGATTGAAAATCAAATTCGTGAAATTGATATAAATTCCATGACTCCTATCGAAGCCTTAAATAAATTTATCGAGTTTCAAACTACTCTTCAAAAGTCATGGGAAGATTCATCATCTCTTCAATAATTTGCTGAGGATCCTCTCCTTGATAGAGTATCCGGTAAATTCCATCAAAGAGCCTGATTCTTATTTTGTACTTTTTGGCCAAATCGAAAGCAGCTTTTGTCGTTTTGTAACCTTCGACAACATAGCGTGCACTTTTGATAATGTCATCAGGCTTTCGCCCCTTAGCTATTTCTATTCCAAATGATTTATTTCGACTTAATTCTCCAGTGGTTGTGAGAATAAGATCCCCCATTCCACTGAGGCCATAAAAAGATTCCGGTCTCGCATTAAAAACTTTTCCAAACCGAAGCATCTCAACAATCCCCCGAGTGATCATCGCAGCTCGAGTATTGTGGTTATACCCCAAACCTTCAATAATCCCTCCGGCTATCGCTAAAATATTTTTCAAAGCCCCACCTAGAAGAACACCTTTTACATCGTAAGTTGGAAGGCTTCGGAAATAACTTGTCTCAGTCATTTTTGCGACTTTTTCTAAAACCTGTCTTGATTTTCCTGCCAGAGAAACGAGAGTGACCTGTTTTTCAACAATTTCCTTTGCAAAGGATGGTCCAGAAAGAAATGTGAAAAGATCTTTATGAAGATAAAAAATATCATAAAAAATATCGTCAGGGAGCTCAAGAGTTTCAGTATCAATACCTTTGGATAAAGATACAAAAGGCACCTTTTTATCGAGGAAAGGGATAATCCTCTCCTTATTTTCTGTGTAAAAGTCCGTCAACACTTTAGTAGGCAAGCCAGAAACCAAAAGCTGAACATCCCCTATTTTATCGACTTCGTCCCACTCCAAAAGAGGATAAATATTTGAAGGTAAAGTTAACCCGGGGAGATAGATTGAATTTTCACCCTGTTTAAGACAATCGTAAATATCCTGAGAGCGAACTTTTAAATAGACATTTTTAAAATTATGGGCAAGAACACAGGCCATAGAAGTCCCAAAAGCTCCTGCTCCAATGATGAGAACTGAATTAAACTTTGTTTTTTTCATGATTTCTAAAGCTTTATAATTCCTTCAATTACAGAGACCTTTTCGTAGACTTCCAGAACTTCTTCAGCAGAGTGCATCTCTAGGGTAATGCTGAGGGAAACATATTTTTCATTTCGTGAATGTCTTTTTTGAATTTCAATCTCTCCGAATAGTTGAACAAACTCCTCTACTTGAGCTTTTTTTACAATAAACTTAAACAAATAAGCCACTGGCCACTCGTAACTTTCGTCGAGAAGATCTTTCGCTCTCAAATAATTTTCAGATTGCTCTTGAGACGGCACCTTTTTCCACTCCCTCATAATGTTCTATCAATTTTATCTACCTTCATTCCGATAGGTTGTCTATAAGGGCCAATTATATGCTAAGGAAAGTGAAAATAATAATAGGGATGCTATTCGCTCTCAGTGCGTTGGGAATTTCTCATGCGTCAGATCGAAATAATGGCATTTATATCGATCTCAAAGGCCCGTTAAAACTCAAATGGCAATTGGCCAATTCAAATTCACCCATTCCAATTACCACAACTCAAGCTCTCATCGATACGCCAGAAATGGATCAACTCGACAATGAAATCAATGAAAAGCTTTTTGATCTTAAGCCCACTCCCCACACCAACTCGCTCGTCAGCTTTAGTGAGCTTGGAATATATCAAAAAATATCTCAAAACCTTGAGCCACTTTTCAAAGACCTTGGACGTTTACTTGCTGGCGATGTTGATCAAGTTAACCGTGAGTTTGATCTAGGTCGTATCAATTCTCCTGGTTTTGAATGGCAAAAGCCTTTTGGTTTTTTCAAAGTCTACACCAAAAGAGATATTAACCAGCAACTCCTTCGCTCTTATAATCAATGGGTTATTGAAGATAATTTTATAGTCGAAATCGATGTTAAATCATTTTTAAAAAAGCTATGGGATCTCGATTTTATCGAAACTACTTCAGCAACACTCGAAGCTTACGCCAATTTAAAGTTTCATCGTAAATTTCAAATACGCCATTACGCTGAAACTTACGAAGAAGCACTACACTCTGATTATAAAAAACTTTTTCTTCCTTTTCATTGGACTTTAGAATACCAATACAACCAACTTCAACCAGAAGAAATTGTTAAAATTTCTGATGAATTTTTTCTTGGAGCTGAAGTTAAGGGATATAGTGTCTGGAATCCTTATTTAGAATTTTCACTAAACGCAAAAGCTTCTATTGAAAACCTCAGAGCGACAGAACTGCAAAGACTCAATCAATATCGATTTCAATTGAAAAAATCTCGGATAACAACAAAAACGATTTCATTATCCGCAGATCTCAAAGCTCAAATTTTTTCTTTAATTAAAATTTCACTTCTCTCAATTGGTTTTAATAGTTCAATTACAACAAATCATGAATATACCTACCAATTCGATGCTTTTTCACTCTATGATTTAAGCCAAGACAATTTAATCGGTCGGTTTCTCAATGATCAAAATCTCCAAAACACTCAGCGCAAGGCCCTCGATCAGTATTTGATTTTCAAAAGAAAAGAAAAAAGGAAAACGCCAGGATCTCATTTTAATTTTCTCATCTGGGATAATAATCGCCGAATATCACACGACTCAATTGAACTTTTAATTGCAAATAAAGAAAAGGCTTTCCAAAAAGAAACGAGTTATTCAAGAAAAGCTCAATATCGGCTAAAAGATAAGATGAAATCACTTTTTCTCGACTCCTATCTTGGTTTTAATCTCTTTGGACGCCCTAAAAAATTAAAAGAAAGTGAGATAGAGATTACCTATGAAAAAGACAATGCTCAAAATCTTTCACTAGAAATTAAAAACTATCATATTCTCTCTCTCAATAAGAATAAATATTACGAACAAGCTGAAAAATTGATCAAAGGCCAGACCAATCTTTACCCTCAGGTTTCTCATTCCTTTCTCAATCGAGAATTTTCAGATTATATTGAAATCAAACAGGAAATTAAATTTTCGAACTCTGAAATTTTTAAAATTCTCCAATCATCACTAGAGTCGTCACTTCCCTACTTAAAAGCCAATTGTATGGAGGGCGAAGAATTATTGAAGAAATGTTACAAAAAGAGTTTGAGGTTATTTAGCAAAGTTCGCGATCACTACCAGGCTGGAAATTTTCAAGTTTCACATTTAAGAAAATTCTTCCAATACTTCATGGCAAACAACCAAGATTATCGCATTCTAAAAAACTTTTTTCGTCCTAATAATTTTTCACTTGAAGGTAGCCTAAAAAGTAATGTTGCTGGATACCCCTTTAAAACACATTTTTCTTCCGGAACTTACAAAAACTTTGATATCATCAATTTATATTTAAACGAAATTGGATATTAGAAGTGTCATATTTCAATTTTCAGCAAGTATTTACACTGGACAAACGTTCTCTCGCACTGATGCGAGTTATCCTTTGTCTTTTTCTCCTCTTTGATCTCTATGAACAACTTCCTTACTTGGAAATGTTCTATTCTGACAATGGTCTCTTTCCCATAAGTCTGTGGCTAAATGACTATGCTCACGACTGGAGTTATTCACTTTTATATCTCAATAATTCACTTATTTTTTTCTGGGCAAGTATCACTTGTTACGCCATTGCCCTATTCTCCATGCTGATTGGATTCCGTACTAAAGGCTCTAATTTTTGGGTTTGGCTATTTTTTGTTTCTTTTAACAATAGAAACTGGTTTGGCTTGAATGGTGGAGATGATCTCGTCCGCATTATGCTCTTAATTTTGCTCTTCCTCCCCACCCATCACTTTTATTCGATCGACAAGGCTCTCAATAAAAGCACAGAACCAAAATCCTCTTATCAAAGTCTGTGGTGTTTTGTTTTTATCTGGCAATTGCTCATTATGTATTTTTTTAGTGCACTATTCAAAAACCATCCCATTTGGAATCACGATTATACGGCGCTCTCTTTTGCCCTTAAACTCTATGTCTTTAGCACTCCCTTTGGAGAATATTTTCAAAACTATCCCGCAATTCTTAAGTTTTTAAGTTTTGCTACCTATTGGTCCGAATTATTAATTCCAATTGCACTGATCATAAGTCTTATCCTTAGAAAAAGTTTCTTTCGTCTATCACTTATTTTTTACTTTATAAGTTTTCATCTCGGAATCTTACTCCTTTTAAATGTTGGCAATTTCCCTCTTTATGCCATGAGTTTCTGGTTGGCCCTAATCCCATCTCAATTCTGGGACAAGTTTTCTCTTAAACCATCTCAAGAACTAACTATGTATTACGATGGTGGATGCAACTTCTGTAAAAAACTCGTAATGATCATACGTGAATTTCTTTTTTTAAAAAATATTAAAGCTTACCCTTCTTACGCCAACTACGAGCGTCTCCAGGAAATGAAAAAAAATGATAGTTGGATTGTAAAAGATCAAAAAGGTCATACTCACCACGGATTTTCAGCATTTTTAATTATAGTAAACTCAACCTGGTATCTTTATCCTTTTTTCATTTTCAACAACAAAGTATTGGCATCTTTGGGAGAAAAAGGATACCGATTCATTGCTGATCACCGTTCACTATTTTCAAAATTTACTAAACCTCTACATTGGTCTCCTCTCTCAAAAAAGTCCACTTTTCCTTTAAAAGAATTTTTTGCTTTCGTGATGCTGTTAAGTCTTCTCAATTGGCCCTTAAGTCATTCGCAATACAGTTGGTCGCCAAAAATAACGAACTTTTTAAATCCACTTAATCAGTGGTTACACACATACCAAAACTGGAATCTCTTTGCTCCCTATCCTCAAAAAACCAATACCTGGCACCAGGTTATAGGAACACTCGATGATGGCCACAAAATAGATTTGATCAACCCTGGACGATCAGTGTTGATAGAAAAACTCTCTCGCAAAGAAGTCGCCAATGATTTTCACAATAAATTGATGAGAAAACTCTTTTTAAGATTAGAACAGGATGATTCACTTGCCGATCCAATCGCAAGATTTTACTGTCAAAATGGGAATCGCCGTGCTATTGAGCATAAAAAACTTTTAACTCGTGTGGAAATTGTGCAATTTAAAGAAGTTCTCGTGTCTCCAAACGTCGTGGCACCTCAAAATAATAAACTTCTTATCACATTGGATTGTTTATAAATGAAAGTAAACTTTAACCAAGCCTTAAGCTTATTACAAAAGAACGAAGTGGTCGCCATACCTACTGAGACTGTTTACGGTCTTGCTGGTTCTATTACCAGTGAAGATGCCCTTAGAAAAATATTTGAAACAAAAAAACGACCTTTTTTCGACCCCCTCATTGTTCACATATCAACTCTTGATGATATCGATAAAATTTTTGATAATCCTCCCAGTGTCATCAAAAAACTCGCTGATACTTTTTGGCCTGGTCCTTTGACTATAGTTTTCAAGAAACAAAAGCATATATCTAATCTAATCACTGCAGGATTACCTACCGTTGCAGTAAGAATGCCCAATCACAAGGATGCCCTTAGGCTTATTTCAAAACTTAGAAAACCTATTGCAGCTCCTAGTGCAAATATTTTCATGCGAACAAGCCCTACTTCTGCCTTTCACGTCGAAGAAGAGTTTGGAGAGAAAATTCCCGTCTTTGATGGTGGCGATTGCCAAATTGGGATTGAAAGTACTGTCATCGGGATTGATTCCCACAATAATAAACTCGAAATTTACCGACCAGGGGCTATTTTAAAAAGTGATCTCGAAAAGGTTGTTTCTCCAGAGTTCCAAGTGGTTTATAAAAATTCAGAGAGTTCACCAGGACAGCTCAAAAATCACTACCAACCAGCAAAGCCACTTTTTGTTGTTTCCCATCCAGATGAGATTTTTACTCCTTTTTTTGATAAATTTTCTAAAAAAATGGAATTAGTCCTACCGCTCGATCCCTTACTCGCAGCTCGCCAACTCTATGCCGTGATGCGATCGCTTTCTAAAGAAAATATTGATCTGATTTATTTGGTAGAGGACAAATATCCAAAAGATGGTTTGTGGGAATCACTGTGGGAGAGAATTCAAAAAGCCTCTACGCCTCTACCCTCTTAAAAGCCAGTCACTCTTTGCTTCACTCTATCTAAAGTTTCACCAGCAATTTTTCGAGCTTTCACAGCTCCTTCTTTGAGGTGACAATCGATGACTTCTCGATTCGCCATCAAATATTCGTATTTTTCACGTGGTTCACTGAGAACGGCATTCACCTTTTCAAAAAGTTCCACTTTCGCTTCCCCCCAAGAAATCCCTTCCAAATATTTCTTTTTCATTTCTTGAACTTCAGAAGGGCTTGCAAAACACTGATAGATATCAAAGATCAAAGAACCTTTTGTTTCTTTTGGCTCATTGGGTTCTTTAGAATCTGTGGTAATTTTATTAATAGTTTTTTTAAGTTTTTTCTCAGGAACAAAGAGAGGAATAGTGTTCCCGTAGGACTTGCTCATCTTTCTTCCATCAAGACCTGGAATGTATTGACCGACTGAAAGAGATTCCTGTGGCTCAACCAAAACATCACCATAGTGCTGATTTATTCTTTGGGCCATACTTCTCGCCATTTCCACATGCTGAACTTGATCTTTTCCTACTGGGACAATATCACAATCAAAAAGTAGAATGTCAGCTGCCATTAAGACAGGATAATTGAAAAGACCTGCATTGATACCGTGGTTGAGATCTTTTTTTCCAGCATCTTTATTAGCTTGAACAGCAGCCTTGTAAGCATGAGCACGTTCTAAATCCCCTTTCGGAGTATTACATGCTAAAATCCAAGCTAATTCAAAAGTCTCAGGAATATCACTTTGTTTATAAAAAATGACTTTGGCAGGATCGAGTCCAAGAGCAAGCCAAGTGGCAGCGATTTCATAAACGTGTTCTTTAAAATCTTCTGAATCTCGCACACTCGTCAATGCATGGTAATCAGCAATAAAATAGAGATAGCGATCTTCACTCTTTCCATTTTTAGAAAAATCGATTGCTGGCTTAATCGCCCCAAGCATATTTCCTATGTGAGGAAGATGGGTGGGTTTTATTCCAGTGAGATAAGTCTTCATTTTCTAAAGTTCCTTTAAAGCTTGAGCCATTCTGTTAACAGCTTCTGAAATTTGCTGTTCATTAAGAGCATATGAAAGGCGAATATTACGAGGGCATCCAAAAGCTTCCCCCGGAGTGGCCGCAACATGAGCTTTCTCTAAAAGATACTGGCAAAGATCATTGGTATTAGAGATTTTTCCTTTTAAAAAAGCACTCACATCTGGAAAAAGATAAAAGGCTCCGTCGGGAACATTTGTTTTCATTACAGGAATATTTTTTGCAATCTCAGAAATCAAGTGGTCTCTTCTTTTCAAAAATGTTTCTCGCATATAAGAAACTTTTTCCTTTCCAGCTTTAAGAGCCGCCACAGCAACTCTTTGAGTTATAGCATTCGCTCCGGAAGTAAATTGACTTTGAATTTTCGAGCAAGCTTTAGCAATTTCCTCTGGGGCAGCTAAATAACCTAATCTCCAGCCTGTCACAGCATAAGCTTTAGAGAGACCATTGATAGTTATGACATTTTTTTTGAGCTCAGGGATAGATCCGATGGAAAAATTTTGCTCATTAAAAGTTATATACTCGTAGATTTCATCACTAACAATCATGACTTCAGGGTACTTTACAAATTCTTTTGCCAATTCTCTTAATTCACCTTCACTGTAAACACTTCCAGAGGGGTTACACGGATTACTAAAAAGAAACAACTTTGTCTTAGAACTAAAAGCATCTCTTAATTGCTCTACCGTAATTTTGAAGTGTGTTGAAATATCTGTGTTAAGAATAACAGGAACACCTCCGGCAAATTTTATAACATCATAATAGCTAACCCAGAATGGAGCCGGTAATATAACTTCATCCCCGGGATTAATAGTCGCTAAAATAAGATTCGCTATCGATTGTTTAGCTCCTGTAGAGACCACCACTTCATTAGCACTGTATTCAAGGTTATTATCACGTTTAAGTTTTTCACAAATAGTCTCGCGCAAATCGAGATAACCTGGGACAGGTGGGTAATGAGAATGCCCTTCGTGAATAGCTTGAATTGCGGCTTCTTTTAAAAATTCAGGCGCTCCAAAATCTGGTTCACCTAAACTCATGCTGATAATATCAACACCTTTTTGCTTGAGCTCAGTGGCTTTTCTTGCCATGGCCAAAGTCGCTGATTCTGGAAGTTCTCTTACGCGTTGTGACAGCATCTTTACCTCTTTTTTGTCTAATTTGCAGTTGCCAACTTTGTTCTTGAGGGTATGATACAACAGTCATTGGAATGCATAAATTAGTTTTAACGCTCTTTTTTACCCTCTCTCTTCTATCTCTTCAAGCCTCTGAGGAAAAACTCCCCTTTGATGCTCATTATGGATTCCAAGGACGAACCTATCCTGCTCTCGGTGCCATGGTTTTCGCCGAACTAGGACACAATACACTCCTATGGGACAAGCGCACCCAAGACTCAAAAGACCAGTGGAAATTTGGTCTATTACGCCCCTATTTTCAAGCCAAGACTTCTGTGGTCGTCAATTCACTGGTCATTGGTGCTGACCTCTACCCTGTGTCCATTTTAGGAATTGGAGTTGGACGCTCTCATGAAGACTATAATTTTGAATTTAAATTTTTTAACTGTAATGTCGTTGACTGTGATAATAAATTACGAAGAGATTTTTGGAGAATTAAACTTGCCCTTGGCTACAAAAACTATGTTCTCCTCAGTCACTACCAAGACGAAAGGATCGTTCCCGCTAATACAGACAAACTTATTGGCGAATACCGCCACGCCATTGCTGGTCAAAATACCGGCGACGATTTAAGAAAACTCAACGTCATATTTGGTTACCAACATAACAAGCTTCTCACAGGTTTGCTGTACCAAACTGCAAACTTCGAAGACTCAAAGCAAAACTCCCATGCCATTTACGCTATTCATCAGCTTCCGTTTCAAAACTCCAAGCTTACCATTGGCCTAGGCATCTTTGAAAACACCCTAAAAGGTGAGGGCATTGGCTTTATTTTTCGGTACCAGGCAGATATATTGGGCGGGCCAAAATTATTCTAACAATGAAATTGTAACAAGGAGAATTTATGAAGTCCCTATTGGTCTTTGCTATGTCTTTTATGGCCTTGAATTCCATGGCCTCAAACTGGAAAAATCAATCTGAGTTAGGAGCAACATCAATCAGCGGTAACACAGAGACCACAACAATCAATGCTCTTCACTCTTCTATCTGGGAAAAAGAGAAGAACGTTGTGACTGGTAAAGGTGATTACGTTTACGGTGAAGCTGATGACGTTGTCACTGCAAGAAGTTGGAGTGCATCACTTCGCTACGACAGAAAAATTAATGATCGTTGGAATTGGTTTTTAGCTCAAGGAGTTGAAGGAAACAAATTCAGCGGTTTCGAAGAAAGAAGAAACTCAGACCTTGGTGCTAAATACTATTTGATTCCTCAAGAAAATAAAGATGATATTGATTATCTCTTTTTTGAACTTGGTTATCGTTATACTCATGAAGAAAGAATCGATAATACTGACCCTGATTTTGAACAAGATAGCAGCGTAGGTCGTGCTTATATTGAATATTCAAAACCTGTAACAGAAAGCTTTAAATTCAAAACAAACCTTGAATACCTCAAAACATTTGATAGTGATGAAAGAAACTTGTACACATTTGAAATCGCAGGTGTGAATTCTCTTTCTGAAATGCTTTCACTCAAAGTTTCATACAAATTGATTAAAGATGACACTCTTAAAGACAGAGGGTTTACAAGCGATACAGATAAAACATTGACTGTTCTTTTAGTCGCTACTTATTAATTTTATAATTAAGGATAAAGTATGTTTGAAGAATTTAAAAAATTTGCTATGCGAGGAAACGTCGTTGATCTCGCCGTTGGTATGGTTATTGGTGGTGCTTTTGGAAAAATCGTCAGTTCTTTTGTTAAAGACGTTCTTACTCCACCACTCGGACTTTTGATGGGCGGAGTGGACTTTAGTCAACTCAGTATTATTCTCAAAGAAGCTGCCGGGGATCAAGCTGCCGTGACAATCAACTACGGAGTATTCATCCAAACAATTGTCGATTTTACAATCGTTGCCTTTGCTATTTTCATCGTCGTGAAGGCCATGAATTCGATGAAGAAAAAAGAAGAAGCTGCACCTAGTGCACCTCCAAAACAAGAAGTTCTTCTGGAAGAAATTCGCGATCTACTCAAAAAGTAATTATTTAATGTTGATTTTTCTTAAAACTACAAGAGGATTAATCCTCTTGTAGTTTTGTAACCATTTTTCCGTAAGACAACTATAGCCACCTTTTCCCCAGCCAACACCCCAACTGTTAGCCACGACGACGCAGTATTCACCTTCCTCAAAGCTTTTTGGTAATTGAATATAACCCACAGCAAGGACAGCGTGTCCCTTTGTGAAGTCTTTCGCCGATTGGGTATCACTTCCATAAGAGAGAAGGCCAGTATTTCTTGAAAAGCTCTCGTTGAGAGTCACTCCAATTACAAAAGGATAATCTTGTTTGAGTTGTTGAATTGCAGAAGAAAGATCTTTAACAAGAAGAAAATCTTCTACCTTTAAAACCCCATCTTTCAAGCAGGGATCTTTGAGTGGAATTTGTGTCTGATTCCCTTTCACCGTTACCGGGTTGTAAGGGCAGTCTTTTTCCATTGGAATATCATAACTTTCACTTTCCAAAGAACGCTTCAGAGCAAAGCCTACCCAAGAGCCTTGGACAACACATTTAACTTGTTGGCAATCAGGCTTTGCTGCCCAATAAAGATAGTGTTCTGAAAGATCAACAGATTCGTTCTTTTGAGCAGCTAAAATTTCCAACCCTTTTGTCCCTGCAAAAGCACTACAAGTTGGGCGTGCATATTGATTTTTAATACTAGAATCTGAAAAATTTTTCACAAAATAAAAAGATGAATCTAATTTTTTTTCACTAGTGTCTTCTATTTTTGTTTCAAAGTATTTTTTATAATTTTTTTCTATTGCTTCAGAAACTTTTTTATCAATACTTGTATCCTCAGCATACTTTTCATAGACTTTGACGTTTTGTAGAAAAAGTTTATTTTGTTTCTTCCATTCTTTTAAAATCATCTGAGACTCTAAATGCCAAGCTTTGAGCGTAGCCTTGTGATCATTGACAAGTTCTTGCTGCCATTGCTTTTGTTTTTCAATCAATGTTTGAGGCTTTGAAGGTTTCTTAGGTTTTAGGAGAACCTCATCTGTCGCTTTAATTTGTTTCTGATCATTCTCTACTTCAGATGCTTCTTCGGAGTTTTCTTTTGTTTCAGGAATATCCAAGTGAGATCCAGTCGCTTTTTCCACTTCAGCGACTAACGCTTTGATAATCAGCATGCGCTGCGTATCTTCAGAATAAGCAGAAAAACACCAAGCCAAATAAGTCAGTGAACAAAAAACAAATAATTTCATAGACAAATAAACTTAAACGCTCGCCGATTCAGTTCTCAAATCTTTTCGCAAGATTTTACCAACATTAGATTTTGGGAGATCGGTTCTGAATTCATAAAGTTTTGGTACTTTATAGCCAGTTAAATTATTGCGACAATAATCTTTAAGTTCTTCTTCTGTAAGGTTCTCATCTTTTCTAACGACAAATAGTTTTACAACTTCTCCACTTTTCGCATCGGGGACTCCGACAGCAGCGCACTCAAGAACTTTATCATGCTTGGCAACAACATCTTCGATTTCGTTTGGATAGACGTTAAAACCAGAAACAAGAATCATATCTTTTTTCCGATCGACAATTTTTACATAGCCATCTTCATTCATAAAACCAAGATCCCCAGTTCTAAAATAACCATCTGAAGTCATAACCTTGGCAGTTTCTTCTGGCTTATTCCAATAGCCTTTCATCACTTGAGGTCCACGAATGCAAAGTTCTCCAACTTCTCCAAAAGCTAAGTCATTCCCGGCATCATCTTTAATTGAAAGTTCTGTCGATGGAATAGGCAGACCAATAAAGCCGTTGTATTCCTTCAGAGTCATGGGATTGATACAAGCTGCAGGTGAAGTTTCCGTTAAGCCGTAAGCTTCAATAAGAGGGCGTCCAGTAACCTCTTTCCATTTTTCAGCAACAAAACGCTGAACAGCCATTCCCCCTCCAAGTGTGACTTTGAGGTGGCTAAAATCAAGTTTTTTAAATTCATCATTATTAATGAGCGCATTAAAGAGTGTGTTAACTCCAGTAATTGCTGTAAACTTCCATTTCTTTAACTCTTTAACAAACCCTGGTATGTCTCTTGGATTTGTAATCAAAACATTGAGAGCTCCCATGGATGAAAAGATCAAACAATTCGCTGTCAGAGAAAAGATATGGTAGAGCGGAAGCGGAGTAATAATAATCTCGACACCTTCATCGATAAAATTGGTAATCCATTCTTTAGCTTGAAGAACGTTGGCCACAATATTACCGTGAGTAAGGATTGCTCCTTTAGCCACTCCAGTCGTTCCCCCTGTGTATTGCAAGAAAGCCGTATCTTCGTGAGTAAGTGATTCTTTTTTAAAACTCGAAGCATCTCCTTTAACGAGGGCTTCAGTAAATGTCACGGCCCCAGGAATATCCCAATGTGGAACCATTTTTTTGATGTGCTTGATTGCGAAATTTACTACTAACGATTTTGGAAATCCCAAGAGATCACCAATACCTGTAACGATTGTGTGTTTAATTTGTGTTTTTTGAATAATTTTTTCGAGATTGTGAGCTGAATTTGCAAAAATAACGATAGCCTTGGCCCCTGAATCAATGAGTTGTCCTTCAAGCTCGCGAGCAGTGTAAAGGGGATTCACGTTCACTGCCACCATTCCCGCTTGCAAAATTCCAAAAAGAGCGATGGGATATTGAAGAATATTGGGCATCATCAACGCCACTCGATCGCCTTTTTTTAGACCTAAGTGGCTTTGCAAGTAGTGACCAAACTCATAGCTTTTTTCTTTTAGCTCAGAATAACTCAGAGTTTTTCCCATATTGTGAAAAGCTGGTTTGTTGGCGTATTGGGTGAAAGAGTGATCTAAAATTTCAACAATTGATTTATAAGTGTTGATATCAATTTCGTGGCGAACTCCTTCATCGTAATTTTTCAACCATACTTTTTCCATAAGACTTATTCCTTAATTAGCTAAATTTAAATTTGGTGTATTGATGACCATTTTGGCACAGTTTTGTAACTAAGATCAAGCGACCAAATTCGTTCCCAATAATCTATGTTTATAACCTTTCCAGAGATAAGTGCCAAGGAATACAGCGTTCAAGAAGAGCCCTAGTGTCAATCCAAGCCAATAGCCCATGGCTTTAAGCTGAAATGAGAAATCTAAAAACAAACCTACCGGAAGCCCGACAATCCAAAAGGCGACAATAATTGAATAGGGCACTATTTTGGTCCTTCCTATGGCCCTAAGAATGTTGGAAAAGAAAACTTGCGTTGAATCAACAATTTGAAAAGCCCCTACGCACACCAGTAAACTACTGGCAATCGCAATAACATCTACACTTTGAGTAAAAACACCAATGAATACATCTGGAATTAAAATCAAAAGGACCATGACAATCAATGCCCACAGAAAAATCAGTTTATAAGAAGTTTTTAAGTAGTTTGAAACTTCTAAAAACTCACCTAATCCATAATGATAGGAAACTTTAACAGACATGACAGAGGCTATCGAAATTGGGAGCATAAAGAAAAAGCCTGCGTATTGAAATGCAATATGGTGAGCTGCCGATTGATCTAATTCAAATCTCGCCACAAAGACGCCTAAAATACAAAATCCTAATGATTCTAAAAAATATGAAAAACCTATTGGAAGCCCAATATGAGAAAGCTTTTTAATTTTTAGATTCCAAAGTTCTCGTGAAAAGGAAAAATTGAGTTTGTATTTGCGAATAGCATAGAAAAATAGAGATAAGAAAAAAAACATCCTACTTATAACACTTGCAATTCCTAATCCTTTAACTCCTTGAATATTTCCTAGCAAAGGTAACTCGACCCCTTTTAAACAAAAAAGAAAATTTAACCCTACGTTGAGAAAGACACAAATTAAGGCAACAATATTTGCAAATCGAACATCTTCAATCCCGAGTAAATATTCTTTAACAGCTTGCACGCCAAACACAAAAAACGAAGAAAAGTACATAATGTACAAATAGTCTTCCACTTGCTCTGTAATTCTAGGATTGATTGGGAAATGCTTTAACTGGCTAGTCAGGAGAATCCCTAGACTAATAATAATGATAGCAATAATAAAAGAAAAGATTAAAGAAATAGGAAACAGTTCCCGGCGAATTTGTTGATCATTACGATGCCGACTCATAAGAACTGAGATACTGGACTGTGCACCAATTCCAGCGTAAATCACCGGTAGGAGAAAACCATAAGAAACTCCAAGTGCTGCTAAGGCTTCTGTCGAATACATCGAAGCGACAAAAGCATCTCCCGCATTAATCAAAGTATGGGATAGATTCCCTAAAAATACAGGAATTGTAAGAATAATAATTTCTCGAGCATTTTTAAAACTCAGCATAACAATTAAGGGCTCACAATAACTTCAGCTTCAATTTTCTCCTGAGTTTTATTATCTTCATCTGTTACATTTTGAAAAGGATAGATAAGTTGCCACAATAAATTTCCAGGAACCTCTTTAAAATGAGAGTCGATTCCCACGTCACCACACTTTTTAAGAGGTTTATGAAATGTTTTAAAAACTAGATCCCAAATACAAGTAATTTTCCCAAAATTATGATTAGCGAGACTAACTTGTTTTGCATGGTGAACTCGGTGTAATTCAGCCGAATTAAAAATATAATTCAAAGGACCGAGAGAAAACTCGATATTAGCGTGTTCGAGCAACCCCGTAACTGCATTTAAAGTGTAAAAATAAAGCAAGGGTTCAAGTGGGACCCCTAAAAGAACAATTGGAAAGAAATAAAGTGAAAAGCTGACGAGAGTATCAACCGGATGAAAACGCCCAGAATTTCCCCAGTAAACTCGATGAGCACCATGGTGAACAGCATGAAACCGCCAGAAGAAGGAACTTGTATGAAAATACCGGTGAATCCAATAAAAGAAAAATTCTGCGACCAAAACAACAAAAATAACTTGTAGCCACAGTGGAAATAAAGTCCATACAGTTTGAAGAGTGAATGTATGAGAAGCCAAGAAATAAATCACAAGAAGTTTAGCAATATGACTAAATAGTGGCAGGACAAAATTACTACTTATGAGATCACTGACAAGATCTCCTCTATTTGTATTCCAACTTCTCTCATAGGGAGTTAACCATTCCAGTATTTGAATAACTGCTATCACTATCAGAGAGACAAAAGCTGGAGTCAACCATTGCCATTTAAGTTCTAAATAATTTGAGATTTGAGAGTGTAAAACGAGAGCAAAAACAACAAGAAGTGGATAAATTGAATAAGTGTACAGCTTTTTCATTCTCTATCCTCAATGAGATCCAGTGTAGTCATGAACAAGGCTTTATAGACATTTTTACGATACTGATCTTCAAATAAATCGTAAGATTTTAAAGTTTTGGGATTTGTAATAAAACCATCGAGAATCATATGAGAGGATTCCATGACAATCGTATAGGTATTTTCTGTCCAAGCGTTTGGGATAATCGTTCCAGGATACTCGACGAGTCCATCATTTGCTCCTTTAAAAAGCTTTAATGTTTTATTGAGCAAAATGGCATCAGTCATGGCCATATCATCTTTTTTGATCAATCCATCTCCAGGCAATATCCCTGTTAAATTGATGTATTTTAATGTGTTCGGCAATTCATGAGCGTAAGGAGCTACAAATTCTTGCATGATCTCTGGTTTTATAAAAAGAAATGGTTCTTTTAAATCTGACATCCCAAATATTTTCAATAACCATTTCGGAGCATATTTTTCTAAATAAGCAATATTAGCTCCTGAGATCATCCCAGAAATGTTCATATAAGCTTTGAGAGAAGAGTCTTCATTGATTAATCCTGCTTTATTCAGTCTTCCCAGAGCGCGAATAAGTTCTGGAGCCCCCTTGCTTAGGCTCATGAGAATAATCTTTTGAGAGTCATGTATATGGTCTTTTAAATATTTCTCAATCACCTGAGTATTTTCAAAAGTCGTCCCATAGGGATCCACTGGGACATATTCTAAATCAACTCCTAGGGATTTCATGTCATCGAGGAACATATGAACATAATAAGGTAAGTCCTCTAGGTATTTCGGATCATTGCTCCATCCTAAGCCTAAGGCAATAACGATTTTATATTCACTATAATTTTCTTCATTTTGATTCCCGGTACTTTCGACTTGGTTAACATAATTATCTATAAACGATTTTCTTGTCATATTGTTGCGGGGATCTGAATTTATATATTCTTTAAAAAGTTCTGAAGCAAATCCCATCCCGTAACGATAAGTCAGCACTCGATTTGTCTCAATATTATAAAAGGGTAAGGGATGATGTTTAAGATACTCTTTGGCTGTTTTTTCAACTCGCCAAACATTTCCTCCAATTTCGACTTGATTAAGAGACTCCATGACAACTTGAGGTAATTGAATCCCAAAGTAAGTTTCGCGATAACGATTATATTGAGAAGCCAATGTATTATATTTTTCTAGAGGAAAACGACAACTTGAAACACGATAAATAGAAATTTTTCTTCGATATTGTTGGCGTTTATTCCAAGAAAACCACAGTCCTCCAACATTCCCATCAGAAAATTGGATACATTGAATTAGACCACCTTTAGTTTTCCAAAAACGGACTTGATTTTTATTTGCAATTTCTATTTGATATTCTGGAAAAGTAGAAAGAGCAGCTCCCCTATCATCAAAATAATCGACGATTGTACCTGAATAAGCATCGGATATTATTAAGAGGAATATAAAAAACAATCTGAACATTTCACCCCCAAGCTGAGGAAGTTCATACTATAGAAGCTCTTATCCAACAAGACTTAAAACCAAATTTCCAAACTTAGAAATAAGTGATTTCAATATCTTATGCATTTAAATTCTGAGGAATATCTTCTTGATACCAAATAAATCCCTCTAAAGGTTCTTTGCCCTCTGGAATCATCCAGTGATCAGTCAGAGGAGGAATGGAGACCATATCTCCAGCTTTTACAGAAAATGTTTGATCACCACTGACCACTTTACCCTTACCTTTTAAAACCACAAATGTTTCAAAGTCTTTGTGTTGATGAGCACGACCAGCAGTTTCAAATTTTATATGCTCAAGAAGAATTTTATTATCCTCCTTTAAGAGTATAGCGAGTTCACCAAAACGAGTTTTCATATGTGTCTCCAAATTACTACTCAAAGATAACTTAAGTCATTTAAATAGGCTAATGCCAATTATTATTTGCAAAATCTCTATTAAAAAATTTCACTAAAAACAGCTATAAATATTTATTTTTACTAATCTAAGTCAAACATCTTTTCGCTTAAAAACTCTCTAGCCCCCATAATGTTATAAGGTCGTATTTTTTTAAGGCAGGAGGTCCATTATGTTAAGAGTCGTGTTTTTAAATGTGCTAGCGAGCACGCTGCTTCTCTTCTCGTGTACAGCAGAAAAGAAAACTACCAGTTTTAGTACTTCGGCTGGAGGGACTGATGGATTATCACCTGAAGGTAAGGGACTTTTTAAAAACGGTGATGTGGTTTTTGATCAGCCACTTTCACTAGTTCTAGAAAAGCACAGCGATGGCCTCAAGCAAGAACTCTCCACATTTATTTGGGGAGGAGACTTGAGACTCACAGAGCTTCAAGAAGCTGCTTTTGACTCCAGTGGAAAATCAGAATGTACCGCTAGCTTAGTGGATGTCAATGGAGGGCCCATCTCTCAACAAATAAAAGAGCTTTCCCAATATATTGATTTTTCACTCATCTCCATTGATACCAAAAGATATCTCTTTGATTTTGACCTCTTCGTTGAAAAGATGACCATTCAATCTTTGGAATCACTACAAGGTCAAAAACTCTACCTTGATTGTGAAGTGGCCATGGTCGATAGTGAAAGACAAAAAGGCTCAGTCACATATAAAGCAGAACTTTCTTCTGATTATGTGATTGATGAATTAGCGAAAGATAATCTTTGTCAATCCAAGTACGATAGTGATTTTGAGTTTCTTACAGTTCACAATGGGAAAGTCGTTTGTCTTGATAACACTTGTGCCAATTGCGAAACTGAAGATGAAATTATTAATGTCGATGGGACAGATTTTAAAATCAAAAATGATGTTGCGAAAGGTTTTTATATGGCCTGGTACGCTGATGGAAGCAATGGTGATACAGGTCTCTTCAAAGATGGTGATGTCACCCTCTCAGCAAACCAATACGTTCTTGAACTCGATTACGATAGCGCCAATGAAGTTTATTCTAAAAAGATTTCAGAAGTTGATCTTGGAAATCTCATTGCTTCAGAAGCAGCGAAAGAATCAACTTATGCTACCAACCTTACCTGTACGGCTCGCAGTACAGATATTGGAGGGCAAGCCATTGATGCTGACAAACAACTACTGGCTTTGCAACTCATGAAATCATTTACGGGAGATCCCAAAATGGTTGAGTTCCGGCTCTCCCGAGCTGATCTTCAAACTTATATGAAATCCCATAACATGCCCTCAGTGAGTAATTTTGATCTATCACTCGACTGCCAAATTGAGATGCTTGATACCATGGATAGAACGGGGAATGTGAATATTCGCTTTCTCAATGCCCGAATCAAGCAACATTCTTATGTCAGAGCTGTCAATGTCACTGTCAGCGGTGATGGAGAAGGCAAGATTGGAGTCGTCACTCCATACACAGCTCTTGGTTACTTTTATAATAAAGCCTCTGATCAAGATCCTTATCAGATAAAATCTAAAGCTCCAGGCGGAGTAACAATGCCTGTCAGCGTTTACTTTTATGATGACCCTCAACATACATTTTCTTGTGCGATCACTTCCGGCCAAAAAGATTATACTGCTGGTTACGATCCTATTAATGTAGAAGCTACTTGTAATAAGCTTCCACCTAGTAGAAAAGTAACATTAGTTGTCTATGGTGACGGAGGTTTCACTATTAACTTGAAAAAAGATGCTGGCGGAGCAGTCGTTGAAACTTTCAGTGAAGCGGCCATGACAAGAACTTATGGATTCACTTCTAAGATTCTCTACTGGCCAATAGCTGATACTCTTTCATCGAGCATAATCGCTGCAGGTGGAAGTTCCTGCTCTTTAACAGCAGGATCAGAGCAAGTTGCAGCGGGATCAACTGATGTAGGAATCTCTTACACTTGTAATACAAACTAATTCACTAAAAGATAATATGAAGCAAAGGGCCCAGAAAATGGGCCCTTTTTATTGTTTAAGAATAAAAATTCTCATCCTCTAAAGGAAGTGAGACAAGATAAAGCTATCATTGTTAATTTTGTTTTAGGAACTTGGTGCCCACTCTGTATTAAACACTTTCAAGATATCTACGTTTCTATGAAACAGCATTTTTTAGATGATCGAATGGAAATTCTTTTCGTTTCAACAGAGCCTGAAAAACGGATTCAAAAATCATTTAAAGACTGGCGCTGGATTAATGGAGAAGTGCCCGATAACATCTTTTTAGGATCTGATCAATCTCGAGAACTTATTAATATTTTAAAAATCAAAATCCCTGTTTTTGGATTTGCTAAACCTGCCACATTTCTCATTGAAAAAGACGGGTTGATCGTTAAAATATCAGAGGGAATACCCAATAGTGAGAAAACTGTTTGCGAGCTCTCTCACTATGTGGTCTGATATTACGGAACTTGGCCTTTTTTATCCATTATAATTTTATTACTCAAAGGAGATTCCGTTCCATCATTGGCAACAGCTTTCACTTGGTAAATGGCAACTTCTCCTTTGTATAAGTTACTCGGAACAACAGAGTTATAACTCGTTTTACTAGATTTCTGCGCGACTCGCGTTCTATCCCCGATTGTCTCATAAAGGATGTATTCTTTAATTCCACTCGAATGAGTCGATTCATCCCATTTAATGTTAATGAGAAATCCACCTAAAACGGCACCTCTAAGGTTAGTTGGCTTAGTTGGAAGAGTCTTAGCTTTAGGAAGTAAAGTCACGTTTATCACTCTTTCAATAGTCGGATGATGCGGCATCTGCCCATCGTAATCCTCTAATCGCACGATCACTTTAGTTGTTCCCCCTGTTGGACTCAAAGATCGCACATACACTCGTCGGTCATTAAAACTTCCTGGCCTTGTGGAAAAGAAGTCTTCAGCTCCTGTGACGTGAACAAGATTATAGTCATAAATTGCAGTCGTTTTGTAGTAAGTTCCTGGACACTCGACACTGTCATGATTTTCTAATCTTAAAAAACCCTCTGCTGCTTCACCATATTCAATCGTGATATCCTTCAGTGTAATATTAAAATACGGTTCAGAGATAACACAATTAGGATTCACGTATTGATCAATTTTGTAAGTAATCGTTTTTGATTGGGCCACGTGGATAGGATCATTTTTGTCATTATCTTTCAGAACGACTTTCAGAGAACCAAGACTAACAACTGTACTTAAAGCTTTTATGGTTAGTTGGACACTCTTTGTTTCTCCCGGATTAACTTTAATCTCACTTGGTGTGTATGTCGGCGTGATTTGCCCCTGACTATATTCAGTATCAAAACTAAAAGTTGTTCCGTTACATGCTAAAGTATCGTTATTTTTAATACTCAATATAACATTCTCAGATTGTTCTGTTTGTAACTGAAGATTATCTTTTGAAAGACTCCATGACGGCGCCTGACCAGCACAATTAGGAGCTGCTTTCGTTACCTTAACGATCATTTGCTTACTCATACTCGTGTGGGAAGGAGCCACACCATCGATATCTGTCAATGTAAACTTGGTTTCTCTCCCTGGAGTTTGAGAAATTCCTTTAATCGAGATTGGAATTCTTTTTGTTTCGCCAGGTTTAAGTATATTTGTACTCACTCCACTGACTTGAAAATACTGATGATAAGTTTGAGGAGTTACATAAAACTTTGTAGAAGGACAGTTACTACCGTCATTGTTTTTAATTGTAATTTCAGATGTAATCGTCTGACCTTCTTCGACACTAAGACCTGAAGGAAGTATGAGCGTTGGATCTGAAGAATTACAAGACGAAGCATTCACTTTGACTCGCACTTTCCGAGAAACCAATTTGTGAGTCGGTTCCACTCCATCAATATCTGATAAATAAAAATTGATATCGCGATAATCAGTCGCATTTAATCCCTCTACCACCACATTGGACTCCCAGCTTTCTCCTGGGGCTAGTTCTTGAATTTTATTATCATAAGTCACTTTTGCATATTGAGCTGGATAAGAAACAGTCATTCCAAATTTTGTTGGAGGGCATGCAAGGCTGTCATTGTTTTTCCAAAAAACCTTAAACGAAGCCGTCTTTCCCTCTAAAATTGTGAAAGCACTCACTGGTATCGTGAGAGTTGGATCTACCGGTTGGCATTGAGGACGATCAATCTTGACATCGACAAAACTAAATCCTCTTTTGACTTGTTTTATTGTTAAACCTTTATCATCTGAAAAAGTTTCTCCATCTCTAAGCGTAGTAATGTATTTTGTGACTGGATCGTAACCAGTTTTTTTACCAACGTGAATGGAGACACCATCGACATATTGAGCACCTAAGTTTTTATCATCATCTGTCATTTTTTTTCGGAAGCTCAAGAGATAATAAAGGTTTTCACCTTTATCATTGACCTCTTTAAATATTTCAACTCCGGAGGGATAACTAATATCACTGGGATTATAATGAAGAGCCCCAATTCTCACTGTTTCTTGACTCACTTTACTCTCGTGGACAGCCTCGGGATAATCGTTAAAGAGTCCTAGTTGTAAGCGATGAGGAAAGTTCATGTTAACAATTTTGTTATTCCCCATAAAACAAGAGAAATCACCATAAGTTGTTTCAATAACTCCATCATTGTTGAGATCAGTTCCTGCGTGTCCTAAGCCATTATTGTGTCCCATCTCATGAGTCGTAACGAGATTGTCTCCCTTCGGTTCATTTAAAACCCACGCCGTTTGCATCGCCCCAGAAGTTAGGCTTCCGATGGAACCAAGACCTGTCCAAAGGCATCCCAAATATTTTTCGTTAGGAAAAAACATAACGAGATGGTTATAGTTCTGATAGAGTACTCCTTCACTAGAGAGTTTGTCGGCGACTTGAATTCTCCAGCCATAGGGATCACAGCCCTGCCCCACTTTTTGATCAATTGTCACTTCCACAACATCTCTTGAACTATATTGGTAGTTAATTTGGTTGTAGCTGGAATTCAAATAAGTTGTTTTAACCTTAGAAAAAAGTGAAAGGGCTCCGCTCTTTGTTGTGAATGAATTTTGATCAGAAAAATTAACTACCACAAATAAAGCATTTCTTTTAAATTCTTGAAAAGCTGCAAAGCTTTCCATCCGCGGAGAATATTCAACGGCTTTAATATTTTGAACAAGTATGGATTCACGTGAGTCCCCTCCTGAATTCACTTTTCCCAGTAACTGCCCGTCGACTTCAATAATATCACCGGTATTTAAATGGCGCACACTGTTAGGATCGTCGAGATATAGCTGATAGTTCGCATCGCCATCCAGAGATTCTAAGTTATAAGTTATCTCTTCAGTTGAATGAATGAGATCTTCGGCAATGATTCGCTCAAATTTTCCCTTCCAGCCAGCGAAGGAATTTAATCCAATAAAGAAAGTTAAGAGGATGAGTACTCTAGACATTATCAGCTCCTTGATAGTGATCAATTTATCCATGTATGGAAGCCTTATCGGATTAATAATTCTGCAAACTTAGTGAACAAAGCCCTACCCCCGGAGTCCATTGATTTTCATCAATGATTCAGAAGTCTTAGAAATGTTTTTGAAAATTTGAGTAAAAAAGTTAAGAAAGAAGTGGTCTTAGTTTATTGAAAAAATAAGACCACTATAAAAATTAATTTTGAAAAGTAAATCTTGAATACGTCGAGTTTTTCATAACAACGGTGAAGGTTGCATAAGAATCATCATCCCCTGTTTCATAAACTTCAACCATTAGACCTTCAATTTCATCAAAGTTTTCGAATAACATACTTAGAGCTTTTTGAGCTCGCTGCGGTTTTTCACAAAAAATTTCAGAATAGGAATTAAATACACCAGCAAAGACGCTTGCTTTTTTAGTAACAGTGGTATTCTCATCTGCATTATTCCAAGCTTCTTCGTAAGCATCTTCAAAAAAATCGTCTGCATTAATCACAGTATCTTCAATCACCACTTCATCGACACAAAATCCGAAAGCAACACCAGCTGCAAATTTTTCAAGGGGTTCCATAGAATAGACGGATAAACTACCAAGCGACAATACTATCAAAAATAACTTTTTCACGTTAAACCTCCCAGTGTGACAAGCCTTATTTCTAACTATTGCTTTGCCAGATACCAAAAAAAAATAAAGAAATACAGCCATTTCCTCTATATTTTCCAGTTACTCAAAAATAGTGAGTGTAAACTCTAGATTTTACTATTGTAGTAATCGATTTTGACTTCGAATTCGCAGTCTAACTGCGAAAGCATATTGAGCTCAGGATCGATCTTAAAACCTTGGCGTTCTTTTTTACAACTTTCATCCACCAACTCATTGGCCTTCTCAAGTTCTTTTTCACCAAGATCTTCTTTTATGAAACTATCTAAAATAGATACATTGCAGCGATAATATTGAATATTATTTGTATACTGTTCACATTCTTCGAAAGGATTCTCTTGCGCGAAGGCCCCAAAGCTAAAAATAAAAACTAAAATTGCAAATTTCATAGATCAACCCCCTGACTCACACTCATGTATCACCCAGGGAACGATCCAGCAAATTCTTTATGAAACCCTATAAATACTACTTTTAGTCATCATCTTCGTCGTGTTCTCTACCTTCATATTCCTCATCATGATGCTCTTCGGAATGTTCATCTTCTTTTTCTCCAAGCAGAAGTGTTTGCCCTGCAATTCTGAGCACTTGCTCCTGCTGGTCATAGCTTTTCAATAAGTAGCTTCCAAAAGACAGCACCATCGCAATAAACACCACCGCCACAAATCCAGCTTGAGAAGAAATCGGCTTCTGACCTTCGACTCTCTCTTTTTTACCTGTCACCATACTGAATAACATTCCATCATTGTGACGAAATTGATGAAACCAAACGCCTCCAATATGAGCCAGAACAAGCACTAAAAAACTTAAGGCAAAGACTTCGTGGATTTCCTTAAAAAATTCTTTTCCAATCCCATTCACCATCAAATAGCCTGTTGAAACCATCAAAAAAGTCAGTAGAAACATTGAAATAGCGACAAAACTCGAAGCTGGATTGTGGCCAAGCTCTCTTTTTGTTTTTCCTGACTTCATCTTAGAAAAATATTCTTTCAGCTCACCAATATTTAACTTAAAACTAGAAAAGCGAGCATATTGCGTTCCACTAAATCCCCAGAAAATTCTTAAAACAACCATAAAGGCCATCACCATTCCTGAGAGCATGTGATAGGCGTAAAGGCTGGATTCATCGTCGACAAATTTTCCAATTGAAAATGAAAAGACAAATAACACCCCAAATAGTCCGTGAAAAATTCTGGTCGGCAAATCATACACTTTTACTTTTTCCATTTCGCTCTCCTTTTATTGCTAAAAAATATAACCTTATTTTCGCAATCTTAACGAAATTATCCATAGGACAGATGCCCTATTTTCATAGGCAGCCTCACTTATCCTTCTCTCTTAAAAAAGAAAACACCTAAAATACTTATCTATTTGGTTATTCCCAACCATGACGATGCTGAAGGTGTTTTTAAAGTATGGTGACCCATTTGGCTTCGAAAAAGTGTAAACTATGTCTCCGGTATAAAGTGTAAACGATGTGTCCGGTACGGACCGGTGCCGACGCAGATGATTGGATCAATTTTTTTGAATGGTGCCCAGTCGCGGGATCGAATGTGTGCCTCCGCATCCTGCTCCGGCATCCTTCGGACAAGCACAAGTTTGCTCCTGCAAACTTTCACGGGCTTTGCTTCCGTAATTCTCAACCACAACAAGAACCATACTTTAAAAATGCCTTCAGGCTCTAGGAGTGGCGAGCGAGCTTCCGAGGCGTACTAAAAGTACGTCGCAGGAAGTGAGTCGAAGCTAACGACGACGATGCTGAAGGTATTTTTAAAGTATGGTGCCCAGTCGCGGGATCGAACCACGGACACAGGGATTTTCAGTCCCTTGCTCTACCGACTGAGCTAACTGGGCATGATCTAGGTCTAACGGTGTGTCAAAATAAATTAGAGTCATCCTCACGTATAGTCAATTAAAAATTGAAAACGTATTATAGAACAAAATGTCAAAGTATAACCCTGATAGAAATAAATTCGTCAAAATCGTAAAGACTACTCTGGAACATGAGTCATGGAAAGTCAGCGCTCTCGCCTTTTTATCCCCACACAATGAGCTTAAAAAGGGTTTTAAAGCAATTTTCACCCATGGTTATACAGCCAGCAAGAGTTCTGTCCTTCCTTGGGCAAGTCGGCTGGCCGGGTCAGGAATAAGTAGCCTCATTTTTGACCTTCCAGGTCACTACTTGGGAGCCAGTAGCGAGGTTGAAGACTTCGAAAATTTTAAAAAGTGGAGTCCTTTTTTATTTGCGAAGGCTATTGAAAAACTTAAAGAAATTGAAAATTACAAAAATGATGTTCACTATATACTAGGCGGTCACTCTTTAGGTGCGCTCTTAACTCTCAAAGCTTTTGTCCTACCAGAATTAAGCTCACTGAACAAAACAGCTGTTCTTGTTGGCCTTGGTCTCAACCAGGATGTCTCCACTCATTTTTTTGAAACGGATTTTTATCAGAAAACGCTCAATATTAGGCGCCAATTAGTTAGCCCGGAACTGGACTCTGATATTGTTTTTCCGTGGATAAAAAATGAAAAACTAAACTTAAAAACGACAAATGAAAATATCCTTCTCATTGTTGGAGAAGACGATGTGGTGGTGGGAAAACATGGAGCTGAAAACCTCGTAAAGATTCTTGGACCAAAAAATAAGATAGAGCTTATAAAACCCGCAAAGCTTCCTCATCACTTACCAGAAAATGCCTCGACCTTTGTCTATAACAACTTAAAAAGAGTCCTTCAATGGTAAATCAGGGGTATAACGAAAGGGATTTAGTTTCGTGGTTCCCTTCTTATAGCCGTCCTCGTGGTCTTTTTATTGTCACTCATGGCTTAAATTTTTACCCCATCAAAATGTTTCAAGTTATCAAGCTGTTGAATACACAACGTTTTGATGTCGCTTTGGTTTCTTTGGCAGGTCATCGTTTAGGTACAAATATTGAAGAGGTTACGGGAGATATCTGGATAAAAGAAATGAGAGAAGCTTTGAGCAAGGCCCATCAAATTGCTCTCAAAAAAGATTACTCTATTTCTTTTTTAGGTTTTTCAACGGGAGCTCTTATTCTTCAATACGTTCTTTCAAAAATTAATTTGCACGTTGAAAGGCAAATTCTTTTGGCCCCCGCTTTAGAAATTAAATGGCTTTCGCAACTCCCTCGAGCTTTCACCTTAATTGATGGTAAGACAAAACTAAAAAGCTTCTCGCCTCTTCCCTATCGCTACAATCAAGGAACCAGTCTCAATGCCTATCGCGCATTATTTGAGATCTATGATAAATTTCACAAAACAGTTAATTATACGATTAATATCCCAACTCAAGTCTATATTAGAAAAGAAGATGAGCTTCTTTCTTATCGAAGTCTCGTTAAATTTATAAAAAAGCAAGACTTAGATCTTTGGGAAGTCCATTTTATTGAAAAAAACCCTGATATCTCTTGGCAGCACCTTATCGTCGATCGTGAAAGCATGGGAGAAAATCAATGGGTTCAATTTGAAGAAAATATTAAAAAATTTTTAATCTCATAAAAAAGGCTTCCATTCGGAAGCCTTTTTTGTATCGACTTTAATTTTATTCAGCGATTATTCTTGAGTTGTCTTTTTCTTAGCTGTTTCTTTTGTTTTTTGTGCATTGGCTTTAGCCTTTTTCATAGCTGCTTCAAGTTTCTTTTTCATGTCAGCGCTATTTCCACCGTGAGCATGCCCATCATTACCAGATGCATCTTTATCAGCAATTTTAATGAGTTCAACTTCAAAAACCAATGTTGCATTTCCTGGAATTTTAGGAGGAACACCTGATTCCTTGTAAGCTAGCTCAGGAGGAATAACGAGAGTCGCTTTTCCGCCTTCTTTAAGAAGTTGAAGACCTTCAGTCCATCCAGGAATAACTCGGTTGAGAGGGAATGTTGCTGTTTTTCCTCTTTCCCGAGAAGAATCAAAAACTGTCCCATCGATAAGAGTCCCGTGATAGTGAACTTCAACAGTGTCAGTCTCTTTAGGTATTCTCCCCTTCCCTTCTTCAGTAATAAGATAAGCAAGACCAGATTCAGTTTTCTTCGCTCCTTCTTTTTTCAAGAAGTCCTCAACATATTTAGTACCTAATTCTTTTTGCTGACCGGCTGCTTTTTCCATTCTTTCACGAAACATCGTTTGAATTTTAGGAAGATATTCACTGACGTTCACTTCAAGCTCTTTTCCTTTAGAAGCATCGTAAAGACCTTTGTAAAAAAGCGCGAGTTCTTTATCCGAGAGTTCAAGACGCCCAAGGTTTTGCCCTTGCATGGCTCCCATCGAATAGAAAATTTTATCGTTGTCTGATTCAACTTTTGTTGCTGTTGGGCTTTTAGAATTACAGCCCACAAAAATAACTGATAGAGCTAATAAACTGATTAATGTTTTCACAGAGATCCTTTTGTATAAGATTACTATTGATTACTTTGTACGCCTTAAAATAATCTTTTTTGATTTCTTTTTCAATAAAGTCTTTTTATTGACTCGCTTCGTGAAAGCAATATTCCAATAAAAAGGAGTGGACCTAGAATTGATGTCAACATCCCCAGTGGTAGCTCTGCTCCCTGAACCGGGATTAAATAACACGCTTGATCAAACAGGCAAAACACCAACCCCGATAGCAAGCCTCCCCCGAGCACTTCTCGATGGATATCGGCGCGAAAAAATGCAAAACTTCGAAGGAAATGAGGGAAAATAAGGCCTGCAAAACTAAAGACTCCAAAGAACAAGGTCACAATAGCTGAAGTATACATAGCCAAAAGAAAGCTTTGGAGCTCAAGTTTTTCAACTTCAATTCCTAACCCCCGAGCATACTCTCTTCCGATGACTTGCAAGCGCAGCTTTTTTGATATTCCCCACGCCAGAGCAAGTTGAAGCATAAAGACCAAACTTAAGTAGAAAAAATTAAAATTTGTCACATATCGAAAATTGCCGAACCAAAGCTCAGTAGGAAAAGAAATTCCGAGGTTAAGCAAGACAAATTGTATTAGAGAGTAAAAAGAGGCCACCACTAAATTTACACTCAAGCCAATTAAGATAATATTTTTAACTTCAAAAGTTTTCACTCTTATTTTCTTTCTCAAAAAAGTGAATATTAAAATAAAAAATAGCAAGTTAAAAAGTAATAGCGAACAAAGCGTACCATCCAAGGACCACATTTTTGCAGCAAAATGTCCTATTAAAAGAATAAAGATAGCCAATGCTTGAATTCCAAGTGTCGATGGAGCTGCCAGAGGATTTTGGGTGATCAGTTGTACCAATGAGCCATTGCTCGACAGAACAAAGCCTCCTACAAAAGCAACTAGAGCTCGTGAAAACTGGTACCAATCAAAAATTTCCATTAACTAACCTTACACTTTTATCGCTCACTTCCATCTGAAAAACTCTTTCACAAACACTCTTTAAAAAATCTTTATTGTGATCCACAATAAAAAAACCGACTCCTTGTTCCTTTTTTTGTTTAATTACAGTGATAAGTTTTTCAGTATTTTGAGTACTGAGCTGATGTGTCGGTTCATCCAGGAATCCCCAAATAAAATCAATTCCTAAAGCTAAAATAATTTGGAGAATTCTTTTTTCTCCGCCCGACAAAAAAGAATAATTTTTACTAATATGTTTTGAAAAAGAAAATTTTTGGATCAAGGAGTTTTCGGCGTTCAATTTTTCAGGTAAGCGCCCTGTGAGTTCACTATTGGCGAGATTTAAAATTTCCTGGACGCTTAGATTCACGAGCGGATCCAGAACAGCTTGATCGAGAAAGCTTAAAAATTCATTCTCAAATATTTCTTTTTGATGATTTTTAAAATACTGAATGAGGCTCGACTTCCCGATACCATTCTCACCTGTAACTCCTACTCCCTCTCCACGCTTGAGATGCAAGGATTCTCGCCAAACTCCGGTGGGGAGCTCAATAAACTTACTTTTATTTAATTCAAAAAAGGATTTCACAATAATCACAACTCAATTTAAAATTATGTTTTAAGTTCTATCACCAAAAAGACAAAAGGGGTAAAAATGTCAAATTTTGAGCCTTTAAAAATTGATCTCGAAAAAATGACCAAAAATCAACTCGCTGCGCTCGATGCCCTCGACAGCGAATTGAAAACTTTAACAGCCACTCGTATGGGCCGTCGAGCCTTTATGCAAGCAATGCCACTCTTACTCGCAGCCTGTGCTTCTGGAGACAAAACTCGCTATCGCGAAGGAAATAATAAGGGCCAAGAGACAACTCTTTCCGTCGCCGATGAAAAGCGCATGACAAAGGAAGTTCTTCCCAAAATGAGAAAAGACTACCCGGCCCATAAAAATAAAGAAGCTCAAAAATATATAAAAAGCCTTGGCGCTAAAATAGTGAAGGCCAACAAACTTAATAAAAATCCTTACGTTTACAATTTCACTCTGGTCGATGTCAATTACGTTAACGCTTTTGCTCTTCCTGCCGGAGAAATTATGGTGACAGCTCCACTGCTGGCCATGGCCGAAACGGAAGCAGAACTCTCAGGGGTTATTGGTCACGAAATAGGGCACGTGATCTCTCGCCACACAGCTGAGAGAATGGACGCAGCCGAAAAAGCTCAAAAGAAATCGTGGCTCTACGCTGTGGGAGGTGGACTTCTTGGAGGAGTCGGCGGTTTTGCTCTCGGTAAATTACTATGTCAAAAATCAGACCCTGAATATAAAAAGTGTCTGCAAAGAGCTGCCGCTTACGGTGCCGCCGCTGGTGCAGGAGGCGGGCTTCTTATCCAAAAGTACGCCTTCATGGCCAATTCACGTGAAGACGAGATGGAAGCCGATCGCGTGGGCTTTAGAACATCAGTTGCTGCTGGCTATCACAAAGACCACGTGGGAACTTTTTATTCTAAACTCTTAGAGATGGAAAAGAAGCACAAAGGAGGATCGAATAAGTTGATGGCCTCTATTGCTGATGCTATGAGCACACATCCACCAAGTCAGGAACGCGTGAATCAAATGAATGAGATGGCGAGTAAAGAGAATGCGAAAAAAGGCTCTGTCATTTCAACGAAAGCCTTTGATCGCATTAAAAAATCGATTGCTTAATTTTAATCTTCGAGAAGACTTCGCAACATCCACGCAGTCTTTTCGTGAATTTGTAGTCTTTGAGTGAGAAGATCAAGAGTCGATTCATCGTTGGCATTTTCTGCAATGGGATAGAGTCCTCTCGCTGTTTGAATTACAACTTCGTGAGCTTTCACAAGATTTTTAATCATATCTTTGGCCGGAGGTGTTCCCTCTTCTTCTGTAATTTTTGTCAAAGAAGAAAACTCTTTATAAGAACCAGGAGCTCTCTCTCCCAGAGATCTAATTCTCTCTGCAATCACATCTACGGCCATGGCCAATTCTGTGTACTGTGTCTCAAACATGGTGTGGAGGGTTTGGAACATCATCCCCGTCACGTTCCAATGATAGTTGTGTGTTTTGAGATAAAGTGTGTAGCTATCAGCTAACAAAGTCGACAACCCTTTTGCAATCTCTACTCTTTTTCCTTCTTCAATACCAATTTCAATTTTCATAATAAGCCTCCTTCAATTGAGTTAGGCAGTTGATCTAGAGCCATATTAATCCCTTCGAGCGCTAAAGTTAACTCAATTGTCCCTATGACTCAATAAGTAAAACCAATCGCCTCTCTCGCCCTCATTATGAGAAATTATTTCTGAAATTTTTATGACTCTAGTCATTATTTATTTCTTAGGCTATGTATGGGCCTATGAAAAATTTAATCCCCAAAGGTATGAAACATTTGTTTCCCTCTAAGCACGAACTTTTCCCCGTTTTTGTTGCATCGACGACGGGTTTTTTCGTGCTGACAAGCTATAACTGGGTGCGAAGTGCTAGCCCTGCTCTCTTTATGAGCTTTTACTCCAAAGACGAACTCCCTTGGGCGATGGGATTAATGGCCATTGGGCTCGTCATTGCCCTGTACTTTTACAATAAAATATTAAGCTGGTTTGGTCCGAGGCTCACTTTCCACATTTGTACGATCACTTCGACTCTCCTTTTTGTAGTTCACTACTTTGCGATCTCTGCCAAGATTAAAATCGCCGCTCTCTCACTATTTATTCTCAAAGACATTTACGTGATGATACTCATTGAACAAATCTGGTCGTATTTTAATACTGTGAACACCGTAGAGTCCTCTAAAAAAACCAGCGGGTTTATGATGGCGATTGTCACCATTGGCCCCATTGTGGGAGGACAGATCATCAGTCACTACGCCACGACCTGGGGGAGTGAGGCCATTGTTCTCTATTCTTCCTTTTTCATTCTTCCAAGTTCTTTGTTTTTAGATTTAGGCTTGCGACGCTTACCACCTCAAAGAATCAAATCAGAGATAAAGCGAGAGCACAGAGACTACACCATGGGTTTAAGCTACCTTAAAAAGTATCCCGTTTTGTTATCTTTATTTTTTATCATTCTCATTTCTCAGGTATTAGCTGCAACAACAACTCTGCGATTACAAGCGGCAGTCTCAGAGACCATACTTTCCGTCGACCAGCAAACAGCCTATTTCGGAAACTATTATTCTCTCATAAATATCGTCGCCGCCTTTATGCAATTCATTGGAACTCCGTTGTGTTTGCAGTTCATTCCTCTCAGCATTATCCACTTAGTTATTCCCATTATTCATATTTTTTTAGGAATCTTTGTTCTCTTTACTCACAACCTATCCTTAATCATGCTTGCAAGCTTAAGCTTTAAATCCATTGATTACTCTCTGTTTAGAGGGGCCAAAGAACTGCTTTATATTCCCTTTAATTTTGATGTCCGCTATCGAACAAAGCAAATCATAGACGTCTTCGGTTATCGGTCAGGAAAAGCCGGAATATCACTCCTGCTTGGGGTTCTCAAGACAGGGCTTCGTATCCCCGATGTCTTTTATAGTTATTTTTCTCTTATTGCTTCAGTTATTTGGGTTTTCTTCGCTTTTAAAATTGCTCGTCATTTGCCAGATACCAAGAATGAAAAAAGTGCATAAATTGAATTTGCGGGATACCCGGGATCAAAAGATACGATATTTGAATATCGTATTTATTTTTCCCTAAAGCGATCGGTTTAAATCCCGCCCCTTTTTTTTCAACTAAACCAATTTCTAAAACCTTTCCTTTCAATTTGGAGAGAACTTTTTGAGAGGGACTTACGTAGTGAAGATCACTTGGATAAGGTTGATATTTTTTCTTTTTTATCCAGGCAAGACTGAAGCCATCATTCACCATCATGAGATTATTCTTCGATTGAAGAGATCCCAAATAAAATAAAATTGTATCGTGCTTGAAATTTATATTTTTACTCTCATCCTCTATACTTTTAACCCATTTATCGAGTTTTTTTCTCCCCTCATCACATTGATTTAAAAAAGGGTAAATATTTTTAAAAACTTCAATATAAGCACTAAATGGAGTAAGCCCGCGAGTTTTAATTTCTACGAGTTTAGAAATATTGGGATTTTGTTTTTGAATATACTGAAGTCGTTCTTTTAATTCATAACTTTCATCAAAAAAAACTACTGATTTCTTTTTTATTTTTTGAAATTCTTTCATTGAAATATAGACCCCACCACCTAGTTTTTTTCCTTTAAATTGAGAATCTAAAAAATGGTGTTGGTGAGAAGCAGCCATCCAGTGTTTGTCATGGGATAAATTGAGCTCTTTTAAAACAAAACTCACTGGACCTGAAAGTGAAATCACAGGCTCAGATAAATGACATTGAGGGTTTGAGCTAAAACTTAAAGAAGGAAATAGACTTATCCCAAGAAAAAGAAAAAATTGTTTGAACATTTCAGAGCATCTCGCGATCGAGGACAGTGTTACAAAGCTGATCGCAGCGTTCATTTTGAGGATGGTTCGCGTGCCCTTTAACCCAGTAGATATGAAATCTTTTAACTTTAAAACTTTCTTCGTCCAAGGCCTTCCACAACTCAACATTCTCCACTGTTTTGTTATCTGCTTTCTTCCAGCCTCTTTTTTTCCAATTGTGGCGCCATTCATTCATTCCATTCACGATATATTTCGAATCTGTGTATAAGTGAACAGAGACTTCAGACGTTTTGTATTCATTATCTTCGAGATACTCTCTAAAAAGCTCCAGGGCTTTTATAGCTCCTGTGAGTTCCATTTTATTATTTGTGGTTTCACTATCAAAAGCAGAGGCTTCAAATAAAACATCCCCATAAAAGTTTTGGCCCATCACCCCCCAAGAGCCTGGACCGGGATTTCCTCGGCAAGCTCCGTCACTAAAAAGAGCAAAGTCTCGATCACCTTTCAGTTCAGGAGGAACAGGGTATTCTCCATACTCGACATCTGCTTGCATTTCTTCAAAATCTTCTAAATCATGCAAGCTTTCAATAAGGTAATCGCAAGACTTTTGGGCTTTTTTATCGTCAAATAAAAGCTTCTTCAATTCTTTGAGAGCATTGTTAAGCTTATCTTTTGTTGGACTCATAATCATTACTTTAGGCGAATAAATTTTCGCTTTCCTACTTTGAGAATTTTACCAGTATAACTTTCATCGAAAGTTAAATTGGCATCTTGGATTTTATCTCCATCCACAATACTGACAGCATTCTGTTTAATCATTCTTCTCGCTTCACCGTTTGAATTGAGAAGTTTCGAATCAACCAAAACTTCGATAATATTTGCTCCTCTTTGAAATGCATAATCATCAATTTCATCGGGAACATTCTTTTTTGCAAATACAGATTCAAACTGCTCACGCATTTTTTGTCCAGACTCATCTCCATGAAAGATGGCCACAATATTGGAAGCAATTCGCTTTTTAGCCTCATTAGGATGAAGCTTGCCACTATCGAGATCACTTACAAACTGTCGGTACTCTTCTTCACTAAAACTACTGGCAAACTCTGCATATTCTTTCATAATAGCATCAGGGATGCTCATAACTTTTCCAAATTTATCAAATGGTTCATCGAGAACACCAATATAATTTCCTAAAGACTTGCTCATCTTTGCCGTTCCACAAGTTCCGTGGATAATAGGAAGAAGCATCGCTACTTGAGGGCGAAGGCCAGCATTCTTCTGGTAATCTCTTCCCATCAGTACATTAAATTTTTGATCACTTCCGCCAAGTTCGACGTCTGATTTAACGTAGACTGAATCAATCCCTTGAAGAACGGGATAAAAAAGCTCGTGAAGCGCGAGAGAATGCCCTTCCTCCAAGCGATTCTTAAAAGTATCGTGGCTTAAAAGTTTGGCCACTGTCGTTTGATGGGCCCAGTTCATCACATCAATAAGAGTAACATTTTTAAACCATTCGCTTTGATGGCGAATCTCAGTGCGATCTTTATTTAAAACGGTATAGACTTGATCCAAATATGTTTGAGCGTTTTTTTTCACTTCCTCTGGTGTTAAGCTCTGGCGCATTTCATTTTTACCGGTAGGATCACCAATTTGAGCAGTGTAATCTCCGATAATAACAACTCCAGTATGACCAAGATTTTGAAACTGGGCCATCTTGCGGTAAGGAATGGTGTGGCCTAGGTGAACGTCGGTTCCAGTCGGGTCTATCCCACATTTCACTCTCAAGGGCTTATTATTTTCAATAGCGTGAGCAAGCATCACCACAAATTCGTCGAGAGGAGTAATTTCTGAGATTTTAAAATTCAAAAGTTTGAATTGTTTTTTAGTTTCAGTAACTGTTGAATTTGAAAAATCTTTTGATTTTAGTATCTTATCAATATCCATAGAAGTGCCTATTATTGCCAATTATTAGAAAAAATGCCAGTATACACCACGCGTTTTGATATTACTTGAGGTTTGCATTGGGCGTCAATTACTCCATAAAGGTTTATAAGCAATATTTCAATTTTGCAAGTTCTCACTTTCTCATTTTTGAAAATGGGACGCGAGAGCCATTACACGGACACAATTATCGTGTTGCTGTTCGCGGCGAAGCTCCCAAACTCACCTCAGATATGGTCTTTGACTTTCTCGACATCAAGCCTATCGTGCGCGAAGTGTGTGACTCTCTCGATCATCGCCTTTTACTCCCCCGTGATCACCGCGATCTCAAAGTTTTTGAAGAAGGTGCAACTCATTGGAAAATTGTCCCTCCAGATGAAAAATATTTGATTATTCCAAAAGAAGACGTCATCTTTTTGCCTATTGAAAACACCAGTGCTGAAAGACTCGCGATCTATCTTTGTCATCGTATAAAAGAAATCGTCAGGCAAAAATATCAATTTGAATTTACTCTTCTCGAAGTGGAAGTTGAAGAAACTCCCGGCCAGTCTGCAGTGTATTGTGAGCAACAAGAGAAAGAAATATGATATTTGATGAACTTATTTCCGGAAAAAGTGTTCAAAACAATCCTATTTCAGTTTTCAAATCGGACGCGAAGGGAAAGAAGTTTATCTACCTCGTTGCAGGTATTCGTGGCGATGAAGTGGAAGGGCAATACGTCCTCAAGCAGCTTCTCCTCTGGCTTTCTCAAAATCACGATATGCCCGATTATCCCGTTATTATCATTCCTAGCTTAAATATTGATGGTTATCGCAACGTAACCAAAGAGAATGCTCATGGAATAGATTTACTGCAAGATTTTCCATGCTCTGAGTTTAACACTGAAAAGAAAAAAGAGTTTGAGCCTGAATCTACATTCCTCGTTAAGCTTTTTAAAAAATACACTCCTAAAATTTTTATTAATTTTAGTTCTGGAAAGCCACCACTCATTAATCACTCTGATAACTCTAAAAATTTGGCGAGTTTTATTTCAAAACTTAACTTTTACGATATGAAAAAAATTAGCAGTGAAAAAAAATCCCACTGTCTCGCTTTACACTTAGATGAAAAATACAAAGCCCTTTATCTCAATATTCGCTGCCCGCGAATATCAGAAGACGTCTGTCTGCAAGATCTTTGGACCCATAACGACAAGGCCCTCAAAGAACTTTTCTATAGTGAGCTCATAGCGAAGACTCTCAATAGCTAATTTAAATTATGATACTTGAAATTATGATGGAGGGATCCTCATTCCCATTTTTTCCTTATTGGAGGTACCAAATTGGCACCTCCAATCATTCAATTCATCTTTACTTAATTCAAACATAAAATCAGGAGGGAATTTTTTATTATTCCTCCGTACAGCTCTTTTAAGGACTTTTGTCTCAACTCCATAGAGCTTTGCCAAATCCATATCAAGCATAACTTTCTGCCCTCGTATGGTATAAATCATTGTTTCAATAAGTCCCAAACTCATGAGTTATCCTTTTATAGTCCTAAAATTTTTATAACAAACGATAGTAATGATTCTATTAGAATTATTATTTTTTTTATTTACGAAATTGAGGATTCGACAGCTTTTCTTGGCAGAATGAGAAGACTATCAAAAACAATAAATATCTGAAATTACAAGCTTTTTGCCCTAAGTTCACCACTTAGGTTATCATGAAACCTAGTTTCAATTTGGGAATATTGGGAGGGTGTCTATGAAAAAGCTTGTCTTTGCAATCCTATTTTTATTCACAACATCACTTTGGATTGGTCATCACGGAACGAATAACACTCCGGAGCTCGGTTCAGAAGACTCTGAACAATTAAAAAACGGAAAAAAACTTTCCGGTAATAAATCGTCAAAAGACCTTGATAGTAAAACGGCCAAGCTTGGTAAAAAATCGCGTAAACAACGAAAAGATCCCAACGCTGGATTTATCGCTGGTGCTCATGATTTCACAGAAATGAATATTGAACTCGCTGGCGAAGTCATTGATCAAAACACGGATTTCCAACAAGAACTTGCCGACGTTCCATCAGACCTTTAAGCACATAAACAATTTTTATCTTCACAGGGAGTGAATCCCTGTGAAGTTTATTTCTAACAGTAAATTGACCAAAAAGACCTGAAAGATCTCAAAATCTCATGTTAAGATTTCCTCTGTTTTCTTTTTTTAACAACCCGATTGCGGAGGAAATTTATGAAATTGTTACTCGGATTATTACTCACACTCTCGTTCAACTCGATGGCCAGCAAAAACGCCTCTGTCGCTAGTATCGACAGCCAAAAAAGTTCTTTCACTTGGACTGGTGAAAAAGTCACAGGAAAACACTACGGAAAAATTTCAACAAAAGACTCTCAACTTGTCTTTGATAGTGGAAATATTATTGGTGGAAAAATTGTTATGGATCTCGCTAGTATTACTGTTGATGATCTCGACGGAGAATGGAAAGACAAGTTTCTTACGCACATGAAAAGTGAAGACTTCTTCAATGTTGAAAAATTTCCAGAAGCCACACTCAAAGTAAAATCGGCTAATGCTAAGGTCATAAAAGGTGATCTTACTATTAAAGGAAAAACTCACCCTGTAGAAATCCCTTACACCAAAAAAGGAAACACTTATACGGGAACTTTTAAATTTGATCGCACCAAATTCGACATGGTTTACAACTCCAAGTCCAAATTTGATATCAAAAAACTTGGCGACAAATTGGTCTATGACGACGTCAAAGTCGATTTCAATATTACTCTTAAGTAATAGAATTATGGAGCCTTCGGGTCATCCCCGAAGGCGTTCTTGAGTATTCCCCTCCCCTAATCACATCTTCTTCAAATTCTTCCGAATAGAAACTGATGAATTTATTTTTATTAACGCTTTTTTTATTTTCTTTTCAAATATTTGCGGAGACTGATCTCCAAGAACAACTTGCCAAGCACGATCTTAAAAAATTCTTAGAGAGTAATTTTCTAGATGACCAAAAAATAGATCCAAATACTAAAATGATAAATTGTGCTTCAACTGAGCCAAGAAATGAATCGGAAATTATTTGCCTTGATGCAGGAGTTGATATTGATCCTGAAAATTATTCAATATTCCAAATGCATTACGGCGACGCTCAAGACCTCCCCTCTGCTATAAAGTACGCATTGCCAGGGGATCTTTTTGATTATTCACCTCAAGGCTTTTCTCTCGTCATCGCCGTACCTAATGACGATAAACTGATGGGTCTTTGGGGAGTGATGTTTGATAAAGATGGTGATGATTACGGAGAAACATCAGGGCTTTCAATTCAACTAAAGAAAACTTTTAAAAATGATATGACATTTACTTTGGAAGGATCTACTCAGCTTTATACACTTAAGACAGGAGTCCATAATCATATCTCTCGAAAAAAGAAAAACGGGAAATATGATATCGACAACGTCTATGAACAACTTTTTACGAATGAGAATATAATTAAACTTGTTGTGGATAATATCCAACAGGGAAATGCTCTTTACTATAAAGTTGGTCTAGGGTGGATCAATCTCGATAGCAAACACTGGAAAAGCCCTTTTTTGGCAAGTGGGCAGCAAAAGAGGTGGCACAACTTGATCGACAGTTACAATTTTGACTACAAATACGACACTAAGAAAGTTCAAAATGGATTGAATGTTGAAGCTTTTATTGGTTTACAAAAAAATCTCGTCAATCCTAGTTCGACATGTCGACTTCGCGTGTATGGTGAGATGGGAGGTGTACTCAATGATGTCGATGCTTCAAGTTTTAAGACGGAAATTGGGAGTACTTTTTATATAGAAGCAATCCCGCAAACTCTCTCTTATAAAATGGGGCTTTCAGGGGAAGCTCTCGTTCATGAAACGGGCGTTCAAAGTAAGCTCATGGGAACTGTTGGCATTCAACACAAAAATAAAGTTTTAGAACTCGAATATAATCAGAAATTTGGCAAACTCCAAAACCATGTCAATTATAATCGAGTCAACCGAGTGACAGGGAACATCGATCCTATAATGACAGTCAGGATGCGCTTTTATTTTGGTCAGTGGAAACCCCAATAACAAAAATGACGACTGAGGCGTGCTCTTAGCAAGTCGCAAGGAGGAGTTTTCGTTCACGACGAAGAAGACGGAGTATTTATGAGCGACTTCCCTAGGCTTTGTCGAATTTGATAACCTCAACGGGACAAGCTTCCGCAGCTTCTTGAATCTTCAAACCATTATCTAGGGGAGCATTCGGCCTGATAATACAAGTATCCGCTTGCACGTCAAAGACTTCGGGATAGATATCTTCACAGGCATTGCAGACAATGCAACCTGGGGCAATCCAAACTTTTGAAACAGCAAAGTTTTCAGCAGGAGCACCTCCGGCTGCAGCACCCGCTGCACCTCCGCCTCCTCCCATATTTTGAAAATAAGCTTCAAAAGCTGGGTTAGTGGCAATCGCTAACTGTGCTCCTTTTCCAGGAACAGTATCAGCGATAAAACTTCTCGTAGGAATATCGATTGGCGGCTTAGAAACGGCTGCTTCATAACTTTTCCCCATAGACTCGACTGTCTCACTGGCCTCTTCAATGAGTTTTTTAAATTTTGCTCCAGCATATTCAAATTGGAAATCAATCCCCTCTTTACTGGAAGCCAATTCTACTTGAACGCGCGATTTTTCTAAACCTTGAGCACTTAAAAGTTCAAGATACTCAGGCCCCATATCCACTTCTGTGGCAAAAGAATCATCTTGAGTATCAATAGCCCGAGAAATATCGAGTTGAGTAGGTTTGCCATGAGGATTGAAAAGTTTTACGCGAACGCGATCAATTTTTGCAGGATCTTTAGCCGAATTCCATTTAAGAGCGAAAGCAAACCCATTGGTGTGCTTAGAAGATTTCAAAACGATAAGCTTAGCCTTTCCAAAAAATGTTTCAAAAATTCCAAAACCTAAGCTCAACAAACCTAGTCCGATAACCAGACCAATAACAGCTCCACTTGCAATGCCGAGGGCGATAAAACTTGTGCTCACCAGTGATCTCCTTTGGGGACAAAATCAGTGATTTTCATTATAGTAGAAAAAGTGCATAAAATGAACGTCTTAACACTTATTGTTCAAATCTTTTTGACCGTCTGGGCTTTTTTAGTCAGCCTTATTGCTTTTTTCACACTCTTGATCCCAACCATTCCGTTCGTCCTGCTCCCTAAGGCTCGACGCCTTAAAGTCGTTGGCCCCTTTTGGCGCCTCTTTGCGAAAATAATCATCCGCGTAGGGCTTGGGGCCCACATCTATCTCGAGGATCATCGCTCCGAAAAGATGAAAAAATACCCTCATGGGCTTTATATTTGTAACCATCAAAGCCTGATCGATGTTCTCCTCAATATGTCTGTCTATACAATTCCCCCTATCATGAAAAAACAAGTTCTCTACATCCCTCTATTCGGACTTTTAGGTTATGCCTCAGGCGCCATCCCTGTTGATCGCTCTAGTCGCAAATCGCGTAAAAAAATTCTTCGCCAAGCTGTTGATCACCTCAAAAAAGGGATTGCCCTTTTTGTGTATCCTGAAGGGACGAGAAACAGAGAAAAAGATGGCCCGAAAGAGTTAGCGAAAATCAAACCCGCTCTTCTCAAAGTTGCTTATGAAAATAATTACCCTACGGTTATTGCCTCTGCTTACCGTGCAAAAAATAGCCTGACCTCTCAAGGTCTAGTGAATTGGGGCAATACCATGGGACTCAAAGTACAACATGAAATCACGCCTAGAGACTTTGCCACTTCCCAGGAGTTTGTTGAATACTGTTGGCAACAAGTTCACCGTGGTTATCACGAGCTAGAAGAAATAATTAAAAATTAATAACAGGACAGAGCTGTGAATCTTTCACTTGAAGAAGTGAATGGATTTGTTTCCCCTCATCGTGAGACCACAGAAACGAAAGCGATTCGAGACTCTCTCTCGAGCGAAGAGTTCCGCCATTTTTTAGTTTTTGAATTTCGATAGCATCAAATGTTTGTGCAGGATAAGGAAGTAATCTAAGAAAATCCAAACAATAAGGTTTTATATTAATCGGAATTTCTCGAACCGGCCACTGGTCTTGCTTCATAGACTGCTCAATCGACACCGAGCCAATTTTTTCTCGGATTAAATTTTGAAGAGTGCCAAGCGTTCCTAAATACTGAGCACATTCAAGAAATAGCGAGCGAATGTATGTCCCTGAACTGACTTCAAAACGAATATCCAGATAAGGAAATTCATAACGAGTCACTTCGATCTTATGAATTTCTCTTCTCTTTTTTTCTTTCTTTATATCTTGCCCCTCTCTCGCCCACTCATAGAGTTTTCTTCCTTCAAATTTCGCTGCTGAATATTTATGAGGCTCTTGCCAATAAACTCCTAAGAATTGTTTACGAAGCATTTCTTCTATAAACTCCTTAGGAAAATGAGCTATCTTTTCATTCAAATATGGGGTCTCATCACGTTTTGAAATTTCTGAGGTAAGATCTCCGGTCTCTGTGAAGACTCCAAGAATCCCTTTTGCCAGATAAGTTTTAGGAAGTTCATCGTGAACAAAATTATTCAACCTAGTCGCGCGATTAAAAGCGATTAAAAGCACCCCTTCAGCGAAAGGATCAAGTGTTCCAAAATGCCCAATTTTTTTAAAGGGAATCCCTATATTTCTTTTGAAATAGCGAATGACATCATAGGAGGTCATTCCAGCAGGTTTATAAACATTCAAAATAAAGTTATCTTGATTCATTCTTTGAGGAGGTTTTCAATTTTCTGTGTATCCTCATCTTGAGAATTATACACAAAATGAAGTTCTGGAGTGTGTCGTAGTTTTAAAATTTGTGAAAGCTTACTTCGAAGTCTTCCGGCCATTCCTTCAATGGCTACCTGGGAATCCCCTTTCGTTTCAAAATCAAAACAATTCCAATAAATTTTAGCCACAGAATTGTCTTTATTAAGCTCCACATGAGTGAGTGAAACAAACTTTGTACGTGGATCTGAGATTTGCGTTCTCAAAATATTATTGAGCTCATTGAGAATTCGCTCTTGGTATTTCACTTTAGAAAAACCAGTCGGTCTCGTCACCGCAGAGCTCCCTCTGAAACAGCCCCTAAAGTTCTTTTCTTTTCTTCAAAGGTATAAGCTTCAAAAATATCATCAACTTTGATGTCATTATAATCTTCGAGCGCAACCCCACATTCATAGCCATTTTTGACTTCTTTAACATCGTCTTTAAAACGTTTCAGTGAAGATAATTTCCCATCGAAAATAATTTTCCCATCGCGGAGTAATCTAATATTACAACCTCTTTCAATTTTTCCATCGATGACAGAACTCCCTGCAATAACACCAATTTTAGGAATATTAAAAGTATCTTTGACTTGAGCGCGACCAATATATTTTTCAACTTTTTCAGGCTCAAGCATCCCTTCAAGCGCTAATTTAATCTCATCGATAAGTTCATAGATGATCGAGTATGTTTTAACATCGACACCTTTTTCTTCAGCGAGACGACGAGCACTTGTTACTGGGCGCATGTTAAATCCAATAATATAACCAGCGACTGAACTTGCCAAATGAACATCATTATCAGTAATAGCGCCAACTCCACCTCCAATGACTTCCACTCCAACTTCATCATTTCCTAAACTTTCTAGAGAATTCTGAATGGCTTCAAAAGAACCTTGAACATCTGCTCTGATAACAAGTTTAAGAACTTTTTTCTCACCTTCAGCAGTTTCGGTAGCAAAGAAGTCTTCAAGACTAAGTTTTTTCTTAGAAGCTTGAGCAATAGCTTTTCTTTCTTCCTCTCTTGCCTCTACTATTTTCTTAGCTTCTCTTTCATTCTTAACTACGTTGAGAATATCTCCCGGATTAGGGACTGAACTTAATCCTAAAATCTGTACTGGCATTGAAGGTCCTGCAGATTTAAGCATGTTTCCAGTGTGGTCCATTAAGCTTCGAGCCCGCCCAAAATGTTCACCAACAACAATAGAATCTCCCTTGTTCAGAGTTCCTTTTTGAATAAGAACCGTACAAACTGGACCTCTCCCCGTTTCGACTTTTGATTCGATAATAACACCTTCTGCAGCTCCCTTGGGAGTTTCACGCAAATCCATAATTTCAGCTTGGAGTTGAACTGACTCTAAGAGATTGTCGATCCCATCTCCTTTCAAAGCAGAGATTTCTACAAATTGAGTATCCCCACCCCATTCTTCAGGCGTAATACTAAATTCCATCAGGTCTTGCTTGATGCGATCTGGATTGGCTCCTTCTTTATCCATTTTGTTAACAGCAACAATCACAGGTTTTTTAGAATTTTGAATAAACCGAATTGATTCTTTAGTCTGAGGCATGACCCCGTCATCAGCTGCAACCACGAGAATCACAATATCAGTAACATCCGCACCTCTTTGTCTCATTGAGGCAAAGGCTGCGTGACCTGGAGTATCGAGGAAAGTAAGAGTACTGCCTTTAACTTTTACTGAATAAGCTCCAATGTGTTGAGTAATCCCCCCAGCTTCTCCGGCAGCAACTTTTTCTTTTCTAATATAATCGAGAAGTGTTGTTTTTCCGTGATCGACATGTCCCATCACCGTAATAATCGGATTTCTCAATGGCAAATCTGATTTATCGACCTTTGCTTGAACATCTTCGATGAGTTCTTTCTCGTCAAAAGCAATGTTTTCTACTCGATAATTATAAAGCTCGGCAATTTCACTTGCTAATTGCTCTCCAATATAATCATCTTCATCCACTAACAAATTCAGTTCTAAACATTTATTGGCAAAACTTTTAAACTTTTGGCTCAATTGCTGAGAAAGATCTTTAGCGACTACATAATCATGAATTCTCACAACGCGCTTTGAATCTTTAACTTCTGTTATTTTTGTTTCTTTTGTTTCACCAGTATAAATTTTCTTGCGACGAGCAGGAACGTAAACAGCATTCCCAACAACCGAAGTCGCTAGTTTCATTTCTTCTTCAGCTCTTAGGATACTTAAGTCCTTAGATTTCTCCCCTACACCTTTTTTGGTAACGATCGCAGCAAGATCTCCAAGTCGTTTTTTAGAGCTTCCTTTTTTGTCATCAGAATCCCCATCTTCAGTAGGTTCTTCAAAATCCTCTTGGTCTTCATCACTTCTATCACTAGCTTTTTCCTCAGGAACAAAGACAGGAGTAAAAGTGTGCATTTTTTCTTTATAGACACTCGCTCCTTCACCTTCACCTCTTTCTTCAGCTTTTTGCTCCTGAATTGCAGCTTCTTCTCTCGCTTTCTTCTCTTCAAATGCTGCTTTTTTATCGGCTTTCTTTTTGACAACTTTTTTCTTTTTGACTGTAATGACTTTTTTAGTTTTTTTCGCTTTGGGCTTTTCTCCCTCCGCAGCCTTCACTCCTTCTTCCGTTTCGGCTCCAGTGCTTGCCTCAGCTTTTGCTGCAGTCGTTTTCTTTTTGACAGTTTTCTTTTTCTTAACAACCTTTTTCTTTTTGGATGCTTTAGCAGCTTTGGCATCTTCATTCTTTTTTTCAAATGAAGATAAAATTTTTGTCACATCTTCATCCGAAAGACTAACCATGTGATTTCTCACACTGTATCCCATGTCCCTTAACTGCTCGACAAGTTGAACCGACCCGATATCAAGTTCTTTTGCGAGTTCAAAAACTTTTTTAGCCATATTGGCTCCTCTTCATTTTTTTTAGATCAAGCTTAATTACTTTAATTTAAAAGCTGCAAGCTCTTCACGAAGTCTTTTTTCAGCTTCGCTAAATTTATGATCATCACTTTCATCATCAGCTCGATGCTCATCTCTATCGCGAATATATCCATGGCGACCAGGGATTGCAGAAGCTGAGATAATTTCTTCCTCTTCTTCAATGTCAATTTTAAGTTCACCTTTCTCAACGGCCGCGCTTGCACTATCAATATATTTTTGGGCATCCTCTTCTGAGCACATCACAATTTGAGCAATCTCATCTGGGGCACTGGCGCTGAGATCAACAATAGACATGACTCCGCCTTGAACAAGAACTTGCGCTGTTGCTTCGTTGAGTCCATCAAGTTGAATAAGGTTTTCAACAGCAAGTTTAACTTTTTCTTGAAGTTTTGACTTGGAAACAATATTAACCTTCCAAGAAGTCAGCATCGAAGCAAGGCGAACGTTTTGCCCTCGTCTTCCAATTGCTAATGAAAGTTGATCATCTTCAACAATAACATCAATAATTTTATCTTCTTGATTTAAACTAATAGAAGTAATGTCAGCAGGAGCCAAGGCTGCTCTTGTAAAAGTTTCAAGATCATCTGACCACTTCACAATATCAATTTTTTCACCCTGAAGCTCATTAACAATATTTTGTACGCGAGAACCCTTCATCCCAACACAAGCTCCAACAGGATCGATGTCGCGATCTTTTGTATAGACTGCAATCTTAGCACGATGACCAGGCTCTCTCGCTGCGGCCATAATTTCAATTGTTCCATCTTGAATTTCAGGTACTTCAACTTCAAAGAGTTTAACAAGAAAAAGTGGACTTGTTCTTGAGAGTCTAATTTCAGGTCCTCTATTCGTCATTACAACTTCTGAAAGATAGGCTTGTATTCGATCACCTGGCTTAAAGCTTTCTCCAAAAATAATTTCTCTTTTTGGAAGGATTGCATCAGCTTTCCCAAGGTCAACAATAACGTTTCCTCTTTCAAAGCGTCTAGCGATACCCGTAACAAGCTCTCCCTCTCGATGCTTGAATTCAGAAAACAAGATATCTCTTTCTGCATCTCTGACTTTTTGAAAAATAATTTGCTTTGCAGTTTGAATATCAACTCGAGTAAAGCCAATGTCTTCAATTTTAAGACCTAGCTGATCTCCAATTTCCGCATCTTCATCCAATTCTTTCGCTGAATTGAGTTCAATTTCAGTAATTTTATCTTTAACGTTATCCACGACAGTTTTATACTGATAAATTTCAATATCACCATCGTCTTCATTATAGCGAGCTTCAAACTCTCCATGGATTCCGTATTTTTTTCTTGCGGTAACAACAAAAGCCTGTTCAATCGCCCCAACAACGATATCTCGACGAATACCTCTGTCTTTTCCAATTTGTTCAATAACTCGACCTAATTCTGAAAAGTCCACTATAACTCTCCTTCAATTACAGTTGAGGCTCCCAGTGAGCGCTCACTATTTGCTGACTGTTTATATTAATAACTGCATTATTATTTTTTAATTCAACATCAAAAATAATTTCAAAGTTTCCATCTCCTTGAGGTTGAATTTCTTTCACTTCGCCCACCAAAACTTTATTTTTAAGGGCTTTTTCTTTTTTGAGCTCTTCGGTAAGCTCCAACTCTCCACGATATTTAACTGCGATCCTCTCTCCAATCGACCACTCGAAGTGTTGTAAAGTTCTCAACTTGCGGTAAAGTCCAGGCGAAGAAACCTCTAAGACAATATCTTCGGGAATCCATTCGTTATTTTCGAAAAAAGGAGTCAGTTCTCGATCAACTTTCACACAGTCTTCAATAACTGCCGTTTGTGTTTTGTCGTCCATAATAAAGAGACGCAAAAGCTTTTGACCATTGAGATAGTCCATGTCGTATAGAGTATAGTTCAACTCCGCTACCACTGGATAGCACAGCTCAAAAAACTTTTGTTCAAGGCCTGTTCGTTTAACTTCCATTAACCTATCATTTATTCAATAAAAAAGGGTGGTCAAAAGCCACCCTTTTTATATATCGAGTCTAGAATCCACATTTATCAACTTCAGAATACGTTTTAGTTACCAATAATAATGCGAAAAATCAATAAGGGATAGTCAGAGAACCAAAGCGCTAAGCGTCAAATCTAGATTCTCTATTCCAAAGCATCGAGAGAGCATCACTTTGATCACTATAGTATTTTTTTAACAGGCGCAATTTCTCGAAACCCGTAGTTTCATAGAGCCCTATGGCCCTCGTGTTTTCTGCTTCGACTTCCAGGTAAATTTGTTCAAGCTTAGGATAAAACTCCACAAGATCCTCGAACATTTTGCGAGCTAATCCTTTTCCTTCCCAGGCCTCGCCCAGCACGACTTTCAATAAATGAAGAGAGAGAGGCTTTTTTACCTCAACCAAATAAAGGGAGAAGCCAATAAGCTCTTTGTCGAGTGTAAGCTCATGGAGCAAGTAATTATCAGGGCATTGCAAGAGTTCAGACCATGCCCCTTTTTTCCACGAGTATTTCATTCTTTTTTTGTCTAAATTTTTAATTGCGTCAAAGCGCTCTTGGCGAAGCGACCTTATTTCTTTTCCAATATAAAAATGGCTTTTCGTTTTATTCTTTTTCATTCTTAACTTTAATTTCGTGCCTGTACTGTTTATAGATCGAATCAAAAAAGGTAAATACCGACTGGATATTTTGAGCTTCTTTATAGTCTTTTCTTATGTTAAATCGTTTTTGAATAAATTCTTCCATTTTAAAATAGGGAAGCATCGCTTTTAAAACATCTCCATCAATTAATTGACTGCGGTTGCAATCGGTTATTTGAGAAAGATCACGGATTGATTCTGTTTTTTGTTGTGAAAGGGCAATATCGTAGCCTCTAATAAAAATCATAACTTTCAAGGCTAAAAGATAAAAAGTTGTGAACTTGCTTTTTTCAATCTCATCTGCAAAATTCTGTTTGAGGATTTCATCCATATCCGCTTGTTTCTGTTGGAGTTTTTCAAAAAATCCTTTCATCGTTTCCAGTCCGACACTCTCTTTATTCAAACAATTAAAATAGATCAATTCATTATGAAACTTCTTAATCTCACTTCGAGTAAAGTAATTGTTTTCTATCCGCAAAACGACATCATCCTGCATAATTGTTTCGCCTTGTTTTTTTATCACGGAAACAACTTCGTTTTGGGCAAATAATAAATGGCCAGTGAAAACTGGCCATAAGAGTAATATGAAAATTTTCAAAATATTTTTCCTAAATAGGCGAACTAATCTCAACATTACCAATAGAGTCTTTAGAAGAATGGGCATGTTGGCAAAATCTCACTTTTACATGTGGGCTAAAAGTATAACCATCTTTTCCTCTAATAATATATTTACTCTTTTCACCTACCCCTGGTTCAATCAACTTTCTCAAACGCGAAATACTCGTATAGATAAGTTTATCGTGAATCAATGGGTTGTATTCTTCTCTCCAAATATCTCGGGAGAGATCTTCTTTATCAAAATATTTACCAGGGTTTGAAGCCAAAAGGTAAAGTATCTCAAGAAGAACAAAGCGGTGTTTAAAATCTATCACTCCAAGATTTTTCTCTTTAATAATTCTCTCTGTTTTATCTATGACAAAATCAATATTAGAATCATTAACTTCTTCAATCTCAAGATTTATTTTTTCATGAAGTTTTTTAAAGTATTGAGCATTATTGTGAGTTTTTGCTAATTCAAAGAACGTGAGAGCCTTTTTATAATCTCCCATTTTTTTATGAGAACGCCCTATTCCAAGCATAATATAGCCAAATAGATTCCAGCATACTTTCTTTGTGAGATCTTCCGATGCTTTCTTAAAAAACGTAATCGCTTTTTTATAATCTCCCATCTGGTTGTAAATATTCCCATAAAGAAGATACATACTTCCTTTCAAATAACCTTTGTTAAGGATTGAAAGCAATTGTTCTAATTGACGAAGCACTTTAATAGCTTCTTCACACTGATCCATCTGGTAATAATTTTGGGCAATAAAAAGCAAAGACTTGGCAACGACTTCTGGTTCATTGCTTTCTTGAGCCTTCTTGTAAGCGAGTGAAAAGTTGTCTATCGCTTGTTGGAATTCCCCGAGATAAGTTTTAGTGGCCCCGAGATAAAAGAAATATTCTGCTCGAGCTTGCCAGCTGCTATCAGCAAAAATATTTTCGAGAAGAATTTGCGAAACACTGATGTAATTTTTAGCCTCTTCTTTTCTTAAAAATTCAGAATAAATTCTGATCAAAAACCCTGTGATTTTCATCATCGCAAAAGCATCTTCTGGCAATTCACAGACATCGAGAGCTTTTAAGAAATAGTATTCGGCTTTTTCAAAATCAGCTTTATCAAAGTAAATCTTGGCAAGTTTATAATGGGTTTGACCAATTTCTCTTGGAGATATTGACGACTTTGCTTGACCTGCTACCGGGCTCGGCTTGTTCGTTTCCATTGGAAGAGTGTTAAGCCCTAGATTTTTTGCTTTAAGAGCTTTTTCTTGGATTTGTTGAAGAACCTCTAGTGACATCCTCTGTTTCCTCCTCGTTCATGACGGCCGATGGACAATTTTTCCCGCAGATATAAACCAATATCCTTTGGTCGTAGTAACCTTACACGAATCCCGTAAGCATGTAAAATACTTTTTATTGATATAACTTGTTGAAAATACAGAAACTTAATAAAATTTTGCCACAATTTTTTAATAAAAATCTTACATCTGAGCAAGAACCATGAAAATAAGTTATATTCTAGCTCGTAAATAAGGGTAATAACGATGGAAAAGTACAGCTTAGACACAATACGGCACAGCACGGCTCACCTTATGGCGCAAGCCATTATGGAACTCTATCCCGAAGACAACGTTCAGTTAGGTATCGGTCCCGTTATCGAAAATGGGTTTTACTACGATATCGAAATGAAAACGCGTTTGAGTGACGATGATCTCAAGAAAATTGAAAAACGAATGAAAGAGATCATTAAGAAAAAACTTCCAATCACAAGACATGTTCTTTCTAGAAAAGAGGCCATGGATTTTTTCAAAAAACGTCATCAGAATCTTAAACTCGAATTGATTCGCGATCTTCCTGAAGGTGAAGAAATCTCTTATTACTCTCAAGGAGATGAATTTTTTGATCTCTGCCGTGGCCCTCACGTTGAAAATACCGGGCACCTCCCTATGGCCTTTAAACTCCTTCATACTGCTGGAGCCTACTGGCGAGGTGATGAGAAAAGACCAATGCTTCAAAGAGTGTATGCAGCTTGTTTTGATAACAAAGAAGAACTCAAGCAACACCTTCACTTTTTAGAAGAGGCCAAGAGACGCGATCACCGGAAATTGGGAAAAGACCTAGAACTCTTTCACTTTGAGCAAGTGGCACCAGCCAGTCCGTTTTTTATGCCTAAAGGGGCCTTTATCTACAACAAACTTGTAGAGTTTATGAGAAACCTCTACGTCCGTTTTGGTTATAAGGAAGTTATCACTCCTCAAGTTTTAGATGTCGAACTTTGGCATACAAGTGGTCATTACGAAAACTATAAAGAAAATATGTATTTTACGACTGTCGACGATAGAGAATTTGCTCTAAAACCGATGAACTGCCCTTGTCATATGTTGATGTTCAAACACTACAAATATAGTTATCGAGAACTCCCTCTTCGCTACGCTGATTTTGGACGCCTCCATCGCTATGAGAGATCAGGTGTTGTCGCTGGACTCACACGTGTTCGAACTTTTTGCCAAGACGATGCTCATATATTTATTCAAACAGATAAAATTCAAGATGAAATTCTTTCATTAATGGAGATGTTTTTTATTTGCTATGAACACTTTGGGTTTAACAAAATCAAAATTAATCTTTCCACTCGTCCAGAAAAGAAAATTGGTGATGATAAAATTTGGGATGAATCAGAAGCTGCACTTAAAGCTGCACTCGATAAAAGTGGGTATGAATATGGAATAAAAGAGGGTGATGGTGCTTTTTATGGACCAAAAATTGATATTGAAATAGCTGATGCCCTCAATCGCTACCACCAACTTGGAACAATTCAATTAGACTTTATGCTTCCTGAGCGCTTTGATCTCAAATACACTGATAGTGACGGGGTTGATAAAAGACCAGTTGTTATCCATCGTGCTCTTTTGGGATCTTTAGAGAGATTTATTGGAGTCTACACAGAGCATGTCGGAGGGGCCTTTCCTTTCTGGCTAGCCCCTCAGCAGGCCAAAATAATTCCGGTCAACAATGAAGTCCATGGAGAATTCTGCCATAAAATTGCAGAAGAATTTAAAAATCTAGGTCTGAGAATTGAAGTAGACGATCGCAATGAAACAATGGGCTTAAAAACCCGACAAATCCAAAAAGCCAAAATTCCTTTTATGCTTGTCATTGGTGATAAGGAAGTTGAAAGTCAGTCAATTAATGTGCGAAAATATGGAGAGAAAGAAAGTCGAAGTTATTCGATTGAGGAGTTAAAAACTATGTTCGTTGAATTCAATAATGAACTTACTCCTAAGAAACTAAGGACATCGTAAAAGTGAAAAAAAATATTCTCGTTCTTTTTGGTGGAGGAGGTAATGAGCATGAAATTTCCATCGTCTCCAAAAAGTACCTCATCGAGAATCTTCAATCCAACGACATTAATATTTTTGAAGTTGAAATAAAAAAAGATAAATTCTGGTATATCCAAGATAAAAAAGTAAGTCTCAACTTTAATAAAGAACTCATTATTGATAACAACAAATATGCAATTGATTTTGTCTTTCCCTGTATTCATGGTTATCCCGTCGAAACAGGGCACCTTCAATCATATTTAGAGATGATTGGGTTACCTTATTTTGGAAATCGACCTGAAGCAAGCTTTGCAACTTTTAATAAATTTGTAACTAAGCTTTGGTTAGAAAATTACCAAATTCCAACAACTCCCTTTATTTCACTTACTGATTGTGGAAAAGATTCGATGGCAAGGGCCATCGATTTCTTTGAAACTCACAGCGCTGGAGTCTTTATCAAAGCTTCCTCTGAAGGATCCTCCGTTGGCTGTTACCCCACTAAGAGTCTCGAGCACCTTGAAGAGAATATTAAAAAAGCATTTCAATACTCGCCAGAAGTCATTATTGAAAAACTAGTCAATGCCCGAGAACTTGAAGTGGCTGTTTATCAATATCGAGGCCAAACTTATGCCAGCGCCCCGGGGGAAATTCTTTGCCCTGACAAGTTCTATAGCTACGATGAAAAATACAGTGAGAAATCTCAGACAAGAACCACGCTTCACCCAGAAGCACTCAGTGATCAAACAATTAAAACGATCAAGAATATAGCCTTAAAAGCTTTTAAGGTTTTGAACCTCCGGCACTTGAGCCGCATAGATTTTTTCTATGATGAAAGTAAAAATCATGTTTTTATCAATGAAATTAACACCTTGCCAGGGATGACCCCCATTTCGCTCTTTCCTAAGATGATGGAAAACAATGGGCAGAATTTCTCTGAGTGGCTAAAAAGCCACCTCTAATTATTCCAAAGACTTAAGCCCATTCTTTCCCCGTATCTCCAAACCCATTAAAATAGTACAATATATCGAGACAGAGGGGGTTTTTCGATTGTTTGCCCATCAACTACCATTCCAGCTTTTTGAAAAGTCACCTCGCGAGTTACTAGGCATTGATGTTGCCGAACAACCTATCTATATCTACAACAATAATAAATTTCATAAAATCCTCAAAGCTCGTCAGAAAATCACTCAAGAGTTCGTGAAAAGCCTTTTGCTTAAAAATATCAATCTCGTTTTTGTTAGCTTAGAAGACAATCAAAGAATTCAAGAGAATTTTCTTGAAAGACTTCGCGCTAACTCACGAGCCTTATCGATTGGAGACCCTTACGAAAATTCGATGAAACACCTTTCCTTGATGACTTTGAATTTATCAAATCTTTATAGCTCCCCACTCGATGATGAGATTTTAAAGCTTCTTTTTCAGACATCTGGAAATTTCGTCAATTTTCTTCATCAAAATAAAAAAATACTGAATAAACTTTATCGCCAAATCAGTACACATCCATTTCACTACTCAAAGTTACAACCTCTGCTTTCTTCACTGTTACTTTTAGGCTATTGCCAATACTTACATCAATTCTCTGCTAGAGAAATTGAGACTCTCTTTGTTACAAGCTATCTCAAGGACGTAGGAATGTGCTATGTCCCTCAGGATTCACTCGATAAAGAAAAACTTTCACCTGAAGAAAAAAAGGCTCTAACGGTTCATCCCTATAACTCTACTTTACTACTTGAAAACCGAGTTCCTTTAAACCGTACTTCACTAGAAATTGTCACCCATCACCATTTTCTCAACGATCAAATTCGACAAATTCGCTTAGGTGGGGTCCCTCAATCAAATCAAGATTATGCGTTCGGGATCGAAACTTATTTAGTCGGAGTTTTCGATGTCTTAACGGCCATGACAACCGAACGTCCTTATAGAAAAGCAAGCTCTCTTTTTGAGTCTCTCGACCTTATTAAAAACGTTATGGCCGATCAATACCCTCTCGAATACAAAGCCCTTATTTATTTTCTTAAAAACTTTTTCAAAGTATAAAAAACCCTTTTCAATCGATGAAAGTTTTTTTTTAATAATAATTAGGAGGGCCCTTCGGAAGGGGCATCACACTCTTATATTCTAAGGAGGGAATATGTCGACAGATCTAGAAAGCCCATTAACTGGTATTATCGCAGAAGAAAATGTTGTTATTGATTTTGGAGAACATGAAGGAAAATCTGTTTTTGAAATCCAAGTAACTCAACCCATTTATTACAAATTTTTATTACAAGAAAAAGAAAAAGGAAACTTTTACATTAGAAGAAGTAAAGACAAAATCTTTCGACTTTATATTCACGACACTCCTATTAATTAAAATATTAACTAAAATGTTATAAGAATAAAAAAGAGCTTAAGGGAAACTTAAGCTCTTTTTTTATTTATTCACAAGGTTGGATTTCAACAAATGTTGGTTCAAGTGAACCTGGGTGAAAAACAACAGCATCAAGAACATCACCATCGAGAACTTTTTCAATAGTTATGACCAAGTCATCAGAAATTGTATCGATAGCTTCAATAAAATCACCTTCATAGCAAACATCGACAATACCGTCATAATTCCAAACTTCTTCAGCCTTAGTAAAAAAATCTTCGGCTACAGTTGCATCAGAGATGGAATTCCCTTCAAAGTAAATCCCGACTTCCCTCGCCTCGGCCAATAGACTAACAGAGCACATCATCGCTAAAACAAATAATTTTTTCATAAATCCCCTCCCCAATTGTGGATTAAGTTTTGGCGGTATATCGCTTTTCTAGCGATAGGGCAAGAGATCAAATTTGAAAATCACACCGCATTAATTTGTTAATGACTTGTGATAATGAGAAAAATGATTAAATTCAATCAGCATTTTTTCAAGTTTTGACTTCAACTTATTATCCGTGATATTCAGTTTATCTTCCGTCATCTTGTCCTGAACTTTTGGAAACATGACACGTTTTCCAAAGATATGAGCTTCACGGTACTGAAAGACCATCTCAAGCTGCTCAATGGCCCGTAAGGCTCCAAAATATCCTGCTGCCACTCCGACAAATGCCGAGGGCTTTTCGTGAAGAGATTCAGGAAATTTAAGAAGATCGATAAAAAATTTCAGGGCCCCAGGAAACGAACCATTGTATTCCGGGAGCACAGTGAGTATTCCATCACAATTTAAAATTTTTTCTTGAAAAGGTTCAAACTCTTTTGGTGTATTCCAATAAATATTTCCGTGAAAAATATTAGTAGGCAATGTTGATAGATCGAGAAGTTGGTTCTCAATATTCTGAGAGTTCATATAATTGCAACAAATATCAGCAACTGCTTTTGTGTATGAATTATTACGATTAGTCCCGGCAATAACTGTAATCATGGCCCTGGTCTCCTTGTATGGCTTTTAGATTTTTAATCATACCGATTCTTCCAGGTCTTTCAAGGGCCGTGGCCTTAAACATTTTTTTGTATTCTCGATTCGACATACTTTCAAGATCCTGTAAGATTTCAGAAAGGTTACGGTGAAGGAAAAAATCTTCTAATAAAGTCAGTTTAGAACTTTTTTCATATACTTCAGAAGCAAAGTCTTTATCATTCCAGGGGCAAACCTCTTGGCATATATCACAACCGAAAATCTCCAGATTCTGAGAACTATATCCTGGTGGAGGTTTTTCAGCTTTAAATGTTTCTATGGTATAAGTCGATATGCATTTATTCGCTATGATCGTTCGATTTTCAGGGTCGATTGCACTTGTCGGGCAAGCATCAATGCATTTCGTGCATGTTCCACAATGATCTGTATCGAGAGATGGTCGTTGCAATCCAGGAATTTTAATAGAAATGAGAACCGAACCAATGATAGTGTAGCTCCCTAACTCTCTATTTATTAGCATTGAATTCTTTCCAAACCACCCTAAACCAGATCGAAAAGCAAGATCTCTTTCTAAAATAGGAAGAACATCAAGACTTAGTTTATAAGAAAAAGCACCCAGTTTATTTTTAATATATGTCGCTATAGTTTCTAACTTTTCTTTGAGATAAAAATGATAATCTTCCCCTCCGAATCCAAGAGCATAGTGAGCAATTTTAGCTTGGGAATTATCTTGAAATGTTTTGGGGTAAGGAAATAAAAAAACTAGTGCAGATTGAAAATCAGGAAAAATCATTCTAATATCGCTTCTTTTTTCCCCCCTTTCTCCACTGAGATATTGAAGCTTCCCTTCCTTTTTAGAAGCTAGCCAACCTGTGAATTGATTATAAGAATGAGCGAGGGATTCTTCAGTATACCCCCAACTCCCAATATTCATTTCTTCGAGAAACTCTCGATCAAAGAGCGAATCCATAACGTTTGATTACAATGATTGATCTTAGTTGTTAAGACATTTTAGGAATGATTTCGATAGCACCCGTAGGACATCTATCCACACAGGTATTATCAAGAACACACTGCATGGCGTTTTCTTCATTTATCCGTGTTTCTTTATTCTCGTTGATTTCCCAGATCCCATACGGGCAAACAGAAATACAGTTTTGGCAAGAAGCGCATATATCAGTGTCGAGTATTATATGCCCTCTTTCAAACTCCACTTTTTGTCGAAGATGCTGGGAGCTATCTTGCTTAGAATTATTTTTTGAGCGCAAATCGCGAATGATTTCAACACGAACTGAATTGGAAGTTCCATGCTTAAAGAAGCTTCCATCTCCGTGAGTTATAACAATTTTGTCCCCATTTTGGAGTTGTTCCTCGGTCTTGAGTTTTTGAAGAACTTTTTGTTCAAGCTCTAACATATCATCTTCTGCTGAATCAATATAATACGGTGTAATCCCCCAATAAAGACACATCCTCCGAATCGCTTGAAGTGATGGAGTCACACCAAGGACTTTGACATTAGGACGAAATCGAGTCATTTTCAGACAAGAATTCCCCCTTTGGGTAAGCGAAAGGACCCAGCGGGCATTAGTCTTTTCAGCTATCAAGGAGGCGGCGACTTGATTAGAGGCTGTAACACTTGAGAGATCGATATTTCTAAGAAATGGTCTTTCTTTAGGTGTCTTTTCCGCTTCTTCAACAATTTTATCCATCATTTTTATAGTTTCGATGGGATACTTACCTGTTGCCGTTTCCCCACTCAACATAACCGCATCGGTTCCATCCCAAATTGCGTTCGCCACGTCACTGGCCTCAGCCCGAGTTGGTCTTGAATTGTGGACCATGGACTCTAGCATTTGGGTTGCTGTAATAACTGGAACACCTTTAAAATTGCATTTATCAATTATTTTTTTTTGAATTGAGGGGACAAGGTGGTTTCCAACTTCAACGGCCATGTCTCCTCTCGCAATCATAATAACATCAGTGACTTTAATAATTTCATCTATGTTTTCAACAGCCTCAGGTTTTTCAATTTTAGAAACTATAGGGATATCAACTTTAAGTTTATGTAGGAGGTATTTTACCTTAAGGATATCTTGAGGCTCGCGAACAAAACTTAATGCAAAATAATCCACATGATTTTTAACCGCAAAATACAAATCCTTTTCATCTTTTTCAGTTAAACTTGGGGCTGATACTTTTATATCAGGAAGATTAATTCCTTTATTAGAAGTAAGCTTTCCGCCAACTATAACTTCAATACTTATAGTATGTTGTTTTTTTTCGATGACTTTTGTTTCAAGTAATCCATCATCAAAGAGAACACGCGCTCCTGGCTTAGCGTCTAAAACAAGTTCTTTGTAAGTCGAGGGGATAAATTTTTGACCTTTAAAATTTGGAATTTGATCTTCATAACCCAATTCCCAAATTTCTCCCTCTTTTAACTCAAGAGGCGTATCAAGTTTTGAAACTCTAATTTTAGGTCCTTGAAGATCAGCTAATATAGCCACTTCTCTTCCAACATTTTTAGAAGCTTCGCGAATATTTTGAATTAACTTAAGATGCCCATCGTGAGAACCATGACTCATGTTCAGTCGAGCAACATTGAGACCAGCCTTGATAAGACTTTCAATAGTTTTGATATCTGAACTGCTCGGACCTAAAGTTGCAACAATCTTGGCCCTTCTTCGACTTCCCATGCCCTCACCATAATCTTTTTGTGTGGGTTTGTATATATATTAAGAGCTATGACGTTATGCTTTACTCGTTCTTTCCTCTTCGAGATACCTCTTCAACCTTGCAATTTCTTCTTCGTGCATCTCTCTCAGAGTTTTCATAGTATTTTCATATTGAGTAACAAGATTTTTCTTTTGAAGATCAAAGTCGGACTTTAAAAGTGTTTTTTCTCTGTTATGTTCAGTGTTGAGTCTTGATTTTTCAGCATGATGTTCAACAGACATTTGGCGAATTTTATTTTCATATTTTTCAGTCACATCATTCAAAATTCTTTCATTTCGAATTGCTTGTTTTGTTAACTTCGTTTCAAGATTATTTCGAAGTTCGCCCATCGAATTAGAAAATTCTCTTTCTCGTAACTCTCTTTCAATATAGTGATCTCTATCTTTAGCTTCTATTTGGTTTCCAAAATATTCTGCTTGAGCTTTGAGATGAATATTTTTATCAGCACTGACTTTGTGATATTGCTCATTAAACTGCGCTTCCATCCGCTCTTTTTCAAATTCGAGCTGCTCGAGTTTCTTTCTCGTTTTAAGGTCGCGTTGATTGATATCTTTATCATATTTCATTTTCATCGCACGACGTTCTTCTGCATTGTTCTTATTTGTCTCTCGAACAAACTGATCTTTATCTCTTTGAACATCGTCGCGGACTGCTTCCAAAGCTTCTTTTTGTTTTCGCTCAAGGTCTGTTAAATTTGTAGCATAAGTTCTTTTAATTCTTTCTTTGCTTGCTGAAAACCTTTGGTCTTTTAAGAGATTTGCTCTTTCATTTTGAACTTGATCTTCTTTAATCTTTCTATTCAGAGATTGTTTGATCTCAGTCCGCATTTTCCTTTCGTGATTAAGGTTTTCCAAGTTTTGCTGTCGATGCTGAGCAATGATTTTTGCTTCTTTACGAGTCCGATCAATTTTATCGATTTCATTTTGTTTATAAAACTCATCAGACATTTTGTTAATTTGACGATCTCTAGAAATTCGATATTGTTTTTGAGTGTCTTTTAAGGCACTAATTTTATTTTCGTGTCGACGCTCCTGTTTCCGCAGCTCTTGGTTATATTGATCTTGAGCACTGTTGAGTGAGCCATAACCACCGGAACTTTCTTTTAACTGTCTTTCCCGGATATTGTCGAATTTTAAATCTTCTAAGCTTTTTCGATACTGACGACTTTGACGATCCAATTCGTGGTTCATCTTCTCGTTGGCTTCTTTATTAATTCTCTGATAATTTTTGATGTTATCTTCGTTTTTCTGGCGATAGCGATCTCTCAATTCGTTTAAGTTTCTATCGTAAATCGACTTGTTTGTCTCAATTTGATTTTCTTGAGATTTTTTAAGATAACGAATTTGGTCACGAGATTTATTTTTAAGTTCGTAATTCTTTTTAGTCGAATCTGCATTTATTTTATGGATTCTGTCGTTGAGATTTTCTTGAATTCTATTAACTTCTTGCTTTTGTTCTTCTTTAGATCCTCTCACGGCTTCGTTATAATTGTCTCGCATTCGATCGAGGCTACCTTGAGCATCTTCAGAGACCCTATTGAGAGAATCTCTATGCTTTCTATTATTGTATTCGAGTTGATTTTGATGAGTATATTTTTCGTTTTTTAAATTCTTGTTATAACTATCATTAAGATAGGATAGTTTTTCGTTGAATTTATTTTGTTGCTTTTCTGAGCTTTCGGTAAAATTATTTCGAACATTTTCTAACTGTGATCGCAATTCATTTTTTTTTCTGGCAAGTTCTTTAGAAACGTATTCAGACATTTCATTTTGCTTATCACGAAAATTTTCTCGCGTTTCTTTAAGATTTTCTTGGTAAGCTTCATCGCGATTCTCGAGACGCTCTTGATTACTTTTCTTTAAGTTATCAATCTCTTTTTTATGAGAACGCTCGAGATCCTTAAGAGAACGATAGTATTCTTTTTGTTTGTCACTCAGTGTTCGTGAATAATCAACACCATCCATGGCCATGATTTTCGTCCCTTAGCTTAAACTTTATGCCTGGAGCACGCTCCAAGCGCTACTCCTCATTATAGCATGGGGCAACATTAGGATGGACTCGGGCAAACTTTACGGATACCCGAGAGTTTTGCTATTTTTTCAGTTCTTCATCAATCACTTCAGAGAAGACTTCTTCGCTCTGAGCTCCCATCACGATCTTCCCATTGACGAAAAAGGTCGGTGTTGAGCGGATTCCGAGGCTTATCCCCTGCTGAACGTCGGCTTCAACATAGTCATTGAATTTTTTGGTATCAAGGCATTCATCAAATTTCTTTGAATCTACTCCAAATTCTTTAGCATATTTTTTGAGCTTATCATTGGCTAACCAACGTTGGTTGGCGAAAAGGTGCTCATGAAACTTCCAAAAAGATTTAGGGTTTTGCTCATTAACACACATCAAGGCTAAAGAAGCTGACCTGGCATCGGCATGGCTTGGAAGTGGAAAGTGCTTATAAACAACTTGAAGTTTCTTTTCTCCATATTTCTTTTTGAGCTTTTGTATAGTTTCAACAGCTTTCGCACAGTGAGGGCACTGAAAATCGGAAAATTCAACAAGTGTTACTTTTGCATCTTTGCTCCCCCAACTTGGCGCATTTCCAATTTTCACATCAAAAGTTGGACGCTGAGGCTTTTCAAGATAAATTTCAACGTCACCTGACGTTTTGGATCCCATCCAGGCTTCAAGTGCTTCTCTTTGTTTTCCTCTTTTCAGATAATCACTTAACTGAGCTCGAAATTGAGCATTAACGTGAGTATCAGGTACATTTTGCTCTTTAATGAAGTCATTTATTTCTTTATCGGTTACTTTGACTTTCGAGAATACAAATTTTTCAAGGTATTGCTCTTTAGTCATTCCTTTCGATTTCGGATCTTGTTCGATGAATTTATCCATTAAAACTTCTTTTATTTTATTGAACTTTAAGTTGAATATAGTCATCTTTTGTTCATAAAGTTCCGTCTCGAGACCTTTCATCATTTCATCCATCGTGATTTCAATGGAGCCAACCTTAGCGACAATTTTGTCATTAGGTGCTTTTTTAAATTTATAGGAAGGTTCGGAATGCGATTCACTACAAGAAATAAGGGCCAATATCAGAAATAATCTAATCAACATGTATATTCTCCTTAAGGGGGCTTTTGGGTGTTAGTTTATCCAAATTATCATAGAATCTAAAGTTAAAAGAAAGTCAATTATCAGGAGTTGAGGTTCTGAGATGAAGACATTTGATGGAAGAAGGTTTGATACTTAGGATAATTGTCAAATAAATTTCGATGAGTATCACAAGCTACTTGATCCCCATTATCAAGAAAAATAATACTGTCACAGTCTATGATGGTCTCTAGGCGGTGAGCCACAATGATCATCATGACCTTTTCTTGGATTAGGCGTATGAACTGGCTTAGGGCTTCTTCCAACTCTCCATCAAGAGCTGAAGAGACCTCATCAAAGAGAACAATGGGTTTTTCATTAAAGCAGTAGCGAAGAGCTGATATCAATTGCTTTTGGCCGAGAGAAATTTTCACAGGATTGATTGTTTCATCAGGCTTTATGCCCCACTTTTTAATGTAAGGGATTTGTTCAGAGATTTTTGCCCAAAATTGAGTGAATTTTTCTCCATCCACATTGTTATCGAGAGTAATGTTGAATTTTAAGGTATCTGAAAAAACATAGGAATCTTGGGAAATTAAGCATATATATCTTCGAAAAATGGAAATTTCATCAAGACTATTTCCGCTATAAGTGACTAGTTTCTCATTATTCTCAAAAAAGCTTAGTTTAAATGTATCCGTAAAAATTTCATTACTTAAAATCTTTAAGACTGTTGATTTTCCACTACCTGATTGCCCAACAATCCCCAATCTCTGGCCTTTGCTTAAATTTAATTTAAATTTTTTTAGTTCAAAAGACAAAGAGTTCTGTTTTTTCCCCAATTGAGGATAGCGAAAACCTTCGATCAAAAATTCAATTGAGTTAAAGTGAAGCAGATCTTCTTTTGAGTCTCCTGGACGAAAATCGTAGCGTTCTAGATCGGCTTCTAGTTCGACAATTCTGTTAATTCCAGTAAATGCACGCTGGATACTCGAAATCTTTGAGGCAATATCCTTTATTGGGCGGATCGATCTTTGGATGAGATCAATGAGAGTAGCCAAGACAGCCACTTGCGCTATTTTCGAAAAAGGAAAAACCACGACAACCATGGCTAATAAAACGGGAAATAAAGATTCAGCAAAAGAATAGTAGCTGGCATCCCAAAAATTAGCTTTTAATTGAAAGCTTAAAAATCGATCAAATGTAGGAAGAGAAGATTTAAGAGGAAATGAGTCGTGTCGAGTATAAAAAAGCTGTCTAAAACCTCTCGCTAAATTTGCGAGGACCCGAGAAAGCTCTCCTGTTACTTTTCTCACCTTCTTAAAATAATAGGCCATCAAACGACTAGACCAAATCAGAAGTAAACATATTGAAATCTCTGCTAAAAATAAAGTTATGCCATAGAATTTATTAATTTTAAAAAAGCTCACCATACAACTTAAAACAAAAAAGACATCAATAAAGATTGTCAGACTTCCCGTGGTAATGAGATCTCTAATCGCCTCTGTATCGTTCATCAAGCGAGCTTGAAATTCACCTAAAGTGTATTTATCTTGTGCTGAAAATTTCACCTTCTTTGTAAATATTCGATCGTGACTATATATCCAGTTTTCAAAAAGATCGTCTCTAAGCATACTCAACAAGCGTTGAATATATTTACTCATGGTAAGTTGATAAGACAGGCTGACAACATACTGAACGACGAAAATCTTGGTTGCGAATATCAGAACTTCCCAAAAAAATTGTTCATTATTATATTGTTCATAAATTTTTGAAATTGCTTGGGGGACAAGATACCCAACTAGAGAGGATAACCCTAAAAAGAAACCAATAAGAATAACAAACCATTTGTTTTCTCTAAGTTTGAGATAAACTAGCCATTTGGTATTGAAAAAATTCATTAATTTCCCTATTTTTTATTTCATTAACTATATTTTCTACAACGTATGAGTGGTCATCTTTTAAAAGAATAACCCGACTTGCAAATTTAAATGTTGTCAGGCGATGAGAAGTAAAAATTAACGTTTTTCCTTCAAGATACCCACCGTCGTATAATTTACTTAAAATTTGATTTTCTAAAATATTATCAACTGAAGAAAAAGGATCATCCCAAAGAAGATAATCTGAATGGGATATCAAACTTCTCACTAAGGCCAATCGCTTTATTTGCCCTCCTGAAAGCTTTTTGCCATTTTCTCCTACAATCATATTAAAGAGTTCTTCGCTGTCATTAGAAACCTGATCAAGTTGGAATAAGTCTAGTAATTCTCTGACTTTTGCCAGGACCTCTTCTTTTTCTTCCTTCCCCAATAAAACGTTATTCAAAAGAGTGTCATTGAAGAGATGAGGCTCTTGCATCACAAGTGAAACCTTTTTGTCCGCATTTTTTAATGCATTCGCTATATGGATGAGAACAGTCGATTTTCCCACTCCTGTTTTACCACAAATCCCGGTAGTTTGGTTTTTTTTGAACTCAAGCTCAATTTCATTTTTCCAAAAGGGAACTAAAAACTTATCTTCGTTTGCATATTCTGTTAATTGGCACTGGACATCTGAGTCCATTTCCAAAGTTTCGATGAGTTTTTTAATTCTTTTCCAACTCCCCAAAGCTCCGGCCATAATAATTCCAATCCATGATAAGAACATCAGTGGCTCGAGCACCAAGAATAGAAAGCTTGAAAACATAATTAATGAAGTCACTTCCAATTGAAAATCTCGCAACAGCACGGCTCCCCAAAGTAAAGATAGCGACACACCGAGAGGAATAAGTGGCCGAGCGACAGCTGGACCAGCACTCGATTTAAAAAAGTTTAACAGTTCTTTTTGGCTAATTAATGAAAATTGCTCTAAAAAAGATGATTCTTTTTGAAAACTAGCAATACTGGATTTGGCATTAAATGTCTCAATAATGACATTTTGGACTTCACCTTGCATATCCAAAGCTTTCTTCAGGTAGGGTTGAAAAATAAAGATCACAATGGAAAAAATGACAACACTCAAAACCATTGGCGTGAAGGCTACAAAGATGCCTGGATGAAGTTGCTCAATTTTGGGAATGAGGACATAAGCGGCGATAATAATATTCCCTACCTGCAATAAAGCAAACCCAATAAATCCTCGAAGCCTATTAAAGTCATTAAACAGGACTTGATACATTTGCCCGTCATTATAATCTTCATAATTAGTAGGATTGGCCTTTTCTATCAATTCAATCATTTCAATCCGTAAATTTTTTTGCTGAATTCTAGCAGGATAAAAAAAGAGCCATCGCGATAGTGTTCTAAATATAATAATGAGAAACGCCAGAACAAAAAACCAAGAGATTTTAATATCTCCCATTTGATGGGAAATTACTTTATCCCCTAAGTCTTTAGCCAATTGAGGGATTTCTGCTTGAGTCCTATGAAGAACGTAGAGAGAAAATATCGCACCAATATAATATGGGATAAATTCAAAGAAGTGGTTGAAAATCCACATCCCAAAATTTTTTTTTAATCTCAAATCATTCCCCTACACTCTTCAATTGCTCGACATAGGAAGTGTTCTCTTTATTAAAATAATAAAGAGCATAAAATGAAAATAGTGTCGAAACACCATAGGGTACAAAAAAAGAAATGGCCAGATGAGAAAAATTGACTTCAACCGGAAGTGAACGCTCTAAAAAGACATCAGGCATAATTTCAGGAGCATAGTTTTTAAGCCACCACAGAACCCCACCACCACAGACAATACCAAGTATACAAGTGACAACAGTTTTTAATTGGAAATAGAGGAAAATAAGCCAATTGATCACCTTCCGAGAAAGTCCGAGAATCCAAAAACTCACTAAATCAAACTTTATTTGATTAAAGAAAATAAGATTTCCTGAAACAATAGTAAGAGAGACCAAGGCACACATACAAACAAAGAGGCTCACGATGACAAGAGTTTCAAGTTTGAAGGCCCAGAGTAAGGAGGGATTCATCTCTTCCCAAGTCACAATTTTTGCAGCATCACCCAAACTCAAGTTTTTAATTATCTTTTGTACTTTTTCTATTGAATTCTCATAGAAACGAATGCGATTAAAGACTCTTTCTCTCGTTAGATTTTGAACAAAACTTATTCGCGTCCAAGCAGTGATGCTATCGACTTCGGTCACATCTGTAATGAGAAGATCACTTATAACATCTGATAACATCCTTGGAACATTTCCAAAAAGCTCATTTGAGTGCGAAGGAGAATAAAAAGTAATTTCAGATAAAATTGATGCTTTGAGATCTGAAGATAGATCTGCTCCCAAGACAACTCCCTCTAAATCAGAATCTTGCAAAAATGCAGGAACTCCATATTGAGTATCTATTCCTCTTAAAATCACAGGGGAGATATAGGTTTCATTTTGAACCAATAACTCCAATTCATACTCTGGATAAAAAGTTATTTTTTGATCTTGTAAACTCTTTAAAAGTTGTTCTTCTCTTTCTTTCCCTAAGTCTTCTTTTACATTGAGGATAAAATCACCTGAAACGAACTTCGAACGTCGAATCATTTTCCCCTGCAAGCCTTGCATAATCCCTTGTAAAATAATCAAAGACATTGAAGAAAGAAATAGTCCCACAATCGTAAGGTAAATCAAACGCTGCTTCGTTTTCGAGTGAAAAATATATTTAATAAAATACGATATAAAAGCAAAGGCTTTTGACATTAATTATCCATTAGTTTGAAGAAACAAGATTTTTATTTATTATAAAAACGCTTTTTTTCCTCACCCATCTTCTTTAAAAAAGGAGCCATTTTATAACGATTGGCATCCACTTCACTTGCAAATTTCTCAATATGCCCAATGATACGGTCAACTCCATGGTCATCGGCGTACTTGAGAAGTCCACCTCTAAAAGGAGGAAAGCCAATTCCAAAAATCATCGCAATATCTAGAACCTCTGGTGAGTCAACAATTCCAGCTTCTAAGCAATAAGCTGCCTCATTGATCATAGGCACGATAAGTCTCATTTGAAGCGTCTGTGTATCCATTTTCATTTTTGCATTAGGTAAGATTGAATAGATTTTAGAATTTATTTCACCTTTCTTCCCTCGGGAATCATACACATAAAAACCCTTCTGATTCTTTTTTCCGAGAAGTTCAAGATCTAAGATTTTTTCAGAGAGACCACTTGGTTTCATTCTTTCGCCCAATCCCTCATAGAGTATTTTTCCAACTTTATGGGAAACGTCGAGTCCTACTTCATCCATTAAATGGCATGGCCCCATGGGCATTCCAAAATCCAATGCAGCTTGGTCGATATCTTCGATAGCAACTCCTTGCTCTAAAAGATAGGATGCCTCATTGAGATAAGGAGCTAAAATCCGATTAACCAAAAACCCAGGGCCATCTTTAACGACGATAGGTGTTTTTTTAGTATTCACAACAAAAGCGTAAAGATTATCTATGGTCTTCTGATCAACTTTATCGTGACGAATAATTTCTACTAATGGCATTTTATTAACAGGATTAAAAAAGTGAAGCCCTGCAAATCGCTCCGGCATTTCAAGAACTGAAGCCATTTCATTCACACTCAAAGAAGATGTATTACTCGTAAGAATTGTTTTGGGGCCCACTTGCTTTTCGACTTCTTTGAAAACACTTTTTTTAATATCCATATTTTCAACAATAGCTTCAATGACGAGATCAACTCCTTTAAAACCACGATAACTCGTTGTTGGAATAATGTGACGCATTTTTCTTTCAAAATCATCACGAGTCATTCGCTTTCTTTTTAAAGCACTTTGAAAATTATTGGAAGCTTGTTTTAATCCCAGCACTAAGGCATTCTCGTTGAGGTCTTTCATGTAGCAGGTAATATCGTTACTTGCAAAGTACCAAGCAATTCCTCCCCCCATTGTTCCAGCTCCGAGGACCGCTCCTTCAGTCACATTGAGATCAACTTTGTCTTTATCAAACTTTTTAGCGTTGTCTTGAAGAAAGAAAATGTGGACGAGATTCTTTGACTGGGTCGTTTGAGAGAGCTCTCCAAAAGCCTTTGCTTCTTGAAGAAGGTAATCTTCTCTACGCCGACCATAATATCTCTCCAGAACATCAATAATCTTCAACGGAGCCGGATAAAAACCTTTAGATTTTTCTAAGACACTATCGCGTGCTTTTTGAAAAATTAATTTTTTTCCTATGAAAGTTTCTCCGGCAAAGTTGACGGCCATTCCTGAAAAAGATTCATCTTTCTTTTTAGATTTAAAAAGATATGTGGGAGCCAATTCTAAAAGCCGTTCTCTTGGCATCATGAAATCGGCAAGTCCCATTTTGTAAGCTTTTTTAGCCCTTACCTGCTTACCCGTCAAAATCATATCTAAGGCATTAGGAAGCCCAACTTTTCGAGGTAATCGATAGGTTCCTCCAAAACCAGGGAGAACACCTAACATAACTTCGGGAAGTCCCAGTTTTGTTTTAGAAGAATCTGAAACTATTATGCGTGAGCAAGCGAGTGAAAGTTCAAGTCCTCCACCAAGACAGAACCCATCCACAAGTGCGACTGACGGGATTTTAAGATCTTCAATTTTATTAAAAATCTTTTGCCCACTCGCTGCCCCCTCCATCGCTTCCGCTTCACTGGTTAGCGATCCGATGATATTGACATCAACTCCTGCTAAAAAAACATCGGGTTTGTGAGAGAAAAAGATTAACCCTTTAAGGTCTTTTTCTTCATTTCTTATTTTATCGAGAGCTTGATCCAGCTCTTCCAAAGTTTGAACACATAAAGTCGTCAAAGATTTTGTTTCATATTTCCCAAAACCAATATAGACAAGCTCTTCTTTTCTTTCATAAGTAATTTTATTAAAACTCACTGTTTCCTCCTAACTCTAAGATAGATTCTCAATAAGAGTTGCTCCACCTTGCCCACCACCAATGCAAAGGCTGGCCAGTCCATACTTTGCTTTTCTCTTTTTTAACTCATGGGCCAGAGTCACAATCAAACGTGATCCCGTAGAGCCCACAGGATGCCCAAGTGCAATGGCTCCCCCATTCACGTTCAATTTTTCACTAGGTATTTCGCCAAGGACTTCGTCGATACCCCATCGCTTAGAATAATTAACATCTTTACAAGCTTCGAGCACTGCAAGAATTTGGGCCGCAAAAGCCTCATTGATTTCAATCAGATCCATTTGATCGAGTTTCATATTCGCTTTTTTGAGAACTCCATTCATAGCCAATAATGGACCCATTCCCATTCGCTCTGGTTCGAGGCCGTGGAAATGATAATCAACAACTCTCGCCATAGGGGTGAGATTATATTTTTTCAAAGCCTCTTCGCTACACATGAGCCATATTGATCCCCCATCAGTGATAGGGCAGCTATTCCCAACAGTCACTGTTCCCGTTTCTCTTTCAAAATAAGGTTTAAGTTTGGCGAGTGACTCCATGGAACTTTGTGGTCTTGGGCCAATATCTTGTGAAAGAAGTTTATCAAGGTTTTCTCCACAAATAATGGGGATAATTTCATCGTCAAACTTCCCCTCTTTCATGGCCGCGACTGCACGGTAATGGGATTGATTGGCAAATTCATCTTGGCGCTCACGAGAAATATTAAACTCACGGGCCAGGATCTCTGCGGTTTGTCCCATATTTTTTCCGCAAAAGGGATCCGTCAGCCCTTGCTCGATCGCAATAATGGGATTGAGATAAGGAAAGCGAAAGTTCATAAAAGTCTTAAGCTTTGCTTGAACAGTTTTGGCCTTCATCAGTTCAATAAAAAGATCAGTCATCTCTTTACCGTAGATAAGAGGCATTTGAGACATGTTCTCAACTCCACCAGCAAAAACGAGATCAGCTCGCCCAAGAGCAATTTTATCGAAACCTTGTGAGACAGCTTCCATCCCTGAAGCACAGTTTCTGTGTACTGAATAACCACTGGTTTTCTTATCTAAGCCTGCTTCCAAAGCAATCACTCGCCCCACGTTGGGATATTTCGCAGGAGTTCCGGTGTTCCCAATAATGACTTCATCGACTTCGTTATTGGGGAGCTCGTACTTGTCCATCAAGTGGCGAATCAAGTAGTGCCCGAGATACGGTGCTGCTACATCTTTTAGGTCGGCGCCCGACTTGGCCTGGGGGGTTCTCACACCATCAACTAAATAAACCGTATTGCTCATAAGGAATCCTTCAGAATTGTTTGGTTTTTGGGTTAAGTTATTTTAATGCAAAAGAAAAAGAGGCGCCAGGAGTTGTTGAGAAATCAATTATTTCTCCCTAGGCTCAACGCATTAAGCATATTTTTTGCCAATGGATTACTTTTGCTATTCAATCTAATTCATTGATTTTTTTATGAATTTCAAAGGAGTAAAACCCATGTTAAAAATGATTTTTCTCACCAGCGCTTTATCACTATTAACGCCAATTAGCTTTGCGATTGAATCGACTTCTATTTCCAGTCTCAACTATCTTCCTGAAAAAAACAAAACGACTTTTGAAACAACTGTCCAAAAAGTTAACCGAAAAATTAACAGTGGTTATTCTCAAAGCTACACAAAATATTCAGAAAACCCCGCTGTCGTAAGATTAAAAGCAACTTACACCCTTAAAGACCAGCAATATGCTGGGCTTGCTATTGGCTATAACTCTGCAGACTATGACGAATTTGCTAGCAATAGTAAATCTGGTTATCTTGAGTCGCCAGAACTTATATGGGGAGGACGATTCCTTAATATTGATGAACATAATATTAATGTTGAATTAGCTTTATCGCCTAAACTAGAAAAAACCAACCCCATTTACACCCTTGAAAATCGACCTCTCTCAGGAGCAAATCGCGTGCGATTTGAAGTGAATTACTCCAAAGATGGAGAGCGTTTCCAGCCGGGAGCTTTTGCTCGCATTGAATATTGGGGCGAACTGGAGCAAGAAAATTCGACTGATCGGTTTAAAAGTGAAAGCCGAACTGATTTTACTTTAGGAGCAGAGACAAGAATTTTTTCCAATGAAAGAAATATGTATTTAGGTCTATTGGCTAGCATCAATTTTTTAGACGATAACAACACGACCTACCTATCGCTTCTCGATGAAAATCGAATTCAAAGCAATTTTGACCCCTCTCTCAGAACATATCTAAGCTTTGGCTATTTATTCAATGACAATAATTCTCTTGAACTCGGTTGGAACAGAGAGATTATTAACTCTAATACAAAATATGATAGCGCTCATAGCTCTCTTCCTGATAATTTTTCAGAGAAACAAACAACCGACTCTTTAGTTCTTTCCTATAAAACAATTTTATAAAAAAAAGGACCTTCATCCGAAGGTCCTTTTCCATTATTTTGAATTTTAAAAAATAAACTTAAAACGATATTGTAAGTCCGCCGATAATTGTAAACACCCCAGCTTTAGCAAATCTCTCATTCAATCTCTTCAACTCATTTTCTGTTGGGTTGAAGAAAAAGCCTTGATCCGTATTGTCACTTCCACCAAAAGAAGTCAGCCCATGAGTATATCCAAATTCAGCAAACATCCCAAAAGCCGAAGTAAATGAATACTCAGCTCCTGCATTGACACTGCCAACTAAGTGGTTTGATTCATAAGTCGCTTGCCCACCTTGATTTTGATATCCATAAGCATAAGGACTTCCATAAGAATATGGATTCCCATAACCGTACCCTGGACCACTTAAACTATAAGCAGTGTTATTGTTGGCATTTAAAGTCATTCTTCTGTATCCAACTCCTGCGCCTAAGTAAGGAGTGAATCGAGAGTGCTTGAAGAAATTGAAACGCCCGTAAAGATCAATTCCAAGAGTCTTCATATCCACTTCAAAAGATCGAAAATCTCTATAAGGAAAGTGAGTGAAGTTTGTAGAGTAATACATAAGTCCAAGACCTGCTGAAAAGCGATCCCAAATTGAAGACTCAACTCTCACCCCAAGGGCCATATCACTTTCAACATTATCAAGATTATCACCGTTGAAAGTATTCATTCCAATGTAAGGAATAATTTTAAGTTTATCTGCAAAGCCAGTTTCTTTATTTTTTTCTAGATCTTCTACAACTTGCTCTGTCGCTGCTTGGATAACTTTTACTTTGTCTTCTTGTTTCTTTTCAACATACTCATCACAATCTGGATTTCCGTAGTTTTCTTCTAAGAGACATTTAATTTTTTTGTTGTATTCTTTAATGATTTTTTCAGACTCTTTTTTCTCTTGAATATAGTCTTCAGTCGAATTGGATAATTTTTCCGTTGTTTTAGACAACTTCTTGTAGTTTCGAGTCTTTTCTTTATTGAGTTTCAACTGTCTTTTTTGCTTAGAGAGCTCATTATTAATGTAATTTAACTCGTCATCCGCAACTTCTTCTTCCTCCTCATCAACATCACCAGAAATATTTAATGGTCTGTCGTTGTAATCGACTTCTTTATCAGCCGAATACGACCACTTTCCAACTAATCCTAGTGAAAGTAAAATGAGCAGGTGTAAGTTAATCATTTTCATAATGTCTCTCCTTCTCTGCGGAAACTCCCTAGAACTTAGGCCATTCCCACGGCAAGGTCTCCTTCAAATAGTCTTCTTTTTTAAGTTTAAAATACCCAGAGTCAATTTATCAGGTATAGGGATGCGATGCAACACATCGCTTCAAAGCCTGTAATAATTACCTATAAATTCTAAAATTCCTGTAATTATTAGACTCTTCGAGCCCCCGGAAGGGAGAAAAAACAGAGCTAAGTGACGAATTTTCATCTAAAAAGTGTTGGCGAATTTGGCGAAAGGCAAAGCTCGAAAGCCCCGCTATAAGGAGCAATAAGAGGAGGTATTCCACCATGGTTTGGCCTTTTTGGTGCTTCATATATGCTATTATAAAGGGATTTCTCGTTTCAATGGAGGTAGTGGAAATTTTTGAATTGGCAGGGTCCTGGTCGAGATCTTTTCATGGGAAGAAATGAGTTTTCAGCTGCCTGAGACTGAGGATGAATCTGAAAATCGTTCTCACTGATATCAAAACGTTGCAAGAGATAATGGAGCATTTGTCTTCGGACTATTTCACGGAATTTTGTGTTTTTCATAGACCATCGATAGGAAGACAAGCAAAAAGCATAGGTCTGCTTTCTATAGGGTACAAAAACCATTAAAGGAGTATAAACCCCCTCTTCTAAATACTGAGGCACACTAAGGTGGATAAAATCGCTGGGTAGCCCTTCAATCAAAAAACTGGTCTTTTTTAGGAAATCTTGTTCTATTTTTTCTCTTCCCTCACCAAAACAAAGAATATCACCTATCTTATGGTAATAAATTTCCTTAGATCCCAGCATCCCTTCCAAGCTATCGAGCAATATGTAATCCACAGTTTTTTTGACGAGATCAAAATCAACAATGCTGCCATTTATAAAGGTGAGATTCCGCGTTTCTAATTCTGCAATAATATCTGGGTAAAACATCTTGTTGTCGATGACATAATATTGAGATGTTAAAGCTCTTTTTAAAGAAGTTTGCTTGTAATCAGGATCTGTATAATCAAAAAAGAGGTTTTTAAGAATATTGAGTTCTTGTTTGTACTTTCTCGTCACTTTCGATTCTTCATTTGTATTAAATGTGAATCCCAGACGCTCAAGCTCTAAGTGATTTCTCTCTCGGGATCGTCCTAAAATAATATCTTTCTTTCCAATATTTAAGACTAAAGGGTAAGGAGAACAGTATTTTCTTACCTGCTTAAATGTATTGAGACTTTTCTTTTCTCCCTTTTCTTCAATCCTTTGCAAATACTCTTCATCGACAAGGGAACAAGATTCAAAGCCACCTTGCGAGGAAATAAAGACGGTCTCATCCAGATTGCTTTCAGCGAGATCTAAAAAGACTTCTAGTGAATAACCAAGATAAATTTTATTTCTTTCCGTATCAATCATGAAAATAACTTTTTAAATTCTCTATTACCTTTTGATTAGAGTGTACGTATGTGAAAAGCTGATTATTAAAACTCGTGTGAGTTGCAATAAGCTGGTAAAATTCATCACTATTTTTAAAGATATGGAGTTGATCCTGATTTGTCATCTTAATTAGATCATATTCAGAGGAGCGATTGAGCTTAGGTCCACAGAGGACCTTACAGTTTGAAAGCGAAGGTTCGAGGAGTGAATGAACAGAGTCTTTGTGGCCTCCCCCAACATAGGCAACATCAAAATACTGGTAGAGCTCACACAAAATGCCTTTTAAATTGAGTATGACCACTCCTGGCTTTTCTAGAAAAGTTCCAATAAAACTCTCAACATCAGCTGAACTTAGATTCGTAGAATATTCGTAATAACGAATTCCATTTTTATTGAGTTTATTTTTAATTTCAGTCAAATGTTCTTTCGAAAGATCGTGAGGAACAATACTTAAAAGGATTCGTTTAGATTGGATATCATCTTTTAAATTTTTAGAAAAAATAAATTCGAACTCACTGGCCCAAAAGCTTCCCAGTACAATTCTGGATTCTTTTGGGAAGGAGCCAAGAATGGCCTGGTTAAACCTGTCCCACCAAGGAAAATTATTTTCCAGACATTGAGTACTTTGTTCAATTCTCTTATTGATTTGGTTAAGTCGAAAATCCGCAATTTGTACTTTTTTAGTATCAAGCTTTAACTTGTTAACTAAAAAATCTCTATCCGCTTTAAGAACACAGACAACGATATCAAAAAGACCATATATTTTCTTAAAAATAAAATGCCAAAACTTATTTTTCTGTCGTAGTTTTTTCGTTGAACATGAGACCAAGAAAAATTGATCACATAATACTTTTCCCATATAAAGAAGTTGAGGGAAAAAATCATAGCGAACCATCATAAAAGTTTTAGCTGTTATCCATTTTGTAGTGAACTGGCTAGAGCGATAAAAGATAGGTAATCGTAAGTAACGGACTTGCTTACGGTATTTTTCAAAAAAATTCACGACAACTTTTTCAACACTGGGAGAGCAAAAAATAAGTTCAACTTTAAAGTCTGAGTCTTGAAGTAGAACTTCAAGAAAATAACGAACTTGTTCAAACTCACCTTCACTCGAAAATTCGACAGCCAGCTGAGCCGTTTTACCCTCGTCTTTAAAGCTAAAACTCCCAACATCAAAGAGATTTTTCTTTTCAAAATTAAGCCGTGAGCGGTTGAAAAACCCCAAAAGATAACCAATGTAATACTCAATTTTAAATAGTAGCTTTAGCATAACGATAATAGACTTTCTTTGACTTTATCTACTGAAATCCCCGTCAAGCAATAGTTTTCACTTCGAAAACACTTCCCAGCCCCTGTATGATGGCAGGGTCTACACCATACCGAGTTTTCTAGTAAAATTGAACTAGGTTTATAGGGATAAAATCCAAAATAAGGGCTGGTAGGACCCATGAGCATAATGACGGGAATCCCCAGTGCTTCAGCGATATGACAAAGCCCTGTGTCATTTCCAACTAAAAACTTTGCCTTACTAATAACTTCCATCGTTTGCTTGAGGTTCGTTTTGCCTTGAAGATTTTCAAAGCGAGAAGGTGACAGATCGCTAAGTTCATCAAATATTTTACAAAAAAGATCATCTGGTCCCGCTAAGACTTTAATTTTGTAATCTTCAAATTTTTTATCCTCTAAAAGATTTTTTGCAAGATTAAAAAAAGAACTCTCTGGCCAACGCTTTTTCTTATGGGCAGCTCCTGGAGCTAAAACAATTAACTTTTCCGATCGCTCCGATCTCAAGGAAATGTGAGTGGTATAGTTGAGAGGATTTAGATTTTGGAGACCTAAGGGCTCTGCAAGATCTTTAAAATTTCGATAAATAAGATTTTCTTTTTCTTTACCCAAAATCTTATAAAGGTTAATTTTCAACTTTACCAAGAAGAATCGCTCTAGTTTTCTTTTATTGACTGTGACGGATGGAATATTCCAAAGAAATAGTTTCAAAAGATTTGAGCGCAAAGTCCCATGAAGATCCACGATAAAGTCGATGTGATTCTCTTCATGATATTTTTTAACTTCATTTAGAATATTTCTAAATCCTGTAATTCCTTTTTCTCGTTTTAATAAAAGAAGGTGGTCAATATCTTTGTTATTCTCCAGAAGACAAGAAAATTCCGGTGAAGTTAAAAAGGTGATTTTTATTTCATTGTTATAATAATCTCGCAAGGCCCTCACAAGATGTGTTTGAAGGACAATATCCCCTATACTAGAGAAGCGAATAAGCAGTAGATGTTTTTTCTTCATTAAGAATTTAGCTTTTTTAAAAATTCAGCAGTGTAATATGAAAGTATGACGGATGCCCCTGCACGTTTTATGGCCGTAAGGCTCTCTATAAAAACGCCATCAGAATCAAGCCAACCTTTCATTCCCGCTGCCTTAATCATAGAATATTCACCACTAACTTGGTAGGCTGAAATCGGCAATCGGGCCCTAGCTTTGAGCTTTGCAATAATATCGAGATAAGCAATCGCTGGCTTAACCATCAAAATATCAGCCCCTTCATTAATATCGAGCATGGCTTCTTTAATCGCTTCGCCGGAGTTACGAAAATCCATCTGATAAGTTTTTTTATCGCCAAATTTAGGAGCCGAGTCCAGAGCATCACGAAAGGGTCCGTAAAAACTCGATGCATATTTGGCTGTGTAACTCATAATCAAGGTGTTTTTGTGACCTTCATTTTCGAGGGCCTTGCGGATACTTCCAACTCGGGAATCCATCATATCAGATGGACCAATAATATCTGCGCCTGCTTGTGCTTGAGCGAGGCTCATTTTCACTAAGACTTCTAAGGTTTCATCATTAAGTATTTCCCCAGTTTTTTTATCGACTATCCCATCATGACCATCAGTCGAATAAGGATCCAGGGCAACATCAGTCATCACCAGGAGTTCAGGATACTTTTCTTTAATTTTTGCTATGGCCTGGAGATAAAAATTATCTGAGTTATAGGAATAAACTCCATCTGAACTTTTTTGAGCATCGGGAACGACGGGAAAAAGACAAATTCCTTTAAGTCCTAGTGATACAAGTTCACCTAGTTCTTTCATCAAGATATTCAGACCAACACGGTTTTGACCAGGCATAGACTGGACGGGAACTTTTCCGTCTTTTTCACTCAAGAGGAAAACAGGATAGATGAGATCTTTTTCAGACAAATCAACTTCTGCAATAAGTTCTCTTATCGCATGGCTTGATCGCAGTCTTCTGGGTCGAACAAAAGTCATCTTTTCTCCTAGCGCTGACTTTCCAACATCGCTTTATAGGCTGTGGCATAGAGCTTAATTGTCTTCAACATTGAGGCTAACCCGTTGGTCCGGTTCATAGAAAGGTGCTCGTAAATCCCAATATCTTTGAGAAACTCAGCTCGGTCTTTCAAAATAGTGTCTGGGGTTTCACCACTATAGACCTTAACGAGTAATCCCAAGATTCCTTTAACAATGAGGGCATCACTATCGCCTTGGAAGTAGATTTTTCCATCTCGAAGCTCAGGAATAAGCCAAACCTGGGACTGACAACCTTTGACCATGTACTTTTCTACCCTTTGTGCATCTTCGAGAGGCGGCATTTGCTTCCCAAAATTAATCAACTCCTTATAGCGATCTTCCCACTTTTGATGGAGATCAAACTGCCCAGTCACTTCTTCTATCTTATTAGAAATACTCATTTTTTACCCTTGTAAATAAAAAAACTTGTTTCCCGAAGCTCTCATCCTTTACAATATTCATAGGAGGATTCTTCTTTTTACCGGAAGAATTTGCCCTTAACAAGTTCACCCTTACGCTGAATGCCTAAATACCGAATAATATAATAGAGAAGCGTAAAAATGAACTCGAGTAAAAAATTGGATTGAAGAAGAAGGACTTTCAAAAAGCATGAGCAGTAAAGCTTCATTTCTAGATTTATTAACCCCCCTGACAAAAGAAGAAATTCAAGCCAATAGCTATGCCCATGAAAACTTGTGGCTCATTCAGTACGATCTCGAAACAAAAGGCCCCTTTCACGAATCTCAACTAGACGAACTTGCTAGACTACACGCCAAAGAACTCTCCGAGTGCATGACTTGCAATTTAAAGAAAAAAAATTGGAAGCCTTTTTTTGAACATAAACGCTTCCAAAAACGAACTCCTAAAATTCAACCGGTTCTCAAAGCTGAAGAAAAAAACAATAGCCGTTTTTACACCCTTATCAATGGTCAAAAGCTTGGTCCTTACACAGAAGCTGAAATTCACAAACAACTTGATAAAGGTGATTTGACCATGAAAAATCTTATTTCCGCTGATTATGGGAAGAGCTGGAGAAAAATTTATCATTTTAAAAGTTTTGATCGAAGAGAAAAATCAGCTCAAGATTTAACTCTCATTACTCCTCAAGAAGATCAATTTGAAAAATCAAAAATTTTTACGAATCAGTTTTTAGAACATATACAACACGAGAAGAAAAACAGCTCAGATCTCGAAGAAGCCTTATTAGCAAGTCATCAATATTTGCATAAAAAGAAAAAACAGGCTGCTCAAGATACTCTTAATCGTATAAATGTTCAGTTTTTAAGAAATAATGATAATGAGGGGATGGCATTCAATCGCCTTAATCTTAATAAGCAAAATATTATAAGAGTCGCTATCGTTTTATTGGTCGTAATTTTTGGTTTTAGCTTTTTTCTGGATACTTCAAGTAATAAAAAGAATTCTAAAGTTGCCAACTCTCCATCTGTTGAAAACATGGATACAGAAACAAAAAGAACTCGTCGAGTTGAAAGAGATGTCAATAGAGAGAATGCTCGCAAGACGAGAGCTGTTTCAAGTGCCAAGAAAAGTCGAACTCGCTATTCCCAGCAAAGAACGCGCAGTCGAAACAATCAAATTAATAATGAAGAAATTAATGTTCCAAGACGAACTTCTCGGTACCGCACAAATCGTGATAATGAAGATGATAGAAAAAATGCGCGAGAAGATGATGAACGGATCAGAGAAGATGATAGAGACCGCAGATCTGCAGAAGAAGATCAATACCAAGACGATGACATTATTGCAGACGACCGCGAATTCGCATCTATCGAAGATCAAGAAGAAATTGAACCAGAGCCCAATGGTGAAGAATTCCAAGAAGATCCAGGTGTTGAAGAGTTCGACGAAGAAGTCTTCGAATAATTCTTTTGACGAAAACTCCCCCCCAGTATTATGCTAAGCAACTATGAAAAACAGCTCTTTTCTCGTTTCCTTTGAAGGTATTGAGTGCTCGGGGAAGTCAACTCATATTCAATCATTTATAAGCCTAATCAAAGACCAAAGTCTCTCTGCTCAACTTTTTAGAGAGCCCGGGGCCACAACTATTGGCGAAAAGATTAGAACCATTCTCTTAGACCCCACTCTCGAACCTTCGGAGACAAGTGCTTTATTTCTTTTTCTAGCTTCTCGGGCACAGCTCATAACGGAAAAAGTCTTCCCCGCTCTAGAGAATAAAGGCCAAGTCGTTATTCTCGATCGCTATCTTGATAGCTCAATTGCCTACCAAGGAGCAGGAGAAGGTCTTGGAGAGCAGTGGGTTGAAAAGCTTCACGATCATTTTCCACTCGACTTGAGACCTCATATTACTTTTTATCTCGATATCAGTGTCCAGTGCTCTTTTGATCGCATGAAAAAAAGAGGAGATGCAACTGATCGAATTGAGAAAAAAGATAAAGACTATTTTGAAGCTGTGAGAAATTCTTATTTAAATTTATCTACAAAATTTCCTGAGAGAATCAAGCTTATTGATGCTGAACAACCAATCGATAAGGTCTTTAATGACATCAAAGAACAATGGGAAGCTTTTCTAAAGGATGGCCATGCCTAGCTTAATGGAACAAGTTTTAAAATGGAATCGCAATCTTGCTTCAGCTTACCTCGTTCAATCCAGTCGCAAACTCAATAGCTCTGAGATTACAACTTGGTTTCAAAATTATTATAACCGCTATCTCACTTCAAATAAGATTAATAAACAGTATCAAAATATCCTCAATGCCCCTGATGTCCTTTTCCTGACTTTTCCCTCTGGAAAAAATCAATTTAAGATTGAAGACTTTAAAAATCTCTACAGCTTTCAAGAAACAAAACCTCTCGAAGGCCATAATAAATTCTGCTTGGTCTACCCTGTTCAAGCCTTAAATATGAATATTTACAATAAACTCTTAAAAATAATTGAAGAACCACTCAACAAACTGAGCTTCTTTTTCTTTGACGACAACAATACCACTGTTCCCCAAACAGTGAGCTCTAGGGTTATGAAATTGCGAGCCAGCGCTGAAGAATTCGGACCCTGGACTCAAGAAGAGCAGAGCGAACCTAAAAAAGCGTTTGCCCAATTAGTGCAGGCCACAAACACCCCCCAATCCCTGCAAAACTTTGCCGACCTCTACTTGCAAAACGAAGTCTCAGAAGAAGAACTTCTCCAGGAGCTTATTCACTGGGAAGCTCAAAATGTCACAAGTGGGATTATGAAAGAGAAATTTCTACAAATTTTGCGTTGGGCCCAAGAATCGCAAACCTATCATAATTCAGCCCAAGAAAGATGTTATTTTATCTATCAATATATGAAGGCAGTCTCTTCAAAAACAGTCCCTATACAAAAATAACCAAAAAAAGTATTATTTACGCTTATGAGTACAAATGACATCACGGAAAACATTCCCGACAATGGCAACGAGCCAGTGAATCTTCCCAGCGAAGATGCAGGGAATCATAGTGAAAGCAAAAGTGATAAGAGTTTTTCGAAAGAAGATAGCGATAAGAAAAAGCATAACTTTAAGCCAGGGCAAATGCTTCGCTTCGTTCGGGTACGTTTTCCAGGCCACGCTCGCAGTCTCCCCTTTCTCGTCGGAAAAAGACGATTAACCTACGGGCAAAAAGTAGTGGCTATGAGTGATCGCGGGATGGCCGTTGGTTACATTAATTCTTTTCCCTATGAAATTGCTTTTAAAGAAGAAATGCTTCCAGTGCGGACCATCAGTAAGATTGCAACAGATTCTGATCTTGAGAAACAGAAAGAGCATTATCGTAGAGAAAAAGAGGTTGAAACACTCTGCAAAGATCTCATCACTAAGCACGAACTTGATATGAATCTCACACACGTTGAGTTCACTCAGTTTGGAAAAAAAGTTGTTTTCTACTTCACGGCCCCGGCTCGTGTCGATTTTCGAGGGCTCGTCAAAGACTTGGTTGGTGAGTTGAAAATGCGAATTGAGTTGAGACAAATATCAGTCCGCGATCGAGCTGCTGCCGTCGGGGGGATTGGTCCATGTGGTCGTCAACTCTGCTGTTCTTCTTTTCTCGAACGATACGGAAGCGTTAACATAAAGATGGCCAAAAACCAGGATCTTACGATTAACTTCAATTATTTGAACGGCGTTTGTGGACAAATTAAATGCTGTATCGCTTATGAAGACGAAGTTTACACACAGAAAAGAAAAAAACTTCCCGAAATTAATTCACTGATTATTTGCCAAAACGGTGATCGCGGGATGGTGGATCGCTTGCACATCCTCACTCAGCAATTTGATCTCATTACTGAAGATGGAACTCGCAGAAGATACATCTGTGATCAATTCCAACAAAAAGCTCCCAATGATTTCCAAATGCCTTCACTCAAAACCTTTGATTATATTAAAGATGAAACTTCGACAGTCATTGGACTTGACTCTTACCAGTCAGAGCAGACGCGCAGGTTTGAAAAAGAAATCTCAGAAATCAAGCAAAAAGAGAAAGGATACTCCGATAAAATTTTTGAAGAGCTCTTTGGAACCGAATCTCTACTCGACGAGCTCCAATAGCCCCAAATAATGCCCAAAAAGGTGCGCTGCATATCCACTAGACGCAGAGAAACTCTTAGTATGGCCCCATGGAAAATATCAGCCTCGAAAACATCTTGCCTCTGCAAAAGAGATTTCTTAAGTCCTTTGAAGAAAAAGGTAAAAGTGCCAATAGTCTCAAGTGCTATCGCCTCGACTTTGAATGCTTTAACGAATTCATAACAAACTTTCCCAACAAAGAAATTAACGATTTCAATAATCGCACAGTTCAAGAATTCCATCATTACCTTGAAAAAAAATATGGGAGTATTAATTCTATTAGAAGAAAACTTCAAACTCTTCGATTGTTTTTTGATTTTTTAGTAGAAAAAAAAGAGTACGCAGAAAATCCTATTAAAAAGATTGCTTCGGCTCCAAAATCTTTACTTCCCCCTCTGCCGGTTAAATTCCCCGAAGTTTACCGTGTTTTTGATTATCTCAAAAAACAAATTGATGAAGAAAAAAACCCCTTGGCAAAACTCACTGCTCTTAGAAATTGTGTGCTTTATGCTACCATCTACGAAGCCGGACTCAATGTTGCTCCCATATCAAAACTAAGAGAAGAAGATGTCATCGTCGATGAAGACGAAATTCGTATCATTATAGCCTCTAGTAAACGCGATCCGTACACAGTCCCCATGACTGGAGCTCTCGCTAATATTTTCACTCAATATTTACAGACTCTCGCAGAAGTCAAAAATGATCAGGAACTCGAATTCCCTGAGTTCTTTTTCTTTGCAAATAATTATAAAATTATTCGCGGAGGGCTTTCTCCCCGAGGGATAGAAGACATTTTTCAAAAAATCTCTAAAAACACTGATATCAAAGTAACTCCTAAAACTTTGCGCCAGTCTTGTATTGTTCGATGGCTCGTTCAGAAAAAACCTGATTCGAGTATTAAAGAGTGGATGGGGGTTGCTCCTTCTTATTCACTAAATAATTACAAAACGTACATCAAAGAGAATAAAGAAAACTCTGGTCCTGATATTTTGGACTACTCACACCTCAATTTCCAATGAGTGTGGATCCTTCTAAATTCTATATGCAAAAAGCCTTGGAGCTAGCTCGCCGAGGTATAGGTCTTACACACACCAATCCCCTGGTAGGTGCTGTATTTGTCAAAGATAACCAAATTATTGCCGAAGGCTTTCACGAATATTACGGTGGTCGCCATGCTGAAATTGTAGCTTTGGACAACACTAAAACTCCCCTCAAAGGAGCAACTCTTTATTGCACACTGGAGCCTTGCTGCCATACTCATAAAAAGACCCCTCCGTGTGTCCCTGCCCTCATTCAAGCAGGCATTGAACGCATCGTCGTCGCCAGTCTCGATCCCAACCCTCAAGTAAAGGGACGTGGTCTCGAACAACTCGCACAGGCCGGAATCAAATCTCAAAGTGGCGTGCTCGAAAAAGAAGCCCGACTCTTAAATCAAAGCTATCTTAAAAATTTTCAAAGTGACCTTCCCTACATTCATCTCAAGTGGGCGCAAACTCGCGATGGTTTTTTGGCCAGAGACGATGGAACATCGAAATGGATTTCAAGTGAGAAATCAAGAGAATTCGTGCACTGGATGCGTGCCGGTGCTGACGCTGTGGCCATTGGTTCAGGGACTTTGCTACAAGACAATCCCCTACTCAATGTTAGAAATATTCCTGTGGTCTCGCACTCTCACTTCCAACAACCTCAGCGCCTGGTTTTCTCGCGTAAGCCTGTTAAAGAGCTCAATAAATACCAAGTTTTTCAAGGAGACAGTCCCGCTAAAAATGTTCTCATTAATTTTCAAGATAGAGAGCGAACCCTCTTGACTCTTAAAAGTTTAAAAAGCCAAGATCAAATTTCTTATCTTTTCATTGAAACAGGTCCAACGCTCGCAAAACTCATGCTAGAAAGTGGACTTGTAGATCGCTTGTCAATTTTCACTGGAGACTGTGAATTTGGTTCGGGGAAAAAAGTGGAGCTGGAAATTCCAAGCCCCACTCACCATATTCAGACTTCTATCGAAAAAGATATTCTCGAAGATTTTTATTTTCAGCTTTATTAAAGTTTCTTTTTCTTATGATTAAATTGATATTTCACTCCAACCCCAAAGTACGGCATTCTATTTTTAGAATTCTCAAAAAATCCCGTCTGATCGGTAACACTGAACTTGCGAAGAGAAGCTTCCCCAAAGACTGCAAGGCTCGGAGTTATTTGATAAACGAGCTTAAGATAGGTTTTTGAATATCTGTGAAATTCATCGTAGTCAGTTTCTGGTTCATCCCAGCAGTCCCAGTAATCTTCATCATAATAAGAATCATATCTCCAGCCACAGTGAGAGACATAGTAAGTTTCCCCATCTGCATAAAAATTCTGACCTTGAACTCCCACAGTAATCTGAAACCTATCAGTTACAAAATAGGTCCCTGAAACATCATAAGTAAAAACGTCTCGCCCCCCTACTTCTTTTGGACTCAGTCTCACACCATCAGAGCGCCTCTGTGATTCGAGAAACAACCCAAAACCTGAAAATGCAGCATTCAGGAAAAGTTTCTTATTTCCACGATTATCGTAAACTTCACTGCTCAGCCTAACTCCCATTGCTGTTAGACTAACGCTAGAATCTTGGTCGATATCTATATTTCTCTCGTAATTAAAATCTAAAACGGTGAACCCAATGCTCATGAAAAAATTCGCTGAATCTTCTACCGTAACATCATACTCGAGAGTAGAAATTTTTGTACTCAAAGAACTAATATAATTAGAGTTAAATGCCCCCTCTGCTTTCATGCGAACAATAAAAAATTTGTCTTGATCCCAAAACAATCCGTTTTTTATATTTATCGCTTTTCCTGCAGCCTCCACTTTAAAGAGCACATCGACGTAATCACCAACGTTTTGTAATCCAAGGCCGAGTGAAGGAGCTGAGTATTGGCAGAAAGCTTGTTGCAATGAAAACCAAGAAAGAAAAAGAACTAATAATTTCATAAAAACATTCCTTTTGTTATGGGGTGGAAAAGTTTTAAAAGAACTTTTTTCCTTTGTCAGTGGCAGCATGACCCCACTATTAATTTTTTTACTGTAAGATTTTTCTATGCTAGATGCTTGGTATGTTTACAGGAATTATTAAAGAACTCGGTACAGTTAAAAAGATTACAGAAAACAAAGAAGGAAAAGAATTTCAAATATCTTGTCCTCAACTTGTTGATAATATTGAAAAAGATGATTCTGTGGCTACCAATGGCGTTTGCCTAACTGCCACGGCGCTCAGTCCAGATTCTTTTACAACCCAAGTTGTCCACGTCACTCTCGAAAAAACATCTTTGGGCAGTCTCAAAGAAGGCTCCAAAGTTAACTTGGAACTCTCTCTCACTCCAACCACGAAGATGGGAGGTCACTTCGTCCAAGGGCACGTGAATACCACGGGAAAAGTTTTAGAAATCACTCCCATTGGAAAAAATTGGGTGTTCAAGTTTGAACTCCCGAAAACGATCAGAAAATATGTCGTGAAAGAAGGATCCATTGCGATCGACGGTGTTAGCCTTACAGTTGCTGATATAGATGAGCAAAGTTTTAGCATTTCGATAATCCCCCACACTTTGGAGAACACTCTCTTTCACACCTACCAAGTCGGCAGCATCGTTAATCTCGAAGCTGATATTCTTGCCAAATACCTTGAAAACTTTATAGTGCAGCGTGATCAAGACTCTAAAATTGCAAGCCTACTGAAAAACTTTTAAGCCCCCTGAAACACACCTTGCATTGTTTCATGAGCTGAGATATGAATGGCTTGTGAAAAAATCCCGAGTCCCCGAAATTTTAGATGACCTCAAAGCAGGTAAAATTGTGATTGTTACCGATCACCAACAAAGAGAAGACGAAGGGGATTTCGTGCTTCCCGCTCAGTTTGCCAATAAAGAAAATATCAACTTTATGGCCCGTTTTGGAAGAGGACTAATCTGCTCTCCCCTAACAAGAGAAATAGCAGAAGATTTAGATCTTCCTTTAATGGTGTGTGAAAACGATTCCAAGCACCAAACAGCCTTCACTGTTTCCATCGATGCTGCTTTTGATATCTCTACAGGAATATCGGCTTATGATCGAGCCTATACGCTAAAACTCTTAGCCGATCCTGAAGCTCGCCCAGAACACTTTGTTCGTCCTGGTCACATATTTCCTTTGATTGCCCAACCCGATGGAGTTTTGGAGCGCGAAGGGCACACAGAAGCTTCCGTTGATCTCATGAAACTTGCAGGACTTCGACCAGTAGCCATTATTTGTGAAATTATGAATGACGAAGGAGAAATGGCCAGAGGCCAAGAACTCGTCGATCTCGCTGAAAAGTTTGATATTAAGACAATATCCATTGATGAAATTATTGAATACCGAATGAATAAAACAATTGAACCTCGTCCAGGAGTAGGTCTGTGAAAACTTTTGAAGGAAAACTCACCGTAAATTCTCAAGAGAGAATTGCAATAGTCGTGAGCCGCTTCAACGAAATTTTTACCTCGAAACTCAAAGAAGCTGCCGTAGATTGCTATATAAAGCACGGTGCTGACGAAGCTCAAATTGATGTTTACTGGGTTCCGGGATGTTTTGAAATCCCCCTCACTCTCCAAGGGCTCGCAGAGACTGGCCGCTACAGCGCCATGGTTGCCTTAGGAGCTGTTATTCGTGGAGCAACTCCTCATTTTGACTACGTCAGCAGTGAAGTTTCTAAGGGCGTCTCAAAAGTTTCACTGGAATCGAAAACACCAATCGGTTTTGGGATTCTCACCTGTAACAATTTAGAGCAGGCTTTAGAGAGATCGGGAAGCAAAGCTGGAAACAAAGGCTGGGAAGCAGCGCTCGCCACCATTGAGCATAGCAACATAATGGCACAAATAAAAGAAAACTCATAATTGCAATTGACCGCCTTGTCTAGTCGTGTTAGTTAATTAAGACTTTTGAGATTTAAGATATAAAAGGGAGAAATTTCAATGGCTAAAGTTCTTATGGGCAAGTCCCGTTTCAAAATTCAACGTCGTCTCGGCGTCGAGCTTCCTGGATTAGGAAAAGCTGGTGCGCTTGAGAGAAAACCCTATGGACCTGGTGTTCACGGGATGAAAAGAAAAAAACTATCAGACTATACGATCCGTCTTATCGAAAAACAAAAAGTGCTTTGCCACTATGGCTTAAGAGAAAAGCAACTTGTTAACTACGTTAAGAAAGCGAAGAAAGATAAATCGAGAGCATGGGTTGATACTCTTATCCTCAGTCTTGAAAAAAGATTGGATAACGTGATCTTCCGTCTCAACTGGGCCCCAAGTATCCCAGCTGCCAGACAAATGATTGTTCACGGACACGTTCTTGTTAACGGAAAGAAAGTAACAGTCCCTAACCTTATTCTCAGTGTAAACGACGAACTTACATTGACTGTTAAAGGTTTTAAAACTGGAAATTATTTACAAGCTAAGGCTCGTCCAAGAATTTCAACAATTCCTGCTTGCTTAGTTGCTGAGGCAGCTGGTGAGGGTGAAAAAGCTAAGGTTGTTGCAGATCCTCTTCCGGAAGATGTTCCTTTTCCATTCGAAAAGCGACTCGTGACAGAGTACTACTGGAAAATCAAGTAATCTGAGTTTAGATAAACGTCGATCTTCTTCGTTTCTCCAAACTCAGCGAATTTTAAAGTTTAGCCAATTTTTCAAATACAAAAAACCTCTGATTACTCAGAGGTTTTTTTGGCTTAAATTTCAAATTAATTTTATGAGCTTGGAGAAGCTCGACGTTTATTCAAGCCCATGTATTATAGGTCGAAAGGAACGCTGACAGATAGTAGGTAGTAGTTGAAGTCTGCTTCCAATGTCGTAATAGTCACTCCACCACTCGTCACTTCATCAAAACTCAGTGCATACATTTCAGCATTTATGCTAATAAATGGAAGTCCACTGTACCCAACTCCAAATTTTGTCCCACTGATTCCTTCATACTTTCCAACACCGTAGTCAGCATCTCCCATGAGTGCATAACCGGCCCATACCCTCAGCATAATGGGAAAATCAAACCCAACTGTTAAAAAACCTGAAGTAATATCGACATCAGTCGTGCTGTTTTCAACACCAAAAGAACTGACGAGTGAATAATCAAAAGCTCCCCAAAAACCTATCATCTTGTATCCAAGGCGAAGATTGATTCCTACAGGGTTATTGTCCATATCGGCTGTCCCACTGGCATCGTTTCCATTGAGAGTTCCCGAAGTTTCATATTCTCCGCTGAAGGCCATTCCAACACCTGGCTCAATGAGAACACCAGAGAATGCTTGAGAAGCTAAAAAGCAGGCTGCTACCAATCCAATGATCATTTTTTTCATATTCCCTCCTTAAAATGGAATAAACAGATCCTTATAATAAAGTATACTTTAAATATTATTGACGCTCCAGTTCATAAATTCAAAGCGCAATGCATTGTAATCAGATATTCAATGGAGCTTGACCCGGCAATTTTTGCCGATTGTCCTTTGTTTCTTCGAACTTCACTTGGGAAATATCCCCAAAGCGCTTGGTGATCTTCCCAGTCGTCACGTGGATATCCTTAACATCTTTGGAAACTGTATCCATATGGCGTGAAAGCTTGTCCCAGCGATCACGATATTTATCGAACTCTCCCGCTAACTTTGCAAGCTCTTCTTGAATAACGTGAGCGTATTTGGACTGCTCTTTATTGTGAAGAATAATTTGAACTGTTGAGAGCGTGGCCATTAAAGTGGTTGGTGAAGTCAGCCAAACGCGGTTCTTGTGAGCATAGTCCACAATATCTTCAAAGTAAGCGTGAATTTCCGCAAAAATGGCCTCGGCGGGAAGAAAGAGTACCGCCTGGTCTGCAGTTTCAGCTGTGATTATATATTTCGAGGCAATATCGTCGATATGTTTTTTCAAGTCTCGACGGAAATTTCTCTGATACTCATTGAAAAGATTTTGATCTTGGCGCGAGTCCATCATTTTTCGAAAATTCTCGAGTGGGAACTTAGAATCGATACAAAGCTTTCCTATGGGATCGGGCAAAAAGAGAACAGCGTCGACGATTGTGCTATTTGAAAGTGCATGCTGGGTTTGAAAGATATTCTTGTTGTTGTCACCAAAAATACTATTAAGAATGCTATTGAGCTGAACTTCGCCCATGATCCCTCGAGTTTTTTTATCGGTGAGAACGTTTTGCAAGGAAACCACATCCTGAGAGAGGTTTTCAATTTTTTTCTGAGCCTCATCAATCTTGGCAAGCCTTTGAATGACGTCTTGAAATGTTTTGGTTGTCTTATCGAGTCCAGTAGAGAGGTTTTGCTCGACTTTCTCTGTGACGTCTTTCATCTTCGTTTCAACATTATTTTTCAGTTTGTCGAAGTTTTCCGTCATATTTTTTTGAAAATTTTCTTGGAGTTGGTACTGGTCTTTTTGCAAATTGGATTGAAATTGATAAATCCACTCTTTGAGTTTGTTGTTTTGAAGAAAGAGAAAAACAACTCCAATAACAACTGTCAAAAAGGTAAATCCAAGAAAAAAATAAATCGCAATAGTCCCGTCGTGCATAGAAAACACTATACATTAGCTGATAGCAATTGTCAGGAGAACTCTCGAAATCATTTATAAACGATCTGAAGGATAAATACCTGACAAATTCACTTGCTTTGCAAGTAAATATTAAATTTTAGTTAAATTCCCATTATCTACAAATCCAATCCAGTAATAGATAATTAAGAGACCAAAACATTTTACACAAGATTTACCAAGGAGGGCCGTCTTGAAACTAAATCTTTTAGTTATACCATTCTTGTTGCTTGGAAACGTATACGGGTTTACCGTAACAGCTGAAAAGGACTCAGCAACACGCAACGAAATTAAACTCAACACTCATTCACTTAAGGTTTCTCACGTGGCAGGGAAATCCAATGGAATTAAAGCTCCACTTGAAACAATGTCACTATTCTCTACTCCTCTTTCATTAAACAATTTAGAGAAATCCGCTCCTATTCCAGCCAATGCTGCTGTCGATAACGGACCTGTTCGATCTCCTCAAATGTACAATGGAATTAAAGTTTATGGATCGGAAGTTATTTATCACTACAGAAATGGACGAGTGAATCACGTATCTGGAAGAATCTCGAAATTCGATGACATTAACACAAAGCCAAGAATTTCAAGTAATGAAGCTCTCAGTATCGTTAAACAATTGAAGCCACAATTTAAAGCAGCTTCTAACGAACTTAAAGTCTTCCCAGCTACAGATAAAGCCTTTTTAGTCTGGCATATTATTGAAAATTCATTTTCTAGTCGTTTTGAATACTTTATTGACGCTGATTCAGGTGAAATCCTTCAAAGTTTCAATGCTCTCAACCATATCCACGGAAAAAATGGTAAAAAAACTAAAAAGAAATCGACAGGAAAAGAAGTGGTTGGAGTTGATTACTTAGGAAGAGAACTCAATGTCACTCAAATGGGAGAAGGTGTTTATGTTATGAAAACTTCTGCCAATGGACACGCTTATCAAACTCTTGATATGAGTGATTTTCCTTACGACCCGTACCAAGCAGAAGCTTATCTTCCAGGAAAAGAATTCAAACAAAATGAAAACGTTTGGAATGAAAAAGATTCTGCTGACGCTCACTTCTATACCGGAGCATTTCTTAAAGTACTTATGGACAAATTTAATAGAAATAGCTTCAACGGAAAAGGTGCTGAAGTCAGCTCTTCTGTTCACTTTTCTACAAACTACGTCAATGCTTTTTGGAACGGAACTCAAATGGTCTATGGTGATGGTGATGGTGAGATGGCTTCTCCCCTTACTGGAAGCTTGGATGTTATTTCTCACGAAATTACACACGGGATTACTCAATACACTTCTGGACTTACTTACCAAAATGAATCAGGAGCTCTCAATGAGTCATTCTCTGATATCATGGCTACTTATGCAGAATATCTCGTTCAACCAGATCAATTCGACTGGATGCTCGGAGAAGATGTCTGGACACCAGATCAAGATGGAGATGCTCTAAGATATATGGATAACCCTACCAAAGACAAAGAAAGAATTCCTGAAGATGAAGATCTTCCAGCTTACTACAAAGAGTACTACAGCCGCGATTACTACCCAGAGAAGTTTAATCTTCCACTTCACGACAACGGAGGAGTGCACTTTAACTCAGGAATCTCAAACCTCGCTTTCTATCTCTTAAGCTCTGGTGGAGCTCACCCAAGAGGGAAAACTCCTATCACAGTTCAAGGGATTGGGATCGATAAAGCGGCGATGATTTTCTACAAAGCTTTTACAGAGTACCTTTCTTCAAGCTCTGAATTTTCAGATGCGAAAGCTGCAACAATCAAAGTTGCCTCAGAACTTTATGGACCAAATGAAGCCAAATCAGTGGAAGATGCATGGAACACAGTAGGTGTTAACTAGTTCTGGTCTCTAAATAAAAAAGGAAGTGCACAACCCCTGCACTTCCTTTCTTTTTCTTACTTTTTCACTCTCGTTTTTCAATTTCACCCAAACAGTTTTAACATAATGGCTATCATGAAATGGCTAATCGTTTTAACTTTCTCGGTCCTATTGACCACGTACAACTTGCGAGCTGAAACATTTCTTATTCATTATCCCGACCGAGCTCCCGATCAAACCCAAAGACTTATAAAAAGTTTGGGAACCGGAGAAGTCATCAAATTACCAACCACATTTATTCAACTCTATAAAGTATCCATAGACTCTCAAAATAGAAATCAAATGAACGCTTTAAAAAAATTGCGATACCAGCGATCTATAAAATCCATTCAACCCAACGTCTCTTTGAAAATTGCTCCTGAAATAAGAAAAGCGAGTATTACTCGCGGGAGAAAAAACTCTCGGAGAAGTGAGATTCAAGACACTTATTTCAATCGACAGTGGGGATTTGAAAACACTGGAGACAACTCCATCTCTCGCAAAAGAAAATTTGGAATTCCGGGGATTGATATCGATGCCATCGATGCTTGGTCGACTCTCGATGAAAATAAAAAGATTACGGTGGCCATCGTTGATACAGGAATGGATCTCAATCATCCCGATTTAAAAGCAAATCTTTGGGTCAATGAAAAAGAAAAAAACGGTCGCCCAGGAGTTGATGACGATGGCAATGGCTTTATCGACGATATTCACGGTTATGATTTTGTCCACATGTCGGGATCTCCTTGGGACGATAACTCTCATGGAACTCACTGTGCTGGTACCATCGGTGCCCTTCACAACAATCAAGGAATCCGAGGTATTGTTCCTCACGTTTCTCTCATGCCCATTAAATTTGCAAGAGGTGACGGGAGTGCTTCCTTAGAGACAGCACTGCTTGCCTTGGATTACGCTATCAAGATGAAAGCAGACGTGATCTCAAACTCTTGGGGATTTGAAGTCGATCCCCCAGAAAGTCTTATTCATCTCGCCCAAGTGGCCCTCAAAAAAAATATTGTGATGGTTTTTGCGGCAGGAAACTCTGATCAAAATATTGATCATGCTCCAAGCACTGCTAAAATACCTAGTGACAATGTGATCGTGGTCGGTGCTCACAATTCCATTGAAGATAAGTGGCCTCGCTCTAACTACGGTAAAAAAAGTGTGCACCTTATGGCACCAGGAGTGGATATCTTTTCAACCATTCCCAATAACCAGTACGCTTCTTATACTGGCTCTAGCATGGCCGCTCCTTTTGTCAGTGGAATTGCCGCTCTTTTGAAGTGGACCGAACCTCATCTCACTCCAGTGGAAATTAAGGAACGCTTAATTCGAACTTCTGCAAAGTCTTTGAAACTGGATCGCTATTCCGAATCAGGTGGGCGGGTGGACGCTTATCGTGCTCTTAACAATATTTCCAATTAAGATTTCAGAAAAGAAAATCAGTTTTTTCATTTCATGATTTTGTCTGAGATTTCTTAACTAATTAGGTGCCCTATTAGTATCAGTATATATGTTTTCCATCTATGAAAATTTCTAATTAAATCCTGCAATCTCTAAAGTAAATGCGATATACATCTTCATAATGAAAATTAATCTCAATTCCATTCATGAAATGATTTACTTCATCAGAGGGCTGAAGGTGATGCTTGATAGTGACCTCGCCGATCTTTATGGAGTTGAAACAAAATACCTAAACAAGCAAGTACAAAGAAATATAGAAAGATTTCCTGACGATTTTGCTTTCAAATTGACCAATGCTGAATGGGAGAACTTGAGGTTCCAATTTGGAACCTCAAGTTTGGAGTCAAGTAATTCAGATGGGTTAGACACAATCTTGAAGTCGCAAGTTGCGACCTCAAAATTAAAGTGGGGTGGTCGAAGATACCCGCCTTATGTATTTACCGAAACTGGTATTGCCATGCTCTCATCAGTGCTCAATTCCAAAAGATCCATTGAAGTTAATATATCTATTATGAGAATTTTTATTAAGCTCCGAAGTTTTTATATGCTCGAAAAAAACTTCGAAGAAAAAGTGAACTCGCTCAAAAAAGATACCAACAAAGTCTTTAAAGTTGTTTTCGAAAGATTAGATAATTTAGAAAATTCTTCCTTGAAATTGCCAAGTAGAAAAAGAAAAATTGGTCTGAACGAAAAGTAAATATTTCTTGCTGCTCTACCTTTACAGAAATCGCCAACTATTGAATGACAGTGAAAAAGACGGAATTTTGAGGTTTTGCCCAGATTTCCTGAGGTCTAAGAGCTGGGCTTTGAAAGGATGACCAGTGATAAAAACACAACAAATGACACAATTAACGGTTTACTTCTTCATTTCTACAGTTTGGCGAGTTGGGCCAACTCTAATATCATCAAAATAGACGACGTAGGTTTTTTCAGTTTCGTCTCGATAAATTCCAAATTGGAAAGAAGGGCCTTTGTCGTCGTTATACCCCGTAGGTCCTGAATACTTAATTATTTTATTTTCGTTCATCCATGCATCTACAAATCCATCCCCCCTATATGACCACTTAATATTGAATATAAAATCAACCCATTTTCCTGTTGGATACTTCTTTGTTTCAAAAAGAATTATTTCTTTTCCATTTTCCTTCATTATCTTTTCAGCACTTGCACGAAGAGAAATATAAAACATTCCATTTCGGTATCTAAAAGCCATTGGTGGGCTTCTGTCAAAGTTTTCTCCTTCGTCTGGTTCCGACCACCATTGTCCTAATACAAGTCGATTATCTTCAATAGGAAAATTAGCTGGTATAAAAAGACTAAAACTGAACCAATACTCTTGACCTATAGAAATAGGCTTTTCTGTAGCTAACTCTGCACGTGAAGATTTTTTCCCACGTTTACTGAATCGATAATCACCTTTTCTGACCTCAAAGCGGACGGATTTTTTTCCTGAGCGTACCACCGAAGAATCTAAAACAAATGCCCATGGATTTTTATGAGATGTTGGGTGCAGATCATCAAATCCCTTTTCAAAGGTGTATTCAAAATAAGGTTTAGAAGTAGTACAAGCACTTAAAGATACAATAGATATTAAAAACCATTTCATTGCTCAAGACTAAAGACAAACATGAGACTTGTCATCAAATCAAAAGAAAATGGATAATATGACTTTTATGGTTTGGACGACTAAGATTTTCATATTTACAATTTTGATTTTCCATTTTTCTGCACATGCAAATTTTAATTTGTGGAAAGCGGCTGCTCTTGGCGATATTATTGAAGTTAAGCGTCTGATAGCTGCTGATCCAACGGTAGATATGGAGTATAGAGATGGCGGTTTTTGGGATACACCTCTTTCGCATGCTTGTTATTACCAACACTACGACATGGTTGATGTGCTCATTGAAGGTGGAGCTGATGTAAATGCTCCTCGACCTTTTGGAAGTACTTGTCTTTCCTTTGCTACAACTTTTAGGGATTCAAAGTTGTTTTATATATTATTAGCTCATCCTTTTCTAAATGTACGGTACGCAAACAAATTAGCCCTAGATCGAGCAATTGGTGAACCATGGATGGTTGAAGAAATTCTTAAGCTTGGCCCTAATGTTAATGAATTTTCCGCAGGAAAATATAGGCAGGGAAAGGGATATACCCCAATAATGAAAGCAATACTTCTAAATGATTATGTATCCCTAGAAATGATTCTCACCAAACAACCGAAGTTGGAATTAGTTACAAAAGAAAACCTCTTTTATAATGACTATTCATACATACCAAAGGGCTCAACAGCACTTATTATAGCAGCTTTTTTTAATAGAGTTGATGCACTTAAACTTCTTATAAATAAAGGAGCAAGAATTAATAGTAGAACATCGCTCTCTGAGCACGGCGGTGATTACGGATCGAAAACAGCATTGGAGTTAGCGAGATCAAGGGGGAATGAAGAGGCTGTTAAGATTCTCATCAGTGCAGGTGCTTATGAATAAAAATCTTACACGGAAAACTCCTGTTTACATCATATATAACAAAGCACCATTCTACACCTCTACCCAAAAAGCTGTTTTGGAAGAAGTTACAAGCGGATTCAAGTCGGTTCTAAGTCTTAAGTAGTTCTTAAAATACATTCGCTAAGCTGGTAGTAAGAATAAGAAACCACTACGATCTTTATAGTCTATGCATGTTCGACCTAAAGTGGTAAGTACATTTAAGTGAATCAATCATAAAAGAGTTGAGTGCAATTAATTCAAAAGAATTTTGGTCTGGAGACTTTATTTTATATCTGAGTTATTGAATAACAAAGCCGTTCCAGAAGAGCACAGATTGTTGACGCGAACCTTAACCATTTGGGTGCTGGCACTTTATGGGAGTTTATTCGCCACAAAGATCATCGATATGCTTTAAGATCATCTCGGCTTCGGGCTTTAAAGCGCCATCAGTGATACGATTTAAAAACTCATCGTCGATATAATAAGGTGCCGAACTATTGGCCACTGAATAGTGAACGATAGAATTAGCCTCGTCATCACTATTGTAGACAAAAAGATGTTTATCAATCAGTTCGTTGATAATGATTTTGATTTGTTCTTTTTTCTCTTCTTCTAAGATAATCCCTTTTACACGAATATAATCGCTGCCATCGACTGTAGTTACTATCCGTACAGAATTCTCGTCGACAAAACACTTTAAAAGGCTATTTTCGTCGTATTTTACAATCTTAAGCCCCTCTTCTTTTTTAAATTCTTCAATGAGAGCGAGGTAATCTTGTTCAGAGAGCAGCTCAGGTTTTTGCTCTTCTTTGGAAGCATTATCATCGTTATAAATCACATCATTTCCCAGGTTTTGAGCGCTCGCCAATTCGCGATTAACTTCAAATGGTGTGTTCTCGTTACAAGATGTGAGAAAGAAAAAACTTAATAGAAACAAGACTAAAGCTTTCATGTGACGTTCCTTATTTAAACAGCTATAAACCTCATCTTATATATTATACTAAGACACTCTACTATTCGGTAGCTTTGCCGAAACCTTGAGGAAAATCTTATAACTTATTGAAAATTAAGAGAAAAAGAGTTGGCGCTAGAAAGAAGAGCTTCTTTCTAGCTGCCAGAATTTGTTGTCAATGAGACAGTGAAGTCGCAAATAAGAAGGGTTATTTTTCCACTGGAAATTGAGCTGCATTCCAGCGGTCCATTCCCCCGTCGCTCACGCAAACCCATTGGGTTTCGGGCATGTGATCGATCAATGAACTCAAGGCGACTTGAGCCCTTCCCCCTCGGCGGCAAAGCACGTAGATTCGCTTATACTGCTTAAGCTCTTCAACGTGGTTAGCGACTTGGTCGTGGCTGATATTCTTGCTTCCAGGAACATGGCCTTCGCTGAATTCCTCTGGAGTGCGTACATCGAGGATCAACTCCCCTTCTTCAAGTTTCCCGAAGTGTTCGTGGTAAAAGTTTTCAATGCTCACATGTTTAAGTTTCATTAGATTAACCCCATTTCTCTGACAGCGTTTCTTTCACCAATCAATTCTTTATGGGTCGTATCAAATTTTTCAGAACCAAACTCATTGTGCTTAATTCCCTCAACAACTTTCACAACTCCATTTTCTGTTCGGCATGGGAATGAAAAGATTAGTCCTTTTTCTGTTCCGTATTCGCCGTTCGAAGCAAGGCACATGGAATAGGTATTCGATCCAGCAGTGTTATTTGTTAGGCGATTAACACCATCGACAACAGCATTGGCTGCTGAAGCCGCTGAGCTCGCTCCTCTTGCTTCAATAATAGCCGCTCCACGCTTTTGCACGGTTGTGATGAAATCATTTTTCAACCAGTTTTCATCACCAATAACAGTCGCTGCTGACTTTCCATTTATTTGAGCGTTGTAAAAATCTGGGTACTGAGTAGCCGAGTGATTACCCCAAATCGTCATGTTCGTTACACTTGTAACATCCACTCCCGCTTTTTTCGCTAACTGAGTGCGCGCACGATTTTCATCTAACATCGTCATGGCATAAAAGCGATCATCGGGAACATCTTTAGCATTGTTCATCGCAATTAAGCAGTTGGTGTTACATGGATTTCCAACGACAAAGACGCGGACATCTGAAGCTGCATTATCATTAATGGCCTTTCCTTGTTGAGTGAAGATTCCGCCATTAATCTTTAAAAGATCTGATCGCTCCATACCTGCTTTACGAGGAACAGATCCGACCAAGAGAGACCAGTTTGCTCCAGTGAAAGCTGTGTTTAAATCTGATGTGCAAACAATATTTTTAAGCAGTGGAAAAGCACAGTCATCGAGCTCCATAGCAACACCATTGAGAGCCGGAAGAGCTTGCTCAAGCTCGAGTAATCGCAATTCAACATCAGTGTTAGGACCAAACATTTGCCCCGACGCTATTCGAAACAAAAGAGCATAACCAATCTGACCTGCTGCACCAGTTATCGTGACAGAAACTTTTTTATTCATAAAAACCTCCAATTTTAAAAGAAATGAGAATTTCGTAAAGCGCTATCATTATAGAATTCTTAGAAACCTTTGGCCAAGAGGAATTCACGGGCCATCAAGCTTTCTCTAGGTTGTTTTCATTAAAGGGTCTATATTGTAAGATGGGCTTACAATGAACGATAACAATCAATCAAACAACAACCAGTCAGATCGTCCCCCTCGGAGATCACGCAACGGTAATCGCCGCAGAAGAAACTCTCATCGAAGAAAATCAACTGGAGAGGGCCAATCGCAGTCACAAAGCTCTCAGCAGCAAACTTCTAATGACTCAAGGCCAGGCCAGGGTGGCTCTCGAGGCAGCCGCAAGCAACGCAATAAAAACTACCGGGGCCAGGGAAATCAACGCCATAATAACAAGCAGACGGGAAACAACCCAAGAAGAAACACTTCACCAAGATCACCAACTAAAACCCGCCACCATCCTTCAGATGTCGTGAGCATCTATTTGGATTTTATGAGTAGGTATCTCAATGCCCGCAAGGAATATTATGGTTCGTACAACGTGGCCAATGAGAGAAAAAGACGCCACCTCTACAATCAATACATTCAATGCTTACAGCAGTTGAGAAACTATGAGACTAAACTTCATTCAGAAAAACTAGAAACTCTGCAGGCTCACGTGGACGGCTTCCCCAATGATACAAAATTCTCATCACATCATCCTCAAGATGAGATTGGAAATCCCGCAGATATTGAAAATGAGCAATTGAGACCACTTCAGTACTTTGAGCTTCTCTCGCAAAAAGAAAGACCACAGTATGAAGAAGACACAGAAGAATCTTCGGGAAGCATTGATGATTATTATGCCTATAAAGGCATCACACCTCCATCTGAAATCAAACAATAAAAAAAAGCCAGCTTTCAAGCTGGCTTTTTTTTATATTCAATTTTAAATTTTTATTGATTAGCGAATAAAGTCTGAACTGATTTCAGAACTTTGAGTAGTCGTTGTTGAATTGTAACTAGGAGAATTACTATTCATAATATTTGAATAAGTTGTTGTTTCTTCTTTCAAGTGCTCAGTCATTTTTCCATCAAAAGAATCATTGCTTTGAAGATAAGCATCTATTGTATCTTCATAGTCTCCAATCATCGCTCGTTTAATTTCTTCAGGTGTGATGTGAAGAATATCGCAAACCTTGTTCATCATCTTAAAAGGGATGTTACAGAGAGCTCTTTCGACGTTAGAAATAAATTGCCCGTTCTTATAACCTAACAAGTGCGATAAATCTGATTGCGACAATCCTTGTGGATGCGAAAGTCTTTTTCTTTTAATTAAAGCAGCAATGTTGTTGAACTTTCTCATTTGTTCTCCCTTTCTTTTGAGACATCATTATGAGTAATAATTTTTAGAAAGTCATCTCTAACAACCATTTTTTATAAAAAAATTTTTTTGTGAATTGGATGCAATAAAATGTAAGACTTTTTTGATCATGTACTGAGCAATCGTGTCTTGCAATCTTACAATAACGCAATGCTCGTTACACTGGTGTAAGTCTTTAGACAATTCAATAAACTTCAGAGATACTAAACAAATGAGTACTAAAAGAATTATTGTTTATCCGATTAGCGCCAATCCTCCCACCTGGGGACATGCTGACATTATGATGAGAGCAGCCAATAAATTTGATCATCTCTACTGGGTTGCTGCCGAAAACCCTGAAAAAAAAGCTTACTTCACACGTGAAGATCGCATCTTCATGATGGAAAAATATGTTTCTTACTACAAACTTAAAAACGTAACTGTTGACGAACATTCAGGAACAATTATTCGTTACGCCGAAGAACACCAAGCTCAATTTCTCTTGCGGGGATTAAGAAACACCACGGACTTTCAAATGGAATTAGAGTTGGCAGCCGGAAATCGCGGAATCAATAAAGACATTGAGACAATTTGTTTTTTCTCAAAGCCCCACTTTGCCACCATTAGCTCAAGCCTGGTTCGCCAATTGGCCATGCTTGGAGAAGGAATTGACCAGTATGTGCTTCCTTCTCTCACTGACTTTATCAGTGAAAAAATAAATAGCTAGGGCGTGTCCTTATTTCAATTCTTTTTAATTTTTGCGAGGTAGAGAGGTCCTATTTTCTCTCGATCGGGAAGATAAATTTTTCCAAATTCCGTCAATTCCCCGCGAGAATCTTTAAACTGCTTATTAATTTCAAAGAGATTTTTTCTTTTCTTAAATAATTTTCTCACAACTTCATCATTTTCAACGGGATTAAGACTGCAAGTCATGTAAATGATCTCACCTCCTGATTTACAAGCTTCAAAAGCTGAAGCGAGCAGAGACCACTGGAGAGAGGCATTTTTCTTATAAGTGTTTTCTTTCCACCCCTGCTCTTCTTTATGATCGATAACGTGTCTTTCGGATGAGCATGGGGCATCGAGGATAACGAGATCGAAACTCTCCTTATTTTTTTGTGAAAGAATAATCCCATCGAGTCCAAGCACATTAATCTTTTCATTCATTTTTTCAGGGAGATGATCTTTCAAGTTTTGGAGTAGCCGCATTCGCCTCTTTGTCGAAATTTCATTACAGACAATAGACACATTCGATACAGATAAATTTGAGAGAAGAGAAATAATTTTCCCTCCCGGAGCACTACAGAGATCTAAAATTTGAAAATCGTCTCTAACTTCTACTTCTCTCATGGCCAAGACAGAAGCTTCATCAACGAAATACTCTCCCGTTAAACTTATATTCACATACTCTTTATCTTTTTGAAGAGCGGTATAGAGGGTGCTCCATCTCTCCGCATAGACTTCTCCAAAGTATTCTTGAAAATTTTTCTTCACCGTAACGTCCGTTGCCAATCTTTTGTGGCACTTTCAATTCAATTTCTTAATAATTGATAAAACAAATTCAATATTTAGGCATATATTACGATAAATACTATAATATTAAAAAGCGGTTTTATTATGTTGAAATTTTTATGGTTTTCATTATTTCTGATAGCAACTTTGAGCTGTTACCAACAAGCTCCAAGTGTCAATCTCTCTGATAAAAAGCCTGAAACGATAAAAACTGAAAAAGACGGTGATCTTGTTCTCAAGGGCGTTTCAATCCTTGAAACAAATTCAGACACCAAACTTCCAACCGCAGGTTGCTTACTTCCCTATCCCGATAATATTTTAAGCTATGAGAGACAAGCTCGAATTCCCAGTGAATGCCATTTATGCTGGAGCCTTGAGCAGTGGAATCAGCTGACTGAAAAAGAACTTAAAGATGTAGAGGACTATCTAACTCGCTATGGTGGCTCTGTTTTTCTCGGAGGATCAATCGTCGGAGACCAATGCCTACCACTTCACTTGGTTCAATCTCAAAAAAATCTCAAATGTGAACTTGCTGAAAATATCGAACCCATACCAGGAAGATCGGGTTGTATGCATTGTGAAGCCGATAACTTTGATCCCTTAGCAACTCTTCCGGGTTCTTGTACATGGTCTTATTGTCCCGATCAAAACTATAAGGAATCTAAGAACAAAGAAGAGTACACTCTCTATATTACTGAATTAGAGAAACAAAATAATATTGCGATTTCGAGTCACAGTTTCTTAGAAGACGAGAGTAAGTGTGAAGAGCTCGATAAAAAGCAAGACGACGATTCCAGTGAGATCCCAAAAACTGAAGACAAAAACATTTGTCCAAGAGAAGACGCTCTCAATAAAGGACAAGAGCTTCCATGCCAGTTCACTTACTGTCCCGATCGAAAATTTAAAGAATTTCAAAATGCGCTTGGAATTTTTGACTTGCAGGCCCTCAACCTCCAAGTCTCAAGCATCACAGTCTCGCCTTCCAAAGAGCTGTGCCAAACGACAGCTTTTATTAAAACCGAAAAGAGTAAACCTCTTAACACCGTCAACGACTATGTTTACTTTGTCACAAGCCCCGGTCACACCGATGAGACTTGCCCAAATATTATCACTCATCAAGCCTTCGTGCTTGCCAATGATCTCAGCCAAGAAAATAACGAACTCTTTATCGTCCAGATTTATTCGATGGATAACCAAGAAATTAAAAATAATCCACTAATTAAAATCTCTGCTGACCACAAGAGCCTGCTCATTAGCGAGTGCTTTAGTGACGAAAAAATCAAGTACGTGGCCTGTGATAAAAAAGAAAACTGCGACGACTCAAAAATTAACATTGTTCGCGAAATTCCCCTCACTCCTGAATCTGAGGAAGAGCCTTCCGACTCTTAAACCTCACATCTTTCAAAATCGTATCACCAAGAAAACGTATGTAAGCGTACGTCCACACTTTTGGGACCGAGTGCAATAAATGTTCTGAGTCCCAAAAGTGTGGACGTACTTAAATTTAATAATCTAGGTGCCTACTAAATTGAATCATTAACTAAACAAGAAATAAACTCTGTCGCACTTTGGCGATTTATAGAATTTTCTCTTTCTACTTTTTTGTTAGTCTTGACCAATAAAGTTAATTCCTTATATGCCTTACTAGCAACCTGATGAGCAGAGTTTAAGCAATCAGAATCTCTTTTATCAACCTTTAACTCCACGAGGGATCCTTTACTAAGTCGTTCAATGGCCCCAAGACTACTGTCAATGTAATTAAGATTGAAGTTTTCAATCTCTCCAACAATGTGGATTTTCCCATCAACAATTCCCGCAGAATAAATCCTGGAAAATGTGGTCAAAACTTTAAATTTCTCAGCAAAAGCAAGCTGTGTCGAAGCTATTAAGAAAGAAGCAATTATAAGTATTTTTTTCATAAATTTCCTCCGTAAACTAACTAGTTATATTTAAGATGCATAAGATATATGGATCTTGTTTTATCTTTCTTCTACAAGAGCAATATCAACGCCTACCTTAGTAATCCCTGAATATATTGTACTTAGAGTGAACAAATTTTTGCCAACATTGATAAGTGATATCTCATTATTATCATATACCATATCCTCTACGATTCCCATCCAATTGATTCTGATAGATGATTTATAATAACCACCGATAACATCAACTTGACATTGTCCAATATTTACTTTGTCCCCATTCGCAAGATCTTTAATCTGAACTCTATCCTTTAATCTGTAAGGCATTTCTTGAACTTCATAGGAAACTGAAAGGAAGGGTTGAATTCCATTAGAAGATCTATTTTCATGGAAACCTAGGTACAGTTGAGATCCATTTGAGACCAAACCCACTTGGGAAAATTTGTGTGGATTACACTCAACATCGTGCTTAACATCGTCTATGTTACGACTTAAGATATCTATAGTTGACTTCACTCTTTCTTTGTTCCATCAATGCATTTAACAAGCACGGAGTACTCTACTTTGGAAGATTTTTCCCGCATAATCATTAAATTTGAAAACGAGCAAATTCCATTAGAGCAACTCGTCTGGTGAGTAGACTCTTTTAAAACTCCATCGAAGGAAGTCAGAGGGCAAATCATAGTCTCACTTGCGATCCCAAAATTGTTAAATGCAAAGAATAAAAAAATTAATAGAAATTTTGCAGTATTCATAATTTATTACCTTTCCATGGAAATTAACATTAAAGTACCTAGAAACAATCATCCTCTCTTATAACTGTAACAGCCTCTTGATCAACAATATTTGGACTTTCAAGAGTTCCTATATTTACTCGCTCAGAATATATTTGATATTCAATATACTCAACTTTATCAACTCGTGTCATTTTACGGTTCGTGTGGATTTTAAAATCAACAATATTTACACCGAAAGAATCAACACCTTTTGCTCTTAAAACAAAAAGAGGGGTTTCGCTATCTAGCTTATAAAGTTCAGTTGTTCCTCCATCTTGGTCAAGCTTTCCGGCCAAGAAATAATCAACAAAGTACCATTTGTTTCCACTATCACATTCAGTAAGATTCTGGAATTTTAAATCTAAAGCAATCGCTTCGAAATAAAAGGATTTTTCAGCCTCAGGAACTAGATTTTTAGAAGTGTAGTCAGGCAGTCTTTGACCGTAAGAATTGAATATTGTCATTGATAATAAAATAATAAATTTTCTCATAGTTACTCCTCTATATTTTTAGTTAATTGAAAAAAATTTTTATTCGCGAATGATGATAGCCTGATAAAACCGTAGTACACAACAGTTTTTTAGCGAGCTAGGCACGTCCACACTTCTGCAACACATGATGTTTATTGCGATCAGTCCCTTGAAATCGCGGGTGTTGGTACTCGTTACTACGGCAATGGTTCAAATTTAAGATAGATTCAAGGAGTCTAGAGCGAAAAGGCGAGGCGTGGTTCCCCCACGTCGCAGCCTTTGAGACTCGCAGACGACGAAGAAGATACTTAAATTTGGAATATTGCCCCGTTTAGAAGTACATTCCAAGCCCAGCCCCCATTCGAGAATGCGTTTGCGATCCGATCGAATCATTACCAACATTAGGATACGCAATATAAAAGAAATTCAAATAAAGATTTTGAGTTATAAAATATTCACCACCAAGACCAAAATTAAAAGTGATCCCACTTTCGGAAGCCGTCGTACTCGCTTCCTCCGTCCCTCCAGAGAGAATTTCTTCGGCGTCAATCATCCAATAGCTCAATCCAAATTTCCCCATAAGGTTAAAGGATTTATTGAGCCAATACATAAACTTCCCATTGATATCGAGAGTGCTGAATTGCAAAGTTGTGGTGACTTTTGTGAGGACAGTTGAAGGTGTTGTCGTGATATTCGTTTCAATAACTTCTTCACCGAGCACAGTATAAAAAGCTTCAACGGCAATGAATTGATTGAGGAGATAACCACCACCAAGTGAAAAACCAAACGAAGAATCATCAATAGAAACGCTGTCGACAGTCACGGCAGTCGCTGAAGTCGCAGCTAAAATTGCTGCTTCAACATCTGAGGCGATTTCACTGTCCGAAGCTGCTCCATGACTGGTATTGGCTACATTGAATTCAGCATAAAAACCTGAGCGATTTATTTTTTCTTTTTTAGTTTTTTTTCTACGGCTACTTGATGTTCTCTTATATTTTTTCTTCTTTTTCTTTTTTCGGCGCTTTTTTCTGGTTGCAGCTAATAAAGAATCTTGCTGATCAGCGTGGATATTCTGGACAGATTCTTTAATCATATTTTGAACTGCAGAGTTAAAATCCTGTTGTTTTTCAGCTGAGACATCAGCCAGTGCAGAAAGACCAAGGGAAAAGGTCAGGATAGTGGTCAGAAAGAAGTTCATAGAAATACCTCACGCAATAAAACTTAAGAAAATTGTATCATTATTTTTTATAAAAAAACTATAACTTCTCACGCACAAGCTGCCGATAAGTTCTTGTAAGTACAGGGCTTCGTATCCTCTTTAAAATATATCTTATTTACGCTCTGCCCTTGCATAAAAATGTTTGAAAAATTAATTTTAATTTTATTATTCTTTTCAATTGGTAGTTGTTCAAAAAATCTTGAACAACTACAACAATATTCTCAAAACCCTTCAGGGAGTTATATCACTTTTACTAAACTTAAAATTTTTCATGAAGAAAAATATGAAAAGCTCAGTGCTCTTCTCGATGACCTCAATTTCCAACGCTCCCCTAATCAGAAAGCGTGGAATGAACTTGCTCTCTTCACTCATCAAGTAACAGAGATTGCGGAAGCAGGGAGTGAAATAACATCCCATTTGAGAAATAATGAAACGCCGATTGATCCTTCGATATTTTCTACTCATTTAGAAAACTCTTTTCGAAAGTTTAAAACCATTCAAAATATAAACTATCTTTTTATGCTCTCTTTTGGTCAGTTCGATAAATATGTCGAAAAATTTGGGTTTGTCCCCCATGAAAGCTTGATTGAACTTGGAGAAAAATTTCATCTTGTTTCTCAGAATTTCAGAGGTATTTCTTCAACTCATCTCGATCTCATCTCTCTTCATGATCTCAAATTCCGTTCATATTTCGAAAAGAGTATCGATATTCTCGATCGCGAAATTAAAGAGCTTAAAGATCTTATACTTGGCTTTAAAAAATTTGACTCCCAAGATAAATTAATCTTTTATCAAAAATTATTTCATAACATCGCAGAGAAAATGGCTTCCATTGATTCACTAACGAAGCAAGTTTCTGAGAAATATCTGTTGGTAAAACATGAATTTGAGGATAATTCGAAATCATTTGATTATATTCCACATCTTCAAGAAAAAATTGTTAACGTTCTCAAAAATCGAGAAGAAATTCCTTTACTCTGGGATCAAGAAGTCAAAAAATTCAAATTTGAACTTGGTCAAACCTATTATCTAATTGGAAATGCCTATTTTCACACTCTCGAAAAAATCGATGAAAAAGAATACATTAAAGGATTTTCTCATTTCAAAGAACTTTTGAAACAAACACAAATCTCAGAAAATGATGTCAATGAGGTATTAAATAGCTATAGCATAAAACTTAAAAACCACCTGCTCGGCTTTGAGGAAATTGCCCACCAGCTAAAAGATGATTCTCGAGTTGAATCACTCATAAATCTCAAGAATGAAATTGCACTTAAAAATTCATTAACTGGGAATTTAGTCAACATGGTGACAAGCCAAATTCATTTCAATCTTCAGGAATTGAATGCAACAACTTACAACCTATTAAAAAATTCACTCGAAGAATTTATTCCTGAACTTTATAGTAATTTTGAGAAACTCAATCACTCATTTAATTCTCTAAAAAAAGAACTTAAAGTTAACACTCTCAAAAAAATAAAACTAGCTTGTGGTGAAAATCTTTCAAAGAGACAATTGGCATCCAGTAGCTCTCAGACAGCGAGGGAAGATCTCCTGCTCTACCATATGAACGTGAATATGAACAATTTTACCCCACTTCAGAAAAGCTCTTTAAGTTTGATGATTGCCTCTCCAAACAATTCTCAATGTGTAGTCCAATCACCCCAAAGCACTGTTAAAAAGATCATTGAAAATACTTTCACTTATCCAGAACTTATGGCCTTGTCTGATATCATCAGCACACAAATGGATCGTTATCAGAAAATTCTTTCTGAGAGTTTTCAATTTTCAGGTTCACAACTCATACAAGCAACTCATCTTCTCGCACGAAGTTTAAATCTAGAACTGCATAACAGAATAGAGAAAAACCAATTAAATGAAAAATTCACAAAAATTATAAAGTCTATGCTGAAAGAAACAGATGATCTCAAGACAAAATCTATCGTAAGAAATCTTCAGCTAAAACTCGATCAAATTAACTCACTTCACTATATGAAATTTTCTTCAGATAAAACGGAAGTTTTTCTACTCAACAAAGTTTGGGGTAGCCATTATTTCTATAACTTCACAAAAGAGCAAATAAAAGAACACAATCAAGCGATGGTCGGTTCTTAAAATTGCATACCGACAGTAAAGACAAAGTCGTAACTTCTCGTCCATTTTTCTGGAAAGCCTGCTTCTGGTTTAGCTGTATGGTAGTAATAGTTTAAAAACTCAAGACCGAGCTTAAAACTATCAGTGAGGTGCCATTTGACATGTGTTTTCAGCGAGAGTCCTACTTCTGATTTGTTTTCGAAAAAATCCTCACCTCCGGCCACAAAGGCAGTCGCATTGTCTTCCAAGTCAACAAAGGCAACTCCAAGTCCAAAGGCCCAATCAATATAGTAAATCAAATTAAAGGTGTTAATTTTTCCATAGAAAGGAGAAAAAAGAAGATTCAATCCGTAGATCGCATTTAAGCGAACAATGTGAGGAATTTCAGTGAGATCCTTTCTAATTGCATCATATGAATCGTTATTTTCGTTAGAATACTTAGAATAAAATAATTCTAGTCCCCACTCTTCTGAGAAAAAATATCCAGTGCTAGCATAGATAGAACGAGAATCTTGAAAATCTGAAAGCTCTGAAATTCCATAACCGAGATTGAAATACCAAGTTTTCCTATTTTCATGAAGTTTATTTTGAAGGACAAAAACCTTTTTCTTAGGATCAAGCCACTTAAATTCATAAATATCGGCAGTCCCCGCAAAGGTTTTGACAGACACACACAATAATAACAACAATACTAATCTAGTGAATATCAATGAGATCCTCCCCGATAAATTGATCAAAATCTTTTCTTATATGATCTTTAACATTAAAGCGTACTCTTTTATTTGATTTTGAGCTTAAATCAGTAGGAGTGAGTAATTCTCCTTTAACTTGGAGAGCGTCAAAATCAAAATATTCTTCAGACTTATACTTATATATGACTTCTTTTGAATTTATGTCCACATGAGGGAGGTCTTTGGCGTCTTGCTGACTTCCACTCTTATTTCCCTCATCGCTGACTGCAATGTCGTCGGTAAAACCACTATCCTCATCCTCTGATTCTTGTCCGATGGCCCACGACGAAAGAAAAACGATAGAAACGATTACGAGACTTAACCTCATTTTATACCAAGGTTTCATAATGTTTTTCCTTTCTTACACTTATTCTCGAGAAGAGGAATATAGTATCCAAGTTCATCTGCCCAAAACTCTCCATGAAAGTTCCAATAATATTGATTAGACTTTCTATCAATATCCTTGATAAAAAAGCGAACCCTCTTATAGGCTTTTTTCTTTTTATCACGAGCATCATAAAGTTTGTATTTTAAAATAGAATAAAGATCGAGTTCAATTTGCGCAAATATATTACTAATACGAATAATGTCTTTGGCATAACCAACAAATTTCAATTTAACAAATTTATTGAAAAAACTAACAAATTTTTTAGTTGCAATCTGATAAGCGATCTTTTCTTCTTTTCCTTTCAATCTTTTCTTTTCTGATTTGATTCTCGAATAATAGTATTTCAATGTTTGAAACCCCGGATTTACTTTGAGAACATTTGTTAGTTTTATAATAAAATTGTCTTTAAATTTTGACTGTGCCTTCCGACTAAAAGCTAATTTTAAGAAAGAATAATCTTTATTTGATTTCAAGTTAAACTCTTTCATAAAATCATTAACTTTGCTTTTTATATTTTTTTCAAAATTCTTTATAACATTAATAGCTTCATCATAATTACAGAGTTGCAAATAACTTAACGTTTTTACAAGTTCTGTTTCTGGAATAAAGTAATCATCGAAAAGAGGTGCCTGAAAAGTGAGATTTTTACCGACTGCACGGTTAAAGTCGTTTTGAACAAAGTAAACCCAAGAGCTATTAAAAAGTATATCTGGGAAACGAAATGACTGGCTCGAAAGTTTTTCAAATTTCTTTTTCGCTTTATCGAACTCACCATTCTTATAGTAAGTTCTGGGGATTAAAAGTTGACAGCTTTCTTGTATATATTCACGCTTGTTTTGAGCCAGAGTTGGATCATCTGGGACAATTTCGTAGCTCTTTCCAGCATGCCGGACACAAGTTTCAGCAGTTCGAATAGCCCCTTTAAAATCTCCTTGCATTTCAAGAATTGAAGCTGTGTGCATTAAAGCTTGGAGGTAAAATGGTGACCCACGGCTGACTTTTTGAAAATACTCAAGAGACTCTTTCATTTTTTTTCTAAAAAGGAGTTTCTTCCCCATCAGGTAATTAATATTTGAATACTCTTTTAAATTTTGAAGTTGATTCAATGGAATATCTAAGAAAGGATAGATATTTGTTTTCTCCAAAAGTCTGCTGGTTAAATAACTTGCTGATTTGGAAATATTCTCTGATTTGGTAATATATATTTTTAAGAAGCTACTTGCAGTAAAGAACTTCGCTTCACGATACGCCTGTAGTGCAAGCTTATAAAATTTTGAATATTTATTTTGAGCAGCAAAACTAGGTGTTACCATGAATGCCATCAGAAAATAAAAAATAATTAGTTTGCTTAATTTCTTCAAAATTTTGGCTCCAAATTCATAGGTTGTCTAACTTTCACAATTCCTCCACCTTTAGGACTTGGGAAACGAATTGATGTCAAAACTCGAGCGAAGCAACGAATGGCCCCAGATGAAAAATTAACATTTTGAGAAGTAAATGAATAGTTTTTCACTCTACCTGTTTTTGTAATCGTAAATTTTAAAACGAGTGTTGTTGCAATATCTCGATTAATTCTCTCAAGTTCTCTCTCGTAACAATAAGCAAAACGGGGGATATGGCGTCTTAAAACATTTTGAATGGCCCTAGGATCAAGGCTTCCCAGGACAACAGTTTTCTTACCTGTATCTTTAAAACCGATGACACCCCCAACTTTACTAGAAACCAAATTGTCTGAACCGAATTCACCAATATCTTTAGCGTTGAGAGAACTCGATTGGCTTTCTTGTGATCTTAAGAACGACGGATCCCCTTTGGTTGGGCTTCCTTCCCCAGTCTGCGTGATTGTCTTTTGACCAACTTTAACATTTGAATCACTTACGATATTTGTATTCACATTATCGAGATATTTTGAAAACTTATCTTTAAGCGACTGAATATTACTTTGAGCACTTACTGTTTTTTGAGCCGTATCGGAAGTTCGAACAACTTTATCCGTAGCCTTAACTTTAGCACTAACTGGTTGCTTAGGTTTTGGAACATCCATGTCAGGTGGCGCAGGCATTTCAAAAACTTTTCTCGTCTCTTGTTGAATTTTGTTATCTTGATTGGGCTTACTTTCTCTTTGGATTTGTGTTTTATCAGGTGGAGTCACGATCTGCGGAGTTCCTGCCTTTTTTTGAGGTTGATCGAGATTCAAATCATTTGGACTTTTAGTTCTCTTTTGATTTTCAAGAACATTATTTTGTTCCGGTTTTTCAATCTCGGTGTCTACTTCAACTATAGGCTTTTTCTTTTTATAAAGAATCCGGTCAATTTTCTCTGGCAATTCAGGGTCATCTTCTTCCTTTTCTGGAGGATCAAAAAAAAGAATCCCAATCGCGATTAGCAACCAAACCAAAAATGTCACTGCAATTAAACCAAATAAGAACTTATCTTTTTCAAAAAAAGGAACAACTTTTGTTGCGGGAGGAGCTTTAGTTGGCCTGATTATAATTTGGATATTGTTGTAAGAATAAATCGCAAACTCTCTTTCACTCAAGAGATATTCATCGTTTAACCCAAAGGGAGTATTGATGGGCTCTTCATTTCCAAAAACTCGACAGCTAAAGAGTGGACAATCTCTAATATAGAATTTCCCATTTCTGATCGTTGCAAGAGGAACGACCCCATTGAGATCGAGTATAGGAAGGACTATAGTATCGTCGATACCCTCGATATTGGTAATATTAAGGTCTCTTTTTGATTCATTTAAATAATCGATGGTAAAAATGAAGTTTCCAAAAAGAACAGTCATTTCAAGACTCAATTCTTTATTAGAGAAATCAAATGCTTCACCTTTAACGTTTTCTTCAAAAATAAATTCGGAGAATTCAAACTGTGGAAAAATATCTTCAGGAGAGAGAGGTTGCTGTGCAAATTTTTGAGTTTGCAACTCCGTAATTTGAGTTTTATCTTTGCTAGACTTATCGAGCATTGGAGGAATTCGTACCGATGGGCCAACATCATCTCCCAATCTCTTGATGACTGTTGAGTCTCTTAGAAGATTATGTGTCGATCCTCCTGCAACTTCACCAACATTTTTTTCATCATATGCTTTTGCTTCATAGCGAACAGAAGCAAAGCGAATAATGTCGCCAGCTTGAATACTTTTAGTTTTTACCGGCTTTTCATTAACAAAAGTTCCGTTAGTACTATCTAAATCTGAAATAAAATACTGGCCGTCTTTGACAAAAAAAGAAGCGTGAACAAATGATAAAAATGTATTATTAATTGTCACGTCACAACTCTCGGAGCGACCAACAGTTACGACACCACCTTGTAAAATAATTACAGGGAACTCATCTCGATAAGATGTTAGCAATAATTTATTCGTCTTGACTGCCGTTTTCGGGGTTTCCATGGCTTCCTCGAGATTCGATGTCTTCGATAATATCTTTGGCCATCAAATTTCTCTCTAAAACTTCCTTGTTCTCTTTGACTATAATATTGGCCACACCAAACTTTTTAGCTCGGTAGAGTCCGTAAATATAATTTATCAATGTTTTTTCATCCTGCAAATTAAGCTTCTCCGAAAACTGTACGTACTCGTCGAAATTTTCTATTCCGAAAGCTAGTTGAGCTTTTAACTTCGTTAAATCCTGATCCGGGTCGTTAAGTCCGTATACCGGCTCTAAGAAATTATTGTTCTCAATTTTTTGTCCCATCAAAAGGCGAACTTGCTGATAATTAAACGTATTGAGCTCATTAGGCTTAATATCTGCCGAATCTTTTAAAAGGCTTAAAGCTAAGTTGTAATTCCCCCACTGTGCTTGAATCACTCCTAGGTTGTTCAAAACTTTAACTTTATATCCTCCAATCTCTGGGCTCGCGAGTAACCTTTTTAAAATGTAATAAGATTTTTTAAGATCTCCAGAATAGTAGCAACTAGAAGCTATTTTAAAAATTTCACTGGTCACTGTAAGCTCTTGTTTCGATTCACAAGGACCTAAGTTTTCTTCTTTTGTCGCTTTATCTAATTTGAAATATGAAAAATCATCAGGAAATCCCATCTCCCTACTTTCATCAACTTGATCAGCTCCAGTCTCTGCGCCATCTTCCTTTTTTTGCGTTTGAGAGCAACCGAACACAACAAATAATAATAGAAACCAATAAAACTTCATTTACTTATCCCAAGGTATAAACCTTTTATTAACATAGACAACATCAAGGGGTACTCCAAACGCTTCATAGCGAAGACTAAACCCTGACGAATCTCTAAAAAACTTTAAATCGTTCTTGAGTTGTTTTTGTTTTTCAACGAAAGGCTGCATTGCTTGTGCCAAAAGTCCTTCAAACTCACTCACTTTTTGTGGATTTTCAACAAAAGAATTAAAGCGTGCAAAAAATTTAAAAAATTCATCAAAGACACTCAATTGTCCCATCGTCACCAAATATTTAACAAGTGGGTATTTCGACTTATATTTTGAAAAGAATGCCAATTTCCCGGCCAGTTGAGAGAAATTAAAATCTAAAAATTGTGTTAAATTATTTTCATTAACTTTCATTTCCTTAAAATTTATAGGATTAGCAGCATATTCAATAAGCTTAGAACTCTGGAGATAGACGGTGCTTTTACGGGGTAACCGCGCTTGCCCTAAGATTGTTCCCACAGAACTAATCATTATTTTAAAATCAGCCACTCTCAAGGATTCCACTTCATTAATTCTGTAACTAATATAATCTTGGATAAAGGCTTCTGTATCTTCCCAGGTATTGAGAACATTTTGGGCCATTAATCTCAACGCTTGGACAACTTGCTCAGATTTATTCCAATCAAAGTACTCACCAAGTAAGTTAAATGCTTTATTCAATGTATTTGCTTCTAACTTGCAGGATTTGACGTAGCCTAAAATTTTAGTGGTTTCGTTGAATTTTCCGTAAGCAAGTGAGTGTTCTAATGCTTTTAAAAATATCCTTTCTTTTCCAAAATCTTTGAGTTCACATGATTTTTTTAATAGGGACATATATAAACCCATAGAGTAATCGTCTTCGGTTAATGAACTATTATCTGCAATAACTAAAATTTTGGGCCCATATCCATTAAATTCACTTTGCTGGCTATTACTCACCAGGCTCCCTAAAATACTCCCCGCTTCTTGAGTATTTCCAATTTGAGAATATAAGAGCCCGGCATTAAATCCTGAAATGAGTTTGTTTACACGATCGATAGATTTACTATAATAAAAACTTTTTAACTTTCCAGCGATCTGGGCCTTATCCCCTTTATTTTCTTGTAATAGCTTATTAACCTTTGCCAGCATAAGGTTTTGATAAGTTTCACTCAAGCCTCGTTTAAGTTCTTTGGACTTACTCAATTGAGGATCACTATTCACATACTTTCTAATTCCAGCAAAGAGCTTAGTCTTTTTCTCAGCTTGAGCCACTGCTGCCAGTTTTAAAAGCATTAATTCGACTTGCTTAATTTCAGCAGGAAATCTTTTGTAATAGGACTTGGTGAGCGAAAATGCTTTAGGATAGTTCTTTTTATCAAAAAATTCGTCATAGAGCTTTAAGTAACTGTTATTAACGATTTTAGCATCTTTCCCATAGCGAATGTATTCCGTATAGTACTTAATCGCTTTTTCTCTATCATAATTTGTAAAATTGGCGGGAATGTAAATCGCCAAGATTTCAACTAAAGAACGTTGAGCTTCTGGGTTCGTCTTTTTCGGTGCACTGTTGTAAAGTTCCTCAAAAGTCTCAAGCGCATCAGGGTAATTCTCAAGTTTTCGATACAACTGGGCAATTCTCAATTTATAACTTCTTTGTCCATTGGGATCTAGTAAGATTAATGTTTTAAGAATATCTATGGAATCTTTGATCACAGGGATATAGTATTTGTCTTTCTTACTAAAATTTTTAGTGTTGATGCGATCGAAATTTTGTGTCAATAAGGCTCGGTTATTGGCAAGAAAATCTTTTTTCTGTGTTTCATCAATAGTCCCTTTCTGAAAATATTTCGAAATATTGGCCCTTAAAGCGATCAATGTTTCGAAGTTTTTCTTAAATTCAGAAAGTGCCAAGAAATTAAAAACCTCGACTTGGAAGGAAACCAGTGTTTTTATCTTGTTTCGCTTCATTAATCGAGATTCTACTTTAGTGACATAGGAATCAAATTTTCTAAAAAAACCTTTTGAATAGACGTGCTGGATATAAGCAAAGAGTGCTTTTCCATCATCTTTCTTTGTTTTAAATACAAATTCCATTCCTTTGTCAGGTTGTCCCGCGAACACTAAGAATTCTGGAATTTTATTAATACTTTGGGTATAGTAATAGTTTTTCTGTGAACGATCGGGAGAAGTTTTGTATATTGCATACATAAATTTCACAGCATTAGGAAATTCATCGACTTTAAAATAGGACCAAGCAAGATTGTAAAGGATTCTATCCCTCCAAGTTGAATTATTCTTCAACTTAAAAGCATACCGATACGCCTTAATCGCCTTATCAAATTGTTTAGTATTAAAGTAATAGTCCCCAAGTTTGACTGCCGCAAGATTTTTAAGTTCTTCATCACTCAATAACCCTACTGCCTTGGTGAGATAGTGAGCGACCTGACTCGACTCCCCTTCAAATTCATAAATCATAAGCCCAAACATGAGATAAAATTTCCCCATGTTATTAAACTTTTTAAAACGTTTATGAATGTAATCTCCAATTTTTTTAGTATCTCGATAAAATTTTTCTGCATTATCTTCAGCTTTCTTGATTTCAGCCTTACTTTTCTTTTGATAGCGCAATTCTTGAATATTTTTTGTTTTGAATTTGAGTATTTCTATACGTGAGTTAAATAGACGATAAAAATTCTTCGAACTTTTATTAAACTTTAAAACTTTTTGAGCTGCTTTCATTTCCTTGTAAAGGACTTTTAATATTTTTTTGTCGTATTTTTCTATTTGTGAGTATCCCGGACTCATGGTCAGCACAAGTGAAAACAGAATAAGGCTTAAGATATATTTCATCATTTAATACTACGTTTCGATGACAATGAACTTAAATTGTTCAAAGCCAATATCTGCGGAGACATCCATGAGTTTTTTGATATGCTCAAAATTTAAATCGCGATCCATGATAAGATTGACGACTCCAGAGAAAGGTATTGTCTCATCCGACTCAAAAGTTGTTTTTTCTATTTTGTCACGAATACTCATCAACTCATTTCGCAATTTAACTTTATTTTCATTGCTCCACTCTCCATCACCAAGCTCAACAATGAGTTTATTTTCTACAAAAATATGAAATTCTTTCGACATCTGAATAGTGATACCTTTATGCACTATGGTCTGTGATTCCGACGAAGGTATTCGAACGCCCTTAGGAATAGAGAGTTCTACTTCTGAATACGTGTAGTTTTTAATAAGAAAAATGAGAAGAATAACAAGAACATCAAGAAGTGAGTTAAGTTCAACTTCAAAAGGCGTGTCTTTTTTTCTTCTAAATTTTTTAAAGCCTCTTCGACTCACCTTTTCTCCTATTCTTCAAACATGATTTGACGAAAAAGTTCAGTTCTTCCTGGTTTCCCTGCCTCATGCCGTGTATGTCTAATTTGATCTAACAAATTGACAAGGTGTTGGTAGTTAACTTTGTTATCAGACGAAACAAGAACTCTTTCTTCATCTGGGTGATCCGCTTTGATCCCTTTGATAACATCGTTAAATTCAGCATAGAAATCAGGATTTTCCCAATCTACGTCTATACGTTTTATGATTTTTTTCTTTTTGTAATTTGATAAAGTTATAGAAGTTTCTGTAACCTCAATTTTAAGTTCAAATTCATCTGGCTTTTCTTGCTCTTCAGTCGAAAGGCGAAAAATAGGAAGATCAGATCCTATTTCGAAAATTCTCATGAGTTGCGAAGATGCTAGAAGAAAGAAGATGAGAATAAAAATAACATCGAGTATCGGGACTAGATTAAGGGGATTGAATTTTCTCTTTTTTCGCCTGGCACTCGGGACATTGTACATATCTTTTAATTCTCACAAATTAATTCAATTATTTATTAACAATTTTCATAGTCCCCAAGATATCGAGAAGTTTGACCGCATATTGATCAACTTCAGAGATAATCTTTTCAGACTTTGCATTAAGCTTGGCATGAGCAACCATAATACAAATGGCAGAGATCAAACCAAAAGCTGTCGTATTCATGGCCTTGGAAATCCCAGCCGAGAGAAGTGCTGCACGCTGAGAAGGATCAACGCCTTCCAGACCCGCAAACGCATCCATCAATCCAAAAATTGTTCCCAAAAGTCCAAGAAGTGTTGAGATGTTGGCAAACAAGTTTAAATACCCAAGTCGCTGCTCCACCATTGGAATAATTTCTAATGCTGACGCATCGATGGCGTTTTGCACTTGAGCCGTATCTTGGTTAGCTCGTTTAAGACCATTTTTTATAACCCTCGGAAGCAGGGCTTTAGAGCCAGAACAGTATTGAATCGCTTCCTTTGTTTTATTGGCCAAGACAAGTTTTTGAATCTCATTCATAAAACTTGAAGAATTGATATCATACTTGAGGTACTTCAATGCCCTCTCTAAAGCGATGCAAATTCCCAAGAAAAAGACCAGGAGGATGACGAGCATGAAAAAGCCCCCGTCATACATAAAGTTGATGAAGTTATTGATAATTCCAACGGACATACTCAAATTCCTTTTTGAAGGGCCCTAACGTATTGCTATTATTAATGATAGCGAAACTTCAATACTCACGTCAAACAATCAAGTGGGCAAGAGTTTCCCCTTAGAATTTCCCAGCAAAAACTGTCGAATTTTTAGACACCCTAGAAGACTCTATCCACTCTAACCCTCTAAATCAGGGCTAAGTCCCCGTTATTTAATGCTCCAGATTTGGCACCATTCTTGGATTATAAAACTGTAGTTAAACGCTAAGGAGTTTAAAAATGAAAGGACTTTTAACCATTATTTTTATGATAGTTTTACTCAAGTACTCATTTGGGGCAGAAGAAAAAGCTTTTAAATGCCACACTTTTTATAATGAAATGAGTGTGATTGTTGAAGGTAATCAAGTGGCCCTACACAAATACAACAGCTCAGATCGCGAAGTCGCCTCTACTCAAAAAGCAAAAACTATAAAAAAACCCTCTGGTCTCAGTAAAACATTTTACCAAGATGGTTTAAAACACAAACTTTCTATTAAAAATACTGAGAGTTTTAATGATGTTGATGATTGCTTGGTTGTGACTAATAAAGATGGTCACAAAATGTCATATCCCTTAATTTGCGAATCAATCTAACCTTTAAGGTGCCAGGCTCTTTTCGTTAAACCTATGCACTAGACGCAGTGGTTTAACGAAAAGAGCCTGGCACCTTAAAGCAAAAGCACCTTAAAGCACCTTAAATAATTGGCAAAATAGAATTGAGCAGAGTTAAACCTAGCCCTGAAATAACTGGAATCGTAAGATTGTCATCAATTTTAAAAGCAGACATTAGCTCAGAAAAAGCTCCAATCATTCCCGCAAAAATTGAAAAATAAAAGAGATCATTTCCGGAAGCTCCAATCGCCTTGAGATAAAAGAAACTCAAAGTATAGCAAACAAGAAAGCATGTAAGTGTTCCTTCAATACTTTTATTGGGAAGAAATTTTTCACGCCCATAAGCACTTCCGACAAGTGAACTCATAGGATCGGCAACGACTAAAAACATAATAGAAAGAAGAGCAAAGTTTTTGGGAAACAAAAGTAAGCTCAAACCCACCCCGAGGGCATAAAAAGGAAGGCCAGAAAATTTGTGAACCTCGCTGCCTCTTAAGAAGTGTTTTCCCAAACGACAAAAATGATAATTAACTTTTTTAGATTTAAAGCGAAGCATTTCCAAACTAAAAGATAAGCCTGCAACAATTAAAGCAAAACTTGCGACTTCACGAATGCTCAAGCCCAAAATATAGTAAGCAGCAAATCCCAAAACGCCAGGAGTTGTATGCCACAACTTTCTCGCGAGGTGGTAATCACCACGCTTGGAAAAATGGATCGCTAAATTGTCAGAGGAGTCTTCAAGACTCATCTCTTTTAAATAAATATTTTCATTCACATCACACCTAAATACCTACCCCTAGAATAGTGAACTCCGCCTAAAATCGTCAATTAACTCCAGAAAAACTTACACAGAAAAGGGCTTTTATAATTGAGCGCACAATGTCTATAATAGAAATAAGAAAGCGATATTGCAGCTTCAATTGCGATTGATTCAAGGAGGAAGCAGCTATTACAACAAGTTATCCGGAAGACACAAGTTTTCGTTCTCAATATCAGGCTCCCAGTGACTCGCTTTATAGCGACATGTGTCAAGCTCATGCCGATATGGCCCTCAATAAAAAGATCTGGGCAATCGGAGGCGGTAAAGGGGGCGTGGGGAAAAGCTTAGTTGCCGCGAACCAAGCCATCAGTCTCGCAAAGCGTGGCTACAAAGTCGTTGCGATCGACTTAGACCTTGGAGGGGCCAACCTTCACACTTGTCTCGGGACTCCTATCCCCAAGATGACACTTTCTGATTACTTCAACGGAACAACTCAAAATATTAATGAACTTGTCATCCCAACATCTGTTGGAAATCTTTCACTCATTAGTGGTGCCCAGGATGAGATGGGAATGGCGAATCTTAAAAAGCTCCACAAGAATCGCTTACTCCAAGGTCTTAAAAATCTCAATGCAGATGTTATTATTTTAGACCTTGGGGCCGGGACTGCTTTTAATACTCTCGATTTTTTTATTTCTTCCCAATTGGGAGTACTGGTGGCTTTGCCCGAGCCGACAAGTATTGAAAACACCTATCGCTTTATTCGCTCTATTTTTTTTAGACGCCTTCAACTCTTTGAGGAATCTTTTGAACTCAAGAGCATTATCGATCGGGCCCAGAGTGCAAAATTAAACCAAAAGCTTAATTCACCAAAAGAGCTTCTCAATGAAATCAAAGAAATCGATTACCGCAAAGGCATGTATATAGAAAACGAATTCTCAAGGTTACAGCTACACCTCATTCTCAATCAAGTTCGCTCTCAAAAAGATATCGAGCTCGGCCATGCCATGGAAAAGATATCAAGAAGATACTTTGGTCTCAATATCAACTACCTCGGTCACTTGGATTACGATGCATCAGTTTGGCAAAGTGTAAGACAGAGAAAAGCTCTGCTTGTGGAATACCCTAATGCCATTATTGCACCTAAGATTCAAACCATGACCGCAAAACTTTTAAACGAGATACACTAATGCATTACGAATCATTGGAAGATCGAAACTATTATGAACTCTTAGAAGTCTCTCCTCAAGCAAGTCAAAAGGATATTGAACTTGCTTATAAAAAATCTCTCAATATTTACTCCGATGACAGTGTCGCTATTTACTCACTCATGACACCTCAAGAGTGTGAACAAGCACGTTATATGATCGAACAAGCCTACGCAGTTCTCAGTTCACCAGAAAAAAGAAATGCCTATAACTCCGCAAAAGGCTTAAGCAATGCCATCCACTCCATGGCGATGGAAGAAAAGCATTTGCGAGAAAAATTCAATGAGGAAAGTCGACGCCAAAGTAGTCGCAATAGTTTTGTAGATGTTTCAGAAGCTGTTAAGAAATTTTCTCTTGATTATAAAATTGACTATGACTTTGAACAAAGAATTGAAAATGCCACTGAATTTTCAGGTCCTTTTTTAAAAGAAATTCGTGAATATAAAGGGATGACCCTCGAGCGATTATCAGAACTTACAAAAATCTTAAAAACATATCTTATCCATATTGAAGAAGAAAATTTCGATAAATTACCTGCAATTGTTTACACTCGAGGTTTCGTTTTTCAATTTGCCAAATGCTTAAAACTCAATGCTGATTTAGTGACTCGATCTTATATTGAGCGATTTAAAACTGGACGAGACAAGACTCCGACCCAATAATCTTGTGACAGAACAAAAAGAATTCTCAGAACAGCTCGAGCTTAAAATATCAGAAGACGATCGCAGTGAAAAACGTCTCGACTCCCTACTTGTAAAAAAATTAAAAAATTATTCTAGAAGTTATATTAAAAAACTTTTTCTTGAAGGCTTTATTGAATCAGACTCTCCACTGTCATTAAGTAAAATGCCTGCGGTCGGTTCAGAAATTTTTATCAATATTCCCTATCCTGAAGACTACGATCTTCAAGCAGAAAACATTCCAATCGAGATCCTTTACGAAGACCGTTTCCTGATATTCGTTAATAAACCAGCCGGAATGGTGGTCCATCCAGCTCCAGGAAATTGGTCGGGCACACTTGTAAATGCACTACTTCATCACTGCCGCGATCTCTCGGGAATTGGCAATGAAAAGCGCCCTGGCATCGTCCATCGTCTCGACAAAGGGACATCAGGGGTTATGGTGGTGGCCAAAGAGCAAAAAACTCATGAAAAATTGGTCGATATTTTTAAGAAACACACCATAGAGAGACAGTATCTAGCCCTTTGCTTAGGCGAAAAGCCTCCTGTCGCTGGGACCATTAAAACTTTTTTTTCAAGACATCCCACTCAACGAACGAAAATGACCTCAAAAACCAAAAAAGGAAAAGAGGCCATAACACGTTATAAAGTTCTCCAGTACTTTGACCCGGCCATGCTGATGGAACTGACACTTGAGACAGGCCGAACCCATCAAATTCGCGTTCATTTAAGTGAACAATTGCGATGCCCTATTATTAATGATGCCACCTATGGCAACCCTCCTCGCCATCTGCAACGACTTCCGCAACTCCAAGAATTTCTCAATGACTACCCTCACCCCCTTCTCCACGCTAAAAGACTCGCTTTAACGCACCCTCAAACAAAAAAACTCCTGGATTTTAGCGCTGAACCGCCTGAGATTTTTCAAAATTGTCTAAACAGTCTAATGCGCTAAAATAGAGAAATGGAAATTCTCTATAAAAAATCTCTCGATCACGGTGACTATTCCGTGACCAAAGAAAAAAGTGATCTGTTTCTTCATACCAAGCAGGTTCACGGCAATAAAATAGTCACGGTCGATGAAATAAAAAATTCCAAAGAGCTCTTAGAAGCTGATGGAATCCTCGCCACTTGGGATACCCTCAAAGCAGAAGATCTCCTTTGCGTGTTCACAGCTGATTGCCTTCCTGTCGTCATCGAAGGTTCGCAAGGCGTTGCCATTCTCCACGCCGGCTGGAGGGGAGTGCATAAAAAAATCCATCTCAATTCATTAATTGATAAGATTCATCCGCAAAAAGTGGTGATAGGCCCCAGTATTCAATGCTCAAGTTTCCAAGTCACAGAAGAATTTACAGAAAATTTTCCTAATTCAAAATTTTTTTCAAAAGAAAATGGTAAACTTTATTTTAACTTACAAGCTCAAGTTAAAGAGGATCTGGAAAATAAATATCATCCCTCTGTCATCTATGACGATGGGTTATGCACATTCAAGAACAATGAATATAATAGTTACAGAAGAGATAAAAAAATAAATCGAAATTATAATATTTATCAAATAAGGATTGATTCATGAGTGAAAAAAGAACACTGACACTACGAGGGATGACTATTCCCCACACACTTTATCTTCTTTTAAACGTTATTGGGATCGGAGTTACTCTCTATCTTACAAAACACTACTACGAATCGAACTTCCCTACCGGCTTTGGGCAAGCTTCTAGTGTTTGTGATATCTCTAGTTTTTTTAATTGTGATGCCGCGACTTTTTCATCATTTTCTAATATCGCAGGTGTTCCTATTTCCTTGTTTGGCTTAATCGTTCATTTATGCTTTATAGGCAGTAGCATTTTTGGAACTGAAAAATCGGAATCCACTAATAAATTTATAGCGCTTCTCAATGCTATCGGCTGTCTTTTCTTGCTGGTCTATTCTCTCACCGTTCTTCACAGCCTTTGCCCTCTTTGTTCAATTTACTACTTACTCTCTTTTACAATCTTTTTCTTTTATTTTAAATTCAGTGAGCTCCCCTGGGCTCCTAATTTTGGTATTCTCGCTATTTATGGAGCTGTTCTCCTGGGAATTAGTGCTGTCACTTATTTTGAAACTCAAGGGAATGATAAGAAACAAGAACAAATTTCTTCTCAAATCATTGATCAATACTTCAACAAACTAGAAAATTTAGGAAATCCTGAATACGAATCGCCATTTTGGATAGCCAAGTCCAAAGAATCTCTTACTCAAACTCCACTTTGGATTGCATACTTTAGCGACTTCCAATGCCCCTTTTGTGCAAGAACCACAGATCTTCTTGAAAAAATTAAAAATCGCTATGGCGATAAGGTGAATATCCAATATTTTTTCTACCCCCTCGATAATGCTTGTAACCCGGAAATCAACCGCGCTTTTCATCAGTTCGCCTGTAAGGCCGCCGTTCTTGCAGCCTGTGATCAATCCCAGTTTAAAAGTATTCACGACGAACTTTTCGAATCCCAAGAGAATATTAACGACGACTTTATAGTTGAGCTCGAAAAACGCCATGGGCTCTCGGGGTGCTTGGAAAACGAAACGGCTAAGGGTTACGTGAAGAGCTCTATCGAACAGGCCATCAAGTACAAAGTAAAATCGACACCCACTCTCATCGTCAACGGAGTTAAAATTGAAGGGGCCCTACCGGCCATTCACTTTTTTAAACTCTTTGACGAAATTATTAAACGAAACGGTGGACAATGATCGAGACACACTGTCATCTCGATTATCTCAAGCAAGACACTCTTGAAAATATTTTAAAGCGCTCTCACGACGAGGGCGTTTCTAAAATTATGACTATTGCCGTTGATCCCACTAATCTTTCCAAAGTTATAGAAATTGCCAACAGTCACGATAATGTCTTTTGCTCACAGGGCATTCACCCTCACGATGCCAAAGACTTCACACAAGAAGTAAAGAATACAATCATTCAAAATACCCAACAGAACGCAAAAGTTTTGGCCATTGGGGAAATCGGTTTAGATTTTCACTACAATAACTCTCCACCTGATGTGCAAAAAAAAGTTTTCGAAGAACAACTCCAAATAGCATTAGACCTCAACAAACCAATCATTATTCATACGCGCGAAGCTGACGATGAGACAAAAGATATTCTCAAAAACTTTCTTCCGAAACTGAAAGGTGTCCTCCACAGTTTCACGGCAGGAAAAGAGCTCGCAGAGTTCGCTCTCAATGCTGGTTTTTATCTAGGCTTTAATGGCATTATCACATTCAAAAATGCCCAGAGCGTTCGCGATATAGTTGATATCACCCCGCTTGATCAACTATTGATTGAAACCGATTCTCCTTTTCTTACTCCCGTTCCCCATCGAGGAAAAGAAAATGCTCCTTTTTATCTCAAACATGTAGCTGAGAAAGTTGCTGAAATTAAACGGGTTTCTATTGAAGAATTGATAAAAGTCACTACAGACAATGCTCATCGTCTATTAGATCTTTAAACTTTTCAAAGTCTATTTTCTTCTCTAAAATCTTGGAAATTATTTATTTAACAACCAAGAAGGATCTCTTATGAAAATTCTCGTTAGCTTTATTTTCCTCTTTAATCTCTTTTCTTGTGGTTCGAATTCAGGTGGAGGCGGCGAAAGCACCAAAAAACTAAGTGGTTTAAGCGCTGATTTCCAGGATGCTCAAGAGATTTCCACTGACCAACTTAAAAATGAATTAAACAGCCTGGCTCTTTTTAATGAAATGCCAGAGATGGATGAGCACCAAGTTCTTGCAGTAAATATTTCTTATGCTATGAAAGGATCGAATACAAACTTAGAAAACAAGCGCGAATCGTTTAATTGCTCTGCAACCACTAAGATGAAGCATAATAACTATGTTTCCTACATCCAATATGATGCTTTTGACACAGATTTAGTTGTCGGATTTGAAGTTTCAACAGATGTTCAAGAGTCCACAACCATAGACTCTCCATCAAATACGCCAAACTGTGGGTCTGTCCTCGATGCTCCTATTGAAAAAGAAATGGAAGAGCCTGAATTTGTTAAAGCTTACCGTAATGGATTTGACTTTATGATGGATAACATTGGAGAGATGTTTTTAGGTGAAACTGATCCAAGTGAAAAGATTACTTTTGATAAAGTTTATAAAGGCTTATATAAGGATCAAACTTTTTATTTGGTCACTTTTGATTCTGTGACAGATAATTCCGATCCACAATATAATGTTGTAGACACTACAAAATCTCATTGCGAATTACTTATCAATCCTAGAGCTACAGTTTATTTTTCGATAGAAAAAGCAACTTGCTCAACGAAACAAAAATTAAAATATGACAATGGAGATGTCGACAATACCATGACCATTACAGGTGAAAATATTTCACGTAATTGACCTTCGTAGATTCAAGGTGCCAGGCTCTTTTCGTTAAACCAATGCATTAAACGCAGCGGTTTAACGAAAAGAGCCTGGCACCGGTTAGGATTTAACTTTAAAATCCCCCAGGAGTTCACCAAGATTTTGTTTGAGCTCCTGGTTTCTCTTCGGTCCCTTACTTTTCTTTTTATCGTTATTGGAAGACAAAGATTTTGTTTCGCCAAACTCCTCATCGCTCAATTCTTTTTCATAGTGTGGAAGTTCAGCTTTAAACACATAACTATCCAAGGCCTTCACATAACCCGACCAGTGCCCGGCCGTGGCATCACTGCGTTTCACTTCATCGAACACTCCCATTCGCGAGTCCATCAAATCAATGAGGTGCAAGAGAAAGGCTTCTTTTGTGAGTGGCGTTTTTGGTGATCCGAATTCCAATTTTCCGTGGTGGGAGAGAAGAACGTGTTTCAAATGGAGTTTGGTATTGTAGGGAAAGTTTTTAATTTTATAACTAAAGCGATCCACAATTTCGATACTCTTAACCAAGTGCCCGATTAATTTCCCCTCTTCCGTGTAGTCAACATTGACTCCACTGGTGAGTTCATAAATTTTGCAGAGATCGTGAAGAATAGCCCCGGCCACCACAAAATTTTTATTAGCTTTGTAGTGATCCGATAAAAGAAACGCTAGATTGGTGCAAGAGAGAATGTGCTCTAAAAGTCCCGACTGGTAAGCGTGGTGAATGGTCTTCCCGGCTTGCCAGATTTTTAGACGTCTCGCAATTTCTGAATCGGCCAGAACTTTCGTGAGCAATTCGCGAATATAGAAATCGTCGAGCTTATCGACTAGCCCCACCAATTCTTTGTACATTTCTTCGGCAGAGCGTTCCGACTTGGCCATGAAATCGTCAACATTAACCTGAGACTCCGGGACCACATCGAGAGAACTGGCCACTAACTGGCGACGTCCCTGGTAGAAATTAACTTTCCCTTTGGTTTGGACAAAGTCACCCTTATTGATTTTCTTGTAAAAGTCCTCGGCATCTTGCCAGACGCGACCTTCAATATCTCCAGTAGAATCACTAAAAACGATATTTAAGTACTTCTTTCCATCGCGGCTTTCCATAAGACTAATGTATTTCGTAAGAAAAACAGTCTCCACATCGTCTTTAGGTTTGAGGTCTTTAATTTTAGTCATTTTTAAGGGCCTTTTTTTATAAAATATTTATCGCTCCATACTAACAGAGAGTGTGCACATTATATAGAGTTGGCCTGGATATCTCTTTGCAATTGAAGTCGTTTATGGCATTTTATCAGCGATTCAAAATTATTCAGGAGAGGTGAAAAAATGAGTCAAGTGAAAGTAGCCATTAACGGGATGGGTCGAATTGGTCGAGCACTCATTCGTGAATACGTTAAGCGTAAAACTAAAGGTCTCAAAACAGGCTTTGACATCGTTTGTGTCAATAACCCTGGGCAAATCGATATTTATGCTCATCTTCTCAAGTATGACTCCGTGCACAGAATCCCTTATGGTGATGTCCAAGTGCTCTCCGATAGCAGTCTTCAAGTTGGAAATGAGAAATTTCATTTTTATTCTGAAATGCAACCCCAAAAAATTCCTTGGCACGAGCAAGGAGTCAATATTGTTATCGATTCTTCAGGAGTTTTTAGAACGGGTGAAGCTCTTTCCCAGCACCTCGGTGACACGGTAAAAAAAGTTGTTCTCTGTGCTCCCGGAAAAGATATTGACGGTACTTTTGTCATGGGGATCAACAATGAAACTTTTGATCCTGCAAAACACAACATCATCTCCAACGCTAGCTGTACCACAAACTGTCTAGCACCTGTCGCAAAAGTTTTGCATGACAATCTCAAAATCCAATCAGGATTTATGACAACAGTCCATGCTTATACCAATGATCAAAATTTGCTCGATAACTCTCACTCTGATTTCAGACGCGCAAGAGCTGCAGCTCTTTCAATTATTCCGACAAGCACTGGAGCAGCCAAAGCCACTGGTCTTGTGATTCCTGAACTTAAGGGAAAACTTGATGGTTATGCTGTTCGCGTCCCAACAGCAAATGTTTCAATGGTCGATTTAACTGTCAATCTAGAGAAAAAAGCAAGTGCAGAAGAAATCAATGGGTTGATGAAAACAGCAAGTGAGACATATCTTAAAAACATTCTCGCTTATACTGAAGAAGAACTTGTTGGAGTCGATTTCACTGGTCGACCAGAGAGTTCGGTTTTTGATTCAAAACTCACAAACGTTATTGGGAACACTGCTAAAATTGTTTCTTGGTACGATAATGAAATTGGTTTTTCTAACCGTGTGCTTGATTTAGTAGGCTACGTCGGTGAGAAAACATGGCAATAAGAAGTATCGCAGAAGCAGAGCTCGAAGGGAAAAAAGTTCTCGCTCGTTTTGATTTTAATGTTCCTCTCGGTGATCGCGATGCCAGTGGTACTAGAGCTATCAAAGATTCTACGAGAATTGATCTATCTTTAAAGACGATTCAGTACATTCTAGATCAAAAACCTTCAAAGCTCATTCTCATGAGCCACCTTGGACGCCCCAAGGGAAAACCCAATCCGGATTATAGTCTTGAGCCCGTGGCCAAATACTTAGCTGAAAAACTTGGTCTCGAAGTTTATCTCTCCGAATCACCAACAGACTCAGGATTAAAAACTCTCACAACACTTGGGCATATCAAAGTTGTGCTTCTTGAGAATTTGCGCTTTGATCCCCGTGAAGAGCAAGGCGATCACGAATTCGCTCAAGCCTTAGCAAGCCTAGCTGACGTCTATGTGAACGATGCCTTCGGGGCTGCTCACCGCAAACACGCATCAGTTTACACCATTACTGAATACTTCAATCGCCAGCGCTATGCTGGATTTCTTATTCTCGATGAAATTGAAGCTCTCGATAAAATTCTCCACAAACCCCAAAAACCTTTTGTAGGAATTTTAGGTGGAGCGAAAGTCAGTGACAAAATTCAAACCATTGAAAAACTTTTGATCACTGTTGATCACCTTATTATTGGTGGGGCCATGGCCTATCCCTTCTTGAAAGCTCAAGGGAAAAAAATTGGAAAATCTTTATGCGCAGAAAGTGACGTCACGTTAGCAGCGAAAATTCTAAAAGCTGATAAAGGCCATAAGCTCGTTCTTCCCATGGATCATGTAGTCGCAGAAAACCCTGACGCTCCGGCCGAAACGACCAGTGGATCTCAGATAGATGGCGACAAAGCAGGTTTTGACATTGGACCTCAGAGTATTGAAAACATCAGAAGCTTGGTGAGTACTGCAAAGACTCTTGTCTGGAATGGACCGATGGGGCTTTTTGAAAAATCTCAATTTTCAAAAGGAACTTTTTCTGTTGCCCAAATGCTTGCAGAGTCCGATGCCTATAGCTTTGTTGGTGGAGGTGACTCTGTCGCGGCCGTCAAGCAATCGGGTTACGCTGATAAAATCAGCCACGTTTCCTCTGGTGGAGGAGCAAGTCTTGAATACATTGAAAAAGGCACACTCCCTGGTATTCAAGCTCTCAAGTATCATTTCTAAGGAGAGATCATGAAAAGAAAACTCTATTGCCTTGGCAATTGGAAAATGAATCATTTAGTTCAAGATGCATTACAATTTTGTAAAGAAATCCAAAATGTTATGAAAAGTGAAAAAACTGAATTAGGAATTGCAGCCCAAGCAATTCACCTTCCCCTTCTATTGGAAAATCTTCAAAAAACTCCTGTTCTCGTTGGTGCTCAAAATTCGAGTGAACACAAAAGTGGCGCCTATACCGGAGAAATATCACCTGAAGCCATCAAGGATCTCGGCTGCCAATTTGTTTTGATAGGACACTCTGAAAGACGTCAATATTACGGTGAAACAAGCCAAAACTGCTTAGAAAAAATAAGAACAGCGTTAGCTCAAAATCTCATCGTGGTCTATTGTATTGGAGAAACCCTCCAAGAGTATGAAGCAGGACAAACAGAACAAGTCCTCAAAACACAACTCAACGAAGGCCTCATTGCCCTTTTGAATGAACAAAAAGATCTCGGAAAAATTGTGATTGCCTACGAGCCTGTTTGGGCGATCGGTACGGGAAAAGTCGCAACACCTGAGATCGTGGCCAAAAATTTAAAGGCCATTCGGAATCATCTGGGAAGCGCACTAGATGCTGCTTCGCAACTCTCTCTTCTCTATGGAGGAAGCGTGAAGCCTGAAAATATTGATGAACTGATGAAAATTGAGGACATGGATGGAGCCTTGATAGGCGGGGCCAGCTTAAAAGCTCAAGCATTTGCTGCGTTGTTTAATTCAATTGATGCAAAATAGAACATCATGATGACAGAACAGCCTCTCTTTGATACATAGAATTATTTACTGTTAACAAGTTAGAATAAAAAAGGTTTTCATTATGGTAACGGGTCTTATCGTTTTTCATGTTATTGTTTGCGTCCTCCTCATCGTGATCGTGCTTCTTCAGTTTGGAAAAGGTGCTGAAGCTGGGGCCATGATGGGTAGTGGGGCTTCTCAAAATATTTTTACGAGCTCTTCTCGTGGAAACTTTTTTACAAAACTCACAACAGTTCTCGCAGTTCTTTTCATGGTCAACTCTATTGCTTTGACGATTGTTAAAAGTAAGGACGCCAATAAATCAGTCTTTGATGATGAAGCTCCTCAAGCAATGCCTCTCAATACTGATCACCTTGATAAAGAGATGGAAAAAGCGGAAAACGGTGCTGCTGCAACAAATGAAACTGCTAATCCTAGTGCTGAAAAGAAAAGTGAAAAGCCCTCGAGCACAAAAAAAGAAGAGACTCCAACAAAAACAGAAAGTAAAAAATGAGCAATGATCGATTTTCTGAATTAATTTCACAAGAATATTCGGATCTTCGATCAATCTATTTTAATGCCGCTTACTTTGGTCCGTACCCTACTCGCTCGCAAAAAAATATTGCAGCGACTACTAAAAGATTTAGTGACCCAAGTTTTCTTCCTTATACAGAGTGGCTCGACGTTCCCGAGAGAGTTCGTGAAAAATTAGCAAAACTCTTGGGCGTATCGCCTAATAATATTACTCACTCTACAGCTTCTTGTGATGTTATTAGCCTCGTTGCTAATGGACTCCAGTTAAATGAAAATGAAATGGCCGTCACTCTCGATGGAGACTATCCTTCGGACGTGCTTCCCTGGATGAGAGCCAATGAACGCCAGCGCATTCGCTTTCAAGTTCTCAATACTCCTTTTGACTTTGACATTGATTGGCTTAGAGAAAATCTTCCTAAGGAAACAAAAGTTTTTAACATCTCTCATGTTTCCTTTAATTCAGGGAGAAGAACTGATCTGTTAGAACTCGGAAAACTTCTTAAAGAGAGAGGAATCTATTTTGTCGTGGACGCCACCCAATCCTTTGGAGGATTGCAATTATCGAAAAAAGAACTCGAAAACATTGATGTTCTTGTGTGCTCGACCTACAAATGGCTATGTGGTCCCTACGGTCACGCTTTTGCTTACTTTTCTGATTCCATTCTCAACAAAATTGAAACACCGTCTGGAAGTTGGATCAATAGTGCAAACTTCTATAGAAACTATAAACTTTTAGATTATTCAACTGAAACGCTGCCAGGAGCGCGCAAATTCGATCGCGGGCAATCACCTAATCTTCTGACAATGGCAGGACTTGAAGGATCTCTTGATCTTTTTAATGAGCTCGGACTCAGTAATATTGAAAATCACAATCAAAAACTTGTGTCTTATTTTCTTAAAAATTTTAAAACCGAAAATTTTAACATCATCACACCAACAAGTCTTGTTGGAAATATTATTTGCCTAAAATCTCAATCTATTGATATGTTTAGACTCAAAGAAACATTGGGTGAAAACAATATTGATGTCAGTGTGCGTGAAGGTCACTTGCGAATTAGCTTTCACCTCTACAATACTCAAGAACAAGTGGAAAAACTCCTTGAAATCCTCTGCTAAAAAAGGACTTCATCATGTTTAATATGTTTAAATCATCAGACACTTATCTGGATAAAATTTTAAAGTATTTAGAAATTTACACACCAAAAGTTGTCGGCGCCTTGGTGACATTTCTCATCGGATTGTGGGTTATTCGTATCATCACCAATATTTTTTTTCGACAACTCGAAAAAAGAAACGTGGATCAAACGCTGCGTCCTTTTCTACGAAGCCTTTTAAAAAATTCACTACTTGTTATCCTCATTATTAGTGTTGCCGGAATTCTAGGAATTCAAACTTCTTCTTTTGTTGCAGTTATCGGTGCAGCAGGACTCGCTATCGGTCTGGCGTTGCAAGGATCACTTGCCAACTTTGCAGGAGGAGTTCTCATACTCATTTTTCGCCCCGTGCGTGTGGGAGATTATATCAAGGCACAAGGTTATGAGGGGAATGTTTCTGAAATTCTTCTTTTTGTAACCGTTTTAAAAACTCCCGATAATCGAGTCATCTACATTCCCAATGGCCCCTTGGCAGGTGGTCCCATTGAAAATGTCACAAGGGAAACCACGAGAAGAGTTGATCTCACCTTTGGAATAAGTTACAGCGATGACATTGACTCTGCTAGACGAGCGATTGAAGAAACAATTAAAAAAGTTCCGAACATCTTATCAGAACCAGCTCCTATCATTGCCGTTAACCAATTAGCAGATAGCTCAGTTAATATTGCTGTAAAGCCATGGGTAAAAACAGAGAATTACTGGCAAGTATTTTGGGACATGCAAGAAATGATCAAAAAAGAATTCGATAAGCAAAAGATCTCCATCCCCTTTCCTCAAAGGGATGTGCATCTTTATCAAAAATAGCTGAGTTTTATCATCATTCTATCGGTACCTAAATTTTTCTCACTTAAAGTCGATAAGTGGGTTATAGCCAGTTTAAGGAACCAAGCTCATGAAAGACGTCTACTTCAGTATAAATATCGACTACTTACCTCTCAATGACGTTCTAGGAATCGATCTTTATATCAATTCCTCATCAAAAGAGGCAAAAACACATTTTATAAAGATCTTTCCAGCTAACGATTCTTTGAATTTAGAATTTAAAGAACATCTTAAGAACAAATACTTCCGCGTCTATGTTAATGAAAAGCAAAGAAACAATTATCTTAAGCTTATTACCCGTTCAACATTTATAACTGATGTTCAAAAAACTAATGTTGTTAAAGACACGGCCATTCACTATCTCGATTCGATTTTTAATTCTAATGGCGATAAAGATGTCATTATTGGCTCCATTCACGACTGCCGTGAAACAGTGGACAATATGGTTGATGTTATTCACGATAAAAATGTCGAAGAAATTCAATCTCTCATTGCTGAGCTCAGTTTTCACGACTTCTATACATTTGATCATTCTATAAATGTTTGTATGTACTCCATTGGCATTCTCAAAGGGATTGATCCTAATATCACACGCGATGACCTCATCAATATTGGAGTAGGTGCGCTTTTACACGATATTGGAAAAATTAAAGTTCCAACTTCAGTAATCAACAAACCTAGTCACTTAAGTGACGAAGAATTTGAAAAAATTAAAAAACATCCAATCGATGGCTATGATATTTTAAAAGAGCTCAAACCAAGCCTTGGAGAAGGTATTGACTGGGAGTCTGTTCTTGCCGTCGTTTGTGATCATCATGAAAATTATGATGGATCAGGCTATCCTCATGGAAAGAAAAATAAAGATATCCATTACTTTCCTAAAGTCTGTATGCTCGCCGATATTCTCGATGCTATAACGACAAAGAGATCTTACAATGAAGTTCTTCCTATCGAGAAAGCTCTCGAAATCATGGGAGGAATGGTTGGCAAAAAAATTGATCCTGAACTCTTTGCTAAATTTTTAGGCTACATGAAAATCTATATTCCTGAAGGCAAAACAACTCATAAGCTCAACGAAAAGTTTGATCCCAGCGTTCCTTTTGAAGTTGTCGAGTTAGAAGAAGTAAAAAAAGACAAAGAAAAAGGCGATTTCGGAAAAATCATTACAAAAGCAAGTTAGCCTTGTTATAATTTTTCATCATGTTTGATGAAATCACTTTGCTAACCTTCGTTATCAGCTCCGTTCTTATTACCCTGACCCCAGGTCCAGACAATCTTTTCACGCTCACTCAAGGAGCAACATACGGTAAAAAGGCTGGAGTCATGACTGCACTTGGTTTAGCGACAGGAAATCTCGTTCATACTCTTTGGATCATCTTAGGTTTTAGTTTGATTTTGAAATCTAATATTTTCCTATTCAGTGCTTTTAAAGTCATCGGATGTGCGTATCTCTTTTATCTTGCCTACCAAAATTTCAAAACTCGAAAAACTAGCTTTGAATTTAAAGAACAAGTTGCAGAGCACTCTCTTTTGAAACTCTATTTCAAGGGAATATTTCTCAATGTCATCAATCCCAAAGTTGCTGTTTTTTTTCTCACCTATCTCCCGGGTTATGTGAATCCCGAAACAGGATCGATCAATCTTCAAATTTTTATTTTAGGAGTTATCTTTACGATACAAGTTGTCATCGTCTTTGGAACACTCGCTTTTTTTGCAGGTTTTTTTGGAGAAAAATTAAAACAATCACCAAAAATCACTCAATATCTCTCTATAATCTCAAGCCTGATCTTTATCATGTTAGGAATCAATCTTTTAAGCTTAACTCAAGGTTAGTAATAATGAAAAAATCGATCTTTTACACGTTTATCATTCTCTTCTCTTGTTCAAGAGTCCCTCAAAAAGAATTGCTCGAAGGACACTCGGAAAAACAGCACCATGCTTATACCAATAAAGTTATGATCGCGACTCAAGGTGAATATTCATCTCGAGCAGGTCTGCAAATGCTGCGTCAAGGAGGGAATATCTTTGACGCTGCTGCCGCTATATCTTTTGCTATTTCAGTTGAACGCCCGCAATCAACAGGTCTCGGGGGTGGTGGATTTATGCTTCTCGATGGGCCAGGAATTAATGGTCCACTTTCCATTGATTTTCGAGAAATGGCTCCAGAAAAAAGTACTGAGAAAATGTATCTCGATAAGAAAGGAGAAGAAATCAAAGGTCTTTCCTTAAACGGTGCTTTGGCCAGTGGTGTTCCCGGCTTAGTTAAAGGTGTTCTGGAAATGCAAAAAAAATATGGGAAGCTCTCTCGTCTAGAAGTTTTAAAACCTGCGATCAAATTGGCTAAATTCGGTTTTCTTGTTTATCCCCATTTAGCCGATGCCCTCGAAAAGAGAAAAGATGTTTTAACCCAATACCCTGCTGCTGTTAAAATATTTTTTAAGGATGGTCGTCCTCTAAAAGTCGGTGAACATCTCGTCCAAAAAGATCTTGCCGAGACACTTAGAAAAATTGCCATTGATGGCGGTGATGCTTTTTATCGTGGAGAAATAGCGAAGGCCATTGCATCAGAATTCAAAAAAAGACAGGGTCTAATTACACTCAAAGATTTAAAAAACTACAAAACTGTCTGGAGAAAACCTATTCACGGTCAATTCAAAGATTATGATATCTACTCCATGGCCCCACCAAGTTCAGGAGGCACACATGTGATCGAAATTCTTAATCTCCTTGAACCTCATCAATTGTCTCAATTTGGTGCTTTAAGCGAAGAGTCGATTCATTGGATGGCATCAGCCATGAATCTCGCCTTTATTGATCGCGCACGCTATCTCGGAGATTCTGATTTCGTTCAAGTTCCCTATCAACGCTTAAGCTCAAAAAAATATGCACAGCAATTACAAAAATACATGACTCCAAAATTTAATGAACTTGAAATGAAGGATCTTCCCGATGCCAATCTTCCAATTGAATCCAGTGATACCACACACTTTAGCATTATGGATGTCGATGGGAATGTGGTGGTTTCAACTCAGACAATTAATTATTTAATGGGATCTGGCTTAGTAGTTCCAGGGACTGGGATAGTTATGAATGATGAAATGGATGATTTCTCAACAAAGCCAGGTGCCAGTAATGTTTTTGGAGCGATAGGCAGTCGACAAAACCGCATTCAGCCGCGCAAGCGACCACTCAGTAGCATGTCCCCTACAATTGTAAAAAAAGACAATCAAACTGTATTAGCACTCGGCACTCCTTCTGGGACACGAATTCTTACTTGTGTAGCCCAAGTTATCGTTAATTATCTCGAGTTTAATCTTCCTCTCTACCGAGCTGTCACTGCAGGTCGCTTGCACCAACAATGGCAACCTCGCAAACTTTATTTAGAAGATGTGCTCTTTCGTAATAAAGATCTCGTCTCAAATCTGGAGAAACGTGGCCACACCGTTGAACAAAAGGATTTGGGCTGTAAAATTCAAGCCATTGCGCTAGAAGATAAGACATTAAATGGAGTCTCTGATATTAGAGGAGAAGGGCTCGCAGTCGGATTTTAAAAAAGGCAGGAGAATAATGGGGACTGAGGTTACGAACGTCACATTTACTGATAACGACTTCATTAAATTCAATCAAAAGTTGAGAGAGGAAACAAAACTTCTCATGCAGTGGTTTCATCAAGATCTTTTTGAAAAACCGGAAGTTCCGAAGTGTGGGGTTGAAGTCGAAGCATGGCTAGTGGATTCCGATTTTGTCCCCTATCCAAAATCTGATAGCTTTCTCAAGCAAGTTGCTGATCCTTTAGTCGTGCCTGAGATTTCTAAATTTAATTTTGAACTTAATTCAGAACCTCTTTTTGTTGGTGAAAAATTTCTCTCACAACTCCATCAGAATTTAAAGAAGACTTGGCATCTCTGTCAGCAAAACGCAGCAAAAATTAAAGGAAAAGTTCTCACCATTGGTTCACTTCCTACTTTGCGAAAACATATGCTCACTATTGACCAACTTTATCCTAGCAAACGCTACTTTGCTCTGAATGATCGGGTTTTGAAATTACGAGACGCCGAAGACATTAAAGTCAATATCAAAGGTAAAGAAGAGCTCAGTGAAATTTTTAAAAACATTATGCTTGAAGCAGCAGCGACCAGCTTTCAGATCCACCTCCAAGTTAAACCCAGTGATGCGAAAAGATTTTACAATGCTTCAGTTATCATTTCACCTTTCATGAGCGCACTTTGTGCGAATTCACCTTTTCTCTTTGGAAAAACGCTTTGGAGTGATACCCGAATAGCTATTTTTGAACAAGCCGTAGATCTTCAAAACTATATGAGAAACAAAGGACGCATGGCCAGGAGGGTTACTCTTGGCAATGGCTATATTAGAGATTCTCTCTTTGAATTGTTTCTAGACAATTTGGATGGATATCCAGTACTCCTTCCTGATGTTATTAATAGTGATCCAGAGGAACTCGCTCACTTGCGCCTCCATAATGGAACAATTTGGCGCTGGAATCGTCCTATTATTGGTGTTAGTAAAAATGGAAATCCTCATTTGCGAATCGAACATCGTGTCCCGGCTTCTGGTCCAACGATTACCGATATGATTGCCAATATGGCCTTTTATGTAGGACTCGTCTATGCTATCGCTGAAGAGGAAAAACCTCTCGAAAACATCATTTTGTTTGAAGAATCGCGCATTAATTTCTATGAAGCATGCAAATATGGATTTAATGCTGAATGCATTTGGAGAGATGGAAAAAAACACAATCTCCAAAGTATTCTCCTCCATGAACTATTACCTAAGGCTCGGACCAAAATCTTAGAACTTGGAACTGATCCAACCGATGTCGAATATTATTTTGATGAAATCCTTGCAAGCCGAATTCGTTCAGGGCAAAATGCTTCTAACTGGCAGCGAGCCTACATCAATACCCACGGTTCACGCTTTCAAGAACTTCTTGAAATGTACTTTACTCATCAAGAAAATGATGACCCAGTTCATACTTGGAAAGCCTAGACCGTGAAATAATTTTGTTATGAAACTTGATATTCTCAATTCATTGCCTGAAGGTTTCTTTAATGTTTTACCAGAAAACATAACGGATTTGTTTCCCAACCCAACTCTTATAAGTCTTGAAGGTGAAATCCAACAACCTCTTTTTATTTCCACCCTTCTCCATGGAAACGAACTCTCTAGTTTAGAAGTCATAAAAAAAATACTTAAAAATTATAATAAGCTCCCGCGAAACATCATTGTTTTTATTGGAAATACACAAGCAGCAAAGCAAGGACTGCGTCAACTCCCAGATCAAATGGATTTCAACCGAATTTGGGCCGGCGGTGATGCCCCTGAATGCCAGTTGGCTCAAGATGTTCTCAATTTCGTGAAAGATAAAAATTTATGGGCCAGTGTCGATCTTCACAATAACACAGGCATTAATCCACTCTATGGTTGTATCAATAAAAGCCATAGTGACGACTTTGTTAAACTCGCGTCCTTGTTTGCTAGAGATATTGTTTATTTTAAAGAACCTCATTCAGTCCAGGCCATGGCCTTTAGTCAGTTCTGCCCCTCTACAACATTGGAATGTGGCGTGAGCATGGATCCGAAAGGAATTGAAGCTGCTTTTAGTTTTCTAAAAAAACTTTTAAGCATTGAAAGTTTTGATGAAATTTCCTATCAACGAAATGAACTCAATATTTTTCGAAGCTATTGTAAACTTAGTCTCAAAACTCAAGAATTTGATTTTGATTTTAAAAACGAATCCCCATTGAAAATTTCTTTAATGGATAATATCGACCAACTCAATTTCAAAGAAATCCCTGCTGGAACACTGCTTGCCTACCATCACAATGCTGAAAGATACTTACGAGTCATTGAAGACAACGGCGATGACATTACAGATGAGTATCTTGATTTTTCAGAAAATAAGATAACACTCAAAAAAATGGCCATTCCATCCATGCTCACCAAGAATACAGTCGTCGCTTACAGTGATTGCTTAGGATATTTCATGCAGCATTTTACAGGTGAAGCTTAGGACACCGCCCTAGGGTTTATAGATACTGTCTTGAACAAGGTTCTGGAGGGTATAGACTTTCTTTTCTACAAATTCTTCTTCGCGAATCTCACAGTTTTGAACCTCGCAGTTTTGACAAAACCTTTTACCACAAGGCTCGAGAACAAAATGAAATTCCCCGTTAACTGGATACTCTTTGATAACTTCTTTTTCCAAATCATCAACTTCTTTATAACACTGCTCAATACTCCAAAATTCCGGCACGGCTACATGGAGATCAATATGGTGAAAATCTCCTGCTCTCATGATGCGAATAAAGTGAATGTCGATAAGACCAGGCTTGCGGTGTTTGTTAAAGAGCTGAGCGAGATTTTCTAAAAGAGGATCGCTTTGGGCATCTAAAAGAACAGAAAAAGAGAGATTGAGAATTTTCACTCCGTTATAAAAGAAATAAGCCCCTAGGCAACAGGCGATTATCGGGTCAAAAATCTCAATCCCTGTCACTTTGACGAGAAAAACGGCAATCATGGATCCCAAGGTTGTCATAGAATCAGTGATGAGATGTTGACCTCCAGAAATAAGAGAATTGGAGTGCATGCTCTTCCCTTTTTTAAGAAGGATAAAGCCGAAACCACCATTAACCACTCCACAAAAAATAATCAAGGCCAGTCCCTGTCCCAGTTCATGTAAGCGATGGGTGCTAAAAAAAGAACCAATACTTTCAACAATAATCCAGATACCCGCAAAGAGTATCGCCCCTCCTTCAAAAGAGCTCGCGAGAGATTCCGCTTTTCCGTGCCCATAGGGATGATCCGCATCTGCTGGTTTGTTGGCGATATAAATCACTATAAGAGTCACCATGGCTGCGAGGACGTTCACTATACTCTCTAGAGAGTCCGAAAGAATGGCCTTGGAATGCGTGATAAAATACGCGTAATACTTTATGGCAAAGAGGACAAAAGCAATAGCAACGTTAAAACGTGCTAATTTAGCTTTGGTGTTTTTCATTGAGTTTTATTTTCTCATTTCAGTGACTAAACATCCATATTTTTTTGATAAGCATACGGTTTCATATATCGAGAAGCGTGCTATCCTTAAGTTTATGACGTTTTTAAAACACTTTTCTGGAACCTTTGGATTCATCTTAATTCTCGATTACCTGTGGCTAGGACTTATTGCCAATAGGTACTTTCGAGAACTGCTGATGCCGATTGCACGCATGGATGGTGAAAAAATTTCTGTCCACTACCCTAGTGCCTTTATTGTCTACCTCCTCATGGGCTTGGCGGTGGAATTACTGATTATTAAAAATTCACTGGTTATTGATTTAAAAAGCGCTGCTCTTTTGGGAGCGTTCTTGGGACTTGTTATCTACGGAGTCTACGATTTTACCAATTATGCTCTCCTTAAGAATTATCCCGTTCAAATGCTCTATGTGGATGTGCTTTGGGGAACATTTTTGATGTGTGCTGTGAGTGCTTTAAGTTTTTATTTTCACCGTTAGGTACTTAAAGCGAGCAAATCATCGTAATTTTAGTTCCTAGAGGGAAAATCATTTGGTGTTCATTATAAATCGGTGACGAAAATGTCAATCCATCACTTGATCCAGGTGGAACAATGACGAGTTCAAGGCTACCGTTAGGACCACCTTTTAAATACCAGCCAGCTTCCATTCCATAGCCAATACCTGCCTGAAGGATATAACCGCAAGGCAAAGCTCGTACAACGTAATGCCTATGGGTTTAGAAGCTTCAAAAACTATCGCCTGAAACTTCTCTACTCTTGCCGATAAGTCGGTGTTACATGGAAGTTTATAAGAGGAAAATGGCTTCCTCTGGATACTTGCGTCCAAAAACAAAAAAAGGAGATTAAACAATCAATCACTTACGTCGATAAGACTTAAAATTGAACTAAGATGAAGATCTGAAATACTTTGTTAATCGTGGGTTCGAGCTTTTACCCACTGCCTACCAAGGACAGTCATTAAACACCAGAAAATAAAAAAGCCAGCTTGCGCTGGCTTTATAATTTTCTGGTACTCCCAAGGGGATTCGAACCCCTGTTACCGCCGTGAAAAGGCGATGTCCTAGACCGGGCTAGACGATGGGAGCGTATTTTGAATTTTTTTGAAATACTCTCTTCGTGTACCGGAAATAAATGGTGATCCCGCTGTGACTCGAACACAGGACCCCCTCCTTAAAAGGGAGGTGCTCTAACCAACTGAGCTACGAGACCACTCAATTTATTTACAGGACTAAAAAAATAGGGCCACAAAAGCGGAAAGTCAACGACAAAACACTGCGAGCATGTTAGTCATTTTCACAATGGATAAAACAGTCTCCTTCCACACCCTGGGGTGCCGCTTAAATTTTTCAGAAACCGGCTCGATTGCCGATGGCTTTTTAAAAAGAGGCTATCGTATTGTTGAATTTGGTAAGCCATCTGACGTGACTTTTCTCAACACTTGCACCGTCACTGATGGAGCCGATTCCAGTTGCCGGAACCTGATTCGCAAAGCCCATAAGCTCTCTCCTGGTGGTAAAATAGTAGTGGCTGGTTGCTACGCACAAATGGAGTCCGAAAAAATTCAAAAAATGCAAGGTGTAGACCTCATCTTGGGTAATTCTGAAAAATACCGAGTCTTCGATTATCTCGATGAAGACGACGACAATATGATTAAGATCGACCAGACCAATGAGTTTTGGGGAGCTTATACCACTCCCGGCGATATGGGTCATACCCGCGCATTTTTAAAAATCCAAGATGGCTGCAATTATGTTTGTAGCTTTTGTATCATCCCTTTTGCCCGAGGTCGTTCACGCACCATCAGTGTTGCTAATGCGACTAAGAATGCAAGAGAGCTTGTGAATATTGGCTACAAAGAAATTGTTCTCACAGGTGTGAACATCGGTGAGTACGAATCCCAAAGTGGAGAGAGGTTGGAAACTCTTATTGAGGAGCTTGCAAAAATTGAAGGACTAAAAAGATTAAGACTTTCTTCAGTTGAACCCAATACAATTACAAAGAGCTTATTGAAAACTCTGAAAGCAACTAAAATTTACCAAGATCATTTTCACATTCCCCTTCAAAGTGGTGACGATGGGATTTTAAAATCCATGCGCAGAAAATACACTGTCGAACAGTACCGCCAAACTATTGAACTCATAAAAAATGAATTTCCAAACTGTGGTATTGGTGCTGACGTTATTGTTGGTTATCCAGGGGAAACGGAAGAACAATTTCAAAATACTTACAAGTTATTAGATGAACTTCCCATTACTCACTTTCATGTCTTTCCTTTTTCAAAACGCAAAGGAACAACAGCAGCAAAACTCGATGATCAAATTACCCAGGCTGAGAAAAAAAGACGGGTTTCTCTTCTCAATGAGCTTGGGGATAAGAAACTTGAAAAATTTGCTCGGTCTTTTGTTGGATCAAACCAAAATGTGCTTTTCGAACAAAAAAAAGAAAATTACTGGATTGGTCAAACACCCCAGTTCCTTAAAATTAAGGTTAGAGATGATAAATTGCAAAAAAACCAAATTGCTCAAATAAAAATCCTAGAATCGCAAAATAGCGCTTTGCTAGGCGCTATCCATTTATAAATACTTAAAGTAATTTCCTGATTGTGGCGAAAAGCTTGTTACAATAGAATAATATTGAGTTTCCTCAAGATCATTTTTTTAAGGAGAAAGAGTATGAAGAAAGTGATTGTTTTTTTAAGTGTATTTTCACTATTTCTGGCCGGTTGTTCATCAACTCGCTATGGAAATAGAAATCCCGCAAACGTTGGGACAACAGGATTAACTGCTGCTCTCAAGAAATTTTTAAAAGAATCCCTTCACGTTGCTGACAACAGCGCAGATGAAGTGGATAACTTTTTTAAGGCCCTCATCAAAGGAAGTGGTAAAACAGCTGATGAACTAGGACTTCCTAGAAGAGAGACGAGTGAAAAATTTTCACTCGACGATATCAATAGCACATCGGCTAAGCACATCCTCGATGAAATTTTAAAAGCCGATCTTAAAGTTGGAGCTTTCAACTTTAAAGCTAAAGAAGCTGATATTGTTTCTATAAGCGAAATTGCTGCTAATAAACTCGCTATTTACAGAAATGCAAGCAAATCAGCAGATAAAGGAAGAAAAGTTTTCAGCAAAGCAGGTTACACTTCAACTCAGAGACAAATTGTTGCTGACTACTTAAATAAAAATGAACTTCCTGATGCAACAAAAAAGAAAATCCGCGATGAAGTGGCTGCTTTTTTGAATACCAAGGGAAGCTACTATGACGATCTTAAAAATGCGACAGGAGAAAGAAGAGCTGCTTTAGAGAGCCTTCTGGAAGAAGCCATCGCCACTCAAATTATTACAAAAGGTGAACACTCTCTTCTTTCATCGACTGGGTGTAAAAACCTCGATGCTGAAAGACTTGGCGTTCTCGATGAAATTTTAACAAACTTCAATGAATTAATTAAAGAAGCTGGCGGCTCAGTAGACGATGAAACTTTTGTTAAAAAATTCCAAGAAGCCTACACTCGCGTTGTTCTCAACAAAGAACTCGACGAACTTCGCGGCGAAGAACTTGAAATGGCAGACAATGCCTTTAGATGGGCCTGTAAAGGTCTTAAAGTTAAGAAAACAACAGACGGTTCATCTTGTAACATCGTAAAAATCCCTGCAGGTTATTGCGAATAATGAATGAAAAAACGATTTCTCTTCATACTCTTATTGGTAGGATCTTGTACACTGACAAGGTCCTACCAACCTCAACTCTCCTCTAATCTTAAGAAATTTTACTACCGCTCAATCGCTGGCCTTTCAAAGATTGAAACTTTTGAAAACTACACTATTGAAGAAAAAAATTACATCATCAATCAATACTTCGAAGATCTCTTTAAAGGAGATTCCGAAAACTACACCTACCAGGAATTTAAAGAAAATATAAAGAGTGATCCCAAACCTGCGGATGTCACACTAGGTACTAGTAAATACCCTAGTCCGATCAAAACTATGTACAACATGATGAAAGATAAGGTTTATAGCTGGTTTACAACTCCAGAAGAACCCAAATCTTCAGAAGACAAAATTAAACACTTTCAAAAAATTTTCAATAATCTTTTTGAACTTTTTGTTCTCGCAAAATTGGATTTTCTCCAGCACTACAATGTCCCAGATGATGAAAGTTTTGAAGAAGTGGCTCCTTTTGAAATTCACTATATTGGAAATCTTCAAAAACTCCACAAGCTCTATCATTTTCTGGCCCTAAGCACTGATGATCTCCATGAATACTCTTGGGATAAGCTCAATGCGCTCTCTCTCATTCTACCGCGCGATCATTTTCACGCGATAGAAGATAAAATTGGCGTGGTTGGGGCTCAAATATCCCCTCCTGTCGATGTGTCCAACACACTTTTGCGAGGGATGTCTGTCAACGGTAAGCAGCCTTTAAGAGAGTACTATGGCAATGAAATGATCTCTCGGTACTCTAAACACTTTATGGGCATACGAAGCCACGATATCTTAAAAAATTCTGAGAATTTTTCTTATTTCCAAAAAAAACTATCGCTTGAAAATACCAAACAATATTTTAGAAAAGATTTAGTGGAAGCGGGAATTGGAGCAGAGGAAAAATTCTTCATTGAGTATCAAAATCTCAGCAAGCCAGTGAATCTCGAAGAATTCGCTCAAGTGACTCAGCTTTTAGCAGTTCGCGAGGTGATGATAAACTCCTGGGCCGTCCAGCGCTTTCAAGAAGATCGCAATTTTTCAAGCTATGCCTATGATTGTGCTAAAGGAGCCTTGAGCTTCCGCGGTCCCACCGATCGCAACCTGGATCAAGCCTACTACAATAAAGAACTCTGGCTCAGTGATTTTCACTACAAAGTTCTTCCCAAAATTGTCGAAGACGCCATCCAAATCGTCACAACAACTCCCCTTCTTGGTAAAGACAACCAATACGAAACGATGATCAACGAACTGGTCTCCCCTCAAGGAAAAAATGCCCAGCTTCGCGATTACATGGCGACCTGGCTTGAAGCAGATGTCGAGAGCATGAACGCGGAAGAAAGAAATCAATTTAGCCGCGAACTCTTTGATCTGGCCAGTGTCAAGGACACTGAAGCGAGAGTGGTCGCGACGGCCTTTCTCAAATCTTCTCTTGATCCGGAACGCATGAAGGAAACTGAAGATCACTATGTGATTTCGGAAATCCCTCGACTCTCTGAGCTCTTTCAACTCTACGACAGTCAATCACCAGAGTATATTGCAAGTATCATGGCCATCACCAGTGCCCACTATCGAATTCAAGGGATCATGCACACTCTGGCCGAGCCCATTTTTTCAAGTGGGATGATTTTTGATAGTGAAAAAGATCTGTTTCGCCAAGAAATTTACAATCTCATCTCACCCTATCGCCGCATCTATATTCGCGATGTGACTGCGAAGATTATCGAAAAAACGCGCAAATACTTCTCCAAAGAATACCAAGCCCAAGAATTTCGCAAACAAAAAATTGAGCATATAAAGTCCTACTTGAGAGACCAAGAATATTTAAGGGCCATGTACGTCAACAAAAAATTCAGTGAAGGAAAAAGCACTCATTTCTACGACGATAAAAATTATATTTCAGCCAAGAACCAGTTAAGTTTCGATGATCCCAATGCCCTGGCCTTTGTGCTCCATCGCCTCTCGAACGCTCCTCAGTTTTCAGGGATTGGCTACTCCATCCTCTATAATCAAAAAATTGGCGATGTTCTGCGCGATTACATCAAAGACGTTCGTGAAAAATATGTGGAAAAAATTGAAGCCATTGCTAAAAAGAAAAAGAAAAATATAACCAATGAAGATAGGGCCCAAGCGATGTGGAGGGCCATTCGCTCTGTTTCAGTGGAATACTTTAAACGCTATCCTTATTCAGAAGATAAGCTTAAAGATTTTCATCGCCGAAATATAGAGTTGATGCCTTTTGTTGGAACGAGAGAGTACTACAACAGCCAGGTTTCCCAAATTGTAAAAGACATTAACCCTTTAGATGTGGATGAATACAATCAGCTCAAAGAGACGACTGAACAGCAAATGACCATGCAGTCTCTTATGAACCCTGATCTTAAAAAATATTCTGAAATTAATGAGCAAGATAAAATCAATGCCCAACTCTTCCCTCACAATGATGTGGATAATATTCTCACGAGCTATGTGAACGATCTCGACTCTCAAATGCGCTTAGGAGTTAAGCCCCAAGAAGGTGAACGGCTTGTAACCTTCAACCCTAAAGCCAGCTATATGCGCAATACTCCCAATCAAGTCCTCTATGAATTTTTTAAGATGATGGGACAAAATGAAGAATCCCTTCGAAGTGAACAATTTGAAATTCCTCTGTCTTATTTTTCACGCCAAAACTTAATGCAACAATACCTCGCCGAATATAAATACTACAAACTCAAAGGTGAAGAGCCGCTTCTGAATGCCCATGTCCAAGTTACTACTCCCATTAAGAGATTTGTCTCTGCAGGATCAGGTGGAGGATTTACCTATGATTCATCCAAAACAGAGTCTGTTCCTTTTATTGAATATGTTGAAAAAGATTATTACGAACCTGAAACGGGAAAATCAAATTTTTCAACACTCGATAAAGATTTTGATAAACTCTTAAGCGACTCATCTCTCTTTCTCGAAAACGGAGAAGCACTGGAGAAATTTTGTGAGTTTGATTACACCAACATTCACGATAGTAATGTTGATAAATATTTCTTTGCGAGAACGATTCATCTACGCGATATGATTATCGAGCACAATCGAAAAATTAAAAACGAAGCGAACTTAAGTAAAATCAACAAAAAGCTTATGAAAAAAGCCGATAAAAGCCTGTGGCTTGCCCGCAAGCTAGAAGATGTCGGAATGTACCTCATCTATGCCATCATTATTGGAGCAGCCATCTATGGTCTTGGAATCGGGCTAGGAGCTCTTGGACTCTTTCAAGGTTTTGTCACCAAACAAGCTGTCTCCTTCATGGGTAAAGTCATCATTAAAACTGCTATTACTCTTATCCCTGGGTTAAAAACAATTGTTGGTTCTTCAATTCTCCAAGGAGGAGGAACTCTCTTTAGTATCTTTATGAGTTTGTTTTTTAACGGTGCCTTTTACATGCTCTCAGTTTTTCTCATACTCCACTCGACTATTCTCGTCCCTCCACGCATTGAATTTCGCCAATCTATAACCACCGCTTCTTATCTTCGAGAGATAGGAATGACTAAAGAAATTTTGACCTTTGATGATTACAAAAGCGTGGAAGAGCTCATCTCTGAGAAAAATGCCGATCTGTGGATGACTGTAGCCATGTTCTGGATGGATATCTATGGTCTCAAAGAGATTGAAGTGATGATGGCCAACACGGCTAAAATAACCCAAGCTCGCTTTGCTAAAAACTTTTTAAAATACAACGATATCCAACTTGGAATTAAACCCAATAAATACTATATCCCTCGAGAAGAATATTTTAAAGCTCGTCGTAAAACATTTGTTAACAACATAAAATATTATAAACAATATATTGATTCCCAATTAAAGCGCCTTCCAATGTGGCAAGATATCTCCGATGATCTGATTGAAAACTCGGATGTCCTCGCTGTAAGGCTTGCTATAAAAGAAGGAAAATCAGCGATTCACACTCTCAGTGATCTCACTCATCTCACTGACGAAAGTAAACGGTTTTTAAACCTTCTTTTACAAGTCAATACGAAACTTGATTACAAAATTATTGGAAAATTGCGATCTAATAAAACGAAATTCAAAGCAGTCAAAGAACAACTCCTTAATTTTGCCGAGGCCCTCACTCGAGGAGAAAACCCAGAAGCTCTCTTTAAGCAATCAGAAGCTGTCCTCAATAAACTGGATCGCGATGCTGCTCGAATCTTCCGTGAACTGGTTGAATCTAGCGACTCCATCACTTCCCTAGAAAAATCGGGATCAATCTTTAATCCCCTTAAACAAAAATACCAACTCTATGCTACGGACTTTCTTGCCAAGTATCTGAACAAACCTGATCAATTGAAAGACTTAGGCACAAATATTAAGCGTATTATCAAGCGAGCAGATGAATTTTATGGAACTCCCCAGGCCACTCAATGGTTTGAGGTGAGTAAAAACATCACAATTGGATCGAGGCAACACACCATTGCTAAAGGAACTAGTCATTTTTCAGATATTCAAACTTTGCTCGATATCAAAGCTAAAAATGAAAGAATTATTAAAAAGCTTCTCGACCCCAATGAAATGGGTAAGCTTCAGAATAATTTTGATTTGGTCTATGACAACTGGGTCAGACTTATGAAGGCCTCAAACCCTAAATCTAAAGTCAACTATCTCGATGAAGTTATGAAGGCCATGAGCAATGAAGGTCTTCCCGATCAACTCCATAAATTTGTTTATGAATACCTCTTTAAGGACCAAAGCACTCTCAGTGAAGTCAGTATGAAAGTTGACGAGGCCATCAAGCTTAAACAAGGATTCAAAAAGCTCGTAGACACTTCGGCTAAAAGCGTCAAATAGTGCTACCCAACGCATAATTACACACTTAAAAACATCCGTTTTAATATTCCCGATATGAAAAAAATTATTTTGTTTTTTGCTATGTGTTCCATGGCTCTCCAAACTTTTGCTAACAATCCCAAAGGCTTTGCCCTCAAAGTAATGGTTCGCGCCGGACCTGAAGATGGCTACCACCTTCCTCCGCTTTCGCAGTTTTCCCAGAGCTTTCACTTAAATGATGACAACCAATTACTCTATTTTGTTTCCTGGCCTGGAACTGAAAAGCCTCAGGAACTTTACTACCAAAAGGCGACATCGACACCCACCAGTTTTTTTCATCTCAAAGATAACGTTCAAATAAGAAAAGCTTTATTCTCAGCACTTTCAGGGTATTTAATTTTCACTGAAAATGATTCCAATAAAACAGAGTTGATTTACGTTGAATCACAGATGAAACAACGTCGCGTGCTTCCCATATCTAAAAATTATGAAATGACCCAAATTCTCGACGCCCAATACTTCAAGGACAAAACACTTTTGGCCAGAAGCCTTGATGTCGACGGTACCACTCACATTATCAAAGTTATCAATGATGAAGAAACTGCCCAGAAAATTATCTCTGAAGGACAAGTTCTCTTTGATCAAACCATAAAACTCATCTCTCCCATACACTTTAATGAAAATAAATCGCTCATCACCCTTGTCCACTTCGAAGAGTCGCAAGAACAAAAGCCCCAAAGTCTCATTAAAATTAGTGGTGACGAAGATAAAATTCAAACAATCGTTTCCAATAAGGCCCTCAATCCCAAGTCACCTTTTATTAATATTGAATGGGCCATGGATATCAACAACAATGAGGCCATCGCTTTTATTGGACGAACTGATGCGGGGAAATTTATCTTTCGCTTCCTCGATAATAAGCTCACTGAAATAGCTCAACTAAATCAAATACAATCCCAATTCACTGCCGGCCCACGGCTCGATGACAACAATAATGTCATCTTTCGCTCTATGAACGATACAGGTATTGAAACTCTCTATGTTTCTAATGGAGAAAAAACTCAGAAAATTATTGAAGTCGGTGAAAGAATTAAAACTGACGCCGGCATGGCCACTGTTAAAGCTTTGGTTGGCGATCATGAAGTCAACTCAGATGGCAATGTGCTCGTTAAAGCTCAAGTGGAGAGAATTGATTATCTTGGAATGCCAGTTTTGGATACTGTCTTGATACTGGTTTTTGATACCCCATCATTATTAAAGCAAACTGATGTTTAAAGGTTATCTTTTAAAGCGCCGCTTTTATTCCATATTTAACACTCAATTTCTCAATGCCTTTAATGACAACGTTCTTAAAAATTCCCTTATACTTTTGATTGCTTATCAGAATTACACACTCTTTAATTTTGACCCCAAACAAATGATATCCATTGCTAGTTTTTTATTCACACTTCCCTTTTTTCTATTTTCACCTCATGCAGGCTATCTCTCAGACAAGCATTCTAAATCGCGAGTCGTTCAAACCATCAAAGCAGTCGAAATTCTCATCATGTTTTGTGCCCTAGTAGCCTTTTACTTTGAAAATATGCTGGCCTTAATTGTGGTTCTCTTTTTTATGGGAGCTCAATCCGCTTTTTTTGGCCCAGCAAAACTCAGTATTCTCCCAGAGCTCTTAGAACCTGAAGAATTACTGGGAGCCAATTCGATGTTCACTACAGGAACCTATCTCGCCATTTTAATGGGAACTGCGGTAGGAGGGGTTGCCGTCAGTAAGTTTGGAGAAACTCCCTACAAGATTGGAATTGTCGTTCTCACGCTCGCCATTTTGGGATTTCTTTCAAGCCTCCAAATTCCCAAACTCGATCGAGTTAAAAATAACAATACTGCTCCCAGAAAAAATATTATCGCGGCCATAAAATCCAATATGGCCATCGCTTTTGCCCACCAGCACTTGCGCTACCCCATTGCCCTCACCGGTTGGTTGTGGTTTTTTGGAAGTTATTACTTGATCGTCATCCCCAATCTCGCTAAAGACTATATGGGTGCTGGGGAAGGAGTGGCCACCATGCTAATGGCCTGTATCTCAGTTGGAATTGCCTTTGGATCATCATTATGCACACTCTTGCATCGATTGATTAGAAATTATCACATCATTGTTCTGATTGGGATTTGGGGAATGTTTATCACCAACACAATTAATTTTTTGATTTATTGGAATAAAGGCATCCACACCGAAGAGCTCATGAGCATTGCTGCCTTTTTTTCAAACACGAATTCTTATTTTATCTTTTTTAATTTTTTTATCATGGCCGCAGCGGGTGGGTTATTTATTGTCCCCATCCAAACATATATTCAGCATGCAGCGCCCGACGAAATACGTTCACAAGTCATTTCTTCAGGCAACATCCTTCAATCAGCGCTTATTCTCTTAGCTTCTCTAATACTTTTTGTGTTTTTTAAATTTGGAGTCACCATCCCTCAAACCCTCTTGGTGCTTGCCGTTTTCAATGTCTTTTTGCTAGTAATTTACCTTCGAAATAAGCTCACCATCTAGAGCCTACCCCAAAACGACTACATGCATCAGGATTTTTTTCACTCTGCCTGAGTTTCAATTGCTCAAAACCCCTCTATTTGATAGGAAAGTTAAGGCGTTTTCTAGGGCGTGTCCTCATTTCAAATTTTGAAGCGAGAAGTTTAGTTTTCAAGCTAGAGGAGTAGTTGAGGAGCGAATTTTTGAGGCTTAGCTAGGGCTTAAGTCGCAGAAAATTCGATGACGAAAATGCTTCTATCGCGAAGAAAAATAGACTTTGCAGCCAGAATTTGAAATGAGGACACGCCCTAAGTTAGTCTCGAGGAAAAGTGTGCGAAATTTATTCATTTTTTTTATTTTTCAAGTTCTCATTTTTGAGACTGCACTGGCCCAGCAGCAATATCGCCTAGAAGGAGGAATCCCTTTAAGTTTTGGCGGTGAAGTGGCCAGTGATTTGCTTGATCAAGATGGCCATCCTCTGAACTCCCCACTGCTGATTGAGAAAAAACTTTATGAATGGAATGGAGATTTTGATTTTTCTCTGCTTGATCCTGAAAAAAACTATTACTGGCAAAATGAGTATCAACTTCACTCGGACAATTCTGATTCTCTTCTCAACGCAGAAGACGATAAGATTAGGGTTTCCAATCTCAATACCGTAAAATTCATTGGCCACGATATTTCTGCTCTTGGGGAGGCCATCGCCATTGTTGAGAAAAATGGGATGCTCTATCGCATTCACTTTCGTCACGAAAACTATCAGACGCTCATGCTCAAAACGCTACTTCGAAAATTGGGCTACACCATCCCGGCCACAAAACGTATTAGTCGTTTGCGAGTTGAATTTTCGAATCTCGATCAGAAAAAACTTTTTAATATTTATTATCAAAATCAGTTTGGTGATCAAGCCCCCCTGTGGATTCTCTCCCAACAGGATGAAGAGCCTAGCCTCTTAATTCAAGATATTGTCCTCACCAGTGATGAGAGCTCTGAAATTCCTAATCTCGCTCTCGCTCCACTACTCGATGACAAGGAAACTCATAAAAAAAGAATTTTTCGCTCTCTACTTGTCCCCTATGCAATTACCAACTTCAAAGGATTTATAAATCTCTTTGGTTGGACGGCAGCGACGGTGGAATCGGAAAATATTTTTCTCGATCATCACCAAGCCCCATCGTTTGGCGCCAGTGTTGAAGATCTCAAGTGGATCACCAGAAGAATTCAGAAATTTTCACGTGAAGATTGGAAAGACGTTGTCAGTGCTACACAATTACCGGCCACAATTCAGAAAGTGCTCACAGAAAAACTCATTTCGCGCTTTAATTCTGTTGCCGATTATCTGAGTATCGATCTTCCTCTAGAAACTCCCAATTATAAAATTTCGCACACCAATGAATTGATTGAAGGAAAAGTGCTTCGCTGTGATTATCCCGGCTACGCCTTTGTCTTTTGTGGAGACGATCCCGAACCTCCGTTTAGTTCTAAAGACTTTTGGCCACTGCTCAAATCCAAAGCAGCGACCATGAGCTATAAGAGCGTCTTTGCTTTCCTCAATTCAAGGAAGTTCATGCGCACAGATTTTTCTAAAAACAACTCTGAGAATCTCAATCATATCATTTCCAAAGCTATACTGGATTTCGAAAATACAGGAAAAGAAACCAATATTCTCAAAGAGTCTTGGGACTATAATTTTAAGCGATTTTTCTTAAGCGCGGATCGAAAACTGGTGGCCGGTCGCTACCAAGGTTCAGACCAGCTTTTAAGCCAGGTAGATTCAGTCACTATAAGTGCCGCAATCGGAAATTACCGAGCGACAACTGGCTATAACGATGCTTTTCATCCTAAAAACTTTTATCCCAATAATGGTGCAGGACCGGTCACCAATATTAAAACTAGTCCTGTGAGTTTACAAGCTGGAGGCTATCTCAATATTGTTTGGGCCCACGTGACACCGGTTTATAGTATTAAAGACGCCAACAAACTTCTTCCTATTGAGCGCGCATTCTTACCTATTTTAAAAAGAGAGCGCGGGAATCTTTTTAAAGATATCGAAATAGAGTACCAAACGACTGAGGATGACAGCGAAAAAATTCAGCTTTTAAGAAATAAGGCCAATGAAAAACTGTTGGAACTCAAAGAAACTTTAAGAATTGGTGAATCTTTTATTGTTATGAAATCGCTCTCTGCTGGTGTTAACGCTCGGGTCAATGGCCAGTACAAAAAACTTGCAGAGCTAGAAGTGGGTGCCGGGAGTGATTATCAAGTTCTCGATCGCCTTCACTTGTACCGAGCAGGAGAGGATACCATCCACATCTATAAAAGCTTTGGAAATCTTTCCCACGTTCAAGTCGCCTCAGAACTTAGTAGTTTTTCTGTGCCCTACACTCGCTTTCACTTTCAAGGGATTCCCGATGGCACCGCCCATACTGATTTCTATAGCCTCAGAATTCCACCCAACGACCCCTTACTTATAGAGAAAGTCATTGCTTTGAGGCACATCCTCACTTCAGGTTCTCTTAAAGCCCTCAAAGAAGTTCTTGAAAAAGAAAAATACCGTTTTCAATATGAGTTTAATCAAAAGCTACAAAAGATTGGTGTTTTTTGGTTTAATTTCAATCGAATTAAATCGACTAATAGGATTTCAGTTTCTCACCCTCCTGGGAGTCAGAAAGAAAAAGCTGAAGAAAAACGTTTTCTTCGAAACTATTTCTCAAAAGTAAAAGGTAAGAACATTGCGAATTATGGAGTTGAAATCTTAGAAAGTCTCTTGAGCAAGATCGCTAAAGTAGATATTAACTTAATTGAACCAGCTCTCAATCCCGGGTTTTCTTTTTCAGGCCAAGCAGAAAATGAAATCGCTATTTATGAAGCTGAACTCGATGAACAAGGTGACCCTCTCAAACAATTTGTTCACACTCAGTATGTCTTTAATGGTTGGAGCGCTACTCGTGAGAAATTTGATCGCTTTCTTTCAAAAGTAGAGAAACGCTACCACTATAACTTTTTTCCTCACAATGAATTGCAAGAAACTCAAAAAATGAAGCTCTATCATCTAGCCGTTCATTTGTATGTCTTTGATCAAGGGATCGAACACTTTACAAATTTAAGTGATCAAGAGATTGAAGATATTTATACTCGTTACCCCATTAATCAGGAGCACTTTTTAAGACAAGAATCTAAAATCAAAATTCAAAACCTCTCACATATCCTCGCCATGAAGAAGCAGTTCATTAAGCTTAAAAACAAAAAGAAATGGAAAAAGATGGCAAAACATCTCAATAAAATGCTTCTCGCTATTCAAGGACTAATCACCATCGAAGGGTTAAAAGAACTTTTGGGAGGTGATCACAATTTTTACCTCTACGCAGGAATCGGAGGATTTCGAGAAGGTGTGCAAACACCTGGTTTGACTTATGATTCTAGTATAAAATCCAAAACTTTCGGGACACTCGATGAGTTTTTTGAATTTGCTCCGGATAAATATTCTAACACTCATCGCGACTTTGAACTTTCTCTAATAGAAAAAAGTCTCAATTCCCAAAGAAAGCTGGGAATCTCGAGAGGTGAGCTCTTTATTAACTGGATTCTCGATAGGGTTTATTAATGATGAAGTATTTCTTGTTCATATTTATTTTATGCAAAGCTTGGTCACAAGAAGGTAGCGATCCTCTTTCCAACTACCAGTGGGCCTTGAATAACACGGGGGCCATGTTTAAAGTCAAAAAAAACATTGTCGACTTTGATTTCAAGCAAGCGAAGCAAAACTTTGATGTGGGATGGATCCCTTTTCAAAAGAAATTTGCAACGAAGCTTCAAAAAGAAGTTGTGATTGCTGTTATCGATTCTGGTGTCGACTATCAGCATCCCGATTTAAAAGATCAAATCGCCAAGAATCTCTCTGAATGTAATGAATTGGGTCTCCCTGTTTACGAAGATCCTAAAGACAATAACGGCAATGGCTATACAGGAGACTGCTTGGGGTGGAACTTCTATAGCCTCTCTAACAATGAAATTCTCTCTTATGTAGAAAGTTTAAAACTAGAAGGTGAAGCCAAAAAAGAAGCCATCGAACGCTTGCGGCGCTTGCATCGAAACCCTCACGATAACAACCGAAACGGTCATGGAACCCATATCGCCGGTATCATCGCCGCCAGTATCCATAACTCGGTGGGTGTTTCTGGAGTGAGTTCCAAATTTAAAATTCTTCCCATCAAAATATTTGATGATCCCAGTCTCAACTCCTCTACTATAGAACTGAGACTCTCGGAAGATATTAGCAAAAGAAAAAGTCTTTCCAGCATCATTGCTGAAGGCTTAAATTATGCCATTAAAAATAATGTGGACGTCATTAATCTTTCCTTTGGTTGGAACCGTGAGAATCACACCGAAGCTCTCGATACTCTCATCAAAGAAGCTTTAAAAAGAAATATTGCTGTGGTCTCAGCGGCTGGGAACAAAAATAGTCGCAATACGATTTATCCTTGTATCATTCCAGGTGTTATTTGCGTGGGCTCTGTTAATCCCTTTGGAGAGAAATCAGCCGACTCAAATTTTGGAATGCAAGTGGATATTATGGCGCCAGGATACGATATTCTCAGCACTTTTCCGCAAACTGTTCCCAATACCAACTTTTTCCTGGCCGGCTATAACAAACTCTCAGGGACCAGCCAAGCAACTCCTTTTGTTTCAGCAGCCGTCGCTATTATCAAATCTGCTTTTCCAGGAATTTCGTATAATGAAATGTATCTCAAGCTTTTAAATTCAACCACTGAGTTTGAAAAAAATGGAAATGGGCAAAGCTTAAGCGGACTCGTTCGCTATGATCAACTTTTTAAAACTGATTTTAAAAGAACAGTTTTTCCACAATTAAAGGGTATTGATAAAGTCATTATTAATGACGATGGGACCGCGAAACTCTATATTCCTTTTAGAAATTACGGGGCAAGTGAAAAAGAAATTCAAGTTACTTTACGCTCTTCCAAATTTGCCCTCCAAAAACAAGAGATTTTTAAAATCTCTGCAGGAGCAGTTAACGTCATTCCTCTCGAGTTTGTTGTTAAAGATTTTACCCTAGATAATCGCCTCGATTTCACTATCTCTCTCTCAGAAGATCAGAAAGAACGCATCTATCACCATCGAGTAAAACTTTTCCGAAATCCCAATTTCCTAAATCAATTCATGCTTCCCATGAATTTTAGCATTGAAAAAGAAGACACCCTCCACCCACTTCTATCCTTAAAAATGGGAACAACTCAGGGATTTGTTATTGAAAAGAAAGAACAAAAGGGAAGTACTCTACAGCTCGTCGATATTCTAAAGAGTAAAGTCATTATCAAGGCTAGAAAATTTATAGCTAATCTCCACTCAATTCAGCAAATCATTGCTACTGATCTCAATTATGATGGGAAAAATGATATTCTGCTACTTGCAAAAATTCGCACTGCTGATTCTCAAATGCGTTGGAAATATTTTTATCTCAATGATCAACTTGAAAATCTCTTTACTGGGCAATCAGAATTTTGGTTTGCTCCCTCTGAGTCCAGTTTTCAAACAGCTTACAACCAATCGAGTAGCCAATTAAAAATAAGCTACCCCTTTGATCACGTTGAAAATCTCGATTTTCTTCCCATCACTCGTCGTGATCAAAAAATCATGGCCGTTCCAGTTTATAAAGTGATCAATAGCTTTGTCCCTTTCTATCAACAAGAAAAAAGTTCGTTTGATTTTTATGAAACCCTGCCTGAAGATCACCTCTACTATACAAAGCCTATAAAAAATGGCGATGAAGATTTTCTCGTTCCTTACTCTCTGACCGATAAAAAATTTCGAGAAAGTATTGATAAGACATATGGAGAACGCGAAGGGCTTAGAATATTTGGCCCTTTGAGAGAAAATTGTCTCGACAATGAATGTAGCGAATTTTTAATTCAATCAGGTTCTAGTTTTTACAAAAAACTTTATCGTATGCTAATTGGACTCAATGGTGAATACCACATAAAGAGTATGAAGAGTCACACCGGTACACTTCCAAGTTTTCAGTCTGAAATTTTAAAGTTTAAGGCGACTTCACTCGTGCTCGACAACCAAGTTCTTTTCAGAAACTTCGATAACCTAGTCTATTTCAATCCTTACCAAGAACAACACCTTAATACCGAGCTCCTTCAATCTCAGTATCTCCATAGTTTTCTATATCAGGGCCAATACCAAAGCTTTTTTATCGGCAAAGGTTTGCTTTTTTTAAATAATGAAAGGACAACCGCCATTGAAGAGTACGATTTTATCCCCCCAGAGGCTTATACAAGCATCTGGCGACCACTTGCGATTAATCATCAGGGAAATTTGCAACCGGCCCTTATAAATATCAAGGCTCCTGAAATCACAGGATCTGGATTTGAGACTTACCTTGACAACAACGGTCAACTTGAAAGCCCAATTGCCCTCTCTTTTATGCCCAAGCGTGAGTGCTCCGATCCACTTGATCTTTCCTACTCAGTATTCGATCAAAAATTTCATTTGAATTTTATTTGTAGAATCAATTCTCAATTTCAATTTCTCAGTCTTCCACTGACCTACTGACACCAGCCAGAAATAACATCTTCTCACATTTAGGGCCAGAGAGAACCAGAATGTAAGATTTCCTCCTGAAATCTCTGGCACGATTCTTGTTTATTAACTCTGCGAAATAACGATTCAAGGACTGAATTGCACCAAAATTAAAATCAATTTTCAATTGGGCCTGTCCCATATGTGTGTTGTTAAAAAAATTTTTTGCAAAGGAGAGATTTGTCATGAAAAGTAAACTGGTTCCAATCGTCGCGCTGACAGCAAGCTTTGTGTTATCGGGCTGCAAGTACACGCAATCTGAGTATGATCTTGCTGTGAATGAATCCTATGACGATGGATACGATGATGGGTATGGAGATGGATACGATGACGGTTACGACGATGGGTATGGAGACGGTGATACCGACGGTTACTCTCGGGGAGTTATCGAAGCTGGTAACCTCGACTATGGCGATGGCTATAGTGATGGCCAAGTCGTAGGTTATAATAATGGTTACAGCGAAGGAAAAAATGTCGGTTATAACAATGGTTATGGCGACGGTAAAAACGTAGGCTACAATAATGGATTCGATGACGGTTACGATGTCGGTTTTGGAGACGGGGCTGACCATGGTTACGATATTGGCTTTGACGATGGGTACGAAGTGGGGTTCGACGACGGCGACGAAGTTGGTTATGACATAGGATATGACGACGGCTATGACGATGGATACGATGATGGTGGGCTTTATGCTTACAACGATGGTTATGATGATGGATCCGCTGATGGTTACGATTTAGGTTATGGAGATGGAAGTAACGACGGCTTTGAACTAGGATTTGATTCCGGTTGGGATCAAGGCTATGACGTTGGATATGAAGATGGCTATGACGATGGATGGTGGGATGGAGGTTTGAGTACCGATGCTTCGAAAGCTTCTAAGCTTGCAGCCAACCTCGTTCAAGATCTTATCAATTTCAATGAACTCAAATCACCTAAACAAGTTCTTCAAGAAGCAAAATCCCAAAAGATTTTACTCTCATCATCAGCTGGCCAAACTTCAGATACTTTGAAACGCCAAGCAGTTCTTGAAAACTATATTCTTGGTGCCATGAAAAAACAGCTGGTTGAAAACTATGCTCTTAGTGAAAATCGCTCAATGGAGGTTTCTAAACTTGCTTACTTGATGATTCAAGGAAGTAACACGGGAGAGCTTGGTATGGACTCACTCAACCAACTTTCAAAACAAGTGATTGGCTCAAACTTAAACGAAATGAGTGAAGCCTATAAACTCTCAATGTTCGGTGATTCTCAAAAGCTTAATAGCATCGTTGGGAAAGCTGCAGAACTCAATGACATCACTCCTGAACACACGATGAAAATTATGAGTAAGCTTTTCCTCTAGTTTTTCTCTTATCCCAGAGGATTACCGGTAGAAGGGGGCAAGACATCTTGCCCCCTTCTTGTTATACTGATCACTCATGAAAGACGTTTACAATGGAAAATTTATTCAAGTCAAAGAACAAACCATTGATGGAACTGTTTGGGAGCGCGTCTACTTGCGTGGCGGAATTGTCGTCTACCCTATCACTGACCAAGGCAAGGTGCTCTTTGTTCAAGAATTCCGTCCCCATGAAACACCACAGGTAAGAATTAAACCCGTAACTGGAATTTATGAGGATGAATATAGTTTAGAAGAAAATGCCAATCGTGAAATGCAAGAAGAGATTGGCTATAAAGCCGGAACAATCGAGCTTATTTTAGAAATCAACTCATCTGGAACAATTAATAATTTTCAAAAATTTGTAGTGGCCAAAGACTTGGTCGCATCAAAAATTCCTAATCCCGACGGCGAACACACTATCCAAAAAATTATTGAATACGATATCGAGGAAATTTATCAAAAACTTTTGAGTGGTGAAATTCCGGTTCGTAATTCCACCATTGGCATTTTTAAACTCTACAGTATGCTGCAAGATTCTTGATTTTTCGTATAGTCATAATCTCTTTTGACGAGATCATCGGCAAAGTGAGGGAAAGTTTCTTCAGTGATTTCACAAACACTCATGGGTACTGGTTTGTCACTAGCCTTTAATTCCATTTCCGATTCATACAAGGTTGTTTTCAGCATTTCGATAAAATAGCGGGTCATGGAATCTACACTATAGTCAGGAATTTCAATTCTGTGTTCATTAAGAAAGAGACTGAGTAAGAATTCCCGAGCCTGGGTAAAACTCGCTCCAAAGGCGTTCATCAAATTATAATAATAATGAGCATAGATAGAGCCTACAGTATAAGGACTAGAAAAAACGGGATCGCAAGGTCCAGAAATTCTATCATAATAATACTTTTCGCTTTTTGTTAGAAAATTTTCCCAATCACTATTTCTTAAAATTTTCTTTGGATTCCCGTCTGCTTTAAAATAATCCACATCTACTTCTCTGGAATCGTCTAAACAATAAGCTGTATCTAATTGCTTCATGTCTTTATTTTCAAAAGTATAAAAGCTAAAGAGATCTGCAAATGTTTCCTGGATAAAACGATACATTCTCATCTCTCTTACTGATTCGCCAATATCACTACCCTCATCGTCTTCAACATAATTTTTTCTTAAATAACTAGAGATTCCTGAAGACTTCTCAAGTTTGTAGCGTCGAAATTCTCTTGGGTTCACAAAGAAGTTTCCATTTTGGTGATGGACGATTTTAGATGATTGCTTTCTTGTCTTTTCTGATAGTTTAAAGAGTTTAATGCCTAAGCTTCCAGAATTTTGGGCACCAACATCGAGAACATAGTGACCAAATTCATGAGCAATGACAAAAGGGTATTTCCAAAGAGGGCGCCCACCAAACATTTTATCGCTAATGGATGAACCGTATTCAAGATCAAATATCTCTGCAAGATCTTGATTTCGATATTCTTCACTTTGCGGGAGGACTTCGATGATATTAAAAGTATCGGGATCGTGAACTATTTGAGAATCCCCTCCTGTTTGAAATGAAAATGCATTGTCCGTTGAATAGCGAAAATTATTCTTGATTGTATTCCCATCTCTTTCTTTTGATCTGTAATCTTTATGCTTTGGTTGGATCCAAATCTCTAGAGGATAAGTTTTAAAGACTCCCGGCTTAATATAATAACTAGCGAAACTAAAAGCCTTACTCACCACAGGAAGCAAACTGACTCCAATATCTTCAATGGTTTCTTCGTCGTAGTTTTCTTGACGACAAAAACGAAGCGGTTTTCCTCTCTTTGTCAGTGTAAAATCACCATTGAGATCCTCAACAACTTCGGGGTGATAATATACTCCAATAACAGGGTTACTAATTCCTACCGTTCCATTGTCTGAGGTTTCGTAGTCGTTAAGATTCACGGCCTCAACACTCATGCCGTTATTAGTTTCAGCATTAATAAAATAAGTGGTTTCCCGATTTCCTGTGGTCAATTTTTGAGATTCACTTTCACTAGACTGAAAAGACTCACAATCTTTTCCTTCATAAACGGACGAGTAATAGATAGGAGTGTTTCCACCTTCAACGTCCACAATGTTTAAGCTACTGCCCTTTTTCTTTTGGCCACAAGACGCCAAAATACCGATCAAAAGAACTGCATTCAACAACTTCATAAAGACCCTGACTCCCCGAAACGAAATGATAATTATACCCGTTGAAATAACAGTTTAGCTTAAGAATGGAAAGCCCTGGGGAAATTTGAAAAATCTATCATGCCCCTGTATTTTTTTCAAAGGCGCTGTCGAGCTTCATGGCAAAATGAGGCGAGGAGAATTTCATCAGAAGGTTCTTGCTGACAACCTTGTCAAAATGCTTGGAAGAATGGCTGAAAAAGTAGCTAGAAACCATATTATCTTTAAGGAAAATAGTATGCCCTTTTCCTGAAAACTTTCTCATGATGAAGTCACTATCCAGCATCAGGATATCTCTAAGCATAAAGTTGCTTCCCATATATATGATGATGCAATAATCACTGAGATCCACCAGTGATTTCTTGAGTTTAACACCCTTGGGAGAGCTGCGATCGTTCCAATGGACCATCACCTCCACGCGCTTGTCTTCTTCGTTGTAAAAATCAAAGCCCCGCTGAGAACTGGATTTGACTTGCTTGAGCCCAAAGATACATTTGGCATACCACTCTCCCAATTGAACGGGAAAGTTCTTACCATTATTAATCACGTTGTGCTCTCGTAAAACACCGTAAAGTTTGACGACATTCTGGATGGAATCCAGAATAGTGAGCTCATCTGGAAAATTCAAAATCCCAATGGATTTTTTAGTCTTATTAATAAGCTTCTTATTGAACTGTGATTTATACCAATCACTAAAGTTTTCATCTTCTAAAAAATCTGCGGAACTGTAGATAAACCCTGCCGACTGTAGGTCTTTAACCGACTTGATACGAGGTTCTTTTTTTGAAATGTACGATAATGGGACGTATTCCGAAGAATTCTTCCCCATGACAAAGACGCTGTCTTCGTCATAATTAGAGCTCCCGTGAGTTTCACTTGAAAACTCATGAGCGAGCCCAAACACAATGTCTTTCACGTTAACCTACCAATTGTTTAATCGTATTACGCCCTCGAGTATAGCACGGCCAGCCCTAGAGGACTAGCTCCGAGAAGTTTAAAGCGTGCTCTGTAATAGCTTTTTTCAATCCAGCATTTTTCGATAGGTAGTATTTGCAGTAGATAGCAAAGTCTTCTTGTTTAGTTTTAGTGTAAGTCTCACTCGCCCCAGAACTCTCGACAAGGACCGCTTGTGAGCCTAAGCGCCAGCTCACCACAATATGAGAAGCCATCATTAGTGTATCGTGAGCATATTGGAGAATAGAGTTCATGTCTTTCCCCACGGCCCATTTCTGAACTGCTCCCAGCACAGTTTGAAAATCTTTGAGAGCCTCGGTCATGGCCGCTTGTTGGACTTGGTATTTTCCATCGAGTTTGCCTACAAAACTTCCAATTTCTTGCAGAAGGGCCGTGATGGTTTTGCCTTCGTCTTTTAAGATTTTTCTCATCACAAAGTCGATGGCCTGAATTCCGTTAGTCCCTTCATAAATTTTAGCAATGATAGTATCGCGAACAAATTGTTCAACTCCATACTCTGTGCAAAAGCCATAACCGCCATGAACTTGAACGGCATCAGTACTCACATTTACCCCTTCTTCAGAGCAGTAAGCTTTACAGATAGGCGTGAGAAGCGAGATGAGATTTTTAAGTTCTTCGTCTGATTCACACTTATTGAACAAATCGGCTGTATAAAGAGTGAGAGCTCTCATTCCTCGTGAAGCGGCCCGCATTTTCGCAAGCATTCTTCGAACATCGGGATGGTTAATAATCTCTGTGCTAAATTGCACGCGTTCTTTGGCATAATTAAGGGCCATCAAATAAGCGAGATTGGCTTGAGCATCCCCTTGAAGGGCGCACAGTAGGCGGGCTTCGTTCATCATAATAAACATAGTGGCCATACCATCAAACTCTTCACCAATTAAGTAACCACGACTTGGTCCTTCACCACCAAAAGTGAGCTCACAAGTTGCCGAAGCGTGAATTCCCATTTTTTCTTCCACTTTAGTACAGCGAACATTATTAAAGTCCCCCATACTTCCGTCATCATTAACCCAGTTGCGAGGAACAACAAAAAGTGAAATCCCTTTTGTCCCTTCGCTTCCCCCTGGAGTTCTAGCGAGAACGAGGTGAATGGTGTTTTCATTAAAATCCACTTCCCCAGAAGAAATAAATATTTTTACACCGCTAATATTATAAGTTCCATCACCATTGGGAGTCGCTGTTGTTCTTAGGGCCCCAACGTCACTTCCCGCACCCGCTTCAGTTAAACACATAGTGCCTCCCCATCGACCTTCCATCATCGGTGGTAAAAAGCGTGCTTTCATCTCATCTGTTCCTTTGAGATAGATAACATTGAGAGCAGCTTTGGAGAGACCGGGATACATACTATAAGCTGTATTGGCTCCTGTGATGAGTGAGAGACAAGCAATTTGTAAGGCTTCTGGAACTGGAGTTCCTCCAATTTCTTCAGAGAGACCTAAACCAAACCAACCATTTTCATAAAAAGCGCTATGAAATTTTTTGAGGCTTTGAGGACCAATCACTTTGCCATCAACCAGCTTAACACCTTCTGCATCGGAAGGTTCACGTGAGGGAAACACTTCGTTTTCTACAAACTTGTTATACTCTTGAATGATACCTTTCATATCGTTCGCTTCGAGACCAAATTTATTGTATTGCTGGATTTTAAGATCTTCGAAAAGGTTAAATTCTAAATCTTCGATGTCGGCAAAATAACGCGCCACTTTCCCCTCCTTAAGGATAAATTTTCCTTTTCTAGAATACAAAAGTTGGGAAAATTTTTAAAGGAGATTCATAAGAAAAAGGGTCGCCTTGTGGCGACCCTGGTATTTTTTGTTTGAATACTTGATTAAGAGGGTGTTGTTTTGTCCCGATTAGAGCGGATACTGTTGAGTATTGAGACACTGACTTATATCAAGTTGCATACCATTCACATAGTGAACACTTTGCTTTTCGAAGTCTTGTCCGTCACTTGTCATCACTTTTCCATAAAGTGGGTTCGCAATGAGTGGTAACTTGTGGCTTACAACATAAGTGCTATAAGTTCCTACAGAGATCCAATCCCCAGCAATTTGTTCAGTATCAAGTTTTTGAACAATGTAAGCCATATAGGATTTCTGAGTATTCATACTGTAGACATAGCAGGCACCGATAATTTGTGAGTTGCTTGCAAAGCGACCAGAATTAAAGATGCTATTGATGATGTCTGTCTTTTTAACAGTTTTAGTTTCGTAAGCTGGATCAACTGCTGGATCATCTTGCCAGTCATAAACACTAAATGTTACAGAATTATCTGTTGAAGACTTTACTTTGAGCCATTGATTATCTGAACCAAAGCCTAGAAAACCATCAATTAAATTTCTTCCAATTCCATTCGTATCAGAAACAGTTGTCTTCATCGACATTGCTTCCAACTTTGTTTTCAATTGAGCTGTCGTCAGTTGTTCGAAGTTCCCAGGATTTGTTCCAGGATTAGCAGGATTCACTGGGTACGGATTCGTTGGATAATTGGGATAAGGATTATTGTTTGTATTTGATGTCTGGTTGTCATCCTTACCACATGAAGAAAAAAGTAAAACAAAAGCTAGTAAAAAAACAAGCGCATGGAATCCAAAGAACATGCTGGCTTTAGTACTAGACACTCTCATAGTTGTCGTTTTCATAAACACCCCTTTTAAAGTTTGGTACTCATAGAGATACAAGAAACGTGCCAAATAAAAGGATGTTATATTAGGGGTTTAGAGCTCTTGTTTTAGGGAGAATCGTTAAGCCAAATTGCAGGTGTATAATTTATCGACACTTTTTCAGGTGTCTAAAGTTTGAAAAGTTCGAACAATGTATCTAAGAGGATTAAGAACTCAAGAGATTGTGGTAGATGGCAGGAGCCTAGATCTCCACGACTGAGGCGGACTTCCTGTGTCCGTCGCAAGGAGGAGATGATCGTAGCGACGAACCAGATGCCACAAGATATTGAGTTCGTTTTTCAGGTGTCTAAAGTTTTGAGGACTTCTTTCGGAGTGATCTCATAACCGCAACGAAAGTGCCCAAGAGGGCAAGCTTTTTTACCGTGAAGCCCACAGGGTCTACAATCAAGACCTTTAACTTCCAACGTGATCGAGCGATCGCTGAGGGGACCATAACCAAAGTCCTTTATGGTTGAGCAGAAGATAGCTGTAGTGGGTGCATTCATAGCGGAAGCCAGGTGTAAGGGAGCACTGTCATTCACGAAAACTCGCAGGGCATTTCGCATGAGAAGTGCCGATTGCATGAGAGTGGCCCTGCCGCAGAGATTTTGGGCATAAGTGTTGTGGCTCTCTTCAATAATCTCATCACAATATTTTTTATCTTCAGGAGAGCCTATTAAATAGACTTGCAGATTTTTCTTCCCCAGCATTTTCACAAGCTCGGCCCAGTATTCCTTTGGCCACTGCTTAGTGTACCAAACAGAAGCGGGGGCTAGGACCACATAATTTTCTTTGTTTTCTGTTTCCGTAATATCGGGAAAGTGGAGACTCGGTCGCAATTTTTGAATTTTTTTATCCCCTACCAATGGTGCTAAGAGTTTTGCATTTCTCTCAACTTCATGGAGGTATTGTCCATTTTCGCGATCGGGAATGTGGTGAACAATCCGATGAGTGAAAAAGCGGCTCCAAGGATTTTTATCAAAACCAATTTTTACCTTGGCTCCACAAAGAGTGAGAAGTAACCCGGTCGAGAAGAAGCGCTGGATATTAATTGCAGTAGAAAATTTTTCTTTTCTTAAATCCAAAAGCAACTTGAAAAGATTCCAGTGCTTATTATTCTTCTTGTCCCAAACCCAAATTTTTTTAATGTGAGGATTGTGCTGGAGAAGACTTTCGTTTCCTTTTCGCAAAAAAAAGTGAATCTCTGCTTCGGGATCAATAAGATACAACTGCTCCACTAAGCTCGTTGCTAAAATCACATCGCCGATAAAGGCTGTTTGAATGATGAGAAACTTATTTTTCATCGAGGCTACAGCCAGCATCGTTTTTTTCTAGTGAAAAAACGGGCTGGTTGCTTTCTTCTGCTTCTTTTTTTATTTTTTCAACAACTTTATCGGGATCGTCACAATCTGGTTTCTTTTCTTCATCACCTTTTTCCATTGCTGATGCATGGGAATTCACCTGATCTTGTCCCATTTTATTCTCTTTTGTGCAAGAAGTACTCACAACACTTGTAAGTAACAATAAGAACATCCATTTCATTTTAATATCCTTCCTTTAATCTGCGATCTCCATAAACTCGAAACTAAGAGTGCAATAAAAATCACGGCTAAGCCGATTTGCCAGGCGCTATTTTGCGCATGTTCGTGAAAGTGTTCAAGGTTAAAACTTAAACTCCAATAGTGATTGTAAAAATAATCGACTGCAAATGAGAGCCCTAAGCTGATAACGATAATACTCGCAATATTGATCACAACACCTTTCATCCCAATATACTTTTGAAGAACAGCGATGTTTGAAGCATTGGTTGCCGGTCCCACTAAAAGAAGAATAAGAGCTGCTCCCGGAGAGAGACCTTTCATCATGAGCGAAGCCGCAATAGGTGTTGAAGCTGAAGCACAGATATAAAGAGGAATTCCAACTGCTAAAATAATGAGGCGATTAGTATTAGCACCAAAAGATGTGAAGAAATCTTCGGGAAAGATAACCGAGATCAAAGCGCCAAGCAAGAGACCCAGACTCAACCAGCCCGCAATATCATCCATCAATTCCATGTAGCCATATTTGAGGGCCGTGAGAAGATTAAATTTCTCAGGCTCTTTTTTACCAGCATGACAGCAAGATTTTTTAGCTTCTTTCTCTTCTTCAGGAAGTTGATAGTGATTAAAAAAGAAATTAAGAGTTCCCGCGACAAAAGCTGAGAAAAAAGCCGCTACTGGGCGGATGATGGTCATGGGGAGATCTAAGACACTGTACGTCATCGCGATGGAATCAATCCCCGACTCTGGCGTCGCTATTAAAAAGGAGGATGTCGCCCCATTACTCACCCCGGATTTTCTCAAGGTGACTGCAGTGGGGATGACTGAGCAGGAGCAAAGAGGAAGCGGTACTCCAAAGAGTGAGGCCATAAAAACGTCGGAAAGTTTGTTTTTACTTATGAATTTCTTAAAAACATCGTGACTCAGCACTTGATGCAAGATGCCCGATACCCCGAATCCTAGCAGTAGATAGGGTGATGACACCAAAATATACTGCCAAAGTGAATCTAAAAAGTTCATCATGAGAGCTATTATAACATTATGAGTGAAAGACGAGAACATTTTATCTTGACCACAGAGCTGCTCGTTTCTATAATGAGGAACTCTGAAATATGGCTACGGGGGTGTAGTTAAGTTGGTTATAACGTCTGCCTGTCACGCAGAAGGCCGAGGGTTCGAGTCCCTTCACTCCCGCCACTTTTAGGTAAAAATAAAAAATCGTCCTCCTTTGTGACGATTTTTTTTGCCTTTTTTTCAGGCTCCCCAGACTTGTATCCCACTCAATATTTAAAACCCCATTCTCTTGACTATATTTTTATTGATTCAGAGCAGTCCACTGCTAACCTACAAGACCCGTTTTTTATATTATTCAAACTGATTACCTGTATTAATTTCCGCCAATATGGCATCAATTTTTTCTTTTATCTTACTTGCACCGAGATTACTGGGGAAATGAGAAAGGTATTTCCCGTCTTTTCCCATAAAATAAATTATATCGCTATGATCAATATTTACTCGAGTTTTTTTAGAATAATAGCCTCGATACATTTTAACAACATCGTCAGTCTCTTTTTTGTTTCCTCGAAGGGTCACAAGCTGTTTTCCAAAGCGTTCTTTAAATTTCTTTAAGCGTTTTGGTGTATCAACTTCAGGATCAATCGTTATAAAAACTGGTACAGTTTCATTTTTTATATTTTTTAAACTCTTATAAACGCTCATCATAGTCTTTGTGCCGAGAGGACAAACTGTTGGACAGCTAGTGAAACCAAAGAAAACAAGCAAGTATTTTCCCGTGAAATCCTTCCCCCTTACGACTTTTCCTTTTAGATCATGTAACTTAAAATTTCCTCCAATTAAATGACCTCCTGTCGTTTCAGGGTATGCATAACCAAATACTAAAAATATGATAACGATCATTAGTTTTTTCATTCAGTCCTCTCTTACCATGCGAAAACCTAGATTTGCAGCTGGGCGCAATGTCGAGCAGCCCCCATTGTAGGTATTAAATATAAAGTCTGGAATATGAGAACGGTTTTCTCCCTGTGCAATCCGAGTCGTGCAGGCACTCGAATTGTTTAACTCATCAACACTTCTCTTCTTTAAAATATTCTTTTTTGAGCTGTACCAGCAAGTTAAAGTCCACTCCCAAACATTTCCCTTAAAATCATAGATCCCCCAATCATTTTTGCTAATTGTACCCAATGGACGAGTTACCTTAAGAGGGAGCTTATGAAGGTCAAGTGCTTTATAGTCATAGTCAATCTCTGACTCTTTATAATCTTTACCTAGGTTCATTGAATATGCCCATTCTTCCTCTGTTGGAAGACGATAATTCATCTTTGTGATTTTTGAATACCATCTAGTAAATTGGTGGGCGTCATGCCAATTAATTCGTACTACAGGATGATTATCACTTTCATTTAATTTCCGAACAGATTTCTTATGACAATAATTTGCTTTATAACATTCATCCCAGAGTTTATTACTAACCTCATATTTTCCAATATAAAAACTTTTTTTAAAATGAATTCTTTTATCTATAAATGTTGTACTAATCGAATTATTGATTGGAACTGACAGAATAAAGGAGCCAGGGGGAACCTTAACTGTCTCATATGTCATTACGTTAGAGGAATAAGTTTCCCCCATCCAAAGAACATAAATTGCGATTATGAGCTTACTCACATTACTATTACTTTATTGGACTTGGTGCCTTAACTTGTTTCATTAGTTCATCATTCCATTTGCCCTCAACTTTAAAATGTCCTACTGCTCCCTTCATAACAGCTTCTATTAAGTTGTGATTAACGTATGCATACACACCAGGCTGTCTAAAAGTGTATAAAGCTGCCCCAGCAGTTCCTCCTGGAATAAACCAAGTCTCAAGGTCTCTTTTGGGAGGGTTTCCAAATGAGCCTCGCTCCCAAACATAATCGCCGTGGCCACCAATAAGATGTGGACGAGTATCATAATTAGCTTGAGAATGTAGAATTAGAACTGTATCTCCAACGTTAGCCTTCATTGCATTACTTCCAGTCAAGCCACCTACTTTTCCATTAAAAACAATATGTGTAGGGATAAGAGACTTCATCACTTCTAAATCATCAGTCATACTTTCTATAGATGAGGAATATTTTTTATAATTTCCATTTTTGTCTTTTGGAATATAGTAGTCTTGTTCTCCAACATAGAATGCCTTATCATATTTTAATTTTTTTCCATGACCATCATTTAACCCTTCTCTTGGAAGTACCATCAGTGCCCCATTCATACCGTGGACAACATGCCATGGAATCATGATGTCACTAGGGGCACAGTGATAGACAAAAACTCCTGGTCGAGTTGCTCTGAAACGCAAGACAACCTCTTCCCCTGGAGCGACATGAGTTAATCCACCACCTCCAAGAGCGCCAGTTGATGCATGAAAATCAATATTATGCTCCATTGCATTAGTTTCGGGGTTTACTAAAGTTGCCTCTACAAAATCACCTTCATGAACAACAATCATTGGTCCTGGAACTGTTCCATTATAAGTGAAGGCCCAGATTTCTGTGCCCTCATCATCAATAACCATTTTCTTTTCCTCAATCACAAGTCGCACTTGAACAATCTTGGGTTCTCCTGTTGCTACTTGGTTATGCTCAGGTAAAGCTGGAGGTGGGACAAGCTTCTGCGTAACTCTTTTCAAAGAGTCCATATTTTTAATCGAATGCACTTTCGATTTTTGTTCATTACAAGAACTTAGAATAGTTAAAAAAGATCCAATAATTAGAATTGCTAATAAATTTACATTTGATTTTACCATTTATAAATCCTTGTCTGATAATTATTTGAAGAAAGGGTATTAACAAAAATATAGAAAATAATTGACTCAAGTCAATTATTAGAAAATAAAGAATAGAAAACATTGCTTAATAAACGCTGAAATTGTTTCTCGTCAGTAAAGAGAGAATAATTATTTTGAGAGAAGATCCTTGAGAGATTTTTACTTGGCGATTTTGAAAATGTGAAAAGATGACAGTAACCATATGAACTGTAAAACTCATCTAGTGCTTTTTTAATATCTTGAAACCCGTGCTCCCCCTCATATTTATCAAAGTCTGTTGGCTTACCATCACTGAGAATAAACAAGAATTGATGTCTTCTTTGTTCTTGTTTTAAAATCCAAGACGCATGTCTTATTGCCGCCCCAATTCGGGTGTACCCCTTGGGTCTTAAAGATACGGTATTTTTTTTCAAATCTTGCATATTCTCAGAAAAACCTTTTAGCTTATCCACAATACACTGATTTCTTGTAAAGCTATGAAAAGAGTAAAAGGCCACGTGATTTTCAATATCAACTAAGGCGTCTGAGAGAATGTAAAGGATATGCTTAAATAAATCTAAAATGTGCTGGTTTTGAACATAAGAGTCGATGGAAAGACTTGAATCTACTAAAAATAGGATAGAAAAATCACGTTCTTGAGGATATTTCTTCATAAAAACAAATGGTGTATCGTTTCGATAAATATTTTTTTCTATCTGGTAACGAAGTAGTTCGTCCAGGTCAATCTCGGGGCCATCCTTTAATTTTGTTTTATATTGTTTTTTATTTATAATACTTAAAACCTCCTCCCGGATTTTTCTTGCAAGAACTTTGTCATAATTAAAAATGTCCTCCTTCGCTTTGGTTTCAGAGCTCTTTTCAATGACACGGCACCAATTTTTTCGATACCTTTGCTCTTTGTAAAACCATTCAGGATATTCCCTAAAACTCTCTGTATTAATTTCTTTTCTCGCGACATATAGAGCATTTTCAATAACAGCATCAGATTTAATAAATGTTTCAGTCTTAACATCTGAACGTACAATAGAACTTAAGTTCAATTCCTCTAGTGCATCTTCTTCATTTTCAAAATCATTACTCCCATCTAGCTCTCGAGCCCCTCCAGAAAAGTCATCTAATGTCTTCACTTTTTCAAAATTATGAATGACTGGGTTTTCTTCATCTTGCTCAAGATTTACTTGCTTTGGTCTTCCAGATGTTTTGATCGTTTTATTAATTTTTTGTTGTGAATAAGATTCATTATTATCTAATGTTTGTATTTCATTCCTATTAAATTCGAGGAATTTATTTTCAGGTATAATTGGATACAAGTACTGAGATTCTAAATAAAGTTCTCTACAAAGGGAACAATACTTTTTAGAGATAATATTAATTAATCGTTCAGCTTTTCTATCTTGATTTTTTTTGGGAGAGAAATAAACATTATTATTCTTCGCCTCATAATGAGAAATGATTAAGTATAAATAATGCTTATACGACTGAGCATGACCTGGTAAAAAAATAGTATCTAATGTAGAAACAGTGGGAACATTAGCCTCAATAATAGTGATTTTTTGCTTGTTTAGCATCGAAGCAAGAGCTTCAAGTCTGCTCTTACATATAGCTAACTCAAAAGAAGCATTCTTTCTACTTCTTTTACTTCTTCCATAAAATTTATTATATACGAATTGAAATAGTTTTTCACTGATGTCCACTTTAAAAGCTCAGCATAACTAGGTCTTGTAGCGATTTCGATATATCAGAGTCGTCACTAAGAGGATTTGTCATTCCTGTGATAACTGCAGATCTTTCATCGACTCCCGACTTAATTAACTTTGCGCTGTTTATAATAAGTCGTGTAGAAATAGTCTCAGCAAGGTTTAACTCACCTAATGTACGAACATGCTTAGAAAATGCAATTAGTTTCTTTACCTTTTTTTCTTCTAAATGTGATTCATTGCTTACTATTTCAACCTCAATATCTGTAGGGGGATAATTAAATTCGAGAGAAACAAATCTCTGAAGTGTTGAAGGTTTCATTTTTTTTAACCCTCTTTGATAACTCGGGTTGTAACTAGCAATTAAATAAAAATTTTCCGTCGCTTTTAGCTTTTCATTAGTTTTATCTATAAATAATTCTCTTCGATGATCAGTTAGCGAGTGAATCAAAACGGTAACATCTTCTCGAGCCTCAGTTATCTCATCTAAGTATAAAATCATTCCATTGCGCACTGCTCTCGTAACAGGTCCATCAATCCATTCAACACTCTCATTTTTATAAATATACCTACCTATTAAATCTGACGCTGATGTATCTTCATTGCATGACACTGTGATGAGATCAATTCCTAGTTTCTTGGCTGAAAATTCTACAAACCGAGACTTTCCACATCCTGTGGGGCCTTTGAGGATTAAGGGAAGTCGATTTTTATATGTATGTTCAAATATCTCAATTTCGTTTGAAACTGATCTATAAAAGACATCCTGATCTATTTTACTCATAAACCTTCGAACCTATCTGAGTATCACGTGGCATTCCATGTTTAACGAAATTCCAAATAAATGCGATACATCCGGAACTAAAGACAAGTGCAGCCAGAACAAGACCTAAAAAATGAACTTCTATTTCGGATTGAACAGATAAGAATTCAAGCCCAAGTTTTCTTTCCAGGTAAACTTGGGCAACTCCGGCAATTCCAAATGCGATAGTCATCATAATCATTCCAATATTTGCTGACCAAAAAGCAAAAACCCCAAGTTTGGAATCGTGAAGTTTCCTACCTGTTAATTGCGGTAGCGCATAGGTAATAAGAGCGATAACGATCATGGCGTAGGCGCCCCAAAAAGCAAGATGCCCATGCATCGCTGTCACTAATGTTCCATGAGTGTATAAATTCACTTGAGGTAAAGTATGAGCAAAACCTAAGAAACCTGCTCCAACAAACGATAAAATAGCACACCCTATAGACCAAGCTAAGGCCATTTTATTTGGATGGTTTCTTTCTCCAAGGTTTTTGACCTTGACTGCATAAATGGCCATTCCTAAAAAAGCGAGAGGCTCAAGTGCAGAAAAAACGCCGCCAATAATCAACCAGTACTTGGGAGTACCTATATAGTAATAGTGGTGCCCAGTTCCTAAAATTCCAGAAAGAAACGTAAATCCGACAATAACATATAACCATTTTTCTGCGATTTCACGATCCACACCAGTTAATTTAATCAGTAGGTAAGATAGGATTGCCCCCATTATAAGTTCCCATACTCCTTCTACCCACAAGTGCACAACCCACCATCGCCAAAAAGAATCAACTGTCTGAGATACAGTATTTAACATTCCTGGTAGATAAAGAAGTGCTGCCATTAGTAGACCAAAGAAAAGAACTATAGATGTAGTCGTATATCTTTTAGCCTTCCAAATCGTTCCCCCTATGAGGTAGATGAAAATGAGAACATTAATAACAACGAGGTAGTCTAAAGGCCTCGGAATTTCTAGAAATTTTCTTCCTTCCCACCAATTAAAGTGAAAACCTATTAAAGCTATTACACCTACTATGGCAAATGAGATTAACTGAACATAGGCTAGTTTGGGATTGATCAACTCCCTCTCACATTCATCAGGTATTATGAAATATGCTGCCCCCATAAATCCGGACAAAAGCCACATAACTAGGCAATTTGTATGAACTGCTCTTGCAGTATTAAAAGGAATCCATCCATGAAGTACATCAAAGCCCATATGAGCAAATCCCATGATAAAACCATAAGTGATTTGTATACCAAACAAGAGCATGCTTAATGCAAAAAACCAATACGCAACTTTTTGAGAATTATATTTCATTTGGACTTCCTTACTACTTTAACTTTGAAAGATAGCTTACAAGCTCATCTATAGTTTCTTTATCTAGTTCTAAATTTGGCATTTCAGTACCTGGTTTAACTTCTTCTGGGTTTGAGAGCCATCTTCTTAAATACTCTACACCGTATTTGCTACCAACTCCGTCTAGGGCTGGCCCCGGCCCTTCTTGACTTCCCTGTCCTCCAAGAGAGTGACAAGACATACACATATCCTGAATTATTGAAGGTTGGTTGCCTGGTAGATTTGAAACACTTTGTTGAGATACTTGTAAATCGGGCTTGGGTGGAAAGCCATTGAGGTCAATTTCACCAACCCATTTTAAAAATGCAATTAAATCCTGCTTTTCCTGTGCCGTGAAATTATACTTTACCATTTTCCGTTTGCCTGGAAACATTTTTTCGGGGTCAGTTAGCATCATTTCAATAAATTTAGCTCCCCTTTTTTCGTAGGTTTTTGTCAATTCTGGTGCATAGTAAGCACCTTCCCCCATAATTGTATGGCACCCCATGCAATTGTTTTGGTCAAAAAGATGTTTTCCTCTAATTGCCGACTCAGATAAATTATGCTGATTGGTTTGTGCTGGAATTTTTTTAAAAGTATCTATTGTAAGTACAATAAAGCAGCCAAAAGTAATCACTGTTCCAGCTATAAAAAATGTACGTGCAGATTTTTTTGAAAGCATATTACCCCAAAGTGTTTCTTGTTTATAACCAAAGTTTAGGAGAGGTTTTATCTGGTCGTAATTGACTTAAGTCAATTACGACCATAGTCTCTTTAAGGGAGAATCTACATATGAACACCATTGACGCCTTGCGATCATCTCAATTGTTTCAATTCATGGATGAAGCCGCGCTTAATGAGATTGTTAAAAACTCAGGGATAATTGAAAAATTTAAAAGGGGCAAGCAACTCTTCTTTCAAGGAGATAAGGCAAATGGGTTTTACGTTGTAATTGAAGGAAAAATTCAAATATCGAGAATGTCAAAAGAGGGAGTGGAAACGATACTTAAGAATATGAATCCTGGAAACACGTTTGCGGAAGTTATTTTGTTTGAAAAAAACGATTACCCCGCAACAGCATTGGCAATAGAAGATTCTATAGTTTTTAAAGTGGATAAAGCTGAATTTCTAAAACTTTTAAAGGATCAAAAAATGAGTGAGAGTTTTATCCTCAATCTTATAAAAAAGCTTCGGTTTTTAACAAAATGTGTGGAACTTTTTAATGATGGAGATGTTTCAGACCGTTTTTTCCATTTTATTGAAACTCACTATGGGCGGAACGAGGAAATTGTCATCAGAGAGCAAAAAAAAGAAATTGCAAATATGATTGGAACAATTCCTGAAACCTTTTCAAGGATGCTAACAAAACTAAAAGAAGATAAAAAAATACTATCTTGGAAAAAGAATACTCTTATTTTAAAGAAAGGATTTTGGAACGAGTTATATTGACAGGAGAAAAAATGAAAATTTTAATGGTAATTTCTTTTATAACGCTATCAGTACCTTCGTATGCTCTTGACGATGCTACTGCTCTTAAGATTTTAAAAAAATCGAGATGCACTACTTGTCATGATATAGAGAAAGACAAAATTGGGCCCTCTTATAAAGAAGTTTCGAGAATGTATAAAACACCACAGGCTCACTTAAAGGGCAAAACCACAGATGCATATCTTTTTGAGAAAGTGCGCACAGGAACAAAAAAAACAAATCGAAATTGGCATAAATCCAAAAAAGGAAAGAAGTTTGGAATAATGACTAAAAATAGTAAAAACAAGATATCTGATGCTGATCTAAAAGAAATTATTAAATATATTCTTAGTTTAAAATAATTTGAAGGAGAATTTAATGTTTAGTTTATTCGAAAAAATAGGTGGTAAAGAGGCTGCTAAAATCGTAGAGCCGACTCGTCAGGATGTTTCGGGAAAATAATTTCCCAATCACTTGAAATGATAAAACTCTTCTGCAAAGATCCTTTTCGAATATTTTTCCCGGTAGCAATTTTCTACTTGCTTTATGCCTCAGGACTTTGGATATTCTACGGTATCTTTGATATTGGAGACTTTCCCGTAAGTGAACATGCAAATCTTTTTATTGGTGGTTATCTTTATTTTTCAATATTAGGATTTTTGTTAACAGCAATTCCAAGATTCACTGATTCAGAATTTTTAACCAAATATGAATTACTTTTTTTCCTAATCGTGATTATTTTTAATCTAATATTTTTCTTTCTGAATTTAATCTTTTGGTTTTGGTTGGATATTTTTTTAGGGCTAATATTTCTCTTCGTTTTTGGAGCTAAAAGGTTTTTAAAAAGAAAGCAAAACCCACCCTTTACTTTTTTATTCGTAGGTATGGGGATTTTAATAGGAATCTTTGGTAGCCTCTTTAATTCTTTATTAAATTTAAATGAAGAATTATTTTTCTATCTTGAGCCTTGGGGAAAAGTTCTTTTTTACGACGGCATGACCACATCCTTTGTTATTGGCGTTGGGGGACGTTTGATTCCCGGTATTTTGGGATTTAAAGATATCATTATTAATCAAAGAGAAATTTATGAGAAGTCGAAGTCATTTATAGAAGTCCTTCCAGTCAATATTCAATTAATGGCCATCCTTTATTTTGTAAGCCTTTTATTAGAAGGTTTTGGAAGAGAGGTTATTGGTTACATTGCTCGAGCAATAGTTATTACATATATGTCTATTAAATATTGGCGAATTCATACTAAGGTTAAGACAGGGAAATGGCATGGTAGAATCTTAAGAATTTCGTGTTGGTTTATCTTGATTGCCTCATGGATATTATGCTTTAAAGTTGACGTGGCCATTCATGTGAAACACCTTATTTATATTGGAACCTACCTTTTGATGACGATAATGGTTGCGAGCAGGGTCATAATTGCTCACGGTTATCAGAGCTCTTTAGAGTTTGAACATAGAATATTCCCATATTTGATCACAGGAAGCTTGATAGCGTTAGCTGCCATTCTAAGATTTCTAGTTATTTTTTCAGAGCCAGATAACTATAACGTATATTTAGGATTTGTTGGATTTTTAGTTTTTTTTAGCGCTTTAGCATGGTCTTTGATTTTCTTAAAAAAAATATTCAATACAAGAATGCTCTCGTCTTAATTATACACACATTAACAATACGATTCGCTATTAAACGTTCAGCTTGAAAACTTTCTTTAACATTTTCACATACAGACAAATAGAGCTAGAGAGTTGCAAGTTACCGATATTTTGACTCGGTATCGAGTCTTTACACTCCCGCCACTTTTCATAAATCCTGTTCAATTCGCTTCGCTCATTTTAACCAGATTTATAATGGCGCGTCCGTCCTTAAAGCGGGTAAACGGCAGGTACGTACGTCCACACTTTTTCTTTGATTGAATTATATCGAGGGTGGCTGCAATCGTTTCGCTGAGTTTGTTCAAGCCAATACCGGAAAAGCGGACCACTCCTTCAGAATCAATGACCACAATCTTTGGTATACCCTGATATTCTGAAGCAATGACGATCGGGTGAAGGTCTTTAGCACCGATTGATTCATTGTAGAGGATGGGAAAGTTAATAGATTTTTTATCAATAAAGCTGAGGATATCTTCGGTGCTGATCCCCGTAGCGTGGATCCCAATAACTTGAATCTCGTCTGTTTGCTCGGTAAGTTCGATAAGTTTTTTGGTGGCAAGACTGCATATCCCGCACCAATTGGCCGTGAAATAGAGAATAGTGACTTTGTTTGGTGAGTAGTGATACTCGGAAGGAACCGGGTATTCTGCACTAACTATTGATCCACTTATTTCGTGAGTAAGTTTCTGACCATCTACAAAAATCGATTGAGAATAAGCTAGGTTGAAAGTGAACAAAGACAGCATTAAGAACATGAACATATAATTCACCTCGTTTTATTGTGAGGTAGATATACCATAGTTTTACGCGATAAGGCTGTCTGCTGTAATTTTTATCCACTAAGCTTCGAGAGGGGCTTCTCTCTGAATAGCATTGTGAATGTCAAAGTGAAGAATCGACTTCCCACGCTGAGTTTCGAATCGAAAAGATGTTTCATAATAGCGCCGTGGAAGAAAGCTTAGGATTTGCTTAGAAATCTTCGCGAGACTCTTTTCGATGGTTGTTGTTTCTTCGAAGAAATCGCTCAATTCAATCGCCAACCCTCGGGAATGCCAATCAATGTGGAACTCACCCATGTACAGCTTTTCGCGATCAAAGAGTGTGGCCAGCATTTCGAGAAAATTGATCATATTCTTATCTTTATTGATTTGGGCCTTGGTCTCGGGTGAAATCATTACCTTATTTGTAAGATTGCTGCGAATATTATCAAGCACTATTTTCAAGCGATTGGCTTCCAGATTCTCGACTTTTTGCTTATTCACCTCTTTTCTCGATGCAATCATATTGATCTGAATATCAGAAGAGTTCAGATTCTTTTTGGTTTTAAGAATTTGATCCATGACATTGACCACTTCGTTTTCCACTTTCTTCACTTCTTTCATTTTTTCTTCAAGTTCAATGTCTTTTGAAATTTTGACTTGTTTCATCTCAGCAAGCTGAGAGCGAAGTTTCTCGAGTTCTGATTTTGTTTGAGCTTCCACTTCATTGTACTTATTTAGGACTTTTGAACTGGTATCAATACTTTCTTTATTGTTGAGCAGTTCTGATTTCTTTTCATTTAGATACTTTTTAAGTTTATTGATATTACCCTCAAGAACACTGCAAGAAGCACCAATATCACGCATCTCATTTCTAGTCTTTTTCAAAGTTGCGCGAAGTTTTTGAGCTTCGAGTTCATAGTGCATTTCAGATTCATTGAGCTGGCTTAATTTCTTTTCAACTTCCATTTTTTCAGCATGGATCTGTTGAAGTTCAGAATTAAGAGAATCAACAACTTTTCTTCGATCCCGTACATGCCCCTCTGTCATATTGAGTTTTGAAAGAATTTCATTGTACTCCGAGGTTTTTGCCTGTAATTTTTCACCAATTTCTTCGTGATGTTTCTCATTTTTATTAAAATGAAGTAGCTGTTTACGATAACTTGAATTCATAAGAGCAAATTCGTGATTTAAATCGTGTAGAGTTTGGCGATTTTCGGAAATATTTTTTGTAAGGACTTCATTTTTTTCTTCCAAATCAGCGATGTTTTTGCGTAAATCTCGTGTTTCTGCATTGATTTGTACCAATTCTGAAGAAACTTTTTCTTCTTTATTTTTAAGCTTGCTATACTCTTCTTCTAGTTGAGAGTAACTTAGGCGCGCTTTTTCTAGGATTCGCCGCGATCCACTCGTCTCTTGTTCTTTCAACACCAGTCGATGTGCTGTTTCGTCTAAAATTTCTTTTAATCTTGTCGATTCCGACTTCAAAGCTTTGTACTGGATTTGCATTTCATTATTTTCAGAGTAACAAGCATTATAGCGCTCTGATTTTTCTTTAACTTCTTGCCGCAGGACAATCCCATCTTTGCTCAGTTTTTCGCTTTCTATTTTTTTCTTGTCGATTTCAATACGAATCTGAGAAGTTTCTAAATCTAAATCATTAATCTTTTTCTCAAGGCTTTTCACCGAGATGGCCGTCGTCGCTGTTTGCGATTCAATTCCAGTTAACTCGCTTCGAATAGCCTCTAGTTTTTTATTTTTTTCATTTTCTTCAACTTTTAAAGAATCAAGTTTGCTCATCCGACTATCGAGCACCACTCGTTTCGAGTTAAATTCTTGCTGCAAATTCGAAAGTTCTGAGCTCTTTTCTTCCAGAGTCACTTCCAAAAGACGGAGGGTTTCTCTGGTTTTTTCCAACGTTCCTTCAAGTTCAGTTTTCTTGTCCTGAAGAGCTTTAATATTTCCCGTTTTGAACGTAATTTTTTCTCTTTTGTCCTGTTGTTCCTGCATTAATAAGTTTATTTTTAAATCGAGGTCAGAAATTTCTTTTCTCACAATATTTTCATTATTATTGAGGACGTTGAGTTTCTCACTGAGAGTTGTCACTGATTGTTCATTCGCTTGTAACAACTTCTTTTTCTCTGCGCTTTTTCTTTTTATCTCGCGTAAAATTTCAGTAGCTTCCTTATAATAGATATTGAGCTTTTCAACTTCTTTTTCCAGCGCTTCATTCTGGGAATCTCTTTGGTCATTGAGATCAGAGATCTTCTTCGACTCTTCTCGAATTTGCTCCAGCTTCATTGTCAGTTCATTTTTACTTTTGCTAAGCTTATTGCACTCACTTTCGAGTTGTTTGTTTTTTGCATCATACTCTCGAATACTTTCCTTGATGTCTTCAATGTTTTGATTAAGCTCTTGAACCTCAAGGCGTTTTTCATCCATTAATTTTTGGAGTGCTTGGTTTTCATCGAGAATTATTGATTTTTCGAGCTTTTCTTGTTCAACGTCTCTTCTTCTTTCGAGTATTTTAGTTTCTTCCTGCTCAATCTTAATTTTTAAACGTTGAACTTCTTCATGCCCTGCATTTTGCTCTAGCTTTAGCTCTTGAATAACGTTTTCCAAAACAAACACTTCACTTTCTTTTTGTTTAAAATCATTTCCAAGTGCCGAATTTTGTTTTTTATATCTCTCGATATTATTCTGTAATTCATTTTTTTGACTTGCGAGTTCTGCCATGGATTTTTCCATGTCATTATTCTTACTTTTGAGTGCTCTTTTATCTGCCTCAAGATTATCATAATAAGCTTGGACCTCATCAAAGCTTAAAAGAAGCTTTGTTTTTTCAATGCTTAGCTTGTTTTCTTTTTCTTTTAGCTCGTTTAATTGAGATGATGCTTGGTTAACTTGCTTCGACTTTTCTTTATTTTCAAGACTTAGTCTTTCGATTTCGGAATTGAGCTCTTCTGAATTTTTTGAAAGATTTCGAATTTCTTCACTGAGTTCTGTTATTTCAGTTTCCAGTGATGAATTATTTTTCTGCAAATCTTCAATTTGAGAATGCGAATTCTCTCGCACATCAAGAAGTTCTTTCCTCTGTGCTTCTAGATTCTCTTTAGATCGAAGTCTATCATTCTTTTGCTCTTCTTTTTCAGAGATCCTCTTTTGCATAAGAACTAAATTCTCTTGCAATGAATTTATTTCAGAATCAATTTTATTTTGCTGGTACTGAAGATTGACAAGCTGGGATTCTCTTTCTTTTATTTCATTTTCAAGATTATCTTTCTTAACCTTCAACTCTTCGAGTTTCGCAGCTTCTTCTCGGACCACGCTATTTTTCTTTTCAATAACAAAATTCTTTTGTTTAAGTTTACTCTCAAGACTTAAGAGTATTTTCTCTTTATCTTTTATCGCTTCGATAGTCTTCTGAAGCTCTACATCTATTTTGATCGATTCTTTTTGCTTTTCCTCACACTCGATTTTGAGATCTTCTATTAATCCCAATAGTTGAGGCTTATTTTTCAAAAGTTCATTTTGTTTTTCATTATTTTCATGAATTTCACTATTAAGTCTCTCAATGTCATTCTCAAAATTCTTATTGACTTCAATCTGTTCGTTTAAGTTTTTTTCAGCAATTTCATTTTCTTTTGAAACTAAATTCAGACGTTTTTCTAAATCCTTCTTAGCTTTTGCTAAGAGGGAATTTTGTTTTTTCCTTTTTTTAACGAGCTCAACAGTTGTGAATTTATTATTTTCAATTTTCTCGATCTCAGATTTCAAGTTCTCAATTTCTTCGAACTGTCGTAAAATCGACAATCGCAAGTTTTCGGAGTTCTTGGACGTAGAACTTTCCTTTGAAAAAATAAATAAGCTCATTTTGGACCTTCCTAGCCTCTAATTAGGTATTTAGGGATATCTATATAATAATGTCGGATAAAGAAATTTTAGTGAACATGGAAAATATCTCCTGTGCGGAGATCCGTCAATTTAGTTCTTTTATTTTAGTAACTTAAACTAACTATCGAGATGAGAAGTGATACGTTTTTTAGAACTAAACAGATTGAAACTTAAGTGTTTCAGTTATATTCTTAAACTACAGGGGTCACCATTTTGAACAATATGAAACAAAAACTCTCGACTATTCTGCCGATTTTATTTTCGACTGTCCTCTTTGATCAACTCACAAAGATTTGGGCCAAAGCTTATTTGAAAGATCAAAGGTCTTTTCATTACCTCTACGATAGCATTCGAATTGTGTACGCTGAAAATAAGGGCGCCTTTTTGAGTTTTGGGTCTTCACTCCCCGACCATGCCCGTTTTCTCATTTTTAGCATTATAACAGGACTCGTCTTGGTCGTTGGTACGTTTCTCTTGATTCGCTCCAAAACTATTTCAAAAACTGATTTGATTTGCTTTTCGTTTATTCTCGGTGGTGGTTTTGGAAACCTCATCGATCGGGCTTTTTACGGTTATGTTGCTGACTTTATGAATGTTGGGATCGGTTCACTTCGAACTGGAATTTTTAACGTCGCCGACATGGCCATTACTTTTGCAGTTATTTACATGGTCTATGATGGGATTGTGAATAAGAAAAAAAAAGACAATCAGGTTAATTCACAAGAGGCTTCAAAGAAATCCAATTAAACTTTAAATCACCAGGGATCAGGTTTTCACAAACTGATTCATAACTTTCATTACATTGATTGAGAACTAAAAAATTTTCGACCAAACGGTCATAGGTTTCCTTAGAAAAGCCATAAGGATAAAGATATTTTCTCATAAAGGAATACATATAAAGCTCACCCTCTGGTGGGTCTTTAAGGTAACTATTCTCGTAGTAATTTTTTTCAAAAAGCCTTCCTTCTACTTCAACAATTTTATAAGGAGATGAAGCAGAGAATTCATTAAAAGCTATCGTACTCGAAGGATTGATAATATTTTTCTCCCACTTTTTCCAATGTTCAAAAGTTTGATAAATATCAAAATCGGTATACTGATCGAGAAGTTCACGGTATTTTCGCAAATCGACGTGTTCATTGACTGCGACAAAATCGACCATGTTGTCGTAAGACTGAAAGACTTGACGGACCAATCGCAAGCATTGGGTCGGTTCTGCATTTTGAAAGCTGTGAAAGGGTGCATTTTTTTGATATTTGATTCGACTAAGAGTATCTTTTTCTGTTCTCATAAAAAGCCCATCATAAAAGTTCTTAATGCAAAAAACATCCATTCCATATTCATAAGATTTAGGTGCGGCATTATAGGAAACGGCTCCAAAAGTTCTTTTCCAAACTGTTGAATAGTCTTTTCTTAGATTCGCCATGGCGGAGTTTTTCTTCGTAGCAAGTTTTTGTTGCCACGTATTCCCATTCTCTCCCCAAATTTTATTTCTCATCTCGGATTCTTCAATTTTCTTAATAAAAATCCCTAAACTTAAGGCCAGATTCAAATTCTCATCATTTCTAAGCCTATTAAATATCTTGAGAACAAGAGCGTTCTTTTCTGCAACACTTTGAGATGAAGATAATTTATTTTTTGAAAAGAAATCTTTAATTTCTTGGATTGAATGAAAGTCTTTAAAAAATCTCTGATCAATTAGCTTTTGAAAGGCATTTGTGTGTCTTTCATTGGTAAGAACTTTATTGAGATAGAAAAGGGCTGTTTCATAATTAATTTGCCCAATCCCTAAATCCACATAATATGGTTTCGGACCAGATTTGGAATTATAATAAAGAGGCTTGGCTTCGGAGTAATTGCCTGCGCAATAGCGATCTCTTCCGTTTTCAGTTCCTCCACAGACACTTTCACAAAAAAGCGATTCCTTCTGAAGAATGCCCATCCAATAACCGATATCGAAACGCGAAGAGTACTCAAAAGCTTCAGCAATGGTCACAATTTTTGAAGCGAGCTTATAAGTTCTTTCGATTTTCACCTTTTCACGCTCGGCACTCGATAGCTTTTCTAACCCTTCAAATCGCCATTTTCCTTTCAATATTTTGCACATCCGCTTATTCGTATTTTGAACCACATAAACCTGATAACCAAGAAAGTCCTCGGTGATCTGCTGTTCGTTGGAAGCCCAGAGACAAGGGCTCAAAAACATAAAAAAGATTAGGAATCTTAAGCACATAAGCTCTATGCTATGCCAATTTGCTGCCAGTTCCTAGCACGGAGCCCTGCCCCTATATTTTATTCACAGTCTCTTGTAGAGAATCCAGACATCGTTTATTGTAAAGCCGGTAATTTCGCTTACAGGAGTATAAGCCCCATGAAAAAAGTTCTTTTTGCCATTCTTGTTTTCACTAGCCTACAGGGCTTTTCACAAGAAATGAGTTCAGAAAATGTTAAATCTCTTAAAGTTTTAAGTGATGCTACTCTTCTCGATGGCATGGTTCTCCAGAACAAAGATATTCTCTATCTCGACGAACAAGCTGTTCGTTGTACAATTGACATCGGAAATGACCAGATCGACATCAAAGAAGGTCGTGAATATGCTACGACTGTAAAAAAGAAATCAATTAGTTTCCTTTTTAGAAGCGGTTATAAATACGTCATCAAAGTTGATCATATTCTCATCCATACTATTGAGTGTTCAAAATTTGGAGCGACTCCTTACAGCTACGCAGAAGAAATCAGCAAAGATGAGCTGCAAGAGACTCTTGGGTCACTCTTTAAAGTTCAGTAATTTCCTAGAAAGCTATATTTTGCCGGTATTCTAATTTATCTCAAAAGTCTTTAATCTATTTCTAGATATTCCGCCCGGAATAAAACAGCATCAAAAGGAATGGCCATGCCTAAGTATAAAGTTCTTGTAATCGACAACATTTTGTCTAATTGGAAAAACCCGACTGTTCAAAACCTCTATTCTCAAATTATTGATATTAAATACACTTCCTATAGGAAGGTGTATGGGAAATACATTGCGCCTTTTGATACAACTGATTTTTTTGGAACTCATGTCATTCTCTTGAAAAAATTTAATAACGAATATGTCCCGCTTTTTACTTACAAAACAGTGACCTCTGCAAACTGTAAAAAATATGGGATTACATTCCCGGGCTTGGCGCTCGTTAAAAACGATGGGACAGCTCCTTCTATTGAAGCCATGAAGAGCTTGCTCGATCAATGTAGCCGATCACACCAAGATATTTCTTATGAAGCAGGTTGGGCCATTCAGAATCAATTTCGAAAAACTCACACCAGTGCAGGAGATGCTCAAAAAGTTCGCGATCTTCTTTTTTCTATTGTCGTCAATCATCACCGTGAGTTTAAAATTCCTCACATGGTTGCTTGTGGAGTTATTAAGGTTAAAACGGATCACGTTTTTAAAAAGATGGGAATGCACCCACTTTGTGATAATGCTATTTTTAAGCAATCCAACGTAGGCAATGAAGAAATTCAAGTGCTGCATACTTCGAAATTCTCTGACTATGCTTACCAACAAGCTGATGAATATAAGGAACTTTGGGATGAGAAAGTCTATATTGCGGAAGATAGTAACTACTTGCCTCAAGAATATACTTTTATAAATGAGTTAAAGGTTGCTGCTTAATTAAGGCATTTTTCGTATTCAGGAACTTCGATACGATAACGAGTCATCTTGTCTCCTGAATGTTCACAATGAGTGATATGAACATTGGCCGGCTCTGCGCCAATATAGCAAGGAAATGTTGAGAGGACTCCTGCTTTGGTATAGGCAACACTCGTAGTGCCTTTGCCTTGAAAATTTTGAAGTTCTTCATTCACCTCTTTTTTGAGGTGTTCGCGAAAATAAATTTCATTGCCGTGAATATTTTCAATTTCGTAAGTATAATTTTCGTCAAATCTCTTCGAAAACTCTTCTGCCACAGCCATATAAACTTCTTGAGGTGTTCGAAAACTCGCTAGCGTTTTACCCAGATCGTTTTCTGCGTTGCTTTGAAATGAGTTAGCTCCCATTCCAAAGAAAAAACTCTTAGGAAATTCTTTTTTGTCGAAATATTTACAGAGATCATGAATAAAATAAAGATTTATCTTTCCATCGGGATCAGAGAAATACCCTTCGTGGATTTGAAAATAGCGCAATAGCATGATCTTATTGTGCCAACCAATAGATTTCTCGATATAATCTAAAAGATTAATAATTGTTCTATGACGGCTATGTTTGGCCCAAGAATATTTCTGTGGTAAAAGCTCACATTTCCCTAGATAGTAATCGGCAGCAACAGTACTATCAACATTTTTGAAGCATAGACTTTCAATGGTGACATTAAATTTTTCTGAAATATTAATAACGACATCTAAGGGAAGATCATCTAAGTTTTCTTTGCATTTTATAAATGATTCTTTTTTTAATTCACAAACTTCAGCAAACTCATTGTCTCGCAAATTAGTGGCCCACTGAAGTTTATTAATGTTATCCCACAGAGTGTGTTTTATCATGCACTATACTCGACTCTAATAATACATTCTGGATTTTTATTGAAAAACTTTTTTTCTAAAAAATCACTTGAGTAACGATAATTTTTATCTGCAAGTTTTGGTGTTGATTCCAATATCGTTTGAAAAAAATTAAAATAGAAATTTTTCAATTTCGTAAAATCAAAAGTTGATAATTCCTCAATTGGATCAATCTTAATTTCGATTTTATCTTTGGACTCTCCAATCACACTCATCTTGAATCCTGAATTATAGCGATCAAAGATATCTATAAAATGCTCAAGAGATTGCTTGGGTCCAAGGTTTTTAAAACACCGCGACGAAACTCCATGACAATTGGGATCGAGAACAGCGTCGATTAATTTTTTAAGTTTTTTAGAACCTAAAATTCTTTTATCAATAAGAAATTCGACAAGCTCAAATTCGAAACGGTAGTTAATAGCATTATCAAAAATTCTAAAATAATCAGAATCCATTTTTTTAAGATCACAAAAATCTTCAAACTCTTTTTCTGAAAGTTCTTCTACAAATAATTTGCGATAAGGAGAAATCCCTCTCACTCCTACGGTTGAAACTTCTCCCCACTCTTGTGGAATTGAAAAAAGCCCAACTCGGGAAATATCACTGGTTTTGATGGTCTTAAAATTATCGACGACTCCAAAATAATAGGCGTTCACATCTAGCTTATAAAAATCACAAAACTCAAACCATAAATCTGTTTTCGGTATCAAAACTCCATTTTCAATTTTAGACAATGTCCCTTGAGTTAATTGGAGTGAATGACAAGCCTCAACTTGAGAGATGTTATTCATCTTGCGAGCAGCTCTCAAAAGCCGCCCAATCTTAAAAGCGATTGGCTTTTGCATAAAAACCCTCTAGTTTTATTATATTCCTATTAGAATAATTTTGTCGAATCCCTATTTTCAGTATACAAAGAGAAAACTCTAATTCAAAGACTTCGTGAATGTGTTTGATAGCTTAAACTCGTTGAAATGCTGATTTATCAGCACTTTGGGCCAATCCTAAAATAGTGTTTATGAATTTTTCTTTCTCTTCAATGTGAGGATAGTGGGCTGAATCTTCAAAAATGTGCTCGATCACTTGAGGGAAATATTGATTAACAAGCTTTCTTTCATTTTTCTTTGAGATAATATTGTCGTGAGAACCAAGAATTAAATGAGCCTCAATAGATGAATTATTGGGGTATTGAAAAGCTTGGACTCTTCTCATAGTGACAAACGAATTGTAATCAAATCCATATTCAGGATCTGCATAATGTGAAAAATAGTTTGGCATGACTTCTAGATTTTTCCAGTAGTAACCTAAGAATCGAGGATTGCTTAAAAGTAACTGAAATCCTTCTTCAAGTTCTTCAGTCATTTTGCCATCAAAGTTTTCTAAGATCTCAGTTAGCCTGGTTGCTGCTTTTATTTCTTGATTATTAAAATAGTCATCGCGACCAATCGTTAACATATTGATATCCGCTGCTGGTAAATCTAAATCTGGAGCAATTAAGTAGACTTTTGAAATACTCTCTTGAAAATTTAAAGCTAAATGGCTCACGGAATGGCATCCAAACGAATGGCCGATAAGAGCAACTTTGTTTTGCCCCTCTATTTCTTTTTTAAAGAATTTCTCAAGTTCATTAATATAGTTTTGAAAACAATTTTCGCCAGCAACAAAAGCCGGCCCATCGGGACGCAATACAGAGGGCTCTTCCCAAAAAGCTATTTCTAGACCGTTTTTCTCAAAAATTGGAGTCAAAATATTTCTTTCTGGATTAGCATTAAAGCCTGGTCCACCATGGAAATAAAGATACTTCATTTCAAACTCCTATGCGTCAAAATCCGGCAAAATAACCCTTTTGATTAATTTAAAAGGTACATTAAAATAAAAATCAATTCAAACCCCAATATTCCACTATGAATATTCTACAGAGGAGAAACACATGGCCTACAGTTTAGAGGATTCTATTGAAGCTGAGAGACTTGAAGAGCAAGTCTTTGAACAAAATTATAATATTGCTCAAGAGCTCAAAGACCTCAATGTGAGCTTTTCTGGAAATATCCTGGATGGGGGTTCTGGAACTGGAGTCCTCTGCCGCTATATTAATAGTCATTATCAAATCGAAAAAGTCGATGGCCTGGAGTTCTCAGCTCTTCGCATTCGCCAGGCCCAAGATCTGCTTTCAGCGACTGAAAAATCAAAAATTTCTTTTTTTGAGGGCGATCTTCTCAATATCAATTCCGATTTTTATGAAAAATATGATCACGTGGTGAGCCGTTATGTTCTCGAACACCTGGTTGATGCCCCTCAAGCTCTCCAGCAACTCATCAAATGTTTAAAACCTGGGGGCACACTCAGCATTATAGAATTGGATGGAGTCTTTTTTAATCTCTTTTCTCTCGATCCTCAATTTAACCGTTACATGGATAAACTTAAATCAGAAGTTCAATTTGATTTAAGCGTTGGGAAAAAGATCCCTGCGTTGATGTATGATCTCGGTTTAAAAAATATTCAATGGGAAGCCCAACTTGTTTCTTGCCAAGGGAAATCCTTAGACGAAGAAATCAAAAATACTCAAAAGAGATTCCAGGCCCTCAAAAATTTTCTTTTGAATTTCTTTGGGAATGAAAAAGAGACTGAAGAATTTGAAAAAGTTTATCTTGAAGAAATGCACAAAAGTTGGAACACTCTCACCTTTACAAAATACATCTGCAAAGGAGTAAAGTTCTGATTTCAACAATTCCCAAAACTCCAAGAGAAGTTTTCAAGAGAAAATTCCTGGAAATTGTTGTCTATGAGATAATTATTTTTGCAGCCAAAGTTTTAGGTTTTTGGAAGAGACCATTTCAAAAAGCAAGTAGCGACGTTGAAAGAATGACTTATCTTGATAAAGTTTATTGGCTTTTTAAACTTGATCGGCCTATTTCAAAGCCTGAAAAAAATTTGTCTATACAAAAGTACCTGGAGCCCAACAAAACTTACACTCTACAATCAGATCATGTCGAGACTGTTTTTACGATCAGTGCGGTTGGTGATCTCTTAAATCCTCCAAACCTTTTAGAATCATCTCAAGTGCTCTATAAAGATTTAAGTGAAGACCTCTTTTCAAGTGACCTCTCAATGGCGAACCTTGAATGTTGTATTCACAATCAATTTCAAACTGACTTTGAATTCTCTCCTCGCCGAGGCCCCCTTCTCAATTTTACTTTTGAAGAATTTGAAATCATCAAAGGAAAGTTTAATTTTATGTCTACGGCCTGCAACCATTCCTTTGACTTTGGAGAAGAGGGTGTCAAAGAAACCTTAAATAAATTAAAAGAATGCCAAATTCTTACGAATGGAATGAATTTAAGTGAAGAACAAGCCAATCGCGCAACGATTTTCGAAAAGCATGGAGTAAAGATAGGAATCGTCAGTTATACTTTTGGATTGAATGGGCACAACCTCCCTAGGGGTAAAGAATACTTGGTCAACACCCTTAATCTGAATGGAGAAATTGAAGACTGCGATTTTTCGAGAATTCAAAATCAATTGAACCATTGTCATGAAAACAATGTGGATTTTATCATTGCTCACCTGCACTGGGGATGGGAGCACGAATTCTATCACCGAAACGTCCAGACACGAATGGCCCATTATCTCGCTGAAATGGGGATTGATCTGATCCTTGGTCATCACCCTCATGTTGTCCAGCCGGTGGAACTCTATCAAACGCAAAGAGATTCTGATTGTGTGGTTCCGATTTTCTATTCACTCGGGAATTTAACAAATGGTTTTAGTGCTGATTTTCTCTGTCAGAGTTATCTTGCGAATTTCTCGCTTGCTCGAGTAGAAAATAAAATCCGTATTAAAAATCTTAAGTTTTCTAGAGTTAAGCAGATATGGCAGATATGTGCCAGGGACGTGTCACCTCGCGAAAACTCTCAACCTCCCTTGTTTCACTGTACCTTGTCTAAATTCATTTAGTCTCTCTTTCTCAAGATAATCATTAACCATTGTTAAAAATAGTTTCTCATTAAAATACTCTGGTAGTGAAAATGGCAAATTGATGTTTCTTTGTTGATAATACAAAGTTGAATAAGGGTAATCTTCGCATCGTTTAACCATGCCAGCTCTCACAGGATTTTGAAAAATATACTTCACTACATTCCAATAATAGCTATTATCATTTACTAAAAACCATCGATATCGACTTCCAAAAATTCTGTTAATCCTTCCCGTTCTCTTTCTAATCTCTTTACTTATTCTAAAATTCATCATTTGCATAAATTCCCCAATATTACAGTGTGGAGTAAAGATTAAGAGATGATAATGATTATACATAAGAACAAAAGAGTGAATATCAACAAGGTGCTTGAAGTTCGATTTATCAATAGCGTTAAGACAAATTTTCCAAATAGTATTCAAGTGGAGATCAAACCACTCCTTATTGTTACAACGAATTGTAATATGATAAGGGAACTCATTCGTTTTGATTAATTTTTTACGAGGCATAGTAAGAAAAATATACAAAAGAATTAGCTCAGATAAGATTTTTTGGAAAAATTTTTAAATATGAAAAATGAGAAGCGCCATGTCTCGTCCCTGGCACCTTCCTTACCAAGAACCGACTTCATCGGAAATACAATAAATTCGCCCAACGTCAGTACAAACTGTTGAGACTCTATCAATCCAATCATTTCCAGTTCCGTTATTTACAAAACCAATCCATCCGGAACTCGCCGTTGAAGTCCAGTCAGAGCATCGATAACTTGCAGAAACTTTTGTTCCAGTACCCGTTGTTCCTGTCCATACGTTATAATTAGAAGAAATTAAAGCACCTGCTTGTGTTCTATCAATGCGAGAATCAATCATATTATTATCCCACATATCAGCCCAATCATCGACAACTTTAGCATAACCCACCCCAGACTGATATTTATTAATCATTTTAGACATCAATGTTGTAGGTAATCTATCATAGGCATCAGTCGTACCATCACTCGCTATAGCTATATAATTCCTAGTTAACCCAGCAGCCGAAGCGACGGAGTTACATGTTGAATCCATGCCGCTCAATCCACCTCGATTACCATCGTACATTGCAGAAGTCGCGAAAACTCTCAAAGTATTGGCAGGAACTCCATCACTAAGTGGAATTTCCGATGGATTCATCCATTTAAATCGAGGATATTCACCATTAGCAACATCCCAAATAGCTGAATTCCAAGTTGAATCATATGTTGATGCTGTATAAAGAGTTGTCGTTGAAGCTCCTGTTGTTCCAGTAGAAGTATTACACCCTACAATTGTGCTTGTGCTTGAAGCAACATTGTCACCATATGATTCATCATAATTTGCAGTCGCAGCTCTTGTATCTCCAACGAGGACACCTTTACATCCACCTGCGCCTAAAATATTGGCCACGGCCCAAACATTGTACATATCTGTCGTACCTGTATAAGCAAGGTCTCCAGCAATACCAATAATTCCTCCCACATAACCAGGACCACCAATTGATCCATTAAAATAAGCATTTGTTACAGCTGTTGTATGTTGAGTATGCCCAACAATTCCTCCAATTCTAGAACCTTGAGTTGTACTTCCAACCTTGATATCCATTGTTGAATAAACTTGATCAATCCAACCGTTTTGAGATGTATAACCAGCAATACCTCCACAGCCAGCATTACATTCGACCAAACTTCCACTCGAACTTGCTCTTCTCAAGACTGAGTCATAGCTAACTCCACCAGCAACCCCACCAATATAATGCCCGTTTGTTGTATCTGTTTTCGTCAATGAACCATCTTTAAAATGTATATCTTGAGCAACTGAGTGATCATCAAGTCTAGAGACAACTCCACCTTCAAAGACGTTAGCACCAGAGCCACTCAAGGTTGTGTTGGTAACATTAATATTTGAAATATAAGATGATGTAATTTCTGTTGCCCCCCAACCGACAATAGAAGCCGCTGCACCAATGTAGACTTGTCCAGTAAGATTAAAGTTATCAATATTGAGGTCTTCAAGGACAGCGTATCTTCTCATCCATCCAGCAAACGAAACATGGTTTCTAGCTGTATTAGAATAGGTGAAATTGCTGACAGTATAATAATTTCCAGAAAAATTACCATAGAAGACATCATTATTAATATAACTTGTTCCAGTCATATCGATATTAGCAAGAAGAATAAAGCTATTGGATCGATAAGTTCCATCACCAGGAGCTGTTCCCGCCATATTCTCAAGTTGGGCGAGACTACAAATTTGATATGGATCGTAAGCTGTACCAACACCACCACCAAATGGAGATCCGCCTGAGTTACAACCTCCTGGGTTTCCTGCTCTCCAAATGAGTGTTGGATATTCTCCTGTTACAAGTGTCCAGTATGTTCCATTTAATCCAGAGAAATTCGACGTGGTTTTCATATTAGGCATTGTATAGCCTGTTGTTCCTGTAACTGAATAACTCGTACCAACGGCGCGATCAACACCTGCAGCTGATGAATCATAATAAACCTCAGAATCGACGATTGTCCCTACCTCTTGACCGAAAGCAGCTCCTGTCGATGCGGAAGCTCCACTGATATAAGATGTCGTAAGGACTTCAGTGAAAGTACAAGTTAAAGATCCGCAGTTCCCTGTAATACCTCCTACTCCTCCAATTCCAGAGACATCACCTCGAGAAATTGAATATTGAATTGTTCCGCCATCTACTCGTCCAGCAATTCCTCCAATACTATAACCTTGACTTCCGCTATCACCATAAATATTAATTCCAGAATAAGCTTCACTTATAACTGAACCACTTTGATTTTGAGCTACGATACCACCGACAACGTTATCATAAGTAAGAATCTCACCAAAAGTACTCGCTTTAGTAATGGTTCCTGCGTTGGCATTGGCAATACCACCAGTATAAGCGAGATCGCCTCCGGCACCATCATTAACAGTGGCTTCAATCTTTCCTTTAAAATGAACATTTGTCATCGTGGCAGCGTTATCTTTAACAATACCACCGATGTAGTTATAACCTTTGATAGTCCCTGTAACATAAAGATCATATAAGTTTGCAGATCCTGATATATTACAAGCCACAGCTCCAATGTATTGGTTGGCATCGATACTCACATCTTTTAACCAAAGATTGTGAACAGAACCAGAAGTCATGTCTCCGAAGAAACAAACGAGATCAGCAGTTCCACCTGTCACGGTCCAATTTGTTACATAATAATCAGCTCCATCAAAATTCCCTGAGAATGTTGAAGGTGGTGTATAAGATTGCCCACTGAGATCGATATTATTGTTGAGAATAAAATCATCAGTGCTGTAGTTTGCAATTTGATTGAGATCGCTATAATCAACAAGTTGGTATGGATCTCCAGAAGTTCCATCACCGCCAGCAAATGGGTGGACATTGAGAACAAAAATTTCAATATCTTCATTTCCTTGAGCATCGTAGGCGCGAATTCTCATTTCATACTTATCAATTTGACCTACAGTCGGAGTCCATGCAATCGTTCCCACATCTGTATCAAAAGTTAATCCTGTAATATCAGAACATAATGCTGGTCCGATAACACTTCCATCAATATTTAAGTCATAAATACATTCATATGTAATATCATCGCCATTGAGATCCAAATCTGTTCCCGTGAGAATATCATCAAAGTCTAAATTTAGTGCTCCACCTTGAGGGAAAGTTACATCTGCTAGTGTTCCAATATTAGGAGCAAAATCAACATAAGCAGCTTCCCAAGTAAAATATGGATACACTCCATCAGCAGTATTCCAAATATTAGAATTCCATGTACTAAAATTTGATGCTGTTTGTAGCCAAGATGTTGCTTGAGCAGAATATCCGGTATCTGTGTAACAACCATCGGGATCACTCGTTGAACTTGCCATCGAGTCCCCGTAAACATTGGTCCAGACTCCATTTACTCCAGAACCTCCTCCCACAACATTTCCTGCACAAGTCGCTGGTCCACCAGCAAAATCAACAACGGCGTACGCATTTGCTACATTAAAGACTGTATTATTTGCAAATCCAGAAATACCACCTTGATTTGTATTCGTACTTACATCGCTTATTGCATACAGATCTGTGAAAGCGACAGTTCCATTAAGACTACCAACTATCCCACCAGCATAAGTTCCAGCACTCGCTGGGTTAGCACTTGTTACGATTGTATTTAAAGTAAATGCTTGGTCTACTTTTCCAGAACCTGATGCAAATCCGACAACACCACCGACAATATTCTCGCCTGTAACAGTTCCTCCAACCACGGCAATTCTTTTCATCGTTGAAGCATATTGTAATAGTCCGGTAACCCCTCCAGCATAAGATCCTCCAGTTTGGGTAATATCTGTATTCGTCACAGTAACATCATAGACACGCCCTCGGTTTACTCCGATTGCACCACCTGTGTAACTATTTCCTGAAGTAACTGAAGAATTTTTAACGTGTACGTTAGAAGTTAATGAACAATCTATATTGCTTGCAGAAGAACAAATGGCAGTAATTGTTGAAGTATATTGTCCGCCTGTTAACGTAAAATTATCCAAAGTAAAATCTTCAAATACTGCACTCTTATCTGCTCGAGCAAAAAGTGCAACTCCATTAAGTCCAGCGTTTGAATAAGTCCAATTGCTCAATGTAAAGTTATTCCCTGAAAACTTCCCAATAAATGAACTAACTACTGGCACATATGATGAACCTGTCATATCAATATCGGCCATTAGTATATGATCAAATACTAAATACGACTGTACATTTTCCAATTGAGTGAGCGAACAAATCTGATATGGATTATAAGCAGCTCCAACACCACCACCAAATGGAGTTCCACCAGTATTACAACTTGCTGGTACTCCTCGGCGCCATTTTAGTGTTGGGTATTGCCCATCAACAGACGTATCCCAATACGTGCTATTTAAGCCAGAAAAGTTCGAAGATTTTTTCATAGCAGGCATAAAATAAGCCGTCACATTGGACATCGTATAATTTGTACCCGTTGCTACAGCTAATTCAGTTGCAGATTTATCATAGAATGAATTAGTCGTCGTTGTTGATCCATCATCAACGGACCCTCCAATTGCCCCTCTTGTATTAAATGCTCCACCTTCAATATATGAAGTTGAAATAACTTCTGTAATAGTGTTGGTTCCATTGGACCATCCGATAATACCACCGATACTTCCACCGGATCCTAGTAAATCTCCATGAGAAATTGAATATTGCACAGTACATGTACTACATGATCCAACGATACCACCCATAACAAAAGGGTAACTTGATCCAGTATTATCAAGGGTAATAAAACTATAAGCTTCACTTACAGTAGAGTTTGTCGCACCTGCAACAATGCCACCTGCCCCTGAATCACCAACTTTAATGCTACCATAAGCACTGGCTTTCGATATTGTTGTGTTTATAATTGTTCCAGCAATACCACCGACTGTGGCTCCATTTCCTCCCGATCCGTCATCATAATCACTGACAATTTTTCCACGATAGTGAACATTGGTTAATGTCGGGCTTGTTCCATTGACGGTAACAGCCAGACCACCAATTGAACGAGTTGCTGTAATATCTCCGTGAACATCAATATTGGTCAAAGAGGTTGTTCCACTCATACTACAAGCTATTGCTGCGACATTGATATCTGCATCAAGACTCATCATTCTTAACATCAAATCGTGAACAGAAGCTGAACCACTCATGTCACCAAACATACAAACATTGCTGGCTGTACCACCACTGACTGTCCAATTACTAATTCTGTGGTCATTACCATCAAAATCTCCAGTAAATGTCGCTGGTGGTGTATAAGTAAAGCTAGTAAAGTCTAGATCCGCATTAAGTCTAAAATATTTATCTGAATAATTTTGGATCTCATTCATTTGGGCATTTGTTGTGATGATAAATGGATTACCAACTGTTCCATCTCCAGCATCGAATGGTGCAATTTCATAAATTTCACCTATGTTATTTTTTCTATGATAAATATTTCCAATTTCATCGGCACTGAGATTAGTCGTCCACCAGTTAACTTCATCAATAAGTCCATTAAAAGGGGCATCTGGCGAAGTTGTTGAACCATCTGTCCCTCCAATCATAGCCTTGGCTATCCCACTATGGAATGTTGGCGATGTAAAAGTTCCCGAACCTGACTCGACTCCATCAACATAAAAGGCATAATTTCCTGCTGCATCTTTAGTAAAAGCAACATGTCTCCAAACACCAACATCAGCAACTGTAAAAGTATAAGTTGAACTTACAGCTTGTCCTGCTCCACCAGAACTTCCGTTAGTACTTTTATAAAATCTCAACTGGTCAGTAGTATAAGGAATGTCAAAGACCCACTCTCTATTATTTGATCCACTCGCTCCGTAATACTTTGTCATAACTGAATACACATCTGATGTATCTGAAGGAATACCTTCGAGCTTTATCCAAGCCTCAATAGTGATATCATCTCCATTAATCTCAAAATCAGTGTCATCGCCTAAGCTAATACCTTGATTAGTTCCACCGTCTACATCGATTGATCCATCTGCAAATAAACTTTGAGTGCTTAAAACAACAGAGTTAACATCTGTACCGTTATTAGCGGCAGCATTTTGATCAGTGAGATCGCCATCAAATCTCCATGAAGAAAGATGGCTTGCATTCTGTGGTGTCCAAGATGAATCGTGATAGCGTGTAGTCGCTTGCAACGGTCTACTAAAACTATCAATAATTGATTGATTTGTGTCGTTCATCACAAGTGCAAATGATCCTGATCCTAAAATTGAATTTACTGTTACTGTATAAGTTGTCCCACTACCAGAGACATTGGAAACAGTTCCTGTAGCCGTACCAGAGATCGTTGCCACCGCAAAATCAGTGGTTGCAACGGGAGAAACACTTTTTGAGAATGTTACTGTGTAATCAACACTTGATTCAGATGTTGGCGAATTATCTGCTTTTACTATTGAAACTACATAAGGACTATACCCATCGTCTGAGGTATAAGTTTCACCACTTGTATAAGAGTTAGAACTCGGGATTGTCCCAAAGGCATCGAGAACGGTGTTATTAGAATCGGCAAAATCGAGTCTCATTTCCCCATTGCCTGAAATTGAATTAAGAAGAACGAGATATGTATCACCAGCACCAAAAACACTTGCAATACTTGCCGTTAAACTACCGGCCGTCGTTGTAAGAATAAAATCACCTGCGACCACAGGGCTAACTTCTTCAGAAAACTTCACTTCATAACGAACTGATGTATTACTTCCAATTTGCTCTGGATCTAGTCGCTTAATACTCGCAATAGAAGGTCCCACATTATTAATTTCGTATTCTTCACCTTGTTCGTTAGGTTTTTGACCGGCATAAATTTGCAATCGATTATTACCTGCAGCGATTGCAACAAGATCATTATAGCCATCATTATTTAAATCACCAATTTCACCAAACCATGATTGGCTGACGGAAGGAATTGTAACTTCATAATAATCCTTAATTCCACGACTTAAATAAACAGTAAAATTGTCATTTGTATATCTCCCGAGTGTAAAATCTGCAATCCCATCATTGTTTAAATCACCTGATCTCAACCAACGTACATGAGTAGAAACTGAAGGAGTGATCATAAAGACCGAATCCACAACATATGTTCCGGAACCATCTGTATTTTCTAAAAATCTTATCTTAGAGTTGCTATAATCGCTGAAAGCAATATCTAAATCACCATCATTGTCATAATCAACAAAATCAAAAGTCAAAACTCCACTAACGGTGATGGAAGTTTCTGTAAATGTTTTATCGCCGTCATTTTTCCAAATGATAATTTTATTAGTCGCTGCATACATAAATACAATATCTGGATAGCCATCGTTGTCGATATCCTTTGCATACGCAGTAGAACAATGACTTGCAGTGGAATAGACTGAATCATATGTTAATGTTCCATCCCCATTCCCAAGATAAAGTTTAGCTTCATTGGCACCCGTTGTTCCCTCAAAAACAACCACATCGACGTTACCGTCTTGATCAAAATCAGCAACCGCAGAGGTTCTTGTATTGTTATTAGCGACTGAAGTATAAGTAGTGGTGTTAAAACTATCTGTTCCCGAATTGTAAGTTGCAACTCTAGAAGTCATTACCCAGTCAGTTAAATTGACATCAACATAATTATCGTTATTAAAATCTGCCAATTGAAGCCAATAATTATACGATGCGGTCGATGTTTTTGAAGAAAAGCTAAATGAACCATTATTTTTTAAATAATAAAGTGCTGTATCTGAGCCAACTACAATATCTAAATCATTATCTCGATCGAAGTCAGCAATTCTTAAATCTCTTGACCCTACCGCAGTCGAAAGAGTCACAGGAGTTGTATTCAAATTATTAAAATAAGTGTTGGTAAGCGCATTTCCTGCCAAGTCAGTAATAGTAGCACCATCACTAACATCCAGACGCAATCCCCCTGAACCAGAGATAGTGTTGAGATTAACAGTGTAAGTGTCTGTGTCTGTTCCAGTAATGCTATTCCAAGTGGCAGCCACTGTTCCCTTTTTGATGATTCTAAAATCAGCTGAGTCTGGAGTTTGAACAGGTTCACTGAAAGTGACTGTCCAATCGAGATCTGTAGCAGAACTTGGGTTTGCTTCCGCTCGCACGATACTTGAAACGGTTGGAGCCGTATTATCGATGGTATAAACTTCTCCTGAGGTATAGGCAATATTAGAAAGTGTATCAATTCCATCATCGATGTCTGATGAAGCTTGGACATCAAGTCTAAGATCGCCATCACCACTGACAGAATTGATCGTTACATCAACACTTGATCCACTCGTAGCTGAAACACTGGCAATAGTTCCCGCAGCTGTTCCTGTTGTGTTAAGTGCAAAGTCAGTGGTATCAATATTATTAACTGATTTCGAAAAGTTAACTGTATAGACAACTGAAGTAGCATTAGTATACTGCCCTGTTGGAGTTTTTCTCACAACTGAACTGACTGCAGGTGCAGTATTCGGGTTCATTTGATATGTTTCACCCTGATAGTAAGATCTTCTTGAAAAGACTTCTAACATCTCACTTTCAGATAAGGCCACATTCCAAAAGTTTAATTCATCAAAATATCCTCTGAATTGTCGGTAACCATTATCATCTTCACTACCAATCATGGCACTAGCAGTTCCTTCAAAGAATGTTGAATTGGAAAGAGTTGTTTGTTGGACTTTGGCTCCATTGATGTACATTTTAACGACACCACCACTGATGGTCATCGCGATCTGCTGCCAATTTCCTCGATCATTGCTAGTAAATCCAACACTATCAAAAACATATTCATCAATTCCAGTTCCTGAATTGGATTGACCTAAAACGGCTTGATCTAGTCCAGAGAGTGACCAGAAATATTCGGGATCTGAACCTCCTCCATCTTTAGAAAAGATAGAGATATTGTTTCCAAGAACAGATGGTAAAATATCGATTCTCACCCAAGCAGAAAAAGTAATATTATCTCCATTAATTTCAAAATCAGTATCATCACCAAGATTTATGGATTTGGTTCCGTCTCCATTAAATGAATTATCTCCAAAGAGTGAAGTACTGCTATATGTAATTGCTCCTCCTTGGGCCGTACCATCATTAGCGGCAGCTTGCTGATCAGTTAAGTCGTTATTAAAACGCCAAGAACTTACGAGATTTGCCCACTGAGGAGTCCAAGTACTCGCATGGTAACGAGTACTTGCAACTGCATTACCAAAAGTATCTGTTACAGACATATTTGTATCTTTAAATTCTAAAATTAAGTCACCTGAACCAGTGACTGTATTTACAGTGACTGTAAATGTATTACCATCGACAACAGTCACAGGTCCTATTGTTCCCGCAACTGTTCCAGTCGTTTGGAGATCAAAGTCAGCCGCAACAGGTGTTGAAACATCTTCAGAGAAATCAATTGTATAAGTCACACTACTCGCAGTAGATGGATTGGCATCATTTCTAATAAGTGAAGTGACTGTTGGTGCAATTCTATCAACGGTATAGACTTCACCAGTTGTATAAGCAATATTTGAAAGTGTTGCTGAACCTGAGTCAGCAATATCAGAAGCAGCATTAACATCTAATCTTATTGTCCCTGCGCCAGCAATATTATTGACAACAACGTCAACAGATGCCCCACTAGAAGCAGATACCGAGGCAATAGTTCCAGAAGCAGTACCTGTCGTTGTAAGATCGAAATCAGTGACATCAATGTTACTTACAGATTCAGAGAAATTTACTGTATAGATAACTTCCCATAGGTTTGTTGTCGCTGAAGCGGGAGTTTTTCTCACCACAGAACTGATGGCCGGAGGGGTATTATCTTGGCGAATACAATAAAGTCTTACATCGTTGGTAATATCACAAGTTGATGGTCCACCCGCTTCTACCCAGTTTGTATCTGTAAAATTGTTGTGCCCAACCCAACCAGACACACCACTTGAGTTTGTCGTCCAATCGCTACAAGTCAATGCTTGTTTGGTCCCATCAGGTTTTGTGGCCGTCCAAACATAATCCCAAGAAACTGCGGCATCATTTTCATCGTGTGAAATTTTAATTGGAATACCTGTCGTTGGAAAAATTCCTGTTATACTACTCGCTAATTCATAAATAGTACCGTTTTCAAGATAATAAACTGGTCCTGATCCGGTAATGAGATCCTTAGCATCGTTTGAGCTATCACTGATAATTGCCTTATATGTACCAGTCAATCCAGCCCCTGACGCTAATGTTTGGCATTTGTTATTAGCACCTGATATCCCACCAAGATTACCATCGTATTGTAAACTTGATATAAAAATACGGTATCCATCATCGGGTACACCATCTAGGAAATTTTTCACTTGGATACTAAATATCTTCGAGGAACTTTCACCGTTTTGATCATCAGCTGTTATTTTAAATTCATAATCTCCGACCTGAGCTGATGGAGTCCAATCGAGAACACCTGTAGAGGTATTAAATGTTGCACCTAATGCAGTACAAGCTGTTCCTGCTCCAACAGAGTCATCAATTGTTGTATCGTAAACACAAGAGTATAGAATTGCTTGCCCTTCAAAGTCAGTATCATTAGCTTCATCATTTGCATTCACTGTTGCTATAGCTGTTCCGTCTTCAACCAATTGATCGGCAATGGTATCAATTACTGGAGCTGTATTTTCTTGAGCAAGACAATATAAGCTGTATGTAGTATTCAAACAATTCACTGTTGAAGTCGAACTCAACCAATTAATTGTATTCGTATTATAAACTGCTCGGGCAGTTCCTGATGTTGTAGTCCAACTTGAACATGTTAAACCAGTATCAATGCCACCCGTTGAAGTAGCCCCGGTAAGAACCCAGTTTGTCCTTGAAGATCCACTTTCATCAACATTAATGACATAGGGAGTGGTATTCCCATCAAATATATCTGCAACATTGCTTCGAATAATTTTCGGAATACCGCTTACATCTCTTAGATAGACCTTTTTTCCAGCACCAGTTACTCGGCTTGCCATCGTCTCTTCTTCAGAACTTAATAAAGCTTTATATGACTTCGTTAAACCCGCTGCTGCCGCTGCCGTAGAACATTTACGATCATATGCGACTGTACTTCCTAGTGCTCCATTTACAGGGTAGCCTGAAGATGTTACAAAAATTCGATAGCCATCGTCTGGAACACCATCAACAAAATTATAGACAGATATAACAAAAATTTCATCATCTGTTTCACCATTTTGATCATCTGCTACAATTTTAAATTCATAGTTTCCAATTTGACCTGAAGGAGTCCAATCAAGAACACCTGTAGAAGTATTAAAGCTTGCCCCAAGAGCAGTACAAGCAGTTCCCGAAGCTACTGATCCATCAATTGTTGTATCATACAAACAAGAATAAAGAATAGTTTGTCCTTCAAAATCGATATCATCACCCTCATCATTAGCATCTACGGTCACGATGGGTTGTCCATCTTCAATAATTTGATCAGCAATGACATCAATTACCGGTGAAGTGTTTTCTTGAGCTAGACAATAAACTGAAGATGCACTATGACATCCAATTGCCGATCCAGAACTTAACCAATTTGTAGTACTTATATTGTAAAGAACTTTTTGATTACTTCCACTTGTAGCGTCCGTCCAGCTATTACAAGTATTACCAGCATCAATACTCCCTGTTGAGCTTGATCCAGATTTAATCCACGAGGTACGTGAATTTCCATTTTCATCTGCATTGATAAGAACAGGAGTCGTATTTCCATCAAACATATCTGCAACATTCGATCTAATGGTATGAACGGTTCCTCCATTATCTTTGAAATAAACTTTTTTACCTACTCCCGTAACATGGCTTGACATTGCCACTGATTCAGAACTCATTAAAGCTCGATAGGACTTAGTCAAACCTGCTGCCGATGCTAAATTAGAGCAAGCTCGGTCATAATATTCAACTCCCCCCAATCCAGAATTTATACTTGTTGAGCTAACGAAAATTCTATATCCATCTCCAGGGACTCCATCTTGAGAAACATCAATGACAAAGATTTCATCATCGGTATTTAAGTTTACATCAGATCCTACAATTTTAAATTCATAAACATTGCCTTGGGAACTTGGAGTCCACGAAATAGTTCCCGCATTACCATCCCAAGTTAATCCTGAAATAGTTGCACAGGTGTTAGTCGCAGCCACTGAACCATCAACAGTATTGTCATAATAACAATCATACGTAATTGCTTCGCCATCTCTATCAAAATCATCTCCATTGTCAGCAGCATTAATTGCAGTAATAGGATTTCCATCATCAACATTTTGATCTGCGATAGTATCAAGAATTGGAGGAAGATCGATATCATTAACAGTTATTGTAAAATAAATCGTATCAGTAAGATCGCCTTCATTACCAATAATCATAAATTCATATGTGCCAGTGATATTGTAAGCAGGAGTCCAATCAATCACTCCGGCCGCAGTCATATTAAATGTTCCAGGAATTGCTGATCCTGTCCCACCATTACATTCATTTGTTTGAGTGACTGAATCATCATCTGATGTATCCCACCAGCAAGTATAGCTAATAACATCGCCATCGCGATCTGTATCATTTCCAGTATTCGTATCGTTAACGTCAATTTGAGTCATCGCGCTGGTTTGATCAACAGAATCATCACTGACTGAAGCTAATTCAGGTGGAAGATCGATATCATTAACAGTTATAACAAATATTTCTTCACCGAAAAGAGCTCCTGCAGTTCCGACAATTTTAAATTCATAGCTTCCCGCAGTCCCCGCACCAGGAGTCCAGTCGAATGTCCCAAGAGTGGTCGAGAAACTAACGCCAATAGCTCCACAAGAAAGTACATTGGCAACAGATCCATCAACAGTTGTGTCGTAATAGCAAGTATATCCAATACTATCGCCATCTCGATCCGTATCTCCTGAGGTATAGTCATCTTGAGCATCAACGGAAGTAATGGCTACAGTTTCATTGACTGTCTCATTTCCAATGGCCGTAAGGACAGGTGGAAGATCAACGTCATTAACTGTAATGGTAAAATAAATTGTATCTGTCAGATCACCTTCATTACCGATGATCATAAATTCATAAGTGCCAGAGATATTATAGGCAGGTGTCCAATCGATCACTCCTGCAGCAGTCATATTAAATGTTCCTGGAATTGCTGATCCAGTTCCCCCATTACATTCGTTCGTTTGGGTGACAGAATCATCATCTGATGTATCCCACCAGCATGTGTATGTGATGACATCACCATCGCGATCTGTATCATTACCAGTGTTGGTATCATTCACATCAATTTGAGTCATCGCACTTGCTTGATCAACAGAATCATCACTCACAGTTGCAAGCTCTGGTGGAAGATCGATATTATTCACAGTAATAGTAAAATAAGCTGCGTCTGTAAGATCACCTTCACTACCGATGATCATCAATTCATAAGTTCCAGATGTACTATAGTCAGGAGTCCAATCCAGTACTCCTGCTGCAGTCATATTGAAAGTTCCAGGAAGACCAGTTCCTGTTCCCCCATTACATTCATTTGTTTGCGTAACAGAGTCATCACTCGTATTATCCCACCAACAAGTATAGCTGATGGCATCGCCGTCTCTGTCATTATCTGTTCCTGTTACAGCATCATTAATTGAAACTTGAGTAATGGCTACAGTTTGGTTGACAGCTTCATCTGAAATTGTCGGCATCACTGGCGGAAGATCTATATCATTTACTGTAATTGTAAAATAAGCGACATCAGTGAGATCCCCTTCACTACCAATAATCATAAGTTCGTATGTTCCGCTGGCTGTATAGTTTGGAGTCCAATCGAGGACTCCTGCAGCTGTCATATTAAAAGTTCCAGGAAGACCAGAACCGGTTCCACCATTACATTCATTAGTCTGAGCAACGGTATCATTATCACTTGTATCCCACCAACAAGTATAAGTGATGGCATCGCCGTCTCTGTCATTATCTGTTCCTGTCACAGCATCATTAATACTCACTTGCGTGATCGCTGCTTCTTGATTGACAGATTCATCTGAGATTGTCGGCATCACTGGTGGAAGATCTATATCATTTACTGTAATTGTAAAATAAGCGACGTCAGTTAAATCCCCTTCACTACCAATTATCATCAATTCATAGGTGCCAGAGGCTGAGTAATCAGGTGTCCAATCGAGAACTCCTGCAGCTGTCATATTAAAAGTTCCAGGAAGACCAGAACCGGTTCCACCATTACATTCATTAGTCTGAGCAACGGTATCATTATCACTTGTATCCCACCAACAAGTATAAGTGATGGCATCGCCGTCTCTGTCATTATCTGTTCCTGTCACAGCATCATTAATACTCACTTGAGTGATCGCTGCTTCTTGATTGACAGATTCATCTGAGATTGTCGGCATCACTGGTGGAAGATCGATATCATTCACTGTGATTGTAAAATAAGCGACGTCAGTTAAATCCCCTTCACTACCAATTATCATCAATTCATAGGTGCCAGAGGCTGAGTAATCAGGTGTCCAATCGAGCACTCCTGCTGCTGTCATATTGAAAGTTCCTGGAAGGCCTGATCCGGTTCCACCGTTACATTCATTAGTCTGCGCAACGGTATCATTATCACTTGTATCCCACCAACAAGTATAAGTGATGGCATCGCCGTCTCTGTCATTATCTGTTCCTGTCACAGCATCATTAATACTCACTTGAGTGATCGCTGCTTCTTGATTGACAGATTCATCTGAGATTGTCGGCATCACTGGTGGAAGATCGATATCATTCACTGTGATTGTAAAATAAGCGACGTCAGTTAAATCCCCTTCACTACCAATTATCATCAATTCATAGGTGCCAGAGGCTGAGTAATCAGGTGTCCAATCGAGCACTCCTGCTGCTGTCATATTGAAAGTTCCTGGAAGGCCTGATCCGGTTCCACCGTTACATTCATTAGTCTGCGCAACGGTATCATTATCACTTGTATCCCACCAACAAGTATAAGTGATGGCATCGCCGTCTCTGTCATTATCTGTTCCTGTCACAGCATCATTAATACTCACTTGAGTGATCGCTGCTTCTTGATTGACAGATTCATCTGAGATTGTCGGCATCACTGGTGGAAGATCGATATCATTCACTGTGATTGTAAAATAAGCGACGTCAGTTAAATCCCCTTCACTACCAATTATCATCAATTCATAGGTGCCAGAGGCTGAGTAATCAGGTGTCCAATCGAGCACTCCTGCTGCTGTCATATTGAAAGTTCCTGGAAGGCCTGATCCGGTTCCACCGTTACATTCATTAGTCTGCGCAACGGTATCATTATCACTTGTATCCCACCAACAAGTATAAGTGATGGCATCGCCGTCTCTGTCATTATCTGTTCCTGTCACAGCATCATTAATACTCACTTGGGTGATCGCTGCTTCTTGGTTCACTGATTCATCAGAGATTGTCGGCATTACTGGCGGAAGATCGATATCATTCACTGTAATTGTAAAATAAGCGACGTCAGTGAGATCCCCTTCACTACCAATGATCATCAATTCATAGGTGCCAGAGGCTGAGTAATCAGGAGTCCAATCGAGCACTCCTGCTGCTGTCATATTGAAAGTTCCTGGAAGGCCTGATCCGGTTCCACCGTTACATTCATTAGTCTGCGCAACGGTATCATTATCACTTGTATCCCACCAGCAAGTATAAGTGATGGCATCGCCGTCTCTGTCATTATCTGTTCCTGTCACAGCATCATTAATACTCACTTGGCTGATCGCTGCTTCTTGGTTCACTGATTCATCAGAGATTGTCGGCATTACTGGCGGAAGATCGATATCATTAACTGTAATTGTAAAATAAAGTGTATCAGTCAGATCTCCTTCAGATCCAACAATTTTTAATTCATAAGTTCCACTCGCAGTGTAGTTTGGTGTCCAGTCAATCACTCCAGCAGCCGTCATATTAAATGTACCAGGAAGTGCCGATCCCGTACTACCGTCGCATTCATTGGTATTCGTAACTGAATCATCGCTGACTGTATCCCACCAACAAGTATAAGTGATCGCATCACCATCACGGTCGGTATCATTTCCTGTATTCGTGTCATTGATATCAACTTGAGTGATAGCGGATTCTTGATTCACGGATTCATCACTTACGCTAATCAGTTCAGGAGGAAGATCAATATCGCTTACGTTAATTTGAAAGATAAAGGTATCTGTGAGATCCCCTTCACTGGCCACAATTTTAATTTCATAAACACCTGATGATCCGGCTCCAGGTGTCCAATCGAGCACACCTCCTGCTGCAAATGTTACCGTTCCTGGTAATTGAGATCCACCAGTGGCACATTGGTTTGTTGAAGCAACGTTATCATCATCGACATTATCCCAATAACAAGTATAAGTAATAGGATCACCATCACGGTCTGTATCATTTCCAGTAACATCGTCATGAACATTGACTTGAGTTATTGCATTTGTTTCATTCACTGTTTCATCTGAGATAGATGCAATGATTGGCGGAAGATCAATATCATTAACTGTGATTGTAAAATAAGTTACATCTGAGAGGTCACCTTCATCCCCAATAATCATGAGTTCGTAAGTACCACTAGCGGTATGATCAGGTGTCCAATTGAGAACTCCTGAAGCTGTGAGACTAAATGTTCCAGGTAGTGCAGAACCTGTACTTCCATCACATTCATTAGTTTGAGTTACAGTATCGTTATCTGATGTATCCCACCAACAAGCATAGCTGATGGCATCGCCGTCTCTGTCATTATCATTTCCAGTAATATCATCGTTAATATCAACTTGAGTGATTGCATTTGTCTGATTAACTGTTTCATCTGAGATCGTTGGCATTACTGGTGGAAGATCAATATTATTTACAGTAATTGTAAAGTAAGCAACGTCACTGAGATCTCCTTCGCTACCAATAATCATCAATTCATAGGTACCACTAGCTGCGTAGTTTGGAGTCCAATCGAGGACTCCCGCTGCTGTCATATTGAAAGTTCCTGGAAGACCTGAACCTGTTCCACCGTTACATTCATTCGTTTGCGTAACCGAATCATCACTTGTGGTATCCCACCAGCAAGTGTAGCTAATGGCATCGCCGTCTCTGTCATTGTCTGTTCCCGTCACAGCATCATTAATACTCACTTGCGTGATCGCTGCTTCTTGGTTCACTGATTCATCAGAGATCGTTGGCATCACTGGTGGAAGGTCAATATCATTCACGGTAATTGTAAAATAAGTGGCGTCAGTGAGATCCCCTTCATTACCAATGATCATCAATTCATAAGTGCCAGAAGCGGTATAATCAGGAGTCCAATCGAGTACTCCTGCTGCAGTCATATTGAAAGTTCCTGGAAGACCAGTTCCTGTTCCCCCATTACATTCATTTGTTTGGGCAACTGTATCGTTGTCACTTGTATCCCACCAACAAGTATAAGTGATGGCATCGCCGTCTCTATCATTATCTGTTCCTGTCACCGCATCGTTAATCGAAACTTGCGTGATTGCCGATTCTTGGTTCACTGATTCATCAGAAATTGTCGGCATTACTGGAGGAAGATCGATATCATTCACGGTAATTGTAAAATAAGTGGCGTCAGTGAGATCCCCTTCATTACCAATGATCATCAATTCATACGTACCACTAGCCGTATAGTTTGGAGTCCAATCGAGCACTCCTGCTGCTGTCATATTAAATGTTCCTGGAAGGCCTGATCCGGTTCCACCGTTACATTCATTAGTTTGCGTAACAGAGTCATCACTCGTCGTATCCCACCAACAAGTATAAGTGATGGCATCGCCGTCTCTGTCATTGTCTGTTCCCGTCACAGCATCGTTGATCGATACTTGTGTGATCGCTGATTCTTGGTTAACTGATTCATCAGAGATTGTTGGCATCACTGGTGGAAGGTCAGCATCATTTACAGTAATTGTAAAATAAGCAACGTCGGTGAGATCCCCTTCACTACCAATAATCATCAATTCATAAGTACCACTTGCTGTAAAGTTAGGCGTCCAATCCAGGACTCCCGCTGCTGTCATATTGAAAGTTCCAGGCAAGCCTGAACCTGTTCCACCGTTACATTCATTGGTTTGCGTAACAGAGTCGTCACTTGTCGTATCCCACCAACAAGTGTAGCTGATGGCATCGCCGTCTCTGTCATTGTCTGTTCCCGTCACAGCATCGTTGATCGAAACTTGGGTGATGGCTGCTTCTTGGTTAACTGATTCATCAGAGATTGTTGGCATCACTGGTGGAAGGTCGATATCATTTACTGTAATTGTAAAATAAGCGACGTCAGTAAGATCACCTTCACTACCAATAATCATGAGTTCGTATGTACCACTTGCAGTATAGTTTGGAGTCCAATCGAGCACCCCTGCTGCTGTCATATTAAATGTTCCAGGAAGACCTGTACCTGTTCCACCGTTACATTCATTGGTTTGCGTAACAGAGTCATCACTCGTCGTATCCCACCAACAAGTATAAGTGATGGCATCGCCGTCTCTGTCATTGTCTGTTCCCGTCACAGCATCATTGATTGAAACTTGAGTAATAGCTGCTTCTTGGTTCACTGATTCATCAGAGATCGTTGGCATCACTGGCGGAAGATCGATATCGTTTACTGTAATTGTAAAATAAGCAACGTCAGTGAGATCTCCTTCACTACCAATAATCATGAGTTCGTATGTACCACTTGCAGTATAGTTTGGAGTCCAATCGAGGACTCCTGCTGCTGTCATATTGAAAGTTCCAGGAAGACCTGAACCTGTTCCACCGTTACATTCATTGGTTTGTGTAACAGAGTCGTCACTTGTGGTATCCCACCAACAAGTATAAGTGATAGCATCGCCATCACGATCGTTATCAGTTCCAGTTACCGCATCGTTAATCGAAACTTGGGTGATCGCAGCTTCTTGGTTCACTGATTCATCAGAGATCGTTGGCATCACTGGTGGAAGATCGATATTGTTTACTGTAATTGTAAAATAGGCAACGTCAGTGAGATCACCTTCACTACCAATAATCATCAATTCATAAGTGCCTGAAGCGGTATAATTAGGAGTCCAATCCAAGACTCCTGCTGCTGTCATATTGAAAGTTCCTGGAAGCCCCGAACCTGTACCACCATTACATTCATTTGTTTGGGCAACTGTATCGTTATCCGATGTATCCCACCAGCAAGTATAACTGATGGCATCGCCATCTCTATCGTTATCTGTTCCCGTCACAGCATCGTTGATTGAAACTTGAGTGATGGCCGATTCTTGGTTCACTGATTCATCAGAGATTGTCGGCATCACTGGAGGAAGATCGATATCATTTACTGTAATCGTAAAATATTCTGTATCAGAAAGATCACCTTCGTCTCCAATAATCATCAACTCATAGGTACCACTAGCAGTGTAGTTCGGAGTCCAGTCAATAATCCCACCTGCTCCTAACGTAAAAGTTCCAGGCAAACCTGTTCCCGTACTACCATCACACTCATTGGTTAAGGCAACTGAATCATTGTCTGTACTATCCCACCAACAAGTGTACCCGATGGCATCGCCATCGCGGTCGAGATCATTTCCAGTATAAACATCGTTGGCATCTTGTTGAGTAATTGCAGATTCTTGATTAACTGTTTCGTTACTTAAAGCAGCCACATCTGGTGGAAGATCAATATCGGCCACATTGATTTGAAAAATAAAGGTATCAGTGAGATCCCCTTCACTGGCCACGATTTTAATTTCATAAGCACCGACTGTTCCAAAAGTTGGAGTCCAGTCGAGTATTCCACCTGCTGCAAAAGTCACAGTCCCTGGAAGTTGTGAGCCACCTGTCGCACACTGATTTGTTGATGCAACTGAGTCGTCATCAACATTGTCCCAGTAACAAGTGTATGTAATGGCATCACCATCGCGGTCTGTATCATTACCTGTAACATCATCATGAACATTGATTTGAGTGATTGCTTGTAACTCATTGACAGATTCGTCGGCAATGTTCGCAATAATCGGTGGAAGATCGATATCGTTTACTGTAATTGTAAAATAAGCTGAATCTGTGAGATCACCTTCATTACCAATGATCATCAATTCATACGTTCCACTGGCCGTGTAGTTTGGAGTCCAATCGAGTACTCCCGCAGCTGTCATATTGAAAGTTCCTGGAAGCCCTGAACCTGTTCCACCATTACACTCATTAGTTTGGGCAACTGTATCGTTGTCACTTGTATCCCACCAGCAAGTGTAGCTGATGGCATCGCCGTCTCGATCGTTATCTGTTCCCGTCACAGCATCGTTAATACTCACTTGTGTGATCGCCGATTCTTGATTGACTGATTCATCTGAGATTGTCGGCATCACTGGTGGAAGATCGATGTCATTCACTGTAATTGTAAAATAAGCAACGTCAGTGAGATCACCTTCACTACCAATAATCATCAATTCATACGTTCCACTCGCTGTATGATCAGGAGTCCAATCGAGCACTCCTGCTGCAGTCATATTGAAAGTTCCTGGAAGACCTGAACCTGTTCCACCGTTACATTCATTAGTTTGCGTAACTGAATCGTCACTTGTGGTATCCCACCAGCAAGTATAGCTAATCGGATCGCCATCGCGATCGTTATCTGTTCCCGTCACAGCATCGTTAATAGAAACTTGAGTAATGGCTGCTTCTTGGTTCACTGATTCATCTGAGATTGTCGGCATCACTGGTGGAAGATCGATATCGTTTACTGTAATTGTAAAATAAGCAACGTCAGTGAGATCACCTTCACTACCAATAATCATCAATTCATAAGTCCCACTGGCCGTATGATCAGGAGTCCAATCAAGCACTCCTGCAGCTGTCATATTGAAAGTTCCTGGAAGACCAGAACCTGTTCCACCATTACATTCATTAGTCTGCGCAACTGTATCGTTATCACTTGTATCCCACCAGCATGTGTAGCTGATGGCATCGCCGTCTCTGTCGTTGTCTGTTCCCGTTACCGCATCGTTGATTGAAACTTGTGTGATCGCTACTGTTTGGTTCACAGCTTCATCAGAGATCGCTGGCATCACAGGTGGAAGATCGATGTCATTCACTGTAATTGTAAAGTAAGTCACATCAGAGAGATCACCTTCATCTCCAATGATCATCAACTCATAAGTACCTGAAGCTGTATAATTAGGTGTCCAATTAATCACACCTGCAGCTGTCATCGAAAAAGTTCCAGGCAACGCTGAACCAGTACTTCCATCACACTCATTTGTTTGAGTAACTGAATCGTTATCACTTGTATCCCACCAGCAAGTATAACTGATGGCATCACCATCGCGATCGTTATCTGTTCCCGTTACATCATCATTCACATCCACTTGGGTGATTGCTGATTCTTGGTTAACTGTCTCATTGGCAATTGTTGGCATTACTGGTGGAAGATCGATATCGTTAACTGTGATATCAAAATACACGTTATCTGTTTGACCACCATCACTGGCCTCAATTCTAATTTCGTAAACACCACTCGCGCTCGCATCGGGTGTCCAATTAAACACACCGGTTGATCCCACAAAGCTCACACTTCCTGGCAACGCAGAACCAGTCGTTCCATCACACTCATTAGTTGTTGCAACCGAATCATCACTCACCTGATCCCAATAGCATTTAAATTGTAATGCCGTTAAGTCTCGGTCGTTATCACCTTCATACTGATCTTGCGCATTCACTTGAGTGATCGCTACAGCTTGATCCACTGTCTCATTTCCAATGGCGCTTAGGCTTGGTGGAAAATCAAAATCACTCACCGTAATATCAAAATATTCATTATCTGTTTGCCCACCATCGGAGGCTTCGATTCTGATTTCATAAACTCCAGGTGTTGTATTATAAGCTGCCGTCCAATCGAGCACACCTGTCGATCCATTAAAACTCACTGTTCCTGAAAGTGCCGAACCACTAGAGCCATCACATTCATTGGTTGTCGCAACTGAATCGTCGCTCACTGTATCCCAATAACATTTGAATTGAAGATTTGTGAGATCCCGATCTTTATCACCTTCGTACTGATCGTCAGCGTTCACTTGAGTGATCGCTGCTCCCTGGTTGATCGTCTCACCAGAGATCGTGCTCAACACTGGTGCAAAGTCGACATCATTGATATTAATTTGAAAGATCACATCGTCATTGAGATCACCCTCTGATCCGATAACTCGGATTTCATAGGCACCACTTGCGCTGTAATCAGGAGTCCAATCAAAGACCCCAGTCGTTGAGTTAAAGCTCGGTGTTCCTGGCAGTTGTGATCCACCCACATCACACTGATTAGTGGTGGCAACGGAATCATCATCCACATTATCCCAATAACAAGTATACGTGATGGTATCACCATCACGGTCAGTATCATTATTGGTGTACTGATCTTTAACATTGACCTGCGTAATCGCTGCTTCTTGGTTCACGGATTCATCCGAAACAGCTGCCAAAACAGGAGGAAGATCGATGTCATTCACTGTAATTGTAAAATATGTCGAATCATTGAGATCACCTTCTGTCCCAAAAATTCTGATCTCATAAGTTCCGCTGGCACTATAATCAGGAGTCCAATTGAGAACCCCTGCAGCTGTGATTGACCCAGTCCCTGGAAGCTGTGATCCTCCAGTAAAACACTGATTCGTTGTCGCAACCGTATCATTATCTGTGGTATCCCAATAACAAAGATAGCCAATGGCATCGCCATCGCGGTCATTATCAGTCCCCGTCACAGCGTCATTAATTGAAACTTGCGTGATCGCCACTGTTTGATTGACGGTCTCATCAGATACCGCTGGCATCACTGGCGGAAGATCGATATCATTAACATTGACTGTGAAAATAACTTCGTCTTGCTTATCACCTTCACTCCCAATGATTCGAATCTCATAAGCACCACTCGCCAGATAGCTTGGTGTAAAACTAAACACCCCTGCAGCAGTGAGCCCACCGGAAGTAAACGGCAATTGTGCTCCACCAGTAAAACACTGGTTAGTCGCCGCCACCGAATCATCATCGGTGGTATCCCAATAACAGGTATAAGTAATCGCATCGCCATCGCGATCCGTATCATTACCTGTGTGCATATCATTGATATCTTCTGGAGTAATCGCTTGTTCTTGATTCACTGTTTGATCTGAAACAGCTGCAAATTCCGGTGGAAGATCGATGTCATTGACATTAATTTGAAAGATCTGCTCATCTGTTAGATCACCTTCGTCAGCAATAATGCGAATCTCATAAGATCCACCCGTTCCATAAGCAGGCGTCCAATCAAATACCCCAGTTGTTCCATTCCAGGACACTGTTCCTGGAAGCGCTGACCCCGTACTCCCATCACACTCATTACTGGTTCCCACACTATCGTCATCCACGTTGTCCCAATAACAAGTATAAGTAATCGTATCACCATCGCGATCGGTATCATTACCCATCACATCGTCATGGGCGTTCACCTGAGTGATCGCCACTAACTCGTCCACTGATTCATCGTTAATAAGCGCTAAAACTGGTGGAAGATCGATATCACTCACTGTGATTGTAAAATAAGCAACATCAGTGAGATCACCTTCATCACCGATGATCATAAGTTCATAAACACCGGAGGCCGTATGATCAGGAGTCCAATCAAGCACCCCTGCTGCCGTTAAATTAAATGTTCCTGGAAGTGCAGAACCTGTACTTCCATCACACTCATTGGTTTGTGTCACGGAATCATCACTACTCGTATCCCACCAGCATGAATAACTTATAGGATCACCATCGCGATCGTTATCTGTTCCCGTCACCGCATCGTTAATACTCACTTGTGTGATGGCCACAGTCTGGTTGACGGCCTCATCAGAGATCGCTGGCATCACTGGCGGAAGATCGATATCATTAACTGTCAAATCAAAGTATTCATTATCTGAAAGATCCCCTTCATCAGCTAAAATGCGAATCTCATACACACCGCTAGCGGTGTGATCTGGGGTCCAATCAAACACCCCAGTTGTTCCATTAAAAGTTACTGTCCCTGGAAGAGCACTTCCCGTCGTCCCATCACACTGATTCGTGGTCGCAACGGAATCATCACTCAACGTATCCCAATAACAAGTGAATGCAATGGGATCACCATCGCGGTCGTTATCACCTTCATACTGGTCATCGGCATTGATTTGCGTAAAAGCATTAGTCTGATCAACTGTTTGATTTGCTATCGTTGCAAGCACTGGAGGAAGATCAATGTCATTCACCGTGATCACAAAGATCACGGAGTCACTAAGATCCCCTTCGCTTCCTGTAATTTTAAATTCATAATCACCACTGGCACCATAAGGTGGTGTCCAATCAAAGATCCCTGTTAACGTCGCAACACTGGCTCCCACTGTCGAACAAGCAAACCCACCACTCACACTGCCATCGACGACTTGGTCGTACTCACAAGTATAACCAATGGCATCGCCATCTCTATCGCTATCACTACTTGTAATAGAATCTTCGTTATCAATTGATGTAATCGCTTGTTGCTCGTTAATGCTACTGTTTCCAACTGCGGCCAAAACTGGCGGAAGATCAACATCATTGACGGTAATATCAAAAATCACGGAATCAGAGAGATCCCCTTCATCCGCAACGATTTTTATTTCATAGACACCTGAATCATTGTAGTGAGGTGTCCAATCAAACACCCCTGTGGTTGAATTAAAATTGACTGTTCCCGAGAGTTGCGATCCACCAGTTCCACACTGATTTGTTGTCGCAACGGAGTCATCACTCACCGTATCCCAGTAACAATAAAAAGTAATAGGATCACCATCTCTATCACTGTTTCCATTGTAAGTATCATCAGCATCAATTTGAGTCATCGCTGAAGCTTGGTTTACCGAAGTATCACTGATCGCTGCTAACACTGGCGGAAGATCGATATCATTCACTGTAATGGTAAAATAAGTCGCATCGGTAAGATCACCTTCATCACCGATGATCATAAGTTCATACGTTCCTGAAGCAGTATAATCAGGAGTCCAATCAATCACTCCCGCTGCTGTCATTGAGAATGTTCCAGGCAACGCCGATCCTGTGCTTCCATCACACTTATTCGTCTGCGCAACTGAATCGTTATCACTGGTATCCCACCAGCACTCATAACTGATAGCATCGCCATCTCGGTCGTTATCCGTTCCCGTCACATCGTCATTAATACTTACTTGTGTAATTGCATTGGTCTGATCCACAGTTTCATCGGCCACCGCCGGCATCACCGGTGGAAGATCGATATCATTAACATTCACATCAAAAAAGACATTATCTGTTTGTCCGCCATCACTCGCTTCAATTCTAATCTCGTACACACCACTGGCGGTGTAGTCAGGGGTAAAATCAAAAACCCCAGTTGATCCATTAAAGCTAACCGCTCCAGGAAGCGCACTACCACTACTACCATCACACTCATTGGTGACAGCAACAGAGTCATCACTCACCTGATCCCAATAACATTTAAACTGGAGCGCCGTTAAGTCTCTATCGTTATCACCTTCATATTGATCAGCGGCGTTCACTTGGCCGATCGCTACAGTTTGATTTACGGTCTGATCGCCAATAGCACTCAAACTTGGAGGAAAGTCAAAGTCATTCACAGTAATATCAAAGAAGACATCATCAGTCTGACCACCATCACTCGCCTCAATTCTGATTTCATACACACCACTGGCGCTATAAAGAGGAGTCCAATCAAAGACCCCAGTCGATCCATTAAATGTAACTGTACCTGGAAGCGCAGAACCACTACTACCATCACACTCATTAGTGACGGCAACAGAGTCATCACTCACCTGATCCCAATAACACTTAAACTGCAATGCCGTTAAGTCGCGGTCGTTATCGCCTTCATATTGATCAGCAGCATTCACTTGACCGATCGCCACTTCTTGATTCACTGATTGATTGCTTATCGCACTTAAAACTGGTGGAAAATCCACATCTGTTACATTCACATCAAAGAAAACATTATCAGTCTGCCCACCGTCACTTGCTTCGATTCTGATCTCGTACATACCACTCGCACTATAATTAGGAGTAAAATCAAAAACCCCAGTCGATCCCACAAAACTCACGGTTCCTGGAAGAGCTGAACCACTACTTCCATCACATTCATTCGTTGTGGCCACAGAGTCATCGCTCACTTGATCCCAATAACATTTAAACTGCAATGCCGTTAAGTCTCGGTCGTTATCACCTTCATATTGATCTTCGGCGTTCACTTGGCCGATCGCCACTTCTTGATTGACTGTTTGGTTTCCAATAGCACTCAAACTTGGAGGAAAATCAAAGTCGTTCACTGTGACATCAAAAAACACATTATCTGTTTGACCACCGTCACTTGCTTCGATTCTGATCTCGTACACTCCACTGGCACTATAATCTGGAGTAAAATCAAAAACCCCAGTCGATCCAGTAAAAGTCACCGTTCCAGGAAGCGCACTTCCACTACTACCATCACACTCATTGGTGACGGCCACAGAGTCATCACTCACCTGATCCCAATAACATTTAAATTGCAATGCCGTTAAGTCTCGATCGTTATCACCTTCATATTGATCGGCGGCGTTCACTTGCGCAATCGCCACACTTTGATTCACCGATTGATTAGAAATAGAACTTAAACTTGGAGCAAAATCAAAGTCGTTCACTGTCACATCAAAAAAGACGTCGTCAGTAAACCCACCATCACTCGCTTGAATTCTAATCTCATACACACCACTCGCACTATAAAGAGGAGTCCAGTCAAAGACCCCAGTCGATCCGTTAAATGTAACTGTACCTGGAAGCGCACTCCCACTACTACCATCACACTCATTGGTGATGGCAACAGAGTCGTCACTCACCTGATCCCAATAACACTTAAACTGCAACGCTGTTAGATCTCGATCGTTATCACCTTCATATTGGTCTTCAGCGTTCACTTGGCCGATCGCTGCTTCTTGAACCACTGACTGATTAGAGATAGAAGTTAAAACCGGTGGAAAATCCACATCCGTCACATTCACATCAAAGAAAACATTATCAGTCTGCCCACCGTCACTTGCTTCGATTCGAATCTCATACACACCACTGGCAGAATAATTAGGAGTAAAATTAAAGACCCCAGTCGATCCAACGAAACTCACGGTTCCAGGAAGCGCAGACCCACTACTGCCATCACATTCATTCGTTGTGGCCACAGAGTCATCACTCACCTGATCCCAATAACATTTAAACTGGAGCGCCGTTAAGTCTCTATCGTTATCACCATTATACTGGTCTCCCGCATTCACTTGCGTGATCGCCACTTCTTGCCCAACTGTTTGATCACCGATGGCGCTCAAACTAGGAGGGAAATCAAAGTCTGTAATATTGAGATCAAAGAAAACATTATCAGTCTGTCCGCCATCGCTTGCTTCAATTCGAATCTCATAAGTTCCCACAGTAGCATTATAATCAGGAGTAAAATCAAACACTCCTGTTGATCCAACAAAAGTCACGGTCCCAGGAAGCGCACTTCCCGTTGTTCCATCACACTCGTTAGTCGTCGCAACTGAATCATCGCTCGTTGAATCCCAATAACATTTAAAACTTAAATTCGTCAGATCGCGATCTTTGTCCCCTTCGTACTGATCTTCTGCATTCACTTGGGCCATGGCCGTCGATTGAGCGACAGACACGCTCGCCATTGTTGAGAGCTTCGGAGGAAGATCAACATCATTAACAGTGATAACGAAGATCTCGTCATCAGAGAGATCCCCTTCACTTCCCACAATTTTTACTTCATAAGACCCTATGGCCCCATAAAGGGGAGTCCAATTGAGCGTTCCCGTTGTTGCATTAAAGCTTGCCGATCCAGGAAGAGAAGTACAGTTTGATCCACTGGCAACAGCGCCATCTACTGTTCCATCATAAAAACATGTATAGGTGATAGTATCACCATCTTGGTCTATATCATTATTTGTATTAACATCATTGGCGTTCACGGCCGAAATGGCACTGGATTCATTAATATTAAAATTAGAAATGGCCTTTAACTCTGGTGGTAAATCAACATTAGCCACCACTATTGAGAAAATATTTTCATCTTTCAGACCATTCGCTTGACCAACAATTTTAAATTCATAGTCCCCTGAACTTCGATAATCAGGATTCCAATTCATAATCCCTGTGTCAGCATTGAATGTAAGTCCAGAGAGAGCTGTACACTGAACACCACTCGCAACATTACCATCAATCAAGTTATCAAATGTACATGAATACGAAATTTTATCACCGTTAGAATCAGTATCACTATTGGTGTTTTCATCATTAACGTCGATATTAGAAATTGTATCCCCTTCACTAACATTTTTATTTTGAATTCCCGCTAACTTCGGAGGATCATCATTTTTAATGCTTGGTCCACCACCTGAAGTATTTCCAGAATCACCAGAATTAGCAGTTCCCTCGTCTCCACTTCCTGAACCTGAGCCTGAACCATCTCCACCATCTTTAGAACCAGGGTTATTGGGATCAGGGAAATTATTAGGATTACCAAATTGAGTTGTTACAGGAGTTTCACCAGGGTTTTTGGAAGAACCAGTCGTATCTCCAGCGCTTTTATTGGTTCCACTTGAATCACCTTTGACATTGGCTTCGTAAGCTTTCTTCTTCTTTTTTGTACTTTGTGTTTGAGCTTCAGAAATACTTGGAGTTTTTGAGGCAGAAACTTTAGAAGAATCCTTTTTTACTTCTTCCCCTGAATCTAAATATATTGTAGGATCGGGAATATTCTGATCGCTATTACTCTCACCATCATCTTGAACAACTTGTTCTTTTAAAGGTTGGTTTTCATCCATAGCATTTTGAGCATCAGGAGCTTGTTGTGATTGTTCAGTAGAAACTTCTTTATTGATATAGGCTTCAATTTGGGGGAGATTATCGTAGAGATAGTACCCTGCACCCACAACAAGTGCGGGAATGATAAGTGACCTTAATAGACGTCCTACTTCGCTACCAAACATAGTTTTTGTAAGTAAAATTAAAGTAAATCTACTTGTGTTCCTTTTTCGTCTTAAAGTTAATAAAAATTAAGTAATTTTCAGTAATTAGTTTAATTTTGAACGCCTCAAGAAATGTTCAAAAATTGCAATTCTTTGTAAAAACAATGTGTTGTTTTGGACGGTGCCAATACTTATTGGCAAAAAAAAATTTAATAAGTAACAGAAATTACCAAAAATAATTGGCAATAAATTAGACCTAAATTAACAAAGAAGAGTATATTTGTTGAGCTTACGGCAAGTGATAAACACAGCGGAAGCCAATTTGGCCATGAGAACCTGTCGCTGTTTCACACATATCCATTTGATAGATACCTGCGTTGGCTCCACCAGAGGAGTTATGCCCTCTCGATACGGCTCCACCACTTCCACAGGAAGAATAAAAAGTCCCTACTCCATTAGTTGAAGTTAGAGTGTTATCATCAGGCATATAGTCGTCATAACTTAATACCCCACAGGATACGGTATTTAATTCAACATCAGATCCAGAGCATACTCCAGAGGCAACGGTAAAGCTTGAGTCAGATCCACTCCAATCGACCCATTCCCAGCCATTACCCGCCATATCCCATACAGTCTGACCGTTCGAGAAAATCAACATTGCTTTAGTATTTCGACCAGTACCATACTCTGGGTCTGATCCATCGTAACCACAGCTATCATTAGTCCCATTGTTACCTCTGAAGAGACATCCAGATCCAACTGTTCCACTACTCCAGTTTTCATCAACATTTTCGGCATTTCGAGCAGCAGTCATCCACTCGGGGTTTGTAATCATGGCAAATGTTCCAGTATAACCAGACAAATCTGTATTGAGGTCATCACATTCAGTATAAGAATTGTTACCACTGATACTTGTCCATGGTGTTCCGGCAGTTTGAGATGTTGGAACTCCGCTGACATTTTTCGCAGGATAAGTCATGATACAATAATCAGTTGTTCCAATTGTTGAATCACCTGGAACTAAAGAATATCCAACAGGACATGAATTTATATCCCAAGTAAAACGGGGGTGATCGTTATCTCTAAAAGTCCAAATTGTGGAATCCCAGCTTGAGAAATTAGAAGCTGTCTGCATATAAGAAGTCGTTTGTCCGCTAGCCCCTGAAATCGTTCCACAGCCATCGAGATCACTTGAGTTAGATAAGTCTGTATCAGCATAGACATCTGTAAAAGTTGAGCCGCCTGTGTATGTACCAACAATGGCACCGTCACAATTTGTTCCACCTTCAAGCTGAACAATGGTCCATCCCCATTTCGTACTTCCTGTCGCTCCATTGCGATCACCAGCAATACCTCCATAATTATCATTAGCATCAACACGGCCTTCAAAATAGAAATGTTTTAAATGACGAGTCGTCACACTTCCCACAATACCACCAAAAGTATCACCACTACTTGCTCCATACCCTTTCACATAAGCATTCGAAGCAACTTGCTCCATTTCCCCACTATCCCATAATCCAACGATACCACCAACATTAGTGTAACCAGAGACAACTCCTGAAAAAGTTAATCTTCTAAAGAACCCGGCAGAACCTGTACCATGGTGACCTATAATTCCTCCGGTTCTTTCACTTGTTGGAGTTGCATAAGTACTTTCAACAGTACTGTTAATCATATGAAGATCATAGCCACGGCTCGAAGTTTTCGCATAACCAATAATACCACCAGTTTTAACCTGACCTGTACCATTCGTCGTAAAAATTGAATTGCTGACTTTAATATTGGAGAGCATGCTGTAATTTTCTAAATCAGTCGTAATAGCACAAGCTTCTCTTCCTTCGAGATCAAATTTATTTATAAATAGATCTTCTACAACTGCATAGACATCAACGGAATTGAACATTGCTCTAGCAGTACTATCAGTTGTCGTCGAAGTATAATTACTCAATTCATAATAATTACCTTGAAGATTTCCTGTAAAACTCGTAGAAGCCGTATAACTAGTACCTGTCATATCAATGTCAGCTAATAAGATAAAATCTTTATCAGCATAACTATCTAATTGCTCTAGATGAGACAGACTACAAATCTGATAGGGATCGTACGCTGCTCCAACCCCTCCACCGAACGGGCTACCACCTGTATTACATCCACCAGGGTTACCTGCTCGCCATTTAAGAGTTGGATATTCTCCAGTAACAAGTGACCAATAAGTCACATTGAGTGCACTAAAATTTGAAGTGTCTTTCATATCAGGCATAGTGTATCCAGTTGCCGCAACACTTTGTGAGGAGACACTTCCGTAAGCAACCGATAATTCACTCGTTGATGAATCAAAGAAATTGTTTGATTCAGAACTTGGAGCTGTTCCAATATTCCCAACAATATTACCGAGCCCAGAAATGGTCGCTGAATTAATAGAAACCTTCCCTGTATTAATCAATTCATTTAAGTTAATCGCGTTAGAAATATTTCCAATATACCCTACAATCCCACCAACGTTACCAAAGCCTGTAGACGTTGAATAAATATCCCCTCTATTTACTGAATATTGAACATTTCCATTGGCTAGATCCCCAACGATACCGCCAATATCTGAATTCCCTTCTACATAAGCAAAGTTGTAAGCTTCAGACACATCCGCAACTTGAACAACATTCAATCCACCTCCAATAATCCCCCCAACATTATCATTACCAATAATAGTTCCATAGGATGAGATTTTTTGGATGGTACCTTTATAAATGGCTCCAATAATACCACCTGTAAAATTTGAACCTTGGACTGATCCTCTGAAATGCAAATGTGTACTTGTAGCACTGGAATTGCAATATCCGATCAATCCTCCCGTCTGAGAAGCACCAATTACTGTCCCTGTTACGTAAATATTTGCCAGCACCCCTGCAGATGAAAGACTACCAGTTATTGCTCCCACTGTTCCCGTTCCAGTGGAATCTAAATTTATGTTTAACAAAGTTAGATCGTGAATATTTCCACTTACCGTTGGTCCAAAAAATCCCTTTGTCGTCCCACTAGTGTCTGTCCAATTATAAATAGTTTTGTCGTTTCCATCAAAATTACCAGAAAAGGTTGAACTTGGGGGAGTATAACTTTGTCCTGAAAGATCTATATCATTATTGAGTTTAAAATAGGCTGTTGGATAATCAGCCATGTTATTAAGGTGGTTTTCATCGGCAATTTGATAGGGATCACCAGATGTTCCATCTCCTCCCGCAAACGGAGGAGCAACGTCGAGTACAAAAATATCTTCTTCAGTATTGCCTTTGCCATCGTCGGCCACAACCTTAAATTCATATTGTCCAACTTGACCCGATGTGGGAGTCCAAGCAAATTCTCCTATGTCAGTGTCAAAAGTAACACCTGTAATAGAATCACAATCACTTGGAGATGATACCGACCCATCAACGACTAAGTCGTACTTACAAAAATAATCAATATCATCACCATTTTGATCCAAGTCATTTCCTGTAGTGTTATCATCAATATCTAATGCCCAGGCGACATCCGGTTCTAAATCTTGATCAACAGTATGGCCTGCAATATCAGGAGCATATTCAATTTCTTGTCTAATACAATAGAGTCGAAATCCACCGCTACAAGTTTGTAAAGTGGAATGACTCAACCAACTTCCCCCTGTGTACTGATGAGATTTACCAATTCTTGCATTACCAGTAGTCGAGGTATAACTCGTACAAGTATTCCCCGTATCGATAGCTCCAATGTTTGTTGATCCAGTCCAAACATTCGATGAATATTCAACTGCACTCGCATCTCTGTCTCTATTGATAGGATGATCGAGTCCTGTTCCCGCAAATAAATTGGCAACATCACTAGTTACCAAAGCAACTTCATTACCAGGTTTTAAGAGATAGACTGGACCGGAGCCAGTAATTTTACTAGACGCTGCCAGTGAATCCGTACTCACGATAGCTTCATAATTGCCTGAAAAGCCCGATGTTGCTGCTCTATTGGCACATACAAGATCTGGGTCTCCAGCAATCGTTGCAATGTCGAGAGCTGTTCCTTCGGTAATAAAAGCTCGAAACCCGTCATCAGGAACACCATCATAATAATTTCTCACTCTTATCCAAAAAATTTCTGTATCGGAATTTCCATAAACATCAGCCGCTACTATTTTAAATTCGTAATCGCCGACTTGAGAACTTGGAGTCCAAGTTAAAGTTCCTGGTCCCGCTGTCCAGGTCGCATTAGTTAACGTCGAACAATCAGCTCCCGCTGCAACAGCATCGTCGATAGTTGTGTCGAAAGTACAAGTGTAGCTGATTGTATCTCCATCAATGTCGGTATCGTTTCCAGAATTTGTATCAGTAGCATCAATACCAACTATTGCAGAACCATCTTCGACATATTGATAATTAATTGCCACTAAATCGGGAGCATCATTAAAGCAATCTGTGATAGTCCAAGAATGAGTACCTGTTAAATCAGCACGAGCTGCTACGGCGGAAGTGTTATAGCACTTCCCAGCAGCATCGAGTACAACACCATTTTGTGAAGAAGTCGCTTCTGCTTGGATTAATAAATTACTGTAATTGACAACAGAAATACCTGACCCATTGAGCATTTCAGTCATGTTGGTGACATTGCCTACGTTCCAAGAACTCATATCAGGGTTAGTATTAGCTGCATTTTTAAACATGTAACTCATATTCGTGACATTCGTTGTAACAAATCCGCTAACATTGGGACTAGCATTGCTGACCCCATAAAACATATAGCTCATATTTGTAACATTGGAAGTGTCGAAATTTGAAACATCCAAAGTCGCAACACCTACGTTTCTAAACATATGTTGCATTGCTGTGACGCTTGATGTATCCCAGCTTGAAACATCAATTATCGTAGCTCCAACATTCCTAAACATATAACTCATATTAGTAACATTTGAAGTATTAAAACCACTGACATCAAGTGTAGTTGCTGAGTTAGCTCCCCAAAACATCTCAAACATTGATACTGCACTTGATGTATCCCAACCACTGACATCGGGAACGGCGCTCGAAGCCAATTTGAAAGTTCCACTAAAACCTGCAACATTGCTAGTATCCCAGCCACTTACATCAGGTGTAACGTTACTAGCGCTATTAAACATGTTTGACATTGAAACTACTGCCGAAGTATTGCCTCCAGCAACAGTCGTTAAATTGCTACAACCATGGAAAGCACCTTCTAAACTAACCCAACCAACATCACCAAGGTTAGGAATTGTTAAAATTTTATCTTTATCTCCACCATTATTAAAGAAAATGGTTTGCATGGTTCCTGTAATATTTACGGTATAAGTATTAGCTGTAGCATAAGTGTGAATTTTCTCTGCTTGGTTATAAGCAGTGATATGATCAATAGCACTTCCATCACCCCAATCCACATAGAAATCATAAGTGTAGCCCGATCTCAATGGAAGAGTGATAGTTTCGCTTGCTCCCGTTGTTTGCCAAGTTGAAATAAATGCTTTCGCGAGGTCTTGTACAACAATATAAAAAATTTCTTCATCAATGTTTCCAAATCCGTCATCAGCAACAATTTTGAATTCGTAATGTCCAATTTGACCGCTTGGAGTCCAAGTTAAAGTTCCTGATCCTGCAGGCGAATCAAATGTCACTCCCGCAAGCGAGCTACAAGAAGTTGTATTAGTGACAGCATCATCTATTGTCATATCGTAGTAGCAATTATAAGAAATCGTATCACCATCAATGTCAGTATCATTTCCTGAGTTAGTATCAGTAGCATTTATCGCCGTAATTGCACTACCATCATCAACGAGTTGGTCAGCTATGGCGACTAGATCAGGAGCATCGTTAAAGCAATCGTTAATAGTCCAAGAATGCGTCCCTGTTAGATCAGCTCTGGCTGCAACAGCGGTAGTATTATAACAAATACTGGCAGCATCTAATGTGACAGAACTTTGTGATGATGTTGCTTCAGCTTGAATGAGGAAATTACTGTAGTTTATGGTAGAAATACCAGCTGATCCACTAAACATATTGGTCATGTTCGTAACATTCCCCACGTTCCAAGAACTCAAATCAGGATTCGCACTACTGGCATTCCAAAACATTCCCGACATATTAGTGACACCGGAAACATTCCATCCGCTAACATCTGGGTTAGCTGTACTGTTGGATGCAAACATATTTGAAATATTTGTCACGCTAGTTGTCACCCAAGAACTCACATCTGGATCTTTCCCATTACCATAAAACATATTGGCCATGTTGGTGACATTTGAAACATCCCAACCACTCACATCTGGATTTGCGTTGTTGGCTTGAGTGAACATATAGCTCATTTCTGTAACATTCGAAGTATTCCAACTACTGGTATCGGGATTTGCGTTGCTGGCATTTCGAAACATACTGCCTAAATTAGTTGCACTAGTTGTTACCCATCCACTCGTATCTGGATTAGCATTACTTGCCCCATAAAACATTCCATAAAATGTCGTAACATTCGAGGTATTCCAAACATCCCCACTCGTTGCCGTTGTAGGGGTCGCACTCGATGCTCCGTAGAACATAAGATCCATTCTTGTAACACTTACAGTATTCCAATTGCTCACATCAGGATTGGCACTACTAGCACCATTAAATAACCCTTTCATATTAGTGACATTACTCGTATCCCAACCACTGGTATCGGGAGTCACATTGGTCGCCGAGCGAAACATGTCTTGCATACCAACCACTGAGGAAGTATCTCCTCCGGCTACCGTGGTTAAATTTGAGCAACCCCAAAAGGCATTATTTAAATTTTTCCAACCTACCGCTCCAAGATTTGGAATGGTTAAAATTTTATCCTTGTCACCAGCATTATTAAAAAACCAAGACTCAACGGTTCCTGTAATCGTCACCGTATAAGTATTAGCCGTCGCATAAGTGTGAGTCGCTTCAGCTTGATTATAAGTGGTGATATGATCAACAGTACTTCCATCACCCCAATCAACGTAAAAGTCGTAAGTAAAACCACTTCGAAGCGGAAGTGTAATGGTTTCACTTGCCCCTGTAGTTTGCCATGTTGAAACAAAAGCATTCGTTAGATCTTGAACTTTGATCCAAAAAATTTCTTCGTCAATATTTCCGTTTCCATCGTCAGCTACAATTTTAAATTCGTAATCGCCCACTTGACCACTTGGTGTCCACGTCATCGTTCCCGAACCTGCAGGTGAATCAAAGGTCACTCCTGTAAGTGTTCCACAAGCCGTAGTGTTCGTTACAGCATCATCAATCGTTGTATCGTAATAGCATGTATAAGAAATGGTATCACCATCCGTATCAGTGTCATTCCCAGAGTTCGTATCTGTTGCATTGATCGCTGTAATAGCATTACCATCATCAACTAATTGATCAACGATCGCCACTAAATCAGGAGCATCGTTAAAACAATCGACGATAGTCCAAGTATGGTTTGTTACAAGATCGGCCCTCGCACTAATGGCAGTTGTATTATAACAAATGCCATTTCCAAGAGTCACATTGTTTTGAACCGAAGTTGCTTCTGCTTGAATGAGAAGGTTACTGTAATTAATAACTGAAGTTCCTGAACCATCAAGCATTTGCCCCATATTAGTCACACTCCCCACATTCCAAGAACTCATGTCAGGGTTGGCGTTAGAAGCTCCTCTGAACATATTCTGCATATTCGTTACACTAGTAGTTACCCAACCGCTCACATCAGGCGTGGCTGAAGTAGCATTAAAAAATGTACCGTACATATTGGTAACATTACTCGTATCCCATCCACTCACATCAGGATTGACATTTGTAGCACCATAAAAAGTTAAGTTTAGAGTTGTTGCACTAGAAGTATCCCAACTACTTGTATCGGGCACAGCACTCGTTGCAAACCTAAACATATTTCCAAAATTTGTAACATTGGCCGTATTCCAACCACTCGTATCTGGAGTGACATTAGGAGCATCCCGAAACATTTCAAACATATTTGTTACGGCTGCAGTATTACCACCAGAGACTGTCGTCAAATTAGCACAACCCTTAAAAGCACCACTGAAATTTACCCAACCAACATTACCGAGATTTGGTACCGTCAAAATTTTATCTTTATCACCTGCTCCATTAAAACTCCAAGCTGGAATTGATCCCGTTACAGTCATGGTATAAGTATTCGCGGTAGCATAAGTGTGTGTTATATCAGGATCGTTATAAGCTGTGATATCATTGGTCGAAGTTCCATCTCCCCAATCAACGGTAAAGTTATATGCAAAACCACTAGGAAGTGGCAGAGTAATAGTTTCACTCGCTCCCGTTGTCTGCCAAGTCGATACAAAGGCATTGCTTAAGTCTATAACTCTAATAGAAAAAATTTCCTCATCACTATTTCCGTAAGGATCATTAGCAATAATTTTAAACTCATAATCTCCAACTTGACTTGATGGCGTCCAAGTCATATTCCCTTGGCCAATTGGAGCATCAAATGTTACCCCTGTTAAAATTGAACAATCGGTAAGATTAGAGACACTCCCGTCAATGACTGTATCGTAATAGCAAAGATACGAAATGGTATCCCCATCGATATCAGTATCATTCCCCGAATTCGTATCAGTAGCATCGATGGCCACGATTGCGACTCCATCGTCAACCATTTGATCACCAATGGCAATCAAATCTGGGGCATCATTAAAGCAATCAGTAATCGTCCAAGAGTGTGTTCCTGTTAACTCGCCTCTGGCCGTAATAGCAGTTGTATTATAGCAAATACCACTTGCACCTAGAACAACACTATTTTGATTAGAAGTTGCCTCTGCTTGAATAAGAAAATTACTATAATTAATAATTGAAGTACCAGAGCTATCTAACATACTTGTCATATCAGTAACGTTTCCAATATTCCAAGAACTCATATCAGGATCTGCCGAACTAGCACCTGAAAACATTTCTTGTAATGTTGTAACACTTGAAGTGTTCCAACTACTCACATCTGGGTTAGCTGCAGTGTTTGACTTAAACATATAGCTTAAATTTGTAACATTTGCTGTATTGAAACTATCAACATCAGGGTTAGTCGCTAGACCTCGAAACATTCCTGACATATTTGTCGCACTTGTCGTTACCCAACTACCCACATTAGGGTTGGCGCTAGAAGCATTTCTAAAAAGATTCGACATATTCTGAACGCTGATCACATTCCAACTACTAACATCTGGAGTAGCGCTCGTTGCAGCGTTAAAGAGATCACTCATATTCGTCACAGAGGAAACATCCCACCCACTGACATCAGGATTAGCACTACTTGCTTGCATAAATGTTCTATACATTGATGTTACGCTCGATGTATTCCAACCACTTGTATTAGGCGTCGCATTTGTTGCCTGCATAAACATTTGATCCATGTTAGTGACAGTGCTCGTGTCTCCACCAGAGACAGTTGTTAAATTACTGCAACCATAAAACGCTCCCTTTAGATCGGTCCACCCAACAGATCCAAGATTCGGAACAGTTAAAATTTTATCTTTATCACCACTGTTATTAAAGTACCAAGCTTGTACTGTTCCTGTAATCGTGACTGTGTAGGTTCCAGCAGAAGCATAAATATGAGTTTTATCCGGGTCCGAATCAGATGTTACATATGAAGAACTTGTCCCATCTCCCCAATCAACTGTGAAATCATAACTATAAGTTGCTCTCAAAGGCAATGTAATCGATTCACTCGGAGCTGTCGTTTGCCAAGTAGATATAAAAGCATTGGTAGCATCATAAACTTCTATGATAAAAATTTCTTCGTCTGTATTTCCTTGGCCATCATCAGCAATAATTTTGAATTCGTATTCCCCGACTTGTCCCGAAGGAGTCCAAGTGAGAGTTCCTGTTCCCGTCGGTGAATCCCAAATGACTCCTGTTAAGGAGGCACAAGTATTGCTCGTTCCCACCGAATCATCAATGGTTATATCATAATAACAAGTATAAGAAAGGGTATCGGTATCTTGATCAGTATCGTTGCTGGTATTTAAATCGGCAGCATTAATTCCCGTAATCGCATTTCCGTCAGCAACCAGTTGATCAATAATTTCTTCAAGTTCTGGTGCATGGTTTTCACAATCGGTAATGGTCCAAGTATGGTTTGTGACAAGGTCAGTTCGTGCGGTAATCGCACTGGTGTTATAACAAATCCCTGAAGCCCCTAACACCACATTATTTTGAGAAGATGTCGCCTCTGCTTGAATAAGAAGATTGCTGTAATTGATAACCGAAGTCCCTGAAGCATTTAACATAGAAGCCATGGTGGTCACATTACCCACATTCCACGAACTCATGTCAGGATTGGCATTTGTTGCATTAATAAACATATTGCTCATATCTGTAACGTTTGAAACATTCCAGCTGCTCACATCAGGATTCGCGTTTGTTGCCCCATAAAACATATTTTTCATAGTTGTTACAGAAGTTGTATTCCATCCGCTGGTATTTGGAGTAGCCGAACTTGCATTGCTAAAAAGAAAGCTCATATCTGTAACATTGGCCGTGCTCCACCCACTCACATCGGGGTTAGCATTAGTGGCATTCCGAAACATTCGGCTCATTGATGTAACATTACTTGTATTCCATCCACTGGTATTTGGATTAGCTGCAGGTGCATCGTAAAACATGCTGGCCATATTAGTCACATTTGAAGTATCCCAGCCACTGGTATCAGGAACAGCATTTGTTGCGAGGTAAAACATACTTCCCATGGAAGTAACACTGGAAGTATCTCCTCCGCTCACTGTCGTTAAATTAGTACACCCAGAAAAGGCTTGATTGAGATTAGTCCACCCAACACTTCCTAATTGAGGAACCGTGAGAATCTTATCTTTATCGCCACTGTTATTAAAATACCAAGCTTCCACTGTTCCAGAAATCGTAACAGTATAAGTACCGGCAGAAGAATAGGTGTGCGTGATATCTGGGTCAACGTCGGAAGTCACCACTGATGTTCCACTGCTATCTCCCCAATCGACGGTAAAATTATAAGTATACCCAGACCGAAGAGGAAGAGTTATTGACTCACTTGGAGTCGTTGTTTGCCAAGTTGAAATAAAAGCGGCTGTCCCATCATAGACTTGAATGACAAATATTTCTTCGTCTGTATTACCATTGCTATCATCGGCAATAATTTTAAATTCGTAGTCTCCAATTTGACCTGAAGGAATCCAAGTTATTGTTCCAGGACCAGCAGTCCAAGTTACTCCTGTTAAACTAGCACAAGTATTCGTTGTACCCACAGAACCATCAATTGTTGTATCATAATAGCATGTATATGTTATTGTATCGCCATCCACATCAGTATCGTTTCCAGAATTTGTATCAGTCGCATTGATTGCAACGATAGCACTCCCATCTGCAACGAGTTGATCGTCAATGGCTACTAAATCAGGAGCCCCATTAAAGCAATCATTAATAGTCCACGAATGTGTTCCAGTGAGATCCCCTCTCGCGCTGATCGCTGAGGTATTATAACAAATACCCGTGGCATCTAATGCGACAGAGCTTTGAGACGAAGAGGCTTCCGCTGCAATAAGAAAATTACTATAGTTAACAACCGATGTTCCAGATCCGCTCAACATATTGGCCATTGAAGTCACATTTCCAACATTCCAAGAACTCATATCAGGATTGGCAGAGCTTGCATTTAAAAAGGCTGCATTCATTGATGTTACATTCGAAACATTCCAACTATCGACGTCAGGATTGGCGTTAGAAGCATTCCAAAAAATACCTACCATTGAATTGAGAGAAGTCGTTACCCAGCTTGAAGTATTAGGAGTCGCATTGCTATCTTTAAACATGTAATTCATATTTGTAACAGAAGTAACATCCCAACCACTGACATCGGGATTAGCAGAAGTGGCATTAGAAAACATGCTCTCCATATTAGTCACATTGCCAGTATTCCAGCTAGAAGTATTAGGTGTCGCACTTGTAGCGGATTCAAACATTTTCGCCATATTCGTTACATTGGTTACATTCCATCCACTCACATTAGGGTTAGCACTTCCAGCACTACGAAACATGCCATCCATGAGTGTTACACTCGAAGTATCCCAACCGCTCGTATCAGGGTTGGCATTTGTCGCACTACCAAACATATATCTCATATTTGAGACATTCGAAGTGTTCCAGATATTTCCACTTGTTGATGTCACAGGTGTTGCACTTGAGGCTCCATAAAACATTCTCTCCATGCTTGATACACTTGCAGTATTCCAACCACTGACATCGGGATTAGCATTGCTGGCGTTGTAAAACATAAATGCCATGCTTGTCACATTAGAAGTATCCCATCCACTTGTATCTGGATTCGCGCTCGTTGCTCCTAAGAACATGTTATTAGCTGTGACTAAGCTCGAGGTATCCCATCCACTTGTATCAGGGACAGCATTTGGAGCGTCTTCAAACATTCCATACATACTTGTAATTAAAGATGTATCCCCTCCCGTTACAGTCGTTAAATTTGAGCAACCATTAAAGGCTTTTGTCATCATGACCCAACCAACATTACCGAGCTGAGGGACCGTGAGAATTTTGTCTTTATCACCAGAATTATTAAAGAACCACGATTCAACTAAGCCATTAATTGTAACAGTATATGTCCCAGCCGATGCGTATATATGAGTAATATCTGGGTCTGTATCTGAAGTAACGACAGAAGTCGTGCTACCATCTCCCCAGTCGACAGTGAAGTTGTAACTATAACCAGATCTGAGCGGCAATGTTATACTTTCACTTGGACTCGTTGTTTGCCAAGTTGAAATAAAAGCAGCAGCCCCATCGTAAACTTGAATCACAAAAATTTCTTCGTCTGTGTTACCATTGCTATCATCGGCAATAATTTTAAATTCGTAATCTCCAATCTGAGTAGAAGGAGTCCAAGTCATTGTTCCACTTCCCACAGGAGAATCCCAAGTTACTCCCGTTAATGAAGCACAGGTATTTGTTGTCGACACAGATCCATCAATAGTTGTGTCATAATAGCAAGTGTAAGAAAGAGTATCACCATCCACATCGGTATCATTACCTGAATTTGTATCCGCTGCATTAATCGCCGTAATGGCGTTGCCATCGGCAACGAGTTGATCACTAATAGCTACTAAGCTTGGGGCATCGTTAAAGCAATCAGACATGGTCCAGCTATGGGTCCCCGTCAAGTCGGTTCGAGCTGCTATAGCCGATGTATTATAACAAACGGGCACTCCTCCTAAGGCGACACTATTTTGCGAAGAAGTAGCTTCAGCCATAACTAAAAAAGCACTATAATTTTGAATACTGATTGCAGATAATCCAAAAATACTGGTCATATTAGTCACGTTACCAACATTCCAACCACTCATATCAGGATTAGCAGCAGAATTATAAAACATACCACTCATATTAGTCACAGCTGCTGTGTCCCAGCCGCTCACATTGGGATTAGCCGAAGTTGCTCCATTAAACATGGTTCCCATGTTGGTGACATTCGAAGTATTCCAACCACTGGTATCGGGATTAGCAGATGTGGCTCCTTGAAACATATAATAAAAAGTGGTCGCCGCTGATGTATTCCAGCCACTGGTATTCGGATTCGCCGCTGTTGCCTGTTGAAACATCAAATTAAAATGTGTCGCACTTGATGTATCCCAACTGCTGGTATCAGGATTTGCAGCTGTAGTTCCTTTAAACATATAGGTAAAATAGACGACATTTGAAGTGTTCCAACCACTAGTATCAGGGACAACATTTGTGGCATCTCGAAACATACCATCCATGCGAGTCACAGCAGTAGTATTTCCTCCAGAAACTGTCGTTAGATTACTACAACCATAGAATGCATTTTGAAAATCAGTCCAACCAAGATCACCAAGATTTGGTACTGTTAAAATTTTATCCTTATCACCGGTATTATTAAAAGACAGAGAATTCGCCGATCCAGTAATGGTGATTGTATAGGTATTCGCTGTAGCATAAACATGGCTTGGATTAGCTGTGCTAAAACTTTCTACAGCCCCATCACCCCAGTCAATTGTGACATCAACAGTCCCACCAAGAGGAATGGTGATGGACTCGCTTGCTCCTGAGGTCTGCCAACTTGAAATAAAGGCATCTGCAGCAACATAAACTTCTATGACAAAAATTTCATCATCAGTTCCACCGAGGCCATCATCAGCGACAATAGAGAATTCATACTCACCTGCTTGTGAACTCGGTGTCCAATCAAGGACTCCCGTTGTTCCATTCCAGGAAACCCCTGTCAATGACGCACAAGAATTAGTTGTTCCTACGGAACCATCTGCCGTTGTATCATAATAACAATTATAGTTGAGAGTATCGAGATCTATATCTTGATCATCTCCACCATCAGCAGCATTAATAGTTGTTATGGCCACTCCATCAGAAACTAATTGATTGTCGATCGTATCAAGTACCGGATCTCTGTTAACATTCGTAATTGTTAAATCGAAAAACTCATCATCACTGAGAACACCTGATGTTCCAGTGATTCGAATTTCATAGAGTGGGCCACCGTCATATGCCGTGTAATCAGGTGTCCAATCGAGAACACCGTTGCTCGCATCCCAAGTCACGGAACCAGGAAGAGTTGTACAAGCATTAGTCGTTGCGACTGAATCGTCACTCGTATTATCAAAATAGCAAACATAATCAATGTCTTCAGCATCTCGATCATTATCACTACTTGTAAAGTCATCTTGAGCATCCACTTGAGTGATGGCTGAATTTTCAGCAACTGTTTCTGGGCTTATCGTACTTAGGACAGGAGGGAGATCAATATCATTGACCGTAATAACAAAAATTTCTTCCCCACTAAGAACTCCTGCGGTCCCCACAATTTTAAATTCGTAATCCCCTGCCGTTCCATAGGCAGGCGTCCAATCAAAAGTTCCCAAGGTAGTTGAAAAACTAACTCCTATAGCTCCACAAGAAAGAACATTGGCAACAGCTCCATCAACAGTCGTATCGTAATAACAGGTATATCCAATTGTTTCAGAATCACGATCGGCATCAGAACTAGTATAAGTATCTTCAGCATTTATTGTCGTTAAAGCTACTGTCTCATCAACATTTGTATCAGATATTGTGCTAAGTACTGGAGGGAGATCGACATCGTTAACAGTGATTGTAAAATAGATAGTATCAGTAAGATCACCCTCATTACCAATGATCATAAACTCATAGGTACCAGAGATGTTGTAAGCTGGAGTCCAGTCAATCACTCCGGCCGCAGTCATATTAAATGTTCCAGGTATGGCTGAGCCCGTACTACCATCACACTTATTCGTTTGAGTAACTGAATTATCATCACTCGCATCCCACCAACAAGTGTACGTAATCGTATCGCCATCCCGATCAGTATCATTTCCAGTATTCGTGTCATTGATATTAATTTGTGTCATAGCACTGGCCTGATCAACGGAATTATCAGTTACTGAAACTAGCTCAGGAGGAAGATCAATGTTGTTAACTGTGATTGTAAAATAAGTAACATCCGTAAGATCACCTTCGTCAGCAATAATCATCAGTTCGTAGGTTCCCGACGCCGTATAGTCAGGCGTCCAATCGAGAACCCCCGCAGCTGTCATATTGAAAGTTCCAGGAACGGCCGAGCCAGTACTTCCATCACACTCATTTGTTTGAGTTACTGAATCATCACTACTGGTATCCCACCAACAAGTATAAGTAATAGCATCTCCGTCTCTATCATTATCTGTTCCTGTCACATCATCATTAATAGAAACTTGAGTAATTGCAGACTCTTGGTTGACGGCCTCATCCGCAATGGTTGGCATCACAGGAGGGAAATCAATATCATTCACTGTGATTGTAAAATAAGCAACATCAGTGAGATCCCCTTCACTAGCAATAATCATCAATTCGTATGTCCCTGAGGCTGTATAATTCGGAGTCCAATCCAAGACTCCAGCAGCTGTCATATTGAAAGTTCCAGGAAGAGCTGACCCTGTACTCCCATCACATTCATTGGTGTTTGCTACAGAATCATCACTACTGGTATCCCACCAACAAGTATAAGTAATAGCATCTCCGTCTCTATCATTATCTGTTCCTGTCACATCATCATTAATAGAAACTTGGGTAATCGCAGACTCTTGGTTGACGCCTTCATCTGCAATTGTTGGCATAACAGGGGGAAGATCAATATTATTAACTGTAATTGTAAAATAAAGAGTATCTGAGAGATCACCTTCTGATCCGACAACTTTCAACTCATATGTTCCTGAGGCTGTATAATCTGGAGTCCAATCAATTACTCCAGCAACTGTCATATTAAAAGTTCCAGGAAGAGCTGACCCTGTACTCCCATCACATTCATTGGTGTTTGTTACAGAATCATCACTAGTCGTATCCCACCAGCAAGTATAGGTAATCGCATCACCGTCGCGATCTGTATCATTACCTGTATTCGTATCATTGACATCAACTTGAGTGATAGCAGATTCCTGGTTCACGGCTTCATCGCTCACAGAAATAAGTTCAGGAGGAAGATCGATATCGCTCACGTTGATTTGAAAAATAAATGTATCAGTAAGATCGCCTTCGCTAGCTATAATTTTAATCTCATAAGCTCCTGACGACCCAGCGTCAGGGGTCCAATCCAAAATACCTCCAGCTGCGAAAGTCACACTTCCTGGAAGCTGAGTCCCTCCTGTCGCACACTGATTAACAGAGGCTACACTATCATCATCTACATTATCCCAAAAACAAGTATAGGTAATCGCATCGCCGTCACGATCAGTATCATTTCCTGTCACGTTGTCATGGGCATTCACTTGCGTAATCGCTGTTGTTTCATTAACTGTTTCATCAGAGATAGAAGCAATAATTGGAGGAAGATCGATATCATTTACATTAAGAGTAAAATAAGCAGTATCATCAAGATCACCTTCATCACCAATGATCATCAATTCATAAGTTCCACTGGCAGTATGATCAGGAGTCCAATCCAGAACTCCTGAAGCTGTGAGGTTGAAAGTTCCAGGAAGTGCCGATCCGGTACTTCCATCACACTCATTCGTCTGAGTAACACTATCGTTATCCGTAGTATCCCACCAGCAAGCATACGTGATCGCATCACCATCTCGATCATTATCATTTCCTGTTACATTATCATTCACATCAACTTGCGTAATCGCATTCGTTTGATTAACTGTTTCATCAGCAATACTCGGCATCACCGGTGGAAGGTCGATATCATTTACAGTAATGGTAAAATAAGCAGTATCATCAAGATCACCTTCATCACCAATGATCATCAATTCATAAGTTCCACTGGCAGTATAATCAGGAGTCCAATTTAGAACTCCCGCAGCTGTCATATTGAAAGTTCCAGGGAGTGCCGATCCTGTGCTTCCATCACACTCATTGGTTTGAGTAACACTATCATTGTCTGAAGTGTCCCACCAGCAAGTATAAGTGATCGCATCGCCATCGCGATCATTATCCGTTCCTGTAACATCGTCATTGATCGATACTTGCGTAATGGCAGACTCTTGATTAACAGATTCATCAGAAACGACTGGCATGACTGGTGGGAGATCGATATCATTCACTGTGATAGTAAAATAAGCAGCATCACTAAGATCACCTTCATCGCCGATGATCATGAGCTCGTAGGTTCCACTCGCAATATAATTCGGAGTCCAATCTAGAACTCCCGCAGCTGTCATATTGAAAGTTCCAGGAAGCGCCGACCCCGTACTTCCATTACACTCATTGGTTTGCACAACTGTATCATTGTCTGAAGTATCCCACCAACAAGTATAAGTGATCGCATCACCATCACGATCATTATCTGTTCCCGTAACATTGTCGTTAATACTCACTTGCGTGATCGCCGATTCCTGGTTCACGGCTTCATCAGCAATACTCGGCATAATTGGAGGGAGATCAATATCGTTGACTGTGATTGTAAAATATTCGGTATCAGTAAGATCACCTTCATCTCCAATGATCATCAATTCATATGTTCCTGAAGCTGTATAATCGGGGGTCCAATCAATTACTCCTCCCGCAGCGAGATTAAATGTTCCAGGCAAACCAACTCCGGTACTTCCATCACACTCATTAGTCAGGGTAACTGAATCGTTGTCTGAATTATCCCACCAACAAGTATACCCAATGGCATCTCCATCGCGATCGAGATCGTTTCCAGTATAAACATCATTAGCGTCTTGTTGAGTTATTGCCGATTCTTGATTAACTGTTTCGTTACTCAAAGCTGCGATATCTGGCGGAAGATCAATATCGCTTACATTTATTTGAAAAATTAAAGTATCACTAAGATCACCTTCACTGGCTACAATTTTAATCTCATAAGCACCCACTATCCCATAAGTTGGCGTCCAGTCGAGTACTCCTCCAGCAGCAAAGGTGACAGTTCCCGGAAGCTGAGATCCTCCTGCAGCACACTGATTCACAGAGGCTACAGCATCGTCATCTACATTGTCCCAATAGCATGTATAAGTAATGGTATCACCATCACGATCCGTATCGTTTCCGGTGATATCATCGTGAACATTAATTTGCGTTATTGCTTGTAATTCATTGACTGTCTCATCAGCAATGTTTGAAATAATAGGGGGAAGGTCGATATCATTCACTGTGATAGTAAAATAAGCAGCATCACTAAGATCACCTTCATCGCCGATGATCATGAGCTCGTAGGTTCCACTCGCAATATAATTCGGAGTCCAATCTAGAACTCCCGCAGCTGTCATATTGAAAGTTCCAGGAAGCGCCGACCCCGTACTTCCATCACACTCATTGGTTTGCACAACTGTATCATTGTCTGAAGTATCCCACCAACAAGTATAAGTGATCGCATCACCATCACGATCATTATCTGTTCCCGTAACATTGTCGTTAATACTCACTTGCGTGATCGCTGATTCTTGATTCACAGTTTCGTCAGCAATTACGGGCATCACCGGTGCAAAATCTATATCATTAACAGTTATATCAAAAAAGATATTATCTGTTTGTCCACCATCACTGGCTTCAATGCGAATTTCATAGACACTACTCGCACTATATAGCGGAGTCCAGTCAAAGACTCCTGTTGTTCCATTAAAGGTAACAGTTCCTGGAAGTGCGGACCCCGTACTTCCATCACACTCATTAGTCGTGGCAACAGAATCATCGCTAACCTGATCCCAATAACACTTAAACTGTAACGCTGTTAAATCTCTATCATTATCACCTTCATATTGATCAGCAGCATTCACTTGTGTGATTGCTGCCTCTTGATTTACTGATTGATTACTTATCGAGCTGAGAACAGGAGGAAAATCCACGTCTGTCACGTTCACATCAAAAAAGACATTATCTGTTAATCCACCATCGCTAGCTTCAATACGGATTTCATACACACCACTTGCAGAATAGTTAGGGGTAAAATCAAACACCCCAGTCGTTCCATTAAATGTCACTGTACCAGGAAGTGCACTCCCACTCGTTCCATCACATTCATTAGTAGTAGAGACAGAGTCATTACTCACCTGATCCCAATAACACTTAAATTGTAGAGTCGTAAGGTCGCGATCATTATCTCCTTCGTACTGATCTTCAGCGTTCACTTGAGTAATTGCTACTCCTTGATTCACTGTTTGGTTTCCAATCGCACTCAAGCTTGGTGGAAAATCAAAGTCCGTGAGATTGATATCAAAAAACACATCATCAGTTTGCCCACCGTCACTGGCTTCAATACGAATTTCATAAGTTCCCACAGGAGCATTGTAATCTGCAGTAAAATCAAAAACACCCGTTGTTCCATTGAATGTCACTGTTCCAGGTAGAGCGCTTCCACTCGTTCCATCACATTCGTTCGTAATCGCAACGCTATCATCACTTGTGGTATCCCAATAACATTTAAAGCTTAAATTTGTAAGATCGCGATCTTTGTCTCCTTCGTACTGATCTCCGGCATTGATTTGGGTCATCGCCGCAGTTTGCATAACAGTTGAACTAGAAATAGTTGCAAGCACAGGAGGTAGATCCACATCATTGACAGTGATGACAAAAATCTCATCATCTGAGAGATTCCCTTCACTTCCCACAATCTTAACTTCATAAGAACCTATAGCTCCATACAGTGGAGTCCAATTGAGTGTCCCCGTCGTTGCATTAAAACTTGCTGATCCAGGAAGAGAAGAACAGTTAGATCCGCTGGCAACAGTGCCATCCACTGTTCCATCATAAAAACATGTATAGGTGATAGTATCACCATCTTGGTCTGTATCATTATTTGTATTGACATCATTAGCGTTTACAGCCGAAATGGCACTAGATTCATTGACATTAAAATTAGAAATGGCCTTCAGCTCTGGTGGCAAATCAACGTTGGCCACCACGATAGAAAAAATCTGTTCATCTTTTAAACCGTTTGAACTTGCTGTGACTTTGAATTCATAATTCCCAGCACTTCGATAGTCGGGATTCCAATTCATAACCCCTGTCCCAGTATTAAACGATAAACCAGACAGAGCTGTACACTGAACACCACTCGACACCAATCCATCAATTAAGTTATCAAATGTACATGAATAAGAAATTTTATCACCGTTGGAATCAGTATCACCATTAGTGTTTTCATCATTGAAGTCGATGTCCGATATCCCAGACCCTTCATCAACATTTTTATTCCCAATGCTCGCAAGCTTCGGAGGATCATCATTCTTTGCACTCGGGCCACCACCACTTCCAGAAGAACTTCCCGAATCTCCACCGGCATCCACTGCTCCTTCACTACCACTGTCTCCTGTACCAGAACCGCTTCCACCGTTTTTAGAATTGGGATTACTATATTCAGGAAAATTGTTAGGATCACCAAATTGAGTTGTAATTGGAGTTTCACCGGGATTATTCCCAGAAGTATTTTGAGAGTCACCACTAGCACTCGAATCCGAACCAGACCCATAACTGAGTCCATCACGACTACTACTTTTTCCATCAACCTTTGCTTTATAGGCTGAATCATCCGATGCTTTATTTTCTAATTTAGTCGAATCAATTTTTACGATGGCATTTTTATTTGTTGGAAGGACACCATCGCGGACGCTTGGTTTATCTTCTTCTAGATAATACGAATCATTTAGTTGCTCTAAGTTATTTTGAGGTTCTTGATTATTATCTGCAATTTCTTCTTGATCTTGAGCAACGCTTGGCTCTTCTTCATTGCTTTCATTTTGTATTTCAGTTTTGTCAGTTTGCTCTTTAGCTATTTCGTCTACTGGCGAAACATTAAGATCAACGACTGTATCAAAGACATAATAACCGCCACCCAGGATGGCTCCCGAAACAATGGTATTTCGCAATAATTTTAATAAGTCGTTACTACCAAACATCTTTATTCAATTTGTAAATTTTCTTACAAACTCCTTTCGGGTTTTCCCTAGGCTTTTTTAATTATTTCCAATACTTATTTTATGGTTGAGCGAATGAGTTTTATCAGTTCATTGTTAAATCTTATAAATTTTAAAGACTTAACATTTGAAGAAAGCTAATCGAAGTTCTTTACTCCCAATGAAATCGCCCAGAATAACTGGCACCTAACAGAGTGAAGAACTCTATTGAAGCCTTGATTAAGAAAGTAAAAAGTCATGTATTTTTGAAGACTTAAGGCAAAAGAAACCCCATCATAGCAATGGGGTTTTTTTGAAAATGAATTGAATTTTTTTTATTCTAGAATGGTATATCGTCAGCTGCGAAACTATCGTCCGCTTTTATATCAAAAGACTCTTCAGCATGACTTGCTCCACCCATATTTGGAGAATCGTTCATTGTCGCCGTATCATTTCTTCCACCAATAAATTGAACATTACTAGCAACAATCTCAGTGGTGTAGCGCTTATTACCGTCTTTATCGTCCCACGAGCGCGTTTGCAGTCTTCCCTCTAAAAAGACTTGGCGTCCTTTGGCTAGATATTGATTGCATAGTTCTGCTGTTTTTCCCCAACAGACAACTCGATGCCATTCAGTTTTTTCTTGTCTCTGACCACTCGATTTATCGTTCCAAGTCTCGGAAGTTGCGAGCGAAAAATTGCAGACCGCTGCTCCCGAAGGGGTATATTTTAATTCAGGATCTTGTCCTAAACGACCCAGTAGCATCACTTTATTAATACTCATTTTATACATCTCCTTAACAACTAAAAATTGTTCAATAACTCTAAGATAATCTCTGCTTAAATACAAGCGCACTACAGCTGTTGCAAGAGTTTAACAGGTCATAAAATTGATAATCAATTGAAATTAGGGGGCTTCGAGCTCTTGAGCTTCAGAATTATCAAGATGTTGATGTTCAGAATTTTCCCAAAACTCTTGGACTTTCTGCTTGGCCACTCGAACATCCTTGCAATACCACGCCGCATCGAATCCGCAGTGGGGACAAGGGAGTTGCTTACGATAAAGAAGTTTTACCACAAAATCGAATATGGCCCAAACAATAGGGGTGACCACGATGCCTCTCCACTCAAGAAAAGGGTAAAGTAACATTGTCACGATCGATGAAATTAAAAAAATCTGAATATAATTTTTCCCCGAGAGTCTATTGTCGATAGAGATTTCTCTGGGAGCTCCGCAAAGTGCACATACAAAAGACTTTACTGGTTTTTTTAATCTGTAAAAGCGCTTTTTATTTCTATTCATTAGCCTTCCTCTTTACCATTGTAATTCACTCTCCCAAGCCCGGTAAATCCAGCAATTTTTCCTTCCCTCTCTTCCCTCTCTCCGCTCTGCTGCTGTCAGATTTGAGAAAGATTCAAGGAGTCCAGAAACAAAAAAAGCGAGACTTAGATGCTCAAGTACACTGATTTATTAATACTCACCACTCAACACGCTCCCGCACTTTTCCCATTCTCATTTTCCTTGCTGCTGCCAGATTTGAGAAAGATTCAAGGAGTCCAGAAACAAAAAAGCGAGACTTAGATGCTCAAGTACACTGATTTATTAATACTCACCACTCAACACGTTCCCGGGCTTTGCCCATTCTCATTTTCCTTGCTGCAATCAGATTTGAGAAAGATTCAAGGAGTCCAGAGCGAAAAGACGAGGCATACGCTTTGGTATGTCGCAGTCTTTGAGACTTGCAGACGACGAAGAAGCTGCTCAAATCTGGCAGCAGCAACAGCAGCAACAAAAGGCAAGGCAGGGGTCCCACGACCCCCACTGTTAGGAAATTTTGAATAAAATAGTTATAGATAACTTATTTTAGGGAGGAGCCCACCCTCGATAAACGTGCCCCAAAACCCCCAGCCAGGTGGAAAACTGGAGTCGTGACACATAACAGCAACAACCATTCCAAAACAAACCAACCTTAAGAACTTGAAATCGCAAAGCTGTGTAAAAATGCCAAAGTGTCGAATTGCTACAAAATCAAAAAAATGCACCAAGAAAATTAATCAGGTATTGGATGAAAAATTTTATGACAAAAATCAAGGAATCCATTTGTTCTCCGCACTGTCTGACTAACAAATGCCTTCATTTGCCGTCATAAACGTGCTGAACGCGAATAGAGCATTGCTTTAAAGTTTTTAAAAAGTTCTAATAAAACATTCATAAATTTTTTAAATTAAGGAAGATTAATTCATGAAATTCGCATTCGCATTTTTTATAGCATTATTTACTTTCAATACTTTCAGCGAAACAAGGCAAGAGCTTCACGAAAAAGCTAAAAAAGAATTTTATAATCTCCACTTTTTTGAAAATGGAAGGGGTATGACGATTTCCCCTGATCTTCCCAAGTTTCTAAGCTTACTCACAAAATCACCCGCCAACTCTCATCCGAATCTCATGACTCCAAATCAAAATATTAAAGGCTCGCTTTATAAAAAAATTTTTCAAGATCGCTATGGCTTCAACATGATTGACAATAAAATACTTGGGGTATTTGAAGTGCCCTACAAAGGAATGAAAATTGGAGTACTCGGCTGTACGGCTTGCCATAGTGGTAAAGCGGCGGGACACATCTATCCAGGTCTGGGAAATAAAACAATTGATCCCTATCAAGTTGGAGCCGATGCTAAAATTATCCAAACACTTTGGGGAAAAATCCCAGGACGCTCAAAAGATTTTAAACAAATTCACAATGCATCCATGAAATTTGTCACAACAACAGCCAATAAGAAATATGCCAATCTCACCAAAGGACTTGTATCCGATGCCGTCATTAAAACTTTCTTCTATGACGACGCTGGAATCCCCTATGATGAATTAGCTCGCGCCCAAGTAAAGGTTCCCCACCTCTGGGGATTTGTTGAAAAAAGAAAGACAGGCGTTTTTTGGGGAGGCGAACACGATGGATCTCAAACCGGTTGGGAATTCGGGGCAGAACTTTTTGCAAGCCACAGTCCCGATCACTTTCGAGCATCACTTAAAAAGCTCGAGTATGTAGTCCAAAATGTTTTTGGAAATTTTCTTCCACCCACTTATCCTTTTCATGTTGATCAAAAACGCGCAAGCTTAGGGCAAATACTTTACAAGAAAAACTGTTATCAGTGTCATGGAGATCACCAAAGAGATGCTGAAGGTTATCCTATTTACGATCGTCCAAAACTCGTATCCCATCGAAAAGTGCAAACTGATTTTGATCGCTTAATTATTGATGAAGGTTTGAATGAAGCTTACGAAGCGAGCAGTGTCTCCGATATTCTTAAAGTAAAAAATTATCGAGACAAAGGGTATATCGCTCCCAAGCTTTGGGGAATTTGGTCGCGCTTTCCCTATCTCCACAATGGTTCAGTGCCAACCCTTTATCACCTCATGATTGAGCCAGCTAAAAGACCAGAAGTCTTTTCTATGCACGATGCTGGTGAAGCATATCGCTATGATCAAACATACGGGGGCTTAACACTCTTTAATTCCAGCGAACAACCCAACATGCTGAAAAAGGCTAAGTCTGGAAATCGAAGTCTCTATTACACCAAAAGAATTGGACACTCTTCTCAAGGGCATTACTTTGATTTTATGAAAAGTATGACTAACGAAGAACGAATGGCCGTCATAGAATACCTCAAAACGCTTTGAGGATATTCACGACGCCATCAAGATATGATTTCCCAAACAGATTGAGGTGATTGAGGACGTGATAAAGTTTGTACAGCGGCTCTCGATAAGAATACCCTTCTTTGAGTGGGAAAGTTTCTTGATAGCCTTTATAAAAGTCCGCAGGAAATCCACCAAAAAGCCTCGTCATGGCAAGATCTGCTTCGCGATGCCCATAATAAACGGCAGGGTCAATTAAACAAGCTCGATTATTTTTCGCCACGATATAATTGCCACTCCATAAATCCCCATGAAGTAAACTAGGCTTTTCAAGAGAATCGCCCATAATTTTAGAAATTTTCTTTTCAAGATTAGCAATCAAACTTCGATGTTCTTTTGTGATATAACCATTTTTTTCGGCGAGCTTAAATTGATACTCTAATCTCTGTGTCCAGTAAAACTCATCCCATCGAGAATGAAATTTATTAATCTGAGGAGTTAACCCTATGTAATTATCTTCACTAAATCCAAACTCTTCTGATGTCAGTTGATGAAGCTTAGCAAGTGCCTTTCCAAAGCGATAGAAAAATTCAGGATCGGGATTTCCAGGTTCAACAAAATCCAAAATAAGAAAATCAGCATCAACAAAGTAAACTTTAGGAATTAAAAGCTCTTCACCTCTCTCCAACTCTTTGAGCCCGAGCGCCTCCCTTTCCAACATCCCTTTGGGAAGCCCTTCTGCGCTTTTCACAAAATAGGTTCCGCCTTCTGTTTGAACGCGATAGCTCTTAGCGATACACCCACCACCAAGTGGTTCTAAACTTAAGACTTCTCCAATGTGTTTTTTTAATTTTTCTGGTTTAATTTTTTTGGCACTTTTGTCGATGAATTTTGTAACCTTCCTTACAAACCCAACCGTTTCCAGTTTCGTCTAGAATGGCATTGTCAGGGAGATCTATTTTTTTGCAAGTCCCTCGATAAGGCTGATAGCCTTCAGAGCAAGTCCAAGTTTTCCCATCTTCATTCAAATTGGCGTGCTTGGGAATCCAAAGTTTGATGCACTCACTACGTTTTTGAGTGTAGCCTTCTTTACAAACCCAGCCCAAATAATTGTCGGCATACTCGGCATTATTGGGAATTTTTTCTTTGAGACAACGATCGAACTTGAGAACTGTTCCCGCGGGGCATTGTTTTTCAGGCAACTCTAATTCTTCTTGTGCTAGCAATTGCCAACCAAAAAACGCAATGCAAAAGACAAGAAATACCCTATAGTTAGTCATCTTAGAACTATCTTAACAAGCCTATTAGCCAAAACCTACTCAAATCTTTATACTGTCACCAGAATCTATAAAAATACTTTAGAATTTTCAGGGAGATCGCCACTATGATGCAGCCAGCTCACCAGCAAGTTGACCACAGACAAACGAAACAAATTCTATGGGCCATGATTCTTGGTCTTATTGTTGGACTTGTTGCTTACTACTACCATTGGACTGAGTTCGTTTCTGTGCTCGAGCCCCTGGGGACAATGTTTATTAAGCTTTTAAAAATGCTCATCGTCCCACTCGTCCTTTCTTCAATTTACATGTCGATTGTTAATCTCGGTTCACCTGAAAAACTTGGATCCTTAGGAGTTAAATCGATCATCTACTATTTTATTACAACATGTATTGCTGTTTTAATCGGGCTTATTCTCGTCAATATTTTTAAACCAGGTTCCGGGCTTGATATCGCCTCAATTAGTAACGAGCTTTCCACAGAACAAGTGACTAAGTTTCAGACCAGTGCTGATACTGGGTTGTTTAAAACAATCATGAGTGTTCTCATGGATGCAGTTCCTGCCAACCCATTTCAGTCAATGGCCGAAATGCAAATTCTCCAGATCATTGTGTTTTCTATATTTCTAGGAATTGCATCACTTGTCTATCGCGATGATGCGAAACCTATGATTGGGTTCATGGAAAGTTTAGAAAAACTTTCAATGACTCTGATTCACTGGATTATGAAAATTGCCCCCATTGGGATTTTTGCCTTGATGGTTGCTGTTATTTCGACTGCTGGCCTTCACGCCCTTGAAGCCCTAGGAAAATATATGGTTGTCGTCGTTCTTGGGCTCACTCTTCATTTTTTTGTCTTGCTCGCGATAGCTTCTTGGAGACACAAAAGCTCTCCTTGGTTTGTGGTCAAGTCTGTACTCCCCGCTATGCTGACGGCTTTTTCGACCTCTTCATCTGCATCTACACTTCCTGTAACCATGGCCTGCGTGGAAGATAATTTGGGAGTTGATCGAAATACAGCTCAATTTGTTTTGCCTCTCGGAGCCACAATCAATATGGACGGAACGGCCTTGTATGAATCTGTTGCCGTTATTTTTATTGGTCAAGCCTATGGGCTCGATCTCTCCCTTGGAAATCAAATTATTATTTTTATGACAGCTTCTCTGGCAGCTGTGGGTGCCGCGGCCATTCCTGGAGCTGGTCTTGTCACCATGAGTATTGTTCTCAGTGCTGTTGGCTATCCTTTGGATGGAATCGGACTTATTCTCGCAGTGGATCGCTTACTCGATATGTTCAGAACTTGTGTGAACGTTTTTGGAGATGCTGTAGGAACTGTGGTTGTTGAGTCCTACAATTCAAAAACATCTCCCCAACAGACAAGCTAGGACACTTCCTAACTCAAAGTTCTTCGATAGCGTCAAGATTATCGATGATAATTTGTGGGTTCGCCTGCGCGGGGCTCACAATATTTGCCTTGCCTTTTATCTTTAACATGATCGCAGGATTCACCCAATAATTTCGCCCAACTTCTTTAGTGCTGTCGTTGGAATCCCAAATATTTTTGAGTTTATCGAGAGCTTCCATAAAGAGATCAAAGTCATCAAAGTTCACAATAGTATAATTGCGAAGGATGCCTCCACGATAACTCACCTGAAGAGCATAGATATCAAAGTTTATTTGAGGACTTTTAGGAAACTTTACAAGTTGGCCGATTAAAGTCACATCTTTCCCATGGTCTTCCAGCATCGAATCGTAAACTTCGATAGGATCACTGACACTCATATCGAGTTCTAAGTGCATGGGGTGATTGGGCTCTAAGCGCACAAAATAAGAAATTTTAACAATGTCCCCACGGTACAAATCTTGTACTAGAGTTGCGCCTTCTTCTGGAATAAAAACAGGGAGAACCACATCTCCATATTCAGCAACTAAAACTCGCCCGTCGGGAGAAACAGCGTGAACTTTTCCGATAAAATTAACCTTCGATTCGAGCGTATCAATATTTGTATAGTGCTTATAGGGAGGAAGAGTTGGAGCCGGAGTAAATTTCTCCAAAACACTCACACTGGTAATTTCTAAATGCGGTAGACACGAATCATTCTTTATGAAATTCCCTTTGATTTGAACTTTATCGTGTCTGCGAAGTTGCGAGAGTTCACTCGCAACGTTTGAGTCTTTCGTGAACATAGAGAGATCCACATATTTGAAAAAATTCGCATCATCACGGTAAGTAAAAAGAAAGAGATGAAATTGAGGGACAGAGGCATGCATCCATCCAGTCAAACCTTCATTTTGCATTTTCGCTTCCAGATCTTTGATATTAATACCGTTGATAACATCCGGGCACTGAGCGAAACCTGCCAAGCTAAAAACTGCAATACATAAACAAAGAATTCCTTTTTTTAACATTTTTTCTTCCTTCTAAACACGATGAACACGCCAATTTTCTTGTTGTCGTCTTCCTAAATTTAAGCTCATCTGATACTTCTATAGATGTCCCTAAAAGACAAGACACCCCCTATAACAAAGGGCGTTGCAAAGCAGCGAGGAAACAACAATGGAATGGGTCATCAGTCTCATTACACTGACTGCACTGGAAATTATTCTCGGCATCGACAATATCGTTCTCATATCAGTCATTGCCTCGAGGCTTCCTGAAGAAAAACGCGACAAGGCCCGGCTGTTGGGTTTATCTTTTGCCCTCATTACCCGGGTGCTCTTACTCTCAACAATAACTTGGCTCACAAAACTCTCAACGCCTCTTCTGACTGTTGCTCAAAATGAAATTTCAATCAAAGATCTTATTCTTATCGTCGGTGGACTTTTTCTTCTCGCAAAGGCGACCACTGAAATTTATAACTTTGTGGAACTTGAACACCGCCAAGATTCCATGCCATCCCAAAAAGAACAAAGTTTAAGCTCGGCTATTTTTACCATTGTGATGTTCGATCTAATTTTCTCACTGGACTCAGTCCTCACGGCCGTCGGGTTGGCCAAAGAACTTTGGATCATGATAGCTGCCGTAATTTTATCGGTTTTCATCATGATGATTTTCGCTAAACCCGTCAGTCATTTTGTTGAAAAGAATCCAGGTATCAAGTTGTTAGCCTTGTCCTTTCTTGTTTTGATTGGAGTCCTCTTGATCGCAGAGGGGTTTGAGAGTCATTTGGATCGTGGTTACGTTTATTTTGCTATGATTTTTTCACTCTCTATTGAGCTTCTCAATAAAAGACGCCACGACAAAAAGGAAGTCTCCCCTTGAAAGCCCCCAAGAGTGTTATTAAATTTTTGCTCAAACTCTTTTTTTCAATTGGAATCGTATACTGGCTGGTTGATCAGGGTAAGCTTGATTTGGATATTTTTATCCAATCGCTCCAAAATCCTTGGCGCTGGGTCGTGGCCATTTCCTTTTTAATTGTCGCTATCTCTATTGGAGGAATTCGGCTGCAAATTCTTCTTAAATCATTTGATCACGAAGTCTTAGAGATAAAAAAATCTATTGCGATCACTTGGATTGGCTCTTTTTTTAATATTGTCCTGCCTGGTACAGTCACGGGTGATGGAATTAAATTCTTTTATATTAAAGATCAAATCCCTAGTGCCAAAAAAACCCACATTGTCTCCATGCTTTTGATTGACCGAATCCTAGGGCTAATTTCTTTGTTTCTCATTATGGGAGTGCTCAGTCTTTATTATTATAATGATCTTGCTCATCGCTCAGAAAACTTAAAAAATCTCATTATTTTTAATAGTTTTATTCTCGGTAGCCTTTTGATAGCTGGAATTTTTATTCTCTATCCCAGTACTCTCAAAACATACCTTTGGTCTAAGATTTTGCAATACTCTGCGAAGTTCAAGATTCAAGATATTATTAAAAATCTTCCCCCTACTGATAATTCACCACGAGCCATTTTAAAAATTTTATTTTGGGCCTTTATCAGCCAGATATTCATAATTAGCAGTTTTAATATTCTTATTACTCCATATCTAACTGCCGATATTAGCCTCGGTCACCTCTATACTTTTGTTCCCATTGGTTTTTTCCTTATCTCTATTCCGATAAGTCCCCAAGGTATTGGAGTTGGTCACTTAAGTTTTGACTTTCTTTTTTCACTTTTTGGACAAAATAAGGGGGCTTCGCTTTTTAACTTTTTTCTTTTTAGCAATATTGCTGCAAATCTACTTGGAGTTTTCCCCTATCTCTTTTATGCTAAGAAACATCGAGAAGAACACTCAGTGAAGGAAAATATATGATCGATCTTTCAATCATTGTTCCCGTTTACAACGAACAAGATTGTGTGCAAATTTTTACTGAAACAGTTGTGAAAATCATTTCACAAATTACAGAAGACTTTGAAATTATTTTCATCGATGATGGTAGCCATGACAACACTATCAGTGAAGTCCAAAAAGTTCACGCTCAAGATAAAAGGATAAAGCTTATCAGCTTTTCAAGAAACTTTGGGAAAGAAGCCGCTCTCTCGGCAGGGCTCAATCACTGCACAGGAAAAGCGGCCGTGCCGATGGATGTCGATCTTCAAGACCCACCGGAACTTATCGTAGAAATGTATCATAAATTCCAAGAGGGATTCGATAACGTCGTCGCTATTAGGAAAGATCGCTCACACGACACTGTACTCAAAAGAAAGAGCGCTCAGTTTTTTTATCGAATACTCAACAAAATGTCTTCGATTGATATTCCAGAAAATGCAGGGGATTTCCGCCTCATTAGCCGAAAAGTTATCAATACACTTAATCAATTGGGAGAGGCTTCGCGTTTTATGAAAGGGCTTTTTGCCTGGCCTGGTTTTAAAACAACCAAGGTCTATTATAAAAGACCAGCGCGAGTAAAAGGAACAACCAAGTTTAATTATTGGAAGCTCTGGAACTTTGCCCTGGATGGGATTTTTTCATTTTCTACGCTTCCTCTTAGAATCTGGACCTATCTTGGGGTGCTCTTCGCCTCACTTTCTTTTATTTATATGCTTTTTACCTTTTTTAAGACTTTAATTTTCGGCATCGACGTCCCTGGTTATGCCTCACTGATCTGCCTTATTTCATTTTTAGGCGGACTAATCCTTATCGGAATTGGTATAATTGGCGAGTATATAGCCCGCATCTTTAACGAAGTGAAGGCCAGGCCGATTTATGTCATAGAAGAAAAGCTTGGTTTTGAACTAAGATAAAAATGTGAGAAATACCATTCACAAAGGAAACTGTTATGAAAGAAAAACTCCACGTCTCAGTTGAAGAATACACAACTCCTAATCCCTTCACTGCCCAAGTCGATACGACCGTGGGTGAATTGGTCGGTTTGATGAAAAAAGAAGGTGTGCGCCACGTCCCTATTCTCGATGGTGAAAATATCGTTGGTATCGTCAGTGAACGCGATCTTACAGTTGCTTCAAAATTCAGTGATGGTTTAAGTCTCAGTGCTGGCGACATCATGACGCCAGAGCCTTTAATCGTTTACTCTTCAGAGTCTCTCGCTAATGTTGCTTATCAAATGTCTGAGCAAAAAATTGGCAGTGCCATTATTATTTTTTCTGATGATAGCTCGATGGGGATTTTCACTTCTACAGATGCACTGAATGCACTGGTAGAGATTATTAGCCCAGATTAAAAGTCTTAATTCGATTAGAATTGCCGAACCAATTTGGAAAATTTTTTGTTCAGCTGGGCTTCCTTTCTTGATTGATATTGGATTGCAATATAAAGCTCCAAGATTTCAAAAACTTTTGCAAACTCTCGATTGTTCTTAAGTAAACCTAATAACTCAACTGGTCCCCAAGTGCTCTCAATAGGTATCCCCTTTTTCTCCAATTTTTTCTTAAACTTTACGTAGGTAGCTTCAATTTTATCCTTTTGATTGGGTGATTTTAACCACTTTAATCCTAGCCATAAGAACATGAGAAAAAGTGCTGGCAAAACAATGGCCAAGCTAAAAAATATCTTGAGATTAAGTTTGAATTTTCTCGCTAGTTCTTTTTGAGCATCGAGATTGAAGTTATCGAAAAATAAATTCACCTGGGTATTCACATAATCCACAAATTTCTGCAATTGAAAGTACTGCTGAATAACAAATGTCCCTTGCAAATCAATACCAGCATATTTTTTAAGCGAGCTGGCCCAGGGATAGGGTTCAATAAACCCTTGACCTCCACGCGCTATCCGCAATGGCTCCACGTAAGAGGTGGGATCGAAGCGCTCCCAGCGCCCGTCTAAATAAGCCTCTACCCAGGTATGGGCATCATTGGATCGCAGTAAATAAAACTGTCCTAACTCATTGTACTCACCACCTTGAAACCCGGAAATAAGGCGAGCGGGAATCCCCTTCAGGCGCAAAAGAATTCCCATCAAAGAAGAATAGTGAGTGCAATAGCCTATTTTGTTAATGAGAAAATCTTGCAGGGTCTGCATGCTCCCAGGTGAAAGAGAGTATTGAAAATTATTCTCTTTCAAGTACTGTTTGATCTGCGTGAGATAGTGCCTGGGTGAATCACTCGCTAGCCCTTTAGCAATCGATTTCACTTTTTCGGGAAGCCCATCTGGCAATTGCAAATAATCTTGAGGATTAATTTTTTCTTTTTGAGATTCAAGATTCGAATAGACTGTATAATTTTTTTGAGGGTTTCGATTTCTGGTTTTAAAAGTTTTGTCTTGAAGAGAATAAAAATTAGCATAGGAGCTTGTGATTTGTTGAGGAGTATCGAGAGCGATAAGGTCGCCTTGGAAATTTCGAAGCGTGTAGTATTGTGATTTGAAGAGATTTTCTTTTGGTTGATCCGAACCAGTGACTAACTGATAAGGGGTGCGATGATAGCGCCAGTTATAGCCATCAGTGATCCTTAACACTCTTCCTCTCCAATAAAGCTGTTCCCTGGGAAGCTCGTTCGAGACAAAAACCCGCATTACCGCCTCACCATTTGAGCGAAGACTGGATATGCTGCTATTATTAATTTCGCCTGAGTAGCCAATTTTTCCCATTTGTTCGCTTCCCAAAGTGGGGAAAAAGTAACGATAGCGTGGAAAAAAGATAAAAAGAGAGATGAAAAGTGGCAAGGCCATGAGAAAGACTTGAAGAATATTTTTGAACATCTCGCGATCAAAAAAATGAGAGTCTCGAAAATCAGGAATTTGAAACATGGCAATCAGAACAATGATCGCAAGAATTGCAAAAATCATATAGTAGAGATTCGAATTAAAAAGAGCACCTCCTGCAATCACTAAGAAATGGCAGTGGAGTAAAAAATAAAAATCTCTTTGCTCATGCAACTGTAAAAATTTAAATGCCGTGAGAATCAAAAAAAAGCACAGCGCAGACTCCGGGTGCAACGAAAATTGATAATAGACAAAGAGGTAGAGACTTGCCAAAACAAGCGCAATATTTGTAAGAAATCGTGGAGCCCTTTTCAACCATGGTTGAAAAAATAAAATGAGAAAGCCAAGATAGATGAATAAATTTTCAACTTCTCCCAATAAAAAAACCAAGACAAAGGAAAAAATAAAAAAGAGCAGAAATGTTGGTGTTATTTTTTTTAATAAATTCATGTTAGAAGTTTGAGAGAGTTTCCAAGCACTTTTCTCGATGCTCCCCCCCACCTTGCGGTCCCAAACTCAGATCACCCAAAATCATTTTCCAATTTTTATTTTCAAGAAAGGCTTTTTGAACCAGATAAGAGAGTTTTTCAATTTTCTCCTCAGAGCTACCACTTAATTTCTGAAAACTAAAGGTAAGCATATCACCCGATTCATCGTGATATTTTTTCCAATAGAGCTCATCTTTTTTAGCATATAATTTCCAGTCCACCCGATTGGCCGCCAGGGATTCGTGATACTTGATATGTTCAGCAAAATTGAGCTCTTCAAATTCATTTCGAGTTTTGTCAGCACTTTGTTCCTGGTCCCAAAAGAAACTTTCCTCTCTTCTTTTAGGATAGATAAAAAAGGAACATTCCACTGAAACCACTTTCCAGGCCACAAATAAGAGACTGGGTGAACGGGTCGATAATTGCAAACGATTCAATTGATAATATCCTCTCTTAAGCCCCCCTTTATGAAGAACTTGCAGAGCCGTTTGAGCCTTAGGAATATCCGTTATTATTCCCAAGGGTTCTTTTTCGGGTAACCATGTTTCCAACAATAAGTTTTTGAAAGCGCGGTTGTTTTTATTTTTAATCTTGAAGCTCATCTCCACTGGCGAGTCTGCAAATTCAGAATGCACAGTCATCCCTTCAATCTCAACGTTCTTAATATTAAGATGCGTGAGCAGCATATTCACCACTGCGAAGGCCACCATAATAAAACTTAAAAGAAGAACCATGTTATTGCCGTAAATATTCCCAAGATTAAAAACAATAAAGTTAATTCCTAAAAAATAAAAACCTTGTTTGGTTGGGAGAATGTAAATTCGCTTTGGGCGAGCTAAGCGCTTGGAAATTTCGTTTTTATACGTCTGTATTTTTGAGAATTTCATGAGATAGAGCACTCTCTTTTTTCCATCCCGATTGCTGAGAGGCCACTAAGCGATGGCCCGCCACGTAGGGAAAAAGTTTTTTAACATCTTCAGGGAGCACAAAATCGCGACCTTGAAGGAAAGCATAGGCCTTAGACGAGGCTACCAAATCAAGACCACAGCGCGTACTGAGCGGTAGGTATTGTGAACTCTGGCGACTACTTTCTAGCAAGCGGAAGATATAATCGAGCAACTTATCAGAGCAGTGAACCTCCATGGCCTCATCTTTCATGGACGCAATTTGCCCTTTTTCGATAAGAGGTTTCATTTGTTCAATAAGAACATTGGGATCTTTTCCTTTGAAAAGCTCCATGCTCGATTTTTTATCGAGATACCCTAGGGTCATCTTCATCATAAAGCGATCGATCTGAGATTCAGGTAGGGGGTAGGTTCCCAATTGCCCGTGGGGGTTTTGAGTAGCCACGACAAAAAAAATCTCTGGCAAAGAATAATCTTTTCCCTCTACAGAAACTTTTTTTTCTTCCATGGCCTGCAAAAGAGCACTTTGAGTTTTAGGAGAGGCCCGGTTGAGTTCATCGGCCAATATAATTTCTCCAAATATCGGACCTTTCAAAAACTTAAAATTTTCATTTTCTTTGGAGTAAACATTAGCTCCTATAATATCAGAGGGCAAGAGATCATTGGTAAATTGAATGCGACTTAAAAGTAAGTTAAAGGCCTTGGCAAAGTATTTAACAAAAGTCGTTTTCCCCACTCCCGGAGCATCTTCAATAAGAAGGTGCCCATCAGCGAGAAAACTACAAAGACATAAAAGTACGTGCTCTTCTTTTCCTTTAATATAATCGCGAGAATGCTCCATTAAATTTTGAACAAAGCTGTGCCATGATGGCTTATCTGTGGATTGTTTTCCTAATGTTTTATCGAGCATAAATAACCTCTTCTCTATCTTATTCTTTAGGTTCACTAAAACCAAGAGGGTACCATAAACCCGACCCCTTTTGTCCTTTTTACAGAAAAAGTGTTTTTACTTATAGTTATAGAGATGAAAACATTTTTATTTGTAACTTTTCTCATCACATCCTCTCCAAGTTGGTCTCAAAATGATTGCCAAGAATTAAAAAATCGTTATTTACAAAATCTCAGTCAATTGCCGATTGATTGCCAATCTCACGAAGACTGCAAAGCTGTCTCTCTTTTATGGAATTCCTGCCAAGGGCACAAGCTCATCAACATTAAGACAGACCAAAAAATTCTCGAAACCATGATGACCCAGTTAACTGCTGCTCATCGTGCTTGCAAAGTTCAAGAAGAGGATTGCCCGGTTGAGCCCTATAAAATAATTTGTTTAAAAGGCTCTTGCCGGGCGAAAAAACTCAACTCCCCTAAAACTCTATCAGCTCCCCAGCAGAGTCTCGAAAAAGCTCCGGAAACTGAGTAAGGGGATCGCCTCCAATTTTACCGACAACCCCATAGCGATTTTCTACCAAATCAAAACCTCCATCAGGTTTTCGTAGAACTCCTTGGAGAAGATAATTAAATTCAAAAGTAATGCTCAAATAATCTTTCATGGTTTTACGAAATATTTTCACACCTCGTTTATTAAAAATAAAAGAACAAACTTGCTCGGCTCCAACCACACTCGCCTGACGATTGCAATAGGCTTCATTGACTAAATCTTTGAGAGCTCCTGTCTCTTTAATTGAAGAATTGAGAAAAGTAATTGCATGAAATTTTGCATTTTTATTTTTAGAGAGTATATCTTTTTTCATAGAGGCAATCTCCTTATCCAGAAAGGCTGCATTCATGACAGCTTGAACTAAAGCTCGCTTTTTATTTCTTTTAAAATATTCCCGATAAGAAAAAAGTGGCTTACCACTGTCATCCAAGGCAATCTCTAAACTTTTTGGTACGAGATAGTAAATATTCTTATCCAAGTGATCTGGGTAAGCTGTCAGATGTTGATCAGTCGCAATGTTTTCATTAAGAATAGGAAGACTGTATCCCAGGGGAAGACTTAACAAATTAAGTAGAATGAATATTTTTTTCATTTTTTTACTCCTTGTGATGAATATTACAAATATTATCGTAGCAATCGATGGAATAACTTTGATCCATCCATTTCTTTATTTTTTCTTTTCGCGGATGAACTTTAATTTTTGTCACGATATTCTGAAGGATAGTGATTGGTTCTTTTCCATCCAGGCCTAGCAAAAGTTTTTCCAATTCTTCCATCGTGTTGTGAGAAAGTGATGACCCGGTATTTTTACTCGTCGGAGCTGGTTTCGGCTCTCCTTTCCCTTCGCAAGACAAAATCCCCACACAAAAAATCGCAATAAAGAAAAGCTTCATTTCATTGAACATTTTTCACCTCCACCTTATCTATATTGAGATTGACGGAGTACTCATTTTCAAGAGTTCTCTTCTGATAGCGGACAACTTCTATATCCTCTGCTTGTTCAACTTTTGCCAAAGGAAGTGTAAAAAGCTCACGAAAGCTATTGATCACAAGATTTTGCGGAACATATATACATCGATCAAAAAGCATTTCAGAGAGCTCCTTTTTAAGATCTTTGGAATTTGGTTTTTTAGAAATATCATCCACAATTTCAAAATAATTTCTTAAGACTTGAAATCCTTGAATTCCATCCTTGAAAATTTGTGAGCAAATATTTTTTGAAAGTCGCATTGAATCAGTCTTTTCTTGAAAATAAAATCGCCACGATAGCGGGTTCCCCCACTCCAACAGGACCTCCCCTTTCTCAACGGTTTCGACAAGTTTTTGAAAGTCACCTTTATCAAACCAAAGAACTCGAGTTACACCCATCATTGCCCCAGAAAAAGTATCGAGCCCTTCAATTTTTTTATCAAGAGGTGTGATCTTCAGATAAAAACCCTGCTCGATATCGGATTTTCTGATATCAATACGGTTGAGAAGATATCCAGGATATTTTTCTTTTAAGTTCTTTAGATAAGTGGCCTTCTCATCTTCAAAATAATAGTAGCGAAGATCCACAATCATGCTCCCCCAGTACTGTTCATCTTGAGCATTTTCAATTAACTGAATTTCCACGTTCGGCTGGGTAAAGTAGGTTGCAACTTTGTATTCATCGTCAACCCAGAGATCAATGCCTTCCATCCTGGCAGCCTCAGCTTGAAAGCCCATGGTCAGACAAAACAAGGAAATGATCATTTTAAAGACTTTTTCTCTATAAATCGGCATCTCTCACCACCTCTGAATAATGATTGCGAATATCTTGAAGAGAAACGGGAAGACATTGGTTGAGAGTTGTTGCTTGTCTACGCGTCAACACCCATTTTTCTTGCTTCAGTTCTTCACGGTGAACGCTGGCAAAACTAAAGTTGAGAATAGCCCCTCCTCTTCCTCCACCCATAAGCGGTTTCGCTTGAAGCTCTACAACAAATAATCTTTTGATTATTTTCTCGGCAATAGCATTGACATAATCTTTATCACTCGCACTACCTCCATTCACTTGAATGCGAACAAAATTCTGTTGTTTAAGTTTTTCAACTTCACGGGTAATACTGATTTTCCTAAACCAATGACCACCAGAAAGACTTGCACGATAATAGTCATAAACTCTTTTCCAATTGATATCGATAACGGCATCAAAATCTGCCGTCCATCCCATCACGTCATAACAATAAAAGAAATTCAAAAGACCAGGGTTTTTAATCGCCGCTTTAAAAACTTTGGCTCCCGTTTTTGTCAGGATGGCATTCACTCCAATTTCAGCATCTCCTTGCCCTCCAAACTCTGAAAAATTCCACTCATCAAAAAGAAGTCCCAGCGGCTTCCCATCATCTTTTGTTGACGTCAGGCTTATTGTTGATTTCTGAACCGGGAGCATCGCAATTTCTGATCCAGGGTGATCTCTCAAAAATTTCTCGAGCGCATTGTTCTGGTCAATCGAAGAAGTCAGCTGAGTCGTGAGCGTAAGATAAGCCCCCCCGTCGGCTTGGGCTGAGCCCAGTCCCCAGTAGGTGAATCCAAAGATGGGAAGATTAGTGCGATCACGCGCCATCTTGCTCGAATTGGGAAAAAAATAGAATTTCTCTGAATCGGCATGATCGGGATAGAGAATCACTCCTCCTGGGTATTTATGGGCTTCACTATCTGAGAGGATAGGAACAGCCCAAAGTTTTCCTAAGACCATCCAAGTCATCATGACCAATAAAATTTTCATACTTACTCCTTTAAAAAAAGTGTTGATATCCATAGATCATTTTTAGTGCTATAAGGGGGTTCTAGCAGAGTAAAAAATTAATATTTTTCATTTTTAGAACACATGAAAAAAAATAAAATGATTATTTTTGAGAATGATGACTTTATTGTGGCCAATAAACCCTGCGGGCTTATGACCATGGGGAGTCGCTCTCAAGACTCTCTCTATGCCCGTCTCCTTGAATACCTCAAACAAAAAGGGCACACTCGCCTGTACGCTGTTCACCGGCTCGATAAGGATTGTAGTGGTCTCCTGGTTTTTGCAAAGGATCGTTTGGTCTATAAAGAAATCAGTGAACTTTTTCAAAATCGAAAAGTTTCAAAAAAATATTATGCTATTGTTGATTCAGGGTTTTCCGAACTTTATGACCGGACCAATCTCCCTGAAGATCTCCGCCATAATGTTCACGCGAAAAATGAAACTCTCACCATCAAACTTCCACTCTATGGGATCAAAACAAAATCACGTGTTGATAAAACCAAAGGGAAACAAGCTATAACGGAAGTTAAAATCAAAGATGAGAATGCTGAACGCTGTCTGCTCGATATTAATCTCAAGACGGGACGTTTTCATCAAATTCGCTGCCACCTCTCTTATCTCGGTTACCCCATTATTGGTGATGAGCTTTACAAAAGCTCCCACCTCGACTCGCGGCTTCTACTTCACTCTTATTATTTGTCGTTTAAATTGCTGGGAATAAAAAAACCATTTGTTTTTAAATCCCCAATTCCACCAGAATTTACTATTTAATTTTTTATGGCAAGATTTCGATGGCACCATCATTAATTTCGATGGATGTATTGGCAGCTAGAAAAGTGCTAATTTTAACTTTGATTTTTATCTTTCTCACTCGAACTTCATTGCGATGACTACCATCTCTAGAATAGAAAATCTCTGCGACATCGCCAGATCCTTCTTGAAAGCGCAGGAAGCCCCCAGCTTTGTCATGACGATAACCTGATTTTCCTCGCAATTGATTTAAAACAAATTGCAGAGCCTTTGTCTCAGAGAAGTTCCCATTTTCAGGAATAATTTGAGCTGATTTTCGGCCCATGAGTTGTCGCATAAACCACCGCCCTTTTTCATTGGCATCGACTCTCTCGATTTCTTTATTGGAATCAAACCCATCTTCAGAGTGAAGCTGAGTGTACGTGATATCTTCTTCAAAAAGATCCATGAGATTTCGAACATAAAGATCACTTGATTCTGATTTATTCAACTGAAACATTGCTGTGATGTTGTTGATTTGATCATTATCATTATTTTTATAAACGAGAAGCCCCATATTATAGGTAAACTTCCCAAAAAGTACGTTGCGAAGATCAACGGAGAAGCTGATTGGGAAATTGGTTTTATAAACTTTTCCATAGGCTAAAGACTGAACGACCAGAAGACTAAAAAGGATAACTTTTTTCATGGCCACATAAAACAAGATTATACTTTTGCCGTAAATAAAAAATTTCCAACATTGTCTATCTACCTCTCGATTGACGCTTGAATAAAGTCCTTGTATTGTTTTTCCTATGAAAAAAATCGAAGACATTGCCATCCCCGTAGGAAAAATCCCCTCGGGGCTCTTTATTATTTGTGCTAAAAGTCAGGAAGGCGTCATTGACGGCTTTCTCGGAAGTTGGGTTCAGCAAGTATCTTTTAATCCCCTTTTAGTCAGTCTCTGTGTCAAAGCAGGTCGCCCCGCTTCAGAAACAATTCTCAAAAAAGAAAAGTTTTCCATTAACATTGTGGGTGAACACGATAAATCATTTCTCAAGCATTTTTGGTCTGGCTATGATGCTAATAAAAATCCCTTTTCTGAAATTGAACATGTGATTGATGAAAGTGGAGCTGTTGTAATGAAGTCCAGTCTCGCGACATTAGTTTGTGAACCCATCAGTATCACACAGCCTGGTGACCACAATCTGGTTGTTGCCAAGGTGATTGATAGCCACATTCAACACCCCGATGCCACTCCCATGGTTCACACCCGAAAAAGTGGTTTGAGTTACTAAGGCGGGTGTGTCCTAAACTCCTATCGGGTGCCAAACAGATTTGATTTCGACGTGATCAGTGATCCTTTCCAAGCAAAGAGCTGGTTTTTTTGCACTCACAATTCTTTTCATATTGCTCGCACCCGACTCCTTGATCGTCCGAAGCATTTCTTTACTGCCAAATTGAAAATTCACAGACTGGACTTCGCGATGCCCACCTATAACGGCATAGAGTTCTTCAATATTTCCAGTCAAAAGATTCACAACCCCCCCCGGAAGATCTGAAGTCGCTAAGACTTCCGCTAAGGGTGCAAGCACACTAGGGCAGCTCTGACCTAAGATCGCCACAACAGTATTGCCACTCGCAATGATCGCGGCAAGGGAAGCACAAAGATTTTGGAAATCAAATTCATCACTTTCGACAAGAGTCACAACCCCCATCGCAGTTGGTGATGAGAAATTGTGGAAGGGTCCTGAAACACAGTTGATGGAACCAATGACTTGTTGGAACTTATCACAAAAACCTGCATAATAGACAAAGGCATCGCGCCCTAATTCCACTGCATTTGTTGCCTGAGTTTTCGTCATCCCCATTGTTGTTTTAAACAAATCAATAAACTCTTCTTTTTTTCCTTCAATCATTTCGGCAACACGATAGAGAATTTGCGAGCGATTAAAGGCTGCTCTTTTTTCCCAAGCTGTTTGAGCACCTTTAGCAGCTTCCACAGCATTTCGAAAATCTTTTCGCGATGATTGACAAACGTTGGCGTAAGGCTTGTTTGTTCCCTTAATTTTGTGAACAAAACTTCTTCCTGATTCAGTTCTTGGAAATTGCCCACCAATATAAAGTTTTATCGTTTTATTTATTTTTAAACTTTGATTTTCCATAATTATCGTACCTCCACGTAAGGATAAAGTCCGTGTAGACCACCTTCTCGCCCAAATCCCGATTCTTTATAACCACCAAAGGGAGCTGCAGGATCGAATTTATTGTAAGTGTTTCCCCAGATCACTCCGGCCTTAAGCTCCGATGCTATTTTGTGAATTTTGGAACTCTTCTCACTCCAAATACCGGCAGCAAGACCATAGTTTGAATCGTTTGCAATTTTGACGGCCTCATCGGGAGTTCTAAAAGTCATAATACTTAAAACAGGTCCAAAGACTTCAACTCGCGACAATGTTGAAGCAGGTGTTTGTCCTTCGAAAAAGCAAGGCTTGCAATAATAACCTTTTTTAGGAAGGGCACAATCCACTTCGTGAAATCGTCCACCTTCTTTTTTTCCAATCGCGACCAATGAGTTTATTTTTTCAAGTTGCTCTTTTGAATTGATGGCACCCACATCTGTGTTTTTATCAAGTGGGTTTCCAACTCTTAAAGTGCTCATGCGTTTTTTTAATTTAGCAATGACTTCATCTTTTATAGACTCTTGAACCAAAACTCGCGAGCCCGCACAGCAGACATGCCCTTGGTTAAAGAATATTCCATTAACGATTCCCTCAACCGCTTGGTCAATAGCCGCGTCTTCAAAAATAATATTGGCAGATTTTCCACCTAATTCTAATGTGAGTTTTTTATCACTACCAGCGATGGCCTTGGCAATTGTTTTTCCAATATCCGTTGATCCAGTAAAAGCAATTTTCTTCACATCCGGGTGATCGACCAGAGCCGCTCCCGTTTTACCCTCACCTGTAATGATATTCACAACTCCCTTGGGAAGTTCAGCTTCTTGAATCACTTCTGCGAGAAGAAGTGCTGTCAGAGAAGTTTGCTCCGCAGGTTTTAAAACGACGGTGTTTCCTGCTGCTAAGGCTGGAGCCAGTTTCCAGGCAGCCATCAAGAGAGGAAAATTCCAAGGTATAATCTGCCCACAAACGCCTACGGGTTTTATTTTTTTGCCAGGAAAAGCATAGTCGAGCTTGTCGGCCCATCCCGCATAGTAGAAAAAGTGATTGGCTGCAAGTGGTATATCCACATCGCGAGATTCTTTTATGGGCTTTCCACCGTCCAACGTTTCAAGCACTGCAAATTCTCTGGAGCGCTCTTGAATAAGGCGGGCAATTCTAAAAAGATATTTCCCTCTTTCTTTGCCTGAAAGTTCAGACCAAGCTTTGAAAGCTTTTTTAGCAGCTTGAACGGCGCTATCAACATCTTTTTTATCAGCGAGAGCAAGTTCCGCCAGTTTTTCACCAGTCGCTGGATTTTCAGTTTTAAATGTTTTCCCCGACTTTGAAGCTTTGAACTCACCACCAATGAAGAGGCCATATTTCTTTTTCAATTTCACCACGGCTGTAGACTCTAGCGCCTCGTCGTATTCGAAGTGAAATCCTTTTTTAGGTTGAGTCTTTTTACTTTTGTTTTTTTGTGTTTTTTTATTTTTCTTTGCCATATTCTTACCTTTCATTAAATTGAAAACATATCAGTATCAAAGTATTGGCCAGTCGCTTGCTTAAAAATTTGTCTGAGCAAATCATCTAATAATGAACTTGCGCCAAAGCGAAAGAGATCTTTCGTGAGCCAATCTTCTCCCAGAACTTCGTTGACCATAACGAGATAGTGAACCGCTTGTTTGGCCGTTCGAATTCCTCCAGCTGGCTTCATTCCTATTTTCTTTCCTTTAAGTCGGTAATAATCAGCGATTGCTTGGAGCATAACCAGTGTCACGGGCATCGTTGCTGCTGGAGAAACTTTTCCTGTCGATGTTTTTATAAAATCGGCTCCTGCTTCCATGGCCAACCACGAAGCCATTCTCACATTATCGTAGGTTTTGAGTTCACCTGTTTCGAGAATCACTTTGAGGTGAGCTCGACCTTTGCAAACTTCTTTAACAGCTGCAATTTCATTAAAAACTTTTTGATATTTTCCTTCCAGAAATTCTCCACGGCTTATGACCATATCGATTTCTGTAGCACCGTAATTAATAGTTTTATCCACATCTTTTAATTTGAGATTGAGAGGAAATTGCCCAGAAGGAAAAGCTGTCGCAACAGCCGCTATTTCAATACCTGTTCCCTCTAAACATTCCGCTGCAATGGGGACCATATTCGGGTAAACGCAAACAGCAGCCACACAGGGAATCGCTTTAAGATCTTTGGCACCCTCAAGTGTATGCTGAATATAGGGTGGAACGGGATTAACAGCCTTAGCACAAAGTTGTCTGACTTTTTCAACAGTGTCCGCACCTTCCAATGTCGTAAGATCGGTCATGCTGATAGCACAGTAAAGAGCATCGAGCTTTGATTTTTTCTTAATGCTTCTTTTGGTAAAACTGGCCGCTCTTTCGTCAGCTCCCACCATATCAATAGCGTAGCGAGGAATGGCAATTTTTCCTTTATGAGTCTTAATACTAATGTCCATCATAGCAATACTCCCTGGAATGATTCGCGCATAATATAGCTTTTTTGGGCAGTTAGAGCAAATTCTTGCTCTTTTTTCGAGAAAGCTTTACACATATTATAAGGACATTTATTAAGGTCACTTCCATTTTATTGCAGCGCTCTCAAGCTCCTCGAATAAAAATAAGTCTAGTCATGTTGGCGGGAAGATGTTAACAAGCTGAAATCAAAGATTTTAAAAAGGGAATTCCCAGATAAATATGAAATTAACAAGTTTGCTTTTTAGCCTTTTTATCGCTGTCCTCCACACTTCTTACGCTAATGACATTGTGTTTTGTCGGCACCTCGATGAACCCATTAAGTTCATTGAGCTCAATTGTGAACCTCAGGGTGATTGTAAAATCACAGCAGGAATAGATGATTCCCTTTTAGGAAGCTCTGCTGAGCCTACTATAATTGAAACTCGCAATATCTTTGAAGAAGCTGAAGGACTCTACTCTGGGTATCGTCTCGAATTCAAACTTTATGAAGAAGAAATTGAAGGCTACGAAGAAGAAATTTTCCTCGGTGAATTGACCAAAGGAATATTGAGATCCTTTAATGGTGAGTATTCTTGCATTCGCAATGGCTATCTTGAACTCGAAGTTAGAATCGATGCCGTTAGCTACATCATTATTCCTCAAAAATACTAATTTTTACTTATCTCTATTGTGAAGCGATGTGATTTCTTCGTTTGTTAAAACGCGACTAAAAATAAAAAGCTCATCAATCTCACCATTGTAAAATCTCTCGTAAATTGATCCACCGTTGTTGTAACGAGCTCCAATAATAAACTTCGGCGAAGCGGTACTGTATTTAATATCTTGAAGATTGGAAAGCTCACAATCTTGTGTGACTCCATCAATGTGAAGACAATAATAGCGTTCTTCTGCTGAATTGAGAGACTGCCCAGCGGCATCTGTTCCATAAGCGGGAATATAAATTTTATGAGTAATGATGATGTGATGCCACTGCCCATCTCGGATATCAGGATTTCCACCACCTGAATCCAAGCGATACTCAACTTCTTTAGAATTATTAGCAAAATCTCCTGCCCCACCAATGGCAGCTGAAGCTCTGGCATAAAATCTCATCCAAGTCTGCCAATTAGAATCAAAAAGCCGTTCAAAACCCCAATTAAAAATTGATCCTGATTTCGCTATCATTTCGACTTGGCCAGTACTGGCAATATCAATATCTTTGTTAGAAGTTTTAAACCAAAATGAAACACTAAACTCCTCTCCACGAAAGTTTAGGACATCTACCAAATCATTGGCATCTGGAATATCGTGAACAGCATAAGAATCAATTCCATTAAAGCTCGCTGCTTGCCCACGAACTCCCGTAACGAGCGAAACTTGATTGAGATTAAAGCTTCTGTTTCCAATTGATTCGCTTTGTGTATTCGTATCCCCTGAATCGAAAGAAAGATAAAATTCAAGATCGTTCCACGAAAGAACATCGACTTCCTCTTCTTCGGTGGCATTGCTATTATCATCTTGAGAATTAGAATCACCAGATCCTACCAGTTCATCGGTCGCAGCAATTTCTGTTTTACAACTATAAAAGTTGAAACAGACAAAAAGAACAATTAAGGCTAGATGTAATACCTTCAACGTCCTACTCCCTTTTCTAGAGCCTATCTTTGAAAAAGATTGCCTTAGGCTATTTTATCATTGCTCTCAAAAAGAATGAGGATTGATTAAAACTCTATAATTTTGAATAGTTTAGCCCAGGTCTTAGATCAATAACCCTATTGGATGGAATTCAAAATGCCACATAAAAATGGCATTAAAAGGAGTAGTGAATTTTAAAGGAGTCCATGCCTATTTAGAGCTATTGCAGTGATTTTTTATCAATAATAACTTGATCACAGCCTTTTAATTCGCCATGAAAATATTCAGTATCGTTTTCCAGACAATTCAGTTCTCCACCACCTTGATTGTCGAGAGTGAATTCTGCAAAATACTCATCACTCGCTAAGGATTTTTTGGCACTGACTAAATATCGAGTTTGGTTTTGTGACTGGTAGGTTACTTTGTCTTGAAATGAATCATATTTCTCTTTTTTTCCACAAAAATTATTATCTGAAAGAAAAACTTCATTATCGAGATAGAAATTTATTGGATTAATCGAATTCAAATAGACAAGAGTTTTTGAGACTTGATTATCTAATTCATCTCTATAGGTCATTTTACAAGAAAGCGTTTGCTCTGGTTCTTCAGATTCCTGTCCCAACCAAAGACTGGTGACGTATTCAAAAGATTGGCAGTGAACGAAGTACTTCGTACTGACGACAACTCGGAAGACATAAGAACTTTCTGGCTCCAATTCATAAGTTGCTACTTTAGAATCCGGATTAATGATCAAGACTTCATCACTGGTTTCATTCACTAACGTGTATTCTTCTATAAAATCTTGGCTTGAACATTCATAGGCAATTTGGCTTCTTAATACTTTAAGTTTTTTAAAGTTCTTACTATTAAATTTCAAGTTCACTTCTAAGCTTTTAGTATTTTCAACACTATTGGGAAGGACCATTTCATTTGTTAGAACTTTTTCATTTGTTTGGGAAACCTTAAGTGATCTATTGAAAATTCCCTTTTTTTCCAGCTCATCATTCTTCTCAGTTTCTGATTCGAGATTTTCTAATTTCTTGATATTGGAATTTGCTTCTGGTTGGTGCCCACAAGAATAAAAGATTCCAAGAATAATGAATAAAAGAATTCGTAATTTCAAACCTAAACTCCAACGATAAGTCTATAATACCTGGCCTGAAATCTCTTTACAATTAAAGGGACTAATTATTTTAGAGTGTTAAAAATCTTTACAGGTATATTTGGAGGCCAAGAAAGCTTCCTTTGTTTTCTATCTCAGAGCTTTGATTAGAGGGAATAGTATGAAATTCGTTTTTTTCACGGAAGATCTCAAAATACAGCCTTACAAGCTCATATTCCAAAAAGGCGCCATAGGAAACTTGGCTTCCCTGAACTGATAAAGTCGCTGCCTCATTTTGGTTCTCGTGCACCAAACGGTATTTTCCCATCAGTCCCAAAAAATCAAAAATGTACAGGTTCCCTCTGGCTTGAACAAAATTATTTTTCAAATCCCCATCTGTCGCATTTTCTCTGACATTACGACCATAGGACACAATCAGGTTTGTGGTTTGAAGACTCGATCCCAATAAGCGCAGTGAAAATAGATAATCAATACTGGAACCTTCTCCCAATTTATCCATTTTATATTCGAGCCCCAGGGGATAGAAAAACACTCCTGCTTGAAATCTCTGATAAGATTCTTCTCGGTAATACAATCGTGGCGTATCCTCTATGTTCATTTTTGCTTGGGAAGCATCCAAAAAGACCTCCACCGCTGTTTCATGAGTATTGAGAAGAAGCCACTGATCCATGAGGTCCATTCGTCTTTTAGTGGCTAACCAGTCGGCCAGAGTCCATCGCGACTTCTGTTTTTCTTCCTGCTTTTTTTTAACAATGATTTCATAGGTTCCCTCTTCCAGAGCAAAGCTATAAGCAGAAAAAATGAAAAGAAAACTTATGACAATCATTCGAGGCATATCCATATTTTTTAATTTTAACTTAATCCCAATACTTTCTCTATAACCACCTGAAATCTCAGAGTTTTACTGTAAGCTATTTCTCTGAACCCTCAAGTCCTTTATAATGAAATTATGCGTATTACTGGTCCACGGTTCACTTTTACAGATCTCCAGGCTCGCAATGACTTGAGAACGAAGAAAAAAAACACTGCCGCCATGGCCGTGGCCATCGAGCTCGATAAACCTGCGAAAAAAAGTCGTGTTATCAATCACAGACCATCTTCCACGAGTCCACGACCCTATAGTGTCGCCAAAGATCTCAATTACCACATGCAATTTACAAGACTACTCTAGTCCAGTGATCACTGTGTGAAGTTGTCCACGGTTCCTTCTAATAACTCCATCAGTTAAAATAGAGACATGAGAAATAACTTATCTGAGATCTCTCCAAAACTTTTGGAGTCCGAACGCGTTGTCGGTAATAACAACGTCATTCTCGAAAACAATAAAACCAAATCTCAAGTCATCCTTCCCCTGGAATCAAGTGATTATTTGGATTATTTTGACGGGCAACACACAGTCAAAGAAATCATTGCCGAAGTTTTCGAAAAAACAGGAAAAGTTTATTTTGATTCCATTCTCAAAACAGTTAAAACCCTTAATGAAAAAAAATTCCTAGAAGATATCTCAGGAGAAATCATCAATATTGGGAAAAGCACTAATCCTCATCATCAAAAATCTTCCACTCTCATACGCTCTTTTAAAAAGTTCATACTAATACACAAAAAAAAATTGGGAGTCGATCAACCCAATATCGCCTTAGGGCTTTGTTTTATAGTCCTGGTAGGAGCTCTTTATGGAGCCTATTTTCTTTTGCCTAACATCTCATTTGAGAATTTCTTAAAATCAGAAAAAGACTATTCTGAAGCCCTCGTAAATTATTTTATTATTGCCTCAATTCTTTTGAGTATTCGAGGACTCTTCAAAATTCTTTTTCAAATTCTTGCTTGCACCACTCTTTATGGTATTAACTTACGAATTAATCTCTTTTCAGTTTCAGTTGATGTCCTAAATAATTCCATCTATGCTCTCAAGAAAAAGATATACCCCATTTTTTATTTTTTAACGAACTCTGGAACTTTTCTTTTCTCGGCGACAGTCTTTTCTTTGCTCTCACCTGGACACCCTCTAGTGGATGATACATTCATTATTGCAACACTGATGAGCTTTAATCAGCTCGATCCGTTTAGAAAAAGCGACTTCACCAGCATGTTTCAATTCTTCTACGAAGATAATCAGCTTGAAAGCGTTTCTCCTTATCTTAAAAATAATTCTTTTGCTGGAATTTTCAAAAAAACTTCCGGTAGCATTGATGAAATCAAGTACGCAAGTTATAGTTTTTTAGCTATCGCTTGGGCAG
>JACKAJ010000017.1 GCA_020635135.1 Halobacteriovoraceae bacterium
TTTGAATTTATATATCTTAGAGCTAGGAGTAATCATGGCCAACCCAGAACAAAAACACCCCAAAAACATCCCTGGAAAGTTTTATTGCACCGACCCAGACGATGACGGAGGAGAAGGATGTATTGCCTGTAACGTTTGCTATACAGGAGCCCCTGAATTCTTCGGTGAAGATGACGACGGGAATGCTTTCGTTCACAAGCAACCAGAGACAGAAGAAGAAGTTGCTCTTTGTATGGAACAATTAGAAGCTTGTCCAGTTGCCTCTATTGGAAACGATGGTTAAGTATTCACTTGAAGTGAAAATTTTTATAAAACGAACTCAAAAATAAAGGTTTTTTTATGGCTACAACAACGAAAGAAGTTGATCACGTTGTCATTCGTTTCTCTGGAGATTCAGGGGATGGGATGCAACTGACAGGTACACAGTTTTCTTCAACGTCTGCTTTGATGGGTAACGACGTTGCCACATTCCCAGACTTCCCTGCTGAAATCAGGGCCCCTGCCGGAACAATTGCCGGGGTTTCAGGCTTCCAAGTCAACTTTGGAACGACAGAGATCAACACTCCAGGAGATGAGCCCGATGTTCTCGTGGCCATGAACCCTGCGGCTTTGAAGGCTAACGTTAAAGACTTGAGAAAAGGTGGAGTCATCATCGCCAACGTAGATGCCTTTACTGACCTCAACTTCAAAAAAGCAAAATACGAAGGAAACCCTCTCGATACTCACGAACTCGACAACTTCCAAGTTATTAAGGCTCACATAACTAACCAAACAGTTGAGGCTCTTAAAGATATTGATCTCGACAATAAATCTAAAGAGCGCTGTAAAAACTTTTATGCTCTCGGAATGACTTACTTCATGTATAGCCGCGAGCTTGATACAACAATTAATTGGATAGCTACAAAATTTAAAGGCAAAGATAAACTGATCGAAGCCAACACAATTGCGCTAAAATCGGGATACCACTTTGCTGAAACAATTGAAGCGATACCTTCAGCTTATAAAATTCAACCTGCGAAAATTGAGCCAGGACTTTACCGTCACATTAATGGGAACACCGCAACTGCTTGGGGATTTATTCAAGCTGCTGAAGCCAGTGGAAGAAAGCTCTTCCTAGGCTCGTACCCTATTACCCCGGCATCTGATATTCTTCACGAACTTTCGAAATACAAAAACTTTGGCGTGCGAACTTTCCAAGCTGAAGATGAAATCGCTGGTGTTTGTTCGGCGATTGGAGCTGCTTTTACTGGAGCTCTCGCACTGACAACCAGCTCTGGTCCAGGGATCGCCTTGAAAGGTGAAGCTATCGGTCTTGCGATGATGTACGAACTTCCCCTTGTTATTGTAGATGTTCAAAGAGGTGGTCCTTCGACGGGGCTTCCCACTAAGACCGAACAATCAGATTTGAATATTGCTCTCAATGGTAGAAACGGAGAAAGTCCTATCATAGTGATCGCCGCTTCTAGACCTAATGATTGTTTTCACATGGCCTACGAGGCTTCGAGACTTGCACTCGAACACATGACTCCGGTTATACTTTTAACAGATGGTTATATTGCAAACGGAACTGAACCTTGGAAAATTCCTGATCTCAAAGAATACAGCAAAATTGAAACAAAGCTTGTTGATGGGAAAAAACCTGCAGAAGAAAAATATCTTCCATACACTCGCGATGAAAAAACTCTCGCACGCCCTTGGGCCATCCCTGGAATGCCAGGTTATGAACACCGCCTCGGTGGTCTTGAGAAACAAGAAAATACAGGAAACGTTTCTTACGATCCTATGAACCACGAAACGATGTGCCGAATTCGTAAAGAAAAAGTTGAGCGCGTGGCCAACGATATCCCAGAACAAGAAGTAGAAGGCGAAACATCTGGCGATCTTCTGGTTGTTACTTGGGGGGGCACTTACGGAGCTGCTCATATGGCGGTTCAAGAGTTGAGAAAAGAAGGAAAGAAAGTTTCTCTCGCTCACTTGAAATACATCAATCCCCTTCCCAAAAACTTAGAAAGTTTAATTTCAAGTTTTAAGAAAGTGATTGTGCCTGAACTCAACCAAGGGCAAATGAAAAATTATTTAAACCAAACATTCCAGTGCAATGCCATTGGGTATAATAAAGTTCAAGGTCTTCCTTTTAAGATCAGAGAACTCGTCGGAGTGTTTAATAAAGTTTTAGAACAATAAACAGAGGATAATACAATGTCTGAAATGCCAACGTATAAGAAAAAAGATTTTACAAGCGACCAGGATGTCCGCTGGTGCCCAGGGTGTGGTGACTATGCCATTCTCGCTTCTGTCCAATTGGCGATGACCAAAATTGGTAAGAAGAAAGAGGACATCGTTTTTGTTTCGGGAATTGGCTGCTCTTCACGCTTTCCCTACTATATGGATACTTACGGGCTTCACACTATTCACGGAAGAGCGCCTGCCGTTGCTTCTGGAGTGAAAGTTCAAAATCCAGATCTAAGTGTCTGGTTGATTACAGGTGACGGAGATGGGCTTTCTATTGGAGGAAATCACACGATTCACCTGGTAAGAAGAAACCTTGATATCAACGTTATCCTCTTTAATAACGAAATTTACGGGCTCACAAAGGGTCAATACTCACCGACCACCAGAGTTGGGATGAAAACAAAATCCACTCCCTATGGTTCGATTGACAGACCATTTCATCCAGCTTCTCTCGTCATTGGGGCCAATAGTACATTTTTTGCGAGAACGATCGATACTGACCCCAAACACATGCAAGAGGTCTTCTTAAAAGCCTCTCAGCACAAAGGAACGAGCTTTGTAGAGGTTCTCCAGAACTGTGTTATCTTTAACGACAAAACTCACGACCCCGTCACAAATCGCGCCACACGGCCTGATAACAGCATTAATCTAGAACACGGTAAGCCTATGATTTTTGGTAAAGAAAACAACAAAGGAATCGTATTTGATGGCTTTACTCCCAAAATTGTTACCATTGGTGAAAATGGTATTACTGAAAAAGATCTAGCAGTTCACAATGAAAATGAGCCTTCAGGAGTTTGGAGTTATATGCTCTCAACCATGAGCTATCCCGATATGCCAGTTCCATTAGGGGTGCTTCGTTGTGTGGATGCCGCTGTTTATGAATCGGCTGTTCACGAGCAAATTGATAACGCTAAATCAAAGTTTGGAGAAGGGTCTATGGAAAAACTTCTTCACTCTGGCGATACCTGGACTATAAAGTAACCAAACCTGATCTGAGTTTGATAAAACGTCGACTTTCATTGTCGTTTTTTCAAGCTCAGACTATTAATTTTCCCAAAATCTTCCAATTTGATTAATTTATATTTGCTCAAGTTTCCTATGCTTGGAGAAACAAGAGATTCAAGGAGTCGAAGAGCGAAAAGACGAGGCATACGCTTTGGTATGTCGCAGTCTTTGAGACTCGATGACGACGAAGAAGGTCGACGTTTATCCAAACTTAGGGTTGGTAGGGTAAGTATTTGACGGTTACCTCTTCACCGTAGTCTGGTGGAGTATTAAACACAATAGCATTTTTGCTTGCATCGTATGTCCAATTGTACACTCTATTTCCATTCACATACACTTCAATTGTCGATTCATACGGAGTCGTGTTGAGTGTAAAGAGATCGATTAATTCGACTAAACTATCACCAATATTCGTAAGAATTCCTGCAAAATTGGAATTGATACTGGCATAGCGTCCTCCAGTCGAATTGACCATTGAAATATAGCGCGTGCCATAGCTACCAGAAGTATTGATAATGGCGTGAGCCTGGAACTTAGATGCCTTATTTACATAAGTTCGAAGATTATCGAGATAAAAAGATACAGAGTTAGCAGATTGCTCACTTTCATCACTAACATAAATGGCAACGAAAAATGAGTTATTGTCTTTTAAGAGACCACCGTCTCCTCGAGATGGCGATGAGTATCCCAATGACTGCATGAAGCGATAAGAACCTTCAAAACCTCTTTCAGTAGCCGATCCATAAGTTCCTACGCGAATAAGAGATTTAAAATTATCTATGAACGAGGTTTGATTACTTTCGAGTGCTTGCCTATTGAGTAACATGACACTGCTAGCCTCATGTTGACTGTCAGTCGTTGTAATACCCATAGTAAAATCAATTCCTTTGTTTACAAAAGTATTGATAAAGCTGGTAAAGTTATTGGCCAAGTTTGCTTGTTCATCGGCCATCGAGCCAGAGTTATCAACAATCCATAAAATCCCTACGTGAGGAGCATTATTCTGATTAAAGATTTCAGTTTTCTGGGCCGGACAAGTATTTTCGAGTGTGGCATTCGGATAGTTAACAATATAGTCTTCGTATTGCATCTTTAACTGGTAATCAACAGTTGGGCATCCTTTAAATGTACAGGCTCCGCTGTCGAGTGTTGCTAAAGAATCATAGTTTTCTGCTTGATCAGCAGTACAGCCAATCTTTCTTCCACAATTATAAGAATCGTTAAGAGAACCTGTGTGAGATATTCCTTGTGATTGCAACCCTGTGAGGTAGTTATTTACAATTTGTGTGAAATTCATGTCAGTAAATTCATGATTTTCTTGCCCGCACCATTGGAAATTACAATTTCCTTTTGGAAGAACCTTTCCTGGATCATAGTTAGTCGCGTACTGACTCAAGCATCCTCTGTAATTTTCACAAGTATCATCGAGAGGGAGTGCGTTCGGGTAAGTCGCTTTATAGTTTTCATAAGCTGCTTTGAGATTTGCATCTAAAATCGGGCATCCTCTAAATTTACAACTCATATCTTCAATTTGCTTGTTAGCTTCGTAGTTCATCGCTAATGGTTGCAAACAACCTTTAAGAGTATCACAAGTATCTTCGAGAGCAGCAGCATTTGGAAATTTTGATTTATAAACTTGATACGCATTTTTAAGACTTAGATCAGTTTGCGGGCATCCCTTAAAGCGACAGGTATTGTCTGCGATTTGCTTAGTGGCATCGTAATTATAAGCTTTCGGTTCAGTACACCCTGTATAGTCTGCACAGGTGTCTTCCAAATCAGCGGCATTTGGAAATAGCGCTTTGTAATTCATATAAGCGGTATTCACTTTCGGCTCCAGGATAGGACAAGCTCGAAAGCGGCAAGTGTTATCAGCAATTTTTTTAGTTGGCTGGTAATTATAAGCAAGTGCTTCTGTACAACCTGTGTAAGCAGAACAAGTATCAACTAAGGGTGCATCGGGGTAATTTGATCGATAGTCTTCTAAAGCCATTTTCAAATCATTATCGACAACAGGGCAACCTTTGAATTCACAGGATCCGTTTTCTTTATTGGCAAGAGCGTTGTAGTTTCTAGCAAGAGGAGAAGTACACCCTTCGATAGTCATACAGACGTCGTCGAGTGTTTTCCCAATATATGTAATTCCCAGTTCTCTGAGTTTCTCCATGTAAGGATCTACAACATTCTTGAAATAATCGGGATCGTATTCAGTATAACCTTCAATATTACAACCGTAGAAATCACATTTACCATTTTCTTTATCAGCAAACTTATTATAGTTTTTTGCTTTTTCGTACTGACAACCTAAAATCACTTCAGGCTCTTCTGGCTCTTTGGGATCCAAAGGTTCAGGTTCGGGTTTGGCCACGACGGCGGAGCCAACGACGGGAACATTTCGAGCGCGAGCTCTATCCTCCGTACAACTATAGAGTATAGAAAAAATTAGGGTAAAAATTAGTGCGTGCATATCCATCTCGCAGTTTGAGTTTTACATTCCACTGCCTTCATTAAGGCAAACAACTGCTTTAGTTTAACAGTGCCCAAGTGCTGTACGTAAAAACAAGGAGTTGGATGGCATAGGGCAAACCAAAGGAAGATTCTGTTGCCACATTAAATTGCCAACTAGCTATTTCGGGGAAGGGAGAGAGAGTTGAGAGTGTGAACTTAGTGCCCACATCCCTTACAAACCCCTGATTTTCTTAGCTTATTTACGGCTTGGTAGAAAGATTGGATCGCTTTTTTACTCATGCCATTTTCTAAAAGCCACAGGTGTTTTTTTACTTTAGGATTCAGCGAGATCAGGAATTCAATCGCCTTCTCTCCTCGGTAGATCTGGTCTTTATCTATGATATGAAGTTCTTCTCGGCATTGCTCTTTATTGAGATCTGGAAATTTTTCATAGACCCAGTCCTCGTGAAGAGAAATAAAAGAAAATTCAGAATAAGTTTCTAGAATATTGAGGAGCTTCACAAAACGTAAGCAGAGTGCGCACTGCTCATCAAATAAAAAAATTTTATCTTTCATCTTTTATATCTTATTTGAAATTTTGCAAATTGTTAAGTTTGACCTCTGCCCTCTTCAAAGGGATAATTCCAGTCTTTCAAATAAGGAGATCTTATGAAAACAACTTTAATCCCTTTGTTGGCGTTTTTCTTAATTACGGCCAATGGATTTTCTCGCGACGATTTTGGAAGCTATACACGAATCGCTCAAGTTGCTGTTGAAGAAAGTTCCGTCACTATTAAATCTTATTCTCAGGTTCCTCAACAGGATCATCTTTACAAAGTTGAGATTGGTTTTAAAATCCAAGCTCGCGATGCTTGTGAAGCTAACTATGCTGGTCTCTATGAAGTTGATAGCGACAAAAATAACTATGTCGTGACCTACTCAAAGACTCTCAATAGCGTTTGTGCTGATGTCGCCATCGACAAAGAAGTTAGCCACTTTATTTATCTCGACTTCGATTCAGAATTTATTCCACGATTCGAATCTATTATTCTCAATGGCATTAATTATACAATTGTTGATGAAGGTGGATTCTTGCACCTCAAAAAAGGAAGAGGTTCTCGATAATTAAAATTCCCAGGGATGGGACTTTTTTTATTCACTTACTATTTCTGAATATTCTTTCAAGATATCCATCGGAACTATCGCTAATGTCTCTTCGTGAGTGGCCTCAAGGTCGACTAGCGGAGCTTTTCCTGCTCGATAAGCTTCTACCCAGCGAGGAGCACACAAACACCACTTGTCGCCCTCTTTTAGTCCTGAAAAATTAAATTCAGGTCTGGGTGTTGAGAGATCATTGCCTACAGCTTTAGAAAACTCTAAAAAATCACTCGTCACTACAATGCAAACGGTGTGCATTCCTTGATCATTGTGATCAGTGTTGCAACACCCGTCACGAAAAAAACCCGTCATAGGGTTTTGGCAACAAGTTTTCAGTTTTTTTCCAAAGACATTCAATGATTCAAACATGGTCTTTCCTCTTATTCGTAGAGTTCTAGCACATAAATTCACAAAATATCCACAATTTCTCAAGTCTTTTCTTTTCAAATTAAATTAATATGAATCTCAATACTTAAGAAAAGGAATTCCCGATGAAATTGTTTAAAAAATTTGTCCTTACATCGACTATCTTAGCTCCTTTTCGCGTTAATGCTCATTTTGAAAACACTCTTCCTAGACACAATTACCTCCCTTCGATGAAACAAGCTCAGGAATGGCGACAGCAAGATGAATACGCTAAGATCGAATATGGATGGAAAAATCATTTCTCTGGTCACGAAATCTCTCATATTCAAAGAAAACTCTTTCGCTTAGGTTTTTATGGTCAAGAAATCGACGGCATTATGGATGAAGAAACTCGGGAAGCCATTCGAGATTTTCAAATTCAAAATGAATTGAGAATGACAGGTGTTCTCGATGAGCCAACATTATTAGAACTTAATCTATACTAGGAATTTTTATAGGACACGACTTCGGGGACTTCCATCCACAATTTGTTAACATCATTGAACACAGATTGAATTTGTCCTAAATCTATAGGCTTATTCATGTAACAATCAGCTCCCCACTGAAAGGACTCAAATTTATCATCTTCAAGTTCACTACTCGTCAGCATTACAAATGTGGTGTTTTTAAATTTTTTAATTGTTTTCAACTCTTCGAGGAGAACTGTTCCTCTTTCCCCGGGCATATTGATATCAAGGAAAATGAGATCGGGAACGGGATTTGAATTATTTTCGAGAAACTTTCTTGCTTCAGCCACTGTTCTAACTGGAAAAAAATTTGTTGGGGTGTTTGATTTATTAATCACTCGCCGGACGAGAGCAATGTCGGCGTCCTCATCTTCTACGATAAGGATATTAAGAGATTTTTTGTGAACTTCGGCATTTATTTTTGTCATAATTATTCACCATTATAGTGATAATTCCTATTAATTTCAAAAGATAAATTTAATGTAAAAGATGACAAGTTAACAGCCGAACTATTTCGCTCAGGATTTCCTCTAAAATTTACTTTTCTTCGCTGAGGAGAAAATATCGAGCTTAGAATCGTAAATTTTTGTCTCAACTTCAAATAGTCCTAATAGAGAATGAAAAATAAAATCGTGAGAAATTTCATTATTACTCTCTAGCCGAACTTTGTTCAAGTCAATTTCAGCAAGCATACGCTTACCGAGCCAAACGATGATACCTGGATGAATTTGCTCTTCCGGGGCCATAAAATAAGGAAAACCATGGAGATACAAACCCTTTTCTCCAAGAGACTCTCCATGATCACTGCTGTAAAACATGGCCGTCTCAAATTTATCTGAATTTTTTTTCAAAAAATTAATCACCTTGGAGAGGAAATAATCTGTATACAAAATGGTATTGTCATAAGTGTTTCGAATCTCTTCATTAGAGCAATTCTCGAGCTCACTGGTCTCACATGTTGGCTTAAACTTTTTGAACTTTTCGGGATATCTTCTAAAATAACTCGGTCCATGGCTACCCATTTGATGAAGCACAATAAAAATATCGCCAGTTTTCGTTTCATCAATATATTCCTGGAGCCCCTCGAGCATTCCAACATCTCGGCACTCTTTATCACACTCATGGTTTTTTTTCGGAGACCTAAAATCTTCATAGGCAACTCTATCCGCGACACCTTTGGAATTGGAGTTATTATCCCTCCACAGAACCCTCACTTTTTTAGTATGCTTTAAAACATCGAGAACATTTTCTGTGTTTTCTTGCTCAGCCTCAGAAAAGCTATTTCTTGTTTTATCTGAAAACATGCAAGGAACAGAAATGGCAGTTGAAGTTCCACAAGAGAGAACGTGCGCAAAGCTCACAACGTTTTCCTTGGCCAGTAAGGGATTTGTCTCTTTGGCATAACCATTGAGTGAAAAGTGATCAGCGCGCGCTGTCTCTCCCACCACAAAAATAATAAGTTCTCTTTCGGTATCACTATCAGGGATCCGTGCATCTTCACCAACTTCAATTAATTTTTTGTGAGTTCCCTCAAATCGATTTTTTGTAAATTTGTAAGCTGAATAATAAGCATAAAGGGGATTAGTATAATAGCGAAGCTGTTTGTGTTCTCGCAAAAAAGAGGCATAGGCTTTTCCATTAGTAGCGACCGCAACAACAACCACAATCAGGGAAATCAAAATAGATTTAATTTTATAAAACCAGATTGACGAATTAGATGTTTTTAAGATTTTAGCTTTAAAAATAGCTAGAGATGGAAGAACTGTCCCGACAAATAAGAAAATAAAGACTCTTGCATTCCAAAGATCAAGAACTTCTCTTGAATCAGTACTGAATATATTTAAAAACATCGTCTCATCGACGACGACGCCAAAACTATCCGAAACATAAAATATCAGTGTTGCGACGAAGAAGTTTAGCGAGAGCATTAGCTTCGTTAATTTCCCGACACAGACCAGATTTAGAAAGATATAAAGTGCACAGACAAGGATTACAAAAAGTGAGGACAAAAAGAAAAAGTAATCATGGACAGGGTAAACTTCTGTTACTTTATCGAAAAAAGTTAAGTTATAAAAACTAGCTAAAATAAAAGAAGCTAAAAGTAGAAATTTATTGTGTGTCATCTGAAAAAGGCGCATAAAATAATGAAAACCACACTGGTATGAAAAATGGTGGAGGTAGACGGGATCGAACCGACGGCCTTTACGCTGCCAGCGTAACGCTCTCCCAACTGAGCTATACCCCCACTGAGATTATTTCTTGAAATTGTTGTGATATTAAACGAACTTCTTCTAAATTTGAATAGTTTTGATGTTTTTTATAGCCATTTATGAGAATTTCAGCCTTTTGCGTTAAGACATCGATCAATTGAGAGCGCTGCAAGTCAGATAAAGTTTTGCGATTTTCGTAAATCCACTGCATAGACTTCACACGATAGTAATCCATCGCCTTGTATTTTCTTGAAAGCTGATCACAGTGGCCACCGTACTTAATGATCAATTCGTCTGGAATAAAACCTACTTGATAGGCTGACGTGATTTTAAGCCAAAGATCGTAATCTTCGCACACGGGAAAATCTTCGCGAAAGCCTCCCATTTCTTCAAAGAGTTTTCGAGAAAGACAAACCGTTGAAGGGCTAATTAAGCACAGGTGAAGAGAAGCTTCGAAGAGATCGCCTCCTGATTTTTGATGTTTTTTCATGGGGTTTACGCGAACACCGTTTCGAACCCAACGCTCTTCTCCATGAAGAATAGAAAATTCAGGATGCTGAAGAATAAATTCTTTTTGCCTTTTGAGTTTGTGAGGTAACCATTCATCATCAGAGTCAAGAAAACAGAGCCAAGGGGCATAGGATTGTTCCACTCCCCGATTGCGAGAAAAACTCACACCTTTATTTTCTGAGTTTTTTATCATTTTGATTGTTGCGGGCAATTGCTCGAGATACTTGTGAGTGCTATCGCTGGATCCATCATCGACGATGATAAGTTCAAAATCCTGATCCGTTTGGCCCAACACTGACTCAACGGCCCTAGGTAAGGTAGAGGCCCTGTTATGAGTTGGAATGATGACACTAAAAAAAGGCTTATTTGTCATGATAAAATTTTTGCAAGACCCTATCAACTTCGTCCCACTTATCAAAGCGCTTTTGCACTTCTTTATGGGCACCAATCGATAAAACAAGATCGTTGAGTTGATCGGCTCGCTTAGGTCCAGCAAGGACTGTTTTCACAGGATCAGCATTGAGATTAAAAGCAATGGCCAAGTGAAGAAATGTTAGTTCGTGATCGTCTAAAAACTTTTGAGCTTCTTCAACGAGTTCCACTTTTTTCTCCACGTCTGATTTTTTAAACCATGGAGCTTTCCGGCGGCAATCCACATCATCATACTGTCTTTTGATATTGTAATTTCCAGAGAGGATTCCCTTATCCAGTGTTCCCCAACTCATAAAGGCAATGTCTTTTTCTTCACAGTAAGGAAGCACTTCTTTTTCGACATCGCGATTAAAAAGATTGTATTCACTTTGCACCACTTCAATTTTAGAAATTTCTCTGGCCTTCTCTAAGTCTTCAACATTGGTATTGCACAATCCAATATGGCGGATGACTCCCTTTTCCTTGTAGCGTGCAAGAACTTCCATTGGCTTTCGAATATCGACATTTTTATCAGGCCAATGAATAAAGTAGAGATCAATATATTCAGTTCCGAGATCCTTTAAACTTTGAGTGAGCATAGCCTCAGTAATAACGGGGTCGTTTGTCATATTGATTCGCCCACTGTCTTTGTGCCAACTCACACCAGACTTTGAGGTGAGAAAGATTTTTTCGCGCACATCTTTGAGGGCCTTGCCAATTCGCTTCTCGGAGAGCCCGTACCCATAGATAGGAGCTGAATCAAAGAGGTTGATCCCAATATCGTAGGCATAGCGAATGAGATCAATAGCCTCTTTTTCACTGACGTGACCGAAGCCATAGCCACCTCCTTCACCGCTCACAGCGGCTCCACCGAAGGAAAGAGGGGAAACTTTAAACTGGATCGGTCCCAGTTCCTTTTTATGGGATTCAATAATGTCTGCTAATTTATCTTTCATTTTACAACTCCTCTGTTCTTGCGCTATGACAAGACTATGCAATTGTTAGTCTTTGCCCATCGCGCAGAAGCGCAAATCTTTCTCAAAAAACTCCCCTACCGTTGGGTTTCAACACCCTTTGGGGGTTATTATCAGGGCGATCATACCGCAATTCTTCTGACAGGTGAAGGCTTACAAAATGCCACTGAATCACTTTCTTCACTCTTAAGTTTCCTGGGAGATCAAATCTCAGAAGTGATTAACTTAGGCGTTTGCGGAGCCTTGGATGAGAGTATTCCCCCGAACACAATTTATAGTCTTAGAACTGCTTATTGTGAGAATGAATTTAAGTCTTTTAGCACGGATCAAGGTAAGGAGGCCCTCGACTGCTTCAGCGCTCGCCAAAGAATCACCCATAAAATGGATAAAAAGAGGCTCTCAGTCTTTGCTCCTCTTGTTGATAGAGAAGTTTGGGCAATAGGTTCAGTTTGTAAAAGATTTCAAAAATCATGGAGAGCTTATAAAATTGTCTCTGATATTGCGGCAACAGAAACGATGTGTGGTGAGATCTATCAAGACGCTGCGTTTTACTCTCAGGAACTCTATCAATTTTATGAAAAAAACGTTTCCCAATGGGTTTCAACTCAAGTAGCTGGATCTCGAGAGAAGCTCCCCGACAAATTAGAAAAGCAAGGTTTCTATTTCACATTTTCCCAAAGAAATCTCTTAAAGAACCTTTTTGAAAAATATTCTATTCTCAATGATGTCTCTGAAAAAAAGTTTCTCGACTCTCGACTTGTGCAGGAATTAAAAAAACAAAAAATTAAACCGAAATTAAAATCAGAAAAACTCCTTCACGCACTTTATGCTGAACTTTTTCCTCTCCAACAAGAAATCGTTGAAAAACTTGAGCAAATTAAAAATAATTTAAAAAAAGAAAATATTCATTTTGAATACGACAGAACTCTTGAAAGTCCTCTGGTCAATTTCCAAATTGATGTTTCTCAACCGACCACGCTCACTTCGGTTCCCCTTCAAGAAATACAAAAGCAACTTGGAGGATAAACATGATTTTTAAAAATATCTACATTGAATCAGATGTTAAGGAACACGATTTCACCAAAAACATATTGAGATCTTTGAAGGCTACTGAATACCAAGAAATAGACAAAATTGAAAACTATTGGGGAAAAGTGAAAAAGCCTTATCTTCAAAAAAGAGACACTCTTAATCTTTTTATTGGTGAAAAAAAGGGAGCTCTCATCAAAAAAGCCCCTCATGCCTATGGTTTTAGCTCAGAACCACACTATTATTTTATCCACGCCTACAATTGTATTTACGAGTGTCAGTACTGCTATCTTCAAGGATATTTTAATTCACCCGATATTGTGCTTTTTACAAATCATCACGATATTATCAATCAAATGAAAAACATCACCGATGAGGTCGGTCCCTGTTGGTTTCATGCAGGGGAATACAGCGACTCTCTTGCTCTTTCTCATTTAACAAACGAATGGCCACTTTATTGGAAATTTTTTGAAAATAATCCCGATGCAAAACTTGAACTGCGAACTAAGTCTTCCAATATCAAGGCCATTGAAAAACTGACTCCTTTAGAAAATGTTTGTGTCACTTTTTCACTGTCAGATGCTAAGAATGCTAAAAACTTTGATCTCAAAACCCCACCCATTGAGACGCGTTTAAAGGCCATCAAGAAACTGGTTGATAGTGGATTTAGAATTGGGATTCACTACGATCCCATTGTGTATCACCCCGATTATTTAAAAACCTATAAAGAAATCACTGACAAATTAAAAGACATCCTCCCTGATGGACAACTTTCTTATATTTCCTTAGGAGTGGTTCGTTTCACTAAAGAAGTTTACAATCAAGTGAAACAAAACTACCCGCAAAGTAAAATTTCTCATCAGCCTTTTATCAAAAGTTTTGACGGAAAAGTTCGCTACACCCGTCCGCTGCGTTCCAAAATCTTAAATGAAATTAAGCAGCAGTTAATCGATGCGCAGTACTTGCCTGAGAAGATCTATCTTTGTATGGAAGACTAAAGTCATGGGGCATGGAAAACTAAGATGAACTCGATGGAAGGTTTTTATACACTTTTATTGCAACTATAAAGGCCATCAAAACCATAAACACGCTGAGATACCCGACATAATTATAGTGTTCGAGCTGCCCGCTGGAATTTTCCACGACAATGAGGCCTCCGACATAAGCGGCAGCAGCGGTTGAAAGTGCTCTGGTGGCATTGAGAAAACTCATAAAAGCCCCGCGCTCTCCAGGGCTTGGAATTTTAGTCGCCATGGTCACACAGGGAACGAAACGCCCCGAAACCAGCATCATAAAAAAGGTTGTTACAATCACGGTCACGGCCACTGATGAAGGACCAAGATTGGTATAAACCAAGACAGGAATCATTGAAAGAGTTCCAATAAAATAAAAACTTTTAAGAACTCCCCACTTATCACAAAGTCTTCCTATCGCTTTTGCACTAAATATTGTGAAGAACCCTCCAACCAAATAAATGAATTTAAGATCTTGTTCAGTGATGCCAATATTGAGAACGCTATAGGGAGAGATAAATGGAATTATGAGAAATGAAGCAAAAGAAACTAAGACGATGAGGAAAAAGGCCATCATGTAGTTTGGATTGACGGCAACTTTTGCATAATTGGCAATAATCTTCGCGTAAGTTCCCGAAGCAATTTCTTTGGGTTTCATGGAAGGGATCATTTTTAAAAATAAAAACCATGTGACGATGCTCACAAGCCCAATTCCCCAGAAAGAATATTTCCAGGCCCACGTTGTGGCAATCATCAATCCAATCGGAACTCCCAGCACTGAGGCAAAAGAAAAAGAAGTCATAATTGTGCCAGTTGCTGAACCTCGACGAATATCGGGAATGAGATCTGTTAAAATCGCTAAAACTGTGGCTCCGAGAATCCCCCCAAACGCTCCGGCTAAAACCCGAGCAACCAATAAAGTTGAAAAATTATTGGCAAGACCACAGACGACTGTACTAACAATAAAGCCAATAAAATTAATAAGTAGGAACTTTTTTCGATCAAAGCGATCGGAGACTATTCCCATTAAGAGCGAAAAAGGAGCTGCGCTGAGATTGTAAGCAGAAACGAGTAAGCCAAACTGAGTCGGTGTGATGGAAAATTCCCGCATGAATATTGGACCTAGCGGCATCATGATGACAAAGTCCAAAATATGGCAGAACTGGACCACTGCAAGAATGAATACGTACCGCTTTTCTAGACGAAGTTCATTGGATGACATTACTTTCCTTGAGAAGCTTTCATCATAGAGATAATATCCATGATTGAAAAACACTATTTTCCATCACAAGGATTTGTCCATGCAAACCACCAGAAAACTCTCTAAGGCCCCAATCAATAGTAAGCCTCAATACTTTGTCGAAGTCACCGACGCCAAAGGTGAATCTCGCTACTGTGCTGACCCTAAGGCAATGCGATCACTGCTGGCCTTAATGGATCTCGGCGCCGTTAATGGAGGAGCTGCTTGTCACTGGGGTGGGCCTTCAGCGATTGCAGAGTCCATGGCCGCGCTTCATGAGTTGATGTTTCGAAAAGAAGACTGGTTTGAATACTACAATTTTGTCAACGACATTGGACACGCAGAAAACGGTATCTACGCCCTCCGCGCACTTTATAATTTTGGTGGCCTTTCTAACGAAGATCTCAAAGGGTTTCGAAGCTTTGGGACCAAACTCACTGGCCACGGAGAATCTCATCTCTATCCTGAAGGTGTACTTCTTAGTAACGGACCACTTGGCTCAGCTCTCCCTCAGGCGCAGGGACTTGCCATGTCTGATAAACTTATTGGAAACAAAAGAACAACTGTGACAGTTATTTCGGACGGGGCCTGTATGGAAGGCGAAGCGAAGGAAGCTCTCGCAGCGATCCCGGGTCTCCATAAAAATGGAAAAATTAATCCCTTTCTTCTTATTATCTCTGATAATCAAACAAAACTCTCTGGTCGTATGGGTGATGCTTTTAGCATGACTCCTACATTTAACTCACTAGAAGCCTTAGGCTGGAATGTTATTTACGAACCAGAAGGAAATGATTTGCAAGCTTGTTACAGCTCTCTCGAGAAAGCTCTTGCTAAGCTCAAGGACGGTCCGACTTGTTTACAATTAAAAACAGTAAAAGGTTATGGAATCAAAGAAACGGAAATGAGTAGTTCTGGTGGCCACGGGTTTCCACTTAAAGCTTATGATAAAAAAATCTTTGATTATCTAAAAGAAATTTGGGGCGGTGAAGTTCCCAGAGAATATGTTACTTGGGCCGAAGAACTAACGACCAAACCAAGTGAAGCCTCTAAGGCGCCCTCAACTATCACAAGCGAAAAAATGCAAGTGGGTATTTCTAAAGCGGCTATCAACTGTCGCCGCGAAGGTTTACCAGTGGTGAGCCTTTCTTCTGATTTGCAAGGCTCAACCGGAATGGCTCCCTTTCACAAAGAGTTCCCAGAATTTTCCTATGATATGGGCATTGCCGAATCTAACATGGTCAGCGCCGCTGCTGGTTTTTCGAAAAATGGCTTTGTTGCTATCGTCGATACCTTTGCAGCTTTTGGAGTTACAAAAGGAAATCTTCCACTTATCATGAGCTCTCTTTCAGAGTGTCCAGTGATCGCGGTTTTTTCTCACACTGGTTTTCAAGATGCTGCCGACGGGGCTTCTCACCAATCTCTCACTTATTTTTCAGCGGTGTGCTCTATCCCTAATACCCAAGTGATTGCCGTAAGCTGTTCGCGAGAAGCAGAAATTTTTCTTGAAAAGGCCATTAAAGAACAACATTCCCTAAGACTTACTGGGGGACACGCTCCTTCTTATATTTTCTTTGTAGGCAGAGAAAACTTCCCTGCTTACTTTGAAAGCACGGCCAGCGAACTGGCCCGTTGGAACGCCGACTGCTTAATTGCCGAAGGAAAAGACGTCTTGATTGCAGCGACGGGACCTTTAGTTCACCAGGCCCTTGCTGCGAAGGAAATTTTAGCTTCAAAAGGGATTTCCGCCGGCGTGGTTCACCGCCGTTTTCTCAACTCCACTGAGGTCAATGATTACGACCAGTGGCTTAACGATCACGGCAAGCGTTTAGTCACAGTTGAGGATCATCAGCTCAAAGGCGGAATCGGATCGTTTCTCATCAGTGAAATTACTAAGAACTCTCCGAAATCATTAGATAAAGTCTTGAGCCTTGGAGTTCGCGGTGAATTTGGGCAATCTTCTTACACTGCCGTGGAACTTTATAGAAAACATGGCCTGAGTGCGGATAAGATCGCTGAGAGTGTCGAAAAACTGCTTGCTGACTAAGAGCAACAAAAGGAAGCTTTTTATTTTTACTGATCCATCTTTACTTCTTGTGTCAGTTGTTCTAATCTTCCTTCTCAATAATAATAGATGAAACAGGGGCAATGCTATGGCCAGACAGTGTGATTTAACAGGAAAAAGAAGACTTGTAGGGAACAAGGTATCCCACTCTAATATTAAAACGAAAAAAACAAGCCAACCTAATCTTCAGACGAAAAAAGTTTATGATCCTGAAACTGGGCGAACAATAAAGTTACGTTTGTCAGTGAATGCGATCCGCACACTCGATAAAGTTGGATCTCTTTCGAAGTTTCTTAGAAAATACGCTCACAAATATCTCTAAAATAATTGTGGGCCATGATTTTTGTTCATGGTCCACGAGTTTTTTTGAAAATCCCAATCCCCATACAAAATTGAAGAATCGTTGAAAAGATCGTTTTCATCTTGAAACGCTTGAACATTTTCAATTTTACAAAGAGAACAAGCATAAGGGGCAAAATAAAAACTTTGTTTCACTGAAGTTGTGTTCAGGCTCGAAGTCAAAACACCCAGTTCTTTATTTCCTTTAATGACATTGAGATTGATAAGATTATTAATTGCAGAATAGGCAATCTTGCCAGAAAAACCCCCAAGATAATCTCGGCCCGTCAGTGTCGAAAAGGCAATTCCTTGATCTACGCGCGAGTATGAGAGCGAACCGACCACTCCCCCCATCACATCCAGACCTTGCACTGAAACATTATAAGAATAAAAATTTAAGAGACGACTTTCTAAATTAAAGGCCGTGATCTTTCCAGCAACGCCTCCAACAAACTCATTACCCTGCACGCGGGTAGACTCCACACCAATATTCTTGAGAGTGACGTCACTACCAGCTGCTATCACTCCCCCCACGGGTTTATCGGCTTCCACTTCACTATGACTCACAAGAATATTTTCAAATTGGCTATCAACGGCAAAGGCCACTAAACTTCCCGCCGCATGCCCTGAAATTTTAAAATGATTGAGAATGAGATTTTTAAATTCTGCATTTTTAGCGTATGGAAAAAGAGCAACGTTGGCATGACTTGAAGTATTTCGAGCTTCGCTTAATTGAAAATTTGAGAGTTCACAAAAATTTCCATCAAATGTTCCCTGGAATGGATCGCGATTGGACCCGATACTGGTGGACTTTAGAGAGCTCAAATCAATGTCGGCCATCAAACGAAAGTGATAATGAAAAGCGTTTGGATCTTCCGAAAGACTTTGAATTTGTTTGTCTGTGTAGAGAAGATAATCGCCATTGGCATCTTGCATGGCCAAGTGATCAGTAAGATGATTTTCTTTTCCTTTATTGGAAAGGCAATCTGCTCTTTTGACTGGATCGAAAAGTGATTTCAAATCTGTTATGCGATTAAAATGAGCTTTCGGTTTATCGACAGAGGGTTCAGTTTTCTTCTCGACAGGTGGCTCGCCATTTTTTCCACAGGAAAAAAATAAAAATAAGATCAAAAAATTTGAAAGGAGAAATTTATTCAAAATGATTCGCTTTCCTTTACCTGAGTGCTCCAGTCTATTTTTTCAAAAAAACTCCACTATAGGTAATTTAAATTATATAATTTAGTCTAAAATGAATGCAATCAATACAAAGAGATCCTTCGCTAACAAAACCTTGCTCCTGGTTATCAGTTGTTTTATTCTCGTTTCCTGCAATAAAAGAAAAGAAACTTATATTTACGACAGCCTTTCGGATCAATCCAAAACGAATATCGATCAAAAACAACAAGCTGACTGTATCAAAGACGAAAGCACTCTCTTTGATAATTTGAGCACCAATACTTCTGAAGCCTTTACTGACTTGGAAGCCGGAGACACTTTCGAAGTTAAAGATAACGGCGGAGAGACTTCAAAAGTTATTATACTCTACGTTTCAGCAAGCAATCTCTATTTTTACATCCAAGGCAATAGCAGCATGAACGACATCAATGGCTACGATATCTTTAGCATTGATCGAGTCTATAAATACCGACTTTTAGATCACGTGGCCCACATTGATGACATTCTAGCTGAATATTGTAATAGCTCCACTTATAGCAATAACACACACAATAGCAGCTCAACAGCTTTTGAATACACTCTTATCGAAGAAAGAGAAGACGCTATCAATGGTACTTCCACTGAAATAAAGCAAGCCTTTGCCCTTCCCACCAAAAGACCTGCCTTCTTTCAGTTTTTTGATGTTCTCTACTCTGAGCAGGCACTCGATGAGAACGGTGATGCCGATGGGGATGCAAAAAGTTCTGAGTATACAGTAGAGCAAATTGCCGATACCGATGTCGAAGATACGGATTTTATCGACGACATCCAAGCCGCGACTCAATGTGTGTTTGTCGATCAAGACACTTGTAGTTCCATAGACGATACGACCTGCACTGTTATTAACCTCTATAGTGTGCCACCAACGGATTCTTGCCAAAGTGCTAGTCTCACTTCACCACTTTTTGAAGTTCCAGGGTTTGAATTATGATTCGCTGGCTACTCTTAGGATTCATCGTTCTCAATGCAAACGCTCTGTATGCTATTGACCAAATCATCATGAAAGACACAGATGTCTTGGAAGAAAAAATTTATAAAAAACATTGGTACTTTACTCTCGATACAACCTTGATCATGTACAACAACCCACTCTCATACACAGGATCAAAAAACACTTTTAAATCAAAAGAACATCTCCCCTATATTGGACCTACGCTTGCAATTGGTTATGCCTTTCCCTTAAGTTCCAGCTTTTGGACATCCACCCAAATAAGTGGTTTCTTTTATCAAAACAAGGAAAGAGAAATTGAGCGCGCCAAAGAAGAATACCCACTTTCCATTCGCGATAGCATTGTGGACAACAAAATGTATGGGCTTTTTATATCGCAGACATTTACAATCCGGATGAAAATGGGATCTTACTTTTTTGAACCCTTTGCGCAAATTGGAATTGGCTACGCACTCGCTAATAACAAACTCAAATACACTTATGATGATCTCGTGAATATGGAAGAGTACTACGTGCGAGTCGATGAAGAGCTAGCCTTTCAAAATGTTGCTCTCGGTTTTAATATTCTATCCAAGAACGGAATTTATCTATTCACCAAAATTCAAAAAAATCTCATTACCATTGGAAAATATGAAAAATACGGTAGTGAACGCGCTTATGGCGATTCGACTTTTTTAGGAACAGCCAACCCTATTGTTCCCGTCAATGAATCGGATAATTTCACAAAAAACCGCGATGAGTTTTCTGCGAGTTTAGGTTTTGGGTATATCTATTAAAAGCTCGCTTATGAAATTTGATCTGTTACCTTTAATTTAATTCGGAGCCATTGAATAACAGTTGTAAATGAAGAAGTTTAGAAATTCTGCCCAGTATTCCTGAGGTTCAGAAGCTGAGCCTTGAGAATATAACCAGTATTTAGGGTACTACTTCTCTAATTGCTTAAGCATAAATTTTTCAAGTTCATTCAAGTCACCATAACTTTCAGGATCTAGACTTGAAAAAACTATTTTGTTTTCAGAGAAACAATAAACAACAGTTATGTCATCGCTGGTCAAGGAAGAAGTATTGTACCTTAGAGCAATATTATCATTATAGACAGCAATGCCAACAAATGAAGCTACATCTTCTATTATTAAGTTATCTTCGACAGATCCATTAAAAGGTGAAAACTCTACATACTGAGCCTGTTCACAATAAAGAAGTTCTCCTCCTTCGCTAGATCCTATTACATCACAATCTGAACTCCCAAAACTGTAATTGGCAGATAAAAATAAACTGAAAATTGTTGCTATAAAAAATTTCATTTAATCACTCCTGTATTTGGATGCTTATTATTAGCTTCCTGCTATCACGATGAAATTGAAAAAAATAGAGTTAATTTTTATTGCAGTGTAAATTATTCAAAAGAATTTTGAGCAGGAGCCTCTAATTTAAGCCTGAGCTATTGAATAACGGGTAAAAAAAGTAAATTTTTGAGTTTTTGACCGAGATTCCTGAACTAAAAATCTCGGTCGATAATCCCCTATCTATTTAATATCTTTGGACATGAGAACTGCTGTTCCCTCTTGATACAATTTCTGGAATCGATTTTTTGTATATAGAGAAAAAGCTTTGGGATTATAAGTTCTAACAGTCAAAAAAAGTGTATCTGCTAATTTAGATTTTTTTACCCAACTTTCTGTTTTTCTTAGCATCTCATGAGCAAAACCCGATCCCCGATAACTTGGATCTAAATAGACAAAACAAATTTTTAAGCGCTTAAGGGGATCCCTAATAAGAGCTACATGCCCGATATTTTTTCCACCTAATTGAAAAAGAAGTGAAATATTATCAGGGTTCAAATTAAATTTTTCACTCCATTCATCTCTAGCGAAGGGTATTTTTGCTTCTGGCCATAGGAGCTGTATGTCTTGAGAATTCCCAAATAATTGCTTCAAAAGCTCTACATTAAAAGGATCATTTCTTACAAGTTTAAGAGACATTTCAATATATACTAATAGAACTTTATTACAAATCAAGATGCTACTCTTTCAAAAAAGAAATATTTGAGGGAAAAGGTCCTCAAAAGATATCTGTTGGCTTATAAGCAATATTCATGGGCATTCAGATGAAAGAAATTCATAAGGCTATTTATCTAATCCGTAATCAAAAAGTAATGCTAGATAGCGATTTAGCAAAGCTTTATGGGGTTGAAACAAGGATTCTCAATCGAAATGTAAAAAGAAATTTAGAACGCTTTCCCGGAGATTTTATGTTTCAACTTGACCCCGTTGAGTACGGAGGTTTGCTATCCCAATTTGGGATAGCAAAAAAAGGGAGAGGAGGTCGCCAAACTCCTCCATTTGTTTTTACCGAAAGTGGGATAGCGATGTTGTCGAGTGTCCTAAATAGCAAAAGGGCCATCGAGATAAATATCGCAATTATGCGACTATTTATACGATTAAGGAGTTTTCATGTTTTAGAAAGAAAATTGGAGGAAAAAATTAGTGGAGTAGAATCAGAAACCAAAAGAATGTTCAGAATAGTTTTTGAAAAATTAGATGATTTAGAAGTTCAAATTCCAATTCTTCCCGAGAAGAGAAAGAAGATTGGTCTAAACGAAAAATAAAAGAAAAATGTCCAGGAGCCTTTATTTTATATCTGAGTTATTCGACAACAGAATACCGTGCCAGGAGAACGTTGATTGATGACACCAATCTTAACCATTTGGGTGCTGGCACCTTAAGGGGATTAATCGATTGGGTAGTCTTCTGAGTTGCGATAACTAAATATATAATCCCGCATTTCCTCTAAGTTTTGAACTTTTTTGAGATCTTCCAAAATCAATTTATCATTAGTACTTTTAAGAGCATCTTTTTCCAGATCATCGATAAATTCGCCCAATAAGAGAACATTATCATCCTGAGCGCCATTCATTTCTTTTGAAATAGCTTTCATTTGTTCATTATCCGCACCAATCACAAAGAGATCACCATACTGATCGGGCTTTCGCAGATTAATTTCAGCTATCCCTCCGCCATCTTCATTTTTGATTTTTAAAATCCAATTATCTAATTCGACCACTGTTCCTTTAATGACTCGGTTTTGCATGTGAAGATCAAAGGCAACATATATGCCTTTTAATGATTCAAGTTTGCGAAACTTAAAATAAGAAAATTCGATACCGTAATCTTTTTTACTGGTCAGTTTGATATCCCAGTAAAAACTATTTCCTCTCTTCGTTTCAAATTGGTCAAAGCGGAAAGTATGCTTAACTCCACCAGTGTCTTCGAGAGTAAACCCTTGGTCTGTCATTTTTCGTAAAACACCTTCAAAGACCCGAGATCCCCAAGTCGAGTCGAGATAGATTGCAACGTCATCAGCATCAATCCCATCATATTGGTAGGTATATTCAAAAAGTCTTACTCTCACTTTTCGATTTAAAAGATGTTCCATATTTTTGCGATTAACAGCAAGAGTACTCACAAATTCTTTTTCCATTAATGAAGGAATTTTACTCAAATGAATGAGTTTGTGAGTTGGTAGATTTTTCGATTTAAGCATTGTATAAAACTTTGAAGGTTTATAGCGAATTTTTCCAAACATATTGGAAAAAATGTGGTCTAAACTACCAACCCTCCCAAATAAAAAGCTGTATACAAAAAGCGAAGCGACCTGATATAAAGCAAATATGTCCCAATACCCCTCTTTAGAAATTGGCAGTTGGAAAAAAATAAGAGTCGGAGCGAGATGGTAAAGAAGGCGACTCCAAACGGCAAGGTGCTTCTGACACTTGGATAGCGGATTGAAAATTTCAACACCACCTGAAGACTTATCCTTTGAAGCCATCGTCCGGTAAGTTTGTTTGTGACTTTCTTTCGCCAGCGCGAGTGGCGCAAAAATCAAATTTGTGAGAATCATAAAATATAAGGGAAATATGATAATTGATTTCATATCTCTATTGTAGCGAACATGGTTTAAAACAACAGGGAGCAAGAAGGGAGCAGTATTTCCGACCGCCAAGCTCAGTCTTGTTATGGTCTTGAAAAACCTAAAGAACAGGCAATTTTTTCCGATGAAGGACTCAAGGGAGTTTTACAAGTGGATAACAAAGACCCGCGTGAGACAACACATTTAGAGAAACGCAATCACACACGCACCATCATCAAGAAATGTCATGTTTGTGGCCATATCAATGAATCAACGCGTGAAATCGAAAAATGTGGACAGTGCGGAAAGTCATTTCTCCCTTTAAACTATTTCACCAAAATTCATGGCCCTAAAGGCAAATACGAAGATCTCTTCTGTGATGTCGATGAATTGTGCGACACTGAAACGATTAAAGGTCTCTACGTTATCTGGTAAAAGTCTTCCACTCAAGTTATCATCTTTTCAAAGTTTACACACTCACTTATGGAAGTCACTCAAACAGAACGCCATTTTAGAAAAACTCCCGTCGGGAATATTCCTGGATTGCATCCTCTTATCCAAAGCCTTCTCAAAAAGCGAGGGCTAGACACCAAAGAGGCCATTGAAGAATTTTTTTCTTGGGATCTTAAAACTCTCCCCTCTCTCACTCAACTCAAAGGTTTAAAAAAAGCGACAGAGAGAATTGTCCAGGCCATTGAAAACGGTGAGCAAATTGGTGTGTATGGTGACTACGATGTGGATGGGACAACTTCCTGTGCCCTTCTCTATTATTTTTTTAAAATGCTCGATACCCAGGTGGTGCTCTTTCAACCCTCACGCTTTGATGAAGGCTACGGAGTACATCCCTCTTCTATTGATAACGCTATCGCAGCAGGAGTGAAGGTTCTCATCACTGTCGACTGCGGGATCAGTAATCTGGAGACAGCAGAGTATGCACTCGATAAAGATATCGATCTTATCATTACCGATCATCACAAAGATGCGAAAGCTTATATGCCTAAAGCCTATGCGGTTGTTAATCCCAATCGGCGCGATGAGGAAACCAGCGATGATCTCAAGTCGCTCGCTGGTGTCGGTGTGGCTTTTTCACTGTGTCTATCATTAAAGTTTGCACTCGAAGAAAAAGGAATTGAAATTCCTAGCCTCTACTCACTTTTACAATTTGTGGCCATTGGAAGCATTTGTGATCTCGCCAACATGGGACCCACGAATCTTAAACTCACTCGCCATGGACTGAAGCAAATTCCCAAGACAGAAATTCCTGGATTGAAGCTTTTTTTAAAAGAAGAAGATTTTTCTAAAAATATGATTGAAAGTGAAAAGTGCTCCTTTTTTATCGGTCCCTGTATTAACTCTAAAGGGCGTTTAGATCATCCCGAATTTGCGCTTAATCTCCTCACTACTCAAAACCCTGACGAGGCTAAGGATTATTTTAGAGTCATTCTCGATACCAATGAAGAGAGAAAGAGAATTCAAAAACAAGTGTATGAAGAAGCTTTCCAAGACGTGGTGAGCTCTTTAGATTTTTCAGAACCACTCATTAATGTAGTCTACCGCCCCCACTGGCATGAAGGGGTCATTGGAATCGTTGCCAGCAAACTGGTAGAAACGTTTAATGTCCCTGCAATTGTTTTCACCGACTCAGAAGAGCCTGGGGTTATTAAAGCTTCCGCCCGCACGGCCGGTGAGTTGAACATTTTTGATTGCCTTGATCAGTGCAAAGATTTGTTTTTAAAATTTGGAGGGCACAAGGCGGCTGCCGGTCTCTCCATGAAAAGCCAAAACCTTCAAGCTTTAAGAGAAAAACTCAATTCGCTTCTTAAAAATATCCCTGAAATTATTCGCGTGAAGCAAGATTACTTCGATTTGGAAGTGAGTATCTTTGATTTGGATATGCAGCTTGCTCAAAGCTTGCAATTGATGGAACCCTTTGGAAATGGCAATAGCTACCCCATCTTTCGCATTCGCGATGCTTATCTTTCTCACTATACAATCCTTAAAGATGCCCATGTCAAATGGGTTCTTACTTCTAAGAAAAAACAACAAAATCTGCAGAAGAATATTCATGGAATTAGTTTTAACTACATTGGAAAATGGAACGCTCAAGACCCAGATGATCTTTTTCAAAACCAAGACCAGCAAGGTCTAACTGTCGATGGGAAACTTTCCATTAATCACTTTAATGGAAGAAAGTATTTGCAAATGATGGTGGATAAAATCACGACTCAGTTTTAAGAATAAGAGAGTTTTTAATGGCCTCAATTCCCTCTCGCTTTTTCAATTCAATCTTGTCATCTTTTTTGAAGAAATAGTGAAAGTAAAATTTGAAATGAGGTTTTTCTTCAATATTTTCATTATAGATTGTTAAAACTTCAGCTCCCATGTTATACGGAAAGACTTGATCGAGATTGAGTTCTTCAAGTTTGTGTTCAATTTCTTTTCTCGTTAAGCAATAACTGAAGATAATAGGAACATAATCAGAATACTTTTCATCGTTACTGTAGCCTTCCAGCCATTTTTTGAGCTCACTATCGCTTTGAAAATTATCAATCCACAAAAGTTGAAATTTATTAAAACGCGGGATATCGGCGTAGCGAATTCCTCCCGCTATGTTTTCAATACTTTCATAGAGGACTGAAATACGCTCTTCAAAGGTGAGATTTTTTTCTGCCAAGAGATCTTGAATTTTTTGGTTGTAAACTCCCTGTAATTCTAAAATCGTTGGGAAATCATATCCATAAGAAGCGTTGAGAGCTTGAAAATTTAAAAATTGGACATCACTCGTTCGAAAACATTGCCCTTCTTCTGAGAAATTTACCCAGCGAGGGATATCTGGCAAAAAATAGCTGATAACTTGACCGTATTCATTAGCAGCACCTTCTAGTTTTTTCTGGCGTGCCGTTGTCTTAGCTCCTGAGCAAGAAACAATTGTAAAAATAAGAATTATTCCGAAAATATTACTGACGGGTAAAATATTTTTGAGTGTCATCTTTGATCTTTTGAACGCTTTCATTAATTAAATTGTAATCGAAATTCCTATTTTCATCAAAGTGAGAGCGCAAATGGTAGTATCCTGGTTCATTTTTATCAAAATAAACAGCGAACTCAGGACTAGGACTCTCATGGAAACCACTTAAAACAAAGACTTCGTCTACTTCCAAAGTTTTTAAGGGTTTTCTTGCATTGTCTTTTTGAATTTCACAATCTCGAAAGTTTGGAATTTCACAAGTCATATAAAATTGATTGCGATCCACCAGGCGATCTATAGAGAGAACACTATGACCTGCAAAAATATTCAATTGCGGGATGGGTTCTTCGGCTTTTTGTTCTTCAAAATCTTGAATTCGCTTCTCTAAAGTTTTCATGGCCCTAGCGTAGAGTGCATTAAATTCTTCAGAGCTAGCAAATGGATTAGATTTTTTAGAAATAATAAAGAGCTTATGATTAAGACTAGTATCCAACCACCCTTCTAATTCCATCAATTTACTGAGAACCAGCTGGTCATCTCCCACAAGACAAATGTTTGCGGATTCTTTTTTAGGAATTATTTTCAAAGCCTCTAACCCATAGTGAATCGCCTCATGCTCACGCCACTTGCTTTCTTGCAAGCATGGAGCATCCCCGCCTATAAACTTAGAAGACTCAAAAACGTTGGGAGCATAGACTACAAAATCCACTTCCTCATAGTATTCAAGAGGATCGGATAGTGAGTTTTTCATTTGCTCGGCTAAACTTTCTGGAATCTGGTGATCAGAAAAATCTCCCTTATAAACGACTCGAAAACTATCGGCCATCCGGGATCTTCCAGAGGGAGTTTCGTTGCGATCAAGATGAGATTTTTGAATTCTTATTATCTCTTCAGACTTATAAAAAATTCGCCCTTTAAGGCGGTTCAACAAATCGTCGAGATACGCTTGAGACACTGATTGAGAAAAGTTTTTTTGATAAAATTGCAGGACCTCAGCAGGGTTCTTTTCCCCCCAAAGAATACTTTGGGCCCCTAATTCCGCAAAAGTGGCGGCGCACTCTAAGGCTTCAAGACTTGTTCCTATTATCGCTATTTTCATAGTGATTTTGTGTATAGCACAAGATCTTTAAGAATTAAAAGAAATAAACTTTTCTTGAATTGGTGTCCACTTGTGAGAATTCGGCAAACTTACCGATAAAGCTCACAAAGGCTTGAATGACCTGAAAACTCGGAAGAGAGCTATCGAACTCCGCTCCATAACGAATAACGTTAACACCCTTCTCGTTCACTGCTTCCTCGGTGCGCACGATTCGCGCCACGACCGAAATAAATGATTTCTTAGTGAAATAGAGACGGATATTAATATCTGAATAGAGCTCAAGTTCTTTATCACTTTTTGAGGAAACAGGGACTTCGAGAAGGCATCCTGTGGGAGAAATGTCGATCATATCGATGGGAACAATTTTGTGTCCCTCTTCGATGGCGGTATAACAGCCGATCACTTCTTTAAAGAGAACGCGTTCGAATTGACGCTTTTTTTGCTCGATGTTTTCTCTTCTTCTTTGTGTAAAATCAATGACTTTTCCCATAGTACCCGTCCTTTAATCTCTTTTCGTCCAAGATGGAGGAAGTCTTTAGAAACGGGAAATGGTAGGATATCTCTTCCGGAGTAAATCGCTCGTCTATAGAGAACTTAGGCTACCCAGGGTTGTGAAATACCAATAGGGAGTATCGCCCAGTTCATCTTCAGGGACAAGTCCTAGACCTTGAACATTGCTCCACTCTCGACTGAGATAGTGATCAGCATCAGAACTTAATTCTGAATCTCTAATTGCACGTGAACTTTTGCAATTATCGTATGGACCGTAAGCTTTAGACGAGCAGAAAGAAAGCCCCACATTGCCCAAGTCATTTGTTTGTTTGAGAATCCATTCTTCAAGTGGCGTTGGAGCATACGGGTTGATGGCCGGATCAAAGACCAGTGGTTGCCCATTGAGAGAAATAATGGGGGCCACGTGATACCACCATGAAACAGCCCCATAGGGTGAAAACCTTGTTTGCACTTTAAGGTTTCCAAAAATAAATACTTTCATCATATCGGGATAATAATTTTCTTCTAACTGGCGGGCCATGTTCTCAGCACGCATGAAGCATCCATCTTGGGGATAGAGCCAAGAAAGTCTGCGCGGAAAAGCATCGGTACGCTTTAGAAATCTTTCATCGCGTATATATTGAAAAGCAGCTGTTGCTACTTGCTGATCATACCAGTCCGGAAGAACACTCATATCGAGGGCATCAAAAGAAGTGGCTTCGTCGTAAGCAGACGAGGCGGTGAAGTCCTCTGGAAGTAAACTTGAGGATGCCGGTTTATGCTCAAGATAAAGAGACTTATAATCTTCAGAACTTTGGCGTTCAGCTGATATCGATCTATTTTGCGCATAAATTGATGAACTAAAAAGACAGACAAGAACGAATATTTTAAGCATATTTTTTTAACCTAGATAATTTTTATTAAAACGATACCCTACCCCACGGACTGTATCGATAATTTCTTCTTCGAGTTTTTGTCTCAATTGAAGGACGTGAGTGTCCACGGTTCTGGTCGAAGGCGTAAATTCAAACCCCCAAACCTTATTGAGAAGTTCATCGCGGGTGAAAGGACGCCCAGGGTTTTCTGCTAATAATAAAAGAAGCTCGTACTCCATTTTTGTAAGATAAACTTCTTGATCATTAAAAGTAACATCGCGAGTTTCTTTATTGATTTGCAATCCTTTACGGATAATTATTTTTTCATCTTCTTCTTGAGTCTCTGGAGATTTTCGAAGCTGAACGCGAATACGAGCAACTAATTCTCGTGGCTCAAATGGTTTTGTCATGTAATCGTGTGCTCCCGACTCAAGACCCACAACCTTATCTAAGAGATCAGAACGCGCCGTCAGCATGATGACAGGAGTTTTAATATTGTCATTTCGCCACGATTTCAAAAGATCAATCCCTTGCCCATCGGGAAGCATCCAATCGAGGACGACAATCTCATAAGCATCTTGTGAAATTTTAGATTGAGCATCAGCAATCGACTGTGACCAATCCACGGCAAATGCCTCACTTTCGAGATAGTCTCTTAATGATTCCCCTAAGCTAGAATCGTCTTCAACTAGTAATAATTTCGTCATATGTAACCTCAGTACAAATTTTTATACGTACACTTTTTACTCTTCCTGAGTTTGAAGAAACGAGAGATTCTAGGAGTTGTGAAGACGAAATGACGAGGCTGACTTTCTGTCAGTCGCAGTCAGAGCGTCATTGCAACGACGAAGAAGATCGACGTTTATGTGAACTCAGGTTATGTAATCTCCAGCCTTATTGTAAACCTAGTTGGCTCAATTGCAAATCTTAATTCCCCGCCCATTTCTTTGATCATTTTTGAAGTAATGTTGAGTCCAAGCCCAGTTCCTTCACTCTTAGTCCCCTTGGCAAATTCACGAGTCATCTCCTCAAGTTTTTTAAATTCAGGTGTTCCCGAATCTTGCACTTCTAGGAGTACACACTTTTTATTTTCAGGTTTCAGTGTTAACTTCACTGGAGCTTTTCCATGATTAAAAGCATTCTCCACCAAATTTTTGACACAGACTCTTAGCCAGTATTCATCAACTTCGAGTGCGACGTCGTTAGCTAGAGGATTAAATTCAACTTCAGGATAATCATCTAAGATATCTTGGACCAGGTTATTGAGAGATTCAATTCGATCAACTTGAACCTTATCTACTTTTTTATTTTTATGAGCGGCCGAAAGATAATTTCGACTCATTTCTATAAGTCTTCTCAGACGGTGAGCATCCGATGAAACCTTCAAGAGTTGTTCTTGAGATTTTTCATCAAAATTCTCTATGGAATTCATAATTGTTTCCATCTTTAGGAGAATACTCGTCACAGGTGTTCGCAGCTCATGGCTTAAAATACGAAGTGCTTGTCTTCTTTTCTCGTCTTCATCTCTTTCTCCTTTGTAGCGAAAATAAATAGTCACGAAGGCAAGTCCACCAAACAAGACAAGAAGAGCGATCGTGACAATATCACGATAACCAGAAAGTTTGAGTAAGTATCCAATAGAAAAATTCCAACAAACTCCTCCATCCACCAGTAGACATTGATCTTCTTTTGAGAGAGATTTTGCAGTAAAAGAGCTTGTTTTTAATATTTTTTCAAAATCCTTTTTGGCGTAAACTTTGTAGTGCTTTTCAAAAAAATTAAAAATATCCCAGTCCAGTATAAAGACATAATTTTCAGACATAATAAAACTTGAAGCGATAGAGAGATAGCGCAACTCTTGGGGAGACAAATCCATCAAGTGCTTAAACTCGACAGGAAAGTTTCCCAAGATTTTGGAAAATAAAGGATATTCTTGAACTCTCGCATAAGAAACATGTCTCATAATCCATTGTTTTGGTATATCTTTTCCTTCGTACAATTTTACAAACAAATAGACATAGGAGTGCCCACTTGGATGGATATAAGGAGGAGTCCGAAAAAAGGCCATGGGGAGTTTGTTGATGACGTTACAGCGAAACTGCTCCCACTGCAAAACTTTGTGTTCACTAAAACGAATAAGAAGATGATCAATATCGGTGAAACATTTTTCTTGAGTAAAAAAGATATCAGGTGCGTTGATATTGGTATCGGCGAGATCTTCTTTGGGTTTAATCAATTGCTCACTGGCTCGAGATGGGAACAATTCCGACATATTTATATCGGCTAGTGGTTTTAAAGTCCGAACTGTATGTTCTTTGAGATAACGGATTTCGTTTTTTTCAGTTTGAGTAATCTCGTGAGTTCCTCTAACCGAAAAACCCAGGTACCCAATACTAAAAGTGACCACACTCAATAAAATAATGAGAAGAAGATAAGTTCTCATTCATACAGTATAAGGGGCATATCTAATTAGGAAAACATGAAATAGAAAAGGGGCTCGATAACGGCCCCCTGCAAACTCATCACACAACCAAGAAAATCCTTTTCAATGGTGATACCTGAGAAAATCCGTTTTCTCGAACAAACTCCTGCTTGAACTTTTATAGAGCAATTCTCGTGCCAATTTTTTCTCAAATTTACCGAGGGAAGAAGCTCTAACGAGTCGACGAGCTGACTCATTGTAAGAAATCTTAGTCATCTTAATGACAGAGCTAAGTAGTTCGGATTTTTAAAAATAAACATTGGTATTGAGAACGAGAGAGAAATTATTGTTGTAGTACTCATCTCCAGATACAGAGTAAATCCAATCGAGACTGATAGGAAGAATATAAAAGAAATCAAAATTAGTTCGCAGTCCTCCGTAATAAGAGAGAATCGAAGGATTGCGACGAATAGTGATAATCGATCCTCCATTGGCCAGTTGATCACTTTGCAAAAGAATATCGGAGGAAATATATTCGCTTCCAGCAAGCAAATACAATCGTTTGAGATAAAAAGGAATAAAGTTCGTTGTAAAAAAAGGATTAGAAAAATTATAAGCAAACTCTAATCGTCCCTGAGTCATTTCATTTCCAAAAATGTTGGCATAGGGAATTAGATAAGACGGAAACTGGTACGCACTGGTAAAAGCTGACGAAGCTCCCCCTCCGTAGATAACACCATCGCGATATGGACTAGAAGCCAAGGCCTTATCTGTTTTATAGAGTTTCCCATAAGTTCCCTCGATGGACATTCCAAAATTTTCTGAAAATTTAAAATTAAAAGAAAGTTTAGTATCTCCTCCCAGGTAAGGGTCGTATCCTTCGTTTTCACTCCAACTGGGATTGAACTCAAAATGAAATTGCCGATAAACTGAAGTCAAAGAATTCGTTGAATGCAAAAAACTTTGTCCCATTCGAAATCTGGTAATTTTCCTAGAAAAGAAGAGATCTTCTTCATTGGATTTTAAACCTGTTAGAGACTGGGCCCAACTGGTGTTTCCAAGATAGGAACTTCTGGTAATCGTCGCAAACTTATTTTCGAAAATATTAACCTCATCAACACCTAAATCTCCTTGCGAAATATATTTATTGTATCCAAGGGCATAAGAATACTTGTCCTTGGTATAGGCATACACAGCGCTCCCAGAATAAGGAGTCTTGTCTGAGGGAACTCCTGAACTGTAATAGCCGCTCAAAGAAAGAAGATGCCTATTGAGTGGGTCATTCATGCTGGTAATAATCCCGTAGGATTCAATATCCCCAAAAACGAAATAATCCAGCATCAAAAAATGCGGGGCCATGTATTTTATTCCCCAGTAGTCTTCGCTTTCTTTTAGTTTTTTGTCCTTATCTTTAAAGACTTTTTTCTCTTTGAGATTAATTTTGACTGTTTTGCCCTTTTGGATGGGGGTTTTTTCCACTTCAACTTCTAAAATATTATTTTTTTGAGATTCGGGAACAACATTTGTCAATGCTGGAAAATCTCTAATGCGTTCTTCTTTCTCTTTTCCCGATTTAAACACTGACCAGTGAGAATTTTTATAGGCAAGACAATAATGGGTTCCTTCACTTTCTCCAAGATAATAGTCACAAGAATTTAATTTTATACTTTCATCGAAGTTTAAAAATTTTACATTTTTCTTTTTGTGATCATAATAGGCAAATTTTCGAACAATATCTCCTGCATAAAACTCATAATAGGAGATAAAAAACTTATTTTGATCACCATTAGCCATGTAGATATTCTCTATGACTCGGTCGAGAAAAAAGTTTTTGAATTTTTTAGAAATTTTATCGTAAACGATGAGCCGCTCTCCCGTTTCACGGTGATAAGGGCGTTCTTCTTTATTCGGTTGGATAACAAAAGCGCGTAAATTCCCTCGATCAATAAAACCTTTAAACCAGTTAACCGTGGTGTATTTTCTTCTGATACTCTTACAGAATGGTTTGTCTTCGAACCCACAAAATGGTTCACGCTTGAGCGCTTCTTTTTCATAATAATCAACAAACTCTTCAAAAGTTTCATCCAAATCTTTTCCAGTACAATCGGCAAGGCTATTTCCAATCATAAAGGGAAGATTTCGCGAGTAATCTTCCACAATGCATGAAATATTTCCTTCTTTTTGATTTTCAACATACTCAAAGAAAAAAGCTCCAAACCAATAGGCCATCTGCCCAAAGGGATAGCGTCGTGGACTTTCTAAACAAACAAGTTCTTTGCACGATGTTCGCTTGGCCATGTAATCGAGGAACATCGCTTTAATCCAAGGATGGCGAAGTCTACCTTCTTCCGTGAAATGTGTTTCTCCCCAGGTGGCGATCCCTTCATGATACCAGCGAGGAGCCACCGCGGCCCACTTCGCAAAAGATCCTAAAAAATTTCTCATGAAATTAAAAAAGCCACCGGTCATCTCCATAGCGACCACATGGATATACTCATGAATCGCTAAAATTCGCACCCAATCTTTCGATATGGAAAGAGTATCGAAGTCCAGTGGCGGGAAATCGTGCAGATAAATTAAATTTCTTGGAAAAACTCCTGCGGCTCCATTGGCCGTTGTAGCGCTAGGAGCTACCACCATGTGTACCTCAGCTTGAGGAATATAATGAAAGTACTCATGAACTTTTTTGAAATCATTTTTGATGACTTTCGTTAGCTTATAGGCAAAGTGAACGCGATTTTGTGGATAGTGGATGTAAACACTCAGGCTTTTCCCATTGTACGCAACATCAACTTTTTTCGTTAAATACTCTTCACTAAGAGTTGCCTTGCTCTTGTTTTCAGATGAAAACCCATTAGAATAGATAAAAGCATTAAACAAGAAAACTGTAAGGATAAACTTCATGCAGTTTTAATTTTGATTGACGTTGATCTCTCAGTAAAGTTTTTTGTCATTTAACTAAATTATGTATTAAAATTAATGTAGAAATATCATGTATTTGCAGAAAAAAAGGAGCAAGAAAATGAAAAAAGTATTATCAGTTCTGTTTTTATCAACAGTTCTTATAATGGCAGGTTGTTCTTCGAGCAAAAAGAAGGATCGCGGAGATGGGTTGGATTCTGAAGGTGGAGAGCTTTCTGATCAAGGATTAAGCTTAGAACTGAACGGTAGTTCTGATAATATGACTGCAGGAGCAATATCAACTGTCTATTTTGCTTTTGATTCTGCAACTATTTCAGATGCAGCTCGCGCAACTCTTGATGCCAACTCTGAATACCTCAAGAGCAATTCAGACGTTCAAGTTCAAATTGAAGGTCACTGTGATGAAAGAGGGAGTGTTCAATACAACCTTGCACTTGGTGAAAGACGCGCGAATGCTGTTCGCGACTATCTAGTCGCTATGGGAGTCGATTCTGCGCGAATCACAACAATTAGTTATGGTAAAGAAAGACCAATCGATCTCGGCCATGACGAAGCAGCTTGGGCGAGAAACCGTCGAGGAAACTTCGTTATTACAGCTAAGTAAAAAGTTGTTACATAGTTTTAGTAACTCTTTTCTCCTTTTATTAATCATAACATTGACGTCTTGTGGTCTCGTGACCACAAGACCAAAACTTGAGATGAGCTTAGCCCAGTCGGCTTTCATTGCCGCCAAGGAAGCTAACTCTGCTCAGTTTGCTCCTCAACTCTATCGCAAGGCTGAAGTCCTATACTTAAAAGCAAAATCAGCTTATCGACAAAAATTTTTTAATAAAGCTAAAAAGTTTGCAAAACTTTCGCTATACTATTCAGAGAGAGCGGAGTTTCAATCCGTTAAAAAACAATCATTAAACAATGAGAATAATGATGTATTTTCAGAAAATCTTTAAACTTATCTTGGCCCTAATCTTATTCACAAGTTGTTTAAAAACAGCTGAAGAATTGCAACACGAAAAAGAACAATCCAGTCACCTGCAAGAGTCTCAAAAAATGCTTGCAGAACTGACCGTAAAAACAAAAGAACTCGAAGAAAAAGTTAGTCATATCTCTGGTAATTTTGAAGAAGTTAAACACGAAGGTAAGCTCGATCGTTTCCAACAAGACGATATCGATGAATTGCGTGCCCAAGTTGAAGCCAACCAAAGAGAAATTCTAGAAATTAACAAAGAGCTTAAAGATCAAAAGAAATTTATCAAGCAACTCACCCAAACTCTTGGAAAAATTAGTAAAGTTCTAGGCAAATAAACAATTATTTGACTCTTGCCTAAGCTTCTGAGTAATGTGTCTCCATTATGATTACAAATGTCCTAGGAATAGAAACAAGCTGCGATGAGACTTCGCTTTGTCTCCTACAAGGAAGCCCCGAGGGAGTCAAAATTATTGAACACCTCACTTACTCGCAAATAGCTCTTTATGAAAAATGGGGCGGGGTTATTCCTGAAATTGCCTCCCGTAATCATCTCGAAAAATTGCAGCCACTTCTCGAAGAACTCTGCCAAAGAGCAAGCTTTGACTTAAAAAACCTCGAGCTCATTGGTGCCACTTGTTTTCCAGGATTACTGGGGCCACTTCTCACTGGACTTAATCTCGCAAAAACCATCGCTCTTTATTACGATATTCCACTCTATCCAGTGAACCACGTTTTTGCTCACTTAGAAGCGATCCATATTACTGACAAAGTTTCCTATCCTTATATTGGAGTCGTTCTTAGTGGTGGGCATACCTTCTTCTCTTTAGTTAGTGCGGCTGATAAAATTCAAGTCCTTGCTTCAACCATTGACGACGCTTCCGGTGAAGCTTTTGATAAGGGTGGAAAACTCATGGGACTCTCCTACCCAGCAGGGAAAGACATCGATGATCTCGCAAAAAATGGTTCACGATCTGCTTTTCATTTTCCACTAGGATTAGAAAAACAAAAAGATAATCCCAATATGAGTTTTTCCGGGCTTAAAACCAGTCTTCGAAATTTTATTCAAAAAAATCCTAAGATTGCTGAAGAAAGACTCCCCGATCTTTGTGCTTCATACCAAGAGGCCATTGTTCAATCCCTAAGAACAAAACTGAGGTTAATCGCTAACAAATATAAAAATCTTCCAATCGTGGTGGGAGGAGGAGTCGCCTGCAACTCCCGGTTGCGAGAAGTTTTTCAGGAAGAATTTCACAATCCTCTATTCGTAAACCCTCAATTTTGCACCGATAATGGAGCTATGATTGCCAATCTCGCCTTCAGAAATCGAGAGAAAGCTTTTGCGAGTAAGGGTTCCTTCCTTTTTGACGCCAAGAGTAGACTGGTTGATAAAGAAGAATTTCGATTGTAAGAAATTGGAATGTTTAAAAATAGCCCTAAGGCCAATAAAGCACTTGGACAACATTTCCTCAAAAACACGTCCGTTATAAAAGAGATATGCCATCAGCAAAATACAATTGCTGAAAGTGATTACATTCTAGAAGTTGGCCCAGGTCCAGGAACGTTGACTCGCTTTCTCTCTGAACTCTCGAAACCTTTTTACATTGTTGAAAAAGACACTCGCTTTCAAGAAGAACTCGAAAAAATTGTTCCCCCTTCAAACTGCTTTTTTATGGACGCCTTAGAGTTTAGTGACCAAATGATTACTGATTCTAACCCTCATTATACTCGCGGATGGCTAGTCTCAAATCTTCCCTATAATGTCAGCACACCACTACTTTTGTTGTTTTTAAACTGGCCGTCGATTAAGTTTATGACCTTAATGTTTCAAAAAGAAGTTGGTGAAAAAATAATAAATCATCAAAAAATAAGTTCGCTTTATTGCCTTGTAAATACTTATTTTGAGACGAAACAACTTTTAAAACTTAAACCTGGAGCTTTTCACCCACCTCCCAAAGTTGATTCCATCGTCATTAACTTTTCTAGGCGTGAAAATCCCCTCGTCAATTTTTCAGAATTAAAATCCTATGAAACCTTGCTTCGAACAATCTTTTCAGCCAAGAGAAAGCAAGTCTTGAGTCATTTAAAAGGTCATCAAAAAATTGAAAAAATTAAAAACTTTTTTACGAACAAGGGTATTGATGAGAAAATCAGGGCTGAAAAATTAACTTTGCAACAAATAATTGAACTCTATTTATGGCTACAAAGGGAATAAAAATCATTACTAAAAATAAAAGAGCTTACCACGACTATCTCGTCATGGATAAGTTTGAAGCTGGACTCGTTCTCAAAGGAACAGAGGTTAAAACTCTTCGACAAGGCAAAGGAAACCTTAATGATTCTTATGTCAATGTTGATGATGATCTAGAAGCCTGGATACATAATTTTCATATTCCTAGTTATGAATTTGGAAATATAAATAATCATGAAGAAAGAAGGAAAAGAAAACTTCTTCTTGCAAAAAAAGAAATTGAAAAAATTCACCATGCTCAAAAAGCCAAAGGCTTAACAGTTATTCCCTTAGCGCTTTACTTTAAGGGATCTTATGTCAAAATAGAGATTGCTCTCGCCAAAGGTAAAAAACTATACGACAAACGCCAAGACGAGGCTAAGAAAGATGTTGAGAAAAAATTAAGGCAAGGTCGCTATGAATAATGTTTCAAATATTTTCCCTATCAGCCACAAAAACTGTGTCTACCACGATGCTGAAGTTCAAGACATCGTTAATCTTCTCAATACTATTTCTAAAAAATCTTATCTTAAAGTTAACGAATGCAAATCACGACTAAAGTGTCTCAAGAATAACGATCCCAAGGCGATTATCCTTCAAGAAAATATCAATTCAACTTTGCAAAAGTGGTCTGAACACACCAAGAGAATAGGTGTTGTTCCTCTTGGAGTTTTCCGCTGCAAAATTGCAACGGAAGATAATACTTATATTTGGGAATACCCGAACAAAAAAGCTGATCTCTTATAGTCCTGGCAATAATTGAAAGCAAATCATGGCCAATATTGTGGGAGCAATAGCCCCAGCTAATAATCCTAGTGGACTAATTCCGCCTTCTCCAAATGAATCTTTGAGAATCCCATAACCCGCAGGGTTTGGAGCGTTGGCAATAACTGTAAGCCCACCTCCGGTGACTGCACCAGCCACGAGAGAATACTTAGCCATTTCCGTTAAACCTTCAACTGTTGTTCCAAGGTAAGTTAAAGCCGCATTGTCGGTAATCGCTGTAAGTCCAGTGGCCCCAATGTAAAGAGTAAAATCTCCAAGAGAGGTCAGAACTGGTTGTAACCACCAAGATTGGTATTTTCCAAGTGTAACAAGGCCTGCTAAGAAAAATCCGACCAAGAGTGATTCTCTTAATTTAATTTTATCCTGGTACGTTTCTGTAATTGTTGTAAACCCAAGGAAGAAAATGAAAAGTCCCATGAAGAAAACAGTATGGTGAGCCGTCTTAACAACGAGAGCTAAGAATATAATATGGAGGACATACTTCCAAATTTTAGGATCAGGCTTTCCATCTCCTTTTCCGTCCATATCCAAACTACCTTGTAGTTCCTTTGAAAATATTTGAGCTGTTATAACTGTTCCGATGATGACTGATATAGCTGCTTTATATCCAAAATTAACAACCATGTGACCAAAACCCCATCCCCAAGTACTCGCAACCATCAAGACTGGAGGAGCGGCAAAGTGAGACAGTGTTCCCCCGATAGAAACGTTTACAAAGAGAAGTCCCAAAGTTGCGTATTTAAATTTTTGAGTCATTTCTTTACAAAAGAAAGTATTGAGAAGAATAATCGCTGTGACTGTCATCGCTGCAGGCTCAGTAATAAAAGATCCGAGGAGAGGACCAATAATAAGCGCTGTAATATAAAAGGCTTTTTTCTGCCCGAGAGGAAGCAACTTTGAAATAACGACAATTATTTTTTCTGCCAGCATAATGATAGGTCTGGTCCCGGCCATACACATAATAACAAAAACAAACGCCGGTTCTGTAAAATTCAAACTTTCTAAATACTCTACCGCCCCATGAAAACTATCTGTTAGGGTGTAGAGAACAATAAAAACACCGGCCCATAGCCCGAACACACACTCGACTTCCCCTAAAAAATGATAAAGATGATAGAGCATTGACCCCGCCGGCTGATGGTGAGCCTTGTCTTGAAAAATTTTGACGACAAATGTGTGAATGACAGCTACTGCAAAAACAACTGTGGCAATCACTTGAATTGGTGTTGGATTCATGAACTTCTCCTGATCATATGTGCTAACCTGACTTTAAATGACTTAAAAGTATTTTATGAATAAATTCTTATATTTGCGAATAAAAATTTACTCAATTCATTCAATCAAGTAATCTCACTCAATGGCCAATGACTCTTTTATTTCTATACAATATAGATCGTAATGAAATTTATTATATTAATATCGCTTTTATTAATTTCTTGTGAAAAAAAACTTGAGCAAAAAGTTACAGCTTCACTGAAATCTGAAATCTCTACAATCGATCCCCAAAAATCTTATGACTTAGTCTCCAATCTCGTCATATATCAATTTTATGAAACACTCTTTCAATATCATTATCTTAAACGACCCTATACTCTCATACCACTTCTAGCAGAAAAATTGCCCGAAATTTCTCAGGATGGACTCACTTATAAAATACAAATAAAAAAAGGCATTCCTTATCACCCGACAGACCCCCTATTAAAAGACCGTTTTGTAAAAGCGGAAGATTTTGTGATGGGAATAAAAAGAATGGCCTTTCAAGGAACTAAGAGTAACGGGTGGTGGCTTCTCAAAAATAAAATCAAAGGACTTGATGAATTTCGTGAACAAGCCGGAGAAGATATTTCAAAGCTTTTATCCCTTAAAGTCCAAGGTCTCAAGATTCTCGATGAAACGACTTTTGAAATTCACTTGAAAAGTAGCTACCCCCAACTTATGCACGTCTTGTCCATGGCCTTCACTTCGCCAGTTCCCAGTGAAATCATAGAGAAATATGCGAACAATCTTGAAAGTCGCGATTTCGGCACTGGCCCCTTTCTCCTGCAAGAAATGGATGTGAATAAAAAAGTCCGTCTCACAAAGTTTCTAGAATACAATCACGATTTTTTTCCTAGCAGTGGAGATCGTGAATCAAATGAAAAAAATTTGCTCCAAGATGCCAACCAACGACTACCACTCATCAACGAACTTGAGTTTGTCGTGATCTCGGATGATGATGAGCGCTGGAAAAAGTTTCACGATCACGAAATTGATTTTAGTGAAATACCCGCAACCAAACTTCATTCAGTTCTCAATCTCAATGGAAAACTAAAGCCCGACTATAAAGACCAAGGTGTCGAGCTCCAAGTCTCTTCAAGTCTGATCTTTTGGTGGTTTGCCTTTAATATGAATGACCCGATTGTTGGAAAAAATAAATATTTGCGAAAAGCTATTTCGCTTGCCATTGATCTTGATAAATATATTTCTAATTTTTATCACAATACCGGAAGACGAGCGAACTCCCTCTACCCTCCTGGTGTTGTTGGCTATAACCCTTCTCAAGAATTTCCTTATCAACACAATTTAAAATTGGCGCGAGAGTATTTGGAAAAGGCTGGCTATCCACGTGGTAAGGGACTTCCCGTTTTAGAATTCAGCACGCGCCGGGATTCCGAAAAACATATCCTCATGGCCCAGTTTGTGAAAAATGAGCTCAGTAAAATTGGAATTACAGTTAAAATTATCGTCAATCGCTTCACTGACTTTTTAACAAAATCTAAAGCAGGGCAATTACAATTTTGGCAAGGTGGCTGGTTGATGGATTACCCTGATCCCGAAAACGTTCTTCAGCTTTTGTACTCTAAGAATGCTAATGGGGGACCCAACAAAACAGGATTTAACAATCCTCAGTTCGATAAGCTGTACGAAAAGCTTCTCACTATCACTGAGGATGAAAAGAAAAAAGAGACGCTAAAAAAAATGGAAGAAATTGTCTTAGAAGAAGTGCCTTGGATTATCTCAAATTATTCGATTCACTATATTGCTAAAAATGAACGCCTAAAAAACTTTCGTTATTCTGATCTCATTTTTAATTTTTATAAATATCTTAAGAAAAAATAAATTTACAAGAACTTTATTAAGCCGCCGACGATCCCAACGGAAGCGACCATCATGGATCCTAGTTTCAGAGTCAAACGCGATTCAAGGTCTTTAAAGCCATGATACATTTCACTTCGGACACTCGAAATTTCAGTTGCTAAGTCCTTGCGAACACTCGCAAGCCCGGCATCGAGATCTTTTCTGATGTTAGTAATCTCTGCACCAAGTTCTTTTTTGACATTAGAAATTTCTGCACCAAGTTCATTTCTGACATTAGAAATTTCTGCACCAAGTTCATTTCTAACATTAGAAATTTCTGCACCAAGATCTTTTCTGACATTAGCAATTTCTGCACCAAGATCTTTTCTGACATTAGAAATTTCTGCACCAAGATCTTTTCTGACATTAGAAATTTCTAGGCCAAAATCTTTTCTTATTTGTACAAATTCTTTTTTTACTTCTGAAAAACCTACCTGTATTTCATTTCGCAACTTATCAAACTCTGCCTTATTAGCGAGCTCAAACCTCTCAAACTCGGCCTTTGTTGCGAATTCCAATCTTTCAAAATCGTGCTTAGTCGTAAAGCCTTTATTCATCATTTCTGTCACCACATAGACATAGCTTTCAGCCTGTTCTTTGGGTACTCCCTTTGCTTCTAGCATTTTAACATATTCCAGAATATTTTGCATAAATCACTCCTTAGGAGTTAAATATGCAATCACAATGGCAAAAGCGCGTACTATAAACCGTCATAATTTAAGACTCAGCTTTTCCACACTGTCTAAAATCTAACAAATGAGATGCTGTCATTTTTACTCATATGTCTAAAAAATAGACACATTCCTTAGACAATGAGGTCTTAAACATTTGAAATTCCATCGCTTCTACTTGGCACAGAGATTGTATATATAATGGGCAAGGAGAGAGTTTATGAGAGTTTTATTATCACTAAGTTTTATACTACTTTTTTCATCTTGTGGAAATATTGTACAGGAATCTGTCGATTCTTTTACCGAACAGTCTGAGGGGCTTTTGTCTTTCTCTGCTAATTTTTCTCACGAAGATATTAAAGGTGTTTGGATGGCCGAAGAATCTCAAGCTTTTACCCAGCTTAACCACATCTTCGTAGACGCTAAATATCTTCCTCATACGCTTTACGAAAAGCAAACAGTTGAAGAATTCGCTGATTCTTGCAATATCAATGCTGAAACCAAAGAAAATATTGATGTCATGGAAGCCACTTTTTTCTTGAAATTTGATAACGGAAACTACAAATATTTCGCTGAAACTTTAGTTCATTACTACGATGGATCTGAAGAAGTTTGTATTGTCACTGTTGGAGAAGGGCAGTACACCATTCTCGGGTCAAATGTTCTTCTCAAAGATATTAATACGACTGCTGAAATCGAACTTTACGAAGACGGTAAAATCGGTGTTAGCTTTACAAAATAAAAACTCGACTCTCTTATCAACTCGACATTCCAAAAGGAAAAAGGGCCGCGAATGCGGCCCTTAATTTATGAAAGATTATCTCTTAATACCGAGAAGTTCTTGCAGCATTTGATCAGCTGTTGTGATCGTTCTGGTGTTCGCTTGGAAGTTTCTCTGAGCGTTCATCAGGTTAATGAACTCGTCAGCAACATCCACGTTTGAAAGCTCGAGCGACTTCGAAAGAACGTTTCCACGCCCATCAAAGTTCGGCTTTCCGACGGCAGCTTGTCCAGATTTCCGCGTCTCTTTAAAGAGGTTGCGGCCCATTTTCATCAATGCTTCTGTATTTTCAAACTTCGCCACGGCAATTTGAGCGAGATCTTTCGTCGTCCCATTGTCGTATGAAGCTGTGAGAATACCGTTGTCATTGAACGAAAGGCTGGCAAGAGTCGCAGCTGAATGTCCATCTTGTGTGTGTCTCGAAATACTCGATCTCGATCCATACTGAGTGGCTGCATTCATTCCATTTCCACCTTCTGCAATCGTTGCACCAAAGTTGAACTTAACTTTTTGATCTGGCTTCGCTCCTTTATTGAAGTTAAAAGAGTTTTCATCTTCTGTAACTTCTTGGAGAAGACCGCGATCGTTGAACATAATCGTCCCACGGCCCATTTCCACCATTTTCCCTACTTCTCCACCTTCTGCGTCTTTACCATCAACCGCTGCATGGTATTGCCATTTGTTGTTATCGACTTTATTGAAATAGAGATGAATAAGTCTCTCTGTCCCAACATTATCGAAAACTGTAACTGAAGATTGATAGGTTGAAGTTTTTTCTGGATCTTCAATGTTAAATTCTTTATTGGTATCACGTGAATCCAGATTCATCATAATCTTAACTTGCTTGGTTGATTTTGCTGGAACAGTCGTTGCTCCCAGTTTAATCGCCCCAAGTTTGTTTGTGACCTGTCCTTCATCATCAACTTGAAAACCGAGAACTTTTTCTTCATCAGCGGTGATCATGTTTCCTTCTTTATCGAATCTAAAAGTTCCATCACGAGTATAGCCACGACCATACTTAGAATCGATAACAAAGAATCCTTGACCATGGATTGCCAAGTCTGTGATGTTGTCAGTTCTGTTAATAGAACCTTGTGTGAACAACGGAGTTACGTGGGCAAGTTTTGTCCCTGAACCAATTTGATCTCCTCCATCAATCCCTTTCAAGGATTTAGATAGAAGATCTTGAAATTCGGCCCGGGAGGACTTGTAACCAAACGTCCCTGCGTTGGCAATGTTATCACCGATGACGCTCATACTCTGACCAGCAGCCTTCAAACCGGTAATACCAATGTTAAATGAGCTTAATACACCCATAGACATCCCTCCTAGATGTGTAGTCACCTCATACTAAAGACAACTACTTCGCGGAGAGGCTCCCTTGCGGACCAGCCTCAACCAATTGTTTACATAAAAATTGTCGAATCAATATTTGTTACAACATTACTTTCTAAATTGTTCTTATCCAGTGCTGTCACCACAGTGTTCGTGCTTAAATCCATAATATAAGCTGCTTTATCTGTAATGATGAGCGAATCGCGGCCTCCTTTTGTTTTCAATATATCTGAAGCCTTTTTAAGTTTTAAAAATTCTCCAGAATCGATATCAATATTTCTTTCCATCAATCTCTTTGTTGCATGTTTTGAAACTTTGATTTCATTTTCAATTTCTTTTTCACGAAAATGATTTTTAAGTATCTGCTCAAATTCTTCTCGTTTCTCAGGAGCAATATTTTGCTTTTTCGCCTGAGAGATATCTTCTTTTCTCTGAGGCTGGTGATTTTTTAAAATTCGAGTCAATTCAGGAGACATTAATGCATCTCCTTTGCTTGCCCTTGAGCCATTTCTTTAAACTTTTGGATATTAGCCTTAGGGGTTTCTAACTTATTATTCGCTTCTTTTGGAATATGAAAACTTACGACATCTCGCATGTTAATTTTTCTTGAGCCAATATCGAAGATAGGCTCATTGCTGGTTGGATCAAAGGCTACTGATTGAACAATTCCCTCATCGCGTGTTTGAGTTTTGATAGGCATGGCCGACTCATCCCAAGCAAGAACAGCAATTTTATAAATTCCCGCTGGAGATTCAAAATTATCCATCGCCATACCATCCCAAGTGAGTTCATGTGTTCCAGCACCCATATCTTGAAGTTTAATTTCGTTAGCAATGTTATTTTTACTATCGAGAATTCTAACAAGAACTTGCTTAGCTTTTTTATCGAGACTGAAGTGAATATTCTTATCTTCACCATCTTTTTTCAATTCAATAGTATTTCCGTCAGCAACGACACTTTTCCCAACAAAACTTGCTGCCAAAAATTTCTTTTCAATACTGGCATTGGTATTCATGTCATCAAATTTTTTGTTCATTGTTGTCAATTGCTCAAGTTGTGAAAACTGAGCGAGATCAGCAGCAAACTTATTTTGATCCATTGGTTTGAGAGGATCTTGATTTTGTAACTGATAAGTTAGCATTTTTAAGAACTCGTCCTTTCCAACTTTATTATGAGGTGTTCTTTTAACAATATCTTTTCCAATTTTTTTACCTGAAATCTTTTCAATAATCTGCTCACGTGATTTCTCATTGGGATCTTTCGTCATTCCCACATTTCTCAATTGGCTCTGAATATCAGATACGGGAGCTCCTATTTTAGGCATTAGGCAGCCTCCCTTTGTTCAAATTCACGCCAAAGTTCACGTCTTCTTTGAGAATCTTGTTGGTGCTGATGTTGCCCAGACTGCTGCTCCCCACGAGGCTGATTTCCTTGCTGGAAAAAATTATTGCTAGAAAAATTCCAAGACTTTTCACTGCTTGAATGAGTGACATTAAATTCAGTTACTTGAATTCCCGATTTTTGAAGGGCATCAATTATTTTTGTCTTATGGCCTTCAAAAAATTCAAATCCTTCAGGTCTCTGCGATCTTACCTGAAGTGAAATATTGTCTTTATCGAGTTTTTTCACATCAAAAAAGAGGGTTCCCAGCTTATCGTCAACAACATTAAGTTGAATGGATTCATTTTCTACTGGAATATTTTGTTTTAGATAATTGATAATTTTATTACTGACATCAAGACTTGAATCATTTTCTTTTATAAGTATTTCATGAACTTTTTCGTCTTGAGCAATCGACTTTCCTAACTTGCCCAAACCAAGTGCACCAAGTCCCATCAATGGAGTCGAATCCTTTTTCCCCATTTGTTCATGATTACTGGCTTCTAAGATCTCATGAGATTGCTGAAATTGGTTCTGTCCTTTCTTCACTTCCATGATTTCTGTTGCGGAAGGGCTGGTTCTTCTTGCGATGAAAGAATCATTATCAATGATTTTATTCTGATAAGTTTTAAAACCTTCCATCTTTTTTAAGTTATCTTTGGAGAAATTCTTTAATATTTTCGCCTCAGAATTTTTCTCTAGAGGATTATTCATACCACTTAGATCTTTTTGATTATTCTCGACCATTCTCAACATAGGAGCTTTTTGTTGCTCCATAGAAAAATCCCCTTGGATTTCTTTTTGAGTTAAGTTTATTGGACTTCTAAGTTTTGAAACTTCTTTTTGACTAAAAACAGAATTTATCGGTTCTCGGCTTTCAAAAATATTTTCCAGTTTAGGATTTTTAGAATCAATTTCTTTATTCGAAAGTATATTTTCGAGTTCACTTCCTCTTTTATTCAGTTGAGTCTTTTTAACATCACTATGATTAAATTCATCAACCTGACTATCGATAACTTGATCACTCCGAGCTTCTTTGAGAAGACCTTCGATTTCTTTTGAAGGGGATTTGAAAATATTTTTCTTTTGATTAGGCTGAATCGCTTCGCTAAGATCTCTCGATTTTTGACTTTCCGCTAGTATCGCTTTTTCACCTGAGCCTTGAATCAAGTTTTTAGATAGAGCTTTCTTGATTTCTTGTTCACCGAGCTCCTCTACTTTTTGATTTTCACTTAACAATTGTTTTAGCTCGAGATCAAAAGCTTTTGGATCAACCGCTCCTTCCCCAGCTACTCCAGGCATTCCTGGACGCGAGACACCGACTTCACTAAGAGGACCTATTTGTTTTGTTAGAGGCTGAGAAAGCATCTTGAGAACATCAGGGTTCACTTCTTTTTGACCAAGAGAACTGGCCACAGAATTACCTTGAGATTGAATAGGGGTTGTGTTTACAACGCGCAGCATACTCTTCTATTTTTTCATATTTAAGAAGAGTTTTTGAAGCTCGGCAGACTTTTCCTTACTTAAAAGGTTGAATATTTTTGAGGCCTTGGTTGTATCGAGTTTTGATAAAATTTTAACAGCAATATCAGAGTCTTGAACTGTAATAAGGTCAGCTGCTTTAGCTGGTTTCATATTAGCAATAACCTCAACCATTTGCTTAACCCGTTGGTCTCGTTCTTGATTATTTTTGTCAATACAAGCGATGAAGTTACTTTGTCTTTGTTCAAATTCTGCAATTTTTCTTTCAAAGTCTTGAACACTGTTATTAAGTTTTTCCTCTCTCTGCTTGATGGTTTCTTCTCTTTGATCAAGCTCTTTTTCTCTTTTAAGAATTTCTCTCGTTAATTCTGCAACGCTTTTCTTTTTGATGCGATCAACTTCTTTGAGAACTCTTTCATTCACTTTTTTATTAAATTCCTCTTCTTTTTGAGCATCAGTCATCTCTTTATTTTCTTCATTCGCATGAACAAGAATTCCTGAAAGGAATATTAATACTAATAATTTCTTCATAACTCTTCTCCCTTAAAGTAAAAGCTACGAATTTTATTCAGCTCTTCAATCTTTTCATTTTCTTTTTTAACGACCATCTTCTTATATTTTATTAAATCTTTCTCTCTTAGCTTTTCAAGAACTTTAATCTCATTCTCTTTCGCCGCTATCTTCCTTTGAATTTCATGGACACTAAATTGTTTTATTTCGATTTCTGATTCGTGGAGACCAATATTAAACCTTTTAGCCTGGACCAATTCCGGGGTGTATTGGGCCATCGCTGCAAACTGCCCTTGAGCTAATTCAGTATTGGCCTTATCGAGAGTATAGCGAATCTGTCCCTGGTCATAGCTAATTTGTCTTTTATGTTCTTCTATATTTTTCATAATCGCTGCCAGCTGAAACTCTAGGTTTTTCATTTCAGCTTTTTTTATATTTAGCAATGTCCCTAATCGAAATTTAAATTTTTTCATGCTAATTTAGCCTGCAATCCTTCCCCTTTGTCTTGATCGCTATTTTCTTCAAAGAGCTCAGGGTTGACTGCCTTTTCTGCTTTGCGAGCAATTTCAATCATATGATCAAAAAGGTCTTCAAAACTTACTTCTTCATCGATTGATTGTTTCAATAAGTAGTTCATATCTTCAAAAATTGAGATCGCTTTATCAATTCTCGGGTTCGAACCTTTTGCATAAGCCCCAACATTGATGAGGTCTTCCGATTCAATATAGGCTGAATAAAGATCCTTCAAATAAGAAGCCACCACATTGTGCTCTCTCGATGCGACGGCCGTCATAACCCGCGATATCGATTGAAGAATATCGATTGCGGGGTAATGATTTTTAGAAGCAAGCTCTCTCGAGAGGATGATGTGACCATCTGAAATGGAACGAACAGCATCAGTGATGGGTTCATCAAAATCTCCCCCTTCAACAAGAACAGTATAAATTCCCGTTATACTTCCCTTTCTTTTTTTATTTCCAGCTCGCTCCATTAATTTCGGAAGTTTTGCAAAGACACTTGGGCCGTAACCTTTTGGACCAGGAGGTTCACCTACACTCATTCCAATTTCTCTCATAGCCATCGCAAATCGTGTGATAGAATCCACCATCAATAAAACATCTTTTCCACGATCACAAAAATATTCGGCAATACTGGTTGCTGTATAGGCAGCCTTCACACGCATTAATGCTGAAGTGTCTGAAGTAGAAACAACGACAATCGTGTTTTTCATTCCTTCTTCACCAAGTTCTCTTTCAATGAACTCCACAACTTCTCTTCCCCGCTCACCGACCAGAGCAATCACATTGATATCCGCTGAGGTGTTTTGCGTGATCATTCCCATGAGAACAGACTTCCCCACTCCTGAACCGGCCATTATAGCAATCCTCTGACCTTTTCCAACAGTATTAAAACAATCTATAGCTTTTATTCCTGTCGAAAGCGATTCAGATATAGGTTCTCTCTCGAGAGGGTTGAGAGGGTTTTGATAAATATATTTTTTGCTTGCAAGTGTTTGATCAATGTCGCCTTTTCCATCAATGGGTTTTCCATTAAAATCGACGACTCTTCCAATCATTTCATCGGAAATACAAATATGTGTGACATTTTCACGGAGATAAACTTTGGTGTTGCTGTTAACGTTAGAAAGCTCATTATAGGGCATGACGTAGCAGTAATCCCCTTTTAAGCCAACAACTTCTCCCAGTGTCGTCATGTGATCATCGCATACGAATTCGACACAAGAACCGATCGAGGCATTTTTCAAGAAAACTTTATAGGCTAGTCCTTGATTACCAACAACCTTTCCAACTAAATGATAAGGTAAGTGATGGTCAGCTAAATGCTTAATTCTTTGAAATTCACTATCCAGCGTTTTCATTTCTAACCTGATCAAAAATTTCGTCTAAAATTTCAAACTTTTTTTCAAGTGTTGAATCAATAATCATCTTATCTGATTCTATTCTTAGACCTTTATATTGAGAATGCAGGTTTTTTGAGACTTGATAATTTTGTAAGATTCCAACATTATCTTTTATTTTCTCTATGATTTCACTGTAGTGAGAATAACTTTCTTCATCAAACGTAATTTTTAAATTCTTAAATGAATCAACTTCGTTTAACAACTTCTCAAAGACCTTAATTATATACTCATCATTTTTAGAATCTTCATAAATCATCCACTTTGTAAGATCATTGACCAAATGAAGGATCGAATCTTTATAGTTTTCAATAATTTCTTCTTGTTTCCCTTTAATTTCTTGGAAAAAATTTTCAAGCAAATCAATTTTTTGTTGATATTCTGTTTTTAACTTTTCCTCCCACTCTCTGAGAGCGATACTTTTACCTTCTTCATAACCTTTTTCACTAGCCTGTTTTTTCTCTTGATCTAATATCAAGTCAAGTTCTCCCTTTACTTTCTCACTAATCATCTTATCTTGGTATTTGTCGATCTCTCTGTGTTCTCGAACGATACCTTCAATTCTAAAACCTTTTTCATGAGCTTTACGTAATTCTGATTCGGGATTGATATGATTCTTTCTTTTCTCAATTTCAGGATGTTTTTTAGAATCTAAATTTTCGAACTCATATTTGATAACGTTTTCAGCATCAGTATTCGAAAAATTCTGAAAAGCATATTCTTGTATATCAAATTTGACACTGTCATTCTTTTTTATCGTCATCTCATTTCCTCAAGATTAAACCATTGTCTCTCCATCACCACCTCTCGAGACAATAGCCTTACCTTTCGCTTCAAGATCTTTGATGATAAGAATAATTTCTTGCTGAGCTTTCTCAACATCACTCAGTTTAATAGGCCCAAGAGCATCCAAGTCTTCTTTCAACAATGAAGCTGCTCTTGTCGACATATTTCCAAAAAGTTTCGATTTAACTTCTTCAGGTGCTGTTTTAAGAGAAATAACAAGTTTTTGGTTATCCACAACTTTGAGAAGCTCTTGAATCCCATTATTATCCACATAGACGATATCTTCGTAGACAAACATGAGTTTTCTGATTTCTTCAGCAAGTTCAGGATCTTTTTCTTCAACTCGCCCCATAACACTTTTTTCTGTCGTTTTGTCCATCATGTTGAGCATTTCAGCAATAGGTTGGACTCCTCCGATTTGATTAGTATCAATAGATCCAAGTATTGAAAGTTCAGTCTTCAAGACGTCATCGAGTTGAACAATAAGTTCAGGAGACACGAAGTCTAAGTTCGCAATCCTCAAGACGACTTCTGCCTGTAAAGCATCTGGTAATCTTCTGATAACATCAACTTTTCTATCAGTGTTTAAATGCGCAACAATCAAGGCGATTGTCTGCGGATGTTCGTTAACTAAAAAGTTAGAAAGTGTTCGAGTATCGACCATCTCCAATGATTCGAGAGTTTTGGCGGCCCCCACTTCAACAACTTGACCAAGAATTTGTTTGGCGCGGTCCTCACCAAGAGTGGAAAGAATAAAATCTTTTCCTTTGTTTTCTGAGAAGAGTAATTCTTCATCCTCGTTCAGAGAAGAATAAAAATCTTCAAGAATTCTCTTCACCATCCAAATTGGAACTTTTGTGACATTGGCCATGGCATTGACCAACTTTTTAACGTCATTATCTTTCATGTGTTTGAAGATAAGTTTAGTCGCACTATAACCTAAAGTACTAAGAAGAATAGATGCACGATCCTGGCCACTCAGTAGAGCGTATTCAACATCGGGATCAACTGTTCCTTTAACCATATAGTCCTCTCTATGCTATCTTCTTGGTTTCATCCATATCATAAATCATTGTCGTAACAACTTGAGCCGCTTTTGAAGGATTGGATTCAATAAGACCCATAATTTTTTCTTTCAGCATATTTCCTTCAATTTTTTCAGGGTTTAATTTATCTTCAATCGTCGGCAAGGCCTCTTCTAGACCTGGTAGCTTCTGGTTTTCCTGAATAGCTTCTAGCTCTTCGATTGTTCTTGGAAGAAAATCCTCTATCGTTTGGATGGAATTATCGGTAATCCACTGGATAAAAGGTCTAATAACAAGAAAAATGAAAAGACTGATTATAACTCCAACGATCCCATACTGAACAAGATTCTTAAGAAGTTCTTGTCTTTCTTTTTCTCTAATGATCGCTTCAGCTGCACTCAAATCCTCTTGAGCAAATTCCATATTCTTAATGACAATCTTATCTCCACGCTCTGGATTAATTCCAAGTGTAGAAACGACAATATCTCTAAAATTATTGATTTCTTCTTCGCTCCAAGCTTCATAATTCGTCTTGAATGTTCCATTCTCACTTAAAATGGGACTACCCGATTCATCGAGCAGAGGAGTTCTCTTCCCATCAATCATGACGGCGGCACTTATATTTTTGAGATTCGCTGTAGGGCTTCGCGATTGGGTCACTTTTTTAGGAACTTGATAATTTCTTGTTACAAAGCTCTTATCTACATCGGTCTTCGTTTCGGGAATCCCTGGTTGGGGAGTCTCACCCGGTAAGTTACTACGAGCTCCTGGAATTCCTTGAGGAGAAGGTCTAGAACCGTCTAGTTTTTGAGAGTTTTGAACCTCAGAAAGAACAGCTGTGTTTTCTGGATCATAGGAAGTTTGAGTTTCCACTTTTTCTGTAAAATCGAGATTTACAGAAACTTTCGCGATAACTTTTCCCTCGCCAACAACCTTTGAGAGTATTTCTTCAATTTGTTTTTCGTACTTTTGATTCATTTTTGATTGAAAAGCCACTCTGTTCGCTGTTTCAGCGGTAATTCCATCATTGATATTGTCCGATAGCTTTTTCCCACGAGAATCGAGAATAACAACATTTTGTGGTCGCATCCCATCGACCGAAGCGGAAATAAGCTGCGCAATTCCTTTAATTTCTTCACTGGTCATGTCATAGCCATGATTGAGTTCTAAGACTACCGAAGCTGACGGTGGTTTAGTTTCAGTGACAAAGGGACTCGACTCAGGAATAGACAAATGCACTCTCGCTCGATTGACCCCATCGATATGCTTAATTGTCTTGGTCAGTTCGCCTTCTAAGGCACGTTGCCTATTAATTTTTTGAACAAAGCTCGTCGTTCCAAATGATTGTTTGTCAAAAACTTCATACCCGATGGTCGAAGTAAACTTAACTCCTCGCTTGGCAATTTCAATTCTCCAAATTTCAACTTTATCTTCTGGAATCTTTATTGTTTTCCCATCATCACTCACTTGATAAGGAATTTTACTTTCCTTGAGAAAACGACTCACCTGCAAGGAATCTTCTTTATTCAAATTGGTATAGAGGATACTGTAGTTACTTTTAGAGGCCAACATAACGACAGCAATAGAAAAAGCAATAATAAGGATCCCACCGGCAAGAAAGCCCGCTTTTTTCAAAGGATCCAGACTGCTAAAGAGATCTGTTAAATTTTTAAGTGATTCTGCAATTGTTTTGCCCAATTAAGCCTCCTTTAATCAAACTTGCATCCTCATTATTTCCCTATATGCTTCAATTACTTTTTGTCTAACTTGGTTCATTGTCTTAAAGGCGATATCAGCTTTTTCCACCGCCAAAAGTGTTTCATGAATATTTTGTGTTTTTCCAGTAGCCAATTTTTCCATGGCCACATTGGCTTCATTTTGAAGCGAATTTACCTTCGAAATTGAGTCAGTAAGAAATTCACCAAAAGTCTTCCCATCTGTCTGACTCACAATCGAATCAAAATTTTCAGACTTAATATCTAGAGGAGATCCAAACTCTCGAGTCTTATTAATTTTGCTCGACCAATTGTTGGCATCATAGTTTTTTAGTACCTGACTCATTTCACCGATTGTTTTAATTGCCATATCTCAATTCCTTATTTTCCAATTTCCAAAGTTTTAGTTGCCATTCTTTTAATGGCATTTATAGATGAAATATTTGCTTCATAATTTCTTTGAGCTGAAATCATATCTGCCATTTCACTCATGACATTGATATCGGGGTAAGCGACATACCCATTTTCATCTGCATCTGCATGGTTTGGATCGTAAACAAGCTTTGGCGGAGTATTCTCAGAAATAACCTCTGTAGCATGAACGGTTTGAGCATTTTCGCCAAGCTCACCTTCAAGAATTTCTGAAAATGACTCTCGAGCCGGTTCACTTCCAAAAACCACTGACTTTTTCCTATAGGGTCCACCCTCAGGAGTTCTGGTCGTTTCAGCATTGGCGATATTTGAGGATATTGCCTTCATCCGCTTTCTGTTAGCAGCCAATCCGCTAGAAGAAATTTTCAAACTTGTTAGTAAGTCCATATCTCATCCTATTTTTCAGAGTTCAGGATATATTTCCTGAGTGCTAGTTTTTTGTTCAACAACTGAACTGCAGCATTAAACATGATCTCATTTTCTGCCATCTTGGACATTTCGTCCTCGACGTCCACAGTGTTTCCAGAATCATTCACGACATCATTGGGATCATTGTAGATATTGGGTTCAAGATTATCGAACCCGCCACCACCCACGTTATAATGTTTTGAATTTTCAACATTGAGACTATTCGTTTTATCAATATCCAATGCTCTTGCAAGAGCCTCTTCAAAATCAATTCGCTTCGCCTTGTATCCAGGTGTTTCGCTGTTAGCAATATTAGACGAAATGAGCTTTTGTCTCATCTGTCTAAAATTGATCGACGTTGCTAACGCCTGCAATGTTTTATCGTTATTGATATCCATTACACTACCTCAAATTAACAAAATACTGAGTTCCTTCACTTCGATATTCGTTAATTTTATTCCTTAAAGTTCTGATAGACACACCAAGTATCTTAGCCGCCTGAGTCCTATTTTCAGAAGTATGAATCAAGGCTTTCTTAATCAATAACTTTTCAGCTTCTTTCAATGACATAAGCTTAAGAGTGTCATCTTGATCATCGCTAAGTCGACTCTCAGATTTCTTTTCTCCAACTTCAATGGCATTTCTATCAACAATTCCATTTTCACAATTCTTAACAGAATTTTCGATAACAAGCTCAAATTCATTATAGTTTTGTGCCCAGTAATAAGATGATATTTTCTCAAGAGCATCATCAGTAACCTGTATCGAATCGAGATTATTCTCATGAGCGTAAAGGTTGCAGTAGTATTCAGTAATTCCCCTTAAGTCTTCTTTTCGATCTCTTAAAGCAGGCATCGTGATTTGTGTTCCACTAAAAAAACTAAAGAGAGCCCTATAAAAACGACCTGAGCCTACATATTTTGAGAGGTTCTTGGTGGTCGTAGCGATAGCTCTGATATCTAGATCATAATCAGTCAGCTCGCTTAAAATGGTATAAAGCTTTTTCTGAAAACCTTCTTCTAGGCACTCGATATTTGCAAAGACAACCATTCCATTATTTGCTCTTTCAAGCACACCTTTATGAAATTTCCCATCTTCGTCACGATAGCCAAGAATATCATTCTCAACTTCTTTGCCTTTTTTCGAGCAATCAACGACAAGTAGTGGTTTTTCATTTCTAGCGGACTTGAGATGAATGTACGAGCAAAGTGTTCTCTTGCCTGTTCCTGATTCGCCGACGATCAAGACTGGACTTTTGGTAACAGCAACGTTTTTTGCAAACTCCACTGCTTTTAAGAATTTCGGGTTAATACCAATGATTTCATTATTATTAACTAACATTAGACCTCCTGTCCTACGTTAATTAGATTGTTAATATAACTTCTTTATATCTTTTCTTTCTCTTCCAGAGCCTTGAGCTCTGCTTGAGATAGCTTTTTGAGATAGCTTGGAGTTTTTTCATCACTAGCTATCTCTCTTAACACTGTTTTTCCTTTTTCAATTTGCTGAACCTCTGTAAGCGAGGTTGCGTATATATATTTAACTCTGGAGTAATAGTCAGAACCTGAAAATTTAGACTTATATTCGACCCAGAGTTTTTCGATTTTTTGATAATTCACAACCTTGTTCTTTGCGTACTCTTCAAAGAGTATGTAATTTATTCTATCAGAAAGTTGGCTGAATTGTTTGATGTAAGGATCTTTTAGGATCGCTTCTGTCTTTAAGACGAATTTTGTCGATTTCTCTTTCAAAGATAAAACATAGTGAAAGATAAATGTTTCAAAATCTTCACTACTAAGGTTCTTATACTCACCTTGCAAGAGAATTGTTTCCGACTCATTTATATACTCGGAATATTTCTTTTGATTAAAGAGGGATCTAACATACTTTTCTTTCAGATAAATATTATTTTTATCTTTAACATTGCTCTTATAGAAGTTCTCAAGCTCTTCCCAGTTCTTTTCAATGGCCAACTTCTTCATCATAATGTTTTCATATGTTATCTCTAATGTGTCGCGTTCAACCCATAAAGGGTATTCCTTAACATAGCTTTTCTTTCTGGTTTTAAAGACCTCTAATAACTCTATAAACTCTTTCGTAAACCCAAGCCCTAAGTACGCAATCCCGACATAATAGGATACTGAAGCATCTTTCTTTTGGTATTTGAGATTAATTTCTTTATAGTGTTCCCATAGCTTTACAACTTCAGCGTATTTGCCTTTGTCATAGTTTTCTTTAATTCTTCCAAAAACTGACTCGTAAAAATCTTTTTCAAAAACCTCTCTGTCAAAATAGGTTAATTCATTCAGAGGTATAGATTTATAATAGGCGATGGCTTTAGTAAAATTCTTTTCAACAATAAAAGATCGAAGTCGACAGAGCCAGAGTAATTTTTTTAAATTGACATCAAGTTGTTTTCTCTCTTCTTCTGTGTAATTCAAAAGAGCTATCATGGAAGGGTCAAGGCTAATTCTTTCTTTGTTCCTTAGGTATTTGTACCCAAAGTATCTTAGCTTAGCTTCATAACGAGCTTTGGCTCCCCCACCAAAATCCACCGCTTTTCTGTACAATGTATCTATTTTTTCTGGTGATTCATCGAGAATATCATACGAAAGAGCCAGTCGGTTTCGAGCATAGCTCGCATAGCTTAGCTCCGAAAAGTCGACTAAGAAGCGATCAAATAACTTTGAAGCCATTGTGTACTCTGCGACTTGATAATAGGATTCAGCAACGTTGAATAGAATCGAAGGCTCTATTGGCTCTTCGAGAGATTTCTTTTTTTCTTCATAGAGAGCAATCACTTCATCATATTTTTGATCTAAAGATAATATATAGATTTGATACGCAATTCCACTTTGATCTTTTAAGAATTTTTTTACGATAGGTTCTTCTAGAAATTTTCTTATTTTATTAAGTTGTTTCAACTTTGCGAGTGAATCGAGAATGACTTTTGATGAAAAATAGATAAGTTCTTCATCATAATTTGTATTGGCCACGACATAGAGTTTCTGAGCATTTTCTAAACTTTTAATAATATTGCCCTGATGCAAATGAACATAAAGTAAATATTGATACAATGCTCTTTTAAAATCGTATTCATCCGTTTTTTCAGCGAGTTCTTCAAGAAGCGTTAGTCCCGAATTCATCAATTGATTTCTTGGTTTTTGAATATTCTGCTTAATGAGAGCGTTAGCCTTTATATAAGTCATAAGCTCTTGGTATTTGTGGTTAGGATATTTGCTTTCAAACACCTTAATGGCTTTAGCCATGTAGCCAAATTTTTCTTTTCTATAAAAATTAATTATTAGCTGGAGATGAGATTCTTGCTCATCTTCTTTATATACTCGGTCCTCTATAGGAAAAAAGAATTCTGGCGTTTTATTTTGAATCTGAATTGGTTGATTTAATTTCGGTACAAGTGGGTTGTATTGCCAAACAAAACTAGCCCCATAGCGAAAATCAAGATAAGGGTTCTTCTTTTCAACAATAACGGGCTCTGGTTCTTCATCAACTTGAACTGGCTCTTTTATGACAACCTTAGGAGGAGGAGCAATTTTTTTGGGAATTGGTGGAGCTTTTTGTGGATTCACTTCTTTGGCTTCCACAACCGTTTGAACCTTTTGTTTATCTTTATTTATCCAAAAATCCAGAATGTATTTTTTTTGATCTTCTTTATAAAAAGGAAAGAGCTCGATCGAATCATCTTTTAACAAAAGCACTAATTGGTCGTTATCAATAGTCACACCACTTATATACTGTTGAGTATTTCCGTCGAGACTAAAGGCTGAAACAACTTGCGGAAGAAGGTCTTTATTAGCAAATGTTACAAGAATCTTATCATCTTCTTTGGTATTAATTGAAATTTCATTTTTTAATGAAGCGATCTTGAGTCTGAGAAAATCGTTCGTAAATTCTTTTTCAATAATTTCTGCATGAGACCACGAAGCATGGAACATTTGTGCTAGGAAAAGAATGATTAGGTAAATTCTTCGATGATGCTTCATCAATTTTTTCCTTCTCCATGGATAATTGAAGCCACTCTCCTCCTTCTAAGGAGAATGCTACCTTTATTGTACATCGAATTTTATTTAAATGAAGGAAATATTTACTGGTAGGAAAAAAGTAACAGTAGGCATTTTGACACCGTCCAGTTTTTAAACATTTAGCAAAAACAACCAATTTTGGCGGTTATTTTATGGCCCTAAAACCACCCTACATGATAAGGTTTTTTTTCTTTATTTTCTCTATGAGAGTCGTGCGGTTAAGGCCTAATAGCTTTGAGGCTTTGTTCTTATTTCCCTTCGTTTTTTCAAGGGCCTGAACAATTAATGAATCTTCGATATCAGAAAGAATCTTCTTGAGAAGCACCCCTTCCTCTGGGAGCTCAAAAAGGCTTTTATAGGTTAGGTTTGTTAGAGGGTTTCCTTTAAAGATTTTTGTCGGTAGATCTTGAGGCATAATCACGGCCCCACCTTTCAAGATAACCAGTCTTTCAATAACGTTTTCAAGTTCTCGGACGTTCCCTGGCCAGTTGTAGCTTAAGAGTAGATTGAACGCATCCGTGGAGAATTCAATCATATTGCTTCGATCTGCACTCACGTATTTTTTTAAGAAAAATGAAATGAGAAGAGGTATGTCTTCCTTTCTGTCTCTAAGAGCAGGAATCGTTATGGGGATAACATTGAGGCGATAGAAAAGATCTTCACGAAAACTTCCCTCTCTAACAGCGTCTTCTAAGTTTTTGTGAGTCGCTGCTATCACTCGAGTATTTATTTCAAAGACTTTGCACGACCCTACAGGTTCAATTTGTCGTGACTGTAAAACTCGAAGTAACTTCACCTGCAAAACCACAGGCATATCCCCTATTTCATCTAAAAAAATCGTCGTATTATTTGCTAGTTCAAACTTTCCCTTTCTATTTGAAACAGCTCCCGTAAATGCTCCCTTTACATGGCCAAAGAGCTCACTTTCGAGCAGATCTCGAGGAATCGCGGCACAATTAATGGAGACCAGAGAATTTTCTGAACTTTGGGATAATTGATGAATAGCCTTTGCCACCAGTTCCTTCCCAGTACCCGACTCTCCAGTTATAAGAATCGTTGATTTTGATTTTGCGACTTTCTTTATTCTATCAAAAACCAATTTCATGGCCGTGCTTCGACCAATCATCGAAGCAAACACATCTTCGTCTGTAACTTCAGGAAGTGAGGTCTTTAACTTTTCTGATGTTAAAGAATGAAGAGGTGAAAGACTTGATGAATCTTCAATTAATTTTTGATCTTTAATTATTGTTTTAAGTTTCTGGGCAAAGCCTTCTATTACCAATTTATTAAGATTTTCTAGTTCAAAAGGCTTGGTTAAATAGTGATAGACACCTTTCTTCGTTGCTGTGATTGCTGTTTCAATGCTTGCAAATCCAGTCATCACGATAGAAAAAAACTTCGTTTTCTTTTCGTTGAGAAGATCCAACAAAAAGAGCCCGTCATAACCAGCTCCAAGACTAATGTCCGCTAAGAGACAAAAAGGCTCATCGAGAGGGTTATTAACAAACTTCTCTAAGAAGTCAGTGCCATTATGAAAAACTAAAACTTCTGCGTTTAAAAATTTCTCAAGATAAATTTTGATACTTGAAGAAAGCGCACGATCATCTTCTAAAATAACAATATAAGGTCTATCACAGAAAATTATTTTTTGGTCATTCTCAGCAAAGAGATTGCTATTTTCGAGAGTTGAATCATAGGTATGCGCGAGATAGTTAAGATCATCCATAATGTTATCTTTAATGCTAACGGACTCGTTTTTTACTGTCAATAAAATGGCAATACGTCAAAATGATGAGCTTTAAAATTTAGAAAAAGACATCGACTGCATGTTCTTTCAATTTTTCAAGAAATGGACTCGTCATCACGTAGTAGATCATGAAAATCACACAGGCAAGAGCAACGAATAAAAAGATGCTGGCGAGTTCTGTTTTTCCACTCTTTCTGGTTTTAATGAAAAAACTCATAGACAACAGCAAGAGTGGAACCGCCCAAAAAGGAGTTGTGTTAAAAACAAAACTAAACATTAGTTTATTCTAGAAATAAGATTTTATTTCTTCAACTTTATTTAGCTCTTCCCAGCTAAAAAATCCATTCTCATTGGTCCGGCCAAAATGCCCATAAGCTGCGGTTGGCGCGTAAATTGGATTTAAAAGCTGAAGGCTATCAATAAGAGCCTTTGGCTTAAGATCAAAGACTTCCTTGATAACTGAAGCAATCTTCTCTTCAGAGACTTTATTTGTTCCGTAAGTATTAACATAGACAGACATTGGCTCTGCAACCCCAATAGCATAGGCGACTTGAACGAGAATTCGATCAGCTAAGCCCGCAGCCACGATATTCTTGGCAATATGTCGAGTTGCATAAGCAGCAGATCGATCAACCTTTGAAGGGTCTTTTCCTGAAAAAGCACCTCCGCCGTGAGCCCCATGCCCCCCGTAAGTGTCGACAATAATTTTTCTTCCAGTAAGACCGCAGTCCCCCATCGGTCCCCCAACCACAAATCGGCCAGTTGGGTTGATAAAATATTTTGTCTTGTCATCAATCAAGTCAGCAGGAACAATTTTTTTAATAACTTCTTCTTGAACTCCATCAACAACATCCTTAAGAGACATTTCCTCTGCATGTTGAGTAGAGACAACAATGCTATCAATTCTCTTTAAAACACCATTTTCATATTGAACTGTGACTTGAGTTTTCCCATCAGCACGAAGAAGTGGAAGTACGCCAGACTTTCTAACATCTGCAAGCTTGCGAGCGAGCTTATGAGAAAGATCAATTGTCATAGGCATATAGTTACTGGTTTCATTAGTTGCATAACCAAACATGATTCCTTGATCACCAGCTCCTTGCTCTTTAAAAGTCCCTTGCCCCTCAGTTACCCCTTGAGAAATATCGGGAGATTGCTTATCGAGGGCCACCATCACCGCACATGTATTGCAATCAAACCCTTTTTCAGAATCATCGTAACCAATTTCTTTGATTTTATTTCGAATAATATCTTGATAATCAACTTGTGTTTTAGAAGTTATTTCACCGGCCACGACAACAAGCCCAGTATTCACAAGTGTTTCACAAGCAACTCGTGAAGAACTATCGCCTCGCAAATGGGCATCGAGAATGGCATCAGAAATTTGATCAGCCATTTTATCAGGGTGTCCTTCTGTAACAGACTCAGATGTAAACATGTAATCTTTCATTTTCTCTCCTTAGAGACAGGGGATTCGCCTTCTTGCTGGCTTGTGACACTTGGCAAAAGACAGCGATTGACTCTGAAAGGCAATTATACAGCATCTCTTTAGCTTTTCAAGAATAGCTTAATTGGAAATTTCTTCAAAAAATCGAAAAAGCTGGGGGTCCCTGTAGACATAGTAGTGAGAAGTGGTGCCTTCACGCAGATAAACGTATTTCTGTTCATCAATCTCTAAAACGCGATACACCTTTCCTCCCCTATTAAAGGAATAAAAATAGCGAAATTGTCCTTTTTTCAGATGCTTATCCAAGCGATCTGTCCCCTCTTCAACCTCACGCCCTAGTTTTTCCACAATGGCCCGGTAGTTAACCCATACTTTGGCCATATTGACCCGTCCAACCATGGAGGCTCTTGAAAAATACCTTAAAGCCTTTTGATCTTCGGGGACAAGATTTTGCGTGAGATACTTGAGGCTTCTCAATAAATTGTCTTCTCGTAGATTCTTGCTCCATTTTGTCATTGGAGGGCAAAAGACATTTGTCACAGCAGGGATAAAAAAATAAGTGAAAGAGAACTCACCTTTTCGAAATAAGATATTGAGCCATGGGTATTTTTTTGTATTAATATCTCCATAGAGAAATTCATAGAGGTCTTGCTTGGGATCGAGCAAGCTATATTCAGAATGTGATTTCCGATTCATAACAACTTTTATAATTTCTTCTCTCTCCAAACCTTCCGGATCAACAGCTCCCACTTCGTTGAGAAGAATGGTGTCGAGAACAAAGAGTTTTCTCATCAGCTCATCTTTGTCGGCCCAATATTTATAAACTTCAATAAACTTATCGAGAACAAAGTTTTTGATATCTTGTGTGGCTTTATACTGCGCACTTGCGTATTTACGAGTGACATTCTTATTTGGGTTCGTTTGAATCGCTATTTGATTGTAGAACTTGAGAGAATCTTCAATTTTTTCTTTCCATGCTTTAATTCGAACGAGGAAATACTGCTTGCCCTTTTTGTTCAATTCATCCAATTGCTCGATGATCCACTCTAAATCGTACCGTAAATCTTCATGGATAAACCCATCTAAGTGAAAAAGTTCTAATTTAACTGTATCAAGGGCCGTTCGCAAAAACTTGTCAGTTCCTGTTTGTTGAGGATGAAAAGCTCCATCTTCATATATTTTTCTTTTTACAAAAATCTTGTTGGCTTTCTTTTTATTTTCAGGCCCTTCTAACTCTTTATACTTTTCATATTCAAAGCGATGAGCAAAGTGATTCACGGGATAACCAAAATTGAAGAGATAAAAAGCCTTTTTTTCTAATTTTCTAAATATGTTTTTAAGCTCCGTCACATTCTTTTTGAGTGCTTTAACCATTTGAGGAGTGTATTCATTTTTAACTTCGTGTTGGTATTTAAAAACAAGGTTTTCATTAATTTTTCTCTGAAGATTTTTTAAATCACGAGAAAAATCAGGCAATCTCTTCATCTTTTTCAATTTAAAATACAAATCATTTAGCCATCTTTTTTTTGCTTGAACGAGATAAAGATTTGATAGAATGGCATCTGTGTCTACCTGTTCATCGACAAGAGGAATATAGTGACCACGCCCTTGGTATTCTTGATAAAGTTTTTCATATTGATGAAGCTCTTTATAAGAACAAACTTTCTTTTTAAATTTTATGAGTTCTTGGAAGTAGTTTTGAACAATTTTTTCGTGATCACCTTTTCCTATAGCATCCAAAGGATGACTTCCACAGGAAATTAATAGGAACAGTATTAAACTGATTGACGAAAATTTCATCTATATTATTTTATTCACAAACTCCGATTCCCATAGTCCGAGAATCGTTCTGTTTCCTAGAAATAAAAGAACACTTTCTTCAGCAGACTTGTCTTCTATTATAGCCAATATCTGTTCAAGATTCTCGACTAAAGAAGATTTTACCCCTGATTTGTTAATGTCATCAGAAAGTTGCTGATAATTGAGGTTTTCAAAATCTAAAGCGTTGGTAGGTATTTTGGGATCAGCGACGACAACATAGTCTGCGCCATTAACAGATTCAACAAACGATTGTTGGAATGCTGTACTCCGAGCCGTTGATGTTACCGGTTCTATAAAAACGTTTATTTTTCTTCCTGGATAGGCTTTTTTGATCGAATCAATCGTTAAAGTCACTGAAGTGGGATGATGGGCAAAATCATCAATCACAATCGAGTTCTTGTATTTTCCACGATACTCTTGTCTTCTCTTAACATTTTTAATGTTTTGGCAGGCTTTTTTGATTTTTTCAAGCGAATGCCCATTACTCAGGCAAAACAGAATACCTGCTGATAAATTCAGGATATTTTGATCACCAATGACATTGGTTTCTATAATTTCAATTTTATCATTCCAACGGATTTCAAAACAGCATTTCCCATCACTGTATTTTAAGTTTTTAGGTCCAAAATCTGACTCAAAACCATAACTTTGAATATTATTCTTATGTGTCGATTGAGATTGTCTAAACTTTTTGGCAACATTTTGCACAGAAGGATAATCATAATTGCCAATAAATTGTTCTAAAGAATCGAGTGTATCTTCAAATTGTTTTTCAATTTCTTCAACATTTCTATAAATGTCGGCGTGATCGAACTCCAGAGAAGTTAAAACGAGTCGTTTAATTTTATATTGCCGCAACTTTGCAAACTTTTGAAAATAAGAACTATCATATTCATCAGATTCAATGACGAAATATTTCCCTTTTCCTAGTGCCGACGGCTGGCGATCTGGAAGTACACCCCCGACAAAGTGGCCGGGCTCTTCACCTAGCTCAGAGAGAAGTTGAGTGAGGTAATAGGTTGTGGTTGTTTTTCCATGAGTCCCTGCAATTCCAATAACACAGCGATCTTTCAAAACGTATTCCCCTAAAATGCAAGGAAACGAAGTAAAAGGAATCCCACTGCCTTCGATAAGCTCGGCGTCGCGACTTCCCTTCGAAACTGAATTCCCAACCACAATAAGATCGTACTGCTGAAGCATGGAAGTATTCACTTCACTCAAAGGACAGCAATTGACTCCCTGATTTTTGAGATACGTTCCCATCGGAGGATAAAAGGCAAGGTCAGCCCCTGAGACATCAAAACCCGACTCTTTAAGGAGCGTCGCGCAAGTTCCCATCCCCATACCACAGATCCGATAAAAAAATATTTTCTTAATTTTTTCTTTATTTTTCTCTAATTTTTCACAATTCCAGAACATTTCAAGATTCATCGCAACCTCAAAAAAGTGTTTAATAATTTTTCACTCTGTAAAAAGTTTACAGCAGAAAACCAGGGAATAACAGCATTATGATATGCTTTTTAGCAATTAATCTTTTTGAATTTAAAAACAAAGGAAATCTTTTATGGGCAAGAATTGGCTTTTTCTCGGCATTTTAATGATTTTCACTAGCCATCTTAGCTTGGCAGATAGTGACTGTAACTTCATCGTTGCCAATGAAAAAATTCAAGAAGTTCTTGAAAACTACCAGTATGAATCTGCTAATATTGGACGAAATATTTATCACGAAATTGATTATGCTTTTTTAGAAACTGCTCTGAAAAACCGTGAAGCGGTTTTGACGGGAAATGATGCTGTTTACTCTTTTCGTTTTGATTCAAATTTTGCTTATGACTTAGGCTTTGGGTGCCAATACTTCAAAATTCGTTTTTATTGTCCTAGTGAAAACATTACTTTTAATGTTAAGAAATGTTCTCGAAAACAAAGAAAAGAATTTGAAAAACTTAGTTCAAACGATCGCTAAAATATTTTTCAACTTGATCAATAGAAACTCTTTCTTGAGTCATCGTATCGCGATCTCGTATTGTGACTGCTTTATCATCGAGTGAATCATAATCAATTGTCACACAATAAGGAGTCCCAATTTCATCTTGACGTCGATAACGTTTTCCGATTGAACCAGATAAATCGTATTCACACTTGTACTTTTTATTAAGCCCATCAAAAATTTTCTTGGCTACCGACTCAAGCTCCGGCTTTTTCATCAGAGGCAAAACACCAACTTTAATAGGAGCTAAGCTTGGTTTTATTTTTAAAACAACTCGTTGATTCTCTTTGTCTCCCGGATTTTCAACACGATAAGCATCGCAGAGAATAGCCAATAGACAACGATCACACCCGACTGAAGTCTCTATGACATAAGGTATATATTTTTCGTTATTGCGGGTTTGATCCACATAAGCTTGGTTTTTCTTAGAGTATTCTTGGTGTTGCTTGAGATCGAAATCAGTTCGTGAGTGAATCCCCTCCATCTCTCCCCAGCCAATAGGAAACTCATATTCAATATCAAGAGCAGCATCAGCGTAGTGAGCAAGTTCTCCTTCACCGTGAGGATGAAAGCGCAATTTTTCTTTTCTCAAACCATTATCGAGATGCCATTGGTAACGAATTTCTCTCCACTTTTCATAGAAATCTTTTTGCTCTCCTGGACGAACAAAGTATTGCATCTCCATTTGTTCAAATTCTCTCGTTCGAAAAATAAAGTTTCCAGGAGTGATTTCATTTCTAAACGCTTTCCCAATTTGAGCAATCCCAAACGGAAGTTTCTTTCTCATCGTGGATTGAACATTGTGAAAATTTACAAATATCCCTTGAGCGGTTTCAGGACGCAAATAAACTGTTGAAGAGTCCGTTGTCACGGCTCCCATTTGAGTTGAAAACATGAGGTTAAACTCTCTGGGCTCAGTGAAAGAACCTTCAGCACCACAATCAGGGCAAGGTTTTGAGAGATCTATCTGATCTGCCCGGAACCGTGATTTACATTGCTTACAGTCCACCAATGGATCGCTGAAATTATCAATGTGTCCAGAAGCTTTCCACACCAGTGGGTGCATAAGAATGGCGGCATCAACTCCCTCCACATCCTCTCTATAAGTCATTGCCTTCCACCAAGTTTCCTTCAGATTATTTTTGAGTTCAATTCCAAGAGGTCCATAATCCCAACATGAGCCAAGTCCTCCATAAATTTCTGAGCTTTGAAAAATAAAACCTCGTCTTTTACACAAAGACGTCAAATCGCTCATGTTCATTAGATTTTCTTCGTTGGCACTCATGCAATAACCTCATTTTTTATACTTAACTCGTAAAGCTTCTTATATTCTCCGTTCAAATTCATTAGCTCAGAATGAGTCCCTTCTTCTACCACTTTTCCCGCTTTTAGGAAAATAATTCGATCATAATTAACGATGGTACTCAGGCGATGAGCCACTGCAATAACTGTCTTCTCTTTTAAGAATTCTTCCATGTTTTTTTGCACTATTCTTTCTGAATCATTGTCCAGTGCAGACGTCGCTTCATCAAATAGCACAATGGGCGCATTTTTCACCAATGCCCGTGCAATCGTCAACCTCTGTCCCTGGCCTCCAGAGATCATCGTTCCGCGATCACCAACCTGAGTTTTAATTCCTTCAGGCATATTGCGAACAAAATCTTTTGCATAGCTTAGTTTGAGCATTTCTTCTAATTGTTCAGAGGTTAGCTCATCACCCATTTTTATATTTTCTTCGACAGAATCATTGAAAAGAAAAATATCTTGCCCAACATAAGAAAAATTCTTTCGCAATTCCTCCAACTTCAATTCACGAATATCAACTCCATCAATACAAATATTCCCTTCTTGAGGAGAATAAAACTTTTGCAAAAGCAAGAAGATTGTCGACTTACCCGCACCTGATGGCCCAACGAAAGCGACCTTTTCACCTTTATTAATTTTTAAATTAAAGTGATCGAACACAAGATTATCATGATAGCGGAAACTTAAATTCTGTATCTCTATATTTTTTTCAAACCCTTTAAATTCTTTTTGTCCTTCATCTTCACTCTCTACCCGAATGACATCAAATATACGGTTACAGGCTGCACGAGCGTGATTAAGGCTAATATTGGCTTGATTAAATTTTTTGATGGGTTCCATAAAAAGCGCGAGAGCAGCAGCAAAACTGATAAAGCCCCCCGTACTTAAGTGCCTCCCTACAATTCTTTGGTGAGCGTAGACAATAATAGCCGCCAAAGCAAAGTTCCCTACTAACTCCACCATCGGATGGCTGTGCTCTTCATATGAAAAGGCTTTTTTCTGACTTTCATAATACGAAGCTTGAAGTTTTTCGAAATTATCTCCCAAATACTTTTGGAGATTAAAGGCCTTGATGATTTTTTGGCCTTGAATTCCTTCAGTCAAACTTTGAGTGATCAGCCCCATCTTACTTTGAGAAGCATTTACATATTTTTTTACTTTCTTCCCTGTATAACTAAAAATTGCTCCAAAGAAAGGAATCGCCGCCAAAATAAAAAGTGTAAGTGGCCAATCATTATAAAAAGCAACTCCCAAAAGGATTAAGGCCGTAAGAGGCTCCCTAAAAATACTGATAACGTGTCTCATGGCACTGGCAAAGTAAACTGTATCGTAGGTCGCGACAGAGAGAAGATCTCCTTTTTTCGACTTATCGTAAAAGGAAAGAGGAAGTGATTGAAACTTTTTAAAAAGTTCTTCACGCATGCGACAAACAACTTTTTCAACAATAAGTCTTAATGTGTAGTGATGATAAAAGCGAAAAGGATACAGCACCAAGTGAAGACCTAAAAGCACCCCACACTTCCCAAGAATATCTTCAGTGGTGCTACCAGGACTTAAACCTTTATCAAAAATTTCTTTGACATAGTAAGCTTGAAAACCTTGGATACTTGCCATCGGGATAGCGCAAAGTGAGGCCACGATAAACGAATTCCAGAAAGGTTTGGCATAGGGATACAATTTTTTGAGAACATCAAACATAGTGGGGAATCATGCGCTTTGCGTCTTATTTATTTCATTGTAAAAGTGTTTCACTTCCCTTTATAAAACAACAATGACGCAAACAAAAGCCGTTTTTTGGGACCGTGATGGTACGCTTATCGTTGATAAACACTACCTGCAAGACCCTAAAGATATTGAGTTCATTCCCGATGCCCTCCAGGCACTCAAAACTTTTCAGGAAAAAGGTTTTCTTAATTTTATTGTTACCAACCAATCAGGAGTTGGGCGCGGCTATTTCCCCATTTCAAGTGTCCTCAGTGTTCACGATGCTCTCAACAAACTGCTCATTCAAAGTGGTGCTAACGATATCGACGAAATTGTTTTCTGTCCTCACACTCCCGAAGACCAGTGTCTATGCCGCAAACCACGGCCCACATTGGTTACTGAGTTGATAAAAAAATACCAATTGAATCCTCAAGAGTGTTATTTATTTGGTGATAAAATGAGTGATTATGAAGCTGGTGTGAGTGCGGGAGTGAAAGCTTATCTCTACAATCCTAAAAAAACTCCCGCACCAGAAATCCCTGTCATAGATTCTTTAACTAATTTTAGCGCTCAACTTTAACGACTTTTCCATTCACTTTGTGAACACAAGTTCCATCTTTCATCAGATAGATGGCAACATTTTCGATTTCCCCAAAATGAAAACCTTCAGGCAGCTCTGTTCCGTGAGTCACAATCCCTTTCTGGTTTCCACTGATCACATAATCATATGCTCTTAAAAATTCGAGGTAGGCTTCATAACTGTAATAAAGATGGCGACTATCAATTTCCTGTGGTTTTCGTAAGATTTGTCCAGAAGAATAGGTAGGATACATCACTGTTTTTTTCGTCGATTCTATATGTTGCAAACCAAGCAAATGTCCCATTTCATGAACAAGTACCGATTGAAGGTCGTTACCAACATTAACAGGATCTGTTGTAAACTTGTAATTGTAATAATTCAAAAGAATATCAGGATTTAATATCGCAGGACTTACTATTTTTTTTCTTTTTTTTCCATCTATCCTATAAAATACTTGCCTATCATAGATTGTAACTGCCAACGCATTAGAGAAATGATTTTCCCAGCTTTTTCTCAAATAAATACCAACTGTCATATCTTTATAAGACTGATCATCATCTTCATCAATATTTTCATCGATAAGAATATTTTTATCAAAAAACTTTATTCCAAGAGTATCTATCGCTTGCCAAGAATTTTTAGCAGCCATAATTGCATCCACTTCTTCTTCAGAAAAATCTTCAGCAACATGAAAATTAATTGGCAATAAATCAGGATGAAGAAACTGAATTTCTGTAGGTTTTTCGTCAGTATTCAAGCCAGACTCTAGCTTAGCTGCTTGCGAAGAACCCCCTCCTTTACCTTTCCCCCCACAACCAACTAACAACGCTAAAAGCACAGCCCAACAAATCCTTTTCATACTTAATCCTCTATAATCATCAAGTCCGTTTCAATCGATAAAATGTAACTCGTGATCGATTCGTGAACTCATTTTAGCGCTCAACTTTAACGACTTTTCCATTCACTTTGTGAACACAAGTCCCATCTTTCATCAGATAGATGGCAACATTTTCAGTTTTTCCAAAACGAAAACCTGATGGCAGAGAAGTCCCCTGAGTGACTATCCCTTTCTGGTTTCCACTGACCATATATCCATACTCACGTGAAAAATCTTGATAAGCTTTATAGTTATGATAGAGATGACTTTTGTCGATTTCTTGAGGTTCTCTTAAAATTTCTCCCGGAGAAATAGAAGGAAACATCACTGTTTCTTTAGTCGATTGCACGTGTTGTAATCCTAGGAGATGCCCCATCTCGTGAACAAGAACTGATTGAAAATCAGTCGCAGAAACATTTGCAGGGTCAGTCGTAAATTCATGATCTTTATAATTAAAAAGAATATCGGGGTTAAACATAACAGAACTTATTAATTTTCCATCATCGTCAAAAAGTCCCTTTTTTTGATAAATTGTCACTGCAAGTGCATTAGAGGGATGATTCTCCCAGCTTCTTCTAAGATAGATTCCCACCGTCGTGTCCTGATAAGCCCGATCATCATTTTCATCAATATTTTCATCGATAAGAATATTTTTATCAAAAAACTTTACCCCAAGGGCATCAGCTGCTTGCCAAGATTGCTTTACATCCATAATGCCGTCCACTTCATCTTCAGAAAAATCTTCGGCAATGTGGTATTTTATAGGCAATAAATCTGGAAGAAGAAATTGCACTTCAGCGGGCTTTTCATCAATATTAAAACCAGGCCCTGCCTTCTTAACTGCATCAGAAGAAGAACCTCCTCCTTTGCTACCACAGCCAACAAGTAATGCTAAAAGTACGGCTCCCCAAATCCCTTTCATGTCTCATCCTCCATAATCATTGAATCCCATTCCGATCGATGGAATGGCGTGCAATTATTTTAGCAACGTAATTTTAAGGTTCACAACTATTTTAGGATTTGTAAGTCAAATTGAGAAATATTCTATAAAAAATTCCAAGAGCATTTCAGTCAACTACTTCTTCGTAGTAGAAATGCTTGTCATACTCTAAGCTCACCTGAAGCGACGCCGAAAGATTTTTTTCATCCTCATCCAAAATCCAATCACCAATATTTTCATACATAATAGAATGCATATCTCGATTATGAGGAACTCCCAACAAATGACCGATTTCATGCATCACTGTTTTATAAAGAAGCTTTCGATCAAAGCGATGGTAATCATAATTGATGAAGATATCCACAGTCTTTACCCGAATAATTCCTAGCTTTTCGTCTTTATCACCAGTAACTTGTGTTGCCGCCAGGACATTATTTCTCTGGGCCAAGCCAAGCTTCTTCCAATTCGTAATTTTATAGACACCAATTTTGGCATCAGCAGCATAGGTTTTCCAATTCCCAATCTTGATTTTCTGAGTCTCGCCCGTGTTTTCTTCATCAAACAAATCTATTCCAAAAGAGCTGCGTTCTTGCCAACGCTCTTGAGCCTCCAAAATAATTAGGCGCTCATCCAAACTAAAGTCTTCATCAACATAAAAAGTTAGTGGAAAGCTCGAAAGCAAATGAAAAACGATGGCCAAACCTGAAATCACAAATCCTCCGTAATATTGCCATAGCGTAAAAACTTTCACGCAATCTCTCAACTACTTTCACTGAATGTCATCATTTGTAAGGTGAAGGACCTTAAGTTCGGGTCCTCAAGTTAAAATCAAGGAAGAATTTAATATCTATTTTATTAATACAGTAAATTTTTCTGCTTCCCTTATATAAGATAAGGGTTTTTCATTAACTGCATCAAATTCGATACCTTCTTTTAGAAGATGGTAAAGGTTACTTGCATCTTTATGTGTAATTACTTCGCCCGAAGAGCAGTAATTCATTACAGAATCATTATCGATATTATTTTGAGGAACGCCCAGGAAACTTCCTAATGACCTAACAACTAACTTTTTCAATTCATTAGATGAAGAAATTCCTCCATTTCCAAAATTCAGGAAGATATCAGCATTTAAAATAACTACTTTTTCCAAATTTCCATTTTCTGATATAAATCGAGTTCTAATTCCATATATCTGAACTGCAGCCATGGCTGATTTTAGTTCTTTGGGCCAACTTTCTAACTTATACACACCTAAAATGTCGTCATCAAAATTATTTAGATCATCAGTCCTAGGCTGATCAACATAATAAGAATTTTGCTCATTAAAAATGTCTGTATTAAATGAACTAACTTTTTCCCAGGATGCCTGAGCATCTTCAATAATCTTTTGCTCATTTTCAGTAAAATTTTTATCTAAACTTAATCGTAAGGGGTAACTTTTACGACTAAAAAAAATCATGCTATCAGCTTCGTAGGGAGTAACATTTAAAATTTCATGACTTTTCTGAATACTGACTTCTTCTCCGCTTTTCTTTTGGCAGCCTTCTAACAATAAAAAACTGACTAGAATAATCAGTATGCGCATGTCTCCTCCCTTTAATAAATTTTACTTAAACTTAAATTAACACTTAAATCAAAACAGCAACATTGAGCATTTTTTTCTCAAAGTAAAAACATTTACGACCTCTTTTAATTTACCTAAGACAAGTTTTCTTTACATTGATCAAGATCAAAAAATCTTTATATTGATTAAGTCCAAAATGGGGGGAGATTCAAGGAGCCACGAGCGAAAAGACGAGGCTTGGTTCCTCCAAGTCGCAGTCTTTGAGTCGAAGTTGCGACGAAGAAGATTCCGCCATTTTGGACTTAATCGTTGCATTTATCGTACTGGCGATAGAGATATTGGTTGTTGTTTTTGATGTACTCTTTAACTTGCTGATAAAGCTCTTTATCATTAATAAGAGTCCCTAAAAAACTACAAAAAAGCGTTTTTCCAAGAATCCCATAAAGCTCTGATGTTGGTTGCGCCTCTTCTTCAGGTTCTTGATGTTGAGTGCTTCCGGTGTGATAAGCTTCTTCGGTGCTTTGTTGCCAAGAAACGATGTTGTATTTGGTATCGCGAGGCCAGCCTACAATATACTCTTCATAGAAGAGAATAACTTTTCGGCCTTTAAATTCATAAAGCTCTTTGGCAAGTTCATTGTCTTTTACTGAAAAATAAGTTGTGAGTTTATCACCGCTTCCTTCATCGATGGTCCCTTCCCAAGTTTTAATGATTTTTCCCTTATGGCTCAACTTAGTGAGGTTACCGACGCGTTTACCAGTAGAAACGGGATAATCAAAAAGAATATATTTCGCAACGACGAGAACAATAATTAGGACGAGGAAGAATGTGATTTTAAATTTTTTCATAAATTTTAAATGAAGTTTGGGGTGGTTTATAAGCCACCCCTGTATTTATTGAAATTAAAGACTATGCAAGGATGTCGTAAGGACGGATAGTTTTTCTTCCGTTTGCCTTACATTTTTTCTGAGCTTGATCAACAAGCCAGTAAACGTAATCGTTCATTGCAGTCAAAGTTTCTGAAGAAACATTGAATCCTTTAGCTTTAAGGGCGTCTTTTGTTTTTGAACCAACTAGTAACATTTCTTTTTTAGATGTTTTCGTTGTTGTTTTTTTAGTTTTTGAAGTCGTTCTTTTCTTAGCCATGGTGTTCTCCTTTTAGCTTATTCTATAGTCAAAATATGATTTCCAGTGGTTAGATTTTATTTTAGATTTTTCAAATTACAAGGGTTTTTATTCTGAAATTAGTTAAAAATGAAACTATAGCTATGTAAATCCCTCGGGAAAAGCTGAAAATGAGTTAAAAAATAGTCTGTAAGGCGTTTAGATACCTCTAAAGGTTGACCTTGACGAAGAGAGGAAAGCTCCTTAAAGGGAATGTTTTTAAAATTTTTCAAACAGGAATAAAGTTGAAGATCTTCGAGAGAACTTTGTTCTTCACAAGAACGACAAGTTGCCCCTCCTTCTTGAAAGTTAAAAGAACCAAGATTTTTTTCATGAAGACTATCTCCACAGTAGAGGCAATCGAGAAGTGCAGGATAAACGCCAAGATAGTAAAGGAGTTTTACTAGAAATAAGGAGAGATGATTTGATTTCAGAAAATTATTTTGAACAAGTGAATTTTCTAGATAAAAAATTGCATTACTGAGTAGATTAAAAAACTCGCCATCTTGATTCTGATCAAATCTTTGTTCGTCAGGGATTACTTTGCGAATAAGTTCTGAATAAAAATGAAGAAGATAAAAAGCTTTATAATTTTTTCTAATTTCGATGTGTTCCCAATCGAGTTTCCATTCGCGGATGGCCTGCATCTGCCCTTCTTTCGGTTTACGCAATAAGGGAAAGCTAACAAGATTCCCAACTTCTAATTGAGATGGTTTGTGTTTTTTCCCCCCACCTTGTCCTCCGTAAAAGATGGCACTCGTCCGGTGACCATTGCGAAGAATGATATCGGCAATAAGATTTCTCTCTTGAAATTTTTTCTTATTTAAAAGGATTCCTTGTAATTGCATAAAACCATGCTCGCACTAAAAGAAGGATCTTAGCAGAAAGACTAGCACATTTGCCTCGAAAAGGGCACTTCTCTGGGGTGTGAACCCAATAACTCTCTTTTTTTCTGCCTCCTCGGGCAACCATTTGCAAAAAAATATCGGAATGCGCTTCCTTATAGGTAAAAAAAATAAAATGAATCGATGGGAGGTTGACTCCATGACTCAAAACAGTAGTCGCCACAATCAAATCTGGGATTTTCTTTTTCAGATTTTGACTAAAATCCATGCTTTCCCCTCCTCGGCATCCTAAGACTTGGATTTTATTTTTCAAGGCCCATTTTCTCCAACTATCAACATCGCGACGATACTTTACAAATAAGAGTACTCTCCCCTTTTTAAGAGCCAATCTTATCAATAAAGGAAGCACATTTTTATAACCTCTTTTAGAAAGCCAATTCCATTCGAAGTAAGATTGGGGTTTATAGAGTAGATGCTGGTTTCCAATATCGACTAAAAAACTATTGTCAAAATTAAGTTCAAAACAATGCTTCATCTTTTCAAGCAAAGTTTCATCAAAAGTGGCTGTTAAAAAAAGCATCGAGGCTTGGAGTGAAAAAGAATTTTCTATAAATTCCAAGAGCGACTCACGAAAGCTCTCTCCCCAAATTGAAAAGAGATGAAATTCATCCACCACAATGATCAAATCTTCAAGATATTCAAAGTTTTGCTTTTGGATGAAATAATTGAATATCTCCGGGGTGATAATCCAAGGGAATATTTCAAGTTCCCTGTTTTTAACGTCTTCAAAACTCCGAAAAACTGTGCATTCTGGAAAGCCTTCCGCGAATTCTTCAGCCAAAGCTCTCAAGGGTGATAGATAGATGAGAGGCTTGCCCTTAAGTTCGAAAAATAGTCTTTTCAGAAGAAGGGTCTTTCCCCATGCTGGAGGGGCAACGAATAGAAGCGCACTATTGGGAATGCTTAGGTATTTCGAGAAGCAATGCATGCCCTTAGCTTTGCATTTTTCCTGGCAAGAATCCTCTATTTAAGCCCTTAAAATCTCTCAGATTCAAAGACAAACCTCTTCAAATGCGCTAAGATGTCTTCATGATTCACCAAATAGAAAAACTTTTCGACAAACAAGTAAGGCCTGCGCTCGCAGAACACGGGGGTGGGGTTGAAATTGTTGATGTCGATAACAATAAGCTTTTTTTGATCCTAAAAGGTGGCTGCCACGGGTGCTCTAGTTCAAAAGCAACTCTCAAAGGTGGTATCGAGAAAATCGTTCAAAAGCACTTCCCAGAAATTGAAGAAGTTGTCGATTTAACTGACCATACCTCGGGTGAAAATCCTTATATGTAGTTTTTACTCTGCTTGCTGTCTATTTTTTAAACACACCCTTGTGATTTTTACCTTCTATTTAATATTTTTAGAATCTCCCCTATCTCCGGATTAAAATGGAGAAAATAAAACAGGAGTCCTTATATGAGAAAATTTTATATTTTCTTAGCTTTTCTACAAATACTTGTTGCTCAAGCAGCACCCAATCCAAAGCTTGAAATTGGGCAAGTTTACCAATTAAAAGATGATATGACTTTATTTGATGTTGATTGGGGTGATCACCAAGGAATTTTTAACTTTCTCGATCTCTTTGCCATGTATAACGATGCGACCATTGAACTCGCAAAAGGTGATGAATTTGAAATTATCGACATAAGAAGTCTCGATTATCTCGAAGTCGACAAAGAAACGAGAAAATTTCGACATTTTTGCCAACGTAAAATCTATATGGAAAAAAGAAATTGCGATACCAGCGATAATAAAAGCTATATTCAAAAGCTTGATCGCCTGGGCACTGAAGTCACTTACCAACCAGAGTTGAATTGTGAAGCAAGCTTCTATGAGCGCAATCGCCTCAACTGTGATGGTGGAGCAGAAAAAAATCTCTCACAATTTTTTAAATACTTTAGGAAAAAACAGTGAAACTCATATTACTTTTTGTTTTACTCTTAAATTTCTCATGCTCCAAAAAGGACTCCAAGCCTCAAGATAGAGAGCTCAAAACTAGTTTTCTCAAACTGGGGTTACTGGGTAAATCTTCTGGACAATATAACATTGAAAAGACTGATGCCATTCATGTTCTTAAAAAAAATCAAAATATCACCATCGTCGATGCGAACTCGAGTTTAATTACAATTTCCAACTTTGATGTTTCTGATTTACAAGCCAATGACATGATCGTCGGTAACGGTTCTAATGACGATAATAAACTTCTTCTCAAAACTGTTAAAGTCGTCAACGACAAAGATATCAAAGTCACTTTGGGAACTCTGGCTGACCTCTCTCGCGATCAGGATACAAAGCTTACATTTGAAACCACACCTCATCTCGTTTACAGTCCTAGCGAAACAAGAAGTTGGTCTGAGGGATCACAATCTCATAAAATTTCAAACTCTCTTTTGACACCAAAAGAGAGTGAATTGAAATCTAATAAAATTGTATTTAAAAACTACAAGCTTATCGACACTTATGGACACACCAAAACACCCAATATTTATCTTGGAAAAAATAAAAAAACAAAATTTAATATTTCAGGGAATAAAAACTTTTACGTCACAATCGAAGAAGGCGAGCTCGAAGTCCTTCCCACTTTCCGCGGAGACTACGAAATAAACCGTCTCAATATAAAGAAACTTGAAACGAGCATTGACGCGATCATTAAATATCGTTTTAAAATGAAAATTAAAAATGAGGGAGGATTCGCCGGTTCTGTTCTCTTTCCACTCTTTAAGAAAATAACTTTTCCTATTCGTTTTATGGCCGGTCCAGTTCCCGTCTACGTGGATGTTGAAATTAAATTTGACGCTGGTATGACTTTTCACGTTCTCAAACAAAATGATATGGAATTCGAAATTGAAAGTGAATATGCTTTCCAGGCCAGCACATACTACACTCCAGAAACAGGGGCTAGTTTTCCTTCTAACAAAGACTTTATAGTTAAAAAAAGAAATCTAAAGGTCATCAATTCCAATAGTGATATGCGAGCTGAATTCTATATTGAGCCTTCAATCCAGACCACTCTTTACCGAGTGCTTGGACCTTTCGCTTACACACAACTAGGCATCCAAGGGGATTTTAAATCACCACTCCAACCAGACGAAGACGATTTATTTATCTACTTTCACGGTGGCGTTGGAGCGGCGCTCGTTGAACCTATTTTCAAGAAAAATGTCATTAGCTTGAAAAGCCCGCTACTTTTTAACTTACAAAAAGGTTGGGACATTATAGGGCCAAAAGGCAATTCTCATGTGGAAGCCCTTACCGGCTACACAGGCGAAAGCATAAATGTCGATCGCATTGATGAATATGATCGAATCCCAATTAGAATAAAACCTCACAACCTCGACACCTTTACCGAAGTCATGATCACGCGCATGCCTCGCTATGGAACGCTCGTCAAAGATAAAGATTATGCCAATAATGGAATCGCTTATTACTATCCTCCCAAGGGAAAATTTGTCGAAGGCGAAGATAGTTTTGAAGTGCGACTGAATGAAAAAGGAAAAATGTCACCTCCGCTCATTATTGAAATTATTTTAGAGCCTGGTGTATTGAAAGAACTTGCTCGCAAGACCGAAACATTTTCTTATCTCGGGTCCATGGACCAAGCATATGCCTCAGAAATTCCCTACAGTGGATTTCCTTATGAACTCACATATGGCGGAGAAAAAAATCAGCCCCAATATGCAGGTTCTACTTTAGGTGTTGACTATCTAAGTGCTAATGCCTGCGAACGCTCTCCGGCCATCAGGCAATTTCTCGAACACTACTTCACTAAATATTGTGCAGAAATAACGATGCACGACCTCTCGAAAATTGAGAGTTTTGTGTACGATGTTGCTGGAGCTGATTCAATAGATCTCTTCCGAGATCTCATTGGGATGACAAACCTCAAATCGCTCAAAATCACCGGCGGAAACTTTCATTACTTTCCAGCGACAGCCTTTATTGTCGATGGAGCAATCTCGCACATAGCTCCTTTCTTAACTCATTTAGATCTCTCTAATAACAATATTGAATATATCGAAGGGTCTCCCTTCGATGGATTAGAGCATCTCACATCGCTCGATCTCTCAGGAAATCCTCTCTCGGTGATTGAGCATAATACCTTTTCAGGACTCTCCAATTTAAAAACTTTGAAACTTTTCTATAAGCCAGAAGAAAACTCACAAAAGCCATCTCGCCAATATGCTGTTGGATCTCTTGGGCATTTTAAACCGCAGACTCAAATTGATATTCTCAAACCTCTCTCGGAGAAATTTGCTCATTATTATAATCAAGAAAAGCTCAGTATTTTTAACTTAGGTCGCGATAAAAATTCTACTAAAGATAAGGAAGTTTACAAATTCATCCTCGTAAATAACAAAAAGGAAGAGAGCCTCGTCATCGATAAAGCTTGGTTTGCGGTCCTAAATAAAAATTTTGAGAAAGATATCTCTTTTAGAGAGAGTCTCTCTTATATAGAAAGTTACTTAGATTCCGAGGAACCCATTATTTTAGATAGCTTCTTTTTGAACACATTTCAAAGTAGACATTATCTTCTCTTCGATAATTATCATCGTGAAAATGAAGAAACCGGAGCCGGAGAACCAGAAGAAAAATCCATTAACAAACAATAACTTTCCTGCGAACCTCACTTACCAAATTGAGATCAAGTTCACAGTAGCCCAATTTCTCGCCTTCACCAAGATCGACTAAAACTTCTCCCCAAGGAGAAACAACCATTGAATGCCCAAATGTGGAAATGCTCGGATGATTAGCGCCCCACTGGCAAGAAGCGACCACATAAGACTGAGTTTCTATGGCGCGCGCTCGCACGAGTGTGTGCCAGTGAGCCTTCCCAGTGGGAACAGTAAAGGCCGCAGAAATGGTGATCAGGTTGCAGCCCTGTTCTCTGTAATGCCAATAAAGCTCAGGAAAACGCACATCAAAACAGACTGAAAGACCAATTTTCCATTCTCCAATTTCCAGTGTCTGAGGTTTATCCCCTACGGCAAAGAGATTGGATTCTTTGATTTTTAATTCTCCAATATTGCAGGCGAACATGTGAATCTTATTGTAGTAATTAATGAGCTCGCCCTTTTTATTGATGTTGAGAGCTCGATTATAAACTTTTCCGTTCTCTAAAAACGGCGACGTCCCTCCAATCACATTCACTTGATATGTCTTGGCCAGCTCTAAAAGCTGTCCATAAGACTCACTGTCATAACTCATAGGATAGGGTGATGGTTGATGACCGTTGCTCATAGAGGCAAAACACTCTGGCAAAAAAAGGCATTCGACACCTTTATCTTTCAAATCGGCACATAAATTATGAATTTTTTTTAAATTTTCTTTGGGATCGAGACCAGAAGTCATTTGCAAAACTGCAATTTTCATAATTACTCGAATTTAAAAATTTTATCTGGAGAAACGTGAGGGTATTTTAAGCTTTGAGTTTTTAAATTCTCAAGCTTTAAAAGAAGCTCTTCCTCAGTACAGTCAATTTTTCCTTTCTTTACCAAATTGACCTGCTTTTTAATGAGATTTTTAACTTCAGCAGGCAAAAGACAAACACCTTTGAGAAGATAGCTTTTTCCCTGATAATCAATCATTCGCCCAGTGAAAATCTCTCCTTCTAAAACCGAAAGAGGAGGATGATCATCGGCCAGAGCTATTTTCTTATTTTGAAACCAGTCTTTTATAATTATTTTTCCTCGGAAATTAACCTTAATGTACTCAAACAAGGAATAACGAGCATTGAGAAGTGATTGGAATTGATTTTCATCGAGGTTGAGGCTTGAATGCTTTTTAACAACTTTGTTGAGAAATTTTTCCTTATCATCCCAGCGAGTCTTATAATTCAATAAGAACCACTCGTTAAAACAATTCATTTTAGCTTCATAAAAATCACTGTATTCATCTTGAACTTCTCCCGTTTTAGCAAAAAAATCTTTTTTTGCCTTAACGAGATCGTCAGAATATTCATCTGAAATTATTCGAAAGCTCTTGTCGTAAAACTCATCCAAAAGTCCAATCATGTTATTCATCCACTTTCAAGACCGCTAGAAATGCTTCTTGGGGAACTTCCACATTTCCAACACGCTTCATGCGTTTCTTTCCTTCTTTTTGTTTTTCTAATAATTTTCTTTTCCGCGAAATATCTCCACCATAACATTTTGCGAGGACGTTTTTCCTCAAAGCTTTCACTGTTTCTCTGGCAATAACTTTTGCTCCCAGTGAAGCTTGAATGGCAATCTCAAATTGTTGGCGATCTATAATCTTCCGCAACTTTTGAGTTAAGTCGCGTCCTCTATAATAAGCGCTAGAGCGGTGGCAAATCAAGGAGAGCGCATCAACCTTTTCTCCATTGAGCATGATATCAAGCCTAACCAAGTCGGATTTTCTATACCCTACCAACTCGTAGTCCATACTCGCATACCCTTTTGTGATGCTTTTTAGACGGTCATAAAAATCAAAGACCATTTCACTCAACGGAAGATCGTAAACAACTTGTACCCTTTCCTCTGTAATATAATTTAAGTTTTTTTGTTCCCCTCTTTTTTCTTCGCACAACTTTATCACGCGTCCAACAAATTCGTTGGGGACGTGAATAGAGATTTCTACATAAGGTTCACTAATGGATTCAATATCACCTGAGTCTGGAAGTGCAGAAGGATTATCAATGAAAAGAGTGTTTCCCTGTTCTGTCACAACTTCATAATTACAACTTGGAGCCGTAGAAATGAGATTCAAAGTAAACTCTCGCTCTAGTCGCTCTTGGATAATATTCATATGAAGAAGTCCCAAAAAACCACAGCGAAATCCAAATCCCAAAGCCTGTGACGTTTCTGGTTCATAAGTAAAAGAAGAATCATTCAAGGCCAGTTTTTCCAATGCTTCTTTCAATTCTTCGTAGTCATCACTAATGACAGGAAAAACCCCACAAAACACCATCGGTTTAATTTCTTGGTAGCCCTTTAAAGAAGGTGTCTGCTTTTTGCTAGCGTGAACAACCGTATCTCCGATTTTTACATCGCGAATAGTTTTAATCCCGCAAATCACCAGCCCAACTTCACCAGCCCCCAACTCTTTAACATCTGAATAGAAGGGCTCGTTGACGGCAAGTTTGAGAACTTCGTACTCCCCTTCTGATTTTTTAAAATAAATATTATCTTTTAATTTTAATTTTCCTTCAAAGACTCTCACCAAAATCACAACCCCTCGATAGGGATCAAACCAAGAATCAAAAATTAGAGCCTGTAGAGGGTTTTCACTATTGCCTGTTGGCGGTGGAATTTTCTTAACTAAAGTTTCCAAAAGTTCATCGACACCAATACCTGACTTTGCTGAAACTTGTGGTGCTTCACTCGCATCCAACCCAATAACATCCTCAATTTCAGTGCGCACTTTTCCTGGATCTGCATGGGGAAGATCGATCTTGTTCAACACCGGAACAATTTCCAAATTATTATCCAAGGCGAGATAAACGTTGGCCAAAGTTTGCGCCTCCACACCTTGTGAAGCATCAACAACCAACAATGCCCCTTCACAAGACGCCAATGAGCGACTCACTTCATAGCTAAAGTCCACATGCCCGGGAGTATCAATGAGATTCAAATAATAGGTCTCCCCATCTTTCGCCACATATTTCAACCTTACGGTCTGGGCCTTAATGGTAATCCCCCGCTCTTTTTCAATATCCATATTGTCCAAAAATTGATTGGTCATTTGTCGATCTTCAATCGACTTCGTCTTTTCGATCAAACGGTCGGCAAGCGTCGACTTCCCATGATCGATGTGGGCAATAATTGAAAAATTGCGAATTTTATTTGTTTCCATATAAAGTCCAGGTATTCTAATCGATTTTATTTAATTCTGCACAGGTATTTTCGACCCATCGCCCTACTATTCCTCTTCTCTCTTCACCCACTCTTTGCAAAAAGGCGAAAATGGCTTCAGATTCAAGGAAAAGTTAAGTGAGCGCGGAGGCGTACGCTTCGTACGTCGCACAAGCAAGCGAGACTTTGACGAAGAAGATGACCCATTTTCGCCTTTTTGCCTAGCTGAAGATTTCTCGAGATATAATCATGATATAGTAGTCAAGTGAACTTTCTTTTCCTCGAATGGGGATAACGTTCGCAAAACCCTGAAATTCCACTTCCACCACTTCGTCTTCTTGAATCCTTTTTGCCATAAAAGTAATTTCTTCATTTTCAATTTTAGAGCGGCGCTTTAAGGCTAGACCGTAAGTCGCTTTGATGGATTCTGGAAGAAGGGAATCTTTGTAGTTCTTATTGATGATGTCGTCTGATTTAAGGTTCAAAACGGAATAAAGATTGTTATTAAGGTAGATGAGTTGGCCATCGGCATTCGCCACCAAGACGTTTTTCTTAACCATATTGGCGAGGGCATCAAACTTTCGATGCTCAACTGTAATCCTATCAGCCCGCAGCTCTTCAAACTTTTTGATATTCGCGATCATTTTATTGATCTCGCGTGAAAGCTCACCGATTTCATCGTTTTGATTGTAATAAATAGAAACGTCAAAGTTACAATCTTGTAATTCTCGAATTGCATCGCTAATTTTTCTAAAAGGAAGAGCTATTTTCCCAGGAATAACCATACTAATTAAAAGTGTCCCCAGTGAAGCCAAAATCAATGTAATAAGCATATTGGTTTTGGTTTCTCGGATGACTGACATCATTTTTCTTTCTCGATCTTGAGTGAGAGAAAATTGGAGTTCAATAAAGTTATTGAAAGCATCAAGAAGCTTTTTTGAAAAATTCTTAATGGTCGCTACAGCGGTTGTATTTTTGTTTTTTCCTAAATCTGTCAAAGTTTGGAGAACAGTCCTAAACCCATCTACTTGGCCTGTCATTTTAGAGATAATTTTTTTTAATTCAACGTTTTGATAAATCCCATCAAGCTTTTGGAGTTGCGATTGCAATCCTTCACAAATCCCATTGAGTTTTTCGACATCTTCAGTATTTGCTTCCCAAGCATTAAATTTTTTTTCAAGCTCCAGGATGCTCATAATGGAAATTCTCGTTTCATCGGTCAGAGAGTTTTCATTATTGAGGTTAATGGTAATTTCTTCAATCTGTTCGTTCAAACTATCGAGAAAGAAGAAAGCGTTAAACCCCATTATGAGAACAATCGCTAAGGAAAAAATAAAACTGATAGTAATTCTATTTTTTAGTGAGAGATTCATGCCACCCTTTTTTAAGCCGATAAATCCGCAAATAGCTCATTAAACTTTTTATCGCTACCGACGAGCACGACAACATCGTCATCGCCTAAGATATCCATTGGAACAGGATTATCATTAATTTCAATTCGAAATGCTGACTTTCCTTCTTCCGTGATATAAGGAACCTTTTTTTCGATGGCCACAATATTAAGTTCATAATTTTGTTTAATTTGTGATTCTACAATGGTTTTTCCAGCAAAACGCTTTCCGAGCTTTACTTGAACGATAGAATACCCAGGGGCAAAACTGTACTGCTGGAGGATGTGGGGAGCAATAATCTTCGATGCAATGATATCCCCCATTTCTTCTTCGACTTTAATGATTTCACTGGCACCAATCTCGTGCAAGACGTGTTCATGCAATTTATTTGTGGCCCTGGCGATAACTCTCCCAACCCCGAGCTTTCTCAACATAGCAACGGCCATAATGCTCATTTGGATATTATCCCCAATTGCAATAATCGCAACGTCGACTTCTGAAATATTCACAGAGCGCAAAGCCCTTTCATCGGTAACATCGATACAAACTGCGTGGGTAACCAGGTCTTTAATTTTTTCAACGAGCTCGAGTTCGCTATCAATCGCAACGACTTCCACGCCTTTTTCAGAAAGTCTGGTAGCTACTCGCGCGCCAAAATGTCCCAATCCAATAACGGAAACGATCACTGAAAAATTTCTCCTTTAACCAATCATAACCCGGCCATCGGCATATTGCACTTTTCCCCCAATGGTTTTGACCTGACTTACTGCCAAAACTAAAGTGAGCGGTCCAATTCTTCCAATATACATCAATAATGATATAAAAATTTTCCCTCCATCGGATAGATCTGGAGTTATCCCCAAACTTAACCCGACCGTTCCAAAAGCACTGAGTGTTTCAAAAAACACTGATAAAAAGGACATCTCGGGCTCCAACTTTATCAAGATTAAAATGAACAAGCTCACCACCACCAACGAAACAATGGCGACAGCCGTAGCCCTCACGTTAAGTTGATTGGGTATCTGGCGTTCAAAAAACTCCACTTGGTTACGCCCTTGCAGAGTCGCCTTAACTGACTGGATTAGAATGGCAAAAGTTGTTGTCTTGATCCCACCACCTGTTGATCCAGGCGAGGCTCCAATAAACATAAGCAAGGCCATAAAATAGAGTGTATGGGTATTGAGGGAGTTAAGTGAAATCGTGTTGAAACCTGCTGTTCTGGTTGTCACTGACTGGAAAAAAGAAATGAGAAACTTATCATAAAGTGGATAGTCATCGAGGGAATTTAAAAATTCACTAAAAAAGATCCCAAATGTTCCTAGAACCAGAAGAACAGTATTTGTAATGAGAACAATTTTTGTGTGTAAGCTAAGGTTATTAAACCCTCTTTTCTTTTGAATCAAAGTCACTCGAATATCTTTAAGAACGATAAATCCCATCCCTCCCATAATAATGAGCGATGAAATGATAAGGTTGATAAATGTATTGTCTTTAAAACGCTCAAGTGAGTCAGGGAAAAGCGAAAAGCCTGCATTACAAAATGCAGAAACGCTATGGAAAACTCCATTGAAAAGAGCTTCTCCAAATTCCAAACCATCATAGACAAAAACACCGGTCAAGAGGATGGCCCCCCAAAGTTCTATAAGTAGTGTTAGTTTGATGATTTCAATAATCATATCTATAAGTTCTTCAAGACTGGAAATATCAAGAAGTCCTTGCATGAGAACTTGTTCTTTCATCCCTAGGGATCGTCCCAAAAGAATCGTCATCGAACTGGAAAGGGTCATAATTCCTAGCCCCCCGACCTGAATGAGAACGAGCATGACGATTTGTCCGACTAAGGTCAGCTCTGAGCCTATTTGAAAAACAGAAAGTCCTGTTACACAAGCTGCTGAAGTTGACATAAAAATCGCATCGACTAGTTGAATCTTATAATCAGAAATATAAGAGATAGGGAGCATAAGAAGTAAAGTTCCAACCCCTATAATAAGTAAAAAGGAAACCATGACTAATTGAGCGGGTTTAAGTGTGATGCTTTCCCAAACACTTTTTTGAACCTTGGGCCTTGCTTTTTTTTCTGCACTACTCGGCGCCTCATACAACGAAAGAATCGTTGAGAAAAGGTGGACACTTGCAAGCCAATAGGTAAATTCGAGATCCCCCCAGCTGATAAAAAGAGGAACTGCTAAGATGATTGAAAAAATATTTCGTCGAAAAAGTCCTTCTATCGAATTGTAGTAGAGAAAATTACTCGCCACTGAAAACAAAATAATTCCTGGAACAAACCACACCAATAGCTCAACGGCTTTTTCCGCTTGAATAAAACTAATGTATTGAAAAACTTCTGAGTCGGCACCTTTTCCAATGAGGATGTAGAGAAGAATATAAGAGCCATTAAATAGAAACTCTAATAGGAAGCTTAGCTTGTGATAAAACAACTTCATAACTTTGAGGATGAAACTTAATGTGCACAATGTCAATTCTACAAAGCTTACTCGAACTAAACATTGGGCTGCTCATAACGAAGAATATGAAGTATTTATCAGCGTGCTTCACTTGTATGTCCAAAGAGAGCCAGTTATATTTAAATGATAAAACTACGCATCAAAGGAGATTTTTTATGCGGAAAGTCATTTTCTTTTTCCTCGCTTCCCTTCTCGCTTTGTCGCTCATCAGCTGTAGCAGTACTGAAGAAGACACCGAAAAAAGAAAAGCCGATATTTACTTTGCCAGTGGAACACAACATTTGGTGAAAAAGAATTATACGCAAGCCCTTACTCATCTCCTTAAAGCTGTGAAACTTGCTCCAGAGAGAAGTGAAATTCATAACAATTTAGGGATGGCGTATTATTTTAAAGGAAGTAAAAAGAATGCTCTTTCACATATTAAGCATGCTATAAAACTTGATCCGAAAAACACAGATGCTCGAAGCAACTTAGCTTCTATTTATCTAGAGAACAATATGCTTAAACGTGCAAGAAAAGAATACGAAACAATTTTAGAAGATCTCACCTATCCTAAGCAACACCAGACCTATTATAATCTTGGAGTGTTAGAGCTAAAACTTAAACGCCCAGAAAAAGCTAAAAAATTCTTTGATTTGTCTGTAAAAGAAAATCAATACTACTGTCCAGCCTATCTCCAAAGTGGGTTACTCGATCTCAAAAATAAGAACTTTGATGTTGCCTATCAGTCTTTTGATAAAGGGACAGATGGTCCATGCTTTAATTATGAACCCAATTTTTATTACAAAGCTCTTAGCTTACAAAAACAAGGTAAATTTAATAAAGCTTCAAAAGTTTACACTCAAATCCTCCAAAGATTTCCAAAAAGCCGATATCATGCAATGGCGAAAGAAAAGCTAAATTCCATTCAATCAAGCACTGATTTCGAAAACGTTATTTATTCTGAAGGAAATACTGAAAAGGATAAAATTGACGAAATTGATAATTTAAACTTATAAAAGAGAATTGTTAATTTAAATAAGAGGCCATGGAAACTAGCGAACAAACTTACATTGGAACATATCTAAAAAATCTTCGGGAAGATAGAAAGATCTCTTTAGAGACTATTTCTAATAATACCCGTATAAATATTAAGATCTTACAGTCTCTTGAAGAAAATGATTTTGAATCGCTTCCAAGCCAAACTTATGTTATTGGCTTTGTAAAAAACTACATGGCCCAATTAAAAGTTGGACACGACGATGCACTTGAAATTCTCAAAAACAATTATCAAGAGCGAGGAGATAATCCTCAAAAAATCCAAATTGAAAAATCGAAGAAGCTCGCTCCTAAAAACAATCAATTATCTTTTCCTGTAGAAAAAGTTCTCAATAAAAGAAATCTGGTGATTTTTGCAAGCTTACTCGTTCTCCTTGGTCTTTACCAACTTATTGCCTACCTTTCGACTTCAGTGAGTGATACCCCTGTCGCAGCATCCAAGCCTGCAGTGGAAGAAAATACTGAAGAAGATATTGTGGCCAGTTCCCTAGAAGAAGAGACGGGAGAAGTTGTAGAAACTATTCCAGAGACAACCGCTCAAGAAGTCAGCCCTGTAACAACCACAACATTGGCAAAAATTGTCGTCAAACAAGAAGAGCGCAAGAAAGCAGAACAAATTGAGGAAGAAAAAACTGAAGAGCTTTCCAAGGAAAAAAATACTGAACGCTATCCCTTTGTCGAATTTAAAGAATTTGGCACTCCCACTTACACAATTTCTGAAAATGAAAGTCCTGATGATATTCCAGCCAACTTTCGTTACCATGGTGGGGATGAAAATTATCTCTATATTGTTGCTAGCTATGATGACTGCTGGATTCGCTACCGTACTGATGATGGGAAAATCAAAAGTTTTATTTTAAAGCAAGGGCGCCACATGTTTGCTCGGGGAAAAATGTTTTTTATAAATACAGGAAATCTTGGAGGACTTGATATCTATTTCAACAATAAAAAAGTTGAAGCAGAATCAAAGTCCGGTTTTAAGCATATTATCTTACCTGTCGATAACACTGATGATTATCAAATACCTCTATTTGTCCAAGATAGCCTCAATAACGTCTACTTTAATGTCGATTATAAAGAACTCATGGCCGAAAAGCCTGATTCTGAATAACTCCCAATCCACAATATAGCGTTGCCGTCACTGTATTTGATAAATTCAATGAACGGATGTGTTCAGAAAACATCGGGAGAAGATATGTTTGATCACGATATTGATCGACGAGCTCAACTGGAAGTCCTTGGGTTTCACAGCCAAACACAAAATAAGAATTACTATCATAAGGAGCTGAGTAAAAACTCTTTTCCGAATGATTTTCAAAAAAGAGTAAACTCTGTGGATTTCTCTCATCAATAAAATCTTTCCATGTATCGTACTCTGTTAGATTGAGGTGCTTCCAATAATCAAGCCCAGCACGTCTGACAGCTTTTTCTGAAATATCAAATCCATAAGGTTTGATGAGGATAAGCTCAAGGCCAAGTGCCACGCATGTGCGCCCGATACTCCCGGTATTACCGGGAATTTCGGGATTAACGAGCACGACTTTAAAATTAGGTTTATTCACTTTTAGCTAAGGTAATTGCAAAGAGTTCGCACGATAAGCCCTGAGCCGCCGGTTTCTGGACAATAAGGAAGGTGGTTTTGTGAATCACACACACCTGCAATATCCAAATGGGCCCATGAAATCTTATTTTTTATAAACTCTTCCAGAAATGCTCCAGCAACAGGCGTCCCAGCTTTACCAGGTGCTCCTATATTTTTAATATCAGCAATTTTTGATTTTATTTGCTGACGATACTCCTCGATAATAGGAAGTTGCCACATATATTCATCTGAATTGTGAGCCGATTTCAAAATTTGATTAACAAGTTTGTCATCATTACCCATAATCGCACAAACTTCTTTCCCAAAAGCCACCAAGCAAGCTCCCGTCAATGTTGCTGCATCAATAATAGCATCGGGCTTTTGATCACAAGCGTAGTCGAGCGCATCCGCTAAAATTAATCGCCCCTCAGCATCGGTATTGAGGATCTCAACAGTTTTTCCACTTCTTCCTTTAAAGACGGCGTCAGGGAATGTGGCAAGTGAACTCACAGCATTGTCAGTCATCGCTAAAATGCAAGTCAACTTATGAGGGGAACCCGTGAGTACGGCTGCTCTAAAAGCAGAGTAAACCGTTGCCGAACCTCCCATATCAAATTTCATCCCCGCCATGGATGCACTTGGCTTGAGACTATAACCACCAGTATCGAATGTTATTCCTTTCCCCACCAAAGCAATGTGCTTATGTCCTTTAGCTTTTTTCTTTGGAATATAAGTGAGATGGACCAATCTCGGTTCATAGGCAGAACCACCGTTAACTGAAAGCAAAAGATTCATATTTTCTTTTTTAATAGCAGCTTTGTTAAGAATTTTTACCGTAACACCCTTACCTTTAAGAGTTTTCTTCACATCTTCTTCAATCACTTTGGCATATTTTTCAGAATGAAGGACATTGGGAACTTCATTGACGAGATCTCTACAAAAATTTACGGAATCACATATCGATGCAATCCGATCATCTGATTTCTTCACTTGAGTCGCTTTTAAATTTTTTGAATAAAAATGAACGTTCACGAGTTCGGATGGTTTTGAGTCTGATTTATATTTCAGATACTCATAATCTGCAAGATAGAGACTCTCCAATAAAGTTTCATACGTTTTTAGTTCTTTAAATTTTCCTGAAAAACTATGAAGATCGATACTTAAATCTTTATTTTTTGATCTGCGAAGAGATTTAAAAACTTTCGCAAAACTTCTTCGCAATTTTTCAACAGTTAAATCAGAAGACTCTCCCAAGCCCATCAAAATAACTCGCTTGCCATTGGGACTTAGGGACAGAGTGCAACCCAAGTTTCCATCAAAACTGGCCAGGCATTCCATCGCTTCTATTTCTTTTTTCAGAGAAGCATCAAGAATATTAAGTTGAGTAGAAAAGTTTTTTCCTTTTTTTTGTTTAACAGCAGCCACAAGTAAGAGCGATACTGATGACAAGTCTTTCGATGGTTTCAAATGTATTTTCATATGAATCTCCTTGAGCTTTATTTCAATTATCTGAGTTTGGAGAGATGAATATCGACGTTTATCCAAACTCAGGCTAGATAGCGAATTGTATCAGATATTGCCTAAATTGCCAGCTAACGGTAGCCTTTTAGATATGCCAAAGTCACTCATCCGCTATATCTCATTTAACGCACTCGTTCCATTTCTTTTGATTTTTATTTTTCTTATTGGCTTTCTCATGACTTTCCAGCTCATTAAAATAACAAACCTCTTAGCCAGTCAAAACGTCTCTTACGACAAAGTTCTTGAGCTTTTTTTACAGATTGCTGTGACCTTTGTTCCTCTAGCGAGCCCAATCGCTATATTGTTTTCTTCTATCTTCTGTATAAATAAACTGAGCCAAGAGTCTGAGTACATTGCGATGAGATCATTTGGACTTTCAAACCTTCAAATTTATTTTCCCGTTTTGATAGTCTCCATCGTCATCTCTTTTTGGGTTTATACCATGGGCCAAAACGTCATCCCCATCGCAGATATGCAATTCAAAAGAACTGTTCACGAAATTAAATCTAAAAGTTTTCTTGCCGAACTAAAAAGTGGGCGATTTTTTTATGAAATCCCCAACCTCATCCTTTTCGCCAAGGAAATAGAAAAAGAAACATTCACCATGAAAGATGTTTTTGTTCGTTTAACTAAAGCACAAAAAGGTGTTATTCAAGAAAAAATTATATCAGCCCATGAAGGAAGAATTACTTTTCTTCAAGATGATGAAAATATTTCGGATGAAATTTCAGTTGAATTTAAAAATGGTAATATTATTAATTATAAACCTAATGATCTGGAAGACGTAGAAAAAATTATTTTTGATGTCTACAATTTTAATATTCTAGAAGATAAAGACTCTTACAATGTTTTCAACAAAGCTTCTGGTATGCCTGAGAAAGAATTAAAGAAATTTCTCAATCTCTCCCCAAAAGAACTTGCCAAACGCCATGCCGATCAAGGTGATCTTCTTAAAGCCAAAATTGAACTCTATTCACGAATTAATAATCCTATAATTTGTCTTGTTTTTTCTTTAATTGGCTTTTGTCTTGGCATTAGCCATCAACGCTCTCAAAGTCGAAGCATTGCCAAAATATCAATCATTGTTCTAATAAGTTATTTCTCCCTCTATTTTGGAGGAATCGGGATGGCAAAAAAAGAACAGATTTCGGTATTTCTCGCCATATTTTCTCCAACCATTCTCTTTGCCATTTTCGCAATAATTATGTTCAAACGCTCAAAATGGCTTGCTTAAAAATTAAGGGTAGAAATATTCTTCTGACGGAAGCCCTTCCCACGAAAAATTATGCATCAACTCTAAATCACGCTCTTCTTCCGTAATGATTTTTGCAGTCACTAATTTATCAAGAATATTTTCAATTTGAGATCGAGCAAATTCAGTAAGCTCCATTTTCCGAAAAGACTCTCCATACCGAATCGGGCTCGGCAGTAACATCGCCAAAAAGGCTCCTTGCCGATAACTCAAATCACTCGGAGGGTTTTGAAAGTAATGTCTCGAAGCTTTTTTAATTCCGTAAATATTGGGACCAAACTCAGCGAGATTAATGTATTGTTCGAGAATCCATTTTTTAGAAACAACGTTTTCATAGATCAAGGCCAGAATAATTTCATTAAACTTTCTAAAAACACTGCGACTGCTTGTCAGAAAAAGATTTTTAATCACTTGTTGAGTTATGGTGCTAGCTCCGCGGGTCAACTTACCTTTCTCGGCACTTTCTTCGATAACATCAAAAAGTTGTTTCCAGTCCACTCCAGAGTGCTGATAAAAGGCCCAATCCTCACTAATAATAATTGGCCATAAAACTTTCGAAGAAACATTGCTCAACTTCACCCAGTCTTGGGGTATTTTATCGACAAAATTCACTTCTATCTCAGATTTGCTTAATCTCTTTATCGTGAAATAAGAATTTTTATGAGTCAGAATCCCTGTAAAACTCACAAGCAAAGCAACATAAAGAACTGAAAAAATTAAAACGGTGGATAGACTAAGGAGAACTAACTTTTTTTTCGACATAATGAAATACTCCGAAGTTAATTTTAATCAACTTCGGAGCATAATTCAAAAATATTTCTTGAAATTAGAAATTATAAGTAGCAGAAACTCTTGATTCAAGTGAATCAGTGCTTGAAGAACCAAGGAACGTATCGATAACAAAGCCATCGAAAACCAGTCCGAAACCAGTGTTAACCACTGTTGTGTTCTCTAGCATACTTTTCTTGCTATTAGAGTCTTCTGATTGAGAGTAAAGAGATTGAGAAATAGACCCTCTAAGAACCAACCATGACTTAGCATCAAATTCGATACCAACAGTCACAGGGAGGTTGTATGTTTTTGTATCAGCAGTTGTAGAAACAGGAGAACTGTATTTCAATTCAGTTTTAGTGTAGTCAATCTCAAGCTTGCTGAAGACTTTGGCTTTTTCATTCAAGCTTTTAACTTTTCCAGCACCGAGTTTGATTGTGTCATATGTGTACTCACCATCAGCAGTGTCGGCACTGAAGTTACTTGCATCAAATCCACTATCATTCGTTGCATTTGTAAAATCAAAGTTTGAGTGAATGAGATCGAGATAGACATCATAATCTTTAACTTTTTGGATGACACCCAGTTGGACTCCAAGCTTTCCATCAAATTCAGTTGTTCCAATTTCAGCTGTATTACTAATAGCGATATTAGCATAAGCTTTTGTGTTTCCAGAAATGACCCCAAGACCAGTATCGAAAGAATTCGACTTTTCATCATTGGCTTCATCTTCAGTTTGAGAAATACCAAGTTTAAGACCCCATTGAATCCCAGCGTCTCCACCAATAAAAAATTCAAATTTATTATCTTCACCTTTTAGAGTATCACTTACGTTATTTCTAAAAGTGTTCGCTAATTGTGATTCGTTACCAAACCAAAGACCGTATACGAGATTGTTAGCCTCAGCGATGTAACCACCATCTGCTCTTGGAGTGGCGTTAGTATCAGTTACAGCAGAACCACCAGCAGCATTGTCTGAGTCAGTTCCCCATTCAAACATTACAAAATCTTTGTAATTATTAACTTCGGCAGCATTGAGGTGGATATTTCTTTGGTCGTCAATGTATTGAGATCCAAAAGTTGATTCACCGAAAGTAAGAAGTCTTGCTTTACTGGCCCAAGCATTTGAACCCAACAGTCCAAGACAAATAACGAGATAAGACAATTTCCTAGTCATAGAGAACTCCTTTAAACATACGTGTTACAGCACTAACTTAACTACTGAATCGCGGTTAATTTTTGTCTGTGATCATTGTAAGCATTAAACATGTTCATAATGAAGGGAAAATTGCAGTTTGAAAATGTTTTTTTACTCAAGGATGCTTGAGGACCAATAAACATGGGGAAGTCGGGATGTTCAAAAACAACATCTTCTAGAGATTCTTCATCTCTTAATGCGCAAAGAAAATCATCATAATAAAAAACGCTTTCGTTTATAATTTTTGTACCGATATCTGGAAAAATTCTATTCAAATTTCTTTTAATGAGGCGAAGCTTCTTTCCAAGAAATTCTTCATCGACTTCATCGTCACCAATTAAACATAATATGCGTACAACTTGCGACGACTTCCCATCACTCAATTTTTTTGGTTTAGAAAAATCCACAATGAAATGTCCCCAATCGTGAGTTTGGCTTTGAGGAATAAAAAATGTTTGCGATTTTTCTCTCACCACTTCATCAATCACCCAATAAGCTTGAAGAATAGGAACTTGCTCAAAACCAAGAAGGGCAGGAACACATTGTTCATCACCACTTTCTTTAATCATTTGTTTGGCAACATTGTAATACTTTTTGCGAGAGTCTCCCCACATGAGATTTTCTGTTTCAATGACAGTTCCATCACTACCGACCAATCTCCAGAGACCATTATCCTCTTTTGAAACTTGAGAAACTATAAAGTGTGAACTTTTAAGATCATTGACACTTAGACCTTCGCTCTCAAGCAACTCTTCGACAGAAAAAGTATACGGTCTTTCAATAAAGTATGATTCAAAAGGCATCAGTGTATGTGGCTTGGCTCGACCATCAAAGGGTTTGAATGCCTGGTCTTTGTAAAAATAAGGTTCTTCTTCAAACTCTTCCAAGGCAACACCTGGAAAAAGATTGCGAAAACTTTCGGCCTGTTCCTTTCCTCTAACAAAAAGAAGATAGTGCTTAAACATTGCAACGTATTCAGGACCAGAAATTTGCTTATCTGTGAGAAGAATTGTTTCAGTTTCCCCGTATTTTTTTTGATAGAGAAGCCCTGTCAGCATGGCCCCAATATTATTGCCAACAACAACAGCTTTTTTTCTTAAGACCTTCACACCGGCGTGGATTCCCGATTGATCTTGAGAATTCTTAAGATTTAATATTCCAAAAGACAAAGGAGTCTCCTCTTCAAGGTACTAAATAAATGCTTATTTGATAGCTAACACAACTCCAGGGTGGATGTAGCCATCTTTAATCTTCCCTAGATTGCTTTTTATCAGTGTATTTATGGATACTCCAGTTTTTTTCGACACGGCCCAGAGAGTGTCCCCTTTGCGCACCTTGTAAAACTGGGTCGGGTTATCAATCTTCGTCCCATAACGTTTGGCTATCTGAATGCGCTTGCTCATAGAAGTTCCTCTCCTCCCTCGCCCATAGCGCTTGCGGCGATAGAGATCGGCATACATCTTATGAGTCCGGCTTTGTCCTTCACGGAAGGGAAGATGAACTTCTTCACCTTTTTTAAAAGTTTGGTTGACCGGAACTTCATTGAGATTAGCTATAACTTCTTTGGGTACTTTGAATTTTTGTGAAATAACATTAACTGAAGCAACTGATCTCACAGTGTATTTTTGGTAGTTATCTTTCGCGATAAATTCTTTTTGGCTGCAGCACTCGTTATAGGCAGCTCTTTTTCCAACGGGCACTCTCACGGGGTAATATGGTCTTTTTGGTGGTGTCACCCATCGCATGAGTTCTGGGTTCCAGCGTTGAATTTCTTCAAAGGGCATCCCTAGAGAGTCTGCTAACAAATAAAGATCACTTCCCTTATCCACGTGAACGACTTCATACTCAAGTGGTTGCTGAAAGTTAATTTCTTTATCAAACCCAAAAACTTCTAAGTTTTTACCTAAAATAGCGAGAGCCATAATTTTGGGTACATAATTCTTTGTCTCTGAACGAAGATAGCGTCCTCTTCTCAATCGCCAAAAATCTTGCGAGCGATAACGACGAGTTGCTCGCATAACTTTCCCCTCTCCGGCATTATAAGCGGCTGCTGCTAGTTCCCACGATTGGAAAAGCCCATAAAGATCTTTTAAATAGCGAGACGCTGCGAGGGTTGCTTTGATAGGATCGCGTCTTTCATCGATATACCAATCTATTTCTAATCCATATTTTTTTCCAGTCCCTTTAATAAATTGCCAAGGTCCTACTGCTGAAGCCCAAGAGCGTGCTTCGTTTTGAAATCCTGATTCGGCCATTGCCAAGTAGATAAGATCTCTAGGCAGACCATTTTCAGCCAGAATATCACTGAGGATTGGAGCATAACGACCAGCACGTTCTGCGTATTTAATAAACCAACTCCGTCCACGAGTTAAAAAATAATTAACCCACTTTTCTGTATAGCGGTTATAGGTCACTGGAATTGAAAAAAATTGATTCTTTAAATTAAGTTCTTCACCGTTTTCAATTTTGTAATAAGGAATTTCACCGTAGTTTTCTGCTTTTCCGTGGTCACTACCGACAATACAACCTTCACACTCCGGGAGCTTGGCAATAATCCCCGCAGTTTCCTTTTTCTTATAATAGGCCTCTTCATCTTGGTGAATTTGCTCAGAAAGCTGTACTTGCTCGACTTCCTCTGTCTGAGAGCTTTTTTGAACAAGAGAGCACCCTTGGATGAGGAATATAAAAATTACTAATAAATTCAATATGTTACGCAATGACAAACCTTTCTGTTATCCAAAAATTTAAAAGTTTCCTATAGTATACCATTGTGGCTCAAGAAATAACGTCTGTCACTTGAACCATACTGCTTATCGATCGTACCATAGAGAATATGAAGTTTTTGAGTAAATTATTTTTTACATTCATACTTGGCTTTAACCTACAAAACTCCTCTGGGAAAGTCGATCCACCTAACTACAATTTCACATTAGACAAATTAGCGATTTATTATCCAGATAAACCTTTTTCAGAAATTGAAAAACTTCATAAAGAAAGGCTACAACTCATTAAAGATGAGCAAGAAATCAAGCTTTACAAGGTTCTTATTCAAGATCGTCGCTACACTTTTTCGCTCTTTTTTCACACTTCAAAAGGTAAAATACTCGACTTTTATACTCGCCTTCCCAATTACTTCCTCCACGACGTTTTTCACCAATCACTCATTAACCGCTATGGAAAACAAAAAGAATACAAACTCACGAATGGAGTGGCCCTCTATCAATGGGAAGTTGATAATCTCAAGATCCTCTACAGTGGGACTTGTTCAATGACCTGTTTTCCGATTTTTTTGACTGTTTATAAAATGAAATATCCCGAACCAGAGTTAGGAAGCTTTGTTCCCTATTATCTCCAGCTTGATGGCGTTGAAGTGGAAAAGAAAAAATAATTTTTAAAGCTTACCTAAATTCGGCTTCCAAAATTTTTCAATAAACTGGTCTCGCCCCGATCCTGCACGATAACTTTTATATCTTTGAATCGATTGAGGATTTTTTTTATAAAAATCCTGGTGGTATTCCTCAGCGGGATAGAAACTCTCAAATTTGCGAATAGCTGTGACGACTGGTTTTTTAAAAATTTTAAGTTTATTAATTTTTTCTTTGTATTCTTCAGCCAATTGTTTTTGCTCCTCTGAGTGATAGAAAATGGCCGTGCGGTATTGATTCCCGCGATCGACAAATTGCCCTCCGTCATCGGTAGGATCGATATTACTCCAAAAAACTTTGAGGAGCTTTTTATAATTGATAACTTTGGGATCGTAAGTCACTTGAATAGATTCTAAGTGTTTAGTGGCTCCAGAAGAAACTTCATAGTAATTGGGATCAACTTTTTTTCCACCCGCATAACCTGAAATGACTGACTTCACTCCTTTGAGTTCTTCAAAGGGATGTTCCATACACCAGAAACAACCGCCCGCAAATGTCGCAAGCTTTAATTCCTTTTTAGGTACTTCTTTTGCAAAGACATAAAAATTTGTGAATAAAAATGAAAATAAAAGAAAATATTTCATAAGACTCCTCCTTATGTTTGAGAAGAGTCTATACGCAATAAGCCCGTTTTGTCTCGATCGAAGTGTGATCGAGAAAAGATTTTCCCATTAGATATTTCTACTAGTTTTTCAGTGTGGTATTTGACATTGTTAGAGACAATCGAGTGTGAAAAATAAATCGATTTCGACATGAGAAAACTAAAAAGTTCTTCGCTTCTCATCCCGCGAGGTCTCGTCTCGAGAGTTTCTTCAAGTCTGATAATATTAAAAGGATTTTTAAGTTTAACAAACCCGTCACTCGAATAGAGCTCTCTTCGTTTGAGATCCACTAAAAAGAACTCACCTTCTGACTGATCGGAACTCATCACCACGGCCCCATCTCTTACCTGAAAGCCATAAAAACCAATTAAACTCGATTTGCTTAAAGCCAATCCAACGTAGCGACTGATAATGACTTTAAATTGCTGGAAGTATTCTGCTTCCCCCCAGTATTCCGTATCCATCGATAGTGAGAGTTTCCAATCTTTAGCAAATGGCGAATAAATCATGGCCCCTAAAGACTGATAAACATAAATATAATGATTAAAGCGCTTGAGAATCGCTTCTTTTCCGACATGATTTGAAGTGCTCAATGAATAGTTTATTTGCTTAACAACTTTAACATTCGCCTCTTCAACTGAGAGCATTTTCACTTTACTCGAAATGGCCTGCGCCCAGTCCTTTTGATCGAGTGATACAAATCCTACACTTGCAAGTGCTGGACCCACTATTTTCTCAACTTCCCTAGAGTCAAAACTAACAAGAACACCTGTTTTCTTTTGTGGGTAGAGTGAATAGAGAGCAATCATTTCTTCTGTTTTTCCCATTTTATCTTCTCCATCCTCTTGTTCGTCACTTAACCCCCTACGGACTTAGTCAATATTTCATACCGGAATTTTTTTCCTTGAGAATATTTGATATAGAAACGCCAATACTGCCGATAAGGATTTGAATGAACTCTCTTTTTCGAATTTTATTATTTTTTGGAATTTTCCACACTGTGGTTTACGCAGGAATTTCACAAGATGCTCATTCCCAGCTTTATCTTGAAAATGATACGGAAAACTTTGAACTTCCTGATATTGGGAAAGATCAAGTTCGGATTATGTGGTGGAATATTCTCAATGGCGCACTTTATTCACAAATGGATGGCATCAATCTTGTTACAGAAAATATTATAAACCTCAGCCAAAAAAAATATGCCCCTGATATCATGATTTTTGGTGAATATATTCTCAATGAGAACCATCAAAAGATAGAAAAAGAACTTATCAAAAAATATCCCTACACTCGCTTTATTCAATACAATAAAAAGCACTATCGCTACATAGCCTTTTATAGCAAGTATCCAATAAAAAGAGTTATCACGGAAAGACTCACCTGGTACAACAGTTTCAAAGATATTGAAACCTGGGAGAAGCGATGTAAACTCCTACCGGGAACAGATGTCGTCGATTATAAAGCTCCCAATTGTTCAACTTTTTTTAGAACATTTATCAAAATCGTTTTAACTAAAAAAGATAAAGAATTCGCCGTTTATCCAATCCACCTTCTGCAACCTTGGGATGATTTAAAAAGATATTATGCTGAAAAATATTACAGTTCTGATCTCGCCAAACTTTTAGTCTTAAATGACATTATTAATGACCGCGATAATCCCATCGTTATCCAGGCTTCAAAGTTTATCAATAAATTCTGGGGTCATCACAAAACAGGTGAACCTTTTGTCATCCTTGGTGATTTTAATATTCCACGAGTCTTTAAGTATGTGCTCAAATCAAAACCCTATTCATACACTCTTTTCGAGCGAAGTTTCACTCCCGCAATCACTCAGGGATCCTCTTTTCCTACAGAATTTATTAGAAAATCAAACCCTTCATTTAAAAATTTTCCAGATATGCATATTGACCATGCCTTCTCAATTCTCAATCCCTACCACCCTGTGTTTCAAAATGCTCAAATTTTACCTTTTTCTGGTTCGGACCATTACCCAATTTCTGTCGACCTCACAGTTAAATAACGCGGCAACCCTTCTGAATCCGAACACACTATTTCCAATTCCGAAAAAAATTTGCTACTGTGCCCTTCCCAAGGGAGGACCGCTTGAGCCAATCTCTTAGAATTCTACTCGTTGAAGACGACAAATATATTGCTCATTTACTTAAGAAATTTTTAAAAAATTACGGCATAGTCGAATTGGCCTCCGATTCAAAGATGGCCCTACAACTTCTCCACACAGAACAATTCGATCTCGCCTTAATAGATCTCAATCTTGAAGAGGCCCTGAAAGGACTTGAAGTCCTCCAAAAAGCAAAATCTCAAAAAATTTACTCTATTGTTCTCAGTAATTATGAAAATCATCAGGCTACTAAACTAGCTTATCAGTTGGGTTGTGATCACTTTCTTAAAAAGCAAAATTTTGAAAAATCACTAGGGGCCTATTTGGACCGCTTTGTTCGCGAAAATAATTCCTTTAATTTCTCACAATATTTCAAAGAAAAATTTATAACTTGCAATGATCAACTAATCCGCGAAATAAAAAACTTATCTCAAGTAAACTTAAAAGATCGGTGTCTTTTAATTACTGGTCCCACTGGAGTAGGTAAAACTCACTTGGCTAAACTCCTTCACCAATTAAATTTTAATAATAATCATTTTGAACATCTCAATTGCAGTGAAGTTCCTGAAAACCTTATTGAATCTGAACTATTCGGATACCAAAAAGGAGCTTTTACCGGGGCTGATCATAATAAAACAGGAATTCTCAAAAGAGTCGATGGAGGGACGCTCTTCCTCGATGAGATTGCAACGATGCCTATTTATACCCAGCAAAAACTTCTCAAGGCGATAGAAGAAAAGGAGTTTTATCCTCTCGGCGCAGAGAAACCAACTAAAGTCAATTTCACGCTCATAAGTGCAACTTGTGAAGACTTGAACAAAAAAATTGATGAAGGGAAATTTAGAAGAGATTTCTACTTCCGACTCTCCGGATTCGAGCTCAATATTCCTCCCCTTTGTATGCGCCCAGAAGATATTGAAATTCAAATTGAATATTTCCTCTCTCAATCAGAACGAAAATTCTTTTTAGAAAAAGAAGTTATGGAACTTCTAAAATCTTATACATGGCCAGGAAACACTCGTGAACTCAAAAAACTTATCGATACCTTTTCTCAAGAACGCGATGGAATCATTACCATCAATCACCCCCGCGTTCCGCAAAATTCATCACAATCAAAATATCTCAATGAGCAACAGTATTCGCTAGTTTTTAAGATTGGGTTAAAAAACTTTATCCAACTCATTGAACGTGAACTTGTCCAAAAAGTTATGAATGAAGAACAAGGAAAAGTTTCTCGTTCTATTAAAAGACTTAAAATTTCAAATTCAGCATTTTATCGGATGCTTCAACAATCAGAAACGGAATCTCACCTCCAAGACTAGTTGCAATAAATTTTTGGCACAGTCCTTGCTTTAGAAATTCACAGCAAAAACAACGAATCTAAAATTTCAATCTCTGCACAAAGGAGGAATGTGAATGTTCACACTGCAGCAAAAGATCTTATCACGCTACCAAGCCACTTTTCCCAATCATACTTTAAGACAAGTTTCTGATCGTACTGGAATCAATGTTTCGAGAGTCTTTCGAATTTTTAATGGGTATGAAATGAAGCTAGTAGAATATGAAAAATTTGAAATTGCTATTATCAAAAAGTTAACGACACAAAATAAAAGATCTGACTTCATTCAAACAACTCTGGAGTGTCTATCCCAACTTAATGAAAAACTCATTAATGAGCTTCAATCTGAAATGAAGTTCAGACTTGAGATGCGAACAAGTTTTTCTTCAAGTAACCAAACTGATAATGATTCTATCGCATTACCAGAGGGAGCATAACATGGAAGTACTCAATCCTTTTGAAAGAATTATTATTGAAAGCCTTTATAATAGTGAAAAGACAATCGATGAACTTTCTCGGGAACTCTCAATTGATCCTGAAAGTCTCTTCTACATGCTCCAAAAAATGCTTATAAAAGGTTTTGTCTCATTTAAAACCGGGAAATATTCCATTTCGTCTCATTGTTATAAAAGCTTGAAGTCTTCTCTCGATAACAAACAATCGCAAAGCTTTGAGATAAAAACGATTTTAGATTCAGCGACTGATGGGTATATCTATGATGACGATAAAAACAAGCTGACTATAAAAAAGGTCTATTTAACTCAAGATGAAAAGTCACTCTTGGACTCACTTCTTAAACAACTTGAAAGTTTTATGGCTACTAAAGCCGTCAAACCAACGAACAATCAATTACACGAAAAAGAAATTTTTTATTGGGGTCGACAGACATACAAAGATATTCTCGATCATATTAAAATAAATTATCAAGCGGCTTAGAATTCTCCTACAGAATCTCCAAGCTTGATAAAAACTTCTTTTCCTTGGGTCGTTTGCTCGAGAATATCAGGGCTGGGCAACCACTTGCCCGGCTCCCCACAAAGAATCACGGTAGAGCCTCCAAAAAGAAAATATCCCTTCTCATCACCTTTAGAAAATTTCATAAATGGTTCATGAGTTTGGACTATCCGCCCTACACAAGTTGCCCCGACTTCAATAAATCCCAGTTTTCCAAATTGGGGAGTATTAAGAATGCTCACAACACGTTCGTTTTTGATAAAAATATCATTCTTAAAATTGAGGGCCAGCGGGTTTACGGAGTGATAACGGCCAGAGACTTTATAAAAATCCGTGCACTGCCCGTCTGCAGGGTAGTGAAAGCGGTGGTAATCCACAGGGCACAGCCTCGCAATGAGCATCGGTCCGCCTCGAAAGGCTTGCCATTTTTCATCGTTGTTGAAGATAGCACCAATATTAACTTTTTTTCCTTTTACAGGAAATTCAAAATCATCATCAACTTTAGCATAACCAAGGTAGCGCCCTTCACTAAAGGCTACTAACTTTTTGGGATTTTCATCCACTGAGCGCATTCCCTTTCTAAACTTTCGAATAAAAAATTCATTAAAGTTGATATAGGATTCAGGTTTTGGTTTTGCCAATAAACTTCCTGGTAAATACTCATCCATATTAATATGAAATTTTTTAATAAAATTTGGAACTTTTCCCGCACTCAATGGAAGATTTTGAAGAAATCCATAAAAATATGAGAAAAATGGTAAGGAAAAAAAGATTTCAAATAATCGGCCGACAGGGTTTTGATAGAGAAAGCGTACAAAAAAATCTCCATAAATTTTTTCTTCTTCGTCCTTATCTGTATAGCGATTATAAACAATAATTTTTTTCATGCATCTTTTATAACAATTGTGCGTGGGGCAGGCAATGTTGACATTGTCTTTACAGAGATTTTACTCCACTGCGGTAGAAAGTGCCGATGAGAATTTATAAACTTAATTCATATTCAGGAGGACTGTGTTATGGTCATGCGAATTCTTTTTCTTTGCTTTATAACTATTCTTTCGACCTATCGAACCTTTGCGTTAGATGAAGCAAAGGATTCTGCCGAAAAATCTGATAGTTCCCTCCTTTTAGAAAGCGAAAGAAAAACTATTAACGTCTACCGTGAAACAGTCCCTTCTGTTGTTAACGTCTCCAACATTCGCATCGTGCGCGACGTTTTCTTTGGCATCCCCGAACAAAGAGAAGCCGGTGCGGGAACAGGATTCGTTTGGGATGACCGTGGACATATCGTAACTAACTTCCATGTGGTGCAAGATCGAGAGAGCACTTTTATGATATCGTTCTACGGTCAGAAGGAGGCCATCAAAGCTAAAGTTGTTGGCGTGGCCCCAAAACTCGACATTGCCGTTTTGAAAGTCGATAAACTCCCTGACAATGCAAAACCTATAAAGCTGGGAAGTTCCCAGAGCCTTCAAGTTGGCCAGATAGCATTGGCCATCGGTAACCCCTTCGAACTCGATTACACTATGACTTCGGGAATAATCTCAGCTCTTGGTCGTAACATAGACGGCATCGGTGGAGTCAAAATCCACAATATGATTCAAACCGATGCCGACATTAACCCCGGAAATTCCGGGGGTCCCCTTCTTGATTCTCATGGCCAGCTCATCGGGATGAACACGATGATTTTTTCACCGACCCGAGCGAGCAATGGCCTGGGATTCGCCGTCCCCGTCGATTCCATCAAAAGAGCCGTCCCCGATCTCATCAAGCACGGAAAAATTATTCGTCCGGGATTGGGGATTTCCATTCTTCCCGAGTACTACCAACGTAACCTTGTTCAATCAAAAGGAGTCATCATTGCATATGTTGAAAAAGATGGCCCGGCGGACAAAGCTAAGATCAAAGGTATGAGACGCGATCCTCGTGGTCGAGTTTATATTGGCGATATCCTTCTTTCTATTGAAGGCAAAGAAGTTAATAGCCTTGATGATATTTACCAAATTTTATCGGAGTTCAAAATTGGAGATACCATTAAGGCAAAAATTAAAAGAGATAACGACAAAACCAAGGAGGTGAAAATTAAACTTCAGGCATTGTGATAGCCTATCTCCTATCGAACATGCCTAACTATTTTTCCTGCAATGGTCCCCCGAAAAATCGGGGGATTTTTTTAGGTTTTTTAGGTGCCAGGCTCTTTTCGTTAAACCACTGCGTTTAATGCTATGGTTTAACGAAAAGAGCCTGGCACCTAAAGAGGTTATTCGTAACCACCACCTCTTTCTACTTTCATGACTGTACAAAAATCATCATCTTGAATTGAAACTTGATAATACTTTTTGTAAAACTCTGAAGTCACAAGTTCGTAATCAATAAATTTACCTTTAACTCTTGTGATTGATTCTATTTCAACTTCTTTTTGCCCATTGAGCTCCCGAAGAGTTTGAACCGCTTGTTCAACGCGTGCTTCACGATCGTGACAAGTAGCGAAAGTTGGAAGGACAATTAGACAAGCAAAAGCGCAAAGTAAAGTTTTCATCAAAGTCTCCTATCGATTGTTGAGAGTTGATCCCTTTAGTAGTACAAACGCCATTATTGTGTCAAAATGCACGGAACAACTATGATTAAATATTTATCACCCCAGACAGTCATGAAATTTATCCGCTTTTGGCCACCTTATTTTGCGGCCGGAGTTTCGGTGGAATCCATCAACAAGGATTTCAATGAAATCAATGTTAAAATGGTTCAAAATAAATTGAATACTAATTATGTGGGTACACATTTTGGTGGATCATTGTATGCCATGTGCGATCCATTCTACATGTTTATTCTTCTCCATCATTTAAAAGAAGATCACATCGTTTGGGATCAAGCTGCAAAAATTGATTTTATCAAGCCAGGCAAAGGGACCATGCGGGCAAAGTTCACAATTCCGCTAGAAGAAATTGAAGATCTTCGAAAACAAGCTCTCCAAAACTTTAATCTTAAACCTATTTATCACTGTGAAGTGATTGATAAAAATGATGATGTGGTGGCAAAGGTTGAAAAATTCCTCTACGTCAGAAGAAAAGACGCAAAAGAAAGATTCAAAAAATCTTAAATGAGACCAGCGCGTTTCATCAAAGGTTCGATATCCGGTTCATGCCCTCTAAAGTTTTTATAAAGAACCATTGGATCTTCTGTCCCACCTTTTTCAAGAATTTCTGTACGAAACTTATGTGAGACTTCTGGGTTAAAAATTCCCTTTTCTTTAAAATATTCAAAAGCATCGGCATCCAAGACTTCAGCCCATTTATAGCTGTAATAACCCGCAGAGTAACCACCAGCAAAAAGGTGTCCAAACACAAAGCTAATAGTGTTGCCTGGTTTTCCAGGAAGGAGATCACAGTCTTTGATAAGATTTTTTTCAAATTTATCAACTTCAATCATTTGCTTCGGAACTTCTGTCAAAGTATGCCAACCCATATCGATCATTGCAAGACTTACCTGGCGCAAAGTCGACATAGCTTCCAGGAATTGATTGGATTGTTGAATCTTATTGAGAATTTCTGAGGGAATTTTTTCACCAGTTTTGTAGTGTTCAGCAAAGAGATCGAGACACTCTTTTTCTTTTATCCAGTTTTCCATTATTTGAGAGGGAAGTTCCACAAAATCCCAATACACGTTGGTTCCGCTGAGATTTCTATAATGGCACTTGGAAAGAAGACCATGGAGAGCATGCCCAAACTCGTGGAAAAACGTTAAGACTTCACCAAAAGTGAGAAGTGAAGGTTCGTCGTCGTGAGCTTTGGTGAAATTGCAAACGACATACACGTGAGGGCGGCGTACTTTTCCTTTGAAAAGTCCTTGATCGAGAATACTCCCCATCCACGCCCCTTGTTTTTTGGAATTGCGTGGAAAAAGATCAAAGTAAAAGAGTCCTACAAATTCACCTGAGTCCCCATCCATGACTTCATAGGCATCGACGTCAGGATGATAGACTGGAATATCAATTTTATTAAATTTTAAATTATAAAGTTTTTCTGCAACGATAAAAATTCCCTCATAAACTTTGTTAAGAGGAAAATAAGGTTTTAAAACTTCATCGTTAAAATTAAGCTCTCGCATTTTTAGTTTTTCAGAATAATAACTGGTATCCCAGTGATCAAAATCTTCGATCCCGTCCAACTCTCGAGCAAGATCTTGAAGCTTTTGCATCTCAATTTGGGCCTTAGGTTTAGAGCGCTCAAAAAGCTCTTTTAAAAAACTCATTACTTTTTCTGGGCTTTGGGCCATTCGCTTTTCTAAAACATAGTCAGCATGATTTTTGTAACCCAACATCTGGCTTCTTTGAACACGCAGGCCCACTTCGCGATTAATATTGTTAGTGTTATCAAATTTCCCTTCAGAAGCTTTTCTTCCTGAAAGGCGATAGAGATCGCGGCGCAAATGACGATTTTCAGCGAACTTCATTACAGGAAACATAATGGGCATATCGAGAGTAATCGCCCAGCCTTCCAATTTTTTTTCTTTTGCTTTGGCAGAAGCCATTCCCACAACACTCTCAGGGATTCCCACTAGTTCATCTTTATTTGTAATGTGCAAATAGAGTTCATTATTGTGTTCGAGGATATTATCTGAAAATTTCATAGAGAGATCAGAGAGTTCTTCATTGATTTTTTTAAGCTCTTCTTTCTTATCTTCAGGTAAGCATGCTCCGTTTCTCTCAAAATCTGAATAGTATTTTTCTAGGATTCGCAATTGTTCGTGAGTAAGACTATGTTTTTCTTTTTCATTATAAAGAGCTGCAATTCTATTGAATACTTTTTCATCGAGAGTAATGGCATTTGAGTACTGCGTGATCAGTCTATTAAATTCACTTCCCACTTCTCTTAACTTATCCGTCGCATGGGCGCTATAGAGTGAATAAAAAATGCCTGCCACATAATCAACATCTTCTGAGAGCTGATCGAGTTTTTCGATAACCTCTTCAAAATTAACATCCGTTTTGCTTTTGTAAACTTCAAGACCTGAGTTGGCACTTTCAATAGCTTGCTTTAAAGCTGGAAGATAATGTTCTTCATTAATCACATCAAAGGGAACAGCACCGTGCAAGTGCTTTGACTGGCTTAAGAGTGGGTTTTCCATAACTCTTACTCTCCTTCTAAAACAGAATCACCTTTTTGATCCTCGAGAAACTCCTCCATGGAGT
>JACKAJ010000018.1 GCA_020635135.1 Halobacteriovoraceae bacterium
AAGGATGTCATTAGAATTGGTTTTACCGGAATAGTCAGCCTCCCTGTTGCCTGGCTAGGAGTCATCATTGCTCAAAGCTGGATGGAACGTTGCCTCGCAAGAACAGCTAAAGGTGAATATCAACGCGTCCTTGATTACTTCAAAGAATACTGTGCAAATAATAAATGTAAGTTTGAAGAAATCGATATCGATAAGGTAAGAGGAAATACTCATCCTGGTTATAAAGTTTCCTATGAAGACGGTTGGTACTTCACACTCGACATCGACAAGCCGGCTCTTGAATTTCAGGGAATTCCATCCACTTTTGAAGATATTTTAAAAAATAAAGATCGCCTCCAGAAAGAACTCTTTGACGTTGTCAACAAGATGGGCATTCACGCCTTTCGCTTAAAAGACATGTACTCTCATGGCCACGTCAATATAGGAACTAAAGAATTAATTGAGGCCAATAAACTCCTTGTTAGAAATTTTATTGTCGACTTTTTAAATCATCCTGAATTGTCTTCTGGAATTCTTGGAAATTCTAAGCTCAAAGCTTACAACCCTATTACTGACCAAACCACCGTCAATAACATTCGCCATGTACTCCAAAGATACGACAATGGAGATCTCACGTTCTCTGATTTTGCTCGAAGCCTGCAAGGAAGTCTTGGTGGGTGGGACGCCAGTATTTCTCTCAACACACTTTTTACACAGAAGGGTTATGGTCCAGGTGACATACGTTTTGCTTACGATCTCAAAAAACAGCGAATTGAGATTCGCTCGGTTAGGGCCCAACGAAATGCCAACGATTGGTATCTCATAACAAAACTTTTCGATCGAAGAATAAAATATTTATCTCAGTTCACTGAACCAATCGATATTAACGACTACGAACCAGAGCCCACAATGAAAGTTAAAGTCAAAAAATTTCAAAAATACGTTGAAGAAATGGGTGAAAATGTTGAGGACTACAAAGAGTTGTTGCCCAATAGAATTTGCAAATTTTTTCTATGATAATTTTTTTTCAGCTATTAACCCATTTGATGATTTTTCAATAACATGAAATTTCGCAAGATAATTTTCATAGTTTTCAACATGAGGTAAAGCAATATAGAGTCGCCCACTTGGTTTAAGCCAAGAATAGAGACATTCAAATAAACTTGCTAATTCTGCCTTAGAAGTTTCTTCTAGGGAATCAGCAATATGAATTGATCCTAGTGAATTTTCCTTAAAGCTAATTTCATCGGGAAATTTCCCTGGATACAATGTGAGATTTTTTAAATTTTGATGTGGAATAAAGTAGCTCAATTGATCGAGAAGTTTTTTATTGGAATCATTGGCGATGACAATCGCTCCTGCTTCTAAAGCCAACACTGTAGTGACCCCACTAGCAGCTCCAATATCTAAAGTTGGTTCACTATGCTTTGCCGAAAACTCTATCCACTTTCTTGAAATGCTATTGAAAAATTTAAACTCTTTAACTTCTGCCTTGGGTTGACTCAACTCCATCGATCACCTCTTTTTTTAAACTTAAAGCTTCTGTTGGTTATAACAATTGAACGAAACACACAACCAATTCTTACCTAAAGTTTACTTTTAATTGGCCCCCATCCTGCAATCGCGTCGCGCCAGGAGGGTCAATAAGGCTCCAGAAAGGTGCTTATCACTAACAATTTATTTCATTTATGACATTCGACTTGTCAGCAGTTAATCCAATTGGAATATATCACCTGAGATTTCAACAAGGAGTAATCAAATGCCCTATGTCTTATCACCACTTATTCACTCAGAACTACCGGCCCTTTGGATGGAAGGTGCCCCCTATTCCAAGGCGAACATTTATCAAATTCGAGAAGGACAGCTTCCTCCTGTGAATTATGATGCCCACACCTTAAAGGCCCATAGTCTCACTCACATAGAGGCTCCCTCGCACACTCAAAATTTAGGGGCAACAGTGGATGAGTATTTCAAAAAGCCCCAGACACTTTTTGGCAAGGCCATTGTGCTAAAACTCCAAGGAAATAACTACAAATTGGTCGATAGCGAAAAACAAATATTCCATTGGGAAGTAAGTCTTGAGGAGTTGAAAGAAAATCTAACGAGAGCTTTTAGAGACACAATTCAGTTTTCTAAACTCTTACTCACAACTGAATACTATCCCCTCAATCACTTTGGCTTTCACGATCCCAACTTTGTTCTAACGCTCTCTCAAGAGGCTGCCGACTGGCTCATTGGTCAAGATCAATTCAATGCTTATGGAACTTCCTGGAAATCTTCGGACTTTAAGCCAGGAAGCCTTGAGCGCCCAATTCACAATACACTGTTTAGAAAAGCCGCTATTTATGAATGCCTCGATCTCCAAGAAGTGCCTGAAGGGATTTATTTCTTTGTCGGGTTTCCAATAAGAATTGAAAAAGCTTCGGAATCACCAGTCTGTCCTGTTCTCTTTACCAAAGAAGAAATTATCAATGTTTTTTAAATTTTTATTTTTTTTAACATTTATTTTTATCACAAATAGTTATGCTGAAAGCATCGATTGGAATTTGTGTGTTCAGAATCATTGTTCCCCTTATAAACTCGGAACCGATATCAACTATAAAAGACATCCCTCTATTTCCAGAGCAAGGCTTGTTTCAAATAAATTTGATAAACCCAGTTGTGCTCAGGAGAACGATTGTTCTTTGTTTTTAGGAGAAATCGCCGACGGTTACAAAATAAAATTAAATGGCAAAACTCTTGTAGACAACTCCACCAAGTATTTAAAGCACGAATCATCCAATTTTAATCTCCCTAGTTTTTTATTTAAAATTACGAATAATATCATTGAGATTGAACTCTTTAACCTCAATAATGCTCACTTGGGTCTTCTCTCATCTCAAACATCTATCGATCATTCACTTTCTGTTGAAATAACCTCTCATCTTGATTGGTTTTTTCGAACTGGCGTGCAATTAACGAGTATTTACACACTCACTGTGATCGTTCTCTTTTTGAGCTTCGTTTATCTCATCAATAAAGATCTCAATATAATCTCTGTTCTTTTTTATTCTTTAATTTCAATTTTTTATCTCATCAGCTTTAGTGAAATTCCTAGAACTTTTCTCAATCCAGAACTGCTTTCGGGTGCGATTCATCTTCCGCTCAGGCTGGCCCAAGATCTCTTTCTCGTTATGACATTCAATCAATTTCTCAACCCATACGGACATTTCACAAACCTCTATAAATCGATGAAATACACCTACATTGTTTTTATCTTGATCATGCTCGTCTCCGCTGTTTCTGGAACCATCGATTACAGTTTTTATAAAAATATTATCTTCGTTGCCGCTCCTCTCGTGGCCTTACCTTTTTCCTTTGGTCTCATGCTGGCTTTACGTCAACGTCGAGGGCGGAGGCGTTTTATTCTCTCCGTAACTATGCTGATCTTTCTCATCATGCAGATCAATGATCTCATGGTCTTTTGGCAAGTTTATCCTGGCTACTTCACTGTTAAATTTTACATTCCTTTTCTCGCCATTTTTTTGCTCTACATCTATCTTTGGAGACTCGCAAAGCTCCAAGAGGCCAAAAACAATTTAGCCACCAAGGCAAGTATCGCCATGCAAGTCACTCACGATATAAAGTCTCCTGTGGCTGCTCTTCGCTCGTTGAAGCAATATATTGAGCTTCCCAACTCTGAAGCGAAAGACATCTTTGAAAACTCTTTAGAGAGAATACAAAATATTTCCGATTCTTTTGTAAACCAATGTTCAAAATCACAAAGAGTATCAATCAACGCCCTTGTTCTTTCCATTCTTAGAGAGAAAAAAGCTCTCTTAAAAGAAAAAAAGATTTCTCATAGCTTTCAATCTCTTCTTACAAAGAAAGAAGACATGCTCTACACTCAACCACGCGAACTTCAACGAATTGTCGCGAATATTCTCAACAATGCCATCGAGGCAATTGAGGGCGATGGCTCGATTGATATCACTCTTTCCAAGGGCCAAAAACACGTTCTCATTGCCATTCAAGATACTGGCAAAGGAATTTCAGAAGATGTGCTCTATAATCTTGGGAATCTCGAAAACACTTGTGGCAAAAAGAATGGTCAAGGGCTTGGGCTCTATCACGCTTTTCACGTTCTCAGAAAAATGGGTAGCGATCTCAAAATTTTCAAAAACACAAAGGGCACCACGGTGCAAATTATTTTATGACCCAGTATATACTCATTGATGATGATCCTCTTATTCACAAAATCTGGAAGTTTTCTGCAAAAAAAAATGGAATAGATTTAAAGACTTATTTCTGTTCCAAAGATTTTTATTATGAAATAGAAAATTTAGACCAAGATTCTCATGTTTGTATTGATTATAACCTTGGTTTCGATAAATGTGGGATAGAACTCGCGTTTGAAATCTACAACAAAGGTTTTAAATCGGTTTTCATTTCAACTGGTTTTGAAAAAAAATCAATCGCCATTTCTCCTCATACTTTTACTATTATAAACAAACAACCACCTTGGGAAATTAAAAAACACGCTTTAATGAGGACGAAAAAAAATTAAACCAATAAACGTCCCCAATACACCTAAGTAAAATTCATCAATCACACTGAGATCCAAATCATTAAAGGAAGGGATAAGGCGACAAAGTTTCCATGAAGTGAGAAAGAATGCTCCCAATAGAGAAGCCCAAACAAATTGCCTATCGGAAATGCGATGAGGTTTGAGATAACCATAGAGGACCGGCACCATAAAGCATGCAGCACTATAACTTCCAAGAGTTTTCCAGACACTTTTAATATTGCCATCGAAAACGAGAGCGAGCCCGATGGCCAGGGAGCCTGTAAAGAGGACTGAAAAATATTGAGTCATGAGATTTTTTTTCTTCTCAAGCCAATCATAACTAATCGTCGTTGCACTAAGAAAGAGATAGGAGTCAAGTGTTGAGAGAATGGTTGCAAGAATTCCTGCTAAGAAAAAACCTTTAAGAGGTGTTGGAAGTAATTGAAGAGCGTAGTTAGCGTACGCACGCGAGCTTTCAGCATCAGGGATAACAGCTTTGGCGTACATCGCCCCAAAAGTGGTACACAAATCAAAGCCCATCCAGATAATTGTCGAGGCGAGTATCCCTTTTTTGGCAATTGCTTTTGACTGAGCAGCAAAAACCCGTTGATAGAAATTGGGATCAACAAGTGTGGAAAGGGCGATAAATCCCCACACTAAAGTGGTGGCCCAAGAATTTTTTCCAGTAAAAGAGAAATAGTGGGGCTCGAGATTATTTTTTAGAAAATTTATCCCGCCAAAGCTAAGAAGAGAAAAGAGAATAACAAGAAAAACACTAGAGCACATCACGGCAAACTGGAGCATATCGGAGTAAACGATGGCCCGAAAACCTGAATAAGTCGAATACCCAAGGACGACAATAAGTCCTAATGTCATTGCGAGCCAAAGAGGTATCGGCCACAGAAGTTTTACGAAAAGCCCCAGGCTAATCACATAAGCGATTGGGAGCACGTTAAAAAAATTAAAGAGTGTTGCCATTTTTTTAGAGCGAGGACCATACATCTCTCCAATAAGTTCGGGAAGTGTAATGGCGGGATAATCTTTGATTTTATCCACAAGAAAAAAAGCAAAAAGAATATAAGTGAAATACCAGAACACTCCTTGAGTGAGAAAATTATAAAGACCTTGATTGAAGGCTATTTCGGTGACTCCCCAAATTCCCCCATACCACGTAGCAACGAGTGTTCCTACAAACAATGGAAGAGTTAGTTTTCTGCCCATTATCATATAATCGAGAAATTCGTTGTTTCCACGATTTTTAAATTTTCTTGAAAAAAAAGAAACGAGAAAAGTCAGAGCGAGAATAGTGAAGAAAATACTCCAATCAGCAAACGATAAAAGATGAGAAAACTCAGGATTAGATTCGATGCTCATGCCAAACCTCCTTACGCCGGTATCAGCCGGATCAAGTTAAGCGGTCTCTCGGTCATAAAAGTCGAGACTCTCAGGCATCTTTAATGCCTCCCGCGGTTATTGAAAAAGATACTAGGACTTTTCTAGGGACATTTCAATAAGAATTGCCAAGAAAAGTTGGCAATTTTGTATATTATAAAAGCCCCTTTAAGCCTCTGAAATATTGATGAAAATTATTTTTTTAGACTCTGCTCTTATCTTTAAAAGCCATCCCACCGATATAATAAATACAACAACATAGGATAGGGTCGTGTCGTCATCTCTTGATATTTGTCTGGAAGCAAGTAGAGAGCTCCTATCCCAAAGGAATTTATCTTAACTAGGAGTTTTCTATGCGCATTTTCGCTTTGATGTTTTTCGTGTGGAGTTTAAGTCTCTCGCAGTCGCTTTGGGCACAAGCTGGTTCTTATTATTATGATGCCGGTTCAAACTGCGAATTTGTGGAAGTTGCAAGCAACGTTTTTGCGGTCCCCAGTTCTTGTCAGTCAGCCTTTAATTCCTATTTTTCTTGTTCTTCTCAACAAATTACAACAAATAGCACTTACGGGATCGATACAGTTTCGTGTTCCGTGAGCAATATTGATTCATTTTTACAGTCTATCAGCGACACTGATTATCTTTTTCAAGCAGTGAGTGCTCCCGATTATGAAACAAGCTCTACTCTTACTGGGTATATTGTTGAGCAAGTTGGCGATGTTTATATCCATGACATGACTCTTTCTGGTTTTCATGTCATCTATCCAGTTTTTGCCCAAGGAACAAACAGTGTTCTTGGTCTTGGACACAATTTCGATGAATTTATTGACTTATATGAATTATACAAACAAGAAATTGCTGATCTCAATAACGCTGGCTCCACCACTTTTGATGAAACTCAGCACTTTCTCAAAAGTGATGCCTTCCCATTAACATCTATGGACAACCCTTTTTCTGCAAAACTTGATAACCCAAGATATCGACACTTTTTTTATTTTGATATAAGCCAATCTAAAACTCAGGTAATTGCTAACCTCACTCCTTTACTTGGAACTTCATTTCAACTTACCGTTTACGATTCTAGAGGAAGAATAATTTTTAAAAAGAATTCTCACCGACGTTTTGGAGACATCAACTTTAGAAAAAAATTAAAAAAGGGTCGCTATTTTATGCTTATACAAGGTGGCAGGAGCCATCATCGCTATCAACTCGATTATTCAATTAAATAGAGGCTTTTGCATTTTTTAGAAGATCTTGACGGACTTTCATCCAAATGGAGTAATACTTCCATGCTGGAGGAGCTTTTGGATCAGTGTGGTGATCAGGGAGAAGATTGAGATCATTTGTCTTTAAGAGAATTTCTTTAACTTGAGGGTTTTGAGAAAGTTTGGCCAGCATCGCTCGCTTGATCAATTGGAAGTGCTCACCTTTTTCCGGAGTTCTATAAGTCATTTTTTTCCCAAGATAAGTCACCCAGTTAATCCCAAGTTTTTTCATGTTTTCGCTGGCGAGATCCCCTGCTTTCTTGGCTTGGTGGCTCGTCATTTGTTCCACTTCACTTCGGATATACTCCCATTTCACTTGGGCTGAGTTGCGTTCGTCGCCTTGGGACTCGGGATATTTAAGTGATTGCCAAAACCCCTCAACACTTTGATATTTTTTCCCATCCAATTCAAAAGGTGTTTGCGCGAAATTGGAGAGAATTCCTAGTTCGTTTCTCTTGGAAAGAATCACATCGTTTCTTTGAGCAACATGAGGGGAGATCTCCCACCACTGCAACTCTTTTTTAGGGACTTCACTCCACCAATGCTCTGGATAACCTTTAACTTTTCCTTGAACCAGTAAAGGTAAAAAAATGAAAAGAAGAGTTAAATATTTCATTTTTACTCTGTCTCTTCTTCAGCGCCCATGTCCATATCTGCATGACCTTTAATCGCGTCCATGATCATGTAGCCCGCTTCTGTAGTCTTCTTGATATATTCGGTTGTAAGTTTCACAAAATGTTTATAATTTTTTTCAGAAATCAAGCTAAGGTACTCTGAAAGTTCTTCCGTGGATAGACTTTTAAAAGCATGGAAATACTGTTTTTTCATTGTTTCAAAAAAGTTTTGAGCTTCCTTGGCATCCATCTCTTTTCCATCGGCGTTGGTCAGTTTCTGAGAAGAATTTGTGGCTTGTTTTAATGGTTCTAATTGCACCTCTAAAACTTCATTAATGAGATTTTTCTTTTTCTCTTCAACTCCTGCATACAGTTTTTTTTCGTCGCTTACGAGTTTTTCTGTTTCTTCATTGGGACGGAAGCTTTGAAATATTGAATTCACTTTCTCAAGTGTTGGGTTTTTGGTGTATCGCTCTTGAGAAGCAACATAAGTTTCTTCAGTGAAAACGTTATCGAGTGAAGAAAAATACTCTTTCGAAGCATTAGAAATTTGTTTTTCATATTCAGTCATTGTCTTTTTAACGTTGGCTTCTTCAACACCTTGTTGAAGCATGAGCATTCTCATTTTTTCGACTTGAAGCTTTAAGTTTTTTTCAGCTTCTTGATAGGCTTCATTGATACTTTTTGATTTGATTTCAGCAGAATTCTTTTTCGTACAGTTGAATAGAGAAAAACTAAGAATGAGGAAAAGAATCGTTTTCATACACAGTCCTTTATTGAAATATATTTAACAACCGAGGGAATCAAAGAGATCGATGCGTGTTTGGTGGCGCCCACCTTCAAAATCTGTTGCAAACCAGATTTTCAACATCTTTTTCATATCTTCGATAGGAGTAATCCGTCCAGCCAGGCAGATCACATTGGCATTATTATGTTTGCGAGACATCTCTGCATCGTATTCAGACAAACAGCGAGCGGCTCGAACACCACGAAAGCGATTGGCGGCCATGGAAACACCAATTCCGGATCCACAAAGCAATACGCCTTTGGAGTTCGCGTCTTTTTGCACACTCTTGGCCAATTTTATGGCAAATTCAGAATAGTTAGTGCTTTGATCAGAGTCAGTTCCCAGATCGATGACTTCAAATCCGAACTCGCTCGCTATAAACTTTGCAAGTTCGGATTTTTCAGGAAAGGCAGCATGGTCAGATGCTAGATAAACAACCATTAATAGCGGTAGTGTTCAGGCTTATAAGGTCCTGAAACTTCAACTCCTATATACTTCGCTTGGTCTGTTGAAAGTTGGTCGAGTTCAACACCAATTTTAGCGAGGTGTAGACGAGCCACTTTCTCATCCAAGTGCTTAGGAAGTGTATAAACTTTATTTTCATATTGAGAGTGATTTTTCCACAACTCAATTTGAGCTAATGTTTGGTTTGTAAATGAGTTAGACATAACAAAAGAAGGATGTCCTGTCGCACACCCGAGGTTAACCAATCGACCTTCAGCAAGAAGAATAATTTCTTTGCCGTTAACATTGTAAAGATCTACTTGGGGCTTAATTTCTTCTTTTGTATTGCCAAAGTTTTTATTCAACCAAGCAACGTCGATTTCGTTATCAAAGTGACCGATGTTACAAACGATTGTTTTGTCATTCATATTTTCAAAGTGACGGCCAGTAAGAATATCTTTGTTTCCAGTTGCAGTTACAACAATGTTTGCTTCTTTAACAGCATCGTCCATTTTCTTAACTTCATAACCATCCATTGCCGCTTGAAGTGCGCAAATAGGATCAATCTCAGTGACGATAACTCGAGCCCCATTTCCTCTTAGAGAAGCGGCTGAACCTTTTCCAACGTCTCCGTAACCAGCGACAACCGCAACTTTTCCAGCAAGCATGACGTCAGTGGCTCTTCTAATCGCATCCACACAAGATTCGCGACACCCGTATTTGTTATCAAATTTTGACTTCGTAACTGAGTCATTAACATTGATACAAGGAACAGGAAGTGTTCCATTTTTCATTCGATCGTAAAGGCGAAGAACACCCGTTGTTGTTTCCTCTGAGATACCTTTAACTTCTTTTGCAAGCTCAGGGTATTTATCGAGAACGACATTTGTCAGATCTCCTCCATCATCAAGGATCATATTGAGAGACTTACCGTCTTTAAAATTAAATAGTGTCTGCTCGATACACCACTCATACTCGTCTTCAGTCATGCCTTTCCAAGCAAAAACAGCAGCTTTTCCTTCTTTGGCAATCGCTGCAGCAGCGTGGTCTTGAGTTGAAAAGATATTACAAGATGACCAACGAACCTCAGCACCTAATTCAAGAAGTGTTTCAATCAGAACAGCAGTCTGGATTGTCATGTGCAAACAACCTGCGATACGGGCCCCTTTCAGTGGCTGCTGGCTGCGAAATTCTTCACGGATGGACATTAAACCTGGCATTTCTGCTTCAGCCAGATGGATTTCTCTTCTCCCCCAGTCAGCAAGCGTGATATCTTTAACTTTATAGGGGACCACTTCGGCACTCGTGCCTTTGGAATATTCAGTTTTCATATTTCCTCGCTTTTTTTCTTGCATTTTATTTGATACCAAGCAAGAGACTAACATAGATAAAGTATCTACTCAATATATTGTAGAACCTAGCGGAGACAGGACTTCAAAACATGGCCAGCTACACCAAACTTGACCGTCAAGATATCGATGCCATTTTGGAGCTCTATCAGCTCCCTGGTGCGCTGCGTATTACCCCTCAAGGGCACGGCATCTCTAATAGTAATTACGAAATCCAATTAGAAAACTCGCAAAAAATTCTCTTGAAAGTCTCGAACGATAAAGACCTTGAGGCCCTGCAAGAAGAACAAAATATTCTCATGCATCTCCATCAAAATGGTTATCTTTTGAGTCTCAATCCACTTTTAACTTCCGACAAACAGCCCGTTTATCAACATAAGGGACATATCGGAGTTATCTATCCCTATGTTGAAGGGCACGTTCCTCACATTACCGAGGAAAGTTGCCAGGAAATAGCTCGATCTCTTGCGAAGCTTCATCACGTCCCTGGGAGTTCTCAAATTCGCTCATGCACGAAAGTTGGCTTTGATTTAAAAAAAATTTTCGAATACACCCAGACAAAACAGTGTCCTGAATTTTTCAGAACCTCATTTCACAAAGTCTTTAGCGATCAAGAAATAAAAGATTATTTGAATGAAAAATTTGCTATGGGGATTATTCACGGTGATCTCTATTACGACAACACTATGTTTAATAATGATAAAATCGTAAAAATAATCGACTTCGAACAATCAGGTATTGGTGAATATATTTTGGATATTGGGATATCGATATCTGGAACTTGTCTGGATAATGGCGTCCTCAAGCAAAACTTAATCGATGCTTACCTGCAAGCCTACAACGAAATTCGCCCCCTACCGGACAGTGAAAGAAAATTTATGAACATGGCGATCTCAATAGGGCTTTTTTCAATCTCACTTTGGAGAATAAAACGTTTTTACGAAGGGAACCTCGATAAATCCCGAAGTGACTCTTATCAAGAACTCATTGCCCGTGCCCTACAATTTAAAGGAATTACCCATTGAAAGCTCATACCCATAAATTTCGAAATCAATTTTTTATTTCCTGCTCGAAAGGGTTAGAAGAAGAACTGGCTCGCGAAGTTCAAAATGTTAATCCCAAAAACTTTTTGGTCACAAAGGGAGGAATTCATTTCGAAGCTTATCCAGAAAGGGCCATTGAATTACTCCTCCACTCACGCATTGGAAGTCGAATATTTAAAAAATATTATGAATTTGAAGTCAAAAATGAAAAAGACCTCTATCAATTCACAAAGGATATTAAGTGGAAAAGTATTTTCACAATAGAGCAAACTTTTAAAATTGTTGTTACTCAGAGTCCTTCAAGCAAAAATAAAAAGCATTCCAAGTTCAAAAATACACTTTATCTCTCCCAAGTAATAAAGGATGGAATTGTTGATCGCTTTCAAAGAGATTGTGGAAAAAGACCTTTTGTCGATGTTAAAAATCCCGATGCCATCATTCACTGTCATTTTTCTCCCAACGACAACCCTTATTCCCAAAAAGAAGTTGTCACGATTTCATTAGATTTAACTGGTGCTCCGCTTAGTAATCGAGGCTATCGACTACCCGACGCCAAGGCCCCTTTGCGAGAAAATTTGGCTGCAGGAATTCTCGATCTTTTGGATTGGGATGGGAGTGAAAACCTCATTGATCCCATGTGCGGGACGGGGTCTTTTCTCTTCGAAGCTTATATTAAAAAAAATAAAACACCGACCAACTTAAAAGCCAATAAATGGCTTCGTGATAACCCGGAAAAAATTATTTGGAATTTTCAAAAACTTCCCTTCTTTCTCAAAGATAAAAAGCTTATAGAAAATTTCCAGCAAACATTTCAGACAGCTCTTGATAAGCCTGAAGAAAATCAAAAAAGTTTTATCTTAGGTTTTGACAATCAAGCACGAGAGGTTGAAAAAACTCAAAAAAACATTGCTAAACTTGAACTTTCAAATGATATCGAAGTCAAGGTTGGCGATGCGACCAATCTTGAAAATCCTTTTAGTACTCCAAGTTTAATTCTTTGCAACCCTCCTTATGGGCAAAGAATTTCAGCAACCTCCACTGACCTCGAAGAACTTTATTTCCAACTTGGCGAAAATGCTAAAAAGAATTTTAAAGGCTCACGCCTTGCCGTCATCTCTTCAGAGATTGAATTGTTGAAATGTATTTCTCTACGCGCTGAAAGAAAGTGGACACTTTATAATGGCCCATTGAAGTGCCAATTAGTAGAATATCCCCTGCATTAAATGTAAGGAGAACATTATGGTCCCTATCACGGAATTAGAAAAACTCATTCGCAATGTCCCTGACTTCCCCAAAAAAGGAATTGTCTTTAAAGACATTGCTCCTATGCTTTATCACAAATTCAAAGACGTAATTGTTCACCTCTCTGAACTTATTGAATGGCACGATATTAAATGTGTTGGGGGAATTGAAAGTCGTGGGTTTATCTTTGCTGCGGCCTTGGCCCATGAACACGATATTGGTTTTGTCCCCATACGAAAAGCAGGAAAGCTTCCGCCGCCCGTCCACTCAGAAGAGTATACTCTGGAGTATGGAGAAGACACTCTTGAAATCTTAAGCCTCTATGAGCCTGGAAAAATTGTGTTAGTGGACGATGTTATTGCTACTGGGGGGACTCTCAAGGCTTCTTATAATCTCTGTCGGCGTGCCGGCCTTGATGTGCAGCATTGTCTCAGTGTTATCAACTTGAAATTCCTCAATAAATTGGAAAACTTTCAACCCCCCATCCACTCTTTATTTGAATATTAAAGAGGAATCTAATATACTGGGTTTCGTTAAGTTTAAGAATATCAAGAGGTTGGAGTTCCACAATGGGTACAAGGCTCATCTTATTTATTGTTTTTGCTTCTCTTACAGTTTTTTTACTCACACTCACGAGTTACAAAGATTATTTTAATAAAGGCGAAGTTCTCAATCGAGAATTTCTTCAACAAAAAATTGCAGAGGCCAGCAAGCCTGCTAACAATGAAACTGAAGCGACTGCCGAAAGTGCCCAAGAAGCCAGTGAAGATGAAGATAAAATCGACATGAATGATCCCGCTATTAAAAATGGCTTAGCCGTTTATACAGAAAAAGGTCAATGTATTAAGTGCCATGGAGAGCAAGGTGAAGGAAATGTTGAGCAAGAAGCTCCCTTAGTTGCTGGTCAATACACTTGGTATATTGTCGATCAAGTTGCTCAAATAAAAGCTGGGACACGAGTTAATGAAAAAATGCTTCCCTATCTTAGTGAATTAACTGAACAAGACATTGAAGACGTCGCTAAGTATATCAATTCACTCAGAGTAAAAGAATAATTCATCCTTGAAATAGGGTGAAAGTTGGTCTCGTTTTCTTAGAATCCATTAATCGTTTATCATAGTTATTAAGATGTTACGTTTAATTACGATTGCTCTATTTTCAATAGTTTCCTCCAGCCTTTGGGCCCTTGAAATCGGGGATCATCTTCCTTTTAGAATTGTCCGCGTTCTCCCGCAAAATGTTATTGCTATTGATAAAGGCCAAGTGGATATGGTCAATCCAGAAGAGCAAGTCAAAATGTATCACGGCGATCAGTTTGTATCGCGCGCGCTTTGCATACGCAGCGATAAGAACATGTCATTTTGGAAACTCTACCGTGTTGTTAAGCCTAGTAAATTCCTAGAAACAAAAGGTTTCCAACTTAAAGCGATTCCCCTTAAAGATGTTCCATGGGAGTACATCAAAAAACCTCTCGAAGAATATCAAAAAATCACAGAAGAGTTCTATCCACCTGTGAAAAATTATTCCACCCAAGAGCTCCTTAATGAAAGCATAAGAGAAGTCCAAACAACAATTTTTGCCAGTCCCTTTAGAATTGAAAGTATTAATAATCACAGTAATCTTCACTATGGAATTGCCGTGGATACTAAGGGCGATCGCAAATATCTCACCCATTTTATGTACGAAGGTTATCAATTCCAAGCGACTGACGTGATTACTAACGAAAGCTTCCAGCAAACTCGAAATAAAGCAGAAGTTTTTCTCACTAATACTCGCCTGTTAGAAGACAATAAAAATGTTTTTTTTGGTGCTGACTACTTTACTCAAAAGCAAGGAGAATATTATCCCTATCGTTTTCAAATTCGCGTTTACCCTTTTGGGATAGAGAAAAATATAAAAATTAATGATGCTATTCCAAAGTTGAGCTTTGTCTATGCTCCCATTCTGGAGAGCTATTCGATGGAGAAGCTCAATACAGTGACGAGCATAGAAGAAGAAAAAAATGATTCAGCGATTCGCCATCTTTTTGGGTTTAATATTCTCGTCAATCCTCTACCGAAACTTGAAATTGTCGATAGTTTTAAATTGCGACCTGAACACGAAACTGAAAACATTATTAAGCTGGACTTTGAAGATATCGATTTTGAAAATACTTTTACAATTCGTTATCTCGCCGATCAATCCATTCACTTTGACTATACCAATGTTTATTCGATCGATCGCCGCCGAGAACTCTACACTAATCTCGAAGAAGGAAATATCATTCATTCTTTCAATATTAACTTTAATTTTTCAATGTAACAGATCCGTGAAATGTCTGCTGAACTGACCCTGAATAAAAAACTTTTTTATTTTTAAAGAGCACCTTGATGACTCCTCCGCGAGCTTGAAAATTGACTTCGCCATCTTCAAGATTGGGATTAAGACTTAAGGCCGTCGCAGTAACCCCTGTTCCACAACACAATGTTTCTCCCTCGACTCCCCTTTCAAAGGTTCGAATAAAAACTTTTTCTCCATTGGCTGAATAAAAATTAACGTTCGTTCCTCCAACAGAGAAGAGCGGATCATGACGAAGCTTTTTTCCTTCACTATTCACATCCACTTGGTCGATATCATCAACTTCAAGGCACAAATGAGGAATCCCCACCGAGAGAAATCTTTTGTTTCTGTAACTTTTGAGAGAACTTAAATCGACATTATCGTTCCAAGCGAAGTGTTCCATTTCAATGGTCACTGTGTTGTCCGTTATTTTAACTGGGTATTTACCACTTGGGGTTTGAACAATATATTCAGAAGACTTCTCCCCAGTTTGATTGTGAAAATAGTGAGTACTGGCACGCACTCCATTGCCACACATATCCGCACGCTCTCCATCGCAATTGAATATTGTCATTTGGAAATTTTGAGCATCGAGAGGCTTTATAACAATGAGTCCATCGGCCCCAATACCGTGCTGGCGATGACATAGTGCTTTCACATGAGGCTCAACAACCTTCACTAAATTCCCTTCTTTGTCCCAAATAAGAATAAAATCATTCCCAGTGGCACTATATTTTACAAAATTCAATTCCATCGCCCCAGTCTAGCACGAAAGCTTGGAAAAACTAAGAAAGGCGTTTGCAATTGACGCACTTTTCGCTAATATCTTGGAAATTGAAAAGCATATTTATTATGTGGGACTATAGCTCAGTTGGTTAGAGCTCCCGGCTCATAACCGGGTGGTCCCTGGTTCAAGTCCAGGTAGTCCCACCATCTTTAATTATGAATTATCATTTTGTAGCAATATTTGTTTTCTTTATCTCCACGCAGTCTCTTTTAGCCAGCGGCTCAGTCAAGACTACAAATAATTGCAAACCTAAACTTTCTCAGCAAGAAAGCGAGCAAACAGACAACACATTGTTTTGCGAAGTTAATCGAACTTTTGATTTCACTGCTTTTGCCTTTTCAAACTCTCTGACACATCTACTGGACGGGCTTACAAGTAGTTGTTCTAAAGAACAACAGAGTCCTAGAGATGAAAAAATTAAATTTATAACATCTCAAAAAACAAATGAATGTAAAATAGTAAAAAACCTGGGACTTTCGCAAGCAGAAGCCATTGGTCTCAATAAACCTCAATGCGAGAAAGCCCTCGCCAAGCTTCTCCAGAAAGCTCAATTTTTACCGATCAATGCAGTTTATATCGATAAATATTCTGAATTTTGTGAACCTCAAAAGCTTGAAATAAAGGCTTATTGCTGCCCTTCGCGCGTTCTTTAGTCATCGAAAATGGCCATTGAGTTCTTTTGTGTTTATAACTTAAGACTGTTAATCATTTATATTTGAGGAGAAAATCCATGTATCAAAACGGACAAGTCGATAATAAAAAAGCTATTTTTTATGGAATAGTTGTTAGTCTATTTCTTTTTGTTTTTATTATCCTGTTTAGTTCCTGGACTGTGGTCGATGCTGGATATCGAGGCGTTAAAATTCGCTTAGGGGAAGTTCAAGAAGTTCTCGACGAAGGACTCCATTTTATTCCACCACTCATAACTAAAGTCGTGAAGATTCCTGTACGAGAAGCCAAATTTCAAAACAAAGTGAGCGCATATAGTAAAGATGCTCAGATTGTGGAGGCGACCTTTGCAATTAATATTTATCCACAAAAATCAGACATCGCTCTTCTTTATCAAGATGTTGGCCCAGATTTTATTGAAAAGCTCTCTCCTCAAATTATTGAAGCAACTATCAAAGAAGTTTTTGGTCAGTATAAGGCTGTCGATCTCATTATTAATCGCCAAGAAGCTGCCCAGAGGATAAGAGAAGTTTTAACCCCAAGACTTAAAGAAAAACGACTCAATCTGACAAACTTTGACGTAGTTAATTTGGATTTTGATGATGCCTTTGAAAAAGCAGTTAAGGAAAAAGTTATTGCTGTTGAGTTATCAAAGCGTTCAGAAAACTTGCTTGAAAAAGCCAAAAACGATAAAGCGATTCGTATCACTGAGGCCCAGGCTGAAGCCGAGGCCATGCGGATCAAGGCCAATGCGCTCAAGTCCAATAAAAACCTAACGCAGTATGAAGCTATCCTCAAATGGGACGGGAAATTGCCAACTTATATGATGGGGAACTCTGTTCCTTTCATCAATTTTAGCAACTAAACGCTTGTAATTCCTACATTCGTTAAATTTTCTATTGATAAAGGTTAAGATTTTATTATATAGCCTTTTCATGAAAACTTTAACTTTAGCTCTCGCTTTCCTTTGTTTTTCTGTTTTTGCTCAAGTTGAGGATAAAGATATTCAACTTCCTCTTCAAAAATTTACAGTCACTGCCACAATTCCCAGGGCTCATAAGTTGGATTTTGATAATACCAATAACTATGTCACAGAGGTTTCTCTCCAACGAAAAGGTAGTTTATACAGCGAAAGTAAACTTCTAAGAGGGCAAACTAATGTAAAAGTAGGAAGTCTTAATCAGTTGATTTTTGATGAATCATTTTATTTTCCTCAAAAACTTTTAAAAGACTATCAACTTGTTTTAAGAGTATACGAGTCCGATCCTGCTATTTTTTATTATCCAGATATTGGGGATTTAAATAAAGATGAATATATTGTTTACGGAACAGCTATTGATCTCGACAAAATTCAAGATAGTTATATCTTTGATTCTGAGCTCGATGAATTCATAAGTTACAATGAAGACATCAAAATTGTAGTTAATTCAAAAGTTAATACTGATAGTAATGCCACTGTTATTCGCAATATAAGAAAACAACATGACAACGTTAAAGGCATTCAATTCTTTTGTTCACAACTTCGTTTTCATAAATTACTTTACTCTGAAGCAGATCTTTACGAACAAGACATTCTTGGCTCTACACGAGGACTGATTATGCCAGAAACGAGAGAAAGAAAATTATTTGGCAACGTTCGTCTTTCAACATATGTATATCGATACTTGATAAACTTAGCAGATGTTATTGGAATAGATAATCCTGACTTTCAAACAAATATTTATTCTAAGCCGTTTTTCAAAAAAAATTTCTTTTGTTCCTTTTATCGCAATTTCTAATTGAATAGATTGTTTCGGAAAAAGACGTTGCAATTCGCTTTGAATTTTCGCAATTTCGCCATCATGTTATTGTTTTTCTCTTGGAGTTTAAGATAAAACAAACGAGCGTGACCGAGTCCACCGGTCGCACCTAAGGCATAGAAGAGATAATTATCAATATTTAACCCTACGGCCCTAAAAGCAGCGGCTGCCGCCCAAGTCATAGAGCCTCCAACCACGATAGCATCTGATTTTAATTTTAAAATATTTGCGATTCTCTGAAGTTTTGCTGCCCGAGCAGTATTCCCTAACTTTAGGGCTTCAGCTGCTAACTTTTCTGCCTTTTCGATCGCGGGTCGATAAGTTTTAGCATTCGCTGTATCGAGGACTCCTTGAGACCAGACAGAGTCGATTGTTGTTTTAATGACATAATGAAGACTCTCAGCAAAAGTAGCATCAAATTCAATCATATTGACTGAAGCAAAATAATGCATTCCTCCTCGAAGAACTGCCAAGATGCCTGCTTCAACAACGGCCCACTTCAATGTTGCTGCTATAAAATTTGATTTTTTAAAAGCTATTTCTTTTAAACCCAACCTGGAGAGAAAGGGCATTTTTTTCAGCAAAAAAGAATGAAGTTTGACTTGCATGATGTTGGTATCAAGACTTTTCAAAAAGGGTTGATTAAACCACATTAAAGTTCCGCTCATGCTCCCAACTAATATCCCTAGCATTGAAGCGGGAAGTGGGTCCATTCCTCCTGCCATAAAACTTGAAGCTACAACAGTTGCATTCACTGAAGTTCTCACGAGTGTTAAAGACCAGCGACGATTTTTTGGAAGCCAGTCCACGAGCCAATTAGCAAAACGCTTCATGATTCGAGGTTCATGAACGTCATGAACTGAGCTTGGCTCTCGAGAACCATTTTCTATAAAGCTCAGGTATTCTTCACCTAATTCAGAATGTTCAAAATTTACGTTCGAAAAATATTTTTTTTCGAGCTCTAAGAGATAAGGTTTAATTTCGTTTTTAGGATATCCTCTTTTTTTAAGAGCAGCTTCATTGAAAAAAGTATTGGTAGCAAAAACAGGAATATTGCCGTAAGACTCAATTTCTTTAGCAAACTCTTGCATCGCATGTTCAAGATTTTCTTTTTTATCTGAATAAACGGTTGTAATTTTATAAGTAACACCTTCATGAAAACTATCACTCGCCTCGTATTCCACTGTATCCAGAACGTCGTAAAGTTTACCTTCATCTTGAGAAAAAACTGAAGATGATAAAAAAAGAGATAATAAAAGCCATAACTTCATAATGAGCTCATTTTTCAATAGGTTATAATGTCATTATCGGAAAAGTGACTTAAGAATTTAGAATTAGAAATTCTACATTTGTTTATTGGCAACCATTATTCTCAACTTTAATACTATCGAGCCCCATATCTGAATGCCATACAGTTCCAGATGATGGCATAACAGCTCTAAATCGCAGTTTTATATTTCCTGAGTTATAGCCTAGATTACACAAGTCAATCGTTTGAGCATTCCAAACATCAACCCCATTTCTTCCAACGTCTGCGCCAAGATGCGACCAGGCAGGAGTGTCCCAGGTTGATCCACCGTCTGTTGAAACTTCCAGATAGAGATCTCCCATATTATCACCACGTTTATTCCAGTAAAAAGTCATCGACAGGTTAAATGAACCAGCATCCAATGTATTACTTTCAAGTATAAACTCATCTCCTGATTTAGCAGGGCTGGATGCTTCTGTATAAACGTAACTACCACTACCACCTTGAGCTAAAGTCGGACCTACTCCACTACTAGGAGTATCACCTGAGTTCAGTGACCAATCTCGGTCATCACCAGAAACATTATTCCAATTAGCAAAGCTCTCAAAATCATCTTCTTGAATTAAGCTCGTATCCTTCACAAAAGTTTTAATAGCACGTCCAGTCGGCCCCCCTGATCCTGAAACATGATCAGCAATAATTTGAACATTCCCATCGGGGACTGCGCTCAAATCAAATGTATAGTTCCATGCTCCCGAATTACATAGTGTTGTGCCTGATACTCCACCTGAAAAAGTAATGTTTTGAGCATTATCACTGCAAGTCCCACTCACAGAAAAAGCATTGTAGTTGGCAAGAGTTATGATTTCTGAAACATCCGGAGTTGTAATAGCAATTGTAGCAGGAACTCCAGGATTACAACCATCAGCAGTGACTTTTACTTCATCAATAGCAATATCTGAATTCCATATTGTTCCTGAACTCGGCATCGTAGCTCGAAAACGAAATTTTACATTTCCTGAATTATAACCTTGATCACAAACATCCACATTCGCGAGATTCCATCTATCTGTACCATTAGTCGCTATATCAGAACCTGTATGTGACCAAACAGCAGGATCCCAAGAACTTCCTCCATCCGTAGAAGCCTCTAAATACAGATCTCCCATGCTCGTTCCTCGTTTATTCCAATAAAACTGAATTCTTAAATTAAAAGCCCCTGCATCTAAGTCACTACTTTCTATGATAAATTCATCATTGGCTCCAACAGGATTTGAAGCCTCTGTGTATAAATAATTTCCACCCGAATCTTGAGAAGAGGTCGGTCCGACTCCTGAGCTTGGAGTGTCTCCCGAGTTTAGGCTCCAATCGCGATCATCGTAATTAGCATTAGCCCAGTTTCCAAGAGTATCAAATGAATCAAACTGTAAATAAGAGGTATCTTTACTAAACTCTTTCGTAGCAATTCCATTAGCACCACCTGATGCCGAGCTATGAGTGACAATTAAATTAACAAGCCCGTCTCCTGCACTGCTCAAATCAAGAGATGTCGACCAAGTTCCGGCAGAGCAGCTTGTACTTCCCGAACCATCACCCGAAATAATAATATTTTGGCCATTATCACTACATGTTCCTCCAATCGTAAAACTTGATTCATTAAAGAGAGTAATTAAGGTATCAGTGCTCGGAGAATCAAAGGTAATTGTAGCAGGTGGATTCGCCTCGCAACCACCCGAGTTAACAACAAGGTCATCAATCGCAATATCCGAATTCCAAATTGTTCCAGTTGAAGGCATCACTGCTCTAAATCTCAACACGACATTCGAAGAAGTATAACCTAAGTTACAAAGATCAACATATTGGCTTCTCCAGGCATCTGTTCCTCCAGTCGCAATATCCGATCCCAAATGTGACCATACTTCAGTCCAAGTACTTCCTCCATTATTTGAAGCTTCAAGAATCAGATCTCCCATGTTATCTCCTCGCTTATTCCATTTGAAGGAAAAAGCAAGATCATTGGTTGACCCATCTAAAATATTACTTTCCAAGTGAAATTCATCATTGGCTGCCACTGGACTCGAAGCCTCTGTATAGGCATAACTGCCAGAAGTTGGTCCAACGTCTGTACTGGGCGTATCGCCTGTATTCAAGCTCCAGTCATCATCATCACCTCCAACATTTGACCAATTTCCAAATGAAGAGTTGAGATCATCAATTTGGTTGAAAGCTCCTTGCACTTGATAAGTTAAATTCGCTGTTGAACATAAACTTCTTTGCCCCCCTGTAGCGAGACGATCGGCATAAAAAGTATAGGTGCCCTCTGGGAGAACAGAAGTTGTAATATCGACTGAAGATCCTGTTGAAGTAAATGACCCTACAACTGAAGGTGCCGTACAAGAGCTGTTTTTATATAAGGCAACAACATCACCAGCCGCAACACCATAGACAGTAATAGTAGGAGTTGTGTCTTCATTTGGAGAAGACACTGGATCAAGTAGGACCAATGTTGTTGGAGCTGGTAGCGTAATGTTGAATCCATTGGATGTAACATTTGTTAAACCACTCGAAGTCGCTCTCAAGGTATAACCAGAACCCGCTAGGTTGATAGATAAATCATTAAAAGTAACAATTCCATTTACAGCACTAGCACTATAACTTCCAGAAAGTGAAGCTGAACCTGATGAGGGATCATTTTGAATATTCAAGACAATATTAGCAGTTGAATTTGTAATGACATTATTAAAATCATCCGAAACAGCCACTTGAAAAGTCCCGATATTTGCACCTTCCAAGGCACTTGTTGGTTGTGATAAAAAGATCAATTTACTTGCATTAGCAAAAATATTAAAGCTATTTGAAATATCACCAGTTAATCCTGTTGCACTCGCTGAAAATGTATAACCACTTGTAGCGAAATTTAAAGAAATATCACTAAAAGTAGCAACTCCATTTAAAGCCGAAACATTAAGTGTTCCCGAAAGTGTTGCTGACCCACTGGAGGGATCATTTTGTAAAGCAATTGTGATGAGATCATTATCATTTGTTTTGTTTCCATAGCTATCAATGATTTCAACAGTAAAACTATCAAAAGCAACATTGGCGAGAGCACCGCTCGGCTGAGCCGCAAAAGAAAGTGCCGCCTTTATACCTGCTGAAATATTAAATGAACTTGAAGTCGCCCCATTAAGACCGGTACTATTGGCAACGATTGTATAGCCTGAAAAGGCTTTATCGATAGATATATTATTAAATACAGCGACACCATTAACAGCTACTTTTGAAAGAGTTCCAGATAAAGTTGCTGCTCCACTTGAAGGATCACTTTGGAGACTTAAGGTAATTAAATTCGTAGCTGTATTAACTAGACTTCCATTGTAATCTCGCACCTCTACTTCAATACTAGGAGCAATATTCACTCCTGCAGTTGAATGAGAAGGATTCACAGTAAATGCCAACTGATAGGGTACCGATTGGGCTGTGATACTTTCACTATCAGATTGTCCAAAATAATTTGCTCCAATGCTGGCAGTCCCAGCATTCGTCGCTGTTAATTGCCCTGCTTGTGTTAAGCTAAAATGCCCACTTGGAGTTTGGCTCCAAGTAACATAATTAGTAACATCCACTACACTCGCATCAGAAAATGTTGCATTAACTGTTAGAAATTGGCTTGCACCAAGATCAAGAGTACTTTGTCCTGCAACTAAATCTATAGAAGCAACGGTAGGGCAAGTTACTGTTACATTTGTAATATTACTCGTAGAGACTGAACCCGATCCATTCGTTAATACGCAAGTAATAGAGGGTGCGGCTGGTTGAGTCGAGATAGTTACATTATAACCTTGACCTGAAGCTATTTGAGTAGAAAAAACAAAAGAAGTTTCACCTGAATTAACTGTAATTGTTTCTGCTCCATTGAGAGACAATTGCAAACTGTCAAAATTTAAATTGGCAACAGTTCCACCAATTGTAAAAAGTGAAGAACCTCCTCCTCCGCCGGCCATCCAATCGAGGACAGGAAGTGCATAAGAGACTCCACTCATAATTTCGTAACCAGTAGGAGCGGCCATCCAATCGTCAGTCATACTGCCAAAACTGAAAGTTGGATAAAAGGCAGTATTAGGAGCATCTGCAAGATTAACTCCTTGACCTAGTGAATTGTGAGAGGCGTCTTTATTTTCATTGAAATAAAAATTTGAAGTTGTATCAAATGATCCTCCATTTAATTCATCAGAAATGAGAGGGCCAAAGAGAGAGATATTTTCACTACTTGAAACTTCACGAGTCACAACACCTGCTGCATAATTATTTTGTACAGAATTTACACTTGCAGTATTTACAAAACCAATAAGCCCGCCCGCTTTTGCAAAAGATTCAACATCTCCAGTGGCAAAAGAATTTGTAACAGTAGAGTTTAGAAGATAACCGAGGAGTCCACCACAATTACTTCCTGTGCAGGCAACATTACCTGTAGCATAACTTCTATTGACACTTCCTCTCATCATACCCACTAAACCACCAGAGGAGTTTCTTATAGCATCACCACCAACATCTCCATTGGCATATGAATTTTCAATTGATCCCCCTCTGAAATATCCAATAAGTCCACCAACATAATCGGCGGTCCCTGAATTCACAGAAACATTTCCTGTGGCGTATAGTCTTTTAAAATTCGCGTTCCAACTATTTGAATACCCCAGTAAGCCTCCAATATAAGCACTCGGAGTAGGTTCTTGTACATTAATATCACCTGTAGCATAAGAATCTTCCATGATATCTCCCATGAAAAATCCCGCTAATCCACCTATGAATTGAGTGTACCCACTCACAGTCCCTGTAGCGTGACTAAAAAGAATAGTTGAATCATTTCCTGGCACGCGCCCAATAAGGCCTCCTACCAATTTTGCTTTCGCATTGATATTCATTGAAGATGATGAATTGTCGAGAGTAACAGGATAATCATCCTCTGACTGAGCGATAATACCGCCAACATAAGATCGGACACTGTCATATTTTTCATCAAGAACATCAATCGCCCCACTTGTCGTTAGGTAAGAGAGTGTCCCTGTTAGCAAGTATCCAATAATTCCCCCTACTCGATCACTTCCAGCATGAATATTTCCCGTATAACTACTACTCGAGATACTTGTTTCTGCGAGGGATTGCCCCACTAATCCACCGATGTATCCATCTGTCGCATCGACATCCACTGTTACGCTTCCATTAACTGCACTATTTGAAATGGTTCCACCATTCATTTCACCAATTAGCCCTCCAACTTTTTCACCATGGGCAAGAACATCGCCAGTTTGGCTTACTTGTGAGAAGTTAAAATTGCCTTCTGCACTTTGGCCACAATATGCTCCTACATAATTTTGACCTTCAACTTCATTATTCAATATAAGATTGGTCGCATCATGCCCTCCATCACTCGAAACAATTTGCCCAATCACACCTCCGGTATAATTATTTCCAACAACGTTGACTTCGAAATCACTATTGTTAATGGTGATATCTGATGAATTAGAAGCCTGTCCAATCAACCCTCCAGTATAAATAATCCCATTAACAGCTCCATTGACTAAACTGACTCCATCAATCGATCCGTTTCCTTTCCACTCCCCGACAACTCCACCCGTTGTGGAATACCCTGATACACTAAAATCTTCGAATGAAATATTTTTAAGAGTAGCATTTTCAAATACTTTAAAAAGACCAACTGAAACAGTATTTGGCTTACTTACAATATAATTTCTAACTGCAAAATTATTTCCATCTAATTCTCCAGAAAAAGTCGTCGAGTAGGGATTAAGAGACATTCCAATAAAATCAATATCATTACCAAGTATAAATTTTTTATCAGGATACAAGCGAATATTCGAAAATTGACCTCGATGACAAATTAAATAAGGAGTTGAGATTCCATCTCCGCCGGATTGAATGTTTCCGAAAAGCCCATTGATCGCTACACTTGTATCACATTCAGTCGTCGGCTTGTTTAAAGTTTTAGAAACAATTCCCGAGCCACTTGTCTGATTTTGGTTTTTAAGCTCTACATTTAAAGTCAAGGGACCATCACTCATTGCCGTAGCATCAATAACAGCAGACCAGCGATTATTTGTTTGGCAAATTGTATTAAGACTAAAATCACCTGAGACTTCAACAATATTACCAGCAATTCCACATTCTCCATAAATAAGCTTTCTTCCCACAATAATCTCTCCATTCACCGATGGATTGAGAATTGAGATTTCAAGGTTACTCACTGTTACAGTTGAAACAGGATCTGAAGAAATTATTTTATCGACCAGTGATTGACCGAACTCTTGAGCCAATGTATTAAAACCACTTGATCCTTCAAAAATATCTGGATTAGGTTCTGCAATGGGGTTATCGATATGATTTTCAATATTTGTGAATCCATAATTACTCGTTTCCATCCACTGAAAAACTGCATAGGAATAGTCAACGGTATCTCCGGGAAGTTTAAAACCTGCACTTGGTATGCTCCAGAGGGATCCAAAATCAAAATTGGAATAATTGCTTGATACAACTAACTGACTAGAGGTTAAGGAGTTTCCAAAAATGTTTGCACCGACAAGAGGAAAACTTGATTCTTCATCTATGACAGCGGAATTCGAATTATAAAAACAGTCAGAAATATCGGGAGCTGTAATATTTCCTCCGATCAAACCAAAGCTAGAGTCACTTCCAATCGCAGAAATCTTTTTATAGACATATCCAGTGGAATAACACTTCGAAACAGTTGTCGAATCAGGAATAAACCAACCGACGATTCCCCCACCCTCTCCGAGAGAATAAACAGTTCCAGTAAAAAACGAATTAGAAATATTCTTTTTGAGACTAAGACCAGAAATCCCACCGACATAGCGCCCGAGGGAATTAATTGTTCCCGAAAACATTGCCCCATCAATAGGAGCAACCTGATAACCCGCAATCCCACCGACCAAATTTCTTGCTCCTGTGACATCGGAAGAGGAGTAAATATTTGAGACATTCGCCGCTTTCACATAACCAAAAGCACCACCGACATAGTCAGCATCATTATTAGAGATAGTAATATTTCCTCTCGTATAGAGCATATCAAAATTTGCAGCTAAAACGTTAGTATAGCCTGCGATACCGCCAATATAAGAATTGGCATCGGGATCACTTATTGTAATGTCAGATTCAGAAAAGGAATTTGTAATTGAGCTCGCATTAAATTGACCGACTAATCCTCCAACAAAGGATTTTTTGGCAATAATGGTTCCCGTAGAATAGCTATTATCAATGGAGGTATTTGTTCCTCCTAAAAATCCAACTAATCCCCCGACATATTGAGCATTTGCGGTTATATCCATTTGAGAATATGAATCCGAAAAAGTAACATCGAGTCCAGTGTTTCCGACAAGCCCTCCGGTAAACTTTAAAACCGTACTGGTTGTATCATCATTAACATTAATTGTTCCTCGAGAATAACTTGTGCCAATCGAGCCACTGTGCATTCGCCCTATCAAACCCGCAGTATAGTGGCCCCCAGATGAAATATTTGAAACGACATGAGAATTTGTTATTGTCGAAGTCGCTCTTCCAAATCCAATGAGACCTCCAACATTGACATCAACAGCGTCCAATGTGCCATTTATAGACCCGATATGAACGCCTTGATCAATGGCTATTCCGTGATACGATTCCCCAACAAGCCCGCCTATATTTGCACCATTAGAGTAAAGATCTCCCTTGTGGAGTACATCTGTGAAATTGGGGCTCACACCATAAACTCTTCCAAGAACACCTGCTGTATAATTAAGTCCTGTAACGTTAGCGTAGACATCAACATTATTTAGAGTTAATCCACCACCTGTTTTATAGACATATCCTAACAATCCCGCGGCATAATCACTTGTAGCGTTTACAGTCACGTCAATTTTAGAATCACTAATATCCAGTGTTGAGACCCCATTATTTAAACCGATTAAACCTCCGGCCATTTGGTTTGCAGTCACTGAACCTTGAATAGAGACATTCTGAATTGTCCCACCCTCTCTCCAGTCACCTGCTAGAATACCTACCCGGACATTTCCTTCCACATTCGCATTTCTAATATTCAAATTTTTAACTGTTGCTCCAGAAATAAATTTAAAAATCCCGATCGAATTTTGACCTGGCTGTACAATGTAAAAATTTTCTAGGAAAAAATTTTGTCCATCGAGGATTCCCGTAAATGGGGGAAGAATCGGATTAATGCTTGAAGAAGAAAAGTTGATATTTTGAGATAGGACAAAATTCTTATCTGGATATAGTGAAATGTTAGCAAATTGTTGTGCAGTACAAATTTTATAGGGATTATCAGTACCATTCCCACCGTTGTCTATGTTCGCAAAAACCTTTGTTAAATTGGAAGCATTCTCACAAGTGACGTCTGATCGAGAAAATGTTCGCGTAACAATTGATCCTCCAGTGCTATAATCTTTACTTTTTAACTGAACATTGACAGTTATCGTTTGCCCTTCAGTAAATCCATCCCCTGAAATTGCCGCTGTCCAAGTTCCATTCGCTTGGCAAACACTGTAGAGATTAACATCTCCAGTGATAACGATTGGGAAATTTGGCTGGCCACAATCTCCAGAAATAATAGCAGAACTACCAAGAGGGGCTCCGTCATTTGCCGGATAGAGGATATTAATTTCATAGGTTACGGGTGTAACAGTTGTTCCGTCACTATTTTCCCCACCACTATCGTTACATGAAGAGATCATGAAAAAAAGGAGAAGGAGATGAATAAAAGTAACAAACGTTCTACTCATGGACTTCAATTTCCTCCGTCGAAAAACCACACACAAATTCTTTATGTTTTCTTAATACAAGCATCTTCATTTTAAGGCCGATCAAAAGATCGATGTAAATCTTTTCGGTCAAGTCTCAAAAGATATATATTTCAAACACTTAAGCGGTATATTTTCCCTATTAAAAAAAACTAAAGTTTTGAAAAAAACAGAAAATGTGAACAAAAGTTGGCAGTTGAAAGCCTTCTAAATTTCAGGAATTGTTAAGATCTCTTTAAGGAAAGTTTGGCGTTTTTTGTTATCTATGTTCCTTATGGCCATGGCCATGGCTCTCTTCGTTCCTACAAAAATAGCTAATTTTTTTGCTCGGGTTAAGGCTGTATAGATAAGATTTCGAGTTAGCATTTTAAAATGTTGGGTCGTAACTGGGATAATCACAGCATCAAATTCACTTCCTTGGGATTTGTGGATTGTAATGGCATAAGCAAGATCAATTTCATTCAGATCTTCTCGCTTATAAAAAACTTCCTGGATTTTGCCCGCTCCCGTGTATTCCACGACCATCGATAATTCCATAGGATCCATATTTGTAATAACTCCAATGTCTCCATTGAAAACTTCAAGGTCATAATTATTCTTTTTTTGAATTACTCTATCTCCAATTTTGAATTTTCTCCCGCCAATTACCATTTCAGTTTGTTCTCTATTAAAGTGCTCTTGTAACAAAGAATTGAGATTTTGAGTTCCAAGGCTCCCTTTAGTCATCGGGCACAAGACCTGAATTTCGTTAATCTGGGGATAATATTTTTTGATACTTTCGATATAGAGTTTCAAAATCATATCTGTAGGTAACATTCCAAAATGCAATGATGAATAGGGATGGACCTTTTTCAAGACTTGCTTGACCTCATCAATTTTAGATTGTGTTGCAAGTAATGAATCAATATTCACATGATAATATTTTGGAGGAATATCTAGTCTTTTGACTTCAGGGCTAGAATAATTCAATTTTCCTATATCTAAATTTTTAACAAGATTTTGCTCCTCTTCCATAAATTCTTTTTCACTGACGAACAGATCTTTATCAGAATTTTTCAAACTTTTAATTTTATAAATGAATCGCATATCTTCTTGAGTTGCTTCCTCTGAGTCAATAAACATGCAATCCACTTTTTGTTTCCAAAGGCTGGCATCTTTAAATGGTGTTTGGAAGTCTGGAAATTCACCGCGATTTATTTGATGGGCATATTGAATAATATGGCTTTCTTTACCTTGGCGAAAAATCTGCGTAAGTTTAAAACATTTTACTTTCTTGGATTCAATCAGATCTTTAAGAACGTTTCCCGCTCCTACCGAAGCCAATTGATCACTGTCTCCAATAAAAAGAACTTGCGCCGTTGCAGGGATTGCCCTCAATACAGAAGCCGTAAGGCTAATATCAAGCATTGAACATTCATCTAAGATGACAAAATCTGTATCTAATGGCGATTCCTCATTTGTCTTAAACATACCTGTCGCAGGATTCCAAACAAGTAAGCGATGAATTGTTTTTGCTTCAAGCCCAATAACCTCACCCATCCGTTGTGCTGCTCTTCCAGTAGGTGCCGCCAGAGTCACTCTTTTTTTCATTGCTAATAATAATTTGACCAAGGTCTTTGTCGTTGTAGTCTTTCCACAACCAGGACCTCCTGTCAGAATTGAAAACTTTTGTGAAACAATACTCGCAACACTTCTCTTTTGTTCATCGCTTAGAGGAAATTCTTGTAGACTATTGTATTTTTCGAGCCAAATATTTATTTTATTATCATCGATTGGGACTGCAAGATCCATCCATTGGGCTATTCTCTTTCCTGTATAAAGTTCATCAAAAAAGAGCTTTTTAGAGTAAAAATAGACTTCCCCCTCAAATTCGCGAGTACAAACCTCACTGTTTTCTTTCATTTCAGAAAGGCAGTCGATCACTAATTCATTTAACTCTTGATTCAAAAGCTTTTTAACTTCTAAACCAATTTGTTCTTGAGTTAAATAGCAGTGCCCCTCTTCTTTACTCAATGCAAGGACATGGGAGATGGCTGCTTTTATTCGCTGAGGACTATCGAGACTCAAGCCCACATTTAAAGCTATTTTATCAGCACTCATAAACCCTACGCCATAAATATCGCGAGAGAGTCGGTAAGGGTCTTCTTTGACAACTCTGATAGAATCTTCTCCATAGAGTTTAAAAATTTTAACAGCAAAAAGAGTACTTACTCCATGAGATTGTAAGAATAGCATGACATTTCTAATTTCTCGATGCTCGATCCAAGCCTTTTTAATTTGAGTTAATTTATTCTTAGCGATCCCTTCAACTTCAGTTAGCCTATCAATCTCATTTTCAAAAACTTCTAAAGTTTCATCACCAAATGTTTGTACTATTTTTTTAGCAGTTTTAGGACCAACGCCAAAGATCAAGCCCGAGCCTAAGTATTTTTCGAGAGCGGCTGCTGTTGCAGGTTTTTTTTCAAATGCTTTTTCAGCTTTAAATTGTCGACCAAATTTGGGATGCTCGCTCCAGCTACCAAAAAAGTCCATCGTCGCACCAGCGTAAACCTTAGCTTGATGGATAGTTACAGCAACGACATTGCGAGGGTCTTTAAAAGGAGAAACTTTGAGAACCGTCCAACCATTTTGTTCGTTGTGAAACGTAATCCTCTGGACAATGCCAGATAGTTCCTCCATTTTTTTCCTTTTTTAGGATTTCTTAGCCACTTTGTACAAATAAATAGAAATCCCCACAAAAGCGAACACCGATAAGATTTCTCGAAGTCCCAAATCAAGTGATTCTGCGTAACCAATGTTCCAGTTGAGCGAGAGGAACAAGGCTATCACAACTCCCATCAGGGCTTCTCCAGCAATAAATCCGGAACTAATAAGAATTCCCTTATCTTCACTTTCGTTAAGATTTTTTTCTTTTCGCTTCTTTTCAAGATTATAGCGAATAAGACCTCCCACTAACATTGGAACTGCCAATGTAATTGGAAGATATATTCCTACCGCGAGAGGCATAAGATGCAAACGAAACCCTCCTCTCTTTTTCAAAACTAAATTATCAAAGAGAAGAATAAAAATTCCAAAAATCCCACCAGCAATAACCATATTATATGGCAACTCTCCATTGCCAAATAAAGCTTTTGTAATAGATGCAAATAATGTTGCTTGCGGAGCTTTTAATCCGGTTCCAATTCCATACCCTTCGTGCAGAAGCGTAAGAGTTGGAGCGATGACGACTGCGGGAATCACAATCCCAATCATCTGAGCGATTTGCTGAGAACGAGGCGTCGCTTGAAGTAAGCTTCCCGTTTTTAAATCTTGAGAACAATCGCCAGCAGTACAAGCAGCACAACAAACAACCGCCGCAACCCCCAGAGTTGCCAAAATAGCAGATTCGCCTTCATAACCAAAGATGAGAAACAGAATAGCTGAAGCGAGAAGAGCAGAAATAGTCATACCAGAGACTGGATTGTTTGAACTTCCTACGAGACCAACGACATAGCTAGAAACAGCTACAAATATAAAAGAAGCAACAATCATGATAATTGTCGTGAACAATGACATCCCAAAGGAATGAACGAGTCCATTATAAAGAAAAAGCATGATCGCAAAACAAACGAGAAAAACTATTCCCATCGTTTTCACACTAAGGTCTTTTTGAGAATCAACTGATTCGTTTTCGCTGGCACCTTTTGTGTATTTTTCCATTAACCCTGACATTCCGGCCATAACTCCTTTTCGAACAGAAAAAATCGACCAGAGTCCACCAACAATCATGGATCCAACACCGAGATAACGCACTTGTTTTGACCATAACGTCCATGCCAAATCGAGGTTCGATAAATCAGAGTAGATATCAGGAGTCCCGAGCATTGGAATAGTGATAATCCATCCGAGAGCCCCACCCAAGAAAACCAGGATAGCAACATCAATATTGACGATATAACCAACAGCGAGCAATGCTGGAGAAACATCTCCACCAAAAAAGACAACCGAACCACCGACTTTTTTCGCTATTTCAACACTTCCAATAAATAATTTAAAACCACTAGAGAGCAATTTAAAAATCCCACCCCAGGCAAGACCTTTAACAATTGTAAAAAATCCACCTGCTGATTCACTAGTCCCAGCTTTTAACACTGTGGCACACGCTACGCCTTCTGGATAAATTAGTTCTTCTTCATCTTCAATCAATGCTTTTCGAAGTGGAATCATAAAAAGAACCCCAAGTAATCCCCCTGAAATAGCAATCAATGTCGTGGGCCAAAATTTAAAATCATTCCAAGCACCAACGATAACAAGTGCTGGGAGTGTAAAAATTATTCCTGCAGCAAGAGACTCACCTGCACTGGCCATTGTTTGCACAATATTACTTTGCAAGAGTGCTTTCTTTTTAAGCATCCCAAACACACCCAGTGAAATAACTGCAGCTGGTATCGAGGCTGACACTGTCATTCCGGCATAAAGCCCTAGGTAGACATTAGCCATTGTCATTACAATTCCAATGACAATACCTAGTCCAATTGAGAGTGGGGTTAATTCTGATTCTTTTTTCATTAACATGAGAAACTCCTCTTCGAGCATACCTGCTGCCAAGAATGTCTTTTAATCTATGTAATTGTTAGCATTTCAAAAGTTATATGAAAAGAGAAAGTCCCTTACTGGTAAGGGACGAGATCTATTTGACAAGGCGAGTAATTTTAAATTTTAGGCTGCGTAATCGGCCTGTTTGATATTGGTTGCAGCATCTATCATCTCGAGAAACTTATCTTGAAATTCACTTCCTTCGAATAGTTTTTCAACGAAACAAGAATTTTCAGGGCATTCAAGATAGTAATCAACTTGTCTCGAAGGATTACTAGAAAAGAACATTATGGGGATATTCGCTCGTATTAAGGTTCTGATCGATCGACCGAAATCTAGCCCATCAAAGTTTTTTAATTCAACGTCAATAATAATGAGATTGAAATTTTCTTCTTTTAATAGCTTTAAAGCCGAATATTCACTGACACAAACAAAGGTGGAGCAATTTTTTACTCCTTTAATTCTATCCTCAATCAATTTTCCCTTTTTTAATTCATCATCAAGGATAAGAACTTTAAAATGTTCACTGTCCGATAGAAATTCATTTTGGACTTCGGCATTCATTGCAACTTTTTGAAATTCATCAAGAAGACGATTTTTTTTGTAGCTTAATTCTCTTTGTTTTCTGATTGTCATAAATATTCCCCGCTTAAAATTCCTCTTTAGAGAGGTAACTCATGCACTATATCCACGCATAAGTTCTCAAAAAAATCATAGCAGTAAAACATTTTGACACTTGCAAGACTTGTATTTTTTCTCTTTATTTTTCTGAAAATTCAAAGAGTTAACGACAATATCCCCGAAAACGATGCTTTGTACTTGCTTTCTCACCCCAGGAGTTCTCTCGACAACAAATGCAGGCAAATATTCCAGAATCCATCATAAAATGAAGCTCTTTGAGAGACCTAATTTCAGTGACTTGGATCACTCAGATCGAGACTACTGAAATTACACCAACACAAAGCAAAATTACAGCCGCTTCTTATCTTTTATATTATGAGGAATATAAACGACACGAGGTGAAGCAAGTGAAAGTCTTGCGCTGTCCCGCAACGGTATTGGAACTACTCTCCTGAGCCCGATCCCTCTCGCAAAATGCTACTTTCCCGAGGAGGAAAAATGCTCAATCAAGCAATTGCACTATTGGTTTTCTATCCTGCTCTATTGTTTTCACAAGATTATATCGTGACAGCTAAAAAGATTGTCACTCCTCTCGACAGCACTCTTTCCAATACTGACCTTTATAATAACTCCATCGACCAAGATGGCCCTTTGAATAGCCTTCAAAATACTTACAGTGCTGAGAATAGTTTTTACTCGACTCAAAATGGGGCCTTCGGATCCAGTGGTAATTTCTATCTGAGAGGTCTTGATAGCAGTTTTACCAAAATACTCATAAACGATATTGAACTCAAAGATCCTTCAACGCCCTTTCAAAATTTCCCAGGGCAACTTTTCCCGACCGGGCTTTATTCTCATTCTGAGCTTATACGAGGGACACAAAGTACACTTTATGGGACAGAATCTGTTTCCGGAATTCTCAAGCTTCACTCACACAACCAAAAAAACGAAAATCTTATCATGTTTGGAGGCGGTAGTTTTTCAACATGGATTAACACAATCAATATTCATCGTTATCAAAAAAATAACTATAATCTCTCACTAGACACTTCTTATCTAAAGTCAGAAGGAATCTCCTCTTACAATAATGGGTCTGAAAATGACCCCTTTGAGCAAGCAGCTTTCAATTTTTATTTAACAAAATTTTTCACACATTCTGATCTCTCTTTTGGAGCTCTCTACCTCGATTCAAAACAAGAGATTGACTCTTTTGGATCTGACCTCGTCGATAATGATCAGAGTACAACTCGAAACAAAGGAATTTCTCTCGCTTATAGTTATTATTTTGATCATTTTGATCTTAAGTTTTCTCAGTTCTATCTTAAAAACCAACGTAAAGACAGTGAACCCTCTCCTGGTTACTATGACTCCCACACACTTAAATCTGACTTACAAATACAAGCCTATCAAAATTCATATATCACCCATCTCTTTGGGATTGATTACGAGAACAATTACGCTAACACCTCTAATGGTTTTGATAACTTAAGTGATAAAAAGAACGAAAATTCCTCAATATACTATAACAACCAAATAAAGCTCACTCCTTACCTTTTAGAACTTGGATTGCGAGAAGAACAAAATCAATCATTCAATAATTTCACAAGCTATCATTTGGGGCTAGGATACAATCTCTCACAAAACACCTTATTAAGTGCGAACTACTCCCGGGGATTCAAGTCCCCCACTCTCTATGAACTATATTCCCCTAGCTATGGAAATTCTGAGCTACAACCGACTGAAGCTTTTACATACGATATAAATCTGAAGCAGAAATTTGAAAATTGGGAATTCAAAATTTCTTATTTTAATACAGCTCTTAAAAATCGGATTGAATTTAACCAAATATCTAATACAGACTTCCAATATCTTAATACTGGAAGAACGAAGATATATGGATGGGAACCTCAGATCACCTATCAAAAAGGACTTTGGAAATACCAATCTTCTTATACCGAAACCTCAGGCGAAAATACCGAGACTGGTGAGCAACTTCTCAAAGTTCCTTCTAAACTTTGGAAGAACCTCATTGAATTTAGCCCAAGAGAAAATTCATTTGTAAGCTTAATCTCTCGCTATGTGGGAAGCCGCTACGACTATGGAATGGTTCACATGCCTTCATATCACATATTGGATAGCCGCTATAGCTATAAGAATGGTCGTTATCGATATAATTTAAACTTTGAAAATCTCTTAAATAAAAAATACCAAGATTCTGCAAGTTATGGCACAAAGGGATTGGGGCTGTATGGAACTATCGAAATTTCCATTTAAACTGCTAGCGAGTTTTACTTGCATAATTATTCTGCATGGTTTTATCTTTATTCGGATGAAGCAGTCACCGATTACCTTGGACAAAAAAATTTATAAAAAAGGGGTTAGTGTTATCTTATTAAACTCAAATCCGCAACATTCGGAAAAATCACTTCGCCCACAAAAGCAATCTTTCAATTCAGCGCAATCCTCTTCTCCCATTTCAGGTATCACACAAAATGCAAGTCCTCTGAATCAAATTATTCCTCAATACCCTAATCTTTCTGTGAGAAGAGAAGAAGAAGGGATTGTTACTGTACTTGTCACAATTACTTCTCAAGGAAAGGTGGAAAAAGTTCAAGTAACCCAATCGAGTGGTTTTGAAAATCTTGATCGTGCGGCGATTGAAGCTGTTACTCGTGCAACTTTCAAACCAGCTTCGCAAAACAATATCCCTGTCGCAAGCTTAACAGAGCTTAGTTTCCAATTTAAGATTGAAGATCGTTAAGTTTTGAGTTCTGGATGAGTAATTTGATTCCGGAGAAGATCTTGAAGAGTTTCTCTTTTTCGAATGAGATAATAACTTCCTCTTTTTTTCATAATTTCTGCAGGTAAGAAAAAACTATTGTACTCACTACTCATTGAAAAACCATAAGCACCTACATCCAAGAAAGCGAGATAACTCCCAACTTTAGGAAGAGGAAGATATCGTTGCTGGGCAAGGATGTCACCTGTTTCACAAATATTCCCTGCCACTTCATACTCTTGCAAATCTTTTGAGAAGTTTATCCTTTCACCAAGTATTCTCACACGATGATAAGCTTCATAAAGAAGAGGGCGTGCTAAATGATTAAAACCAGTGTTTACATTTATAAAATTTTTATAGGGGGTTAACTTTACTGAATTCACTCTCGAAATTAAAATCCCCGATTGAGCGACAAAATAGCGCCCAGGCTCCAGCCACAGTTCGGGTAGGTTTTTAAAATTTTTCAATTTTTCTTTAATCACTGGGCAAACAGTTTCAGCCAGTTTTTTCGGAGTCAACCCTATTTGGTTGTCATAATAAGGTATCCCAAGTCCTCCGCCTAAATTAAGAAATTTTAATTCTAATCCAAGCTTTTCTTTAAGCTTTAAAGCAACAGAGGTAACAATTTCAACATTCTCTAAGAACGGCTCCACTTCTAGAATTTGTGAGCCAATATGGCTGTGGACTCCCTCTGGAAGAATATAAGAGTTTTCCTTGGCCATTTTGTAAGCTTTCAGAAGTTCTTCTTCACTTTGAAGTATTCCAAATTTTGTAAACTTATGCCCTGTTGATATATTTTTATGGGTATGCGGATTAATATCGGGATTAATTCGAAAGGACACTCGAACTTGCTTGCGAAGTTTTTTACAAACCTCAATTAAATTTTCAAGATCTGGGATAGAATCTAAATTAATGAGAACACCCTTTTTCACAGCAAATTCTAGTTCACTGAGGCTTTTGCTATTGGATGTAAACATCATTTCTTCTGCTTTATAGCCAACCTCGAAGCCCATTTCCATTTCTCCCGTGGAAATGCACTCTCCTGCCGCTCCTTGTTTTCTAAGCATACTCAATACATTGAGATTGGTATTGGCCTTAAAAGCGTAGTGAATATTAACTTTGGGATAATTATCTTGGAAGGCCTTTCGAAATTCTTGAAATTTTTTTATGATAAGATCACCGTCATAAACATAGAGAGGAGCGCCGTGTTTTTCGGCCAGTTCGATAAGCTCTTGCTGGGTAAAACTTCCAGTCGAATCAAAGTACTCTTTACTGTTAGATGGTACAAAAGAAGAGGATGTGCCCGCCAAAGCCTTTGGTCTTTGGACCAAAGCTAAACTCACTCCCCCCGCTAAACTTATTTTAAAAAAATCTCGTCTATCCATTACTTTTGAATTTGAGCCTTCATCAATCGCTCCATCTGGAAGCGATGATCACAATGAATCCAATCGTTACCGGCACCTCTACCAACAGGTTTAAAGACGTCTGTTAAGATGCGTCCAGAATCGAGAAGTTTTTCGTCAACGTGGATTTTAACAACTTCCCCAGTGATAAATCTTCCGGTTCCAGGAATATCGCCGTAACTTAATATATCTCTTAAGCGACATTCAAAATGAATCGGTGATTCTTTCAAGCGCTTTGCTTTCACCACTTCACTATCGAGAGTTGTGAGTCCTGAAAAAACAAATTCATCCTCTCCATATGGTAATTCAGTGGAAGCGAGATTGATTTTCTCAGCATTCGCCTCAGTCACAAAGTTTATGACAAATTCTTTTTCTCTTTCAATATTGACGACAGTGTCTTTTTTCTCGCCAGTGCTCGTTCTAATGAGAGGAGAAAATCCTACAATCATTGGTTTAGCACTTACACCCGTAAAAAAAGAAAAAGGGGCAAGGTTATTGCTGCCATCGGTATTAACGGTAGAGACCACTGCTATTGGTCTTGGGAGAATCGATCCGATGAGAAATTTATAGTTGTCTTTAAATTCACCATCAGTATTAAAACTTTTCATATATAAACCTTTTGTAATCTTCTAAGTATATCTCACGCTAATTTTTCAGGGATCCCTACAATATTTTTCAAGGTCCCGATCTTATCAACTGTTAACTCTAAGAGGTCACCTGGTTGAATCCATTTATCTAACTCGAGACCGCACCCTGTTCCCACTGTTCCACTGCCCAACAGATCAGTTGGGAAGACCCATTCATCTTGACTTAAAAATGAGATCATCTCACCCCAGCTGTAATGAGCATCACCCGAATTTCCTTTGGACCACAGATTTCCATTCACCGAGGCAGTCATTTGAAGCTTCGGATCTTGAAATTCAAATTCGTCAGCCGTCACGATGACAGGTCCAATCACAGAGCAAAAATCTTTGCCCTTCGATGGTCCCAAGCGAACAGACATTTCTTTTTTCTGGATATCTCTGGCCGAAACATCATTGAGAATTGTAAAGCCAAAGATATATTCATTCGCTTTTTCTTTATCAATATTTCGTCCTTGTTTTCCAATTACCGCTGCGAGTTCAAGTTCATAATCTAATTTTTCAGTATAATGCGGCCAAAGTATCGTTTCATCGGTTCCAATAAAGTTAGACGTTGGTCCTTTGTAATAAACGGGGATTTCATACCAAGCTTCAGGAACCTTTTCTTTTCTTTTTTCAAATCCTTTTTTAACGTGCTTTTCATGCACAAAGAAATCGCGATAACAATTGATCGAATCCAATGGAGCTGCCAATGAAACATTTTTGTCGTCATTGAGATCAAATGAAAAATAAGCTTTATCGGCAGTACTCAAGTAGCCTTTTTTTGTCATCTCTTCAAAAAGTTCTACGGAATCCTTTAAAAAACTAATGGCATTATCGTTTATTTTTAAAAGCTCAGATAATTTCGAGGGAGCAAGGCGATTGGCCTTTTCTTTAGCTCCATAATGACCTTGAAATTCATAATAAGCTTGCCACAAAAAATTAATATCAATAATTGTTGAGTGGTTGAAAAAAACTCCGAGGCGGTTAAATTGCCCAAGTTCGGTTTGTCTTCGATATGTACATATTTTCATTTTACTCTCCCAAACAATTTATCATACTGAGGTAGAATTTCTTCCATGGCCTCAAAGTAATGATCCATTTCTTCTCGAGTCCCGATGGAGACCCGAACATATTCAGGCATTTCATTGCTCTTTAAATGCCGAATGATCACGCCTCTATCAAGCAAATGTTGAAACATCCACTCGCTAGCCTCATCTGATCCAGTTTTATAAGTTATAAAGTTCGTCACAGAATCAATGGCCTTGAAATTCTTTTCTTTTAAAAATGTCATCGTCGTTTTATAAAGGCGTTCGTTTTCTTTTAAGGTTCGCTTCAAGTGAGGCTGATCGACCACGGCCCCTAGGGCGCCGACTTGTGCGAGCGCATTGGGCTCGAAAGGTAACTTCACCTTTTTAAGATTTGAAATAAAATCCTTATGAGCAAAACCGTATCCACAACGAATTCCCGCGAGCCCATAAGCTTTAGAAAATGTTCTTAGAGTTATCACGTTGTCATAACGATAATCCATCGAATCGGGATAATTAGCAGCTGCCCGGATGGCAAACTCAAAATACGCTTCATCCAGAATAACAATACAATGTTCAGGAACATGATCCATCATATAATCAAATTCACCCTTGGTTATATAGGTTCCCGTCGGGTTATTGGGGTTAGCAATATAGATGACTTTGGTTTTTTCAGTAATTCGCTCAGTAATCGCTTCAATATCGTAGCGGTAATCTTTGGTTAAAGGTGCTGTTACGAGCTTGGCCCCAACACTTCTCGCGAGAATGTAAAAGCCAATAAAGGTATTTTCAGAAGTGAGAACTTCGTCTCCGGGCTGCAAGAAAGCTCGAGCGATGTAGGCCATAATCCCTTCACTACCGTTGCCTAAGATTATATTATCCGGTTTAACTTCGTAGAGTTCACAAAGTTTCATTTTCAATTTGTAAGCATGCATATCGGGATAGCGATGCAAGTCCCACAGCTTGGACGTCATTTCTTTAATGGCAAAGGGGGAAGGGCCCAGGGGATTTTCATTACTCGCAAGCTTAGAAATATGCTCGAGTTTTTTTTCACGGGCCAACTCTTCAATTGGTTTTCCCGCCTGATAGGTTTTAAGGTTTTTGATATAATCTGGAACTAAGGTTTTCTTAGCTTTCATCGTCATTCTTCCCGTAAATTATTGAATTTCAAACTCGTGTGTACCTATACTACCTTCTCTCAATAAGGCTGTCATTATCATGGGTTGCAGCTATAGCTTATGTGCTGTAATCTGCTAGCAAATCCAAGAGGCCAACCTCTAACTTTGTGCGCAATAAAGGAACACTATGGGAATTTTAGAAGGAAAAAATGCAGTCATTTTCGGAGTCGCCAACGAACGCTCAATTGCTTGGTCAATCGCCAAAACTCTCAAAGCTGAAGGAGCAAATATTGCCTTAAGTTACCTCAATGATGCCCTCAAAAAAAGGGTCGAACCTCTTTCTCAAGAAATTGGAAGTGAGTTTATCTTTGAGCTCGACGTCACCAACGATCAACAAATGGAAAATCTCGAATCCAGCATCCGCTCTCATTGGGATAATGTTGATATTATTGTTCACAGTCTTGCCTTTGCCGATAGAGAAGATTTAAAAAATCCATTTATTGAAACTTCGAGGAAAGGTTTCTTGACTGCCATGGATGTTTCGGCTTATTCACTCATTGGGGTCACCCAAAAGCTTAAAAATCTTTTAGTTCAAAATTCTAAAATTATCACGATGACTTATCATGGCTCTCAGCAAGTCATGCCCGGTTATAATGTTATGGGGGTCGCCAAAGCGGCTCTCGAATCTTCAGTTCGCTATCTTGCCTATGATCTTGGAGAAAGAAAAATTCGCATCAATGCGATATCCGCTGGACCAATCCGTACTCTCGCCGCATCAGGAGTGGCTGGGTTTAAAGAAAAACTCAAAATCGCAGAAGAAAAATCGGCTCTTCGTGAAAATGTTACCCAAGAAGATGTTGCAAGAACGGCTCTTTATCTCTGTAGTGATCTTTCCTCTGGAGTGACGGGGGAAATTCTCTATGTCGATTCTGGTCTTTCGATCATGGGAGGATAAAATTGAAGGAATACCCCTTTGGTCAGTTTGGACCGGAACACTTAAAGAAAATAAAGCCTGGTATTGATACTTTCAACGCTCAAAAATATTGGGAATGCCATGAAGAGCTCGAACATGTCTGGCTTGAAGATAAAAATGATCCTGCAAGAAATGTCTACTGGGCAGTGATTCAAGTAGCCGCCTCAATGGTTCACTACCGAGAAAAAAACCTTATTGGAGCTCAAGGTCTTCTCAATAAGGCTAAAGAAAAATTTAAACGCTGTCGCGATCAAAATATTGTTACAAACCTAGTTGAGCGCTTTCTCGATTGGAAAGAATTAGAAGATTTAGTCTTTTCTGTTCCCAACGAAAACTCTCAATTAAGTGACTATCAAAAAATATTTGGATTTCGATTTAAAAACTATCCCTATTAAACTAAACTTAAAACGTGATTATCTTAGGGACGATTTCTTACATAAATATGAAGAACGTATATAAAGTTTTCAAGCAAGCCATTTCCTATATCTTTAGTGACAAGATTAACTTGCTCTTTGCTAGTGTTCCGATTCTTTTAGGTCTTCTTATTTATTATTTTGCTTTTTATTCAACATACGACGTAGTCATGAATTGGCTTAATTCCTTTCTCTCAAGTCTTGTACAGTCTGATGGTTTTTGGGGAATTTTTATCACTTATTTTGTTAAGACGATCCTCTTTGTCTTAAGTTTCTTTTTCATAAATTGGACTTTTGTTTTAGTCGTTACAACTCTCGCAAGTCCTTTCAATGATTTGATTAGTGAGCGAGTCGAAAAAACCATCAAAGGATTACCTCAAGAACAACTCGACAAAAGCCTTAAAAGAATCATTAAAAGATTGGGTTTCACCATTATTAATGAATCAAAAAAAATGCTCTTTATTATTGTTCTCACATTTATTGCTTTGGTCCTTGGTTATATACCGATCTTAGCGCCTTTTTCTCTTCTTATTACTTTCTTTTTGGTTTCTATTGAATTTGTAGATTATGCCTGGAGCCGCCATAGCCTTCCCTTTGGATCTTGTGTAGGAAATCTCACCCAGTACTCCTTTCACTACTTAGTCGCAGGCGCACTTTATTTTCTTTTTATTAATATTCCCGTTTTCAATCTCTTAGTTCCGTCAATTGCCACAGCTCACTTCACGACTTTTTATATTAAGAAAACCAACCAAATCGAAATTTAGAGCGCGTATCCTAATATTCTAAAAGTTTTGTCAACATTTCATACACATCACTAACCTGAGGTAAGATGACTTCTTCTAATCCTGGGCAATAAGCGACGTGAGTGTCCTTTGCTGCCACTCTCATAGGTGGAGCATCTAAGTATTCAAAGGCGTGTTCATTAATAAGGGCCATCACTTCCCCTGCAAAGCCAGAAGTCTTGTGTTCTTCATGGGCCACAAGGAGACGATTGGTTTTCTTAACTGATTGAACGACTGTTTCAATATCAAATGGTGCAATTGTTCTAGCATCGATGATTTCAATACTCATTCCACTCTCTGCTTCAATTCTTTTAGAAGCTTCAACGGCTTTTTGAACGAGAGCACCCCAACAAAGAACAGTTGCACTTTTTCCCTCTTTTACAATCTTGGCTTTCCCGAAAGGAATCATATAATCGTTACCAGGGTTCGCAGTTCGATTGTAACCTTGATAGTAGAGATGTTTATGCTCTAAAAACATAACAGGATCATCACTGCGAATCGCAGTTCTCAATAATCCTGCAGCATCAAGAGCATTCGAAGGATATACAACTCGAATACCAGGAATATGGGTAAAAAGTGATTCTCCTGATTGCGAGTGATACATGGCCCCTCCGCGCAAGTAACCACCAATCGGTACCCGCACCACCATCGGGCAAGAATAATCACCGCCGCTTCTGTAGCGAGTGGTGGCCATCTCATTTTTCAATTGCATATAGGCTGTCCAGATATAATCAAAAAATTGAATTTCGACGACTGGCTTTAACCCTCGCATCGCCATCCCAATCGCTCGGCCAATAATATTCGCCTCTGCAAGCGGTGAATTGAATACTTGGTGAATTCTTCCCTTTTCATCGGCAACTCTTTGGCAACCGCTGGTGACTTTAAAAACTCCACCTTTTCCAGCTAAATCTGGATTTTTTAATTTTTCTAATTGAGAAAAATCAGCGACATCTTCACCAAAGATGCGTATCAAAGGGTTGTTTCCCACTTCATTTTTAAGAACGCGATTGATCGCTCCTGCCATTGGGATATCAGCTTTTCCACTAAACTCTGGCTTAGTATCAAATTGCTCTGATGTCGGATCAACATCTTCAGAATAAAGATGATCAGCATAAGTCTTTGGCTCTGGCCAAGGAACATTGATTGCCTCTTTCATGGCTTCTTTGACATCGTTGTCCACATCGTTTTTTAAAGCTTTTATTTCTGATTCCGTTAACAAGCCCGACTTTGTTAAAAAGCGTGGGAAAGAATTAATAACATCAATTTCAGATTCAATTTCTAATTCTTTTTTTGTCCGATAATATTTTTGATCATCAGAAAGTGAGTGTGAATAAGGTCGCGTGCAATTTGCGTGAATAAGAACAGGTCCTTTTTTGGCCCTTAAGTGTTTTTCAGCTTCCTTTACGGTATCGTAACTTTCAATAGGGCAGTTGCCATCACACTTTAAAACTTTTAGTCCTGGAAATTTATCCAAAGTTTTCGAAATTGATCCACCTGGAGTTTGCACTTCCACAGGAACTGAGATTGCAAACCCATTATCCTCCACCATGAATAGAACAGGGAGTTTATTGACTGAAGCTGTAGTTAAAGATTCCCAAAACTCTCCTTGCGAAGTTGTTCCATCTCCACTTGAAACGTATACAATTTCATCTTTATTGAAAGTTAAACCATCGGCATGTTTTATTTCATGAAGATATTCTCCCGCTTCTGCGAGACCAACCGCCTGTAAGAACTGAGTCCCAGTACACGATGAGCGGCTGACGATATTGAGTTTTTTATTTCCCCAGTGAGCGGGCATTTGGCGTCCATGAGAAGCTGTATCTCCTGTATTTCCGTTCGCCTGGCAGAGCATCTCATAAGGAGTCACTCCAAGCCCTGTGCAAAGTGCTCGATCGCGGTAATAGCAGACAAAATAATCATAAGCTGGTTTTAGAACTTTTGATACAGCCGTTAAAATTCCTTCGTGCCCAGCTCCTGAAATTTGGAAATAAGCTTTAGACTGCTTTTTCATGTTTATTTCAGCATCATCCAGCCTTCTTGAGAGCAAAATGTTTTCCATCATTTGAAGGAGATCATATTTTTTGAGACCATGTTTTTTAATTAGGCTTAATTTCTTTTTATAGGCAGCTGATAGATTAGACTTTGCTTTTGGTTTTGATTTATGAGCAGTTGATTTTTTATTAGATGTTTTTTTCGCTTTACGCTTTGTCGATGTTTTTACTGAGCGGCTAACTCTCGTCATGCTCTTCCCTTTGCTATGTGTTAAATTGATTTTCAGTCTTTAATTTAAGTACTCGATTTGTCAGCATTTGAAAAGAATTGACTCGGGGCATCCATGGTATGCCCTTACACTTAGTGGACTTGGAGCCATTCATAAAGATGGTAGCGATGGGATTTCATCCCAAGTGACTCGTAAGCTTTTATAGCCTTTTCATTTTCTTTCTCCACATAAAGTCTAAGGCCCCTAAGTGAATCATCTTTTTCGACTTTATCCACCAAGAATTGGTAGAGAGATTTGTAAACACCTGTTTTTCGAAATTCTGGAAGTGTATAAACAGAATGGATCCAGACAATATTTCCAGCGCGCCAGTCACTCCACTCATAAAGAGTGAGAAGACAACCTACCGGTTTTCCTTGCTCGTTAAGAGCCACATAATAGGAGCCAATTTCTGAATGTTCAAAAACGTGAGTAACACCATCTTGAATCGTCTTTGAATCGAGTTGAATACCCTCAGATTCCATGGCCATCATTTGTTGAGCATAGATGATAAATTCGCAGTCTCTTTCTTTCTTAGCAACTTCAACTGTGTATCGGCTCACAAAAACCTCTAAATTCTCACCCAATTGAATGCTCTCCAAGGTGTTTTTGCTTTAAATTCATTCCAAGGAACCGAAGAATTATGAATAAGAAAAAAGCTTCCTTTATCAACTGCCTCTTCTTGAGAATAAGGAATAGTCACTGAATTATTAGCATCATAAGCATCTGGTAAAACTAGCTGATATTTATCATCACCAAGTTTTGTAATTATCCCTAATCCTGTCAATTTTAATGATTCATGGAGTTGCCCAGGCATCACTTCAATTTCTGCAACGATTTCTCCTCCGAGTTCACAAACTTTTAAATTATAGCTGAAGTTTTCTTCGTCGAGATCACCTGGAGCTAGCCTTACTTTAATTTGATTATCAGTGTCTTTGAAAATTTCTATCGTATTGGAATCATCAACTCCTAAATCATCATAGTATTGGTAATTTCCAATAAATGACTCAGATAATTGAGCATCATTTTGAGGGCAATAACCTCTCTCATTTATTGTACAAGACAAAAGGCTCAGACTCATAAAAGCGATGAGTAACCAATGGATTTTCATAAAGACTCCTCAAGTTCACTGTTAGGGAAATTAATTGCGCTTTATGTACCATGGACACTTAGTAAGGACAATCGAGTTTTGCGGTTCGTTAGTATTTTTTTCAAAATCCTTCCCATATTGAGATCAATACTATAGGAGATCTCTATTAGAAAAAAAACCGGAGTTCTCTATGAAACTTTTAGCTTTATTATTTTTAATACCAATGTATGGATTCACTGAGACAATCAAATTTGATTGCATAGTTCAAGACCCAGATTACCCCATTCCCCTCTCTATTAAAATTCGCGACATTCACAATGTCAGTACTGTTTATGATGACATGATGGGAGATGATGAATGTGAACTCATTCAAAGCTTGAAAGATACTTATCAATATGAATGCGAAAATGATTATCTCTTTAGCATCCCAAATAACTTCCAAGAAGTTTACGACGATTTTGAATCTTTTACTGGGAACTTCATTAAAAGAAATGGGAAAAGCTACGACTTAGAATGCTCATCTAAGCCTCTTTAAAAATAGGCTCGAAAACCGTAAAACAAACCTTCGTTAAGTGGTTTTGATTCGTCAGTGGTGAGGAGATCTGTCACCAAATTTGACTCTCTAAACCACTTAGCAAAAATCCTCAAATTGATAAATTCAAAAAAAAGACCATAGGAATAACGAGTCCCTTCAACTTCATAAGTGTTGGTTTCATTTTCATTCTTTATAATTTTTCGATAACTGCCAGTGAAACCAAGTTTATCTATAACATAAAGATTTGATCTCACTTGCAGGAAATCTGTTCGCAAATCCCCATACAGTGCATTTTCTCGAACATTTCTTCCATAGGACAGTATAGATTAGTAGTCTGTAGACTGGAACCGAGTAAACGAAAGCTCGCCAGATAACTAATATTAGACCCTTCACCCATATTGATTGTGTTGTATTCAAATCCTAAAAAATATATAAAGAAACCAGCTGAAAAAATTTGATGAGTCTTCTCCATATAGAATTCATCGGAATCATTTTTCAAGGAACCAAGAGCCCCTTCCAAATACAGTTCTATGGGTGTCGCCTGTTCACTTAAAAGTGCCCATTGATCCATCAATTGCATTCTTCTTTTGGTGCTTATCCAGTCGGCAAGAGTCCAGCGCGATTGTTCTTTAAGCATTTGTTTTTCAGAGCTCGATAATTGATTCTCATCCTTTTGAGAAAAGGCCATTTGGCAGAAAAAAGCGATGAGTATGATGGTTGGCAGTTTTCGCATGTTTATAATTTTAACTGAAACCTCTGTTAAAAACTATAAGCACTTGAATTTCCTGACATTATCAGAAGGCTATTTATTCGTTCGCCCGGTTCCCCTATACTGTACTGATGAGAATAGAAGCCAATTTTGTATTCTGGGATCTTCAAATGAGAAGAGCTTTAAAAGCTCAAGATGACTCTGTCGAAACAGAATCTGGAGCTGAATCTTCACGTAATGAAGAAGAGATTGATCCTGAAGCTATCAAAGAAGCCTTTCATCCAGAGGCTTCCTCGGCCAGTCCCAGTGCCTCTTCCATCAGTTTTTCCGACTTATTCTAAAACACTTTCTAGCTTGATTGGCTTACCCACCTCAAAAAGTTGAGGACCTATAGCCTCACAAAGTTCACGCGGCTTAATCCCACCATCTGAGAGAAAACTGACTTCAAATTCTATTCCTTTTCGAATATTTCCCGGGCTCACTTCATAGACTAAATCATCGAGTTCTTGAGTTAAATCCAGAGCTCCTGACTTGGCTTTTAAGATAAAGGGGCGAATATTTTTCTGCTTATATTGTCGCTTTTTACGAGAAAAGGTCTGCACGGTAATGTCTTCTTTGGCCATTACTTGTGCAATGATGGGATCAATCTCTTCAGAATTAACTGGTACAAAATAGCGAATTCTCGCAATAGATTCCTGAATAGAGGTATCATTTTTTTGAACCTCCCAAGCTCTTTTAAAGACAATCCCCTTTTCGGAATTTTCTTGTAAGCTTTTCAAGACAGAATCAATATCATCCCACTGCTCAGGAACGCGGATATCAAAAAATTCTGAAAAGCTTTGAATACCAAGAGAAAGCGCTGGCCCAAAAGAAAAAAGAGGTCGTTGATTGTAACCTTCAGAAAAAAGAGTTCCGACACCCGCTCTTTTAAAAATCCTAGCAATAATTTTTTGAAGATCGAGGTGTCCCACAAAGCTGAGAGGTCCAATTTTTGAAAACTCGATTCGATATTTAAAACCCACAAATTGTCCACGATGCTCACGTATTTCACCAATATCGCGTTTGAGTTTCTCTGGCTCTACATATTCAATGTTTTTATAAGCCTTCATATCCGTCAAATACTCTCGTCTCTCTTCTACCATTTCTTTGAGATCACACGCTAAACCACAATGATAGCAAACCAACTTTTTCTTATCGATATCAAATTTCTTTTGAAGACTTTCAAGATCCGAATCATGAACTATATCACCCACAACTTTTCCACATGGAGGAGACAAACGATTTTTAGTCGCCTTTTTCCATTCTCTCTCTAAAAACCCTGGCTCTAGCCCAACACTAATATGATCCCAAGGAAGTTTGGCGTTGAGAGGAATTGTTCCTAGAAGATACTGAACTTCAATTCCCAATTCTTCAATACTCTCGAGCCAGATGTCATGTTTAAAAGTTTCATCCCAACCATCAAAGCGCGCACCCTTTGACCACGAAAGGTATATCAATTCGCCAAGACGTCGATCTCCTCGAGCAATAATTCCTTCGAGGTGAGAAATTCTTGAAGTGTGCTTACGAAAACTCAATTTATATTTTTTTGAATAATCAAAAAGAAGATTTTGCTTTCGAATAATTTCATCGAGATTAAGCATCGCTGCCCATTGAAAAGGTGTGTGAGGCTTGGGTACAAAAGTCGAAGCCGAAATAGTGATATTTGGGTTATTCACCTTGCACTCATATTTGGCAACGTCTTTGGCCTTTTTTCCCGTCTCCATAATCGCTATCACATCTTCATCATCTTCAGTCGGAAGCCCAATCATGAAATAAAGCTTCATTTTTTTCCACCCACGAGCAAAAACATCGCGAGCAGTTTGCAACATGTCTTCTTCTGAAATATTTTTGTTAATAACGTCTCTCATTCTTTGAGACCCCGCTTCAGGGGCAAAAGTCAAAGATGTATTTTTCACTTCATAGAGTTTATCGAGAATTCTTTTGTCTAATCCATAGGCTCGAAGAGAGCTAATACCAAGAGTCGATTTATCATCAGATAATTTATCCAAGAGATCCACCACCAGCGGGGTTACCGCTGAATAGTCTGCAGTCGAAAGACAAGTAAGAGAAGCCTCGTCAAAGCCTCCATTTTTTATTCCATCCATCACAAGATCGATAACATTCTGAGGGGCACGCTCGCGAACGGGTCGATAAATCATTCCTGCCTGGCAAAACCGGCAACCTTCAGTACACCCTCTCGCCAACTCGACAGAGAAGCGATCAAAAATGGCCGTCATGTGAGGTATGGGAGACTTTGTCGGAAATGGATAATCTTTTAAGCTTTTAACGTAAAATCTCTCAATCCGATTAGGAATTTTCCCTCGGTATTCAGATTTGGGAGCGGATACATATTGAAGGCTTGAAAATTCATCTATTTCCACGTCGTAAAAAGAAGGAACATAGACGCCATCCCAACTGGCAAGAGCCAATAAAATGTCATTGCGACTCATTTCTTTCTTGCGACTCTCTCCTATAAAATGAGCGATTTGAGCAAAGAGAATTTCTCCATCACCAATCACAAAAAAATCAATAAATGGTGCCAGGGGTTCGGGATGAGTTGCGCAAGGGCCACCCGCAATGACAAAAGGATCACTTTCTTTTCTCTCCGATTGCCAAAGAGGAATCTTCCCTAAATCGAGCATTGTGAGAATGTTGGTGTAAGACATTTCATATTGAAGAGAAAATCCCACCACATCAAATTCACAGAGCGTCTTGAAATTTTCTAAAGTTACGAGTGGAAGATTTCTATCGCGAAGCTCTTTTTCCATATCTACCCAAGGAGTAAAACAACGCTCCGCTAAGAGTTCAGGAATTTTATTAATTTCTTCGTAAAGAATCTTAAATCCAAGATGGCTCATCCCTATTTCATAGGTATCGGGAAAACAAAGTGCCACTTTCGCTTTCACGTCATCCCAGTTTTTTCTTTGAATAAAATGTTCACCGCCAATGTAGCGAGCAGGCTTGAGAACTTCTTCTAAAAATGATGAGTATGGGTTCGAGAGGTGCCCCATGGAATTTTCCTTTGTTGTTTGTCTCTGCTAGCTCTATTAAGTCAGCAGGAGGGATTCAAACCCTCATTTAATTGTGATATCTTCGTATAGCAGAATAAATTTAGGTTTAAAACCTCTGGCAATTTCATTAAGATGGGTCGCGTATGCAAAAACTAAACAAATCTCCTTATAAAGGGTGTCGGGACTTTTTCCCACCGCACAAAAGAGCGCGCGATTACCTCTTCGCCCACATGGAAGAGACAGCTGAGCTTTACGCCTATGAACCTTATGACGGTCCGCTTCTCGAAAGTGTCGATCTCTACAAGGCGAAGTCTGGGGAAGAACTCATCAATGAGCAAATATATTCCTTCGAAGATCGGGGTGAGCGCTTTGTCGCTATTCGCCCTGAAATGACTCCTACCCTGGCTCGAATGATCGCCAGTTCTCATCGTGAACTTCCTAAGCCCATTCGTTGGTACAGCATTCCCAATCTCATGCGCTATGAAAAACCTCAACGGGGTCGGCTTCGCGAGCATTGGCAATTTAATTGCGATATTTTTGGAGCACCAGAAAATTTAGGTGAACTTGAAATTCTTTGTGTTGCTAAAGATCTCATGAATAGTTTGGGTGCCAATCACAGTCACTTTGAAATCCTCATTAATGATAGAAGAATTGTGAGTGGCTTTTTTGATAAAGTCTTAAAAATTACTGATCACGATAAAAGTTATGCTCTTTATAAAGTGATCGACAAATCAAAGAAAGTCGATAAGCCTGCTTTGATGAGTATGATTGAGAAATCTGCCAACAAAGATCAAGAAGCTAAACTTCTTGAGTATCTCGATCTCAAAAGTTTTTCTGATCTTAAAAAATTCGCTACCAAATACGACTTGGCCAAGGAACTTGCTTCACTCAATAAATTGCTTGAACTGTCTCAGCACTCTCACCTTGCAGAGTATTTAAAGTACGACCCCACCATCGTTCGTGGTCTCGACTACTATACAGGCATTGTGTTTGAAATTTTCGATAAGCATCCCGATAACAAGAGGGCTATTTGTGGTGGTGGTGCCTATGCCAATCTCTTACAAATTTTTAGCGAAGAGCCACTTCCTGGAGTGGGCTTTGGACTGGGCGATGTGACCTTAAGTGATTTTTTGGAAACCCATGGTCTCATGCCTGATTTTTCAAAACCAGAAACGACAGTCCTGGTAACTTTCCAAACCGACAAAGCTTTAGAAGCAGCTATCGAAGTCTCGCAAAGTCTAAGAGAGCTGGGAATCTCATGTGAAACTCACTTGAGTTCCCTCAAGCCGAAAAAAGTTTTTCAAATCACTGAAAAAAAAGGAAATGCTTTTGCTGTTTTTATAGGTGAAGAAGAATTACAAAATAAAGTTTTTAAAATAAAGAATCTTGAAGAAAGAAAAGAGTGGGAAATTGCACTCGATAAGATAGATGAAGAATTCCTAGAAGAGGTTTTTGAATATGGATCGTGAAATAGAAAAGAATTACACTCCAGAAAACATTGAAACAAAATGGTACGATAGATGGGAAAAAGATAAATGTTTTTCTCCCGATCTTTCAAAAAGAGAAGTCTTTTCAATTGTCATGCCTCCTCCCAACGTTACCGGAAAACTTCATATGGGCCATGCCCTCGATAATACATGCCAAGACATTGTTGTTCGCCACAAAAGAATGAGTGGCTACAACACCCTCTGGATACCAGGCGCTGACCACGCCGGAATTGCGACTCAATCGGTTGTTGAAAAACGCCTTTACAAAGAAGAAAAAAAGACAAAGCACGATCTTGGAAGAGAAGAATTTCTCAAAAGAGTTTGGGCCTGGAAAGAAGAGTATGCCAACACCATTTTTAGCCAACTCAAAAAAATTGGAGCTAGTTGCGATTGGGATTACTATACCTTTACGATGGATGAAGGTCCTAACCGTGCTGTTCGAAAAGTTTTCACACAACTTTATAATGAAGGACTTATTTACCAAGAAGAAAAAATTATTAATTGGGACACAGTCCTTCAATCAGCCATTAGTGATGCCGAAGTTGAACACAAGGAAGTTAAAGGAAAATTTTATACTCTCCACTATAAAGTCGTCGATAGCGATGAAGTTCTCAATATCGCTACCACTCGTCCAGAAACACTTTTTGGCGATACTGCCGTTGCCGTTAATCCTAAAGACGAGCGCTTCAAGCATCTCATAGGAAAAGAAGCTATAGTTCCTCTTTGTGAGAGAACTGTTCCAATAATTGCTGACGAACACGTTGATCTTGAGATGGGAACAGGGTGTTTAAAGGTTACTCCCGGTCACGATTTTAATGACTTTGAAATAGGAAAACGCCACGACCTTCCTATTATCAATATCCTCAATAATGATGGAACTCTCAACGATAACGCTAAACCTGTTCAAGGATTGAATGCCCTGGAAGCGAGAAAGAAAACCATTGCCCTTCTTGAAGAAAGCGAACAACTCGTCGATGTTAAGGATCACAAGCACCAAGTGGCTCACGGAGAGCGCTCTGATTCAATTATTGAACCTAAAGTGAGTAAGCAGTGGTTTCTCAATGTTCAAAAAATGGCTGAAATTGCTGTGAAATCTGTTAAAGATGGAAAGATGAATTTTGTGCCTAAGCAGTGGGAAAATACTTTTTTTAGTTGGCTCAATGAACCCCGCGATTGGTGTTTATCTCGTCAACTCTGGTGGGGACATCGCATCCCTATTTACACCTGCGATAGTTGCCATCACGTTTTTGCATCTGAATTCGAACCTCAGAATTGCCCAAAGTGTTTGGAGTCAAAACTTCTCCAAGACCCCGACGTTTTAGACACTTGGTTTAGCTCTGGACTTTGGCCAATGAGTACTCTTGGATGGCCAGATGAAAAAGTCATGGAGAAAAAATATTTTGATATCTTTTTCCCTAATACGCTTTTAGTAACCGGCTTTGATATTATATTCTTCTGGGTTGCTCGGATGAGCATGATGAGCTTGCACTTTATGAAGTGCCCTCCTTTTAGCGAAGTTTATATCCACGGGATCGTCCGCGATAAACAGGGCCGAAAAATGAGTAAGTCCCTCGGTAATGGGATCGACCCTATCGAAGTTATTGATCAATACGGCTGTGATGCCATGAGATTCACTCTCGCCTCTGGAAGTGGTTACAATCGAGGTCTCAATCTCGATCCTGCCCAAATTGAATCGTCACGTAACTTTATGAACAAAATTTGGAACGTTTTTCGCTTTATTTCTCCTTTTCTTAAGGGAACAAATCCTAAGTTTAATCTCAATGCCAATTTAAAAAAACTTGATCTTGAAGAGAAATGGATTGTTCAAGAGCTCAATGAGACAGCCAAGAAAATGAATATATTCCTAGGTGAATACCGCTTCGATGAAGCTTCAAGCACGATTTACAGCTTTATTTACGATAAATTCTGTTCTTGGTTTATTGAACTCTCAAAACCTGTTCTCTATGGTAATGACAGCGATAAAATCGGTTTCCGCTCGGATCTTTTGCGATTTCTCTTCCAAGAAATTCTTAAGCTTTTACACCCTATTTCTCCATTTATCACAGAAGAGATTTGGTCATTTATCAACAAGAATGAATTGCTCATAACTCAAAATTACCCTCGATACAATTCTCAAATAACCTTTGAAAAAGAATGCGAGGCCATGAATGAGTTCATTGATATTGTGACTAAGATTCGAAATCTCCGCGCTTCTGTCAATCTCAAGCCTAAAGACAATATTGAAGTCCATTTCTTTACTGATAATAAGAAAGCAGCCAAGTTTCTGTTTGAATACCGCTCTTATTTAAAACTTCTCGCAAAAGTTGAAAAGGGCAATATTAACGAAAAATCGAAAGCGAGACCCACTCAATCGATCATGAGCGCCACGGCTGATGTGGAAATCTTTATTCCTGTTGCTGATCTTATTGATATCGACACAGAAATAGCTCGTTTGAAGAAGCAAATCAACAAAATGATTGTCGAGCGTGATAAAAGCCAAAAGAAACTAGAAAATCCAAGTTTTATTGAAAAAGCTCCCGATGATGTTGTCAGTGAAGTTAAGCAAAAAGTGAAAAACTTTAATAACCAGATCAGCTCACTTGAGATGAACCTGGAAAACCTACAATAAATTTATATATCTGCAAATATTTGAACAGAGTGCTCTTTTTGAGTTAAGAGAGCATTCTTATTTTTCTTATCTTTTTCTTTCTTATCATTATGACGGTTGCTTTTATCCGCTAAATGAACAACCAGGGTAAATACTTCTATTTCTTCAGTATCGAGATTTTTAAGTTCAAACTCCAGCCATTGATCTTCGCTGGTATCTGGATAAAAGAGATAGGAATAGAGATGAGAATTGAGTGGAGTTAATTCCCCTAAAACCACTTGGTTTTCTTTCTTTTTGTCAAAGAAAACAACATCCGTGACAATATAGTCATCTTCTTCAATTTTAAAAATGTCCGTGATATTGATATCGATGACTTCGTCTTGAAAAGTCACAATGGTCTTTTTCTTAGAATATGTTCGTGATTTTTCTTCTTCATCATCACTGGTATAAATAATGATATTGCCAAGATTTTGATTATCGAGAACTTCATCAGGCGGAAGAGCTGTGGCAACACCTTTTTCTTCGTTACAGCCGAAAAAGCTCGTTAAAAGGAGTAAAAATACAATAATTGTGATTCTAATTGCCATACCCTTGTTTCCCCGAAATGTCTTCTATACGCCCGTAACTACAAGAATAGTTAAAAGAGAAGGATAAAAGGAAAAATTCGCTAAAAGCTTATCTATTTCAATAATTTAGCGATTGTTTGGAGAATGTAAATTAAAATTTAACTATGTTAATTGCGCCAACAGAAGTTGGCGCAAGGTATTTTCTTAATAACGGCTTATTTCTTCTACGAGATTTGTCTTATGATTGTACTTGATTACAAACTGCGTTTCTTTTTCAGTGATCAAAGTTTTCAAACTAAAGTGATACTCAAAAGTCGAATCGTTTGGATCTTTATCCTGGCAGTCATTAAAGTGACTTCCTTCAACATCCACCATTTCTCCGTCCATGCTTTTTTCATAGATATCAACTACGACTTGTTTAAGATTTTCTTTTTTCGAATCATAGAGTAGTTTTCCTGACGGCATCATATTGTAACCCTGGAAAAGTGCTGCTTCTGCTCCGGCTACATGATCGATAATCTCTATTCTATCAACCACATTGTCGATAATATCATAGTTTATCTTATAGGCGACTCGCCCAACGAGAGCTTTGAGTTCTTCGCCACTTTCTATCTTTTGTGTACTACAATCGAGTTTTTCAAAATAAACATTTTTACTTAAATTGATCCCATCTTCAAGCATCTTTCCTTTGCTCGCGTAAAAATAGAACTGAGGTTTTCCAAGGTGCCCACGACACAATTCTGCTTCAATTCTTTTTTTCTCTCCCACTATATCCACTTTAAGTTTTGAGCTTGGAAGGTCTTTAAAATTATCGACTTTAAAATTTGTTAATAAACTTTCCGGAAGTGGGAATACACTTTTCAAGATGTGTATCGCCTCATTTTCTAAAAACATTGAGTTCTCAAGTTCTGCAATTTTTTGATCGAGTTCACCATTGATATACTTAACAATAATGTCTTTATACTTCATAACTTTAATAACGTGACACTCGCGAACTGACCTTTCTCTACCATAACATGAAAGAGGTTTGTCATTGCCATTATACTGACAAATTGTCGTATCCATCAGAGACTGCATATACTTGTCTCCTTTGGCGTAGCGATTATTTCTCAAATAATTATTATAGCAAAAGCGACCATCACTCTGCTTTTTGAAATAAGAATTCATGTATGTCTTTAAAAGAATTCCTCCAAAGATAATAGAAACACCTGGTTTTTCTTTTAATTGAGGACGAATTTTATCCCAATGAGTCCATTTATAATCTCCTAAATTAATCCCCCCCAAAAGATTGTAGTAAATTGGAGTTAGTTTAAATGCAGAGTCTTGAAATTCTTTTCTAAATCTTTCAACTATATCAAAATATTTAGTTCTGAAATATTCAACCGCATCGGCATCAGCATCATATTCAGGCATTTTTTCACCTGAATTAGTAGTGTTCCATTTTAGTATTGTAACTCCCAACTGATCGAGAACTTCACCGACCCCAGCTTTTGTCATTTGAGTATAACCGACGTCAGAGTCTCGACTATCTGGACGGCTATCAGTCCAACGATCAAAAAGAGATTCTTGTTGAATTAGAGCTGTATAAATAATGACCGGAATTTTTAATTCATCTGTAACAATAATCAAAGCCTTGGCAAGATCTTGAGCTTCTTTTCTTATCTCTGAATCTGATTTTTTCCCATATGAAAATCGTCGTGGACTATTCTTTTTTACCGATTGCATCTTATCAAAAATATAGGAACTAAGAATCTCCTCATTGACAGAAGCTCCCAAATAACGAAAATCAGTATCTAAGTACTTAAGCCCGCGAAGACCATCTTCTTCGGCAAAACTTACGGTAAAATTCAAACTTACCGTTAGCAAAAAGATTGAAAAACATTTTCTAAACATAATAGCCTGCTCCTGAAAAAAAGCCCTTTAATAAACTTAGTATCCCTATTATCAGCGATTTAAACAGCAGATTCCTCCCTTTTTTGCATTCATGAAATAATGGGAAAAAACTGTAAAAAGATTAGACAGCCTGTTTTTTTAGGGCCCTCTTTTGGAGAAAAAGAGCGTAGACATAGTAGCTCGCCGGCACAAAAAGAAGAGTAATGGTCGTTGAAAAAAGTAATCCATAGGCAAAACTAATGGCCATTGGCTTTAAAAAAGGATCTCCTCCTGGCATATGGGCAATGGGAAGTAGACCCGCGACCGTCGTGAAAGTGGTAAGAATAACAGGACGAAATCGTGATAGACAAGCACCTATAATTGCTGACTTCAAATCTTGAGCCTCTGTAATTTTCTTATTAATAAATGAAACCAAAACAATCGAATCGTTAACCACGACACCAATGAGACCAATAATCCCCATCAAGGCCATGAATCCAATGGGCAGCCCCATAATAAGAAAAATGGCAACTACACCGATCATCCCAAAAGGAATTGATGACATAATAATAAGTGGTTGTAAGAGAGATCCAAACATTGCCACTAATATAATAAATATAAGAAAAAGTGCAATGATCCCAGCCTTGGCAAGTCTTCCTACGGATTCGGTGGTATCTTTATTTTCACCAGTCAGTTGATAAGTGATTTCAGGGTATTTTTCCAGGAACTTATCCATAAATTTTTTCACGTTTTCATTCACTTTAAGGGCCGTGGTGTGGACTTTATCAATTTCGGCAGAAATGGAGATCGTCCTTTTTCTTTCAAAACGTCTAATAACGTATGCCCCTTTTTGCTCTTTGATGTCAGCAACTTGAGAGAGCTTAATTCTTCTTCCTAATTTATTACTAATATAAAGGTTTTCGAGAGTTTCTCTCTGAGAACGCGCTTCTTTATTAAGCCGAACAATGACATCCACATCTTCATCTGATTTTCTAATCTCAGCGACAATTTGTCCTTCAAATGAACGCCGAGCTTCAATGGCAATATCATAATTAGTAAGCCCTAATCTTCTCGCTTCGTCTTCTTTGACATCGATGAGAAGTTGCTTTTTTCCTTCTTCGTAATCAATTTCAGTAAGACTCACTCCTTCAAATTGAGAGAGAGACTCATCAATTTCGTGAGCAGCTTGTTCTAGATCTTTCAAGCTTTCACCAGAAATTTCAATATTCACTGGTTTTCCTCTCGGTGGCCCATTTTGAGCGCGATCCAATGAAACTTCGTAATCGGGCAAAAGCCCATTGGCTTCTTTATTAATTGAGTTAATAATCTCATCGACTCCACGGTCTCTTTCTGAATCATCTTTCAAGTAAATAATGATCATCCCATATTGGTCGCCAACTTTAGGCGTTCCCCCTCGAGAATATTGGTTACCCACAATACTTCTGAGAGCGTCTAATTCATTTTCTTTTACTGACTTCAAAATTGCTTGCTCGGCTATCGAGATGGCCTTGGCAGTTTCTTCAAAAGGCGTTCCTACTTTTCCTTTAACCTTATAAAAGAGGACTGTGACATCATCATCTGGAAAGAGTTCGAATTTCATCATTTTTGCTGTGACAACTGATCCAAGGAATAAAGCTATAAAACTAAAAATAGTAAGATATTTACGGCTTAAACAAAGATGAAGCATTCTTTTATAGTGATTGAGAAGGGGTTGATACCAGCGCGTTTTCTCCATACCTTTTGGATTAATCCGCACAAAATCTGCGAGATGGCTTGGCAAAATAAAAAAACATTCAAGCCAAGAAGCCGTTAAGCAAATAATAACGACGGCAGGAACGGGCCACAAAAATTTCCCCATAATCCCGCCCATAAAAAAAAGACAACCAAAGGCAATCATAGTAGTGAGAACAGTGGCCGTCACAGGAGCGATGGTTTCTTCTGAAGATATGATCGCTGCTTTTTTGGGATCCATCCCTCTTTCAAGATGTTGATAAAAGTTTTCGGCCACGATAATGGAATCATCCACCAACATTCCTAAGACAAGAATCAAACCAAACATCGAAATAAGATTAACACTCATCCCTGCATAATCCATAAACATGAAAGCCACGAGAAATGCCAGAGGTGCACCTAGAGAAGTAATAAATGAAACTCGAAAGTTCATAAATAGGAGCAAACATGAAAAGACCAGAATCATCCCCATTGTCGCGCTATTGGTGAGAACTCCCAAACGTCTTTTTACGAAGAAAGCATATTCATCCACATAGCGAAAGCGAAGCCCTTCGTCTTTATGCTTTTTCATATATGTTTCAGTTATCTCTTTAACGTCGTCTGTGAGTTTTAAAACATCGGCTCTTTCTTGTGAGAGCACATCGAGAACCACTGCATCTTCACCCATGACTTTTTCTGTATAGCTTAAGTCTTCAAAACCAAGTTTTACTTGAGCCACATCTTTAACCCGAACAAAATTACCAGACGTGTTCGAACGAATGACAATCTTCTCAATATCTTCAGGTTTTTCGAACTCATTTTGAGTTCGGACCATAATATTGCCTTCCGAAGTCTCTATTGCCCCTGCCGAGAGGTTAATATTGCGATCGCGAATAACTGTTGCGACTTCTTGCAAGCTCATATCATAGGTTTCTAGCTTTTTAGGATCGACTTCGATAATAAAAGCAAGGTCCCTCTCTCCGTCAATATTGACTTTGGCCACACTTGGATTTTGCTCAAGCAAATCGCGAAGTCTTCTACCATGAAAGCGCCTTGAAGTTTCATCTGTTCCAAAAACTCCAATCTTAATAATTGGTCTATTTTTATTTTCCGCTTTATAGATACTTGGATTTTCTGCTTCATCAGGAAGATCGACTTGATCAACTCCGCTTCGGACATCTTGCAAGACTTTATCGATATCGTATTCGGGATCAATTTGCAGATCGACTATTGAAAATCCTTCTCCCGACATAGCATTCATTTCTTCTATCCCACTAATGTCTTGAATTTCTCGTTCCATAGGAATGGAAACAAGTTTTTCCACGTCTTCAGCAGTCGAACCAGGGTAAGTGGTTCGAATGATAATGCGATCAAAACTGACATTCGGGAACGTTTCTTTTTGAAGAGTAAAAATAGAGATAATTCCTGATACAAGAATCAACAGTGAAATTAGATTCACGAGAACTGATTTATCAACAAAGTAACGGATCAATTTATTCATTATAATCTTTTAAATAATCGTTAATTTCACCGTGCAGAAGTGCAATTTGGGCAGCAACCAGCTGATATTTGGCAATGTACTGAAAATAACTTTTTTCAGCACCCAATAATTCATCTTCGGCATTGAGGACCTGATCTAGATCCACCTGCCCTCTTTCGTAACGTTTCGTTTGCTCTTTCAGAACTTTCTTTCCTAGATCTAGTCTTCTTTGTGCTGACTGGATATTTTGGTGAGAGCTTTTGAATTCACGATATAATTGATCATTTTTAAGATGCAGATCTTTTTGCAGATCAGTCAGTGATAATTTAACTTTCTGGGCCTCAATGTTTTTATTCACACGTGTGATTTCAGAAGAACTTTCACCAAAGGGAACATTAAAGCTTAAAACCACGGCCTTAGAATCGTAGGTGGAATCAGACTGAGCATCCGAAAAAGCGTCACTATAGTTATTATCAATAGCTCCTCGAGAATATTCAAAACTCAACTTAACATCGGGATTATCTTGAAAATCCAAGGCCTCCACTTCGCTTTCCAGTGCACTTAAACGCTTCTTTAAGATCTGATAATTTTTATTCTGATTAAAATCTTTTTTAGGCTCAATTGTTAGCTCCTTAAAATTTTCATCAAAATGCGCTATCTCTTCTCCCAAAACATCTCTTTCGACTAACATCGAGAGTTCATTTAAAGTTTGTTCAAATTCTGTTTTCGAGTTTTCCAGGAGTTCCTCACTCACCAGATACGAACTTCCCACGCGAAAGTAATCCGCCCTAATGGCTATACCGTCCTTGTAGCGTTTTTCAATCAACTTCTTTCTCACTCGCGAACGATCTAGGGATTCGCGGTTTAAACCCAACATTGTTTTGGAAAGTTTGGCATTGAGATAATAAGAATAAAGCTCTAGCAGAGTCGTTTCCTCAACGGAATCGAGCTGTGATTGAGCTGCTCGGTAATTGAGTTCAGCTGATTCAAGATTCAAGCGATAAGACTTCCCAAAGACATTGCGACTTAAATCTTGAGAATAGGAAAGTTTATTTTCTATCAAATAGGCAATATCGCCACCATTAGCGGTTTTATAGGCAGCGTCCCACATAGAAATATCTTGGCGAGTATACTCGTGAGTAAATTTCAAAACCCCGCCCCAAGAAAAGGGAAGACCTAAACTCACTGAAGGGCTAAGACTTTTAGTTTCCTGAGAAGAAAAACTAAACAAGCTAGCATCTCGCCCCTCCCTGTAAGTAGCAGAACCATCCAGGAAAAGATTAGTCGTACTCTCCACTGCTTTAATTTGATTCTCATTTTGCTTAAGTGTGTATTCTTCTTTTTTAATAGTTGTATTTTTTTTATGGAGCTCTCCGACCAGATTTTGAAAACCCGCAAGGCAAGTCCCTTGAATAACAAGAAAAAGAGAGAGAAAAAATCCAATTTTAAGCATGGGCCAGCATAGCAAAAGCCATAACCTTTGTCAGTGAAGACTCGTAAATTTTGCCTGGAATTAGCCCTTGAATTTAATTGGGTTTTACGCTATACATTATCTGCTGAGAAAGAGGAGATATCGCTCAGGTTCGCCTGGGAGGAAAGTCCGGACACCATAGGGTACCGTAGCGGATAACGTCCGCCCACCGCAAGGTGAGGACAAGTGCAACAGAAAGAATGTACGGTTCGGCCGTAGTGAAATCAGGTAAACTCTACGGGGTGCAAGTCCACGTAGGTCAGCGCTCGATGCCGTCCCGGCAAAAGCTGACGGGTAGGACGCATGAGTGGTTGAGCAATTAACCACCTAGAGGAATGATATCATAGAACAGAATCCGGCTTACTCTCTTTCTCAGCTTTTTTTACAGCTTTCAAACTCGCTGTGGTCACATTTTCTTTAGCCATTTTATCGAGAGCAATGTAGCGATAAGAGTTTTCTTTTAATCGAAGAAATTTTTCATCAAAGTTTTTTAAAATATAATTCTCAATATTATATTTTGTAATATTCGTTTTATATTTTTTTAATTTTTCCACATCTACTGATTTGTCCAAATAAGGATATTGCTTCAAAGCTTTATCTTCTGAGTGCAAAATAAAAGTCGGAAGTTCCCACTGCCCTTCTAACCACTTTCCTCTAGGTCTTTTGACCACCAAAACTTTTTCATTTTTTGTTACCAACACACGCAATAATTTTAAACTTAGCAAACTTTGCTTTTTATTTTCTTCAACTTTGGGATATGAGAAAGGTTCTCCACTTTTGTAAGCCTGACACTGAGATTTCAAAGGGCAACGCTCACAAGCCAGTTTTCTTGCTTGACAGATTTCTCTCCCTAGATCCATCACTGCTTCGTTTAGGAATTGATAATTGAGATCATCTGAAAATATTTTTTGGGATTCAAAAAGTCTTTTCACTTTTCTTTGAGCCGCGATTCCCTTGGATTCATTTATCCCCAAAAAGCGCGCCATCACTCTTTCAATATTGGCATCAATCGCTAAAGCCTTTTTTTGCATTCCAATCGCCAAAAGAGCATTAGCCGTATATTCACCAATTCCTGGAATTGCTTTTAACTCATCTATGGTCTTAGGAAATTCTCCCCCGAACTGATCCCAAAGAACTTCCGCCGCTTTTTTGAGGTTACGAGCACGACGATAATAACCCAATCCTTTCCACGCAATGAGTACTTCTTCTTCACTTGCACTCGCGAGTGATTTTACAGAAGGAAATTGTTTCAAAAATCGTCCATAATGTTTAAGAACAGTGCTTACTGTCGTTTGCTGGAGCATAATTTCAGACACAAGAGTCGAATACAAAGTTCGCTCTTTTCTCCAAGGCAAATGGTGATGTTGCTCACGCGACCAAGCAATAAGATCTATGAAGACATTATTCATAGACTAATTGGTACAGTATTTTTTTATTTTTTCAACTCTAGAAGGGAGATTTTCAGGATAAAGAACTTTTTTTGCATCATTTCCAATAAAAATGGCTCTCTCTTGAAAAGCGTAGTCCATAAACTTCTTATGGGCCTCGGTTCTATCAGTAATAATGATGAGTCGTTTTGCTCGCGATCTTTTAATCCAGCGAATGAGTAATGAATCATCCGTAATAGCTTTGGCTTGGCAAGCAGCCGTTGGATCTTGAATGCGATCAAGTTCATCGTTGAAAACATAAACAGAAACATTCCCGCAACTTTGCATTAGTCTTCGAGCAAAACTCGATCGATAACATTCTTGTTGAATATCCACAGAGTCCAATCTCGACATACTTTCAGTAATATCGATATAAACATCGAGTGAAGATTTCGTGATCTTATGATCAGTCGCCTGCCCACAAAATTGATCAAAATAATTAGTGCTATCACAGTGGAAACGGTCACGTTTGAGAAGATCAAGAGTTGAGAGATCTTCATTTTCTGGAGCATTTTTTTCTATTTCTTTAATTTCTTCATCATATATAGCATGGGGGATCTCAACGATTTCTGAGTCTTCAATTTTTTTAGGATCATACATTCCTATTTGAGGATCAAAACAATATTCTCCCACTTTGGTGCATTGGTAGTGATTATTTTGGGCCAGGTTTTTGTAAGACTTTAGATTGAGAAGTGTTGCCTCTATATCGGTTGAAAGTGACCACACCTCTATAATATCAGGAGTTGCCTGAGCCTGAGCTATCAATCCAAAAAATAAAATGCTCCAAAAAATTTTCATCGCGTTTGCAATCTCTTTTGCTTAAAGTAGCGTAGTAATTGGTTACCGATATCGACTAATAAATCCTTCCCCTCTACATCTAGATCCAAAAAGTCATAGACGTAGGCCATTTGCCTGGGGCTTAAACTATTAATTTTATCGGTCAAGGAGAGATCTTTCTGATCGCTCTCTCCGGCATCCGGAAAGTTTTGATCGCCTTTTTTTATTTCACCTGACCTTGTTCCTCCTCCAAAAGAAAGTTTTCTCTTATTTTTTCCAAAACCAATAGAGAAACTCTGTTTCGCTTCTGATTGAGGGTCTCCACTTTCTTCTCTCGGCAATACTTGAGTGATCATCGTTTCATCTTTGTAAAATGCAACGAGCTTTTTAAATTTGGCATCGGATTCCTCTTCGATAAAATCGATAATCTCATGCAAGGGTATATCAAGGTAGGCCACAATCTTTGCAACCAGTTGCTCATCAATATCTTTGGTCTTTTGATTGAGAAATCGGCTAAGTGTTGAAATTCCTACGTTTATGGCCTCAGCAAGATCCTTTTGAGAAAGATCACCTCTTATATGCATATACTTTCTTACGATTCCGATAAACCAATCAATGGCGTCTTTGTTGAATTCAATCATAATTTCAACCTCCTGAATTTCTTATCGAATTAAAATTTTTTTTTCTTAATGCAATAATTTTCCTTGACGCAATTTGTCAAGAATTGTATACTGCAATTAGTTAAACGGCTCAGACCAACTAAGGAGGAAGGGGCAATGAAAACAACTTTAATTGAAATGGATTTCATCTCACAAGATAATAAATATCTGAATTTAAAGGAGTTTTCTATCCAAGACAAATCCTACCATGGTGCAATCTTCTCTGGTTCCCGCCTAGAATCCTGCCTATTCTACAATGTCACTTTCTCCTGTTGCACCTTTTATGCCAGCAATTTTGATGCATGTGACTTCAAAAATTGCAAATTCGAAAATTGCAAATTTATATTCTCATACGTCAGCCAAACCAATTTTTATAGCTGTACAGTCAACAAATGCGAATTTCAGAATTTTTCCGGCCAATACAACACACTTTTTAACTGTAATTTCGATATGTTAGCCTTTGATACTTTTTTTACCGATGAAAATGACATGAAGTCTTGCTACGTCACGGATGACACCCACGTTATTGCATCTTAATTTCAAGGTGCAATAGCTGGGGTAGCATAACACTCTCCTCTCCCTTTTCCCTACCTCGCGCACTTAATCGCGCGAGGTTTTTTTAGGTGCCTTTTAGGTGCCCATTTTTAGGTGCCAGGCTCTTTTCGTTAAACAAGCGCATTAAACGCACCGGTTTAACGAAAAGAGCCTGGCACCTATGGGGGTGTTATTGATGAACGACTTTGGTATTTTTTGGAACATCGAAGACAAAATGTGTGCGCGAATAATTGAGATTTTGTTGAAAATCATCAAAGGTGAGAACCACTTCCTTATCGTCAGTGTAGATAAGCTTCATGGTTTTGATATCGCCGAGAGTAAACTGAGAACCTTCGGGAGCCTTCTTCTGCATATTGGGAGCTTTTGAAGCCCGCGAATTGAGAATCACACGTGAGACAACTTGTTCGTCCGCGGTAAGATAAATCATTTTAAGATTAAGTTCTTTTTGAGTGCTGGGTTCAAAAATTAACTTGTACTCACCTACTTTGATCTTTTCGACTTTATAGAGCTTATTAGTTTTAAGCCCTGGCTTTAAAGTATCAAAGATTTTTCCATAAATATGGTTTTTGGCATTTCCTACTCGAACTTCAGACTTCTCTGATTTAATAAATGATGGAGTATAAAGCCAGCTGGTTTCATTATTGCTGATAAATTCTGTGTTGTTTTTAAATTCTTTGAAGCGAATATGCCCAGGGTACATGTACTCTAGGGAAGATTTGGTGTTGCGGATTTTTCCCGTAATTTCACTTTTATTAGACTGAACAATATTGACCTTAAAAGTTTGCGGTAAAAACTCATTGGCCTGAGCTTTCAAAGAAAAAACAAAGATAAGTATTAAGAGTCCTTTCATCGTGAAACTCTCCTAGTGAAGTTGAACAGAGACAACCTTTGAAACCCCTGGTTCCTGCATGGTAATACCATAAAGAGTATCATTGAGCTCCATCGTTTTCTTATTGTGTGTGATAACAATAAACTGAGATTCAGTACTCATCTCACGCAACAATTGAGTAAAGCGCCCAACGTTGGCGTCATCAAGAGGGGCATCAACCTCATCTAAAAGACAGAATGGACTTGGTTTCACAAGAAAGATCGAGAATATCAGCGCGACCGCAGTCATCGCTTTCTCCCCACCAGACATCAAATTGATATTTTGCATTTTCTTACCCGGAGGGCTTGCTATAATTTCCATTCCAAATTCATCAGTATCCATCGTTCCCGTGAGGTGAAGTCTTGCACTTCCTCCTCCAAAGATAATCGGAAACACTTTCATGAATTTTTCGTTCACTTCTTCAAAGGCTTGAGTGAAACGCTCTTTTGATTTTTCATCTATTTTGTCGATGGCGACCAAAAGGTCATTAATTGATTTTTTAAGTTCTTCTTCTTGGTCTCTTAAAAAGTCGTAGCGAACTTTTTGACGATCATAATCTTCAACTGCTTGCCAGTTAATATGACCTAAGCGATTGAGTTGAGTTTTGTAATTTTTAAGTTTTTCCCGCGCTTCTTTAATTTGCGCTGGAAAACGCTTCGTAAATTCATACTCGGTGACTTCCACTCTTTGCGGACCTATCTCGGTTTCAGCATAGTACATGTCTTCAAGATCTTTAAGCACACTGACATTTTCAAAATCGAGCTGTAAGTACTCGAGAACCACGGCACGAAGATCCACTCGGTGTTGATCAAACATATTGCGAACTAAAATGTCTTCATCTTCAATCAATTTTTCAAGTTTCACTTTCTTTTCGAGAGTATCTTTTTCAAGTTTAGTAATATTTTGAGAAAGCTTTTGAATCGATTTTTCACTAGATTCTAGGCGAGAAGAAAGTTGTTCAAGTTCTTCTTTGAGCTCAGATAATTGGCTTTCCTGAGCTTTCATTTCTTCAGAAAGATTTGCAATGTTTTCACGGTGCTCATCTTTGAGAGCATAGAGATCTTCTTTGCTTTGATCGAAATCTTCAATCGAGTTTTGAGCTTTTTCTATTCTCTTTTTGATGACATCGATGTGCTCGAGATGATCTTTCAATTGCTTTTGAAGTTGTTCTAACTGGAATTCTTTTGAATTTTCTTCACTTTTCAATTCCAAGAACTTATTGCGGCTTTCTTCTAATTGAGATTTCCATTTCGTTAGCTTGTTTTCAGATTCAAAATAATTGTTCCTTGATTCTGCGAGAGCTTCCCCCAACTCGACTCTCTCATCTTCAAAAGTTTCTTCTTTTTCACAGAGATCAAGTTTTAAGCTCGATATTTCTTTCTTTCGTTTCTGAAGCTTATCCAATCTTTCTGTGCTGAAGACAGTGGAGCTTTGCTCACTTGGAAGGCTGGATTTAACAGAGATATATTCTTCTTTGAGATCGAGACGCTGTTCTTCTAACTCTTCGAGTTCACTCACAATTTTTTTCAAGGAACTTTCATCTTGGGTGAGAATATCTTCGAGAGACTTTAACTCTTTGCTCTTTTCTTCTAACTCTTCTTTGAGAGTTTCTATATTTTTCTTTTGTTCCAAGATAGAAAAGCAAGCTTCGCTGTCTTTGGTAATCTCAACAAGTAAGTGCCCATTGTGATTGCGAAGTATTGTTTCACCGTTTTTATCTGAAAGAGCGATAAAAGTAGAAGTTCCGCTCAACTGCTCAATAAGATCACTGCTCACATTGTCGACAATATAAAATTGAGAAAGAAGTTTCTGAATTTCATTTTGAAATCCCTTGGATTTACATTTCACTAATTCTTTTAATGAAACACCTGGAATTGCTAATTCTTCAGCATGAGAGGCTTCACTCATGCTGAAGAATGCCATGTTACTATTTTTCGATTCACTCCATGCGAGAAGTTCATCCGCCGGTACGTTAGTTAGAACTGTATCCCATAGGATTGAGAGCATTCTCTCGACAGCCTCGCTGTACTCACTACTCACCTCAAAGAGATCTTGAAAAAGAACGCCTTTATTGGGTCTTTCAGTCACGAAATCACGGCTTCCTTCTTTTTCAACGGCCTTAAAGACCACATCTTCAAGAGAGTTAATTTGGGATTGAAGTTCAATAATTTTTTTAGAAAGCGTGAGTTTCGTCTGTGAATTGTCAGTCACACTTTTATTTTTTTCAACCTTACGGTCTTTTAATGAATCTATTTTTTCTTCAAAATGAGCAATTTCTTTTTGGAGATGCTTAACTTTTTCTTTCTTAATATCGGAATCATCATTTATTTGAGAAAAATATTCCTCGAGCTCTTCTATCTCTTTTGTAATTTCATGGAGTACTCGAGATTGCTCTTCTAATTGTGAATTATTTTTATAAATTTGATTATCACACTCGCGCACTTGCTCTTGAAGTTTTTCTTTTTCAACTTTCAATTGCTGGAACTTTGCTTCCTCTTCTTGAATTTGAGTTTTGTACTCTTCAATTTTACTCTCGAGCTCGTCGCATTCTGAAGTGCTTTCTTCCATTTGAGAAACACGCTCCAGATCTTCTTTAATTTCTTCGATGCGATCATTTCTTTTTTCAAGATCTTCTTCGAGTTGCTGAATTTCATTATTTTTTTCTTCAATGAATTGATCTTTGTGCTCTAAATTTTGCTCGAGGGCATTGAGTTTTTCTTCGAGAGAGACAAGCTTTTTAGCTTTCTCATTATAATCAGATTGTATTTCATCGATTTGAAAAATAAGTTCAGTCTTCTGGTTTTTCTCATCTTGAATAGAAGCTTCAAGTGTCGCCTTCTCTAGGCTCATTTGCTCAATACTCACATCACTTTCAGAGACAAACCGAGTATATTCTGCGGTCTTTTCCACAATTTCAAGTTCACGGTGTGAATTGACAAGCAATTCATTTCTCTTAACCTTATCGCGAAGAGTTCTCGCTTTTTCTGCTTTTTCAGCTTGGCCTTCAAGTTTCTTTAACTGTTTATGGACTTCAACCTTGAGGTCGTGAATTCTCTCTAGGTTTTGGTTAGTTTGTTCAATCTTTCGTAAAGATTCTTTTTTACGAAGTTTGAATTTCGTGATCCCTGCAACTTCTTCAATCATCACTCGGCGATCTTCTGGCTTCGCCTTAACGATCCGATCAATTTCCCCTTGAGCAATAATAGAATAGGATTTTGCTCCCGCCCCAGTATCCATGAAAACTTCTTGAATATCTTTCAAGCGAGCCGGGATATCGTTTATCCGATACTCAGTCTCTCCATTTTTATAAAGTTTTCGAGTAAGTTGAATTTCATTGGGAGAAGCAACTTTGCTTCCAATATGAATGTGTTTCATATTGCTGTTTTTTAAAACCAAGGTAACTTCAGCAAAAGAGGCTGGAGAATATTTATTCGATCCAGAAAAGATGAGGTCACTCATCTTTTTTCCACGCAAGTGCTTAGCTGATTGCTCGCCCATGACCCAAAAAAGAGCGTCAACAATATTGGATTTTCCGCAACCATTGGGGCCAACGATCCCTGTCACTCCTTCGTGAAAGTGAATAGTCGTTCTGTCTTTAAAAGATTTAAATCCTTGAATATAAAGTCTTTCTAACTGCATTGCGCTGTGCACCTAACTTGAATAAAATTTTATAAATAAATTTATTTATGCTTTCATTTTATATTCTTATTGTGGAGTTTAAATGTCTAGTTTAAATAGCAATACAGAAGCTTTCCTATAATTAATTCACTTCCACTTGACCCATTGCGGTAATTTCAAAAATGAAAAAAATCAAAGAGTTAGTCGCTCAATCAACACTCCTTTTTCATAATGATCTCCACTGCAACTACTAAGGAGTCCCCATGCTAAAACTTCAAAGCTTTCTCTCAATTTCTATTGCTTGTCTCTGTTACTTTTCGCGACCTGTTTTTGCTCAAAGTACCTCAAGTTCACAAAACTCTGAACAGCTCTCCCTCGCGAATCCCGAGCAAGTTTACTCAACCCTTTCCCAATGGAGTGAAAAAAACTCTCAAACCCAAGAAACCATTCAAAAATTTTTTAATGATTTTTATCAAAGTTTTTTTAAAACCAACTATCATTCTGTATTAAAGTTCCAACCCGAAGCTCATTGTCTGAACGACCAAATTGATGCTGAAAAATGCCTCTTTATGAAAGTTCGCTACTATGACAGTGAATTTAAAGATGAAAGTTTTGATTTCGAAGTCTATGCTCACTTTGAGCAATTAGGGGATAAAATTAGAATTTCTCTTGCCTACAATTATCCCACGGCCTTGTATTTCTTTTACAAACTGGCACCGCAGTCCTTTAGGGACAATAATGCTTTGATTTCCCATTCAACTCTTGAAATTGATTCTCAATTAAATGTTCTCGTTAAAGTCAGCACAGAATTTATGACTAAAAAATCAGCAATCAAAAAACATATTCTTGAAGTTTCTGAAGCACTGGAATTTGCCTTCAACCAAATCGCAAAGAACCAGTGAAAACCTTTCTTAACTCTTCCTCTTCCCCGTGGAGAACTAGACCTTCTCCATGGGGCCCAATCCCTTTAAATATACCAGAAAAAGATTGTTTACCATCAACAATATCCACATTCTTATCGAGATGAGCGCAGAGTTTTAGCCAATTTGTTCTTGTTTCCTCTGCATTCAATCTTTGATTTTCAAAATAATTAGCAAGTTCGCAGGCTAAATTCTCAATCCCTTCATAGTCTTCGCTTTCAAATAAAAAACCAAGATTGGGAACATCCCACTCGTCACTTAAATCTTGAAGCAAATTCAAACCAATTCCGACAACGATGGTGTTTTTATCGTAAACTTCCGTAAGAATTCCTCCCACTTTTTTTCCCTCGAGATTCAAGAGATCATTAGGCCACTTGAGCTGTAAATGACGCTGATATTTTTCTCTAAAAAACATGCATAGCAAAACTGCCACTTCCAGTGAGCTTAAGGATAAAACTTCGTTGGGTCGCAAAGCGAGCGACAAGGCCAGAGAGTTTTTCAAATGCACCCACGAACGCCCTCGCTGTCCTTTTCCTTGGCTTTGAAGTAAAGTCAGCACCGCTTGGACTTCCTGTGTCTTAAGACCTTGGTCGAGTTGGTTTTTCAAATAATCTTGAGTAGAATGGCACTCACTTAAAACCGTCATTTTCATAGAAAGGAGTCCTTTGTGGCAAACATTCTTAGAGATACTCCGAGAGAAATAAACATTCAAACAAAAATCAATCCCTATGCAGCAGGGAGTGTCATCGTGAGTTTCGGAAACACCAAAGTTCACGTCACGGCCACTGTTGAAGAATCCGTTCCCCCTTGGATGCGCGATTCAAAAAAGGGCTGGGTAACGGCTGAATACGCTATGCTGCCCTCTTCGACTCACACCCGATCGCGAAGAGAGAGAAAGGGGATCTCCGGGCGATCTCAAGAAATTCAAAGATTGATTGGAAGAAGTTTGCGAGCTGCCATTGACCTCGAAAAACTTGGAGAGCGCACTATTACGATCGACTGTGACGTTCTCGTAGCCGACGGAGGAACGCGCACCACTTCTATCTCTGGTGCTTACGTCGCCTTGGCATTAGCCATTCGAAAACTTCAAAGTGAAGGGAAAATTTCTAAAAGCCCTCTCACTCATCAAATTGCTGCCATAAGTGTGGGTGTTACTAGAGATGGCGCTATCATTTCCGATCTTAACTACGACGAAGATTCGAGTTGTGAAACGGATATGAATATTGTTATGACGAAATCTGGTGAGTTCGTGGAAGTTCAGGGAACTGCTGAGGGAAAACCTTTTTCGAGAGAAGAATTCAATGCCCTTATCGAGTGTGCTGAAAAAAGTTTAAAAATCATTTTTGAGAAACAAGACGCTGCTCTAAGGGGAAATTAATGTCGATTATTCTCGCTAGTCAAAATGAACACAAAGTTAAAGAAATTCAAGAATACTTAGGGCGTATCATAAGTTTGAAGAAAGCACCGGAAGCCCTAGAAGTTATTGAAGACGGGCAAAGCTTTCAAGAAAATGCTCTTAAGAAAGCTCAAGCCTATTATGACAAATTTCAAACGCCTACTCTTTCTGATGATTCAGGACTGATTCTGGAAGCCTTTCCTGAAATTTTAGGCATTCACTCTGCACGTTTTGCTCCTGAGTTTCCAGAATATTCCGATAAATGCCAGCGAGTACTCGACATTTACCAAGAGAAAAAAGAAAGCTATCGCCAAGCCTATTTTATTTGTGTTCTTTGCTATTATCTCTCACCACAAGAGATCTACTTTTTTGAAGGGAAAAGCAAAGGAGTTATCGCTGAAAAATTGCGGGGCGAAGGGGGCTTTGGCTACGATCCCATTTTTTTACCGGATGCCCATCCCCAATCCAAAAGTTTTGCCGAAGACCCTGAGTGGAAAGATAGCCATAGCCACCGGGCCAAGGCCTTAGAATCATTCCGAGAGTTCTTGAAAACGCGTTCGTGATTTATCTTTTATTGCCATCATTTTAAAAATCTTTTATATATAAGGTCTTCCTAGAAATGTCGGGGTGTGGCGCAGTCTGGTAGCGTGTCTGCTTTGGGAGCAGGGAGTCGGAGGTTCAAATCCTCTCACCCCGACCAGGAAGCGAAAAAGCCTAAATCCGTTCACCCCAACCAGGGAAAGAAAGTCTATAGCCGTTGTTTCTCAAAATAGTACAAAGGTACGTCCACAAGCTCGATCTTGTTTTAATGGATAATTTAGCAAAGAGTTATCTACCCTCAGTTTTAGAAGACAGAATTAAGTTGTAACATAAACCCCAATACAAAGATACACCGCTGAGTTCTGATAGCTTAATTGTTAAGGAGACAAGTAGTTGGAAGTTCAAAGCCTGAAAAATAAAGCAGCCATTATTCTGGCTGCTTTAAAAATTTAATTATTTAAATTCTAGAAGCTGGTTTAAAAACGTTGCCATTCCAGTGAATCACACCTTCCTTATCAACACCAAGGACAACATCATAAACTTTAGACATTGTTTCTCTTATTCCACCACTTCTTAGATAGTACTGATTTGCCATGTTGTTACATTTTCTTTCTATCTCAGCTGTCTTGTTGAAATAATTTGAAATCCCCCTGTAATCCACATCAATTTGCAGCAGATAAAAATTCATCTCTTCACCTGCTAAGGTCTTCTTATTGCTTTCTTCTGCAACGACTGAAGTAATATATCCACCAATTTTGACCCTGCAAAGTATTTCTACTAGCCCCTTATCATCTACTGAGCCTTCAAGATCTTTAGCCATTTCAAAATAAGCAGTATTAAGATTAATATTCAAATACCCTATCTCAGATTTTTTATCTTCAAAAAGACTTCTTAAGGCATATGTCCCATTATATTCATTTAGAAAATCATCAGAGACTTCATTATCAGAATCAAAAGTACGATCATCTGTCGATATTGACCACGAGTTCTCTCCCTCAGATGAATTTTCATTTTCTAGTGTATTCGCACTAACAGCAGGTTCCTTGATAATAACTTTTTCTTTTTTTCCACAAGCAAAAATTAAAGTGCCTACAAGTAATAATCCTATTTTTTTCATAGATTTCTCCTTTATCGTTTTTTAAATTTCATTTAGCTTACCCCCCCCCCAAAAAAAAACTATCCCGCTAGGTTATTTTTATACACTGTCAATATATTTGACAGTAGCCTAACAATATCCATTAAAAGGATCTTACGGAGAACTGAACTTAAAATTTAG
>JACKAJ010000019.1 GCA_020635135.1 Halobacteriovoraceae bacterium
TTAGGCAATGCTTTTCAATTGACTTGCTATTTGACCTTTCATGATTGCTAATTTTGCTTCTCGATTTGTGTTGTCTAGTTTCATAAATTTGTTTCATCTTATCGATTTCGGAGAGTTCTTCATCTAGCTTGGAATAGCCAGAAAACCCTGAAAAATTTGACTTATTATGAAGAGTTGTGTCATGAATAACGAAGGATTGCTCGATTTGGTCGGGTTGTGAATTGAGAGTGCCCACAGATTAAATTGTTTTGATTTTGTAGGGTGCTTATGAATTGAGGAGACGTCTTCGTTGAGGAGTAGTGTTTTTTTCTAGTCTTTTTAGCAAATTTTAGATATTCATAACTGCTATAATTTTCGAATTATAATTTTACTCCTTTATTTTTATTCATCTTCTTTAATTAGGCATCCCCTATAAAAAAGTCCAGCTACCTTTATTCTGATCATTAAGTGATTCATTTTAAAAAAACATCAATAGCCTTTATAAATTTGGAATTGCAGAATATAGTATAAATTATAGAAAAATCGATGTCAAATAGTTAAGAGTATATCACCCTTATTAATGATCCTGAAGAAATAGCTCAGATCAACTCAGAAAAAGTTTTGGTAGCTGTGCCACTACTCTATACTTTTATGGTAATCTATATTCTGAATCAGACTCATTATCTATTCCAGGCTCTCAGACTCATCAAGAGTTAGCATGAAAAAGCAGAAAGATTGAACGATCATGGAAAAAGACTTTTCTTGTATGGAGTAGCAGCCCTTTTCAGTATGAACTTCTTGCAAAGCTCAATCATGATGACAATCATGGCATGGGTGACTCTTGTTTGTGTAATAGTAAACCACTGCTTTGTATTTTTAAAGGAAACAGGACATAAATATCACAACAATGGGCTCCTTGTGTACTACGGACTGTTAATGGTATGGTTCATTGGCATCATCTTCTTTTATATCTACAACGCAAACAATGGAGCAACAACGGCCTGATTATGCAAACCATCAATCATCATAGAAAATTTTGCACATTTTAAGAATATAAATCATTTGATGAGTTATATGTTTATAGAATAATTCGAAACTCCATGGAAAACAAATAAAATGTCAATATCCAATCGATTTTATAACGGCCTATCAGCCTGTCCCTCAAACTCAATTCTAAAATCAGTAACATCAACAACTAAATCGAAATGGAGAAGGAGTATCTCTCCAAATTGAAGACCCAGCGCCAAAAGGTATATTATCAAGATAAGTCAGACTGAAAAATTGCATGGAGAATACTTAAAGCTTAAGGCTGAACTAGATCGATATAAGGAGAGTGCCAAAAAAGATCAAAGCTTGCTAAATCAAAGAATCCAAAAGTACGAGGAAGAAATCATCAAGAAAACTGAAGAATGCTAGAATTGGGAAAGAGAAGCTAAGAAAAATAAAGGAGATGTGACTCAAGTGATGAAAGAGAAAGAAGAGTCTCTGGAGAAAACAACCCTTGCATACTAGAATGCGATTCAATAGCTCAAACATAACATATAAAATTTAAATGAGAGTTTAGAAAATAAGAATAAAACTACAGCTGCTTTGAAGAAAAATCATCAAAACAAGATTAAGTAGATCTAGAGTGAGAGAGACAAATATCTGGAGGAGACTAGAGAATGGGAAGATAGGCATAAGTAATCAGAGCAGCGTTTTAAGGAAGCTGATCGTCAAATCTAAAATTTGAAAAAGAACAATGAATAGATTTTATACACTCTTTCAAGAACTCAATCAGATTACTAGACTAAAAATCGATAAGTAAGCACTCTAAAGCTGACTAGCAACAAGCTTCAACTCTAAAACCAATCGTTAAGCCGTAAAATAAGTGACTTAGAAGAACATTTTCGATATCTCCAATAACAATTGAACTCAGCTGAAAAAAATAATTACAGGATGGAGGAAAAATATGAGAAATGCAAGTAGGAATTAGGGTAAATGCAGAGATCAAAATAAAAAACTGATAAGCAAATGCAAAAGACACTTGAGGATATGACTAAGCTAAAAAATTAGTTGATGGTCAAGGAATAAGCTATACGTATACTTTTATTCTAATGTAGGGGAATATCAGAGTAAGTTGATGAGAGTGGGGGAGTCGGAAGAGTGGAGAATCAGGTGCCAGCAACTTTAGGCAAAGAATAATGAGCTCTAATCCAATATGAAGATGCTTCAAGATGAGAATGATAGTTTGATGGGATTCATGAAGCAGAAGCAGCTGCTTTAGAGAGAAAGAAGGGCGTTGATGGAGAATGAAATGGATGAGATCCACAAATTCGAATTGCTTCTGAAGGATGTTCGCTGAAAATTGATCTTGATCTTTATTCGAAAATAATACTTTAAAATATGCTGTTTGTATCTAGCCCACCAGTACAGGTATAAATCCAATAAGACCGTAAAATCATCATACTGACCTAGAAAAGAATAATGTTCAGTCATCTCGACTTCATCGAGGAATACCTCTCCCTCCCCTTGATATCTCCCAAGCCATAATCATTTTATTACTCCCAATAAAACATGCAAGTGCTTATCAAATTTGAAAATGCCCTCGAAGTCTATTACTGTGACTGGAAAACACAAATTAAACTGCTCAAGGTCGAATTTCTTCAAAAAGCAACCATTTAAAATATCTATTATGAAAAAAATAAGGGATGGAGTGTTTTGGGAGATGTTAAACTATATGATAGTTCACGCATTACTTATTTGAAACCGGAGAGGAATGAGGAAGAAAAGGAGGAATGTGTTGCAAGATGCTATGTCTAGAAGAACTAATTTTTATTGACAAAAAGTATGCTGAAGAGGAGGGAGAAAATAGGATAGTATGAGTAAGTGAGCTGGAGAGATAAAATGATGGTGCTTAAAAACGAGAATTATCATATTTAAATGATAGGAGCCCAATCTTCAGACAAGCAGAGATAGATTATCTGTATGAACAGCCGATACACTCTAATCATCAGAAATAAAGATGTAGTTGGATTTGTGGATCATCCAAATACTCTCTACATCAAGAACAGCTTGCTAATAAACTAAAGTTTTAGAAAAAATTACATTGATATCAGTTCTGAAAAAATTATTAATTATTCCTAGCTTGGCACTATACCAACTCCTCGAGGCCATCTTCACTCCTGTTATCTATACGATCAAGAACTTATCATCCTCTCTTACTTTGATAAACAAATCAACATCAATTCCCTCCCTTTAGTCAATGAGTAAGAGTAAAAGAAAGCCCATGAACCTCATAAAAAGAGACTACGAGGATCTTTTTCGAAAATTGCAGAAGTTTCTCAAGAAGATTTCTCGCAATTTGTTTCGAATGCTAAAATGCAGCCTTCTAATGAAGAAGAGGGAATGGTTAAATCCCCCAAAATTTAATTCTCTAAAAATTCAAAACCAGTGATCAAAGATATTGTTGATTGCTGTGATGATAAAGATTTGGGAAACACTGATCCTCCTATAAATAAGAAAGATTCTGTTGTGATTGAGAGGAGCCGGATAGAGGGAGAGGACCATGATGAGAGCTTGCATATAAAGAGAACAATTAGCTATAAAATCGATAATCCAGCTCCTCAGAAAGAGAACAAATAAAAAGATGATGACATTTAAAACCAGGCTGAAAATGATAGTTTTAAGGTCCATAGCAGTAGTTCCTAAAACCTAAGAAACGGGAAATAGAGAGCAAAAAAGATGTCAAGTTTCAGTAATCTAAGCAAAGGTTCTGGAAAAAATCAAAGCATCCCGCACATTTCTCATTAAATGAATCTAATTGATGATGCCTAAACTCCTGGTTTTGGAGTATTTGTCGATGGAGGGGATTGGGGATCAGCTGATAAGCACTGGGAAGACAGGCAGAAAAAAGTAGAAAAATTGACACCAGAAATAAAAGAAGATGAGTAAGCTTTTGAAGAAGAGTCAGTAGTTATCAGTGAAAATTAACGAGAAGTGTTACCTCATGTGCCAGGCATCCTCAGCAAAAAAGTATAGCATTTCAAGCCAGCAAACACAAAACTCACAGAATCCATCATCAAAAGAATCTAATCTGAATCCTACACAAGGCTAATCTAAGAAAAAAGTGCAAACAACCCCGAAATTTTTGAAGATCTTTGTGGTGAATTCATGTATGAGTTACTCCAATAGCAATAGTCAGCCTTCTTATTCTTGTAAAAAATTAGGACGCCTAATCCCAGACATACTATGGATCGGATCAAAAGAATTTTCAGACTGTATATGAATAAGGAGATTTATAAACCACAAATTACTGAGTGCTTACAGAAATTTAAGCTTTCTGAGGTTCCTTTAGAAACTTTGAAGTTCCCTGTGGAGTTTACTGAGCTGGTTTATGTCCTTGATAAGGAGTTAGAGGTTGGAGATTTGTTATATCCTACTGAGGGAACATATGTGCAAATATTATAGTCATATTTTAAGATGCGCCTGTTCGAAGGGCGTGTCGTAGTAATCGAAGACTAGTAAGTCGATATTGGTCTACCCAGAAACATGCTAAATGTCCTCCTATACCTAAACAGTTTTTTAAACATTCCTCTCTAATCAGTTTTTCATGCCTATTTTTAGAAACTCATCATCGAGGACCATATTGCAGTGATTGCTCATATAATCGATGAAAAAATATTCTAAATCTGCAATGTGGATAGATCCATACTCGACTCGATACTGATTGAGCATTTCAAGGAAATGATGATGATACATAATATAGATCCTTTAGTTGAGATTGTGGGGTGTCTGAGTAGCGTGTATCATGAAGAGTATCAGTTGAAGTTAGTGATTGCAAGGTAGTTTGTTAGGAATGAGATTGTGTACTCGATTTAAGATCTCTTGCTCGTCAACGACCCATCCATCAATATCTATACATTCTTGGAAAACATCATCGAACACAATCAGTGCAAAAGTTTAGCAAACTTAGATTTCGCATCAATCTACCGAACTCTATTTTGGATTCAGGATCGCATAAAAATATCCCATATGACAAATTAATTTGTAATTTTGATAAAGGGGCTGATTGAAAAATTTTGTAAGATGAGTTTCTTCACGCAGGCTTTCAAGCATATCAAATATATTCAAAATTCGATCAAAAAGAGCTTTATTGCATTCTTATTGTATAAGTATGCCAATTCGAAGTTTATTAACAGGCTGGCTTAATAACCAATGGGAGCTTTGGAAGAAGTTTTCCCTTAATTCTTTGAGGAAAAATAAGCAATCTTGCCTTCATTACCTCGTGATAAACTGCAAATCCCACAAAATTCAGATAGTTTATCTTGTTCATGGTCCCAATTTCTGTCAGCTTTCAGAAAAAATCTTAGAACTGAGGGCTAAGTCTAATATCTTACATATCTAGACTTAAACTGTTCATACCAGCTGTTCCTCCTCCTTGATGAACTCAAGAAATCAAAATTCCAAAAATTTTTCATCGAAATCGAATAATTTATCATCACCAACATCGACGATATAAATGAAAATGATTAAAGTATCAACCCAAAGGGAGAAAAATAAGATTTTTTTATTGAGCATCTTGAATTATTGCAGAATCAAAGCTAAGCTAACTTAACAAGCGATATGCGAGATTAATTGTCATCTGAGGGAGAATTCAAGATGAAGAAAAACAAAAATTAAGTTTCCAAATCAATGACTGTCATAGGGTATTACAACCAAATCAATGATTTCCCAAGTAAAGCTAATTCAGATAAAATAGCACCAGAGAAAGATAATATGCAAGAAAACTAAGATATATAAAGGCTAAAATGGTTGGTTACTTAAACATAAATTTACTAAGGTTTATAGGACATTTTCCTTCGATTTGACGGATAAAGTTTCCTCAATGGCCTCAAGCTCATTGACCTCTAAAAGATAAAGCTTTATCATTTGGACGAATACAAATCTATCATTCATTAAAGCTTAGATTACCCAATCCAAAGAATTATCGACTTTAAGGTATTCACCATTCAAGACCCTATTCGAGCATTTGATGAAATCTAAAACAAAATCCGTTCAGAGATAAATCTTCAAAATTTTTGGGTTATCTACTTAATTGCTGAGATAATGTTTGGAGCCGGAGTCGAAGTTGCCAAAATTTTCTTAAAGAAAGTCATTCTGTACTATCAAAATGATGAACTTGTGCATGTAGTGAAGGAACTCATTATGACCACCGAGTTGAAAAATAACAAAAAATATTTGAAAGATTTAGCTAAGATGGCTCGAGACTACAATCTAGATAATATCGCTAAGGTTTTAGCCTATTGAGCTACTTTTTTTGATCATACATCCCTGCTAGTTTCTCCTTAAATCCTTAAATAAGCGGTTTTTTTTGTTTGGCATTTTTCGATGTAAATTAATCGATATTAAATATATATATATGAGCAACCGTTGGGGAAGACCCGTTTAATCAAAATCAGGGCATAAAGCTCCGGGGCAAAACCAAATAAACATCAATATCAATTTCAATGCAGTCAAATAAAAGACAAATGCCTTCACAGGGAAAAAAATCGATAATTACATTGAAGTTAACAACTCACCGAAAAATAATGCAAACAGGCCGAATGTCAGTATGGAAACCCTGAAGCAGAAGAAGAAGAAATCTATAGCTTCGAATGATGTGCAGAAGATTGAGAGCAAGATGCAAAGAAAAAAAAGTAGATCTAAGATTATTGGGGGTTTGGAGACCCCTGAAAAAAGGTATAATAACTTCTTTTATGGAGAAGAAAAGAGTTTGAACAAGAAATCTACCCAGAAAAGAAACTCGAAATCTCACTAGAAATACCAGAACTTGCCTCAAAAAAAGTCATCTAGATCCAAATCGCATTCAAATTCAAATTCTCAATCTCGATCAAAATCGAAATCTAGATCACATTCTCAAAGTGGGAAGAAATATACCAAGAATATCTCTAGTACTAGTCACAATTTTTCAAAAAACATGCATCGTGTATCGAGTAAAAATCTAGCTAGACCTCACACTGCTGATATTTATTCCAAGAATGTACAAAAATAATCAAAATAAGTAAAATAGTCAAAGATTGAGAAAGGCCGAGGCAGTATGAAGAAGATTGAGAAGGAGGAGTTTGTGATGAAAAGGAAGAAATCTGAAGATAGTTTTGGTAGGAAGAAGGTACCAGTTTAGCCAAATCATAAAAAAAATTCTAATCAATCTTCAAAACTACCAAAATCTCGAAAGGGCTCACAATCGACAAAAATACTCAAACCTCTTCCCTTGGTTATTGGGGATGAAGATGACAGCTTTGATAACTAGCATTCTTACAAAAAAGTTCATAATGAAACAAAAAATCTAACCCACAATGAGAAGGTTGCCAATAATTTCGAGTATGTTGTTGAAAAAAAAAATCCAAAGGAAACAATTGTTCAAAGATATATAGCCCAAGCACACACTTATCAAGATGTCAAGAAATTGACCGAAGTAGCAATCACTATCCAGAGATTTTGGAAAGGATACAAGGCAAGAAGCCAATTTTTAAACTATTTGAATCTCATGCATCACAAAATTCAGATATCTAAGCAAAAGATAGCTGAAATCGATCCTAAATTTTGGGATGGAGCTAGCGATTCGATCCTTCACGCATAGGATCAGGATTCTGAAGCCCTTTCCAAAAGTATTGGGCAACTCTCAGAAAATGAACGAGCAATTTCAATATCTTCAAATAACAAATCAACTTTTTCAAAAGAACTTCTAGGCAGAATGAATCGACTTTAACAAGATCTTTTACAGCAAAAGTAGATGGTAAAAAAACTAGAAGAGTAGAACCAGAATTTGAAACAAAATTTAGAAAAAGTAAGTGCGATGCAAAGCCTACAAAGTGCAAACCCTTCATTTGAGTCAAGCTTAAAGGAATCTGTTGGAGACAGCTGGGAGGAAGTGAAACCAACTTCACATTTAAAAGATAAAAAATAGGCAGTATCGGATGAGGAATGTTCTGAGGAATTCTAACTAAGATTGCCGAAGAGAATAAACCAGAAGAAATAATAGAAGTAGAAGAAAGTGGAGTAGAAATCTGAAGATAACTCCAAAAAATAGAAGCCTAGCCCAACAAACTAAATATAGAAATATAAACATAAAATGGAGGCTTTCGAATGCTCCTCACCCAAGCATGTAACTTTCACAATCGATAATAGCTTAATGTAGCTGTTCGCTAAAAAATAGATGCAACTTAAAGAAACCCATGAGAAAAAATCAACAATGTATTAACGAATGTATCATGATAAGCTCTTTTCTCCAAGAACTTATTCCTTCAAGAAAAACTAATTAGATGAAACTCTCAAAACGTAAACTGAGAAAGTGAAGCATAGACTTGAGGAGGCTCAGAGAGTTGCAATTTATATTCAGGAGATATCGGTTGGGGAGAAGGCTAATTTAAAGAGAGAGGAAAAGAAAGAAGAGAGTATTGAGAGCATGGGATCTCCCAAGAATATAGTGATTAAACAGAATAACCATGAGAGTGTAGGCAAAATCGATGAACTTTCTGCTATTAAACCAGTTTAATAGGAAAGTGAAAAGAAAGAAAAACACTAGATTCGACACACAATCGAAAATTACGAAAATATTGATCTGCATTCGCATAGATCTAGGGAAGAGAGTGAATAAGAAATGACCAGTTCAAAATAAATAACAAAAATAGCTAGAGAAATAGGCATAGAAAAAGCTAGGGAAGATATCGAATCGCAAAATTAAAATGCCATCAGGATTTTTCAGAGGGTTTCGGAATAAATATCTGAGGAAAATGCTCAACAAAGTGAATAATAAGTCGCAGCTGATGATGCTGAAGCTAGAGGAGGGCTACATCCTGATGAGGAAGAAGATGAGGATCCCAAGCCAAAAGGTATGGAGACAACTCTTTTGTTTATTAAGGAATACTGTGTTTCATTTGTGGAATATATCAGGTCCTCGCCCCACAAATAATCTTTTATTTAAGGGGTCTGTACCCCTGTCTAGTATGATTTCCTAGAATTTCTCAAAGCCTATCGTAGTACAACATCTAGCGAATATGATGGAAATTTCAACAGTCATGATCAAGATTACATTTACCCCTATTTCAAGATGATCTTCCCTCGCTCTCAAGTCATCACACGCGAGGCCTTCAACGATTTTAACGAAATATACTAAAAATTACAAGTTGAATGTCTTTTTCCAGTAGAGAGGGACTACTTTCTAGTCTCACTTCTTGATGGTTTCAACTAATCCCTAGACTACCAGAGACCAGGCAGCATTTATGGCAAACCTCCACCATGGCTCAGCGAGTACCGAAATCTCAAAAACAACTGCCTTAATGTAGACCGTAGTGAGAGATAATAGATATTTTTATCTTCGAAGTTTGATGAGGCATGTGGAGTAGCAATAGCACGAGTGATACAATGGGCAACATGCTTATGTGGATTTATTCCTGAGTCCCCTGAGATGGGTGATGTAGAGATCGGAGAGTAGCAGATAACACAGATTCACTAGAGTAGAATGGCTCTGATGCTATAGAAAGACTTACTGGAGAATGAGTAGCAGATACTGGATTCGTATAACGAGCAAACAGAAGTGAAGTTATATTTAAGCGAGACCTTGTTAGAAAGGTTAATTGGAGAGTTTGTTAAAGAATATGATTTTTTCAAATGATAGTGATATATATTGAGTATTTTTTATATGAAGAATGGATTGATGATTATGTATTTTGAGTGACTTGCCCTATTTTTATGGGAAGGCAATCAAATAAATTTCTAAAAATACAGATATGAGAGTCTGTTGTGGCAATATGGGTACAATTACCCTATTCTTATAACTCATCTATATTTCAAATCCTTACTTCCACCATTTTGGTATATCTATTATTCAAATGCAACTCTCATTCCTATCCTTCTAACAACCACCATAACCTCCTCCTTTTTTTATCATACCCTCATTGATCAAAATAATATTCTTATTTATCAACATCATTGAATCACTGTATGCTTCCCATGCTTCCTTTTTAATCTCTTCAGCTTTGCTACTTTATGTCTCTTTGCTTTTACTTCATAATCGAGTTCGTTATCAGGAACCACAAAAGTGGTCAATACTCCAGGAATTACTGTCAGGTAGGGCTATTCGGGTGGCAGATAAATAGGGGCAGACTCATATGGTTCATAATTTTGAGGGATCATGAACAAAGGATTTTTGGGCCCTGAGATCGACTGGGCAATCCTCATTGTTATCCTGGCCAGCATTTCGTATTTTATATTATAGTGCAGATCAGAATTAATTTAATTGCCAAAATTATTATCTACCTTTTAAAGCACATCCAAGACAACTAAGTTTAATTTTGATCCGATTCCGAACATTCTGATCTGATACTGTACATTATCAGAAAATTTATTTTCAAAAAGCACAAAAATAAGAAAAAATATCAAAAATGCTTATCAAGAAGATAACATAACACTGAAAATATACATGAAAATATATCAGATCATTCCTGGTTGGCGCATGCTAAACCCACATTTTTATATTTTGAGGTCACTGTCTTGCTATTGCATATCTTGTTTATGATATCTTTCCTTAGTTTGCATTATGTTGTGTATTTGTTTGCCAAATGAGTCTTCTAGTGCAAAATATTGCGATGCTCTGAATCCTCGTATACCACAGATGAAAGAGTTAATCGATTCTTTATCTTTTACATGGCTTCACTCAAATTTCGGTTTTCTTTCTGTTTAGAGGGAACAAAATAAGAGTCATTCTCGTTCAAACTTTGATTGACACGCTTTTTTCCTGTTCCTTTTCTCAACGGCTTCTTACTATTTTTTTTATCTACAGACTTAGTGGTTGTATCAAGGACATAGTTTTCCTCAACCAAGATTGGTTTTTTATTGAAACTCACCATTTTCCCATCTTTCTTAGCACTCTCATATTTTTTGTTGAGTTATAATTAAAGCTGAGCAATTTTATCTTTTTGGGTTTTGTTGAGTGAACTCTCTTTAGAACTTTCTGCTTTGATTTTACGCTATTTTATTTCATTGTGCCATTTTTCTATTTGCTTCAAATGCTCTTCCCTGCCCTCAAACTACTTCTTCTTTAACTTTTAAGCATATTGTTCTCTTTGATCGTAAGGAACCCACCTGTTTTTCAGTTGTTAAGTTATTGTTGTGTTATTGAATAAATTTTAATCTTTTATATGCTTATGATCGAAGTTTATATGCGCTCTGTTTTCTTTTTGATTGGAAAAATATTGTTGATTTTAGTCCTTGTTTTAGGGTGGTGGCTCGGATTCGCTCATATTTCTTGATGAATGAGTTTATTTTTTTTTAGAATTGGATCTTGACTGAGCATTACAGAGTAACTCATGATCATGCTCCTGAATCTGATCGAATTCTTCAGAAGGGTACATTTTTATGGGATGAATCCCCAATTTTTCACGTTCTCTCTTCAAATTTAGTATCCTCTCCAAATATTATTGGTGAAAGTGCTCTTCTTCTAATCCTCTCTGAATTCTCTCTTCCTCTAACTTTTCAGCTACAAAGTTCCTAAACCTCAGCCTCTTTGAATTCTTCTAGCTCTGCATTATTTATTATTCATAATGAGCCAGCAATTCAGAGTGCAATGCCTTCTATTTTTATACCTAGAAACTTCTTCTTGCATGTGCCTGCATCACTAATCAATTACTTTTGCCAGATTCTCATATATTTTTTCATGATAGGCTTTCTGTTATAAGTACATCTTTTTATCAATAAAAATATGCAGATTAGCATAATCATATTTATGCTCAGCAGTTTAAAGTTTATCATTACACATTATAAATTTTCATTGATTAAATCATCTCATTCCACCAGCTTTGGGCATGGCTTTCTTGATCCTTCTTTGTTGCTCTTCTTGCTCGGATTTGGGGTTTCTTACTGTCTAATCGATTGAGAGGATTGTGCAGGCAGCCTCTGTTGATGCTTTCAAAGCATTTATCTTTACCATGGCTGGTTCCCAAACGAAATTTTCATAGGTGTTACCGACTCCTTGGTTGATATCAACTCCCAAGTAAATATTTTCAACTCCTCCTTTAGCTATATTATATAATTATTTACCATGACGATGCCTAAGCTTGTTAATTACATCAAGTGAATCTAAGCCAGCATTATCAGCAATGCATTTGGGAATAGCTTCAAGTGACTTCGCAAACATATTCATCACTAACTGCTCTTTTCCATCAACTTCAGTAGCAGCTTCCTTCAAAGCTCTTGATAGCTACATTTAAGTTGCACCTCCTCCAGCAACAACTTTGTTAGTTTTGAAACATCTTCTCACAATCATGATAGCATCATTGAGAGATCTTTCAGCTTATTTAATGAATTGCTCTGCTCCTCCTCTCAAAATAATGGTTGCAGATTTCGAGTTGGGGCATTATTCAAAAAGATTGTATCTTTCAGCACCGATTTGTTTTTCTTCAAACTTTCCACAAGTTCCCAATACATCTGGGGAGATGTTATTGACTGTGGTTTGAAGGATAGCTCCTGTAGATTTTGCTACTCTTGTTATATCTTCGTTACTGACTCGTCCAGCACAGAAAATTCCTCTATCAGCAAACCACTGAGTAGCTAAATCTCCGATAGGAAGCTTCGAGAGCACTATTTGTGCACCAACATCATGCATTTTTTGTAGCTTTTCGTAAATGATTTGCCACTCAGCATCAACGATGCTCTGGAAATCATCAACATTCTCAATTCTGATTTCTGCATTTTATTTCTCGGATTTCAACTCAAGTTCGATTTTTAGAATCAAAATTTTCGGGTTTGTGAATCGCTTGGGCTGTTGCTCAAAACCTGCATAGGAGAAGGTCTTTTGGAAGGCAACACCACTCACTAAGAAAGAGTCTCGAATCGATCCACCAGTCACCTATTTAATTCCAATTAGTTCCTTGTCGAGAAGATGAGTGTCGAGTTTTTCAACAGCTGAAACCACAATTTATGCAAAGAAGTTTTTATAGTGAGAAAGTAATTTTGAATTTAAGGCAGTTTAAGCACACTTGATGAGCATCTCTCTCTTCTTGTCAGCTGACTAATCAATTTTAATAACAAGATCATCGAGTTTTTCAAGGCAGGTCTCTAATGCTCGCTTGTATCCTCGAATCACAATTTGAGGATTCATTCCATCTTCAATAA
>JACKAJ010000002.1 GCA_020635135.1 Halobacteriovoraceae bacterium
AAAGTTTATCGTCAGGGACAATCAGTCTTTTATTCTTAGGATCTTGAAGATCTTTGGATTTAATGTAATCCCAAACTTTTTTTGTGACTTCGGTTCTCGTTAATTCTTTTTCTCCAACAACCGCTTGCAGTTCCTTTGAAAGAGGAAGAGGGGTTCCGGTTCGCTTTGTCGATTTCTTTTTTGCTGTCTTTTTCTTTGTAGTTTTTTTCTTCGCTACTTTTTTTGCTGTTTTCTTTGTCCCTCCTTTTGTTTTCTTCACATAAGGCGTTTTCGGGTAATCGCGATACTTATCCTCTAAATCATCAAGATTATTCACGATCACATCACAGTCTGGATAATTTGAGCAACTAAAGAAAGGTTTACCCCATCGACTGCGCCTTTGCTTGATATCACCATCACATCCAATGGCCGGACATTTTGGAAGATCTTCAGGGATCGGTTCGTCTTTTTTAGGAATATTTACAATTCCATTACAATCGGGATAGCGTTCACATCCTAGGAATGTACCAAAACGCCCGAACCGGATTTTCATTGGAGATGAGCATTTAGGGCAACTTTGATCCCAATCAAAATTTTCTGCATAATCTTCTTTCTTGAATTCCAGCGCTTCAATCGAAACGGTAAATTTACAATCGGGATAATTTGAGCAACCATAAAAATATTTATCTCTAGACCAAATCTTTTGAAGTTTATTTCCACACTTAGGACAGTTAATATCTGTCATGAGTTTTGGAACAAAAGCTTCTTTTTCGGCTTTTTCAAGGACAGGAACAAACTTTGTCCAAAACTGATCTAAAAACTCTTTCCAATCTCTTTTGGCCTCGGCAATTTCATCGAGATCATCTTCCATTCGTGCAGTGAATTTGATATCCATAATCATTGTAAAATGATTTTCAAGCATTTGAGCAATGATTTTTCCGAGCTCAGTAGGTTTAAGAGCTAAGCGTTCTTTAACAGTATAAGCACGTCCCTGAATCTTATTCATTATTGAGGCGTAAGTAGAAGGGCGACCAATTCCAGATTTTTCGAGTTCTTTGACTAAAGAGGCTTCGGTAAAGCGGGGTGGTGGTTTTGTAAAGGATTGATTTGAAGCAATATCTAAAAGGTTAAGGACTTGACCTTCTTTAATAGGAGGTAAGATTCTTTCTTCCTCTTTTTTATTATTTTCCTCTTCTTCAAGATCCTCTCTTTCTTCATAGACAGCCAAGAACCCTTTAAATTTAATGATCGATCCTGCGGCTCGGAGGGTTAAGTTTTGATCTGTTTGAATTTCACATGAGACAGTATCATAAATAGCAGGTTTCATTTGAGAGGCTAAGAAACGGCGCCAGATTAAGAGGTAAATTTTATATTGATCGATCGTTAAATGAGACTTAATCACATCTGGGGGGTGCGAAAGGTTGGTTGGACGAATGGCTTCATGGGCATCTTGGGCACTTTTCTTTGATTGATACATATTAGGTTTTTGAGGAAGGAATTCTTTTCCATATGCACCATCGATCAATGTTCGTGCTGCATTAATGGCTTCCATTTCTACGCGTGTTGAATCTGTACGCATATAGGTAATCAAACCTTCAGTTCCTTCTTTGCCTAAGTCAATTCCTTCATATAGGCTTTGTGCGATTCCCATCGTCCTTGATGCAGAGTATCCATAATGACGACTAGCTTCTTGTTGCAGAGTAGAAGTAATAAAAGGAGGGACTGGATGCCGCTTCTTTTCCTTTTTTTCAACTTTTGAAATCTTAAAAGTTGAATGCTTGAGTTGAGTCACAAGTTTTTTTGCTTCAATCTCGTTTGGAATTAATGCGACCTCTTTTCCAGGGATCAATTCTTTTTCAATCCGTTTTCCGCCAATATGAGAGAGGGTAGCATCAAAGGCCCGTTCTTTAGGATTCCCCTGGAGAGAAGTAACAATGGTCCAATATTCGACTGGTTCAAATGCTTCGATCTCTTTTTCACGATCAACAACGAGCTTTAGTGCAACAGATTGCACTCTACCTGCTGATAAACTTCCTGATCCACTCCGTTTAATTCGGCGTTGGAGTAAGGGGGAAATTTTATAACCTACCATTCGGTCTAAAAGGCGCCGTGCTTGCTGGGCATTCACGAGGTCGATATTAATTTTTCGTGGATGTTTAAGAGCCTCGGAAACGGCGTCTTTTGTAATTGCATTAAAAGTGACCCTTTGAACTTTAGGACCTTTAGGAAGAATGTGTGCAATGTGCCAAGCAATGGCTTCCCCTTCACGGTCAGGGTCAGGGGAGAGATAAACCTTGTCACAGTCTTTTGCTGCTTTCTTTAACTTAGCGATGACCTCTTTTTTATCGGGAAGGTTTTCATAAGCGGGCTCAAATTGGTTCTCAAGATCAATTCCAAATCCTTTGGTTGGAAGATCTCTAATATGTCCCACAGAAGATTCAACGTGGTAAGCGTTTCCTAAAAATTTTTTTAACGTCTTCACCTTAGTTGGTGACTCGACAATAATAAGGATTTTATCTTTAGCC
>JACKAJ010000003.1 GCA_020635135.1 Halobacteriovoraceae bacterium
AACGGTAAGTAGAAGCTGTCAAATAGAGAGATTGTTTAGCGCGTGTCATTCCTACATAGCACAGGCGACGTTCTTCTTCTAAAGCTTCGATAGAGTCTTTTGAATTAATATGAGGGAAAAGGTCTTCTTCCATTCCGACAATAAAGGTAAGAGTAAATTCCAATCCCTTTCCATTGTGAAGAGTCATCAGACGGACCGAATCTTGAGAGGGGCTATCATCTAGACTCGATTTTAGAGAAAGTTCTTCTAAAAACTGTGTCAGGGTGGGGTTTTCCCTTTCTTCACTCCATTCTGCAGCTTTATTGATTAATGCTTCAAGATTTCCTTTCCGATCCTCATAACTTTCTGGATCTTCTTTTAATACGCGCTCATATCCAGAGAGTTCAATCGCTCCTTGAACGATTTCTTCTAAAGGTTTTCCAGTATGAACCATTCCCTTTAAGAGATCGATTACTCTTAAATAGTCACTTAAGCCCTCTTCTAGTCGTTTCGTCAATTTGACAGCGGAAGATTCGCCATTCAAGAGTTTTCGGACAAGAGAAAGGATGGGGAGTTCGTATTCACTTGCTCCATCACGCAATTTCACAAGAGAAGCATTTCCAATTCCTCGTTTAGGTAAATTAATAGTTCGAGCAAAGGCAAGGAAATCAGAATCAGAAATAGCCATTCTCAGAAGGGATAAAATATCTTTAATTTCACGTCGTTGATAAAAAGAAAGGCCTCCATAAATGACATAAGGGATTTGATATTTTAAAAGGGCATCTTCAAAAGTACGTGACTGAGAATTTGTTCGGTAAAAAATCACACATTCTTTTAAAGGGATGTGTTCTTCTCTTGTTTTTCTGATGAGCTCTTCAACGACAAAAAGAGCTTCTTCTTTTTCATTTTCAGCAATGTAAACCCCAATTTTTTCCCCTGCACCAAGATTACTCCAAAGACGCTTTTCATACCGCTTTTCGTTATGTTGAATCAAGCCGTTTGCAGCGTCCAAAATATTTGCAGTACTACGATAATTTTGCTCTAAGGTAATGACTTGAGCATTTTCATAATCTTTTTCAAAGTCTAAGATATTATGAATGTTGGCGCCACGCCATGAGTAGATCGATTGATCAGGATCTCCAACAACGAAGATATTATTTCTTGTTCCCACAAGAAGTTTTGTCATGAAATACTGAGCAGCATTGGTATCTTGATATTCATCGATGAGAAGGAACGTCCACCGCTTTTGGTAATGCTCAAGGGTTTCTTTTGATTCACGGAATAGTTTTACCGTTAAATAGAGGAGATCATCAAAATCAAGAGCATTATATTCTTTTAGTTTTTCTTGATAGGCGATAAAAACATCTTTTAAGATTTGATCGGTTCTTGAGCGAAAATCTCTGTCTAGATCATTGGGAGTTAATAAGTCGTTTTTTGCATTTGAAATAGCGATTCGAACAGATTTTAAAAGGCCTTTTTCATCTTTATATCCCATAGAAGCTAGACAATTTTTTAAAAGGTCTAAGCTATCCTTGTCATCATAAATGGTAAAATCACTTCGATAGCCTAAAATGTGGATCGATTCACGGAGAATGCGTGCTCCTAAGGAGTGAAAGGTCGAAGTTAATACATATTGATCAGACATCA
>JACKAJ010000004.1 GCA_020635135.1 Halobacteriovoraceae bacterium
CATATGTCCCCCCTCCCTTTCCAGATTTAGAAATGATACCTATTGCTCCCGTTTTTTCAATCCACTTTTGAGGCGATAAGACAAAAGAATTACTTCCAGCCTCATTTAAGAAGGGGTCGATTTCGACCCCTTTAAAATGTGGATTATTTATTTTTTCCCACAAACCCAAAAATTCAATAGAATTTCTAGACCTCATCCAATTCTTAACAATATCTTTTGGTTCATCAGGGTTCTTATGCCTTGCAATATCTGTCAAAGAAAGATAATCATCTTCTTTTTGAGAGAAGATAAGAACTGGCGTCCCATGAACATCAATAGTTCTTTTCATTGTTCAACCTCATAATCCAGAACATCTCTTGGTACTATTACTGTATCTCCAAGTTTCGCCATCTCTTTTTTTCTTTCATCAAGTGCAACTTCAATGGAAGCTTTCATTTTTTCTAAGAAATCAACAGAAACATCCTTACTCAAAATGTGTTTTTGGCTTCCAAAATCTAAGTTCCAAATAAATGTATCTTCAGAAACAGAATACTCAAAAGAATGTTTGCCTGTTGCAGGAACTCCTTTGTCTTTTCGCAAGGTTCCAGGTCGCAGCATGAACTCAAGCTTCTTTTTAATAAGGCCCTTAATCAGCTTGTTTGGACTAATCCCCTCTCGTTCACAGAAGTCAGTAAGTTTTATCTTAAGATCTCGTTCAAGCTTTACTGATGTCGTCGTCCATTCACTTTCAGCCATAAACTAGAGTAGAGCTAAATTCTTTATAAATATTTCTAAAACTAAGTTTACAGATTATTTAATTTTGTAAACCTAAATTTCTACAAATGCTTCTTTTTCTAATTTCTGACATAAACCCACCAATTCTTTTAATTCCTGTTCTTCAAATAAAGGCATAGGCGCATTTACACCAAAATTAGTGAATGGTGCCTCAAAGAGATCTCCAAAATCAATATGTTTCTTTTTGACAAATACAGTCTGTAATGTTCTTAGGAAATTGATTTGATCGGCAGAATACACTTGATTATGTCGTGCTATGAAGTTCCTAAATTCTTCATCTATCTTTTCTTCAGGAGTTTTTAGTTTCTTTACATTCAATATATGTTTCAAAAATTCTGTTAAAGTTCCTTTTTGTTCATAGATTTTTTGTAGATTTTTTTCATTAATGTAAAGATCAGCAGAATTCAAATTCTCTTCCAACTTTTCAATATCTTCTCCATAAATAGGAGTTCCTTCTTTAATTTTCATAACAGTTGGATCTGAATTGGCAAGACCATAGATTTTTTCTTCAACTTGTCTCTTATAGACATCAACATACTCCTCTTTTCCATCAGGAGCAAATTCAATGAGTTTTCTTTGCTGAACAACGTCATCAATATCTAGAACAATCATAGCCCTTGGTTCTTTTCTTTTGTAAGGCATTAGTGGTGCAAACTCTTTTTCAAGTATAGAAATATCAGTATAGCTTATTTCATCCCAATACTCTTTGGTTAATACTTTGTCAAGCAAAACTTTTTTATCTTTTACTTGTTGTAAGGTTATTGGCAAACATCTAAGCCATTCAGTGAGCATTTCTTTTGCTCGTTCAAATTTTTTCTGATCTCTTGTAACTAAAGCCAATTTTAATTCATCACACTTCAATACGAATGAAGCAATCAGAGGATTAACATCTTGTTGATATCTCATCAAAGGCATAATATGTTTCTTCAAATAATCAGCATAATCTAAACCAACACCATTCCAAAAATTAGCTTGATTTACTTGCTCGATATGATGAATGTTTTCTTTTATACTCACTGATTCTTTTGGAAGTCCATTTACTGAATCAAGGATTTTCTTTTGATTCTCCACCATCCGTGGTAAATCTTTGAATTGATCAAAATAGGTAATTAATTCAACACGAACTTTCATAATTCTTGTAGTTACTCCATCAGTCACGCTTGCTTCTTTTCCTTTTGGATTTAGATCAAAGTACTCGAAGTTTCTCCAAAAATCAAAAATGAGAAAATTCTCTTTTTTACCAAATGGAAGCCAAGACCGATTTTTACATACTATGTCGTGACGTGTTCCCCTTCCAATCATCTGCCAGAATTTAATCCTAGAAAATACAGGTTTTGCAAAAACAAGATTACATACTTCAGGGACATCAACACCTGTATCGAGCATATCAACTGAGATTGCAATCCTAGGAAAACTTTCTTTTTTGAATTCTTTAAGCAAATCGTCTGCTCTACTATCTTCGGATGTAATAACTCGAGTTAAACGACCCCTATATTCAGGATATAATTTTTCAAATGCTTCCCAGATTCGTTTAGCGTGTTTCTTGCTTACCGCAAAAATAATAGTTTTAGCTGGAAGAGTTCCCGTTTCATCAAGAAGACAATGTTCCATAAATTCTTTAACAATAACTTCATTAGTTCCAAGAACTGCAATTTTCTTTTCTATATCTGTTCCTTCCCAATTTAGTTCTTCTTCATCCATACCTTCTTCAAGTAGTTTTTTCTTTACTGCATCAGGCAAGTCTCTCTTTCCAACACCTTCCATCTGAAAATGAGTTTGAACTCCAGTAACCCTATAATCACAAAGATAATGTTCTTGTATTGCTTGATCATATGTGTAAAGAGCCGTTGGTTTTCCATCTTCACACTCAAAGAATCTAAATGTATCTCTATCTATCCAGTCTGAAGGTGTTGCAGTCAGTCCTATTTGAATTGCATCAAAATAAGTAAATACTTCTTTCCACTTGTTGTAAATTGAACGATGACATTCATCTGCAATAATGACATCAAAAGAACCTATCGAAAATTCTTGGAAACATTCCATGAAGGTTTGAATTGTTGAAACATAAATTTTCGAGTTTTTATCTAGTTCTCCAGCATAAATTTTAGACTTTGATTCGTGAGGGATATGTTCTTTGAATGCATCATAGGCTTGGTCTCTTAGTGCTTTTCTATCTGCAAGAAATAATATTCTTTGGGCTTTTTTCCCGCGAAGAAGTACATCAACTAAAGACATTGCAGTTCGGGTTTTACCGCAACCTGTTGCCATTACTAGAAGAGATTTTCTTTTTCCTCGCTCAATATTTTCAACAACTCGTTTAATAGCTTCAATTTGATAAGGCCTATTTGTTATTCCCCCTTTAATCTTAATATCTAACAAATTTTCCTTTGCAGAATTTTGAAACCTCATTCGCTCCAAGTCTTCTAAAGTGTGAAAGCCCACTACTTTCCTAGGAGATTCATGAGGATAATTCCAAAAAATAGTTTGATAACCATTTGAAAGATAAATAAAAACATCTTTCCCTGTTTGTTTTTTAATGTCCATTGCATATTGTT
>JACKAJ010000005.1 GCA_020635135.1 Halobacteriovoraceae bacterium
TTTTTTGACGATTCTTTGATATTCTCGTGTGCGTAGTTCGCTACACACATGTTCATGGTGACTATCGTATAACGGTTTATTACTCCGGTTTGTGGTACCGGCAATCAGGGTTCGATTCCCTGTAGTCACCCCATTTAGTGCTAGCACGAGAAGGTCTATTTCTGCTCGTTTCAGCATAAACAAAAAAGCACTCATTTGAGTGCTTTTTTGTTGTGTAGATAATCTATATTTAAATCATCTCTAACTTCCTTTTATTTAAAATCAACTGACCTTTCAAGCAATTCATTATCTCTCGTTTTTCTTCAAGTGATCCTTCTTTAAGAATAAACGTAGCGTAGGCGAGAGTATTAATATCTTTCAAAAACACCTGAGCTTTTTCTCCCAGAATTGTTTCATGGAATTTTTTAATCCGCTCAACATCTGAACGGATTTTTTCTTGCATAGGTAAGTTTTTAATACCCACATCATTGATTACTTTAGTGATTTGTTTAATCAAATCGTTTTCATTTATTGCTTCATTAGTACAGTTCTGATTTCTTGATTTACAACAACGATAGTACACATGACGATTCACACTTCCGTCTTTGAGTTCTTTAAATTTTTCGTCGGCGGTGATACTTGAACCACAGAAACCACAGGTAATGAGTTTGGTAAAAGCAAAATCTTTAGGGTCTGATCTACGAACTAGCGACTGGCGATTCAATTGTTCTTGAACAGCATCGTATAGTTCTTTGCTGATGATTGGTTCGTGGACACCTTCATACCATTTTCCTGAATTTTGCGGATATTCAAATTTTCCATAGTAGAAGTGATTTTGTAGTGTTCTATACACATTCCCAAGACTCAATGGCTTATCATTCTCAGTTCTAAAATGAATTTCATTTTTCAAATAGTTGTGGAGCTTTCTTCCGCTCCAGCGCTCATTACCAACTTTCTCAAACATCTCCTTGATAACGTGACCTCGTTTAGGATCAATCAGGCATACACAACCCTCATCTTTGTGATCTGATTTTACATATCCTGTTGGTGGACGAAATGGCCAGAGTCCTTGTTCACATCTGGCTCGTAACCCACGTTTTACATTTACTCCTTTGTTGTCGTTTTCAAGTTTTGCCTGGGAACATAAAATCATTAACAAAAACTTTTCATTTGGTGAGTTTGAAAATGTTTGTCCGTAGGTTTGGATATGAATTAGTTTTCCTTGATCCATAAGGTCAACGAGGGATCCCAGGTCACCA
>JACKAJ010000006.1 GCA_020635135.1 Halobacteriovoraceae bacterium
ATGTGGAAGTAAAAAATTTTACTTGATATGGTGTTTATTCACAAGAATTTCGGATAACAGAACAGGGCTAACGCATTAAAATTTACTTGACATTGTGTCATACTCCTCTAAGGAATACCCTAGGAGGATATGATGACAGTAACAGAAGATTTTAGCTCAATAGCATTTTTAGATTTTTTTACAGAATTGGAAGACCCTCGACTTGAGCGTCATAAGCTTTACCCTTTGAATGAAATTCTTCTAACGACCTTATGTGCAAAAATTTGTGATGCAGAGAGTTGGGAAGATATTCAAGATTTTGGTGAAGCAAAAATCGAATTTTTAAGAAAGTATCTGCCATACGAAAATGGAATACCATCTCATGATACTTTTGCCCGAGTTTTTTCTCTTCTTGACCCAAAACAGTTTAAAACTTGTTTTGTAGAGTGGATGAAAGAGATTGAACTGCAGCCGTCAGAAATTATCAGCATTGATGGTAAAACCCTTAGAGGTAGTTTTGACAAGAGAGATGATCAAAAAGCCATTCATATGGTGAGCGCATTTGCCTCAAATGCTCGACTCGTATTAGGGCAAGAAAAAGTGAGTGAAAAAAGTAACGAAATCACAGCGATTCCAAAATTGCTAGATGCTTTGTTTATAACTGGGGGGATCGTGACAATTGACGCAATGGGGTGCCAAAAATCCATTGCATCAAAAATCAGGGAGAAAAAAGCAGACTATGTTTTATCGCTCAAAGGTAATCATGGAGATCTCCATGATGATGTGAGGACGTATTTTGATGGTGCTGAAAAAGAGGAACTAGAAGAGAGCAAAGAGTATGATAAAGGGCATGGACGAATAGAGACACGAAAGTGCAGAGTATGTCGAAATATAGACTGGCTTAAACAAAAAAGCGAATGGGAAGACTTAAGCTGTATCGTGGAAATAGAGTCAGTGCGAACTGAAGGAGAAAAGCAAACAAGAGAGAAAAGATATTATCTTTCTAGCCTGAAGATAAGTGCTGGAGAAATAGAAAAAGCAATAAGATCTCATTGGTCAATAGAGAATAGCTTGCACTGGGTTCTAGACGTAACATTTAATGAAGATAGAAGTCGAATCCGAAAAAAAAATGGCCCTGAAAATATGGCAATAGTGAAGCACACAGTATTGAATTTACTGAGACAAAATGGTGATGAAAAG
>JACKAJ010000007.1 GCA_020635135.1 Halobacteriovoraceae bacterium
TAACTCATTTCAGAATACTTGTTTTTTCGTGTTTTTTGCCTAATTTCTTTCTTGTTCTTTCTCCATTTCCTTAGATTTAGTGCCATTAACGCAAATCCCAGTTCCTGTGTAATCTTATCTTTTCCTCTGACGGAGAATCGATTGAACGCCAAATTGGCTTTCAGATTTCCGAAAGCTGGTTCTACGTCTATTTTTCTTTGACGGTAAATTTCCCCTGTGAATTCCTCTTTTAATAGCTCCCTTACGTGAGCTTTAAAGTATTCCCAGTTTCCATTTTTTTGAATCACTCGGTTTTTATTGCTTTTTGAACGAGTACATAAATTTCTAACAGGACAATCGAAACAAGACTCACATTCATATATTTTAAGTTGTTTTTTGAAACCATACTTATCTGTTCGAGTAGAGTAATTTCTAAATTTCATTTCTCTATTATTGGGGCAAGTATAGGTATCTGCCAGCTCGTTATAAGTCCAGTTGTCAGTAATGAATGGATCTTTTTTATATTTTTTCGTTTGTTCTTTCTGATACATCGTATATGTAATCAACGGCGTTCTTTCAAACTCATCTAGAATCGCTTGATAATTTTCTTCACTACCATAACCTGCATCCGCCACAATATAAGTAGGCAGGTCGAAATAAGATTCTTTAATCGTCTTTAGGAAGGGAAGCATCGTTTTAAAATCCGTTGGATTTGAAAAGGTCTCATAAGCTAAAACGTATTGGTGATTCGTTGCGATTTGTACATTATAACCAGGCTTCAATTGACCATTCATCATGTGGTCGTCTTTCATTCGCATAAAAGTAGCGTCATGATCTGTTTTGGAGTAACTATTTCTATCTTTAAAAATCTGATGTTGCGCTTTATATTTTGCTTTACGGTAGATAAAGTCAGAAAAGTCCTTTAATGCTTTTTTAGGCATTTTTCGTTTAGAACGAAGTGCTTTTCTTACTTGAACATCGGAGTTTTTTTCGATTTCAGCACTTAATCCTGTCACTTTCGTTTCTAGTGCATTCACGATTTTCTGTAATTTCTCTGTGTCTAATTCTTCATCTTCTGCACAAATAGATGGAATGATTTGTTCTTCCACTAGCTTTAAATAATATTCTTTTGATTTTTGTCTCAATGACTCTTCAAATCGTTCCGTGCTCTTTTTCCAAACAAACGTATATTTATTCGCGTTAGCTTCTAATTTCGTCCCGTCAATAAAGATAGCTTCTTCGTCAATTAATTTTTGAGATACAAGCTGATTTCTAAATTGAATAAAACATTCTTGGATAATTGGCTGAACCATAGGGTTTACTCTGAAACGATTGATGGTTCTAAAATTTGGGAATTGTGACTGAGTGAGCCACATTGCTCGAATACTATCTTTAGACATAGCTTCTAT
>JACKAJ010000008.1 GCA_020635135.1 Halobacteriovoraceae bacterium
AAAAAAACTTTAAAAGCGAAATATAACAACCATCTTCTTTATTGAAAAAGTCCTTCTCTTGTGCAGTATCGCGATCTTTCCACGTTTTTTCAGCTTTTCCGCCTGGTTTATTGGTGCTCATGAGGCACACGGGTCTCAAAGAAACAGGGACCACTTTAGCGACTTTGAAAAAAGAGTTTATTAGCATTATGATTTTATTGTAAAATTTCAGATTTTATCAAAATATTGAGTTTTTTCAGATAAATACAAAAAATTCAAAAATTCATGAAATTGTTTTTCCTCGAAATTTATTAATTATTCCTTCTATCATTTTTTAAAATAATATTAATATTAATATTAATAATTAATGTTGTTTATTTTCATTTTAATCATCTAACTGCGTGAGTAAAGCCACTCCTCTCTTAATCCAATGCCTGCTATCTCCCTCCTTACACGGCATTCTAATGGCCATAACGTAATTCGTGGAGTGTCCCGTGGTGGACAGCACTCCTCTCCTCAAAGAAGTTTTATAAACAGGACACTCATAATTAGAATATTCGCTAATATCTTTGATATGTAAAGGTTTCAACAAGATCACCGGGCATTTCACAAACAAAACCTTCGGATCGCTCTCTCCCAAGCACATTTCTTGATAATCCCACTTCGCGCCCTCAATGAAAAGTCCATGAATAAACGCTCCATCCTGCGGTTTTTCTTTCACGTCCTCTTCTCTAATAAACTCGAAGTCGAACGCTAATTCATCAATAGGAATCGTATATTTCCTAGCATAATTCTGTAAGACGCCCGTAAGAAAAGCTTGTGTGAAATAGAACCCCGACACCCAATAAATTATAGGAGGACATTCATCAAGCCATTTTCTAAATCCTTGTATTCTCAGTTTTAAATCTGCCATATAAGAGCCAAGAGGTTTCAAAGAAGGATATGAGGCATTCATCCACATTTCAGGCACTTTCCCATCATATAAGGACCTACTAGCTTTTTCCAAGGCAGGGCTCATTAAGACTTCTCCTTTCAAAGCTTTGCGAATCTCTTGCAGTGAGGTCCGAATAACCTTAATTAATTTATTGAAACGGGTGAGCTCCTGCGTTAGTACAGTATTCATGCTTTCTTTATATTCTACAGGATATTTCGCAGAAGCTTCCTCTATATTGAACATATTAGGGAAATCCTCAAGGATCTTCTTACAAATCTCCTCTAATAAAGACTCTAACGAAGCAGACTCCGAGCCTTGACCTTCTGCAGAGCAGGCTAACACCGAGTTAAAAAGCAATAAAGTCTCATTGATATCCTTTGTGATATCTGCATTAGCATGGAAACCAAAGACTTCAGGGTGAGAATTCAGCGGCAAAGTCTGAATAAAATCAATGAAACTCTCATAAGAATTCGTAGTTCCTGGCAACTTATACACAGGATTCCCCGTGAATTTATATTCGAAGTCCGTCGCTTGCTCTTGGCAATAGTAATCTTCAAGTAAAGTGTTAATTAACCTCCTATCCTTTTCCTCTGTGACTCTCCCTCCGTAATTACATTCCGCAGTGAGATATTTCAGAGCTTCGAACGGAATCACCTCATTCTCCGCTTCATCTAAGAACATCCTCAGCTGTTTCACGCAGATTCTCAGATCCGATTCATTGAACTCATAAGGAATATTCCACCCCAAAGGACCATACTTTTTCCTTTCTTGAATCACAGCGTGAAAGAAGCAAAGCCCATACAAAAGTCTCTTAAAAGCCTGATTCATTTTACACCCTTCAAAGAACTCCCCATTATTAATCGGGTCAATCAAGAAAGACCCTTTCAAATTAGCTTTCAGTCCTTTCGGGGGCTCATTGGTCATTTTTATTCCGTTTTGCAAAATACTCGTAGGAAAATGTACAGAAGGGTAAGACGTCAGCCATAATCTGAACTCTGGGTTCGTTTTACTTGGATCCGGGGATATCTCATCACAAATCTTCTCAAGAGTCGGCATCCAGCTCACTGCTAAATGGCAATTCTGCAGCACCACCCAATTCCCATTCACAATTGCGTCATCAATAAGTTTTTGCGCTAAAGGGCCTTGTCCCTGTCCCAAAGAAATCGACTTGATGTTTTTCTCCAATTGTCTTGCGAAACTATTCAAACTCGCGAAAGGGTCCGACCCCGGGGACAATACGAAGATCAAAGGACTATACACTGTAGAGTCTTTGAAAATCTCCGCGAGATTGAAAGGCGGTGGGTCAATGAATTCCGCTCCCAATTTCTCTTTCACAAAGTCTTGAATCGCAGGAATCACGCGATCCGGCCTCAAGACTCTCACTACCATCAGTTTTTGGAAAGAAGAGAGGTTTTGTGTTCCGAGTTTCCCAGGGAAGTCTTTCGTATGAGGCTCTGAGTCATTGTAAATGCGCTCCCAGTCCAAAAGATTGTCTTCGAATTCTTGCGTCAGACCACTAAAAGCTGAGAGTTTCGAGAGTCTGAAGATCTCTCCCCAGGCTTTGGCACTCAGCCAGTTGCACACAGGTTTCGGAGGCATCTTTTCTTCGAGAGCTAAGCCTCCTGTTAATAAGAACCGCAACTCATCAGCTTGTAATTGCTTGTGGAACTCTAAGATTCTCGTGGATAGGAGGAAAGAGAAAATAAGCTTGTCTTTTTCGAAGAGACTTCGACAGATATTGCAATATAAGGAATAAAGGAAGTACTCTTTGAGAAATTGCAGTCTTTGCTCTAGATTCTCGCTTTTTTTGCTTTTGATGATCGCTTGTGTGAATAAGTCAATATAATAAACCAAAGAGTATTGATACATAGGGTCCAAGTTATTTAAATCGGTTATCGCGAAGAAAAGGCACGAAGCTTCTTGAGAAACGCTTTGATACTGTTGTCTAGCTTCATCGATATTTTTCTCTGTTTGTTCCGCAATGGTTTGCTTTTCTTTTATTTCATTCGATTTCACTTTCGAAGCTGTAAGAATATTAATAGCTTCTTCATCAAGCAGGATATTTTTATCAGAACTTAATACCGCAAGGATCTTATCCTCAATATCTTGCAATTGTTTTTTATTGTTCGCACCTTCAACAATCAGCCTCTCTTTCTCTTGTTCAAGGTCCGGCCTTTCTTTTTTCACCAAAATTCCTAATAATTGATCATTAAGTCCTTCATAAGTTATCATGAAGTTCAGCAAAGTGACCTTTGTCGAAATTTCTGGTAAGTAATGAGGATTTCTCAATTTCGTTGTCACATAGAAGAAAAACGCTGAATTATACTCAATAGGCTCCGCTCCCAGTTTTATATATGTAGAAGACCCTTTCTGAAACGTTTGTTTCAATAAAATCGGTTGAATAGCAGGGTCCAGCTCTTCTCCCACGTTTTCTAGCAAAACGGGTTGTCCAAACTGAATACTATTTTCTAGAGTCCTAATGAAATTCGTGTCCGAAAGCTTGATAATATTGATTTTTCTTTGAGACTCCATCTTCTTAATCCACTTATTCGCTTGATTCTGTGGGTCAATGCACAAAGGCCAACGTCTTGCTTTACTTACAATAATCCCATTTTCAATAGAAAATGTGTCTGAAGGCAGTCCATTAATGTTCCATTCCCTGATTTTCACAGGATCTCCCAGTACTTTCTCTAAAGAAAACGACGCAGAGCTCGGAATTTGTTTCTCAAGGCAGTGTGTGACCCAATTACTACAGATTTCATTGCGAAACACTGAGGTAAAAGCCCCGAGATATGCAATCATTCCAGCAGAAATTAGGATATCCCCTGTTAAATTATTATAGAAGTCCTTTAAAATCACTGCTAACTCAGCCCATCTGCCTTTCTCTCCGCCTAAATTCTCAATAAGTTTCTTGGCTCTGACCAATTGTTTGGAGCATTCATCGTACTCTTTCTCTAATTTCTCTTTGTTTCGCTTCGTAATCATCAGCTCAGAGTTCAAACGTTCTACCTTATCGTTCGCAGCTTTGAGTTCTTTCTGTTTCTCTGCCAAGCGAGACTGCAATTCATTGACTTTATCCTCAGCTTCTTTGAGCTTTTGCTTCTTAGGCTTCACTTTCTTATTCACGAAGAAATAAGAGTAAATCCCATTGATCCATTGAATCAGGCATTTGCACGATTGCGAGGCTTTCTCCACGTTATCAGGCTTTAAAAACTCCGAAAATTGAGGGTCCTTCAAAAACTTGCCCAAAGCAACGATGTTTTTCTCTTCAATATTCTCTATATCGAACTCCATCAAGTTCTTCACGAACGCGATATCATTCGTGAGTTTCTGGCTCGCAGCCCACCAATCTACTTCCAATTTCAGCGTTTCTGTGTTTTTTTTCTTTTCTGTGGGGTTCGGGTACATCAAATAACACAGAGCTTGGAACGTATATTTGATAGGGTTAGGAGGATTGCCAAGTTTTTTCACAGTATCAAGATCTTTTCGATTATTTTCCAGGACTTTCAACGCATCCTCAGCTTCTTTCAATAAAGGCATGGCTTCATCCAAGTCTCTTTGACAATCGTCCTTAATAATCTGTGCTTCGTTCACAGCTGTTTGCACGATCGCTTCTTCTTTAGAAATCGCTTCTTTCAACACGTCAGCTTTAGCTTTCTGCTCTGCAACTTCCTTCATTTTTTTCTCGGTTTCTTCGGCTGCAAGTTTGAGTTTCGGCTGCAATTCGATTAAGTTCGTCTGCATTTCGCCCACTTTTCCCTCAGTCGTGATGATTTTCTCGTAACCGTTCTCGTACTTATACTTCTGGAACAGCACTTCTTTGCGTTTCTCGTTTAATAAGTTCCTGAAAGTCGTGATCATTTCTATATAAGACGTAGGAGTAACGTAATATTTTCTTTGTAATCTTTCAAAGAAAAGCTTCGCCCAATCAATAGTGCTTTCATGGAAGTACTGCACCATTTCCACGCAACTTTCTCTCACATTCTCTTCCATTTCGATGTTTAACAGAAATTTCCTCGCAACAGAAACCAAGGCGTCTTTGGGCCATTCATTGAACCAATCAATTGTGCAGCAGTTCACTAAAGAAGGGAACATTCTCACTCGATTTCTCAACGCATCACCAATAGGAGAAAAACATAAGACAATATGTAATTGTTTCTTGCATTGATTCACGAAATAAGAGAATAGTTGCGCTGGAGTACCATCCGGAGCCTTGCCTTCAGTCCTGGCTTGAGCTCTTACAAGTTCCATTATCTCAGACTTCTCTTCAGGAGGAAATATATTTGGAACCTCTCCGGTATTAAGTAGATTATTTATATCTTCAATGAAACTTTCATCTTTTATTTGACTATCCGTAAAAAGAAACACGGTTGGAGTGAACTTCGCGCCTGCTTGCTTAAGAATTTTCTTTAAATCGTCTTTCCATTCATTTTTCCCATAGGTTCTGCTTATTTCTATTTGGAAAACCTCATAATCTGAAATTCTGGCTGCTAATCTCGTTAAGCTTTGTCTTCCAGAGCCTCCGACTCCTACTAACAGAGCGTTCCCTTGAGGTTGTTTGAGGATTCTTGCTATTATGAGCAAATGCTCAACTGCGAAATTAAATAAGACCAGGTCCATAGGCTTATCTGTAATTACATTGTAATTTTCCAGAGACTGCTCAACAGATTGCTGCAATTTAGAATAATCGATGATTTCTTCATAATATCGCTTCGGGATCCCGGCAGGACTCATAATATCTGTGAACATAAGCCCACGAATTTCATCTAAACTATCAACTTTCCCGTCTTTATCGCTTGCCCCATTGTGTGGCTTGTCTAAGGCTGCGAAAACTGTGTCAAAATTGAGTCCGAAACGACTACGAATCACATTTTCTCTCAAATAATGCAAAATAAAAAGCCTATCCTCCTCATTGATCAATCGATCAGAAAATACTCGCAAAACTTCATGAGTCCACAATCTCACTACTTGGTCCTGTGTTTGCAATTTATCTTTATCAGACATACAGATTCCTGAAATAACCTTGGCGAAATCTCTCAAATTGAACAAATAATGCGATTTCATTGGCGTAGGCAGTAATTTCTCTATTACATGTTTATATAAATCCAGAGTACTCAGCACGATTTTATTCTCCATTTTAATTATTTCGGCATTAAAATTATTCGTAGTGAAATACCAATGCAAAATCGTATTAAAAATCCTATTAAGAGTATCATCATCGAATTGAGCCAAAGAAATTAAATTCAAATGTCTTAACAAACGAGGAGTTACAAAGGTTCTCCCTCCTCCTGGAGGTCCCATAGCCGCGATAAACACCACATCAACAATATTTTTAAAAGGTCTTTCTTTATCTTTGTGATCATACCAGCCTCCTTGATCCAATAATTGTCTAAGGATCTCAATAGGTGGTTGTGCCCCCCATTTCTCTTTCGCAGGCATATTGAGATCATCAACAAAAATTATCGCTTTACCTGTTTTCGGTCCATACACTCCTCTTTTCCTTCTATCCAGATTATTGTCGACAATATCTTGGGTTTGTGTAGAGGTTGTCTGAGCAGAGAACCCAATCTCTGTGGCTTTGAACTTTTCTTTATCTAACTCATTCAACAGAATATTTTTGATATAAATCGATTTGCCTGTGCCTGTAGGGCCACAGAATAAAGAGGGAATATCATTGAGGATATTCGTTTTTAATAGGAAAGAATAACGTATAGTATCAGATGTTTTCACTAAAATCTCGTTCACATGGATATTTTTCGGGAATGTTTCCCCCTGGTCTATGAAATTTACCCATGGAGTCCATTCTCCATCAACAGACCCAGGTGCTTTTAAATCATATTTATAATCATAAAGAAGTCCGCTATCAGGTAGCGAGATTTTCTTCTTTTTGCCATCAGCGGGTGCATTCATATCTCCTCCAAACAAGCGTTTCATAAACAAATTCATCGGTTTCCTATAATCTGTAGACACAGATCCTCCAAGGCTCCAAATCACGGAAAACACAAAGAACTGATCTAATAAATTAATCTTATTCTTCAAATCCGCTTTATTATAAAACGATTCCTCATCAAATATCTGTAGCATGCATCTATAAATCCTCAACAGAGACATCACCAGGTTTTGGTCTTGTGAAGGGGAAATCTCTTGCGACTTTCTCCTCAACTCCTCCAATATTGGGTTCACAGACCAATCAAATAATAAATCGATTTCAGAAATATCTTCCTCTTTGAAAAATTTCGGTAAGTTTTTTTTCCAAGACTCATATAAAGGTTGCCATCCAAGTCTACTAGGTTCCATATAAACCATACCACAACGAGAAACTGTCGCAGGGCTCGCAGCTTCTAAATCCATCGGCTCAAAAATGAGGTTCATTCCACGAGACATTGCGATGATCTCCCCTGAGCTTAAGCACAGTTTTTTATTATCATCCAACACTGTATTCATGTTCTCTATCCAGACAGCATCGACAGGCCCATCGAATATCAGCCATTTTCTTTCATCTTCTTCGTTTTTGGCAAAAGCACGGAACTTCACAGCCAGAACCCCGTCAGTCCATTCGTGTGTGACTTCATCATTGCAACCGTACAGCTGTTTCATTGTGATGGATTTTGGGTTAATAGTAGTGATGAGTACTTTCTTCTCGTCCATGAGATTAAGTTCTTTCAATTCACTTAAAGCAGCTGCCAGAATCTTAATAGCAGAAGTCTTCCCAGAAAACGGTAAACCTACCACCATTAGCCCATGCCTAACTAGAATCATTTCGTATAACTGAATGATTTTCTTCATTAAATAGTCAACTTTCGTCAAATTATTCTTAATTAGTTGATTTTCGATGCATTTTTCCATAGCTCGGTAATCTATTTCCGGTAGTTTCACATTCGGGAACAGATCGGAGGTGATTCCTTCGAACAATGGCAGGTCAAAAGCCAAAAATTTCGCCAAATTTACATCATTTATAGCTCTAAGCATCAGAACGTTCTCATCTTCATTGGGAAATTTTCTTTTCAAATTTCCTCCAGCCGTAAGCACGGACTTCACGGCTCTCATACCATAATCATAATGGTGTTGCGAGCTTAATTGTTCTGAGCAAAGTTTATACGTCGTCACGATTTTTCTTGCGAGGTTCTTAGCATTGGAAAACCCAAAGGAATACAATGAGATTGCAGCAATCATTGCGTAATCAGGAACCATCATAGCAACAGACCTGAACAAAGCTTTCAAATTATCAGGAAGCTCGGAACGCCCTGCATATCCAGGGTTCATAGTAATGAAAACATTGCAAGTCTTTATCAATTTGATTTCTGCGCCTTCGAACGTGAATTTCTCTTTATTATCTGCTCGAGCCAATTGAATTGTGAGGATTTGCTGCGCTACCACCGAAAGCACTTCTAAGTCAATACGATTGAACTCATCAAAACAGGACCAAGCTCCTGAACTAGCGAGTCCTTTGAAGAATTTCCCCATAGCTTTGTAATCTAAACCGTCAGAACAGTTGAAAACCACGCATTGTCGAGCTAAAGCCTTGGCTAAATCCTTTACGGTTTCAGTTTTTCCTGTACCAGCAGGACCTTCTGGGGCTCCACCGTAATTCAAATGCAAAGCACCACATAAAGTACGGTAGCAACGATCTGTCAAAGGAGTTATCACTAGACGAGTGCTATTCCCGAGATATTCATAATTGTATTCGAGCTCTGCGTTTATTATACGCACCTTTGAATTGTTTTCCAGCCAATAGTAACGTAATTGAGCTTGCCATTCGAAATTTGTTATTTTATCTATGTGCTTTGAGGCTAAAGCCGCCACCACATCTCTGTTGTGAACATCTAAAACGATGAGAGCCTCAATTGTGCAGCGGTCTAGAGGCTCGATCTCTTTACGGACCAACTTGACAATGTCTTGGAGCTAAAAAAGGAAAAAAACAGTAACAGTAAATAAAAAAAGCATTTCATTAAATTAAATTATGTATAAATAAATTATTTACAAAAAAGTTTTATATAATTTATATTTGCTATGAATAAAAAAAGTTTCGTATAACAGCTCAGTCCTGGCAGGAAGTTTTCATGCTATTATATATTCATATTTTTATCTATAAATATATAATATCATCTATCAATTCTCTAATCATTGCTGATTATACATTTTATAACAAAGTATAAAAAAATATAATAATATATTAAACAACTTAGACACTCCAAAATAACATATACATTTATTTATTAATAATTTTATTAAATTATTTATCAAAAAATAAAAATATTTACCATGTCGAGGCATTTATGAGAAAATTCTAGGACTCCTTGTTCTCCTTTCTCATTCATCGCTTTCTCTGTGTAAAACGTCCAATAAGTCATATTCATGCACAAGACAGCTTGTCCACACCTTTTGGTGACCCATTGCTCTCTTTTCATAGTCAAATATTCATTAAAAGCTTGAAAAATCACCGATTTGACCGCCTCTTGCATGAAATTTTCAGTGATCAGTAGCCATTCATCAACTTTTCCTAAATGCACATTGGTATCAATGCAAGTAATGAAAGGAACATACTCCCCTTCAGAAGAATACATTCCAAAGATTTTTTTCTCTTCATCAAACCTTAATTTTTGTATTCCTTCGAAACATTTCTTCAAATGAGGCTGCACACGTAGAGGATCTTTAGTTTCCGATAGAATTTCTAACAATTCATCATTTGATAAGAAATAAAATCTTGGGAAATTATTTCTTTTTTCTTCTAAATAGGCGTTTAATCCCTTCTGTACTTCTTCAAGTTTTTGATGGCATTCCTTCAAAAGGTCCAGCAATTTCTTGTTCTTTGTGAATTCCAACACTTTTGGCGTACTATTAATCTTATTCATCATAGATTTCCAATTACTATCAACATCTTTAAACATTTTCGCCTCAGTAGCAAGATGTTTAATAATATCAGGGCTCGAAAATATAGGCTCTAAATACAGCCACACTTGTTGAACCTTCACCCAGTATTCTAATAAGTTCCAAGTATATTGCAACCATTGTTCCCATTCACTAATTTTTAACTCAAATATTTTCGCATAAGGCGAACCTTTCATTGTTTGTGTCTTCACCGTCTGATCATCTAATAAAGTCTGAATTTCATCGACAGAGTTCCCAGAAACCACATAAGTACCTGTGTCTTTCCAAAGCTTTATTTCGCAAATCACGGGCTCCCAATCCTCATACATTTTATTCAGAATCTTCTCAATATTGAACTCTTTGGTCGCGCTATCAGAAATCTCTTCCAATTTATTTGTGAACTTGTAAATTTCTAAATCAATCAGTTTTTTCAGAAATATTTCTTTGTCTGGTCTCACCTGAAATCCTTTAAGGTCAGTGTTATTGGAAATCACGTTAGAAATTTCTTCCCAATGTCTTTCTTTCAGTCCAGGGTTACAGAATATTCGAACTAAAGGCATATGTACTTGAAACGCTTTGATTTCCTTGAGCACTTCTTGGCAAAGTCTTAAAGGATTGGCCATATCTTTAAGTCTAAAGCTTAAAGAGTTCGCTGTTTTGAACATCTCTTTGGTCTCTTTCTCAATAGAATCCGGGTGTAGCTTAAACACACTAGTATCTCTTTTCCAGCTCATTTCACTCGTTGACCAATCTTTTATTAATTTCCACAATTCTTGATAAGGAGCCAAATTATTCTTCGCATCTTCTAATTTCGGGAATTCTGTCTGCGTCCCGATAATCAAGTCTTCCTTTTGATTGATCTCCACTTTTTCTTCGAGATATCTCGTCAGGCGATGAGCTAAAAGCTCGATTTTCTTATTCGCGTCTTGAGACTGGAACTTTTCCGTGTACTCTGTACGCAGGCCTTCGATTTCTGATGCTAAAATATCGATGTTTTGAATGAATTCATCGCGAGTTTTGCGCAGTTTTGAGTCTAATTCATCTCTTTCTTTTTTTAGCCTTACTTCTTCTTTGTCCACACGACCCATTAAACCATGCACCTGCTCCGAACAATTGTAAATTAATCGGACTTCTTCTTCAGGTTGGAAAGGGTAGTCGTATAAAAGTAAAAGCCATTTGACCGTGTCTTTGAAATCATTAGTAATTTCTCGGTTTTTCTTTAAACGGATTATTTCAACGTTTCTTTCAAGCTCGACCAATTTCTTCTCTGAGTCTGCTTTTGAGTTGATTCCTTCCCATAAAACATTGATTTCGTTATTAATTGCTTGGATCCTCTTGATTATTAACGTGTGAATTGCTGAATATAGCTTACTCTTGATATCTTCGCAAATATTCAAGAAGTTTTTCTTTACATCTAAGGCGTCAATCAAAATCATGTTCATTCTTACATAAAACGGAACATTTTTATTCACTTCCTCAATAATCTTCTGATATTTCAAAATCTCGTTTTGAAAGTCTTTCCTTTCATGCTTTTGAGCACAAAATTCCATGACCTTCTCCATTTCTTTCAATAAGAACGCGTATTCATTATAAATATTCAGCACATTCTCTATATTTCTTATATTTGTCTCAATGATTTCATCGATTTCATTCGTTATTTCAACGACTACTTGGTCATCGAATAACACCTTTGAAAGGCAGTTTTTATCACTGCGAGACCATGAATTTTCTGGTCTTGGGATATTATGTGAGGTTTCTACAACCATTCGAATTAATTTCAGAATCTCTTGCTTAATAAAATCTAAAGAGTCTGCAAACGAAATTGCTTGATCTTCATCCTTCAATTTCACCACCAAAAACACATCTTCTATTCCTCCATGTGGGTCTTTTTCCATTTCTACCACTTGCCTTGGAGTTTTCGGGCTTTTTTGTTTGAACCTTCTGAAGAAGTCTCTAAAATTTGTGAGGGAATCAATCACTAGACCTCTGATTTGATTAGACATCATAGTAGCATTAGACTCAAAGAAAATCATTGCTTGTTTCTTGTTCTTTTTCATTTGACTGAGCTCTTCATGATATATATCAGTCACTTCTTTCTTGAGCCATTCTCCCAATAAAGAAGTTTTCAGCACATCTGTCACTCTATCTTCCTGAATCTTAATGTAATATTGTATGGTCATAGGCTGGTCTTTCTTTTGCGGGAAGAATAAAAAGTGCATAGACTCATACTTTTTCCATAAACGCATCAGTTTCAGCGTGGCTTTATTGCAAATCACTAAGTTTTGATTGATTTCCTCCCTAGCGAAATTCACATGTTCTTTCCAAATCTCATTAGGTTCTAGTCCCTTGTAAATATTTTCGCCATAATCTAGCACTCTTTCAAAGCTCTCCATGATTCCTAGTCTAA
>JACKAJ010000009.1 GCA_020635135.1 Halobacteriovoraceae bacterium
ACAGGATGCCCCATAGCTGGAAGACCTTTGCGCTGGCCAACAGTATAGTTTATTATTCCACTATGCTTTCCGACAATTTTACCGTCATAATTTAAAATATTGCCAGATTTAAAATCTTTATCGGAAAAAAGAAGTTTATATTCACCGCCCATAAAATCCTGACTCTCTTTCTTTTCAGAAATATCAAGCCCAACAGACGCAGCTATTTTTCTGACATCACTCTTCATTAAACCATAAAGAGGAAAAATCGTTCTTGAAAGCTGCTCTTTTGTAAGAAAAGAGAGGAAATAAGATTGATCCTTATCTGCCGGAACAGCCTTTTTTAACAGAAAGAGACCAGACTCATCATCTTTTTCAATTCTTGCATAATGACCGGTAGCAAAAAAAGCCTCTTTGGCAAAGAAATCAAGAGCCTTTTTAAAAAGAAATCCAAATTTAATATATCTGTTACATAAGACACATGGATTAGGAGTCCTGCCTCTGCGATATTCATCCTTCATCTTTTCAATAATAAAAGATCTGAACTCCGCTCTAAGATCGATAACCTCAAATGGAATACCAAGCCTTTTTGCAAGATCTCTTGTAAACTCTATATTTTCAGGTTCAGCTTTACTAAAGCAACTGTTAGCAGGAGTATCTAAACCCAGAGATTCATCATAAAGACGCATAATCACGCCAAAAACATTATAACCTTTCTCTTTTAATAAAAGAGCTGAAGCAGTACTGTCAACTCCGCCACTCATTCCAACAATAACATTTTTTAAAGACACAGATAACCTCTCAAAAAAATCAGGTAATTTTAACTTTGGAAAGATAAATGTCAACCGTGTGGGCGCAAAGTGATAATGTCCTATGTGAGCAAAGTAGAAATGTCCTGTTATTTAAACTAATCTCTCAGATGAAAGGAGTGAATCATCATGGGAGATTACAATGGAGGAGATTCTACAAATGAGCCAAAAAGAGATAGAGCGGATTTCTGTAATAAGAGATTTGAAGTTGAAGCGCCTGTCCCAAAAAGAAGCTGGAAAGCTTCTTCATCTTTCAGAAAGACAGATACGAAGGATTTTGCAAAGGTATGCAAAAGAAGGAGAAAAAGGCTTGATATCGCGTAAAAGAGGCAAAACGAGTAACCGTAAAATATCAGAGGAATTGGGAAAAAAAGTTCATCAACTTCTAAAGGAAAAATATTATGGTTTCGGACCGACACTTGCAGCGGAAAAGCTTGAAGAGCTTAACGATATAGTTATATCAAGAGAAACAGTAAGACAGATAATGATATCTGCAAACATCTGGAAAACTAAAGCAAAGAAAGCAAAAAGAGTTCATCAAATGCGTGAAAGAAGAAGCCGGACAGGAGAACTGATACAGATAGACGGCTCACCGCATGAATGGTTTGAAAACCGCCGTCCCAAATGTAATCTTACAGTTTTCATAGATGATGCCACAGGCGAATTCATGGAACTTTTCTTCTCAGAATCGGAAACAACAGAAGCGTACATGGAAACAATGAGAAGATACATTTCAGAATATGGAATACCGAGAGCACTTTATACAGATAAACATGGAATATTCAAAGTTAACAGAGCCGATCCGAAAACAGGCAGAAATATTACGCAGTTTGGCCGTGCGATGAAAACGCTGGGGATAGAAATTATTTCAGCCAATACACCACAGGCTAAAGGTAGAGTGGAAAGAGCCAATCAGCTTTTACAGGATCGTCTTGTGAAGGAACTGAGGCTTAGAAAGATAAATACAATCGAAGAAGCGAATAAGTTTTTAACAGAATATAAAGAGATGCTGAGTAATAAATTTGCAGTAAAAGCAAAATCCTGTGAAAATGCACATAGAGAAGTTCAGCACAGCAAAGAGGAACTTGATATAATTTTTTCCAAACACAGTCTAAGAACTATTTCAAATAATCTGGAAATACAATATAACAATACGATTTACCAGATAAAGACCGAAAGTTCCGGAATAAGTATGAGAAAAAGAGAAATAACAGTTTGTGAAAGTTTTAATGGAGAAATAACCCTTCTGTACAAAGGAAGAAAAATGCCATACGAAACATTCAGACGAAGAGAAAAGCAGCTCTTACCACAGGATGCTAAAACACTTAACAGAACAGTTGATCAGATTATAGCTGAACAAAATGCAAATCCTTACTGCAAATTTCCTGTTGATATTTTTCAGACTACTGTGAATGAAGTGAGAAAATAATTAATGAAAGTTACAATTCAGAATTTAAAAGAGGACATTTCTACTTTGCAGGTGACCGGACATTTTAACTTTGCGTTGACAGAGTTATGGACAATGTATAATGAAATTATATATGATTTTTAAAACAATAAAGTTTCTGGCACCATTTATTATAATGTAACTGTTAAATATAATAAACTAAGTATAAAGATAGCAGAAATATAACATTCATTAAATCACTAAAACACTCAATCCGGCAATGCTGGTTTTTTTTCTATTTTAAGAACATTTTTTAGCATAAAAAACGCTTAATACCAACTAATTTTACATGTTTTAATAAAAAAGGATATATCCCCTTTTTTCCTTGAATTTTGGTTTTCAAAGTGCTAGAGTGCCCTTGAGAGTACAGCGATTATCGTTTTTTTTACATATTCAGGAGGATGGAAATGGCAGCAAAAGGTTATGTTGAAATTTCAGTAGAAGGTTGCAAAGGATGTGCTCTTTGCGTCAACTACTGTCCTGTTAAGTGTCTTGATATAAATAAGCAGGATACTAATACTTACGGTCTTCACTATGCTTATTTGAAGGAACCGGAAAAATGTATAGGATGTGCAAGTTGCGGCATAGTATGTCCTGACGGCGCTATTACTGTTTATAAAAAGATTGACTGATATTAGGGAGGCAAAAGTGGCTGATGTAAAATTCATGAAAGGAAATGAGGCTCTCGCAGAAGCAGCTATAAGAGCCGGTATGCATGCTTATTTCGGATATCCTATAACTCCTCAGTCCGAGGTAATAGAATATCTTGCAAGGGAAGAGCCTAAGCACAAATATGTTCTCCTTCAGGCAGAAAGTGAAGTTGCTTCCATTAATATGGTATACGGTGCAGCAGGTGCTGGTGCAAGAGTTATGACTTCAACATCATCTCCAGGATATTCACTTATGCAGGAAGGTGTTTCATATATTGCATGTGCAGAACTTCCCTGTGTCCTTTATAATGCACAGAGGGGCGGTCCTGGTCTTGGAACTATTCAGGCAAGTCAGGCTGATTACTTTCAGGCAGTTAAAGGCGGCGGACATGGTGATTACCGTCTTATCGTTCTTGCTCCAAACTCTGTTCAGGAGATGGTAGATCATACAGTGCTTGCTTTTGATCTTGCTGATAAATACTGTAACCCTGCTCTAATTCTTGCTGATGGTGCAACAGGTCAGATGATGGAAAAAGTTACTCTTCCTGATCCTAAAGAATGGAGACCAACAGAAGAATCCCGCAGTGAAAAACCATGGGCAACTATGGGTAAAACAGATGACAGAGAAAGAAACATTATTTCTTCTCTTTATATAGAATCCAACGATATGGAGCAGAAAAATCATAAACTTCAGGCTAAATATGCCGAAATAGAAGCTAATGAGGTTCGTTACGAAGAATATAAGCTTGATGATGCTGAAATAGTAATAACAGCATTTGGTCTTTCCTCAAGAATTGCAAAGAAAGTTGTTGATATCGCAAGAGAACAGGGAATAAAAATGGGACTTCTCAGACCTATAACATTATGGCCTTTCCCAAAAGAGAGATTCGACAAACTTGCAGCTGATCCTAAAGTTAAATTCTTCATCTCACTTGAAATGAGTGTGGGACAGATGATTGAAGATGTAAAACTTATTGTCTCAGGTAGAAAACCTGTACACTTCTATGGCAGAACAGGCGGAATTATCCCTACATCCGAAGAAGTTCTCAATGAAGTAAAAAAACACATTTAAGGAGAGGAAAGATGAAAGAAGGATACAAAGTTATATATAAAAAGCCATCACTGCTTCTTGATAAAAGAATGCACTACTGTCCTGGCTGTATGCACTCTACAGTTCACAAACTTTTAATGGAAGTTGTAGAAGAACTTGGAATTCAGAATGAAACTATCGGTGTATGTCCTGTTGGATGCAGTGTTTTCGCATATGATTACATGAACATAGATATGCAGGAAGCCGCACACGGAAGAGCTGCTGCAATTGCTACAGCCATAAAAAGAGTTCTTCCTTCAAAGTATGTTTTTTCATATCAGGGAGATGGC